>NZ_CP192436.1:0-2863427 GCF_050598105.1 Demequina aurantiaca
GTGGCATCGGATGACTTGACGCAGACCATTGATCAAGTCTGGTCCCAGGCGGTAGATCTACTGCGCGAGGACGACGCGCTATCGCCCCAGAACCGTTCCTTTTTGCGCCTCATCAAGCCGCTCGCGGTTGTCGAGGGCAATGTCTTCCTCGCCGTCGCGGAGGAGTTCACCAAGAACAAGGTGGAGTCGACGATCAGGGGTCCGCTCACCGAAGCGCTCAGCGAGGTCATCGGTCACGACATTCGAATCGCCGTCACCGTCGACGCGTCGATCCGTCCTCCCAGCCCGGCGTACGCCCAAAACGATGGCGAGCACCACACTCCTCGACCCCCGCGCAAGGCGGCTCCGGTAGAGGATCCTCACCTAAACCCCAGGTATACGTTCGACACCTTCGTTATCGGATCGTCAAACCGCTTCGCGCACGCCGCCGCTTTGGCCGTCGCCGAGTCTCCGGGTAAGACCTACAACCCACTGTTCATCTACGGAGACTCCGGCCTAGGTAAGACGCACTTGCTCCACGCGATTGGCCACTACACGCGCCATCTCAAGCCAGAGACCCGGGTCCGCTACGTGAACTCCGAGGAGTTCACCAACGACTTCATCAACTCGATTCGCGATGACCGTTCGCTCAGCTTCAAGCGTCAGTACCGCGAGGTGGACGTGCTGCTGGTTGACGACATTCAGTTCCTGCAGGGCAAGGAGCAGACGCTCGAGGAGTTTTTCCACACTTTCAACGCTCTGCATAACGCGGGAAAGCACGTGGTCATCACCTCGGATGTGAGCCCCCGCAACCTCGACGGGATCGAGGAGCGCATGCGCACTCGATTCGAGTGGGGCCTCATGACGGACGTGCAGCCGCCTGACCTCGAGACTCGCATCGCGATCCTTCGCAAGAAGGCTCAGGCCGACGACGTGCAGGCCCCCGGGGATGTCCTTGAATACATCGGATCGAACATCACGAGCAACATCCGTGAGCTCGAGGGTGCATTGATTCGCGTGACCGCGTTCGCCGCTCTCAATAAGCAGGCCGTCGACCTCAGCCTGGCTCAGGTGGTCCTCAAGGATCTAATCTCCGACGACGACTCAGAGATCACGGCGTCCACCATCATTTCGATCACCGCTGAGTACTTCGGCATCACCATCGAAGAGGTCACGGGGACGAGCCGCAGTCGCGTGTACGTCACCGCGCGCCAGATCGCGATGTACCTGTGCCGCCAACTCACCGATCTATCGCTTCCTAAAATCGGCGACCACTTTGGCGGCAAGGACCACACCACGGTCATGTACGCGGTCAAGAAGGTCGAAGGCCAGATCGCGCAGCGTCGACAGATGTATAACCAGGTCAACGAGATCCACGCCCGCATCAAGCAGCAGTCCCGCGGCTAACTCAGACTATCTAGAAGTCTCCGCCCGCTCCTGATGGGTGACGAGGGCATTCGCGTAGGCGGTCATCGAGCGCTGATACAGGGGTAACTCCCGAGCCAGCGCCAACAGCGCGACGCGCAGCGCATCGTCGTGACGTCCCAGGTCATGCAGCGCCAGTGCGCGCACTACCGAGCCCGCCTCGCCGATGACGGCAGCTGCCTCCTCGCCGCTGGATGAGGAGTCGTCGAGCACGGCGAGACACTCCTCCAGCCGGCCCTCGGCCCGCAAGGAGCTTGCCAGCTGCAGCAGCGCCCGCGGCCTGCGCGCGCCATCGAGCCCGGCCTCCAGGGCCAAGCGGTAGAGATCGATCGCCTGAGATGTACCGCCCGTCGAGTCATGGACAGCAGCCGACTCGTACAGAGCAGCCCCATCATTACCGGGGTGCTGCTCCGCCAGAGAACTCATCTGGGACAGCATCGCGGCGGGTCGTGACTCATCAAAGTCGGTCCAAAATCCATCAATCAGGTCGTCCCAAGGGGTCTGCATACGAACATTCTCGCGAATTTTTCCCAGCGCCGCACCAGAACCAAAAACGGACTTCCATGCAGTTTGATGTAGTTCGGACGTCTTGCACAATTGTTAATAACGCTGTGGATACCCGTGGACGCAGGCTCGGTCCCCAGTGGACACAATGTGGACGAATCACAAATCCTGTTAACGACCGTCACGCGGTTCACAGGCCCTCTGGCGTCATGCGAACTTCTATCCCGAATCCGTACACAACCCAGTCTTGTCATTTACCAGCGATAACGACAGATCTCCACAGTTTCCCGTGCCCCTATGACTACTACCTATCTTCTTCTCTTAGATTTCTACTGGTCCTTCATTGGGATTCCGCGCCCCAACAGTCGAGGTCATGTCAGACCTCTCGAGTGACATGGAGCCAACCCTTGTCATTTTGACCCGCGGTTGGCGTAGTCTGTGCGACAGACATGAGGAGTGTTCAATGAAGTTTTCCGTCGACCGCGACGTACTTGCAGATGCTGTTGCTTGGACTTCGCGCGCCGTTCCGGCGCGACCACCCGTTCCGGTCCTAGCTGGCGTACGCATCGTTGCCGACGACACCGGCACCGTGAGGCTCGCGAGCTTCGACTACGAGGTCTCCGCTCGCAGCGAGTTTGCCGCCGATGTGGAGACGCCCGGCGAGGTTCTCGTTTCCGGTCGACTGCTGCGTGAGATCGCGAACGCGCTTCCTCACAAGCCCGTGCAGTTCGTTCTCGACGGCACCAAGGTCGCGGTGACGTGTGGCGCGGCCCGCTTCACCCTCGCGACCATGCCGGTTGACCAGTACCCCACGCTTCCGGAGTTCCCCGCGCAGTCCGGCACTATTGACGGCACCGAGTTCCAGCGCGCCGTTAGTCAGGTCACGTCTGCCGCGTCTCGCGACGAGACGCTCCCCATCCTTACCGGCGTGCGGATGGAGATCGACGGCTCGAATATCTCGCTGCTCGCCACCGACCGCTACCGCCTAGCGCTGCGTGAGTTGAGTTGGAAGCCATCGGCGCCAGATGCCTCAGCTGTAGCCCTCATCCGCGCGAAGACCCTCAACGAGACCGCCAAGTCCCTCAGCGCGGGCGATGTCACCGTCGCCTTGAGCGCCGGGCAGGGCGTCGACCTGGTCGGCTTTGAGGCGGGTGGGCTAGTGACCACCTCGCTCCTGATGGACGGCGACTACCCTCAGGTGCGTCGCTTGTTCCCGGACGAGAGCCCCATCACGGCCGTCGTGAAGACTTCGGATCTGATCGAGGCAACCAAGCGCGTGGCCCTCGTCGCCGAGCGAAACTCGTCGGTGCGACTCGCCTTCACCGAGGGAGAAGTCACCCTCGACGCCGGTCAGACCGATGACGCCCAGGCCTCCGAGGCGCTCGAATGCACTCTGAATGGCGAGCCGATCGTGGTCGCGTTCAACCCGGCGTTCCTCCTGGACGGCCTCAACGCTTTGGGCTCCGACTACGTGCAGCTGGGCTTCACGCAGGACACCAAGCCGGTGGAGTTCGTGGGGCTCGACAAGCCGGGCGGGACCATCGCATCCGAATTCCGTTACCTGCTGGTGCCCATCCGCATCGCCTCCTGACTGAGCGCAGATGCGCGTCACGCACCTCCAGCTCAACGACTTTCGCTCCTACGAGTCGGTCGATGTGCAGTTCGGCCCCGGGGTCACCACCCTGGTAGGGCGCAACGGGCAGGGCAAGACCAACGTCGTGGAGGCGGTTCGCTACCTTTCGACTCTGTCGAGCCACCGCGTAGCGACCGATGCGCCGCTTATTCGGTTCGGCTCGCAGCGGGCGGTCGTCGGAGCCCGGGTTGATAAGGCCGGTCGGTCGCTTTCGATAGAGGTCACCCTGGTGGCCGGCAAGGCCAACACCGCCCGTCTCAATCGAGGAAACGCGAGGCCGCGCGACCTGGTGGGAATCGTGCGCACCGTGGTCTTCGCACCCGAGGACCTCGCTCTGGTCAAGGGTGATCCGGGTGGCCGCCGCACCTTCATGGACGAACTCTGCGTCGCTCTCCAGCCGCCACTTGCGGGAGACATGTCTGACTACGACAGGGTGCTCAAGCAGCGTTCCAGCATGCTGAAGACCGCGAGAAACGCGCGCGGCGACCTGACGATGCTGGATATCTGGGACGAGAAGCTGGCCGAGCTGGGTGGGCGAATAGTTGCCGCGCGCCGGCGTGCCGTCACCATGCTCGCGCCCTTTGTGGCGACCGCGTACGCGGATGTCGCGCCAGATGGGGGCGACTGTGTGGTCTCCTACTCGACCTCCCTGGACCGCGGCGAGGGCCGCGACGCGATTGATGATCCCCTGCCGCCCGCCGCATCGGCCGCCGAAATCGGTGAACGGCTGCTCGAGCGGTTGCGTCAGTTACGGCCCAAGGAGATCGACCGAGGGGTGACGCTCGCGGGTCCCCACCGGGATGATCTTGAGATCAGGCTGGGAGCGATGCCAGCAAAGGGGTACGCGAGTCACGGCGAGAGCTGGTCGTGCGCGCTCGCCCTGAGGCTCGGTTCGTATGACCTCCTGACCGCAGACGACGGCCCGGACTCCGCCGCGGACGGCGAACCGATCCTCATACTGGACGACGTCTTCGCGGAGCTGGATGCCGGGCGCCGAGCTGCCTTGGCCGCGCGCCTCGTGGACGCGAGCCAGGTACTGATTACTGCTGCCGTGGCCGAGGATGTTCCCTCCGCACTGGCTGGTGACGTCATCCAGGTGGCCGGCGGCACGCTCTCGCGCACGTCAGAGCCGGCCGTGGCATCGACTGGTGAAGAGCCGGACGGCGACGATGACTGAAGGCGACGAGGTGCCCATCGGCGAGCCGGCGGCATCCGAAACTCCCAACCGTAAGGAGGGAGCCGACCTTGCGCGCGAGGCGATGGCGAGGGCGCGCGCCTCGGCCAAGCAGCGCGGCGCGTATCGGACCTCCCCTACGGCGGCGATCGTCAAGCGCGAATCCAAGCGCCGATCAAGCCAACCCTTTAGCGGCGGGCGCGACCCCCTCGCGATGAGCGACGCCGTGGACACCCTGATGCGCCGCATGGGATGGACGGAGCAGCTGGAGGTGTCCGGGGTGACCGGGCGTTGGCGTGAGGTGGTGGGTGACCAGATCGCCGATCACTGCGAGCCGCTCGGCTTTGACGAGGGGATCCTGACGGTGAAGGCGAAGTCCACCGCGTGGGCCACTCAGTTGGCGATCATGTCCGGCCAGATCAGACATCGCATCAACGAGGAGTTTGGCCGCGACATCGTCCGCGAGATCAAGGTCGTTGGCCCCACGACGCGCTCGTGGAAGAAGGGTCCGCGCACCGTTCCGGGCCGCGGGCCTCGCGACACCTACGGATAGCGCCAGTTTCTCAAGGGCCACCCGTTCTTCACAGATAGCCGAAAATCACACAAAACCCGGCCTAAAACGCGCTAGAATTGAGCGAGTTACCATGCGTGCCGTCGAGGCGTGCGACATTCGCTTAAAAGGGGAATTTGTGGCCGAGAATGACGCCCAGGCTGACAGGCCTGCATACGGTGCCGGAGATATCACGGTCCTCGAGGGCCTCGAAGCAGTCCGCAAGCGACCGGGTATGTACATCGGATCAACCGGAGAGCGTGGTCTTCACCACCTTGTTTACGAGGTCGTAGACAACTCCGTTGACGAGGCTCTGGCCGGCTATTGCGACACGATCACCGTCACCCTTTTGGCTGATGGCGGCGTGCGCACCACCGACAACGGCCGCGGTATCCCCGTCGACATTCACCCGACGGAGGGCAAGCCGACCGT
This sequence comes from Demequina aurantiaca, assembly GCF_050598105.1. Taxonomy (GTDB): domain Bacteria; phylum Actinomycetota; class Actinomycetes; order Actinomycetales; family Demequinaceae; genus Demequina; species Demequina aurantiaca_A. The sequence goes on from NZ_CP192436.1 coordinate 5,698, forward strand.
CGAGGTCGTCATGACCATCCTGCACGCGGGCGGAAAGTTTGGCGGCAGCGGCTACGCGGTCTCGGGCGGTCTGCACGGCGTGGGTATCTCCGTCGTGAACGCGCTGAGTTCCAAGGTAGAGACCGTCGTCCGGCGCCAGGGCAACGTGTGGCGCCAGACCTTTGCCGAGGGCGGTAAGCCGCAGGGCACGCTCGTCAAGGGTGAGGCGACCGAGGAAACCGGAACGCAGCAGACGTTCTGGGCGGACGACACCATCTTCGAGACCACCGATTACGACTTTGAAACCCTGCGCGCCCGCTTCCAGCAGATGGCCTTCCTGAACAAGGGCCTGGCCATCTCGCTCACCGACGAGCGCCCGGATCACATGGAAGAGGACGAGGACGGTAATCAGGTCCAGCGTTCGGTCGAGTACATGTACGAGGGCGGCCTGGTCGACTACGTCAAGCACCTCAACGCGACCAAGAAGGCTGACCTCGTTCACCCCGACGTCATCAGCTTCGAGCAGGAGAGCCCCGACAAGCAGATCTCCGCTGAGCTCGCGATGCAGTGGACCAACGCCTATTCGGAATCCGTCTTCACGTACGCGAACACCATCGCGACCACCGAGGGCGGTGCGCACGAGGAGGGCTTCCGCGCTGCGATGACGTCGCTGGTGAATCGCTACGCGCGCGAAAAGGGAATCCTGAAGGACAAGGACGACAACCTCACGGGTGACGACGTCCGCGAGGGACTCACTGCCGTGATCTCGGTGAAGTTGGCCGAGCCGCAGTTCGAGGGCCAGACCAAGACCAAGCTCGGCAACACCATCGCCAAGACGTTCGTGCAGAAGATCGTCCACGAGCTGCTCACGGACTGGTTCGACGGCCACCCGAACGAGGGCCGCGAGGTCATCCGCAAGGCGATGCAGGCATCCCAGGCCCGCATGGCGGCGCGCAAGGCCCGCGAGGCCACGCGCCGCAAGGGTCTGCTCGAGTCCGGCGGAATGCCCGGAAAGCTCAAGGACTGCCAGTCTAAGAACCCGGAAGAGTGCGAGATCTTCATTGTCGAGGGTGACTCCGCAGGCGGCAGCGCCGGCGCGGGTCGCGAGCCCCACAACCAGGCGATCCTTCCCATTCGCGGCAAGATCCTCAACGTTGAACGCGCCCGCCTTGACCGAGCACTGGGCAACAACGAGGTCCAGGCCCTGATCACTGCGTTCGGCGCGGGCATCGGCGAGGACTTCGACATCGACAAGGCTCGCTATCACAAGATCGTGCTGATGGCGGATGCCGACGTCGACGGTCAGCACATCGCGACGCTGCTGCTGACGCTGCTGTTCCGCTACATGCGCCCGCTGATTGAGGCCGGCTACGTGTATCTGGCCCAGCCGCCGCTGTTCAAGCTCAAGTGGAGCAACGCGGACCACGAGTACGTGTACTCGGACCGTGAGCGTGACGCCCGCATCGAGGACGGCATCAAGAACGGCAAGAAGATTCCCAAGGAGAACGGCATCCAGCGCTACAAGGGTCTGGGTGAGATGAACGACGAGGAACTTCGGGTTACCACCATGGACCCCGAGACCCGCACGCTCCTGAAAGTCACCATGGATGACGCAGCGGCTGCCGAGGAGGTGTTCGTCACCCTGATGGGAGACGACGTCGAGGCACGCCGTAACTTTATCCAGCGCAACGCGAAGGACGTGAGGTTCCTTGACATCTAATCCCATTACCCCCGGCATTTCTGAGCGGGTCGTAAACCACGGAACCATTGAGGCAGTGGACCTCAATACCGAGATGCAGCGGTCCTACCTGGACTACGCCATGTCGGTCATTGTGGGACGCGCCCTCCCCGACGTCCGCGACGGACTCAAGCCCGTCCACCGGCGCGTCATGTACGCAATGTTCGACGGCGGCTACCGCCCGGATCGCGCCTACTCGAAGTGCTCGCGCGTGGTCGGCGACGTCATGGGTAAGTTCCACCCCCACGGCGACTCGGCAATTTACGATGCGATGGTCCGCCTGGTCCAGCCGTGGGCGCTGCGTTACCCGCTGATCGACGGCCAGGGCAACTTCGGTTCCTCCGGAAACGACGGCGCCGCCGCCTCGCGGTACACCGAGTGCAAGATGGCCCCGCTGGCGCTCGAGCTGGTCCGCGAGATCGACAAGGACACCGTCGACTTCCAGGACAACTACGACGGCCGTACCCAGGAGCCCGTCGTGCTTCCCGCGCGCTTCCCCAACCTGCTGGTCAACGGCTCGTCCGGAATCGCAGTCGGTATGGCGACGAACATCCCGCCGCACAACCTCCGCGAGGTCGCCGAGGGTGTGCAGTGGTCCCTCGACAACCCGGACGCGACGCGTGAGGAGTTGCTCGAGGCGCTCATCGAGCGCATCAAGGGACCGGACTTCCCGACCGGCGCCACCATCCTTGGCCGCCGCGGAATCGAGGAGGCCTACCGCACCGGTCGTGGCTCGGTCACGATGCGCGCGGTGGTCAACATCGAGGAGATCCAGGGCCGCATGTGCCTGGTCATCACCGAGCTCCCGTACCAGGCCAACCGCGACAACCTGGCGATCAAGATTGCTGAGCTGGTCAAGGACGGCAAGGTCCAGGGCATCGCCGACCTCCGCGACGAGACCTCCGGTCGAACCGGACAGCGACTAGTCGTCGTGCTCAAGCGCGACGCGGTCGCCAAGGTGGTCCTCAACAACCTCTACAAGCACACGCAGCTGCAGGAATCGTTCGGCTGCAACATGCTCGCGATCGTCGACGGCGTGCCGCGCACGCTCGCGCTCGACGGGTTTGTCCGTCACTGGGTCACCCACCAGCTCGAGGTCATCGTCCGTCGCACTCGCTATCGCCTACGCGAAGCGGAGCGCGAGGCGCACATCCTTCAGGGTTACCTCAAGGCGCTCGACGCGATCGACGAGGTCATCGCCCTCATCCGGCGCTCGCCCACCGTGGACGAGGCGCGCACAGGGCTGATGGAGCTGCTCGACGTGGACGAGGTCCAGGCGACCGCGATCCTCAACCTGCAGCTTCGCAGGCTGGCCGCCCTCGAGCAGCAGTCGATCACCAAGCAGTACGAGGCGCTCATGAGTGAGATCAAGGATCTCAACTCGATCCTCGAATCCCCGAACCGCCAGCGCGCGATCATCGGCGAGGAGCTCGGCGAGATCGTCCGCAAGTACGGCGACGACCGCCGCACCGAGATCTCGTTGTTCGACGGCGAGGTCGACATGGAGGACCTCATTGCCGAGGAGGAGGTGGTGATCACCATCACCTCAGGTGGCTATGCCAAGCGCACCCGCTCGGACCAGTACCGTGCGCAGAAGCGCGGCGGCAAGGGAATCCGCGGTGCGACCCTGCGCAGCGACGACATGGTTGACACCTTCATGGTCACCACGACGCACCATTGGCTGCTGTTCTTCACGAACATGGGCCGCGTGTACCGCGCCAAGGGCTACGACCTGCCCGAGGGCGGCCGCGACTCCAAGGGCCAGCACGTGGCGAACCTGCTTGAGTTCCAGCCCGGCGAGGAGATCGCCCAGGTCCTGGCGCTCAAGAAGTACACGGACAAGCCGTTCCTGGTGCTCGCCACCAAGCGCGGCCTGGTCAAGAAGAGCCGCCTGGAGGATTACGACTCCAACCGCTCGCGCGGCTTGATCGCGATCAACCTGCGCGACGTCGAGGGCGAGGACGGCGAGATGCGTCCCGACGAACTCGTGGCGGCGCGCTTGGTCTCGAACGAGGACGACCTCATGCTGGTCTCCCGCAAGGGCCAGTCGCTGCGCTTCAACGCTCACGACGGGGAGCTGCGTCCCACCGGACGGGCGACCTCCGGCGTCAAGGGCATGAGCTTCCGCGACGAAGACGAGCTGCTGGCAATGGACGTGGTTGCTGCGGGCGTTCCCGAGGCGGCTGACGTGGCAGACGGCGACAGTGCTGACGCACCCGCAGTCACCGACACCGATGGCCCCTACTCGTTCGTGGTCACCGAGCACGGGTTCGCCAAGCGAACCGCCGCATCGGCCTGGACCGCGAAGCACCGTGGCGGCCTTGGCGTGAAGGTAGCCAAGCTCACCGAGGAACGCGGCGACCTAGTCGGCGCGCTGTTGGTGGACGAGGGCGACGAGGTGCTGGTCATCATGCAGTCGGGCAAGGTGCTGCGCTCGAGCGTGGACCAGGTCGACGCGCGAGGCAAGAACACCATGGGCGTCACGTTCGCGAAGCCCGCGAAGGGCGACCGGATCATCGGCATCGCACGCAACGTGGAGCGCAAGCTCTCGGGCGACGACGAAGCCGAGGGTGAGGCGGCCGCGGAGACCGCAACTGCGGCCAGCGAGTCCGCTACCGCGGACGCCGCCGCACCCGCAGCACAATCCGCTCCTACGGAAGCGGCGACGGCTGAGGATGCGGCAACTCCGGATAACGGAGCGACGCCCGAAGGCTGAACGACCCCAGATAGCTGAATGACGCGAAAGCCCGGGCCCCTCGAACGTTGAGGCGCCCGGGCTTTAGTGTTTCGGGTGCTGCGCCGTCGGAGCCGGAGCTACTGGGGAGCCGCGGCCTCGACCGCGGCGCGCCGCCCACCGGTACCGGGGACGCGCACGAAGAACAGCATGATCATGCCGGCCAACACCACAGCGACGATTCCGAGCACGCCCCAGATGGTGGCGCCGGTGATTGCGATCGTGAGGGTCCACATTCCCGGTGCCAAGAACGAGGCGGCTCGGCCAGTGGTGGCGTAGAGGCCGAAGATCTCGCTCTCGCGCCCGTTGGGGCTGACGCGTGCAAGTAGTGAACGGGACGCGGCCTGCGCCGGACCCACAAAGGCCGTGAGCATGAGGCCGAACACCCAGAACACCGCCGTGCCTGAGGCGTGGAACGCGACTACAGCGAGGCCGCCAGTCACGATTCCTCCCAAGGCAACAAGGATGACGGGGCGCGGACCAAAGCGGTCGTCGAATAGCCCCGCGACAATCGTGGAGACTCCAGCGATCAGGTTGGCGGCGATACCGAAGATAATGACCTCGGTGTCCTCAAAGCCGAACGACACGGCGGCGATGATCGCGCCAAACGCAAACACTCCGGCGAGCCCGTCGCGGTAGACCGCGGACGCGATGAGGAACCACAGAGTGCTGCGCGCGTTGCGCCACAACTCCTTGAGGTCCTGAACCAAGACGGCGTAGCCGCGGAAGAACCCCACCTTCTCGCGGTCCGAGGCCGGAGCCTCCGGTACGTAGGCGAAGATGGGCCACGCGAACAGGAGCGTCCAGATCGCGCACCCCACCGCGATGAGGCGATAGGTCATTCCGTTTGAGGTGTCGAGGCCAAACCAGTCAAGCCCGTCGAGGACCACGACGGCCACCAGGGCGATGATGCCGCCAACGTAGCCCAGGCCCCAGCCGAGTCCGGACACTCGCCCGACGCTCTTGGGGGTGCTGACCTGGACCAGCATCGCGTTGTAGTTAACGCTCGCTATCTCGTTGAAGACGGCGCCGATCGCAATCACCGAGACGCCCAGCAAGAAGTAGGGCGGGCTGGCTTGCACAAAGAACAAAGCGAACATGCACAGCACCAGGACTCCGGTGCTGAATCCCAACCAAGCCTTGCGACGCCCAGTGGCATCGGCGCGCTGGCCGAGGACCGGTGCCACGAGCGCGACGAGCACGCCTGCGAGCGTCATCGCCAATCCCAGGTGCGTGGTCAAGGTAGCGATGGCGGACTCGTAGGCGGGATCGCCTTTACCGAGCGCCGCGACCGCGGGATCAATGAAGGCGTCGCTAGCCAGGTACAGCGCAACAAAGACAAAGGTGATGATGACCGAGTTGAAGGGCTGCGTCGCCCAGTCCCAGAGCGCCCAGGCGATGACTCTCTTACGAGGCACATCCGGCTCTTTGATGAGTTTCGGGATGCCCACTACGTCGAGGGGCGGTGGCGTCGGCGCTTCCGTCATACGACCTAGTGTGCCGGTACGGGGTTACGAACAGGTAGCAAACGCGCTAACCGGCTGGTCTTTGACCGATACGATCGGAAAATGGACAAGAACGAAGCCGCCTCGAACAACGTCCCCGCCGAGCTGGAATGGCAGGCCGACGTCCTCGACGGGTACGAGGTGGCCGCGCTGGCCCCGGCCACTCGGCCCCGCGACAGCCGGGGCGCCGCTCGTACCCTGGTGCGCCGTCGCGATCAGCCCGCGACGCCCCGCGCCATCGCGCTGCACGTTCACGGACGCAACGACTACTTCTTCCACACTCACCTCGCCGATGCGCTGGTCGCGGACGGGCTGGCCTTCTACGCCGTCGACATGCGCCGGGCGGGCAGGTCGCTGCAACCGGGCGACACCGCGCACCACTTCACGCGTATCTGGGAGGTGGGTGACGACATCACGGCGGCTATCGATGCCGCGGTCGCCGACGCTGGCGACCTGCCCGTGATCGTGCACTCGCACTCGACCGGCGCCCTGGGTGCGGCCATCTGGGCCAACGACGTCTCACACCCCAACCTTGCGGGCGTGATCCTCAACAGCCCACTGTTCGGACTGCGCCTCAAGGGCTGGAAGGCCGTGGGGATCGAGGCGACGCCGGTGATCGGCAGGATTGCCCCTCGCCTGGTGATGGACCCGGCCCCCACGGTCTACACGCGTCGGCTGCTTGCGGACGATGGCGGCGGCTGGACGTTCGACTCGGCGTGGAAGAAGTCGACGGGGGAGCCCGCGACGGCGGGATGGCTCGGGGCGACGGTGTCAGCCCGTCGCCGAGTCGCTCGCGGCCTAAAGATTCAGGTTCCGGTGTTGCTCGCTCACGCGGACTCGAGCGGGCCGGACAAGTTCGACAATCCCCGGGTCGACTCGCAGGACACGGTGGTCGACGTTGACGCCATCCGTCGCTACGGACCCGGCCTGGGCTCCAACGTGACCATGCTCGAGGTCGCGGGGGCCATGCACGACGTCTCGCTCTCCGCGCCGGGACCGCGGCAGGTGTACCTCGACGCGGTTGGTGAGTGGCTCACCACAGTTTTGCCGTAGTCCCCGCGCGTTCGTGACTTACGGTGGTGGGATGGACCTTCGACACCCGTACTTCGACAACGGCGGCAATCCGATCGCGCTCGCGCACCGGGGCTTCTCCCTGGACGGCCTCGAGAATTCCATGAAGGCCTTTCAGGCCGCCGTGGACCTGGGCTATCGCTACTTGGAGACCGACGCGCACGGCACGCGGGACGGAGTGGCGGTGGCGCTGCACGACGCGACGCTAGACCGCACCACTGACGCCACCGGCGCCGTAGAGAATCGCGGCTGGGACTCCGTCAAGGTGGCCCGCATCGGCGGCATCGAGCCGGTGCCCGCGCTCGAGGACGTGCTCGGGACCTGGCCCGACGTCAGGGTGAACATCGACGTCAAGGGCGAGTCCGCCATCGAGCCCGTGGCCAAGGTGATCGAGAAGACCAAGTCGCACGACCGCGTGTGCGTGGGTTCGTTCTCCGCGGACCGGCGTCGCAAGACCCTCAAGCTCCTGAGCCGGCCGGTGGCTTCCCCGGCCGGTCAGCGCGAGGCGGTGGGCTGGTTGCTCGGCTCGTGGCTCGGGGCCGATCCCGAGATCACCCTGGGTGAGGTCGATGCGCTCCAGATCCCGTGGCGCAGGGGCCGCGTGAAGCTGCTTCACCAGCGCCAGATCGACTCCGCTCACGCGGTGGGGCGACAGATCCACGTGTGGACCATCAACGACCCGGCCGAGATGACGGAGCTGCTGGACCTTGGCGTGGATGGCATCGTCAGCGACCGCGCCGATCTCCTCAAGTCCGTGCTGCAAGCACGCGGACAGTGGGGCTAGGGGCGTGGTCCTGCCGGCCTAGATGAACAGCGAGGTGCCGGACTCCTGAGCCTCGCCCAGGAACGTCGCCACCCCGGCCAGCTCGACGCCGTCTAGCAGGTCCGACTGAGTCATCCCCAGTAGGTCCATCGTCATGGTGCAGCCCAGCAGGCGGGCGCCGCCCTCCTGCGCGCCGGCGATCATGTCTGGCAGGGTCGGCACATTGTGCTGCTTCATGACGCCCTTGATCATCGAGGTTCCCGCGCCCATCATGTGCATCTCAGACAGGGTCAGCTTGGTGGCCCCCCGCGGCATCATGGCGCCGAACATCTTGTCCATCATCTTCTTCTGACGCTTGGGCGGGTCGGACTTGCGCAGCCCGTTGAGGCCCCAGAAGGTGAAGAACATCGACACCTCTTGGCCCATGGCCAGCGCGCCGTTGGCGATGATGAACGCGGCGATCTGCTTGTCCAGGTCGCCGGAGAACACCACCATTGACAGCTTGTTACCGGCGGGCTTGCCGCCCCCGACGGACATCGGGTGCACGCCGCCCTTGCGGAACGTCGCGACGTAGCCGGGCCCCTTGGGTGTCATCTCGACCAGGGTGTGGCCGTTCTTGGAGGCCCACGCTGGCGCGTCGAGCGCGAAGCCCGGATCGGACACGGTCACCCGGACCTCGTCGCCAGTCTTGGCCGCCTTCATCGCGCCGGAGAGGCGCATGATCGGGCCAGGGCAGGCGAGCCCGGTGCAGTCGAGGTCGGTGAGCTGACCCGTCGCGGCCGCCACTGCGGAGGCCACGGAGATCTTCTCCGCGTAGTTCTCCATGGGAGGCTGCGCCTCGTACTCGGCCTTCTCCGTGTCGTGCACGTGCTTGAACGTGGTGGAGCCGCCGGACAGGGTGCTGACGTCCGTGAAGCCGTTCTGCACCAGGATCCGGTACGCGAGGTATGAGCGGAAGCCCACCGCGCAGTACAGGCGCACCGGCCTGGCGCGGTCCCAGTCCTTGATGGCCTCGCGCAGGGTTCCGAGCGGCACGCATTCGGCGCCCGGAAGGTGCCAGATGTCATATTCCTCGGGGCCGCGCACATCCACGAGCCGCGCGCCGTCCACAGCGGCGGGGAAGTCCTCGGAGTACCAGAGTTTGAGGTCGCCGAGCAGGACGTTCGAGGCCACGAACCCGGCCATGTTGATGGGGTCCTTGGCGGATCCGAACGGGGGCGCGTAGGCGAGTTCCTGCTCCTCCAGGTCGTGAACGGTGAGGCCGGCCCGGATGGCCATGGCGAACAGGTCGATGCGCTTGTCGACGCCGTCGAAGCCGCACGCCTGTGCGCCCAGTAGCGTGCCGTCGGTCGGCGAGAACAGCACCTTGATGTGCATCATCGCGGTGCCGGGGTAGTACCCGGCGTGGCCCGAGGGGTGGAGGTGGACCACGCGGTACTCCACCCCCGCGGCATCGAGTTGGCGCGAGGTGGCCCCGGTGCCTCCGGCCACCATGTCGAAGACCTTGACGATGCTGGTGCCCTGGGTGGACTGGTACTCGGTGGCACGCCCGCAGATGTTCTCCGCGGCGACGCGTGCCTCGCGGTTCGCCGGTCCGGCGAGCGGCGCCAGGTAGGACCCGGGGAGTACGGGGTGCAGGGTTTCGACGGCGTCGCCGGCCGCGTAGATGTCTGGGTCAGAGGTGCGCATGTGGGTGTCGACCTTGATGCCGCCGTGCTCCCCTAGCTCGATGCCGGCCTGCTTTGCGAGCCCCACCGATGGGCGGACGCCGGCGGCCAGAACCACCAGGTCCGCGGGGATGTTGATGCCCGAGTTGAGTTCCACGGTGACGCGGTCGGCGCCGTCAGAGTCGGAGAGCGGCTGGAAGGCCGCGGCCGCCGTGGACAGGTGCAGGCCGATGCCGCGCGTGGTGAGGTGCTGTTCCACCGGGGTGGCGATCTCGTGGTCGACCGGGGGCAGGATCTGGTCGGACATCTCGACCACGTCCACCTTGACGCCGCGGTGGTGCAGGTTCTCCGCCATCTCGAGGCCGATGTAGCCGGCACCCACGACCACGGCGCGCACGATGCCGCGCTTGCCGTCCTTCTGCGCGGTGATCGCCGCGTCTAGTCGCGTCTTGATCTTGTCCATATCGCCGATGCGTCGCAGCACCTCGACGGCCGGGTTGTCGATCCCCGGTAGCGGCGGGCGCAGCGCCTCGGCCCCCATGCAGAGCGCCAACTTGTCGTAGGACTCGGTGTACTCCTTGCCGCCGTCTACCTCGCGCACCGTGACGGTCTTGGCCGCGCGGTCGATGGACAGCACCTCGGTGCCGATGCGCACGTCGATGTTCAGGGACTCACGCAGGCTCTCGGGGGTCTGCAGCAGCAGGCGGGAGCGATCGGCGATGACCTCGCCTACGTGGTAAGGAAGACCGCAGTTGGCGAAGGAAACGTGGTGCCCGCGCTCGAAGACGACTATTTCCGCCTGCTCGTCCAGGCGTCGCGCCCTCGCTGCTACTGATGCTCCTGCGGCTACGCCGCCGACGACGATGAGTTTCATGAGATACCTCCAGGGGTATATGGCTATGTCTCCAGCGTATGTAGGCGCGAGGCCATTACTCGGGACTAAGGTCACCAGTCCTGGCGTATTTGTTTTGACAAGGTCAAAACAACCCAATAGCGTTGTGGCGTGATCAACAAGACCCCTGCCGCCGCATCGTCGCTCGTCGCGATCGATACCGCAGCGGCGTTGCGCGACGCGGGGCTACGGGTGACGGACTCGCGACGGGTGGTTCTCGAGGCGCTCGGGAGGATGCCGCACTCCGGCGCCGACTCGGTGTTCGCGGAGGCCAGCAAGTCGCTTCCCCACACCTCGAGGCAGGCCGTCTACAACGTGCTCGGGGACCTCGTGACGGCCGGGCTCGCCCGCCGCATCGAACCCGCCGGGCAGCCGGGGCTCTTTGAGCTTCGCGTGGGGGACAACCACCACCACGTGATCTGCACCAAGTGCGGGACGGTAGCTGACGTCGACTGCGCGACGGGCCACGCGCCCTGCCTCACCCCCTCCGACGGGAAGGGATTCGCGATTGTCGAGGCCGAGGTCACGTTCTGGGGGCTGTGCGGCACGTGTCGACAGTCCTCGAACCCAGTTTCACCTTCATCAGAGTCAATTCAACAGGAGCAGTGATATGACCGAAAAGTTCACCACCAACAACGCGGGCGCGCCGGTCGCCTCGGACGAGCACTCGCTCAGCGTCGGCCAGGACGGACCGATCGCGCTGACCGATCACTACCTCGTGGAGAAGCTCGCGCAGTTCAACCGCGAGCGTGTCCCGGAGCGCGTCGTGCACGCCAAGGGCGGCGGCGCCTTTGGCACCCTGACCGTCACGGAGGATGTGTCGCAGTACACGCGTGCAGCGCTGTTCCAGCCCGGAGTTCAGACCGACATGCTGGCGCGCTTCTCCACCGTCGCGGGTGAGCACGGCTCCCCCGACACATGGCGCGACCCGCGCGGATTCGCGCTGAAGTTCTACACGACCGAGGGCAACTACGACCTCGTGGGAAACAACACCCCCGTCTTCTTCATCCGCGACGGCATCAAGTTCCCCGACTTCATCCACTCGCAGAAGCGCCTTCCCGGCAACCACCTGCGCGACAACGACATGCAGTGGGACTTTTGGAGCCTGTCTCCCGAGTCCGCGCACCAGGTGACCTGGCTGATGGGCGACCGCGGACTGCCGCGCTCGTGGCGCGAGATGAACGGCTACGGTTCGCACACCTACCAGTGGATCAACGCTGAGGGTGAGCGCTTCTGGGTCAAGTACCACTTCATCTCCGAGCAGGGCGTCCACAACATGACCGGCGACGAGGCCTCGCAGCTGGCCGGCTCGGACGCCGACCACCACATCCGCGACCTGTACTCGCACATCGAGGACGGCGACTTCCCCAAGTGGACGCTCCACATCCAGGTCATGCCGTACGCGGACGCCAAGGACTATCGCTTCAACCCCTTCGACCTGACCAAGGTCTGGCCGCAGGCGGACTACCCGCGCATCAAGGTGGGCACCATGGAGCTCAACCGCAACCCGGAGAACTACTTCGGCGAGATCGAGCAGGCAACGTTTGCGCCGTCCAACTTTGTCCCCGGCATCGGCCCCAGCCCGGACAAGATGCTGCTCGCTCGCATCTTCAGCTACGCGGATGCTCACCGCTACCGCGTGGGCACCAACCACGCCGAGGTTCCCGTCAACGCCCCCAAGAACGCCGATGCGTCGGGCCACTCCTACTCGAAGGACGGCTCGATGCGCCACCACTTCGCGTCAGCTGACTCCCCCGTGTACGCGCCCAACTCGCGCGGCGGTGCGCACGCGGACCCCGCTCGCGCAGCCGAGTCCGGTGGATGGGAGACCGACGGCGAGATGACTCGCGCCGCGGCGACCCTGCACGCCGAGGACGACGACTTCGGCCAGGCGGGCACGCTCTACCGCGACGTGTTCAACGACGCCGAGAAGCAGAGCCTGCTCGACCAGATCACCGGTCACGTCGGAGCGGTCGTCACGCCCGAGATCCGTGAGCGCGCTATCCAGTACTGGACCAGCGTGGACGCGGGACTGGGCGGAGCCTTGCGAGCGAACCTCGCGGGCGAGGCGCCGGTCGAGGCGGGCGAGCCCGGCACGTCCGCGGAGCCGATCGACGCTTAAGTAACGCGACCCGGCGCCACGGCGCCGGAAGCCAAGAGGGCCGGGTACCAGCGATGGTGCCCGGCCCTTTCGCGTGCATCTGCCGCGGCTGGGCGGATTACCAGGTGCCGACGACCTCGAAATCGAGCACATACCCACCCAGGGAGTCGATGTTCACGCTGTCAACGCTGTCGGTGTCCGCTACCGCCACGGTGAGCTTGGCGGTAGTGAACGCAGTAGGCACGCCTTCAACCCACTCGACGTCAAACTCGGTGGGGTAGCCGTTCTCCGCGAGCATCGAGTCGTCGCATTCGTTGCCGAAGCTAGCGGCGAGTTCATTTCCGGAGGCATCGAGCGCTTCGACTGTCACGCCCCCAAATTGCGGATCCAGGTCGACCGTGGGCATTTCCGTGAGCGTCGCCTCGACTAGTACCGCGTAGCAGGTGATGTCGCCGTCATCCAAGCTGCCAAACTCCGCGAGGCCCATGTAGGTGACGTCGAACACGCCGAGGACCTGGTCGCCGGAGGTGAAGGTGTCGCCTACGGCGTACCGCGTCACGTCGCTGGCAGGGGCCTCCTCGGGAGCCTCGTCGTCGGCCGCAGGATCCTCCGCGGCGCCATCGTCGCCCGCGGGCGCGGGAGCGGACGTCTCCTCGACTGGAGCCTCATCCGTCGACTCTTCCTCGGTGCCGGACGAACACCCGCCAAGGGCGCCTAAGGCAAAGATGCTGAGTGCGGCGAGGGTGGCTTTTGCGGCGTGCCGAGGCATGATTCTCCTTTGGTTGGGGTGGGGCGCGTTGATTGCGTCGCGATTCATGGGACTACTCCTTAGTGAGGCGTCTCCGGCATTTCCATTGTGTCGGGTATGTCGCTTTCGCGCGCTTCGGGGCTCCCCGACCGCGGGCGTGCGTGGCCGCCAACGGGGCCCAAAAATGCCGTCGGGTACCCTTGTGCTTGGCCATGGTTGGCCACCACCCACTTTTATGCGCTGGCTGACGCCTGCGCCGCCGGGACGCGGCCCAAGCGCATCGGCTGATGAAACAAGAGCGCCTCACCCCGTTGAGGGAGGCGCAGATTATGAGGCGAGGCCCGCTCTCGCCGCCGTGAGGAAACACATGAGCAGCAAAAGCGACAGCAACGAGCCCCAGCAGAATCCAACCCCCGACTCCGCGGGCGACGCCCCCGTCCAGACCATCTCAGAGCAGCGGACGCCCACCGGCGTGCCCGAGGTGACGAACGCCTGGGGCCGTATCACGCAGCCCAAGACCTGGGGACGCCCGGACTGGCTGAGCCCACGCATCGCGCGGACCGAGATCCTGTCAGGACTGGTCGTCGCACTCGCGCTCATCCCGGAGGCCATTAGCTTCTCGATCATCGCTGGTGTCGACCCCCGCGTCGGCCTGTTTGCGTCGTTCACTATGGCGATCTCCATCGCCTTCCTGGGTGGCCGCCCCGCCATGATCTCCGCAGCGACCGCGGCGGTGGCGCTCGTGCTCGCTCCCCTGTCTCGCGAGTATGGACTCGACTACCTGATCGCCGCCGTGATCCTGGGAGGCGTGATCCAGGTCCTCTTCGCGGTGCTCGGAGTCGCCAAGCTGATGCGGTTCATCCCGCGCTCGGTGATGATCGGGTTCGTCAACGCCCTCGCGATTCTGATCTTCATGTCGCAGGTGCCCCACCTGCGCGACGTGCCCTGGGTGGTGTACCCGCTGGTCATCGCGGGCCTGGCCATCATCGCGTTCTTCCCCAAGCTCACCAAGGTGGTGCCCGCTCCGCTGATCGCCATTGTCGGGATCACGCTGGTCACCTCGATCTTCGCGATCTCGGTTCCGACCGTCGGAGACGAGGGCGCGCTGCCCCAGGGGCTGCCGTCGCTGCTCTTCCCCGACGTGCCGCTAAACATGGAGACGCTCCAGATCATCTTCCCGTTCGCACTCGGCATGGCCGCTGTGGGACTACTCGAATCCCTGATGACCGCCAAGCTCGTCGACGACGTCACCGATTCGCACTCTGACAAGACCCGCGAGGCTTGGGGCCAGGGCGCCGCGAACATCATCACCGGCTTCTTTGGTGGCATGGGTGGTTGCGCCATGATCGGCCAGACCATGATCAACGTCAAGGTCGGTCGGGCCCGCACTCGCCTGTCCACCTTCATGGCGGGTGTCTTCCTGCTGATTCTGATTCTCGCGCTAGGCGATGTCGTCGCGAGCATCCCCATGGCCGCGCTGGTCGCCGTCATGATCTTTGTGGCCTGGGCGACCTTCGACTGGCACTCGATGCGCTGGAACACCATCAAGCGACTTCCCAAGTCGGAGACGTCGGTCATGCTCGTGACCGTGATCGTGGTGGTCGTGACGCACAACCTCGCCTACGGCGTGGTCGCCGGGGTGCTGCTGGCCAGCATCCTGTTCGCGCGACGTGTCGCGCACCTGGCGACCGTCGTCGGCGGTCCCGTCGAGGACGACACCCGTCGCTACACCGTCACGGGAGAGCTGTTCTTCGCATCGTCCAACGACCTCTTCAGCCAGTTCGACTACGCGGGTGACCCGGTCAAGATTGTGATCGATATGACGCAGTCTCACGTCTGGGATGCCTCGACGGTCGCGACCCTCGACAGCATTGTCTACAAGTACGAGAACCACGGCAAGAGCGTGGACATCCAGGGGCTGGACGAAGAGTCGCTGCGGATCCATGGCCGCATGTCGGGTCACCTGGGCGGCGGGCACTAGCACGCTCGGGGCGCGATCAGATGACGACCATCGTGCGCTCAAGTAACATAGACAACGACGTACGCGCCCACGCGCGCCCATCAGAGGAGCCATATGAACGCGGATGACCGCGCCAACCCGTCGAGCCCCAGCGTTTTTGCGCCGGTGAACGACGACGCTGAGCAGCAGGCTGCGCCCGTTTCGGGTGCCGTCCCCACCGCTGGCAATGCCCCCATTACCGGTAGTGTGCCGCGGCGATCCTCGGTGCGCCCACCCGCCTCTGCTCAGTACGCGACGGGCCAGCCCGCCGCGACCACCTCGCAGCCCGTCACGGGTGTCCACCCCATCACCGGTACTCACCCCGTCACGGGTGCGAACCCGCTGCCAACTGCGCAGCAGACCACTCCCGGCGGATCATTTTCCGCAGGGGCGGCCGGGGCCGTAGGTGCCGGCATGGGCAAGCTCAAGGACTACGCGAACAAGGCGAAGGAGTCGCTCACCGAGGGCGACGACGTCACGGCGTCTCGCGCGAAGGGCGGGCCGCGCAAGGCCCGCGTGCTGCTTTCGCGCATTGACCCGTGGTCCGCGCTCAAGATGGGTTTCCTGCTGTCGGTCGCCATAGGCATCATGATGGTTGTCGCGGTGTTCGTGCTCTGGTCCATGTTGAATCAAATGGGCGTGTTCGTCATGATCAACGACTGGATCGTGAAGCTCTTCACCACCGGTGAGGTTGACCTCCTGCAGTTCACCAGCCTCCGCAAGGTGATGTCCGCGACCATCCTGCTGTCTATCATCAACGTGGTTTTGCTCAGCGCACTGACCACCATCGGCGCGTTTTTGTACAACATCGTGTCTTCGGTTGTGGGTGGCGTTTACGTCACCCTGACCGACGACTAAGACCTAAATAGCCCCAGGTTGGGCGCGAGTTTGAGTCAGCGCGCTCTCGTGGGGTATCCTAGGTCGCCGCGGTAAACGCGGCATCAGGGCCCATAGCTCAGGCGGTTAGAGCGCTTCGCTGATAACGAAGAGGTCGGAGGTTCAAGTCCTCCTGGGCCCACAGAGGTGAAACATGAAGAAGTTGGTGTTTCTAGGTATCGCCTTCGTGGCGGGTGCGGTGATCTATAGCTGGATCGCGGACAACACGAACCGAGACTTGTGGGATGATGTTCACCGCAGGATTTGATAGATGCAGTAGCTGATTGAACGGAGGCGGTTGATTCAACCGATCCGCTCACTCGGGGCCTTAGCTCAATTGGTAGAGCGCCTGCTTTGCAAGCAGGAGGTCGGGGGTTCGATTCCCCCAGGCTCCACCACCACCCCGGTAGACACGAGAGTGTCTGCCGGGGTTTTCTTTTTGGACGATGCCGGCGCAAAGTAAAGCGCCGCCCGCCGGGGTCACCTGAACCCTGACGAACGGCGCTGAGTGTGGGGCGCTGGTGCCTAACCCGAGGCGGGCTCGCGTTCAACCGCGGGAGTGTCGTCAGCGGGATCCCTGCCGTGACGAAAGCTCCTGGCCGCCTTGCCGGAGTCGAGCTGCCACATGTACCAGAACAGGAACGGCACGGCACCCACGAGGTTCGCGATCCCCCACCACTTCATGACGCTCTCGTTGTGCCAGCTTGAGGCGTCCATGACGTTGGGGAAGAAGTCGAGGCACGCGCGCAGCAGGAGGTGTGTGGCGAGCGTGTACACCCGAGCCATGACGTAGAGCTCGGGGCGCTTCTTGATGAGCGGGTAGATCTCCGCCGCCAGCAATATGATCACACTCGAGGCGAAGTACTTGGGTGCCTCGGCGTAGACGAAGGCCGCATTCCAGGAGGTGTAGAGAAGGTTCCAGCCGATGGTGGTGTACGCGATCAGGTCCGCCCCGCCGGTCCGCTCGATCTTCCAGTATTTGGGCACAAAGGGGATGGTCGCGCACAGGATGAGGCCAACGATCGCGTTGGGATAGTTGCCCAGCTGGATGTCCTTGACTGTGGCTTCGGCAATATTGAGGAACAGGATGCCGTAGAAGAACCACACGAAGCCGGGCTTCTTGACGACGTTCCAGAAACGGCCGGTGCGGTTCTCATACATGCTCAGGCGAGCCAGCCCCACGACGATGGTGGGCAGGATCACCGAGAGAATCTTGAACCAACGGAACCACCCGTCGACGCCGCCGGTAATGATCCACAGCGGGAACGTCAGCAGAGTTGCAATCCAGAAGTAGGCGGAGGCCTTGGGGTGCTTACGGAAGTAGTCGACCACCCACAGGAGGAAGACAAAGTAGAGCGGCATTGAG
The DNA here is from genome assembly GCF_050598105.1 of Demequina aurantiaca. GTDB lineage: Bacteria > Actinomycetota > Actinomycetes > Actinomycetales > Demequinaceae > Demequina > Demequina aurantiaca_A. The sequence goes on from NZ_CP192436.1 coordinate 23,137, forward strand.
ATGGCGTATGACCACCATGGCAGATCCATGACAAGTTCCTTATCTTTTTGGATTACCGCAACGATGCGGCCCCTCCTTAAACGGGCATCAGTGTCCGTTAAGTTTGAGCCTGCCACGTTTCCCGAATCCAGAGTCGGGACCTTGGCCCTGTCTTAGAATGGATCGCCATGAAAAAACGCAGCGACGCCCGGAGCAATCACGCGGGGATTCTGCGCGCTGCCGAGGAGGTGTTTGCGGCAGAGTCCGTTGACGTCCCGCTCCAGCGCATCGCGGAGCGCGCCGGCGTGGGACGCGGCACCCTGTACCGCCACTTCCCCAATCGGTTCGCGTTGGCAGCGGCGCTGTACGAGGACCGCCTGGCGCGCTACGAGGAGCTGGTGAGACTCGAGGGCGACAACCCGGAGATCGTGCTCACCTTGCTGTCAGCAGTCACAGCGGAGCAGGGGCGCATCCCCGGGCTGTTCGGCCTGATCTTCGCGGACGGCCCAGGGCAGACCTACCTGGATCCCCTGTGGCAGCGGTCCATCGCGCTGTTCACCGGGCCGCTACGCATCAGCCAGGCGGCCGGGACGGTGCGCGCTGATCTCACCGTGGATGACCTCCTGATGGTGGTCGGCATGGTGTTCGGGGTCCTGAACAGCCCGGCCGGTCTCGCCGGTCCGGAGGCCGCGACGCGCGCGCTAGACCTGGCGCAGGTGGGGCTACGCCCCAGGCAGCCGTAGTCCCTTAGGAGTTGCGCGGTGCCTCGCCCGCATCGTCATCGTCGTGAGCGTCCGAGACCTCTTGGTACAGCAACGAGTGCACCTGCTCCACACGGGGGATGTCGTCGAACGACAACGGGTCGTCGGAAGCGGATTCGATGATGAGCGTGCCGGTGCGGAACATGCGGTCTATCAGGCCGTGGCGGAACTGGACGGTGTTGATGCGGTTCACGGGGATGTCGATGCCGCTGCGGGTGATGATCCCGGTGCGGTACATCACGCGGCGGTTGGTGACGACAAAGTGGGTGGTCGCCCAGCTGATGACGGGCGCTAAGAAGAGCCAGATGGCCACCGCGAGCCACAGGACACCCAAGATGATCATCACAGCGAGCTCAGCGCCGTCGCTCCAGTTCTGCGAGTTGGCCCAGGTCCACGCAGCCGTGACGAGGGCGGTGATCGCAATGATGAAGAACACGGGCGCGATGAGCGCCTTCCAGTGCGGGTGGCGGTGAATGACGATGCGCTCGCCGTCGACCAGGTTGTCCTTTGGATATCCCACGGCGACTACCCCCGGCTAGTGATCAATGCGGTGCATTGGTGTGCTCGTCAGCGTAGCGGATGCCGTACCTCGCCGGGCGGATCGATTCGGGTAGCGAGCAGGCGCGACGGTCGCCGCGCGCACACAAAGGAGCCCCGGCCATCCGGCCGGGGCTCCTTCGCGTTTCAACTAGCGAGCGCGGTCAACGCGCTGGCCTTTACTTCTCGGTGGTGCCGCTCGCGTTCGGAGCGGGCTTCTTGGCTGCAGGCTTGCGAGCCGCCGGCTTCTTGGCTGCGGGCGTCTTGGCCGCGGCCTTGGTCACGGTCGGAACCTCGCCCGACTCGGTCTCGTCCTGCCAGACGTCCTCGGCGTCGTCGAACGTGCTGACGACCTCCGCGGTGGCACGCTGACGAGCCTCGTCCACCCCTTCGCGAACCTTCTTGGCCTCACCCACGGCGGAGTCCCGGACCTTGTTTGCGCTGGTGCCGGCGGCGTCAGTGACCTTCCTGGCCTCAGTCACCGCGGTCTCCTTCACCTTCGAGAACGCGGGGCCCGCCTTGTCGGCGACCTTCTTGGCCTCGGTGACGGTGGTGGAACGCACGCGGTCGGCGGCGGGAAGGGCGGTCTCCTTGAACTTGGCGACCGCGGGGCCTGTCTTGTCGTTGAGAACGTCTCCGGCGGTGGAGGCAGCCGAGGAAGCGGCGTCGCTCGCGGCGCCAACGGCCTTCTTAGCAGCGCTGGTCGCGGAGTCAGCGGCCTTGTTCACGTTGTGGCGCAGGGTGTCCTTGAAGCCGGCGTCCGATGAGAACTCCCACTCCTCGTCCTCTCCTGCCCAGTCGTCACGGGCCGGCTCGCGGCGGGCCCAGACAACGAGCGCTGCGCCAGCTGCGGCGGCGATAGCGACGGGGATGACAACCTTGAGCCACGAGTTACTGCGCTCGTCGTCCTCGTGTGCAGCGTCCTCGACCGCCGCCATCACGGCGGGAATCGCGGCGCCGACGATCGCAGCGTGAGCGATGGACGTCCAGTCGGACGCCTTCGCTCCCGCACGCTCGACGTACGGCTGAGCCTTCTTGGCGCCTGCGTGGTAGACGTGCTTGGCGCGAGGAGTGCCCCACTGAACGGCGGCGTCAACCTGCGGTCCAGCCCATTCGGCTGCGCGGTTGCCGGCCTTCTTGGCTGCGACCGAAGCCTGCTTGGCCGCGATCTTCGCCTGCTTGGCGGCTTCCTCAGCCTGTGCCAGGTACTTTGCGGTGTCGATGCTGTCAGTCATGCTCTTTGCTGAACGCTTGCCCATGTTGCCCTCCGAAGTCTGTGGGGCTCTCCCAACTATCCATAATGCCACCTTGCGTGCGCAGATGCGAGTGGCATGGAACAATAACCAGCATGATTGCAACTATTCAGACGTCAGCCGGTGACATCCGGGTCGAGCTCTACGCCAACCTCGCGCCCCGCACAGTGGAGAACTTCACTGGGCTCGCGAACGGCACCAAGGAGTGGAAGGACGCCAAGACGGGCGAGACCCGTAACGACCCCTTCTACGCAGGTACGGTCTTTCACCGCGTCATTGGTGGCTTCATGATTCAGGGCGGTTGCCCGCTCGGCACCGGTACCGGTGGCCCGGGCTACAACTTTGACGACGAGATCCACGCGGAGAACCAGTTCTCCGAGCCCTACATCCTCGCGATGGCGAACGCGGGCAAGCGCCCCAATCCCGTCACGGGTCAGGCCTCGGGAACCAACGGCTCGCAGTTCTTCATCACGTTGGGCGCCACGCCCCACCTGAACGCGAACCACACCATCTTCGGCAAGGTCGTGGACGACGAGTCCAAGGCCGTCGTCGACAAGATCGGCTCGACCCCCGTCGACGGCCGCGACCGTCCCCGTGAAGACGTCGTGATCAACGGCGTCACCATCGAGGACTAGGAAACAAATGGCGTCCGATGCAGGGGCCGGCGGCTCCTCCAATGGAGGCTCAGGGTTTGACGGCGACGGGCAGATCGGCAGCGCCACTGGCGCTCCGCCGGTCTGCCCCCGCCACCCCGACCGGGTCTCGTACGTTCGGTGCCAGCGCTGCGACCGGCCCACGTGCCCCGAGTGCCAGCGCCCCGCATCGGTAGGCATCCAGTGCGTCGACTGCGTCAATGCGGCCAAGAAGGCCCAGCGCCCCTTGCGCTCGCGACTCGGCTTCACCGCCGCACAGGGGCCGCCCATCGTCACGTACGTGCTGATCGGCCTGAACGTCGCGGTGTTTGTGCTTGCCCCGTTACTTCTTGAGGCCGGGTGGAAGGGGTACTTCGTGCTGTCCCCCGGGTACGACGCGGAGTTTGGCCAGGAGTGGCTCGGCGATGGCGACCAGTGGTACCGCTGGATTACCTCGGGTTTTGTCCACTTCGGGTGGCTTCACGTGGGCATGAACATGTTCGTGCTTTGGCAGTTTGGCACCCAACTCGAGCCCATCATGGGCCGACTGCGGTACGCCGCGCTCTATTTGATTTCGTTGCTTGGCGGCAGTTTGGCTGTGATGCTCCTCGCATCAGGAGGGGCGCATGCAGGTGCCTCGGGCGCGATCTTCGGCCTCATCGCGGCCTACGCGATCGTCCTCAAGAGACTGAACCTGCCCTTCCAGTCCCTGGTCGCGTCGGCGGGAATCTGGCTGGTCCTCGGGTTCGTAGTACCGAACATGTCATGGCAGGGCCACCTAGGCGGGGCCGTCGTGGGCGCACTCACCATGCTGCTCATGCTGCGCGGCGTCGACAAGCGCGAGAAGGCTCGGCTGTCCGGAAGCTAGGCCCGCTCGGCGCATCGGCGCGCTCCTGTGAATAACACTGGTGTAGTTATCCCCACCGCTGTCCACAGCCGGGGATAACTACACGGGTGTAACTCGCTCGGTGAAACTACTTCCAGCGGGTGAGCAGCACCATTGCAGCGGCGAGGAAGCCGAAGCCGATGACCATGTTCCAGTTGCCAATGCCTGGGATCGGGTAGTTGGCTGCCGCGATGTAGTAGACGACGATCCAAGCCGGACCGATGACGAGCAGGCTCACCGCGGTCGGGACGAGCCACGAGGGGTTCTGGGCTGGGCTCGCGGCCGGGTCGTGCTCAATCGTGTGGTTCTTGTTCTGACGCTTCTTTGAGACGGCCACGTTGCACTCCAGTGAGGTAGATATGCCGCCTTCGGCGGGCTTGGGTCTGGCTATAGCGTACCTACCCTCGCGTCTGGGCACGTTCAAGGCCCGCGGCCCGTCGCATCGGCGCGATGTCCCCGGCTAAATACGAGGATGTTTCGCCGGGACGGCCCAGTCCCGTAACCTAGGTGGCACTATGACCACTCTTGATCAGCGGCCGCGGTCGCACGCCGCGCCGCGATCTCAGCCAGCGTGGGCCGCCGCGGTGGGAATGCTGGGCGAGCTGCTGATCATCGCGGGCGTGGTGCTGGGTCTCTACGTGGTGTGGCAGCTGTTCTACACGGACATCGAGGCCAACAACACGCAGCAAGAGGTGGTCGAGAGCCTCGACTGGGTCGCGCCCATCCAGTCTGAAGAGGGCGACGGCGTGACGGTCATCCCGGATAACCTCAAGTTCTCCCCCGACACGGCGCCGGTGATGGACGAGCCCGCGTTCGCCACCACGTTCGCGACGATGCACGTGCCGCGCTGGGGCAGCGACTACGTCAAGCCCATCTCCGAAGGTGTGACTCGCGCAGACGTGCTCGACACGCTCGGCATCGGCCACTACCCCGGCACTGGCATGCCGGGCGCGCTGGGCAACTTCGCGATCAGTGCGCACCGCACCACCTACGGCAAGCCGTTCAACAAGATCGCCGACCTCCAAGAGGGCGACGCGCTCGTGATCGAGACCGAGGAGGCCTGGTACGTGTACCGGGTCACCGAATGGGAGATTGTGCAGCCCAGCCAAGTTGAGGTCATCGCCCCGGTACCGGGAAAGCCCGGCGCCGCGCCAGACAATCACTACATCACCCTGACTACGTGCCACCCGATGTTCTCGGCGGCGGAGCGTTGGGTCACGCACGGCACGCTCGAGTACTGGGCTCCGCACGATGCGGGCCTGCCGGCGGAAATCTTGGGAGAAGCATCGTGATATTTCCTGCCGTGTGGCGAATCCTTCCGGGACCGACGCTGGTGAAGGCGCTGTTGCTGGTCATCCTGATTGGCGCGATCGTGTGGGCGCTCTTCGAGTTCGTGTTTCCATGGGTTTCAGTAGAGTTTGGTATTCAGGACCAGAACATCGAACAGGGGCAGGCACCATGACTCGCATCCTCGTGATCGACAATTACGACTCGTTCGTCTACACGATCGTGGGCTACCTGCGTCAGATGGGCGCTGAAACGGTGGTGGTGCGCAACGACGCCGTTGCGACCGCCGGTCCCATCTCCGACTACGACGGCGTGCTGGTGTCCCCCGGACCGGGCACGCCGGCGGACGCGGGCGCATCCAACGACGTCATCCGCGACTGCGCGACCTCCGGCACGCCGATGCTGGGGATTTGCCTTGGGCACCAAGCGCTAGCCGAGGTCTACGGCGGGGTGGTCAGCCACGCGCCCGAACTGATGCACGGCAAGACGTCGGGCGTCCTTCACGAGCAGGACTCGGTGTTGGTCGGCCTGCCGTCGCCGTTCACCGCGACGCGCTATCACTCGCTCGCCGTTGAGGAGGGGACCGTCTCCGCCGAGCTCATCGTGACGGCACGCACGGAGAACGGCCTGATCATGGGCCTGCGCCACACGACGCTGCCCCTGCACGGCGTCCAGTTCCACCCCGAGTCGGTGCTGACCGAGGGCGGCCACCGGCTGCTGGCCAACTGGCTCGAGGTGTGCGGGATGCCCGACGCCGAGGCGCGGTCCGCCGGCCTCACCCCGCTCGTGCGCAAGTAGCGCGCGTCGTCACACCGTCGCGGGTGAACCGGGTCGCTACATCCAGCCGTTGTAGACCGCAATCAACAGCAGGGTGACCAGGAAGCCGACGGGCTGGTTGAGCCACAGGAACGTCTTCCATCCGCGATTGGCGTCTTCGCAGGTTTCGTCGGTGACACCCAGGAATCGCGCGACGGACGCCGCGTAGATTAGGGGCAGCACCGCGGCCAGGATGCCGGGCCAGGGCAGGAACAGCAGTAGCGCGGCGGCGAGCACGTACATGGCGAGCGCGAACCACACGGTCACGCGGGCGCCCATCACCGTGGCGATGGAGCCGATGCCGCCCTCGCGGTCCGCTCGCACGTCCTGCACGGCGCCGAAAGCGTGGCTGGCCATGCCCCACGCGACGAAGGCGGCCCAGATGGGCCACACCCCGGCTCCCGTAAGTGGGGCGCCGGTGAGTACCAGCGCGTAGATTAGAGGTCCTGCGAAGTGCAGGGCGGACGTGAGGGAGTCGAGGAACGGCCGTTCCTTGAAGCGCAGCCGTGGCGCCGAGTAGGCAATGACCCCGAAGACCACCAGGAGCAGCGTGACCGCGGCCGCGCCGGAGCCCTGGAACAGCAGCCACACCAGCGGCGGGATCACGGTGACGGCGCACGCGATCAGGATGCCCCGATGGACGCGTCGAGCGCGCTCGCGGTCGCGGATAACGTCGCCCTCGATGCCACCCTTGCGGGGGTTGGCCAGGTCCGACTCGTAGTCGAACACGTCGTTGATGCCGTACATGAGCAGGTTGTAGGGGATCAGGAAGAACAGCGTGCCGACGATGAACAGTGCGTCGACCTGGTGCGTGACCATGAGATAGGCCGCGGCGAAGGGGAACGCGGTGTTAACCCAGCTGATGGGGCGCGACGCCTTGACGATTGAGCGGATCATCGCGCTCCTCCCTGGGGGTCTTGCTGCGGCGCCCGATGCGGGTCGGAAGCCGTCTGCTCGTCAGCAGTTGCGGAGGCCGCGGGGTTGCGGCGTCCCAACCAGGTCCACACCGCAGGTACGAGCATGACCGCGCCGAGCGCGTAGGCGAAGTCCTCGATGGGCGCGTGCCAGAGGATCACGCCGCTGATGAGCGCATCGTCGTACGCCACGATGTCGAGTCCCACAATCACATTGTCGAACACCGCGGTCAGCGCCACCAAGACGAGCGCGGTCATCGCCAACGGCCTGCCGGGCAGTCGCCTCAGAGTGGGGAACGTCACGAGCGCGATCAGGGCGAGGACGGCGAGGGAGAGGAGCACGTAGGTCATCGGGACGTCTCCTGGCGAGCAGAGCGGCGGCTGAAGGCGAGCCACAGCAGCAGGGTTTGGTAGCAGAGCAGCGTGAGGAACAGCAGCTCCTCGAGCGGCACTTCTGGGGCGACCATTATCCCGGTGAGGTACGGCGCGCTACCCACGAAGAAGATGCCGAGGCCCACGCCGATCAGGTCCCACACCAGGAAGAACACCACGCCGATGCCCACGGTCACCAGCGCGCGGCGCGGCTGCGAGAACAACGCGACTCGGTACCTCCAGTCGAGGGTCCCCAGCCCGGCGAGCCCGACCAGCAGCCCGATCAGGTAGAGCCAACTGGTCATTTTTGGCGGCCCGCGCGACGCCAGCGAAGCCCGCCGCGCGACGAAGAACTGGGGGCGGAGGGCGGCTCTGATTCCGACTCCTGCTCGCGAACGACGGAGGGCAGATTCCCCTGGCGGACGATGGTTCCGAGCACGTCCCTGCGTCGCGACCGTCGCAGGAACCCCACCGGAGCGGGAGTCTGCAGCGGCTCCACGCCGGTGGCGCCGAGCAGCCGCTTGGCGACCAGCTCCGCGCTGATGAGGCACATCGGCAGGCCGATTCCGGGGGTGGTGGACGAGCCGGTGTACAACAGATTGGGGATGGTGGAGGAGACGTTGGCTGGTCGGAACATCGCGGACTGGCGGAGCGTGTGCTCCAGGCCCAGTGCGGACCCGCGCCAGGCGTTGAGTTCCGTCGCGAAGTCGGACGGGGTAGTGACGTTGTAGATGGTGGTGCGTTCGACCAGGTCGGGGACGCCCGCCCAGTCAGCGACCTGCTGCAGGTACGCCGCGGCGGCCTCGTGCAAATCCTCGCGGCTGCGCTCCGTCGCCCCGAGGGTGGGGTCCGCGGGGAACGGGACCAGCAGGACGAGATTCTCGTGACCGGCCGGAGCCGCGTCCGGGTTGGTCGCACTCACGCGCGCGGCGTAAATCGAGGCCGGGAAGGGAGGAGTGAGCTCGCCCTTGCCGACGATCTGCTCGAAGTTGGCGTCCCAATCCTTGGTGAAGAACAGGGTGTGGTGCTCGAGCTCGGGCAATGGGCCCTCGACGCCCGCCATCACGAGCAGCGCGCTAATGCCGGGCTGGCGGCCCGACCACTTGGCCTCGGGCTGCCACTGGTGCGCGGGGGCGATCAGTTCGGTCTCGGTGTGGTGCATGTCCGCGCCGCTGACCACGATGTCCGCCGCCAGCACCTCGCCACCCTCGAGCGAGACGCCGCTTGCGATGCCGTTCGGCTCGACCAGGATGCGGCGCGCGCGAGTAGAGGTACGCACCTGCACGCCCTCGGCGATGGCCATCTTCTCGATCGACTCGATGAGCGCGTACATTCCGCCGCGGGGGTAACGCACGCCGTCGGTGAGGTCGAGGTGGCTCATCAAGGAGAACAGCGACGGGGCGCGACTGGGCGAGGAACCCAGGAACACGGCGTGGAAGCCGAGGATCTGGCGCAGCCGAGCATCCTTGACCGAGGACGCGACCTTGGCGCCTAGCGAGCGCGTCAGCAGGCGCGACAGCTTTGGCAGGGATCGCGTGACGGCCGTGCTGGCGACCGCGGTGGGTCGCTCGAAGGTCGTGTACAGGAACCGCTCGAGCGCCAGGTCGTAGAGTTCCTTCGACTCAGCCGCGTATTCGCGCATGGCGTCGCCGTCGCCCGGGCTGAGAGAGTTGAACAGCGCGTAGTTCGCGTCGGCATCAGCAGACACGTCGACCTGCTCGCCGGGTGCGGTCTCGCTGTCGCCCTCGAAGTAGACGCGGTAGCGCGGGTCGAGGTCGATCAGGTCCAGCTCCTGGTTCACGTCCCGTCCCATGAGGGCGTAGAACTGCGTGAAGGCCTCGGGCATGAGGTACCAACTGGGGCCGGTGTCGAACGTGAATCCGTCGACCTCGAGCCTGCCTGCGCGACCCCCGAGCTGCGCGTTCTGTTCGACCAGCGTGACCTCGGCCCCGCCGCGCGCGAGCAGCGCGGCGGTCGCGAGCCCGCCTATTCCGCCGCCGATTACTACGACGCGAAGTGGCTTACTGGGCATTCTGTGCTCCTGATCGGCGCGAGTTCCACGAGTTGCGGGCCGCGAACACCGCCTTAGTGGTGTTTGGGACGCGCACGCGCCTTCCGGCGAGTTCCGCTGCGTCAAGTGCGGCGATGTTGTCGAGCAGCCTGGTGTAGATATCTATGGTGGTCGACACCGCTACGCCCGCCCGGCGCGGCAGGGCCGGCAGGCACGCGCGGGCGGCCTCGATGTCCGCGCGGCAGTCCGCCACGAGTGCCGCCAACTGCTCGTTGGTGAGCGTGTCAACGGCGATGCCGGGAAAGTAGGACCGGCCCAGCTCGCCGCCATCGGTGCCGAGGTCTCGCAGGAAGTTGACCTTTTGGTACGCGGCGCCGAGCCTGCGGGCCCCCGCGCTGGCCACGGCAGGTAGCGGCGTCGGTCCGGCGCCCGTGTTGAGGAACACCGCGAGGCACATCTCGCCCACGACCTCCGCGGAGCCGTAGACGTAGAGGGCGAAGGACTCGTCGTCGTGTTCGGTCACGGTGAGGTCGGCGCGCATGGAGGCGAAGAAGGGGTCCGTCTGTGCCCTGGTGATTCCCACTGCGCGGGCGGTCACGCCGAAGGCGTGCGCCACGACGTCGGTCGAGAATCGGCCGCCCATGGCGGCCAGGACTCCGGCCTCGAAGGCATCGAGCACGTCGTCCGCATCGTCGCCGCGGTAGGTGTCGACCACCTCGTCCGCCACGCGCACCATGGCGTAGACCGACTCGATGTGGCGGCGCATGGGCTTGGGGAGCATCCGAGCGCCCAACCCGAACGACGTCGAGTAGCTGCGGATGACCTGGGCCGCGGCCGCCTGGGCGGCGCTGTCGTACAGGTCGAGCGAGGTGGCGTTGTCGTCGAGGGTTCGACGCCTCGGACCGCTCATGACGTGCGGGCCTCGAGCAGGTCGATGAGCTGGCCCAAGTACCCGGACAGTGGCGCCGACACACGCTCAGACGAGAGCCTCCGCGCTGTTCGCGCATGCTGGCGCGCGACCCGCAAGGCCTTGGTGCGTGCCCCGCAGTCCTCGAGCACGGTGCGAATATCCGCCGCACCCGCCTCGTCGAGGTCGGGGTTGCCGATGCCGCGGGTGAGGATGCCGAGCCCGGCGGGGTTCGCGAGCTCGAAGCCTTGTCGCAGCAGCTCCGTGCGCTTGCCCGCCCGCAGGTCGGAGAGCACTGACTTGCCGGTCACTACGGGGTCGCCGAAGACTCCCAGGTCGTCGTCGACAAGCTGGAAGCTGAGCCCGAGTCCCGTGCCGATCTTGTCGAGGTGACCCACCATCGTGGGGTCGGCCCCGGCGAGTTGCGCTCCCGCGTGCAGGGGAACGACGAACGTGTAGGTGGCGGTCTTGAGCTCCGCGATGAGCAGCGAGTTGGCGTCGCGCGGAGGCGTGACGTTCGCGTACATGTCGAGAAGTTCGCCCGCGATGGTGGCGCGAATGGCGCCGGTGATCAGGTCGAGGCACGCGATGCGGTGGTGGGCCGGGAGCGACGCCCGCGAGATGAGGTCGTAGGCAGACGACAGCGCCAGGTCTCCCCCGAGCAGCGCGGCGGCCTGCACGTGGTCCTCAACCTGCGCGGGGCTAAGCCCGGATTGAGAGAGTGCGGCGCGTCGGGTGCCTGCCACGTTGGGGCGTCCGCGCCTGACCTCATCGTGATCGAGGATGTCGTCGTGCACCAGCATCGCCGTGTGGAGCATCTCCATGGCGGCGGCCACCGGCACGACGGCGGCTGGGTCGTCGCCGCCGAGCCCGGCGTACGCAGCGAGCGTCAGTGAGGGGCGCAGGTTCTTGCCGCCGTCGAACTGTCCGCCCAGCGACTGCCAGAGGGAACGGTAGTCGGCACCGGCCGCGGGGATCTCACACATCGCCGCCGTGACGTAGTCGTCGAGCGTGCTCGCAACATCGCCCAGGTGCGTCTCCACGAACTGATGGAGGGTGTCAGCGGTGTCCACTCGAGTCATCACGCCAGTCTAAACAACGGACTTGACCAAATGCATACCCGCGGGTTTTTTGTTGCGGCGCGGCGTGGCGTGGCGTGCGCCTCGCGGTGCGCGGGCGCCTACGAGTCACGTAGGCGCCCGCGGGTCGCGATTAGGGCGCCGGGGTCGGGGTCACCGACGGTTCCGGCTCGGGCTCCACGTACTTGCCGACGCCGATTGCCACGTTGGTGCCCGGCTTGACGTCGGTGTTCCCGGACGGGTTCTGAGTCAGCACCTTGCCGTCCTGGCCCTCTTCCTCGGTGATGACCTCGGTGGCGGTCGATTTGAGGCCGACGTCGCCGAGCGCCTGCTCCGCGTCGCCGCGGCTCTGGCCGATGACGTTGGGAACGGTCACCGTGCTGGGCGCGGTCGCGACAACGAGTTCGACCGAGGATCCCCGGGCAATCTCGCCGGAACCGGGGTTCTGCTCGAGGACCTCGCCAGCTGGCTTGGAGTCGTCCTCCCGGTCGGTGACAGACGGGATGAGCCCCACGTCGGTCAGCTGCTGACGCGCATCGTCCTCCTGCAGGCCGATCAGGTTGGGCAGCTGAACCATGCCGGTGGACACGTACAGAGTGACGGAGTCGCCAACCTGCACTTCGGTGCCCTCGGCGGGGTTGGTCTCGATGACGCGGCCCTCGTCGAAGTCCTTGCTGTCCTCCTCGATGACTTCCCCGACGACCAGCCCGGCAAGCTCGAGCTGAGCAGTAGCGTCCTCCTCAGTCTTACCGCGCACGCTTGGGACGGTCGCCGAACCGGGGCCGCTGGAGACAAAGACGTCGACGGTCGAGCCCTCGTCAACCTCGGTCCCCGCGACGGGCTCGCTACGAATCACGACATCGACAGGCACGTCCTCGCTCGCCTCGAGCTGGAAGTCCCCCGTGAGGCCCAGGTCGAGGAGCGCGGTCTCCGCCTCCGCCTGGGTCATGGCGGTGAGGTCTGGCAACGCGACAGTGGTGATCTCGGGCTCCGAGGGTCCCCTGGTGGCAAACACGATGAGCGCGACGATGAGCGCGACGGCCAGCAGGGCGGCTCCGCCAAGAAGCAGGTAGCGGTTGCGCTTGGCGCGGCGCTCCTCCTCCGCGTCCAGCTCGTCGTCAACCATCAGGGTGCCACTCATGGGCGTCGGCTCGCCGGTGGCGGCTCCGACGCTCGCCCAGGGCGCTGCCGCCGGTCCGCCTGCGGGTCCGGAGGCGGGCATGATCGCGGTCGCGCTGGTCTCGGGCCCGGCGGGAGTCGCGGGCATCTGCTGCGTGGGTAGGTCGGCGATCTCTTCGGGGGTCATGCCGTTCATGGCAGCCGCGGCAGCCACGCCGGCAACGCCGGCTCCGGCCGCGGCCGAGCCGAACGGCATGCCGCCGATGGGCTGCGCGCCCGCCATCACGCCGCGCAGGTCGGTGAGGAACTCCTGGGCGGAGCCGTAGCGTTCGTCGCGGTTCTTCGCGAGCGAGTGCAGCACCACCGCGTCGAGCTCGGGAGGCACGTCGGAGGCGAAGTCCGAGGGCTTGGGCGGCGCTTCGCGCACGTGCTGGTAGGCCACCGACACGGGGGAGTCGCCGATGAACGGCGGGCGTCCGGTGAGGAGCTCGAAGAGCAGGCAGCCGGTCGAGTACAGGTCGGAGCGCGCGTCGACGTTCTCGCCGCGGGCCTGCTCGGGGGAAAGGTACTGCGCCGTGCCGACGACGGCCTGCGTCTGGGTCATCGTGTTGCCAGCATCGGCCAGTGCGCGGGCGATGCCGAAGTCCATCACCTTGACCGCGCCGGTGGGGGTCAGCATGACGTTGGCGGGCTTGATGTCGCGGTGCACGAGGCCCGCGTGGTGCGAGTACTCGAGCGCGTTCAGGACGCCGGCGACGATGTCGACGGCCTCGTCGATCGGCGCCGCGACGTCACCCTTAAGGATGTCGCGAACGGTGTGTCCCTCGACGTACTCCATGACGATGAACGGGACCGCCTGCGGGCTTCCCCCCGCACCGACGATGGTGTCCTCGCCGGTGTCGTAGACCGCGACGATGGTGGGGTGATTGAGGCCGGCCGCGGACTGCGCCTCGCGGCGGAAGCGCGTCTGGAAGGAGGGGTCGCGAGCCAGGTCAGGACGCAGGATCTTGATAGCGACAGTTCGCCCGAGGCGGGTGTCGTACCCGATGTGCACCTCAGCCATGCCACCGCGGCCGATGAGGTCGCCGACTTCGTAGCGACCGGCGAGGATCTTCGGTTCGTCGTTCATGTCTATTCCTAACGTCCCTGGCTCAGGGTTCGAGTTCTCGCGAACATTGTCGCACTATTGCCCATTACCGCTGCCCTGGGGCGCGATCTGGGTGAGGTCGGTAGCTTCTTGGCGCGATGCTCGGAGGCATCGCACGGGTCGGCGCCTGGGGTTCCGAGCCAGGGACCAAGGTATCGGGCGCCTGCGCGCTCGGGGCTTGGGCGAGCGGGTCGAGCGATGGTGCGGGGGCGCTGAAATTGGCGAGGTGACGCTCGAGCTCGGCCGCGCTCTTGAACCGCTTGCGGGGGTTCTTCTCGAGCAGGTTCATGATCACCTTGGCCATCTGGGGGCTCACGCTCGCGGGTAGCGGAGGCACGACGTCGTTGACCTGGGCGATCGCGATATCGACCGCGGTCGCGGCCGTGAACGGGCGTCGACCCACCACCGACTCGTACGCGATGATGCCCAGAGCGTAGAGGTCCGATGCGGGGGTCGCCGCCTTGCCCAGGGCTAACTCGGGCGCGAGGTACTGGGCGGTTCCCATCACCATGCCGGTGGCCGTGAGGGTGGTCTGGCCGGTTCCGCGCGAGACCCCAAAGTCGGTGACCTTGACTAGGTCATGCTCCTGCACCAGCAGGTTGCCCGGCTTGACGTCACGGTGCATGACGCCGGCGTCGTGGGCCGCCTGAACGCCGTTGCAGGTGTGCCGCAGGATGGTCACCAGCCGCCGTTCATCGAGGATGCGCTCGCGTTCCAGGATGGTCGACAGCGGTTCGCCCTCGACCAGTTCCATTACCAGATACGGCGTGCCATCCACCTCGCCGTAGTCGTAGACCTGGGCGATGTTCGGGTGACGCAGGCCGGCCGCGTTCTTGGCCTCGTTGCGGAAGCGCCGCAGGAAGGTGTCGTTCTTCGCGGCCCCGTCCTTGAGGACCTTGACCGCCACCTCGCGGTCCAGCTCGCTGTCAGCGCCGCGCCACACTTCGCCCATGCCGCCCACGGCGAGGAGGGAGCGCAGCACGTAGCGCCCGCCCAGCGTGGTGCCTGGTTGGAGTGCGCCCATTAGCCGTCTCCGTCCTGGGCGAGGGCCGCCTCCATGACGGCCTTGGCGATGGGGGCCGCGACGATGCCGCCGGTCGCCTCCTGCCCCGCGGAGCCGCGGTCGCCGCCGTTCTCCACCAGGACGGCGATCGCGATGGTGGGGTTGCCCGCGGGCGCGAAGCCAACAAACCAGTTGTGAGGAGGAGTGTCGAGGCCGGTCTCGGCGGTGCCGGTCTTGCCCGCGACCTCGACGCCAGGAATGGCGGCGGCCCGGCCGGAGCCGTTGTCGACCACGTCCACCATCATGGCGGTGAGGGAGGCGGCATCGGTGCGGGTCATCGGCTGCCCGTATTCGGAGGGCTCGGTCTGCTGGATCACGCGCAGGTCCGGCGCGCGCACTGTCTTGACGAGGTAGGGGTTCATTAGGGTGCCGTCGTTGGCGATGGCGGCCGTGACCATGGCCATCTGCAGTGGAGTCGACCGGACGTCGTACTGGCCGATCGACGCCATCGCGGTCTGGGCCGCATCGGGATCATCGGGCAGGCCAGAGACCGCGGCGCGAAGCGGTACGTCGATCTGGCTAGTCCAGCCGAACTCCTTTGCCTTGCGCTCGATCACGTCCCAGCCCAGGGACATGCCGAGGTTCGCGAACGCGGTATTGCAGGACACCCTGAGCGCGTCCGCAAGGGTCGTCGTGTCGTTAGCAGAGCACTTCTCGTCCGCGTAGTTGGTCATGGTCGCGGACGTTCCCGGCAGGTCGAGCTCCTGGGGGGCGTAGAGCTCCGTGTCCGCGGAGTAGCCCGACTCGAGTGCCGCGGCGGTCACCACCAGCTTGAAGACGGAACCCGGCGGGTAGGTGTCCCCGGCGATGGCGCGGTTAACCAGCGGCTCACCCGGGTCGTTCAGCAACTCCTGGTAGTTCTCGTTCACCTGCGCGCTGTTGTGGCCCGCGAGTAGCGCCGGGTCGTAGGTGGGGGAGGTCACCATCGCGAGGATCTCGCCGGTGCGGGGGTCGAGCGCGACCACTGCGCCCACCTGGTCGCCAAGTTGATCGGTCGCGACCTGCTGAAGCGTCGAGTCCAGCGTCATGGAGACAGAGGCGCCCTCCTGCTCGCGTCCCGCGAACAGGTCGCCAAGGCGGTTCCAGAACAACGCGTCGTCCGAGCCGTTGAGCAGCGAGTTCTCCGTCTGCTCCAGGGCGGACCGGCCGTAGACGATCGAGTAGTAGCCCGTGGCGGCAGCGTAGAGCGGGCCATCCTGGTAGGTGCGCTGGTAATTAAAGGGGTCGTCGACCGGGACCGAGGTCACGACCGCCTCGCCTCCGACGATGAGGGGCCCGCGGAACGTGCCGTACTCGCGGTAGAGCGTGCGCACATTGCGGTTGTCGGCGTTGAGGCTGTTCGCCGTGATCACCTGGATGTAGGAGGCGGCCCCCATGAGCCCTAGGAACATGATGAGGATGACGACGCTCAGGCGCCGGACTGGCTCGTTCATCTACGACACCTCCAGCGCTGGGCGGCGGGCCTGGTCGGAGATGCGCAGCAGCAGCCCCACGATTATCCAATTCGCGAGCATCGACGAACCTCCGTAGGCGAGGAACGGGGTGGTCAGGCCGGTCAGCGGGATGACCCGGGTGACGCCGCCGACGACGATGAAGACCTGGAGGGCTAGCGAGAAGCCCAGCCCCGTCGCGAGTAGCTTGCCGAAGCCGTCGCGCACGCCGATGGCGGTGCGCATTGCGCGCTGGACGATGATCACGTAGAGCGTGAGGATGGCCATCAGGCCGGTGAGTCCCAGCTCCTCCCCGAGCGAGGAGATGATGAAGTCGGACTCCGCGTAGGGGACCAAGTCTGGGCGACCTTCGCCCAGGCCCGTTCCCAGCAGCCCCCCGGACGCCATTCCGAAGAGCCCGCGCACCAATTGCTCAGATGTGCCCGACGCGTAGACGGCGGGATCGAGCGCGTGCAGCCAGGCGTCGTAGCGCGACTGCACGTGCGCGAAGACGGTGCCGGCGAGCGCAGCCCCGGCCGCGAACATGCCGAGGCCGACGACTACCCAGCTGATGCGCTCGGTCGCGACGTAGAGCATCGCG
Source organism: Demequina aurantiaca (assembly GCF_050598105.1). Taxonomy (GTDB): domain Bacteria; phylum Actinomycetota; class Actinomycetes; order Actinomycetales; family Demequinaceae; genus Demequina; species Demequina aurantiaca_A. The sequence continues at coordinate 39,931 of NZ_CP192436.1, forward strand.
AGGAAGATCCCAAAGAACAGCAGCGAGGTGCCCAGGTCGCGCTCATACACCTGAACGAGCATCGACGCGGCCCACACCAGCAGGAGCGGACCCATGTCGCGCGGGCGGGGAAAGCGAATGCCAAGGAACTTGGGGCCTGCCAGAGCCAACGTGTCGCGGTTGCTGACCAGGTAGCCCGCGAAGAATATGACGAGCGCGATCTTGGCGAACTCGGCGGGTTGCAGAGACCGCCCAAAGATGTGGATCCAGATCCGCGCCCCGTTGATCTCCGTGCCGATCACCGGCATGAGCGGCAACATGATGCCGACGAGTCCGATGAGGCCAGCCGTGTAGGTGTAGCGGCGCAGCACGCGGTGGTCGCGAACCAGGAGCAGGACGGCGATCATCAGCGCGATGCCGAGAATGGCCCAACCGAGCTGGACGCTACCGAAGGTGGTGTCGCGCCCGCGCGACGCGTACGCGAAGTCGATGCGCCGAATCATCGCGAGGCCAATACCGTTCAGCGCGAAGACCGCGGGCAGCAGCACCGTGTCCGCCGCCGGCGCGTACCGACGCAGCACGAGGTGAGCGGTAGTGGCCAGACCAACGGCGGCTAGGGCGTAGAACCCGAGCGACCTCAGTTCCAGGACGTCCGCGTGGTAGTCGACCAGCCCGCGCGCGAGCACGGCAATCATGACCGCGATCGAAAGAAGAGCAATCTCCGACCGCCGGCCCTGATGCACCCGGATGTCGGCGACTGTAGCCACTACTGATCCGCCTCGAGCGTGCCAACGACCTCGTAGGCGTCGGCAACCGAATCCACTCGAATTGTGGAGACGATCCGGTCCCGTTCAAACGGGGCGAGATCCTCGAGCGAGACGGTGGTGTCCGTGACAACCGTGTGCAGGTTGAGTGGTCCCACCTCGCCGGGGATTCCCCTATAGATGGCGACCTGGCCGTCGTTCTCGCCGACGTAGTACTGGGTCTGGCTCCACGCGTAGCCTCCCCAGGCCGCAGCGATCACAGCCAGCAGGGCAATGGTGGGCAACATCCACGGCCTAAGCATCTGCCACCTAGTGGCCCACGAAGATGGCTCCTCGTCGTCCTCGGGGTCGGCGCGCTCGGACAGTTTGGCTGCCTTGCCGGCGGCACCCTGGCCGCCTTGCGAGGGACGGTTGCGGTCGCGCGCGGCGGAACCCACGATCTGCGAGGCAGTCGCGGGACCCACGCCGTCGGGGGAGGCGTCGATGTCCACGATGTCGCCGATGATGCACGTAACGTTGTCGGGAGCCCCCGCCGCGAGCGCCAAGCCCACCAGCGCATCGGCGCAATCCGCAGGGTGCTCTACCTCGAGCATGGTCCGATGCATCGTGTCGCGACTGACCACACCGGAGAGACCGTCCGAGCACAGCATCCAGCGGTCGCCGGGACGCGTCTCGCGCACTGAGATGTCGACGGGCACGTCGGCGTCGATGTCGCCGAGTACTCGCAGCAACATTGATCGCTTGGGGTGGTTCTCCGCGTCGGCGACCGACAGCCGGCCGGTGTCGACGAGGTGCTGAACAAAGCTGTGGTCGGTGGTGACCTGGTCGAACTCGCCGTCGCGCAGCAGGTAGGCGCGCGAGTCGCCGATGTGCGCCATGGCGAGCGAGGAGCCCGACCGGAGCAACGCGGTGACAGTCGTTCCGAGCCCAGAAAGCTCGGGGTCGTTCTTGGCGCGTTGGACGATCTCGGCGTGGGCGTCCGCGATAGCGTCCTTGAGTTCGTCGAGCGCCTCGTCCGGGCCCAGCGACTCGGCGTCGAGTTCCGCCAGCCGGCCAATCACGATCGAGGAGGCGATGTCGCCGCCCGCCGCGCCGCCCATGCCGTCCGCGACCAGCAGCAGGTGAGGACCCGCGAACGCGGAGTCCTGGTTGTTCGCCCGCACCAGTCCCACGTCGGAGCGTGCCGCGAAGTTGATCCCTAGGAACATGTCAGGACCGCAATTCGATCGCCGTGGCACCCAGCAGGAGCCGGTCGCCCATGTGGAAGGGAACCGGGTCGTCCACGCGCTGGTTGGAGAGGAACGTGCCGTTCGTGGAGCCGAGGTCCTCCACCATCCACTGGCCGTTGTCCGGATACACGCGGCAGTGGCGCGAGGAGCAGTAGTCGTCGTCGATGACCACGGTGCAGGTGGCCGCACGGCCGATGAGGACGGGGGCGCTGCCGAGCGGGATCGTCGTGCCCTTGAGGGGCCCCGAGGTCACGGCCAGGTGGGCGGCCACGGCCTCCTTGGCCATCATGCCTCCGGCGCGGACGCCGGTGCCTGCGCGGGCCGGGCTGGCCATCTTCTCCGCTCGTGCCGCCTCGCGACGGCGCTGGGACATTCCCTTGCCGCGAGACGTGACGCGCGTGCCATAGAGGTCTGCGCGGAGCACCCCGATCGCCGACAGGACCAGGGCCCAAAGAAGGATCAGAAACCCCAGGCGCAGGAGCGTGATCGAGATTTGGCTCATCGCCTAGTCTTCTCCGTCCGCGGCAATCCCATCCCAGTACATGATGGTGGTCCGGCCTATCGTGATGGCGTTGCCGTCTAGCAGCGTCACCTCGTTAATTCGTTGGTCTTCCACGAACGTACCGTTTGTTGAGCCCAAATCCGTGAGGATGGTGCCATCGGGGGTGACTTCGAAGCGAATGTGCTGCCTTGAGACGCCGGAATCGTCCACGACGATGTCCGCCTCGGACCCGCGGCCCACCGTGGTGTCCGCGCCCGTGAGGTTGTAGCGGGTGCCGTCGACGTCCAACAAGGGATAGCGGGACTGCGGGTCGCGGGAGGTGACAGGGGCCGCGGGGCCGCGCGTGGTGCGCGACATCACGGCGTACCGCCCGGTAGCGAGCGACTCGTCCTGCTTGAACTCGACGGAGACCGTACCGACAAAGCTGTAGCGCTGGCGCTCCGCGTGCTCCTGCAGGGAGTCCTTGAGTTCGTGTTCGAGAGCGTCCTCTCCCCAGCTCGTGACGGTGGCGTGATCCGTGGGGGATAGGGACACCGAGTACTCGTTGGGGGTGACAGTTCTATTGCGGTCAACGACCGCTGCGCGCGCGTCCGACTCGCGCTTGAGGGCGCTCGCGAGTTCCACCGGCTTGACGCCGGACTTGAACGACTTTGCGAACGCCGTTTGCACAGCGTTCTCCACGCCCTTCTCGAACCGGTCTAGTACGCCCATGGTGACATCGTATATGGGTGGAAATCGTGTTACAGTTTCTCGGCGCGCGCGAGTGGCGGAATTGGCAGACGCGCACGGTTCAGGTCCGTGTGTTCGAAAGGACGTGGGGGTTCAAGTCCCCCCTCGCGCACAAGTGGAAAGCCCTGGTCTTCGGACCGGGGCTTTCTTGTTTTCCGGGCTGGGTTACAGCCCCCTTGGCTGCGGTGGAGACGGAAACTCGCTGGAAATCTCCCCATGGTCAACTTGGCCTCCTAACGAGGAGGACGCGACCATGGCCGTGCACATACTGACAGCGGACATTGTGGTGCCGATGACCGGCAACCGCGAGGTATTGACCGATGCGGGGGTCGCGATCGACGACGGCGTGATCGTTGCCGTCGGGCCGACCGAGACGCTCGCCGCAGAGTATCCAGGCGCACCCTCCCGCCACCTGCCCGATCATGTCTTGATGCCGGGGCTAGTCAACGCCCACCACCACTCGGGGATGTTGCGCGGCACCGCCGAGGCGCTGCCGGTGTGGGAGTGGCTACGACTTCACATAGACCCGATGCACCGCGTGCTCCTCCCGGAGGACGCGGAGGCGGCGTCGTGGCTCTGCTACGCCGAAGGTCTCCTGTCCGGAACCACCACCGTCGTGGACATGTGGCGCTATATGGACGGCTCCGCGCGCGCCGCATCGGCCCTGGGAAACCGCCTCGTTACGGTCAATTACGTGGGGGAACACCCCGACTACGACTACTTTGACACGCTCGACGACAACGAGAGAATGCTGCAGGAGTGGTCAGGGGCCGCGGACGGTCGCATCATGCCGTGGGTGGGACTAGAGCACCCCTTCTATGCCGATGCGGAGGGGCAGAAGCGGGCGATTCGGCTCGCGCAGCAGTACGACACCGGCCTCTACACGCACTGCAGCGAGTCCGAACTGGACGTCACTCTGTTCCGTGAACGGACGGGCAAGCGTCCCATGCACGCGCTCGATTCGCTGGGCTTCTTTGACGTCCCCCGCACCATGATCGCGCACGCGGTCTGGCTAGACGAGGCGGAGATCTCCCTGCTCGCGCAGCGCGGGGGCAGCGTCTCCCATAACCCGGTGAGCAACATGAAGCTGGCGAGCGGCTTCGCGCCGGTAAGCGAGATGCTGGGTGCGGGGATCGCGGTCGGGCTCGGCACCGACGGCGAGAAGGAGAACAACAACCTGGACATGTTCGAGGAGATGAAGGTCGCGTCTCTGATGGGCAAGCTGCGCAAGATGGACGCCGCGGCGATGGACTCGTGGCAGGTGCTGGAGATGGCGACCTGGGGCGGGGCGCGGGCGATCGGCCAAGGGGATCGACTCGGATCGCTCGAGGTAGGCAAGCAGGCGGACCTGATCGCCGTGCGCACCGACACGCCGCGCATGACCCCGCTGATACCCACCGGGCACTACCTCAACATTCACCACAACCTGGTTCACGCGGTGCGCGGCGGCGATGTGTCGCTGACCATGGTCGCCGGCAAGGTCCTGGTCGACGACGGAGAGCTCACGACGGCGAGCATGCCGGACCTGATCGCGCGAGTGAGGGAGCTGGTGCCCGGTCTCTTTGACCGTCGTTCCGCTTATCTTCAGCAGGCCGGCGAGCAGACCGGGCTGATGACCTAGCCCGGCGAGCGCCCACGAGAGGGCGATTTCGGAATAGATCGCCTCTTCACGACGCTGTCACCTTCGTGTCTCACATCACGCGCGGTGCGAGACCAGGGATCGGTGAGCGAGAGGGCGGTGGATGCATGTCGGAGCACGACGTAGACGGTTGGGTCAGGGTTCGCGGAGCCCGAGAGCACAACCTCAAAGGGTTCGATATCGACATCCCTCGCGACTCGATTGTGGCCTTCACGGGAGTATCCGGATCGGGCAAGTCGTCGCTCGCCTTCGGCACGCTCTATGCAGAGGCTCAGCGACGCTACTTCGACTCGGTTGCGCCGTACGCGCGGCGGCTTCTCAATCAGGTCGGCACACCCGATGTCGACGAGATCTCCGGGCTTCCCCCTGCGGTTGCACTGCAGCAACGCCGTGGCGCGCCAAGTTCCCGCTCCTCCGTGGGAACAATCACCACTCTGTCCAACTTGCTGAGGATGCTCTACTCCCGTGCTGGCACGTACCCGGAAGGCGCTAAGCACCTCGCCGCGGAGGCCTTCTCCCCCAACACCGTGGCGGGGGCGTGCCCCCGGTGCCATGGGCTCGGGACGGTGCACGACGTCACCGAGGAGCTCTTGGTCCCGGATCGAGCCTTAAGCATTCGGGACGGCGCGATCGCGGCGTGGCCAGGGGCCTGGCAGGGCGCAAACCTCCGCAGCATCGTGCGCGGGCTGGGTATCGACCTCGACACGCCGTGGAAGCAACTCCCGCAGCGGGACCGCGACTGGCTTCTCTACACCGAGGAGCAGCCGTCGGTCATGGTCGAGCCCGAGGAGGGGCGCGTTGACCATGGCTACTACGGAAAATTCTGGAGCGCCCGCCAACATGTGATGCACGTGTTGGCGCAGTCGCAGAGCGAGCGCATGCGCGAGCGCGCGCTTCGGTTTGTGCGCAGCATCGACTGCCCCGACTGCGAGGGAACCGGGCTGCGTCCGGAGGCGCGTGCCGTCACATTCGCCGGGCGCACCATCTCCCAGATGAACGATGTGCCGCTGTCTGATCTCGCCGCCGCGTTGCGCAACAACGTCGACGCGGGCGTAAGCCAGGCGTCGGGCGAGGCCGGCGAGGCGGCGCAGCGCATCGCAGCGGATGTTGTGGGACGGGTTGATGAACTGCTGAGTCTCGGCCTGGGGTACCTGAGCTTGGGTCGCAACTCCACCACGCTTTCTGGAGGCGAGTCCCAACGCTTGCGCATCGCGACGCAGCTGCGCTCCGGGCTGTTTGGCGTGGTCTACGTACTGGATGAGCCCTCCGCCGGGCTGCATCCCGCCGACGCTCAGCCGCTCCTCGATGTGTTGGACCGGCTCAAAGATTCCGGCAACACGCTGTTCGTGGTGGAGCACGACCTGGACGTGGTGCGCCGGGCGGACTGGATCGTGGACATCGGTCCAGGCGCGGGCGAGGGCGGCGGGCACGTGGTCTATTCGGGTCCCGTGGACGGTTTGCGAGAGGTCAAGGAGTCGGTGACCGCGAAGTACCTTTTCCCCCAGCAGGCACCACGACGCAGGGAACTGCGCACGCCCGAGGACTGGCTACGGCTCAGCGGGGTCTCCAGGCACAACCTCGACGACGTGTCGGCCGAGTTCCCCCTACGCGTGATGACGGCGGTCACGGGAGTATCCGGATCGGGTAAGTCCACCCTCGTGACGCAGGCCCTGGCTCACGTGGTGAGGGGCCACCTACGCACGCAACCTGACGACCCGGAAGAGGTCGTGCTGGACGTCGACGTAAAAGCGGCGTCGGGAGTCGAGTCGCTCGACCGTCTGGTGGTGGTCGATCAGCGCCCTATTGGCCGCACGCCGCGGTCCAATCTAGCGACGTATACGGGACTCTTTGACGTGGTGCGCAAGGTGTTTGCCTCCACTGACGAAGCGAAGAACCGGGGGTATAACGCGGGTCGATTCTCGTTCAACGTGGCGGGCGGCCGCTGCGAGGAGTGCAAGGGTGAGGGCTTCGTCTCCATCGAGTTGATGTTCCTGCCCGGCACCTACGCGCCGTGCGACACGTGCCACGGCGCGCGCTATAACGAGCCGACTCTAGAGGTGAAGTACCGCGGCCACTCGATCGCCGATGTGCTGGAGATGACGGTCGATGCGGCTGCCGACTTCTTTTTCGACGTCCCGGCCGCCGCGCGGAGCATCCAGGCACTACGCGACGTGGGTCTTGGCTACCTCAGGCTCGGCCAGCCGGCCACCGAACTCAGCGGCGGCGAGGCGCAGCGCATCAAGCTGGCGACCGAGCTGCAGCGAGCGAGCCGCGGGCACTCGCTTTACCTGCTGGACGAGCCGACCGCTGGCTTGCACCCCGCGGACATTCGACTGTTGTTGGATCAATTGCAGCGACTTGTCGACGCAGGCAACACGGTGGTTCTGGTGGAACACGACCTCGCGGCCATTACGGACGCCGACTGGGTCATTGACCTGGGTCCAGGCGGGGGAGACCGGGGCGGCAAGGTGATCGCCGCAGGCACTCCGGCCAACATCGCAAGCGGGCGCGGTCCCACCGCCGTCCACCTCGCCACCTGGCTCCAACGCCAAGAACCCCCCGCGTGAGCGCGGAGGGTTCTTGGATGGCGCGGTGACTTCTACTTCGCGGCGTCTACGACGGCGGCGCTAAAGGCGTCGAGATCCTTTGGCGAACGCGAGGTGAGCAACGTCCAGCCGAGCTCCTCGCACTTCTGAAGCTCAACGTCGTTCCACGTCGCACCAGCGTTCTTGAGGTCGGTGGCGAGGGACGGGTACGAGGTGAGCGTCTTGCCCGCCGCCGCGCCGGCCTCGGTGAGGATCCACGGCGCGTGACAAATCGCGGCGATGGTCTTACCCGCCGCCACGAAGCTCTTGACTAACGAGACCGCTGTGTCGTCGGTGCGGAGGTTGTCCGCATTGATGGTTCCGCCGGGGATGACCAGGACGTCAAAGTCTTCCGTGTCGACGGAGGACATCTCCACGTCCGGCAGGAGGGTCTCGCCGGGGTCCTTGTCGCCCACCAGGGTCTGGATGGGGTCCAGGGACGGGGAGGCGATGGAGACAGCGATTCCCGCTGACTTCAAGGCGTTGAGGGGGCTTGTGAGCTCGTCCTGCTCGGTGCCGTAGTTGGTGCTGATGATGAGCGCTGACATGCGGTACTCCCGTCCTAGTGGCTGGTTACTTTCATTGGGGTAACCACTCCCACGCCGTCCTCATTCCGCGGCCCAACTGGGCGCCTTGTCCATTGGGTCGTCCCAGGCGGTGCGGCTAGGGTACGGATGTGACCGACTCCCCATTGGCGATTCTCATGACCGGCGCCCCGGCGTCGGGTAAGTCGACCACCGCGGCCGAACTTGCGCGCATCACCGGCGCAGCGGTGCTCGACCAGGACTCGATGACCAATCCCCTGGTCGACGTGATCGCGGGCGTCACCGGTGCCGCCGACTATGGCGACCCGCGTGTCGCCGCGCTCACCCGAGACGCGCGTTACGAGTGCCTGCTCCAGGTGGCCTGCGACTGTCTGCGCTCGGGAGTTTCCGTGATTTTGATCGCGCCCTTCACGTCAGAGCGGGCTGACCCGGCGGCGTGGGAGCGACTCGAGGCCCGGCTGGCCGACGCGGGCGGCGGCGTGCGGATGGTCTGGATCCGGCTGCACCCGGACGTGATCGTGGAACGGCTGGTCTCGCGAGGCGCGGCCCGCGACGCGGGAAAAATCAGTGATACCGCCAGTTACCTGGCAACTCTCAACCTCGAGGCGCCGGTGGCGCCCCACCACGAGGTGGACGGCACGCTCGCCGCGGACGCGCAGGCGGCGCGTATTGCCGCCGCGCTAGACGCCCCCAGCACGTAACGTTTCGACACCGCGGGCCCAGCCGCGCGGCTGAGCTCGCGCCCGCGCGGGGTCGCCTAGGGGCGCTCTGTCACGGCTTGGTAACGAAGATGACACCGATGTCAATGATGGCTTGACAACGGTGTCATCGAGCCACAGAATGGGAACCGCAGTCCCCATGACAACGATGACATACCTCAACGAGGAGGGTGATTTTAATGCAGCTTGCGAGCGCTCACACATCAACATCACCCGCCATCGTGGCCGTCGTTCGGGCCGCGGGAGCCGTGTCATGACCGGCCGCAACGAACCCATCCTTCGCGACGTCGCCCAGATGGCGTCCGTCTCGATCAAGACCGCTTCCAGGGTCCTCAACGACGCCCCCGGCGTCGCGCCGCTGACTCGCGCCAAGGTCCTCGCCGCGATGAGCGCGCTCGACTACCGCCCGGATCCCGCCGCCCGCACCCTTCGCGCCGGCCGCGACCGCAGCGTGGGGGTGGTCGTCGAGAACATCGGCGACGTCTTCGTCGCGGCGCTCGTCGCCAGCATCGAATCCCGCCTCTCCGACGCCGGCTATCAGGTGCTCATCACCTCCAGCCACCGCGACGTTGACCGCGAGCGGGTGATCGTGCAGGACTTCCAGCAGCGCCGATGCGCCGGCGTGATCGTCATGCCGACCACCGAGGACAGCCTCGTGGGCTTGCGGCTGGGCAATCTGCCGGTCGTGTTCGTTGACCGGGTGGGCCAGCACGCGGGCTCGCAGTCGGTGGTGTCGGACGACTTCGAACTGACTCGCCTCGCGACGCAGCACCTCATCAGCCACGGGCACCGCCGCATCGGCATCCTGAGCGACTCGCAGAACGTGCCCACGACGCGCGACCGTCACGCCGGGTTCCGCCGCGGCATGGCGGACGCGGGTCTCGCCATGGACAGCGACTTGGTGCGGGACGACTGCCCCGACGAGCGCTTCGTGCGCGACGCGCTCACCGACCTGTTCGCGCTCGACAGCCCGCCCACCGCGCTGATCGCGACCAACACGCGCCTGTCGCTCGGTGTGGTCCCCGCGCTGCACATGGCGGGGCGCACGGACACCGCGTTTCTGTCGTTCGGCGACTTCCCGATGGCGGAGAGCCTCACCCCCGCGGTCACCGTGATCGATCACTCGCCGCGCCGCCTGGGCGAGATCACCGCGGACACGATGCTCGCGCGGCTGCAGCCGGGCGACGCGGAGGTGTCTACGGACCCCATCGTCGTGCCGGCGGGCCTGATCGTCCGTGGCTCGGGAGAACTTCCGCCGTACACCGCGGCGCCACAATTTACTGCTGCCGTGGCATCCGACACGGACTGACTCTGGCGAATCGATAAGGGAATGGAAATGACCAGTGCTGCAACTACCTCAGGAAGGGGTCAACGATGACAACACCTATCTATGAAGCCCGCGACATCGTCCGGACCTACGGCTCCGTGCGTGCGTTGGAAGGCGCCAACTTTGACGTCCGTCCGGGCGAGATCTCCGCACTCATCGGCGACAACGGCGCCGGCAAGTCGACGCTGGTCCGCATCCTCTCCGGCGCGGACCAGGCCAACTCCGGCCAGATCCTGTTCAACGGTGAGCCCATCAACCTCGACAACCCCACTGACGCACGTCGGCGCGGCATCGAGACCGTGTTTCAGGACCTCGCGCTCGCGAACCACTTGAACCCCATCCAGAACATGTACCTGGGCCGCGAGATGATGAAGTCCGGCTTCCTCGGCACGCTCGGCTTCATGCAGCGCACCGAGATGCGCAACCAGGGCAGGGCAGCGTTCTCCGCGCTGGGCGCCACCGTGCGCGACTTCTCCGGCCCGGTGGGCGGCATGTCCGGTGGACAGCGCCAGGCCATCGCAGTGGCACGCGCCGCGGCGTGGGCGAGTGAGGTCATCTTCCTCGACGAGCCCACCGCCGCGCTCGGAGTAGTACAGACCAAGGGCGTGATGGACCTCATCCGTCGCATCCGCGACAAGGGCATCGCAGTCGTGCTCATCAGCCACTCCATGCCGCACGTGCTCGATGTCGCGGACCGCGTTCACGTCCTGCGTCACGGCAAGCGCGTGGCAGTCATGGACGCCAAAAAGACAAACGTCGAAGAGCTGGTCGGTGCAATGACCGGCGCGCTAGATGGAAGGGAAGCAGCGTGAGCCTTCAAACAGAAGCCGCGGTTAACGGCCGCGAGACCGAAGACAGTGTGATCCGCCAGCCGCTTGGTGCCCGACTGGGCCATGTGCTCAAGTCGCAGGCCATGCAGATTGTGTTGGTGTGGCTCGCGATCGTGACGATCTTCTCGGTGCTGAGCCCGGGAGCGTTCCTCGACATCGCCAACTTCCGCAACATCGCGATCAGCGTGTCGATCCTCGCGATCCTAGGCGTGGGAACGACCTTCATCATCGTGACGGGAGGAATCGACCTCTCAATGGGCTCGGTCCTCGTGTTCAGCGGCGTGGTCGGCTCCATGGTGATGGAGAGTCTTGGCGACGGCGAGGGCTGGTTCGTGGCCGTGGCCGGAATCCTGGCGGCGCTCATCTCCGGACTCTGTTGGGGCCTCCTCAACGGGTTCCTGGTCGCGAAGGCCAAGGTGCCAGCCATGATCGTCACGCTGGGTACGTTCGGCGCGGCGCTGGGCCTGTCCCAGGTCCTCACCAGCGGTATCGACCTGCGTGCCGCCCCCGAGGTGCTGGTTGACTCCGTCGGTTTCGGAAGCCTGTTCGGCGTCCCTAGCCTCGTCATCATCGCTACCACCGTCGTGATCTTCGGCATCATCCTGCTGAACCACACCAGGTTCGGGCTGCGCACCTCCGCCGTTGGCTCGAACGCCGAGGCCTGCCGCCGGGTCGGAATCAACGTGGACCGCCAGCTCATCAAGGTCTACGCGCTCGCCGGTCTTCTCGCTGGCCTCGCCGGCGTGCTGAACCTGTCGTTCTTCCGCTCCACGACTATCGCGGGACACAGCCTGACGAACCTCGACGTGATCGCCGGCGTAGTCATCGGTGGCACCAGCTTGTTCGGCGGAATCGGAACGGTCTTCGGCACGCTCGTCGGCCTCTTCATCCCGGCCACGCTGCGCAACGGCTTCGTGATTCTGGGCGTCGAGCCCTACTGGCAGCAGGTGGTCGTCGGGGCGTTCCTCGTTGGCGCCGTCTACATCGACCAGACGCGAAGAGCCGCGAACTCTCGCGGCACTACCAGAGAGTCTCTCTACAAACGGATTTTCCACCGCAAACGCAGTACACACAACAACCGAAAGGAAAGTTAGACATGCGTCACGTAACCACCATTAAGGTAGCCTCGATAGCTGCCGCCATGGCGTTCACGCTAGCTGCTTGCTCAACGTCGAGCGAGTCCGATTCAAGCGCCTCCGCAACCGGGGAGGCAAGCACGAGTGAAGCCACCGCAAACGCCAACGAAGAGTTGAGCGTCGCCTTCATCCAGGGCGTCATCGGCGACAACTTCTACATCTCCATGGAGTGTGGCGTCCTCGCCGCTGCCGAGGAGATCGGTGGGATCGACGTCAGTGTCCAGGGTGGCCAGAAGTGGGACCCCGCACTGCAGCAGCCCATCGTCACCTCGGTCATGGCCACCAGCCCCGACGCGATCCTGATCGCGCCGAACGACATTTCCGCACTCCAGCGCCCTCTCGAAGAGGCGGCCAAGGAGAGCAAGGTCGTCCTGGTGGACACCACCGTTGAGGACCCGTCCTTCGCAGTGTCGGAGATCGCTTCCGACAACGTTGGCGGCGGCGCGGCAGCGTTCGCGGCAATCCAGGAAATGGTGCCTGAGGGCGGCCAGGTCCTGGTCATCGACAACCAGCCCGGCATCTCGACCTCGGACGCTCGCGTTCAGGGCTTCGAGGAAGCTGCAGCTGCGGACCCGAACTTCGAGTACGTAGGTGTGCAGTACGCCAAGAACGAGCCTGCCAAGGCTGCCGAGATCGTGACCTCGACGCTCCAGCGTTACCCCGACCTGAAGGCAATCTTCGCGACCAACATCTTCAGCGCTGAGGGTGCCGCAACCGGCATCGAGCAGGCTGGCGTTGCTGGCGAGGTGCAGGTTGTCGGCTTCGACGCCGGCCCCGCACAGGTCTCGGCTCTTGAGGACGGCACCGTTCAGGCGCTCATCGCTCAGCAGCCCTACCAGATCGGTTACCAGGGAGTACAGCAGGCCGTGGCAGCACTTCGCGGCGAAGCAACTGAGCCGATGATCCAGACCGGCTTCACCATCATCACCAAGGAAAACCTCGACTCAGAAGAAGGCCAGGCGGCGCTGTACGCGTCCACCTGCTAGTTCACTGCGATCGACGGTGGCTCTCCCGGCTCAAAGCCGGGAGGGTCACCGGGTCGGCGCGGCGCGAGCCCCGACCCCCCCCACACAAGCTTTCACACCATCAATGGAAGGGGCCACTGTGTCCGCACGCTTTGTAGCAGGCCTCGATTTGGGCAGCACCGGCGTCAAGATCCTCGTCCTGGACGAGACGGGCGAAGAGCTCACTGTCGAGCAGGTCCCCACCCCGTGGGTCATCGGCCCTGGCGGGACTACTCAGCTGGAGTCGGCGGCGTTGATCACGGCGATCGGCTCACTACTGCGACACGCGGCCGATGCGGTCGTCGAGCACACCGCCGACCCCGACGCACGCATCGCCTCCGTCGCGGTCTCCGGGATGGGCGAGACCGGCTTCCTGATCGATGCCAACGCAGCGGCAGTGGCACCAGCCTTTGCCTGGTTCGATCCGCGCGGCACCGAGCAGGTGGCGGCGATGCCCCAGGAGTTGCAGGCCGACTTCGCGGGACGCACCGGCCTGCCCCTGGGCGCCCAGGTCTCGGTCGCCAAGATCCTGTACCTGCGCGACCACGGCCTCGACCTCACGGGACTGCGCTGGCTCAACCTTCCTGAGTTCGTGGCGATGGCCTTGGGAGCCGAGCCCGCAGCGGAGCTGTCGTTGGCATCGCGCACCGGGCTGCTCGACCAGGACACCGGCGAGGCGTGGCCGGAGATGCTCGCGTACCTCGGCGTGAACGAAGACTTTGTTCCTCCGCTGGTGGGCGCGGGAGCCTTCCTCGGTTCCGCGACCGGGGATTGGCTGCCGACCGCATTCCGCGACGCGGCCGTCACGGTCGCCGGCCACGACCACCTGGTGGCGGCGGTGTCGGGGGGAACCATCCCCGGCAGCCAGTATCAGGTGTCGATGGGCACCGCCGAGGTGATCCTGCGCGTACTCGAGGAGCCCCCGTCACGGGAGGCCCGCGAACGCCTCGCTGCTTACCTGATCAACTGCGTGCGCCACGTCGTGGACGGCCAGTTTGTGCTGGTCGCGGGGGTGAAGACCGGGCTTCTGATGAGGCGCGGGCTGCAGTTGTTCGGGATCGATGATGCCGAGAGCCGTGATCGGCTGGACCGGCAGGTCTGCGCGCTGGCTCCCGGGGGGCACCTTCCCGAGGGGTCGGTCATCGTCCGCGGCGCACGCAACGACGACGGCGTACTGAGCCTCACGATTCCGGCGGACGGCGTGACGCAGGCGGAGGCCTTCCGCGCGATCCTCCTGCACGGCAACGACGAGATCGCGATCCTGCTCGAGGCGATGAACCGCGAGGTCGCCCCGGCCACGTCGACCCTGCTGTCCGGCGGATGGTCGGCGATGTCGAGTGTCCGCGAGGCCAGGTCCCAAGTCTTACCCAACCTGCGAGTGTCTACCCGCTCTCAGGACACCGCATTTGGTGCGGCCATGGCGGCAAGCGCCCTGGTAGACGCCACTGCAGCTAGGTCGCTCTAACGACAGTTTTGCGCGACGCAAAAAGACCCCACTACTAAATGGAGAACACCATGGCTAGGAATGAACTCAACACCCGAGAGAAGCGCGCAATGGCGGCAATCTCGACCGACGCAGGCAACATGCTCATCGTTGCCGCGGACCAGCGCAACGGCATGAAGGCCGTCATGACCGATGGCCCCGACGGAGCCGTCACGTTCGAGGAGCTCGCTGCTGCGAAGGCCGACCTGGTCCGCTACCTCGGCAACGAGGCGTCGGCGATCCTGCTCGACCCCGAGGTCGCACTGCCCGCGATCCCCGACAACGGCGTACTGTCCCGCGACACGGCACTGGTCGTCGGCATGGACGCGTCCGGCTTCGAAGAGGTCGATGGCCTACGCTTCACGCGCTTCGTGCCCGGCGTGACGCCGCAGACCGTTCTCGACCTTGGTGGAGACGTCGCGAAGATGCTTTGGTACATGCGTTCCGATCGCCAGGACGCCGCCTCGCGCGTTGGCCAGGAAATCAAGGAACTGGTCTCGGCCTGCGAGGCCGCCGGCCTGCTGCTGATCGTGGAGATCCTCGCGTACCGCCTCGACGGCGAAAGCGAAGAGGAGTACGCGGCCAAGCTGCCCGAGCTCGTCGCCGGCGCCACCCGCGTGTCCGTCGAGTGCGGCGCGAAGGTCCTCAAGCTCCAGTACCCCGGCTCCGCCGAGGCCTGTGCAGCCGTCACGACCGCAGCGGAGGGCGTGCCGTGGGCAGTGCTGTCGGCTGGCGTCGACCACACCACGTTCATCGGCCAGGTTCGTACCGCGGTCGCCAACGGCGCCAGTGGAGCCATGGCGGGTCGCTCGTTGTGGAAGGACAGCCTGTCCGTGAACCACGACGTGCGTGCGGACCTGCTGACCAACCGTGCGGTTCCGCGCCTGCGCGAGCTTCAGGACGCGGTCGACCGCGTCAAGTAGAAGGTCTTCGTGCCTGCGGGCGTCTCGGGGTGCTGCTAAGCGCTCGGGGACGCCCGCACGCTCGACTCGCGCACGATCAGCTTTGTGGGCACCTCGACGCGGCGAGGGAAGTCGCCGTCGGGCCGCGCGATGCGATCGAGGATGCGCTGTGCGGCGAGCTCCCCCACCCTCCGCGGGTCCTGGTGCATCGCCGAGATTGCCGGATACAGGGCATCCGCAAGCGGAAAGTCTCCGAAGCTGACCACCGCGAACTGCCGGTCTCGAAGCGCCGGCGCCAGCGCCATGGCGGACCTGGGATTCGCCGCGAAGATCGCCGTGGGGGGCTGGGGAAGCGCGAGCAGCCCGTCGAGGGCCGCGCCGACCGCCGCCGGATTGGAGTCGACGAACAACTCGAGCGCCGCATCGGGCCCGATCCCCGCTTCGTGCAGCGCGGACCGGTAGCCCTCGAGCCGGGCCTTTGTGGTCGAGACCATGATGCTGTCGCTGAGGAACACCACTCTCCGGTGCCCCAGCTCGATCAGGTGGCTCACGGCGGTGTGCGCCCCGCGCTTGTCGTCGGACTCCACCAGGTCCGCCGTGACGTTCACGGGCGGTCGGTCGACGAACACGATGGGCAGCTGCTTACTCCAGGGGGCCAGATAGGCCTGGTCCAAGCTCGTGGGCGCGAGGACGAACCCTTGCAGCCGACGGCTGAGTAGCGCCTCGACGCGCTCCCTCTCCAGATCCTTGTCCGCGATGGACGCGACCACAGTAATGAGGTGGTTGTCCGCTGCCACGGCGTCGAGTCCCTGCACGAGCGCGGCGAAGAAGGGGTCGCAGAGGTCGGGCACCGCGATGCCGATCACGGGAGAGCGGCCCTGACGGAAGGTCGCCGCGAGGCCGTTGGGGACGTAGCCGAGTTCGCTAATGGCCCGCTCGACGCGCTCCCGGGTCTCCGGGGCCACCTGAGGGTCCCCGGTGTGGACGCGGGAGACGGTCTTAATTGACACGTCCGCCGCGCGCGCCACGTCGCGCATGCTCACCATCGCGTTCGGCCTCCTCGGCTATCTCGAAAACATCTCGCCGATGCCCGCCGACTTCAGGGGCCGACTACCCGTCGTATTAGACGGCGGTGTAGCCGCCATCGATCGGCAGGTGTGCCCCAGAGATCATCGATGCATCGTCGCTTAGTAGGAACACTACCGGTGCGGCGATCTCGTCTTGGGTAGCCCAACGTCCCAGCGGCATCTGCGCGAGGAACGGCTCGCCGATTTCGGGGCGTCCCCAGTAGAACTCGGACATCTCCGTCATGACGACGGTCGGGTTCACGCTGTTGACGCGGATGTTGTACTTGCCAAGCTCCAGCGCGCTCACCCGGGTGATGTTGTCGACCGCGGCCTTGGACGAGCCGTAGGAAATGTGGTTGGCGAGGGCCACGAGCGAGGCCTGGCTGGAGATGTTGACGATGGCCCCGCCGTTGCCGAGTCGGATCATCGAGCGGGACGTGTACTTGGTGACCAGCAGTGTGCCCCTGGCGTTCACGGACATGACCTTGTCGAAGACGTCGATGTCCGTCTCCATGGGAGTGGCGATCTCGCCGCCATAACCCCCGCAGTTCACGACGCCCCACACGTCGAGGTCGCCGAGGGCCTGGGCGATCTCCGCCTCGGAGGAGAGGTCGAACGCGAGGGTTCGGCAGCCGGTGCTTGCGCTGATCTCCTCGAGGCTTTCGGCGGTGCGTCCACTGGCGATGACGTCGGCATTCGCCGCGACAAGGTGGCGGACGATGGCGGCCCCGATGCCCCCCGAGGCTCCGGTTACCAGAATGGGTCGCTGCTTAAAGTCGGTCACGGTAGTGCCTTTCTACGTCGTTGTAGCTGGCCCGCCCTTGTCCCGGGACAGCGCCGTCTTGATCCACAGGCTAGCCGATAATGACATCGGTGTCATCATGTCTTTGACATCGATGTCATGGATGCGTAACCTCGAACCTGTAGCGACCTGAGATATGGGCTTTTAGAGAGGCGACGATGCCAGAGACGAGTAGCGACCGGGTTGTCGAGATGACCCTCGCGGAGCTTGAGGCGCGCGCGCGCGACTTTCTGAGCCGACCCGGGCGCACGATGCTGGGAATCACCGGCCCGCCGGGCGCCGGCAAGTCGACTCTGACGCAGGCGCTGGTCGCCGCGTTAGGCGCCGATGTGGTCGTGGTGCCGATGGATGGGTTCCACCTGTCCAACGAGCTTCTCGAGGAGATGGGACGCAGGGACCGAAAAGGAGCCCTTGACACGTTCGACGTCGCGGGCTACGTGGCGCTGTTGCGACGGATACGCGACCGCGAGGAGGACGTCTACGCGCCCCGGTTCGATCGCGACCTCGAGGAGTCGATCGGCAGCGCCCAGCGCGTCCCGGCCACCACCCCGCTGGTCGTGACCGAGGGCAACTACCTGCTCTCAACGGAGGGCGGCTGGGCGGAGGTCCGCGACGCGCTGGATGAGGTCTGGTACGTCGACCTCGACGCGCACGAAATCGAGATAAGGCTGGTGGCGCGCAGGGTGGGCCACGGGGACTCGCCCGCCGCGGCGCGCGACTGGGTTGCGAATGTAGACCTGCCCAACGGTGTGGGCGTCGCCCGCTTGCGTGAGCGAGCCGACCTGATTGTCCAGCTGCGGGAAGCCCCGGCTGGTGAGGCAAGTGCCCCCGACCGGCAAGACCATAAGGAAACGTCATGACCATGCTCTCCAGTGATGCGCTGCAGCACCTCGCGCCGCACGTGCTGCTTCCGGACTACGACCGCGCCGCGGTGAAGGTGGGCATCGTCCACATCGGTGTAGGCGCGTTCCACCGTTCCCACGAGGCGCTGTACGTGGATCGACTGTTGGGCGCCGACCCCCAGTGGGGGATCTGCGGAGTGGGGGTACGCCCGGCGGACTCAGTCACGCGCGACGCGCTCGTCCCCCAGGACGGCCTCTACACCCTGACGACCGTCGACCCCCGCGCCCAGCGCGAGGTCCGCGCGGTGGGCAGCATCGTGCGCTACCTGCACGCGCCCGACGACACCGAGGCCGTACTCGAGCAGATGGCGGACCCGGCGGTTCGCATCGTCTCGCTCACCATCACCGAGGGTGGCTACGGGATCGACGATGCCACGGGCACCTTCTCTCCCGTCGACGACGCCACTCGCGCCGACATGGCGGGCGCGAGCGTGCCCACCAGCGCGTTCGGGATGATCACGGAGGCCCTGCGCCGCAGGCGCGCGCAGTCAGCGGCGCCGTTCACGGTGTTGTCCTGCGACAACGTGCAGCACAACGGGAGCGTCGCGCGGAAGGCCCTATTGGCGGTCGCCGAGGCCATCGACGCCGATCTCGCCCAGTGGATCGCGCAGAACGTGGCCTTCCCCAACTCGATGGTGGACCGTATCACCCCCGGTACGACTGAGGACGTGCGCAGTAGCGTCGCGAGGGACATCGGGGTAGAGGACCGCTGGCCGGTGCGAGCGGAATCCTTCCTGCAGTGGGTGCTCGAGGACAACTTCCCCACGGGTCGGCCGGACTGGGAGGCCGCGGGCGTCCAGATGGTCACCGACGTCGAGCCCTACGAGTTGATGAAGTTGCGCCTGCTCAACGCGTCACATCAGGTGATGAGCTACCCGTCGTTGCTACTGGGATTCACCTGGGTCGACGACGCCTGCCACGACCCGCAGATTGTGGCGCTGCTCGCGGGCTGGATGCGCGAGGCGCGCGTGACCCTGCTCCCGGTTCCCGGGGTGGACCTCGACCAGTACTGCCTGACCCTCATCGAGCGGTTCGGATCGCAGGCGGTGCGCGACACCCTCGCGCGGCAGGTCGTCAGCTCGTCGGACCGGCTACCCAAGTTCCTCGTGCCGGTGATCGCAGACCGCCAGCCCGGCGAGCCCGGCCCCTACGGGGTCTTCGCGCTGGCCGCGTGGAGCGTTTGGCTCGCCGAGGCGCTGGCCAACCAGGGCGCGGACATCACGGACGGGCGACGCGACGAGTTGCTGGCGGCCGCCGCGCGAGAAGAGTCCGGCGATGCCGGGGCGCTCCTCGACGTGGGCGCGGTCTTCGGCACCGTTGGACAGGACGCAGAACTGCGCGCCGCCTACTGGCGTGCGCGCACCGATATTCGTGAACACGGGGTGCGCTCGGCGCTGGCCTCGCTGTTGGCCGCCGCGCGATGAGCGCGGCGATGGAAAACCATCAAGGCGCAGGGATGCGCGACGAGGAGACTGCTATTTCTAACGTGAAGCCGATCAACTGGCTCGGAACCCCCGCCCACGCCCGCTGGCTCGAAGGCCACTTCGACGGTCTGTTGAACTTTGGCGCCGCGAGCTCCATCAGCACCGGGTTCGGAAACCTCGACGCCGACGGCAAGGTCGCGCCGTCGCAGCCGGCGGACTTCTCCGAGCTTTACGTCACGTGCCGAATGATCCACTCGTACAGCCTCGGCACCTTGTTGGGCCGACCGGGTTGCGCGCCCTTGGTCGATCATGGGCTGGAATCCCTGCGGGACAACTTCGCTGACACCGTGAACGGTGGATGGTTCTCCAGCATCAACACGGACGGGCCGGTGGACCGCTCCAAGCAGGCCTACGCGCACGCGTTCGTCCTGCTCGCGACGTCGTCGGCGACGGTCGCGGCCCGCCCGGGCGCGGACCTGCTTTTGCAGGAGGCGATGGCGGTGCACCTGGACCGGTTCTGGTGCGAGGACGAGGGCATGGCACTCGAGGGTTGGGATGAGGCGTGGACTGAGAGCGAGTCTTACCGGGGAGTCAACGCCAACATGCACACCGTCGAGGCGTATCTCGCGGTGGCGGACGCCACCGGGGACCCGGCCTGGCGCTCGCGAGCCCTGCGGGTCCTGAAGCGCGTCTTTGGTTACGCAAAGGAACAGAGCTGGCGCATCCCGGAGCACTTCTCCGCGACCTGGGAGCCCCTACCGCGCTTCAACGAGGACGACAAGGCTCACCCCTTCCGGCCCTTCGGTGCCACCGGTGGCCACGCCTTCGAGTGGGCGCGGCTGGCCCTGCACGCGCGGGCAGCTGAGCTCGAGGCGGGCAATACCGAGCAGGAGCTCGCCTGGCTACTGGACGGCGCGAGCCTGCTCTTCGAGACCGCGGTGGCCGACAGCTGGGCGGCCGACGGCGCGGACGGCTTTGTCTACACGAACGACTTTGACGGTGTTCCCGTGGTGCGCGAGCGGATGCACTGGGTCGTGACCGAGGCGCTGGGCGCCGCGGCCGCGCTCTGGCGCGTGACCGGCGACGACGGCTACGCCCGTTGGTACGCGGCCTGGTGGGACCACGCCGCCACGTACTTCCTCGACGGCTCGGGATCCTGGATTCACGAGTTGGGGCCGGACAACAAGCCCTCGTACACCGTCTGGGCGGGTAAGTCGGATGTCTATCACGCCGCTCAGGCGGCGCTCATCCCACGCCTGCCGCTGGCGCCAACCCTGGCATCGGCCGTCGGCAGGGGCCTGCTCGACACCTAGCAGGGCGCTTATTGCCCAGCCGGCGGGAAATGAGTCAGTGCCCGCCGGCGGCGATGTAGATGATCGCCCCCGCCACGGCAACAATGATGACCGTGAAGCACGCGCCGGCCGTCACGCGGCGAGCTAGCGCTACGGTGCCGTCGGGACGGCGAGCACCTGGTCCGGCCAGCGCGCGCACGCCCAACGCGAAGAGAGCGGGCAGGCCCGCGCCAAAGAGCAGGCCAACCACCACGATGTTGGCGATTGCGTCAAGTTCGAAGTAATCCGACATCGTCCCTACTCAGCCCCGCTCTTGCTCTTCTTCTTCTTGCGGCGCTTGTTCTTGATGCGCAGCAGCGACGGGTCGTGCTCGACGACCGACTGCGCGACCACGGACTCGTTGTCCGCAGCGGACTCCCAGTCGTCGTTGACGTTCTTCGAGTCCACCTTGGTCAGGCGAGAGCGCAGGAAGATGAAGGTGGAGACCACCACGAGCAGGCCGAACACGATGTAGGGACCTAGGTTGCCGCCAATAGCGTCCTCGATGAAGAAGCACACCGCGCCCACCGCGGCGGCGGAGGGCACCGTGATCATCCACGCGGCGAACATGCGCCCGGCCACGGACCAGCGCACCTTGGCGTCCTTCTTGCCCACGCCTGACCCCAGGATTGAACCCGTGGCGACGTGCGTGGTGGACAACGAGAAGCCGAAGTGGCTCGACGCGAGGATGATCGCAGCGGAGGATGTCTCGGCGGCCATGCCCTGGCGCGAGGACAGTTCGACGAGGCCCTTCCCGAGCGTGCGGATGACCCTCCAGCCGCCGATGTAGGTGCCGATCGACATGGCGAGGGCACAACTCAGCACTACCCAGAGCGGCACGCCCGAGTCCGACGGGACCGCCCCGGCGGCGATGAGAGCGAGCAGGATGATGCCCATGGACTTCTGCGCGTCGTTGGTGCCGTGGGCGAGGGAGACGAGGGACGCCGAGCCGATCTGCCCCCAGCGGAAGAGCCTGTCGTTCGTGTCTTCCTTCACGTCCCTGGTGATGCGCAGCACCAGCCACGTGCCGACCGATGCGACGGCGATGGCCACGACGGGCGCGATGAGGGCGGGCAGGAGGACCTTGCCCACCAGACCCGACCACAGCACCCCGCTGGTGCCGGCCGCGGCGATGACGGCTCCGACGATGCCGCCAACGAGGGCGTGCGAGGAGGAGGAGGGGATGCCAAAGAACCACGTGATGAGGTTCCAGACGATGCCGCCGACGAGACCCGCCAGCACCACCTCCAGCGTGACGACGCCCGAGTTGACGATTCCGGTCGCGATGGTCGCGGCCACCGTGAGGGACAGGAAGGCGCCCAGCAGGTTGAGAACGGCCGACAGCCCGACCGCGTGCTTGGGCTTGAGCGCGCGGGTGGCGATCGAGGTCGCCATCGCGTTGCCCGTGTCGTGAAACCCGTTCGTGAAGTCGAACGCGAGGGCGGTCGCTACGACGAGCACGAGGAGAATCGGATCGGTCACGTACTCCATCGTGTCTCGACTCCGGGGTCACGTTGTAGGTACATGGTCACCCATCCGGCGAGGCGCCGAGCTAATACTCAGCGCACGTCGCCGTCGACGTAGACCCAAGCGCCGTCGAGGATCACGAACCGGCTGGTCTCCCGCATGGCGCCCGATTCTCCGGCACCATTCCCGTAGTGCGCGACGAACGAGACGACGCCCGTCGCATCGGCCGCCTGGCCCTTGCTCGTCGACAGAATCTCGAGCCCGCGCCACCCTGCGCCGTCAAGGTCGAGCTGGACGGGGCGGGTGCGGGGATGCCACGTGCGCATCAGGTACGGCGCGTCCCGGCGCACGTAAGCCGTGTAGCGGGAACGCATGAGCGCCTCGGCGGTGGGCGCCGGGCGCTCGCCGCGCAGGAGTGGCCGGCAACACTGTGAGAACCCGAGTGTGGAGCCGCAGGGGCAGGCGACCATCAGGGAGTGAGTTCCCGCACCCAATTCGCGTCGCCCTTGATAAAGCCCATCTTCTCTAGGTAGATGGGGTCGAGCGCGTCGTGGTTCTTCAGCTCGAGCAGCGAGAAGCCGGCCTCGGTCAGGGCACCGGGGGTGCGGTAGACGAACTCCCCGGGCGCGAAGTCGCGGAAGCGCGGCTTCACCCAGTCGAGTTCGACGGCGCCGATGCCCTCGCCTTGGTGGCGGACCGCGACCACGCCGATGGCCTCGTCGCCGTGGGCCACGAGGAACGTCGAGCGCTCGCTGCCGTCGGTGGGTGCCAGCGGGTCGAAGTCCGGCTGGTGGCGCGTGATGTCGTCGGCGTGAATTCCTAGGAAGTGCTGGAGGAACGGGTCGCTGGGCTCGAGCGTGAGCACCGTGTAGACGGCGGCATCGTGGCGCTCGCGATAGATCCGGCGCAGCCAGTAGGCGTCGATGATGGCGATCACGAAGTTCATGAACGCGAACGGCCAGATCCCGATGATGCCGTTGAAGGCGGTCGCGACCACGGCGCCGGCGAAGTTCATCCACCGGAAGCGCAGCACGCGCGACTGCATGAGCGACCAAATGATGAGGAGGGAGCCGACCCACCCGATGGTCTGAAGGATTACTTCGCCCGTTATCTGCATGTACGCCAGCCTACGGCTCGCGCCGTACCCTCAGTACATGGAGCGGTCAAGTGTGCGGATCGACGCATGGGTGTGGGCGGTGCGCCTCGCCAAGACCCGCTCAAGAGCGACGACTGCCTGTCGTGCCGGTCACGTGCGGCTCAACGGCGAGCGCGCCAAGGCCTCCGCCACGGTGGTGCCGGGAGACCGAGTCGAGGTGCGTGGCGGGGAAACCGTGCGCATCGTCGAGGTGACGCGGTTGCTGTCCAAGCGCGTGGGGGCGCCGGTGGCCGTGATGGCGTACATCGACCACAGCCCCAAGCCGCCGCCCAAGGAGCACGTGGCGCTCGCGGGCCAACGCGACCGAGGCGCGGGTCGGCCCACCAAGCGCGAACGCAGGCAGATCGACAAGCTCCGCGGCCGCGGCTAGCGGGACGCCACCGCCACGAACGTGAGTTAGTCGAGGTTGGCTGGCTTCTGGCCTGCAACCTGGTCAATCACGTCGAGCTGCTCCATGGCCTTGGCGCGCACCGCGGGGAAGCGGTCCGCGAGCGTGGCCCGGACCTGAGCCTTGCCCGCGTCCAGCTCGGACACGCGCGCCTCGAACGTCGCCTGGTCGACGCCGTCGGCGGGCAGCGCCCAGGACGCCAGGTCGAACATGTCCAGCACCTCGCGGTACTTGTGCGACCAGCCCAGTACCAGGGTGGGCACGCCGGTCGCGAGCGAGCTGACCATCGCGTGGAACCGCGACGCGACGAACAGGTCACAGCGGCCGATCAGAGAGCGGAGCTCCTGCGACGACAGCTCGCCGTCGGGGAAGAGTACCCGCTCGGGCGAGGCGACCCGCTCGTGGATCAGGCGGCACACCGGGAGGTCATTGTTGTGGGTCTTCTCGTTGGGGCGCGTCGAGTGCGCGACCAGGTAGACCGGGCGGCCCATCGTCTCGGTGAGATAGTCGATCTGGTCGACGATCTGCTGCACATAGTCCTCCCCGCGCCCCTCGGCCGCGGCGCGCAGCACCTGCGAGGGGGACACTCCTACGACGTCCCCGGCGGCGAAGAACGAGGCGTCGACCTTCGCGTCGGCCGCCGCGGCATCGGCCGGGGTGACGTCGAGCGTGAACGCGAGGTCGGCGCCCGCGACGGTGTTGGTCAGCCCGAGCCCGTCCAGGTGCTCCTGGGTGACGGCGCCGCGGGACACGATGGCGGCCATGCGTGGCAGCAGCGCCTTGGCCAGGGCGCGGTTCGCGGCGGTCTTGAACGGGCCGAGCGCCTGCGCGCACTTCACCACGGGCGTGCGCACGAACAGCGCCGGCAGGATGGAGGCGACGTTGTAGATCAGGAACTTGGTGCGCCCGTCGACGAACGTAATGCCGCCCTGGTCGAGCAGCACGTCGGCCTGGGCGAGGGCACCCACCTCAGGCACCCCCGACTCGATCGACTCGCGAGCGAAGGGCAGCACGCGCCAGGCGAGGGCGCCGCCGTTGATCAGCACGCCCAGGCGCAGCGGCGAGGCATCCATGACGGTCACGTTGGAGTGGTTGTTGAGCTCCGCGTCCGAGCGCGGATACATGCTGAGGTGCGAGATCTGCACGTCGGGGTGGCGCTCGGTGAGGTGGTGGACCGCGCTCTCGAGCATCGCCGCCGCGCCCTTGTTGCCCGACAGCGCCGAGCCAATAATTGCTACCTTCATGCTTCCCGCACGTCCTTTTCAGTTATAGGTGAGTCATCGTCTTCGAGTTCCGGGGCGGCCGCCGGGGCCGCGGCTTCTCCGCGTCGCCTAGCGCTCGCGGTCAGCAGGCCGTACGCACCCGCGATGAGGAGGTCGGCCACGGTGGCGAGCACGCGCGCGGCCAGCGACACGATGATGGCCTGCTCCACCCCAAGGTACGGGGCGGCGAACAGCACGAACACCGATTCCCGCACGCCCAGGCCGCTGGGCACGAACACCGCGAGGATGCCCACGGCGCCGGCGATCGCGTACGCGGCTACCAGCGGCAGCCACGAGGTGGGCGCGGCGTCCGCCACGGCCACGGAGATCGCCACGACGCCGATGCCGTTGACCAGGCGGGGCAGCAGGAACGCGAGCTGGTACTTCCACACGGCCTTGCTCGGCAGGAAGAACTCCGGCGGCACGTCGCGCTTCATGGTGCGCCGGGCCAGGCGGTTGACGATGCGGTGGAACACGCTCGGGTGAAGCAGCACGATGAGCGGCAGGACGGCCGCGACCGCGAACCAGACCACGTGGGTGACGTCGCCATTGCCCGCCCGCGACACCAGCAGGATCGCGAGCATCGGCACCGTGGAGCCCAGCAGCAGGAAGGCGTTCTCGTAGACCACCGAGATCAGCACGAGCAGGCGCGAGAGTCCGCGTCGCTTGCCCCACGCGACCTTGTTGACCACGAAGCCGGCCTGGCCGGGGATGTACTTCAGCAGCCAGGCCGAGAAGTGAACCCGGACGGCCTCCTTGGCGGGCAGGTGCTGCTGCGAGAGCACCGCGACGATGCGTCCCCACAGCCAGCCGGAGATGCCCACGGCCACCACGAACAGCACGAGCGCGGCGGGCGCCCACCAGCCCCAGGACAGCTCGGCGTCCTGGATGGCCCCCCAGTTGTCGGCGAGGGCGGTGGCGAAGAAGTACGCGACCACGCCGATGACGGCCACGCCCAGGCCGGTCCGCAGGAGCCGCTTGCGGTTTGCCATCAGCTAGTCGAAGCTGCCTTCGCCGGCGCCCTTGGTGGCGGGGCCGGACTTGGGGGCCCTCGCCACGGTGTCCCGGTCAAAGGTGCGCAGGTTGTCCAGCGACTTCTTCTTGGAGTACGCGACCAGCGCATCGGGCTGCGCGTAGCCCACCGCGAGCAGCATGATCACGCGCTCGTGCGGCTGCAGGCGCAGCGTCTTGGCCATGCGGCCCTCGAGCGGCTCGAAGTCGGGCCAGTTGATGCACGACGAGCTCAGTCCGAGCGTCTCGAGCGCGTAGATGAAGCCCATGGTCGCGAGCGACGCGTCGATGTACGGCACGTGGCGGTCGCGCGGGGAGAAGTAGTTGGACAGGTCGCCCTTGATGACGATGACCGTGGGGATCTGGTCCGCGTAGCCGGTCGCGCCGAACGGGATGCCGGCCACCTGCTGCACGGTCTCCGGGTCGTCGAACACCAGGTATTCGTACGGAAGTCGGTTGCACGCGGACGGCGACTGGCGCGCCACCAGCAGCGCCTTGTCGATCAGCTCGCGCTCCACGGGGCGGTCCTGGAACCAGCGGACGGACCGACGCGATTCGGCGAGCTGCAGGATCTGCTCGTAGGTGATGTCCGTCTTGGGCAGGTCACCCTGGGGGTACGGATGGACCGCGGCGGGCGTGCCGTAGGCGGGCAGGGCCTCGAAGGCCGCGCGGGAGCGGGCCACCGACGCATCGTCGCCCGTCACGATCGAGAAGTACTCGGTCAGCACGTCGTGCGCCCACTGCATCTCGCCGGCGTCCAGGTGGGACACCGTGGCCGGGCGCTTCATGGCCACGGCGTAGAACTCGACCGTCTCCTCGATGTAGTCCCGCGCGAAGACGTCGCGGCGGGGCTGCATCAGGATGCCCTTCTCGAGGCGGTGCACGTTGCGGCGCAGCTCGACGTGGGTGGAGCGGTCCTTGCCGAGGTTCTTGTAGTACGCGCGGCGGCCCGACAGGACCGCCCACTGCTCGCGGTTCTGGGTGAAGAATCCGGGGATGGAGTAGATCGTGGCGCCGATGCGCGAGGACCCGCCCAGTTCGAGCACCGCCCGGTTGGCGCCGTTATAGGTCTTGCGGATCACGGGCACCGCGAGGGCGTTCTTCGCGATCTTCTTGAGCTTGCCGATCATCGGTCGTCGCCCTCCGAGAGGGTGGTGGCGCTGCCCGCCGGGCGGTAGTGCTCGGCGATGCGCGAGGGGCCGTACTGGATTTCGCGCAGTCGCTCGAGGGTCTCCTCGTGCAGGATGCGATTGGCGCGCATGAGGTCGGACAGCACGCCGAGCGCGAGGGCGAGCACCGCGACTACGAGCATCGCCGAGCCGAAGATCAGCGACTGAATGTGGTTGCCGTCGTTGCCGGCGATCCGCAGCACCAGGAACCGCACGAAGGGGAACAGGCCGATCAGCCCGAACACCACGGCGATGCTGGCGAACAGGGTCCATGGCCGGAACATCGTGTACGAGCGCAGGATCGCCTGACCCGACTTGAGCATGTGCTCGAACACGTTGGAGAACAGGCGCGACTCGCGCGTCTTGGGGTTGGTATCGATGGGCACGGAGACGATCGCGAGGCGCTTGTTGCCCGCCTGGATGATGGTCTCCATGGTGTAGCTGAACTGCGTCACGATGTTGAGGCGGTAGAGCGAGTACCGGGAGTAGGCGCGGAAGCCGCTGGCCGCATCGGGAAGCTTGGTGCCCGCCGCCCGGTTCACGACCCACGACCCGAACCGCTGCATCGTCTTCTTGAACGGCGAGAAGTGCGCGATGGTGTGCGTCTGCCGGTCACCCATCACGATGTCTGCTTTGCCAGCGACGATGGGGGCTACCAGGTCGCCGATGCGGTCGCCGGGGTACTGGTTGTCGCCGTCGGTATTGACCACGATGTCCGCGCCGATGCTGAGGGCGTATTCGACTCCATCACGGAAGGAACGTGCTAGCCCCATGTTGCGCGCGTGGCTGACGATGTGCGTCACGCCGTGCTCGCGCGCCACCTCGACGGTGCGGTCGGACGAGCCGTCGTCGATGATCACAACCTCGATCTGGTCCACGCCCTCGATGTGCGTGGGCAAGCCTTCTAGCACGCTCGCGAGCGTGGACTCCTCGTTGAGGCAGGGAACCTGGATGACGACCTTCACGGGTCCAGGGTATCTGGGGTGGTGCTTAGTTCTATTACTGCGCGTTGCGCGGACGTGCGTCTACTCTCGAACATAAGGACGTCGAATAGATCCCAAGAGGGCGGGCGGGTGCAACGGATGCGAGCGGTTTCACGTTCAGGCGCGGCGCTGTTGGCGATCTGTGCCGTTCTCAGCACGGCGGGATGCACGTACCTCCCTGACCCAATGCCGCTCATGGCGACTTGGGATGAAGCCGGTGACCTGGAGATTTCCTTTCCAGTCTGTGCCGGCGAGACCGTCGTATACGTCGTTGCCCTAGCCGGCGATGTTTCGACCGAATCTTGGGTTGTTCGGCAGGGCGACCCGGAGTCTCCAGTGACGGAGAACCAGGTCTTTGATTTCTTGATCACTTCGGAACTGCTGTCCGAGGGATTACTAACGGATCAATTGCCCGTGATCGATCCATTCGAGGCAGGGTATCCAACCGAAATCGCAGACTTTGAAGGAGTCTACGTGCTGACAACCGACTTTGGGGCTGGTGTGGACGTCGAGGACATCGACGGCCCGGGCAGCTGGATCATCGACGGAGATCCGATTGATCACGACGCATGGCCAGTGCGAACGACGCGCGCCGAGGGGATGGCCCAGATCGCCGCGTTCTGTGAATCGGAGCGCTCGTGACTAAGTGGCCGCTGTGAATCGAAGCACCGATTCCGACGAGAACGTCAATATTGAGATTCCGTCGCGGCTCGCGAAGCGAGCGGCCGGCGGAAGGTCAGACTGGCCCGCGCCAGGAGTAGTGGCGGCCTTCGCTGCCACTCGCGCCACATCAGCGGCGGCGGCCCACGTTCTCACCGCCGGGCACGTGTTGCTCGAGATCCTGGCGTTCCCTGGCACCTATCGAGTCCTCGCACGGCATGGACGATTGTCGCTGGTGGGCGTCACCGAAGCGAGATGGGTTTCTGTGCCTTTGCCTTTCGTGGGCGGGGGAGCCGAGGTGTCTGGGCGACCGGGAGGTCCAGTCGAGGACATCCAGATCGGCCGCCGGGGAGTTTTGTCGGGTCGCATACTCCTGTCTGGCGAAGCTTGCTATGTTCCCAGGCGCCAACACCGTGACCTCGCGATGCTCCTGACGGCGATGTCTCGCAGGTAGGCCGATGGCGCTGATGCCAGCAGCGACGGGAGTGCGCGCGGTGTGACGCACGGGTGAAACGTTGGTTTCCAACCGGCAACGGCGCGCGTTTCGAGATGCGCCGATGCGCGGGCCGGGTTAGCGTCACAAGTGACCAAACCCACACGAAAGGGACAAACCATGACATCAGTGCTACCCACGGCCGTGAGAGGCGTCGCCACAGCGACGGCCATCTTCGGCCTCGCGGCTGTCGCCATCACCCCGGCGCAAGCGGCAGAGGACGACACCACAGTGCAGATCCTGGGCATCAACGACTTCCACGGAAGAATACTGCCGGACGAGTTCTCCGGCGCTGCGGGAGCGGCGGTCCTCGCCGGCGCGGTCGACGCGCTCGAGGCAGACCATCCTGACTCCGTGTTCGCGGCGGCCGGCGACCTGATTGGCGCCTCGACGTTCGAGAGCTTTGTTCAGCAGGACAAGCCCACCATCGACGCGCTCAACGCGATGGACCTGGACGTGTCCGCGGTGGGCAACCACGAGTTCGACCAGGGCTACGACGACCTGGTGAACCGCGTGATGGCGCCCTACGACGCAGACACCAACCCCTTCGGCGGCGCGCAGTGGCAGTACCTGGGCGCGAACGTCCGCGACGCGGCGGGCGACCCGGCTTTGCCGGAGACCTGGACCGAGAACTTCGACGGCGTGACGGTCGGCTTCGTGGGCGCGGTCACCGACCAGCTCGACGAGCTGGTCAGCCCGGCCGGCATCGAGGGCCTCACCATCGAGGAGCCCTACGTAGCGGCCAACCGCTCGGCCGCGCAGCTCAAGGCAGACGGCGCTGACCTGGTGGTGCTGCTGGTGCACGAGGGCGCGACCAGCACGGATTACGCCGATGCGGTCGACCCCAACAGCGACTTCGGGGACATCGTGACCAACGTCAGCGACGACGTGGACGCGATCATCTCCGGCCACACCCACCTGGCGTACGACCACCGCGTTCCGGTTCCCGGCTGGGAGGACGCAGGCCGCACCATCACCGAGCGCCCCGTCGTGTCCGCCGGCCAGTACGGCATCAACCTCAACCAGCTGCTGTTCACGCTGAATGCCAACGGCGACGTGGTGGGACTCGAGACCTCGATTATCCCGCTGTTCGGCGCGTACCCCGCCGATGCGGAGGTGGCCGGCATCGTGCAGGCGGCCGAGGACGCCGCCGCACCCCTGGGCGCCGTGGTCATCGGTCAGATTGACGCACCGCTGTACCGCGCATCGGTCGCGGGCGGAACCCCCGGCTCGGCGCGTGGCGCGGAGTCGACACTCGGCAACGTGGTCGCGGACGTCCAGTTGTGGGCGACGCAGGGCAACGACGCGCAGATCGCGTTCATGAACCCCGGCGGACTGCGGGCAGACCTGCTCGGCGAGGCGGCCGGCGCGCGCAAGAAGTACCCGAGCGACGTGACCTTCAAGCAGGCGGCCGACGTACAGCCGTTCGCCAACACCCTGGTGACCATGACGCTGACGGGTGAACAGATCGGCGACGTGTTGGAGGAGCAGTGGCAGCCCGAGGGTTCGTCACGACCGTTCCTGCGCCTGGGCACCTCGACCGGCTTCACGTATACCTATGACCCCGCGGCGCAGGCGGGCGACCGGATCGAGAACATGTACCTGGACGGCGACCTCATCGGGTCCGACGACACCTTCACGGTGACGGCGAACTCGTTCCTCGCCGCGGGAGGCGACAACTTCTCGACCTTTGCCGATGGCGCGAACGTCGCCGACTCGGGGCGAGTGGACCTGCAGGCGATGGTCGACTACCTCGACGACAACGGCACCCTCGAGACCGACCCGACCCAGCACGCGGTAGGCGTGACGGGCCTGTCCGACGAGCCGCTGGTCAAGGGCGACACGGTGTCGTTCGACCTCAGCTCGCTCATGATGACCGGCCCCGGCGACACGCTGGACAAGAAGGTCAAGGTCAGCATCGGCGGCAAGAACCGTGGCACGTTCGCGGTCACCAACGAACAGCAGAGTGACGGCTACGACGAGCAGGGCACCGCTCACGTCGAGTTCACGGTGCCCAAGCTGTCCGAGGGTGACACCGTCATCGAGGTGACGGGCAAGCAGACCGGCACCGTGGTCCGCATCCCGGTCACGATCGGGGCCGCGCCAGCGCCCGCGATGTGCACCGTCGACTACACGATCCACGGCACCTGGCCGAACGGCTTCATCTCGCAGGTCACGGTGACCAACGACACCGACAAGTCCGTCAAGGGCTGGGACGTGGCGTGGGACTTTACCCAGGGCGAGCGAGTTGCGAACCTGTGGGCGGGGGCGGTGTCCCAGAAGGACGCGTCCGTGCAGGTGAAGAACCTGTCGTGGAACTCGACCATCCGGTCGGGTGGCTCGGTGACATTCGGCTTCATCGGCGCGGGCAGTAACCCCGTCGATCCCGCCGCGTTCTCGCTCAATGGCAACCAGTGTGAGGTCAAGTAGCAACAACTGGCGGTGAGCTAATCACAGCCCGCGACGCCCGGCTCCGAACCACGGAGCCGGGCGTTCGTGTCTACTTAATCACCCGACGTCTATCGTGACCGGGCTAGATGCGACACAATGGGTCGGTGACTTCGTTCTCCGACCGCCATGTAGGCCCAGACTCCGACTCGATCGCGCAGATGCTCGACGCCGTGGGTCACCATTCTCTTGCGAGCCTGGTGGACGCCGCCGTGCCCGACTCGATTCGCGGCGACGACGTGCTGGTGTTGCCCGATGCGCTGACCGAGCAGGAGGTGCTCGGGGCGCTGCAGGGCTTCGCCCAGCGCAACCAGGTGCAGGTCCAGATGATCGGTCAGGGGTACTCCGACACCATCACCCCGATGGTCATCAAGCGCAACATCCTCGAGAACCCGGCCTGGTACACGGCTTACACGCCGTACCAGGCGGAGATCTCGCAGGGCCGCCTCGAGGCCATGCTCAACTTCCAGACCATGGTCTCCGACCTCGCCGGACTGCCGGTCGCGGGCGCCTCCTTACTCGACGAGGCCACCGCCGTCTCCGAGGCGATGCTGCTGATGCGCCGTGCGGTCAAGGGCAAGGAAGGCGGCGTCATCGTCCTGGACGCCGAGTGCTTCCCGCAGACCATCGCGGTGGTCAAGGCCCAGGCCGACGCTATCCGCCTGCCGATGCGCGTCGAGACCCTCGACGAAGCCTGGCGAGCCCCCGATGACCTGGTCGGCCTGGTCATCCAGCAGCCCGGCGCGTCCGGTCAGGTGCGCGACGTCCGTCACCTCATCGAGGCGGCCCACGCCGCCGGCGGGCTCGTCACGATGGCGGCCGACATCCTGTCGCTGTGCGTGATCAAGGCGCCCGGCGAGCTGGGCGCGGACATCGCCGTCGGCTCGACTCAGCGCTTTGGCGTCCCCCTGTTCTTTGGTGGCCCGCACGCCGCGTACATGGCTGTCACCAAGGGACTCGAGCGTCAGCTCCCCGGACGCCTGGTGGGGGTATCCGTCGACGCCGACGGCCACACCGCGTATCGCCTGGCGCTGCAGACCCGCGAGCAGCACATCCGCCGCGACAAGGCCACGTCCAACATCTGTACCGCCCAGGCGCTCCTCGCGATTGTCGCGTCGATGTACGCGGTCTATCACGGCCCGGACGGCCTGCGTGAGATCGCGCTGCGCGTTCACACCATGGCCGCGACCCTCGCCGACGCGTTGATAGCGCGGGGCATCAACATCCGCCACGCGGAGTTCTACGACACGATCGTGGTCGAGGTGCCGCGCGGCGCCGACTCGATCGTGGTGCGCGCCGCCGCGCGCGGCATCAACATCCACAAGGTCGACGCGAACGCTGTCTCCATCGCGTGCGACGAGCTCACCACCGTGGACATCCTCACCGACATCGTCGCCGCGGTGCTGGACCGCCAGCCGGAGCGCACCGTGTACTCGGGCCCGTCGGTCAAGATTCCACTCGAGATGCGTCGCTCCTCCGACTACCTGACGCACCCGATCTTCCACGCCCACCGCAGCGAGACGTCGCTCATGCGCTACATGCGCAAGCTGGCGGACCGCGACCTCGCGCTGGACCGGACCATGATTCCCCTGGGCTCGTGCACCATGAAGCTCAACTCGGCCGTGGAGATGGCTCCCATCAGCTGGCCCGGCTTCGCGAGCATTCACCCGTTCGCCCCCTCCGAGCAAACCGGCGGCTACCGCGACATGATCGCGCAGCTCGAGGGCTGGCTCGCGGAAATCACCGGCTACGCCGCGGTGTCCGTTCAGCCCAACGCCGGGTCCCGCGGCGAGTACGCCGGCCTCCTGGCCATCCACGCGTACCACGCCTCCCTGGGCGAGTCCGAGCGCGACGTGTGCCTGATCCCCGCCTCGGCGCACGGCA
Source organism: Demequina aurantiaca (assembly GCF_050598105.1). Taxonomy (GTDB): domain Bacteria; phylum Actinomycetota; class Actinomycetes; order Actinomycetales; family Demequinaceae; genus Demequina; species Demequina aurantiaca_A. The sequence continues at coordinate 73,751 of NZ_CP192436.1, forward strand.
CCAACGCCGCATCGGCCGTGCTGGCCGGCCTGCGCGTCGTGGTGGTCGCGACGGCGGAGGACGGCGAGATCGACCTGGTCGACCTGCACGCCAAGCTGGCCGCTCACGAGGCCCGCATCAGCGCGATCATGCTGACCTACCCGTCCACTCACGGCGTTTACGAAGAGCACGTGGGCGAGGTGTGCGCCGCGGTGCACGATGCCGGCGGCCAGGTGTACATCGACGGCGCCAATCTGAACGCGCTCGTGGGGCTGGCCAAGCCCGGTCACTTCGGCGGAGACGTCTCGCACCTGAACCTGCACAAGACCTTCTGCATCCCTCACGGCGGCGGCGGCCCCGGCGTAGGCCCCGTCGCGGTGGCCGAGCACCTGGTGCCGTTCCTCCCCGAGGTGCGCTCCAGCATCCTGACCCCCGGCGAGCTCGAGCGCGGGGGCGCAGCGGTGTCCGGCGCTCCCTACGGCTCCGCGGGAATCCTGCCCATCTCCTGGGCGTACATCGCGATGATGGGCCACGACGGCCTGACCTATGCGACCCAGGCCGCCGTTCTGGCTGCCAACTACGTCGCGGCGCGCCTCGACGAGCATTTCCCGGTCCTGTACCGCGGCCCCGGCGGGCTCGTCGCGCACGAGTGCATCCTGGACCTGCGTCCGCTGACTAAGGCGACCGGCGTCACGGCCGAGGACGTCGCGAAGCGGCTGATCGACTTTGGCATCCACGCGCCCACCATGTCCTTTCCAGTGGTCGGCACCTTGATGGTCGAGCCCACGGAGTCCGAGGACAAGGGCGAGATCGACCGTTTCATCGACGCGATGATCACCATCCGCGCGGAGATCGCGGACGTCGAGGCGGGCACCATTGCCGCCGAGGACTCGCCGCTGCGCCACGCGCCTCACACCGCGGACATGGTGGTGAGCGACTCGTGGGCCCAGCAGTACTCCCGCGAGCAGGCCGCGTTCCCCGTCGCCGGTCTGCGACGCGACAAGTACTGGGCGCCGGTACGCCGTATCGACAACGCCCATGGCGACCGCAACCTGGTGTGCGCCTGCCCGCCGCTCGAGGACTACTCGGACCCCTCGTAGCGGTAGGTGGCAATACGCGGCTTCCTCGCCGCCGCGCGTCGAACTCGTCACACTTGCGTTGAAGCGCTTTGTGCGGGCCGCGCGTCAAGTTATTCTGACGCTGGGTATGTTGGGGCCAGACAATGCGCCCCGTCTCATCTAAGTGGTCCAAAGGCGAGCATTGGGGGGTTGCATGGCCAGGCGGCAGTCCCTGACACCACCCCTATTACCTGGGTATACGTATGTGCGGCCGCTGGGTTCGGGCGGATTCGCGGACGTCTTCCTGTTTCAGCAGAACATGCCGCGCCGCCTCGTCGCGGTCAAGGTCCTGCTCAGCAAGGTTCAGGATGATGCGTCGGCACGCGCGCTCGCGGCGGAGGCCGACATCATGGCGTCGCTCAGCTCGCATCCGTCCATCTTGACGGTCTACGAGGCGTCGGTGTCCTCCGACGGACGCCCGTACATCGTCATGGAGTACTGCCCCACGTCGCTGACTAATCGCTACCGCAACGAGAAGATTCCGGTGGCCGAGGTGCTGTCCATCGGGGTCAAGATCGCCTCCGCGGTCGAGGCCGCGCACCGCGCCGGGCTGCTACATCGCGACATCAAGCCGTCAAACATTCTCGTCACGTCGTTTGGCCACCCCGTGCTGTCTGACTTTGGCGTCGCATCGGCCGTCGCGTCTGGCGACACCGAGACCATCGCGATGTCGCCTCCCTGGAGCGCGCCGGAGCTGGTGGAACACCGCAGCACCGGGACCATCGCGACCGAGGTGTGGGCGCTCGCGGCCACGGTGTACACGCTGCTCGCTCAGCGCAGTCCGTTCGACGTCGCGGGCCCCGGTCGCGCCGACGAGAACGCGCTCAAGACGCGCATCGCTAAGGCCAAGTACACGCCCACCGGGCGTCCGGAGTCCCCGCGCGAACTCGAGGGAGTGCTGGAGGGTGGAATGCGCCGCATTCCAGGCGACCGCTACCCCACCGCCGCCGCGTTCGGCCAGGCACTGCAGTGGGTGGAGCAGTCGTTGGGCCTGCCCGTCACGCCCATGGAGATTCCCACCGACGAATGGGCGCAGGCCTCAGCCATCGCCGCGCCGGACGACTCGCCGCGCGGCCCCACGCGCAGCACGGTCCCGGTGGCCTCCCAGCGCCTGCGCCGCGGGTCGGGGACCTCGTCCAGCGCGGGCACGGGAACGCTGCGCGACGCCCAGGCCAACCGCGTGGGTAAGGGCGTCATCATCGGCGCCCTGGTCGGCGGCGTCGTCCTGCTCGGCGTGGTGGCCGGCGCGGTTCTCTCGGTGTTGGGCTAGCACATGTCAAACGTGGATGTCGGAAGGGTCACCGCCGCGCGCCGGCGCAACGTGCGGCGCGTCGTGGGCGCGGTCGCGATAGTCGCGGTGGCGGTTGGTGTGGTGGTCGCGCCCGGGGTGGACGAGCAGGAGGTCCACGCGGACGATGCCGCGGTGTGGGCTCTGCAGAGCGCGTCCGGGCAGCGCTTTGGGCGGGTCAACACGCAGCTGGGCGAGGTAGACACCGTCAAGGGCGTGGCCGAGCCGAGCGACCTCGCTCAGTTTGGCGACTCGCTGCTGGTGTTCTCCCAGAATTTGTCCTCTGTTACTCAGGTGCAGACGGCCCGCCCGGCGGACATCGACGAGGCGTCCGGCGAGGCCACCGTCGCGACTCCCGCGGGAACCGACTCCGTCACCTTTGCCAGCGACACCGTCGGCTACCTGACGGACTCCGGGGACGTGCTCGTGGGTCGCGTCTCCGACGGCACGGCAGTATCGCCGTCCGTGCTGGATCCGTACGCCGACGTGCAGGTGGAGGAGGGCGTGGACCGCCCCCAGTACCGCGCCGATGCGATGGCCGTTGGAGTGGACGGAGACGTCGCCGCGTTCTCGGCGACGGACGGCAACGTCATACGCGGCAGTGTCGACGGCGCGGCCTTCGACGGGTTCGACGTGGTGCCGGGACCGCCCGCCGGGGATCAAGTCCAGATGAGCATGGTGGGCGACGACTGGGTGCTGCTCGACACGGACAGCGGCCAGCTGTGGAGACGTGGCGGCGAAGCTCCCGTGGTCACCGGCGTCGAGATCGGTGCGCTGTTGCAGCGCCCGGGCGCCGACGCCGACGCGGCCTACATCGCCGACGAGTTCGGCATCGTCGCCGTGCCCCTCGACGGCTCTGCCGCCGTCCGCATCTTCGGGTCCACCGACGTCTCGCTGGGCGAGCCGGCAGCCCCCGCCGAGGACGACGGCGTGATGGTGGGGGCGTGGCTTCCCGCCGGCCCCGGACCCGGCACGGTGTGGGACTCGACCGGCAAGCAGGCCGCACTCGACTACGGCGACGAATCGACCGGCGGGGGTCCGCTCGGTGAGGAGCGCTCGCCCCAGCTTCGCTCGAACGGCTCGCGGCTCATCCTTAACGAGACCCGGACCGGATGGGTCTGGAACGTTCCGGCGGGAACGCTCGTGAGGTCATCGCAGCAGTGGGTCCCGGACGAGCAAGACGTAGTAGCCGCGACGGACCAGGAGACCGCGGATCAGGTGAGCGATCCGCGCGCTCCTATCGCGGAGGACGACGCCTTTGGGGTGCGCGCGGGACGACAGATCATCCTGCCCGCGCTGCTCAACGACCACGATGCGAATGAGGACATCTTGACGGTGGTGCCCGGCGAGCTGCTTCCCCTCGACCCGGCTTTCGGCATCGTGAGCGTCTCCGACGACGATCAGTCGCTGGTGGTCGACGTCCTCCCCGAAGCAACGGGGAGCGCGATCTTCACGTACGTGGTGACGGACGGCACCGCGTCGGACGGGCTCCAGTCGGAGCCCGCGACGGTCACGCTATCGGTCAAGGACCTCAGCCAGAACACGGCGCCGATGTGGTGCGGCACCGAGGACTGCCTAGCCGAGTGGCCGGCGCCTGAGGTCAGTCCGGGGGGCACGGTGTCCGCCGATGCGCTGGCGGGCTGGGTGGATCCCGAGGGTGATCCCATCTACGTCCAGTCGGCGACGACGTCCTCGGCGCCCGGAGTGGTGGCGGCGTCTCCCGAGGGAAACGTGGTTTTCCAGCACTCCAATGCGAGCTCGACCGAGGTCGGCGGCGTCCCCATCGAGGTAGTGGTGTCGGACAGTCGCGGGGCGACCGCGTCCAAGACCATGACGGTCACCGTGCTCGGCGAGCCGGCGCTGGTGGCCAAGGACCTCGCCGCGACGGTCACCGAGGATGTCCGCGTGACCCTCGAGGTTGCCGACCACGTCACAGGAGCGCGCGGCCCCCTGCAAGTGACGGAGGCGTCGCTGGGCCCGGATTCGCCGGCTCAGGTCGACGTCGCCCAGGGGCTCATCGGCTTCACGTTCGAGTCCGAAGAGTCGGGTTCCTTCGTCGTGGACTACACCGTGACGGACGGCGTGGCCGAGGCGCGCGGCAAGGCGCGAGTCACCGTGATCGACCCCGCGGACGAGCGGCTCTCCACGGTTCCGCTGACGGCCTTCGTGCGCGCCAAGGAGGACGTCACGGTCGACGTCCTCTCCGCCATCTCCAATCCGGGCGGCCACGTGCTGCTGCTGAGCGACGTGACGACGGCCCCGGAGGACGGTGCGACGCTCGCCGCAGACGTGGTGGGGCACAGTGCGTTGCGGCTCTCCGGAGCGACGGCCGATGCCCAGCCCGGGCTTCTGGGCGTGGTTTCCTACACCGCGTCCGACGGCACTGGGCGCCCCGCGGCGACGGTGCGCGGCGAGGTGACCGTGGTGCTCCTTGACTCCGACGTGCCGTCGGCCCCGCTCGCGGTGGACGACTCGATCACGGTGCGGGTTGGCGCGCAGGCCGACATCTCCGTCCTCGCGAACGACGTGGGGCCAGCGGGCAATGTGATCGCCCTGGACCCCGGCTCGGTTACGGCCGATGCCGGCTCGGGACTTTCCTTTCCCGCGGGCCCGCGTATCCGGTACCTGGCGCCGCAACAGGCTGGCACGTACGTCATCTCGTACTCCACCTACGTACTTGGATACCCGGCCCAGCGGGACGACGCATCGGTCGTGGTGACCGTTCTCGCGAACGACACGAACGCGCCGCCAACGCCGCGCGACGTGCAGGGTCGAGTCGCGAGCGGAGAGACCGTGCGGCTGGCGTTTGACGGGACCGGCATCGACCCAGACGGCGACACCGTCACCCTGTCCGGGATCGTCACTCAGCCGGTGCACGGCAACGCGACCGTGTCAGCGGACGGCACCAAGATGGTCTACGCGAGCGGGAGTGGCTACAGCGGCCAGGATTCGTTCGAGTTCTCCGTCACGGACGAGCGCGGATTGGATGCCACGGCGACCGCGTACATCGGGGTGCTCGCGGACGACCTCGATCCCAGCCCCGTGACCTACACCGACTACGTCCAGGTGCAGGTGGGCGTGGATCGTCGCGTGGTCGTCACCCCCACCGCGAACGACATCGACCTGGCCGGCGGGGAACTCGAGTTGATCGACGTGTCGCCCGACGCCAACCTCGGCACTGCCGAGTACGCGGAGCTCTCAAGCCACCTCGTGGGAGCGCCCACCGACGGCGCCGTGACCATGCAGGTGGGAGAGGAGCCCGGCACGTATTCGTACGTTTACACCGTGCGCAACGACGGCGGCAGCACCGCCATCGGGCGCATCATCCTCAAGGCCGTACGGGAGCCCATTGCAGACGTGCCCATCGTCGCCGACTCCGTCCTGACCCAGGAGAACCGCGAGACCTTCGCCGATGGCGTCGACGTCCTGACCGGCAAGGTCGCCTGGGGTAGTGGCGACGCAGGCCAGCTCACCTTGTCGCTGTGGGGCGCGCCCGCGGACGTCACAGTGTCCGGAAACCGGGTCTCGGGGCCGCTCCCGGACGAGTCGCGGCTGATCCCCTTCCAGGTGGACGGCGCGAACTTCAGCGGCGAGGACGTCACCAGCTACGGATTCCTGTCCGTGCCCGGACCGGACGGCCTCCGGCTCTCATTGCGCGAAGTGTTCACTCCTCCCGAGGTTAATGAGGGGGAGTCTGTCGACTTCGACATCGCGGAACTCGTGGCCCTGCCAGACGGCGCGATGTTGGAAGTGGACCCGGACTCTATCTCCGCTAGTGGTGCCCGAGGTGAAGCCAGCTGCGTCCTGGTGACGGGGACGACGCTGCGTTACGCGGCGGGAATGGGAGACCCGTACTCCGACACGTGCGTGGTATCCGTGAAGCTCTCGGACCAGGACTCCTGGACAGTGATTCCTGTCCCCATCGTGATCATCGCCGAGGAGCCCCAGCCCATTCTGACCGGGGCCGCTCTCGAGGTCTCGCCCGGAGACTCCGCCGAGTTCGACCTGGGCAAGATGGTGACCTGGCCCACGGGTTCGGCGACGCGCCCAGTCACGTTCTCGACCAGCTATTCCGGGGAACAGTTCGAAGTGACGACTACAGGCGAAACCGTGACTGTCACGGCGAAGGACAAGGCCGTCCCCGGCAAGGTGGACACCGTTACCGTCGCGCTGCAGTCGGACGCGGACACGCCTGCGGTGTCTCTTGCTCTCAAGGTGGGGCCCGCGCCGTCCCAGTTGCCCAAGGGCGCCACCGTGGTGAAGCAGTGCTCGCAGGCCAACGGCTCGTCCTGCACCGTATCCGTCATCGGTGCGAGCGGTGAGGTGAACCCGCTGCCGGGAACGCCGCTCGAGATCGTGGACGTCAAGGGCGCAAGCGAGTGCTCCTCGGTCACGTTCGCCGCCTCAGGCGCGACCGCGATCACAGCGACCTGGACCGGAGAGACCCCCGGTGCGGTGTGCGACGCGGTGTTCTCCGTGCGCGACGCGCAGGGCCGGGTGAGCGGCTCCGACCGACAGGGGACCATCTCGATCGACTTGCAGGGCTACCCGGCGGCGCCCGCGGAGCTGAGGCAGGTTTCCTTCGGCGACGGCACCGCGACCCTCGCGGTGAGCGCGGGCAGCGCGTCCTCGTCGTACCCAAGGGTCCAGGGCTACTCGGTCTACCGCGGCACGTCCAAGGTCGCGACGTGCGACGCGAAGGGGGTATGCCCGCAGATCGCGGGGCTCACCAATGGCGACAAGCAGACCTACACGGCCAAGACCGTGAACGCGGTCGGGGAGTCCAAGTCCGCCGTGAGCGCGCAGGCCTGGTCGTACGCGCCGCCCGCGGCGCCCACCGACGCCGCCTGGATCCCCACCAAGGCCACGCCGCTCAACGCGGGTAAGCAGGTGGACATCACCCTGAACGTGCGCGACGCCTCCACCAGGGAGCTGAACGTGTCGAGCCCCAACGGCGAGACCCGGGTGGTGAACGTCAGCGGCCAGAGCCGGGTGACCATTCCCAACCTCGACGTCGGCAGCAACCAGGCCCAGCAGGTCACCATCGTTCCGGTCACGGGACTGGACCTGCCGCCGGTGGCGGGTGGTCAGGTGCAGGGAGCGGCCATCACCTTGACTGCCAACGGCGTTGCCGCTCCCCAAATTACGGACAGCGACTGGGCGTCAAACGGCGACGGCTCGCAAGTCACCTTCACCGTGAGGACGCCGTCCGCTGGGGACGGATCCGTCACCTGGGTAGGCGTGGGTCCCGAGGGCCAGTGCACGGAGACGGTACAGGCGAGCGGGGGTAAGGGCATCGTGACCGTGAGCGTCACCCCGAACGACAAGAAGAACTTCAGCGTTTGCGCCGAGAGCCGCTACGACACGGTCGTCTACGGTTCCGCGGACACCAAGGTCACCGACGTCTACACCTTTAAGGATCCGGGTGCTCCGGTTGTGACGCGCGGATACCGCATCAGCGACGACTGCAGCCCGAGCCTGAGCGGCGGCAAGCTCTACTGCGAGACGGTGGTGACCGCCGCCCCCCGTGTCTCAACCGCGCCGTTCTTCACCAAGTACTTCTCCGTGGGAACCGGTGCTCCCGTGGACAGCTTCGCCCTGCCGATCGGAGCCGCGCCCCAGGTCAAGGCCTACAACTGCATTCGTTTTGTCACCACCGACAACCCCTGCTCGACGCAGGGAGCGGTGGTCACCGCGGACACCGGGTACCCGGAGTATCGGACCAGCATCACGTACGACTCCTGCAAGGTGAACGCTGAAACCACCAACGTCGTGGTTGCCGCGAACGCGAACGACTACGACGTGAGCGCGCCCACCTGGCTTGACCAGAACGGCGTCCCCACGGCCGTGAAGTGGGACATGCGCGCGGCGAGGCTCACGGTGTCTTTCAAGAACCAACTCGCCGCGGTCGCGGATGTGACGATGTCGCTGGCGTGTACCGACCTGGTCGCGCCGCCGGAGCCCGAACCCACGCCCACTCCTGAGCCCAGCCCGTCGCCGTAGTCGGCCCGGCAGGCGTCATCACTGCACTGACCACAGCCCCACACCCACGAACCGAGGACTTAGTAATGACCGTCACCGAAGCCCAGGCCAGCTGGTTTACCTCCACGTTCAACGCGCTCGTGGAGAACGTGGAGCTCGCAGTATTGGGTAAGCGCCAAGTGGTCGAGTTGGCCTTCTGCGCGATGATCTCGGAGGGGCACCTGCTCCTTGAGGACGTTCCCGGAACGGGCAAGACGTCCCTGGCCCGCGCGATGGCGCAGACGGTCAAGGGAGTCGGCACCCGCATTCAGTTCACGCCTGACCTGCTGCCTGGCGACGTCACGGGGATCACCGTGTTCGACCAGAAGCGCGGCACCTTCGAATTCCACCAGGGCCCGATCTTCGCGAATGTGGTGCTGGCCGACGAGATCAACCGGGCGAGCCCCAAGACGCAGTCCGCGCTGCTCGAGGTCATGGAGGAGGCGCAGGTCACCGTGGACGGGGTGTCGCGCAAGGTCGGAATGCCTTTCATGGTGATCGCCACCCAGAATCCCGTGGAGCAGGCAGGCACGTACTCGCTGCCGGAGGCGCAGCTCGACCGCTTCATGATGAGGACCTCGTTGGGCTACCCCGACCACGGGGCGACGCTGAGAATCCTGGAGTCGACGCGCAACCAGAAGGTAGTGGTGCCGCCCCTGGTGGAGTTGCAGACCATCGTCGCGATGGCCGGGCTCGCTCGCGAGGTCTACCAAAACCCACTCGTGCTCGACTACATCGCCCGCATCGTCGACGCGACGCGCAACGCAACCCAGGTGCGGCTCGGCGTCAGCGTGCGTGGCGCGATGGCGCTTGCGAAGGCGGCGCGCACCTGGGCCCTGGCGCACGGCCGCACCTACGTCACGCCCGACGACGTCAAGATGCTCGCGGAGCCGATCCTTGCGCACCGCCTGATCCTCGACCCCGAGGCCGAGTTTGACGGCGTCACGGCGACGGCGATCATCGGCCAGATTCTGCTGGACACGCCCCCGCCGTCGCAGAGGGATCTCGGTTGAGCCGCGACCACTCCTCAAAAACCTCCAGGACGAGCGCCACGCGCACGTCTTACTCCCGCACGGGCTACACCCGCATGGGGAACACGACGCGCACCCAGGTCAGCGGTGCATCGGGCGGCAGGTGGGTGTCGCTCGGGCTGGCGACGCTGCGCCTGGGTCGACGTATCCGGTCGTCGACGCGTCGGACCGGGGGTGTGCTCGCGGCGGTCGTCACCCCAGCGGGGTGGCTCGCCGCCGCCTGGGCGCTGGCCGGGCTCACTGTGGGCCTGGTGTGGGGCTGGTCGGAACTACTGATCTCGGGGCTGATCGCGCTGATCCTGCTGGTGATCGCCGTGCCGTTCCTGGTGGGAAAGGAGTCGTACGAGGTCGACTTTGGGCTCGGTCACGACGCGGTGGTGGCGGGTCAGGACGCGGCGGGGGAAATCGTCGTGCGCAACCCACACTCGCGGCTGGCGCTTCCCGGCCGCATCGACATCCCCGTGGGAGAGGGGCTCATCGACTTCCACGTCCCGCTGCTGCGGCGCGGCCACGAGCACCGCGAGAAGATCGTCATCCCGGCCGCGCGCCGCGGCGTGATTGATGTGGGGCCGGCGACCACCGCGCGCTCTGATCCGTTGCGACTGCTCACCCGTGAGTTTCACTGGGCCGACGTCAGCACGCTGTTCATCCACCCAGTGACGATTGCCATCCCGAGCACCTCGATGGGCTTCATCCGCGACCTCGAGGGGCGCGCCACCAAGACCATCACCAACGAGGACATCTCCTTTCACGCGGTCCGGGAGTACGCGCGCGGCGACGCGCAGCGGCAGATCCACTGGAAGTCGACGGCCAAGACGGGCACGTTGATGGTCCGACAGTTCGAGGAGACTCGACGGTCCACCATCTCCGCTGTGCTCGACCTCAACGTGGAGTCATACGCGACGGAGACCGAATTCGAGATGGCCGTCAGCGCGGTGGGCTCGCTCGGGGTCCGCGCCTTGCGCGACGGGCGCGACGTGCAAGTGCTGGTAAGCGGCGAGGTGCCCGAGTTCGCCCGCGCATCGGTGCGGTCCCTGCGCCAACTGCGCGTGACGACGCCCCGCGCGCTCCTCGACGACTTGTCGGGCGTGGAGGCCAGCGGCGCGGTCATCGGACTCCCAACGGTCACGCGCATGCTCGCGGATTCGACGTCGGACACGTCCCTCGCGTTCCTCGTGACCGGCTCGACCGCGACCCTGACGCAGCTCCAGTCCGCGGCGCTCGCGTTTCCCGCCGAGGTGGCCGTCGCCGCGGTCATCTGCGACCCGGAGTCGGAGCCCTCCGTCCACTCGGTGGGCCGCATGCGGCTGCTGAGCCTGGGGGTTCTGGACGACCTGCGCCAGCTTCTCGCGCGAGGCGCATCGAGATGAGCAACAAGAAGCACCTGCCGGGGGCCGCCGGGCCCAGCACCCTGGGACCGCGGATGGCCCGCCCCGCCGCGCGCAGTTCGGTCTGGTTCGTGCTCACCAATGCGGCCTTCATGATGGCGGCATCGGGCGTCGCGGCCTGGGCCTTGCTCCCCGTCTATGGCTCCGCGCGATATGCGTTGGTCGCGGGAACGGCGATCGTGGCAGGCGCCGCCGCCGCCGTCGTGTGCGAGCGACTCAAGTGGGGCGCGTCCCGGGTCGTGATACTCGCCGTACTCATCTACGTGGTGGCGGGCATCACTTCGGTGATCCCCGGGGCCCGCGGCAGTGGAAACGCCCTGGCGGACGCCGGCCTCGACCTGCTGCGCGGACCCGTACTCGGGTGGAAGGACATCGTCACCCTGCCGTTGCCGCTCGGGGACTACGGCACCACCATCGTGCCGGTCTTCGCGTTGTTGCTAGCCGGCACCGCCACGTCCGCCTGGGTGGCGATACGCGCCAAGCGGTGGTGGCCGATGGCCGCCGTGACGGCGAGCACCCTGGTCATCATCGCGATCGCGATAGGCCCGTCGGTGCGCGCGTTGCCGCTGCCCTGGGCGCCCTTCGGGACCTACGCCTCCCGCGAGTTTCTCGTCGGAATCTTCGCGTTCGGAGTGATCCTGTCCTGGTTCGGCTGGCGGGCCTGGCACGCCCGGCGCGTCGCGATCGCGGCCGCGTTCGGAGCCGGTGGAGTGCGGCTGGCCACGTCGTCCCACGCCAGCCGCCTAGCGGGGGGGACCGCCGCACTCGCGATGGTCGCCGTGGCCGTCGCGATGTCCGTGATTGTCGCCGCGCCCATCGCCCAGAGCACCCCGCGCGAGGTCATTCGTTCCGCCCTTGACCCCCGGCTGGTGGTGGAGACCAAGGTGGGCCCGCTCAGCTCGTACCGCGAGTACTTTGGCGACGATGCCTTCGAGGCGGTGCTGTTTACGGTGAGCGTCGAGGCGGGCACTCCTGAGCGCGTGCGCCTCGCCACGTTGCCCTATTTTGACGGCGAGGAGTTCAGCGCCGCGGATCCCCAGGGAGCGGCCGTCGCGCGTTTCCAGCGCGTGCCTAGCCACGTCGAGGTTGAGGGAGAGACCCAGGATGTGGTGACTAACGTCGCCATCGGCGTGCAATCGGGCATCTGGGTGCCGCTCGTCGGGGAGCTCGGGTCGGTCGACTTCGAGGGCCCGCGTCAGGCGACCCTCACCGACGGCTTCTATTACCTGGCTTCCGCGGATGCGGGCGTGATGGTCGCGGACGGCGGACTCCTGTCGGGGGATGCGTACCGAGTCGAGGGCGTGCTGCCGGCCGCGATGCCCGCGCTCGCCGACCTCGGCTCGCCGCCCGGAGTGTCGACAATCGACCCCGAGCTGATTCCCGAGTCGCTGCGCCAGTGGGTCGCGCAACAGGACGTGAGCGCGGATGCGGCCGGGTTGACCGAACTCGTCAACCGGCTGCGTGCACGCGGATATCTCTCTCATGCGCTCGACGAGCAGCCGGACGGCGAGACCAGTTCGTGGCAGAGCGCGCTCGGAGACTACAGCTTCGCTCCGTCCTCCTCGGGCCACTCCTTTGATCGGATTGACCGACTCTTTCAGCAACTCAACGAGCGCGAGGGCGAGGTCGGCGCCGTCGGCGACGAGCAACTCGTCGCCGGTGTGGGTGACGACGAGCAGTTCTCCGCGGCGGTCGCGATGCTCGCGTCAGAGATGGGCTTCCCCTCCCGGGTGGTGATTGGCGCGCGCCTGATTGAGACCGATGACCTGGGCTGGACGGCGCCGGCGTGTGCCGCCGGCGAGTGCCGCGGCGAGAACATGAGCGTGTGGACCGAAGTGCAGTCCGACGAGGGGGTATGGGTGCCCATAGACGTCACTCCACAGCACCAGAGCCCGATTGCCCCGGAGGTAGCGAATCAGAAGGATCCCGAGTTCGCCTCCGCGTTGGACCCCGAGCGGGCCGAGGCGATCGTGCCGCCACTGACCCAGCGCGGGCAGACGGACGACGATGCACCGGAGCCGCAGGAGTCGGAGACGGGATGGCTCTGGTTGGAGCCCGCATTGCGGATCGCTGGGATCGCGGTGCTTGCGTCGCTAATCCTGCTCGGCCCCGTCCTGGCGATTCTGTTGTGGAAGGCCGCGCGACGCAGTCGCCGCCGTCGCGGGGAGCCGCGCGACGCCGTTCACAGCGGATGGGACGAGTACGTCGACGATGCCGTGGACGCGGGGTTGCCGCCGTTGCGCCTGGCGACCCGCACCGAGGTGGCTCGCGCGTACGCCACGACCCACGGCGTCGCGCTCGCGAATCTCGCCGATCTCGCAACGTTCGGCGACGCCCCGATGGATCGGGCCGCCGCGGACCGGCACTGGGTCCTCGTGGCCGAGGACAGGGCCGAACTCCTGCGCCGTAGGTCGTGGTGGGGGCGCATCCGGATGAGGTTGTCGATGCGGTCAATCTGGAGCACCCTGAAAACAGACCCGGCATCCCAGGCGAATTCCGCAGACAGTAGTCGGCCGCAGCGGTGGCGCTCCGGCGTGGGAGTGCGCGCAGAGCATACGGTGGTCACTGCGAGCAACGGTCGGTCAACGGCCGGCTCATCGCGGCGGTCGCACAAGCGAAAGAAGAAGTCATGAGTTGGTTCCCCTTTACCTACGTCCTGTTCGTCACCCTCGTGTCGATCGTGTGGATGGGGCTAGCGCTGGGATCAGTGCTGTCCAAGATGGGGATGGCCAGTAGGCAGGCGTGGATCCCGGTGGTGCGCTGGGTCGCGGCCGCCGAGGCCGGACGCACGTCTCGCATCGCCGTGCTGGTGGCGCGCACCGTCTCCGCGGTCGGCATCGCGGTCCTCCTGGTGGGGCTCGCGCTGCGCGGAGTGCAGGGCGACGACGTCACCGCCCTCACCGGTTGGCTCACCCTGGCCGGTGCAGGCTTGTTCGTGCTGGGGGCCCTGGTCGGGTGGGTGTTCTGGATCATTGGCGCGGGCACCATCGGCATGAGGCTCAACATTGCCAGCGGGTGGGTCGTACTGGCCGCGCTCAGCCCGAACCTGTGGGCCGCGATTGTGGGCTGGGCGAAGATCGGGACGCCCATCCCGTCCGACGCCATCGGCCGCGCGGCGTCCGCCGGCGCAGGGCACAGCGCCTCCGCCGATGCGCCCGCCGAGAATGTTGCCGCAGTGGAGTCGGTTGTCGCGACAACAAGCATCTTCGGGGACGGACGGCCGCCGTCGCCGTTCATGGCCGGCTCCGAGGCACAGCCCGGTGCCACAAACGTCTTCGACGACCGGCCCTTTGGGGCGGCGGGTTCATGGCCCGCGGCGCCCCTGAGGAATGCGCCGACACCAACGTCGACACCTGAACCTGAACCTGAACCGACGCCCGCGCCTGAACCGACGCCTGAACGGGTGCCTGAACCCGCGCGGACGCCGACACTTGCACCTGAACTGAAGCCGTCACCTGAACCTGCACCTGCACCGACAGCGGAAGCTGCTGCGGAGCCCGCGAGCCAGGTCCCTACCCGGCGCGAGGCACGGGCCATCGCCGACGCGGAGGAACTGGCTCCCGCCACGGCACCCGTCGTGGCACCCGCCCCCGCTCCCACGTCGACACCCCCGTCGTCAGCGACCCCGACCCCTTTGCCGAACGCCGAGCCCGCAGCGAAGGTCCCGCCGATGCCGGTGTCGCCCTACGCGGTTCCGCGGGCTTCCAGGGACGCGGCGGACGAGCCTGGAACCGGCCACCCGCCGACCATTCCGCTGCCGTCGGTCAACCCGAATCCGGCGCCGGTGTCGCCGTACATCACTGGGACGCTTCCGCAGGTACCCGTGATTCCTCCGGTCATCCCGCCAGCCGCGACTGCTGCCGACGCGAGGTCGTGGGCGGAGCCAACCCGGGCCGCCGCGGTCACCCGCGTCGCCGACTCCACGCCGCCGATGGGAGCGAGCTCGGCGTCAGACGAGCCGGCGGAAGTCACCACCGAGCCGGTTCAGGACGACGCCGACGACCACACGGTGATCACCAAGCGCAGGCGTGACGTGTGGGTACTCGAGGTCGACGGTGGCGACAGCTACCCGTTGCCCGAGGACCAGATCACCATCGGCCGCTCGGCTGCTGGCACCGCGCGTGCCTCCCACGTGGGCGTCGATGACACGACGCGAACGATGTCCAAGCAGCACGCCAAGCTTCGGCTGGTGGACGGCGCGTGGCTGGTGACCGACGTGGGCTCGACCAACGGCACGTTCGTGCGCGGCGCCGATGGCGTCGAGGTCGAGGTCTCGCCGGGCACGGAGGCACCCGTCGACGGCGTGCTGCTGCTGGGGGACCTCGAGGCCAGGATCGTCAACCAGGGCAGCGGACGAGCGTGAGCGCCGTGACGGAGTCCGCTTGGTGCGTCGGCGCGGGTGCGACCGCGACGGGGCAGCGCAAGGCGAATGAGGACGCCTTCATCGCCGAGGCGCCGGTCTACGTCGTGTCGGACGGCATGGGTGGGCATCTGGCGGGTGCCGCCGCCAGCGCCGCGGTCGTCGAGGCATTCGGCGCGCTGCGCGGATCGTCATCAGTGGTTCCTGAGGACGTGACCGATGCGGTGCATCGGGCTCGATTCGGCGTTGCGGAGGTATCGGCGCGCGTGGGCGGCGAGTCGGGCGCGACGCTGACCGGCGCGGTCGCGGTGACTCACGACGGTCACCCGTGGTGGTTCGTCGTCAACGTTGGCGACTCGCGCGTGTACGCGCTGGACGGCGGGGTGCTGAGGCAGGTCACCGTGGACCACTCGCGCGTGCAGGAGCTCGTGGACGCGGGCAGGATCACCCCCGAACAGGCGTTGGTCCACCCGGAACGCAACATCATCACCCGGGCTATCGGGGACGAGATCCCCGGGTGCGACGCCTGGCTGGTCCCCGCACGTCCGGGCACGCGCCTCATCGTCGCGAGCGACGGGCTCATGAAGGCGCTGAACGACGCGCAGATTGCGAGCATCGCCGCCCTGGCTGGTGGCCCGGGGGATGCCGCGCGCAGGCTTGTCGACGCCGCAATCTACGCGGGTGCCGCGGACAACGTCACCGCGGTGGTGGCCGACGCGATGAATGCCACCACTCCCGTTCAGGCGGAGGCGAACCCGTGGCGGCGCTGGCCGGAGGACGAGCCTCACGAGCACGACACCACGGTGACCAAGCGGCGCAGGGGCGAGTCGTGACGACGGGGAGCCCCGAGGACTTTGCCGCGGAGGCAGAGCCCGACGAGACCACCAGGCTGTCCTCGCGCAACGCGGGTGCTGAGCCCGACTCGTCTCCGGAGCCGGACGACGCCACTCAGTTGGCGACTCGGCGGCGGACCCCGGCGGAAGCTCCGGATGACGCGGACGACGACGTGCACGATGACGCGACCGTACTGGCGACTCGGCGACAGGCAGCGGTCGATCCCGACCCGGACGTGACCCAAATGGCGTCGCGACGCAGGGAGACTGCCCCTGGGGTGCACCACAACAACGACGTCTCCGAGCGCGACGTGGTCACCGCCGTGCCGCGCGACTTCACCTCGTTGACCACGGACCCGGACGCCACCCGCGCCGCGCACCCGCCCTTCGACGCGGGCAACCGCATCCCCGTCGCGTTTCCGCCAGGCGAGTCGCCGGCCGCGATGCATGCCCGCGAGGGCGGGTTCGGGGCTCGCACCGAGGCCTACCGCCCGCGGGAGATGCCCACCCCGCTGCCGCTGGCGCCGCAGGCTTTCGAGGAGCAGCTAGACGCGCCGCGTGCCGCGCCGAGCGCAACGGCAATGCTGATGCCCATCGACGCGCAGCGCCGGCGCGAGGCCGCGCATCGAGCCGCGGTAACCAAAGCCGTCGCCGTAGGCATCGGCGTGCTGGTGCTCGGCACGGCTGCCGTGATCGGGATCATCGTCTTGCTAGGGGGCCTGCTGTGACCGCATCGGAACTGTCGATCGAGTTCGGGGACGTGGTGCACCAGATGGACGCCGGCGACACCGTGACCATGGGTCGCGCCGCGGATCTCGTGGTCGATGACAACCCTTACCTGCACCGCCAACTCCTGCAGGTGTCCGCGGAGTCGGGCGTGTGGTGGGTGGCCAACATCGGGCAGAGCATCCCGGTCTCCGTCGCCACGGATCAGGGCGAGTTCCAGGCGCTGCTCGGCCCCGGCGCGCGGCTGCCGCTGGTGTTCCCGCGCCTGCGCCTGATGTTCACGGCCGGCCCCACCACCTACGAGGTCGTCATCGCCTGCCGGGGGTCGCTGCTCAGCCCCGCCGACCCGTCCGACGCGGTGGCGGGGGATGCCACTCGGGTGCCCCTCGCGCTGACGGAGAGTCAGAAGTTGCTGGTGGTCGCGCTCGCGGAGCCGATGCTGCTGAACTCCGGCCACGGCCTCACCTCGGTCCCGACCTCCGCGGTCGCGGCAGAGCGGCTGGGTTGGCCCGTCACCACGTTCAATCGCAAGCTCGATGCGGTGTGCGAGAAGCTCGACCGCGGAGGCGTCGAGGGGCTGCGCGGCGGCGCGGGAAACCTTGCCTCGCTGCGCAAGGCTCGCCTGGTGGAGTACGCCGTACTCGCGCGGCTCGTCTCCGCTGCCGACCTCGAACTCCTTGACCGCGTGGGCGAGCGCGACGCGCCCCACTAGCCCGAGCA
Organism: Demequina aurantiaca; assembly: GCF_050598105.1. Lineage (GTDB taxonomy): Bacteria > Actinomycetota > Actinomycetes > Actinomycetales > Demequinaceae > Demequina > Demequina aurantiaca_A. The sequence goes on from NZ_CP192436.1 coordinate 91,215, forward strand.
TCGGCCGGTTGACGCCGGAGTTGGCGGACGTTTGTGTCCGTAGCGGGGCGTACGTGTCGCTACGCGTGCCCGCGTCCCGTAGGTTGGTTGTGTGACTACCTTGCGCTCTCCTCTTCATGACGAACACGTGGCGCTCGAGGCCACCCTGGTCGACTTCGCCGGATGGCAGATGCCGGTCAGGTACTCCGGCGATATCGCGGAGCACACGGCCGTTCGCACCGCCGCTGGGCTGTTCGACCTGTCCCACATGGGCGAGCTCGCGGTGCGGGGCCCCGACGCCGCGGACTTCCTGGACTACGCGCTCGCTGGTCGCGTCAGTGCGGTCAAGCTCTGGGGCGCCAAGTACACGATGCTGTGCAACGAGGCGGGCGGCGTGATCGACGACCTGGTGATCTACCGGCGCGACTGGGATCACTTCTTCATTGTCGCGAACGCTTCAAACAAGGACCGCGTCGTGACCGAGCTGCGCGCGCGGTTGGGCTCCTACGACGCGACCGTCGAGGACGTATCCCACGAGATCGCGCTGATCGCGGTGCAGGGGCCGCTCTCTGCGCAGATCACGGGTGCCATGTGCGAATTGGGCGCGGACGACATCGAGGCGATGAAGTACTACTCCGGTTCGAACGTGCTGATTGAGGGCGGGATCCACGCCTTCGCCGCGCGCACCGGGTACACGGGCGAGGACGGCTTCGAGCTGTTCGTGGCCGCGGACCAGGCCAGCGCCGTTTGGCAGCTCGCCCTGGACCGCGGGACGGCGCTCGGCATGATTCCCGCGGGGCTGTCGTCTCGCGACAGCCTCCGCCTCGAGGCAGGTATGCCTCTGTACGGTCAGGAATTGAACGAGAGCACCACGCCCTTCGAGGCCGGGCTGGGCCGCATCATCGCCTTCGGGACTGAGGCCAACCCGCGCGGGGACTTTGTCGGTCGTGAGGCGCTCGCCGCGGCCAAGGAGGCCGGAGTGGCTAGGCAGCTGGTGGGTTTGGTGGGCGCCGGGCGGCGGTCCGCGCGCACCGGCTATCCGGTGACCGATGCCGAGGGCAACCAAGTGGGCGTCGTGACGTCCGGGGTGCCGTCGCCGACTCTGGGTCAGCCCATCGCGATGGCCTACGTGCCGGTCTCCATGGCGGAGCCCGGGACGGTTGTTGGCATCGACGTGCGCGGTCGACGCGAGGAAATGACTGTGACCGCGCTACCGTTTTATAAGCGCGAGAGCTAGCGACTCACGCCGCCGCGAGATCAGTCTCAGTTTGCAACGCACCATTAACCCGCAGGTCAACGCGACACCCGAAAGGTCCACCAGTCATGGCGAACATCCCCGATGAACTGCAGTATTCCGCCGAGCACGAATGGGTCTCCGGAGACCCCGCGGTTGGCGCGGTCGTCACCGTCGGCATTACGGCCCACGCGGCCGATGCGCTCGGAGACATCGTCTACGCCGAGCCGCCCGCGGTCGGCGACACCGTCACCGCCGGCCAGGTGTGCGGCGAACTGGAATCCACCAAGGCCGTGAGCGAACTGTTCTCTCCCGTGACCGGCAAGGTGACGGAGATCAACGACGCGCTCGAGTCCGCCCCGGAGTCCATCAACGCGGACGCCTACGGCGCCGGCTGGATCTTCAAGGTAGAGCTGTCTGCGGAGCCCACGGAACTCATGGGTTCCGAGGCGTACTCCGCGCTGACCTCTTAGTCAGTGCCGGTGCAGTCAGTCCCCGCCGCGAAGCTGGTAGTCGCGGCCGCCATCACCGACGACTTGGGCGTTCCGCGACTCCTGTTTGCCGCGCGGCGCACCTCACCGCCCGAGTACGCGGGCCTGTGGGAGTTCCCCGGCGGCAAGGTCGAGCCGGGGGAATCCCCCGAGGACGCCCTGCGGCGCGAGCTGCGCGAGGAGCTGGGGGTCGAGGTTGAGCTCGGCGACGAGGTGCTCGGCCCGGACGACGGGGCGGGGCTGGCCGCGCACTGCGACCAACCGGTGTGGATGATCCGGCCCGCGGACGACGCGCGGGGAGCGCGCCTGGTCATGCGAGTGTGGTGGGCCACCCTCAAGACCGCCGCCGACGGGTCGGCACCGGAACCTAGGCCGCTCGAGGATCATGACGAGTTGCGCTGGCTCGAGCCGGGAGGCTGGCACGACGTCGCCTGGATTCCCGCGGACGAGCGCATCGTGAATGCGTTCCTCGAGGACGCCAAGGCGCGCCACCGACGCGCCTACTGCTAGTTCTGCAACACCACTAGTTCTTCAGCACGATGCACCCGGCGATGTGATCGTCGACCATCCCCACCGCCTGCATCAGCGCGTACATCGTGGTGGGTCCCACGAACACGAAGCCCTCGGCCTTGAGCGCCTTGGTGAGCGCCTTCGACTCGTCGGTGGACGCCGGGACGTCCTCCCACGACGCCGGCGGGTGCGAGCGCGGAGCCGGTGCGTGCGACCAAACCAGGTCGCTCAGCGACCCGCCTCGCTCTCGCAGGGCCACGGTCGCCTGCGCGTTGGTGATCGCGGCCTCGATCTTGCGTCGGTTGCGCACGATGCCGGCGTCCTGCATTAGGCGCTCGACGTCGTCCTCGCCAAAGGCGGCGAGTGCCGGGGGGTCGAAGTCCGCGAACGCGGCGCGAAAGTTGTCGCGCTTGCGCAGAATGGTCACCCACGACAACCCTGACTGGAAGCCCTCGAGGACCATCCTCTCCAGCATCGGCCCGTCGCCGCGGATCTCGTGGCCCCACTCGTGGTCGTGGTAGGCCTCGTAGTCAGCGTCGCCGGCTCCGAAGCAGCGGATCAGGTCGTTCGTCTCGGTGATCATCGCTCTAGTGTCGCGCGATTCGCGCGCGTTTTTCGCGCCGGCCGGCGGGATCGGAGGCCGGCGTAGCTGGACAGCGGTCTGTGGACATCAGTCCTTGGGTTGGCATCGCGGCGCGGACCCCCAGTAGTCTTGCCACGCTATGACGATTCGCGACCTCCTCAACGCCCCAGCGCCCACGCTCAGCTACGAGCTGTTCCCCCCGCGCTCCGAGGCTTCCGCCGCAGCGCTGTGGGAGACCATCGCGCGGCTGGCCCAGACCGACCCCAACTTCGCCTCCATCACGTACGGCGCCTCGGGGGCGACCCGGCACACCAGCAGGGGAGTGGTGGAGCGGTTGGCGGTCGAGCACACCATCCCGCCGCTCGCCCACCTGACCTGCGTCGACCAGTCGCGCGCCGAGGTCACCGCGGTGATCGAGGAGTTCATGGGCGAGGGCGTACTCGACTTCCTCGCGCTGCGCGGCGACCCGCCAGAGGGCCAGCCCAACTGGCAGCCCCACCCCGACGGACTCTTGTATGCGTCCCAGCTGGTGGAACTCATCCGCGAGGTCGCGCAGGCAAACGGAGTCGACAACGTATCCGTCGGCGTGACGGCGTTCCCCGCAGCGCACGCGGCCGAGCAGTGGCGCCAGCAGGGCCTGGATGTGCTGAAGGCCAAGCAGGACGCCGGCGCGGACTTCGCCGTTACTCAGGTGTTCTACGACGCGCAGCAGTGGCGCGCGCTGGACCGGGACGCGAAGGCCGAGGGTATCGGCCTGCCAATTCTGCCGGGGATCATCCCACTGCTGACGGCCACGCGCGCGAATCGCCTCGAGCAGCTCACCGGCGTCGCGGCGCCGGCATCACTGATCAACGCGCTGGACACGGCGGGAGATCCCGCCTCCGCTCTGCGCGTGGGCGTCACCGCAGCCGCGGACCTCGCGAATGAGCTGCTGGAGTCGGGCGCCCCGGGCGTCCACATCTACACGTTCAACAAGCACGAGGCCGCGCTCGCGCTGGTCGACCAGCTGAAGCTGGGCCGCTAGGCAGCAGGATTGCCCGGCAGCCGCTGCGAAGGTCTGGCCGCTTTGAGGGACTAGGCTGCGTCGCTTGCGATGGTGCGAGCCAACTCGCGCCACGCGTTCGCGTCGTTAAAGAGCGCCGCGGCGAAGTCGAAGTTGCGGATCTCCGCGGGGGTGGTGGGCGCCTTGACGCTTGCACCCGGCTTGGGAGACGACTGTCCGGCCTCCTGAGCGGGGCGAAGGACGCTCACGCTACCTGCCGTGCTTACCCGACGGGCGTACCGCGGGGCGCCTGCGTCGGCACCAGCTGCGTATGGGTTGTATCCCTCATCCAGCATTTAATGCCCCCTCAGGTCGCCTTGTCATTTCAACGTAGAGCAATCGCCCTGCGCGAACAATGGGGAGAACTCCCCAGTTTCGCACCGGGCCGCGTGCGATGATTGGCCCATGACTAATGACTCCACGCGCAAGGTGACCATGACCCGCGAGTCCGAGGGCGTCTACGTGGCGACGAACGCCGCGGGCGACTCACTCACGTTCGGCCAGGGTGAAGGAATGCTGTCCCCGGTCGAGCTGATGCTCGCCGCGATCGCTGGCTGCTCGAGCATCGACCTCGACGCGATGACGTCGCGCCGCGTTCAGCCCGACCGTTTCAACGTCACCGCGTCGGCGGACAAGGCCACCCACGACGGCGGGGCGATCCTGGAGAACATCGTGGTCGAGTGGGATCTGCTGTTCCCCGAGGGCGCCGACGGCGACAAGGCCCGTGCCCGGGTGGGCGCCGCACTCAAGAGCTCGCGGGAGAAGACGTGCACCGTGTCGCGCACGGTCGAGGCCGGCGTTCCGGTGGAGTTCCGCGAGGTCTGACGCCCCGGCGTCTGGATTCCAAATATTGGGTGGTGCCCCCGCTAAACGGCGGCACGGTCGTCTCCTAGCACTGCGCCGTTGGCTCACACGCTCCCGACACGCTAGAATCTCGACCACAGCATCGGCGCAACGTACGCGTCGACCAAGCGCAATGGCGAGCCCGCCGCGCACCCGATACCCCTCGAGGAACTATGTCCGAACTCAAGAACGCCTCTGCCCCTGCGACCGCCTTCCCCGGCGGCACCATTCTTGGTTACCCTCGCATCGGCCGAATGCGCGAGCTGAAGAAGGCGCTCGAGTCGTTCTGGAAGGGCGCCTCGACGGCTGCCGACCTTGAGGCGTCCGCCGCCTCGCTCCGCGGCGAGAACCGCACGCGACTCGCAGCGCTCGGCCTTGGCCGCACCGACTCGTCTATCCCGTCGAACTTCTCGTTCTACGACCACGTGCTTGACGCCTGCGTGACCTTTGGCGCCGTGCCCACCCGCTTCAACAACCTGCGTGCGGCCGATGGCTCGGTTGACCTGGCCGGCTACTCCACCATTGCGCGTGGCGTGGGCGACAAGGCGCCGCTCGAGATGACCAAGTGGTTCGACACCAACTACCACTACCTGGTTCCCGAGATCGGCCCCGAGACCGAGTTCCAGCTGAACTCGACCCGCTGGGTCGACGAGTTCGTCGAGGCCAAGAACGACGGCTTCGTGACGCGCCCGGTGATCACCGGCCCGCTCACGTTCCTGTACCTGGCCAAGGCATCGGACGATGCGCCGAGCGGCTACCAGCCGATCGACCGCCTCGACGACCTGCTCGCCATCTACGTTGAGTTGCTGGCGGCCTTCGCGGACGCCGGCGCCGAATGGGTTCAGATCGACGAGCCCATCCTGGTCGCCGACACCGACGCGGACCGCGCCGAGGTCCTGGCCAACGCGACCAAGGTCTACGACGCACTGTCCGGTGCCCAGAACCGCCCCGCGCTGTTCGTGGCCGCACCGTACGCGTCGCTCGACGACGCACTCCCCGTGCTCGCCGCCACGGACGTCGAGGCGATTGGCCTGGACCTGATCCGCGGCTCCGTCCCCGCAAGCGTGGACCTGCGCGGCAAGACCGTTGTCGCGGGAGTCGTGGATGGTCACAACATCTGGCGCACCAACCTGGACGAGGCGCTGGCCAAGGCCGAGGCGCTCGAGTCGCTGGGTGGAACCGTCACCGTCTCGACCTCGACCTCGCTGGTCCACGTGCCTCACACCCTGCAGGGTGAGGAGCACCTGGGTGCCGAGCTCGTGGCCTGGCTCGCCTTCGCCGACGAGAAGATCGGCGAGATCTCCACGCTGGCACAGGCTCGCGCTGCGGGTGAGGGCACCGTCTCCGGTGCACTGTCCGAGGCTCGCACCGCCCTCGCTTCGCGTGCGGCTCACCCCGGTACCAACCGTGCCGACGTTCGCGAGGCTCTCGCCGGAGTGTCCCCCGCGGACTTCCAGCGCAGCGCCTACTCGGTTCGCGAGGCGGCACAGGCTGACCGCTTCAACCTGCCCGAGCTGGCCACCACCACGATCGGCTCGTTCCCGCAGACCCCCGAGATCCGCAAGGCTCGCGCCGCGTGGGCCAAGGGCGAGCTCGACGACGCCGGCTACGAGGCGGCGATGAAGGCCGAGATCGCTGCGGTCGTGAAGCTTCAGGAGGACCTGGGACTCGACGTCCTGGTTCACGGCGAGGCGGAGCGCAACGACATGGTGCAGTACTTCGCGGAGCTCCTCGAGGGCTTCGACGTCACCAAGAACGGCTGGGTGCAGTCCTACGGATCTCGTTGCACGCGCCCGTCGATCCTCTGGGGCGACGTCGCGCGTCCCGAGCCGATGACCGTGCGCTGGGCCGAGTACGCGCAGTCGCTGTCTTCCAAGCCGGTCAAGGGCATGCTTACCGGTCCCGTCACCATCCTGGCGTGGTCTTTCGTCCGCGACGACCAGCCGCTGGCCACCACCGCCAACCAGGTGGGCCTGGCCCTGCGCCAGGAGATCGCCGACCTCGAGGCTGCCGGAATCGGCATCATCCAGGTGGACGAGCCCGCTCTGCGCGAGCTGCTTCCCCTGAAGAAGGCCGACCAGCGCTCGTATCTGGACTGGTCCGTGAACTCGTTCCTGCTGTCCACGGCCGGAGCTAAGGACGACACCCAGGTCCACACGCACCTGTGCTACTCCGAGTTCGGCGAGATCATCGACGCGATCGACGGCCTCGACGCCGACGTGACCTCGATCGAGGCAGCCCGCTCGCGCATGGAGGTGCTCCCGGCCATCAAGCAGCACGGCTACGAGCGCCAGATTGGACCGGGCGTGTGGGACATCCACTCTCCCCGTGTGCCGTCGATCCAGGAAGTCACCGAGCTGCTGCAGCTGGCCAAGGACTCCATCCCCGGCAAGCAGCTGTGGGTCAACCCCGACTGCGGCCTCAAGACCCGCGGCTACGCCGAGACCAACGAGTCGCTCGAGCACATGCTCGAGGCGACCAAGGCTGTGCGCTCCGCGTAACCGACAGATTCGCTAGACACGGCGGCTCGGTTCCCCTTTGGGGAGCCGGGCCGTTCTGCGTTGCGCGCTCCAATGGGCTCGCGTTGACAGGCCAAAGTAGGGCAAATAGCCTCGAAACGAAGTTCCAAAAGGAACTGCTCCAACAAGACCCTAGGGGGAACTGTATGCGGATGAGAAGCAAGGCCAAGCCTGGACCAAGGGTTGTGTCCGTCGTGTCGTTGGCTGCTGTGATGGGACTGGTCTGTATCCCAGTCGCCATTGCTGACGATTCACCCAACGAAGCCATTGCAACCGGGGCCGAGAGCCGCGATAACCGGTCTACTGGCAAAAACGAGATCCTCTCGTTCGCTCACCCAACTACGCTTTCAGCTGCGGTCGTGATCGCTAAAGATGAGGGCGTCGACGCCATCGGATACCGACAGACTCAGCCAGGAATTGAAGGAGAGTTCTACCCTTCGGCCACCTACTCAAGTGCGGACTATCACGATGACTTCAGCGCGTATACAGGCACCTCGCCCGCGATAGTGGGAATTATCTTTTCTCCCCGGGCACGCCTCGTTCTGGCACTAACATTTTAGACGCTAACGGAAACGGGGACTTTGCCCAGCGCCTGTACGAGGCTTCGAAAGCTCTACCTGAGATCTCGCCATCTCCGCTGGACCCGCCGAAAGGTTCACTGACCGCAGATGAACTTCAAAAGGCAGTAATCTCAAGCAAAGCACAAGCTCCTACTGGGAATTCGCGGTCTTCATATTCCGCTCCTCCTGAAGAGTGGGCACCAAGTAACACGCAAATAGCTGCTGTCGAGGACTACAACGGCAATGCCGTCGTGCTGATGACGAGTAGCTGGACTGGCGACACATTTACAGGCTCACGGACCACGGCGATGCCTTCGGATTGGGGGATCGAGATGGAAGTCTCGCTGTTCAATGACGATCTCCAGGGGTCACATCCAGGGTGTCCGACCAACGAGGTGGAAGAGTTCTGGGGGATTCATGACGTAAATTCATGGACCGTGATGGTACCGGGAGACACTCTCGGCCTGAAGGACTACGGAGCCTATATCGACTGGGCGGACGCCAGCGACCCATGTTCACGCAATGCACTCGCGATCGGTATCGGGTACCCCCATAATCTTCCCGTCACCTCGGGCTACGACACAATTCAGACGCTCATTGTCACGCCACGCGGTACGGCGGAGACAAGCACAATGAGCTCGTATTACCAGGCAGTTTCGAATGATTGCAACAATCTCTCTCAAGATCCACACACGAGTTGCATGGATCTCAATACGTTTAGAGGTTTTCCTGGGCCAGGTGGCAAAGCACTCCTAGCGCTGAACAAGAGCCGCGGCTGGACTGCGCCCAACTGCATCTTCACCCAACAGGAAACAAACAGCATGGCTGCGCAGGTCACTCAGCAACCAAACCTAGTTTCCAACGGGTGCTGGTCAGAGTAGTGAGCCGCGCCGCGGTGGTAGCGCTGAACTATCGCCGCGGCGTCCCGTGGCTTCGTCTCGCTCCGATCGCCAAAGTGAAGAGCGCAAGCGAGGAGATGTAGCAGGCAGCGACACCGGCGAGGTGCATTGCCTGCACGCGCGACACCCAAAGAACCTCACCGCTCCTGTCGTGGTACCTGCAGTTCACGTAACCACCCATCAGTACCGCGTCTGCTGTCAGGAAACGGTAGGCGGTTTCTGGACTCATTCCCATAAGTGCCGCGTCGTCTGGGGAGTCGGCGTACTCCAAGCACGCAAGTTTCGCTCCGTCGGCGGAGTAGATCTTCATACCTGTTGCGGTACTCGGTAGTAGCGCAAGCGCTATCGCCACGATCAACGCACACCATGCACTCAGGCTTGGCTGCTTTGATAGAAAGTGCATTTGGCCTCCCGTTCTCGAATTCCCAACTCTACGTCGGATGACGGCTGCGGTTCTTTGGGACACACGATGTGGGTGCTCGACCGCTTCTATGCTCACTTGCGCAGCATGGTTGGGGCTACAGACTCGGGAAGAGGGACTGCTGAACGCAGAGACACACGCGTGGCCGGCCCGATTGGCCCCCGACTCTTTGCCACCCGAGCGGGCCACAGCATTGGCATAATCCAGGTGGACGAGCCCGCGCTGCGCGAGCTGCTTCCCCTGAAGAAGGCCGACCAGCGCTCGTACCTGGACTGGTCCGTGAACTCGTTCCTGCTGTCCACGGCCGGAGCTAAGGACGACACCCAGGTCCACACGCACCTGTGCTATTCGGAGTTCGGCGAGATCATCGACGCGATCGACGGCCTCGACGCCGACGTGACCTCGATCGAGGCAGCCCGCTCGCGCATGGAGGTGCTCCCGGCCATTAAGCAGCACGGCTACGAGCGCCAGATCGGCCCCGGCGTGTGGGACATTCACTCGCCTCGCGTGCCGTCGATCCAGGAAGTCACCGAGCTGCTGCAGCTGGCCAAGGACTCCATCCCCGGCAAGCAGCTGTGGGTCAACCCCGACTGCGGCCTCAAGACCCGCGGCTACGCCGAGACCGACGAGTCGCTCGAGCACATGCTCGAGGCGACCAAGGCTGTGCGCTCCGCGTAACCGACAGATTCGCTAGACACAACGGCCCGGTTCCCCTTTGGGGAGCCGGGCCGTTGTGCGTTACGACGTGATCTCGTGGCTCAACGGTAGCTGCCAGTGGCCCACGTCGATCCATTGATCGAACTTGCGACCTACCTCGGTGAAGGTGCCCGCGAACGTGAAGCCAAGCCGCTCGTGAAGCGCAACCGACGCATCGTTCGGAAGGGCGACGAGGGAGAGCGCTAGGTGCACTGGAAGTTCACGCAGCCTCGCGAGCAACTCGCGGTAGAGCGCGCCACCCACCCCTCGGCCCTGAATTCCGTGACGCAGGTAGATCGACACCTCCACAGAGTGCACGTAAGCTGCGCGCGGGCGGTACGGAGACGCATAAGCGAAGCCCACCACCTCGCCGTCCTCCTCCGTTACCAGCCACGGCAGGTTCAACTCCTGCACCGATGTGATGCGTCGCGCGATCTCCTCTGCGGGTACCGGATCCAGCTCGAACGTGATCACGGTTTCACGGACGTAGTAGTCGTAGAGGGCAGCGATGGCGACGGCATCAGCCGGGGTTGCGTTGCGAATCATGGGTCTATTGTCTACCCAGATACCGCTACTCCAGATGCGCGCGCTACCGTTGCCCTATGAAGAAGTTAATCGCGCTCGCCTTGGTCGTCCCGCTGCTGCTGGCGGGGTGCTCGTCGAGCCCCTCGGCGCGCGGGCCAGGAATGGGAGGGGACCCCTTTGCCGACCAGAGCCCGGTGGGCAATTCCACGGGCGCGGGCGTTCCTGACGGGGTGGTTGACTGCGCCGCGATCTCGCAGCAGAACCTGCTGGACTTCAGCTACGGGGTGCAGGCGTTGTCGCAGCTCAATGACCAGGCCGCCGTGGACGCGATCAACGACGGCAGCGTTCCGTTCGACACCGACGGTTTCACGGATTCCCTGGTCCAGTTGCATGCGCTCGACGGCTACGCGGAGTCTCCCTACGGCGACCCGATTGCCGCGCTGAAGTACTACGAGGACGTGAACGCCGCCGCATCGAACCTGCTGGCGTACGGAACGCCCGTCCCCGAGGGGGAGTTCACCGCGTACACGAAGCTCACGGGCGGCTCCGCGCAGGTGCTGAGCGAGCAGGCCGCGATCGGCGCGAGCTACAACGCAAACTGCGCGGGCTAGCGGCACGCGGCTGCATCGTCGAGCGGTGGCCGAGCAGTCGCCGAGCGGTCGCCGAGCCGGGGTCGCGCTCCTAGCCGGTCCCGCTAGCCGTCGCCGGCGCCGCCGGTGCAGGTCTGGCTCGCGGCCACGAAGTCGTCGATCTGCGCGGTGAGGCCGTCGACGTCAATCTCGTTGGCCAGGGTATTCAGTTGCGCCGTCGACTCGAGCAACGACGCGATGTCCAGGTCCCGGGCGGCCGTGATGGTGTCCTGTACGGCAGTCACCACCTCGTCCTGCATGTCAGCCAGCGCGCCGCTCGACTGAACGACATCCCCCGCGACCCCGAGCGCATCCTGGCAGTCCTGGGAAAGCATGGAGATCGGGTCTGGAGTGGCGGTGATCACGATGGGCGCGGGCGTCTCGGTGACGGTTACGGTATCCGCCGAGGCGGAGCACCCCGCCAGTGCCACGACGGATGCAACGATGAGCCAAGCTCGCATTTGTGCTCCTCAGATGAGTTCCGTTTGACGCCATCATCGCGGTTCTAAGTGAGGTGGCACGCCTTGGTTCAGCCTACGACACGCGGCCCGTCCGCGCACCTAGCGCCAGTCCCAGGCCGGCGAGCGCGAGCAGCGTGGCGACGAGTGCGTAAGAAACGATGTCAGAGCCGGTGTCGCTGAGGTCGCCACCCGGATCTGCGGCGGCGGCACCGTCGGAGGGAGCAGCGGGGGTACCGGGAGCAGCGGGGGTACCGGGAGCAGCGGTCGGCGTGGCCGTCGCGACATTCGACGCGGCGCCGGTGCCGATGGGGTTCTCGGCGCTGACGCGGAACTCGTAGGTGGTGCCGTTGGTGAGTCCCGTCACCGTTGCTGAGGTTGCGGCTGAGGTGCCGTCCGCGAACGTCATCCAGGTGCCGTCGGTCTCCCGGTATTCGATGACGTAGTCGGTGACGGTGGACCCGCCGTCGAAGGCGGGGGCGTCCCAGGTGAGATCGGCCTCGTTGCCGCCAGCCGCCGCGGTGAGCGCGGCGGGGGAGGCGGGCAACGTGACGGGCGTGGCCGTCGCGACATTCGACGCGGCGCCGATGCCGGTGGTGTTCTCGGCGCTGACGCGGAACTCGTAGGTGGTGCCGTTGGTGAGTCCGGTCACCGTTGCTGAGGTCGCGGCTGAGGTGCCGTCCGCGAATGTGGCCCACGTCCCACCGGTCTCCCGGTATTCGATGACGTAGTCGGTGACGGCCGACCCGCCGTCGAAGGCCGGGGTATCCCAGGTGAGATCGGTCTTGCCGTTGCCGGCATCCACCGCCAAGTTTTCAGGTGCGTCAGGGACAGAGCGGAACTCGATCACGCTCACGGTGTCGCCCGTGGTGTTGGTGACGTAGGCGGTGGTGCCGTCGGGGCTGACCGCCACACCGAACGGGCCTTCTCCGACGGTGAGGGTGGCGGTGACGGTGTTGGTCGCGGTGTCGATCACACTGACGGTGTCGTCACTGAGGTTGGTGACGTAGGCGGTGGTGCCGTCGGGGCTGACCGCCACACCGAACGGGGTGATTCCAACGGCGATCGTGTGGGTCACGGTGGTGGTGGCTGTGTCGATCACGCTGACCGAGCTGTCCGATAAGTTGACGACGTAGGCGGTGGTGCCGTCGGGGCTGATGGCCACACCGTACGGGCGGTTTCCGACGGTGAGGGTGGCGGTGACGGTGTTGGTCGCGGTGTCGATCACGCTGACGGTGTCGTCCGTGGTGTTGGTGACGTAGGAGGTGGTGCCGTCGGGACTGACCGCCACACCGAACGGGCCGGCTCCGACGGCGATGGTGGCGGTAACGGTGGAGGTCGCGGTGTCGATCACGCTGACGCTGTCGTCAATGGCGTTGGTGACGTAGGCGGTGGTGCCGTCGGGACTGAAGGCCACGCCGTACGGGGAGCTTCCGACGGTGATCGTGTGGGTCACGGTGGTGGTGGCTGTGTCGATCACGCTGACGTTGTCGTCATTGAGGTTGGTGACGTAGGCGGTGGTGCCGTCGGGACTGAAGGCCACGCCGTACGGGGAGCTTCCGACGGTGATGGTGGCGGTGACGGTGTTGGTCGCGGTGTCGATCACGCCGACGTTGTCGCTATTCACGTTGGCGACGTAGGCGGTGGTGCCGTCGGGACTGAAGGCCACGCCGTACGGGCGGTCTCCGACGGTGATGGTGTCCATGACGGTGTTGGGCGAGCGGGCGTCGAGCGGGGTGCCGGTCGCAGAGGCCGAGGAGAGACTGTCACCCTGGGCGTTTGTGGCGGTGACGCTCACGGTGTAATCGGTGCCGTTGGCGAGGTTGCCGATGCTACGGCCGGTGGTGTTGCCACCGGCGGGGTAATCGACGACGGCGGCGCCGTCGGACACGGAGACCGTGTACCCGGTGATGGAGTTGCCTCCGTCATCCGCCGGGGCGGCCCAGGTGACGAACAGTGAGGACTCGCCCGCCGAGGCCGACACGGCCGTCGGGGCGCCAGGCACCGAACGGAACTCGAGAACGCTGACGGTGTCGTCATCGTTGTTGGTGACGTAGGCGGTGGTGCCGTTGGGGCTGACTGCCACACCGAACGGGTAGTCGCCTACGGTGATGGTGGCGGTGACGGTGTCGGTCGCGGTGTCGATCACGCTGACGGTGTCGTCATCGTTGTTGGTGACGTAGGCGGTGGTGCTGTCGGGGCTGACCGCCACACCTTGCGGGCTGTCGCCTACGGGGATGGTGTGGGTGACGGTGTTGGTGGCGGTGTTGATCACGCTGACGGTGTCGCCCCACTGGTTGGCGACATAGGCGGTGGTGCCGTTGGGGCTGACTGCCACACCGTCCGGGCCGTCGCCTACGGCGATGTTGGCGGTGACGGTGTTGGTCGCGGTGTTGATCACGCTGACGGTGTCGTCAAAGTGGTTGGTGACGTAGGCGGTGGTGCTGTCGGGGCTGACCGCGACACCTCGCGGGCGGTTTTCTACGGGGATGGTGTGGGTGACGGTGTTGGTCGCGGTGTTGATCACGCTGACGGTGTCGCCCCACTGGTTGGCGATATAGGCGGTGGTGCCGTCGGGGCTGACCGCCACGCCTGACGGGCGGTCTTCTACGGGGATGGTGTGGGTGGCGGTGTTGGTCGCGGTGTTGATCACGCTGACGGTGTCGTCACCGCTGTTGGTGACGTAGGCGGTGGTGCCGTCGGGGCTGACCGCCACGCCGTACGGGTAGTCGCCTACGGTGATGGTGTCGGTGACGGTGTTGGTGGCGGTGTTGATCACGCTGACGGTGTCGTCACCGCTGTTGGTGACGTAGGCGGTGGTGCCGTTGGGGCTGACCGCCACGCCGTACGGGTAGTCGCCTATGGTGATGGTGTCGGTGACGGTGTTGACGGGCGCTGCCATGGCGGGCGCAGCGACTGCCACCAGCATCGCGATGGCCACAAGGGCGGCCGCCCGTGCGCGCTGAGTGACGCCAACCGCAAGTCGCTGACGCGCGCCGCTCGGCAAGTGGAAACGGGCAGGGAACGTCCTCAGCGATGTGACCATGACCCGAGCATACGGACTTTAAGGTCCACATATCTACCTGGTAGTAGCAACGTTCCTGCGTGACGTGCGCAACGATTCACCTCAGGACTGGCGGAACTCAGGCAGTCACCCGGAGTGGTGGCGGCGGATCAGCAGCAGCGCGCCACCCGCGCCGAGCAGCCCGAGCATGGCCCACAGCATGCCGGCGGGGCTGATGCCCGTCATGGCGAGTATCTGCGCGGGCGTGAGGACCACGCCTAGCGAAGCATCGTCGCTGAGCGACTGTGTTGGGGTTGCCGGCGAATACGGGTCGGTCCAGGTGACGGTCGCGACATTGGTGGTGACTCGCGGCCCGCCTTCGTCGAGAGTCTGCGCGGTGATCAGCACGTCAGGCGCGGTCTGGCCGTAGCCGAACCAGCCGTCCAGCTCGCAGGTCACGACACCGCCGAACCCGTCTGAGTCGGTGCCGGTGACGGTGCACTCGCGCCAGTTCGCGACGGTCGGGTCCGTGGACAACTCGGGAGAGACGTCGGTGACCCTGAGGTTGCTGGCGATCGGGTCGGTGAGCACGACGCCGTCGGTCGCTCCGTAGCCCGTGTTGGTGACCGCGAGGGTGTACGTCACGGACTCTCCGCGAATCGCTGTGCTGCTGTCGATGCTCTTGTCGATGTCGAGAAGCACCGGGCGAGGGGTTTCGCAGCCGGGGGTCTCGGATGACATCGGCGGGAAGTCGTGGACCACGGTGGTCTGGGCGTTGACCGTGACGGTCACGAGAGCGCCTTCCCGGAGTGGGTAGGTCGCCAGCGTGGGATCGGCGATCTGGTTCTGCCACACCGGAGTCTCCCCGGCTTCAACCGTGCGCCATCCGGGCCACGCGATGCCCACGCCGTTCTGGTCGACAGCCGCACCGGGCCACAGCACGCTGCCGGTCTGCTCTCCGGCCGCGGTCGGGTCGTTGAGCGTCTGGACGGAGATGGCGGGGCCGTCGGCAACCTGATCGCCGTCGGTGTCCGCGTACCAAGTCAGCGTGACGGGCAGGCCGCTGGCCGAGTTGTGCGCGTCCAGGGTGTAGTCCATGACGGGGACGTCCGCACGGCAGATGGACTCACCGGAGAAGTCGATCCACAGCGCGTTCACATCGGCCGTGTCCGAGTTAGAGCCGTCGACGTTGGTCGGGTGCTCGTCGTCGCTCGCTACGGTCGCGGTGTTGGGAATCTGGTCCTTGGAGATGTCCGTGGACACCCGGACATCGAACGTGATGGCGGTGGCGGCAGCGCCGGCCGCCAGGGTGTCGAGCTCGCACGTCAGGGTCCCGCCGAATCCGTCGCCGTCCGCGCCGGTGAGTTCACACGCCCAGTCGGCGCCCCCGATGTCTGCGGGGTCGGTGACTAGCGCGAGATCTTCGTCGAGGACGTCGATCACGGTCACGTCGTCGGCGTAGGCCGCGGCATCGGCGTTGAGGACCTGGAGCGTATACGCGAAGACCTCGTCGCCCTTTACTACTGGCTCGCTTGCGGACTTGGTGATCTCCAGGTCCGGGCTAGCGACGGTGACCTGGTCGGTCGCCTGGTTGTCCTCGCTGGAGGTCTCGTCCGTGGAGGTAGTGACGTCGGCCACGTTAGTCACCGTGGGGACGGCGTCCGTCGTCAGCTCCAGCACCACATCTACGGATGCGGTGCTGTTGGAGGCGCCCGCGGGGAGTGGATCGTCCAGCGTCAGGGTGAGGATGCCGCCGGCGTCGGGCCCGGTCGCGGTCCAGCCGTCGGCATTCTCGAGACCTACATAAGTGGTGCCGGCGGGGATCGCGTCCGTGATGACGACGTCGCTCGCGTCGGCGTTGCCGGAGTTGGTCACCGTCAACGTGAAGGTGACCTCGTCGCCTACGCGGTAGACCACGTCGGAGTCGTGAGTCTTGGCCAACTGCACGTTGGTCTGGACGAACGGGTCGGTCTGGATGGTGTCCGTGTTGTTGTCAGGGTGGACGTCCTCCGTATCGGAGCCGACCGTCGCCGAGTTTTCGACGGTGCCGGTCACGTCGGAGTCGACCGTCACGTCGAACTCGAGCCACGTGGAGTCGTCCGCCACGAGGGTGCCTAAACCGCTCGTGAGTTCGCAGTTGACCAGTTGCGCATCTCCGCTGTCCTCGAGGCAGACCCAGGTGTCACCGGAGCTCGACGTCACCCCGCCGGCGTAGGAAAGCCCGGTGGGGAGAGTGTCCTGGACAACCACGCCCAGGGCATCCGACGGACCGTTGTTCGTGACGGTGAGGCGGTAGCGGCCCGAGCCACCCGCGACTAGGTCGATCGGCGCGTCGTCCGCGTCCAAGGCGATCGACTTGACGATGCCGAGGTCGGCCTCGCTGTCGACGCCGCCAGTGGTCGCGAAGTCAGTGTTGTTGTCGGTATCGGGGTCCTCGGTGGTGGGGAACACCGTGGCGGAATTGGTCACATTGGTAGTGGTGCTGCTCTTGACGATCGCGTCGAGCGTCAGCGCGGGCAGGTCGTCGCCGACCCCCAGCGGGGTGGCGGAGGTCCATGTGCAGGAGAACGTGCCCGTCAACAGGTCGACGGCGTCACACAGCCAGTCCGTTCCGCTTCCGGACACGGTGTCCCATTCCACCGTGGTGGGCAGGGTGTCGGTGATGGTGATGGGGGAGCGCGACACTGACGGACCGTTGTTGGTGACGTCGAGCTGCCATTCAATCTGCTCGCCGGCGACGTAGCCGGTCGAGGTCGCGTTCTTGGTGAGTTCGAGGTCGGCGAGCACCTCGATGGTGTCCTCGTCGGTGTCGCAGTTGTTGTCCGTCACTGTCTCGAAGGTGCGCGAGTCGGCACAGGCAGTGTTCGTGGCGCTGTCGCCCTGGGACGCGTCGTCTGCGAACGTCACCGTGATGTCGACCGACAGTGAGTCGCCCGCGGCGAGCGGGTCCGCCCCGTCGTACGTCAGCGTCAGCAGGCCCGCGACGGGCCCGGTGACGGTCCACTCGTCCTCGTCCACGATGCTCTCAAAGGTGACTCCTGCGGGGAGGGTGTCCTGGATCACGATAGGACCGACCGCGGGATCGCTACCCTCGGCGTTGGTGACCGTCACTGTCCACGTGTGTTCCGCTCCCGCGACTGGATCCGTGTCGGGGTCGTGCGACTTCTGGACCGAGAGGTCCGCGCGGTGGATCGAAACAGCGGCTTCCGCGTCGTCGACAAACGTCCCGGCGGCGTTGGCGGGGGCGTCGGACGTGTCGTCCATCGTCAGAGTGGCCGAGTTGGTGTGCGAGATGCCGGCGCCGGTATTGGTCGCGTCCCAGTCGTAGGTTTCGCTCGGAACGGCCTGGTAGGTGATGGTGGTGGTGGCGCCCGCCGCGATGTCGTCGAGTGTCGACCAGGTGAGGGTCTGGCTCGTGACGTCGGGGTCGAGGTCGTCGCCCGGGGTGATGACCGCGGAACCGGCCACATAGGCGAAGCCCGCGGGGAGCACGTCCTCGAGCGTCACGTTGGTGCCCGTGCCGTTGCCCTCGTTCTTGAGTTCGAGAGTGAACGTGTGCGCCTCGCCGATGTAGGCGACGGCGCCGGTGGGAGCTTTGGTCACGACGGGGCCGGGAAACAGCGGGGTGACCACGGCATCGGCCTTGGGGTCCTCGGTGTACTCGCGACGTTCGTCATTGCCGGCGGGAAGCGAGTAATACGTCGGCACGTCGGCGTTGTTGGTGAGCGCCGCATCGGCCAGGTTGATCGAGGCCGCGAAGGTGCCCTCGTACGTCAGCTCCTTGGGGGTCCCATTGGCGACCACGGGAAGGGTCCACTCGATAGTGCCGCCCCCGGTGACGGGGTCGCTGCCGGTAATCGAGCCGCCATCGGAGATGGAGCTGACCTTCACCCCGGTGGGGACTGCGTCCTTGACGGTCACCGAGTGTGCGTCCGAGTCGCCGGAGTTCGTCACCGTGAGCTTGTAGCTGAAGGGCGTACCGGGTTCGACGGTGTCGCTGTCCTCGTCATTGACCGATTTGGCGATCTCGATGGCGGGCTCCACCACGGTGACTACCGCGTCGGCATCGTCGGTCTGCAGGTCATGGGGGTAGCCGGCGTCCTCGGGCTGGGTGTCCAGCACGCTCGTGCTGTTCCAGACGCCGTTGGCGGTGTTGGTGAGGATGTCGCCCGCCTCGTTGACAGGAGTCTCGTCGCTCAGCTCGTCGTTGAGTACGGTGCCCCTGTACTTCACGGTGATCGTGCGCTCCAGCGGGTCGGCCAGGACGTCGCCCATCCACCAGCCGTGCAGGGTGCCTGATGGTGTCAGTGCGGTCCCGGGAGCCTCAAGCGTGCTCAGGCAGTCGGAGACATCCGCGTACTCGCACGTGAAGGTCACGTCGTCGATGCTCATGCCTGCGGGCACGTCGTCGATGATCGCTGCGTCGTAGAAGTTGACGTCTGCCGGGATGTCCAAGGTGAGCGTGTAGTACCGAGCCTCGCCGATGGTCGCGGTGTCTTCGTCGACGGTCTTGGTCAGGCTCTCGCCCAACACCATGACTGTCGCGTCGTCGTCGCGGGTGTACTCCCTACGGCCTGCGCCAGCCGGAGCGGGAACGGCGTCGTCCACCTTCAGGGAGTAACCGGTGATGGTGGCGGTGTTGACGTATTCCTCGCCACCCGCGGCATCCGTGCCGACGCTTGCGGTGTACTTCAGCGTTGGGTTGAGTTCCGTCTCGGCGTCGCCCTCGAGATCACCGATGGTCCAGGTGATGAGGGTGCCTTCGCAGCCGCCGGGCGCGGGGTTGGGGTCGACGACTACGCCGGTCAGTGGCTCACTCACCGTCACGTTAGCGAGGCCCGTGGGTACACAGTCGGTGACCACGGTGTCGAACGAGGTGGGGCGGCCCTCGGTGTTGTTTGCCGTGAGGGTGTACTCCACGGTCTGGCCTGCCGTCACAGTCTCCTGGTCAACCGTCTTGGTGACGGCGGGATCGGGCTCGATGAGGCGCACGTTCGCGTTGTCGGAAAGGCTGGAGAATCCCGTGCCCGCGAACGTTGCCGTGTCTCGACGGGCAGTACCCGGGGAGTGCGTCCAGTCCGAAGTTGACTCGATCGCTGCCTCAAGGGTCACCTCGAACACCTGGGCGTTCGCCGTGGCGTTGGTGTATTCGGCAGGGAAGGTCAACGTGCCGTTGGAGACGTCGAGCGTGAACCCAGCCGGAAGAGCGCCGCCATCGAGTGTTGCCGTCGCCGGGTTGTTGGTGCCGATCGACCAATTTCCGGAACCGACGAATGCGTCACTCAAGGTCGCGCCAAAGACGGAGGTGTGCGCCGGAATGGTGACGGCGTACGTGAAGGTGGCGTACTCGCCGGGCACAACCTCGTTGAGTTTATTGTTGTCTGCCTCGGGACTCGTGCGTTCCTTAATGATGCTCGGGCTAGGCAGGAAGACGTCCGAGTCGTCGCGCGTGCCGGCGCCGTCGGTGTTGGGGGTGACGGCCGGGTCCGCATTGAGCGATCCCGCGGGAATGTACTCCTGCGTCTCGGTCGTGGACGAGTTGATGCCGGCTGAATAGTTGATGATTGAGGCGGTGTTCTCGAGCGCCGTACCCACCGACGTGGGCGTGGGTATCGTGACGACGTAGTTCAGCGTCGCGCCGCCCACGGGAACAGTCGTACCGGTCCACACGATGACGGAACGGGTCTTGTCCGCGGTGGACAGTCCGCTCGGGTAGCCGGGCTGGCCGGAGTCGCTCGGGTCGTACACGACGGCCCCTGTGTAATCACTGACGTCAGCCTTGCTAATACCGACGGGGAGCAGGTCCCACACGGTAACGTTCGAGACCTCGAAGGGCGCGCCGGATAGGTCGACGCGGTACGTGACCTCCTCGCCTTCCGTGACTTCGATGCCGTCTCGGTTGGACCCAAACACGGTTCCGTCCCCGTTGTCCTCGGACTGCGCGTCGCGGGTGGATGTCGTGGCCCCCACGACCGGCTCGATGGACTGCACGCCCTTGACGAGTTGGAGTTCCGGGGTGACCTCGATGGCCGCTTCGTCTCGCAGGAAGAAGAGGTCTCCATCCACGTTTTCCTGGCGGTACTTCATGAGGTTGGCGGCCTTGTCGAGCTCCTCGCCGTTCGAGGGTTCGACGACGGTTGCCCACACGTGCGCGACGAAGACGGCGCCGCGTTCGACGTAGAGGTCGCCGTCGGCGCCAGCCGTGCCAAGTTCCCACGAGAAGCGGCTGGTGGTGGCCGTCGAGGAGGCGATGACCGCGGTGCTCTCGGCGGTGATCGCCTGTCCGACGTAGCTGAGCCCGGCCGGCAGGAAATCCGCGGCGATCGGATTGCGCGCGTCGATGCTTGAGGGGAAGTTGACACGCAGCTCGAAGCAGACGGTGTCGCCCATCCGGAAGTCGGGTTCGGCGGGTGCCCCTTCGAGGATCTCGGGGAATGTGCCGGCGGTGCAGGGGTCGACTCCAGCACCTAGGTCCGTTTGAACCTCGTCGCGCGGCATCACGCGCTTGCTGATGGTCGTGTGGTCGGTGCTGAGAGTAGAGGCAGAGTCGTCAGTGACCAGCAGCGGGTCTATGTAGCTGGGATCCAATGCCGGAGAGGTGGACGCCAGCGCCGCGACCCCGTTGGTGGTGCCCGTGATCTCCACCTCGTTGGTGAAGCCGTCGCCGGAAGTGGTGGGGTTCAGGTCGCCGCCGGTGACGTAGGAGTCCCGGTTAAGTGCCTGGTAGGTGAGGCTGAGTTGCGAGTTCGCGGCGAGCGCCCCTGAGGTCGGGATAAGGACCAAGGTGTGACTGCCGTCGGGGTTGGCGGTCGCCGAGTCAATCGCGCCGTTGGTCACCGATCCGGGTGCGTCGCACCCGGATCCCGAGCCCGAGGGCAGTAGCGGGCACAGCCCGTTGGGGATGGTGTCGGTCAGCACAATCTCGGACGCATCCATGTACTCGCTGGTGCGCATTGTCAGCGTGTAGGTGGTGACCTCGCCAACCTCGAAGATGGCGTCCGCGGGCGACGTGATCGACTTCACCACGGCGAGATCCATCGCGGTGACCGTGTTGCTTCCGCTCGCGGAGATGTCACGAGAGGTACCGGAGGACACCGGGCCGTCGAAGGTCGAGGTCGCGACCGCCACGTTGGTCAGGCCGTAACCGTCCTGGGGGGTCGACTCGCCGCCTTGGCGGGTGGAGGCACCCGAGTTGTTATCCAGATTCGAGGCCTGCTGCCCAGTGGCATCAGGGGTATAGGACGAACCGTCGCCGTCCAGAAACTCCATGGTGTTCTCGCTGAGCGGGATGCCGGCGGCGTAGCTAACCGTGCGCTCCGCGGACCCGGCAAGCGTGCCAAGGTCCCACTGGACGCGGGTGTACACACTGCCTTCGTCCAGGCCGTGATCCGCGGCGAGGGTGGCATCCGCGACGATGGTCGTAACGCTGGCGGGCACGTCACAGTCTGCGGGCACTGCGGCAGTGCCCGCGAGGGACGGTGCGCCGTCGTATTCGGGGTCGTAGGCCTCGGACGAGCCGGTGGCAGGCAACGAATTGTCGACTTCGCCGCAGCCCAGGAACTCTAGCCCCGCGGGGAGGTAGTCGACGAGCACGGTGTCGTTGTTCGGACCCTCGCTGGTGTTGCGCACGGTGATCGAGTACACCGTCGTCTGGTCGTGGACGCCACGGAGCAACTCGGACTCTGGGCTGGGCTCGGACTTGGTCACTTCAAGCGAAATAAGGTCGGTCGTGAAGGGCGCGGGGGTGGCGAGGACGGTCGCGTCCTGCGCGCCCTGTCCGCCAGAGCCGGTGGATCCGCCAAAGACCGGCAGATACGTCGGGTCGCCGCTCAGGGCGGCGTTGCCGGTTACCGTGAAACTCGATCCCACGGGGAACGTGACGGGATTGGGCGACACTGTGACGGTGTCGGAGAACACGCCAGTCGCGGGCAGATCCGAGACGTCTTCCCAAACCCAACGCACGGTGCCGGCGGCCAAAGGTGGTGTGATGTCGCTGGCCGAGTCGTAGATGACCGGGGTGCCCATCCCGGAGCTCACGAAGGCGACTCCCACGGGCACGTCCACGTACACCCCGAGGTTGAAGCCATCGTCGGAAGCGCTGGGGTTGCTAGCGCTGACGGTGAAGGTGGAGGTCTCTCCGGCCAGTAGTTCGTCGGCCCCAGTGATCTCGACGGCAACGCTCGGGCTGGCCGCCGCGGCCGGACCCGCCGCCACTGTGGCGGTGAGGGTCATCGCGACGAGAGCCGCGATCAAAAGGCTGGATCCCCAACGGAGGGTTCGGGTTTGGCTGTAGAGAGCGGCACCGCCCATTGTCATCTTCACGTTGTGGAGCCTTCAATTAGTGGGTAATTGACGACGGTAACATGCGCTTTGCGGGGCGAAATGGGGACGTTTGGCCCGCGTCCCGCGGCGCCAGGGCAACGTGCCTGCTAGGGAGTTACTTTGTCCCCCGCATCGCCCGCAAGTGTATTTGTTGGCACGACTCTCTTGGCCCTGATCGGAGACGGTATTCGATCCGCGAAACGCATCGCGATTGACCCGGCGAAGGCCAGGATCAGCACATAGGCTGCGGCCAGCGGTCCGAGTTGGACCTGTGCGCCAGCGGCAACGCCCAGCCCGGCGATGACGATGGAGAACTCCCCGCGCGGCACCAGGGATAGCCCGGTTCGCCATTGGCCCTTGGGTCCGATGCCGGCGCGGGAGGCCGCCCAGACTCCGGTCGAGATCTTGGTCACCGCAGTGATGATCGCGAGCCCGATGGCGGGCAGGAGCACGGGCAGGAGGTCGCGCGGGTCGATGCCAATGCCAAAGAATACGAAGAAGAGTCCGCCGAACACGTCACGCAAGGGTGGCAGCAGGCCGCGTACGTCATCGGCGACCTGTCCCGACAGGGTGAGTCCCAGGAGGAAGGCTCCCACCGCGGCGGAGACCTGGACGGCCTCCGCGAGACCGGCGACCAGGAACGTGAGCCCCAGTACCCCTAGCAACAGCAATTCGCGTGAGTGCGAGTGCACCATCTTGTTGACGTGCTTGGAGAAGCGCAGGGAGACCAGGAACGCGGTCGCGACCAGCCCGATCGCGATGGCCGCCGCGATCGCGCCCTGCATGAGCGTCGCGCCGACCAGCGCCACCGCCATGAGTGGCAGGAAGACCGCCATCACGATGTCCTCCATCACCAGCAGGCTGAGGATCACAGGTGTCTCGCGGTTGGCCATGCGGTCAAAGTCGTCGAGCAGGCGCGCGATGATGCCCGACGAAGAGATGTAGGTGACGCCGCCCAGCAATAGCGAGGCGGTGAAGGACCAGCCCATGATCAGACCGACGGCGACGCCCGGGACGCCGTTGGCGACCAGGTCGAGCAGTCCGGCGCGCCAGTTGGACTTCATACCGTCCTGGAGGTCCTTGGGTGAGTACTCCAGGCCCAACAGCAGCAGGAGGAGTACGACCCCGATCTGCGCACCTATCTCGAGGAACTCCTCGCCGGCGGAGATCGGAAGCAAGCCGCCATCCCCCATCAGCAGGCCGGCCAGGAGGTACAGCGGGATGGACGGGATGCCGATGCGCGCGGCCAGCCTGCCCACCAGCGCGAGCACTATCAGGATCACACCGAGCTCGATGAGCACGTCGCCGGTCTCTCCCGCCGCAGCCATCGGCAAGGGCAAGCCCAGCATCGGCGCGGCGAGGGGAGTCATGGGTCTAGCCGATCAGGATCTGAGTGGCCTTGCGAACTGCGTCGGCGCTGCCCATGACGAGGACCGTGTCTCCCGGCACTAGTCCAAAGGTCGGCTCCGGGCCCGGAAACGCTGCGTCGCCGCGGATGACGGCGACCACGGAGGCGGACGTCTCCGTGCGGATCCGACCGTCGCCGATGGTCTTGCCCGACAGCCCCCCGGCATCCGGCATGGTGACCCACTCGATCGCGAGACCCTCGACGTTGTGCTTGAGTTCCTCAAGGCGGGCGGTGATGTTGGTGCCGCCGAGCAGCTCGGCAACTTTGCTCGCGTCGCCCTCGGACAGCTCGATGGTGCCGCGGCACGAGTCCGGGTCCTCGCGGTCGTAGAGCGCGATGTCGCGCTTGCCGTCGCGGCGCACGACGACGCCTACGTGGTCGCCGCCTTCGGCCGTGAATTCATAGCGAACGCCCACGCCAGGCAGCGGTGTCTCGAAGAGTTCCATGGCACTACTGTTCCACGCGCGAGACGCTCGTGCGCTACGCCTCGACTGCGAGACCCATTTCTATGAGCCGATCCCAGGCCATACGCATGGCGAAAGGGTCGTCCACCGCGACGTGCCGGAGGGCTGAAAAAACTTGGAACGCGCCGATGCGGGCGCGGGTCGCGGGACAGAGTGCTCCGTAGGCGTCGAAGAAGGACTCGTGATGCTCGAGGGGTAAGAGGTTGGAGGCGCAGGCCAGGTCCGCCGCGGGGTCGCCACTGCCGTAGTGATGCCATGCCAGGATCCCCCCGAAGCGGCCATGGTCAGAGATCACCGAGCGAGGCTCGAGGGTTCCGTGGGTCCAGGTGGGATCGATGTTCATGGGTGCACGGGCCCCGCGTTGAAAGCGGTCGCGCACGGCGTCACTGTCGATCTCGTGTCTCACCAGCCCCTCCGACTCGGTTGCGGACGCCAGCAGCGTCTGAAAGTGCGGGTACAAACGAGGCAGCGACACGCTCGTTCTGGGGTTCAGTGGAGAATCGGCCGGGGCGATGACGTGTATCTCAGCGAGAGCCTTCGCCAGCGGAGCCACTGACCCCGAGTCGAGGGGCACGAATCCTGCTGTGGAACCGGCCTTCCACTCGACTACGAACCAGTGATATGGGAACCCCTGACTAGGTATGCCGGTAGCGACGGGGTAGCTCGCCGGAAAAGTCCAGCCTGGGGCGCGCGGCCGGATCAATGCTGCGGCACGCTCGTAGAATTCGTCGCCGTCGCTATAGCGCGGGAAGACGGCGCCGATGTCGTCGCCGACGCGTACCGCAAAATGCTCGGCGATCGCGTATCTACGCCCCAGTTCACGATCCGAGAAGTGAGGAAACTGCTCGTCAATGAGGGCGCGCAACTGAGCGTCGGGGAGGTCGTGCGGTACGGCCCCGTCTGGGCGCGCCTGAGGTTGCATTGCCTCAGATTAGTCGCCCGCGAGAAACGTTTCGACCAACAGCGATCGCTGTATTGAGAGAGCTACTTCACGAAGCGGACCGCGCTGCCCGCGACCTTGAGTCCCTTGGCCGCCTTCGACTGGGGTCCCTGCCTCTGTTCGACTCGCTCGGCGGTCTTGTGGAGCAGGTTCGCAACGATGGGAACGGCGATAGCGATGATGATCCAGCGGATGGCGCGACGGCGCACGGACGGCTCCTTTGTGAATGACCTACCCAGTATGCGTGAGGGTATGAGTCGCAATGTATGTCAGCGCACGAGCGTGCGCAACAATGGGCTTATGAGCGACGAAATCGAGAAGGCTGACGCACCCAAGAAGGTTGTCGATGACGACCGCCGGTGGAACTACTCCATTCACTACCAGAAGCGGCTGGTGGAGCTGATTCCCGAGTCAGCCAAGACGGCGCTCGACATCGGCTGCGGCGAGGGCATGTTCGCGCGCGAACTCGCGTCCCGAAGGCTTGCCGTCACGGCGATCGACGCGGACGGCCCCACGCTGGAACGGGCGCTCGCCCAGGATACGGCCGGGATCGACTACATCGGGGGTGACGCTCTCACGTACCCGCTGCCTACCGCGTCCTACGACGTCGTGAGTGCAATCTCGGTGCTGCACAATCTGGACATCGTCGAGGGGCTCACCCGTATCAAGGAACTGGTCGCCCCCGGCGGCATCGTGCTCGTCGTCGGCGCGGCGAAGGGCACCATGAAGACGATGCCGCGGGAGATTGGCGCCTCGTTCGCCGACAAGGCCCAGCGGCTTTGGCGCGGTTGGTGGGATCACGACACCCCGAGCGTATGGCCGCCGCCGCACACGTTCGACGACGTGAGCGAGGCCGCCCGCGCGGTCATGCCCGGCTGCGAGCTCAAGGACCACCTGCTGTACCGGTACACCCTGACCTGGACCAAGCCCGCCGCGTGAACAACACGCTGACGGCCCTCGACGGAGTGCGAGTGGGCCACGCTACTCACCCCGCCGCGCTCACGGGTTGCACCGCGGTGGTCTTCGACAGGCCCTTCTCCACCGCGGTCAAGGCCTACGGCGGTGGCGCAGGCGGGTTCAACCTCGAAGGACTGCGTGGGGGGCACACCGATTACGGCGTGGGAGGCCTCTTCATCGCCGGGGGCTCGAGCACGGGCCTGCTCGCGGGCGCGGGAATGATGGAGGCGATGCGCGCGGACGGCTTGGGCGCGAAGTCGGGTGCCGCGGGCGCGATCATTAATCCGTCGGTGTCCGGCGCTGCGATCTACGACCTCGGCATGGAGGTCGCGCCCTTTAGCGCGGACTACGGCCGGGAGGCCTACGCGAACGCGTCGTCGGATCCCGTGGCAAGCGGCAACGTGGGCGCGGGCACCGGGGCGTCGGTCGGTAAGTACAGGTGGCTTGACCTTGGTGCGTCGAACCCGGCCATGAAGGGCGGAGTGGGCTCTGCGCGGGTGGACGTTGGCGGCGGAATCATCGTGTGCGCGATGTCCGTGGTTAACGCGGTGGGCAACGTAGTCCTGCCATCGGGCCAGATCTTGGCTGGCAACCGCGACGAGCACGGCGACTTCTCGAGCTACGAGGAACTCAGTGACTTCCTCACGCGCGCCGACGCAGGTCGCAGCGAGCACAACACCACCATCACGGTGGTGGGGATCAACGTTGACCTGGGCGCGCTCGAGCACTATGAGAAGGTCGCGCACTTCGCGACGCACGGGCAGGTGCGCGCCATCAACCCGGTCCACACCGCCGGAGACGGGGACACCGTATTCGTGTTCTCGAACGGGCAGCTGCGCGACCCGCTGAACTCAACCGCGCAGTTCTTCAAGGAGTCCGCGACCGACATCCACCTGCAGGTGGACCTCATCGGGCATGCGGCGGCACGGGCGGTGCAGGAGAGCATCTACGACGCGTGCCGGAGCGCGACGACGGTGCAGGTCGAGGGTGCCTACGGCGGCGTGGTGCCGGGCGCGGCGGACTACCCGATTGGCCAGTCAGCTCGCTGACTGACGCAGTTTCCACTCGCGAGCGAGCAGGCCGTACATGGCGTCGTCGGCGATGCGATCGCCTACCCAGTACGACTCGCGCCGGGTGCCCTCATGGACAAAACCGAGCCGGCCCAGCACGCGCACCGAAGGTACGTTGTGCGGATCCGTCGTCGCCTCGATGCGGTGGACGCCAAGTACGTCCACCACGTAGTCGCAGACCGCGCCGGTGGCCTCGGTGCTGAAGTAGTGGCCGCGCGCCCAGGGATGAAGGGTGTAGCCCACCTCGGCGGTGTGGCTGTCCTCGGACAGCCTGATGCCAACGTCGCCCACCACGCGCCCGTCCTTGGTCCGTTCGACCGCCAGCAGGAACCACTCGCCGGGAGCGACGTCTCCGCGCGCCGTCATTCCATCGATCAGCGCCTCGGCATTGGCGAGGGAGTACGGAACCACCCAGGCCTGGTATCTCGCAGTCGCGGGGTCGCTGCGGCGGTCGGCGAGGTCGGCGGCGTCATCCGGTCCCATTGCCCGTAGCGTGAGTCGGCCGGTGGTGATCGGTGAGAATGCCATGTCTCCAGTATGCCGCGAGCCGTGGTGCGCCGCCCCGTGCACGCGGTGGGCCGGCCCGGTTTAGGCGCTAGCGGTCGCGATCGACGCGTGCGACGTCCCACCGGGGTTCGGCGCTCTCCACCACGTTGCCGTCCTCCCCAAAAATGAGGAATCGCTCGAAGTTGGCAGCGAACCAGCGGTCGTGCGTGACGGCGATCACCGCGCCGTCAAAGGACATGAGTGCGCTCTCGAGGGATTCCGCCGACTCGAGGTCGAGGTTGTCGGTGGGCTCGTCGAGGAGCAACATGGTGGCGCCCGCGAGCTCCAGCAGGAGCACCTGGAAGCGTGCCTGCTGCCCTCCGGACAGGCTCTCGAACTTCTGCTCGGAGCCGGCTCCAAGGCCGTAACGGTCGAGCACGCTTTCCGCGGCGGAGCGGTCGAGTCCCTTGCGGTGGGCGTCGCCGCGGTGCAGCAGGTCCAGCAGCGTCTTGCCCTGCCACTCGGGGTGGGAGTGAGTCTGCGCGAACCAACCCGGACGGACACGGGAGCCGAGCGAGACGTGGCCGGTGTGCTTGACGGACCCGGGGACCACGTCCCCCACCGGCTGGTGCTCGAGGTCGGGGTCGGAGCCACCCGCCGCGAGCAGGCGCAGGAAGTGGGACTTGCCGGACCCGTTCGAGCCCAACAGCGCGACGCGGTCGCCGTACCAAATCTCGGTGCTGAACGCGCTCATCAACCCGGTCAGTTCCAGGTCTTCGATGACGACGGCGCGCTTGGCGGTGCGACCCCCGCGCAGCTTCATGTTGACCGACTGCGGCAGAGGAATCGGCTCGGGCTTGCCAGCCTCCTCGAACTTGCGCAGCTTGGTTTTGGCCGCCTGGTAGCGGTTCGCCATGTCGGGGCTGCTGGCGGCGCGGGCCTGCATGGTGCGCACCAGGTCCCGGATGCGCGCGTGCTCCTCGTCCCACCGCCGCAGGTCCTCCTCCATGCGCGCGATCCGAGCCTCACGACCCTCGCGGTACGTGCCCCAGCCCCCGGAGTGAATCCACAGGGTGTTGCCGTGCGAGTTGCGCTCGAGCGTGGCGACCTTGGTCGCCGCATTCTTGAGGAGTTCGCGATCGTGGCTGACCAGCAGGATCGACTTCTTCGAGGTGCGCAGCTGCTCCTCGAGCCACAGCTTGCCGGGAACATCGAGGTAGTTGTCCGGCTCGTCGAGGATCAGCACGTCGTGGTCGTCGCGCATCAGCGCCTCCAGCACCAGCCGCTTCTGCTCGCCGCCGGACAGCGTCGACACGGTGCGATCGCGGGCGGCGTCGAAGGAGACTCCCATCGCGGATACCGTGCAGACGTCCCAAAGGGTCTCGAGCTCGTACCCTCCGGCGTCGCCCCAGGCGATGACGGCATCGGCGTACGCCATCTGGTCTTTCTCCGCGCCCGTCTCGTACATGCGAGCCTCGCTCTGCGACGCCCGCTCGGCGAGCGCGCGCAGCTTAGGAGGGGCGACGGAGAGCAGGAGGTCGGCCACGGTTGACTCGTCGCGGACGGAGCCGATGAACTGGGTCATCACGCCCAGCGAGCCGGTAATGGCGACGCTGCCCTCGTGAGGGTTCAGGTCGCTGCGCGCGATGCGAGTCAGCGTGGTCTTGCCGGTGCCGTTGGGTCCCACGAGCGCGACGACTTCGCCCTCGCCCACTTTGAGGGTGACGTCACGCAGAAGCATGCGCCCGTCGTCGAGGGAAAAGGAAACGTCGCTGATCTGAAGGTGGCCCACCTGGGAAAGGGTACGGGGTCAGCGCGAGGAACAGTGGCTGCGGACCGCGGGACCCCTACTCCAACAGCCCCTGGCCGACGTAGCCACCCTCGTCGCAGCCCGGTGGGATGGCGAATACCGCGGAGCCGATGGGCGTGGTCCAGACGTTTAGTAAATCTGCGTCCGCGAGCGCCCTCTGGATGGGCACAAATTGCGCGTCGACGTCGGCCTGGTACGAGGCGAAAAGCAACCCGGTGTTCGACACGACGGATTCGCTCGCCCCCGGAAGGGGGGTTAGGTCGTAGTTATAACCGCGGCGAAAGATCCTCGCCCCGGTGAAGTCGTGATGGGCACGGCGAACGTGCGACACGTCGGAGATCACCGGAAAGCCGTTAGGGCCCTGTGCGTCGAAGTCCGGCTCATCGGTCTCCGCGGTTCCTGTCAGCGGGGCGCCGGTAGCGACGGTCCGCCCGACAGCGTTCTCGCGACCCTGCGTGCCCACCTCGTCCCAGGTTTCCATGGCCAGGTCAATCCGACGCAGCACTAGCGAAGTGCCACCGGTCATCCAGTCGTCGCCCGCCGCCCACACGACGTCGGCGAAGTCCGGCGTGCCGCGCTGAGGATTGGAAGTGCCATCCACCTGGCCGAAGAGGTTGCGCATCGTGGTGCCGCCTGGCTGCGACCCGTAGGCGCGGCGGAAGCCATCCTGACGCCATCGCAGGGAGGCGAACCCTCGGCCATCCTTCAGGATCATGCGGGTCGCGTGGGCCATCGGCACCTGATCGTCCGCGGACACCACGACGACGAGGTCGCCGCCCGTCCACTGATCCTCGAGCGCATCGATGTCAAAGGCGGGTAGCGGCTTGAGCCACGAGGGACGTCGCGAGTCGTCCACCCGGTCGAGGGCGCCGGGCCCAAATCCGAAAGTAAAGGTCAGCCCCGCTGGGTCCTCGGCCAGCTGTGGCTCTGTGTCAGCCAACGCCGGCGTGCCTGCCATCAGCCGCGCCGCATCGTCGCTCCACAGCCGCATGAGCCTGCGCAGGCCGTCGGCATCCACCTCGGGGTGCAGGTCCAGCGCCAGGAAGGTGACGTAGGACGCGACGGGCGTCTCCACCCCGGCCTGGTGTGCGCCGTAGAAGTTGACGGCGCGGGAACCGTTAAGTCCGGTCGAGTCGGGCGAGGCAGGCGCAGCCAGGGCGGGGGTGCGGCTCAGGGCCAACCCCGCCGCCACGCCGGCTCCGGCGGCGGCCCCTCCGAAGAGGAACCCCCGCCGGCTCGCGCCTCGACCCTTGCCGGCGGCGGCGTCGCCTTCTGGTCGAGCGTCAGTCATCGCTTAGGAGTCACTTTCCATGTCCATTGCCTCGGCGCTCGGGCTCGTGTGGTCATGGTCCGTGTCGTCGTGGTCCATCTCGTCGTGGTCGTGGTCGTGGTCGTGGTCGTGGTCGTGGTCCTCGTCGCCGTGGTCCATGTCCATAGAGTCGCCGCCGTCGTAGTCCTCATTGGCGCCGGTGAAATCCTTGGCCGTGGCCGTGAAGTCCATGGTCGAGTCGTCGGAGAAGGTCAGGGTGACGGTGACCTCGTCGCCAGCGACGATGGGCTCGGTGACGTCGAGAAACATGATGTGGAATCCGCCGGGCTCGAGGTTGAGGGAGCCACCGGCCGGGATCACTAGGCCGCCATCGACAGGGGACATCGACATCGAGCCATCGGCGTCGGCGCTAGTGGCGTGGAGTTCGATAGTCGGCGCCGCGTCGCTTGAGGCCGACACCACCGTTACCGGTTCGTCGGAGGCGTTGTTGAGAACGCCGAAAGCGGCAGTCATGCCGGTGTCCACCGTTTTGACCCACGGGTCATTAATGGTTGCCGAGTCAGACTCGGTCGTGTCAGTTGAGGTGGAGCACGCGCTCAGCGCGAAGGCGGAGACGGCGGCGAGGGCGGCAAGCCGGACGACCTTGGACGTGCGTGGGGCGGAGATGAACATTGGGACTCTTTTCTTGGCGCGCGTGGGCGCCACAAATTTCGGTGGAGTTGCCGCTGGGGCGCGGCGAAAGGAGCGCCCCTGAGGGCGCGGGGTGGTTGCTGTTAACCGGCGAGAAGAGGAGGCCCGCGCCCGGAGATGGGCGAAGATGCCGCGTCTAGAGGAGTCGCGGTGCGGCGCCAAGAGGGAATCTCAGTGGCACAGGCGACGACCTTTGGGGTCGCGGACAGGTGGTGCAGCCTGGACAGCACGGCTGCGCGGATAGAGACCTGCACCCAGGAGGCGACCGTGGCGAGTGCGGCAAACAGCTGCTCGGCTTTGAAGATCGCTGCGATTGTCACGAGCGCGGCGATGGCGTGCGAGAAGGTCATACCGCCGCCAGAAAAGGCGTGAGCACCCCCGCTAACGGTAATCGAGCCGACATCGTGTCCGGCGTGAATGCCGCCGGTGGTGTTCAACCCCACGTCGCCCGCGCCGAGCATGAAGAGCTGGTGAAAGAGCCACTGGCTGGCGAGCACCGCGACGCAAATACGCCACAGCGAGAGTTCCTTGCCCGCCAGTTGAAAGCAGACGGCGGCGGAGATCAAGAGTGGCACCGCAATGCCCGGCGTCGACGGCATCACTCCGCCCGCGATGACGTGCGAGGCGAGGGCGACAAAAGTCGCGAGTGCCGCGCCCGTGACGGCGCGACCGAGTCTGCTCAGGGCAGTCATCGGCATGGGCATACGCCGAGTATTCCACTACTCTCGCAATTGTGGAAGATTGCCACAATTAGCGAAGGGCGCGCGCGATCCGCTCGATGGCCTCGGTGAGGATCGCCGGCGACGTCGCGAAGTTGATGCGTGCGTGTCCGGCACCGCCCAGGCGGAACATGGGCCCTGAGTTGAGCATGACCCGCGCCTCGCGGTGCAGGAACTCCGAGGGGTCCTCGCCGCCCAGGTCGTACGCGCTGAAGTCGAGCCACGCGAGGTACGTGGATTCGGGCCAGGTGTACGCCACCTCGGGAAGGTGCTCCTTGAGCAACGCTCCCAGCAGGTGACGGTTCGCGTCCAGGCCGGCGAGTAGGTCATCGAGCCACGGCCCGCCCTGCGTGTAGGCGGCGGTCTGGGCGAGCGCCCCCAGCTGGCTCGGTCCGTGGCGCGGCACCGACTTGTAGCGCGCGAGATCCTCCATCGCGCCCTCACCGGCCACGAGGAGCGCGGCGGGGATCCCCGCGAGGTTCCACGCCTTGGAGGCGGACATCAGCGAGAAGGCGTCCGCCCGCTCAGAGTCGACCGTCAGGTAAGGCGTGTACGTGGCATCGCTGTACACGAGCGGGGCGTGGATCTCATCGGCGACTACGCGCACGCCGTAGCGCGCGGCGAGGGCGGCGACGGACTCCAGTTCGGCCCGAGTGTGCAGGGTTCCGGTGGGGTTGTGCGGGTTGCAGAGCAGGTACGCCGCGGGCCGGCCGCCCGCGGTCGCGCGCTGGAACGCGGCCTCAAGGTCGGCCAGGTCAATGCGAAAGTCCGCGGTGAGCGGCGACTCTTCGACGCGTCGCCCAGCCCCCTCGACGAACGAGAAGAACGGCGGGTAGGCCGGGGGGTTGATGATCACCGCGTCGCCGGGCTCGGTCACCAGGGTGATCGCGTCGACGTAGCCCGTGATCACGTCGGGGACGCCGACGATGTGTTCGACCGCGAGCGACGGCCAGTCCCAGCGCTCGCGAGCGAACGTCACCAGCGACTCCTCGTACGCGGTGCCGGTGCGGTAGCCCACGTCTCCCGTGGCGATCGCCTTGGCCAGCGCATCGCGCACGGGCGGGGCGAACTCGACGTCCATCTCCGCGACGTAGAGCGGCAACACGTCAGGTTCGAAGCGACCCCACTTGGCGCTCTCGCGCGCCTGGAGAGCGGCGAGCGTGGGAATCGTCAGGGGATTGGGGCGCGGCGAGGCGGGAACTGTCATGCTTCCAGTGTGGCATTCACTCCGCATCGTCCGCGCAAGGGGTCGCGGAGTTGGCGTGGATGCTGGTTATCGTGGACGTAATCATTCTGAAAACCTATGACGGAGGCGCTGATGTACGGGCTTATTGGGAGCATCTTGGTACTGCCGGAGAACAGGGACACGCTGCTAAGCGCGCTCGAGCGCGGTTCGGTGGACCTGCCCGGTTGCGTCAGCTACGTCGTCGCGGCCGATGCTGAGGACCCCAGCCTGGTGTGGGTCACCGAGGTATGGGACAGCGCCCAGGCGCATGCAGCCTCGCTGGAGCTAGACCACGTCAGGGCCGCGATCGCCGATGCCAAGCCGGTCGTGCTCGGGTTTGGCACGCGCGTAGAGACCGAGCCGCACACTCTTCGCTAAAACCCGAGGGCGGCTGCGGGGAGTGCCGCTAGCTGGACCAATCCTCCCCGGCCGGCGGCGTCATCTGAGCGAGGAGCGCATCCAACCTCGCACTCGCGCCCCTCAGCCGGTCGATTCCTCCCAGGGCCTGGAAGCCGCGGAGGTTAAACGGGGTCAGGAAGTCCTCGGTGGTGACCACCTGCGTACCTCCCGGGATCGCTGAGAACTCGAGAGTCAGGGTGGTGGGTGCGTCGGGGAAGATCTCCGAGGTGCGGGTCTGCACTATCCGGCGATGGCGCTCCACCTCGTCGTAGCGCCCGTACATGCTGAACTCGTTGCCCTCGGGGTCCCGTTGCAGCATTCGCCAATTGCCCCCAGGTTGAGGGTTCGTCTCGGCCCAGGTGTTCGTGTAGCCGTCGGGAGCCCACCACGCCTTCAGGTAGAGCTCGTCGGTGTGGACTAGCCACACCTTTTCCAGGGGGTACGGCATCCGCTCGGTGACGATAACCTGCGGCGGTTCCTCGACGATGTGGATGCTGAGTTCGATCATGAGGGCCCCTTGGCTTGTCTCACATGGCGACGCGACTGAAGGCTGACCCCACGGGTGAGTACCGTGTGCACCCTAGAGTGCTGGCATGGCGTGGTGCGGGTCAAGCGACCGCGCCGTACCCTGGCCCTATGAGTCTGATGCGACGATCTCGAGTAACGCTTCGCGAGCCCACGGTGGCGGACGCCAGGGGAATCGCCCAGGTGCTCGTCGAGTCCTGGCTGGTGGCCTACGAAGGCGTGTTGCCGAGTGAGCTTCTCGCCGGTATCTCGGTGTCAGCGCGGCAAAAGCAGCTGGAGGCGGCGTTGGCGGCACCAAAGCCGCCCGGGGCGGTGCGACTGGTGGCGGTGCAGCACGGGATCATCATCGGTTTCGCGAACGCCGGGGTGACTGCCTCCCCCGCCGAGGCATCGGCGACGGCCCCGGACCAGTCGGGGGAGCCGCGTCCGGACGGAGAGTTGGCCGTCCTGTATGTGGCCTCCCAGCACTGGCAGCAGGGGGTCGGTCGCAAGCTCCTGCGCCGGGTCACCAGGCAGTTGACGGTCAGTGAATGTGGCGTCGTGCACGCGTGGGTAGTGGACGGCAACGACCGCGCCACCGCGTTCTTCAGGCGTCAGGGTTGGACCCAGTCCACGCATCGGCGCATTGAGGCGATGGACGGTCACGCGATACGTCAGACACGGATGGACTTCCGGCTAAACGACTAGCCGCAGGCGGGCGCGGTTGTCAGTCGAGTAGCGCGCGGAAGGCCGCGGCAGCGCGTTCGGGGGCACCCTCGCTGAGTCCCAGGAACAGGCTCGGCTCGGTGAGTTCGAGCTCGAGGACTACGGGCCCGTCCGGAGTCGGCAGCAGGTCCACCCGCGTGTACGCGAGCGCAGGCAACGACTCGACGATGCGGTCGGCCAACTCCCGCTCGGCGGCCGAGGGGTGCGTTCCGGTGACCTTCTCGTCAGCATAAATTCCTGTCTCCCAGGACATATTGCGCGAGAGAATCGCGGCCTTGCGGGCGGCGTGCGAGAACTGGCCGCCCACGTACATCAGCGCGGTCTCACCGACCTCGTCAATCTGTGAGAGGTACGGCTGGATCATGGCCGTCTTGCCCGCTGCGTGCAGGCTGGCCAGGTGTGCCCGCGCGGCCGCCTCGTCCCCGTTGAAAAGCTTGGCGCCGTTGGAGCCCGCGCCCACGGACGGCTTGACCACCAGGTGACCGTCGAGCGGGACCACGACGTCGTCCGGGATCTCCTCGCCTGGGTCAACGAACGTGGTGGGCACCACGGGAAAGCCGCGCCCCGCGAGGTCCGCGAGGTACCGCTTGTCGGTGTTCCACTTAATGGTCTCGAGCGAGTTGTACAGCGACGTGACGTGCGAGACCCGCTCGGCCCACAGCAGGAACGCGTCGAGGTTGTCGTGGTAGTTCCACGTGGACCGAATGACCACGGCCTCGTAGTTGGCCCAGTCCACATCCGGATCGTCCCAGCACACCAGCTCGGCCTCGGGCAGGTGAGGCAACAGCATCACCTCGTCCGCGTCGGGAACTGGCAGGTCGCGTGTGGTCACGAGGGCGATGCGAGGGTTCATGAGCCGAGCCTAGTTGCCCGGCAGCGCCTCGATCCACCGCGCGTGCGCCGCGTACATGTGCCCCCAGGCCCGATGCGCCGCGGAGTCCTGGCCCGCGCACCACGCTGCCATCGAACGCAGCCGCGCGGGCATCGCGCCGAGCACGCCGGCGGGCGCCGAACCATAGGCGCCCATGAAGGTGGCGGCGGCAGGCGCGCAGTTCGCCTCGATCGTGGCCGCCTGCAGATCGGTGAGGTCGGGCCACTCGCCCGGCGACGAGCCCCCCGCGGCCGGTGCCAGTGGCGCGAATTCGGGAAGGTACACGTAGCGGTAGAGCGTCCAGGCCAGGTCCCACTCGCGGCTCGCGGGGTAGCAGACGTCAAAGTCGATCGCGCCGACGAAACGACCGGCGCGAAACACGTGGTTGTAGGGCGCGAAGTCGTTGTGGGCGACTACCTCGGGGTTAGCCACCGCGTCGTGCGCGATCCACACGTCACCGGGCTCTCGCGGGAAGCTCACCGTGGCATCGTGCCACTGGCGCAGCGCGCGGGCGACGTCGGTGAGAAGGAGAGTGTTGGAGCGGAAGTCGGGCTCCCCGTGAGCCACCTCGCCCGCGATGAAGCCGAGCACCTCCCGTCCCTCGTCGTCGAAGCCGAGGGGTTCGGGCACCCACTCCACCCCGCGCTCGCGAAGGTGGTGCAGCAGGCGCTGGATGGTCGCACTCTGGGGGCTCGCGGCGCGGTGCACCGTTTCCCCCACGCGGACCACCGCATCGTTCACATTCCCGCCGGCTAGGGGAATCTCGGCGGAGGTCATTGCGACACTTTACCCGCGGGCCGGCCATCGACCATGGGGCCTAGACCTTGGGGACCAACGGCGGCTGCTCCACGAACTCGTCGATCGAGTGAGCGTCGTGGGGCGGGGGAGCGTCCCGCGCGGCGGGGTCTCCGTCCTGGCGCTCGGTGCCGTTGCGCAGCATCGGGATGGTGAGCACGGCAATCCCGAACGCCGCGAGCCCGGCCCCGGCCGACGTGTAGAGGCCGGCGTGCGCGCCCGACTGCTCGATCAGGACCCCCGCGAGCCACGCCCCGAGCGCCACCCCGGTACCCATACCGATGCGCACCCACGCCATCCCTTCGGTGATCTGGTCGCGCTTGACGACCCGCTGCACCACCGTGTCGGTATTGGTGAGGGACGGCGCGATCGTGGATCCAGCAACAAAGCCGACGATGGCGAACACGATGAGGTTGGGCGACAGGCTCATGGCCGTGAAGCCGATTCCGAGCGCGAGCGCGCCGAGCACCGTGCGCTTCCACAGCGGCGTCTTCCAGCGTCGCGAGCCATAGAACAGCCCGCCCATGAAGGACCCGGCGGACACAATCCCCAGGAGCAGGCCGGCCCAGGCCTTGTGGCCCTGCTCGTCCGCGAAGGCGACGGTCGAGATGTCGAAGGACCCGAACATCGCGCCGATTCCGAGCGCGATCAACGTCACGGCCACGATCGCCGGAGGCACGCGGATGCCGAGCCCGGTGCCGCCGGTCTCCTTGCGCGTGGGCGGCTGAGTGCTGCGCTGGGGCAGCAGGATCGCGATGCCGATCACCATGGCGGTCGCGGAGACGACGATTCCCAACGGGGCCCACACGGCCGTCGCCAGGATGGTCGCGAGCGCCGGTCCTGCGATGAACAGAATCTCGTCCAGGACCCCCTCGAGCGCGAAGGCGGTGTGAATGTCGTCGTCGGACTCCAGGATGTGTGACCACCGCGCGCGGGTCAGCGAGCCGAGCGGCCCTGACAGCGACGCGAGCACCACAGCCACCCACAGCATCCACTCGGGACCGTGCGTCATGGCCGTCCAGATGGCGATGACAGCCCCGGTGACGTGCAGCACGGTGAGAGGCCACATCACGGCGGCCTGGCCGAAGCGGTCGGTCAGGCGCGCGGTCGGGATGGTCTGCAGGGCCCACACCAGGACGCCGATGGCCGCGACCCGTCCCGCCATCTCGTAGCTGTTGTACTGAATCTGAACCATCAGGATCACCGAGATGTTGAACATCGAGATGGGCAGGCGCGACAGCAGGCCGGCAAAAGCGAAGGCCTTCGCGCCCGGGAGTTTCAGGATCGCTGAGTAGGTGGATAGCACCCGCTCATGTTCTCACCTTTAGGGCTGTGGAGACCCTGCGTCTGGCTTGTCTTCGGGGGCCGCCGGAGCCGTGGCATCGTCCCCGCGGGGCGCGCCGTCCAGGACGGGTGGAGGCAGGGTGTTGCTCCGCTGGCGCCGCTTGTCCTGGCGGACCAGCATGGTGGCCCCGCCAATCACTGACGCGAACGCGCCGATGACCAACGCCCACTTGATGAACGGCCACCAATCGATCTGCTTGGAGTCGCCCCCGACGATGCGGATGTCGCTGCCGCCGACGACGTCGGCCACCCCGAGTGTCACGGTGTTGCCGTTGATGTCGCCGGCGCTCGCCTCGGTCACCAAGCCGGGGAACGTGTAGCTGACCTCAAACTCGATCGCGCTTCCCAGCGCGGCCACGTTCGCGCCGCTGAGCCCGAGCGCGTCGAGGTCGATACCGCCCAGCGCTCCGTCGCCCACGCCCGGGGCGCCCTCGCCGCCGTCTGCGGCCGCCATGGTGACGATGTATTCGCCGTCGACGTGGTCGATGCTCGCCGTCGCGCCAACGCCCGCGGTGACCTGCGACGCCGCCCCGTTGAACTCGCTGAGTGGCAGGTCGGTGATGGTGAGTTCCACTCCGTGCAGGTCCTCGTCGGAGTAGTCCTCGAGGGTGACCTTGCCCGGATACTTGTCCTGCAGGTCGGTGAACTCCTGGCTATCCGCGAGCGAGTCGGTGAGGTCGTCCACGTTCAGCCCCGCCTGTTCGCCCACCTGGGAGGCCACTGCATCGGTAAAGGCGACAATCACGTGCTGCGAGAACGTGTCGTCGGACCCGATGGCCGTGTCGGCCTGGATGCGCACGCACCCGGACAGGGCGACGGCTGTGATCGCGGCGACGGCCAGGAGTTTTGCGGCTGGGGCTTTCATGATTGATTCTTTTCCTTTGAGGTCGCGTTGAGCGAGGGCTGAGGATTGCTGGGGGTGGCGGTGTAGACGCGGCTCGGCGTGCTGGTCGCCCGCGGCTCGCGGCGTCTGAGCGCGATGACGAGCACCACCGCCACGGCAAGTATCAGCGCGATTCCGATGGCCGCGGGCAGCCAGCCGGGCGTCTCGCTCGTCGCCTGCGCGGCACCCACCGCGTGGATCTCGGCGGGGGCCTGGGTCAGGTCCCAGGTGACAGTCCTGCCTTCCAGGGACCCATTGTGCTCGTAGACAGCGCCGGGGAACGTCACGCTCAGCCACATCTGAGCCGCGTCGGAGATGTTCGCGCCATTCGCCGCGAGCGCGGGGTCGACCGGGCCGTTCACGACGTAGTTGTCGCCGTCGCGCGAGATGGTGAAGTCGCCCGCGTCCAGGGCGAAATTGCCCATCGGTTGGCCCTGGAAGCTGACCTTCTGCCCCACGTAGCCGTCCTCGCTGTACTTGGTGATTGACGCCTCGTCGAGGCTCTGGGCCGTCTCGCCGAATAGCTGCTCAGCGGCCTGGGCGTCGGTGGTGTCGAGGAGCTCGCCGATCCCCTCCTGAAGGGCCAGCACCATGGTGCCGTCCACCGTCTCTTCTGGCGTGAGCGTGAGGTCAATCTGAACCCGCACGCAGCCCGTCAGCGCGACCACCACAATCGTGGCGAGCGCGGCAAAACGCAGTGGGGTCCTCATGTACACACTGTCCCACAGTCGGCGTTTCGCGAGCGTGGCGTGCCGGTTGAATCGGGAGCCGCGAGAACCCCTCCGAGGGCTAGCCCTCGAGCGCCTCGGATACTACGTCCTTGGCCTCCGCCTGAACCTCCGCGAGATGCGACTCGCTTACAAAGCTCTCCGCGTAGATCTTGTACACGTCCTCAGTGCCCGAGGGGCGCGCGGCGAACCACGAATCCGCCGTCGTCACCTTGAGCCCGCCGATGGCGGCCCCGTTGCCGGGCGCGCTGGTGAGCTTGTCCTGGATGGGCTGGCCCGCGAGGGTGGTCGCGCTGACCTGCTCCGGGGAGAGCTTCGCGAGGGTGGACTTCTGCGCCGGGGTGGCGGGGGCGTCGACGCGCGCGTACCAGCTCTCGCCAAGCTCGTTGGTGAGTGAGCGGTGCAGGGTGGACGGCGAGGCCCCCGTGGTCGCGGTGATCTCCGAGGCCAACAGCGCGAGGATCAGGCCGTCCTTGTCAGTGGTCCAGACGCGTCCGTCGCGGCGCAGGAAGCTGGCGCCAGCGGACTCTTCCCCGCCAAAGGCGACCTCGCCGGACAGCAGCCCGGGCACGAACCACTTGAAGCCCACCGGCACCTCGACGACCTCGCGGCCGATGCTCTTGCCCACCCGGTCGATCAGGCTGGAGGACACCAGGGTCTTGCCGATCTTCGCGCCGGAGGGCCACTGCGGGCGAGCTCCGCCGTAAAGGTAGGCGATGGAGGCGGCGAGGAAGTGGTTGGGATTCATCAGGCCGCCGTCGCGCGTCACGATGCCGTGGCGGTCGCTGTCCGCGTCGTTTCCGGTGGCGATGTCGTACGGGGCGTCCCCGCCGGCCATCATCTCGCGCAGCGAGGCCATCGCGTACGGCGACGAGCAGTCCATGCGGATCTTGCCGTCCCAGTCCAGCGTCATGAAGGCCCAGCGGGGGTCGACCTTGGGGTTGACCACGGTGAGGTTGAGCTTGTGCTCCTCGCCGATCGCTCCCCAGTAGTCCACCGCGGCGCCGCCGAGCGGGTCCGCGCCGATGCGCACGTCGGCGTTGCGGATCGCGTCGAGGTCGATCACGGACGGCAAGTGGTCCAGGTAGAGCTTGAGGAAGTCGAAGCCCTCGGTGGTCTCAGCCTTGCGTGCCTTGGCGTACTGCATGCGCGGCACCTGGCGCCATTCGCCGGCGAGGATCTCGTTGGCTCGATTCGCGATCCAGGAGGTCGCATCGGTGTCGGCCGGGCCGCCGTGCGGGGGGTTGTACTTGAAGCCGCCGTCACGCGGCGGGTTGTGGGAGGGCGTCACCACGATGCCGTCGGCCAGGCCCTTGCCAGACGTGCGCAGGCCCGCCTCGTCGACCGCGCCGTTCGCGACCAGGATCGCGAGCGAGACCGCGGGAGTGGGGGTGAAGCCGCCACGGCTGTCGATGCGCACGCGCACCTCCGCCGCGGCGAGTACCTCGAGCGCGGTCTCCTGCGCAGGCCCCGAAAGTGCGTGGGTGTCCTTGCCGATGTACAGGGGGCCGTCGATCCCCTGACGGCGCCGGTACTCGACGATCGCGGCGGTGGTGGCCACGATGTGCGCCTCGTTGAACGCGGTATCGAATGCGCTGCCGCGATGCCCGGAGGTGCCAAACGCGACGCGCTGGGACGCGATGGCGGGGTCCGGGACCAAGTCGTAATACTGGCCGATGAGGTCGTCAGTATCGATGAGGTCTTCAGGCAGGGCAACTGTTCCGGCGCGTGGGTGCATGACTCCTACTCTTCCACCTGAGACGCGTCCACGGCAATGCATTAATGGCGACGGCGCGAAAGTCGCCCGCAAAAGGTCACGAAAAAGCAAGGAACAGGCAAAATCGAGGTTGACCTGGCACCTTCGCTCGGTAGGCTGAGCACGTGGAAAACCCCGCCGACCCCGATGCGTCCCCCGCCGTGGCAGGTGGCGCGCCAAAAACGGGCGCTACCCAGCGACGACGCAGGTCCACCAAGGCAAAGGCGAACGCCGCTGAGGCGCCCACCGAGACCTCGGTGGCGGCACTGATCGTGGCCCACGACCAGGCACGCCGAATCGCCGCCACCGTGCGCGCGGCGCGTGCCATACCGGGTGTCGACCTCGTCCTCGTGGTGGACGACGGCTCCACCGACAACACCCAGGACCTAGCGCGCAAGGCTGGCGCGGTCGTCGTTCGGCACTCACATAACCGAGGGCGTACCGAGGCCATCGAGACAGGCGCGTCGGTCGTGGCCATGCGCGACCTCCCGGGCCGGCCGCCCCGCGCGCTATTGCTGCTCGACGGCGCGCTAGGAAACTACGCGATCGGCGCAGCACCACTCATTCCCGCGGTGACAGAGTCCGTGACGGACCTGGCCATCGGCCTGACCGCCGGGGGCAAGACCGCCGCCGGGGTTTCCTCCTCCGCCGCCCGCAAGGCCATCGAACGCGCCTCCAACTGGGTGCCACGTCAGCCGCTCAGCCGCGTCCGGTGCCTCACGCGCGAGGCGTTCGAGGCGGCCATCCCGCTCGCCCGCGGCGACGGGCTCGAGGCGGGAATGACGCTGGACGTGCTGCACGCCGGCCTGCTCGTGTCGGAGGTGGAGTGCGAGATCTTGCACAAGCCAATCCGCAAGGCGAAGCGCACTACGGCGCAGCGGCTAGTGCGCCTCCGCGACGTGCAGATGGCTATCGCTGCGCGCAGAGCGCGCGCGCTGCTGTCGACGACCACTGGCGCCGTAGTAGACAGACTTCCCTTCGGGGGAACTGCGCCGGACGGGGCCGATCAGAGCGCCGATGCGGCAGCAGGCGAGAGCGTTGCCCCTGGCGAATCAACCCTTGAGGCCGAGCCTGCCTCCAGCAAGAAGGTTCCCGCAACAAAGAAGCGTGCCAGCTCCAGGACAAAGAAGACCCTTGCGCCCGCGAACGCGTCCCCAAAGATCAAGCCAGCCGCGCCCGACAAGGTAGCGACGCCCAAAAAGGCTGCGCCTCAAGCCAAGCGCGCGCCGTCGAAGGAGCCACAGTGACCGACCTGCCCCGCTACGCGTACCTAGGCCCCGCGGGGACCTTTACGGAACTCGCGTTGCGCCGCATCGTCGGCGACCTTGAGGTCGAAGACGTCCCGTGTGTCGACGTGCTGACCGCGCTGGGTTCCGTGCGCGACGGCACCGCGGACTTCGCCGTCGTGGCGATCGAGAATACGGTCGAGGGCGGGGTCACCGCGACGCTCGACACGCTCGCAGTGGGTTCGCCGCTGGTGATTCTGGGAGAGCTGGTGCTGCCGATCGAGTTCGAACTCGTCGCGCGTCGCGGAACCCAGATGGGCGACATCGAGCGCATCAGTTGCCACTCCCACGGGTGGGCGCAGTGCCGCCGCTGGGCACACCGCGAGCTGCCCGAGGTGACCTTTGTGCCGGCATCGTCGAATGCCGCGGCGCCGACGCGCCTGGCCGATGAATCGCTGTCGCTAGCAGAGGTAGGTTTCGAGGCGGC
Source organism: Demequina aurantiaca (assembly GCF_050598105.1). GTDB lineage: Bacteria > Actinomycetota > Actinomycetes > Actinomycetales > Demequinaceae > Demequina > Demequina aurantiaca_A. Next base: position 134,688 of record NZ_CP192436.1, read on the forward strand.
CCTGGCGCCCCCCGGTACGGGTGCCCGCTTTGGGCTCGACGTCGTCGCCAACGGCGTCGCCGACAACCCCAATGCGGCGACCCGCTTTGTGCGAGTCGGCAGGCCCGCCGCGCTGCCCGCGCCCACCGGGGCCGACAAGACCACTCTGGTGGTGCACCTGCCCACGGATCGTTCCGGAGCGCTCCTGGAGATGCTCGAGCAGTTCGCGGCCCGCGGGGTGAACCTGTCGCGCATCGAGTCACGGCCCATCGGAGAGCGTCCGGGCGAGTACTCGTTCTCGATGGACGCCCTGGGCCACATCGCGGATGAGCGCATGTCCGAGGTGCTCATCGGCCTCAAGCGCACGTGCCCGCGCGTGGTGTTCCTCGGCTCGTACCCCACGGCGAATGCGTCCATCACGCAGGTCGCGCCGGGCACGTCGAACACCGACTTTGAGTCCGCGCGTGCCTGGGTCCAGGGGTTGCGCGAAGCCGAGTAGTTGGTGGGCGCCCGCGCCTACTTTGCCGGCTCGTCGGCTGACGTGGTCGCCGGGGTTGCCTCGATACCGAGCTCAAGGTCGAGGTCGACCTCGAGGTTCGCGTTGGCGTCCGTGTCCGCCTCGGGTGGGATGGTGAAGGCCTTGTCGCCCTTGCGGACCCGCAGTTTGAGCGCGCCGTGCGCGACCTCGGCGCGAAGTCCCGTGGCGGTACCGAGCGACTCGCCGTCGACCTGAATCTTCTGGGCCACCTTCATCTGGATCTCGACACACTTGCCGCGCGCGAGGTCGATTCGCGAGGTGCGGTAGGCCTTGAGGACCTCGGGCTGCTTGACGCCGGCGCCCTGTGCCACGACGGTGCCGAACAGGTCGGTCCACCCGACCACGCCAGCGCGCGCGTCCAGCGTCGCCACGTCGAGCAACCCGTCGGTGACGGACGCGTCGGGGATCAGCTTGAGGCCGCCGGGGAGGCTGCCGACGTTCGCGATCATCACCGTGCGCATCTGGCTGCTGACGGGCTTGGAGTTGTCGACGGACACCGACGCCTCCATCCGCGCATCGGCGGTGAACTTGATCGCGGCGAGGAAGTAGGCGAACCAGCCGATCCTGTGCTTGAGCTTGTCGTCCGTCCCGGCCACCATCTCGGCGTCGAAGCCGGCCCCCGCGATCACCAGGCAGATGTGACGCTCGGGCGGCGCCGCCGAGTTGTGCTCGCGCTCAACGTCGAGCCAGACCACGTCGATCGCGACCTCGTCGCCTTCGATGACGGTGCGCATCTGCGCGGGGGCGTCCGTGAGGGGCAGGTTGGCGTTGCGGGCGAAGAGGTTTCCGGTGCCCATCGGCAGGATGCCCAGGGACGTCTCGGTCCCGGCTACCGCCGCGGCCACCGCACGGACCGTTCCGTCGCCACCCACGGCGACCACTACATCGGCGCCGTCCGCGATGGCCTGACGGGCCTGACCTTCGCCGGGATCCTCTTTCGTGGTGAAGTACCACCGCGGCTCCGGCATGTAGCGGGCGGAGCAGGCGCGCATCGACAGCTCGCGCAGCTCGGAGATGCCGTTCTTGGTGGGATTCGCGACAAAGGCGAGGCGCTCGCGTCCGGCGGACGGGGTGCCGGACTGCTCGAGGTGGTGCGTGGGCCGTGACTTGATGCCCAGTAGTTTGCGCACCCTGGGGGGCACGGCGCTCGGATCGCGCTTGCCAAGGTGGCGGGTTGTCGCGATGCTCATCACGAGGGCGATGAGGCCTAGCAGCAGCCCCAAGGAACCCAGAATGATAGCGATCATGCCTCCAGCCTATTCCCCGACGTTAGACTTACCTGCATGATCGACCTGAAACTGCTCCGCCATGACCCCGATGTAGTGAGGGCTAGCCAGGTTTCGCGCGGCGAAGACCCCGCCATCGTCGACGCCGTTCTTGCGGCCGATGCGGAAAACCGCACTGCGCTCGCGTCCTTCGAGGCCAAGCGCGCCGAGCAGAAGGCGCTGGGCAAGACCGTCGCGCAGGCCAAGGGCGACGAGAAGCAGGCAGCGCTGACCAGCGCCAAGGCAATCGCGGGCGAGGTCAAGGAACTGCAGGCCGTGGCGGACGCCGCCGGGGCCCGCGCAATAGAGCTGGCGCGCTCATTGGGAAATATCCCCGATGTAGGAGTGCCCTCCGGCGGCGAGGATAACTTCACCGTGCTGCGGCACGAGGGGCAGGCGCGCGACTTCGCCGCCGAGGGCATCGACGTGCAGGACCACCTTGCCATTGGCGAGGGCCTCAAGGCGATCGACATGGAGCGCGGCGCGAAGGTCTCCGGCGCGCGCTTCTACTTCCTCACCGGGATTGGTGCGCGGCTCGAACTAGCGATCCTGAACGCGGCGATGGCGGCCGCCCAGGATGCGGGCTTCAGCCCCATGATCACACCCACCCTGGTGAAGCCGGAGACGATGGCCGGCACCGGATTCTTGGGCAACCACGCGGACGAGATCTACTACCTCGACAAGGACGAGCTCTACCTAGTGGGGACCTCCGAGGTGGCGCTCGCCGGCTACCACTCTGATGAGATCCTCGACCTCTCAGACGGCCCGATCCGCTACGCCGGCTGGAGTGCGTGCTACCGGCGCGAAGCGGGATCCGCCGGCCGCGACACCCGCGGGATCATTCGCGTCCACCAGTTCCACAAGGTGGAGATGTTCAGCTATGTCACGGCTGCCGAGGCGGCCGCCGAGCACGCGAAGTTCCTCGCCGTCGAGGAGTCCATGCTCAACGCGCTCGAACTGCCGTACCGCGTGATCGATACCGCGGCGGGTGACCTGGGCCAGAGCGCGGCGCGTAAGTTCGACTGCGAGGCATGGCTGCCTAGCCAGGAGCGCTGGATGGAAGTCACCTCTACCTCCAACTGCACCACCTACCAGGCGCGCCGCCTGGGAATCCGCGAGCGCGGCGAGAGCGGCACCCAGGCCGTCGCGACCGTGAACGGCACCATCGGTACCACGCGGTGGATTGTGGCGCTGCTCGAGAACCACCAGCAGGCCGACGGCTCCGTGTACGTGCCTCCCGTGCTGCGGCCCTACTTGGGCGGCCTCGAGGTGCTTGAGCCGGTCGCGTAAACGTGACCGGGGTGGACATTGCCTTTGAGTTCGATCCGTCCGCCCCGGTGCTGGTCGCGCTCGACATCGACGATACGTGTGCATCTCAGCCCCTTGGCGCTGAAGTTCGAGCCCCGGGCACGGTGACCCCCGCTGTCGCGGATGCGCTCGCGCGGGCCCGCGCGGCGGGGATTCACGTGGTGTTCGCGACCGGACGCCAGGTGACGTCCGCGATGTGGCTCGCGCGCCAGGAGCGCTGGGGCGATGTGGACTTGGCGTGCTCCAATGGCGCCGTCACCATACGTACGGCGTCCGACGGTCAGGACTTCGAGGTGGTGGCGCGCGAGTCATTCGACGCCCGCGCCACGATCGCGGCCCTGCTCGCTGCGCACCCGGACATTTGCTACGGCGTCGAGGACGTGGGTGTGGGCTACGCGATCGGTGCGCCGTTCGCCGAGGGCTCCGTGTCCGGAAGTCATCGGCCGCTCACGGACGGCGATGCCGCCGCCGCCTCCGCCCTCATGGTGAGCTGCGCATCGGCGGGGGGAAAAGAACTCCACGCGACGGTTGAGCACCTTGAGATCCAGACCCACGCGTACACGGACCTCGGAATCGGGTGGATTGACGTCGCCGCGCCGGGGGTGACCAAGGCGTATGCGCTCGAGTCGCTGCACCTCAAGTACGACGTGCCGGCTTGCAACACTGTCGCGGTGGGGGACGGCACCAATGATTTCCCGATGTTCGAGTGGGCGGGCACTGCGGTGGCCATGGGCCAGGCGCCCGATGAGGTGAAGGCTCAGGCGGACATGGTCACCGGGTCCATCGAGGCGGACGGAGTCGCCACTGTGCTCGACGCGGTTCTCGCAGCCGCTTCGCGTCCCAGCAGTCGTTAAGTGGCCGGAAAGCTAACTTTCTGGCACTCATCGACGGGTAGCGGGCATCAGCGTGTTTACCTAAGCGTCAGATGTCGGTGTTCGCACGAGTCAGGGCGCCGTCATAGGGTCTAGGCATGACCGATGAAGACCGTGCCATGAATCCGCCGCTCGATGACTCCTCGTGGCAGTTGATCGGCCTCGACATTGACGGCACGCTGATGCACTGGGGTGGTTCCATCTCGCCCGCCGTCGTGGACGCGGTGGAGAAGGTCCGCATGTGCCGCAACCACGTCATCCTCGCGACCGGTCGAAACATCGTCGCGACCCTGCCGGTGGCGCAGACGCTGGGCATCCGTAGGGGCTGGGCAGTGTGCTCCAACGGCGCGGTGACCATTCGGCTCAACCCCGCGTCGCCCGGCGGCTACGACATCATCGAGAAGGTCACCTTCAACCCCCGCGCCGCCCTCGAGCTCATTCGTGACGAGATGCCGGACGCGTTCTTCGCAGTCGAGGACCTGGGCGTTGGCTTTCGCGTCAGCCAGGAGTTCCCCATGGGAGAGCTGGTGGGACGTCAGCGCGTCGTGGATACCTTCGAGGAGCTCTACGAGGAGGAGTGCACCCGCGTGGTGATCCGCGCCCCCGGCGCGGACGTGAGCCACTTTGACGACCTGGTTCACCGCATCGGCCTCAGCGACGTGACGTACGCCGTGGGCTACAGCGCCTGGCTGGACCTCACGCCTCCCGGAGTGAGCAAGGCGTCCGCGCTGGAGACCCTGCGCCGCCAGTTGGGCGTCTACCCCGACCACACGGTCGCGGTGGGGGACGGCAACAACGACATCGAGATGCTGAAGTGGGCCGGCAGGTCCGCCGCCATGGGCAACGCGCTCGAGCCGGTCCGCGCGACGGCAGACCGGGTGGTGCCGAGCGTCGAGGACGACGGCGTGCTCGACGTGCTGTTGCCGATGATCGACCCGAAGCGTCTCGCGGTGTTGTGACCGACTCAACGCCTGCGGTCCCCGTCTTTATTGGCGGGGAGGCTAGGCGTCGCCGCACAGCGGTACTGGGATCTTCTCAGCTCTTCACGTCGGTCGGCGTCGCCGCGGGGCTAGCGGTAGGCGGCCTGCTGGCGGAGGACATTACCGGGCGGACTTCCCTCAGCGGGCTACCCACCACTGCGATGGTGCTGGGCGCCGCCGTGCTCGCCGTCCCGCTGGCGCGCCTCGCCGCGCGCGCCGGACGTCGGGTCGCGCTGACTACCGGGCTACTGATAGCGGCGACGGGGTCGGGCACCATCATCGTCGCCGCGGCCTACTCAAGTTTCGCTGTGCTGCTCCTGGGAGCCTTGCTGGTCGGCGGCGGCACCGCCGTGGGACTGCAGGCGCGCTACGCCGCGACCGACAGCGTCGAGCCTCACCATCGTGGCCGCAACCTGTCGATCGTGGTGTGGGCCTCCACCGCGGGCGCAGTGCTCGGCCCCAACCTGATCGAGTTCGGCGCGACGGTCGCCGACCGACTGGGCCTGCCGGACCTGGCCGGGCCGTGGGTGCTGACCGTCGCCGCGTTGCTGGCGGCGGTGGCGATACTCCGCCTTGGGCTGCGAGGCAGAGGACCCATAGGCGCGCCTCGCGTGCCGGCGTCTATCCGGGTGACGCTCGCCGCCGTGGTGTCGCGCAGGGAGGGCCTGATAGGCCTGGTGGCGCTCGCGACCGGCCACGCGGTCATGGTGGGAATCATGGCCATGAGCGCGGTGCACCTCCACGGCCACGGCTCCAGCCTCACGTTCATCGGTCTCGTGATCAGCATTCACGTCGCCGGGATGTACGCCATGAGTCCCGTGTTCGGTTGGGCGACGGACCGATGGGGAGCCACCCGGGTCATCTCGCTCGGGGCCGCGCTCCTTGCCGTTGGGGCCTTGGCCACCATGATGGCCGGATTCGCCGACGACCGGATGGCCCACTCGGCGGCGCAGCAGTGGATCACCTGGGGCCTGCTCGTCATTGGGCTGGGCTGGTCCGCATGCATCATCGCCGGATCCACCCTGCTGTCGGCGGGAGCTCACCTGGGCGACGCACGGGTGAGCAACACGGATGTGCAAGGGACGTCTGACCTCTTGATGGGGCTGGCTGGCGCCACGGCTGGCGCGGGCTCCGGACTGGTACTCGCCCTGGTGGGCTACGCCGGGCTATCGATCGTTGGAATCTGCCTGCTGATCCCGCTCGGTTACCTGCTGATCGTGTCGAGGCGCAGGCCAGCCGTCGTCGTAGGGGGCTAGGGCACCAGCAGCAACTTGCCGAGCACGCCGCCAGCCTCGAGATCGCGATGAGCGGTGGAGACGTCGGCGAGTGCGTATCGCGCATGCGTGACCGGGCGGATGTCCGTCGGGATCCGGGGCCACAGGTCGCGCGTGACCCCCTGCACTATCTGCGCCTTCTGGGCGTGCGGGCGCGAGCGCAGCGACGTGCCGATGACGCTCAGGCGCTTTCCCAGCAGCGTGCCCAGGTTGATGGTGGCCGTGGCGCCCTGCTGAAGACCGATCACCACGAGACGGCCGTCGGGTCGCAGCGCCGCCAGGTTGCGCTCGAGGTACGCGGCACCCACCACGTCGAGGATCACGTCCGCGCCGCCCAGCTGGTTCACCGTGTGCTCGAAGTCCTCGCTCGTGTAGTCGATAGCGTGGTCCGCGCCGAGGTCCAGGCACGCCTGCGCGCGCTGCGCGCTACCCGCGGTCGCGATGACGCGCATTCCGAGGCACCGAGCCCATTGGATGGCCATGGTGCCGATGCCGCCCGCGCCGCCGTGCACGAGGAGGGTCTCGCCCCGCCGGGCCGACGCCGCATCCAGGTTTGACCACACGGTGCAGGCGGTCTCGACCAGACCGGCTGCGTCGATAAGGTCGACTCCCGCGGGCGCGCTCAGGACCAGGTCCTCGTGCACCGCCACCACTTCCGCGTAGCCGCCGCCGCCGAGTAGCGCGCACACGCGATCGCCGGGTGCCCAGCGAGTGACGTCGGCTCCGACTGACGCCACGCGACCCGAAACCTCGAGACCGGGCCAGTCGGGCGCATCGGCCGGGGGAGGGTAGTTGCCCTGTCGTTGAAGCACATCGGCACGGTTGATTCCTGCCGCCGCGACAGTGATCACGACTTCGCGTGCCCCCGCGATCGGAGCGGGGGTATCAACCAGGGCGAATACCTCAGGAGCCCCAAAATAGGGCAAACTTGCCACCTGCACCAAAAATCACCCACGTCCGTCGCGTCATAGTGCCGTCACTCAAGCGTCTCACTAAACACAGCGCTTGTGTGCGCTCATGTTTGCGCCACAGTGGCCGATAACCGTGAGGATCGCACGCACCGTTGTGTGCAAGGTAAGCGGCGACCGTATTCGCGGACGTCCATGAGGGAGAGGTTCCATGCTCCAGAGGCTGAACATTCGAGGAAAGATCCTCGCGGTAGTAGCAGTGCCTATCCTTGTGCTCCTGCTCGCCGTTGGCGTCGTGACCTTGAACGCGACCCAGTCTTTGAATAGTGCCCGGAACGTGGAGCAGCTGCTCAGCGTGCTCGACGCGAGCCGCGCCTTTGAGGCCGACCTCCAGGCAGAGCGCAACCTCTCCGTGAATTACGTCGATGCGGTCAACGATGGGGACGATAAGCGCGGCGACGCTGAGTCGTCAACTGACGATGCGCTGACCGGTCTCGACGAAGCTGTCGCAGCGAACCCCACCCCCGAGGGCGAAAAGTCCCTGGCGGAGGTTAACGCGGCGCTCAACCGCACGCAGCCGGACGTCTTCCTCGAGACTCTTCGATCGATCAACATAACCGACAACGAACTCGGCGAATGGCCCACCTTCCCCAGCACCGACGAGGTCCAGGCAACCGCCGACAGCTACGCAGCCATCGGCGAGGAGATCGACGCCATCAGCGAGGCCACGCCGTCGTCGGCAGGCCTGCGAAGCAACCTTGCCCGACTCTCCTTCGCCGTCAAGTTCGAGGGCGACAAGACCCAGGAATACCTGACGAACCCAGTTCCCCTGCAGGAAGCGTTGATCGCCGCGCTGCCCGTCAGCGATGCCTCCGAGGACGCCTACGTCACCGCGACGGACAACATCGCCGACAGCGAACTGAACCAGCCGGTCTTGCTCACCGTGACGGAGGCCGCGGAGCAGCTCGCGCAGCTGCCGAACGTGCGCACCCAGGTCGTGAACAGCAGCGTTTCTGTCGCGGTGCTGTCAAATTACTATGGCGACACCCTCGAGCCCATCGTCAAGTTGTCTTCCGACGTCGCAAACGTGGCCTCCGACCGTACGCTCGCAGGCCAGCTCCGTGCCTACAACTCGATGGACATCCTCGTCGAGCGCATCCGGGCTGAAGAGGTGTACACCGACACGCTGCTACGCGCCGGTTACTTCCTTCCCGGATCCTCGACGTACCAGCGCACGCTGGTCGCACTATCGGACATCGCGTTGACTAACGCGCAGGACACGGTCGACCCGCTTGGCGTCACCGAGCCGGTGCCGCCGTTCGGAGCCTCGGCTAATGCCGCCTCCGGCGACACGTGGTCATTCGAGTCGATCCGCACAAATATCGCCTCCGGGCTCGACACCTCGCTCGTCAGTGAGCGCGGTAGCGACTGGCCAGGCCAGGTTGACCTCGAGCTCGACGCGCAGATCCCGATCCGCGACTCGCTCTGGGAGGACGCGCAGACCACGTCATCGGACGCGTTGCAGTCCACCATCTTGCAGACGATCCTGACGATCGTCGGCGCCGTGCTCGTGGTGGCGGCCACGATCTTCATCGCACTCTCGATCGCCCGCCGCATCATCGGCCCGCTTCGCCGCCTGACCACCACGGCTACCGCCGTCCGTCAGGAGCTTCCCCGCATGGTGGAGCGCGTCGCGGTACCCGGCCAGCAGGTCGACGTATCCGAGGTCCAGATCCCCGTCGAGTCGAATGACGAGATTGGCCGACTGGCCGAGGCGTTCAACGGCGTTAACGCGGCGACGCTCGCCATCGCAGGTGAGCAGGCCGCTCTTCGTGGTTCGATCTCGGAGATGTTCGTTAACGTCGCCCGCCGTGACCAGGTGCTCCTGAACCGTCAGCTGTCCTCCATCGATGAGATGGAGCGGACCGAGGACGACCCGTCCACGCTGACGCGACTCTTCGCGCTCGACCACCTGGCAACGCGAATGCGTCGTAACTCTGAGTCGCTGCTCGTGCTCGCAGGCATTGACACCGGTCGACGCTTGCGCCGCCCGATGCCGCTGGCTGACGTTATTCGTACGGCGTCGTCCGAGATTGAGCTCTATGAGCGGGTCCAGCTCGAGCTCGACGCGGACCCCGCCATGGTTGGTCACTCCGCACTGACCGCCGCACACCTGTTTGCTGAGCTACTCGAGAACGCCACCGTGTTCTCCGACCCCGGCAGCCCGGTGGTTGTTCGCACGTCGACGCGCGACGGCAACATCGTCGTGGAGGTCGAGGACTCCGGCATCGGTATGTCGACTCACGAGCTCCAAGAGGCCAACAACCGCGTGGCCTCGACCGCCGCGTCGGAGATCCTCGGAGCGCAGCGACTGGGCCTGTTCGTGGTCGGGCGCATTGCCCGCCGCGTTGGCGCCCGCGTCGTAATCCAGTCCAAGGAGGGCGCTGGCACGCTCGCCACCGTCACCATGCCGCCGTCGCTGTTCGACGACCGCGTTCAGGAGCCGGTCGCACGCGTCACCGAGGGCGTGGCCGACACCAACCTGCACGCCCCCGCAGCGCTCGTGGGACACACCCTTGCCGACGAGGTAATGGACTCCACGACCGAGCCAGACGCGACCAAGCGCCCGGGCGCCCCGGCGTACCAGCCAGCGGCAGTACAGGCCGGCGCGAGCCTTTCCGGCCGGATCGCCGATGCGCCGGCCGAGCCGTCGCCCGCCGCGCAACCGAGTGCGGAGGCTTCCGCCGAGCCGTCGGTTGACGACCTGATTGCGGCCGATGCCGCCGCCGCGCCAGCGGCCACGGCTGTCGATGCCGCATCACTGTCGGGAGGGATGACTGCCTCAGGGCTGCCCGCCCGCCGGCGCCGCTCCGCGCCCGAGTCGAGCGTCACCAGCGACGAGGAGCGTTCCAAGATCATTGGCCTCCCGGCGCGTGCGACGCAAGACCAGCTGAGCGCGCTCGACGCGGACACCGCAAGCGGCTTCAAGCCGTCTGTCTCCCCCGAAGAGATCGCGCCGCAGACCGCTGAGGAGCGGGCCTCGATGTTCCGTGGCTTCCGGTCCCGCAAGGAGTCGGAGCAGGACGCATCTGCCGCAGTAGACCCCGAAGCAGAGTCGATGGGTCAGGCGGCTCGCCGAGGCGTGCTGCCCGATGCCCCGGCAGCTCTTTCCGCTCCGGACCCAGTCGCGCAGCACACTCCCGACGCCATGCCGCCGGTCCCGATGCTCGAGGACGATCAGTTCGCCGAAGCAGCCACGCCGGCCGCGGACGCCCGCCCAAGCTTCGCCATGCCCAAGTTCGACGACGGCGCGCAGCACCACAGCGCGCCCGCCGTCGAAGCGGCGACTGAGCTGCCGGTTCGTGCAGCACAGGACCAGGAGCCCACGGCCCAGGCTGCCCAGCCGTCGCAGGACGAGTGGACCATCCCGACGCTCGAGGACGACGCCCCGGAGGCCCCGGCCCCGGAGGAGCCTGTGGTCGACGAGGGCCCGATGATCGTTCCGATGCTCGAAGAGGACGATACGCCCGACGCGGCTCCCCAGTGGGGCGCGCCACCCGCGGCTCCCCAGCAGTACTCGGCGGAGCAGGAAGATGCACCTCAGTACGACGCGGCGCCTCAGTACGACGCGGCGCCTCAGTACGAGGCGGCGCCCCAGTACGAGGCGGCGCCCCAGTACGACGCGGCGCCCCAGTACGACGCGGCGCCCCAGTACGACGCGGCGCCCCAGTACGACGCTGCACCCCAGTACGACGCTGCGCCTGCCCAGCCTTACGGCGTCGAGGAGGTCTCGCTCGAGACCGGTCCGACGTTCACGGAGTCGGCTCCGGCCGTCGCCACAGGTGCTACGGCGTTCCAGCAGGCGCCAGCCCCGGCAGCGCCGGCAGGTGACCTCAGCCCGGCGGAGCTGGCCGCGCTGACAGCGACTCCGAGCATGGACGAGTTGATGGCGGGTAGTGACGACGAGAAGCCAAACTTCTTCTCTCGCCTATTCGGACGCGGGAAGAAGGACGCGGAGACGGCGGCAGCTGATGCGGCCTCTGGCGCCCCGGCGGCGCCGTCGCCCTTCGCGCCCACCACCCAGCCCTACTCCCCGACGCCTACGCAGCAGCCCGGAGCGGCCACTAGGGGCTTCGCGCCGACCCACGACGGTGCAGGCGCAGGAGCGCAACCCGCCCACGTGCCGGTTGTCGAGCCCGAACCCGCACCCAGTGGACAGTCGTTCACGCCCATCGTCGAGGCCCTTCCTAAAGCCGAGCCGGCGCCGACCTCGTTTGCGCCCACCCGAGTCTCGCTCCACGAGCCCGCGGACCAGAGCGTGCCGGACACCTCCTGGCCCCAGCGCCAGCCCGAGAGTGATCCCGAGCCGGTGGCTGAGCAGGCTGCGGTACCTGCGCCAGTGGCGCCGGTCGCGACTGGGTTTTTCACGCCGCGCGGCGAGAGTGCGCCCAGAGAGCAGGGCTTCTCGCCCGATGAACTGGCGAGCCCCACCGGTTGGGAGGCCGCGGGTGCCAGCGCACTTCAGGCCGCCGCGCCGGACGTTCAGACGTCGTACAGCCCCAAGGTGGACTTGGACTCTGAACCCACGGGCGGATCGGATCTGTCGAGCGCGTTTAGCGAGTTCAGCTCCCTGTCCTCGTCACGCCCCAAGGTGGAGAAGACGCGCGCTGGCCTCCAGAAGCGACGGACGGCCGATGCGCCTCCCGTCGAAGTCACTCCCATCGAGGAGGAAGTTGTGGTCGCGCCGCGCGAACGCAACGCAGACGACGTCCGCTCGCGGTTCAGCAGTTTCTATTCAGGCACCGCGCGTGCACGTTCTGATGCGGCCGAGTTCGAGCGGTCTCAGGCGACGACTGAGACGAAGGAATGAGAGTATGACCAACAACAGTGAACTACAGCTCCGGACCCGGGGCAGCAACCTCAAGGAGGAGCAGTGACCGCGCTCAGTACTGAAGCCACCAACTTTGGATGGCTTCTGGACAACTTTGTCCAGACCGTTCCCGGCACTCGCCACACGCTAGTCGTTAGCGCTGACGGTCTGCTCATGGCGATGTCGAAGAACCTGGACCGAACAGGTGGCGACACGCTAGCCGCGGTTGTTTCCGGTATGGCTTCCCTGACCCGTGGCGCAGCGCGTCAGCTCCAAGCGGGTGAGGTTCGCCAGTCCATCATCGAGATGGACGAGCTGTTCCTTTTCCTGATGAGCGTCTCCAACGGCTCTGTCTTGGCCGTTGCGGCTGACTCCACTTGCGACGTGGGCCTCGTGGGCTACGAAATGACCCTGCTGGTGTCGCGCACAGAAAACGCGCTCACGCCGCAACTGATCACCGAGATGCGTCAGAACCTGCCCACGGATGGCGCCACGCGCGCCTAGGGCACTATGACGGACTCTACGATGGCACCCGAATATGAGGATGAAGAGGCGTACACAGTGCGCCCTTATGCCGTCACGGGCGGCCGGATTAGCGCCGCGAGCGTCGACCTCCCGATGGAGGCCCTCGTCGAGGCGTTGTCCGACTCTCAGGTTTTGCGGGGTCTGACCCCGGAGAAAAAGAAGATCCTGCAGCTCGCTGCGGGGCAGTACCAATCCGTGGCTGAACTCTCGGCTCACACCAGGCTTCCGCTTGGTGTGGTCCGGGTGCTCGTGACGGATCTTGCCGATCAAAATCATCTGAAAATTCACACCGGCGGAACGGCGAGCGACGCATCTACGCACGACGAGTCCGGCCGAGTTTCCTTGAGTCTCCTGGAGAGTGTCCTCGATGGCATCGCAGCCCTCTGAAGCGACGGTGGCGCCCAGCGCTCCGATCGCAGCCCCTACCGTTGTCAAGATCGTGATTGCGGGTGGATTTGCCGTAGGCAAGACCACCTTCATCGGCTCGATCTCCGACATCGATCCCCTCAACACCGAAGCCGCCATGACGGAGCACTCCGTTGGCGTCGACGATGCTGGTGGGGTCACGGACCGCAAGACCACCACGACGGTCGCGATGGACTTTGGCCGCATCGCGCTGCCGGGTTCGCTGTGGCTCTACCTGTTCGGAACGCCTGGTCAGGACCGGTTCCTGTTCATGTGGGATGACCTGGTGCGCGGCGCTATTGGTGCGGCCGTGCTGGTCGACACAGAACGCCTGGACCAGTGCTTCCCCGCGGTCGACTACTTCGAGGGCAAGGGCATCCCGTTCGTGGTGTGCGTCAACTGCTTCGACGGGGTCGCCCGTCACCAGCTCGAGGACGTACGCGAAGCGCTCGGTCTGTCGCCCACGACCCCCATCATGTACACGGACGCGCGCGAGAAGGCCGCCACCAAGCAGGCCTTGATCGCGGTCGTGCAGCTCGCGATGAAGCGTCTCAAGAACGACTAACAGTTCGTGCGGGGCTACGGGCTTCACGGATCAACCGTGTGCGCCCGTAGCCCGGTACAGGGATAGTGTGTGACCTGTGATTTATGTCGATGGCACCGCGCTGATCCGCTTCCTGCCGGGAGTGCGGTATTTCGACGAGTGGAACGAGTGGGCGGTGCCTCGCATCGACGCCCTCGCCACCACGCAACTTGGGTTGACCGAGCTGCGTCAGGCCGCTGAGCTGTTCCCGCGGGAGTCTAAGACCCAGGCTTTCGACGTGGTTGAGCAGGTGCGGGCCAAGATGCCGGTGATTCGCTTCTCCGATGAGAATGTGTCGGTGTCTACGCACGCGTCAGTGGTGCTCAAGCCGTTCGCCGCGCTGCACCTGGGCGCGGCGGTTGCTCACAGTGCCATCGACACGATCGCCACGTACGACGGCGACCTCGCTCGGGTGGCGGATCTTTACGAGCTCAAGGTGATCTCGCCGGGCCTTTACCCGGGCTGGCACAACGGCACCGCAAGGCCGTAGCGGGGTCGGGGGAACGCGCCGGGCCCGCGACCTGGCATAATCGCACGGTGGCGCTTTTGGGCGCCACACCCAGGAGAGTTGACCGAGCGGCCGAAGGTGACAGTCTTGAAAACTGTTGAGGCGTAACCCGCCTCCGCGGGTTCGAATCCCGCACTCTCCGCTAGCAGTACACGGACGCTTTGGTAAGTACCCGCTTTGGCGGGTAGTCTGTGTTCTCGCGAGGAGACGTCGCATAGTCCGGCCTAGTGCGCATCCCTGCTAAGGATGTGACGGAGCAATCCGTCCGTGGGTTCAAATCCCACCGTCTCCGCCATTGTGATGTGTCGGGATTCATTTGACAGATGATTCCCGACATTTGCGCTACTTGGCCCCTCCATTGGGAGGGGCTTTGTTGTTGGTGGGGCGATTCAGTGTCTTGTGTGTCCGAGATCGCAGACCACGCTTACCGGAGGCTCTTATCGTGTGAGGAATAGCTCGATCCTCAATGATGAAGGGTTCGCTCTCATGTCAGATTCATCCGTATCCTCGGTTTCGCAGGCTGATGCGCAGCATCCCGGCACCCTCTCCGCCTCGTTCGGGCGGCGTGTCCTTGCCGGAGTGCTCGGTGGATTAGCGGGTGGTGTGGTCTTTGGGATGCTCATGGCCATGATGGGCATGCTCCCGACACTCGCCTCCATGGTTGACTCGTCCTCCCCAGTTGTGGGCTTCGGATTGCATCTCATGATCTCGGTCATGATCGGGCTGGGCCTGACGGTGTTGTTTGGCAACCGACTGCTCAGCTCATATGGCCGCGGAGCAGTCGTCGGTCTGGCCTACGGCGCGGTGTGGTGGATCCTCGGTCCGCTGCTGATCATGCCCCTGATGATGGACATGCCGCTGTTCAATCTGGACAGCACCAACATGTTCTCTCTTATGGGGCACTTGATCTACGGGGTTATTCTGGGTCTGGTCGCGGTGCGCGTCCTCAAGAGTCGCTAGGAAGATTCCGCGTGTAGGTAGTGGGGGCACCCGAAGTGGTGCCCACGTCGGAGAACAACTAAGCCTCGGAGTGTGAGCATGAGCGCAACCCCTATCGCCGACCACGGCCTCCTGTCGGACCGGCACTCTGCCGCACTAGTGACTCGGGACGGGACAGTCTCGTGGCTTTGTTTCCCACGGTTCGACAGCGCATCCGTCTTCGCGTCAATATTGGACGACGACGCAGGGCACTGGTCAATCCAGACCACTGAGACAGCAACGTCAACGCGCGAGTATGTCGACGGCACGATGGTTCTTCGCACCACTTTCCACACGGCAACGGGCGACATAGAACTCCTTGATGCCATGGAGCTGGGGCCCTCGTCGGATCCGCATCGCCTGGGTGAGCGCGCCCCGCACACCCTGCTCAGGGGTGTGCGTTGCACCACCGGTCGTGTCGTGGTCGAGATGACCTATCGGCCGCGCCCTGAGTACGGCTTGGTAGTCCCCGTCTTCAGCGAAGTCGACCGCGGCTTTGTGAGTACGGGGGGATCGGGCCAACTCACTTTGTCGATGCCGGAGACGATCGACGCCGCACCCAGGAACGGTGCGATATCGGTCCAGTTCGCCCTGGATGCTGGCGAGGATCAGTATTTTGCTTTGCAACGGACCCCGCTCGGCGAACCACTTGCACCCGCGTACAGCAGGGGGGAGATCAAGGCGGCGCTGGACGCGACCATTGGGAGCTGGCGGAGTTGGTCCGATATGCATCAGAGCTATGTCGGCCCTTGGCAGGACCTAGTTCGGCACTCAGGGCGCGTTCTGCAGGCCCTGAGCTATCAACCCACGGGCGCTATCGTCGCCGCAGCCACAACGTCCCTGCCGGAACAGGTTGGCGGTGCTCGCAACTGGGACTACCGGTACTCCTGGGTGCGCGACGCGAGCTTCACCATGCAGGCGCAGTGGGTAGCGGCCTGCCCCGACGAGGCACATGAATTCTTTGGCTTCATGACCGCGGCGGCTGCGCACTCTCGCCCCGACCGCCACCTTCAGATTATGTTCGGCATCGGGGGCGAGCATGACTTAACCGAGTACTTGCTCCCGCAGCTGTCAGGGTGGCGCCAGAGCGCCCCGGTCAGAGTAGGAAACGGTGCCTGGAACCAACCTCAGCTAGACGTTTACGGTGAGCTCCTCGACGCCGCCTACCTGCTTCGCGAGCAACTCGGCGAGATCGAGCCAGCCACGCGCGAATTCTTAGTTGCGTTGGCGGATACCGCCGCACGTCAGTGGGAACAGCCCGACAATGGTATTTGGGAGGTTCGGGGTGAGCCGCGACACTTCTTGTACTCGAAACTCATGTGCTGGGTTGCTCTCGACCGAGCGATCAAACTCGCGGATCAACTACACGCCGCCCACCGAGTTGAGGAGTGGTCATCGGTAGCTTCTATCATCCGCGCGGCCATCCTCACACGCGGGTGGAGCGAGGAGGCGGAGGCTTTCACGCAGGCATTCGATTCCCCTCACCTCGACGCCGCGGCGCTGATGATGCCCATCGTCGGCTTCCTGCCAGCCTCCGATCCCCGGATGGTGTCGACCGTGGACGCCATTATTCGCCGCCTCACCGATGCGCGTGGGCTCGTTTACCGGTACGAAACCGAGTCAGGTGTGGACGGGCTCGCAGGCGATGAGGGCACCTTCCTGCTGTGCACCTTCTGGCTGGCTCAGGTCTTGGCCGACGAGGGGCGTATCGACGAGGCCCGCGCCGTGTTCGACACAGTGCTTTGCTATGTGAACGACGTCGGTCTGCTTGCCGAGGAGGTCGATTCAGGTACTGGTGAACTGCTGGGCAACTTTCCGCAGGCATTTAGCCATGTGGGCCTCGTCAACGCAGCCTGGGCTATCCACCGCGCCGAGTCTTCCTAGGCTCACGAACTTGCCCCACAGGCACCGGATGTAACGCCACTGGCCTGCGAGTGCAAACACGAGTCTGCAAGCCTGTATACTCGTGACTCGGCCTAGCGGCCGGCGCGCCCGTAGCTCAACGGATAGAGCATCTGACTACGGATCAGAAGGTTGGGGGTTCGAATCCCTCCGGGCGCACAGTACAGAGAGGCCCTCCCGCCAGCGGGAGGGCCTCTCCTATTTCTAGGACACCCGATATTTCTCGGGCACCCGACACCGCCGCCGTGCCCACCCGGCGTGCGCCGCCCCCTGTCGCCGGCGATGCAAGTAGGGTCTACGTAGACCCAGCCGTGCCGCATCGAAAGAGGAATCATGAGCGCTATTAGTGTCAATGTCGATAACTTCACGCGAGCGGAGAGCGACCGCATGTTCGCGGGAATCGCCCAGCAGGCCGGCGGTGTAGGCAAGTGGAATCACCTGAGGACCCCCACCCCTGTGGACCAGCAGACCATCATTCGCATGAACCGCGACACGCTGTACAGCATGGCGGTGCTGGACCTCACGGGTGGCGCGACCTTGACGGTGCCCGATGGCGCGGGCAGGTACGTGACGGTGATGGTCATTGACCAGGATCACTACGTCAGCCGCACGTTCAGCGAGCCCGGAACCTACGAGCTGACCACCGCCGAGTTCGGGACCGAGTACGTTGCGCTACTCGCGCGGGTCCTCATCGACCCGGAGGATGCCGAGGACGTGGCGATTGTTAATGCGTTGCAGGACGCGTTGGTGATCGATGGTGGTACCGCCCGCCCGTTCGAGATGCCGGATTACGACGTGGCCTCACTCGACGCCACCCGCTCCGCGCTGTTGGAGCTGGGCAAGTGGCTCGGTGGCAGCGAGCGGATGTTCGGCAAGCGGGGAGAGGTCGACCCAACGCGGCACCTGATCGGCACCGCTATGGGCTGGGGGGGCCTTCCCGTCGAGCAGGCCGTCTATGTCAACGTCACCCCAGAACTGCCGGTTGGCGAGTACACGTTGACAGTCCAGGAGGTGCCGGTTGACGGCTTCTGGTCGATCTCGCTGTACAACGGCGCCGGCTACTTCCAGGACAACCCGCAAGGTGTCTACAGCGTCAACAGCGTGGTCGCAAAGTCGAATGAAGACGGCTCGGTGACGGTCCGTTTCGGCGGCGGCGCGGGTGAGGCGAATACCCTGCCGATCATGGAGGGATGGAACTACGTGGTGCGCCTGTACCGCCCCCGGGCGGAGATCCTGGATGGCTCCTGGAAGTTCCCCTCCATCGAGGCCTAATCGGAACTGCGGTTCCCGAGCTCGCGCTCCGGGGGTCTCGCCCCGAGCCTCTAGGCGCACGCCCAGGAACGTCAGCAGACTCGTGTCTACATCGCGCGCCAGATTCGGGCGCGAACAGTCGTTTCAGTGAGAATCTCGCCCAAGGGGGGACAATTGCCTGCATCCGTTGATCGATCAGCGCTACGGCTGGACCGGCATCCCCGGGTGCCGACGCTATCCCTGCGGCGACCCGCGGTTTCCGCCCTGTTGGACTCCGGCACGCGGCTCGCCGTGGTTTGCGCCCCCGCGGGCTACGGCAAGGCAACTGTGGTGGCGCAATGGTTGGCGGCGGAGCCAGCCCGGCGCGAGCGAAGCGCGTGGCTGTCACTGTCCGGCCTGGACGACGACGCGGTCCGCAGTGTCCTCGCCGAGCTCGCGGTGGATCCAAGGGTCGCGGCGCTGGAGACGGTGGTCATCGAGGGTGCCCGACCCCTCGAGGGGCTACCGCTGCACGCGTCGGTGAGGCAATTGCTCGAGGCGCTGAACTGCCGCGTAGTGCTGATCACCTCCGACCCGCGTGCGATCCCCGAGTACATGGCCGCGGCCTTGGACGGGCTCCTCGTCGACAGCGAGCAGCTCGCAATGGGGCGCGAAGAGGTCGAAGGGCTGGTTGCGCTGAGGGGCGTCCGATCCCGCGAAGTAGAGCCGATCGACGTGCACCGGTTGGCGCTGGGGTGGCCGCTGGCGGCAGCGATGCTGATCTCCGTGGACGCGAGGGACCGCGATTCGCTGGTGGACGCGTTGGACGCGTACCTCGACAACGAGGTGCTCACCGGCCTCGAGCCCTGGATCAGGGAGGTGCTGGAGGCGACCGCGGCGTCCACCTGGGTGGACAGAGGCGTGCTTGGCCTTCTTTCGGCCGGAGAGAGTGGTTTCCTGGAGATCGTCGACGCAGCGGTGGGGGCCCAGATCGCTACGGTCCGGGGAGCGGGGGCCGATGCCCGGCTGGTGCTGGTGCCGGCCGTCCGAGCGCGGTTGCTCCGGCGCCGAATGCAGCAAGACAGCGAGGCGCTAGCAGTGGAACACGCCCGGCTCGTAGAGTGGCTGGACGTGGACGCGGTCCCCGACATCGCTCTGTATCACGCAGTCGAGGCGCAGAACTGGGATCTGGCCGTCGAGGTGTTCGAGCGTCACTGGTCAGAGTTGTACATCAGCCACAATACGACCGCGACGTGGGCACTGAGCGCCTTGCCCGCAAGCCTTCGAGAGTCGCGCCTCGGTCTGCAAGCGGGACTGGAGGTGGCCATCAGCGCGGAATCGCTAGGGGGGCACGATCGGTCGTGGCACACCCAGGGCCTGGTGCCGGCGCACCCCGCCATGCATGGCCTGGAAGGCGCGGAGACCTCGCGCCCGGCCCAGTCGTCCCGGGACGTCACCACCTTCGACCTATGGAGGATGGTCCGCGCGAGACGCGGCGGGGACTTCGCCGAGGCGGTGTCGATTGCGGATGCGATGCGCGCTCGATGGCTAAGCGGCGGTGCGGTGATCAGCAAGCTGAAGGACTTTGGGCCGGGACTCTTCCTGCAGTGGGGCATCACGGCGCAGCTCGCAGGCGACGACGTCAGGGCGCGGGCGGATTTCGAGATCTCTTACGAGCTGGGGCCGGCCTCGCGCGTAGACTTTGTGCCGCGCAACGCGGTGGGCTGCCTGGCATTGATGGATGCGCTCGACGGAGATGTTCCGGGTGCTCGCGCCTGGCTCGAGCGCGGCAAGGACCTGCGCAAGCCGCGCGGCCGGTGGACGCGTATCGCGATGGTCGCGGAGAACGTGGCCGCAGCCTTGGTGGAGGTGCTGGAGGGCCACCCCGACATCGCCCGTCAGCACCTGATTGATCCCTCGAAGGTCGCGGACCAGGATGAGTACTGGGCCGTCACTCTCTACGCCCGCGTGCTCGTCGCGCAAGCGAGCGGGTCGGCTCTGAGCATGCTCGATGAAGTGGTGCGACAGCAAAAGTCCCACTCGTCAACCACGCGGGAACCCGGCATGGCGAGCCTATTCTCCGGCCTGGCGGAGGCCGAGGTGCGCTTGACGTTGGGGCAACCGGGCCACGCCGCGACCGTCCTCGAGCGCCTTCCCCCTCAGCCCACCGTGCGGGTCATGCGCGCGCACGCGCAATATGCGCTCGGCGACGTCACCGCGGCGCTCGACCAGGCGGTGGGAGCCAAGTGGGCCAGCCACGTGGGGCCTGGCGCGCGGGCACACGCCTCCGTGCTGCATCTGATGTGCTGCGCGATGCTAGACGAACACGGGGGCGCGGCCGACGCGGGGGCGCGGACGGAAGAACTGATCGAGTCCTATCGCCTGGAACGGGCGTGGTCGCTGATTGACGACGCAGCCCGGTCGGCAGTGACGCAGGGTGGGGGTGAGGTGGAGTGGGAACTCCTTCCTGTAGCCGTCTACCCGCCTCCGTCGATGCTGGAGTCGCTGACCCCACGCGAGCTGGCCGCGCTGCGGGCGGTCGCGGACGGCGCCTCAGTAGAGGCCGCCGCGCACGCTCTGTTTGTCTCCGCGAACACGGTGCGTTCCCAGTTGAAGGCGGTGTACCGCAAGCTTGGTGTGTCGAGTCGGTCCGAGGCCATCGCGGCAGCCGCGAGGCGTGGCCTGCTGTCCTGACTTCGGATTGTCCTATTTTACCGTTTTACGGGACATTGAGCGGACAATTTCACCCCCGACTTCACCCATAGCCAGGGGAATTCCGGCGCCGCTCGGCGCTTCAATGAGGTCATGCCTGCCACACTTCTGTCCTCAGCGCGCCCGGCGCGGCCCGCCGCCGCCCGTCTGCGTGCGCGCATCGTCTCCACCGTCGCGATGCTGCTCTGCCTCACCCTTGCGACCGCATCGGGCGCTGCGGCCGTCGAGTCGCCCGCTGAGGTGCGAGCCCTCCTCGAGGTGGCGAAGGTGGTGACCTCGCCAACGGGCAAGGTGGTGCAGTCCGGCGGGGAAGTGAACTGGAGCATTACTGTCAACTGCCAGTCGGACACCATCTATTGCTGGGACACCGCACTGACCGACGTCATCCCGGCGCCGTTCGAATACGTGCCGGGTAGCGTCAACTATGTCTCCGACGGGGTATGGCCGGCACCCACGGTCACCGAGCCATCGGCAGCCAACGGGCAGACGCTGACGGCAGTATTCAACGACGTCAGCAGCGGCTTCCCTGGGAAGAAGGGACTCGCCAGCGGCCACGGCATGACCTTCTCGCTTACCGCGAAGCTCCCCGCCACGAGTCAGATCCCCGCCGGCGGTCAGGAGGTCCCGAATACGGCGACCCTCGCGTCCTCTGACGAGTTCGTCCAGGACGACTCATCGACCGATACCGCTCGCATCGAGTTCGTACCCGTCCTTCAGCCGCACCTGACCAAGACCTGGAGCGAGGACGTGGTGGTGGCGGGTGCCGCAGGCCTCGTGGGAGTCAGCCTCGACGCCTCTCACACCTCGAACCTTCCCGCTCAGGCGCTGGTCATCACGGACCCCGCCGCCGGGAGCGCCGCATTCGACGAGTTCTCGTTCGTGGCCTTTACCGGATTTACAATGCCCGCCAGCGCCGACCAGGTGACTGTTTCGTTAGCACTTCAAGGCGGCACAAGCGAGACGTTCCCGGCGTCGGCCAGCCTGCCTGACGAAGCCGCCGTCGCCACCGCGCTCGCCAGCGCGGGAAAGACTCTCGCCGACGTGGTGGGCGTCACGGCAACCGTTTCGCACTCGTCTGGGGTCGACGTGATCGCTGCGGAAGAGCACGCGGTGCTGTCCTTCTCGATGGCCCAGCGCGCGACCTTGACCGCGGACCAATCCCCGGTGACCAATACGGCATCGGCGACAGTCGCCACCACGGGCTTCGGTGAGGAAACGACGGAATCGAGCGACTCAATCACTGTCGAGCCGCCCGTTCTATCCGCCCGCGCGACCAAGGTGTACACGTCCGCGAGCGGTGGCGAGCTCGCGAGCGACGCCGTGATCGTCACGGGCGAGGCCTTCGGTGCCCGGGCCACGGTGCGGAGCATTGGTAACGTGCCGCTGGACTCGCTGACGGTGAGCGACCCGGCGCAGCGCGACGCAGCAGTGGACCCCGCGACCTACGACTTCGCGGCGCAGGGAGTGACGTTCGTAGGCTTCGGCACTGACGGCTCGAACACGCTCAGCCGTGCAGGAGTGGTCCCGAGTGGGGCGACGGGGGCCACCGTCACGTACACCTACGCGGACGACGGAGACGGTGCCACCGCAGAGTCCGGCACGTTTAGCGCGGACCTCGCGACGTCGCCCGCGCAGATCACGTTCCCGGAGCCCGATGCGGGTCGCACCGTCTTGGGATTCTCCGTCAACTTCACCGGCAACCTGACGGCCTCCGCCGTCAGCGCCATGCCGTATGCCCTCCTCGCCGGTCCGGACGCCACCACGGCGCGCAATAGTGCCGACGGTGAGGTCCTTGCTGGATCCGCGTCTGCGATCGCGGCGCCGGCGATCGACGAGGTGAACATCGTGACTCCGCATGTCGAGAGTCGCACCGACAAGGCGATCACTCCGGCGAACACCTCGGTCGACGCGGGGGCCACCTTCGTGTCGGTGCTGACGTCGCGACTCGACGCCATCGACGGGTCACCGTTGTCCAATGTGCCGGTCAACACCCTGACCATCGAGGACTCGATCAACACCCCGCCAACCACCGGTACCAGCGTCTGGGACTCGTCCTTCCGCCCCACCGGGCTCACGGCATCGGCGCTGCCCGCCGGGGTGCGGGCCTCAGTAGAGGTCCTCGTCGGTGGGTCGTGGTCCACGCCCAGTGGTCTGGGCAGTGTGACTGGCGCGATACCGGCCACCACGTTCGCAACCGCGGTTGATGGTGTGCGCGTGACCTACGTGCGCTCCGATGGCACCCCGCTGGACGAGTCGCAGCGGTATCGCACGCTCGTCGAGTGGACCGCCGCCACGGCCAACCCGCCGGCGGTCTTCCGGAACCTGGCCGTCTCGCAGGCGTCCGGCACCAATCCCGCCGACGGCACAGAGGTGGTGGGTGACCGGGTGGCGGACTCCGACGACATCACGACCACCGATGGCCCGGGCCCCGGCGGCGACACCGTCATCGCGGTCGAGACGTCCAAGACGTGGACGTCCTCCGACGCGCCCGGTTCCCGTGCGCTGGAGGTGCCCCTGTGGGTGCCCAACAGCGGCGACTATCCCACGTTCGGCCTGCGCATTGGGGTGCAGAACGACTCGAAGCACGAGATCCCCGTGGACTCGCTGACGCTCCAGGAGCCCGCAATCGGCGCCCAGCTGGTGGACGGCGCCACCGTCGCCCAGTCGAACCCCTTCGACGCGATTCAGTTGGTGACTCTCAGCGACATGACTGTGCCTGAGTCGGCCGATGCCGCCACGCTGAGCGCCACGCTGACGCCGTCTGGTGCCGCCGCGACGACCATCGTTCCCGCCGCGGGTGGCGACCGAGCGGCCAATATTGCCTCAGTGATGGCGCAAGTGAATGCATTCCTCGCGACCCACACCGACGTGGTCAGCGTTGCCTTTGACGTCGCGGGGGCCGCAGGCGGCATTAACACGGGGGAGCCGCTCAACGCCGGGTTCGCCACTGCGGTCCGCGAGGTGCGTCTCAGCGGCGCGGCAATCGACCCGATCGACCTTACTGACAACCCGCTGACAGTAGACAACGTCGTGAGCGCGGCCGCCGAGTACGGAGAGTATTCGGCTGCAGCCGCCGCGCTCGACTCGCTGGAGATCCGCGCGCTCTCGACCCAGGAGGTCAGCGTGCAGGCCATCAAGTCGCTGTCGCCGGACACCGCCACGATCTTGTCGTCAGGCGCCGGCCCAACGACCACGATGGTGCTGGGGGCGAACAAGTTCACCGCTACGGCCACCGCCCCCGACGCGGACTCGTACAGCAACCCCATTAGCTACGAGCTCACGGATATCA
Source organism: Demequina aurantiaca (assembly GCF_050598105.1). Classification (GTDB taxonomy): domain Bacteria; phylum Actinomycetota; class Actinomycetes; order Actinomycetales; family Demequinaceae; genus Demequina; species Demequina aurantiaca_A. The sequence continues at coordinate 158,814 of NZ_CP192436.1, forward strand.
CCCCGGCCTTCTGGGACATCTTCGACCTGGCTGGGCTCACCGGGGTAGTGGGAGAGCCCTCCGGCTCCAGCGTCGACGTCAGGTTCGGCGTCGAGTACCGCATTGGGAACGCGTGGCTGCTTCCCGAGGACGCACCGTCCGATGGCTGGGACGTGCCTCAGGGGAGTGCATTCCAGGCGGTACCTGCCGGAGCAACGCTCGCGCCCGCCGGGCAGTCGTTCGACGCCGTCGAGGGTGTCCGTGTGAAGTTCTGGACGGCGGACGGATCGTCACGCCTCCCGGATATGTCCACGAGCTCCTCCAACTTGTCGGGCTACGGACAGAAGCTCCAGTTGGCATTCGACCTGCGTCCCACGTTCCGCGCGAGTGGTGAGCCGATTCCGGACGGCACCGCGATCACCAACACGGTGGAGGTGGCCGCCGTCAACGCGCAGGGCAACCAGGCCACCGACAGCGCATCGGCGTCCTTCAGTGTCACCTCGCGAACGAGTGACGTGACCATCACAAAGACGCCGCTTGACCAGACGCTGCCCGCCGGCGCGGGGTCCAACTTCGTGCTGACGCTGCGCAATACCGGCACGACCGCGGTGCGCGACTTGGTGCTTACCGACACCATCGCCTGCGTCGCGGGACAGCCCGACGTGATCTATGACCCCGAGGTGAGCGCGATTACGCTTGGCACAGGGGGAACTGACGCACCCGGAGTCACGACGGATCTCGCCGACGCGGTGGTGACCTACGACCAGGGTTGCACCGATGGCAGCGACACCGTCAGCATCGCGCTGCCGGAGGCGGACACGGTGTGGCCAGGAGAGACCTACGCCGTCACCGTGCCGTTGACGGTCCGGGCGGGACACGCACCGGGCGACTTCGAAAACTCGTACGACCTCACCTACGTTGACGAGTTGGGGCAGGATTCGGTGGGTCCCGCCGTCGCGCAGATTCAGGTGCCGGTGGCCCAGGGGTACTGGTTTACCAAGTACGTCCGGGAGGTGGTCGACACCGACGCCGGAGAGGAACTCACCGGCATCACCGGAATCTGCCAGGGTGACGAGGCCGACTATCTGAGCGGCGCGCTGTCCGAGTGGCAGCGCACCCCATGCGTGGTGCAGACCCAGCCCGGTGGCACCGAGGAGTGGAGGCTCTGGTTGACGAACGCGGGCAACTTGCCCACCAAGTCCCTGGTCGCCGTGGACGTGTTGCCGACCCCCGGCGACGTGGGCATCACCACGGGGCTGTCGCACCTCCAGCGAGGCAGCACCTTCACTCCGACCCTGCTCGCGGGAATCGACGTGGAATGGCTCAGCGCCACGCAGGGAACGCTCGCCATTTCCTACCAAACCGCCGCGGACGGCTCGTGCGTCCTGAGCGGTGACGAAGCGAACGAAGACCCGTTCAGTCCTGACTGCTTGAACTGGCGGACTGACTGGGATTCCGTCAAGGACGACGCCGCGGTGCTCGCGACCGTCACCGCCTTGAAGTTCGAGGTGACCTACCCGGACGATGCCCTGCTACAGCCGTCCGAGTCCGTCAAGATCTCCTTTCGCACCCAGAACCCGGAGGAGTTGCCTGCCGGCGCACCCCTGGACGACGCACCCGCCTGGAACTCGTTCGGTGGGTGGGCGCAGACGGTCACGAATCCGCTCGATGCGGCCGAGGACTTCAGGTACAGCTACTTTCGTACCGCGCCGCTCAAGGCTGGCGTGGCGATCTCGAATCCCGATCCCGCGCTCGCGCTGGGCGACCGAGCCTGGGTCGACGTCAACAGCAATGGAGTGCAGGACGAGTCGGAACCCGGCCTCGCGGGGGTAGGAGTGACCCTGCACAGGCTCGACGGCACCGTGCTTAGCAGCACCACGACTGACGACGCTGGATACTACGTCTTCGAGGGCCTCTACCCCGGCACGTACACGGTGAGCTTCCACCTGACGGAGGCGCAGCGCGCACTGTATTCGCCCACCGTTCCCCTGAAGGGTCGAGCCGATGTCGACTCCGACATCGGCCGGGAGGCGGCGCCCGACGGGTCCTTCTCCTCGGGGACAGTGCGGATCACCTACCCGTCCCGGGGTGACTCCGACGCACTGATGAGCGCCTCCGAGTACAACGCGTTGGGACTGCAGAGTGTCGCGGACGGCAGCTACATCGACCCCACGGTCGACGCGGGCTTCGTGCTCATCGAGGCCGATGAGCCCTCAGCCATTCCCGTTCCAGTCACCCCTGATCCAGCCGGACCATCGACGACGAACGGGGCGCTGTCCTCCACGGGCGCGGAGACATCCCGGGCGCTGGGCGTAGCCGCCGCGCTGCTCTTGGCGGGCATCGTCCTCGTGGCGATGCGTCGTCGCCGCGGCTAGCCGCGAGGCCGCCGCTTGTCGCCGCCGCATCGTACCGGAGGAAAATCCCTCAGCAGATACTCCGGTGCGGTGCGGTGCGGCGGAGGCGGTTAGGCAGAAGGCGACTTTGCGTGCCAGACGAACGGCTCGAAGGGCGGGTCGACCGGGGTCTGCGCGAGGTGATTGGTGTAGTTGGACATCACCTTCTGCGAGATGCCGAGGATGACCTCCAGCACCTGGCGCTTGGTGTAGCCGGCGTCGAGGAAGGTCTGCACAGCGGCGTCCTCGACGTTGCCGCGGGACCGGACCATCGCGAGGGTGAACGTGCGCAGCGCCTCGAGGTGCGCGGTAGGCAGGGGGGTCTCGTCCCGCAGCGCGTTGGTGATCGCGTCGTCGACCTTCATGCCCTTGGCGATGCCAGTGTGAGCCGGCACGCAGTAGTGGCACTCGTGCTCGACGTTGACCGTCTGCCAGAGCACGGTTACCTCGTCCTTGTCGAAACTCGAGTCGAGGACCAGCTGGTGAAGGTGAAGGTATCCCTCGAGCAGGCCGGGAGCCTCCGCCATGGTTGCGTGTAGTCCGGGGATTCGCCCGTTCTTCTTCTTCGAACCCTCGAGTAGTGCTCGCGAAGCCTCGGGGGCGTTGGTCTCGTCGTAGCGTGGAAAGTCAGTCATCTTCGCTCCTCTATTAGTGGCCGGTGGGCGTGCCCGGGGACCAGGACGCCTCGTTCTGTACCAAACGGTAGCATAGTCGTGGGCAGTTTGATACCGATAGGTTACAAAATCGACTTTGCGGACGTAGGATGGCCACATGAGTGAGACTTTGAGTTCCGTGATCGGCCGTCCGCGGCTCTTCAATGATGAGGAGGTGCTGTCTCAACTGACGGCGCTCTTTTGGCGTCAGGGCTACAGCCAGACGTCCATGACGGACATCGTGGAGGCCAGCGGCGTGCACAAGCCCAGCCTCTACCGGACCTTCGGCTCCAAGGAGGAGCTCTTCGCCATAGTGCTGCGCCGCTATCTCGCTGAGCGGATGGCGATGTTCGCAAGCATGATCGAGCAGGCAGGGCCGGGGGTCGCTGGAGTCCACCGGTTCCTCGACCTCTTCGAGGCCGACGCGATCTCCGAGCACGGAAGAGACGGTTGCCTCATGGTGATGGCCTCCAACGAGTTGCGCGGCTCGCTACCTGGCTACGACTTCTCCGCCGACTACCGGCGTCAGATGCGAGAGCAGATGTCGACCCTGGTCGGACACGTCGTTGCCGAGGGCGGGCCCAACCAGGCTCTCGCGCAGGCGCGCACGGACCTCTTCACGTGCTTCCTGCTCGGGTTGCACGTCATCATGCGTTCCGGGGCCGATGCGGACGAGATTTCCAGGTACGTGACGGCGATGCGCGTTACCGTCGACACGTGGTGACGCGACGGGAAGCCAGTGGGTCGCCCGATGCGGCGACCAATAACCAGGAGGCGGAGTTCAAAGTGGACACACAGACGGTGACGATCTTCTTCGACGTAAACGAGACGCTGTCCGATCTCAGCACGGTTGCCGACGCCTTCGAGGAGGTCGGCGCTGCGAGGTCGCTGGCGGCAACCTGGTTTGCGACAGTCTTGCGGGACGGCTTCGCATTGGCGGCGGCGGGCGGCGAGACCCCCTTCGGCGCGATAGCCACCAACAACGCGAGGGACCTACTGAGCGGCGCCCAACTCGCGGGGACTCTCGACGACGCTGTCGATTCCGTCATGGCGGCGTTCGGAACAGTCGGTTTGCACCCCGACGTCCCGGAGGGCCTGCACGCGCTTAGCCGCGCCGGGCATCGGCTCCTCACGCTGTCCAACGGCCCCACCGACGTCGCGGAGCGTCTGCTGAGGGAGGCGGGTGCGCTCGACGCTATCGACCAACTGCTGACCGTCCAGGGACACTCTCTCTGGAAGCCGACCCTGGGCTCGTACGCCGACGCCGTTTCGCGAACCGGCACGCAGGGGCCGGCGTACCTCGTGGCCGTTCATCCGTGGGACATCCACGGGGCCGCCGCGGCGGGCCTGTCCACGGTGTGGATCAACCGAGGGGGCGGGTCATATCCTGCGCACTTCACCCGGCCGACCGTCACGGTGGCCTCGCTGAATGACCTCGCGGGCATCGACCTGGCCCTCGCGGCGCGCGAGGCGTAGCCCCTGGAAGCTCGGCGACATCACACCCGCCTAGGCGCGTTGCCTGGGCCTAGATGTGGTTCAGTAGTCATTATGAACAACGACGTCAGCCCCACGGGCGAGCAGATCAACCTCGAGCGTCGCGTAGGCGACTCCACCGTCACCGCCACTGTCACCAGCGTGGGCGCAGGTCTGCGCGTGCTGAAAGTGGACGGGCTCAACATCGTTCAGGGCTTCGCCGAGGACGCCGAGGTGGCCTACTGCGCGGGTCAGATTCTGATCCCGTGGCCCAACCGGGTGCGCGACGGTGCGTGGACGCACGAAGGCGTCGTTCGTCAGCTGCCCGTGAACGAGCCGGAGTTGAACAACGCCATCCACGGCTTCTTGCTGAAGCTGCCTCACGAGGTGTTGGCGCGTAGCGCGGAGTCGGTGATTCTGCGCGCCACCATCCCGGCGAGTGACGGCTACCCGTGGGAGCTGAGCGTGGTCACGGAGTACGTCCTGACCGACGCCGGCATCTCAATCACGCACCGCATCACCAACGCCTCAGCCACGCCCGCCCCTGTCGCCGTCGGCTCGCACCCGTTCCCCTGCATCGGCGATGTGCCGACCGAGGACCTGGTGGTGACCTTTGGTGGGGCGACCAGGATTGTGGTCGACGACCGGCTGAACCCGACGGGCGCCGAGCCCGTCGCCGGTACGCGCTTCGACCTGAGCGGCGGCCGGCGGGTGGGCGACGTCGACCTCGATACGGCGTACACCGACATCCCGCAACGCGACGACGGAACGCGCGCGATGACCGCGACGGCCCCAGACGGTCGCTGTGTCACGGTGTGGGGCGACAGCAACTTCGCGCACGCCCAGATCTTCAACACGGACCAGTTCCCCACCGAGAAGGGAACGGTGTGGGCGCTGGCGCTGGAGCCCACGACGGCACCCCCTAACGCGCTCGCCTCCGGGGAGGAGCTTCATATGGTCGCCGCCGGGGACACTTGGGAGCTCAGCTGGGGTGTTGAGTTCCAACAAAATATCTAGACGATGTGGTCGGTTTAACTGAGCGAAACGTGCGGGATTCCCAGTACGATACCTAGAGGTGCGTCAAGATCGGCGACCTACAACATTTTCTCTAAGGGGTAGTAATGGATTTTCTCAGTGACTTCGTGAACGTGCTTCTGTACACGCTCTGGATCTTTGTCTTCGTGCTGTTCATCATGCTCGTTGTGCGCATTCTGATGGACATCTTCCGCGACGCTAGCCTCGGCGGCGGCGGCAAGACCCTCTGGGTCATCTTCGTCATCTTCCTTCCGGTTCTTGGTGCGCTGATCTACCTCATCGCACGCGGCAAGGGCATGACCGAGCGCAACATCGCAGACGCACAGGCGATGCACACCGCGCAGGTCGAGTACACGCGTTCACTCGTGTCCGAGGGCACCGGCGCCGCAGCTGACATCAAGTCGGCTCACGCACTCCTCGAGGCTGGCGCAATCAACCAGGCCGAGTTCGACAAGCTCAAGGCAAAGGCACTCGCCTAAGCCTGACGTATCCACGTCGCGAGAAGCGGGTGTCCCCAACGGGGCCACCCGCTTTTTTGCGTTGTGACACCGAGTAGAGCCGTTCGCGCGATAGCGGAAACCGACACCTAGAGAGTGATGACGATGCCGAACTCGTCGAGCGAGACGCGGCGGGGAGCGTCGTCGGCGCCAGAGACCACGGTCACGGCGACTTCGCGGCCCTCGGGGAGCATCCGCGCGGTCACCGTTCCGCACTGAGTCTGCTCTAGGGCCTCAGTGACGCTGGCACCCAGCCGACGCATGGCATCCCCGGACGGAAGCGGCGCGCCGCGGTCGTCCAACAGGTTGACCGTGACGCCGCGAGCACGCGCGTCACGGGCAGCGGCCGAGATGCTCGGCAACGTAAGCGAGCGGCCGCGCACGCTGTCTCGAACCTCCGCCTCCACCGTCTGAAATACCCGGCGGTCGGCGTCCGTGAGCGGAGCGCCGGAGGCGATGCGCTCGAGGTGTGGCACCGCGAGGGCCGCCAACTCGGCGGCGCGCAGGCGACGAATCTCAAGACCGGCATCGGCGGCCGCCGTCGCGACAGCCGCATCGATGGAGCGCGCGGTGAGGGTGTTGATGGTGCGTGCGGTACGACGCAGGCTCGTGGCGAAGAGCGTGGCCACCAGCAAGATGGCCATGTGCATCTGCACCAGGCCCAGCACGAACATCGGCGAGAGCCCCACGCTCAGCGCCCAGATGGTGGTGATGGCGGTGAGCAGCGCCATTCCCAGCCAGGCAATCAGGGCGCGACGCCGTAGCGCCAGGAAGAACAGCAGCCACGTCGCAGCACCCAGGTGCCACGACTCGCGTCCCAGGTCGCCAGTGTCGGGAAGGTACCAGGAGATCACGAGGGCGCTGCCGCACACCGCCCCGATGACCGCGATGGTGCTGGGCCACGGTAGCGGGTCCGCGTGCGGCCGCATCACGATCAGCGCACCGGCGCTGATCAGCGCGAGCGCCACGAACGAAGGCCACGGGGCGGCCATGCGGTCGAGCGTCGCGAGGGTGAAAACTACATTCGACGCGATGAACAGGAATAGGACGACTCGCGCAGGCACCGCCTCGAGTCGCAGCAGTTCGCTGACGTCCGTGGGGGTCGAGGCGATATCGGCGGGCGCGAAGAATTCTCTTCCGTTGGCCGCGTGCGACGTCATGAGCGGCTCCACGACAGCGTGACCGTGGTGCCGGAACCGGGATGCGACTCCACTGAGGCCTTGCCTCGCGGGATGGACTCCATGCGCTCCATGATGCTGACTCGGATGCCGAGGCGACGCGGCCCAACGGCGCGAGGTGAGAATCCGCACCCTGTGTCGCGCGCCACCACCTCGATGCCGGCGGAGCTCACGTCTACATGGACCTGGCGAGTCACGGGCACGTCGCCCGCCCCCGCGTAGCGTGCGCTGTTTCGCATGGCCTCTCCGAGTGCTTCTGTGGTCGCGGCGACGACGACAGGTGGAATTGGGGTGGAGTCGCGCAGCGAGAACGAGAAGTCGACGGCGCCGATGGCGTCGTTGACCGTGGAGCGCAGCGCCGCCGTAAACTCCTCCGGGCTATAGAACGCCCTCTCGGTCTGGTCCTCAGTGATCGCGCTAATGGCCCCGAGTGCACGCGCCGCCTGTTCGACTAGGCCGTCCGCCGGGTCTAGCCTGCCTGCGGTCAGGAGAACCGACATCACGTCGTCATGGACGATCGCGTTGATTCGGGTCTGCTCGCGGTCCCTCGACCGTCGGACGGCCTCGTGGGACGCCTGCGTGCGGGCGCGCCCCGCGACGCGGTCCTGCCGGTCGGCGGCCATGACTACTGCCATGGCGACACCCATGAGGATGAGGGAGAAGACCATGCCGCCGAGTCCGTCGAGAACAGCATCGAGCGTCGAGTCTTTGCGGGCCAGTATCTGGTTGACGGCGACGATGGGCCCGGTGGCGAGTGCGTAGGCCCACACCCATCGCCCCTGCCAGCGAACGGCGGTGATGGTCGCGGCCATGGCCGTCACGCCCTGAAGCCAGGGTGACGCGTCGTGCGACAAGAACTCCGGCAGCATTGCGGGCACCCATAGCAGCTCCGCCACGACGAACCCTATGGACACCGTCGCGGCGAGCGCGTACATCGCCCGAATCGGCAGCACGAACGGGAGTACGACGAAGGACGCCGGGAGCAGGATCACCACAGACAACGACGCCCACGCGTAGATGGGAGCCAGTTGCTCCATCTGGCTAATAATTCCGCCACCACCGGTGAGGAGCAGGGCACCGAACACGATCGCGCCAATGCCGGACGCGAAGAACAGCATTCGCTGCATGCGGTGGCGGGCCTCATGAGTGACCATTTCCGCCCGCGGCGTCAAACTACCCACTGACTCGCTAGCCGGCGCTGCCGCTTCTGCCGTCATGCGGGGCCCTCGAGCAGGCCATCCTCGAGGGCTCGTTTGTAGAGATCGATCCGCGTGGTGGCGGGGCGACCGACATTCGCGTATTTACGGCGAATCCGGCTGACATAGTCGGCGACCGTGTCCCGCGACAGCTGCGCGATCGAGGCCACCGATGTGGCGGTCTCCCCGGAGGCGTAGAGCGACAGGATTTCCTGTTCGCGAGCACTCAGCTTGGCGTCCGGCAGTTGAGTGTCGGAGTCGATCGCAGCGGCCCAGTCGACGCCGAACACCTCGCGGCCGTGCGCCGCGGTACGGATCGCATCGAGCAGGGTCTCCGGGTCCGCGGACTTTCGGATCAAGCCCAGGGCTCCGGAACGGGCGGCGGATTGAATCATCCGACGGTCCTCGGCGCCGGTGTACACCAGCACGTGGGCCCCGCGCGCGTGCACGGCTCGGACGTTGTCCTCGGGCATAGAGCCGTCGGCCAGTCGGAGGTCCAACACCACCAACTCGACGCTTTCACCCAGCCCGTCGAGCTCAGCCACGGTCTCCACCATGCCCACCAGGCGTAGGTCGTCCGCGGTCGCGATGAGGTCCCGGAACCCCAGCGCGATCAGCGCGTGATCCTCGACCAAGGCGATTGTCTTCTGCGTTGAACTCATATAGTGCCCTCCCCCTGCTCAACAGAGTAGTGGGGGCGGCGGACACTCGGACTCAATTACCCCCTTTTGGGGGGCTTTACGGACGAGACCGGCGGTGGCAGGCTCGAGAGTGCGGTACTTGAGGGTGCCGCCGCTGAGGGGAGTACCGTTTCGCGCGGTGCTGGCGACGTCGCTATTGGGAGAGGCCAGATGTACTGGACTACAGGGGAGATTGCACTCCTCGCAACCGGCATTCTGTTCGCCGTTGTAGTGCTGCTCGGCCGAACCACGCGGGCGCGACTGTCACCCGCCTCGTACGCACTGTTTGCCTCCGCCGCGGTGATCTGCCTCGTGGCGGCAGCGCTCCTTGTCAATGTCGAGTACGTCGAGTACCCGCCCTTGGTGTGGCTACTGCCAGTGGTTCCCGCAGCCGTGATCGCGCTCGTCTTGCGTGACGCGTTCAGGGAAGAGGCGCCAGCGGCGAGTGAGCCACCAGTCGAGGATGCGACCCCAGTGGTGACTCCCGTGATCGAGCGGCCGCGGGCCGCCTCGCTGCCAGGGATTCCCCCCGGCCCCAGCATTGTCATGCGTCCGACTCGCCATCCGGTGTACGAGTGGTCGGTGGACGAGGCTGCGGCTAGGGCTCACGCCCACAACCCGCACACGAGTGCCACGGAACTCGCGGATCTTGCGTACGAGTACCCGGCGCTTAGAGCCGCGGTGGCAGCCAACCCGGCGACCCCCTCGGCCGTCTTGGACTGGCTCGCGACGTCAGGTGACCCTGTGCTGATCGCGGCCATCTCTTCGCGTGGCTCGTCCATGCCGATATGCGATAACGCGGCCAGGCACCTCACGGGCCGTTCCGGCGACTTCCGAACGCTGAGCAGGCACTGACGGCCTTCGCGGCGAGCAGGTGGTCGGGCTAGCCGATCACCGCGTCGGCCGTCGCGTCGTGGGCCGTACCCGCTCCGTACGAACCGGCAACGGGGCGCTCCGTCGTCACGACGCACACGCCTGTACGATCACCGAGATTCCAGGTCTGGGCGGAGGGCACCCATGCCAGCCACTCGAACTCGGGGGCGTCGGGGGAGGGCGGCAGTCCGCTGACCGCAGGGTCGAGTTGAGCCGCGCAAAACGTCAAGACGGCGGCGCGGGCCTGCTCGGTGCCGGGCCACTCCCCGGACGTGAACGTGTAGCTCACCAGCGCCTCGGCGTGGTGGGGGTCTGAGCATCGCACCACTTCAACGGGCCCAGTGGAGTCGGCAGCGGGGGCGTCCTTGATGCACATGCCGCTGACCACCTGACCGGTGTGAAGCGTGCCCGTCACGCCAAGCTCCGCTGGCTTCACTCCGGACGACCTGTGGTCCAGCACCGCCGCCCATCCGATTCCCCCCACAATCAGGGCGATCGCGGCGATCATCGTGACGAAGACCCACCGGCCGTTGGCTCGGCCACGGCGACCGCGCCGTGTGCGCCCGGGACGCCCTGCCGGCGGCCGGTCCCCGCTCCTGATGGTCGCGCCTTGCGCGGCGGGCCCCGCCTGCGCGACCCCCGCATCGGCAGTGGTGTCCCGGGCAGCGGTCCCGGGCAATGGTGGCGGCGCGAAGTCGTAGCCGTGGGCGGCGGCGCCTGCGTGTTCGGGCTCGGCGGCGGAGCCGTCCCCTGCGGGAGGGGAGCCGTTCGTCACAGCGGCGCGCCCGCCTCGTCAATGTCGAGCACTACCGGGACGTGGTCGGAGGGTCCCTTTCCCTTGCGTTCCGCGCGCACGATGCTCACGTCGACGGCGCGCTCGGCGAGAGACTGGGAGCCATAGATGAAGTCGATGCGCAGGCCCTCGGCCTTGGGGAATCGCAGCTGCTTGTAGTCCCAGAACGTGTAGGTGTTGGGCTCGGGGAGGTAGCGGCGCGAGAGCTCCTCGAAGCCGGCCGCCTCGAACGCGTGAAACGCCTCGCGGGCCTCCGGGGTGACGTGGGTGGCCGCATCCGCGTCCGCCTCGGACCAGATGTCCTCGGTGCGCGGCGCGACGTTGAAGTCGCCGACGAGGGCGGTGGGCACGTCAGCCCAGGTGGTCGCGGCGGCGCGAAGCTCGCGCAGGAAGGCCAGCTTGTAGGCGTAGTGCGGGTCGGCGACGCCGCGGCCGTTGGGCACGTACAGGCTCCACACGCGGACGCCGCCGCACGTCGCGCCAAGTGCGCGTGCCTCGACAACCACGTCCTGTCCCGGCTTGCCGAATCCGGGCTGATTCTCGAAGTGGTCCTGCACGTCTTCGAGGCCGACCCGGGAGGCGATGGCCACGCCGTTCCACTGATTGAGGCCGTGGACGGCGACCTCGTAGCCGGCGTCCGTAAATGCCTGGAGCGGGAACTGCTCGGGCTTGCATTTGATCTCCTGCATCGCGAGCACGTCGGTCTGCGACCGTTGCAGCCAGTCCACCACCCGTTCCTGACGGGCACGGATCGAATTCACATTCCAGGTGGCTAGGCGCATGACTCCACGCTACCGGAGCGCGCCCGCGCCGATGCGTCGCGTAGCCTCGAACTATGGCAACAGCTTTGGTGACCGGCGCATCGGCCGGATTGGGCGAGGAATTCGCGTGGCAGTTGGCGACCGCGGGGCACGACGTGGTCCTGGTCGCCCGTTCTGCGGACAGGCTAAGCGAACTCGCGGACGTGATTCGCTCTGCGACCGGGGTGGGCGCCGAGGTGCTTCCCGCCGATCTGTCTACGCAGACGGGGCGTGACATCGTCGAAGCGCGCATCGCCGACGCGGATCGCCCTGTGAGCATGGTGGTGAACAACGCAGGCTTCGGCCTGGGCGAGGGATTCCTGGACACCACGTGGGAGGCTGAGCGCGCGGTACTCGACGTGATGGTGACCGCAACCCTGCAGCTGTCCCACGCCGCGGCCAAGGCGATGGCGACGCGCGGACACGGCGCGATCGTCAACATCTCGTCGATCGCCGCCTACCTGGCGAATTCGACCTACGCCGCCCACAAGAGGTGGATCCTCGACTTCACAGAGGGGCTCGCCGGAGATCTTAAGGGCACCGGTGTGACCGCCACGGCAGTGGTGCCGGGCCTGGTTCGCACCGAGTTCCACGATTCCGAGTCGCTCGAGCACATGAAGAGCGACTACCCGAACGTCGCTTGGCTCACTGCGGACACGGTAGTGACGGCGGCGCTCGCGGGCGTGCGTCGCAAGCAGGTGGTGGTGACGCCATCCGCGCGCTACTTCGCCGCATCGGGACTGCTACGCCTGATGCCCAAGTCCGTGACGCGGGCCCGCGGCGGGCGGCCGTAACGCGGGGCGCCAGAGGCAAAGCCGCACGCCGCTAGGCTGGCGTCATGACAACTGGCACCCCCCGCGAGGAGCTTCGCGACCTCATTAAGGACCTTGCCGTCGTGCACGGTCGCATCACGCTCGCTTCCGGCAAGGAGGCCGACTACTACGTCGACCTGCGTCGCATCACGTTGCATCACAGGGCCGGGCCGCTCGTCGGTCACCTGCTCCTGGATCAGCTCGAGGAGCAGGGTTTTGGGCCGGCGGAGATCGACGCAGTGGGCGGACTCACGCTCGGCGCCGACCCGGTCGCGACCGCGCTCATGCACGCGGCGGCCTCGCGCGGCCTCGAGCTCGACTCGTTCGTGGTGCGCAAGGAAAACAAGGCGCACGGCCTGCAGCGGCGGATTGAGGGCCCCAGCGTGGTGGGCCGCAAGGTCGTCGCGGTCGAGGACACCTCGACCACCGGCGGCTCCGTGCTGACCGCCGTCGAGGCACTGCGCGCCGAGGGCGCGATCGTGGTGGCCGTTGCGGTGATCGTGGACCGCGACACCGGCTCGCGCGAGCGCATCGAGGCGGAAGGGCTGCCCTACCTGTACCTTTACGGCCTCGAGGACCTGGGTCTGGCCTAAATGGCTCTTTCCCCATGGACACCGCGAGCGCTAGGGTGAGCGGATGCGTCAGACGCTGAGTCTCAGAAGGGTCGCGAGGTTGGCGTCCGTGGCCCTGTTTGCGGTGTCCGCCATTCTGTTCGTGGCGGGCCAGTCGATCTGGTGGGTGGTCGCGGCGGGGGTGTTCGGCGCCGCGGTCTGGATCTTTGAGGCCGTCCACGCGCACCGTCACCGCAGCGAGTACGCCGAGTTCGCCTTGCTTCACGGCTGGGACTTCGCCCCGCGCACCACCGAGTACAACTCCCGGTTCGCGAGCGCTCCGTTCGCAGTAGGCGGCGACCGTCAGCAGCTCGACGTCCTGCGCGGCAAGCTGAACGGGCTCGAGTGCGCGACCTTTACTCACGTCTACGAGACCGGCGGCGACGAGCCTGCGGACAAGCGCAAGCATCCCTTCCAGGTGACGCTGGTCGAGCTCCCCGTCAACCTCCCTCGCCTCGAGTTGATCCCCGAGTCGCTGGCGCAGCGGGTGGCCAAGACGGTGGGCGCGATGGACATCGACTTCGAGTCGGAGGCGTTTAACAGGCGGTGGCGTGTCCGTGCGGCGGACCGCAAGTACGCCCACGACGTGCTGGACCCGCGGATGCTAGAGCGGCTCATTCAGCCCGACGCGGAGGGTGCCATGATCCGCATCGAGGGCGGGGCGGTCATGACGTGGCAGTCCGGCCGCGTGGGGGTGGAGGGGCTTGCTACCCGGCTCGGGGTACTGACCGCTATCGCGCGCCGGATTCCCGACCACGTGTTGCGTGAATACACCGAGCGCGGCCTCGCCTCGCGGCACGGAAAGTACCTTCCGGACGGCGAACACCACCGCCCGCTAGTGGGGCCCGACTGGGCCACGACCCCAGGGGTACTCACCTCCGGCCAGTACACCGGCATCGGCGTCGAGGACGACGACAACCCGCGCGTCTAGCGAGGGTGCTCCGCCTGGCTCACCCCCGGAGCTACTTCGCGCCGCGGGGCCCGGGGCACTAGCATCGGCACTAGTTACTCATCTAGGGAGACAGCTCAAATGGAATTCTTCTTTATCGCGCTCGCGGTGATTCTGGTCATCGCCGTGGTGTGGGCAATCAGCGCCTACAACGGCCTGGTCCGGCTGCGCAACCTCGTGCAAGAGGCCTGGCGCCAGATCGACGTTGAACTGCAGCGTCGCCACGACCTGATCCCCAACCTTGTCGAGACCGTCAAGGGCTACGCGTCACACGAGAAGACCACGCTCGAGGACGTCACCCAGGCGCGCACCATCGCCGCCGCTCCGGGCTCGACGCCCGGCCAGCAGGCCCAGCAGGAGAACGTGCTGACGCAGGCGCTAGGCCGCCTGTTCGCGGTCGCCGAGGCGTACCCCGACCTCAAGGCAAACACGAACTTCCTCGAGCTTCAGCGCGAGCTGACCAACACCGAGGACCGCGTGGCTGCAGGACGCCGCTTCTACAACGCGAACGTGCGCGAGATCAACACCAAGGTCGAGACCTTCCCCACCACCATCATCGCGAGCATGTTCGGCTTCCATCGCGAGGAGTACTTCGAGACCGAGGACGCCGCCGCGCGCCAGGCTCCCGACGTCCAGTTCTAACTGCCCCCGACCATGCCTTCGGGTAATCGCGTAAGGCAGAGCTGATGGAGGCAATCTTCGCTCTGGTGTTCGTCATGATTGTGCTGTTGAGCGTTGCGGCTATCGGTGGCGCGATCTGGTTTGCGATCCACCGGCACAAACGTGAGAAGGCGCGGCGGGCGGCGCTCGCGTCGTATGTCACCGCGCGTGGGTACGGGTACCTCCCGGAGTACAACGAGCGCGCTCAGCTGTTCGTGAGCAACCCGTTTGGCCTGGGGAACAACCGTCGCGCGTTGGACGTGGTGTGGGGCGCGGTAGGCGGGCGTCCGTTCGAGACCTTCGCGTACCGCTTCGAGACGCAGACCACCAACGGCCAGGGCCAGACGCAGACCCAGGTGCACCCCTACCAGGTCGCCTGGATTCCGATGCCGGCGTCGGTACCGACCATGCGGCTCACCGCGGATGGCGCCTTTCAGCGATTCTTCGCCAAGATGGGCGCTAAGGACCTCGAAGTGGAGTCACACCACTTCAACGAGCGGTGGAAGGTGTGGTGCGCAGACGAGCGCATCGGACACGCCGTGCTGACCCCCGCGCTGATCGACTTCATGCTCGCGCCCGGGTGGGCGGGCCGGAGCCTCGTGATCGAGGGTCGCCTGCTCATGACGTACTCGAAGGGGCACACCAATTTGACCGACCTTGAGGGCGTGGTGGGCGGGCTTTACGGATTCCTCGACCAGATGCCCAAGTTCCTCTTCACTGACCAGCAGTACTAGTTCGGTCACGGGCGGTCACCGGTCCGGTTAGCGTCAGTCCAGCTCTTCGACGATGACCGCAGCGGCACGCCGCACCTCGACGCGGTGCTTGATCGCCTCGAAGATGATGGGCAAGAGCGACACGAACACCACCAGGATGAGCGCGACCTCGATGTTGTCCGCCACGATGGGGAACCCGCCCAGCCAGTAGCCGAGCAGCGTGACGCCCACTCCCCACAGCAGTGCGCCAATGAGGTTGTAGCGCGCGAAGTGTGCCCAACCCATGCGCCCCACGCCGGCCGCAACCGGGATGTACGTGCGCACAAACGGCACGAATCGCGCGAGGATGATCGCGCGCGGGCCGTACTTGTCGAAGAACTTCTCCGTCTGATCCGCGTACTCCTGCTTGAAGAGTCGGGAGTTTGGCCGCCGGAATATTCGCGGCCCCGCGAAGTGGCCGATGCCAAACCCGATCTGGTCGCCGACGAACGCGGCGGCGCCCATGGCGAGGGCCGCGACCCAGATGGGTAGGTCGATCGCGCCGGTTCCCACGAACAGCCCGACGGTGAAAAGCAGCGAGTCGCCCGGTAGGAAGGGGAACAACAGGCCGGTCTCGATGATGATGACCATGCAGATCGCGAACACGGCCCACGGTCCCCAACGGTCCAGGAAGCCGTTGATGAGGAAATCTGGGTCGAGCCAGTCGGGCCCGAGGGTGGGCAGCGGCATGGCGGCGAGCGCGGCGGCGAAGGTCACGCGGATACTCTACGTGGGTGAGCGAATTTAATGCGGCCGATGCGGCGAGCGGCGATGCCCTAGAGCCCAAGGGCGGGGCGTCCGAAGCGGCGCCCGACCGCGAAGCTGTACTCGACTATGGAGTGGGGCCCTGGGAGGGCCCGCTGCCGGAGGGACCCCAGTGGGACCCGGAGCTCCTGCGCGAGGGAGACCGCCGCAACGTGGTGGACCGCTACCGGTACTGGAACCATGACGCGATAGTCGCGGATCTCGACGCCCGCCGGCACGTGTTTCACGTGGCGATAGAGAACTGGCAGCACGACTTCAACATCGGTTCCGTGGTCCGCACCGCGAACGCCTTCATGGCGCACGAGGTCCACATTGTGGGCAAGCGCCGCTGGAACCGGCGCGGCGCGATGGTCACCGACCGCTACCAGCACGTTCGCCACCACCCCACCGTCGAGGAGTTCGTGGCGTGGGCGCACGGCGAGGGGCTGGCGGTCATCGGCATCGACAACCTGCCCGGCTCCGTGCCCATCGAGACGTACGATCTGCCCCGCCGCTGCGTGCTGGTCTTTGGCCAAGAGAGCGTAGGCCTGACCGACGCGGTGCGGGAGGCGGCCGATGCGACGCTCGCCATCGCGCAGTACGGCTCCACCCGGTCCATCAACGCGGGCGCCGCGGCTGCTATTGCGATGCACTCGTGGGTGCGCCACCATGGGGATGTGAGCGCGGGCCACACCGACTAGCGGTCCGTTCTTGCCGTGGTCTGCGCTGACAGGCGTGGATTCGTTCCACTCATGGAGGCTCGTGATGTCTGCTGTCCCCGTCGACGGGTCGCCATCGAGCGCGCGGTTCCAGAGCCAGTGGCGCTACTTCCCCTTTGTTCAGGCGGGTGCGGCCGCCGTCCTGATCTTCCTCAATGTCACCTCCGAATTTGACCAGGCTGGGACTGTGACGCTCTTGGTCTGGGCGGTGCTGCAGGTCATCGCGTATCACCAGTGGCCTGACCACCCGTTCCGCTATCGAGTCTTCTCGGCGCTCGCGGGCCTGATCGTATTCTCGGCCTGCTTCCTGCCCGCATTCTTCCTAGCGGAACCCGTGGGTGCCGTCGCCGCCCTGGCCCTCGCGGCCATCGGATCCGCGCCCACCTGGGCCCTCGCCATCTGGGTGCTGAGGCGCAGAGCGCAGGAACCGGTCCCTGCAGCCGTCTCCACATAAGTCGCCGCGCGGCCTCGACCAAAAAACTCGTGCTTCAAAGAAAAATGAATAGGGCTGTCGATCCAAGGCGGCCGTTGCGTCATACCAGTGAGACCCGGGATGGGCCCGGGCTCGCCACTACGGAGGACATGCCATGAAGTACCTGCTGATTATTGCCTCGGACCCCACGCTCCCGTCGCCCGCACCCGGCGACGACGACTTTGGCGCGTACATGGACGCCTGGACGGCCTACACCGAGGAACTCGAGAAGGCCGGCGCCTACGTTGGCGGCGAGGCACTCCTGCCGGCGGACACCGCGACCACCGTGCGCCACGTGGACGGTGCGACGACCATCGTCGACGGGCCGTTTGTGGAGCTCAAGGAGCACCTGGGTGGCTACTACGAGATTGACGTGGACACGCTGGACGACGCCATCGGATGGGCCAAGAAGCTCCCTGTGGGCACCGGCGCGGTCGAGGTGCGCCCCATCATGCCGACGGGACCGGAGAGCTGACACTTACGCCACGCGACGGCGAGCGCGCGGGGGAGGACTCCGCGGTGGACGCCCAACTGACGCGAGTGGCACGCGAGGAGGGCGGGCGCCTGCTCGCACTCCTCGCGGACCGCGTGGGCGGCATCGACCAGGCGGAGGAGTGCCTGCAGGAGGCGTACCTGCGCGCCGCGACCGCGTGGGACGCGTCAGGAGTCCCTGACAATCCGGCGGCCTGGGTCTACACCGTCGCGCGCAACGCGGGCATCGACCGACTGCGGCGCGAGAAGGCATCGGCGCAACGCGTCTCTGCGCAAGCCCGCGTGCTGGGCGCCGGCGTGGTCGACGATGCGAATGGTAGCGTCGGTCGCGACGGCACCAACGGCCCAGACGAGGTACAGGCTGCGCTCCTGATCGCCGAGTACTCGACGGTCGGCGACGAGCAGCTGCGCCTGATGCTGCTGTGCTGCCACCCGGCGCTGGCGCCCGACGTCCAGGTGGCGCTGACCCTGCGGCTGGCGGGCGGCCTCACGACCGCCGAGATCGCGGCGGCGTACCTGGTGCCGGAGGCCACCGTGGCCCAACGAATCGTGCGGGCCAAGCGCAAGATCCGCGATGCGGGCATCCCGCTGACGATTCCGGCCGACCTTTCCGAGCGCGCCGCGGTGCTGACCGCCGCACTCGCGTTGATTTTTAACGAGGGCTACCTCGCTCATACCGAGGCCGCGGGAACGCTGACGCGCACGGAGCTCGCGGACCAGGCCATTCGGCTCACAGCGACGGCGGCCGATGCGTTGCCGGACGAGCCGGAACTCGGGGGATTGCTCGCCGTCGAGTTGTTTCATCGCTCGCGTGAGCGCGCACGCGCCGACGCTGACGGGGTGCTGGTGCGCCTCGATGACCAGGACCGGGCGCTGTGGGATCGCACGATGGTCGCGCGGGGGTACGCGGCCTTGTCGCTCGCCTTGGCGCAGCGGCGCATGGGTCCGTGGCAGGTTCAGGCGATGATTGCCGCGGAGCACACGCGCGACCAACCGGACTGGGCGCGCATCGTCCGCTATTACGACCTATTGCTCACCATGACGCCGGGGGCGGTCGCTGAACTTAACCGCGCGGTGGCGGTGGCCGAGGCGGATGGGCCGCAGGCGGGCCTTGACGCGCTGGAGGCGATCGAGGGGCTCGACAACTATCACCTGTTGCATGCCGCCCGGGCGCACCTGTTGGCGCGCCTTGGGCGGGATGCCGAGGCCGGCGCGCATTGGCGCAGAGCGGCCTCGCTCACCCACAACCCGTCTGAGCTTGCCTTCGTTGCCGCGCGGCTTCTTGAGACCGAGACTTGAGTCGCGGGACCAAGGTCCGGTGCCTTTTGGGCGCGATTTCTGACAGAATGGGGCTCGGATCATTGCCCCCTTACTTCAGGAGATAAAAATGGCTCTCGCCAATCCCGACTCTTACAACGCGATGCTGGACGCCGCCAAGGCTGGCTCCTACGCGTTCCCCGCGATCAACATCACCTCGTCCTCCAGCATCACCGCGGCTATCCAGGGATTTGCCGAGGCAGAGTCCGACGGCATCATCCAGGTCTCGGTTGGCGGCGGACAGTACGCCTCCGGAGCGACCATCAAGGACCAGGTCGTCGGATCGCTCGCGCTCGCAGCCTTCGCCCGCGAAGTCGCTGACAGCTACGGCGTCACCATCGCGCTGCACACCGACCACTGCCACGCGACCTACGTCGACAGCTGGTTGCGTCCGCTACTGGCCGCCTCCACCGATCGCGTGAAGAACGGCGGAGAGCCGATCTTCCAGTCGCACATGTGGGACGGTTCCTCCGTGCCGATGGGCGAGAACCTGTCGCTCGCGCAGGAACTCCTCGAGCTTTCAGTCGCGGCCAAGACCATCCTCGAAATCGAGATCGGTGTTGTCGGTGGCGAGGAAGACGGCCACGCGGCCGAGATCAACGACAAGCTCTACACGACCACCGAAGACGGTCTCGCGACCGTCGAGGCGCTCGGCCTTGGCGAGAAGGGCCGCTACATGACGGCCCTCACCTTTGGCAACGTGCACGGCGCCTACAAGCCCGGCTCGGTCAAGCTGCGCCCGGAACTGCTCGGCACCATCCAGTCCGAGGTCGGCGCGAAGGTCGGCAAGGACAAGCCGTTCGACCTGGTATTCCACGGTGGCTCCGGCTCGACCGCGGCTGAGATCGCTGAAGCAGTCAGCTACGGCGTCATCAAGATGAACATCGACACTGACACGCAGTACGCGTACACGCGTCCCGTTGTTGACCACATGATGAAGAACTACGACGGCGTCCTCAAGATCGACGGCGAGTGGGGCAACAAGAAGGCCTACGACCCTCGCGCCTGGGGCAAGGCAGCCGAGGCAGGAATGGCGGCCCGCATCGTCGAGGCCTGCCAGCAGCTCGGTTCCGCCGGCAAGAAGATCTAAGTACGACTGTGGCGAAAGCCCCCGGAGTCGTACCGACGCCGGGGGCTTTCGCACGTCACCGTAAGATAGACACGCACTAGGGACGTGGGCGGACGCTCACGTCTACCAAGCCCCGAGCATTGTTCTCGGGTGAGGGGAGGGCCTCGTGCCCGGAGTAGTTATTGTTGGTGCCCAGTGGGGCGATGAAGGCAAGGGCAAGGCGACTGACGTCTTGGGCTCCCGCGTTGACTACGTGGTGAAGTTCAACGGCGGCAACAACGCCGGTCACACCGTGGTGATTGGCGACCAGAAGTTCGCGCTGCACCTGCTGCCCTCCGGAATTCTGTCGCCCGGCGTCACGCCGGTGATCGGCAATGGCGTCGTGGTCGACATCTCCGTGCTGTTCCAGGAGCTCGACGCCATCGAGGAGCGCGGGGTGGACACCTCCAAGCTGCTGGTCTCGAACGCGGCCCACATCATCGCGCCTTACGCGCGCACCTTGGACAACGTCACCGAACGCTTCCTCGGCTCGCGCAAGATCGGCACTACCGGGCGCGGAATCGGCCCGGCCTACGCCGACAAGATCAACCGCGTGGGCATCCGCATGGGAGACCTGTTCGACGAGCAGGTCCTGCGCGACAAGATCCAGGGCGCCCTCGAGCAGAAGAATCACCTGCTCGTTAAGGTCTACAACCGCCGCGCGATCGAGGTCGACGAGGTAGTCGAGGAACTCCTTCAGTACCGTGAGCGCCTCGCGCCGATGGTGACGGACACGTCCCTGGTGCTCAATAACGCGCTCGACCGAGGCGAGACCGTCCTGTTCGAGGGCGGCCAGGCCACCATGCTGGACGTCGACCACGGCACCTATCCGTTCGTCACGTCCTCCAACGCGACGGCGGGCGGCGCGTGCACCGGCTCCGGCGTTGGCCCCACCCGCATCGACTCCGTGATCGGAATCGTCAAGGCCTACACGACCCGAGTGGGCGAGGGCCCCATGCCCACCGAGCTGTTCGACGAGGACGGCATCAAACTGCAGACCATTGGCGGCGAGTTTGGGGTGACCACGGGGCGCGTGCGCCGCTGCGGCTGGTACGACGCGGTCATCGCGCGCTACTCGGCCCGTATCAACGGCCTGACCGACTTCGTGCTCACCAAGCTCGATGTGCTCACCGGCTGGGAGACCATTCCCGTGTGCGTCGCGTATGACGTGGACGGCGTGCGCTACGACGACTTGCCGCAGGATCAGGCCGCGTTCGCCGCTGCCAAGCCCATTTGGGAGGAGTTCCCCGGCTGGACCGAGGATATCTCCGCATGCCGCTCGTTCGACGAGCTTCCCGCGAATGCGCAGAACTACGTCCGTGCGCTCGAGGCCATGTCCGGTTGCCGGATCAGCTCCATTGGGGTTGGCCCGGACCGCGAGCAGACCATCGAGGTCAACGACCTGATTCACGCCCGCGGCGAATAGCCCTCCTCCTTCCCCTCCTGGGCCAGGCGTCGCCTCCGCGGCACCTGGCCCCGACACGGACATTTTGGACACCGCGCAGCCGTGTCGTAGTGTGATCTAAGTCACTCGCCCCACGTTGGGGTCTCGGTGGCGCACCAGACATGTGTTGTGGTCCCCGGCTGAGGTGTTACACGGGGCACGGCACGTGGTATTTCCATCTATTGAGGGATAGATCACACGTGAAGATTGCTACGTCCGCGCGCGCTTTTACCGCCGCACTCCTTGTCTCCGTACTAGCGCTTGCGAGCGCCTTCGTGGCAGCACCCGCGATGGCCGCTCAAGGCGATCCCCAGTATCTTTCCGTCACGAAGGCGGTTGACAAGCCGACTCCCGCGCCAGGCGAAGAGTTCACGTACCAAATCGATGTGAACTGCTCGGAGGCGTCGTGCCTCGATGCCCAGCTCCGGGACCCCCTGCCCGCGGAGCTCGACGGCTTTCAGTTGGTCAGCGCCGCGTACAACCCCAGCGCAGCCACCGTGCCGCGCAATGTCACGTGGGATGTGGGCGGAACCGTCACCAGCACGCAGCCCACCGTTGTCACCGCGGACACCACCCTTATTGTTGACTTCACCGGCGATGTCGCCGCCCCCTCAGGCATCGGTCTGAGCAACGGTCGTACCTTCACCGTCACTCTTAAGCTCAAGGTGCCTGCCCAGATGCCCGTTGGCACTGTCACGGCAGACAACACGGCGTACACCACGGCGACGAATTCTAAGGACGACCAAGCGACGGCGACCGTCAAGGTCACGGTTGCAGAGACGGTCTCTGTTGGCCTCGCCAAGACCTGGAAGCCCTCACCCCAGTCCTTCGTGGTGGACTCGGCCTCGACCGTGGCGTTGAAGGCGACGAATACCTCGAACATCGCCGCCAACACTCTCGTCGTCCAGGAACCGTCCGTGGCCGCGGCGAACGCCACCACGCTGACCTCGAACAACCCCTTCGTCATCACTGACTTCACCGGGCTCACTTCCTCGATGCCTACCGGAGCCACCGCGGTACGAGTGGACGCGTATGTCTTCACGGCAGGAACCCCCGGCACGTGGAACTGGGTTTCCGGTACGGCTGGCGCTACGCCCGTGCTTCCCGCTGGCGTTGCGGCCGGCGATGTGGGCGGCTTGCGCTTGACCTACACCGGCACGATTGCCCCGTCCGCGGCTGCGGATGTTTCTGTGGGCCTCAAGCAGCGTGCGACCCACCGCAACACTGGTGTTGACCTGTCGAAGGCGTCGCACAGCGTCACGAACATTGCCTCGGCCACTCTCACCGCGACCGGTCACAACCCCGTCTCCACTACCGCCAACGCCCCCTACACGGTCAACCCTGCCAAGGTTGCTGCGGGCGCTAGTAAGAGCATCTCGCCGAGCACCATCGCCGCGGGTGACACCGCCGTCGCCACGCTCGTGGGCACCAACACGTCCGATGTGGGCGTCAACACGCTGCAGTTGTCGGACCTCGGTTACTTCACCGACAAGGTGACCTTCGGCGGCTTCACCACCCCTCCGACCTGGCCCGCGACCGCAGCATCGGCCGCCGTCATCTTCCACCCCCTCGCCGGCGGTGCTGACGTGACGGTTCCGTTCCTCGAGACCGAGACTCCCGCCACCCCGGCATTCAAGATCTCCGGCTTCGACATCGTCTACACGTCCGCCGATGGCGCAATCGCCTCTGCTTCGTCAGCTACGGCGAAGTTCAAGATCAACTCCACCGAGAGCGCGATCGTCACTGGCACCACGCTGCTGACCACCAATAGCGTCGACGTCAAGGTGATTGCGCCCAACGGCAACGAGGCCAGCGCGAAGGCGTTCGCCAACTTGACGCTGGTGACCCCCGCGATCAAGGTGACGCTGAGCAAGTCGGTGCTGCCGTCCGCGGTGGTACAGCCGGGCGACCGCGTCGTCACAAAGCTTGTCTCCAAACTGACCACCACCTCCGACTACGTCACCGCGAAGCAGATAATCGTCGAGGATTCATTTGGAGTACGCCCGGCTACCTCTAATAAATTCTGGAACGCCTTTAACCTGCAGTCGATTCCGGGCACGCAGATTCCCGCGAACAGCAGCCTCAAGGTCGAGGCTCGCGACGCCGCCGGTAACTGGTTGACCATCGGAAGCTTCCCTGCAAGCACGTCACCCCAGCAAGTCGAACTCACGAGCGCGCAGATCACCGCGGAACTCGCCGGCACCGGCACCGCGCTGAACGACGTGACCGGCGTGAGGTTTACGTTCGACAACGCCACGGGCTTCGCCGACAACACCACGGTGACCCCCTACGTGGTCTCGACAGCTCGGAGCACGCTCCGCTCGGGTGGCAACGTCACGACCACCCCCGGCACGGCAGTGCAGTACCGGAATGACGCCAGCACCAAGGGCAGCGGCGCCACGGTACCCGGCACGCCCGTTCAGGGAACTGCCTCCGCTAATAGCAGCGCCAGCATCGTGACGTACTCGGGCGGCGGCGGCCCCGGCGGCACCGTGGGCATTGATAAGCAGTGGGCCCAGACGACGGTCTCTGCGCAGTCTGGCGCCACCCCATCGACCAACCTCAATTGGAAGGTCACTGAGGGCTTCGGCCAGGTCACCATCACCGATCCAATCGATTCCACCAACGTCGCGGCGACAGTGTTTAACGCGTTCGACCTCCGGGTGATCTCCGCGATCAGTTCGAGCTCGAGTCCGTTCAGCAACGGTTGGTACCTCAAGTACGACACCATCACGGCGGTCGAACTGTTCAACGGCACCACGTGGACGGCGGTGTCCGTGCCCACGGGAGGATGGATCAACTCATCCGGCAGGTTCGTGGGACACACCCTCACGACCGCGCAGACCGCCAGCACTACTGGCGTCCGAGTGACGCTGGTCGAGAACACCGCAGCCCGCCAGGCCGCGCAGACCGAGGGGTCCTCCTTTGACCCTTACGCACCGCTGCCCGGGACCGGCGTGGGTGCCAGCAGCCCGAACCGCACGTTCAACCTGGGTTGGACTTTGCGTGACAAGACTCGCGTTGGCAATAACTTCGTGACCGGCAACATGGTCTACAACGCCACCGACAAGGGCCTCGTCTCCAACTCCGTTCTGCTCGCAGCGGGCCCCGTCGGCGGCACGCCTACCAAGAACGCCACTGATAATGACACGATCCTGCTCCTGGACGGCGTACCGGGGGTGACGGTGGCAAAGACCGTCGACCCCACGACGGTGAGGTACGTGCCGATCGAGGGCTCGTCAGCGAGCAGTTACCCGACGTTCAAGTACACCGTCACCGCGAAGAGTAACTCCGTCTCGCGTGCATCATACGTTCGCGTGATGGACCCGCCGGTGTGTACGTCTGAGGACACTGATGACGTGTGCGAGGGTCCCAGTACCACCCCGCTCGCGGATCCCTTCTCGGCGGCGCCAGGTACCGACTGGCTGACGGACGACGCCCGCGGAAACCCATTCGATCGCATGAACCTGGAGAAGGTCGCCATCTCGGCATCCATCGCCAATCAGGTTGACCTGACCAAGTCCGTGGTCTGGCTGTTGCGCTACAACGGCGGCGTGTACACCACGACGCAGAGCACCGCGACGGCCGTAAACGCCATGAGCGACGCCGATCTCGCCGACGTCGTGGGCATCTCGGTGACGTTCCAGGGAACCGACCCCGCGACCACCGGCGGCACCATCACATCGGCGAACAATCTGAAGGTGGAGCTCTCCACCCGCGTGCGGACTACCTTCAGGGTGTCCGGCGAGCCGCAGGTATTGAAGGCGAACGACAAGGTGGACGTCCCTAACCGCGTGTTCGCGCAGTCCTACGACCCCATCCTCGCTCCTGCCACCCAGACGGGTGACGTGGATACCGCGACCGCGAAGCTGACCGGTGGCGACATCAACGTGGGCGTGACCAAGTCGGTCAGCCCCTCGGCGCTGACCGAGCCCACGCGTGACGACGAGGTGACCGTTACCTTGGTCGCAAACCAGGGGACTAGCCCTGTCAGCAGCCTGTCGCCGGCAGAGGTGCGGTTGACCGACGACACCACCACGTCGCCGGACTTCTGGAACGAGTTCGATTTCAGTGGCCTGGGCACCATCACGGCGCCGGCTGGCGCGGACCGTGTGACGGTTTCCGTCTATGGTCCCTACGGCACCGCCGGGGCTTATCAGTGGAAGGACAGCGCGGTCACCTCGATCGCCAATGCGACCGTTCCCGTTCCCGAGGCCGACTACGACCAAATCGAGGGCCTGCGCCTCGTCTTCACCAAGGACGGCGGCGGGTTCTTCTCGCCCGACGACTCGAAGCCAACGTGGACCACGACGTCCAAGTTCACCGTGCAGTTGCGCGATACCTACCGTGATGACGCTGAGAAAGTGATTCTCTCGGGCTCGGTGGACAATACCGTTACCGCCATTAGCATCAGGAGTGCAGACGAGAGCTCGGTAGAGCGCTCCGCGTCTGCGCAGATCGGTTTGAGCCTCGGTACTTTCGAGATCAAGGTCAACAAGTTGGCCAATAACGGCGTGCACTCCATGAACGCTGGCGAGGAGGCCCCCTGGGACCTGACCTTCACCAACTCCGGAACTGGCTTCCTCACGATTGACGAGCTGCGTGACGTATTGCCCGCATCGCTGGTTTACCTCGGCAGCGAGGACCCTATCTACACGGCGGATCCTGCGGGCATGCTGCCCGAACCGGAGAGCTTCACCATCGACGGAACCGATCTGGTCTTCACCTGGCCACAGGGTGACCGCACGATGGCACCCGGTGAATCGTTCAGCATTCGTATCCAGTTGGAGCTCCAGCCCGGACTCACCTCGGGCCAGCGAGCCACGAACGAGTTCACAGTGAACACCGCTCAGACGCTGGAGTCTTGCGGCAACATCCAGTCCGGTGGGAGCACTACTGACGCATTCGGGAATGACCCGACTACGTGTGGCACCACCGACTACGTCACGCCCAATGTCGGCCCCAACCTCTACACGGTGAAGGGCGTGCGGGGTGCTGTTTCTGGCGCAACTGTCCCGATTCTGCCCGGCTTCGTGTGTCAGCAAAGCCTGTCGGCGACCGGTGGGCAGTACTACCGCTCGCCGTGCTTGGCGAACAGCGTGATTGGCGGCACCGACGATTGGGTGCTGCGCACTCAGAACGCCGGCACCACCGGTGTGACCGAGCTGACTGTGTTCGATGCTCTTCCGGCTCCGGGAGACACGTTCTACATCTCGGGCACCAATCGAGGATCTTCGTACCGACCGGAGCTTACGGCGGCTCCCTTGGTGACTGCCCCCGCCGGCGCGACGGTGGTCTTCGAGATCACCACCTCCGCGTCCCCTTGCGTGGGGACGTGGTCGGACCTGGCGAATCACCCGGTATGCGAGCAGAACGGTGAGGAGTGGACTGTCGCCGACTCCGCCACCGATTGGTCGACAATCACCGGCCTGCGCATCGCTGTCTCGTTTGAAAACAGTCAAGCCGGGATGCTGGCGCCTGGACAGTTCGTGGACGTCACTTACCAGACCGTCAACCTACCCGCCACGGATGAGAACACTGAGGGAGCAGGCACGAAGGTGCCAGCCTTCGACTCTTACGCGTGGAACCAGTTTGGCGTGAAGTACCTGGATACAACCTCGCAGGCCTTCAAGAAGATTGCGCCAGCCCGTGTCGGAGTGCACCTTGCCGTCGGCGCTATCTCGGTCGCCAAGGACCTGACGGGCCCCGCTACTCAGTACGCACCCGCCGACTTCCTCATGGACGTCAGCTGCACCATCGAGGGCGTCGGCCTTGACTTGGGCGACCAGGCTGTCGTCACGCTCAACGCGGATAACATTTACTCGCATCGCATCGACGGGATCCCGTTGGGATCCGTGTGCGACGTGAGCGAGCAGGGTGACGTCGGCGAGTTCGGCGAGACCTCCCGCACTGGAGACCGGGCCGAGGTCACCGTCGACACTGCTGTCGCCGTTGGGGGAAACATCCCCGTCGCGCAGAGCGTGGAGATCGGCAACGACTACCAGTTCTCCGGTATGTCGGTCACGAAGACCGTCCAGTCGGAGGTCTCGGGCGCCGTCTTCGGGCCATTTGACTACTCGCTCGGGTGCACTACGTCGCTGGGGCAGACCGTGTTGTTTGCGGACGATCAGCCCCGCCAGCTCTTCTCGCTAGTCGACGGGGGCACCTACGCGGCTCCCGAAAACGCGATTCCGGTTGGCTCCACGTGTGTGGTTACCGAGGTCGACAGTGCATCCGCCGACTCCGTCACCATTTCGGGTCCCGGCGTCACGGACAACGGCGACGGCAGCGCTAGCGTCGCAGTCGGCCCGCAGGGTGGCGAGGAGCCCGAGGTCGTGGCCACCTTCACCAACGGGTTCGACTCGACCATGATGACGGTGTCGAAGGCGCTCGCCGGACCCGGTAAGGAGTTCGAAACTGACACCAGCTTCGACTTCACGGTGCAGTGCGTGTTCAACGACTCGGTGCTGCTCGACCAGGAGTTCTCACTAATCGCTGGAGCGGAACAGGCCTTCGGGCCGTTGCCGGCGGGAACTGACTGCGACGTCACTGAGACGGGCACAGGCGGCGCAAAGTCAACTGAATGGACTACGTCAGTCGACGGTGTGGAGCAGGGCTCGGGTACGGGTACCGGCGCCGAGGTAAGCATCCTCGGCACCGTTAACCCTGTCGACCTCATGTTCACGAACAACTTTGCCGCGACGCTCGTGAAGGTGTCAAAGGAACTTGCTGGCCCCGGCGCTGAGTCCCAAACCAAGACTGGCTTCGACTTCTCGATCCAGTGCGTGTACAACGACTCGGTGTTGCTCGACCAGGAGTTCACTTTAGTAGCGGGCACTGATCAGTCCTTTGGGCCGTTGCCCATCGGAGCGGACTGCAGTGTCACTGAAACCGGCACCGGCGACGCGGCTTCGACGTCGTGGCTAGTTGCCGTGGATGGCGTCGAGCAGGGCTCAGGAACCGGTACTGGCGCAAGCGCCGCGGTCACCGACACGACCACGTCGGTCGATGTGACCCTGACGAACCGGTTCAACACCCCTGAATCTGGCGCCGGATCTGACGGCGGTCTGTCCTTGACCGGACCGGAGGGAATCGCAGCGATGGCCTTGGCCGCGTTGGCGCTCATGGCACTCGGGTTCTTGATGGTCATCTCGCGTCGTCGCCGCGGCGACGTTTAGCGAAGGTTCGCGCGGGCGGTACCCAGACTTGGGTACCGCCCGGCGCTCACCAATGAGATGCGCGACCAGCGCCTGTCGGTAGACTCGCACGCGTGATCATCCTCATCGTCGGCGGGGGAGCCCGCGAGCATGCAATTGCCCGCTCCCTCCACCTGGACCCTGCAGTCACCGAGCTCCACGCCGCCCCGGGCAACCCCGGCATCGGCCGGATTGCGACGCTGCACACCACGGACCCGGACGATGGCGTATCGGTTGCTTCGCTGGCCGCTCAGGTGCGCGCGGACCTGGTGATCGTGGGACCCGAGGCTCCCCTCGTGAAGGGCGTCGCCGATGCGGTCCGTAAGGCGGGCATCCCCTGCTTCGGGCCCGGCGCCGCGGCAGCGATGCTGGAGGGGTCCAAGGCCTTTGCCAAGGAAGTCATGAACGCGGCCAACGTGCCGACGGCCGGCGCTCGCGTCTGCACCGACCGCGCGGAGCTCGCCGCAGCTCTCGACGAGTTCGGCGCCCCGCACGTGGTCAAGGATGACGGGCTGGCAGCGGGCAAGGGCGTCGTGGTGACCAACGACCGCGCGGAGGCGGATGCGCATGGCGCGGCGATTCTGGGCTCGGGCGGCCGGGTGGTCATCGAGGAATTCCTGGACGGCCCCGAGGTCAGCCTGTTCGTGATCTGCGACGGCACCAACGTGGTCCCGCTGCAGCCGGCGCAGGACTTTAAGCGCGCTTACGACGGCGACGAGGGACTCAACACCGGCGGCATGGGCGCCTACAGCCCGCTGCCCTGGGCTCCCGCGGACCTCGTGGACGAGGTGGTGCGCACGGTCGCGCAGCCCACGGTCGACGAGATGGCCCGCCGCGGCACGCCCTTCCAGGGGGTGCTCTACTGTGGCCTCGCCATGACCTCGCGCGGCGTGCGCGTCATCGAATTCAACGCCCGCTTTGGCGACCCCGAGACTCAGGTGGTGCTCGCGCGGCTCGAGACCCCTTTGGCGACGGTGTTGATGGCTGCGGCGCTGGGCCGACTCCCCGAACTTCCCCGGCTCGCGTGGCGCGCGGAGTCGGCGGTCACCGTGGTCATTGCCGCGCAGGACTACCCGGCCGAGCCTCGCAAGGGTGACCCCATCACCGGCGTCGACGCCGCGGAGGAATTAGAGGACGTTCACGTGCTCCACGCGGGTACGACGTTCGACCCCCACGGCGCGCTCGTGTCCAACGGTGGCCGCGTGCTCTCCGTCGTCGGTTGTGGGGCAGACTTGGCCGAGGCCCGCGCCCGCGCGTACGCCGGGGTGGCCGCGATCGAGTTGCCTGGCTCGCACCACCGCACCGACATCGCGCTTGCCGCGGCGGAAGGAAAGTAGCCATGGGCGAGATCACCCTGCCGACGCCGCCCGCGGTCCCGGGCTGGCGACACATCTACTCCGGCAAGGTTCGCGACCTCTACGAGCCCCTCGAGCCGCACCCGCGCGGCGACGTGGTGCTCGTGGTCGCCTCGGACCGCATCAGCGCGTACGACTGGGTGCTGCCCACCGTCATCCCCGGCAAGGGTGAGATCCTGACGGCCCTGAGCCTGTGGTGGTTCGACCAGATCCGCGACATCGTCCCCAACCACACGGTTGAGTCGCCGGTGCCCGCCGAGGTCGCCGGGCGCGGCATGATCTGCCAGCGCCTGGACATGTTCCCGGTCGAGTGCGTGGCGCGCGGGTACCTGACCGGCTCGGGGCTGATCGAGTATCGCGACAACGGCCAGGTATGCGGCGTGCCGCTGCCCGATGGCCTGGTCGACGGCTCGCGACTGCCCACCCCCATCTTCACCCCTGCCACCAAGGCCGCCGTCGGCGACCATGACGAGAACGTGAGCTTTAGCGCGGTGGCGGACAGCATCGGCCCCGTCGACGCCGAGGCGCTGCGCGAGATCACGCTGAAGGTCTACGCGCGTGCCCACGAGATCGCAGCGACGCGCGGCGTGATCCTCGCGGATACCAAGTTCGAGTTTGGCCGCAACGCGGCGGGCCAGATCGTGATCGGCGACGAGGTGCTGACTCCCGACTCGAGCCGCTTCTGGCCTGCGGACACCTGGAAGCCGGGCACTGCGCAGCCAAGCTACGACAAGCAATTCGTGCGCGACTGGCTGACGTCCCCGGCATCGGGCTGGGACAAGTCCGGCGACGTGGCCCCGCCGGAACTGCCGCAGGACATCGTGGAGAAGACCCGCCAGCGCTACCTCGAGGCGTACGACAGGCTCGCCAAGAGCTAGTTCGCTGCGTTCCGCTCGGATTCAACAGTGAGCCGGCCTTGAGTAAAGCCCGCGGCAGACTCGAGGATCGCGTCCATCGGAACATTGGTCGCAGCGGAACCCAGCAGGAGGCCCTTGGACACAACGCGGCGGAATTCGGCCGGGTTCAGTGCGGAGGAGACCCCGGGTGTCTCGGGTGTGGTGCCAGGAACCACTACGAACGTCGCGATCGTGAACGCGCCCTTGTGCGTGGTCGTGATGCCGCTGATCGCTTCCCACGGCAGGGTGAACGCTCCTGGAGTGAACTCCGAAGTGAGGCCGCTCGCATCGAGGGTCAGCACCCGGGTTCCTGCCTGGCTTTGCCGCCGCCTCGCCACGATAGTTTCCCAGATTTTGACCTGGAATAGGGCCACGAACCCCAGCGGTAGGGCGAGGAGGGCCAGCGCGTCGGCGCCTCGGTCGGAAAAGGCTAGAACGAGCACGACCGCCGTGGCGAGCGTGGCGAGAACCGCGACGAACTGGGTGCGTCTGAGGTCGCGAGTCAGCAACTCCGCTAAGCCGGGGTTGGCGTGAGCAATAAGTGGTGGCGTATCCGCGCGGGGGACGGTCATGCGCACCATTGTGCCGCAATATTCAACGCCCTTAATGGGCGACCCAACCTTTTGAGGGCCATCCAGCGACCCCGCGCGCGTGAGGTGACAGCGGTCATCTCACAAGGTCCCCGTGAGCACTCCGCCGTCGGCGCGGAGCGCCGCTCCATTGGTCGCCGAGGAAAGCGGGCTCGCGAGGTAGAGCGCGAGGTTCGCGATCTCTCGCGGGCTGATGAATCGCTCCAATAGGGAAGTCTGATTGCCGCCGATGATGGCCGCTTTCAGGTCGTCCGTCGCGATGCCCTGGGCCGCGGCGATGCGGCTGATGGTGCTCGCGACACCGTCGGAATACGTGGGGCCACCCAGAATGGTGTTCACCGTGACTTCGGTTCCGCGAGTGAGCTTTGCGAGGCCGTTGCTCATGCCGAGTAGCGCTGCCTTCGTTGCCCCGTAGTGGATCATGTCTGCGGGCACATTGACGCCGGATTCGCTGCCAATAAAGATGATCCGACCCCAATTCCTGGTGAGCATCCCGGTCATGACCTGGCGCGAGAGCCGGACGCCGCTCATGACGTTGACGTCCCAGTAGCGTTGCCAATCGTCGTTCGTCGTGTCTTGAAACTGGGCGAGGTCGAATAGGCCGACATTGTTTACCAGAATGTCGACCTCTTCCAACTGCGCGAGAAGGCCGGTGACCTGTGCGTGGTCCGCGAAGTCTGCTGCGATTCCGGAGACAGTCGATCCGGGTGCCGTAGCGCGCAGACGCGCCGCGGCGTTCTCCACGCGGGACTCGTTGCGCCCATTAATTGTGACAGAGGCGCCCTCGGCAATCAGCGCCTGGGCGATCTCAAAGCCGATGCCTTGGGTCGAGCCGCTGATGAAAGCCTTCTTGCCCTTCAAGTTCATGTCCATAGATTTCGCTGTCCTCGCGTAGGGGTGTGGGTTGTGTTTTACTTGCTCAGTCAAGTGAAAGTGAGTCTGTGTCACTTTCTTGAGAAAGTCAATCCCGTCGTCAAGTCGTCCACGTTCCCGTACGCTGTTCCTATGGCAGATGCGACACGCCCCGCGGGGCTGGGCGATGAGGAACTTAGGTCGTGGGCCGCCTTGGCGACCCTTCTCGAGTGGTTGCCGGCCGCACTTGATGTACAGATGCTGCGAGACTCCGACCTCACGCACTTCGAGTATGGAATCCTCTATGCCCTAGCGGACGCACCCGACGGCACGCTTCGCATGAGCGTCCTCGCGGGCTACTCGAACAGTTCGCTTTCACGACTGTCGCGCGCTGTCGCGCGCCTGGAAGGCAGGGGATGGGTGACGCGCACCGCCGACCCGAGCGACGGTAGGTACACGCTTGCGCACCTTACGGACCTTGGCCGCGAGACGGTCGTTCAGGCCACGCCTGGTCACGTTGAAATGGTGAACCGGCTGGTGTTTGACTCGCTGACCAAGGCGCAGGTCCGGCAATTGCACGACATCAGCACTCGCGTGACGGCCGCCATCCGCGCCGATGGTTCTTGGCGGGCAACCTAGGGCGCCTCGCCACCCCAACCTTTTTCGTTCCGCGGACGTCCTATACGTGTGACCTACTTGAGAAAGACTGCGGCACTGGCAGCCCTCGCTCTCGGCCCTCACTGAACATTGTCGAGGACGTCGATTTTTGTCCTGCCTGCGGCAACGAGACGCTGACGCTAGACGGCACCACGTGGTACTCGTTCGTGCCCGATGACGCCGCCGACTTTCCGACGCCGCTGGCCCTGGCATCGGGAGACTGGCCGGGACCGGGTGCCTCCTGTGGAGTTGCGGTCGCGGCAAGCGTGGCGTCCGCCCGGGGGTGTCACACCTGTGCGTCGTTGCCTCGTGCGAGCAGCGGGGTCTTTCATCTGTGTGCCCCAACGATTCGGGTGCGCCTGTACGTTGTTGTTTCATGAGTATCCGCACGCGAACGCGAGCCTTGTCAATGGCGTCCCTAGTGGGCGCGCTGTGCGCCTTCGCGCTGGCAGGGTGCGCGCAGGAGGAGACATCCGGCGCGCATATCAACGAACCCTACGAGATCAACGCGACCGCACCCGGCGAGGTCGTCACCACCATCGCCGGCGTCGAGTACTACCCCGCGTGCGGCAATGAGCCGTTGTTACTCGATGGGGCTGGGTGGTACCCCTTCGTCCCCGACTCCGATGCCTTCCCGTTGGGCAGCGATGCGCCTTCCGGTGGCGCGGACGATGCCGCGGCGGGTTCGCCCCCGAGCAACGACCTTCGCTTGGTGTCAGTTGGAGGACGAGGATATTCGCGAGGCGGCTCGGTTCCGCACGTGGTCGAGCCCGGCCCGGGCGACGACCTCGGTACCGTGACTGTCTACGACAACGGCGTCGCGTACTTCCGATCGGATAGCGGCGACCTTGAGACCTGGCTCACCGACGAGAGAATCATCTACAACTGGGCATGCTGACGCGTGTGGCAACTGATTGTGGTGGCCCGCTCTGACCTCGTGTGCTCGGTCTGCACTCCTGGCGCTAGACTTCCCCCATGGCCACCATCGTCGTACATGTGATGCCCAAGCCCGAGATCCTTGACCCGCAGGGCAAGGCAGTTGGCGCAGCTCTCCCACGTCTGGGATTCGATCAGTTCGCCGAGGTTCGCCAGGGCAAACGATTCGAACTCACCGTGGACGGCGAGGTGACCGATGAGGTGCTCGCCAAGGCGCGAGAGGCCGCGGAGACGATGCTGTCCAACCCGGTCATCGAAGACGTCGTCTCGGTCGCCGTCGAGGAGAGCTAGATGACCGCGCGCATCGGCGTCGTCACGTTCCCCGGCACGCTGGACGACCGGGACGCCGCGCGAGCGGTGCGCCTCGCGGGCGCCGAGCCGGTCTCCCTCTTCCACTCGGAGGCGGACCTCAAGGACGTCGACGCGATCGTGTTGCCGGGCGGGTTCAGCTACGGTGACTACCTGCGCGCGGGCGCCATCTCGCGGTTCTCTCCCATCACCGAGAAGATTGTTGACGCCGCCAACGGCGGCATGCCGGTGCTGGGCATCTGCAACGGCTTCCAGGTGCTGACCGAGGTCCACCTGCTGCCGGGCTCGATGATCAAGAACGAGCACCTGCACTTCATCTGCCGCGACCAGACGCTGCGCGTCGAGAACGCGGACACCGACTGGACGCGCGATTACGAGGCTGGCCAGGACATCATCGTGCCGCTCAAGAACCAGGACGGCCAGTACGTGGCCGACGAGCACACGCTCGACGAGCTCGAGGCCGAGGGCCGCGTCGCGTTCCGCTACGTGGGCTGGAATCCGAATGGCTCGCGCCGCGACATCGCCGGCATCACTAACGCCCGCGGCAACGTCGTGGGCCTGATGCCGCACCCCGAGCACGCCGTCGAGCGCGGCTTTGGCCCCGACTCGGTGGAACAGGGCCGCGCGGGTACCGACGGCCTCGCGTTCTTCACCAGCGCGATCTCTAGCCTGCTGGCCAACGCCTAACGGATTGCCGCGAATGAGCCCCGACTCCAGGATCGTCGAATCGGTGGTGCTGCCGGTGCGACCCGGCTTCGAGGGTTCCTTCGAGGCGGCCTTCGCCACGGCGGAGCCGCTGATCATGCGGGCCGACGGCTACATCTCGCACACGTTGCGACGGGGGATTGAGAACCCCGCGACGTACCTGCTGTCCGTCGAGTGGGAGTCGGTCGAGGCGCACGAGCAGGGCTTCCGCGGCAGCGACGACTACCGGGAGTGGACGCTGCTGCTCCACCACTTCTACGAGCCACTGCCGCAGGTTCTCCACTACGGCGCGCCGATGCAGGGGTCGGCTACTTCCTAGCGTCGCCTCCCGTCAGCGCTGGACTTCCGGGCGGACGGTACGTCATATGGAGGTGCACATCGTCCGTGTCGACCTCCGGGTCGAGCGTGAAGTGGTGACGTTCGTAAAGCCGCTGTGCACGACTGCCCCGAAGTACGTTGAGCCGGAGAGGCGAGGATTCCTGCGCGGCCAATACCTGCTCGAGTACCTGGCTGCCAAACCCCATGCCTTGGAACTCGGGCGCGATGTAGAAGTACTCGAGCCAGCGGGCATCCGTTTCGCGTCGCACGGCGATCGACCCAATGTCAGCGCCGTCCAGGACGATCACCTGGGTATCCGCCGCCCTAAAACCGTTGCGCATCCACTGGCGAACGCGGATCGGGTCGAAGCGGCCGACCCGCTCGAGGTCGGCTCGTAAAACGACGGCTCGCAGCTCGACGATCCACTCCAGGTCATTGTCGGAGCAGGCGCGCAGGCTCAGGGTCACTCGCGAATCCTACTCATTGCCGGGGGCTTGAGGGGGTCTCCTGCTGGCGCTCGAGCCTCGCTAGCCGAGTGCGGGCTTGATGTCGCGTGCCAGGACCTCGAACGTGCGCGAGTTGAACTCCGCGCCCAGTTGGTTAGGCACGGTGACCAGGATGGTGTCCGCCGCCATGACGGCCTCGTCCTTCAGGAGCTCCGCCACGATCTTGTCCGGCGCGCCAACGTAGGTCTTGCCGAAGGTGCCCTTGGAGTTGTCGATGTAGCCGATCTGGTCCTCGTTGCCGCCAATCTCCTCCCGCGCGAGCATGCTGCCAAAGTAGCGCTCCGTCTGGTCGTCGAAGATGGGCATGATCGAGCGACTGACGGAGACCCGCGGCGTGCCGGCGTGGCCGGCCTCGGCCCAGGCGTCTCGGTAGGCGGCGATCTGGCGGGCCTGCACCGTGCCGAGCGGCTCGCCAGTGGCCTCGAGGATCAGGGTCGACGACATCAGGTTCATACCAAGTGAGCCGACTCGCTTGGCGCTGTCGATATTACCGGCGCCGTACCAGATGCGCTCGGACAGGCCGGGGGACTGCGGCGTGATGGGAAGGCGTTGCCCGGGGAGCACGTGCGCGCTGGCGCCCGGCTCGGCGATTCCTTCGCCCGCGATAGCGCGACGGAACAGCGCGATGCGCTCCGCCGCATCCTCGACGGGCAGCTTGCCCGCGGGAAGCGGGTAGCCGAAGCTGCCCGGACCATCGGCGGCGGGCTCGGGGGAACCGCGCGAGACGCCGAGCTGCAGCCGTCCTGACGAGACCAAGTCGGCGGTCGCCGCGAGCTCGGCCATGTACAGCGGGTTCTCGTAGCGCATGTTGATCACGCCCGTGCCGAGCTCGATGCGCGAGGTGCGCGCCGCCATGGCGGCCAGCAGCGGGAACGGGGAGGACAGGTTCTGCTCGTAGTGGTGCGCCCGGATCCATGCGCCGTCGAGGCCGGCCTCCTCCGCCGCCACCGCGAGGTCGATCGTGTCGCGCACGGTCTCGCCCGCGTCGCGAGTCCTGGAGCCGGGCGCGGCCGACCAGTGTCCAAAGGAAAGGAATCCAAAGTTCTTCATGCTGTCGCCCCGTAAGTTGTTGATGCGTCTACTAGTCCTCTCAACGCGCTCGGCGGGCGCGGCATTCCCCGCCACTTCCACGCCGGTCCGGCAAGGCGCGCCTCACTGAGAGGAGCCTTCCCTTGCTAGCGCACAGGGCCCGCCACGCCTAGGCTGGGCACATGACTACAGACAACTTTGAATCACTGCTCCGCGCTCAGGTGGGCAACGAGATCGACGCGCACACCCAGTACATCGCCATCGCGGTCTACTTTGACTCAGAGGACCTGCCGCAGCTGGCCGCGCACTTCTACCGTCAGTCTCTGGAAGAGCGCAATCACGCGATGATGCTGGTGCAGTACATGCTCGACCGGGACATCAAGGTGGAAATCCCCGCGGGCAAGGCGCCCCGGAATCAGTTCCTGTCGGTGACCGAGCCGATCGAGCTCGCGCTCGCGCAGGAGAAGCAGGTGACCGCCCAGATCGAGGCGCTGTTCGCCGCGGCTCGCGCCGAGGGTGACGTGCTGAGCGAGCAGTTCCTGCTGTGGTTCCTCAAGGAGCAGGTCGAGGAGGTCGCTTCCATGTCGACGCTGCTCACCGTGGCGCGTCGCGCCAGCGGCAACCTGTTCGACATCGAGAACTTCGTGGCACGCGAGCAGGTGGGCGACGCGGGTGTGGACGCCGACGCTCCTGGTGCCGCGGGCGGCGCGCTCTAGGCGCACCGCCCCACCGTCTCCTTGGGGTCGACGTGATCGCCCAGTAGGATCGCGCCATGATCTCTATTCGTCGCGTCCACACGGACGATGCAGTGGCAGTCGGTTTGTGGACGCAACAGCAGGCCGAGTTGCGAGCGCTCTACATCGACGAGGAACTGGAGCCGGACGAGGAGGACTCGTTCGCCCGCAAGATTGACGCGACGACGGTGTTCGGGTCGTTCGTGGGCAGCGCCGAGGACGGCGAGGGCGTGGCGTCCTCGGTGCTCCAGTGGCCCGACGACGAGTTGCCTCTGGGCTCCATCGAGGCCAAGCGACTCTTTGTGCGCCCGGAGTACCGCCGCCGCGGCTACTCGCGCGTCATGATGGGCGCCGTGGAGTCCGAGGCACGCCGGTCCGGCGCCACCAGCGTGGTGCTGGGCACCGGCACCGAGCAGGTCGCCGCGATGGCACTCTACGGCGCCATCGGCTATCACCAGATCGAGCCGTACGGGGAGTACGCCGAGTACGAGACCACCGTGTGCTTCGCGAAGGACCTGCCCACGCGGGTGCTGGTAGTCAACGGCACCATCGGCGCCGGGAAAACCACGACCGCCGCGGCGGTCTTCGATGCCCTGATGGCGCGCGGCTCACGAGCGGCCTTCATCGACGGCGACTACCTGTGCCAGGCGGAGCCTTCCCATGCGGAGGATCCCTTCAATCAGGCGCTGCTGTTCGACAACCTTGCGGCCATGGCGCCCAACTACCGGGCGCGGGGTTACGGGCTCATGGTGATCGCCCGCGTCGTGGAAGACCCCGAGGACCGCGCGCGTTACGCGACGGCGTTCGCAAGTGCGGCAGGACCCGCGGATGTGAGCATCATCCGGGTGGACGCTTCGCAGGAGGTTCGCGAGGCGCGGGTCTCCGTGCGCGAGCCGGAGGGCAAGTGGCGCGATTGGGCGCTCGCCCGCACGGTGGAACTAAGTGACTCGCTCGACGAGCTCGACCTTGATGACGCGGTGATCTCGACGGAGGAGCGCACGAGCGCCGAGGCTGCGGGCGACGTCCTCGACGCGGCCGGCTGGGCCTAGCTCCACCACCGTCGCGGCCGGGGCTAGTCCGCCAGGGAGAACCTGAGCGCGGCCTCCACGTGCAACTGCGCCGAGTCGAAGTAGGGCACCTCGAGGTCGCCCTGCGTGACGACCATGGGGATCTCGGTGCACCCCGAGATCATGCCCTGCGCACCCTGGTCGAACAGCGGCGCGAAGATTTCCAGCACTTGCTCGCGGGCTCCGGGCGGGACGACGCCCTTGGCCAGCGAGCCGTAGATCAACTCGTGCAATTCGCTCAACGCTGGCTCCGCGGGCGCGATGGTCGTGATGCCGCGGGCGGCCATGTGGTCGCGATAGAACGGGTCGCGCATCGTGTAGCCGGTGCCCAGCAGCGCGACGGTGTTCAGCCCGGCGGCCAGGATCGCGTCGGCGGTGGCGTCGAGCATGTGAATCAGCGGCACGTCGATCGCGGCCTCGACGGCCGGCGCTACCTTATGCATGGTGTTGGCGCAGATCATGATCGCCTCGGCGCCGGCGGCCTGTAGCGCCACCGCATCGGCGGCGAACTGCCGGCCAAGCCCCTCCCAGTCGCCGGCGGACTGCGCATCGGCGATGTGCTGGAAGTTGTACGAGCGGACCAGCAGGTCTGCCGAGCTGCTGCCGCCAAGCGCGGCGTTGACGCCGTCGTTGAGCGCGCGCTCCATCTCGATGGAGCTGTGCCAGGTGATGCCTCCCAGGAGGCCGAGTCGACGGGGTGAGGTGCGCATGCTTTTTACCCTAGCTGGATGGTCGGGGGCCACCGCGGGCTGGGGTGGCACCCCGAGCGACAACCTTCTAGCGCAATGGAAGGATGGCGCGTAGGCTGAGCGCATGAGAATCGGTGAACTCGCAGACGCAGGCAACGTGACGGCTAAGACGGTGAGGTATTACGAGAGCATCGGGCTGATGCTCGCGCCGGAGCGCACGGCCTCCGGCTATCGGGACTACTCGGACGCCGCGCTCGACCGCCTGCGGTTCATCCGGGATGCCCAGGCGTCCGGGCTGACTCTCGCGGAGGCCGGCCAGATTCTCAGGATGAAGGACGACGGCGAGTCCACGTGCCAGCACACGCGCGCGCTCGTCAATCGCCACCTTACCGATATTGATGCGCAGATCGCGAGCCTGCTCGCGGCCAAGGGCGAGTTGACGGCGCTGTCGCGTCGCGCCGGGAGCATGAATCCGGCCGACTGCACCGACCCGAACGCGTGCCAGGTATTGACCAGCGGCGCGCTGACTGACGGCGTGCCGGCCGAGATTGCCTCGGCCGTTTCGTAGGGGCGGGCGCTCCCGTGGACAGAGGGCAGCGCCTCGCGCACGAGTAGCGCGGGCCCCTTTGCGACCGGTGATGGTGGCCGGGGAGACGGGTGCGCAGACCCCTTGTAGCTGCCCATCCGGGGGACCATAGTCCTGTCGAACAGGGCGTCCCGGGCGGCTACGCTCGGAACAGAGGGCCGACAGGTGCGAGAGCACGCAGCGTAGCGCGCGGCCCGTGACCTATCCAGACCGTAATTTAAAGGGTGTGCGTCAAGCATGAGGATCTCAGTCCCCCGTGAGACCCGCGACGGTGAGCGGCTCGTCGCCGCGACCCCGCGCACGGTCGAGCAGCTAGTCAAGCTCGGCTACGAGGTCGCGATCGAGGCCGGCGCCGGCGAGGCCGCCAGCATCCCCGACGCCGAGTACGTGGCCGCGGGCGCGAGCATCGTGGCGACGGAGTCTGCCTGGGACGGCGACATCGTCACCTCGGTTCACGCCCCCACCCAGACGCAACTGGCGGGCATCGGCCCCGGCACCGTCGTCGTCTCGACCATGGCGCCGCACTCGAGCCCGGAACTCATCGCCAGCCTGCAGCGCGCGGGGGTCACCTCGCTCGCGCTCGACGCGGTCCCGCGAATCTCGCGAGCCCAGTCCCTGGACGTGCTGTCCACGATGTCCAATGTGGCGGGCTACCGGTCCGTCATCGAGGCCGCGGAGAACTACGGCGCGATGTTCGCGGGCCAGGTCACCGCCGCGGGCAAGACCGATCCCGCCACGGTGTTTGTCATCGGCGGCGGCGTCGCGGGCCTCGCGGCCATCGGCGGCGCGGTGTCGCTGGGTGCCAGGGTGCGTGCGTTCGACGTCCGGCCCGAGGCCGGCGAACAAATCGAGTCCATGGGCGCCGTGTTCGTCCAGGCGGAGGCCGCTCAGCAGGAGGTATCCGCCGACGGCTACGCGAGCGCGCTGACCGAGGACCAGGAGCGCCTCACGCAGGAGCTCTACGCGCAGGAGTCCGCGGGCGCGGACATCGTCATCACCACGGCGCTGGTGCGCGGCAGCGCCCCCACCACCATCACCGCCGGCATGGTCGCGGCCATGAAGCCAGGCTCCGTCATCGTCGACCTCGCCGCATCGGGCGGCGGCAACTGCGAACTGACCGTCCCGGGCGAGCGCGTCGTCACCGACAACGGCGTGATCATCCTGGGCTGGACCAACCTGCCCAGCCGCATGCCCCGTCACACCTCGCAGCTCTTCGGCACGAACATCGTCAACCTCATGAAGCTGCTCACCCCCGGCAAGGACGGCCAGGCCGTCCTCAACCTGGACGACCAGGTGCTGCGCGGGATGACGCTGACCCACGACGGCGACGTGTTGTGGCCACCTCCCGCCATCCAGGTATCGGCGGCGGCTCCGGCCGCGGCGGCCCCCGCGGTCGACCCAGCCGTCCTGGCGCAGCGCGAGGCCGATGCGCAGGCGGCGGCCGTCGCCAAGAAGCGTCGCACCGCGTGGCTGGCGGGCATCGGCGCGGTCGCCCTTGGCGTCGCGCTCGCGTTCTCCTCTCCGGTGTTTCTCGCGGCCTTCACGGTATTCGTCCTCGCGGTGTTCATCGGCTACTACGTGGTCTCCAACGTGAGCCACTCGCTGCACACCCCGCTCATGAGCCAGACCAACGCGATCTCCGGCATCATCCTGATTGGCGCCCTGCTGCAGCTGGGCTCGTCCAGCATGGTCGTGACGTCGCTCGCTTTCGTCGCGGCCGCACTCGCCAGCATCAACGTCTTCGGCGGGTTCCTCGTCACGTACCGCATGCTCGGCATGTTCCAGAAGG
Source organism: Demequina aurantiaca (assembly GCF_050598105.1). Classification (GTDB taxonomy): domain Bacteria; phylum Actinomycetota; class Actinomycetes; order Actinomycetales; family Demequinaceae; genus Demequina; species Demequina aurantiaca_A. Next base: position 200,658 of record NZ_CP192436.1, read on the forward strand.
GGGCCTGACGACATGACCATCGTCTCTGTCGCACAGGTGGCCTACCTCGCCGCCGCCGTCCTATTCGTGCTATCCCTCGCGGGCCTGTCCAAGCAGGCCACCGCCAGGCGCGGCAACCTCCTCGGCATGGTCGGCATGGTGGTGGCCATCGGCGCGACCATCGCCCTGGCCTTGGAGCGCTCCGAGCGCAATGCGGGGGTGACGCTCGCGCTGATCGTGGGCGTGCTGCTCATCGGCGCGGTCGTCGGCACCCATCGCGCGCGCTCTGTAGAGATGACGCAGATGCCCGAGCTCATCGCGGTGCTCCACAGCTTTGTGGGCGCCGCCGCGGTGCTGATCGGCTTCAACTCGTTCCTCACCGAGGGCCGCGACGCGATGCACCTCACCGAGGTGTTCCTGGGCGTCTTCATCGGCGCCATCACGCTGACCGGCTCGATCGTGGCGTACCTCAAGCTGTCGGCGCGCGTGAAGTCGAGCCCGCTCATGCTGCCCGGCCGCCACGCTCTGAACCTGGGCGCCCTGGCCGCATCGGCGGGAATGCTGGTGTGGTTCCTGAGCACCGCCTCGATCGTGCCGCTGCTCATCATGACCGTCATCGCGCTCGCGGTGGGCGTGCACCTGGTCGCCGCGATCGGCGGCGGCGACATGCCGGTAGTAATCTCGATGCTCAACTCGTACTCCGGCTGGGCCGCGGCCGCCGCCGGATTCATGCTCGGCAACAACCTGCTGATTGTGGTGGGCGCGCTCGTGGGCTCGTCCGGCGCGTTCCTTTCCTACGTCATGTGCAAGGCCATGAACCGCAAGTTCCTGTCCGTCATCCTGGGCGGCTTTGGCGGGGGCGGCGACGCCCCAGCGGCCGATGCTGTCGAGGGCGAACACACGGAGACCTCCGTCTCCGACACGGTCGAGATGCTGATGGGTGCGCGATCCGTCGTCATCGCCCCCGGCTACGGCATGGCCGTCGCCAAGGCCCAGTACCCCGTGGCCGAACTCGTGGAGCGACTGCGAGCCAACGGCGTGGTGGTCAGGTTCGCCGTGCACCCCGTGGCCGGCCGACTCCCGGGCCACATGAACGTGCTGCTCGCCGAGGCCAAGGTGCCCTACGACCTGGTGCTCGAGCTCGACGAGGTCAACCCGGACTTCAAGGACACCGACGTGGTGCTGGTGATCGGCGCCAACGACACCGTGAACCCGGCCGCCCTGGACGACCCGAACTCGCCCATCGCGGGCATGCCGGTGCTCGAGGTGTGGAAGGCGTCGCAGGTGGTGGTGTTCAAGCGCTCCATGGCCACGGGCTACGCGGGCGTCCAGAACCCGCTGTTCTTCAAGGACAACACCTCGATGCTGTTCGGCGACGCGAAGACCCAGGTCGAGGCGATCCTGGGGGCCATGCCCGCCAAGACGGGCGACAAGCTGGCGGCGCGCGCCTGACTTCCCAGGCCGGGCTTGACATTCCAGCGCGCTGTAAGGTTTATGTTGGTGTCATGACTACATCAGCGAACACGATCACCATCAGCGTCACCGGGATGACCTGCGAGGGATGCGCGAACACCGTGCGCACCGCGCTCGTCCAAACCCCGGGCGTCGCGTCCGCGGACATCGACGTCGCGAGCGGCCGAGTGCAGGTGCACCCGGACGGCACCGTCGCGACCGACGACCTCGAGTTCTCGATCGACGACGCCGTCACCGCCTCCGGCTACACCGTCGCGAGTTAGGGTCCGCCGTGGCAACCGCACCTGACACCCACGAGGCCGTCGCGATCAACCTGTCAGTCGACGGGATGACCTGCTCGAGTTGCGCCGCCAGCATTCAGGGCGGGCTCGCCAAGCTGCCCGGCACCACCGACGCGACCGTGAACTACGCGACCAGGCGGGCCACGGTCAAAGCCGACGGCTCGATGGACCGCGCCGCGCTCGAAGAGTCGATGCGCGCGACCATCGAGTCGCTCGGCTACCAGGTCCTCACTCCTGCCGCCGCGTCCGGTGAACACGACGGCGCCGACGGCAAGCACCACGACTTGATGGGCGACGAGCACGCCGCGCACATGAACGCCGATGCCGCGCGCATCGCGGACTACAAGCGCAGGCTGATCGTCGCCGTGACTCTCAGCGTGCCGCTGCTGCTGATCTCGATGATCCCCGCGTGGCAGTTCGCCGGGTGGGAGTGGGCGGCCTTCGCGCTGGCGACCCCCGTCATGTTCTACTCCGCGTGGCCGTTCCATCGCAGCGCGGCCATGAGCGCGCGCCACGGCGCCACCAACATGGACACCCTGGTCACGATGGGAACGGGCGCCGCGTGGGTCTGGTCCACCGTTGTCCTGCTCGGCGGGGCCGCCGGCATCGCCGCGCTCGAGGGCGGCCATGTGTACTACGAGACCGCGGGCGTGATCATCTCGCTGATCCTGCTCGGCAAGTGGCTCGAGACCCGCTCCACCCTGCGCGCCGGGGACGCGATCCGCGCCCTCAGCTCGCGCCAGTCCGCGACAGCGCGCCTCGAGGACGGGACCGAGATCTCGCGCGAGGAACTCGAGGTCGGCATGCGGTTCGTGACGCGACCGGGCGAGACCATCGCCACCGACGGCACCGTCGTCGAGGGCGGGGCATCGGTCGATGCCAGCCTCGTGACCGGCGAGTCCGTGCCCGTGCGCGTCGAGGTAGGTGCCGAGGTGGTCGGCGGAACCGTCGCGACGGACGGCGCCCTGACCGTCGAGGCGACCAAGGTGGGCAGCGAGACCATGCTCGCCCAGATTGCCCAGATGGTCGACGACGCGCAGAACGGTCGGGCGCGCGTGCAGCGCCTCGCGGACCGAATCTCGCGCATCTTTGTGCCGGTAGTACTCGCGATCGCGCTGGTGACCCTGTTCCTGTGGATCGCGATCACCGGAGACGTCAACGCGGCGTTCACCGCGGCCGTCGCCGTCCTCATCATCAGCTGCCCCTGCGCGCTGGGGCTCGCCACACCGCTCGCCATCATGGTGGGCACCGGCCGCGGCGCCCAACTGGGCGTGCTGGTGCGAGGGCCCGAGGCGCTCGAGGACACCCGCTCCGTCAGCACCATCGTGCTCGACAAGACCGGCACCGTGACCGAGGGCAAGATGTCGGTCGTCGAGGTAGTGGCACCGGGATTCGACGACGAGGCTCGGCGGTTCCTCATCGAGGCCGTCGCCTCCGCCGAGAAGCGCTCGGAGCACCCGGTCGGGGTAGCTATCGCGGCCCTCACCGCCGCGCATCGTCCGGTGAAGAACTTCCGGAGCATGGCTGGCCAAGGCGTGAGCGTCACGGTGGCGGGATCGAAGGAGTCCACCGGCATGGGCAACGAGTGCGCGGACAGGGCCCCGTCCGACGTCAGGGTGGGCTCGCGCAGCCTGTTCGACTCCATCGACAGCGAGCTCGAGGAGGCGGCCGTCGCTCTGGAGGCAGCGGGTCGCACCGCCGTCTTCGCGGGCCGCTCCCCGGTGCGATCCGGCCAGGGCGCCTCCCTCGTGGAGATCTCAGTGGGGGTGGCGGCGGAGGCCGTCATCGCGGTGAGTGACACCGTGAAGCCCACGTCGCGAGACGCGATTGCGGCGTTCCGCGAGCTGGGACTCGACGTCGTGTTGCTCACCGGCGACAACGAGCGGGCCGCACGCGCAGTCGCCGCTCAGGTCGGCATCGACGAGGTGATCGCCCAGGTCCTGCCCGGGGATAAGGCGGACGTCATCAAGAGGCTCCAGGCGGACGGTAAGCGCGTCGCGATGGTGGGCGACGGCATCAACGACGCCCCCGCGCTCGCGCAGGCCGACCTCGGAATCGCGGTGGGTACCGGCACCGACGTGGCGCGCGAGGCCTCGGACCTCACCATCGTCTCCGGCGACCTGCTGGCCGCCGCGGACGCGATCGCGCTCTCGCGCCGCACGCTCGGCACCATTCGGGGCAACCTGTTCTGGGCCTTCGCCTACAACGCGGCGGCGATTCCGCTGGCCGCCTTCGGCATCCTCAACCCGATGATCGCGGCCGCGGCCATGGGCGGGTCGAGCCTGTTCGTGGTGGGCAACTCGCTGCGGTTGCGCGGCTTCTCCGGCTACCGGGGCTAGGGCGCGGCGTTCTCGAGCGGGTCGCCGGCCGCGTCCGCACGCAACTGTGCCAACGCGGCCTGCGACGCGAGGACCAGGGCCGTCGCATCGTCCGCGCGATCCGAATCCATGCCGTCCTCGTGGGCGGCGCTGAGCAGCGCGAGTTGGGCTTGCTGCAGCTGGCGCATCGAGTAGGCGCCGGCCAGCCCCAGGCTCTTGCGAGCCGAGGTGCGCACGTTGCGCCTGACGCTGCGGTTGGACAGCAGCGCGAAGTCGAGCGGGCTGACCAGGTGATCCGGGACGGTCTCGCGCGCGATGTGGGCCAGGATCTCGCGCTCGCGGGTGTGGACTATCCGCAGCACGAGCAGCAGCAGGATGAACACCGGGATGCCCTTGACGATGGTCGCGGCGTAGACGTTGGTGTCGAGCAGGGGCGAGTCGAAGAAGGCGTGGAGCAGCATCGCGACGCCCAGGCCGCCGAGCATCACCCCCCAGCGAATGCCGCGCGACTTGGTGGAGTTGAAGAAGTACCCCACCCCCGCGCCGGCTATGGCGGTGAGCGTCGCGTGGCTCCACAGCCCCGTGACAATCCCGCGCAGGATCACCAGCTGGAACACCGTGTCGAAGTTGCCGTCCGATGCCGTGGCCGCCTGCATCGTGTACAGGTAGTTCTCTACCACCATGAAGCCGAGGCCGATGATCGCGCCGTAGAACAGGCCGTCGGCCGCGCTGCGCACGCGTGCCCCGGGGATGAGCGCCAGGGCCACCACTCCCAGCAGCTTGATCGGCTCCTCGATCAGCGGCGCGGACACCGCCGTGATCCACGCCGACCCCTCGCCAAGCCATGACGCGACGATGCCGTGCATGGCGGGGGCCGCCACCACGCCGATGCCGGCGCACACCACGGCGCCCCACACCAGTGCGCCGACCACGGTGACGGCGGAGCGTCGCTCGAAGAGTTCCAGGCGGTAGACCAGCACTGCGAAGGTCAGCACGTAGAGGGCCCACAGGATCGCCGCGAGCATGCCCGCGGCGGGGTACGTCTGGAGACCGCGCATCAGCAGCGGCTGGATCTGGATCAGGCCGTACCCGGACAGCAGGACAAAGACCCAGAACACCATCGAATGGGTGTCGGCGAAGGACCTCGTGCGCGGCGAGCGCCGGATCGTGGGAGGTGGCGGCGTGGCCCTCCGGGAGCGCCGGCTCACGGGAGCTGCCCGCCGTTGAAGTTCACCGAGGCCGCGATCGCGTTGGCGCTGTCGACGACGCCGTCCCACACGGCGAGGGGGGAAGAGAGGACCAGGGTGGTCTGGAGATCGCCGTTGGAGACGATCCAGATCTGCGTGGCCGACTCCTTGGACTGCGCGGTGACGGTGGCGCCCGGGTCTCCCGCGGTGGTGACGAAGGTGGTGGGAGGGGTCACCACCCATGAGTTGTCCGGGTCATCCGCGAGGGAGGTCGCCATCGTGGTGATCTGGTCCGCGACGGTCGTGAACGCGTCGGTGGCGGGGGTGATGACCATCTGCGCGCCGCTGTTGATGAGGATGGTGGAGTCGGCAGTGGGGTCCTCGTCCAGCACCCACCCGGGTGGAGGGTTGACCGAGAGGTCCTCTCCCACCGCGAGCGAAGTGCCGACCGTCAGGTCCTCGCCCTGCACGGAGTCGTTGATGGCCGGAACCACGACGATGAAGAAGAGGGCGCACAGCAGGATCGCGGCGGCGCCACCTATCGACTGCTTATTCAGCAGCGCGACCGACAACGGGACGGCGCTTCGTCGTTGGTGGGCGGCCGCCATGGGAATCCTGTCGCTGCTCAGACCGTCGCGAGGGCGCGCTCGAGGTCAGCGCGAAGGTCCTCGAGCTCCTCGAGGCCGACGCTGAGGCGGACGGTGGCCTCGGACATGCCGACCGCGGCGCGCGCGGCCGGCGTGAGCTTGTTGTGAGTGGTGGTCGCCGGGTGAGTGGAGATCGACTTCGCGTCGCCCAGGTTGTTCGACACCTCGAACAGGTCGAGCGCGTTCATGAACCGGAAGGCCGCGGCGCGTGCCTCGGGACCGGCCGGGTCGGTGCCCTCGGGCAGGGCGACGTCGATCGTGACGAGGGTGCCGCCCAGCGTCATCTGCGACCTAGCCAGCTCGTACTGCGGGTGCGACGGCAGCAGCGGGTAGCGCGCCACGGCCACCTTGGGGTGGGTGTCCAGCCACGCGGCCAGATCCGCGGCCGATGCGCTCTGCGCCTTCACGCGCACGCTGAGGGTCTCGAGGGACTTCAGCAGGACCCACGCATTGAACGGCGACATGGTCGCGCCCATCTGCCGGATCATCTGCTTGACGGGGCCGTTGACGTACTCGTCCGAGCCCAGGATGGCGCCGCCCAGCACCCGGCCCTGGCCGTCGATGTGCTTGGTCGCGGAGTAGACCACCGCATCGGCGCCCAGCTCGAGTGGCTTCTGGCCTATGGCGGTGGCGAAAACGTTGTCGACCACGAAGAGGGCCCCGGCGGCCTTGGCGAGGACGGCGACGGCGGAGATGTCGACGACGTCCTGCATGGGGTTGGAGGGGGACTCGACGAAGACCACCTTGGCGGGAGTCGCGAGCGCGCGCGCCCAGTCGTCATTGTCGTGGGCGTCGACGTAGTCGACGGTGATGCCCCAGTTCTCGAAGTAGTTGGTGAACACCTGGATGCTGGAGCCGAACAGCGCGCGTCCCGCCACCAGGCGGTCACCCTGCTTGAGCACCGACGCCAGGGACACGAACACGGCGGCCATGCCGGTCGAGGTCGCGAAGCACGCGGGGGCGCCCTCGATCGCGGCGAGCCGCTCCTGGAAGGCCGTGACCGTGGGGTTGGCGTAACGCGAGTACATGTAGACGTCGATGTCGCCGGCGAAGGCTGCGGCGGCCTGCTCAGCGGAGTCGTAGGCGTAGCCCTGCGTGAGGTACAGGCCCTCGGACATCTCGTTGGCCTCGGAGCGGTGAATGCCCGTGTGGAGGGCGAGCGTGTCGGGTCCGTACGAGCGAGCGGCATCTTCATTGGTCATGCCCCAAGAGTAGCCGCGAGGGCCGTGCCTGCGGGGGAGCGCTCGGCGCCGCCGCCCAACCCCACCACGTCCGCACCGTGAATCGCAGTGTTTCTGTTTCGGCCGTGCTCCTCAGGAGCGGGCCGGATGCGATTTACGGTGCGGACGTAGGCAGAGGGTTGTGGTGAGGGTTAGACGCTGGCGGCCTTGCGACGCGCCAGCACCAGCGCCGCGCCGGAGAGCAGCAGCATCACTGTGAGCAGGATGGTGCCGTCGACGGGGGCGCCCGTGTCTGACAGTTCTCCCGTCGCTACCGTCACCGTGTCGCCCGCGGGCGCCACCTCGGTCAGGGTGATGGTCGTCGAACCCACTACGGTGCCGTCGGCGAGCTGCAGCACGATGGTGTGCGTACCGGCAGGCAGTGACGCGGGCACCGTGAACGACACCACACCGTTGGCCGGGACGGCGAACGTGCCGACGAACGTGGGCTCCGAGAACATGTACACGGACACCGTCGAACCCGAGCAGTCCGGGTCCACCGTGACCGCGATGGCCTGGCCCGGCGTCGCGGATGCCGGAGCGGTCACGACGCATTCGAGCGACTGACCGGGGCCGGTCGCCTCGCCGCCGTCGCCCTCGCCTGCGCCGGCGTCGCCGCCGTCGCCGGAGCCCGAGTCGCCGCCATCAGTGCCACCGTCCGTGCCGCCCGCACAATCGAGAGTGCCGGTGCGGATCGAGAAGCCGTCGGTGTTGGCGTCGTCAACGTAGAACGTGGCGACGGACCCGTCGGTGCAGGTCGCCGCATCGGCGATGGCGAAGCCCTCGTTCGCGACGTTCGCCATGCCCGCGGGACGCTCGTAGAGCGCCGATGCGGTGAATACGCCCGCGCTGTCTCCCTCACCGGAGAGCTCGAACGTCGCGATGCGCCCGTCGCAGGCGTCATCGCAGACCACCCAGAGCAGGTCGCGGTCCGCGTCGAACTGCACGTCCGCCACGTTGCTGAAGCTCAGCGAGGACAGGTCCAGCTCGGCCACGCGCTCGAACGCGCCGCCGGTCATGAGTGCGTAGGCGTACACGCCCGCCGTGCCCTCGATGCTCACAAAGAAGAGGCCGTCGCCGTGGCCCGCGTAGTCCGCCGGGGAGTACGCGGTGGACGTGTTCTGGTCGAGGAAGCCCCGCGCGGTGAGCCACGAGTCGGGGATGTAGGTGATGCCCTCCATGCCCGCGTTCGCGCCGATTCCGGGGAAGTCGGCCGCGAGGTTCCATTCGGTCGATGCGGTGAGGGTGGTCCCCGAGCCGCTGACGTCGTACTTCAGCACCGAGGGTCGGCTGGTGCTGCTGGAGTCGTTGTTGCGCTCCGAGGAGACGTACACGCCAGCGGAGGCGCCGGCTCCGGTGACAGTGACGCCCTCGGCGTCGACAGTTCCGGTGCCGCCGGGGTAACGCAGCGTCTTGCCGTCGGCCCAACCATCGGTGGCGTCGGGGACCCAGTTTCCTGAGCCGTCCTGAACGATCCGGTAGAGCAGACCGTCGCCGTTCTGCACCGCCCACAGCGAGCCGGTCGATGCGTCGTAGTCGATGCCGCTCATGTCGCCGGCGTAGGTGTCCATCGCGTCAACGGTCGAGACGTCGGCGCCGCCGGGCCAGGCCTGCGCGTTCACGATGCCCGCGCAGATGTTGGCCGCCCCGGGGGTGGGCTGCGCGGTGGCGACGAACTCGCCGGTGCCGTCGGGGCATCGGCCGAACGTGGTCGCGGCGTGCTCGTTCCATTCGTAGGAGTCGATCAGCGTGACCCCGTCGGACTCGAACAGGCGCACGTTGTCGCCGCCGCCCAGGCCGTAGTCGAAGCCCGTGGCCGAGTCGTCGGTGCGCTCGAACACGACGATGGCGCCCGCGGCGAGCGCCGGGGTCGCGGGGATGGAGAATACGTCTTCATCCTTGTTGTCGCTCAGGATGAGGCCCGTGATGTCCACGGGGGCGTCGCTGATGTTGATCAGCTCGATCCAGTCCGCACCGTCGTTGGCGTCGCTGGACTCGATCTCGTTGATGCGGATGGGGGTGGAGCAGTCGTTGAGCTCGCCCTTGGTGGAGACGCTCGAGTCGACGAAGTCTCCGGTGCCGTTGGGGCAGCGTGCCCAGGTGACGGCGGCGTGGCTGTCGTAGGCGAAGTTCGCGACGGGGCTGGTGCCGTCGGCGGCGAACAGGCGCACCTCGTCGGGGTCGCCCAGGCCGAACGTGAAGCCGGCCGATGCGGTGGTCTCCTGGTCGATGACGAACACGCTGCCGGCGGGAACGATGCTGCCCTGGGGCAGCGTGTACGCGTCGCGGTCCTTGTTGTCCATCATCACGTAGCCGGAGATGTCCGCGGAGTCGGTGCCGATGTTCATGACCTCGACCCAGTCGGTGTCGTCGCCGTTGGACTCGACCTCGTTGATGACGATGATGCCGCCGGTGCCCGGCTCGGGCTCGGTTACGACGCAGTCGTTGGTGGCGCCGGGGGTGGCGGCTCCGGTCATCGCGAACTCGCCGGTGCCGTCGGGGCAGCGGCCCCAGGAGGGGTCGGTGTGGGTGTCGGCGGGCCAGGTCGTGGCGTCGAAGGGGGTGGTGCCGGAGAAGTCTGTGGTGCTGGCGCTGAAGAGGCGCACGGAGTCGCCCTTGCCCAGGCCGAACCCAAAGTCGGCGTCCTTGCTCAGGAGCAGGTGCCCGCCTGGGGCGATGGGGTCCTTACCCGTGATCGTGTAGGGGTCGGTGTCCTTGTTGTCGAGGACTACTACGCCGTTGGGGTCGACCGGCTGGTCGGAGGTGTTGGTGAGCTCGATCCAGTCCGGGGCGTCGCTAGGGTCGGAGGACTGGGTCTCGTTGATCACGAGGGCGTCCTCGACCAAGACGACCTCAGGGGTGGGCTCCGAGCAGTCGTTGGTGGCGCCGGGGGTGGCGGCTCCGGTCATCGCGAACTCGCCGGTGCCGTCGGGGCAGCGGCCCCAGGAGGGGTCGGTGTGGGTGTCGGCGGGCCAGGTCGTGGCGTCGAAGGGGGTGGTGCCGGAGAAGTCTGTGGTGCTGGCGCTGAAGAGGCGCACGGAGTCGCCCTTGCCCAGGCCGAACCCAAAGTCGGCGTCCTTGCTCAGGAGCAGGTGCCCGCCTGGGGCGATGGGGTCCTTACCCGTGATCGTGTAGGGGTCGGTGTCCTTGTTGTCGAGGACTACTACGCCGTTGGGGTCGACCGGCTGGTCGGAGGTGTTGGTGAGCTCGATCCAGTCCGGGCCATCGCTGGGGTCGGAGGACTGGGTCTCGTTGATCACGAGGGCGTCCTCGACGCTCGGGGCCGCGGGGGCCTCGGCGGCCTGAGCGGCGGGTGCCGCAAGGGTCACTCCGACGGCGGTGACCACGAGCGTGGCCCACCATTTCGTTGAATTCTGGCCAGTGCGCATGCGCTACTCCTGTAGTTACTCAGCGTGGGGTGGGTCGACGCGACCGAACCTAGCGAGCCAGGGCAAACATCGGATGAACGCCGGGTGAGGATCGGGTGACGCTTCCTGTTTGGCGCTTATATGTGCGTGTATCGGTGGCGTCCGCGAGGCCTTCGCCGCGGGTCCGCCAGGGCCAGTTGTCGACCCGTTGCGCGCCCCTTGTGCTCGGCACGCGGGCCTCACGAGGGGATCTCTGCGGGCCGTCCGCTAGGCTCGGCGTCATTCGCAACAACGATCCCGCGAAGGGGAACCCTGTGAAACTTTTCATCCGTCCGATCGTGACCTTGACTGTGGGTGCCGCTCTGGCGCTGGGCCTCGCGGGTTGCAATGGCAACCTGCCCGAGATCGATGGCTCGCGCTTGCCCGAGATCAGCAGGTCCGCGGCGCCGGAGGAGACGACCGCTCCCGCCCCCGAGGAGACCACGGCCCCCGCCCCGGCGGAGACGGTGACGGCGGACCCCGCACCCGCCGAGACGGTCACGGCTGACCCCGCCCCCGCCGAGACGGAGAGCGAGCCGGCGGATGAGTCGACGACCGTGTGGTGGCCCTGGGCCCTACTGGGTGTCTTCCTGATCGTCATCATCGGCGTGCTGCTGCGCAAGCGTTCCATCCGTCACGCCTGGGAGGGACGCCTGGCGCAGACGAAGTCCGAGCTCTCCTGGGTCGAGGACTCGCTGATCCCCCAGGTCCTGTCAAAGCCGACCGCCGCCGAGGCGTCGTCGTTGTGGCAGGCGGCGCGCCCGCGCATTCTGGAACTCGACCGCGAGCTTCACGAGCTGGCCGAGGGCGGACTATCCGCCGCGAGCAAGGCCAACGCGGTTCAGGGCCTGCAGGCGCTGCAGGGACTCACGACATCGGTCGACGCCGAGACCACCACGCACGACGTCACCGACGCCGATGCGCTGCGGGCACGCCGCGCGGCGGTCGAGAGTGCTCGCGCCTACGCCCGTACGTGGACTACGCCCCTCGGCTAGAAGCCGGTTCCGGGCGGCGAACCGATTTTGCCGCCCGGACGCGTGAATCCCCCTTGAGCAGGAGGGTCGCGTCGCGTAGAACGCTTCTGGCGCGTCGCCGTTAGGTCGTGCAGTCGCGCGATAGCGCCGCAGGTGGCGTGAGGGTTAGCCCTGACGCCAGGGGAGACCGGCCGCGCGCCAGCCCTGCCAGCCGCGGTGACCCTCGTCATTCGTCGCTCCCTCGAAGCCCTCGAGGATGTTGTACGCCGGGCCGATTCCGGCATCGGTCGCAGCGACTGCCGCGCCGATTGAGCGCTGGCCCGAGCGGCACAGGAAGATGATCGGCGCATCGGTGCCGGCCTCGATGCCCTGCTCCTTGAGCTGCGCGGCGAACTGATAGTTGCGCTCACCCTCGGGGTAGTTGACCCACTCGATGAACAGCGGTTCGTTGCCGGTGGACGCCGTGTCGGGAACGCCCACGAAGCGCCACTCCGCATCGGTGCGCACGTCCACGAGGCGCGCGTCCGGGTTGGTGGTGAGGATGTCCCACGCCTCCTGGGGCGTGATGTCTCCGGCGTAGTTGCTCACTTTGGGATCCTTTCGGGCGGCCGATGCTCGCTCCAGTCTAGGGGCAGGGTCGCCGCCACGGTAGGCCGTTAATGGGTCTCCTGGAGTTGACGGATGGGTGTCGCGGCGCGCGAGGTGGATAGGCTCACGGCGACGGCGCCGATGGCTACGGTCGCCGCGCCGGCGAGCAAAACTAACGCGACCGGCCACAGTGACGACGCCACGGCACCGAGTCGCTCGGAAAGGTCGAGCGGATCGCTGACGTCGAGGTTGGTCAATCCCGGAACGAACCATGCGAACGCGAACACACCCAGGCACCATCCGGCAACTATCCCTGCGAGCAGCGGCAGCGCGTAGCCCACCCCGGCCGCGATGCAGTTGCTCACCTTGGTGAGGCCTAGCGCCTCCCTGGTGGCAGCATCGGCCGCGCTAGAGCGGTGGTAGGCCGCCCAAATCGCGATGGTGATTAGCGCAACAATCACGTAGGTGATGGGCACGAACACACTCAGCGTCTGGAGTGGGGAATCCTCCCATATGGTCAGTGCGGGGTCGCCGGTGCCGTAGGCCAGCAAGGTGAGGTACCCGCTGGCCCAGGTGGACATGGTGAGGGTGGTCAGCACCGCGACGCCGAGCGCGATGATGAAGGCCGGGATCGCGGCCTGGCGCGGGCGTGCGACCAGCGAGTCTCCGGCCGCGAGCGCCCAGGGTCTGCTCGAACTCGCAAGACGGCTGCCGATGCGCGGCATGGCCCAGCGCAGCGCTTCCAGCAGGACCACAAAGGTCAGCACTGCGACCACGATTGCGAGCAGGATTTCTAGCGCTTTGAGTAATGAGGCGTCCGCAGCAATCCAGCGGATCAGAGCGAGGGCGATGGTGGCCACAAACCACGTGAGCGTGGCGTATCGCGGGTTGACCTTGCGCGAGGCCTGCGCCTCGTTGACATCCGCGACGGGCTTGAGCGCCGCGACGGGGCTGATGCGGGAGGCCCAGAAAGCGGGGATGATTCCGACGATGCCGGCGACCAGCATGCCGAAGGCGAGGAGTAGCGCCACGAGTTCCCACGTCGCATTGACGGTGGTCGGCAGCGCCGGTTCCACGACGGTAGAGCGGGCCTGAGCCAGGGTGAGCGCGGTGCCCAGGTAGCCCAGGGTGATGCCGACGACCGAGGCGACGAGGCCCACGACCAGGGTCTCAGCGAGCGTGGCCGCGGCAATGGTGCGGCGCGACGCACCGAGGGTGCGCGCCGTCGCGACCCATGTCATGCGGGCCTGCGCCTGCGAGCGACCCACCGCGAAGGCCATGGCGACGAGGCCGAGCAGCATCGCGACCCCAGCGACCAGGGCGTAGTAGGTGGCGTTGCTGCTTCGCTCATAGCTGAGCGTGCCCTGAGTGGTCGACCCGTTTGCGTAAACGAGCGCGTCGACGGCTGGATCGCCCTGGTTCCAGTCGAGCGACACGAAGATCGACGCGTCCGGAGAGTAGTAGCCGGGTCCGTAGCCATCTACCGTCGACTGGTAGGCGATGTCATTCGCGGTCTCGGCGATGGATGCTGCGTCTTCCCAGGCAACATAGTTTCCAACTGTCCAGTTCGCAAAACTCGTTCCACGAACCGGCGAGTACGCCAGTCCCGAGACGGTCAGTTGAGCAACGGGGTCGGCGCTGGCCTCGCCCAGTACTGCATAGAGCGGAACGGAATCACCGATCCTGACGTCACGCTGTGACGCGAACTCGGCGCTGATCACCACCTCGCCCTGCTGAGGCGCAGCACCCTCAGCCAGGATCGCGTCCCAGTCCACGTCGCCAGTCAGCGCGGAGACCGTTGGCGCGTAATAGTAACCGTCACCAGTGTGGGTGTTTGGGGTGTCAAGAACGACGTCTATGTCTGTGCGCGCGAGAACGTCCGAGCCGTTGTCAAACGCCGAGGTGAGAGCAGTGTTGAGCTCGCTGACGGTGCCATCGGCGCTGTAGTGCACGTCGCTGACGTTTTTGGGATCTGAGACGACCAACACTTCGCCGTGCCATTCGCGGTCGTCGCCACTGACGTGCGCGTAAGCCTGGTCGGCCTTGATCTGGGTGGCGTACGAGAATGCCCAGAAGGACGCGAGAGCCATGGTGACTGTGAGGAGAGCGGCTGTCCAGATTAGGTAGCGCCGCTGCGAGCGAAGCTGCTCGCGGGCCAGTTGCCAGATCATCGGACACCTTCCTTGTCGGCGGCGCGGAGCTCTTCGACCGGCGTGTTGCCCACCATCGATGCGGCGAACACCGCCGCGACAAGGGCTGCAACCACGGTCGTGGCGACGCCCGCGAGAACGAGCGAACCCCACGGGACGGCGATTAGATCGCTCCAGGCGTGCCACAGGATCTCACTCGCCTGGATTGGCGCGCCCGGCTTGAGCAGGAACGTGTTGGTAGCCACGATGGACACCGCCACGCCCACGGCGGAGCCGGTGACAAAGGACGATGCGGCAAGGGCGCTCGCTTCCCACACGGGGGCCGCCCGGAGCGCCGATGGGCTCGCGCCCAGGGCCGCGAAAGTCGCGATGTCCTTGCGGCGGAGTCTGACTGAGGTGAGTGTCGCGCTAACAATGAGCACGACGGCGATGGTCATCGCTACCAGCACGAAGCTGATACCCACGTACGTCGTTCCCCAGCCGTAGGTCCCTCCGACATAACCCCAGGCAGTTCCCTCGGGAAAGTACTCGCGAGCGATGTCCATGGCACTGGGCTGCGCCGGGAGCCCATCAGCGAGGAACAGCCCGGCGGCGCTAATCGGGGCGTCTCCCCAGATTTCCGTCGCCCACGAGCGGTCCATCGCGGTGAACTGCAACGGCGCGCCGATCCTGTAGACGGAAGTGCCTTGGCCTTCAACACTGAGGGCGGAGACGCCCCCGTAGCCGCCGGCACCGTCGTAGGCGTCGAGCAAGGCATCCTGTCCGTCAACCACAACCCCGCCGGTCATGCCCAGTGTTCGCAGAGCGTTCGGAGCGACGGCATCGCTGGCCGTGATGTCGGTGGCCAGCGTCAGGTTCTGCGGGGAATCGTGGGTGCTCCTGTCAGGGCCCAGGTAGGCGACGTCGAGAGGGTCGGAGTAGAACAACGAGATGGGAACCACGGCGACGCGCGGATCCGCCACCAGAGCGGCGAGTGCGTCGGCATCCAGTGAAACTTGAGTGAACCCGGGCGGCTGTGCGACGCCTTCTCCGACGTCGATGGAGAACAGGAAAGCCTCCGGATTGGCGGCGGCTCCCGCCGAACTTAGCGATTGAGCGTGACCCGCTCCCGCGACCGAGACGGCGACGATTAGCGAAACGATGGCGCACACACTCAGCGTGAGGACACGCGAGTCTGACGGGCGAGCCAGGCCATCGGCAGCAATCGACCGTCCCCCGCGGGAATTGCCTGCCTCCAGCAACTCGGCGGCCCAGCGGACGGCGCGCACGACGAGCCGTTTGCTCACCAGGAAGATCATCCAGAGAGTCCCGACAAGCGCGATGGTGAGCGCCAGGTTCTTGAGGACCATCAGCCAACCGGGTTCGCTCAGATTGAGCAACGCCCAGTTGTCTAGGGGCACCAGCCTGTTGATTGTCGCAAGGACGAAGGCGATCGCATACGTGATCCACCCCACCCGCTCCGCTACGACTCGCTTGCGGGAGGGGTTGGTGGCAATGACGCGCGCACCGAGCGCCGCTGCATCCACCTGGTCGGGCGTGCCGCGCGTGACAGCAGCGATCGCCAGGAGGCTGACCAGAGCCGCCGTGGCGACTGCGACCACGAAGACGAGCAGGCTACTTAACAGGGCGGACACGGAGAGCTTCCCTTCACCACCTTGTAGGCCTTCGCCGGCGAGGACCTGTGAAGATATCAAACCCACGGCCACGCCCGACCCGGCGGCGATCACGCCGAACCGAATACCTTCTCGCGTTGCCTTACGCAGAATTGTCGAGCGTTGCTCGCCGAGCGCCATACGGGTGGCGATCCCTTGTCGCTTTCCTGCCAGATCCAGCCTCAGGAAGAGCAGCGCAATCAGCCCCGCAATGAAGAACCAGGGCACCAGGTAGATCGCCAGAAACAGCAGATCGTAGAAAGGTGGAATTAGCGGGTTGTTCGAGTCGACAGGAGCTGCCCATAGCGGGCCCGCGACAAGGGCGACCAGTGTCGTCGCGATGCCGATCGTGACGAACGCCGCCCACTTCATCGCAGTGCCCCTTCCTCGGCGGGGCGTAGCGCCTCTACCGGGGAGAGTTTCTTGAGCGCACGCGACGCGATCCACGACACCAAGGCGAACACGAGGGTCCCGAGCGCGAAACCGGCGAGCAGGACTCCCCACATCACCGTGCCAAAGGCGTCCCCGAGGACGTAGTTGGTCGACATTCCGGACAGTCCAGACAGTGCACCAAAACTGATGCTTAGCGCCATGGTGGTCAGTGCTCCGCCCAGCAGGCCAGCGGCCAGTGCGGCCGCGCCGGTGACGACAGACTCGACCACGATCGAGATTCGCAGCGCCTTGACGGACGCGCCGAGAGCGGCGAGCGTCGCGTCATCGCGACGCCGACGCACGACTCCGGCCGCCGCGACTGCCGCGATTGGCGCTATCACCAATACCCCGACGATCATCCACAGGATCAACAGCGATGCGTCGCCAGAGTCAAGAACCTCGCTACCGCCGCCTTGGCCCGGGCCGTACCACTCGGTGTCGCCGCCATATTCGAACCCGTACTTGCCGCTCCCGGCGCCTGTGACGTGGACGGCATCCGCCGTCTGCTGCACGCTCGAGCCCTGGGTCGCGTAGACATAGAAATAGTCTGAATCAAGTGCCCCTTCCTGCGCCTCAACCCACGCGCGATTCAAAATGGTGCGTGGCGCATCGGCCGGTAGCGAGCGCATCCCGGTGACCTGCACCCCCAAGCTGTCGAAAGTATCGACATCGAGATACGTCTCGTAAGTGTGGACGAGCGCAACCGAGGGCTCGTCGCGTAGTTGGTCGGCCATTACGTCGTCGACTCCGTCGAGGTCCGCGGGATCCACGAGGGCGACGCGCGTCCAGTTGATACCGTCGTTGACCCCAACGCTCGCGGCCGGCACAACCGCCCCCACACCCTCGACGTCCGCGAGTTTCGCCTCAACACTTTCGCAGTCGGTGGTGCACGCCTCAGTGTCTTTCGATTCGTCATCGTTTCCCGTATTGACAGCGGCGCCCACCGGCACGCCCACGGCGATCGGCGTATAGGCGGCGTGAGCCGCGTTGGGCTGCGACTGAGCGGAAATGCCAAAGAGGAACGCCAGCCCGGCGAGAACGGTGAGTACGCGGGTGGCCGCCATCCACCGCGTGCTGGACCGGACATGGAGGACGGCGCTGACTTCCTGCGCTCCGGAACGCTCTGCCGCGCGACCGGCCCAGCCCACCAGCCGTGGGCCACTGTCGCGGGCAAGGGGAAAGAGGACGAGCCAAGCGAAGGCGATCACTGAAAGGGTGAACACCCAGACCGCGATGGTCGTCACCACAAAGGTGGATGCCGGTGCCACCTGGTTTCCGCCGGCGAAGGCCATATTGGTTCCCACCAGGACGCCCAGGGCGCAGGCGGCCGCCACCACGAGGATCACGGACCGTCGGGCCAGCGACACGCGCCGTTCGCGGGGCTCCGCGTCTTCGGGACGAAGTTGGTCCACTGGAGTGCGGGGCCTTCTAGCGGCATCGATCACGTGGGCGAGCACCAGGCACGCCGCCGCGGCAAGGGCGTCCGAGAGCCGGGTCAGCCACAGTCCGCCATCCTGCGTGAGTGGATAAGCCCCCGTGCTCGCGATCATGACTAGATGAGCGACTCCAGTGATGACGAACGCGCCTCCCACCCAGACACTCGCATCCGCGAGCCCGCGCTTGGCTGCGCCGCGAACGGACTGGGACCGCGTCTCTCCCAAGGCTGACCGCACCGCAGTGTCCTGAGGGCTTGCGGCATTGCGCAGGCGCAGCACTCCCACCAGGATCGAGGTCAAAATGATGCCTGGCACCAGGGCGTAAAACAGGAACACCGCCAGCATCGGCCCAAATCCCATCCAGATCTGGCTGAACGAATTTTGGCTGCACGCCGGCGGTTGGCAGGTGAACGAGTCCCAAGGCAGGCTCAAGCACATGACTCCCAGCGCCACCACCCCGGCTAGGATCGCCGCGAGCCGTCTCATCGCTGCACCCCGGCCAGGGCGTCGAGGCCGGCCAGCACCGCATCGGGCGTCGGGTCGGTGATGTGGCCGTCGACGCGGCCGTTCGCGAACAGCAACACCCTGCCCGCGTACGATGCCGCGGTCGGGTCGTGCGTGACCATCACCACCGACTGGCCTAGTTCGCGGCAGCTCTGGCGCAGGTGCGAGAGGATCTCCGCGCTCGCGTGCGTGTCCAGGTTTCCCGTGGGCTCGTCGGCGAGCACCACCTGCGGCCTCGTGATCAGGGCGCGGGCGATGGCCACGCGCTGCTGCTGGCCGCCGGACATCTCGAAGGGCTTGCGGTCCAGCTCGCGGCCGATGCCGAGCATGTCCACCAGCGAGTCCAGCCACGCGTCGTCCCGCTCGATCCCGTTGAGCCGCAGCGGTAGCAGGATGTTGTCCCGAGCGCTCATGGTCTGCAACAAGTTGAAGCCCTGGAACACGAACCCGACGATGCGCCCGCGTACCTTGGCGAGTTGCTTGTCCTTGAGCGCGGTGATCTGGTCTTGGCCCACCCACACGTCGCCGCTGTCGGGGCGGTCGAGGCCCGCGAGCAGGTGAACCAGCGTGGTCTTGCCAGAGCCGGAGGGCCCCATGACGGCGGTCAGCACACCTGCCGGGATGTCGAGGTCGACGTGGTCGACCGCCGTGACCGAGGCATCCCCTGACCCGTAGGTCTTGGTGAGTCCGCGCGCCGTGAGCGCGTTGCCCTCGGGGGCGACCGGTGATGCGGTGGTGTCATCCATACCGCTCACGCTAGCGACGCAACCCCGCCCGGGGCATCGGCCCGTGGTCTGGAATTCGCCCGATACCCAGGTATCTCGCCTTCCCCTAACCCTGAGGGCGCACGAGCCCGGTCTCGTACGCGATCACGACGGCCTGCACGCGGTCACGCGCGCCCAACTTGGACAGCACCCGGCCCACGTGCGACTTCACGGTGGGCTCCGCGAGGAACAGCTCTTTGCAGATCTCCTGGTTGGAGTGCCCGCGCGCCATCAACAGCAGCACCTCGCGCTCGCGGTCGGTAAGGCACTCGAGGCCCGCGCCGTCGGTGGGCTCCGGCAGCGACCCGGCCAGGCGCGTGAGTAACCTGCGCGTCGACGATGGCGCGATCACGGCGTCGCCCGCGTGCACAGTGCGGATCGCGCTGAGCAGCTCCTGGGGAGGCGCGTCCTTGAGGAGGAATCCGCTCGCGCCCGCCTTGATGGCGGCGACCACGTACTCGTCCAGGTCGAACGTGGTCAGGATGATCACCCGCGCATCGGACGTCGCCGTGACCTCAGCGCACGCGCCGATGCCGTCCTGGCCGGGCATGCGCACGTCCATGAGCACTACGTCGGCTGGGGTCGTCGCCAGCACCGCCACGGCCTCGGCGCCGTCGCCGGCCTCCGCGACCACCTCCATGTCCGGTTGGCTGTCCACGACCATCCCGAAGCCGGCGCGGATCAGTTGCTGGTCGTCGACTATCGCGACGCGGATGCTCACGACGCTATGCCTGGGCGGTAGGGGTGACGGGGGGCAGGGCGGACCAGGGGAACGTGATCCACAGATCGGTGCGCTTCCACACGTAGTCGGGGTCGATGATCGAGCGAGGCTTGGCGTAGAGCACGGCGGTGCGTACCTCCTTGCAGTGCAGGTCCATCAGGGCCTTGACGAGCGCCAGCGTCTCACCGGTGTCGGCGACGTCGTCAACCACGAGCGCCTTGAGGCCGCTCATCGCGTCGGTGTCCAGCAGCGGTGGGAGCAGCACCGGGGCGGGGAGCCTTTCGTCGACGCCCGTGTAGAACTCGACGTTGAGGGTGCCCACTCCCTTGGTGCCGAGCGCGTACGCCACCGCGCCGCCCACCGGCAGCCCGCCGCGGGCGACGGCGACCACGATGTCGGGCTCGAAGCCCGAGTCCACGACCGCCTGGGCGATCTCGCGGGAGGCGTCCCCGAACGCCTGCCACGTCAGGATCTCGCGCTCGGTTGCTACGGCAGTGGTGTCGGTCATGGTGTCTCCTCGATGGGGTTGAGATTTTCGGGCAAAGAACTGGGCGGCGGGTCCTGATCTGGCTGACGTGAAGGCTGACGCCCCGGGGCCACGCTCGGCAGGGCGGTTCGCAACCCGCCGATGCCAGTGCCGAGCGGCAGTCGTGCGCGGACCAGGTAGCCGCCGCCGGCCTTTGGCCCCGCGTCAAGGGTGCCGCTGAAAACGGTGGTGCGCTCGCGCATGCCTTCGAGGCCGCTGCCCTTACCGTCGCTGCGCGCGGCCGCGCCACGGCCGTCGTCGCTGATGGTGACCGTCACGGCATCGTCCTCCCATTGGAGCTGGACGAATGTGGTGACCGACGGGCCCGCGTGTTTGAGGACGTTGGTGAGGGCCTCCTGGACGATCCGGTAGACCGCCAACCCAGCGCCGATGGGCAGCGGGTGCGGGGTGCCGGTGGTGACAAACGACACCGCGAGGCCGCCCTCGCGCATGCCCGCGACCAGCGTGGGGACGTCGGCGAGGCCGGGCTGCGGCCCCATGGCGGTGTCGGAATTACTCTCGCGGAGTACTCCGAGCAGGGAGCGCATCTCCGTCAACGCGGATCGGCCCACGTCCGCGATCGTCTCTAGGGCCCGCTGCGCCTGCTTGGGGTCGTTGGCCCCGGCGAAGAGCCCGCCGTCCGCCTGCGCGACCATCACCGACAGGGTGTGGGCCACCACGTCGTGCATCTCGCGTGCGATTCTTGCGCGTTCCTCGGCCGCGGCGAGGGCCCGGTCCGCGGCCTTGTCGACGTCGAGTTCGCGCTCGAGTTCTTCCGCCCGCCGCACGGCACCACGCAGGCGTCGAGCCAGGTAAACGGCCGTCAGCGCCGCACCACCCGCGATCACCCACGCCAGCAACTCCATGTGGTCACTGTAGGACGATGGGCAGGCCCTCGCGCTCGCGACGTTGGCCCACAGGCGGCGCCGGGCGAGAAATTCATACTGGGGTATCAATGTGCCGACAGATTGATAGGAGTGGAATCGGACATTTAGAGTAGAAACAAGATAAATGGTGGAATTGACTCAAGGCGACACCAGGACAGGTAAGGCGGGACGCATCATGGCAACGCAGCCGGCACACGAACCGCGCCCAGGCGCGCTCGAGGACCTCGCCCAGCAACTGGGCGAGCACGCAAGCGAATTCACGCCTGCCAAACAGAGCGCAGCGCCTAGCGGCTCGGGGCTTCCCGGCCGCCACCCCGGACAGAGCCTTTCCGAACACGCCAAGTCGGCGGGCGCCGCGGCGTCAGTCGTCATCGACTGCGGAACCTCCCGCCGTTCCGGCTACTCGCACGTGCTGTGGATAGCCCCGAGCGCACCGGCAGTCCTTGGCTCCGACGGGCTCGAGCGACTCTCCGATGCGGTGGCACGCATGCCTGGCGTCAGCGCTTGTGAGTGGGAGGGGAGCGACCGCTTGCACCTGCGGGCCGCGGGTTCCGACTGGGACGACCTGCTCCAGGGCGCGCGGGCGGCCGTCGACGAGATTCTGGCCTGATCACCCGCTGCGCCACACCCATCCCACCGCTGCGCGGACCAGTCCCCACCCGCCGCGCCGGCTAGTCCCCACCCGCCGCGCCGGCTAGTCCCCACCCCCACCTGCTGCGCCGACCAGTCCGCGTCCACGCGCCCTGCGTTCACCGCATGGTTGATTCTGGGCTGTGCCCCTGCGTGAGGTTCACGTTTTGGTTGATAGCCGTTGAGAACGCGCGCGCCCGGTACTCTTGCCCTAGACCCCCTGAACGCCCGCACTCACGAGGGAACCCATGAGCTCCGAAGCGCCCGCATCGCCCAACGCCCACCTGGACACGGTGGATAACGCCGCCGCGAACCCCGACCAGGAGATGCCCTTCGCGGCTCTTGGCCTCAAGCCAGACGAGTACGCGTCGATCGTGGAGCTGCTGGGACGCCGTCCCACGGCCGCCGAGCTCGCCATGTACTCCGTGATGTGGTCGGAGCACTGCTCCTACAAGTCCTCCAAGAATCACCTGCGCCAGTTCGGCGAGAAGACCACCGAGGAGATGAAGAAGTCCCTCATGGTCGGCATCGGCGAGAACGCCGGCGTCGTCGACATCGGCGACAACTGGGCGGTGACCTTCAAGGTCGAGAGCCACAACCACCCCAGCTACGTCGAGCCCCACCAGGGCGCCGCGACCGGCGTGGGCGGCATCGTCCGCGACATCCTCGCGATGGGCGCGCGCCCCGTGGCCATCATGGACGAGCTGCGCTTTGGAAAGATTGACCACCCCGACACCCCCCGAGTGGTCCACGGCGTGGTCAGCGGCGTGGGTGGCTACGGCAACTCGCTGGGCCTGCCCAACATCGGCGGCGGCGCAATCTTCGACTCCTGCTACCAGGGCAACCCCCTGGTCAACGCGCTCTGCGTCGGCGTCATGAAGCACGAGGACATTCACCTTGCCTCCGCCGAGGGCGTGGGCAACAAGGTCGTTCTATTCGGCGCACGAACCGGCGGCGACGGCATCGGCGGGGCATCGATCCTCGCCTCGGAGACCTTCGAGGACGGCGTGCCGACCAAGCGCCCGTCCGTCCAGGTGGGCGACCCCTTCATGGAGAAGGTGCTCATCGAGTGCTGCCTCGAGCTCTTCGCGGCCGACGTGGTGCAGGGCATCCAGGACCTGGGCGCCGCGGGAATCTCCTGCGCGACGTCTGAATTGGCCTCCAATGGTTCGGGCGGCATGCACGTGTGGCTCGACGACGTGCTGCTGCGCGACCCCTCGCTCAACGCCGGCGAGATCCTCATGTCAGAGTCGCAGGAGCGCATGATGGCGGTCGTCACGCCCGACAAGCTCGACGCGTTCATGGCGATCGCAGCCAAGTGGGACATCGAGTCCTCCGTGGTGGGCGAGGTCAACGACTCCGGCCGCCTGACCATCGATCACCACGGCGAGCGGATCGTCGACGTCGACCCCCGGACCGTCGCCCACGACGGCCCCGTCTACGATCGTCCCTTCGCGCGCCCCGCGTGGATGGACGGCCTGCAGGCGGACGATGCTGCCTCGCTTGAGCTTCCGGCCACCGGCGACGAGTTGCGCGCCACGGTTCTTGAGCTGATCGGCAGCGTCAACATGTCGTCGCGCGAGTGGATCTACGGCCAGTACGACCGCTACGTCCAGGGCAACACCGCGCAGGCCCGCCCCGACACCGTCGGTGTGGTGCGCGTGGACGAGGCGACCGGTCGCGGCGTCGCGATCGCGACCCGCTCCAACGACCGCTACACCAAGCTCGACCCGTACGCGGGCGCGCAGCAGTCCATCGCGGCGGCCTACCGCGGCGTGGCCATCGCCGGGGCCGTGCCGCTCGCGGTGACCGACGGACTCAACTTTGGTTCGCCCGAGGACCCCGACGCGATGTGGCAGTTCGTGGAGGCCATCCGCGGCCTCGCCGACGCGTGCCAGACGCTCGGCGTGCCGGTGACCGGCGGCAACGTGTCGCTGTACAACGGCACCGGCGAGCCGGGCAAGATCGACTCGTCGATCAACCCCACCGCAATCGTGGGAATCCTGGGCGTGCTCGACACCGTCGAGCGCGTGACGCCCTCCGGCTGGCGCGAGGGCGGACAGCTGCTGTACCTGCTGGGCGAGACTCGCGCGGAGCTGAACGGCTCGCAGTTCGCCTCGCTGAGCGGCCACCTGGGCGGAATGCCTCCCGTCGTGGATCTTGAGAAGGAGCGCGTGCTCGCGGAGGTCATGGTGTCCGCCTCGCGCGACGGCCTGATCGACGCGGCCCGCGACGTCTCCGAGGGCGGCCTGGCCGCGGCACTGAGCTACGGCGCCCTGCGCTACGGCGTCGGCGCCCGCGTGGTGCTCGACGAGATCTGCGAGCGCGACGGGGTCACGCCCGCGCAGGCGATGCTTTCCGAGTCGCAGGGCCGCGTGCTGGTCGCGCTGCCACGCAACGAGGAAGCGCGCTTCGTGTCGATGCTCGAGGCCCGCGGCGTTCCCGCGATCCGGCTCGGCGTGACCGAGGAGGCGCCGCACGGGCTGGAAGCGGACGGCGCCGGCGCGGTGCTGGATGTCCAGGACCAGTTCACGCTGCCGCTCGCGGAGCTCGGCATCGCCTGGGAGGGCCCGCTCCTGCACCACTTCGGCTAGCCGTCCGGATCGCTGCCCACCGAGTCGCGCTATGGGTCCGATTTCGCACGCTTCTTGAGTCCAGTGCATCCTGCTGGTCTCTTTTCTCACGCTGGCGACTTTGCCGCCCCAGTCATCTGACGCAGTCATAACGTTACGAATATCACTCTCAAAGGTGTCGTGTCGGGCAATCGGGTGTGCCACGCTAGGAGCATGCCCTCGCGCCGAAGGATTGCCACTGTGGATGGCCGCGCCGCGCTCGCCGCATGGCTCGACGCCCAGCGCGGCTCCACGCCGCACGGTGTGGAGGATCAGCCAGGTGCTCAGGACCAGCTACGAGCGCAGGACCGACCACGAGCGCCGGACCAGCCACGCGCAACGCCAGCCGAGCGAAACGCTCAGTCCGCCTCGCCGGACCGCAACACGGTGGCGACAGCGGTGCGCTTCACGCTCGAGGAGCTCAACGCTCGCGCCCCCGGCCAGGCGCTCGAGGTGCGGGTGCCGCCATTTGGGGCCACGCAGTGCATCGAGGGGCCCCGCCACACCCGCGGCACGCCGCCCGGAGTAGTTGAGATGTCCCCCCAGACCTGGCTCGAGGTAGTGACCGGCCGGCGTCCCTGGGACGAGGCCCTCGCATCGGGCGATGTCAGCGCGTCGGGCGAGCGCGCCAATCTTTCCGACTTGCTGCCTTTGAAGGGGGCGTAGATGCCGAATCAGCACCTGAACGGTCCGTCCAGCAGCGACCGGGCCAGCAGCGACAGCACGACGAGCATTGGGCGCGACCACACTGCGACCCGGCCCCGCGCGTCACGCTTGCGTTCGATGGGCCTGGCCGCCGGAGTAGTCGTCGCGGCCTTGGCACTCGCCTCGTGCTCGGCGTCTCCAGGTGCGAACCCCAGCGCAACCGCGCCGTCGCCGAATCCCGCGGCGGTCAGCGCCTCGCCTCCGCCCACCGAGCCATCGCACACACCCGCACCCACTCCCACGGAGGTCACCATGCCCAACGACAGCCAAGCATCGGCTACGTTCTTCAACGCGCCAAAGAAGGCCGACAGGGAGTATCAGCAACTGGTGGAAGCGGGACGCGTCGACGATGCCGCGCTTCTCAAGGTGCTGGCCGACCAGCCCACGGCAACCTGGATTGGCGGCGACGGCGACGTAGCGGAGGCCGCCTCCGTAGCGGCCGCAGCCAAGGCCGCCGGCCAGATCCCGGTGTTCGTGCTGTACGCGATCCCGGGTCGGGACTGCGGGCTCTACAGCGCCGGCGGGCTCCCTCAGGAGCAGTACATCGACTTCGCGACGAACGTCGGCAACGCAGTCGCGGGCAGCGACGCCTGGGTGATTCTGGAGCCGGACGCTCTGCCCCAGCTCGGGGACTGCGACGGACAGGGCGACCGCGTCGGCCTGCTCGCGGGCGCAGCCAAGGCACTGAGCGATGCCGGGGCAAAGGTGTTCTTGGACGTGGGCCACTCCACCTGGCTCAGTGCCGACGAGGCAGTCTCCCGGATCGGCAAGGTGGGTGCGGAGAACCTCACCGGCTTCGCGACGAACACCTCGAACTACAACTCGACGTCTGACGAGCAGGCCTGGGCTGACCAGGTGAGCGCGGGCGTCGGCCTGCCGTACCTGGTGGACACGTCGCGCAACGGCAACGGATCCAACGGCGAGTGGTGCAACCCGCGGGGCCGCGCCATCGGCGAAGACCCCACCGTATTCGGCGGCGACCGCATGATAGCCACGGTCTGGACAAAGGTGCCGGGGGAGTCGGACGGCACGTGCAACGGCGGCCCCGCCGCAGGCGCGTGGTGGGAAGAGATCGCCCTCGAGTTGGCCCGCAACGGGCAGTAGCGAACGCGCAACGCGCGGCGACATTTGAGCGATCATCAGGGCCATTGACTGCGCGCGTGGTTTTTGTCCTAATTGCGTAACGATTTGGACAATCGGGCCAGAGCGGTTGCCAGGGGACCCGTAGTTCCATACGGTGAATGCAATGGCTTGCGTAGTCGGCCCCCACCGACGTGCACATCGCGCTTGCCCGCCTTACCGAGATTCCATCGGGGTAGCGGCGAGGTCCAACTCAACGAAGAGGAGGCATGTTGCACATGAAAAGACGCTCATTGAGCCTAGTCGCGGTCGCCGCGGTTTCAGGGCTACTTATTGCTGGTTGC
This sequence comes from Demequina aurantiaca, assembly GCF_050598105.1. Lineage (GTDB taxonomy): Bacteria > Actinomycetota > Actinomycetes > Actinomycetales > Demequinaceae > Demequina > Demequina aurantiaca_A. The sequence goes on from NZ_CP192436.1 coordinate 227,175, forward strand.
GGATCAAGCGATGGCACCGACCCGAGTACCGATCCGGACGCGGGTGCAAGCGCTTCCACCAGCGATGGTGGAGACGCGATGGCTGCAGGGTGCGAGGACTACGGCGACTACGGCACATTCGAAGGCAGCGAACTGGAGCTCTACGGCACCATCTCCGGCGTCGAGTCAGAGCAGCTCTCGGAGTCGCTCGTCCCCTTCGAGGAGTGCACCGGAATCGCGGTCACCTACAACGGCTCGGACGAGTTCGAGACCGAGATCAATATTCGAATTGAGGGCGGCAACGCCCCCGACCTCGCGATCATTCCGCAGCCCGGGCTCCTCCAGCGCGTAGTTGGCACGGGTGCGGTCGTCGCCGCGCCGGAGTCGGTTGTCGCGAATGTCGACGAGTTCTGGTCCGAGGACTGGAAGAACTACGGAACGGTCGGGACTACCTTCTACGCGGCGCCGCTCATGGCGTCCGTCAAGGGCTGGGTCTGGTACTCGCCTACTGACTTCGCGGAAAACGGTTACGAGGTCCCCACCACCTGGGACGAGCTCATGACTCTCACGGCGACGATGGCCGAGACCGGTGGCGCGGGCCCCAACTACAAGCCCTGGTGCATCGGTTTTGAATCGGGAACCGCTACGGGATGGGCCGGCACTGACTGGATCGAGGACCTCGTCCTTCGCCAGGCTGGCCCCGACGCCTACGACCAGTGGGTTAACGGGGATCTAGACTTCACTTCCCCCGAGATCACCGCGGCCTTCGAGTCGTTCGGTGACATCGCACTCAACCCGGACTACGTGAATGGCGGCCTGGGCGACTCGGCCTCCATCGTCGACACCTCCTTCCAAGAGGCTGGCCTCCAGATCCTTGAGGGCTCGTGCTCGCTTCACCACCAGGCTTCGTTCTACGAGGCACAGTGGCCGGCAGGCACCACCGTGGCTGAAGATGGCGACATCTGGGCATTCCTGACGCCGAACGTGGCCGACGGGGACCCGGCGGCAGTCACCGGAGGCGGCGAGTTCGTCGCCGCGTTCAACGACAGCCCCGAGACCGAAGCGCTGCAGGCGTTCCTCTCCTCGGACACGTGGGCGAACGAGCGTGTCTCGATCGGCGGCGTGATCTCGGCGAACAAGGGTCTCGACCCGGCCAACGCCAGCTCTCCCATCGGACAGGCATCAATCGAGATCCTGCAGGGCGACGACACCCTCTTCCGCTTCGACGCATCTGACCTGATGCCCGCAGTGGTGGGTGCTTCATCCTTCTGGACCGGAATGAACGACTATGTGAGCGGCACGTCGCTTGACACGGTATTGACCAATATCGACAACTCGTGGCCGTGATCCATCAGCAGTAAATGACCGGTTGGGCTCCCTGACACAGGGGGCCCAACCGCGTTGCTGAAATGAGTGAACCCGGGTGATGTGACGAAAGGAGTCGACAGTGTTGTCGACTGAGGTACTAAGCGGGGCCCCGCGGGGGCTGCCGATGTCTGGACTGGATGCGCAGTTCTGGGCCGCCCAGGGTCAGAACCTCCTGATGGGCGCGATCGCCATCGTGGTGTTCATCACGGTGATCATGCTGATCATGTACGGCGCGGACCTGGTGAAGGGTCGCGGCCGCGACAAGCTGCAGCTGGTCGTGCTGATCTCGCCCGTGCTGATCCTGCTGGGCATCGGCCTTGTCTACCCCGCGCTAGATACTTTTTGGATCTCCTTTAACTCCATCACCGACGCGCCCGACCCCGATACGGGTATCTACACGACGACGATGCAGTTCATCGGGCTCGAGAACTACCGTTTCGCATTCACGGATCCGAGCACCGTGCGCACCGTCCTCAACACCTTCGTGTGGATGATTCTGGTGCCGATCCTTTCTACCGGCATTGGCCTTGGCTACGCCGTGTTCATCGACCGCGCCAAGGGCGAGAAGGTTCTCAAGTCCCTGGTGTTCATGCCCATGGCGATCTCCCTGGTGGGAGCCTCGGTCATCTGGGGCAACATCATGTACGACTACAACCAGGTTGGCCAGCAGACGGGAATGCTCAACGCGCTCAAGGTCTTCTTTGGCGGTGAGCCCTATAACTTCTTGGCGGACGACCCCTGGAACACGTTCTGGCTGATCGTGATCCTGGTGTGGATCCAAGTCGGGTTCGCCATGGTCATCCTGTCCGCGGCTATCAAGGGCGTGCCCATAGAGTTGAACGAGGCGGCGTCCCTAGACGGAGCGAGCGCCTGGCAGCGTTTCTGGTCGATCACCATTCCCTCAATCCGCAGCACCATCGTGGTGGTGTTGACGACGATCACGATCATGGCCCTCAAGGTCTATGACATTGTCCGCACCGTCACTCAGGGGCGCGACGACACTGACGTGGTGGCGAACCGCATGTACGTCCTCAGCTTTGTGGAGGGACGGGAAGCGCTCGGCGCCGCGCTCGCCGTCATCCTGTTCGTGTTCGTGATCCCCGTCGTGATCTACAACGTGCGATCCCTCAACAAGGTGAAGGAGAACCACTGATGAGCATCACGACGCCTCCTCAGCAGCCCGCCGAGGCCAAGATCCTGGGAAAGGCCGAGCGCCGCAACGCGGCCAAGCGCGCTAAGCAACGCCTGACCTCGCCGTGGGCCACCGCGGCCGGGATCATCATCGCGGTCCTGTGGACCATCCCGTCGGTCGCGCTCTTCATGAACTCGCTGGTGCCGGGGGACCTCTACCGGACCGACCCGTGGTGGAGCGTCATGGCGAACGGAGACCTGACGTTCGAAAACTTCAACACGGTCCTGTTCGACTCGTTCGGGGACAGCGCTAACTCGCCGCCGCTGCTCGAGTACGTGTTCAACTCCATAGTGGTGACGGTCCCGTCGGTGGTGTTCCCTATCGCGCTCGCGCTGATGGCCGCCTACGCCTTCGCGTGGATCCCATTCCGCGGTTCGAGCTTCCTGTTCGTGCTGATCTTCGCGCTCCAGGTGGTGCCGCTGCAACTGGCCCTGATCCCGCTACTTCGCCTCCTCGGCCCCGAGAACCTGGGGGTCGCGGGGCAGTTCCCCGGGGTCTGGATAGCGCACACGATATTTGCGCTGCCACTGGCTGTCTTCCTGTTACACAACTTCGTCTCTCATATACCTCGGGAGGTCCTCGAGGCCGCACGGGTGGACGGTGCGAGCCACACCCAGGTCTTCTTCAAGATCATCTTCCCGCTGTCGCTCCCGGCCGTCGCCTCGCTCGCGATCTTCCAGTTCCTATGGGTGTGGAACGACCTGCTGGTGTCGGCCGTTTTCGGTTCCGCGAATACCTACACGATGACGTATCCGATCTCGAACCTCGCCGGAGACTATGGGCAGTACGCCTACCTGGTCCCGCCGGCGGCGTTCATCTCGATGATCATCCCGCTGATCGTGTTCTTCAGCCTCCAGCGGTACTTCGTCAGGGGACTCCTGGCGGGATCGACGAAGGGGTGACGCTTGCGGTTCTTCGCTTGGCGGGTCCACCGCCTAGACTTGACCCGTGAGTGACGCCCCCACCCCAGACCAGGCCGAGGCAGTTCCGTCTGTAGAAGAATTGCAGCGGACCGCCGTACCAGCGGCTATACGACACGCACCCCGGGTGGGCCGCATGATCGGCACCGGTGTGTGGATCGGCATCGCGCTGGGCGTGGTGCTCGGTATTGCGCTGCCCAACTCGACCGTGGCCGGCAGAGGCATCGTCGTCATCCTGTTGAGCCTAGGTTTCGCGCTCATCGGAGGCCTGATCGCCGGAGTGATCGCGACTCGCCTCGACAAGCCGCTGAAGAACCAGTCGGACGCGCCGCTGTTCCCCCAGGACGCGGCCGATGCGCCCGCGCAGTCTTCACCCGCCGATGACGCGGCCGATGCGCCCGTCGACACTGTGAACTCCCTTCCCCCTTCGACACCAACAGCACGCCCGAATGGAGACACCACCTGATGCCACGCGGTGATGGACGCCTGAACCACGACCTGATGCCCGACGAGAAGGGCCCGCAGGACGCGTGTGGAGTGTTCGGCATCTACGCGCCGGGCGAGGAAGTGTCCAAGCTCACGTACTTCGGGCTCTACGCGCTTCAGCACCGCGGCCAGGAGTCGGCCGGCATCGCCACGTCTAACGGCGACAAGATCCTGGTCTTCAAGGACATGGGCCTGGTCTCTCAGGTATTCGACGAGGGCGCGCTGGAGGCGCTCACCGGGCACATCGCGCTGGGTCACGCGCGCTACTCGACCACCGGGGCCTCGGTCTGGGCCAACGCCCAGCCCACCCTCGGACCCACCGCGCACGGCACCGTCGCGCTCGGGCACAACGGCAACCTGACCAACACGCAGGAGCTGATCGACCTCCTGATCGAGCGCGAGGGAGCGGCCAGGCGGCTCGACCTCAAGGGCGGCAAGTGCACCGACACCGCCGTGCTGACCGCGCTGCTCGGCTCGGACCGCGAGGACACCCTCGCCGAGGTCGCCATGGAGCTCCTGCCCCACGTGCGCGGCGCCTTCTCGCTCGCGTTCATGGACGAGACCAAGCTGTACGCGGCGCGCGACCCCCAGGGCGTGCGACCGCTGATGCTCGGCAAGCTGCCCTCGGGCGGCTGGGTCGTCGCGTCGGAGAACCCCGCGCTCGACATCGTTGGCGCCGAGTTCGTGCGCGAGATCGAGCCCGGCGAGTTCGTCGTGATCGACGAGGACGGCGTCCACTCCTCGCGCTTCGCGCCCGCCGACCCCAAGAACTGCGTCTTCGAATACGTGTACCTGGCTCGCCCCGACACCACCATGAACGGGCGCTCGGTGAACGCCGCGCGGCTCGAGATGGGACGCACGCTGGCGCGAGAGCACCCCGTCGAGGCGGACCTGGTCATGCCGACGCCGGAGTCGGGCACGCCCGCCGCCATCGGCTACGCGCAGGCCTCGGGCATTCCCTTTGGGCAGGGCCTGACCAAGAACTCGTACGTGGGTCGGACCTTCATTCAGCCGTCGCAGACGCTGCGCAAGCTGGGAATCCGGCTCAAGCTGAACCCCCTGCGCGAGGTGATCGAGGGCAAGCGGCTGATCGTCGTCGACGACTCGATCGTGCGCGGCAACACTCAGCGGGCCATCGTGAAGATGCTCCGCGACGCGGGAGCGGCGGAGATCCACGTGCGCATCTCCAGCCCGCCCGTGCAGTGGCCGTGCTTCTACGGCATCGACTTCGCGACGCGATCCGAGTTGGCGGCGGTGAACAAGACCCTCGAGGAGATCCGTCTGGATCTTGGCGCGGACACGCTGGGATACATCTCGACGGAGGGGATGATCGCGGCGACGCAGCAGTCCCAAGACCGACTGTGCACGGCCTGCTTCACGGGTGACTACCCGATCGAGCCGCCGGTCGATGCGCGCCACCTGTTGATGAGCCAAACCGGAGAGGTGTCCCAATGACCGCCGATGGAATCACTTACGCCGATGCCGGCGTCGACACCCACGCGGGTGACCGCGCCGTCGAACTGATGAAGGCCGCCGTGGCCAAGACCCACGGCCCCGAGGTACTCGGGGGAGTGGGCGGGTTCGCCGGGCTGTTCGACGCATCGGCGCTGAAGAGCTACAAGCGACCGCTGCTGGCCTCGTCGACCGATGGCGTGGGAACCAAGATTGTCATCGCGCAGCAGATGGACATCCACGACACCATTGGCCAGGACCTGGTCGCCATGGTCGTGGACGACATCGTGGTGTGCGGCGCGAAGCCGCTCGTCATGACCGACTACATCGCGTGCGGCAAGGTGGTGCCGGAGCGCATTGCCGACATTGTGCGGGGCATCGCCGAGGGCTGCGAGATGGCCGGCACCGCGCTGGTGGGCGGAGAGACCGCGGAGCATCCCGGCGTGATGGGCGCGGACGACTACGACGTGGCCGGAGCCGCCATCGGCGTGGTCGAGGCTTCTGCGTTGCTGGGCCCGGAGAAGGTCGTGACCGGCGACGTGGTCGTTGCCATGGCATCGTCCGGCCTGCACTCGAACGGCTACTCGCTGGTGCGCTCAGTCGTGAAGCACGCCGGCTGGTCGCTCGACACGGACGTCCCGGAACTGGGGCGCACCCTGGGCGCCGAGCTCCTTGAGCCCACCCGTATTTACGCGCAACTGTGCGTCGACATCGCGGCGTCCACCGATGGCCTGCACGCGTTCAGCCACGTCACCGGCGGGGGGCTGGCCGCGAACGTGGCCCGCATCATCCCGCGGGGTCTCGCGGCGACGGTTGCCCGCGACGCCTGGGACCTGCCCGCGATCTTTGCGCTGGTGCAGTCCGCAGGCAAGGTGCCGTGGAACGACCTGGAATCCACCCTCAACATGGGCATCGGCATGGTTGCCGTCGTGTCGGCCGCCGATGCGGACGCGCTGATCGCGCAGTCAGCAGCGGCAGGAGTCCCAGCTTGGGTGCTCGGCGAGGTATCGGCGGATGACTCCCGTGCCGTGTCGGGCGACGTGGTCCGCGGCGCCAAGGGCGTCGTCGGCGGCGCGGTCTACCTGAGCGGCGCGTACCGGGCGTAGCGGCGGCTCCTACGCGATGGATGCCTGCGACGGGACCACCGCGCTTATGCCCGCTCGACCTTGACTATCTCGAAGCGGGAGCCGCGCTCGATCCGACGCCGCAGCTTCTCGCTGGCGTCGCCTCACAGCAATAAGAGCCGCGCTGGCGCGGCTCCACGTGAGGAGAGTTAGTCCTCGGCGTCGGCCCAGCGGGCGTAGGGATCTGGATCCTCTTCAACCTCGACCTTGGCCGCGGCTGGCCTCACCGATTCGCTGTGAATCAGCTCGCGCTCGAGTTCGCGCAAGTCAGCACCGTGCGGCGTGTACTTAAGCTCGCGTGCGATCTTTGCGTCCTTGGCCTTCTGACGACCGCGCCCCATGTCGCCGTCCCTTCCACCTTCGCGGGCTGCGCGTGCGCGCTCGCCCTTCGGTATAAACCCTGAACCTGTACTTTACAACGCTTCGGAGGTGCGATGCGACTCCCGGCAAAACGGCAATTTGGGAAATCTTGCCGAAACCGCGTCATAGTGCACCGGGTGACCCGTCTCAATATACGTAAAGGCCGCATCGGATACGGACGATTTGAGGGACAAAATGATGGCAGGAACGATTCAGGAGCCCGAGAAGCTGCTGACGCCTAGCGAGGTGGCCGCGATCTTCCGCGTCGACCCCAAGACCGTTACTCGATGGGCCAAGGTTGGCAAGCTTTCCTCGATCCGCACGCTGGGTGGCCACCGCCGCTTCCGCGAGGCCGAGGTCCAGTCGCTGCTCGCAGCCGCTCAGGAATAGCGCCAACTGATCTAAGTTTTCATCACGCACGACCATTAGTCGCGGCCCCCGTCCCTCACCGGACGGGGGTCGCTTTGCGTTCGGACCGTTCCTGCGGCCGATGCGACGGCCGGCCAAGGCGACCGGCCCGCCAGAGACTGGCGTAGGAATTGAGGTGCCAGTTGGTGCCAATGCGGCGGCTCAAAACCGCCGGTGGTGCCTCACGCCCGGGCGTACGCTAGCGCCATGACCATCCCTCTAGTGGCCGTGCAGTACGACACTCCGTTCGGTGACCTCGCGGTGCTGGTGTCCCCCGAGGACGAGGTGGTGCGGGCGTCCGGGTTCCACTCGGCCGCCGACATGGCGCTTCGCGTCAGCCCCCGGCAACGCGCGCGCGGCTGGGAACCGGGCGAACTTCCGCGGATCGACGAGGCGGTCGAGGCCTGGCTGGCCGGCGACGGCTTCCTGCTTCGCGGCATCCCGGTCGAGCAGGACGGCGGCCCCTTCTTCCAGGAGGTGTGGGAGACCCTGCGCGACGTCCCCAGCGGCGAGACGATTTCGTATCAGGAACTCGCGGAGGCGGCGGGTCGCCCGCGAGCGATGCGGGCCGCTGGCACCGCGTGCGCGCGCAACAACATCGCGCCCTTTGTTCCCTGCCACCGGGTGGTCAAGTCCGGCGGCGCGCTAGGCAGTTACGGTTTCGGCGGAGTGGAGATGAAGGCAGCGATGATTGCGTTGGAACAGAAAAAGACAGTACGTACGGACGATGCTTCCTTGCCGGGAGCATCAGCGGGGGCACGGCGGTGACCGGCGTGGGAGACGCGCCGCTGCGGGCCTGGTTGCCCGCCTTCCTCATCGTCTCGCTGGCGTGGGGGTCCTCGTTCCTCTTCATCGCGATCGCGCTGCGCGAGTTCACCCCCGTGCAGGTGGGGTTCGGCCGGGTCGCCATCGGCGCGGTCGTTCTGGTGGGCATGGTCGCCTGGTCCAGGAACTGGCCCAAGCTGACGTGGCGCAAGGTGGGCTCGATTGCCGTGGTCGCCGTGTTCATGTCCGGCATACCGCTCGTGTTGATCCCCATGGCGGAGCAGCAGATCACTTCCACGCTCGCGAGCCTGCTGAATGCGAGCACGCCGCTGTGGACCGCCCTCTTCGTGGCGCTGCTGATCCCCGCGGAGAAGGTCAACCGCGCCCAGCTGATGGGGCTCGTCGTGGGAGCGCTCGGGATCGCGGTGCTGCTGGGCGCGTGGAACGTGGACTCGTTCCCGCTGCTAGGCGCCGCGCTGATGCTTGGCGCCACGGCCTGCTACGGCATCGGCGGGACGCTGTCGAGGGTGCTCCTCAGCAAGGTCAAGGAGTCCAATGTCGCGCTGGCCGCGACGCAGATCGTCCTGTCCGCGTTCATGCTGGCGCCGTTCGTGTTGGCGAGTCCGCGCCCCGCCCCCACCGCGTTCGAGCTGAGCTCGACCGCGATGTGGTCGCTGCTCGCGCTTGGCGTACTAGGGACGTCGTTCGCCTACGTGCTGTTCTGGCGCGTGGTCAAGGTGGCCGGGGCGACGACCGCCGCCTCCGTGACCTACGTGGTGCCTGTGGTCGCGACGTTCCTGGGCGTGGTGGTGCTCGGCGACCAGCTGCCTTGGTACGAGCTGGCGGGCGCCGCGATCGTGTTCCTCGGGGTAGCCATGGCCGGGCGCAAGAAGAAGCCCGTCATCGTCGCTGAGGAGGGTCTGGCCGCGCAACCTGCGATTGCGGGGGCCTCAGAGGTAGCCGAGCGGGCCGATCGTGATCACACTCATGCTCCGCGGAGCACGCCGGAGTCCTAGTCTCAGACTAGAACGGCATCGAGTTCTTGATGTTGTTGATGGCGCGCTCGGGCTTGATGTCCTTGTTCCGCTTGATCTTGTGAGCACCCCAGAGGCCAAGGATCAGGACGATCACGAGAATCCCGCCGGCGACGATCAGCGCGGCGGCCCAGACGGGCATTCCCTCGGCGAGCCCGGCGACCGCGGACGTCAGCAGCAGCAGGACCAGGAAGAAGCTAAAGACGGAGGCGGCGACCAGCATGCCGACGCCCTTGCCGAGCTCCTTGGCCTTGTAGCCGAACTCGATCTTGGCGATCTCGATCTCGGTCTTCACCGTGGAGATCCAGTTGCCGAAGATCGCGGACACGACGGTGTTCACGAACGTCTTGCCGATGCTGTCTGACATGGTTCCTCCTTGATGGCGTACCTCTAGTCAACAGGTCATCGGCACTCAATAGCAAACCCACAAGGGCGGTTTCCACCTTTAATGCCGCATCCGGGCAAGGCGAGGCGCTCCCAGCCGCTAGCCACGCAAGTGTTACTACGACGACACAGCACGGAAATATATTGATGTCAGAGTTCTGACATGAACACAGACGGACGCCGCGCTAGGGCCGACGAGCGCATCGCGCAGACCCGGGACCAGATCCTGGCTTCGTTTGCCTCGCTGCTCGAAGACAATCTCAACGACGAGATCACCATGGGCCAGATCGCGACACGCGCCGGAGTCACGGCGCGCACCGTGCACCGCCACTTTCCCGCGCGCAGCGACCTGGTCGCGGCCTTCGGAGACTGGTGCCGCGTGAACCTGCTCCCCGTCATCCCGCTCGAGAAGCTCTCCGACCTTCCTGGGGTTATCGCCCAGGCGAGCGCCTACCTGGACCGCAACCCCAACCTCTCGCGGGCGCTCGCGCAGTCGAGCGTCGGCCAGGAGGTCATGAAGGGCTACACGGAGGACTTCCTCGCGCAGCTCACCCAGTGCCTCGACGAGGCGAACCCGACCCTCGACCCCGTCTCCCGGCGCCGCGTACTCGCCGCGCTTCACTACCTCAACAGTTTCCTGCCGTGGGTGGTCCTCAAGGATGCCTTCGACATGGACGGTGACGAGGTCGCCGACGTCGTCGGTTGGGTCATGGAACTCATCATCGACACGGTAGACGCTCCCCGGTAGCGCGCCCTCAGAACGTCCAATCCAGCACTACAGCGCGTCCCTTCGCGCCCATTTTGCCCGTAGTTCCCCTTAAGTCCCATCTCAGAACAGGATTCAAGAATGCGATTCAACAACACCATGCGCGCTGGCGGCGCCCTCCTCCTCGCCTCCGCCCTGCTAGCCGGCTGCAGCTCGTCCGAGGAGGCGCCCGAGTCCTCCTCCAGCGCATCCTCTGAGGCTGCCGCCTACGGTGACATCACCGTCCAGCTCTCCTGGGTTCCCGACGCGGAGTTCGGCGGCGAGTTCATGGCCGACGACCGCGGGTACTTCGCCGATGCTGGCTTCGAGTCAGTCACGTTCCTGCCCGGCCCGTCGGCCACCGAGTCGCTAGTCCTCTCCGGGCAGGCGGACCTCGGCATCTCCACTCCCGCGGCCCTGGCCCCCGTGGTGGTAGAGGAGGGCGCCCCCCTCAAGATCATCGCCACCGAATACCAGGCCAACCCGTCCGCGATGATGTCGCTGGCCGACTCGGGCATCAACGAGCCCGCAGACCTCATTGGCAAGACCATCGGCGTGCAGCCGGGAAACACCGAGCTAATCGTGGACGGCTTCCTCGAGGCCAACGGCATTGACCCCTCGCAGGTGACCAAGGTGCCCGTGACGTATGACCCGATGGACCTCGTCAACGGCGGCGTGGACGCCATGCCCGGCTACGTCACCAATGAGCCGTTGGTCCTTGCCGACGCGGGCTACGACGTATCACTCATGAAGTACGAGGACTTTGGGCTTCCGTACGTGACCAAGTCCTACATCGCCACCGACGAGTCGATCGCGGAACGCCCGGAAGAGTTGACGGCGTTCCTGACCGCGCTCGCGATGGGCTGGAGGGACTCGATCGCGGATCCCGACGAGACGGTGCGCCTCGCGACCGACGTCTACGGAGCCGACCTGGGCCTCGATGTAGACACGGAGGCTCGCCTGGTCGGAATCCAGAACGCCGACCTCCTCGTTTCCGACGAGACCGCAGCCAATGGCCTCCTCACCATCTCCGACGAGACCAAGGCGCGCTCCATCGCCTCGCTGGCGCTCATCGGCTATGACGTCACCGCGGAGCAGATCTTCGACACGACTCTCATCGACGCCGTCTACGCGGCCCACCCTGAGCTCCTCAACTAAGCGGAACGGACACACCTCATGCAGCCACTCATCATCGACGACGCGACGTTCGCCAGGGAGATCCCCAAGGCCGAGCTTCACCTGCACATCGACGGCACCCTGGAGCCCGAGCTCAAGCTCGTCATCGCGGAGCGCAACGGCATCAAGCTGGAGCAGACCACGGCCGACGAGATCCGGGAGACGTACAAGTTCCACGACCTCGAGTCGTTCCTGAACGTCCACTACCCGAACATGGACGTCCTGTGGACCGAGCAGGACTACTTCGACCTGTGCTCCGCGTACCTGCGCAGGGCGGCGGCGCAGGGCGTGCGGCACGTCGAGATCTTCTTCGACCCCCAGCTGCACACCTCGCGCGGCGTCCCGTTCTCCACGTTCGTCAGCGGATACCGCCGCGCCATCATCACGGCCGAGCGCGAGTTCGGAATCCACGCCGCTCTGGTGATGTGCTTCCTGCGGGACCACGGGGTGAAGTACGCGATGGCGACGCTCATGGAGTCGCTCCCGTACAAGGAGTGGATCCTGGGCGTCGGCCTGGACTCCAACGAGCAGGACCACCCGCCCATCGACTTCAAGGACGTCATGGCCCGGGCCCGCGCGGAGGGCTACATGGTCACCGTCCACTGCGACATCGACCAGGTGAACTCGATCGAGCACATCCGGCAGGCGCTGATGGAGCTGGAGGTCGACCGGATCGACCACGGCACCAACATCGTCGAGGACGACGAGTTGCTGGAGATCGCCATCTCCCGCGGCATCGGCTTCACGACCTGCCCGTTGTCTAACTCGCAGGTGAACCCGGGGATGAAGGCGGGCGAGATCGTCGCCATGCTCGACCGCGGCGCGCTGATCAGCGTGAACTCCGACGACCCGCCCTACTTTGGCGGCTACGTGGGGGACAACTACGTGGCGCTGCAGGAGTACGCCGGGCTGGACCGAGACCAGGTGGTCAAGATCGCCCGCAACTCCTTCCTGTCCTCGTGGCTGCCCACTCACCTGCGGGACAGCTACGTGGCGGAACTCGAGGCCTGGGTGGCCGAGCGCACCCCAGCCGCGACGAGTGCCGAGGAGGCGCTCTAACCCCATGAACGCAGCGTTGCAGTCCGACGGGTCTGGCATCAATCTCAGCGGCCTGAGTAAGAGTTTCGCCACCCAGGACGGTGAGGTCCGCGCGCTTGAATCCGTGGACCTCACCAGCGCGCCGGGCGACTTCCTGTCACTGATCGGGCCGTCGGGGTGCGGGAAGTCGACGGTGCTGCGCATCCTCGCCGGGCTGGAGGAGCCTTCCGGGGGGACTGCGACCGTCCACGGGAGTTCCCCGGAGGAGCTCCGCCACGCATCGGCGATTGGTATTGCTTTTCAGGAGGCGGCGCTGCTGCCCTGGCGTTCCGTCGAGTCCAACATCGCGCTGCCGTTCAAGGCCACGGGACAACCAGTGGACCGCGAGGCGGTCCGGGAGTTGATCGAACTGGTGGGACTGAGCGCCTTCGCGAAGTCCAAGCCGGGCCAGCTGTCCGGTGGAATGAGGCAGCGCGTGTCGATCGCGCGGGCGCTGGTGTTGCGCCCGGAGGTGCTCCTGCTCGACGAGCCCTTTGGCGCCCTCGACGATATGACGCGGCTGCGACTCAATCTGGAACTCCAGCGCATTCTTGGGGAGTCGCCGGCCTCCACCCTGATGGTGACCCACGGGGTCTCCGAGGCGGTGCTGCTGTCGGACCAGATCGCGGTGATGTCCGCGCGCCCCGGACGGGTGCAGGAAGTCATCCCCGTCGACCTGCCCAGGCCGCGAACCGCGGAGATGATGCGGTGGCCCGAGTTCCACGAGCTCGAGGACCACGCGAGCTCTCTCATCTTTGACGCCCAACCGACGCCTACCGAGGAGCAGAACGCATGAGACGCGTTGCCCGTTCTTTTGCTCCCTACGCCCTCGGCCTAGCCGTGATCGGCGTGGTGTGGGTACTGATGTCGCAGTCCATCCCCTCGATGCCGGATCCGCTGGCCGTGGGGGCGAGCATCGCCACCGATGGCGGCGGATTCTTCCTTCCCCACGTGAGCGCCACGCTGATGGAGGCGGGCTGGGGCTTCCTGATCGGCATGGGCGCGGCCCTGGTGGTGGCCGCGATCATCGCCCTCGTTCCGGCGATCGAGGCCAGCGCGATGCGCGTCGCGCTCGTGACGTTCTGCGTGCCCGTGGTCGCGATCGGCCCCATCGGCATCGTGCTGATCGGGTCCTCGGCGGGCGGGGGAGTGTCTGGCACGGCGGTGCTGCTCGCGGCGCTGTCCGTCTTCTACGTCTCCACAGAGTTGCTCGTCGCGGGGTTGCACAGCGTGGATCGCAACGCGCTCGAGCTCGCGGCCGTCTACGGGGCGCCGCGCCGCTTTAGCCTGGTGCACCTGCGAGCCCCCAACGCGATCCCCAACGCGCTCTCCGCACTCCAGATCGGCGCGCCCGCGGCACTGCTCGGGGCGATCCTCGGCGAGTACTTCGGCGGGGCGCAGGGCCTGGGCGTGGTGCTGCTTGTCGCGGGCTCCACCGGCCAGCCCGAACGGGTCTGGGCGGCCGCGGCGCTCGCGACCGCGGTGTCCGCCATCCTCTACATTGCGCTGGGGTCCTCGCGCACGGTCATTGTGCGCTGGCTCTACGGGAGCGCCGCGGGGTCGGACGTGGCGCCCGTGGGTGCCGGCGTGCTGGACACCAGGCGTCGCGGGTGGCGCACTCGTACGCTGCTGTCCGTGCTGGCTAGCCTGGCCATCATCACGGTCCTGTGGCAGGTCGCGCTCGTCGCGTTCGACGTCCCGACCTACGTCGCGAAGGGCCCGGTCGACGTCGCGCGCTGGCTGACGGAGAGCGGCAACCTGGCCGAGGTCGCCGCGAACCTGCAGGTGACGCTCGTGGACGCGACGCTGGCGCTGGTCGCCGGGCTAGGCACCGCGCTGGCGCTCGCGATCATCTTTACGCTGCGGCCAGGGGCGGCGCAGGCCTTCGTGCCGATGTCGATGTTCATGCGCTCCGTGCCGATCGTGGCCATCGTGCCGATCCTGGTCCTCATCCTGGGACGCGGCTGGGGAGTGGTGGTCGCCATCGGCGGCCTGGTGGTGCTGCTGCCGGCCCTTGTGACGCTCACGGTGGCACTGGGCACCGCGAACGCGCGCCTAACGGACGTCGCCGACGTGTTCGGCGCGTCAAAGTCGACCACCCTGAGGTTGATCCGGATGCCGAACGCGGTGCCGGCGTTCCTCACGGCCCTCAAGGTATCCATCCCAGCGGCCTTTACGGGCGCGCTACTCGTGGAGTGGCTGGCTACCGGGCAGGGCCTCGGGTCGTCGATCGTGACGGCGCTGGGGGCCGCCAGAAACTCCGAGGTCTGGGCATCGGTCGCTGTCCTCGTGGTGGTCACCGTGATGCTGCACGCGGTGGCGCAGGTGGTCGAGGCGGTTGTGCTGCGCAGGCGTCTCAGCTGACGCCGTCGTCGCCCGACTTCTTGTCGCGCTTGACGGCGCCGGCCACCTTCGCCGCAGTGGTGCCGGCTGCTCCTCCGACGGACTTGGCGGCGCCGCTGCCGGCGCGTGCGGCGGCCTTGGCCGCGTCACCCCCGACGCGGCCCACGGTCCCTGCAGCGCCGCTGCTGGCCCGTCCTACGGCCTTCGCTGCCCCGCCGCCTGCCCGGCCAATGGCCCTAGCCGCCTCGCCCCCAGCGCGCCCGACAGTCGTGGCCGCGCCCTTGGCCGCGGTCAGCGCCCTTGGCGGTTCCGTCGTGCTGCCGTCACCCGACGCGCCACTGCGGAACGCTTCGGTCGCATCGACGATGCGCGACCACATGCCCTCGCCAAAATCCTTTGCGGAGCCGGAGGCCGCACGCATCGCGAGCACGGCCTTGGAGGGGTCGGGAACGCCGTCGCCGTCGCTGTCCGTGAGCTCGAGCCAGTCGGGCCAGGCCGGAGCGGGGGCGGAGAAGCCGGCGCGACAGGACTTCACCACTGCGCTGCCAAAGTAGTAACTGGTGACGCCGCCTGCGGCCGCGCCGATCACGGGGATGGCCTTCGAGCTGATCTTGACGGAGCCCATGACGGCGCCCTGGGCGATCGCGCCCCGCGCGAGCACCATGGTGACGGGGACGAGGGCGGAGTCCGGAATCTGCTGAGCCAGCAGGTCGCCCCACTTGGGTGCGGCGCCGGAGATGGCGGCGCCAGCCACGCCCCTCGCCCCGGCGATGGTGGTTCCGGCGGGCAGCGCCGCCATGATCATCTCGGTGACCCTACTCTTGCGCTTCTCGCCGAGCACCGCCCCCAGCACGACCGCCTTGGCGCGCTCGGGATCGTCGATCGGGATGCCGCGCAGTTCCGCCATGCAGATGGCGAATAGCGCGGTGGTCTCGTAGAAGAACAGCAGGTCGGCGAATCCCAGGCCGATGGCCACGGGGATCCCGACCGCGGGGATGGTGGCCGAGGCCCCGACCGCGGCGCTCGCGATCGTGGTGGTCGCGACGTACTGCGACTCGATGGTCTTCATCACCTGGGCGGGGGTCGCGGAGGGGTCCTTGCGGCGGATCTCCTTGATGTACGCGGTCGCGGCGGGGCGCTGGACCGCGATGGCCTTGAAGACGCGCTCCTGGAAGTCGTCGGGAAGCGGGCTCACCTTGGGTCCGAGGGCGGCCCCAGTTGCCGATGCGGGGGGCGTCACGGTCGCTGCGGGGACAGGGGGCTTGCCATCTACTTCGCTCACGGTGCTCTCCAAAGGGTTGCGTAGGTCTTCTCGCGCGTGCCGGTGCCAAAGTTTATGACAGCTCCGGCGCGATCGCGCGGGCATGGCCGGGCGTGGCCCCGGGGAAAACGAAACAGCCCCGCTCGGCGCATCGGATGCGTGGGCGGGGCTGGTGGGTGTTTCGACTTTGGTGGCTCCGACGGGCGTCGATCCCGTGACCTCACGATTTTCAGTCGTGCGCTCTACCAACTGAGCTACAGAGCCAGGCGTGGAATACGGCGTCGGCGAGAAGCCGTACCCCACTGAGACAAATGCCCCTTCCTAAGAAGGGGCATTCAACCCGCGACCCTGACGGGACTTGAACCCGCGACCTCCGCCGTGACAGGGCGGCGCGCTAACCAACTGCGCTACAGGGCCTTGCATTCCCCTTGTTACCAAGTGGAACGTATGAAGTTTAGACCATGAATGGCCCAACGTCGTACCCCCAACGGGATTCGAACCCGTGCTACCGCCGTGAAAGGGCGGCGTCCTAGGCCACTAAACGATGGGGGCCCGTTCACAGCGATCTCTTGCGAGGCCACCGTGGACCTCCAAATGATACGGGTAAGCGTGGGCAAACTTCAATTCGGGTACAGGGCGGCATCGTTGGCACCCAAGTGCGAGACAATGGGGGCATGGTCGAAATGTCACGCGAGGAGTTCGAGGATGCGGTGCGCGAGGGCCTGGATCTGATCCCGGATGACCTCACGGCGCTGATCGACAATGTGGTGATTCTGGTGGAGGACAAGACCCCGCCGGGCCGGCCCAACCTGCTAGGCCTGTATCAGGGAGTCTCACGCACCCGTAGGGGCAACGACTGGGGCATGGGCCAGGTGCCCGACCGCATCACCATCTACCGCAGCTCCATTCAGCGCATTTGCACCACCCCTGAGCAGGTGCACAAGCGGGTGGCCAAGACCGTCGTGCACGAGGTGGGTCACCACTTCGGGATCAACGACGCGCGCCTGCACGAGTTGGGCTACTGAGCGGCGTGACCGTTGAGATGACGCGCGCGGACTTTGAGTCCGCGGTGGACGACGCGCTGGACGCGATTCCCGAGGACCTGCTGGACCTGGTGGACAACGTCGTGATCCTTATCGAGGACGAGTCGCCCGAGGGGGAGCCCGACCTGCTGGGCCTGTACGACGGGGTGGCGCTGACCGAGCGCGGCTCCGACTGGGGCATGGGCGAGCTGCCCGACCGCATCTTTATCTACATGAACCCCACCCTGCGGTTCTGCGAGGACGCCGACCACGTGCGCGAAGAGGTCACGGTCACCGTGGTCCACGAGATCGCGCACCACTTCGGTATTGACGACGATCGGCTCCACGAGCTCGGGTGGGGCTAGGCGCGCACGGGCGGCCGATGCGGCGGCTGGTAGCGACTGGCAGCGCCTGATAGTGCCGAGTGCCTAGCGGCGATGAGCGATCGCGGGTCTCCAGTCGCCCAACGTTCCGTCCGACGAGTTAGACCACCGGCTCGTCCGCCACGGCCCAACCCTGGCGCTGCAGGTCGAAGACGAACTTCTGCACCACGGCCTGAGACTCCGCATCGTTCTCGCACACCTCGTACTGCAGGCGTGCGGGCACCTCGGGTCGCGCGGTATCGGAATTGGCGACCACCAGCGTGGTGTCGTTGTCCTCGAGGCTGAAGACCTTCACCTCGGTGCCCTTGATCATGCTGAATGGTTCCATGACTTCAGGCTAACGCCAGTGAAAAGCGCGGCTGACCGAGGCGTCCCAGAATCGCGAGCCCAGGAAGTGGCGCGTGTAGACCACAAAACGCCCTGCGGCGGTGTTCAGGTAGCGATGACGCGGCCTGCGGGCCTCGACCGCCTTCACGTAGCTCTTGGCGCCGTACTCGGCGCTCCTCGCTGCGGCACCGTAGGCGCCCTCGAAGACCCTCGCATTCTCGATCTGGAGCCGAGAGTAGGGGGATTGCAAGTCGATGTTCGTGCCCATCCCCGCCGTGGAGTCGAACTCCGTCTTGATGGCGCCGGGCTCGATCAGTACGACCTTGATCCCGAAGGGTCGCGTCTCCATACGCAGCGCGTCGGAAAGCGACTCGACGGCGTACTTGGTCGAGTGATACCAGCCGCCCACGGGGAGCGTCATGCGTCCGCCCATCGAGCTGACGTTAATGATGCGCCCCTTGCCGGCGGCGCGCATGGCGGGCAGCACCAGCTGGCACATCTGGGTGAGTCCAAAGACGTTGGTCTCGTACTGCGCGCGAGCGTCCTCCACGGGGACGGTCTCGATGGGGCCGGGGTGAGCGTAGCCGGCGTTGTTAATGAGCGTGCCCACGGCGCCATGCTCGGACTCGACGGCGCTGACGGCGGCGCGCATCGACTCGATGTCGGTGACGTCGAGTGCCAGCACGTGAGCGCCCGCTGCCTCTAGGTCCGCGAGGGTCTCGGGGCGTCGGGCGGTGGCGTACACGGTGTGCCCGCGCTCGAGGAGTGCGAGGGCGGCCGCGCGGCCCATGCCGCTTGAGCAGCCGGTGATAAGGATGGGGTCAGTCATAGTCTGAGGGTAGCCGGGCTGCTGGGGCACGAATTGCGTTGGCGGGCTCGCGTGGGCGCGCCGGGTGCGCCCGCCGAGCGACGGCGCACCTGCCCATACGATGACCGCATGAGACAGAACTTCGCTTCGGGCGGACCCTTCGAGCGGGACTACGGGTACTCGCGCGCGGTGCGGGTGGGCGACCAGGTCTGGGTCTCTGGATCCTGTGCCCGCGGCGACGCCGTCGATGGAGATGCCTACGTCCAAGCGGCCGATGCGCTGCGGGTCATCGCCGCAGCCCTCGCCGAGGCGGGGGCGTCGCTGGGTGATGTGGTGCGCACACTCACCCACGTCACCGACATCGCGGATATGCCATTGGTCGCGCGGGCGCACCGTGAGGCCTTCGCAGACGTATTGCCGGCGGCGACCCTGGTTGAGGTGAGCGCGCTCGCCGACCCGCGCTACAGGGTCGAGATGCAGGTCGACGCGGTGGTGCAGGGGAGCAAATCGACCGTGAGCTGAGGGCTGGGTGGCAGGCCAGACCAGTCTCGACCGCCGGCTGAACGCTGGGACGCAGACCAGACCAGTCTCGACCGCCGGCTGAACGCTGGGACGCAGACCACGCCAGACTCAACCACCGTCTGAACGCTGGGTGGCAGACCAGACCAGTCTCAACCACCAGTTGAACGCTGGGACGGGAGACGGTGGAAACCTCACCGCCATGTGAACCGGGGAGGTTCGAGTCGGCCCGAGTCGGGCTACCGGTAGGTGCCCAGCGGCTCGACGGGAAACCGGCCCCCTGCGCGAACCTGGCGCAGGTTAGGCGCCCTTGGGGTGAGAGGCCCACGCGGTGGCGACCATCTCGCGCACGTCGTGGCTGTTCTTCCACTCGATGTCGTCTCCCGCCAACTCGCCGGTCGCGACGATGCGCGCGGGGTCCCCGGCGCGACGCGGCTCGATGCGTGGCTGAAAGTCGATCTCGGTGACGGTGCGCACTGCGTCCATGATCTCGCGCACCGAGGTGCCGGCACCGGAGCCCAGGTTGTAGACCGGCGCCAACTCGCGGCCGGCTTCCATCATGCGGGCGGCGGCCACGTGAGAGTGGGCCAGGTCGCTGACGTGGACGTAGTCGCGCACGCAGGTGCCGTCCTCCGTCGCGTAGTCGTCGCCAAAGATCGCCGGCGTCTGACCGGCCGCGAGCTTTGCGAATACCAGGGGAAAGAGGTTGTAAGGCGACGCGTCGTAGATGTCCGCGAACCCTGATCCCACTACGTTGAAGTAACGCAGGCTGGTCGCCGTGAGAGGCGCGTCGGAACCGGCGAGGGCGCGCACCTGGTCTCGGATCAGCCACTCGCCGATCAACTTCGACTCGCCGTAGGGCGACTCCGGAGTCGTAGGGGTGTCCTCGGTGACGAGGTCAACTGAGGGGGTCCCGTAGACGCCGGCGGAGGATGAGAACACGAGGCGACCTGCGCCCGCCGCGGCCATCGAGTCGAGCAGCACGCCCAGGCCCTCGACGTTCTGGCGGTAGGTGTGGACGGGGCGCTTGACTGACTCGCCCGCGTACTTGTATCCCGCGCAGTGGATGACGCCAGTGACTCCGTGCTCGCGCATGGCGGCGGTCACAGCCTCTCCCTCCAGGATGCTGGTGCGCACCAGAGGCACGCCGTCTTCGACAAAGTCCTCGAAGCCCGACGACAGGTCGTCCAGGGCCACGGCGCTCATGCCGGCGCCCGTGAGCGCCCTGACGACGTGTGAGCCGATATAGCCGGCTCCGCCGGTCACCATCCAAGTCATGTCTAACGTCCTTAGCTTCTAGTCCGGCGCCGGATACCGCGAGGCAGTCAACCGCCTGATGAATCTTGTGCGCATCGGTTGGTGATATTCAACCACCCGATGAATCCTCGTGCCGTGCCGTGCCGTGCCGTGCGGTGAGGTGAGGTGCGCTACTTGCTAGCGGTGACCGAGTCGCGGTGGGCGCCGGCCGCTGCATGAACAGTGAAGGCCTGCGGTGCGGCGTAGCCAGCCGCCGCGAATGCGGAGGCGATAGCGGCGGAGATTGGGTCGACGTCCTCCTGGTGAACCAGGGCAACCATGGACCCACCGAAGCCGCCGCCCGTGAGGCGCGCGCCCACTGCGCCGGTCGCCATCGCGGTGTCTACGGCCAGATCCATCTCCGGAACCGAGATCTCGAAGTCGTCGCGCATCGAGGCGTGTGAGGCGCAAAGCAGCTCGCCTATCGCCAGGGGGCCCTTGTCGCGCAGGACTTCGACGGTGTCCGCGACGCGCTGGTTCTCTGTGAGGACGTGACGCACCCTGCGGTACGTCTCGTCGTCGACGCGCTCGCTCAGCGTGGGCAGGTCGTGCACCGATAGTTCACTCAGTAGTTTCACCCCCATGGCCTCCGCGCCCTTCTCGCACGAGGCTCGGCGTGAGGCGTAGCCGCCAGTGGCGTGAGCGTGCTCCACGCGGGTGTCGACAATCAGCAGCGCGAGGTTGTTCTCCTCGAGGTGCAGGGGCACGCTCTGCGCGACCTCGGTTGTGCAGTCGAGGAAGACTGCGTGGTCAGCCTCGCCAAGCATCGAGGCGGACTGGTCCATGATTCCGGTGGGGGCACCCACGGCGCTGTTCTCCGCGAGTCGGCCCGCGCGCGCAAGCTCCATCGGGGATAGGCCCAGGTTCCAAAGGTCGTTGAGGGCCACGGCAACCGCGCATTCGATCGCGGCAGACGAGGACAGGCCCGCGCCGATGGGCACGTCGGAGTCGAGCTCGAAGTCGAACCCGGTGACGCCGGAAAGGTTTGCGCCCATCTCCCCCAGCGCCCACGCGACGCCGAGCACGTAGGCGGACCAGCCGGCCATGGCGTCGGGAGCGAGGTCATCGATGGCGAGTTCGACCGCCTGGCCGTCACCCGCCGTGGAGGTGACCCGCAGGATGCGGTCCGCGCGCGGCGAGACGGTGCAGGTGGTGCGACGGTCTATCGCGAGCGGAAGCACCAGGCCGCCGTTGTAGTCGGTGTGCTCGCCGATCAGGTTGACGCGCCCCGGCGCCGACCAGACGCCCCAGCCGGCCAGTTCTCGTGCGTCCGCGGGGTGGGAGGGGGTCGAATCGGCGGTGGTCATGAGGCGTCCTTCAGGTCTGGCGTGGCGGGGGACGATGCTGTGGCTGAGGCGTCGGCCCTCGCGATGGCTTCGCGGAGGTTACCGGCGGCGGTCTCGGGGGAGACGTCCGCGATCCAGGCGCCCATGGCGGCCTCTGACCCCGCGAGGAACTTGAGCTTGTCGGCCGCTCGGCGGGGGCTGGTGATCTGCGCCATGAGGCGGATCCCGTCGCCGCGCTCGAGGGGGGCCTGGTGCCACGCGCCGATGTACGGGGTGGGGGTGTCGTAGAGGGCGTCGACGCCGCGGAGCACGCGCGGGTACAGGCTCGCCAGCTCGTCGCGCTCGGCCAGCGACGTGTGGGCGAAGTCCGGGATGTCGCGGTGCGGAAGCACGTGGATCTCGACTGGCCAGCGCGCCGCGAACGGGACGAAGGCGGTCCAGTGCTCGCCGGCGATGAGGACCCGGGATCCGCCGCGCTCGCGGTCGAGGATGTCCGACATGAGCGAGGAACCGTAGTTGGCGACGCTCGCTTGCAGGCGCTGCGTGCGGGGGGTGACATACGGGTAGGAGTAGATCTGGCCGTGCGGGTGGTGCAGCGTGACGCCGATGGCCTCGCCGCGGTTCTCGAAGGGGAACACCTGCTTGACGGCGGGTACCTTCGACAATTCCGCGGTGCGGTGGGCCCAGGCCTCGATCACGGTGCGTGCGCGGTTCTCTCCCAGCGAGGCGAACGAGCCGTCGTGTGCGGGGGAGAAGCAGACTACTTCGCAGCGGCCGGCGGAGGACGCGGTGCGTTCGAGCCCGATGTCATCGGAGAAGCCGTCGCCGTCGACGGTGGCTTGCGGGCCAAAGGAGGGCGACTTGTTCTCGAACACCGCGACGTCGTAGTTGTCCGGGATCTCGGAGGGGTTCTCTGGGGTCTGGGGCGCGAGGGGGTCAAGGTGCGCGGGTGGAAGCATGACGCGGTTCTGGCGCGCCGCCGCCACGGATATCCACTCTCCGGTCAGGGGGTCCTGTCGCGCGGTGGCCGTCGCGGGGCGCGGATCGAGGCTGCGGGCGTCCGCTTTGCGATTGGCCGTCAGGGACGTGTCGCGGTCGTCGAAGTAGATGATCTCGCGGCCGTCCGCGAGATGGTCGCGGCTTACGCGGATCGACCTATCCCGGGTTTCGGATACTTCGTTTGGCTTCATTGCCTCGGACCCGCTGCTCATCGTTGCCTCTCTTCGGGGCCAGTGCGAGCGCATTGCGCACGTGCAAGGGCCACATTGTTCACCGCCAACTGCTAATCAACGATGTTAACGTGAACAATACGCGATCAGGGGGTCGCGGGGCAATTGTTGCGGGACTGTTGTGAACAGCTTTCGCCCGGCCAGTGTGACCGAGCTCATCGTGCTTGCTGCGTGCGCATCCGCGCCAGTGGCGGGCCACCTCAAAGGTTGCCCTAGGCTGACGGCAGACGTGCGCAGGGCATCGGAGTCCGCGCGCCAGAACGATGGAGGCACTCATGGCCGTTACCGATCAGCTGCTGACCAACAATCACGAGTATGCGGCCGCCTATATTCCGGACCTCCCGCTTCCGCCGCGACTCAAGCTGGCCGTGGTCTCGTGCATGGACTCCCGCCTCGACACGTTCGCGATGCTCGGCCTGGAACTGGGCGATGCGCACATCATCCGCAACGCCGGTGGCGTAGTGACGGATGACGTGATCCGCTCGCTCGTGATCTCCCAGCGCAAGCTCGGCACCCGCGAGATTGTGCTCGTTCACCACACGGACTGTGGCGCGTTGACGTTCACCGATGACGAGCTGCGCAACGAGCTTCTCGACGAGACGGGGCTCAAGCCCACCTGGAGTCCCGAGAGCTTCCGCGACCTTGACGCGGACCTCCGCCAGTCGATCGAACGGGTACGCCGCAACCCCTTCCTGGTCGACAAATCGCAGGTTCGCGGGTTCGTCTTCGACGTCGCTTCGGGCGAGCTGCGCGAGGTATTCTCGCCCGCCGAGTAACGCTCCCCCTGGTGATAAATGGTTGCCGGGCGTAATCTGGGCACTTGGGATTTGCGGCATCGTGCCGCGAATCGTGTTCATGATCGAGCCCTGAGGAGTCACCATGTGGTGGAAGTTCTTTACGGCAGTACGTACCGGCCAACACAAGGTCTCGCCGATGGCGTGGCTGTCGCTAGGCGCCGCGGTGCTCTACACGCTCTCCCCCGTGGACTTGATCCCGGAACTGATCCTGGGTCCCTTTG
Organism: Demequina aurantiaca; assembly: GCF_050598105.1. Classification (GTDB taxonomy): domain Bacteria; phylum Actinomycetota; class Actinomycetes; order Actinomycetales; family Demequinaceae; genus Demequina; species Demequina aurantiaca_A. The sequence goes on from NZ_CP192436.1 coordinate 251,137, forward strand.
GGCTGGCCGACGACCTGGGCCTTTGGGCCATCATGCTGACACTGGTCACTCGCGAGAAGCAGAAGTGGGAAGCGCACGTCGCTCCCGACGGAATCATCATTGACGCGGAGCCGGTGTACGGACGCTAATCTCGCCGTCTACACCCGGGATCAACGAGCGGGTGCAAGTCGCGCGCTCAGCCGGAGCGTTCAACCTGAGCGTTCGACTCGCGCGCTCAGCCGGCGCGTTCAACTCGCGCCTTCAACTGGAGGGCTCAAGTCGCGCGCTCAGCCGGGGGGTCCAGTTGGCGGGTTCAACGCGAGCCGTCCACGAGCGTGGGTAAAGCGCCCTGTCAAAGCGTAATGTCAAAGCGGGCCACGCACCGTGGCGTAGCTCAGCGAGCGCAGGCTAACCGCACAGTCAACGCGGGGTGCGCAAGACTCCGGCAGTCACCACGGGTTCCAACTCGTCGTCCACGGCCACGTGCGCTTCCGCTGAGTGGTGAGCGGACCAATTTCCCGTGTCCGGCCACCGGCGCCAGCGCCGGATGCGCATCGCGCCCGCGCCTGCTATCGCGAGTACGGCGAAGTTCCACAAGAGGCCCGTGCCCACCGCCAAGCCTCCGAGTGCCGGGTCGAGGTAGTCGTAGACGGGAGTGACACCGAACAGCGAGCGCACCACGGCGATCGACACCCACACGGATGCGTAGCCCGCGATTATCCACAGGTGGCGCCACGGGAGCGGGGTGCGGGGGCCCACCAGTAATTGTTCGACCGCCGCGTATATCGGCGTGACGCAATGCGAAATGATCATGACGTAGACGAGCTGCGGGCCGTCTTCCATTCCAAGCGGCGCGATCGCGATCCAGTAGATTGCGCCGATTGCCACCAAGTTCGCAGCGGTGAACGCGCGCCCGTACTCGAGCCACCGCGGCCGAGGCCCTCCACGTCGCGCGTAAAAGACCAGGGCCCCCCACGCGATCAACGCGATCAGGTTGGCTTGAAATGTGAAGTAGGTCGCGGTCTCCGCGAGGGACGAGGGCACTCGGCCCGAGGTGTCCGTCAGCGTGGCGATCAGGGCGGACATGATGAGCGCCATCATGGTTATCCGCGCTATGGCGATCGCTCTATTCACAAGGGTCAGAGTAACAACCCGTCGACGGACTCGATCCGCACTCGGGTGGCGCGGGTGGCGTTGGGGCCGCGCCTCGCGTAGCGTCGCCCGTATGAGCAAACTCGCTTTAGCGTGCCCTCGGTTTGGGCACTTGGCAACCCTCATCGGGGATGGCCAGCGATTCTGCATCCACCGTTGCGGTCGGTGATTTCCGTGTCGAACGCGACCTTTCGCGCCGAACACCGCGAGCCCTTGACTTATGTGGCCTTGCCCGTCACCGTGACGATTACAGACATGGGTGAACGCGTCGCCGCCGCGTACAGGCAGATTGAGTTATACCTCGCATCGCGCGGAATCAACCCTTCCGGCCCGGGGGTGGTGCGCTACCGCGGGACCGACCAACGGGGCGCCTTCGCCGTCGAAGTGGGCTGGGTGATCCCGGAGAACACATGGATAGACCTGCCCTATGTCGCGGAACTTTTGCCAGCTGGGCGCTACGCAGTCGCCGCGTACACGGGGCCGTATTCGGCTCTCGATGATGTCTCCGCGGAGGTAATGATGTGGGCAGACCTGACTGATCTCGCCCTCGACGTGGCGGCAGGCGGGGGCGAGTGGGTCTCACGCGTCGAGCTCTACCTCGATGACCCCCGGGTGGGTGTCGACGGTCTTGAGGGTGCTGTCGAGGTCTGCATATTGACGCGTAACTAGTCCTCCTTTTCTCGGTCGATCGGCACGATGATTTCGTCGGAGTGCGATCCCGCGTACGAGTCAGGGGACTCATCGCTGACAGGGGGTGTTGTGGTGCTGGCTCTCAAATAGGTGGGCATCGGCTCAGATTCGGGTGCCCTTCCCAGTTTCTGGAGCCACGAGGTCTTAGGTTTGACCGCGACCGCGCCGGGGTTGGACGAATCGAGGCCGTACTCGTCACCAATACGTTCCGTAATGTGCTCAACAAAGTCCTGACGGTTCCCGCTGAGGTAAACCTGATGCTCGCCTTGGAACGCCCGAATTGTCGAGATCATCATGCCGATCATGACCACCGAGAATGGCAGCGCGGTGATGATGGCGGCAGTCTGGAGTGCCGTGAGGCCGCCGCTCAGGAGGAGCGCGATCGCGACCAGTGCGGTGGTGACCGCCCAGAACACGCGAAGCCAGCGCTTGGGGTTCTCCGAGCCGCCGGACGTCAGCATGCCTAGCACGAGGGACCCGGAGTCGGAGGAAGTGATGAAGAAGAGGCCAATGAGCAAAATAGCGCCATAGGCCGCCACGCTCCCCCCCGGTAGGCCGTCAAGCATTTGGAACAACGAGCCGTCGTAGTCAACTTCACCGTCAGGCCCGATCATCCCGCCATCACCGTAGAGCTCGCGATAGATGGCCGTACCTCCCAGCGTCGCGAACCACAGGAACGCGATCGATGTCGGCACCAGAAGGACTCCCCAGACGAACTCCCTTACGGTACGGCCCTTCGACACTCGTGCGATGAAGATGCCGACAAACGGCGCCCAAGAGATCCACCAGCCCCAGTAAAACGTGGTCCAAGCCGCCTGCCACTGCTCGCCGGCCTCGCCCCCATATGCGGAGACGTTGAAGCTAAGGCCGACAAAGTTTTGGACGTAGGAACCTACGTCTTGCACGAACTCCCGCAGGATGAAGAGGGTGGGCCCGGCGAAGAGCACGTAGAGCAGAATCGACCCCGCCAGAGCCAAGTTGATGTTTGACAACCACTTCATGCCCTTTTGGAGTCCAGTGACGAGCGAGAAGATGGTAAATACCGTGATGATGCCGATGAGTGCGATCTGTGTCGTGGTCGTGGGCTCGGCGATGCCAGCGGAGTCAAGCCCAGCCGACATCTGAAGTACGCCGAGTCCCAATGACGTTGCCACGCCAAACATGGTCCCTACGACTGCGGTGATGTCTATGACATCTCCCCACCGGCCTTTGACGCGGTCACCCATCAGCGGTTCGAGGGCCCACCGGATTGACACGGGGCGGCCTCGCCGGTGCACCGCGTACGCGATGGCGACACCCACCACGATGTAAATGGACCACGCGTGTATGCCCCAGTGGAGGAAAGTCTGGGTCATCGAGGCCTGCGCGAGGTACTCGGGCGTTCCGCTAATGCCAGGCCGTGGGTCCGCATAATGCGCGAGTGGCTCCGCAACTCCGTAGAACACGAGGCCGATTCCCATGCCGGCGGCAAATAGCAGAGAGAACCAGGAGAAGAGCGAAAATCTTGGCCTGTCGTCGTCCTTGCCTAGTCGAATATTGCCAAAGCGGCTGAAGCCGATGAAAAGCGTGAACCCCACGAAGACCGCTGCGATGAGGACGTAATACCACCCGAAGCCGGAGATGATTCCGGATTGAACTTGGGCGAACGACTCCTCCGCGGACTCTGGCCAGATAACCGCGTATAGGACGAACCCCATGATCAAGACTGCGGCAGGCCAGAAAACGGATTTGCTCAACGTGGACTTAGTCATCGCGTGGTGGACGGCCGGTTCGGTTGCCATGGTTCTCCGTGAAGTGTGATCTTGCGCGGCGTGGTGTGGGATTCCCACGCTAGCGCGCTTCGCGTACGCGGGTGTGAGGCCCGTGCTTGGAGCGTCACCAGTCCGCCTCGTGGCAGCTCGCGTCCTTCGCGTACTCCACCTGAATGGTCGCGTGGGCTAGAGAGTACGTCTCCCTCAGCAGTGCGCGCGCGGCGTTCAGCACCGCGGTGGGGTCGGCGTCCCTGCTCGCGACGAGGTGCGCGGTAGCGACGTCCATTCCAGAGGTGAGTGTCCAGACGTGAAGATCGTGGACGCCCTCGACGCCGGCTATGGCCAGCAGGTCGCGGTCAATCTCACGGGGATCGGTGTCGATTGGCGAGCGCTGCCCGAGGACTCGCAGCACCTCGCGGCCGAGCATGGTCGCGCGCACCGCCACGAAGACCCCGATTCCGAGCGCTATCACCGTGTCCCAGACTCCGTCACCGGTGGCGCGCACGAGCAGGCCGGCGACGATCACCCCGATTGAGCCGAGCGCGTCCGCGAAGACCTCGAGGTACGCGCCCTTGACGTTGAGGGACTCGCTCGCGCCGCCGCGCAGCAAGAGCAGCGCGACGAGGTTCACGATGAGGCCGATGACTCCCACTACAAGCATGGTTCCCGACGCGAGCTCGGGCTCGTCGCCGATGCGACCGATGGCCTCTACGACCACGTAGATGCTCACGCCCCACATCAGCAGTACCGCGAGGCCGGATGCGAACACCTCGGCGCGGTAGCTCCCGAAGGAGCGGCTTCCCGTGTGGTCAGGCCGGGTGGCGACGCGGGTGGCTACCAGGGCGGCACCGAGAGCCACGACATCGGCGGCCATGTGGCCGGCATCGGTCAGGAGGGCGAGCGAGCCGGAGCTGATCGCGCTCGCGAGTTCGACGACGAAGAACGCGAGGATGAGGCCAAAAGAAACCGCGAGGCGCCAGCGATGACGACCTCCCGCATGCCCCGTGTGGCTGTGTCCTGCGCTCATCTCATCAGGCTACGCGGCGAACGTTCACGGGGGATACGCCTTGGGGAAGAGCTAGTTCTTTGCCTTCTCTACTGCGGCGGTGAACGCGCAGGCCTCGACGGGGGCGTCGAAGATCTTCGAGCTGCGGCCCATGATGCGGGGGGCGCGGTAGTTGGAGTTGGGGACCACGTGCCCACCGCCCTTGACGGTGTACAGGCGAACGGGGGTCGCGCTGCCGGCGCCAAACTCCTTGAGGACCACCGATTTGCGGCGACCTTCCTTACCCGCGACCAGTTCGCGCGCTGGCGCGCCCTCGACGCTGTTGACCTGCAGGTTCGCCGATGGCCCGGAAACGCCGTTGACCCGCGCGAACGCCTCGGCGGATTCGATGGCGGACTTGACCTTACCGAGGGAGCTGCGGCGGTTGCCGGAGCTGCCACCCTGGTAGGGGTTGAGGGGATCTTTGGTGCCCTCAACCAGCATCACGGGAATCGGGGTGGTGAGGTTGATGTTGTCTGAGCTCTCCGGTTCGGACATATTCGCGGCGGCCGCGACTATGGCGGTGAATGTCCGGGGGCTCTGGGCCGCCATCTTGAAGAGCATGTGGCCACCGTTCGAGTAGCCGAAGCCGTAGACGCGCGAGGTGTCGAGGCCGTGCTTCTTCGACACTGCGGTCACCAGCGTCTCGAGGAATCGCACGTCGTCGACGCCCTCGGTGCGCGCGGGGTACTTGGTAGCGATGCGGCCGTCGTGCCAGCTGCGCTTGTATCCCTCGGCGTACACGACGACGAAGCCTTCGCGGGCCGCTACCTCCTCGAACTGGTAGCCGGTGATGAAGCGCATGTCTGAGGCCTTCGAGCTTGCGCCGTGCAGCACTACCCACAGGGGGGCGCCCTTTTTGAGGTTTGCGGGGACCACCTCGATGTAGTCGCGGCTGACGTCGCCGACCTTGATCGACAGCGGCGTGACGGTCGCATCCACCTTCGGCACGGCTGGGCGGGGCGCGTAGAACACCAGCCAGCCGATCAGATAGACAATGCCGAGTCCCGCAATGACACCACTCGCAATAAGCATGTCAGCCAGCCTACGGCCTTACGATGCGCCACCTGGTCGCGTTGAAAACGGCTATTGAGAGCAGCGTGCCCATCACCACTATGCCCACCACGACGACGGCGACCGAGGCGTAGCCGTTGTCCGGCTCGAGGAACGGGTAGGGGACCCAGCCATCGGTCGCGCCGCGGATGAGCACGACGGTGAGCCACACCAGCGGGAAGATGAGCACTATCCAGAATCTCGAGGTCGGGAGCGTTCGACGCGGTCCCTCGACCAGCCAGTCAATGAGCACGATGATGCCGCTCGCCAGGTGGACGACGTAGTTTGCCCAAGGCACCTCAGGAATCAGGGTGGGCGCGAGCAGGACCCAATAGACGGTCGTCACGATGACCAGGTAGACGACGGAGGCTGCGCGCAGGTACTCCACCCATTGGGGGCGAGCCTTTCCGGTGTAGTACGCGGCGATGCTGAGCGCGACCACGGCGATCACGTTGCTCTGCATGGTGAAGTAGCCGAAGAAGTTGTAGAACCTGAATGTGCCCTCGGAGATGGGGGGCCACGCGTCGCCCGCGATCGCGGCGACAATGAGCAGGACGGCCGCGATCCGTGCGGACCTTACGAGAGTAAGCATGGCCTGATATTACGGCGTGCCGGCATTTGGTGCGTCAATCGACAAAAGTCGGTCACACTTGAGCAAATGAATGCGCCTAATCCAGTAGTGACCCCCGGCTCAACGTCGCGCCGCGGACTCTCGCACCTGCTCCTCGCCATCACCGTGATCGTGGTGGCGGCTAACCTGCGCCCCGCCATTACTGCCCTCGGCCCAATCATCGAGCGCGTGGGGGACGACACCGGTCTTTCGGCCGCTTCCCTTGGCGTGCTGGGCGCGCTGCCGCTCCTCACTTTCGGCATCGTGTCGCCTCTGGTGCACCGGCTCTCGAGTCGCATCGGCACCGACCGCGCGATTCTTGGCGCCCTCATCCTGCTCGCGATCGGCACCGTGGTGCGTTCGTTGTCGGGGTTCGAGGGGTTCCTCTGGGTCGGCACCATCCTGCTGGCGGCTGCGATCGCCGTTGGCAACGTGCTCATGCCCGCGATCGTCAAGCGCGACTTCCCGCACAAGGTGCCGCTCATGACGGGCATCTACTCCGCGTGCCTGACCGGCGTCGCGGCGCTTGCCTCGGGAATTGCCGTTCCCATAGCCGATGCGGTCAATTGGGAGCTCGCCTTGGGCATCTGGGCGATTCCTGCTGCCATCGCCGCGGGCGTGTGGGCGCTGCGATTGAACGGGTTGCAGGCGGAGCGCCCGGTGCGCACGTCCGAGGCGCCCCGGCCGGGTTCGTCCATGTGGAAGTCGCCTGTCGCGTGGCAGGTCGCGTTCGTGATGACGCTGCAGTCGTCCGTGTTCTACATGCTGATCACGTGGCTGCCGACCATCGAGGGGTCGCATGGCGTGGGGGAGTCCCTCGCGGGCTGGCACCTGTTTATCTTCCAGATGGTCGGGATGTTCGCCGGTTTCGCCACCGGGCCGATCCTGCACCGGGCCAAGGACCAGCGCACGGTTGGCGCGGCTGTGGCCGGCGTCATGGTGGTCGCGATGCTGGGGCTCATCTTCGCGCCAAGCCTCGTAGTGCTCTGGGCGGCGCTCGCGGGAGTCAGCTCGGGCGCGTCGCTCGTCGTGTCCCTCACCCTGATGTCCGTGCGGGCTCGAACCCCGCAGGATTCGAGCCGGCTCTCGGGCATGGCTCAGTCGGTCGGCTACCTGATCGCTTCGCTGGGCCCCATTACGGCGGGACTCCTGTTCGAGTGGACCGGCAGTTGGGTTCCGGCGCTCGTTCTCGCGGCCACGCTGTCCGTGGGTCAGGGAATCTTCGCGCTCCTGGCTGGTCGTAACCGGTACACGCACGCTGAATAGCCGGTCCGGCGCGGCGCACTAGTGCGATCCGCTTGGCCCGCGGCGAGGGTGGCTTGGCGTTGGGCAAGTCTGTTGTCGACGTTGCTCATTACCCGTCTCCGGTTCACGCCCGGGGCTTGTGAGTTGCGTATCTCCACTCATATCCGTTTCAGGCTGGGCGCAAGTGGGGTGTAGTTCGCTACCTGTATCTACTTCCCGCTCGGCTTTCGTGAGTTGCGACGCTCCGCCCCTCGTCGCGTGCCGCGGACCTCTGCCTCAGGTGTCCGCTCTAAGGGGACTGTGGCTGACCGGGACGACGGCATGATTTAGCCTGAACGCATATGAACAAAAGCGACACAGTGAGCGGTGCACCTTAATGAGTAAGCCCAAGAAGCCCCCTCGTCCGGTTCACTCCGCGACGGTTGTTGGGACGGAGATGATCGCGCCCGACATGATTCGGGTGATTCTCGGTGGCGACGGGCTCCGTGCGCTGCCGGAGCTCACGCACACCGACCATTACGTGAAGTTCAAGTTCGGCGAAGTCACCCGCACGTATACGGTTCGCTGGTTTGACCGCGAGGCCAATCAGATGGCTATCGACTTTGTGATCCACGGCGATACGGGTCTGGCGGGGCCTTGGGCCGCGCGGGCTCAGCCCGGCGATGAGATCAGTTTCGCCGGACCTGGCGGCAAGTGGCGCCCGTCCACCGACGCGGACTTGCACTTACTCGTTGGCGACGAGGCGGCGATCCCCGCGATTGCGGCGGCGCTCGACTCGCTCCCGGACGATGCGGCGGTGAGGGTCTTTCTCGAGGTGGCCTCCGCTGATCACCATCAGCCGCTGCGCGAGACCTCGCGCACCGAGGTCACGTGGGTGCATCGCGACGAACACGTTACGGCCGACGGGAAAAGGCTCGGCTACGGTGAGGCGCTCACGCTGGCAGTGATGCGAGCGGGCCTCCCTGTGGGAGTGCGGGCAGACCGGGTGGAGGCCTTCGTTCACGGCAACGCGGACATGGTCAAGCCGCTGAGGCGCTACCTGTTCAAGCAGGCGGGGGTTCCGCGCGAGCGAGTTTCGATCTCTGGTTACTGGCGTACCGGGATGGATGAGGACGGTTGGCAGTCGAGCAAGTTCGAGTTCAACGCGGCCATGGAGGCCGAGGACTAGGCAGCTGTGTCCTGGTGTGCGTCGGCTTCGTGCGCGTCGACTTGGTGTGCGTTCACTTGGGGTGCGTCGAAGCGTGCTCGTCCGCCGAGTCGGGGTACGCGTTTGTGGTCGACTGTGCTGGGTGGGGTGAACCACACTTGGTTGTTTTTGACGGAGATGTCCCAGTGGTCGCGGTGGATTCGATGGTGACAGGTCACGCATAAAAGAACACCGTTGGCTATAACTCGCTAATGTATCCCCATGACGAACCGGCATGCAGTTGCTCTTTACGCACGTATCTCTAGGGACCCCAACGGCGACATGTTGGGCGTGACGCGGCAGCTCGAGGATTGTCGGGCCGAGGCCGAGCGCCGGGGCTGGACCGTGCTCGAGGAGTACGTGGACGACGACACGTCGGCCTACTCAGGCAAGAAGCGTGCTGCCTACGAGCGCCTACTGCAAGACATCACGAGCGGCCGTGTCGACGCAGTGATTGTGTATCGAATGGACCGCTTGCACCGCCAGCCGATTGAACTCGAGCGTTTCGCAACCACTTGCAAGGACGCAGGCCTCGCGGACGTGGTGTCGCTGCAAGGCGAGTTTGATATGGGCAAGAGTGACGGTCTTTTCCTAGCCCGGCTCATGGCCAATGTCGCCGCACATGAGTCGCAGGTGAAGTCCGAGCGCATCAAGCGCAAGTTCCTCCAGGTGGCTGAGACTGGCGCACCGTACATGGGAGGTGGACACCGCCCCTTCGGGTTCAACGAGGACCGTGTGACGCATTTCGAGGCCGAAGCCGAAGTTTTACGCGACGCGGCGGAACGTGTCCTTTCAGGTGAGTCGTTGAACGCGGTTGCTCGATCAATTGATGAACGTGGTTTCACCGGCTCGAAAGGCAGCCGATTTACTGGGTCCGGGCTGCGGACGCTGCTGCTGCGGCCCCGCAATCACGGGATGCGAGTGCACGACGGGCAGCCAATCGCCAAGGGCACCTGGGAGCCGATCATCGCGCCAGAGACTGCCGAGCGGCTGCGCTTGCTGCTGACCGATCCTGCGAGGCGCACCAATCGCACGGCACGAAGGTATCTGCTGTCGGGGATGCTGCGGTGTGGCAAGTGTGGGGCGAAACTCGCTTCGCGTCCGCGCGGTCAGGATCGCCGGTATGCCTGCGGGATGCTCACCACCGCGAATGTCCCCTGCTCAGGTGTTTACATTTCGGCACCATCGCTCGAAGCGTTTATTGCAGAAGCCGTACTGGTGCGCTTGGATTCGCCAGTGATGCTCGAGACCTTAACCAGAAGCCCCGAGGATGGCCGGGTGCCAGAAGTTGGCGACCAGATCGCGACTGATACTCAGCGGATGAAGGACCTTGCCGACATGTGGGCCGATGGGGAGATCTCCCGCGAGGAGTGGAAGGCCGCTCGAGACCGCGTTGAGTCGCGCCTCGAGGCCAATCGCCGGATGTTGGCGAGACTTACCCAGCATGACGCTATTGAGGACTACATCGGCCACGGTCACACGCTCAGGGCGAAGTGGGACACCTTGGCTCTATCGCAGCAGGTGCCGATCATTAAAGCGGTTCTCGAGTACGCGACCATCACCCCTGCGAAGAAGCGAGGGTTTAAGGGTTTGGATATTGACCGGGTGGTTCCGACGTGGCGGCTGTAGGTGCCCCGCGCCCGGCTGCCGCCTTGCGGCGCGGGACGCCTAGCAGCACGCCTACTGTCGCGACCACGTTCGGGTCAGTCACCGCAACCTGAATGCCCTGCGCTGCGCACGTGCGTTGGACCCAAGCGCGCACGTCGTCTGTAGTGAAGCCTCGTGAGGCAGCCATAGCATTCACTTGTCGCCCCACTGCGCCCAGATTGCTGGGGCACCTACCCATTCAGGGTCACTCTCTGAGTTCCACGAGTTGGTTAGGGGCGAATCAAGCATCTTCGATGCTTGTTCGATCAGGGAATGCGGGGACTCTCCCCACACCCAGATTTTGGTGGGCTGGAAGCCTTGTGCGACTTCGTACCGGTGGCGTCCAAGGATGCGCGCGTTCACGTCGGTGAAAGTCTTCGCAACGTACTTGGAGAGGTAGCCGGCAGCCTTGCGTGATTCCTCGAGTGCGCCCGAGCCCACTCCGAGATCCCCGATGAGTTTGATGTGGACGAACCCATGCCCCCAGGACTGGTCAACAAGGGAGCGGCGCACGAACTTCGCTACCGCGAAGTGCACGTGCAGCCCGTGGCCGGTCTTGTGCCACTCAGGCACCCACACGTAGGGCAGCGGAGCGCCACCTAGCCCGGTGCGCAGGTTACGGAAGAACACCCCCACGTCACGCTTGAGTTGGTCAACATCGTGGCAACCCTCACCGCGATACGTCAGTGTCCCGAAACGGTTGAGTCGGTTTGCAGCGCAGTAGCGGCGTAGACGGGCTCGAGCTCGACGCCCAGCCTCATGCGCGGAGCGTTGAGGATCGGCAGCCGCACCAGGGGCCACGTAGGAGCGCTCCGGCTTGAAAGTAGGGACGAAGCAGCCCCCACCCTCGAGGGCTTGCGGATACAGGGACAGACGCCAACCAGAATGTTGGGCAGCAACAGGGGTACGCACGGTAGGAAACCTTTTGACGAGCCGACAGGAAGACGGCACATGCCCAGCGATCAGTTTCTAGGTGCGACAACGACCGAGAGCAAATGCTCAACCGGTTCGTTGTCAGTAATTTTTTAACGGGCCTCGTGCTGTGCTGCGGACCGCAACACGAGTCATTCCCGCTACCCTGCGCGTAACTTAGCGCTCATCCTGCCCCGGGCCAGGGACATCATTTTTGTAAATTTGTCTCGTCGCCGGTATCGACGTCCGCACCACAAGTTCTACCGCAACCGGGCTCAAATCACAAGCCTGTAATTTCCTGGCGCGCACTCGTGACCTCGACTTCAGGCCCAAAAACCCAAACGAGTTATGTTGCTATTTCAAGTAAAGGAGCACGCGCTACTTCGCCTTGCGTGCCTGAGCGCGCTGTGAAACGAGGTCCTGCTCTGCCTTCTGCTGGCGTGCGTCCACCTGCGTGGAATACCTGTCCCAGAACGTGCCGCCCTGTATCGTTCGCGCCGACTTTGGCAACAATGCCTCCGCCGCTACGAGAGATAACTCAACTGCCTTGTAGTGTGCGCACACCGCAGCGACACGAGCCTCAACTGACATATTTCCAGAGGAGTGGTGATGCGGCGGGTTCTTGTCAAGATCATGGATCGATGCCTTGCCCTCCACGTTTGCTGCGGTGCGAGCCAGGATGTACATGTCTCCAAGCGCCATAGTTAGGAAGTGCACTGCGATATAGATCTCGTTTGAGAATTCCAAGCTCTGTGACGCCGCGCGGTCCTTGAGGTCGGACGCGATGCGCTGGTCTGTTCGCCCGTCCGAGATCAGGTGATCGGCAGCACTTAGGGGCGCGCTCTTCTTGGTCAGCAATAGATCGACAGTGCCACGGACGCGCGAAAGCAACATGTTTAGGTCTGGAACGACCTCGGCGGCCACGGACCGCTTGCGCCGGACCCCTTCACGAATGCGCTGGAAGATCGGCACGCCGGTCGCGATGACCAACAGCGCAGTCGCGATGACAAGTCCGTAGGTTGCATTTACTAGAGCGTCCGCCGTGGCGTCCGTGCTCGCTGTGATCACAATTCCCCCATGTATATGCGATGTTAATCAGCACTCTACTAGAGGGTGTATTAACGAGTTGCTCCATTGTTGAGATCGGTTGGGCCACGGTCTCTGGTCCACCATTTGATGTGGTGAGCTTCGGTGTAACCGGGAGGAGCCCCGCAGAACGCGCACCCGCCGTCGCGTTCGATCAACGCGATCCTTTGCGCCCGGTTGTAGATCCTGCTGCCGCGACCTAAATCTAGAATCTCGCTCTTGCCGCCCAGCAGCACCGGGATGACTTCACCGCTGGCGGCCATACGACGCGCCGTCCCAATGCATACCGGCTGCCCGCCACCGTCAATGTCTGCGACACCGGTGCCGTCCTGCAGGTCAGCGAGCGTTAACCGCACCACCACGGTGGTGGAGGCCAACGGCAGGTCGTCGCTTTCACATCCGAGGCAGTGACGGGCCAAGGCCGCCAACGCGTCGGCTCGAACCTGTGGCACGCTGCGGTCGTCCTCGGCCAGCGGGTCCCTGTCGCGTCGCTTGCGCAGGGCGTTCCCCACTAGCGCGTCAAGAGCGGCACGCACCGGAGCCGCCGTCTCCGCGTCCAGACGGGCACGCAACACAAACATCCCCTCGGAGTCCTCGTACATCGACACCGAACGTTCCTGACGCTGCAGTTCCTCCGTCAGCGCGTGACGCCCCGAATCCAGTTGCGCCTCCAGTTGGCGCACGATCCGCGCGAACCGGTTCGCCGACAACCCATGGGCACGCTCCACCAGCACCCGTTCGATCCGCTCGATGTCGCTGAGTTCCACACCCAACACGTCACGGCGGTCCCAAATTCGGGTCAGCATGCGCTTGATGAGGTTGGCGGCCTCGAGGCTGAGCCTGCCGGATCGGACCCGGTCACTGGCGATCGCGAAACGCGGTGACAGCGGCACCACCGCGGCCTCGGGACGACCATCCTTGCCATCCGTCTCGCCAAGACCATCACCAGCGCCATCGTGAGCGCCAGCATCGGCGCCGTTGCCGGAGTGTGCGACCTGCTCATCGGCGGCCAACATCTCTCCCACCTCAATGAGTCGGTGAGCATCCCCCGTGCTGCCGCCCGAGATGCTTGCGAGAAGCTCCTCCGGCGTCCTGTATCCCTGACGTTTCGCCAGCCCGGCCTGACCGTTCTCTGGCTTGGATTGCCGTGCGATGGCCGCGCCGGAGATGGCCATCATCCCCTCAAGGACGCGGCGCATCCGCGCCATCTCGCCATGTGAGGCGAGGAGCTCGGGTTGCGGCAACGCATCGACGTCAATGCCCTGCCAACCGGATCCCGAGACCACCCCCGCACGCACCCGCTCGATCGCATCGAAAGCAGCACCGCGGGCAGCATCGTCCCTGGCGGGGGTCTCAGTTACGGCTTCAGTGCCGGCGGTCGTGCTCATAGGACAATTCGACCATAAGGGACTGACATTCAGCCCCGAACAGCCCACATCTGTGGACTACTCGAGCAACCCGGCACCTGTGCACATCACCAGCTCACCCGCACCGGCACCGGTTCGGGGGTGCCTCGTGTTGCGAACCCCGCCCCGCGACCCCTCGGCTACCCGCCCGTACGCTCCCTGACCGCAGGCGTAGGCGCCGAGGCCTGGCCTGGGCTCGGCCTGGCCTGGGCTCGGCTCGGCACCGGCCACTCGCCCCAACTCGAGGACCGCGCCAACTAAAGCGCGCTACATCTCCTGGTGCGTGTCGGGATCCCCGTTGAACAGGCGACCGTCCGCCTTGGTAAGTGAGGAGATGGCGGCGACCTCGGCATCGGTCAACTCAAATCCGAACACGTCCAGGTTCTCCGCTTGGCGCGACGGAGTCGACGACTTCGGCAGGGGGGTTGAGCCGATCTGCACCTGCCACCGGAGGATCGTCTGGGCGGGAGTGACGCCGTGAGCTGCCGCGGCATCGGCAACGGGGGGCTCGTCGAACGGAGCGCTCCGCTTACCCAACGGGCTCCAGGACTCCGTCAGAATCCCGAGCCGCTGGTGCTCGGCCCGCATGGAGGCCTGATTGAAGTACGGGTGCAACTCAATCTGGTTGATCGCGGGAGTCACTCCCGAGTCCTCGATGATGTTCGCGAGGTGCTCAGCAGTGAAGTTGGAGACGCCGATGCTGCGCACCAGTCCGCGCTGCTGGAGTTCCACAAGCGCGCGCCATGCCTCGCGGTACTTGTCCTCGATCGGGTTGGGCCAGTGGATCAGCAAAACGTCGAGTCGATCCAGGCCTAGTCGGGTAACTGACTCGTATCCCGCCTGCAGTGCACTCTCGTAGCCATGGTGGCGCCCGGCCAACTTGCTCTGGACTGTAATCGCGTCGCGCGAGACTCCCGATTCGGTCAGGAAGTCGCGCAGCGCGCGTCCCACGACCCCCTCGTTCTCGTAGTTAGTCGCGGAGTCCAGGAGCCGGTACCCGTTGTCGAGCGCGGAGTGAACGGCATCGCGCCCTTCGTGGCCCTTCAGCGGGTAGGTGCCGAATCCAATAGCGGGGATCGAGTGGCCATCATTGAGCGTGTGCGTCGGAGTTTCAGTCATTCCAACAGGCTACGTCTTGCCACGGCGGCTCAGCAACGGGACCGCCAACCGCGACCCGCAAACCCGCCAGCCGAATGCTCGATATTAGCTACGCGCCCGTATCCGTGACACCTTCGTACAGGCCGATGCTGTTGCCGTCGGGGTCTTGGATCACGGCCCACCAGCTGGTGTCGGAAATCGGATCCTATGCCATCAATACCGTCGCGCCCGGCGAACGCGAAAACAGGCGGCCGATGCTCACTGGAGTGAGCATCGGCCGCCTGCCGTTGGGTGAACTACCGGCTATTAGTTAGCCGGGGGCATGAGCACGGTGTCGACCAGGTACACGGTCGCGTTCGCGGTCTGGACGCCGCCGCAGACCACGGTGGACTCGCCGTTGACCATGATGTCGTCGCCACTGCCGGTCACCGTCAGGTCCGCGCCGTTCACGGTGGTGAAGGTGCCGTCGATGTCCGCGGGCTCGATCTGGCCGGGGATCACGTGGTAGGTGAGGATCGAGCTCAGCAGGTCGCTGTCCGTCTTGAGGACCTCGATGGTGTCCGCGTCGATCTTGGCGAACGCGTCGTCTACCGGTGCGAACACGGTGAATTCGTCGCCGTTGAGGGTGTCGACCAGGTCCACATCGGGGTTGAGCTGTCCGCTGACCGCGGCCACGAGGGTAGTCAGTAGCGGGTTGTTGGACGCGGCGACAGCGACGGGGTCCTGCGACATGCCCTGCACCGAGCCGGCTCCGTCAGGCACTGCCTCCGCATAAGCGGCACACGCGCCACCGACGAGGTTGGCGGCCGGGTCCATCGTGCCCTCGGCCATGGCGCTCTCCGACATGGCGGGGGCGGGGGTTGCTTCCTGCGTCATTGCGGGCGTCGAGTCGGCGGTCTCGGTCGCATCGTCCGAGCCGGACGAGGAACATGCGGACAGCGCCAGGGCTCCGGCGAAGACGAGTGCGAATCCCTGAGTGAGCTTCTTAGTACGTGTAGCCATGATTTCCTCCATAGTGTTCGGCCCGCCTGAACGGGCCTTGGTCCGTGGCTTCCCTGGTGGGTTGCCCGCCGCTTGATTGCGACTTCAGGAGGGGTTCGCCCGATGCGGTGGCACGGATTGGTCGCAATGCGGAAAGTTTTCGTATCCCCCCAAAACGGCAGGTAAATACAGCGAAGAAGCACTCCGAGCAATCCAACGAGGCACCCCGAGCGAACCTCCCGTAACTCAACGGAGGCACGGACATGGAACTCATCATCATCGGACTGCTCGGCGGTCTGATCACGGGCATCTCGCCCTGCATATTGCCGGTGCTGCCGGTCATCTTCCTTACCGGAGGAGCGCAGTCGGCTCGCACCGGAAAGGCATCTGCCCCGCGCCAAAAGGTAGGAGCGGGCATCAGCGGGCAAGTAGGAGCAGGCGCGTCGATCCGCGCCGGCTCGGCGGGCGTGATCAGGAGCGGCGCCGATGCGGACGCAGTTCCCCTCGCCCCACAACAGGAGGTCTCCCGCTGGCGCCCGTACCTCGTCATCGCCGGCCTGGTCACCAGCTTCACGCTGGTGACGCTGATCGGCTCGGTGCTGTTGAGCGTGCTCAACCTGCCGCAGGACATCATCCGTTGGGTGGCCATGGTGGTGCTGATCCTGATCGGCATCGGCCTGATTGTCCCCAAGTTCGAGTACATCCTCGAGAAGCCCTTCGCGTTCCTTCCCAAGCGCAACGTCGACTCCAAGAAGAACGGCTTTGGCGTCGGCCTCGCGCTGGGTGCAGTGTTTGTGCCCTGCGCAGGTCCGGTCCTCGCCGCCATCATCGTCGCCGGCTCGACCGGGCAGATAGGCGCCGGAACCGTCTTGCTGACAGTGTCGTTCGCCATCGGCGTCGCCATCCCGCTGTTGTTCTTCGCCCTCGCGGGCCGCGGCCTCGCCGAGCGCGTCAAGGCCTTCCGCCGGCGCGAACGCGGGCTGCGCATCGCCGCCGGCCTCGCGCTGATCCTGCTCGCCGTCGGGCTTGCCTTCAACGTGCCGCAGAAGCTCCAGACCCTGCTGCCCGATTACACCGCTGGAGTCCAGGAGCAGCTCACCGACAACGAGAGTGCCCGCGAGGCACTGGCCCTTGGCGGCCTGGTGAACGACGAGAACAAGGACCTCGACCAGTGCTCCGACGGTGCGCCTGAGCTCGAGTCCTGCGGCACCGCGCCCAGCATCAAGGGAATCGAATCCTGGTTCAACACCCCCGGAGACGCGGCCATCGACCTGGAGGACCTACGCGGAGAGGTAGTACTCGTGGACTTCTGGGCGTACTCCTGCATCAACTGCCAGCGCTCCATCCCCCATGTGGTGGGTTGGGACGACGCCTACCGCGACGCGGGGCTCAACGTCATCGGCATCCACTCTCCCGAGTACGCCTTCGAGAAAAACGAGGGCAACGTACGGGCCGGCGCCGAGGACTTTGGCATCACGTACCCGGTCGCCCTCGATAACAACCTGTCGACCTGGACTAATTACCGGAACCGTTACTGGCCCGCGCACTACCTGATCGATGCCGAGGGTACGGTCCGCCACATCGCCTTTGGCGAGGGCAACTATGCGACAACGGAGAAGCTGATCCGCGAGCTCCTCGAGGACGCCAATCCTGGTGTCGAGCTGCCCGCGGCGACCGAGACCACGGATGACACCCCTGACCTCGGTTCGACCACTCAGGAGACCTTCCTTGGCACGTCCAAGGATGAGAACTACGCCGGCACGGATCGCTACAAGCCGGGTGAGGGCGAGTACGCGTTCGCCGCAGACCAGCCCGACGACACCTTCGCGCTAGAGGGCGCCTGGACGCTCGAGACTCAGTACGCGACGCCCACGGCGGCCGATGCTGCGGTCCGTTTGAACTTCCACGCCACCGAGGTGCGCATGGTGCTCGCCGGTTCCGGTCAGGTCACGGTGACCCTGGACAACGGCAGCTCCAGGGTGATCGAGGTGGACGGCACCCCGCGGTCCTATCAGATGGCCGCGGAGGTAAGCGAAGGCCAGCACGTACTCGACGTGGTGGTCGGCAAGGGAGTCGAGGCTTACTCCTTCACCTTTGGCTGAGATCTAGGTGAGGGATAGCCCCGACGGAGGCGCCCGATGCTGGGGGGACTACCCCCCGGCATCGGGCGTTCTTTGTGTCTGTCGGGAGTTAAGCAAACGGGCCCGGGTTTCTGGCCTAAGCCAACTCAGCCGCCGATGAGACCGATGATCGCCCCCATGACTAGCAGGGTGACCAACTCGTATCCCGCGTCGATCAGCCAAATCGTTAAGTCCTTGCTCGCAAACAGGTCATGAACCAGCATCCGGCTGGCGGTGAGACCCGCCCAGAGAACCAACGAGGCGAGCAATGCAGCAGGCAGGCTGTCGAGAGCGAAGTAGGAGCCAGTCACGTGCGCGGCAATGGCGAGCACCACGGCTGTCACGGCCGTCGCCGCAAAGGTGCCGCCGTACGTCACCGCCGGGTTCACTGGCTTGTTGGGATCGATGCCCGTAAGCGCCTGCCAACGGTTTCCGAAGACGCGTGGCCGGTACCAGAGCGTCCCCACCACAATTGAGCTGAGCGTCGCGAGAAAGGCGGCGAGGGCGAGCAGTGCGAAGTTCATGAGGTCTCCTTGAGGAAGCGTCGCGGCGGGCGCCGCGTACCCTCATGACGCACCGGCCCGCCCAGATCGACAGCGCCGGCTATTTAGCCCTCACGCGCGGCGTCGACCTCTCACCAAGGTGATTCCAAGCCCAGCAAACAGGAGCGCCGCTGCCCAGGCGAGTGTCGCGTTCACATCTTCGAATATTCCAGTCTGCGCAAGTTCGGATGCGGCGGGATTGACCTCGACTGTCACGGACGTAGTGACCCCACCGAGGGTCGCGGTGATGGTGTGAGGGCTCGCGTGCGGGAACGTCACGGTAAGCCCGTCGACCTCGTCGGTCGCGACCGAGCTGGTGAGGACCACATCGGTCGTGTCCAGGGGGTCGCCGTTGTTGTTCACGCCGGTGACGTCGAACGTCAGGCTGCCGCCCTGGTCCACGCTCGTTGCCGACGGGATGATGGTGAGGTTCGCGTCGGGCACCATGAAGAGATCGGTGTCCCCGGTCAGCGTGGTGGAGCCGTAGTACCAGTCCCCAGTGCCATCGGCCGCGGTGTTCCAACCGTCTAGCCCTGGTGGGGTCGGGAAGGTGCGGAACCCCGCATCGAAACTGGTGGCGAAGACGCGCACAAGGTACGGGCTGGGTGCGGTGGTGAAATCATGGTGAAAGGAGACGAGGTAATTATTTCCGGTCACGGTAACCGTCACTGCATAAGTGAGCGGCGCGATGACGCCGCCGTTGGCGATCTCGCCGTCCCCACTGATACCAGCACCTTGGTAGGGATCGTCGACGAGGCCCAGGATGCGACCGGTGGGCTTCACGTCCACCACCGTGCCGGCCGGTATCCGTAGCATTCCGCCGAGTTGGTCGCCGTCAAGGCCTAGGTAGAGGTCACCCGCAACACTGAGGGAACCGAATGAGTCAGTGACTTCGCTGCCAGAACCCACCGCCGACGTTCGGTAAGCCTTCCCAGAACCGTCGTATGCGTAACCCCCGGATGCAGAGACTACGGCACCTTCGCCGATGATGACCGGCCCGCCAGCACCGTCAAAGCTGCCGCCGAGTCCAGCACTTGGGCCGCCACTGGTCGCGGTGACTTGGCCGCCGTTGATGTTGATTGGCCCGCCGGCCCCGCCCCACCCGCCGCCGATTCCAGCAGCGATACGGCTGGTTGCGGTGACGGTTCCACCGTTGATAGTGACGGTCCCGGCGTCGCCCTCATCGTTGCCACCGAAGCCGTTGATGCCGCCGATTCCAGCACCGTCGTCGCCGCTGGTGGCGTCGATGATTCCGTTGTTGACGATGAGGGTCGCCCCCACTGGCACGCGGATGCCCGCCGCATTTAGCCTTGAACTGCTGTCGGCGATGAGCGTGCCGCCGCCGACGGTGTCGTCGATCGTCAGGGTGTTGGTGCCCTCGACATCTACTCCGGTGGTGTCGAGGGTGTGGCCGGCCAAGTCAATGGTCAGGTCGCAGTCGACGGTGATGGTGCCGCCCGACAGGTCGCCGGGGATAGTGATGGTGTCGCCGTCGGTGCAGTGAGCCGCCATCGTGGCGATCGCTTCGAACCCGGATACCGCGTAGAAGGTTGTGTCGCCGGTCAATTCGGTGCTCGCGGAGACGGGGGTGCCGCTGCCATCCGACGCGGAAGCCCACACGGCACCTGTGGGAGGCGCCGGGAAGGTGCGGAACCCGGTGGCAAAACTGGTGGCGAACACGCGCACATCGGCCGGGTTGGTGCCGCCCAGGGTGTCGAAGGTGACGAGGTAGTTGTGCTCAGTCACCGTGACGTTGGAGGCGTCGAGGGCGATGACGCCGCCATTGCGGATCTGGCCCGCTCCACTGATGGTGGCACCGATGGTTTCGTCGCCGACGGTGCCGAGGATGCGCCCGGTGGGGGTCACGGTGACCTCGTCGCCCAGCATCGAGTCCGGAATGGCAAGTTGGCTTGAGGGTAGGTAGAGGTCGCCGGCGACGCTCAGCGAACCGAACCCCAGGCCGGATACACCGTTATATTCCCCGGTGCCCACAGCAGACGGGGCCTGATTTCCATTCACCTGTGCCCCGGCTGAGGCTGTGACGACAGCTCCGCTCGCGATGGTGACGGCTCCACCGGCGCCGAAGTTTCCGCCACCGATGCCAGCAGCCTGGCTGCCACCGGTCGCGGTGACGGTGCCGCCGTCAATGGTGACGGTCCCGCCATCTGCGTACACGCCGCCGCCGATCCCAGCAGCCTGGCTGCCACCGGTCGCGGTGACGGTGCCACCGCCAATGGTGACGGTCCCGCCAGATGCGAACTGGCTGCTGCCTATCCCGGCAGCCTTGCTGCCGCCGGTCGCGGTGACGGTGCCACCGTCAACGGTGACGGTCCCGCCGCCGGGGTACAAGCCGTACCCTCCGATGCCAGCACCGATTTCGTTGCCGGTCGCGTCGATGTTTCCGTTGATGACGATGAGGGTCGCCCCCACGGTTACGCCGATGCCTGCGGCTTCTTCCTTTGAACTGCCGTCGGCGATGAGCGTGCCGCCGCCGGCGGTGTCGTCGATCGTCAGGGTGTTGGTGGGGCTGACGATCACGCCGTCGGTGTCGAGGGTGTGGCCGGCCAAGTCAATGGTGAGGTCGCAGTTGACGGTGATGGTGTCGCCCGACAGGTCACTGGGAACGACGAGGGTGTCGCCGTCGGCGCAGACCGCTGCCGCCGCCTTCAGCTCGGCGAACGTCGTCGGCTCCAACTGGGCAGCTTGCGCGACTGGGAGGGAGACTCCCGACACAAGCGCGGTGGTGGCCAGGACAGCAATAAGTCGACGCATCGATTCCCTCAAGTCTTAACGCGGCGCCACGCTTATGGCCCCGTCGGCAATCGCAACCGAGTGCGACGCCAGAATACTATCGCGGATCATCGGGGTCATGAGCGGTTTATCTGGGGTTTTATTGCCCACTTCGCTGGTGGGGAGCACCAATGGCCGGGCCGCGAGAATGCGGTCCGGCCATTGGTGCTTTGCTAGCTAGGAGGTGAACTTCTCCGCGAGTATCTGGGACTCGGTGGCGACCACTTCGGGATCAACCAGGTCCGCGGCGCTTGAGTTGAGCAGCGAGGTCCAGGTGTCCAGCGACGCCTGAGCGGTGCCGGATTCGAACAGCGAGGCGGTGAGCTCTTCGACCGCCGCGTCGTACATCGCCTTGAAGTCTGCGTTGGCGAGGAAGCGCTCGGAGAGGATGTTGCTACCCCCCGCACCGCCGCCACCACCGGCATTGCGGTTGCCTAGTCCAGCCTGAGCATCGGCACCTTCAGCAAGGGCGGCGTCGTCGGG
This sequence comes from Demequina aurantiaca, assembly GCF_050598105.1. Taxonomy (GTDB): domain Bacteria; phylum Actinomycetota; class Actinomycetes; order Actinomycetales; family Demequinaceae; genus Demequina; species Demequina aurantiaca_A. Next base: position 272,913 of record NZ_CP192436.1, read on the forward strand.
AAGCTCGGCTCCCTGGGGAGGAAGTGCGCCTTCCGGCAGTTCGCCGGCGTCGGGCAGTGCCGCGCCGTCCGGGAGTTCTGCGCCGTCAGGCAGCGCGCCGCGATCGGGGCGCCCGCCCGCCTGTCCAGCCTGCGCATCGGCGCCTGGAAGCGCGCCTGCCTCAGCATCGGCCCCCGCCGCAGCATCGGCACCTGGCACGGCTGCGCCGCGACCCGCCTCAGCGGTGTTTCCGCCGCCAGCGTCGATGTTCTCCTGGCCGAACGCGAGGTTGAGGTCCCAGTTGACCACCGTCATTTGCTCGTCGTCGGTGTCCCAGTAGAGGTACGAGTTGTTGCCGGGGCCGTCGATGTCGTCGAAGTTGTCGATCACGTTTTGGTACGCGAGGTAGGTGGCGAAGGAGTCCACGTCGAGCCACTGGTCCAGGTCGGACCCGAAGGTCGCATCGTCCGACTCGTTGATGAACTGCAGGAAGTCGATGAGCGGCTCGTAGTTGTCCTCGCCGCCCTCCTGATCGAAGGCCTCCATGTAGGACTCGGGCTCGTCGCCCACGTAGTCCCAGGTGCCGGGGGACTCGGCCTTCCAGAGGTAGCCGTCTCCCAGCTCGCGCTCCATCCACTCGTCGTTGGGGTTCTCGATCACCAGTCGCAACGCTGACTCGGAGTCGTTCGCGGAGAAGCTGACCGCGATGGCCTCCTCGGCCGCGAGGCCCGCGTCTGACAGCAGGTCGAGCGCGACCGCCTCGTTAAGGGACGTCTCGGAGGAGTTGCCGCGCACCACGAACTCGGTCGCGCCGTCCAGATTCTGGTCGTCCACGTACTTGTCTAGGCGGATGATCCAGGGGAGGTCCTCCGGGTTGGCAGCGCTGACGGTTGCGTCGGCGTCCTCGGTGAGTCCGCGCAACGAGGAGTTGCCCTTGAGCTTGAGGCCCACGTCCTCGAACGTCTCGCCGTCGATGGTGACGGTCGCGGAGATCCACACCTTCTCGCTGGAGGTCATGTAGGTGCTGATGAGGGAGTCGTAGTCGGCCTCGTCGTAGTCGATCTCGATGGTGTGCAGCTCGCTGCTGTCCCACACGGCGGGGGCGGCGGAGTCGGTCACGATTGCGGCGTTGCTCGCGGATTCGGTGGCAGGTGCAGCGGGGCTGCAGCCCGCGAGGACGATGCCGCCGAGCCCGAAGGCGGCGACGCTGGCTAGAAAGCGTGGGTTTTTTCTCATGTTCCTAGAGAACCAACGGATGCTGTGATGTTCCTGAGAGTGACCTGCGAGTGCGCTTGGACACTCGCGCCTACAGACGGTGGCGTGCGGGGGTCCCGGAGGTAAAGTGATCCAGACGAGCGGGAGGTGAGCATGGTCCTTGATCGCACTTTGACGCGCTGGCGCTTGCCTTTTGGAAACTTCCTCTTCATCGCGTTAGTCTCCGCGGCCGTCGGTGCCGGGATCATCGCCATGCACACCTTTAGCGGGGATTTCAGCGCCTCCAACGGTGAGTATCCCGGCAATCAGCACGGTGTCGCTGCGTCGGTCGTGCATTCGCCATCCGCCGCGATACTAGACTCCAGCGCGGACACTGAGTCTGGCTGTGCGGATGGTTGCGAACACCCCGCCCCACACGGCACGTCGCACATGGAAATGCTTGCGATCTGTGTGCTCGCCCTCGTAGCGGGACTCGCGTTGTTCCTTCCGCGACGTCGGCAGTCAATCTCAGTGAGGTTGCGCGCATACGCGCCGGTGGTCTACTTGCCGATGGTCTCGCGGTTGATTCCTCGCGGACCTTCTCTGATTGCGCTTTCCATTAGTCGGACGTGAGGGGTCCCACCCTGCCGCCTCGGCGGGGCGACCTTCCTGGTGGCGCGTGACCGCGCCATTTTGAACCACCCATTCGACCTAAAAGAAGAGACCAAAAACCATGAATAAGCTTCCCCTTTTACTGCTGACGGGCGCGCTCGGACTGACGCTAGCGCTCGCCGGGTGCGGCGCAACCACTGACTCCAATCCAAGCGATCCGTCACCGTCACTCACCGCAGCGTCCGCAGACTCGTTCAACGACGCGGACGAGATGTTCGTCACGATGATGATTCCTCACCACCAACAGGCAGTCGAAATGGCCGATGTGGTGTTGGCGAAGGATGGAGTCGACGAGCGCGTCACAGATCTAGCCGTACAGATCAAGGACGCGCAGGCTCCGGAGATCGAGCTCATGCTCGGGTGGCTTGACGCGTGGGGCGTTGAGTTCGACCCCACCAGCACTGCAGGTCACGCGGGTATGGACCAGGACGCAGGCGACGGCATGATGAGTTCAGAGGATATGGCTGTGCTCGAGGAGGCTACGGGCGAAGACGCCGGCGCGATCTTCCTCGAGCAAATGGTGGTGCACCACGAGGGCGCCGTCGACATGGCGGAGATTGCACTTCAGGACGCGAAGAGTCCCGAAGTGCAGGCACTCGCGCAGCAGGTAATCGATGACCAGACGGCGGAGATCGCCGTAATGGAGGAGTTGCTCGCGCAACTCTAGGTCGGGACGGGGGTCGGGCCGCTACGTCAAATGCGGTCCGACTCCCCTCCGTGCAATGGGTGGGCCCCGTGGGGCTCGAACCCACGACCCACGGATTAAAAGTCCGTTGCTCTACCAACTGAGCTAGAGGCCCGCCAAACATCGTACCGGGGAGCACGGGGTGCCTCGTGTTCGTGCGCGCGACGCTAGAGGCCGAGTGCCAACAATGCCGCGAAGGAGATGGCGCCGACCACCAGCGTCCAGCCCATGGACCGGGTCCACAGCGCGACGCCAATCGCCACGATCGCCGCGAGGTGCCACGCCCCGAATCCCCTCCACTCGCCGCCGTTCAAGATGAGAGCGTTAGCCACGATCGCGGCGAGGGCAGCTGGGGCGATTAGTTTCAGCGTCTTGTTGACCGACTCCGGCAATTCGCGGTCGCCACCCAGCAGCGTGACTCCGGAAATCCGGATCAGGTATGTCCCGATCCCGGCCAGCAGGAACGCTAGAAAAAGCATCATCTGACGAGCCTTCCTGCGCCGATGCCAGCCAGGGCGGCGACGATGACGTTGAGGCCAAGCGGCAGGTCCTTGAGCGCGAGTGCGGCCACGATGGCGACGCAGGCGGCGACGACCTCGTTCCTGTGACGCAGGTTGGGCACCACGAGGGCGATGAACATCAAGGGGACGATGAAGCCGATTTGCCAGGCGGCGGGGATGACAGGCCCGAGCACGATGCCCGCCGCGGTGCCGGCGTACCAGGCCGCAGCGTAGGTCAGCGAGGCTCCCAGCACGAACCACCTGCGCCGCACCGGGTCCGGGTATCGGTCCTGGTATTGAATTGTGATGGCGACTGCCTGGTCGGTCATCAGGTAGGCCAGGGAAAGCTTCCAGCGTTTGGGGAACGCGGAATACACCGGCGCGACCGCTGCCGAGTAGAGGGCGAAGCGCGCGTTGATAACTAGTGCAGTGAGGACCGCGATCACTAGCGGGGCGCCGATCCTCAGCGCCTCGACGATGGCGATCTGGCTTGCTCCCGCCATCACCAGGACCGACCCGGACATCCCCACCCAGGCGCTGAAGCCGCTGACCTGCACCAGCGCGCCGAACGCCATGCCGAACACGAAGGAACCCGGATCCAGCGGGGCGATGGCGCGGGCTCCGGCGGCGAAGTCAACACGCTGCTCACGGCCGATGCGCGGGCCCGCGCGGGCTCCGCGCGGTACGCCGGGTTCAGGGGAGAGGTTCACCGCGCTAGTCTCTCACGCCCCACGAGCAACGGTTTTACCAGGTATTTTAGTCCAACATGCCGATGCGGCCCTCGTTACCAAATCGAGACACCAAACGGTTTGTGGCGGCCGAATAATTGAGTTAGAGTCTTGAACGCAACCGTAATGCAACCGTGATCAACTCGCATTGACATGTGAATGTGAACGTGAACATAATGGCATGCACTCAAACCCGCAAAGCGGCGGGTTGTGTTCTCAAGGAGGAGAAAATGATGGGTAAGAAGTTCTTTGCCGCAGCAGCTGGAGCTGCAATGGTATTCACGCTCGCCGCGTGCAGCGGAAGCGGAGCAAGCGACGACGGAGCCACGTCGGCAGCGCCCGATGCTTCGACTAGCGCAGCAGCAGGCGAAAAGGGCACCGTCGGTGTCGCAATGCCCACTCAGACGTCCGAGCGCTGGATCGCCGATGGCGACGCAGTCAAGGCCGGCCTCGAGGAGCAGGGCTACACCGTTGACCTGCAGTTCGCGGGCGACGACATCCCCACCCAGGCACAGCAGATTGACTCGATGATCACCAACGGTGATGAGCTTCTCATCATCGCCTCGATCGATGGAACTGCGTTGTCGGGCCAGCTTGACGCTGCCGCCGCCGCGGGCATCCCCGTGATTGCATACGACCGCCTTATCCGTGACAGCGAGAACGTCGACTTCTACGTGACGTTCGACAACTACACCGTCGGCGTGCAGCAAGCTACCTCGCTGCTCGTGGGCCTCGGCATCCTCAACCAGGATGGTTCAGAGGGTGACGCTACGGGTCCGTTCAATGTCGAGCTGTTCGCTGGTTCGCTGGACGACAACAACGCTCACTTCTTCTTCGGTGGCGCTGCTGACACGCTGCAGCCTTACATCGACTCCGGTGTGCTGGTTGTCCCGTCGGGTCAGACCGAGATCGAGCAGGTCGCGACGCTTCGCTGGGCACAGGAAACCGCTCAGAAGCGTATGGAAGACCTGATCACCGCCAACTACCCCGACGGCTCGCTTGACGGCGTGCTGTCACCGTACGACGGCATCTCGCGCGGCATCTTGACCGCACTTGCTAACGCTGGCTACGGCCCGACCATCGCCGATGGCATGCCCATCGTCACCGGTCAGGACGCAGAAATCGCGTCGGTCAAGCTCATCGCCGACGACATTCAGTTCGCGACCATCTTCAAGGACACTCGTAAGCTCGCTGCAGAAGCAGTGACCGCAGCCGACGCGTTCCTCTCGGGTGGCGAGCCTGTCGCCAACGACACCACCACGTACGACAACGGTGTGTTTGTTGTTCCGTCCTACCTCCTCGAGTCGGACATCGTCTACAAGGACAACATCGACGAGCTCCTCGTCCAGTCCGAGTACTGGACCGCTGCAGAGATCGAGTCCGGCGTAGCCGAGTAATCAGACGGTGGTGTCGGCCCGCCTTGCGCGGGCCGACACCACTCTCGTCCGATCTTTCACCAATGGAGGTGAGTCATGTCCAAGAACATCCTTGAGATGCGTAAGATCACCAAGACTTTTCCCGGGGTCAAGGCCCTGGAGGACGTCGAGCTCGACGTAGTCGATGGCGAGATACACGCCATCTGCGGCGAGAACGGTGCAGGCAAGTCAACGCTCATGAAGGTGCTGTCCGGTGTTTATCCCCACGGCTCCTATACGGGCGACATAGTTTTCAAGGGCGAGACCGTCGAGTTTCACAGCATTAACGACAGTGAAGCAAAAGGCATCGTCATCATCCACCAGGAGCTTGCTCTGGTGCCCTACCTCTCCGTGGCCGAGAACATCTTTCTTGGCAACGAGCGTCGCGGCAGTAGCGGACTGATCGACTGGAACCGCACCAACCACGAGGCAATGGCTCTCATGGCTGAGGTTGGACTCGACGAGAACCCGCTGACCCCGGTGGGCCAGCTCGGTGTGGGAAAGCAGCAGCTCATCGAGATCGCGAAGGCGCTTTCAAAGGAAGTGCAGCTTCTCATCCTGGACGAGCCCACGTCCGCACTCAACGATTCCGACTCCGAGCACCTGCTGGGACTCCTGCGCAAGCTTCAGGAGCGCGGCATCGGCTCGATCATGATTTCTCACAAGCTCAACGAGATCGTCGAGATCGCCGACCGCACGACCATCCTGCGCGACGGGCTCACCATCGAGACCATCGATATGAGCGAGCCCGAGTCCACTCAGGACCGCATCATCAAGGGCATGGTGGGACGCGAGCTCGAAAACCGCTACCCCTCGCGTGCGCACGAGGTTGGCGAAGAGATGCTCCGTGTGGAGAACTGGACGGTGCATCACCCCACCCAGTCCGGCCGCATCGTCGTCGACCGCGCGAACTTCAATGTTCACGCGGGCGAGGTCGTCGGAATCGCTGGCGTCATGGGTGCGGGTCGCACCGAGCTCGCGATGAGCGTGTTCGGACGCAGTTACGGAAGTGACATCTCGGGCGAGATCTACAAGCGCGGCGAGCTCATTCGCATTCGCGACGTCGCCGAGGCCATCGACAACGGACTCGCTTACGCCACCGAAGACCGCAAGAAGTACGGGCTCAACCTGATTCAGGACATCCGTACCAACATCTCTTCCGCAGCGCTCGGCAAGCTGTCGTCGAACGGCTGGGTTAACGGCAACGAAGAGATGAAGATCGCGGAAGAGTACCGCGAAAGCATGAACATCAAGTCACCGTCGGTCATGCAGGTCGTGGGCAACCTCTCTGGTGGTAACCAGCAGAAGGTTGTGCTCAGCAAGTGGATCTACTCCGATGCCGATGTGCTGATCCTCGATGAACCCACCCGTGGAATCGACGTCGGGGCGAAGTACGAGATTTACACGATCATCAACCGCTTGGTGGCTGCGGGTAAAGCCGTCGTCATCATCTCGTCCGAGCTTCCAGAACTGCTCGGCACGTGTGATCGCATTTACACACTCGCCTTTGGGCGGATGACCGGAGAGATGCCCGTCGCGGAAGCGACACCTGAGCGCCTCATGGAACTTATGACGCAAGAAAGGGAGCAAACCAAGATGACCGAGGACAAGGAGGTCCTGTCATGATGGCCGGTACCGCGAACCTTCGCGAGCTCGCAACTCGCAACATCCGCACGAGCGGCATCTACATCGCATTCGTCCTCATCGTCGCTCTGTTCGCATTCTTAACGGGTGGCACCCTGCTCAGCGCGACGAACGTCACGAACATCATCCTGCAGTACTCCTACATCCTGATCCTCGCGATCGGCATGGTGATCGTGATCATCGCGGGGCACATCGACCTCTCGGTCGGCTCCGTGGTCGCCCTGACCGGCGCGGTCTCCGCAGTCCTCGTCATCAAGCAGGGAGTGCCGTGGTGGGTTGGCGTGATCGCGGCCCTCATCACCGGCGCTCTGGTTGGCGCATGGCAGGGCTTCTGGGTGGCTTTCGTCGGTATCCCGGCATTCATCACCACGCTGGCGGGCATGCTGCTGTTCCGCGGGCTTACGCTCTTGGTGCTCGGCAACATCTCGCTCTCGCCGTTCCCCGCCGCATACACGGAAATCGCTGCTGGATTCCAGGACGGTTTGCTAGGTGGGCAGGGCTTCGACGTCTTCACCCTCGTGATCTTCGCTTTCGCGGTCGTGGGATACGCCTTCTCCGCTTACCGCAGCCGTCGTAACCGACTCTCTTACAACCAGCCCGTAGAGGCAACCGCACTGTTCATCCTGCGCCTGGCCGTTATTGCGGCTGTCGTCATGTGGTTCGGTTGGCAGCTGTCGCAGGCCCGCGGCCTGCCGAACGTGCTGATCCTCCTCGCGTTCCTGATCATTGTCTACACCTTGGTCACGACCCGCTCGGTGTTCGGCCGCCACGTCTACGCCATCGGTGGAAACCTCTCCGCAGCGATGCTGTCCGGCGTCAAGGTGCGCTGGGTCAACTTCGGCATCATGCTCAACATGGGCCTCCTTGCCGGTGTGGCCGGCGTGGTCTACTCGTCTCGTTCTAACGGCGCTCAACCAGCGGCCGGAAACATGTTCGAGCTCGACGCGATCGCCGCCTGTTTCATCGGTGGTGCCGCAGTGACCGGTGGTGTGGGTCGCGTGACCGGCGCCATTGTCGGTGGTTTGATCATGGCCGTCATGTCCAACGGCATGCAGCTCATGGGCATCGACCAGTCGATCCAGGCTGTCGTCAAGGGCCTAGTGCTGCTCCTCGCAGTCGCCTTCGACGTCTACAACAAGCGCCGCGCAGGTGCCCGCTAGATAGGTAGCGCAGCCAAGCTTCTGGCCCGTCCCCTCTCGAGGGGGCGGGCCATTTGCGTGTGTGCGCGCCGTCGCGAGGGGCTCGCCTCTGCACCAGCCTCCGCTCAGCCGATGCCGTCTTTGGGCGAGGTAGATATCAAGAGTTGAACCCACGCTCGAGAGAAAGCGACGGCGGAGTGGCCCGCAGGGGACGGCCCGATCGCCGCGCGAGCCCGGCTGCTTAGGGCGGCGCGGTGACCGCGGACTGACGCCATTTTTACGCTCAAAACCAGCGAATATGTTGTCTCGCCAAAGATTTGTCATCGTTACTGAAACGAGACAGGCTGTCCGGGCGTGTTCCGTCCACCCTGAGTTAGAGTCTTGAATACAAGCGGATTTGCTGTCGTCCACAACCAATGGTGGGTGCGGTGGCTTGCACTCAAGCTCGCAAAGTGGCGGGTGGTGTTCTCAAAGAGGAGAAGAAATGGGTAAGAAGTTCTTTGCCGCGGCAGCTGGAGCTGCAATGGTATTCACGCTCGCAGCGTGCAGCGGAAGCGGAGCGGGAGACGACGGCTCGACGTCGGCAGCCCCAGACGCGACTACAAGTGGCGCGGCCATGGAAAAGGGCACCATCGGTGTCGCGATGCCCAACCAGACCATCGAACGCTGGATTGCTGACGGCGACGCAGTCAAGGCCGGACTCGAGGAGCAGGGTTACACCGTCGACCTGCAGTACGCGGCCGACGACATCCCCACCCAGTCCCAGCAGATTGACGGGATGATCACCAACGGTGACCAGCTGCTGATCATCGCGGCCATCGACGGCACGGCGCTGTCCGGCCAGCTTGAGGCCGCTGCGGAGGCGGGCATCCCCGTGATCTCGTATGACCGCCTGATTCGTGACAGCGAGAACGTCGACTTCTACGTGACGTTCGACAACTACCAGGTGGGCGTACAGCAGGCTACCTCGCTGCTCGTGGGCCTCGGCATCCTCAACGAGGACGGCACTGAGACCGGCGAAACTGGACCATTCAACATCGAGTTGTTCGCCGGTTCGCTGGACGACAACAACGCCCACTTCTTCTACGGCGGCGGGTTGGACACGCTGCAGCCGTACATTGACTCCGGTGTGCTCGTTGTTCCCTCGGGACAGGTTGACATCGCTCAGGTCGCCACTCGCAACTGGGCCCAGGAAACCGCTCAGAAGCGCATGGAAGACCTGATCACCGCGAACTACCCCGACGACTCGCTCGACGGAGTACTGGCGCCGAACGATGGTGTTGCACGCGGAATCCTGACCGCACTTGCAAACGCCGGCTACGGTCCGACCATTGCCGATGGCATGCCCATCGTCTCCGGTCAGGACGCGGAGATCGCGTCGGTGAAGTTGATCCAGGATGACGTTCAGTTCTCAAGCATCTTCAAGGACACTCGCAAGCTCGCCGCAGAGGCCGTGACGGCATCGGTCGCGTTCCTGTCCGGCGAAACCCCCGTGCCCAACGACACGGAGACGTACGACAACGGCACCAAGATTGTTCCGGCCTACCTACTCGAGTCGGACATCGTCTATCAGAACAACATCAACGAGTTGCTCGTCGACTCGGGATACTGGTCGGCTGCTGAGATCGAAGCCGGTCTCGCAGAATAATCCGACGGCGGTGTCGGCTCGCGCAATGCGGGTCGGCACCGCTTTTCTGCGTCGCGGCTGAGGCCGCTACCGTGACCGGCGCGCTAGGCGCACCCCGCCATGGCGATGGTCATGGTTTTCCCTGAGGGTGGGTGGCAGTGAACGGTCAGCAGCGCGGCGGGTCAGCGGAAGTAGGCGGCGATGAGGTCGCCGTCGAGGTCGAGGACGGAGAAGGGCATGCCGTAGATGCTCTCCAGGGTGCCGGGGTTCATGACGGCTTCCGGTGCGCCATCGGCCACGATCACCCCGTCCCTCATGGCCACGATCCGATCCGAGTAGACGCTCGCGTAGTTGATGTCGTGCAGGACCAGCACGATGGACTTGCCGTGGTCGTCCGCCAGCTTTCGCAGCAGCTTCATCACGCTGGTCGCGTGCGGCATGTCCAGGTTGTTGAGGGGCTCGTCCAGCAGTACGTACCGTGTGTCCTGAGCGAGCACCATCGCGATGAACGCGCGCTGGCGCTGGCCGCCGGAGAGCTCGTGAATGCCGCGGCTCGAGAACTCGCCCAGGTCGCAGTACTCGATCGCGTCATCGACCTTGCTCTTGCACTCGGCAGTGAGCCGACCGCGCGAGTGCGGGTATCGGCCAAACTCGACCACTTCCCTCACGGTAATGCGGGCGGTCATGTGGGTCTCCTGGCGAAGGATCGACAGCCGCGTAGCGATCTCGCGTGAGGGCGCGTTGAAGACGTCAATCCCGTCCACCTCAACCGATCCCGCGTCCGCGTCGAGGATGCGGCTGACCATCGATAGCAGCGTGGACTTGCCCGCACCGTTCGCCCCGATGATCGAGGTGACTCCCGCATCGGGAATCGAGACGGAGACTTGGTCGACGACCACCGTCTTGTCGTAGGCCTTGGTCAGGTCTGTCACTTTGATCATTTTTGCGACTCCTTCACGAGCAAGAGGATGAAGTAGATGCCGCCCACCAGATTGATGATGGAGCTGAGCGTTCCGTTGAAGTGCAGTACGTGTTGCAGGAGCGCCTGTCCGGCCAGCAGCGCGACGATTGCGATGAGCGCGGCAACGGTGAGGTTCACCGCGTGCTTGTAGGTGCGGGTGAGTTGGTACGCGAGGTTTGCCACCAGCAGCCCCAGGAAGCTGATTGGTCCGATCAGTGCGGTTGAGACGGACACCAGCAGGCCGATCACAAGCAGGATCTGGGTGAGCGCACGCTGGTAGTTCACCCCAAGGGTGATGGCCCGCTCGCGGCCCAGGGTCAGGACGTCCAGCTGCGGGCCCAGCCAGTACGCGGCGCCGATGCCCGCCGCCAGCAGCACGGAACTGATGCCCAGCAAGGTGGTGTCGATGGCGTTGAAACTCGCGAACAGATCGGCCAGTAGGGCGTCGTAGGCGTTGGGGTCCATCACCCGGAACATGAACGACGTGAGGGAGCTGAAAAGCGTGCCCGCGATTACTCCCACCAGCACCAGGGTGTACAGCCCGCGCTTGCCGTTGCCGAGCACCGCCCGGTACAGCAGCGTCGCCGAGACCATGAGCAGGCCTGCTCGGATCAGGAACATGGTGAGCGGCGGAATTGACGCGGCGGTGGCGGAGCCCAGGAAGAACACCAACGACGTCGCGAGCAGCACGTAGAGCGCATCGAATCCCATGATCGACGGGGTGAGGATGCGGTTGCGCGTGATGGTTTGGAAGATGACGGTGCTCACGGCGATCGCTGCGCCGACTATCACCAGCGCCGCGACCTGCTGCGCTCGGCGCGGCAACGCGAAGTCCCAGTGGCCGTCGACGCCCCAGGTGAGGAACACCGCCGCGGCGCCAATGGCGAGCAGCGTCAGCGCTGCAATGAGGACGCTAGGCCTGCGCATAGCGGTTCCTCTTCAGCACGAGCACCAGGAAGACCGCGGACCCGACGACCCCAACGATGGTGCCGACGGCAATCTCGTAGGGGAAGATGATCACGCGGCCCAGCATGTCGCAGGCGATCACTAGGGCGGCTCCCGCGAGTGCCGTCGTCGGCAGCACGCGCCGCATGTTGTCCCCCAGCATGAGGGTCACGATGTTGGGCACGATCAGCCCCAGGAACGGGATGGCGCCAACGGTCACCACGACGGTGGCCGTGGCGAGAGCGGCGATGGTGAGCCCGGTGCCCAGCACCACGCGGTAGTTGACCCCAACGTTCGTGGCGAAGTCCCGCCCCATGCCCGCCACGGTGAACCAGTTGGCGAAGACGTACGCGGCGATTGTCACGACGCCGGCAAAGTAGAGGGTCTCGTACCTGCCCTGGATGACTCCGGAGAAGTCGCCGTTGAGCCACACGTCGAGTGTCTGCGTCAGGTTGTTGCGATAGGCGAAGAACTCGGCGATCGCCCGGAAGACCCCGCCCAGCAGGAGTCCGACGAGCGGCACCAGGATCAGGTCTTTGAACTGAATGCGCTGGATGAGGACGATGAACAGCAGCGACCCGGCTAGCGCGAACAGCATCGCGATCATGATCTTGCCCATGACCGATGCGCCGGCGAAGAGCAGGGTTGCGGTCAGGAGCCCCAGCGCGGCGGCGTCGATGGTGCCCGCGGTGGTGGGGGACACAAACCGATTTCGCGCGAGGTGTTGCATGATCAGCCCGGCGACGGCCATGGACGCGCCCGCCAGCAAGAGCGCGACGGTCCGCGGCACGCGGCTGACGGCAAAGACAGCGCGCGCTTCTGGGTCGGTGAGTACGTCGTGCAGAGAGATGTCGACGACCCCGATGAACAGCGAAGCCGCTGCTAGGACGAGCACGAGAGCGGCCGCCGCCCAGGGGGCGACGGCCGCAATCTTGGGGCTTCGAGTCATTGAAATGAGGCTGGTGGCAATCTAGCTGACGACGGTGTTCATGTCGTCGAAGATCCCCTGCAGCGCGGTCAGGCCGCCAAAGCTCAGGTACCACTTTTCGGTGTCGACGTAGGCGACCTTGTCGTTGGTGACCGCAGCGGTGCCGTTGACTAGGTCGTTGTCGAGCACTGCCTGAGCGCTGTCGCCCTCCTCGCCGATGGCTGCGTCGCGGTCGAGCACGATCAGCACGTCGGGATCAGTCTGCGCGATGAACTCGAACGAGATCGCATCTCCATGGTCATCGATAGCGACCTGGTCTGCGGCCGGCTCGATGCCGAGCAGGTTGTAGACGAAGTCGAAACGCGAGCCGGGTCCGTAGGCGGACACCTCTCCGGCGGAGGTCATGACGACCAGGCCCTTGCCCGCATCGGCCGCAGCGGCGTTGATGGCCGCTGACTGCTCGGCAACGTCGGTGAGCGCCGCGCTGGCCTCCGCTTCCTTGCCAAAGATTGCGCCAAGGGTCGTGGTGTTGTTCTGCAGCGAAGTCTGGAAGGCGTCCGTCTCCCAGTCGAAGCTGAGGTCGATGGTGGGGGCAATCTTCTCCATCTCGGGCAGCGTCGCCGCGGAGCGGCCGCCGACGATGATGAGGTCGGGCTCGAGGGCGTTGATGGCCTCGTAGTCCGGCTCGAAGAGCGTCCCGGTGTTTGCCGTCGGGGTGGTGTAGTCCGAGAGGTAGGACGGCACCGCGTGGTGGGGGATGCCCGCCACTGCGTCGCCGGCGCCAAGCGCGTCGATGGTGTCGAGAATCCCGTGCTCGAAGACCACTACGGTCTGCGGGTTCGCGGGCACGGTGACCTCGCCCTGGTAGGTCTGGACGGAGACCTCGGTGGGTGCGGCGGCTGCGGAGGACGCCGCGACGGATGAGGGCGACGCGGAGGAGGCGTCGGTCGAGGCGGCGGTGTCATCGTCCGCGCTAGAGCAGGCGGCCAGGGTGATCGCGGCGACGGCCACGAGGGTGACTCCGCGGAGCTGGTTGGCGAAGGTCAAGGGAATCTCCTAGTAAATGGGGCATAAACTACCCCAGAAGTGAGGTAAGGCATACCTAAGTGGGCCGGCGGGAATTACGGTACTAGAGAGTTGCGTAAACGCCAAATACGGCGCTGGGTGGTGCGTAACCAGGGGCGACGGGAGCGTTTGCGATAGCTCGGAGGCGCCTTATGTGCGGACGACGGACGGCGGGCGACGGACGACGGGCGGCGGGCGACGGACGGCGGGCGACGGGCGACGGCGAGCGCGGTCGGGGGAGCCGCAGCCTCAGGGAGCCGGTGCCCAAGGGGCGCCGGCGGCGGTCTAGGAGGTGACGGCCAGTGAGTTGAGGCCGCGCCAAGCCATGGTCACGTTGGCCGGGCGGTCGAGCGTCGCCCACATCAGGCACTTGTTGAGCGCAATGCCGCGGGCTCGAGACTCGAGGTTGGGGTCGTCGCATCGCGTGGCGTCGCGGTAGGTGGCGAGCGCGACCTCGGCGCCGCCGGGAGCCATCGCTGTGTAGAGGAAGCCGAGGTCGACCGCGCGGTCCCCGACCGCCATCTTGCCCCAGTCGATGATGCCGGCGAATGCGCCGCCGTCGGACAGGATGTTGGAGCCGTGCGCGTCCGCGTGACACCAGAGCCGCTGCGTGGGCTCGGCGGCGGCCATCGCTGCCGACCAGATGGCGCTCGCTGCTCGGGCGTCGACTCGCTCGCCCGCGGGGCCGCGCGCATCGGAGAGTTGCGCCAGTGCCCACGCCACGTCGTCGGCCCGCTCTGTCATCCGCACCGACTGTTCCTTGTTGACCGGAGCGTCATCCGGCGCCGGGGAGTGCACCTGGGCGAGGGCGAGGCCCAAGTCGACCCCCGCATCGGCGGCAAGGGGAAGCGCGTCCGCGGTGCCGCCGGGCACGTAGGAGACCACGGCCCACGGCCACGGATAGCCGCGCCCGGGCGTCCCGACTTGCTCGATGCGCGGGTGCGGGAAGCTCCAGCCGGGGGAGAGCTCGGATAGCCACCGGACCTCGGTGGCCAGGGACGTTACCGCGGCCTGGACGCGCGGGATGCGCAGCGCGAGACTCTCGCCAAGGCGGTAGGTGACCATGTCCCAGCCGTCAAAACGGGTGCCGAGTTTCAGCCCACTGAGTTCGGGAAACTGGTCGGTCAGCAGGGCCCTGGCAGTCTCGGGGGTGATCGACTCGTGAGCGGGGGGAGGGCCGTTCGCGCCCACGCGGGTGGGGATGGGGGCGCCGGTCATGTCCATGACGCTAGCACCGCGTTGCAGGCGGGCGCGGAACAAATCGTGCTCCGACGGTGTCTATCTATTACGCCCGACGCGCGACGGAATCGTGCTGGACGGAGCGTAGGCTGAAACCGGAAGGAGCCACTATGAGCCCCAAGATCGAAAAGACCGACGCGCAATGGCGCGAGGAGTTGTCCGCCGAGGAGTACGCGGTGCTTCGCGAGGCGGGTACCGAGCGCCCCGGAACCGGCCAGTTGCTCGACAACCAGCGTGACGGCATCTACTCCTGTCGCGCATGCGGCGCGGAGCTCTTCCGCTCGGACACCAAGTTCGACGCGCACTGCGGGTGGCCGAGTTTCTTCGAGGCCTCCAACGACGCCGTCGTTCTCAGCGAGGACGCGAGCCTAGGCATGGTGCGCACCGAGGTTCGCTGCGCCACCTGCGAGTCGCACCTCGGCCACATCTTCAAGGACGCACCGCAGACCCCCACGGGCGACCGATTCTGCATCAACTCCGTCTGCCTGACGTTCGAGACCGAGGCGGAGCGGGCGGACCAGGAGTCCGGTGCGCTGCCGTACAACGCGGGCGCGGGTTTCGATGACCCCGACCCGGGCCCCTACGGCAAGATTGACCACCCCTCCAATGGTTGAGCACCGGTACCGCCGGCCGGCCATGCTCGAGATGGAGGAGGCCGAGCAGATCGAGGGCGACATCGACCCCGCCGACATCGGTCTCATCGCTCATGAGACGGCCGGCGCTATCGTCGCGCAGGCTCGCGAGGCGGGTGACCCCAAGCTCGTAGAAAAGCTCATACGCCTGGTTGACGAGGAGGGCATCGACACCGTCGCCATGATGTGGTCGAAGGCGGGAGCCCACACTCTGCCAGGTGCCTTGTGGCGCATCTACATGCTGCGCGAGTGGGTGCAGCACGATGCCGATGCTGTTGCGAGGTCCTACCATCACGGCGTGCGGGCTGCGAATGTGCGGCACGCGATCGCCGGCGTCGAGGACCCCCCGGGGCCAAAGGAGGTCAAGACGCTTGCCGACTCGGTGCTGTCTGGGGTTTTCTCCGGAGACCTGGCCGTGGCTCTCGAGCGCGCCGGGGCGTTCTGCCGAGTGGTGGCCACCGGGGCCGCCTTCGAGGCGGAGTCCGACGACGGGCATGCCGATGAGCGCGCTCACCAAACCACCCTGCGGGCCGCGCAGTTGCTGCGCACCGGCGAGGACCTTGAGCGCTGTGCCGCGATGTTCCGTGAGGGTCGACTGGACTGAGCTCGAGGACCTTCCCGTCCAGGTCACGGCCCGAGGCATGACAAAAGTAGGAGATGGCATGACAACGGAACAGGGCGTCGTGAACTCGCTGTCCACCGATCACTTCGACCTCACAGTCGACCTTGAGCGCGGCGCGAAGATCACCTCGTTGGTGGACCGAACCGGGCGCGAGTGGCTGGCCCAAGCCGAACCCGGCAGGGCTCGGGCACCGGGCGCGCCGTTCACGGATGCTGAGATGGCCGGTTGGGACGAGTGCGCTCCCACCGTCGACGCGTGCGTCGTGAACGACGAGGCTATGCCGGATCACGGAGACCTGTGGGATCACCCGTTCGCCGGCACAGCCGCCCACGCCAGCATCGTCCGTGAGGGTCTGGGATTCGCCTTCGAGCGCTCCATCCGGGAGGTCCCAGGAGGTATCCGGATGAGTTACCGCGCGACGGCACTGCGCGACCGAATCCCCTTCCTGTGGGCCGCGCACCCTCAGTTCTGCGCGCCGCCTGGCACGCGCGTCAAGATAGACGCTGTCAGGGTCGTCGACGTGATCGATCCTGACGAGCCTTTGATAGCCATTGACGACGCGCTGGCGACGATCGACACGGTGGATGCTGGGGGATACCGCAAGTGGTACGCGGACCCCCAGGAGCCCGTCACCTCGGCGTCGCTGGTCCGAGCGGACGGCAGTCAGCTCGACTTGGCGTGGTCCGATAACTGCCCGTACGTCGGCGTGTGGTTCGACAACGGCGCCTTCTCTCGCGAACCGATCATCGCGATCGAGCCGAGCAACGGTTATCGCGACGCACTCGCGCTCGCCATGGAACGTGACCGCGTTCTGTTTATCGAGCCGGGAGCCCCACTCGAGTGGTGGGTCGACGTCCGGGTTCTGCCCGCGCTCAACTTCACTGATGAAGGTTCGCGCAACGCGGATTCGTGTGCGCCCATGCCCGAGCAGGCGTAGGGTAGTAATCGACGTCGGACTGCGGAAGCCCCGGGCTCCAATACCAGCCGCCTCGAGCGGCCTTTGCGCCGACTGGCGCTCCCAGTCCGATGTCGCTTTCTTCTCCAGACAGGACCACTGGCCCCGCGCATCGTCCGCCGCTAAGGGTGGACGTGAAGCAGGTGGGTCTCCACCGCTGTGACGCGCGGACCAGAGTCCGTGTCCAGCACGTGAGCCACTAGCACCCCGCCGGCCGGTAGGTAGGGGTTCTTGCGGGGCAAGGCACCGCGTGTGTAGGTGCGAGTGGCCGCGCGCACCATCTCCACGATCGTCGGCAACGTAGGCCGGTGAACGGCCACGACGCGACTCGACTGCTTGCCCAGCAGGTTGGTCAGCGTGGACGCCGTCTTGAGCGGCGTCGACGCGTGGCCATGCTCGGTGAGCGCCTCGTAAGTCTTGACCGGGATTCCCGAGGCCTCGGCGAACGGACGCACCGTCGCCATGCAGCGCTCGGCCGGGGAGGATCCCACGTGCTTGACGCCGAACGCCGCGATGAGGGGCACCAGCTGCTGGGCCCTGGCGTCGCCCGCGTGAGTAATGGGTCGATCCTCGTCGGCGCCCGACCAGGCCTTGCGGCGAGTGGCGCGCGCGTGACGCACCAGCACAAACGCGCGCGTGTCCAGCCTGTCATTCTCGAACGCAGCGACCAAGGCCTCCAGCGGGCGCAGGTCATCGGAGAGGGTGATCTGATCGCGTGCCTCGGCGACGGAGAGCCAGCGTATCTTGTCGATCTCGTGCTTGGACGCTGCCTTGACAGGGGGTCTGGCCGCGACCGCTCGGGATCCGGGCGAGGCCACCTGGGCCGCCCAGTACCTCACGACCTTCTGCTTGCCCGATGCGATGGGGTAGCGCAGCGAGGGAAGCGGCTGGCCGAGGATGACTTCCTTGCCCGTCTCCTCGGATACCTCGCGGATGGCGCAATGAGGCAGCGTTTCGCCCTCCTCGATCTTGCCCTTGGGCCACGACCAGTCGTCGTAGCGGGGGCGGTGCACCGAGAGCACCTGAAGTTCGCCGTCACGAACGCGCCACACCAGCGCGCCCGCCGAGATCACAATTCCCGGTGGGTAGTGAGTCACTTCCCCTTGGCCCGACGCTTAGGCTGACGCTTGATATAGGTGGACTGAAGGTCCTTGAGCCGGACGCCCTCGGAATCCTCGGTGGCGCGTTCCCATGAGCCGTCCTCGCGGAGCTCCCAATTGGTGAACTTGTCGTTCATCACCATGTCCATGTTCTCGATGATGCTGGCGCGCTGCTGATCGCCCACGATCGAGATCAAGGCTTCGATGCGACGGTCCAGGTTGCGGTGCATCAGGTCCGCGGACCCGATATAAACGTCGGGGTCACCGCCGCCTGCGAACGCGTAGATGCGTGAGTGCTCGAGGAATCGTCCGAGCACCGAGCGCACCCGGATGTTCTCGCTGAGTCCGGGAACGCCGGGGCGCAGCGCACAGATGCCGCGCACCACCAGATCCACCTGAACGCCGGCCTGCGACGCCCGGTAGAGCGCGTCAATGACGCGCTCGTCGACGATCGAGTTGATCTTGAACTTGATCCAGGCGGGCTCGCCCTTGGACGCACGCTTCGCCTCGGCTTCGATGAGTTCGATGAGTCCCGTGCGGACGCCTACCGGTGCGACCATCAGGCGGCGGAACTTGGCCTTGGGCGCGTAGCCGGAGAGCTGGTTGAAAAGCTTGGTGAGGTCGGCGCCTACCTCGGCGTCGCGCGTCAGCAGGCCGTAGTCCTCGTACAGGCGCGCGGTCTTGGGGTGGTAGTTACCGGTGCCGATGTGGCAGTAGCGGACCAGGCCTTCGTCCTCCTGGCGCACCACGAGCGAGAGTTTGCAGTGGGTCTTAAGTCCCACGAGCCCGTAGACCACGTGCACGCCCGCTTGTTCCAACTTGCGCGCCCACGAGATGTTGCGCTGCTCGTCGAACCGGGCTTTGATCTCGACCAGCACCAGCACCTGCTTGCCGTTGCGGGCGGCCTCGATGAGGGCGTCCACCACCGGCGAGTCCCCCGAGGTGCGGTACAGCGTCTGCTTGATCGCGAGCACCTTGGGGTCCGTGGCTGCCTGCGCGAGGAAGGCCTGGACCGACGTGGAGAAGGAGTCGTACGGGTGGTGCAGCAAGACGTCGTCGCGACTGATGGCGTCGAAGATGTTCTGCTCGTCCGCGGTCTCGACCGGCGCCAACTGATGGTGGGTGGTCGGTCGGAACGCGGGGTACTGCAGGCGCGGACGGTCGAGGTCTGCGATGACGTGCAGCCCGGTGAGGTCCAGCGGGGCGGGCAGGTGGAAGACGTCGCTCTCGGTGATCCCGAGCTCACGCACCAGCAGGTCGCGAATGCGAGGCGGCAGGTCCTCGGCAACTTCGAGGCGCACGGCGGGGCCGAAGCGCCGGCGCAGGAGCTCGCGCTCCATCGCCTTGAGGAGGTTCTCGGCGTCGTCCTCCTCGACTTCTACATCCTCATTGCGCGTGACGCGGAACGTGTAGTGATCGGTGAGTTCCATGCCGGGGAAGAGGTAGTCGAGGTGCGCCGCGATGACGTCCTCGAGGGGCACGAAGCTGCGCGGTTCGTCGGAGAGCGCCGAGGCATCGATCACCTGGGACGCGCGCCCGCGCGCATCGACGGAGATGAAGCGGGGAAGGGTCTCCGGGACCTTGACACGAGCGAAGTGTTCCTTGCCCGAGTCGGCGTCGCGCAGTTCCACCGCGAGGTTCAGCGAAAGTCCAGAGATGTACGGGAACGGGTGGGCCGGGTCAACCGCGAGCGGGGTCAACACGGGGAAGATGTCTGAACGGAACAGCTTTCGGAGGCGCTCCTGCTCGGAGTCCTCGAGCTCGTCGTAGCGCACCAGGTGGATGCCCTCGTCGAACAGCGCGGGGATGATCTTCTCCTCGAAGACGCCCGCGTGCCGATCCATGAGCACATGAGCGCGCTCGGTGAGCGCCTCGACCAGCCGGCTCGGGCTCATGCCGGTCGCCGACGGGACCGCGAAGCCCGCTGCGATGCGCCGCTTGAGCCCCGCGACTCGAACCATGAAGAACTCGTCGAGGTTGGACGCGAAGATCGCGAGGAAGCGCGCGCGCTCCAACAGGGGGGTGGCCGGGTCCTCGGCTAGTTCGAGCACGCGCTCGTTGAACGCGAGCCAGGACAACTCACGGTCCAGGAACCTGTCGTCGGGCAACCCGCTGTCGCTGGGGTCCGGATCCGCCTCGATCTCGGTGACGGCAGGCACCGGGTACGTCTCGTCGGAGACCACCTGGGGGAGGTCGCCGGTGCGGGGGCCGGGGGCGGGAACGGACGACGCTGCGTCGAGGCTTTCTGACATGTCCCTATCGTGGCATGCCCGGACCAGGGTTGAGTAGCGTTTGGTGAAGTATTTACCTGGGTGTCATTCGCGGACTAGGGGGAGGTCGGGGTCGTCGCGGTCGCGGCGAGTCCCGCTCGCACAAATTCGATGGCCCGGTCGAGGTCGCGCTGGATGACTTCGACCGACTCCGCGCCGGGACGCGAGGTCCGGGTTCCCTTGTGGGGGAAGTCGTGGCCAACGGGCATGGAGGCGGCGAGCGCGGCGATGGCGGCGGCGGCGGCGATGTCGGGCAGGGGATCGTCGACGGCGCTGCCAAGCTCGGCGCGCAGGGCGTGCGACAGTGCCTGGCCGATGCGGTCCAGGTAGCGCAGTGCGTGGCCGACGATGTGGTCGTGATTGGCGGCGAGGGTGTCCAGCACGGCCGATGCGCGGGGGCCCAGCGGGCCGCCGTTGCCCAACATCTCGGTGACCTCATCGCGAAGGAAGGACAGCACGTCGCCGTCGGAAGGCGGGGTAGCGAGGGCGCCCTCCAGTTGCGTGATTGCGTCGTCGAGCGACGCGAAGAGCGCCGCCTCCTTAGTGGGGAAGTAGCTGAAGAAGGTTCGGGGGGAGACGCCGGCTGAGGCCGCGATCTGAGCTACGGTCGTCGCCTCGTAGCCGTGCTGCTCGAAGAGTTCGACTGCGGCGTTGTGTAGCGCGAGGCGGCGCTGGGCCTTCTTGCGCTCGCGGAGGCCGCCATCGGCTTCAATCTCAGTCATGTGCTCATCATATCCAAAACTTCACTAACTGCAAATATGCAGTGGTTGCAGATTGTTAATCCGCGAGGTAACGTGATTACACCGCGCAAAGTCGGCGCGACCAATCTTCCCTCAAGGAGTCACCCACATGGGTAAAGTTCTGCACGCCATCGGCGCCTTCAGTGCGCGCCGCGCCTGGGCGGTCATCATCGCCTGGCTCATTCTGATGGTGGGTGTTGGCGCCGCGGCGGTGACGTTCCAGGAGCCTGCGGATGACTCGTTCAGCATCCCCGGCACGCAGTCCATCGAGACCTACGAGAAGTACGGCGAGGAGTTCCCCGGTGCTGGCGGCGCGACCGCGCAGTTGGTGATCGCAGCTCCTGAGGGTGAGACCCTCGCCGACCCGGACGCGATGGCAGCCATCGGCGCCTCCGTGGCCGAGCTCAGTGCGACCGCCGACGTGACTTCCGCCACCGACCCGTTCGCGTCGATGGCCGTGTCGCCTGAAGGCACCGTCGCGTACATCTCGGTGAGCTACGACGAGGCCGCGGGGCAACTGCCCGAGGGCGCGCTCGACAACGCCACCGAGGCGGCGCAGCCCATGGTCGACGCCGGCCTACAGGTCGAGTTCGCTGGCACAGCGTTCACTGAGCAGGCGCCTGCTGGTGGCGCCGGCGAGGTCATCGGAATGCTTGTCGCCGTAGTGGTGCTCTACATCACCCTGCGCGCCGTTGTCGCTGCGGCGCTGCCCTTCGTCACAGGCATCGCCGCCGTCGGAGTGGGTGTCGGCACGGTGACCGCGCTGACCGGATTCGTCGACCTGCCGTCTACTGCCACGGTGCTGGCGCTGATGCTCGGACTCGCCGTGGGAATCGACTACTCGCTCTTCATTCTCGCGAGGCATCGAACCCAGCTGCTTGAGGGCATGAATATCCAGGAGTCGATCGCCAAGGCCATCGGTACCTCCGGTGCCGCCGTGGTCTTCGCGGGCGCAACCGTGGTTGTGGCCCTCGTCGCCCTCTTTATGGCGAACATTCCGTTCCTCACCGCGATGGGTAATGCCGCCGCGTTCACCGTTGCCCTCGCCGTCATCGCGGCGCTCACGCTGCTGCCCGCGGTCATGAGCCTCGCGGGCCTCAAGGTCCTTCCCAAGAAGCTGCGCGCTCAGGTGGTGCAGATCCAGGGTGACGACACTCCCGCTATCGAGGCCGAGCCGAGCACCAACCGCTGGGTCAGGTTCGTCACCAACCGTCCTGCCACGGTGCTCATCGCCGGAGTAGTGGGCATGGGCATCATTGCCATCCCGGCGGCGGACCTGCGCCTGGGATTGCCCTCTGCGGCCTCGCAGCCGGAGGAGAGCACGGGCTACCAGGCCTACGAGCTACTTGCCGACGGCTTCGGCGCCGGCTTCAACGGACCGATTCTGGTCCTGGCGGAGACTGACGAGGGCACCGACGGTGCTGCCAACGTTGCCGCCATCGGCGAGGAGTTTGCGGGGCTCGAGAATGTGGCCTTCGTGTCGCCCCCCGTCCCCAACGCCGACGGCTCCGCGTATCTGTTCCAGGTCATCCCGACCACGGCGCCGGACAGCGCGGAGACCGAGCAGCTTGTGCACGACATCCGTGACGTGGAGGCCTCCGGCGACGTGACGTTCGGCGTGACTGGTGAGACTGCGATCCTGGTCGACGTCTCCGAGGGCATCGGGTCCGCCCTTCCCGGCTACCTTGCCGTAGTGATCGGCCTCGCGCTGATCCTGCTGCTGGTGGTGTTCCGCTCGATCCTGATTCCCATCAAGGCGCTGCTGGGCTTCCTGCTGACGCTCGCCGCCACCACGGGCATGCTCGTGGCCGTGTTCCAGTGGGGCTGGCTGTCTGGCCTGTTCGGAGTCGAGTACACGGGGCCGATCGTGGCGTTCCTGCCCATCATCGGCATCGGAATCACGTTCGGACTGGCGATGGACTACGAGGTGTTCCTGGTCAGCCGCATGCGTGAGGAGCACCTGAACGGTCGCGACGCCAAGTCGGCGATCATCGTGGGCTACTCGCACACCGCTCGTGTGGTGACGGCAGCCGCGCTGATCATGGGGTCGGTCTTCTTCGGCTTCATGCTCGACGACGACGTGATCATCAAGTCCATCGGATTCGCGCTCGCCTTCGCGGTGCTGTTCGATGCCTTCGTGGTCCGTATGACGCTGGTGCCCGCGGCCATGAAGCTCATGGGCGAGTCGGCATGGTGGATGCCCAAGTGGCTCCAGAAGGTCGTGCCCGAGATTCACCTCGAGGGTGACCCCGAGGATCGCAAGGTCATCGAGGCCGATGCTCCCGCGGACGACGAGGTCGCCACAGGTTCACGCTAGTAGCAAATAGTTAGTCAGCAGGGCCGGGGTGCACACGCACCCCGGCCCTGCTGCGTCTCCAGCCGTAACCGCTGCGGCGGCCGGCCGGGGCGCGCGCGACCGCATCGGGACTAGGTTGGAAGTGAAGGCGGGACCGAGGCTAAGACAGGTTGTTCCAATGAAGGCGATGATCCTGAAGGAGTTCCGCGAGCTACGCCGGGACAGACGCACCATGGCGATGCTGATCGCCCTGCCGATCCTGCTGCTGGTGATCTTCGGATACGCGGCGAACTTCACCATCGACGAGATCCCCACGCGGGTGGTGGGCCCGGACTCGGCCCAGGTCACCAAGCAACTGCCCCCGCTCTTCCAGGTCGACACCACGGCTGCCGCCGCTGATGATGACGCGGCGGGGGACGCCCAGACCGCGCGCGATCTGGTGCAGGACGGCGATGCGCAAGTCGCCATCGACACGACTACCTCGCCGCCCACCGCGTATATAGACGGCTCGAACCTTTTCGTGGCGCAGACAGCCAAGGCGGCACTGTCCCAAATGCCGGCGGGGACCGTCACCATCGACGTCCTCTACAACCCGAATCTCATCACGGCCTGGGTCATGGTGCCCGCGCTGATCGGCCTGATTCTGACGTTCATCGGCACCATTGTGACCAGCATCGGCCTGGTGCGCGAGCGTCAGAACGGGACGCTGGAGCAGTTGGCGGTGATGCCGCTCAAGCCCTCCGATGTGATCGTTGGAAAGATCGCGCCATACTTCTTCCTTGCCGCGCTCGACATGGTGGTCGTGACCCTGCTGGGGGTATGGATATTCGATGTTCCGTTCAACGGCAACGTGGCGCTCTTCGCCCTAGGCGGAGCGATCTTCCTGTTCGTCGTGCTGGGTCTAGGGGTGCTGATCTCGACGGCCTCGCAGACTCAGGCTCAGGCGATTCAGGTCGCGATGATGGTGTTGCTGCCTCAGATACTGCTGTCCGGCTTCATCTTCCCGCTGTCCGCCATGCCCGCGGCAATCTCCTGGATCGGCTACCTCCTGCCGCTGACCTATTGGGTCAACATCTCCCAGGGCATCATGCTCCGCGGCGCGGACCTCGCGGCGCTGTGGCCGTCGTTCGCTGTGCTCACTGTCATGGCCATCGTCATCTTCACCGCGGCGGTGCTGCGCTTTCGCCGAGACCTCGCGCCCAGCTCGCGGCGCAAGGTGAGGAGGTAATGCAGGGCTGGGGAGTCCGAGGACTTACCGTCACGTACGGCGACACTGTCGCCCTCGACGGCGTGAGCGTCGACCTCATCGAGGGTGAGGTTCTCGCGATTGTCGGCGGCGACGGGGCGGGCAAGACCACTTTGCTGCGCGCCCTCGCCGGGGCCGTGACCGCAAGCGAGGGTGAGGTGCGCGCCCCGGGCCTTGCCAGCATCGGCTTCATGCCCTCCTCCGCCGGTGTGTGGCGGGATCTGACCGTGGACCAAAACATCGACTTCGTCGCCGCTGCTCAAGGCGTAACAGGTGCGGCCCTTCGCGAACGCCGCGCGGAACTCCTCGGGGACACGGGACTCGAGGGCGCGAACAAGCGCCTCGCCGGACAGTTGTCGGGCGGCATGCGGCAGAAGCTGGCGTTCGCGCTGGCCATGATCCATCGCCCTCCCATGCTGATCTTGGACGAGCCATCGACCGGCGTGGACCCCGTCAGCCGCATCGACCTGTGGCGCATGATCTCGCAGGCGGCCGTCGACGGCGCAGCCATCATCATGGCCACCACCTACCTCGACGAGGCGGAGCGGGCGTCGCACGTCGTGGTGCTCGACGGCGGCTCGGTCCTGCTGGCGGGGACGCCTGCCGATGTGACGGCCAACATCCCCGGCCACGTCGCCGATGCGGTGGTCACCCCGGACCGCGTGCGGTCTTGGCGCCGCGGCGGTCAGTTCAAGACGTGGTCACCAGAGGATCCTCCTGCGGGCGTCGCGCGAGCCGATGACCTCGAGGATGCGGTGATCGCGGCGACGCTGGCGAAGGAGGCAAACAATGCCTGAGGCGCTGATTTCAGCACGCGGCGTGACCCGGAAGTTCGGCGACTTCACGGCGGTCGACAACGTCTCGCTCGACGTCGCGCCGGGCGAGATTGTGGGGCTGCTCGGGGCCAACGGTGCGGGCAAGACCACGCTGATTCGCATGATCCTGGGATTGTTGCAGCCCAGCGGCGGTGAGCTGGCGCTCTTCGGTCGCGAACCCTCTCGCGAGACCCGGGCACGCCTGGGATACGTATCGCAAGGGCTAGGGCTGTGGGATGACCTCACGGTAAGAGAGAACCTTGCGTTCGTCGATGGGGCCTTCGGCTCCGTCTCAACCGCGCCACCCGACTCGTTGCGGAGCGCGGGGCGGGAACTGGTGGGAAGCATCGGCCTCGGTGGGCAGCGTCAACTCGCGTTCGCGGCGGCGCTAGGCCACGAGCCGGAGTTGCTGGTGCTGGACGAGCCGACGTCGGGCGTCGACCCGCTCGCTCGAGCCCGGCTGTGGGACACCATTCGTGATCACGCCGACGCGGGAGTCGGCGCGCTGGTCACCACCCACTACATGCAGGAGGCCGAGCGGTGTGATCGCCTCGTGTTGATGTCGCGCGGAGCGGCGGTCGCGCAGGGGACCGTCGCCGACATCGTGGGAGACACCACCGCCACAGAGGTGCGCGCCGAGCACTGGCAGCACGCCTTCACGGCTCTGAATCAGGCGCGGATTCTGGTCGCGCTCGCGGGTACTCATGTCCGCGCGGTGGACGCGGGGGAGGGCGAGATCCGAACAGCGCTCGCGAAAGCGGGGGTGAAGGCAGACCTGGCGCCGGTGGCGGCGAGCCTCGATGAGGCGATGGTGGCGCGCGAACGCGCGGGAAATTGAGACGGGGCGACCGTTGCGCCTGACCCCGTCCCGGCATCGGCGAGGCAGAATGGCCGAATGAAGTTACACAAGCAAGAGCGCGGGCTGTCTCCCGCGATGAAGGCGATCCTGCCCGGATCCATCCTGGTCCTGGTGGGCGCGGTCGCGTTCCTGGGAATCCTTGATGCAGTGCTCGAGGGTGACGACATCGAGACCTGGGACCAGCCGATGCTCGACTGGATGGTGTCGATTCGCACCCCGTGGCTCACGGAGACGATGACCTTCATCACTAATATGTTCGGGCCAGTCATCCTGCCCATCATCGTCGCGGTCGGGTGTGCGATTTGGGGCCTGACGACCCGTAAGTGGCGGGACCCCATCCTGCTCGCGAGCGCCATGGTGATGTCCACTGTGCTCTCCACGATCGTCAAGATCTTGGTGGAACGCCCACGGCCTGGGGAGGATTTGCAGGTGGTCCCGGGGTTCGAGACTTCGTTCTCTTTCCCTTCGGGGCACACCACCGGCGCGTCGACCCTCGTGCTCGTTGCTGGCTACCTGCTGTGGCGCCGCAGGCGCGGCAAGGGCTGGCTGGCCGTCTGGATGCTGGCGTCCGTGTTGATCATTGGGATCGTGGGTGCGAGCCGTCTCTACCTGGGATACCACTTCCTGAGTGACGTATTGGCGGGGGCTTGCCTAGGCGTCGTGACACTCGGGCTGGTGGTGACCGCGTCGCGGCTGCTTGACCTGCGTGCCGGCCGCGACCCTGGCCGCCCCGACGCGGGGGACCCCGCTCTCGAGGGCACCGAAGGGTCCATGGAGTGAACGTTCCGGCCGAGCCGCCTAGGGTTCCGGAGGAGCCATCCCTAAGCTCGGAGCCCGATGCGCAGGTCGACCCGTACTCGGTGGTACCGGTACCGGCAGCGGTTGCCGGGACCCGGCCTGCCCGGGGCAGGGTCGCAGCCTTGATTGTCGTGGCGGGGCTCGTGGTGGTCGCCGCGCTTGGCTTCGCAGTCGTCAAGATTGGCGGCTCGGTGTTGGCGGACATTGACTGGGAAGACGGTGGCGGCACGGGAGATGTGCCGTACGGAGACAACACCCAGGTGGTCGGCGAGGACCTTGGCGCCGGCATCTACCGCTCCAAGGAGCAGGTGGGCGTGAGTCAACCGGGAGTCGTGTGCGAGTGGTCGAGCTTCGAGATCGACGGTGACGATCAGCGCGTCGTCTCTGGCGCCGCGAGTGAGGGCGGCTTCGCGATGGTGCTTCTGGAGGGCGGTCAAGGGCTCACCTCGAGCGGGTGCCCTGAATGGGTGGGGACCAGCCCAGACGATTTGACCTTTGACCCGGACTCCGCCGCTACCACCGTTACGGAGGGCATGTGGGTAGTGGGCAAGGACGTTCGGCCCGGTACCTACCGGATGGTGGCGCCGCACGGTGGGGTCGCGGAGGACCCCTGCTACTTCTCGGTCTCCGACACGCTGAGCCAGACGGCCGATCGATATCTCGTCAATGGTCGGGCCGAGCAGGGTGACGTTCTCACGGCCGACGCCCCGCTGGGCTTGGTTTTTCTCAACGAGGGCTGCGGCGACTGGGAGCGAATCGGCGACTAAACGCACACCGCTCCCGAGCGCGCCCTTAGCGACTGATCAGCAGTGAGGGTTCCAAGGACTGGAGCCAGCGAAGCGCCGGCCCGGCCTGTGCAAACTGGAATTGACGCAGAGTAGGGATCTGCTCCGGTGCTGGAGTCCACGAGCCGAGCAAGAAATACCCGGCAATGGCTGTGACGAGCGCACGCAGTTCTTCGTGCTCCACCTGGCTTCCTAGGGCATGTTCACGGAAATGACCTGCGCACGGGCCTCCGCCCTGCATCTCGACCGACGGTAGGAGCCCCACCAGGTCCACCCACGGCGCGCCGTACTCGGCGTGCGGCCAGTCGACCAGCCACACGTCACCGGCCCGATCAAGGACCATGTTGTCTGCGCGTAGGTCGCCGTGGATCAGTCGGTTTCCGGCCGATGCCGCGGGCGCCTCGGCTTCCCACGTGGCCAGGGTGTCCGCGTGAGCTAGGGCCCAATTGCCCCACTCGCGTCCGGCTGCACGCGCCGCTTGCTCAGCGGTGGGCAGGGCCGCGAACTCCCCCCAATATCTGAAGGCCTCGGCGAGCGACTCGGAGAAGGGGCGGAAACCATCGGCCGCATCGACCTGGACTTCGGACAGGTCGGCAATTGCCTCTAGCGCCGCCTCGAGGCCGTCCGCGGTCCACGGCAGGTGGGGAGTGCCGCCGTCGATTACCTCGAATCCCGCAAGCGCCCAGTCGCCGTCGTCGTGAGAGAACTCCATGACGGGGGCGTGCACTGCAGCGGGTAGCGCAGCGTTCACGACTATCTCGCGCCGTCCCAGAGCGATGGAGTGGGGGTGGCGAATTGCGCTGGTCGCCTTGACGAAGGTCTGGCTGCCATCGGTGCATTGGACGATGCCAGCGAAACCGGGGCTAAACCCCTCAGCGGTGCTGCGCACCTCAGCCACGGGGCTGCCGACCAGGTCGACTATGTGTGCCTGCGCCTGCTCGGGAAGGTCGCTCCACCCCATCCGGCGGGTGTTGAACGGACGCGGGCCCACGCCCTCGGGGTGCGCCACAGTTGTCATGAGGCGAGGCTACCGGTAGGTCTCGTGATGTGACGTGATGCTCGGACGGCCAAGTGGAGTACTTGTCCGTCTGAACGCACCCTGCGTGCGTTCAGACGGCATACCCGCGCGGTTGTCCGGCTGAGCGACGACGCGGGTCTCCGCCTACGGGGGGAGATCGAATGCCGCAGGAGCGGTACCTTGACGTATCGCCACTTGTTGGCGAAACCGAGCGCGCTCTGGCCCCGAGCCGTTCGCGAGCAGTACCCCATCGACTTGGAGTCGAGCATGACGCTTCCCCCTGAACCCAAGGATGGGCTCGAGCAACCACCGCCCGTCTCGTCGCCCGGGATCGCCGCGCGGCCCGGAATCGATGCGCCCGACGAGCGACCAGCACCGGGGATAGACGAGCACGCGTGGATCAGCAAGCCCGCGACGCCGGAGGCAAAGGCTCACAGCCGGGCTGGCCGGTGGGTATTGGTGGGACTGGTCCTGGTGTTGGTGCTACTGGTGTTCGTGCTGTCAAAGATCGCTGTCGACGTCGCCAACCGGATAGAGCTTCCGAACTTCACGACCACCTCCGAGCCCGCCGATGCGGCAGGCTCTACCGCGGGGTCGGACGGCGAGGCCGCCTCTGACGAGAGCGTGTCCACGGGCCAGGTGGACTACCTGATCGGCAGCGACCTCGACGCGGGGGTGTACCGACTCGCCGAAACCTACGTGGGCGCGGACCGATGGGACTCGTGTTCGTGGGCGCTCTACTCGGACGGCGTGATTGGCGACGACAACCGCGTGAGTGGCGATGTGTATACCGGCGGCCGCGGCGCGGTCACGGTAAGTGACGGCCAGTTGTGGAGCACCTACGCGTGCGGCGCCTGGGTGGAGGTGGATCCGGCGGGCCTGTTCCTCAACCCGGACGCTGCCGCCGAGACGTTTGGAAATGGCGGCTGGCTGGTGGGGGAGGACATCCGTCCCGGCACCTACACCATGGTGAATGAGTTTGACCCTGGCGACGAAAACGACTTCTGCTTTTACTCCGTCTCCGACCGCTGGCTGGGCGAATCAGATCTGGTTTACGCCGCGGAGTTCGCCGACTATCCGGCGCAATACACCACTCAGCTAGAGACCGGCGTCATGGTGAACAGCGACAACTGCGGCGAATGGGTACGCACGGGAGATTGACCCCGATGCGGGGCTAGTCACTACGGCCGGACTAGTCCTCGTCTGCCTTGCCGGAGTCGAGCCCCTCGGAGATTGCGTCCATCACAGAGGAGTCCGCGAGCGTGGTCACGTCACCGACCACCCGGTGCTCGGCAACGTCGCGCAGCAGGCGCCGCATGATCTTGCCCGAGCGCGTCTTGGGGACCTCGCTGACCACCAGGATGGAACGCGGCTTGGCGAGCGCGCCGATCTCCTTGGTGACCTGCTTGCGCAGCGCGACGGCGACCTCGTGGCCCGATGCATCGACTCCCGCAGCATCGGAACGCACCACCACGAAAGCCACGACGGCCTGCCCGGTGGTCTCGTCGGAGGCGCCAACGACCGCGGCCTCGGCCACCCACGGGTGGGACACGAGCGCGTGCTCGATCTCGGTGGTGGACAGGCGGTGCCCGGAGACGTTCATCACGTCGTCCACGCGGCCCATCAGCCAGATGTCGCCGTCTGCGTCGTGCTTGGCGCCGTCGCCGGCAAAGTACATGCCCGGGAAGCGCTCCCAGTAGGTCTTCTCGTAGCGAGCGCGGTCGTTCCAGATGCCGCGCAGCATCGACGGCCAGGGCTCTCGGACCACCAGGTAGCCGCCGGCGCCGTCGCCGACCGAGTTGCCCGCATCGTCCACGATGTCCACGGCGATGCCGGGGATGGCGGCTTGAGCCGAACCTGGCTTGGCCACGGTGACGCCCGGTAGGGGGGAAATCATGATCGCGCCGGTCTCCGACTGCCACCACGTGTCCACCACGGGGCAGCGGTCTCCGCCGATGACCCGGCGGTACCACATCCAGGCCTCCGGGTTGATGGGCTCACCAACGGAGCCCAGCAGGCGCAGCGAGCTCAGGTCGAACTTGTTGGGAATCGCCTCGCCCCACTTCATGAACGTGCGGATCGCGGTGGGCGCGGTGTACAGGATCGTGACGCCGTACTTCTGGACGATCTCCCACCAGCGGCCCTCGTGAGGGGAGTTGGGGACGCCCTCGTAGAGCACCTGGGTCGCGCCGTTGATCATGGGGCCGTAGACCACGTAGGAGTGGCCGGTGATCCATCCAACGTCCGCCGTGCACCAGTACACGTCGGTCTCCGGCTTGATGTCGAACACTGCCTTGTGGGTGTACGCGGCGCCGGTCAGGTAGCCGCCGGTGGTGTGGAACAGGCCCTTGGGGGTGCCGGTGGTGCCGGAGGTGTACATGATGAACAGCGGGTGCTCGGCCTCGACCATGACTGGCTCGTGGGTCTCGGACGCGGTGCCCACCACGTCGTGCCACCACACGTCAGTCGCTTCGTTCCACTCGGTTTCCTGCTTGGTGCGCCGCACCGTGAGCACGTGCTTGACCGAGGCGCAGCGGTCCGGGTGGTGATCCCCTGGAGCGAGCGCCTCGTCGACCAGGGGCTTGAGCGCGAACGCGGTGCCGCGCCGGAAGCCGCCGTCGGAGGTGATGACGAGCGAGCACTCGGCGTCGTCGATGCGTTGGCGCAGGCTCTCGGCGCTGAAGCCGCCAAACACTACGGAGTGGATGGCGCCGATGCGGGCGCAGGCGAGCATCGAGATGACGGCTTCGGGAATCTGCGGCAAGTAGATGGCGACCCTGTCGCCCTTGGACACTCCGAGCGAGAGCAGGCCGTTCGCGGCCTTGGAGACCTCGCGCTGCATGTCCGCATAGGTGAAGGTCTGGGTGTCGCCGGGCTCGCCCTCGAAGTGGAAGGCGACCCGATCGCCGCGACCCTCGCGCACGTGGCGGTCCACTGCGTTGTCGCACGCGTTGAGGGTGCCGTCGGCAAACCAGCGCGCCACGGGCGCATCGGACCAGTCCAGGGTCTCAGTGAAGGGCTTATCCCAGTGCAGCTCGCGGGCCTGTTCCGCCCAGAATTCGGGGAGATCGGCCGAGGCTTGCGCGTAGAGCTCGGCTGTCGCATTCGCCTGAGCCGCGAAATCGGGAGACGGAGGGAAGGCCCGAGTCTCGGTGTGCAGGTTCTCTAAGGTGTGGGCGTCGTTGACCATTCGCACAGCATAGTTTGTTAGGACTCTTTCCGTATACCAATGTTGCAAAATCGTCATGTGGCCTGCAGGAACCCTCCGCGCGTGTCACGATGAGCACATGGCTAATGCAGAAGGTTATGACTACAAGACCCGCTCTAACGGCGAGGTCGCCATCTTCCACCACGGCAAGATGTCAAAGCTCATGCGCGGCGACGAGGCGAAGGCCTTCCTGAAGGCAGTCGACGACACCGACGCGCAGCAGGCGATGTCCGATGCCGTGGGCAACGACGGACAGAACTCGCGCCCGGGTAGCGGCCACAAGACGCCGGATGTCTCCAAGGGTGGCAACGGTTCGGCCCACGCGCCCACGGAGTTCCGCCGCAAGTCGGTGTAGCCCCCGCTCTTTCGCATCGATTCGATTGCGAGTGGTGCTGACGCTTCCGTGAACCGTCGCAACCCGGTAGGTTGCGACGAGTGAGTGCAACGACGGTCTCTACAGTTCCCGATGCGACGCCCCCTGCCGATCCGCGGGCCGCTACCTCCGACGCGTCCCGCGCGCAGGCACACCGCATCTCCGGCGCCGACGGGCTGCGCGCGCTGGCCGCCATCTGGGTGGTGTTGAGCCACGCCTACCAACGACTCAACGGCGCGAACATCCCCGAGTGGTTGCTCGACTTCAAGCTGGTGATGATGAAGGGCGCCTTTGGCGTCTCGATCTTCTTCGTCCTGTCCGGCATGCTGTTGAGCTTCCCCTTCTGGAACGCCTACCTGCGCGGCGAGCCGATGCCGCGGCTGGGTCACTACACCCGCCGCCGATTCGCGCGCATCGCCCCGGGGTTCTACGCGAGCCTGGCCGTCAGCTTCGTGGTGGGCCTCCACCTCGCGCCGGACACCCCCTACGCCATCTGGCGCCTGGTCTCGGGCTTCACCTTTACGTCGGGGCTGTCGTGGATCACCTTCTTCCCCGTGGAGGTGAACGGGCCGCTGTGGTCGATTGGGTTCGAGGTGATCAGCTACGTCCTGATGCCGCTCGCGATGATCGGCATGTTCTTCCTCGGCAGGCGCGGGTGGCGAGGAAGGCGCATCGGCGCGGGGTACTGGATCCTGATCCTCGGGGTCGTTATTGCGGTGAACCAGTGGTTGGTGACCCACCTCAGCACGGACGACGCGTTCAAGGGCTGGGAGAACGGAAACATCGGCGGCGCGGCCCTGTGGTGGCCCGACTACAACCCAGTGGCGCTGTTCGCACACTTCCTCATCGGCATCATGGTCGCCGCCGCAATCGTGATGTGGCGTCACCGCTTTGGCATGCTGCGGACCTGGTGGTGGGACCTGGTAGCGCTCGCGGGACTGGGCGGCGCGTTCTGGCTCGTGTGGATTAACCGCGAGCCTCCGGAGCCCGACCACACCACCAATTTCCAGGGTCAGCCCTACCTATGGCCCTGGTTTGCCGTCCTGATTGGGGTGGCCCTGCTTGGCCTCGCGCACTCCAAGTTCCTGCACCGACTGGTGGACAATCGCTTCGCGCGCTACACCGCGACGGTGAGCTTCGGCATCTACATCTGGCACTACCTGCTGCTTCACCTGGTGACCTACCTGACCGACGGGCAGTTCGTCTACGACGGCATCCTCAATCCAGCCAAGCACGCGTGGCTGGTGGTCGCCGTGCTGCTGATGTCCTACGCCGTCGCCAGCGCGAGCTGGTTCCTGCTCGAGAAGCCCATCCTGAAGTCAAAGTGGGCGACCAAGCCGCCCCGCCCGCGGGCGGAGCCCACCACAGCATCGGCCGATGCTAAGGATGGCGAGGCCTAGCGCCCCGGCTCTTCGGGGCCGACGGAGCGGCTACTCGACGGTGACGCCGTAGGCCTCGGAGACGGCCTCGGCGGGGGCGCCCTCGACCACGTACGCGGCGGGGACATCGCGTCGCAGCACGTCCAGCAGCACATCGGCGGGCACGTTGCACTGACGCTCGGTCTCGTTGCCCTCCTCGTCCGTGATGGTCTCGCAGTACTTCGCCACGGCGGGGTCGGACTCGAGGGGCGAGTACGCGATCGTGTACTGCAGGGTCGCGAGCCCGGACACGCCCTCCTCGGTGAGCTGGCGCGCGATGGCGGCGGGCTCACCCAGGATCACGGGGGACAGCATGTAAATCTTGTACTCGCCGGCAGGGAGTTCCTTGTACGAGTCGTTGAATGCCGCGGCCTCCGTCTGTGCCGCAGCGATCTCGGCCTCAGTCGCGGTCGCCCAGTCGATGTCGGCCCAGATGGCGTCGAGCTCGCCGGCGACGTCGCAGAGTTCCGCGCCCGTCATGCTGACCTGGCCCTCGGTAAAGGTGGTGTCGTTGGGCTCCGCGACGTAGTACTCGGGCACAAACTCGGCACCCCAGTCGGGGGAGACGACCACGTCGTCGCGCGTCACCACGATGGTGCCCTCGCCTGCCAGGAATGCGAGGGCCTCGTTTCCGGTGACGCGGAAGCCGGGGTTGACCTCGAGGGCCTCGACGTCGTCGTTGAGCATGACCGCACCGTCCACTCGCGCCTCGACGCCGTTGGCGATGCTCGCCTCGGGGGCGTAGGTGGCGCCGCACTGCGGCACCGTGTGAATGTCGGAAACCGAGTCGTTGACCGCGTTGACGTCAAACGTGAGCGAGATGGTCTGCGCCTCCGCGGTGGCGGAGGGGGATGCGGACGGCGTCACGATCGGCTGCGCGACCGTCTGCGTGGAGCGCCAGGCCTGAACTCCATACCAGCCGGCTGCGCCGGAGAGGCATGCCACCAGGACCGCTGCGACGATGATGAGCGGCTTGGGCATGGAGTCTCCTTGCTTGTCTTTCCGGGTGGTTGCAACGGGCCCCAGCTCACGTCGCGCTGAAGGCGACATTAACCCAGATTGAGGGGGGATTTTCGCGCCTCACTGGCGCGGGGGGACATCGCCCTCGTAATTGATGGTTAGAAGTCCAGAAGTGGGCTGAATTCGAGCAACCGACGCGTCGGATCCTTCCGATCCGCGCCCTCGGGTGTCATGGTCAAGTCCGCGTCGATGACCGCGGCGTCTATCCCCGAGTCCAGGGTGAAGCCGTCGCATAACGTCACTCCGGTGAACACTAGGTCCACCATGGTTGGGCCCGCGTAGCGGTCGTACTGCACCGTGTTGCCGCCGGTGATGGAGACGTCAGCAAACCCCACTATCTGCTGATTTCCGGGGTGCGACCGGAAGTAGTTGTAGTCCTCCGTCAGCCCGGCCACGAGCCAGGCCTTGGCGCCGGGCTCGATTCTCAGTTCGCCAGCGCCAGAGCCCACAGGCAGCAACGCCGCGTTCGTTGAGTTAAACGCTCCGGCGCCAAGGCCGAGCGTGCGCGGCATCTTCCCGCTCACCAGAACAGGGGCCTCGGGTGTGGTGTAGTCGAAGGTGACCCCGCACTCGAGGGGGCCCGACACGTCGAGGGGCTTCGAGTTATATGTCTCGAACTCGGGTATCTCGAAGGGGCCGGGAACGCTGAGGGCGACCGGGTCTCCGACGAGCGTGAGGTCGAGTGACGTGGTGAGTTGGTCTACCTCATAGGGAAGAGTGACTGTCCCAGCCGCCATGTCGACGATGGCAGCGCCGGTCGCGTCGCCCAGACACACTCGTGGTGACCACCCCGATGCCACAGCTTGCTTGCAGTCCCAGGAGCCGGGAAGGTACTCGGCGGAATCGCGGGAGAAGGCAGAATTGGCGACGTTGATGCCGCCTTGGTAGAGAAGTCTGAGTGCGGCCGCTTCCTCATTGGCCCACACCCGAGCCACCGGGACCACCTGGTATTCGCCGGGGGAGAGCACCGTGTATTCCCCCCAATATTGGGCCTGCTCATCCGAAACCGGCTCGCTGACCTCCGGGCAGAATGAGCCGAGCGGCATCAGTCCTGATCCGCCATAGGACCCGTCGAAATTGTTGTAGGTCCAATAGCGCAGCGCGGTGTCGTCCGGACGGAAGTGGCCCGCCACCTTGCCGTCCTTGATCAGGACTAGTGTCACGGGCGTCTGTGCGACCGGCACCGATTCGGTTCCGTCGTAGGTGATCACGGTATTGACAAAGTCGGCCGCGCCCGAACTCGCGACGTCTGCCGGAATGGTGAGCGGAGACGGCTCGGCGATTGACACGGCGAAGTGGTCGACGGTGTCGGTCGGCTCCGGGGCCGGGGCGCCGCACTCGAGGAGCGACTCGACGCCGTCGTACGCGGGTCCGCCCTCGATCGGGATGGTCGCCGTCGCCAGCGGCACCGTCAGGTCCTCGCTCGGGACGGGAGAGGGTGACGCCGTGAATGATGGCGCGGGATCCCCGCCGTTCGCGCCCGTGAGGCCGATTCCCCCTGCGCCGATGGCCACGCACGCGACCACTGCGACTCCTGCGAGCACCCCGCCGGATCGACGATGCCGGGACCTGACGCTCGCGACCACCTCGTCAGGAGCCTGGGCAGAGTCTGCCTCGAACGACTCTTGCGCGCGGCGCATCAGGTCGTCGAGGCCGCGCGCGATGTTGTCGCTCACCGTCGGCCACCCGCTCCTGAGATCTCGACCGTCACTACGTCGCCGCCGCTCGCGAAATGGTCGCGGGTGGGTGCCGTGTCGCCCGTGGCCGCCGCCAGCGCGACGCCAGCCCGGTGCAAAGCATCGATCGCGGAGTTCAACGTGGACCCTAACCGGTCGGCGACCTCCGCCGTAGTCGCGCCATCGATCCACCAGGCGAGCGCGGCGACCCGCTCGGTGGGGGTGAGGTCAGCCAGCGCCGAGGCGAGGGGCGTCAGCAGTTCGGCAGGCCGTTCGACCAAAGGCCGAGGGTCGGTGTCGTCGGTCGCCCACGCGCGCGTTGTCGCGTCGTCGCCTTCCTCCGGTGGGGCATACGCGTCGTTGCCGGGGGAGGTGTGAGCGGCGGAAGCGCCAGTGGGAAGCGCGGCGAAGGGCTCCGCGTGGCCAGTTGCCGCCTCGGCGCGCTGGCTGTCGAGGTAGGCGCGGGAGATCCGTTCGTGGATCGCAAGCTCGCGCTCCAGTTCGCTGCGCGGCGCCCGGAGCGATCCCATGACCGAGACGATGGCGGCATCGGTAAGGCGACGGGCCTTGTCGGGGTCGGGAGTGAGCATCGCTGCGTAACTCAATAGCGCAGGATAGCGCTCACGCGTCGCTGCGCTAAGTCCCCTCACCCATCGTCTTGGCACCGTGCTCCATTGCTATCGGTTGTCTAGTTTCGCCCTCGAGTTGCCGTGCGGAAGATGATGACTCCGGCCGCCGCGACGGCGGCCACCACGAGCAGGGTCGCGATGGCGGGCCTCGTTGCCGACGAGTTGCGTAGATCCACCGGCCGCTTGAAGCGCAGGACGCCCCAGCCGTTCTCCGCGCACGCGCGACGCATCGCTCGATCGGGGTTAACCGCGAAGCCGTGTCCCACCGCGTTGAGCATCGGCGCATCCGTGATGGAGTCCGAGTATCCGAACGAGCGCTCTAGGTCGTAGCCGCGCTTCTCCGCCATGGCGTGCATGGCGTCGGCCTTCGCCTGGCCGTACGCATAGAACGTGATCTCGCCGGTGTAGAGCCCCTTCTTGGATTCCATCTTGCTGGAGATCGACCCGTCCGCCCCCAGCAGCTTCGCGATCGGCTTCACGAGCTCTGAACTCGAGGCGCTCACGATGATGACGTCGCGGCCGTTCTCGTGGTGACGCCGGATGAGGTCCAGGGCCTCGTCGTAGACCACCGGGTCGATGTGATCGTGGATGGTCTCCTTGACGATCTGGCGGACCTTCTTGACTTCCCATCCCTTAATAAGGACGCTGAGGGAGTCGCGCAGGCGGGTGGTCTGGCGCTCATCCGCGCCGCCCACCAGGAACACAAACTGCGAGTACGCCGTGCGGATCGCGTCGGTGCGTGTCACTAGGCCGCCCTCGTAGAACGAACGCGAGAAGGCCATGGAAGAGCTGGTCGCGATGATCGTCTTATCGAGGTCGAAAAAGGCCGCGCTGGGCCGCGGTGCCGCTGGATCGGAGCTAGTTGCCATGCGTCAAGAGTAACCAGACTGACTGACTAAAGGCGAGAGGTGGGCGCCGCACGGATTCCCACAAACCGGGCCCCACGCTGCACCATCCACAGTTTTTCGCGCGGCGCGTAGTCAGGGGCCGAATTTCAGCATGCTTGCAGGATGAATAGTCCACCAAAGCCGGACGGCGGCGCGTCGCCAGCGGGGTCCATAGCTCCGCCACCGGACCCGCTGGGGCCGCTCGCCGTAGCGCTACGTCAGCCGGGGGTGACGGACGTCGTGGTGAACGGCCCCGACGACGTCTGGTGCGACCGGGGCCTCGGCCTCGAGCGCGTGAGGATCCGCTTTACGGATGCGGCGGCGGTGCGCGACCTTGCCGTGCGGTTGGCCTCGGCGGGTGGGCGCCGGCTCGACGACGCGAGCCCGCTTGTCGATGCGCGGCTGAGCGATGGCACCCGGTTGCACGCCGCGCTGCCGCCCATCGCGGACGAGTGTGCGCTGATCTCCCTGCGCACGGTGCGGCGTACGCCATTCACCATCGCGGACCTGGTCACCTCGGGCATGGTACCGCCCGCGCTAGAGCCGATTCTCGCCGGGCTGGTGAGCGAGCGCGCCTCGGTGCTGATCTCCGGGGCCACCGGGGCGGGCAAGACCACGCTCCTAGCCACGCTGCTGTCCATGGTCGACCACTCCGAGCGGATAGTCGTCATCGAAGAGGGCGGCGAGGTGATGCCGTCGCACCCGCACGTGGTGCGGCTCGTCGAGCGCCGGGCGAATGTCGACGGCGCTGGAGAGGTGGGTCTCGCGCGACTGGTCCGGGAGTCGCTGCGGATGCGCCCGGACCGCATCGTGCTTGGTGAATGTCGCGGGGCAGAGGTGAGGGACGTCCTCACCGCGCTCAATACGGGCCACAGGGGCGGGATGTCGACCATCCACGCGAACTCGGCGCTCGACGTGCCCGCGCGGCTGACGGCGCTCGGGTCACTCGCCGGCATGGGGCCGGAGTCGGTGGCGCTACACGCGAGTGCCGCGTTCGACGCCGTAATTCACGTGGAACGAGGTGTTGGCGGCAGGCGCGTGGCGCAGGTCGGGGTGCTCGACGCCGCCGACGGACTGGTGGTGAGAGCTGCAGTGACGGCCGGCCTGGACGGTCGGCTGGAGCGCGGACCAGCGTGGCAAATCCTCGCGGCGTTGGCCGGGATAGCGCGGGTGGCCGATGCTGCGGCGTGAGCCCAAAGGTGCGCCGCCCTCCGTGCGCGACCCGGGTGCTGCAGCGCTCGGTCATGCCGACCCGCCCATTGTGCTGGCGGCGGTGGTGGGCCTGCTGCGGTCGGGGATGAGCACCAGTGCGGCATGGAGGTCGGTTGGGGTGTTGTCGGTCGCGGAGGATG
This sequence comes from Demequina aurantiaca, assembly GCF_050598105.1. GTDB lineage: Bacteria > Actinomycetota > Actinomycetes > Actinomycetales > Demequinaceae > Demequina > Demequina aurantiaca_A. The sequence continues at coordinate 312,333 of NZ_CP192436.1, forward strand.
GCACCCCAGACGTGCCGTGGAACGCGCAGGTGACGCTTGCGGTAGGCGCTGCGTGCCGACTATCTCACCGCACCGGCGCGCCGCTCGCAACGGTGCTCGATGCGGTCAGCGACCACGTCGAGGCCACTCTCGAGGCCGACTCCCGGCGCGAGGCGGCCGCCGCGGGTCCGCGCCTGAGTGCGAGGGTGCTGACCTTCCTCCCGTTGGTGGGGCTCGGACTGGGTGCCGTGGTCGATGCCGGGGTGGTGCGGGTGGTGGCAACCACCCCCATCGGGTGGTTCCTCCTGGCCGCGGCGGGGGGCCTGACGCTGCTCGGGCGGGCATGGATGCGACGCATGATGCGCACTGCCGAGGAAGCGTCCCGAGAGCCGTGAAGGTACGCAGAGGGCGTGCAGGGGACGCGACGGCCCGGGGCCCTGGCGAGCCGGTCCCGGTGTCGACTGCGCTGACCTTGGTCGCGGCAGCGGTGGCGGCCGGGCTCGACGTGTTGGGGGCCCTGTCTGCCGTTGGCGCGGCGGTCGGAGGAACTAGCGGCAGCGAGCTCAAGGCTGTGGCCAGACGTATCGGGGACGGCGGCTCGTGGGCGGAGGCCTGGGCGGCGGCGGACGCGCGTTGGGCCCCACTTGAAGGGGCGCTGCGTCCGTGCTGGGTTGCCGGAGCCGCGCCGGGTGCGTCACTCGCCGCGACCTCGCGCGCGCTGGCCGGCAGGGCGCGGCGCGAGGGAGACAAGGCGATGGCCGAGCTGGGCGTAGCGCTGGCGTTGCCGCTGACGCTGTGCCTGCTGCCCGCCTTCGCGTTGGTGGGGATCGTTCCCATGGTCATTGCCGTCGCGATGGGCGCGGGAGTCTCGCTGGGCTCCTGAGGGTTCGCCGCGGCTGATGTGCACAGGTCGAGCCGTTGCGCGATGAGTCCGCGTGGTCTGCCCCTCAGCCGCCGCTCTCGCAACTGCCGCGCGACGCTTGAATTCCACTAACCGAAGGAGCAAATCATGGATATCAAGGCTGAGTCTGAAGCGCGCGAGCTCCACCATCGCGAACTCGACGATCAAGGAATGGCGACCGCCGAGTACGCGCTGGTGACGGTTGCCGCGGCGGGGTTTGCCGGGTTGCTGATCGTGTTGCTGAAGTCGTCGGAGGTGCGTGAGTTGTTGATGGGCATCATTCAGGGCGCGCTTGGCGGCTGACCATGGTCTCGAGGAGGGCGTGCCCTGGTGCGTCGGAGCGCGGCAGCGTGAGTGTGGAGCTCGCGCTGGCGCTGCCCTCCGTCGTTCTGGTGCTGGGTTTTGTGCTGGCGGGCGCGGCCTGGGTGCGAATGGATATCGCAGCCACCCAGGCCGCGTCGACTGCCGCCCGAGTCGCGCTCACCGACGGGGACGCGGCTGCCACGTCCGCCGCCCAGCGCATGTCTACCGGCTCGGTAGAGGTCACCAGAGAGGGAGACTGGATTGTCGCGCGGGTGACGGTGCCCGGCGCGGGGCCAGTGCCCGATGTCGAGGCCATGGCCCGCGTTCCGTTGCAGCCATGAGTTGGCGCGACGACCGAGGTGCCGGGTCGCTGCTCGCCATCGGCTTGCTAGCCGTGGTGGGTATGGTCGCAATGATGGCTGCGGCGCTGGGCGGCGTCGCGGTGGTGCAGGTGCGGGCCCAGGGCGTAGCCGATCTCGCGGCGCTTACCGGTGCTCACGAGTCGCGCGCCACTGCCGTGTTGGCTAGTCGCGCGACGGGGTCGGCCTGCGATTCCGCTGGGGCCGTCGCGCAAGCCAACGGGGCGCGAGTTGAGAGCTGCCTGGTGAGCATCGATACATCGGTTCAGGTCGAGGTGCGCATCGCGACGGCCTGGGGTCAGGCGCGTGCATCGGCGCGGGCGGGGCCGGGCTAGGCGAAGCGGATGGCCCCAGAAACGCGAGAACCCGGTGGTGACTCGGGCTGAGGGATCCGAGTCGCCACCGGGCGTGTACGACTTGTCCGAAGCGCGGCTGAGGGGTGCGCTCCCCGGTCAAGAAGTGCAAAGTGACTCGCGTCCCTCTGCTACGAACCTCGCGGCCCGTGACTAAAACGTAACCTAGGAATGGGTGAAGTGGTGGCCAAATCGGGCTTCGCTGTGATGAATCACACAAGCCCAACGGGGCTGTTTCGGTCGCTTTTGGAGTTCGCCCTCCTAGGTGAACGCTCACCCCACCGAAACGCTGCCTAGTGACGTCCATACCTGGAAGTCAACCGAGTCATGTGGCATAGGTGCCGGGGCGATCGCCGCGCCAACGTCCGGCTCATCGAACGGCGAGTCGCCGTCGAGCCCGAGATCCAGGCCGTCACCGCTCGAGTCGAACACGTCGGGCTCCGCCTCGAAATAGATCTCCGGGTTGCCTACCGACAGGTACTGCATCGAGACCACCGTGTAGGTGCCGGGAGCCACCGGCGCTTGGCGGTTGCCGTCCCAGCAACCGTTGACGTCTCGCCAAAGGAAGGTCGAGCTCACGCTCGCGCCGGGGGCGAGAGCCGGGGTGCGGTATTCGCCGGGACTTACGACGGTGCCTAGATCGCGCGCCTGTGCGGGGCTGGAGTCAGCTGCATCGGCGGCCATCGGCAAGTCGTTGTAGATGCTGATGCCGTCGTCTTGGGAGGGGCTGACCCCCCACGCCTCTGCCACTACGACGCCATTCTTCACCAGGTAGAGCTGGCTGTTCAGGGTGGGGGCAAAGTTAGCAAGGGTGGAGCCGGAGACGTTGCGGGCCGTCAGCGCGAACTCCGGATTGCCGTCCACGACCCACCCGTAGCTCACTCCTATCCGTGAGGGCACGTCACCGCTGACGGCGAGCAGGTCCATCGTCGCCGATCGCGCCGGGAAGCGCCCATCTCCCTGCCCCTGGACTGGGCAGCCGAAGTAGCTGTTGGCCCACGTCTGGTCGTCGTAGGGCACCGTGCTGTCGTTGCTGACCACCCACCGCTGGGTTCCCGCCGCCATGTCCCACTGGTCGTCCGTAAGACCCTCCTGAAACATCTGGCGCGCGGCGTTGGGGGTCAGCGATCCGTCGGGAAGCGGCTCCGTAGGCGGCAGATCCGTCGGGGGGTCGACCGGCTCCGTGATGGGCGGTTCCGGCTGGGCCAGGTAGTCGCCGAACGGGTTGTCGACGGGTTCGCCCGACACCGCGAAACCGATGGGGTCGGCAGTCAGACGGAACCCGGCGACGATGCTGAGTTCTCCCTCGGGAGCGACGGTCGCCGCAGGGGCATCATCGAGCGGGGCTGCGCCCTCGGGGTCGACCGGAACCGTCTCCGTCGGGTCGGAGAGCTCTGCCGGCGCGGAGGACTGCTCCGAGTCCGGCTGTGCGACATCGAACTCCGACGGCTGGGAGGAGCCAAAGAACTCCTGCGAGGCGACCAGTTCGTACTCGCCCGCCGGAAGTGGTGCCCCGTCCCAGCAGTTGACTAGGGGGACGTCGATCGCGAAGGTGTGGGTCTCGCCGGCGACCAGCGCGACCGACGTGAGGTCCGCACGGGGATTCAGGATCTGCTCGTCCGCGGGCCCAAACTCGAACACAGATTCCTGCGGCACCGACGCGACGACTATCCCGTCCCACAGCACCAGCGCGCCGGGTCCAGTCGTGACCATCTCCAACGGCCCCTCGCCAGCGAGGTCGGGGGTCGGGGCATCCTCACTCACCGTGGCATCCACCGTCAGCGGCAGCGACGAGCCCGGATCGGCCTCGCCCGGCGCGGAGGCCGTCAGTTTCAGAGCGGAGCTGTCCTGCTCGGGAGGGGTGCCGAGCGGTGCGCCGCAGATTCCCCACGCGAGCTGTGAGCCCGCGGCCAAATCATCGGCGCCGGCGGCGCTGTCGGGAAGGCCCGGTGCGGCCTCGGCTGCGGCGGACAACGACCCGTCGTCGGTATCGCTCGAGTCCGACGACGCGAGCCCGTTGGGCCCAATCACGCCGAGCGCGAGCACGCCGATGGCGGTGGCGCCCACAACCCCAGTAGCGGCGCCGCGCAGGCCGCGGTGCATCGAGACTCGTCGCGCGGCCGAGTCGGTGGAGACCGTGACCCCGTCCAGCGGCGCGCGGTCGGCGGCGCCGCGCAGGGCATCGGATAGCTTGACCATGATCAGTTTCCTTCGAAAGGGTGGGGGGCCGAGGCATCGGCGCCGGGGGTGCGGCCGTCGGCACGCGAAGTGGTGCGCGAGGGGGCTGGAGACGGAGCATCGCCCACGTCATCGAACGAGCCGAGCGCCAGCTCCAGCTGGCCCAGCCCATCGGACAGGTACCGCTTGACCGTCCCGCTCGCGATGCCCAGCGTGGCGGCTATGGCGGGGACCGTGAGATCGTCGAAGTAGCGCAGCACCACGCAGGCCCTCACCCTGGGGGGCAGGGTGGCGAGGGCGTCGGCGACGTCGGACCCGGCCTCGACCTGACCCAACGCATCGGGGGCCGTGGGCGCCGGGCTGAACAGGTGCTGCACCCGCTGCCAACGCTGGCTGCGGCGATAGTTGTCGACGTAGACGGAGGTAATGGCACGGCGAACGTAGCCCTCCGCCTTGACGGCTGTGAGCCCAGGGCGCGGCTTGGAAAACGTGCGCACCAGGGCGTCCTGGACCAGGTCCTGGGCCTGAACGGGATTACCGCAGACCAGGTACGCGTAGCCGAGCAGCGCGCGCTCGCGGTTGCGCACCAGCTCGTTCATGGTGTCTCGCCAATCAGCCATGGTCCCTCCCTCCGGTCCTTGCGTTGTTTGTCATGCAGATACGACGCGTGCCAGGCGTAAAACGTTGGGTCACCCGGCGCGCGGGGTCGTTAAGTCGTTAGACTCCCGGCATACCCATCATGGGTGAGACAAGGGCGTCTCACACAGGCAACTCGTCAAGGAGGACGGATGTCTACATCTGTTGGAGCGACCGTGGAGGTGGGGTCGTCGTCGGTCACCATCGTCGCGGTGATCGCGCTTATCGGGCTAGTTTCTCTCGCATTCTCTTACGTTTTGCGCCGCCAAGTGCTGGCAGCCAAGGGTGGCACCCCCAAGATGAACGAGATCGCCGACGCGATCCAGGAGGGGGCATCCGCATATCTCCGGCGGCAAATGCGCACGCTGGTTCTCTTCGCCGCGATCGTCTTCGCCCTGCTCTTCCTCCTACCCGGGGACGGCGGCGTGCGCATCGGCCGCTCGATGTTCTTCCTGCTGGGGGCGGGATTCTCCGCGGCCATCGGGTACATGGGCATGTGGCTCGCGGTGCGCGCGAACGTGCGCGTCGCCTCCGCCGCGACCTTCCCCAACGGGCGCAAGGAGGGTGCGCGCATCGCGTTCCGCACCGGCGGCGCGGTCGGCATGTCCGTGGTGGGCCTAGGACTGGTGGGCGCGGCGAGCGTCGTGCTGATCTATCGCGGCGACGCCGCGGCGGTGCTCGAGGGCTTCGGATTTGGCGCGGCCCTGCTCGCGATGTTCATGCGAGTCGGAGGCGGAATCTTCACCAAGGCGGCCGATGTCGGGGCCGACCTGGTGGGCAAGGTTGAGCAACACATCCCCGAGGACGACCCCCGCAATGCGGCCACCATCGCGGACAACGTGGGCGACAACGTGGGCGACTGCGCGGGCATGGCCGCCGACCTCTTCGAGAGCTACGCCGTCATGCTCGTCGCCGCCCTCATCCTGGGCAAGGCCGCCTTCGGCGAGCAGGGCCTGGTGTTCCCGCTGATCGTGACGGCAATCGGCGCCTTCACGGCGGCGCTGGGCGTCTTCGTCACAAAGATCCGTAACGAGGAGAGCGGCCTCAAGGCCATCTACCGGGGCTTCTACATCTCCGCCGTGGTGGGCGCCGTGCTCGCCGCGATCGCCGCCTTCACCTACCTGCCAGCGTCGTTCTCCGAGTTCACCGGATCGTCGCTGGGCGACTTGCCCGGCGACCCGCGGATCATGGCCACGGTCGCGGTCTTCGTGGGCATCGGCCTCGCGGGACTCATCCTGTGGCTGACCGGCTACTTCACCGACGTCGCACAGAAGCCCACCAAGCGCGTCGCGGAGACGTCGCTCACGGGCGCCGCCACCGTGGTGCTGTCGGGCATCGGGCTCGGCCTGGAGTCCGCCGTCTACACCGCGACGGTGATCGCCGGATCGGTTGTCATCCTGTTCTTCGTGGCCGGCGCATCGGTGCCGCTGGCGCTGTTCCTCGTGGCCCTCGCGGGCTGTGGGCTGCTCACCACGGTGGGCGTCATCGTGGCCATGGACACCTTTGGCCCCGTGAGCGACAACGCCCAGGGCATCGCGGAGATGTCCGGCGAGGTTGACGAGGAGGCGGCGCAGATCCTGACCGACCTCGACGCGGTGGGCAACACCACCAAGGCCATCACCAAGGGCATCGCCATCGCGACGGCGGTGCTGGCCGCGACCGCGCTGTTCGGTTCCTACTCGGAGACCGTGGCGACGGCGCTCGTCGAGGCAGGCGCCGCTGCGGCGGACTTCAGCTACGACATCATCCACCCGCTCACGCTGGTGGGAGTGATCATCGGCGGCGCGACCGTGTTCCTGTTCTCGGGGCTCGCGATCGACGCCGTCACCCGCGCGGCGAGCGCGATCGTGTTCGAGGTGCGCCGCCAGTTCCGCGAGATGCCCGGCATCATGGACGGCACGCAGCGTCCCGAGTACGGCCGCGTGGTGGACATCTGCACGCGCGACTCGCTGCGCGAACTCGCCACCCCTGGCCTGCTCGCCGCGACGGCCCCGGTATTCGTGGGCTTCTCGCTCGGCATCGGCGCGCTCGCGGGCTTCCTCGCCGGGGCCATCGGCACGGGAGTGCTCATGGCGGTCTTCCTGTCCAACTCCGGAGGCGCGTGGGACAACGCGAAGAAGATCGTCGAGGACGGCCATCACGGCGGCAAGAACTCCCCGGCGCACGAGGCGACGGTGATCGGCGACACCATCGGCGACCCGTTCAAGGACACCGCCGGCCCCGCGATCAACCCGCTGATCAAGGTCATGAACCTGGTCGCGTTGCTGATCGCCCCCGCGGTGGTCGTAACGTCGTACGGCGCGGAGGCCAACCCGTGGCTGCGCGGGGTGGTTGCCGCCGTCGCGGCGGCCATCGCCATCACCGCCGTCGCCCGGGCGTCGCGTCGCTCGCACGCCGCGGGGGCCGAGGGTGAGGCCGATGCCGCGGCCCGCTCCGAGGGGCACAACCCTTCCCCCGGCGGCTCAGCTGCCGGCGATGAGGACGAGCCCTTCGACCAGCAGGCCGATGCGGGGACGACTGAGGGGGCGTCCGCGGCACAGCGCGACCGTGTCTAACGGCGCGTTTAAGTTCCGGAAACACACCTCTGGCATCATGCGTAAATGAGAACCTCGCGCGCGTCACTGGTGGGCGGCGTCGTCGGCGCCCTGGTCGTTGTCGAGTTCACGTCCGGGGTACTGCAGGGGTACTACACGCCCCTGTTCACGGATGTGGCTCGCCACCTGGGAATCAACGACGCGGACATCAACTGGCTCGAGGCCGCGCAGCTGCTGCTGAGCGCGATCGTGGTGCCGTTCATGGCGCGCCTGGGTGACATGTTTGGCCACCGCAAGATCCTGATCTTCTCGCTGATCGTGACGCTGATCGCGAGCATCGGCGTGGCGTTCGCGCCCAGCTTCCCGATCTTCATCGCGGCGTGGGCGCTGCAGGGCTTCTACGTGGTGTGGCTGCCCATGAACATCTCGATCATCTTCCTGCGCTCGCGTGGGCGCCCCAACAGCGCGGCGCTGACCCGCAAGGGCGCCGGACTGATCGTGGTCGCGCTCCAGGCGGGCGCGATCTTCGGCGCGCTCGCGGGCGGTCAGCTTGGCTCCATCTTCGCGGACAAGCTGTGGCTCACGCTGAGCGTCCCGGCCGCGCTGGTCGCGGTCGCCCTGGTCGTGGTCGTGTTCAAGGTCCCCGACCCGGGCGTGCGTTCTGGGGGAACGGTCGACTCGCGCGGCACGGTGCTGCTCACCCTCGCGCTCCTGGCCATCATGGGTGGACTGTCGCTGGTCCGCCTCAGCGGCATCACCCCGTGGGTCTTCGGCATGGTTCTGGTGGGCATCGTCCTGCTGTGGGTCTTCGTGCGTTTCGAGCAGCGCTCCGGCGACCCGCTGATCGACATCTCCATGTTCAAGCGGCCCGAGCTGTGGCCCGTGTTCCTGACCTCCGCGCTGTTCGGGGTCAGCGTGCTCGGCGCGCAGGGGCCGCTGTCCACGTTCGCCCGCACGGACCCCGACGAGGTGGGTTACGGCCTGGGCGCCACCTCCGCCACCGCCTCCTACCTGATCGGCGGCTACGTCATGGCGTTGCTGGTGGGCGCCGGGTTGTTCGCCCGTATATCGCGGTCGCTCACTCCCCGCAAGGTGCTGATCGGCGCATCGTCCCTGGTAGCGATCGGGTACTTCGCTCTCATCCCGTTCCACGCGAACTTCCAACAGGTCCTCATCGGCATGATCATCGCCGGGCTCGGCTCGGGAGCGCTGGTGGCCGCCCTGCCAGCCGCGGCCGCAGCCGCCGCCCCCGAGCATCAGACCGGTGTCGCCACCGGCCTGACCAACACCACCAAGGTGATCGGCGGCGCGTTCGCGTCGTCGGCCTTCGCCCTCGCGCTCGCGAGCGGTGTGGTCGTCACCAGCACCGGTGGAGAATCTACGGCCGCCGCACTGTCCGGCTACATCGCGGTGTGGGCGATCTGCGGCGGCACCGCAGTGGTTGCGACGATCGTCCTGTTCGCGGTCCCCAAGGTCGCGTTCACCACGCCGCCCATGGCGGACCTCTCGGGACTGCCGGAAGCCGATGCGGGGGATCCGTCCTCCCGACCCGCACCAGTGAAGGGAAACACAGATGCTTAGGAAGCGGCGCGAGCCCGACTTGGAGACGGAGGCCTCCGCTACGGAGGTGGCCACGGCGATCGACGACTTCACCGACAACGCCGTAGCGGCGCTCGCGGCGGACCACCTGAGCCGGCTGGTGCGAATCGCAACGGTCTCGCCCGAGGGTCGCGGCGACCTGACGGAGGCTGAGCGGGAGGTATTCGGTCAGTTGAGCAAGGCGCTGGAGGAGCTCTACCCGCGCACGTTCGCCACTGCGGAACGCGACACCGTGGGCCGGGCGGGAATCCTGCTGAGGCTGGCTGGAGCCAGCGCCGAGCGTCCCGTGGTGATGATGGCGCACCAGGACGTGGTGCCGGTGCCCCAGGACTGGGCCGCGGAAGGATGGGAGCACCCGCCCTTTGACGGGGTCATCTCCAAAGGCCGAGTCCACGGGCGCGGCACGCTCGACGACAAGGGCGCGTTGGTGTGCCTGCTGGACGCGGTCGAGTCGCTGCTCGCCGAGGGGTGGACCCCCGCTCGCGACCTGTACCTGCTGTTCGGCGCGGACGAGGAGTCCCACGGCGACAGTGCGATTGCGGCGACCGCCCTGCTCGAGTCCCGCGGCGTCGAGCCGTGGCTGGTGCTCGACGAGGGCGGCGCGGTGGCCACCGGCGCCTTCCCCGGCCTGGCCAAGGAGATGGCCGTCATCGGCGCCGCAGAGAAGGGCCTGGTGACGGTGGTGCTGACCGTTCAGGGCGGTGGTGGGCACGCGTCAACGCCCCCGCGTCGCTCGGCTCCCGGCATCCTCGCCCAGGCGCTAGTCGCCATCGAGAAGCACCCGTTCCCGGCGCACCTGCACGACATCAGCGTGGAGATGTTCGAGGGGGTCGCGCCGCACCTGCGCGGTCCGCTCAAGACCATCCTGAGCCGCGCGGAGTCCATGCGGGGCGCGCTTGCGCGCATGCTGCCCCGGCTCGGGGCGGAGATGTCCGCGATGGTGCGCACCACGGCCGCCATCACTCAGCTCAGCGGCAGCGCCGCGCGCAACGTGCTGGCCACGAGCGCCTCGGCCACCATCAACATGCGCATCGCCGTGGGTACGACTACTGAGGAGGCGATTGCCCACCTGCGCAAGACCATCGGAGACAAGCGGGTGACCATGACGGTGGTGGAGGCGGACGAGCCGTCGCGGGTGTCTCCGACAGGGGACGACGAACGGTTCGCCGCGATCGCCGCGGCAGTCGCGGCGTCCTACCCGGACGCGGTGACGGTGCCCTACGTGATGATGGCGGCGAGCGACGGTCGCCACCTGGCACGCATCAGCCCCGCGGTGTATCGGTTCTCGCCGCTGCGAATGGACAAGGCTCAGCGCGAGGCGGTTCACGGCCCCAACGAGAACGTGGAGGTCTCCGCGCTGGGTACGGGAGTTGAGTTCTATCGCGAGCTACTGACCGGTGCGGCTCTAGGACCTGCCGCATCCTAGAAACCGACCTTTCTACGTGCCGCTAGCGGTTAAGAAAGGCGTAGCGATTGCCTGCGCACCAGGCGACTTCGGATTGGAGCCAGGGAAACTCCCGTTCTACTTTTGATCTGGCTGCTTGAGCAAGGAACTGAGCCCGTTCGAGCGGGCTTTGGAAGGGTGCGGGGGCTCAACTACGTAGAGCTCGTTGACAAATCCGATGACCGACTTGGCTTCGGCGACGTGTTCTGCAGCCCGCGGGCCGGCTATCGCAGCACGCTGACCGTCACTACCATTGACGACAGCCGCGAGTACCGCTCGATCGCAGTCAGGCAATTCGCTCACGATGAATGGGAATTCGTAGCCGGATAAGTCTGCAACGGTAGTCACAATGTTGTCGTAGCTCCGTGACAATTCTAGTTCGTCATTCATGGCTCATGCCTTGCAGCGAGTTGGCGCCCGACGTGACCATGACGAACGGCGCATAGGCCTGGGTCGCTGCCGCGGCCTCCGCCGATGTGGAGGCGGCGACACATTCGTCTTCCGGGCCGGGACGCATGACCGGAGACGGCTCGTGAAATTTCTGCGGCTTCACGCGGTTTGGTACCGCTAACGCCAGAAGCGAAGTAAGCACTGTTCGCATTACTCACATGCGTCTAGCCTCGTGTTGGGGTGGATTCGCTGTCGCCGCCTCAGGTTCGGAGTTGTCGTCTACTTTCACGCTGCTCCGCCTCCTATGAGATGTTGAGCACGCTCGTAGCTAATGACTCGTGGCCTACCGAGTGGGCTACCGTCCCACCATGCTGCGCAGATACGACATTGGTACACGTCCAGCTGTTGATAAGGCTTGCCGGGATAGTAATCAAGGACTCGCTCCTCGTCGCCGCCTACAAAGAAAGTGTCAACACAGTTCCGACAAGGCTCCTTGAGCTCGCTTGCCTCAGCCATGCTACAAAGTTCCTTCCCGCGCAGTTAGGCGCGGCCGGCATCGATGTCCGCTCGAATGCGCCCCATGAACTGTGAGTCAAGCGCCAGCTTTCCACTGTCAGTTATTACCATTAAGCCAAATTCAGGTCCGATACGTCGCACCAGATCTGCGCCTGTAGCAGTGACCCCATACGGTGCGATGTCTTGAGTCTGCATGGCTGCCTCTTTCGACCCGTAGGCGACGATGAGGCGTTCACCGTTTTCCTCTGAGAGCACCGGTTGAAAACTGCCGTCACCGGTGACCATGTCGCCACCGCTGGGAAGAATCAGCATCGCACCAAGAAAGGCGGTGACCAGTGCGTAGCGCCCCGCCTGATCGTCTCGCGGGTTTGCTATCAGGTGGTCAAGAATCTGATTCATCTCTGAAGCCTTCATGCGGAACCTCCAATTTCTCGCAGTTCCTGAGAAGCTTGCTCGTTGCTGCGCCAATGAGGGCGGTCTGACAGAACGTGATAGGACCACCACGAATTGCAAGCCGCGCAACGGAACACCTTGTCGCCAGTCTCGGCATTTTCAAACACGAGTTGGACATAGTCTCGCGTGGAAGACCAGTGCCCCCATTCGTAGAGACATAGCTCGCATCCCTTAGCTGCCAACGGCGTCACGAGAACATGCCCAAGAATTCAGTCGACCCGTCGGCAGTCATACCAAAGAGAATAGACCCCGATCGCGCTGCCTAGCGGGCCCACCACCATTGCGAAACCATCGGTGACAGCGGCGAAGGCCCCATGCCGCCCTCAACCCAGTCACCGTTCTTGATGCCGGAGGAGATCATGTCGCAGTCCTCAGGCAAGAACGTGTCCTGAAGGGAGTTCACTGCCGTCGCAGCGCTACCTTGACTTGCCGGCATCGAGACGGCGGCCGATGCCGGTTACGTGGTCTTCCACGTCGCGTTCAACGTGCGAGACACCTACTTGAATGGGTGGGGTCGGCCCAGCGTGATCCGGGGCGTCGCCGGGGAGGCTATGAATGCAGTGACCGGGACGGCTGTAGCTTCAGAACTATCTGTTGAGGAATGCGTACCGGTTTCCTGCACGCCGGAGAACTTCAGCGTTCAGTCCGGGAAATGCGATACTCAGTTCGTCTGTCGCATTGTGTGCCAGAAATCTAGCGCGTTCTAGAGAATCAGCGAACGGCACCGCAGGCTCTGCAATATCGAGCCGTTGAAAGACATGTGCGAAAGTGTTCACCTCATCGGCGTATTTTGCTGCGTCTGTGCCCGCGATCGCAGCTAGTTGCGCATCATTGCCGTTGACGACCATGGCGAGTATTGCGCGGTCGACGCCGGGTAGGTCTTCTACTGAGAACGGAAAGTTGTAGTTTGAAAGGTCTAAGGCCATAGTTGCTTTACCGTCCCCGTAATCGCGTCAACAGCAGAGATTGATGTAATGAGAGGATTTGATTGTAACCTTGGAAATTCAATGGACTCCCAAATGCTGTTAGGTCGTACCGAATTACCTAATACGACAGTCACGTCCCCCCGCGCCCCCGCAGCATAGTGTGCTGACGCATCGTCCCAAGCCTTTACCGTATCAGCGACGTCCGCGTCGTAGTCTGGAATAGTGATCCCACGCTCGTTGAGCGTGTTCTCGAGCGTTGTCCGGTGGGAGCCACTTGCAAACTCACTTGCAATGCCGCCAGAACCAAGAATCTCACCGCTCGAGACCTCAGAACGTCCGGACCAAAACGTAGCCTCGCCTTGTCTAGTCTCGAAGTCTTCGGCCTTGAAGTTTGCGGGGCCATCGTGTGTCTTGGGTGTGTCCGCGGTGCTGTGGTAGTTGCTCATGTCGACCACGTCGCCGTGGTGAAGTGGCGTTGGCACGCTTGAACTAGAGTCCACGGCGAACCCGAGCGCAAGACTTTCAGTGCCATCGACTGCGATATGTGGTGGAGTCGCTGATTCGACGGTGTAGGAGGTCGGCACCGTGCTGTGTACCTCGGGCTTGATCCCCGGAGCGACATCGTCAACCTTGCGGGTTGTTGAGCAGACGGCGTCCGACGCCCCGGTGAGTACGTCGTCGAAGGCGCTTTTGAGGGAGCGGAAGAGTCGGGCGGCGTCGTCCAGTAGCGGCATGAGCTCGCCGATTGCTTTGAGAAGTTTCGTGACGAACTTGCCGACCTTGGCGGTCAGGGACGCGACTCTGGCGGTGACCTGTGCGATCGCGGCGGGCGCTCCGAAGCCCAGAGTAATGGCCGCAGTGGCTGCCGCGGAGATCGCGGTGCCGATCGCTTGGGACAGCGCGTCGCGGGTGATGTCGTGGACTGCTTGCACGATGGTGGAAGCAATCCGCATGCCCGTACCGATGGCCGACGACAGTCGCCCCGCCGCTGCAGCGTGAGCCGCACACTCGGTTTGGAACTTGCGGTAGGTCTCGACCATGAGCCCGTGCTGGCTGTCGAGGTCTCCCAGCACCCTGGTGAGTTCGTCGGACGCGGACTGCATCTGCGCGGCAATATTCTCCCGCGTGCCGGCGAAGCCCCCATGCCGCCCTCAACCTAGTCACCGTTCTTGATGCCCGAGGAAATCATTTAGCAGTCCTCAGGCAAGAACGTGTCCTGAAGGGAGTTCACTGCCGTCGCAGCGCTACCTTGACTTGCCGGCATCGAGACGGCGGCCGATGCCGGTTACGTGGTCTTCCACGTCACGTTCAACGTGCGACACCTCCTAGGAGGTGGGGGTCTCCACAGTGTGACCTGAGAAGTAGACGGGCAACCCCGAATCCACGGACCGGGACGGCTGCACCCGTAGAACTATCGATTAAGGAATGCGTATCGGTTCCCCGCGCGCCACAAGACGTCTGGGTCCAAGCCCGGAAATGCGTGATCAACCTCGACTATCGCGGCACCCACTAGGAATCGGAGTCTCTCAAGGACACTCGAGAAACCCACTTCAGGCTCGGCAATAGCGAGTGTGCTGATGAATTTGGACACCTTGTTGGCTTCGGCTACGAACTCATTGGCGCGTGGGCCGGCAATCTCAGCGAGTTGCTCATCGTCACCGTCAACCACAACAGCAAGAATGGCACGGTCTCGATCGGGCAGGCTGTAGACAGAGAATGCGAACTTGAAGGCTGATAGATCTACGGCCATAGTCTTGTCACTGCTCCTGTCATTGCGTTCACCGACGATATTGATGTCACGTTTGGGTTCGACTGTAGTAGAGGGAACTCGGTGACCTCCCAAATGCTCTTGGTGCGCACCACGTCGCCGATAACAACTGTGACATTCCCTTGCGCCCCAGCAGCGAAATTATGAGACGCCGCTTCCCAGGCTTTCAGTGCGCCGGAGTCATTAATGTCGAACGGGGGCGTCGTGATCCCTCTCTCGAGGAGAGTGTTTTCCAAAGTCGTCCGATGAGAACCAGCCGCGAACTCGCTAGCGACACCGCCGGAGCCCAACTCCTCGCGATTCGGCAGAACTGAACGACCCGACCAGAACGTAGCCTCGCCTGGCCCTGTTTCGAAATCTTCGGGTTTGAAATGAGCGGAGCCCGGGGGGATAGCTGGCGGCTCGGTGATGCCATGTTATTCGCCCATGTCGACCACGTCGCCAAAAATGTAATACAGACCGCAAGGACGGCAACGACCAATTTCGAGGTTTTTCGATCACTCACCATGGGTTGTGGGGGCGGGAGTAGGCGGCCAGACGATGTCGGCGGAGATGACCCATGTGCCCGATTCGGCGCGGTGGATGCCTACGACGTTCCATTCGAGCAGGCGCCGCAGGATGAGCATGCCGCGCTCGGGTTGGTCAGGCGGTGCCGTATACAGCGCGGGCACGCCAGCAGGTACAGCGAAATGGACAACGGCGTCGATGCCTTCCGGTTCGATAGGACCGATGCGGGTTGCGAGGTAGGCGTTCTCAACGAGCCGCTCGCCTACCAAGGCTTCCGGCTCCCCCAACCAGGCGCCAAGCGAAGTGCCTCGAGAAACCACGAGTCTTTCAGGAACAGGCTTGTGCTCTAAGGCTTGGTCCATCGCGTGAATCTGCTCGAGCATTGCATCGGACACAGGAAATTGTCCGCGCAAAACTGCGTCGAGAGCTGCCCCTGACACCCGTCCACCACCCAGAGCCTCTAACGCGAGATTCGCGACCGATGGCAAATCGGAGCGCACAAAACCGGCGACAGCCCACAAGTCCTTAAGCGTCGAGGCATACGCGTTTTCCCACATCGGAGTGCCGACCGAGCCAGCCGCCTCCTCGGGAAGCCTTTGCACGGTGGAGGGGGCGTGGCCGGCGACGGCGAGCGCCTCGAACATCCGTGTCCACGCCGCGCCTACCTCTCCTACGGTCGGGGCTGGTGAGGGTTCGGTGATGTCGACGTTGTGATCGGTGATCCACCCAGCTGCGGCATCCGCATCGGAGAACCACAGCCAGCCGATGCGGGAGTCGCCACTCACGACATCGACCGCGGTGATGGGACCACCGGTGTAGACGGCAAACCTGACGGACGTTCCTGCGCGGCGGAACTCCAGCGGAGCAAGGACCTGCGATGGCAAATTTTCGTTCATCGGTTGCGGGGGCCTTCCTCTTGAGGGTTCTCGGTAGTCGAGCCAAGAGGCCACGGTATCGAGTTGGCGATGGTGCTAATGATTTTGTCACGCGAGATCTCCGCGTCGGGGTTCTCACGGATGAGTGCGTCAAGCGACTCTAGCGCGGCGCCCGCGACAGACATCACCTCACGTGCGACGATCGAGAATTCGGCATCTTGCCGCCGGTTCATCACGCCCACCAACTGACCGGTTTCGGACCTTAGCGTGCCACGACCGGCGTCGTCATCTTGTCCGTCAACCAGGGCCCAAGCACCCTTTGCCGACCCGGCGAGTGTGTTGCGGGCCCTCAATAGCCACCTTCCGCGAGGTGAAACGGAGCCCCTGGCGGGAGGTGAAAGCCAGTTGTCACTCCAGTCGCTGTCGTCGGGTCGGATCCTCTTGCTATGAGTTGCCGGATCCCAGCCCAGCCACGCCCACCTATTGGTCTCAGTGTTTTGACCACCACTGATGAGGCGATTGATACGATCCGGAGAAAACACCTTCGCCGTGGGGCGTGCGAGTTCCGCGAATAGACACTCGAAACCCGCAATCGACGACGGTGCGAACGATCGCGAGAGCGCGATACACCGAGCAGACCACTCGTCACGCACTAGGCCTATGTGCACTAGATTCTCAACGGTTTGCACGTTCGCTTGAACGTCGTATGCCGTGCTGACTTCGGCACTAGCATTGTCCCGCCATTGTGGAAGGGTGGCTTCGGCGGTAGCGTTCTTCAATTGTTCTGCCATCAACCGTAGGTGGTCTAATTCGCCTGGATATATTGTAGTTTGGTCTGCCATCGGTGCCGAAACCCCCTAGCGCGGAGCTAATGTCGCGTGGATATGCCATTTACCCAAACTGTCCTGGGCGGCGCTCGTGATGACGGTGTCTAGGCCCTTGCCCAGGAGTAATTCGCCTTCACCGGGGATCGCGGTTAAGGACTCGACGTAGAGCGCTGGTGTCCCCTGAGGAGCATCCAAGTACACCACACTGTCCACCTCAGGCAGTTTTGCCCAACCCGGAAGTTCGTCTCCCAGTGTGGTCGATGTGAAGCCTTGCCCCTCGATTCTGGCTCCAATAAGCTCGTCGAACGTTCTGTTTCCAAACCACTCCTGTTTCTGCAGATCAATACCGCGCATCACCGTCAGGTCGTGGGGCGTTGGTGTGGCCTCCATTGTCTTCTGAATATTGACGATCGCATCATTAATCTTCGGATTGCTGACGTCGCCGGTCCGCAAAGCGTTGTTGATATCTTTGTAGTCGATCTCGCCGGGGCTTTTGTCCGTGTCGAGCTCCTTGGTGTAGTCAATGATTGACTGCTTCTGCTCGGGAGTGAGGTTCTCTACGGTGTTGTGCCATTGATCATCGCCGTAGCGCTGACCATCAGCATTGTTGAACGTGGGCTTGCCTTCGCCATCGGGCAGATACTGGTCGTTCAGGGTAGACGCACTTTTGGGGTTCGTGCCCCAGTCGCCGTCCGGAGTGTTGTCCGGCTTGCCTGCGGGCGTAGCGACACCATCGGGCCCGCGACCCACTTCCGGCGCGGCATGGGGGCGACCGTGGGCATCAAAAGCTGGGCGGTAACCCGTTGCGCTGGTGACAAGCTCGTCGAAGGCGCTTTTGAGGGAGCGGAAGAGTCGGGCGGCGTCGTCCAGTAGCGGCATGAGCTCGCCGATTGCTTTGAGGAGCTTGGTAACGAACTTGCCGACCTTGGCGGTCAGGGACGCGACCCTGGCGGTGACCTGTGCGATCGCGGCGGGCGCTCCGAAGCCCAGAGTAATGGCCGCAGTGGCTGCCGCGGAGATCGCGGTGCCGATCGCTTGGGAGAGCGCATCGCGGGTGATGTCGTGAACTGCTTGCACGATGGTGGAAGCAATCCGCATGCCCGTACCTATGGCCGACGACAGTCGCCCCGCCGCTGCAGCGTGAGCCGCACACTCGGTTTGGAACTTGCGGTAGGTCTCGACCATGAGCCCGTGCTGGCTGTCGAGGTCTCCCAACACCCTGGTGAGTTCGTCGGAAGCGGACTGCATCTGCGCGGCAATGTTCTCCCACGTGCCGGCGAAGCCCATCACCTCGCCCGCGTCCCCGGTGAGGTCGTTAAACCATCCCTTGATGGGTTCCATGTGTTCGATCAGCCAACCGATGCCCATCCCGATGGCGCTGCCCAGTGGGTCCACCACCATCGCCACGCCATCGGCCACGGCGGCGAACGCACCCATGCCGCCCTCAACCCAATCACCGTTCTTGATCCCCGACGAGATCATGTCGCAGTCCTCAAGCAAGAACGTGCCCGCCAGCGGAGTGGACATCTCGACCCGGCCCACCACCAGGGAGTTCACCGCCGTCACGGCGCTACCTCACCCCGCCCGAGTCAAGGAAGCCCCTGATGCTGGCCACATGGTGCTCTACGTCGCTCTCGTACCGGTCAAAGTCAGCCACGGCGCCTTTCAGCTCCGTCGCGCTGCGATCTAACGCCCCCTCAACGGACTCGATCGCTGAGCGAGCAACGCTCGTGACTGCCACCGCAGGGGCGACCAGGAACGCACACATCACGCCAAATGCGCCACCTCCAAGATTCATGGAACGGGCCGCAGATGCCGCCGTGCCCACGTCGGTGGCCACGTGGCGCACGCGAGAAATGTGGTGCGACATCACATCAGCGTCTATCGAGATCTTGTCAGCCACGATATCCCCCGGGTCCGATTAGTACGTGATGCCAGGCTCGGCGGGCGGAATATCGCGGGCGGCTGCTTCTTCACGAAGCCGCGCGGTCACGCCAGAGTCCTCGCCAAACGCATCGGCTGCGAGTTGCACCGCCTGGGCGCCAATTGCGCGGTGTGCGTCATTGACTATCTTTTTAATCAAGGTCGCGAGATCATCCTCACGGAGCGCCGTAGCGTCAGTCGTGATCTTCAGTTCAGTCAGCAGGCCACTAGCGGAAACAGCTGCCGTGACCTCACGCCGCGGGGAAGAAGCCCGGCCCACGAGGGTCTTCATCTGGGACTCGAGCTCCCTGGCCTTGGTGGCCTGCTCTTGGGATTGACGAATTTGGGCTTCCACCTGGGCTATCGCGGAATCGGGATTCGCCCACGGATTCTCAGTCATGATTGGAGATTAGCAAATCTCCACAAGAATGGCGGCGCCAATTGCCATCTAGACGCAAAAATTGATGAGGTTGGAGTCAGGCGCCTCCGTGAACCCCCTGCCTCTAAACCGCACGCGGCTACGTCCGCACCGTAAATCGACTGTTCGCTGTGCCGCTCGTGCGTAGCGCGGGCTGGCAATGGTCGATTTACGGTGCGGACGTAGAGGCAGGTGCACGCGTGCGCTTCGCGCTAGCCTTTCCGCATGGCATCAAGCACCCCCGTTGACCCCACCCACTGCGTGGCACTGCGCGCCGATCTCGACGGCTGGACCGTCGATGCCGTAGGCGACCTCGCGGGGGACGTCGCAATGCGGGCTCTGGGCCGCGAGCAGGTGACGCCGGCAATCCTGGCGGCCCGGGAATCGTCCGACCGTCTCGCCACCCTCACCCGGCTGATGATGCTGGGCGACACCGTCACCCGTGCGGAGGCCGATGCGGCACTCCCGTCCCTCGGAACCGACAGGGCGGTCGCGGCCGGGCTAATTCGTGCCGCTGGGGCCGGCGCTGACGACCAGGTGCGCGCTCGGGTGGATCTGCGGCCCACGGCGGTCGTGGGCGCGGGTGCGGGCGGCACCAGTAGTTCCGGGGACACTGTGACCTGGTGGATGGCCTCGGACCAGGCGGAGGCGGTCACTGGCTCGCAGTTGCGCCCCGACCACGTGCTCGGAATGGGTGGGGCGTCGACGATGCTCGCCTCGGCCACTATGCGTGCGCCGCGCGGGCGTGTACTTGACCTTGGCACCGGCTGCGGGATCCAGGCGATGCACGCGTCTTTGCATTCGCGGAGCATCGTGGCGACGGACATCTCGCAGCGGGCGCTGGATTACGCGGACTTCAACAGGGCACTCAACCAGCCGGCGGGTGAGTGGAGCCTGCGCCAGGGCTCCATGTTTGAGCCAGTCGCGGAGGATGTCGCGGCGGGTGGACTGTTCGACTTGGTGGTCTCCAACCCGCCGTTCGTTATTACCCCGCAGGGGGCGCCCAGCTTCGAGTACCGCCACGGGGGTCTGCCCGGCGACGCGATCGTGGAGTCGATGGTCTCAAACGTAGGCTCAATGCTCGCGCCCGGAGGCGTCGCCCAGATGCTCGGCAACTGGGAAATTGGCCGCGGCGTGGACTGGCGAGAGCGGCTCGAAGGCTGGCTCGACGCATCGGCGGTGGCGGGCTTCCCGATGGACGCATGGGTGATCCAGCGCGACGCCCTGGACGGCGCCGAATACGCGGAGACCTGGTTGCGCGACGGGGGATTGACGCCCGAGCGTGGCCGAGCCGAATACCAGGACGCCTACCGGGCTTACCTGGCTGACTTCGCGGCGCGCGACGTGGAGGCGATCGGCTTCGGCATCATCACCCTGCGCCGGGCATCCGGCGACGGCCCCACGCTGCGCCGCCTCGAGGAACATGAGGGGCAGCTGCCGTCCCCGCTGGGGCCCCACATCGTCGATGCCCTCGCGGCTCACGATTGGTTAGCAACGACGTCGGACGATGCGCTACTCGCCCACGCGCTCACGGTCGCGCCGGACGTCACGAAGGAGACCTACGGCCGCCCGCTTCTGCACGACCCGGAGCACATCCTGATTCGCCAGGGAGGCGGTTTGGGTCGCTCTGTTAAGGCGGACACAGCGCTAGCCGGGTTGGTGGGTGCATGCGACGGCGAGCTCACGGTGGGGCAGATATCGCACGCCCTGTCTGCACTGCTGGACGTCCCCGCGTCGACGATGCTGGCAGGGATGGTCCCCGCGGTGCGCGACCTGGTGCGGGACGGGTTCCTGATTCTCTAGTTTCTGAGCCAATTTGGACCATCTGGAGCCGAGGCAGCCCGGAATCGTGCGGTATCGGACCAATAGGGCGCCGGGTGGGGCGTGGCCGGTGGGGTGACAGCGCGCTACTGCTCGCCCTCGAAGCGCGAGGCCACATAGGCGAGCTGCGCAGCCACATTGCCTCGGTCGCGGGACACAATTTGCGCGCGACCGGGAGGTGCCGGAACGGCCTTGGCCTTGCCAATCAGCTGACCCTCGCCGGGGTCTCCGCTGAGCAGGATGCCTGTGGCGCCTAGGTCCGTGAATCGCTGGATGATGGGGTCGTAGGCCGCACGGCTGGCGCCACCAGTGCGCCGGGTGACGACCACGTGCAGACCTAAGTCTGCCGCCTGTGGCAGCAGGGGCGCGAGCGCCGCGAGGGGGTTGCCCTGCGACGTCGATACCAGGTCGTAGTCGTCGACCAGGATGAATCCCTCGGCGCCGGTCCACCACGACCGTGCCCGCAGTTGCTCTGGGGTGACGTCCTTGCCAGGCACACGGGTCTGGAAGAACTGCACCAGCTCCTGGATCCCAGTGGTCGTCTCCTCGTGCGTGGACAGCGTGGCGCCCACGTACTCCTCTGGCAGGTCACCCAGCAGCGAGCGGCGGTAGTCCACCACAAAGATCTTGGCCTTGCCGGGAGCGTAGAGTCGCGTGATCTCGTTCGCGTAGGCACGGAGGAAGGAGGTTTTGCCGGAGTCAGCGTCGCCATACAGGTAGAGGTGCGGCTCCTCCATGATGTCGATGCCGAACGGGGAGAGGTTGGCCTCGTCGATGCCGAGCAATACTTGGCCGGGTGCCGGCTCCCCGAGGGTGCGCACCTGATCCAGGCTGATGGACTCCGGCAGCAGCCGTAGTTTGGGCCCGGCGGGTCCCTGATAAGCACGGTTCATGTGGCCCACGAGCCCCTCCACACCGTCCGCGAGCGACGATGCGTCGCTGACGCCGTCGATCCGCGGCAGGGCCGTGAGCATCTGCAGTTTGCGGGGGCTGAGACCGCGCCCCGGTGCGCCGGCGGTCACGTTGGCCGCCGCTTTTCGGTCTATCTCCGAGTCGGTGACGTCGCCCAGGCGTAGTTCCACGCGGGTGCCCAGCAGGTCCTTGAGGTTGGCGCGCAGCTCGAGCCAGCGGGCAGCGGTAATGATGAGGTGAACACCGAACGTCAGTCCGCGCGCCGCGATCGCCAGAATCTGCGCTTCCACCGCCTCAAAGTCAGCGCGCACTGTTCCCCACCCGTCCACGATCAGGAAGATGTCGCCGTAGCCGTCGTTGACGCGCCCCTCGCCGCGGCGCTGGCGGTACGTGTCGATCGAGTCGATGCCGTGGTCGCGGAAGTACTGCTCGCGCGTGTCGACCAGGCCGGCAACCTCAGAGACCATGCGGCGCACCACATCGGGTTCGGACCGGGTTGCGACGCCCGCCAGGTGCGGGAATTTCGCTAGGCCGGTAAAGCTTCCGCCGCCAAAGTCTAGGACGTAGAACTGCACTTCTTGCGGGGTAAGCGTGAGCGACAGCGACACCATGGTGGTGCGCGCCAGCGTGGACTTTCCGGACAGTGGCCCTCCGACAATCGCCATGTGACCCGATGCGCCGCCAAGCGCAACGGTGAGAGCCTCCCGTCGCTGCTCGAGGGGCACGTCGACCATCCCCAGCGGCACCGTGAGACCGCGACCGCGCCACGACGGGGAGTGGATGCCTAGTTCTGGAGTCTCAGTGAGGTCCCCGAACAGTTGGTCAAGCGACGGCGCGACCTCAAGCGGCGGCAGCCACACCTGATGGGCGGGGGTCCCCTTGCCGCGCATTTGCTCTACCGCGAGTTCGAACGTGCTGCGCGTCTCCTGGGGTTCGGAGCCGGACGGCGCGGCGGCATCGGCCGCCTCGTCGACGCGGGCATCGATGACGGACGGCGCGGCGGTGAACAGCTCGACCTTGGAGCCCACTTCACCATCGGTCGTGGTGCCGCCGGAGGTCGCCGCGCGGCGACGGGTCTTGGGCGGCCCGGACACATAAGCCGCGCGGAACTGTGTCATCGTTTCCGTGTCCGACTTGAGGAAGCCCACGCCGGGCTGTTGCGGCAGGGTGTATGCGTCTGGCACTCCCAGGATCGAGCGTGACTCAGCTGCGGAGAACGTGCGCAGCCCCACCCGGTAGGACAGGTACGTGTCCAGCCCGCGCAGCTTTCCCTCCTCGAGCCGCTGCGACGCGAGAAGCAGGTGCACCTGCAAAGAGCGCCCCACGCGGCCGATGTTCACAAAGCTCTCGATAAACTCGGGCTTGGCGGCCAGGAGCTCAGAGAACTCGTCCGCGACAATGAGGAGTGCGGGGAGCGGCTCCAGGTCCGTGCGCCCGCCGCGGCGGGCCTTCTCGTAGTCAAAGACGTTGGCAAAATTGCCCGATGCGCGCAGCACCTCTTGGCGGCGCGTCACCTCGCCCTGGAGGGCGTCCTGGAACCGGTCCACCAACGCTATCTCGTCGCCCAGGTTGGTGATAATGGAAGACACGTGGGGCATTCCGGCCATGCCGGCAAAGGTGGCACCACCCTTGAAGTCAACCAGCACAAAGTTGAGCTGCTCAGGGGAGTGGGACAGTGCGAGCGCCAGCACCAGCGTGCGTAGCACCTCGGACTTTCCGGAACCCGTCGCGCCAATCATCACGCCGTGAGGGCCCATGCCCTGCTGCGCGGACTCCTTGAGGTCAAGCACAATTGGCGCGCCGGTGGTGGTCTGACCAATGGGCACGCGCAAACGGTCGCGCTCGGGGCGGTTCTTCCACACGTGCTCAAAGTCGATGTCGCGCACGTCGGGCAGGCCCAACAGGTCTACGAGTTCCAACTGCTCCGTAGTGGTGGTGCCGGCGTCGATCTGGGTCGAGTCGGTGTACAGGGGCAGAAGGCGGCGAGCGGTGGCCTCCGCTTCCGCCACGGTCATCGCGTCCGCGCGCACCGTCTCGGTGGCGTGAGCCATGGTGACCAGGTCCGCCATACCCGCGGTGTCGCCCATCCCAAAGGAGACGCGCATGGTGTTGCCCGCTTCCAGATCGGTCCACCGTGAGGGTAGGTCGATCACAGTGACGCCGGCAAGGCCGTCGGGGGTCACGATGGGGTCATCGCCACGCGCACGCAGGTCGTCGGTGACAATAATGATGTGGGCGGCGTCGCCACTGCCGCTGCCGGGGGTGAACCGAGACCGCTCGTGGGTGTCGGCTGGCAGCATCGCCTCGAGGGCGGCCAGATCGGAACCGATCATGCGGGAGGGGCCCAGGCCGTCGCGCTCGGTGTGCGACTGCGCATGAGGCAGCCACTTGGCCCACTCCCAGTGGGCGACGGTGGACGGGTCCGCCGCAATCACAATCTGCACCGCATCGGGGTTGTGGAAGGTGGCAATGTTAAGCAGTATCGCGCGGACCATGGCCCGCACCTCAGCCTCATCACCGGTGACCTCAACGCGCGCCCAGTCCGTCAGGTTGACGCCAAAGGGTAGGTTTTTCTGAGTCTCGTGCGCCAGCATGAACCGGTGCGCGGCGGAGGCGGACACCGGGTCGAGTTGCGCCAACGGTGGAAGTTCCGGTGCCTCGAGCGCAATACACAAAGGCTGCGTGCTGAGTCCCACCCGGGTGAAGAGGAAGTCCGAGTCATCAGTAGAGCGTTCCCAGACCCGTGTGCGCTCCTCCGCCACAAAGGCCAAGGTTCCGGGCGCGGGGTTGGCCCAGTTTGCGGCGCGGCGTTGCTGCGTTGCGGCGGTGCGCACGGTCTGACGCAGGTCAGTCAGGTACGCGAGGTACTCCCGGCGTGCACCAAGCACCTGCGCGCTGCGCTGCGACTTTTGACGCCAACCGTTGACTCCCACAAAGCCAAGCGAGGACAGCAGGAATAGGCCACCCGTGAGCAGTCCGGTCGCGCTTTGGTTGGTCATGACCACCATCAGGATTGCGCCCAGTGACCCCACCATCGGCATCAGCGATGTAAGCATGCTCGACGCGCCGTCCGCGGTGGCGAGTTCGGGCGGTGCTTGAACCTGGATAGATCCCGAAGGTTGGCGCGGTGGCGCTAGTCTGCGACCACTCATGCGCGTCCTCCCTGAGGGCCGTCGGTAAGGATGTTGATGGAGAATGCGCGTTGGCCTATGCGCACGCGCATGCCGTCCTCAAGCAGGGTGCGTTCGTGGGCTACGAGGGGCGTAGCGCCGCCCGTGTGATCAATGAGGTCGGTGCCGTTGGCAGATCCATTGTCGGTGACCCAGGTACGTCCACGCGAGTGTTCAATGCGCACATGGGTGCGCGACACGGTTTTCTCCGTATCCGTGACAACAATGGTGTGGTCGCTCGGTTCGATGGGAGAGGGGTTCCTCCCCAGGACGATCCCGGCCGGTAGCGGCACTTGCTCGCGTTGGCCCGTGTCAAAGACCAACAGCACGTCCCCGTGGCTAGCCTCAGCACTCGCGGCCGATGCTTGCAAGAGTGCGGAGTCCTCCGCGGGTGCGGGAGGGCCATCGCTTGTCCCGGTTGGGTTGGGCGCTGGGGTGGGGGCTGGAATAGTTGGCGTGATTGCGGGAAGCGCCGTGTCGCTAGGGGCAACTGTGCGTGAGGAACTGTGGGAGTCCTCGTACTCAAGCGGCACCTGCAGTGGGCGCTCGATGTTGCTGGGCGCGGTGGTGGTCGGAGCGGTGACCTGCTGAGCGGCTCGCTCGACGTGAGGAGCCTGGTAGGCCGCCAGTTCGTTGACTCCGGGTAGGCGCCCACTGCGCGCGGCGCGAGGGGATGCCACTGTCATGGTGCCCGTGGCCATATCCGCCCAGCCGCGACGTCGGCTTTGGCCGTCCCATGCGCTGGAGGCGACCACTATCCAAGCGCCCACCAGTCCCACTACAAAGCCCGCGCCCGTGAAAGCGAAGCGCCCGGCGGACCGGCCCACTCCGGGGGAGAAAGGGGCGTCTTTACGCGAGGTGCGGATGCCCATGATCGCGTTGCCAACGCTGAGTCCGGTGCGAGCCTCCAAGACCCACAGGAACACCACGCATTCGAGCACCGCAACGGCTGCGAGGACGGGTGAGCCCGTGGCTGCCAGCACCGCACCCGCGATGGCCAGGGTGGCGAACACGTCCAGGGTAAAGGCGGCGAGTCGGGCGCCGGTGCCCGCAGCGCGGCCACGGAAGGCGGCCCCCAGTGCGGGAGCGGAGTCGGCTTGACGAGGCGAGTAAGTGGCAGCCGTCGCGGAGCTCATGGCCGGCGCGGACGCCATGCCAGCCGGCTGCGTGGCTAACCCTGGCAGCGCCGTATTTTGCTGCTGAGCCTGCTGCACCGGAGGGGAGGCTTGATCGGCATGGGTGCCACCCATGCCCGGCGGCAGGGCAGACGGGATCGCCCCGGTTCCGTGAGCCACTCCTGGGCGGGCGGCGCCGCACCACATACATTGCGCGGCGGACGGGCTGACGGGTTCCTGGCAACTCCAGCAGGCCACGATCGGCGAGGGGATAGGAGCGCTCATCCGGACATCATTCCACGCACGAGCTCCACCACATTCGCCGCGAGCAGCGCGCACGGGAGGGCGAGCGCTACGGATAGCGATTCCACCTTGTCCCCCACTCGTGACCACCCGAGCGACCTCGCTCCCTTGGAGAGCGGGACTATCAGCGCGGCGGCCACGATTCCCACCGCGAGCAGCGCCACGGCGAGTACCGTGACGCTCACCGTGCTTGCGCTTACGGCCCCGGCAATTGCCACCTCAATCACCATGACCGCGGCTACGCCCCGGGAGACCCACATGATGACTGGCTCGGTGCCGTGACGGGGCATCAGGAACAGTGCGGCTACCGTGGCGGCAATGACGCCGATGCTGCCAATTCGCACCATCATGCCGCCGTCACGAAAGCCTGGCAGCACCAGCAGCGCCATGATGGGAGCGGTCAGGCACAGGGCAATGGTGCCGGTGCGCAGGCGTGCAGCCGCTACCTCCACGGTGGGACGGATGGCCTCCATCATTACCGCGCCGGGCTCTTGGGGAATGGCGCCGCGCACGGTCCAGCGGCTGGACATGAAGTGCTTGTAGTTGATGGCGTAGCCGTCCGCCACCGGTAGCAGCACGGTGGGCAGGAACCTGATCCCGGGCACCACAAGCCCCAGCGTCAGAGCCGCAGCCGCGACCATGGGCCATTCCAGCAGCAGCGTCATGCCCCAGATGCTCCCGTACACCACCAGCAACACGGACACTGTGGAGGCGATGGCCCGCAGCACGCGGTCCCGCGCGGCCACTGCCATCACGGAGCCCAGCGCGGCGGCGCTCAACAGGCCAATCGTGACGGCGAGGTGGGTGGCACCCACGGCATCGGGAACCGCCAATGTTCCGGCGGCAAACGCGAGCGTAAGGGTGGAGACAAGGGCGGCTGCTCCCGCGCCGCGCGGCGCGGAGCGGACAATCCACAGCGCGGCGGACGCGAGTGCGCCCAGCCCCAATCCCAGCGCCACCCACGGCCTGCCTGCGCCGGCCAGCAGGGGCGCCCCAGCCGCGAGTGAGCCGAGCGCTCCGGCGGCCAGCAGGAGCGCTGATAGGGCGAGCAGCCACCACGTGGATCGGTGGTCGGCGCGCGTGGTTGTGGCCTGTGCACGCAAACCTGGTGGTGTAGCGGCCGCCTTGCCCAGGTCGACGATGCTCAGCAGGCTGCCGTCGGCTAGGTCGCCTATGAGCGTGGTCGGGGGGACCTCGCGGCCGGAGCGGTCCAGCAACACGTCGCGACCGGACTCAAAGGAGACGCCAATGGCATCGAGCGCATCCGCGACTAGCTGCGTGGTGGGAGCGCTGACGTCCAAGCGCGCGTCATCGCCAAAAAAGGCGATGCGTCGGTGCTCTGGAGTAGTCGTGCTCATATGTGAGTGGTGTTTTCCTTGTACCTAAGGTAGTCCGCCGCTGGCAGTTTACGGGCACACCGCGGGGTCTGCGATCGTGGTGCGCCCGGGAGCCTAATTCGACTCGGACGCTTGTGTTGGCTCGTCCGCCAGTCGCTCTGCGCGACCACCTGAGCCGGCTGACTTGGGGCGCAGCACAAACTCGTCCTCGTCCTCAATTTTGGGGGCGATGTGGCCACCCAGGCCGGGACGCTTGTCCTTGGACTGGCTGCCGCCACCCTGACCGCCGGTTCCCATCATTCCGCCACGACCGCCCGCGCCGCCTGCACCGCCGGAAGCCGCGCTCGCGCCGCCGGTGCCTGAGGCACCCGCGCCTGCGCCTTGTCCGCCAGAGCCCAAGAGTCCTCCGGAGCCGCGCACGCCAGCGCTACCAGAGTTGGCGCCGCCCGGCCCATTGAGGCCACCGCTGCCGCCCAAGCTTCCCGCGCCGCCGATACCACCTACGCTGCCGATACCGCTGGCACCACCAATGCCCCCCGCGCCGGAGCCGTACTTGAGCGCGGCTGCGCCTGCCGCCGCTCCGCCACCCATCATGCCGGCGCCCATCGCGGCGTTCGCGCCGCTGAAGCCGCCTGAGGTGCCGGGAATCTGACCCTGGCTGTTGCTGTCCGCTGAGTAGGAGGGGCCAGTGCCGCCCTCAGTTCCGTAATAGCCGCCGGCGTTGCTGCCGTAGTGGCCACCGGCGCTACCGGAGCCGTCGCTACTGTAACCACCGTCGGCGGAGGGGCTGGTGCCAGATCCGGAGGACCCACTTGTCGCGCCGGCGAGCCCGACGCCGCTTGCAGCCGATCCAGACCCGCGGCCGTAGGTGGAGGTGTCAACATAGGAGGCGCTGTGTCCGCGGGGTAGCGTTCCGCCACCAGACTGGGATCCATCGCCAGCCGAATAGTCCTCGCTAATACCGTTTTCGGTCGTCACGTCTTCGACGGGAGTGAGGCGATCGATGTTCTTTCCGGACTCCTTCGCGCGCAGTTCTTGGGCCCGGACTTTGAGCTTTGCCTCGATGGCCTCGTAGCGTCGCTTGGCTTCTTCCTCTCGCTTGTTGCCAAAGAGGCGTTCGGCGACACCGACAACGGCGTTGGCGGCCACGGTGATGCCCAACTCCGGAACGAAGAGCGGGGTGGTGGGCTCCGGGGTGTTGCGTGCAGCCGCATACACCCAGTCGGGCGGCAATCCGGGGGGCAGGCCGCCGTCGCTGTCGGCTTGCATGAGCTCCCTATTCGCGCTTTCAATGACTCCCTGCATCGCGACCACTGACGTGTGAAGAACGTTGAACTTGGCTTGTAACTTGCTGAAGGCTTGGCCAGCGGCCCTTCCCGTCTCGCCCTCGATGCCCTCGTGATCAGAGAGCGAATCCAGCGTCAGGACAAGTCGCGAGTACGCTTTTTGCGCGGACTCGAACCCAGGTGTTTGCCAGCCTCCGGAGGAGGTGATGGCGTTGAGTTTGTCCTCGTAGTAGCTCATGGCGTGGGGCTCTGCTTTCGGTTCTTGGAGATCACGATCACGATCACTACGGTGGCGATCAGGGCCAGTGCGACGAGCACGGCGATGGCGATGATAACCATGGTGGTGTTGGACGCTCCCAGTGAGTCAGGCAGGGGGGTGGGAGACGGCGCGGGTTCCGTGGCGTTACCAGAGGGGCTGGGGGACGTGGAGGTGGTGGGGGCAGCGGAGGGGCTGCCGAGTACCTGCTCTATTGAGGGGCCAATGAACACATCGCCCGTCAACTCGACGAGTAGGGGGTTGATGTCCTCATACTGTGTGGGGTCCGAGGCCAGGAAGGAAATGGTGTCCACCGACCCGTATCCATTGATGTCGTCCCACATCAGCTCGTGCGGCTCCACGCCGGTGTTGCGTATCAACGACTGAATCAGCTGGTTAGAGGTGGCCTGCGGATACTTCTGCACGGCAAGCGCGAGGTTGGCCGCGGTAATGGGGGTCGCGAACGACGTACCCGACGACAACTCCGTGCCGGCCCAGGTGTCACCTTTGTGACCCTGGGTCAAGATCACGTCACCCGGAGCGACCACGTCCACAAACTGGCTGGTGTTCGGATTGCCCGTGTAGTCGGTGATGACCTCGCCGGTGGGACCAAAGGCACCCACACCGAGCACACCGTTGTATATGACGGGTGCTCCGTCGGTGTCCTGGATGCTGTCTCCGGTGTCCTGGTTGCTGAGTCCCGCCACGACGATGACCCCGGCTCGCAACGCCTTGAGAATGTCCTTTTCAACGTCCTCATCGGTGATGAACGAGACTGAAATAATGTCTGCGCCGTCGTCCACTGCCTGAGAGATGGCGGGACCAAGTACGCCCTGGAGGCTACTACCGCCGTCCTCGGTATAGCAGACGCGATCTCCGCCGACTGCGTAGAACAGGATTGATGCGCCGGGGGCGACTCCCTGCACACCGGGGGCATCGGTGTCTGAATTGCCGTTGCCCACAATCATCGAGGTCACGTTGGTACCGTGCCAGGCGGCGTCAACGTCATCCGACTGGGCCGGACGGGACACGCCTTCAGGCGAGTAACAATATGCAGGTTCATGCACAGTGACGTCGGCACCCTGCAAAGCTGGGGCGTCCAGGTTGATGCCATCGTCGAGCACCGCGATGGTGACCCCGGAACCATCAATACCTTCAGCGTGGAAATCCGGGATCCCATACACGTCCAGGTACCACTGGCCGTCGTCGTTGGTAGCAGCGGCCGCGGGAAGGCCTACCGCCACGGCCACCAACGCTACGACCACTCCAACAGCGGCGATTCTGAGCTTCATCACGACGCCCGATAGTTGGACGCCGTTGCTGAACCGGATGATGTGCTATCTATTTCCGGCCCTGGCGTCGCAGCGCCCGTGGAGTTGTCCAATCCGTCCGCGAGACGGGCGATAAAGGCTTGAAGTTCCGCCTCGTTTTCCGCGAAGTCCGTCCGCGAGTATTTCAGTGCCTCCCCGAGTCCCACCAACTCTTGACGAAGTTCTGCTGAAGCAATCGCGACGTTGCGAGCTGCATTCTTAACGGCAGCATCGAACTCGGTGGCTGCGGGGCCCACTTCGTTGAGATTCGGCCCCGCAGCCTGCTGGGTGTCGGCGGGCTCCGGGTACGCGTCTAACTCGCGCACCAGTTTGCGAATCATGATCGAGACGCTATCCGGATCAAACTCAATCTGCCCGCTGCTCACACCGATGTCCTTTACTCAAAAGTTGCTCGCGGGCGTCGTCGTTGCCCCACTCGTGTTGTTAGATGCTGAAGCGCTGTGAGGCTTTGTTGTCCGTGGAGGTGTAGCCGTTGGAGATTTCCTGCGTGGAGCGGGCAATCTTTTCCAGGAGCTGCTGGAGTTCACCCAGCGAGGCGTTCCACTTGCGCTGTGCCTGGTCGTAGGAGACCTGAGCCTCACCACCCCACTGGCCGCGCAGCGTGGCAACCTTCTGGTCCAGCTGTTCCAACTCGCTACGAATACTTGTCGCACCGGTACGGATGTTCTCCGACAACGCGGTGACCTGCTCGGGGCGCACACTCATTGATTCCATGACAAAAGTCCTTAAAGTCGTTGAAGAGAAGAGGGGGTTAGTTCATCATCGAGCCGAGGCCCGAGATGGTCTGCTGGTGAGCCTGCTCGGAAGCAGCCTGATCCGACTCGGTGCCACGTAACGCTTCTTCCAACGTCACCAATACGTTGTTCAGCTTGTTGGACTCCTCGTCCCACCGGCTCATCAGACCCGTGAACGACGTGGCTGCGCCACCGGACCAGAAGCTACGCAACTGCTCAATTTCGGAGCGAACCGTCTTGATTTGCTTCTCAATGTTTTCCTTAGCAGTGTTTACTGCCTCCGCACCCTTGCGTAGTGCGCCTTCTTCGGCGGAAATAACCTGAGCCATGACCACACCTCCCTGAGTAGATTCACGCCACCCCTACCGGAACGACCACTCGAACAATACCGACCGCAACCTCCCAACCGCAACAGCACAACGTAGTCATTTTTGTGGAATTACCTACACTCTGACTGCTACTGTCCAACGTGAGCGATTGACCATAGAATGTGGCGAGTCCGGCCGTACGCCCGCCACGATGACTGGCCGCCGAGCAGGTGCCCAAGGGGAGGAAGTCAACGTGTCGCAATCCGTTGGAGTAGCGAGCGCTCTCGTGCGAGTCTCCGTGCTCATCGACGACCGTCAACTGGACGTGGGAATCGCGGCGAGTGTGCCTCTAATTGAGGTACTTCCGGGATTCGCGCGCAGCCTCGGAGTGCTGGACCCCGCGCTGGTTCACGGCGGCTACGCCCTGCAGCGCGCGGACGGCACCACGCTCGATGCGAGCTTGAGCGCCACGGCGCAGGGAGTCCGTGACGGCGACCTCCTCGCACTTCTACGTGGCACGGCCTTTGAAGAGCCGCGCGTGTATGACGATGTAACCGAGGCGGTGCTTGACGCCACGAGCGAGCAGCATGGCGCGTGGACGCCCCGCGACAACACGCGCACCGCGCTGGCGGTGAGCCTCACCTTTTTAACCCTGTGCGCAGTGCTGCTCCTCAGCGCCGGGGACGCGCTGACCATGGCGCCCCTCATCGCCGGCGGTGGCGCGGTGGTCCTCCTCGCGGCATCGGCCGTGTTGGGGCGCCTCGGACAGGGGGAGTCTGGGCAGGCGTTTGGGCTCGCCGCGGCCCTCTTCGCCGGAATCGCCGGCTTCACGGGAGTCTCTGGCATCAGCGTATGGGGGTGGCCACTGGCAGCAGCAGCCGGGGGCGCTATGCTCGCCGGCGCAGTCTCCTTTGCCCTCACCCCCCGCCGGCCGGAAACCAATCTGATCCCCATTGTCTGGGGACTGATCGTGGGAATTCCCGCGTTGGTCTCGGGGCTGATCCCGGACGCGACGCTTCCTGCGTACGCGATCATGGTCGCGCTCGCCGGCGCGCTGGGCAACCTGCTGCCGTGGCTGGCTTTGAGTTCCACGCGCATCCGGGTGATCTCCCCTCAAAGCGATCAAGAAATTTTCGCGGTTCAGGGGCCCATAGACGCCGAGGCCGTGAAGGCTCGCGCCGCGGCCGGCGCCCGGGTGCTCAACTCGTTGCGCATGGCCGTGGGCCTTGCCGCGCTGGTCGCCACACCGCTGGTTGCCGGCGCCAACACCGCCGGCGCCATCCTCACCGCATTCGTGTTCGTGGGCATGATGTTCCAGTCGCGGCAGGTTTACGCGCGGGCCTCGGTCATGGTGGTGATGACCTTGGGAGCGGTGGGACTGGCCGCGACCGCCCTGACTGTCTCCTTTGAGCAGCCCAGCTTGCGCACGCCGTTGCTGATTGTGTTGCTCGCGGCTACCGCGATTCTTGTGGCCCTGACGCTGCTGAGCCCCGGCGCGCGGCTGCGGCTGGCGCGCATGGCGGACTCCGTTGAGATTCTGGTGCTGGTGGCGATGCTTCCGCTGGGTATTCTCGCAGCCGGCTGGGCGTAGCCAATGGCGTCCAAGAAGGACCTGATTGAGGCCCAGGGGTTTAGTCGCCGACGCCTGCTGACTGCCTTTACCGCGGGCGCTCCCGGCGGCAAGGAACTCGAGCCTGCCAAGCCGATGCGCGCGGTGGTCGCGGGCATCGCGCTCGCCACGCTGGTCGTGGTGGGAGGAATCTTCTATGGCCTCTTCAAGCCGGGCCTGCCCACCGGCTGGGAGACCAACCGGCTGATTTTGGTGAGCGACACGGGGTCGCGATACTTCACGCAGGATGAGGAGCTGTTCCCGGTCATCAACACGACCAGCGCTCGCCTGCTGGTGCCAGACGGCGACCTCACGGTAATCAGCACCGACAGTGGCTCGTTGGCGGACATCCCCGTGGGCCCCAGCATCGGCATTGTGGGCGCGCCTGACGACGTCCCGGCGGCGACGGACCTGGTAAATGTGGGCTGGACGGCCTGCCCGGCTCCCGCCGGCACGGCACTGACTCTCGCCGGCGACGCCTCGCCCGCCCCGGTGGGCACGGGCATCGTAGTGATGAACGGCGGTAAGACCTTTGTGGTTTCAGGCGGCTACTCGTACGCAGTAGACCCGGTGGGCAATGCCACCGTGGACTCCTTGCTGCGCGAGGTGGGGTTGGTCGAGGCCACCGCGACCGAGGTAGAAAGCCGCTGGCTCAACCTCTTCGACAAAGGCGCCCCGCTGGCGCCAGTGACAGTGGCCAGCGAGGGAGTAACGGTCCCCGGGACCAACCTGCGCGTAGGGGAAGTCGTGACGCCTCAGGGTGGTCCGGAACGATTCCTGGTGACTCCTGCCGGAGAACTCGCGTCGCTGACGCCGCTCGCCTATCAGCTGTACCTGCTTGGCTCCGGTAAGAACATGGGCGCCGCTCGTGAGGTGGCACCAGGGGACCTTCTTGGCCGGGACACTGCGACCGACCCTGGCTTTGGTCAGCATTGGCCAATTGACAAGCTGACTGCTGTGGCCGCCGGTTCCGCGCCGTGCGCGTTACTGGAGCAGGGGGACACCGCTTCCACCGCGCTCGCCTTGGCCCCCTCAGCGCCCGAATCCGGCGGCATCGCGGTGCCCGCGCACGGCGGCGCGCTGGTGGCCGCAGGTGCCGCGGATGGCAACTCCGTTTTTCAGGTGCTCCTAGTAGACGAGTCCGGCACGGCGTACCCGATCGCGGGTACGGACGACGAGGTCTTGGTGCGTCTGGGCTATGCGCCGGCTGACGTGAGCCCCGTCCCCAGCGCGTGGATGCAGTTCTTTGCCGCTGGACCGGACCTGAGCGTCGCCGCCGCGGGCTCCACTCCCCAAGGCAACGTGGTCGTCACGGGGGACGCCTCCGAGCCCTCCTCCGCGGAGCCCGCCACGGCGTCGGCTGCTAGTTTTCCCGCAGGCTCGTTGGGGTCCCCGCTGGCCGTTGATGCAGTCGAGGCGGGGGGGCAGTGCGAGCCCGGCACGGTGGTTTTTGACCCGGACAGCCCCCAGGCCTTGAAGTCATTGCAGCAGGACCGGGCCGCGACCATCGCCACCGGCGCGGGGGTGACTGTAGCGGTGGTGGATTCCGGGATTGATGCGCAAAATGCGCACCTCCAGGGTGTGGTGGTGGACGGCGTGAACTTGGTGGGCGATGACCAGGACGCTAAGGGCATGACGGATCTGATGGGCCACGGCACCGCGATCGCGGGGGTGATTGCCGCGCAGGCGGTGGATGGCTCCGGTGTGGTGGGGGTGGCGCCGGACGCGAAGCTACTGTCGGTGCGCGTGTATCGCGGTACGGATAAGGATTCCGTTGAGGCGGGGCACGGGCCCGCTAATGCCAAGGTGGCGGAGGGAATTCGCTGGGCAGTTGACCACGGCGCCACCATTGTGAATGTGTCGCTCAGCGGCGATCTTGACGACCAGGACTTGCGTGCGGCGGTCGAGTACGCGGATGCGCAAGGCGTGCTGGTGGTGGCCAGCGCCGGCAACCGCAACACGACGGATGTGAAACTGGACTCCGCCCGCTATCCCGCCGCATACCCGCAGGCGCTTGCCGTGACCGCGCTAGACAACGAAGCCCGGCCAACCGTTGACTCTATTCACGGGTCCCACGTCGAGGTGGGAGCACCCGGGCAGTCGGTGCTGACGGCCACCACCGGTGGCGGCGACTGTCTCTATAACGACACGGAGGCGTCCTCCAGTTACGCGACGGCCTACGCCAGCGGAGCCAGCGCGCTGCTCGCGCAAGCGTGGGCCAACGAGACGCCCGGTCAGTGGCAGTACAGACTTATGGCCAGCGCGTCGCGCGGCAACCCAGACGCCCGTGATGACTTGGTGGGGTGGGGAGCGATTCAGCCCTACGACGCCATGGTGATGGTGCCGGGCGATGACGTTCGAGGGCCCGCGAGCCCGGTTATGCAGCAGGCAGCGCTGACGGTGCCCCCACCTTCCGTGGCGCTCACGTCGCAGACCGTGGACTCGCCTTTTGACGACACGCGCGCCATGGCTATTACCGCCGGAATTGGCGCGGCGGTGGTGCTAGGAACGCTGGGCACGCTGCTGGTCTACCGGCGCCGGTCAGACGTAGTCTCCGAGCCGGTCGAGCAGGGTGACGGCCTGCTTGACTCGATGCGCGGAGAATCCACGCGCATCAACTAGTGCGCAGTTGCGATATTTCCCTTAAGTCGCGTTGCTTTGCGGGTGACGTCACGAAGGAAACCTACGGTCGCCCCTGTTCCACGAGCACGAGCACTGCTCGATCCGTCAGCGCGACGGGTTCCTGGTTTGCTAGGCAGATTCGCGCTTGCGGTTCTCTAATATGACAAGGGTGACGACTGTGCCACCAATGACCAGCAGGACCACGAGTGCGATGATCGAGGGCGCGAGCCAGCCGGGTGTGCCCGTCGACTTGGACGCGGAAGCTGTCGCCGCGGGAGTGCTGCTCAGCGCATCGGACGGTTGGGCGGAGGCTAGCGGTGTGGATGTTGGGCTTGCGCTCGGTGATGGCGACAGTGACGCGGTGCCAGTCAGCTCGGCCGGCGAGGGAATGCCGTCCTCTTCGAGCAGTGGGTTGGTATCGGGATACAGCGACGGGTCACCTGCCAGCAGGTTGATCGTGTCGACGCTTCCGTAACCGTGAAGCAACGTGGAGTCAAAATAAATCTCGTGGGGGGCATCCACAATCAGTGTTGTGGAGCAACAACTGCAGAATCTGGTTGCCGGAGGCGTCGGGGAACTTATGCATAACGAGGGCCAGGTTCCCTGCTGTGATGGGTGTCGCGTACGACGTGCCGCTGCCGATGCGCTGGCGGTTCCATTTGCCGTCTGCGCCCTGAAGCGCGACGTCCTGACCTGGTGCGACCACGTCAATATATGTTGATCTGTTCGGGTCACCATTGGAGTCCAGGCCCGCCAGGCCATCGCGGTCAAAAGACCCCACTCCCAATACTCCGTTAAAAGGGTTTAGCGCTTCGCTGCCGAGCACAGTGGAGTCATTCGGCGTGGCCGCCAGCACAATCACCTGGTTGCGGATGGCGTAGGTGAGTGCCTCGTCTAACTGCTGGCTACCCCCAGGGAACTCGAGAACGAAAGGATGCGCGCGCCGCGGTCCACCGCGTCCACGATGGCAGGGGGCACCACCGCGTCCACATACTTGACTGCTCCGTCACCGGGTGCGAAGCAGGGATCCTCGATGGGCATCCTTAGTCCGTAGAACAGTACGGTCGCGCCGGGCGCTACACCCGTGATGCCGTCTTGACCCGAATAGCCCTTGCCGGTGCCTGAAATTTTGAGCACGTTGTTGGTGCCGTGGGAGGCAAGTTCCAGGTCGTCTGTGTCAACTGGTTGTAGATTACCGTCGCTATCCGCGCACAGAGAATCAGGCATGACGTCTACGCTCGCGTCTTGCAAAGCGGGGACAACGGTATTGATCGCATCGTCGAAGACCGCAATGGTCACCCCCCGAGCCGTCGATGCCCTGGTCGTGAACATCGTTGATTCCATAGCCGCTCATGAACCACTCGCCGTCATCCACAACGGAGGCCGAGGCGGGCAGACCCGCCGCGAGCAGCCCCACGATTGTCAACGCGGCTACGGCAGGCAGCCGTTTGCGGCAAAACTGAGGATTCATGACCCGCCGCCGATCATTTTGGCCGCGTGCTCGCGAATACAGAAACCTTCGGACTGCACGACGTTACGCATGGGTAGACCCCTTGGCGATTCTCAACGGCCTGCGGCGGCTTGCGTCAAGCAAAGCCGGGCAGTGGCCCTACGGCGAGGCCACTCGAACACTAACGGCACTCGGTCGCTTGGACCAATATTTCCGAAGCGAAAATCTTGTAGTGTTCCTCACACTCGGCGCGCGCCGCAGTGGGTGCGCTAGGCGCTGGCGACCAGCCAGGCCGGCGCGAGCGCGGCGGCGATGTCGTCCCAGAGGTCCACGGGTGCGGTCAGGAGCGGGGCGCCCTGAACGCCGGGGAGGTACTCGCTGCCGTCCAGGCGACGCACGGCGAAGCCCGCCTCGCGGACAATCGCCGCGGCGGGGGCGTGATCCCAGGCGTGCGTGCGGGAGAACAGCACGTAGTCGGTGCGGCCCTCGAGCAGGTCCGCGTAGTCCCACCCGGCGCACATGCGCGGCTCGGACGCTGTGCCGACGGACTCCTGTCCTGCGCGCAGCGCGTCACGTGCCCCCCCTACTTAATTAAGACGGCGTTCCCTTGCCTCTGCGTGAGGCAATAACGACGGCAACAATGCCGCTTCCGGCGACGAGTACTACGGCAACAATGATCAGCGGCCACAACCACCCAGGCGTGCCGGACGAGCCCGCGTCAATAGGTGAGGCGCTTGGGGTGCTACTTGGAGAGTTGGTGGCTTCGGGCGCCGTCGAGGCGCTCATGCTCGGGGTAGGTGACGGAGTCACCTCTGGCGTGAGCTCTGCCGGACTCGGCGTCCCGTCCTCGGTCAACAGCGGGTTCACGTCCGGGTACTGCAACGCGTCGTCAGCGAGCAGACTGATGGTGTCGACGCTGCCGTAACCACTCTCGTAATCCATAGTGTCGTAGTAGATCTCGTGGGGGGTGTCGACGTCCGTGTTGTGCAGTAGCAACTGAAGAATCTGATTGCCGGTCGCTCCGGGGTTGTGCTGCATCGCTAGGGCGAGGTTCGCCGCGGTGATGGGCGTCGAGTATGAGGTCCCGCTACCGATGCGCTGGCGGTCCCACGCGCCGTCGGCGCCCTGCAACGCCACGTCCTGACCGGGGGCGACGACGTCGATGAAGGATGTCGCGTTGGGTTCCCCATCGGAATCCGTGCCGGCTTCGCCGTCGGGGCCAAGCGAGCCTATGCCCATGACGCCGTTGAAGAGGTTGAGAGTTTCGCTGGACTCTTGCCTCGTGTCGTTAGACGTGGCTGCCAGGACGATGACTTGGTGCCGGATGGCGTACGCCAGTGCGTCTTCGAGGGGGCCAGCATAGCCAGCGGCAAACGACAAGGAGACGATGCGTGCGCCACGATCAACTGCGTCGACGATGGCGGGGCCGACGAGATTCTCAGAAAAGACCTTCTTGCCGGTACCTGGCGTGAAGCAATCTTCGAGGATGTCCATGCCACGCCCGTAGAACAACACTGATGCGCCTGGGGCCACACCCGTGATGCCGTCCTGACCGGGGTACCCTTCGCCGGTGCCCGCAATCTTGAGCACAATATTGGTGCCGTGGGAGGCAAGTTCCAGGTCATCGGTGTCGACGGGCAAGAGCTCGCCGTCGCTGTCCGCGCACAGCGAGTCCGGCATC
Source organism: Demequina aurantiaca (assembly GCF_050598105.1). Lineage (GTDB taxonomy): Bacteria > Actinomycetota > Actinomycetes > Actinomycetales > Demequinaceae > Demequina > Demequina aurantiaca_A. The sequence goes on from NZ_CP192436.1 coordinate 351,157, forward strand.
ACTGTGACGTCCGCACCTTGAAGCGCGGGCACGTCCGAGTTGATCGCGTCATCGATGACAGCGATCGTCACCCCCGACCCATCAATACCCTCGTCGTGGAATTGCGGGACTTCATAGAGGTCCATGTACCACTCGCCGTCATCCACAATGGAGGCCGAGGCGGGCAGACCCGCCGCGAGCAGCCCCACGATCGTCAACGCGGCTACTGCAGGCAGCCGTTTGCGGCAAAATTGAGAATTCATGAGCCGCCGCCGATCATTTTGGCCGCGCGCTCGTGAACACAGAAACCCTCGGACTGAACGACGTCACGCATGGGTAGACCCCTTGGTGATTCTCAATGGCCTGCGGCGGCTTGCGTCAAGCAAAGCCGGGCAGTGGCGCTACGGCGAGGCCACTCGAACACTAACGGCACTCGGTCGCTTGGACCAACATTTCCGAAGCGAAAATCTTGTAGTGTTCCTCACACTCGGCGCGCGCCGCAGTGGGTGCACTAGGCGCTGGCGACCAACCAGGCCGGCGCGAGCGCGGCGGCGATGTCGTCCCAGAGGTCGACGGGGGCGGTCAGGAGCGGGGCGCCCTGCACGCCGGGGAGGTACTCGCTGCCGTCCAGGCGTCGCACGGCGAAGCCCGCCTCGCGGACAATGGCGGCGGCGGGGGCGTGATCCCAGGCGTGCGTGCGGGAGAACAGCACGTAGTCGGTGCGGCCCTCGAGCAGGTCCGCATAGTCCCAGCCGGCGCACATGCGCGGCTCGGACGCTGTGCCGACGGACTCTTGACCCGCGCGCAGCGCGTCACTAGCCGCCACATCGACGAGGCGCGCGGACGCGGCTCCCCGCAGGCTGCCCAGGGTGCGCCCGCCGGAGGCCCGGTCTCCCACCACTCGCGGGGTGATCGGCTTCCCGTTCAAGCTCGCACCCTGACCGCGCACCCCTATATATAGGTCGCCGGTCTCGGGGTGCAGGATCCAGCCGGCCTCAGCCACGCCGGACTCCATGTACGCGACCATCACCGCGTACGTCTCTGAGCCGTGCACAAAGTGATAGGTGCCGTCGACGGGGTCGACTACCCACGCGGCCGATGCATCGGCCAGGAGGTCGGGAAGGGTCGGGTCCTCGGCGGTGGCTTCCTCGCCCACAACGGGAACCTCGACGATCTCGCGCAGGCGCCGGGTCAAGAAGATCTCGGCCTGCTTGTCCGCCTCGGTGACGTAGTCGTTGGGACCCTTGAGGGAGATGTCTGACTCGGCCAGCGCGCGGAAGCGGGGGCGGATTTCAGCATCGGCCGCATCGGTCATTGCCAGGGCTACGCGAGTGATGTCCATAGGCCCACTCTGACACCTCAAAGCGTCGAGTTGGTAAACGACCAAACGGAGCCTCGGGTCGCGAGGTTGTGTTCGGTATGTATTCTGTGACCGTCGCACCCCTTAGATTCTGGGGGCGGTACCACCTGATCAGAAAGTAGGTCTCATGACCCGCAAGCTCGTGATTGTCGAGTCGCCCACTAAGGCCGGAACCATCGGCGGCTACCTTGGCGACGACTACGACGTCGTGTCGAGCGTGGGTCATATTCGCGACATCCCGGAGCCCCGGGAGATGCCTGCGGAGGTGAAGAAGGGTCCGTTCGGTAAGTACGGCGTCGACGTCGACAACGGCTTCGAGCCCTACTACCAGGTGTCGGTGCGCGCCAAGAAGACCGTGGCGGATATCAAGCGCCGACTCAAGGACGCCGACGAGCTCTATCTTGCAACTGATGAGGACCGCGAAGGAGAGGCCATCGCTTGGCACCTGCTCGAGGTGCTCAAGCCCAAGGTGCCCGTGAAGCGCCTGGCATTCCACGAGATCACCCGCGAGGGCATCGAGCGAGCCATGGCCGCGCCGCGCGACATCGACATGGAGATGGTGGAGGCGCAGGAGACGCGCCGCATCCTCGACCGCCTGTATGGCTGGGACATGTCCGACGTGATGCGCCGCAAGGTCGGCCAGGGCTCGAGCGCCGGTCGCGTGCAGTCCGTCGCGCTGCGACTCGTGGTGGACCGCGAGCGGGAGCGCATGGCGTTCCAGTCCGCGGAGTACTGGGACCTCACGGCGACGTTTGCCGCCAAGGCAGGGCCCGATGCTGGGACGCGCTTTGTGGCCAAGCTCGCCAAGGTGGACGGCGCCCGCGTCGCGAGCGGCAAGGACTTCGACGACCGTGGCGTGCTCACGTCGGACAAGGCCCACCACCTAACCGCCGGCGCGGCGGGTGCGCTGGCAGCCGGCCTCGCTAACGCAGACTTCTCCGTGACCAACGTGGCCTCGAAGCCGTACAAGAAGCGCCCGGTCGCGCCGTTCATCACGTCGTCGCTGATCCAGGAGGCCAGCCGCAAGCTGAGCCTGGGTGCGCGTCAGGCCATGGGCGTCGCACAGGCCCTGTACCAGCAGGGTTACATCACCTATATGCGTTCGGACTCGCCCACGCTGTCGGGCGAGGCCATCAAGGCCGCCCGCTCGCAGGCCATCGAACTCTTCGGCTCGGACTCCGTGCCCACCTCGCCGCGCGTCTACGCATCGGCCGACTCGAACGCCCAGGAGGCGCACGAGGCCATCCGCCCGTCAGGCGACAAGTTCCGCACCCCCGAATCGCTGCGCACGCAGCTGCGCGGCGACGAATTCCGCATGTACGAGATGATCTGGAAGCGCACGCTCGCCTCCCAGATGGCCGATGCCGTCGGCACCACCTCGACCATCACGATCGGCGCGAAGTCCTCGGTCGGTCACTTTGCCGAATTCACCAAGTCGGGCACCATCCTGACCTCGCCCGGCTTCCGCGCGCTGTACATCGAGACCACGGAGAAGGCCCGCTACGAGGACGACGAAGGTAAGCAGCCCGGCGACGGCGACTCCCGTCTGCCGCAGGTAACCGAGGGCGACGCGGTCGACGCGAGCGACCTCGAGCCTCTGACCCACGCGACCAACCCGCCGCCCCGCTTCACGCAGGGCGCAATGATCAAGGAACTTGAGGACCGCAAGCTCGGTCGTCCGTCGACGTACGCGTCGACCGTGGACACGATCATCTCCCGCGGCTACGTGCACATCGAGCGCCGCAACCTGGTGCCCACGTGGCTGGCGTTCTCCATCGTCGGCCTGCTCGAGGAGCACTTCCCATCCCTGGTGGACTATGGCTTCACCGCCGAGATGGAAGCCGGCCTGGACCGTATTGCCGCGGGCGACCGCGCCATGAAGGACTGGCTTCAGGAGTTCTACTTTGGTAGCCCCGACGTCACGCAGCAGGGCCTTCGTCAGCTGCTTGAGAACATGGGCGAGATCGACGCCCGCGCCATCAACACTTTCCAGATCGGCGACGGCATCGCGGCGCGCAACGGCCGCTACGGCCCGTACGTCGAGCGCGAGGTAGACGGGGAGGCGCAGCGCGCCTCAATCCCAGAGGACCTGGCGCCCGACGAGCTCACCGTGGCCAAGGCCGAGGAACTGTTCGCCACGCAGGGCGGCGACGAGCGTGAGCTTGGCGCACACCCCGAGACCGGCCGCACCATCGTCGCCAAGGCGGGTCGTTTTGGCCCGTACGTGACGGAGGTTTTGCCCGAGGACTCCAAGGACCGGCCCAAGACGGCGTCGCTGTTCAAGTCGATGCAGCTCGAGACCATCGGCCTGGACGACGCTGTCGTGCTCATGAGCCTGCCCCGAGTTGTGGGCGTCGACCCCGAGGACAGCTCCGAGATCACCGCGCAGAACGGCCGCTACGGCCCGTACCTGAAGAAGGGCACGGACTCGCGCACGCTCGAGGACGAGGGGCAGCTGCTCGACATCACCCTCGAAGAGGCGCTGGCTATCTACGCGCAGCCCAAGCGCGGCCGCGGTCGCACCGCTGCGCCGCCGCTCAAGGAGCTGGGCACTGACCCGGCGAGCGAGAAGCCGATTGTCATCAAGGCCGGCCGTTTTGGTGAGTACATCACCGACGGCGAGACCAACGTGACCATTCCGCGCGGCGAGACCGTGGACGAGATGAACCACGAGCGCGCAGTCGAGTTGCTGGCCGACAAGCGTGCCAAGGGTCCCGCCAAGAAGAAGCGCGCGCCTGCCAAGAAGAAGCCGGCGGCCAAGAAGGCGCCTGCTAAGAAGGCCGCCCCCAAGAAGGCGACGGCGACGACCGCCGCAGCTAAGAAGCCTGCGGCCAAGAAAGCACCGGCCAAGAAGCCGGCCGCAAAGAAGGCCCCGGTCAAGAAGGCCGCTCCCGAGAAGGAGTAGTCGCACCACAACGCTTTTGGTCGCTCCCTCGTTAGTGTGTTGACGAGGGGGGCAGACGTGACAGCGAGCGACCAGCTACTAGGCGAGATGCTCGACCGCGCCTCGTCGCGCCTGGCCGCCTACGGCTACCTCCTCACGGGGTCGCAGCACGCCGGCGAGGACCTTGTTCAGGACTCGATCGTCAAGGTGTTTTCACGGCGCCGCCGCATCCCCAACGCGCAAGCGGCCGAGGGGTACGTGCGCGCCGCGATGCGCTCCGTTCACATCGACAGGATGCGCCGCGAGAAGGTGTGGCGACGCATCGCACCGGGGCAGGTTGCCCGCGACGACGTACCCGACCACGCCGACCGAATCGCGACGGCCGATGCGTTGGGCGCCGCCTTGGCGACGCTCACCCCGCAGCAACGGACGGCGGTGGTGCTGCGCTACTACGACGACCTGACGGTTCCAGCCGTGGCCGCGCAGATGAGGCTGGCCGAGGGCACCGTGAAGAGATACCTGTCGGAGGCGCTGGGCCGGCTCGCGATCGCGGTAGGGGAAGACGCGTTCGACGTTGAGTACGCGTCAGTTGAAGATGGGAAGGGCCGGTCATGAACCTTCACGACGAGCTAGGACGCCACGGCGCCGATGCCGCGGCAGAGTCAGCCGGCAGGCTTGAGTCCGCGCAGGTTCGCGCGACGCTGGGTGACCGAGTGCGGCGAGGCCGTCGCAGGCGGGCGCTCGGCGGTGCCGGTGCCGGTGCTGTTGTGGCGCTCGCGATTGTCGGGCTGCTCGCCCTTGTGCCGTTGGGCAATGACGACCCCAAGCTGAGCGAACCCGCTGCGGTCGTCAGCGCCGGTCCCTACGAGTTTGAGGTCGCGCCCGGTTCTCGCGAGGCTGACCCCGAGGTGATGCTCCGTGGAGATACCGCCGTGATGTGCGGCGACACCCTCGACCTCACGCCGGGTGTGACGGTGCACGACGCTGAGGCGCTCGAAAGCGCGATTGAGCTGAGTGCCGAGCTGACGACCCTGCGCGAGACGATGGACACGACGCTGCCTGCGACGCCGGTTCCGCTCGACCTCGACCTTCCCGAGGGACTGACCACGGAGTGGGACCCCAACACCGCTCAGTGGGACGTGGCGCTCGGAGGCGACGTCCGTTCACTTGAGGTGGTCCCGTTGCTGATGGACGGTGAAACGGTCACGGGGGTTGCTTTCGGTATTTCCGCAGGAGGCAGCTCTGGCCCAATTTCATCGAGCTCGGGTGTGCCGATCCCTCGTACCGGGCAGTGCGATCAGTCGCTCGATTCGATCTCGAATGATCCCGGTGACCCGATGGATTCGGTGCTCGTGGCCCAATACTGGGGTGCCCCCACCGCGGCGGGTGGTGACGCTCCTCTGCTCGCGACCATCGTCGTCGACCCTACGCAGCCGGCCACGGCTGGCGCCGGCCTCCCCGGCGCGGAGCTGGTCGGGCCGGACGGTGGCTGGGGCTAGTGGTTTGCGAATTGAGGCGCACTCGCGGGTTACTTGGGATCGTCAGTCGCGGAAGGCCGCGCGCAAGTGTTTGATGCTGCCGCGTGTGGTCAGTCGTCGCCCTATTGCCCACAGCCAGCCCGGGATCAGCACCGCCGCTAGCGCGCGCTGCCACCAGCCGAAGCCGTCGCCTACTGCGGCGGGCCACGTCACGAGCGCCACGAACAGCACCAGCGCGAGAGCGCCAAAGGCCAGTGACGGACGGGCCCAAGCTTCCCACGCATCGGCGCGACGGAAGACGGCCCAGCCGACAAAGCCGAATAGGATTAGCGCGATGAAGGACGCACCCGCGGCCCGGCCGTGGATGAGGCCCTCGAGGCTGTGGGCCTGTGTGCCCAGCGGGTCCGCGCGGAACACGCCTGCTACCAACAGCCCGAGGGCCGCGACCGACGAGAGGGTCGTTAAGGCGTTCGCGCCGCGCGACCTGGGAAGATCGCGCCGCAGCCCGATGCCCGCGGCGGCCCAACCCGCGGCGTTCACGAAGAACGCGGCGCGCATGACCCACGCCCAGTCGCCGCGCGCGTAGTTGGAGATGTAGGCGCTTCCTGGGGTGAGGTCGGGGCGGATGAGGTGAAAGGCCGCGACCGTCCCTATCCACGTGACCGCTCCGACGATCGCGATCGCGCCGAGGGTCCCGGTGCGGATCGGAAGCCTGCGCTTGCCCACGGGGCGTGGCGTGACGGCGCGGAAGATTGGCCGCGTGTCAGTGGTGCGCGTGGCGGAAATGCGCGGGTCAGAAGTTCGCATGCCAACGGTTCGCACGCCGACTCCGAGTGGTTTGGTCTGCCCGACTCCACCTATCTCCTACGTCCGCACCGTAAACCGCCCTCGCGCTGGCGCGCTCGTGCGTAGAGGCGGAGGCGCACCATCGGTTTACGGTGCGGACGTAGACGGCTGAGGGAAACTTTCGTTGGATGTCTTGAGATTTGCGTGAGGAAACAACCAATATGTCGCGAGAGGTGCGGTCTGAGGGGTCCGCGTTGCTAGGGTGAGGGAATGACTACTCCTCTCACTTCGCCCGCACCTGACCCCATGTCCGCACCCGCCTACCGGTGGGGCATTCTCGGAGCGGGGGGCATCGCGCGCAAGCTCGCCGACGCCGTCACCAACCACACCGCCTCCGAAGTGGTCGCAGTCGCAGCCGGTTCGAGCCTCGAGCGAGCCCAGGCCTTCGCCGACGAGATGTCGATCCCCAAGGCGTACGGCTCCTACGAGGAGCTGGTCGCGGACCCCGACATCGACATCGTCTACGTCGCTACCACGCACAACAACCACCACGGCCCGGCGCTGCTCGCGATCGAGGCCGGAAAGCACCTGCTCCTGGAGAAGCCCTTCACGCAGAACTCCAAGCAGGCCAAGCTCGTCGTCGACGCGGCCCGCGCTAAGGGCGTGTTCGTGATGGAGGCCATCTGGTCGCGTCACCTGCCGCACATCTACGCTATGCGTGAGGTGATCGCCCGCGGCGACATCGGCGACGTCGTCTCCGTTGCGGCAGACCATGGCCAGTACCTGCCTCACGTTGAGCGCATGGTGCGCCCCGAGCTCGCCGGTGGAGCGATGCTGGACCTGGGCATCTACCCGGTCCAGTTCGCGCACGACGTGCTGGGCATGCCTGAGTCGATTACCGCCGTGGGTCGCCTTCGCGACACCGGCGTTGACGGACAGATCTCCATGATTCTGGACTACCCCAGCAAGAACGCGCAGGCCTCGCTCACCACCACCATGGAGGCGCGCACCCCGGTCGTGGCCCACGTGGCTGGCTCCAAGGGTCGTATTGAACTCGCGGACATGTTTTACGCGCCCACGGTGATGACCGTGACCCCGCTCGACGGCACTCCGTGGACGTTTGACGGCACCGTGGAGAACGGCTTCCAATACCAGGCCGCCGAGGTCGCGCGCCGCGTGGCAGCAGGTGAGAAGGAGAGCCCTCTCCTCACGCTTGACCAGTCGCTCGAGCTCATGGCCATCCTCGATGAGGTGCGCGCGCAGGCAGGCGTAGTCCTCCCGAACGACTAGAGCACTAGTTCCGCAGTTCACCTTCCCAGCGGGCGCCTCAACCCGCCTGCTGGGAAAGTGTGAACTCGTCGGTCTGCTGGAGCGCGCTCTGCGTGAGGTCAGCGATCAATAAGTGACCGGCGGGGTTAGGGTGCAGGCCGTCGCGTGCCATGAGTTCAGGGTGCCCGAGCAACGGGTCGCCGATGTTCAAGTAGGTTCCTTCCACTCGGGTGACCGCGGACGACACCGACTCGTTGAGGTAGTCGAGCAGTGGCGGTGTCTCGTTCCCCGTGTAGTAGATCCCGTTCACGGCGTAGAGCTGCGCGCCGGGGAAGGTGTCGCGGAGCTCCGTGAACGTCTGGCTCACCTGAGAGTCGATAGTCTCCGGCGTCGCCCCCAGGTCGTTGACCCCGCCGGACACGATCACGATGTCAGGGTCGCTGGCGTCGAGCGACGGGAGCCGTTCGGCGTAGGTGTTCCCACAGGTGGCCCCGGGGCGCGTGTACCCAGAACCATTGCAGCCGGCGTTGACCTCTTGCCAACCGCGGCGATCTGCCAGGACCGTCGACCATCGGGACTGCAGGTCCTCCGTCGCCAGCCCCGTGCCCTCCGTGTAGGAATCGCCAAGGAACAACACGACCGGAGCATCGGCCGATGCCGTGGCTGGCTCCGCGACGGGTGCGGGCTGGCCCGCACAGCCGGCGGCGACAAGCGTGGCGGCCGCCACCGCGACGAGGGGCCAACGGATCCTCATGGTGACTCTCCTTACTGGGCGCGGCTTACGGGCGCGGTGCAGGTAAGCACCGTATGCCCAGTATTCGACTCGCGCCCGGCGGCGGTTTGGTTTGCGGCCCCTTGCGGCCGATGCGGGTCCCCAGGTTTTCCTTCCCGGTCGTGGCGTGTGGGTGGCGCCCGGTAGCGTGTCCACATGGCCTCGCGCGGATTCTTTGTGGTGTTTGAGGGCGGCGATGGCGTGGGTAAGACCACGCAGATCGAGCGCCTCGTTGCGTTGCTGCGCTCCCCGGAGGGCGGGGCGCACGACGTCGTGACCACCAGGGAGCCAGGCGGCACCGACTTGGGTCGCGAGTTGCGCCAGGCCGTCATGCACGGCGGCCACGTGGCACCCAGGGCAGAGGCACTGTTGTACGCCGCAGACCGCGCTCATCACGTCGCGTCGCTGGTGCGACCCGCGCTTGAGGCGGGGTCGGTTGTTGTTCAGGATCGGTACTTCGACTCCTCGATCGTCTACCAGGGTGGCGCTCGCGGCCTTGGAGACGAGGTGGAGCGCATCTCGCTGTGGGCGACCGAGGGTCTGATCCCGGACCTGACGGTGGTGCTCGACATGGAGCCGGTCGCAAGCCGCCTGGAACGCGACCTGGACCGCGTGGAACGCGAGACGGCCGAACACGCATCGGCGATGCGCGACGGGTTCCTGTCGCTCGCTGCACGCGATCCCGGTAGGTACGTCGTGATCGACGCTGCTCGCACCATCGAGGCCGTGCACGCGGACGTCGCCGCGGCCGTGGCGGACGCGATGGCCCCGGGTACTCCGCCCGCGGCAAAGGGGGCGGACTCGTGAGCGTCTGGGACGACGTCGTCGGCCAGGACGAGCAGATCGCACCCCTGCGCGCTGCGGTGGGGTCAATCGACTCGATGACTCACGCGTGGCTCATTACCGGGCCTCCCGGCTCGGGACGCTCGCACGCGGCACGGGCTTTCGCCGCCGCGCTCCAGTGCGACAGTGGGGGCTGCGGCACGTGCCGCGAGTGCCTCACCTCGTTGTCGGGTGCACACGCGGACGTGACATTGGTCGCCACCGAGAAGGTGACGATCAGCATCGACGAGGTTCGTGGCCTCATCTCGGTCGCCCAGAACGCCCCGAGCCAGGGCAAATGGCGAGTGATCGTGGTCGAGGACGCTGACAGGATGACCGAGCGCACGTCAAACGTGCTCCTGAAGTCGATAGAGGAGCCGCCGCCGCGCACTGTGTGGCTGCTCTGCGCGCCCGCCGCGCAGGACGTCGCGATCACCATCAGGTCCCGGTCACGCGTGATCAACCTGCGCATGCCGGACCCGGACGCGGTCGCGCAGCTGCTCATCGACCGCGACGGCGTGGAGCCCGCGCTGGCTCGCGAGGTCGCGCTCGCGGCTCAGAGCCACATCGGCGTCGCCCGTCGCCTCGCGCGTGACCCAGAGGCGCGCGCTCGGCGGGATCAGATCGTGGCGCTCGCGACCGAGATTCGCGGGGTCGGTGACGCCGTGCTCGCGGCGGCGGACCTGGTCTCGGTTTCTGAACAGGACGCTAAGGCCTCCTCCGAGGAGCGCGACAAGGACGAACGCAACGCGCTGCTCAGGACGCTCGGCGCGGACGACGGCGGGCGCCTGCCGCCGGCGCTGCGCGCACAAGTGAAGCAACTCGAGGACGACCAGAAGCGCAGGGCGACGCGGTTCAAGCGCGACGTGCTGGACCGCGCCATCACCGACCTGCAGTCGCTCTACCGCGACGTGGCCGCCATCCAGGTCGGGGCGCAGGTGGAGCTGATCAACGCGACGCATCGCAGTCACATCGAGCAGCTCGCCGGCAGGACCACTCTCGCCGACACGATGAGGTGCTTGGATGCGCTCGCCACGGCGCGCACGCGCCTTGCGGGAAACGTGGCGCCGCTGCTGGCGCTCGAGGCGATGGCGCTCGCGCTGCGACCCATCGCGTAGCCCCTGCCTGAGGCCGCGGAGGCGCGCAGCGGGGACGGGGCTCCGTTGTCAGGCGACGACGGGGTGACGCGCACCGTAGTCGCGCGGCGGCCGAGACCCATAAACTTGGCGCATGAATAAGTCCTCGTTCCTGCGCACGGTCACGATGGGTGCGGTCGTCGTCCTTGTCGCTACGGCGTGCATCCCCGAGCGCGACCAGGTGCCGTCGAGTGCCGCGCCCACTGTGACCGCCGGCGGTTCTGGGATCGCGCCGGGCACGAGTGGTTCGCCGGTCAATCCCGGGGAGTCCCGTGTGTACAGCCAGGAACTCGACTGGACCTCCTGCGACGAACTCGAGTGCGCGACCGTGCAGGTACCCGTGGACTGGGCCAATCCCGACGGGCCTACCTTCGGCGTAGCGATTAACCGGCAGGTAGCGCTCGACCCTGACGAGCGACTGGGTTCCGTGCTGATCAACCCGGGTGGACCGGGTGGTGAGGGTCTGAGTTTCGCGGAGTACTTCGCCGTCAACGCCGGGGACAAGCTCCTGGACGCGTACGACGTGATCGGGTTTGACCCGCGCGGCGTGGGTCAGTCAGCGGGAGTCAACTGCGGCGACGGCGCGACCCTGGACGCGTACTACCTGCCCGACGTCGTGATCAACACGCAAGCGGACATTGACTCGCTGCGGCAGACGTTTGTGGACTTCACGGAGAACTGCCGCGAGCTCACCGGTGCAGTATGGGAAAACGTGGACACCGTGAGTGCGGCACGCGACATGGACGTGATCCGCTCCGTCCTGGGCGATGAACAGCTGAATTTCATCGGGTTCTCTTACGGGACGGAGCTGGGGGCCACGTACGCGGAGCTCTACCCGGCAAACGTGGGGCGCATGACGCTCGACGGCGCCGTTGACTTCCTGCTGGAAGACACGGAGATCTCCGTGGACCAGGCGCAGGGATTCGAGTTGGCGTTGGGCAACTTCATCGAGTGGTGCCATCAGCAGAGCGAATGCCTGCTTGACTCCGGCACGGAGGCCGCAAAGCAGCAGATCCACGACATGACGATCACGGCGCTCGACCAGGGCTACCCCTCCGGCGAGAGCCTGGACGTCAACGGCACGCTGATGTTCTACGGCATCGCGGTGACGCTGTACGACGAGGGGTCCTGGCCCTACCTGATGCAGGGGCTCAACGAGGTCATCAGCTCCAACACGGCCTCGATCATCTTTCAGCTCGCCAACTTCTACTTGGATCGCGATCCCTCGACTGGCGTCTACAGCTCTAACTCCACCGAGGCTTTCACGGCCATTGGTTGCATGGACACGCCGCTTGAGGCGCCGTACACGATCGAGCAGTACAACGAGTACGCGGCTGCGGTCGAGGCCGCCGCGCCCACCCTCGGCTGGGCGTACGCCGCCGGAATTGGCTGCGACGGCTGGCAGTGGGAGGCGAACGAGCACGTGACGAATCTGGACGCCACGGCGGGTACCGGACCCATGCTCGTGGTCGGGACCCTGAATGACCCGGCGACGCCCATCAAGTGGGCGAGGTCGCTCACCGAGCGGCTCGGCAACGCGTCGCTGCTGGAGTGGGACGGCGAGGGGCACACCGCCTACGGGCGCTCGAACCAGTGCGTGATCGACGCCGTGGACGGCTACATGGTCGATGGCGTCGTGCCGAGTTCTGGAATGCAGTGTTGACCCGCTAGACTGTCTGCTCGACCCGAGATTGTTCGGGTTCGCCGCCTTAGCTCAGTCGGCAGAGCGTTTCACTCGTAATGAAAAGGTCGTGAGTTCGATTCTCACAGGCGGCTCAAACTAGCAGGTAAGGCCCCGCATTCGTGCGGGGTCTTTCTGTTACTGGGCACCAATCCCGCGTTTACCCCGCGCTTTCGTCCAGCGGTAGGACAAGTCCAGCGAGGATGCCAGAGACGTCCGGGCCAAGGTCCGGCGTGGCGACGTAATGCTTCCTTGTGGTCTGTGGAGACGCGTGCCCAAGCACCTTCGCTGCCGCTTCGATGCCCTGCATTCGTTCGATTTCTGTGCCGACAGACTTTCGGAAGACGTGCGAGCTGACCCACTCCCACTGCGGGTGGCGTCCCCGGAAGTCTCGCCACTGGCGGTTGACGGTGGTGACCTCGCGTGGTGTTAGTCGTGCAGTGGGAAAGACGAGGTCGAGTGGTCCGCCAGGGAGGCCATCGATGGACCTTGCCAGCAGCATGGTCACGATTGTTGGGGGAAGGCGCATCGCCCGGGGCTTGCGCCCCTTCGTCTTGTCCTGGCGAATAAGTCCGAGGCGGTCATCGCGAACAATGGTGCCGCTCAACATGACCGTGCCTTCGCCTAAGTCAAGGTCTGACCAGCGAATGGCCAGAGCCTCGCCCACGCGGCAGCCCGTCGCGAGCATCACGTCAACGATGGCGGGGAGGTCCGCTCGTGCGGCCTTCTTGTCGGAGTACAGAATGCGGCGTAGTTCGCTGATTTCCGTGGCGGTGAGGGCTCGAACGTCCTTCGCGGGGGAACGGATGGTGCGGATCTCGCGCATGGGGTTGGAGGTGCGGGCGTCGTGGCGTACCGCAAGCCTGAACATGCCAACGAGGACCGAACGGCAAAGGTTGGCGGTTGACTGCGAGTCCGCAGCGACGCTCGTCACATACGCGTCCAGTCGCGCCACCGTGGCTTCGCGGACGAGTAGTCCTCCAATACCCGGGATGATGCGTTTCTCGACGATCTCTTTGTACCGCTTCCGAGTGTTGGACGCGCGGTCAGAACCTTCGACCTCTGTTTGCAGCCAGAAGCGGGCGAGGTCTTCGAGCCTGGTTTCAGAGTTGATCGTCGTGCCGGTGCGCTCAACGCGGGTTGCGAGGTTTTCGCGTATCGCTTGCTCGGCTCCGGCACGGGTCCTACCCCAAGCTTCCACCTGGCGTGTGTGGCCGTCGTCTCCTCGATACCGCGTGCGCGCACGCCAGTGGCCGTCCTTCACCGCTCGAAGATTGATCTTGCCCCAAGACCCGACGGGGAGCGGGGGTCTAGGCATGTCCGCGCCATATCCAAATCGGGATTCTCAGGTCGGCTGGTAGCTCGGGGGCTTTGTACTCCGAAACCTTCATTTCATTGCGCACAGATTCGAGCTGAGAAACAAGCAGGCGCAGGTACAACGTGGCTGAATCTGCGTGCTCATCATCAGGCACGGGAGCAGTTTCTCCGTGCGTGGTCGTAAAGGACCTGATCTTTTCGGAGAGTTCTGTGTGGCGACGGTATAACGGCAGGGGCCCAGAAAATTCGGGCTCGGTTGAGGCGTCTGAACTGTCGATTGGAAGTTGCTTGAGGCCCGCGAACCAGTCGGCGGCCTCGGCCTGTGACGTAGTGAGGCCGGGGAGTGTTTCGACTTCGCTTCCCGTTGGGTCAAATAGTAGCCGCATGGGTGAGACACCAAGTGCTGCGGCTAGGAGGGCGATCTCCGCTACGGAGACTGACGACTTCCGCCCCGATTCGAGATTCGCGATGGTTGACCGACTGATCTCATCGCCGTGAGCTTCGGTGAGGTCCGCCAACTGCTGACCGGACACGCCCGCCTGCTCGCGGAGGGCGGCGAGGTTGGCACCTACGCGTAGCGTCCACTCGGAGCTCCAGGTCTGAGATTTGGACTTTATCGACTGTGTCATGGTGACGTTAATCTCCTAGCGGTTGTGTATATGAGGCAATCGGCGGTACTGTTCCAAGACTACACGGACATGCAACTCAGCGTGTCGCTAAGACACAGACGAGGGATGATGAAACTTACTCAACCGACGGCAGCCCCCATACGAGAACTCCTCAGTGTTCGCGAACTCTCGCAGATGCTGGGAGTGCCCGAGCAAACGCTCTATGGATGGCGAACTCAAGGCAAGGGGCCACGGGGAATCCGCTTGGGCAGGCATCTGCGCTACCGGGCGCAGGACGTCGAGTCCTGGCTAGATTCCCAGAGTCGCGTGGGCAAGCGTGCTCGCGGTGTCTCCTAATGGCCTCCCGCTCGCAGTGGCGAGACCAGCAAGGAATCGCTCGCTGGAACTATGACGCTCGCTGTCCGGGTTGTACGGGGCAGATCAACGAAGGTGACGCGGTGCACAAGATTTCGCTGCCTGAGATTCCCGACGCGTGGTGGCACACCGAATGCCGCCGCGAGTATCGGGCGTTTTTGATCTACGGCGATGACGAGTAGCGCGCAGGACGGCGCTGCGCCGGACTCGTCGTGTGACGCGAATGAATCACTCACTCGCGGGACAACGGGGACAGGTCGACTGAGCCTTGAGGATGAAAAGGCGGTAGTTCGAATTGCACGTCGTCTATCTTCGGAGCCCAACGCGCCGAGCTACGCGAGTCGGGCGAACGACCAGGGAGATTGGCTCTCTATCGAGCAGTTGGTGCACCGCGACCTGCCCTTCTTCGTACGAATGCGGCAGGAAGTGCTGGGCGTTGATTTTGACAAGGCGGGCTCCGCGGCAGACGCCATGTTGCTCCACCTGAAGTTGCGGCTCGCGGGCATTCAATCAGTGCTCTGCTCAAGTGGGGGAATTTCAGAGGATGGACAGCCAAAATCGCACGTGATCGCCATGATGAGGAACGTCGACGAGCGCATGCGATGGCAAGCGGTCGCCAAGGCGCTGGGAGGTGATGTTCGCGAAAACGGCACGCGGGGGCTTCGTCCCCCTGGGGCGCTCCATCGGTCGCGTACCGCGCGTTCGACACCGGTGTTGCCTAACAGCCTTCATGAGGTCGAGAAGCGAATAGTTGACCCCCGGCGGGTGAAGCCTCTGAATGCGAGGATTCTCGACCTCATCCAAGCCGGTGTTGCAAAGGACGATGATCGTAGCCAGCCTCTTACGCGGGTAGTGGCTGCCCTGTATCGCGCGAAATGGACGAGTGACGAGACGCTCGCGCTTCTCAAGTGCTCGAAGTTTGGTATTAGCACCGCGTATCTGGGCGCGCGGGAGGACCGTTCGTTTGAAGACGACACCTACTTCACGAAGTACCTATGGGGATGGGTTGAGGCGAGGATCACTAACACCACTCTCCTCCCGCTTGACTCCTACCGTGCCTACTCAAGGATGAGGATTCTCGGTAGTTCGAGGAGCAAGTCACGACCCGCCGTCCTGTGTGTGGCGGAAGCGTTGATGCAAATTGCGGAGCGGTCGGGTAAAGCCATCATTGATGCGTCTGTGCGCGAGTTGTCCTTGCGAACGCAGATAGCTAGCCTCGCGACGGTAAATACGGCACTCAAAGTGCTCGAAGATCTAGGTCTCGTCGTCGATGTAACACCACCCCCGGTGCTCGGTCTCGAACGCGGTCCTATGCGATTAGCAAGGACGTATCGCCTGTGCTTCGATGCAGTTCCTCTGGAGTACCCGCACGTTTTCAAGGCAGGAGACTGGATTCTGCACGAAACCTTTCGCGACAAGACTGGGCTCGGCAAATGGGTGGGGCTGATCTATCAAAGTCTGTGGGACGAGCCCGGGAACTCGGTTGACGGTCTCGTAGGCATATTCGGACTCAACCCTGTCACCGTTAAGAGTCATCTCTCCGCATTGGAGAAGACAGGGATGGCGGAAGTGCGTGGTACCCGCTGGTATCCAGGACGAGTCCAACCGTATGAGGGGCAAATGCCAAGGGCTCACCAGGCGGCCATCCGAGACGCCGAGAACGTCGTGAAGGACCGAGGCGTGGTGCTACGGATATCTCATGATGCTCCGACGCCTGGCACGCCACCGTCCTCTGTATAGGTGTCCACCTTCGGCCAACAGGCGGCAACTTGTACACACATCTAGTTAACAAGT
Source organism: Demequina aurantiaca (assembly GCF_050598105.1). Classification (GTDB taxonomy): domain Bacteria; phylum Actinomycetota; class Actinomycetes; order Actinomycetales; family Demequinaceae; genus Demequina; species Demequina aurantiaca_A. The sequence continues at coordinate 367,418 of NZ_CP192436.1, forward strand.
AGATATATAGGCGGGGGGGGAGTTCTTAATGTGTGTACGAGTTGATCGTGGGTGTGGCTCCCGAGCTGATTCGTCTCACGTTCACTCGACACGACGTTGCAGTAACGGAAAACAACTGTCTTCATGTGAACCCGAACCGGGCATTCTCCCAAGCGGAAGGGCCGTTCCCCGTGCTGAGTGCCGAGAATGCCGTAACGTAACGCACAACGCACAACGCACAACGCACAACGCACAACGCACAACGCACAACGCACAACGCACAACGCACAACGCACAACGCACAACGCACAACGCACAACGCACAACGCACAACGCACAACGCACAACGCACAACGCACAACGCACAACGCACAACGCACAACGCACAACGCACAAGCGGTGACGGATTCACGATTCCATGCGACTCATAAGGTTTGGACCAAAATGAACGTTGAACGACCTGTTCGGCCTGAATTAGTCATCGGGCTAGTAGGAGCGCTCGGGACCGATATTGAGGGCATCCAAACTGCAATTGAAGCGGCACTTCGCTGCGTGGCCTATGACTCACGAGCAGTCCGATTGAGCGGAGAGATACGCCAGTTGGTCGATTCGCTCGGGCTGAAGCTGGGGGAACTGGAGCCATCGGAATCGCCTATCGAGAATTTGATGAACTTAGGTGATGCGTTTCGGTATGAGGTTAACGATGCGGGGGCCGCGGCGCGCCTTGCCGTTGCGCTGATCAGTAGCGAACGTATTCAAGAGTTCGACGGCGAGGAGGGCGACGCTCCAGAGGAGCGCTACGCCGTAGCCACGATCGTGCGGCAACTGAAGCATCCGGCAGAGGTGGAGGTATTTCGAACTATCTACGGGCCTCGCTTCCTCTTGATCGGAAGTTGGGCACCGCGATCTGAGAGGCTCTCAGCGATCAAGCTGAGGCTTCAGGCCGAGGTCCCGAACAAGCCCGCTGCATGGTACGAGTCTCAAGCCACGAAACTGATCGAGCGCGACGAGAAGGATGGTTCGAGGGCGGACGGGCAACGAGTGCGTGATACGTACCAGCTTGCCGATGCATACGTTTGTGTCCGACAAGGGTTTGACTACAAGAGGTCCGTAGAGCGGATTGTGCAGACCTACTTTGGTGCGCCGTTTTCGACACCTACCCGCGATGAACTTGCAATGTTCTACGCGTTCGGAGCCCGCTTACGATCGTCTGCTGGAGGTCGGCAAGTGGGCGCAGTCGTGGTTGACGGCGACGGGGAGGTCCTCGTTGCGGGGACAAATGACGTGCCACGCGCTCATGGAGGCCAGTATTGGGAGGGTGACGAGCCAGACCACCGTGACTTTACCTCGGGTTACGATTTCAACGACAAAGAAAAGTCTCAATTGGTTTCGGACCTGATGGGGCGACTCAAGGACGCGGGCGGTTGGCTATCTGAAGAACGAGCTGCGTCTGAACCGGCTGACCTGGCGCGTGAAGCTCTTGATAAGTCAGGGCCCATTTCGAGTAGCCGTATCGCTGACCTACTTGAGTTCGGGCGTATTCTGCACGCCGAGATGGCCGTGATTTGCACTGCAGCTCGGAGAGGTACACCGATCGGCGGAACCACTCTCTACACGACCACGTATCCATGCCACGAATGTGCGCGTCTCATCATCGGGTCAGGTATCGCTCGAGTGGTGTACGTAGACCCGTATCCAAAGTCAATGGTTTCGAGCATGTACGCCGATCAAACAACGGATGACCCGCAGAGGCGAGACCGTGTCGTCTTCGAGGCCTTCTCCGGGTTCTCTCCACGGCTCTTCGATGCGATGTTCGCGATGCAAGGTCGAGAGCGCGAGAGCCATTCCGGAAAGTATGTGCGATGGGACGCAAGCACATCGAAGCCGCGCACGCTCTCTGAACGCGCGCCGGGCAGTACCTTCATAAGCGCGGAAGACCTGTTGATTAGCGAGTTGAGCTGGCTCGATTAGTTGGAGCGCTAGAGTATGTGGAAGCGGGATGCACTTGGCTCGGTAGTGCGTGGTGCGCTACAGGATGTCTGACGTTTCTGCTTGAATGATTCCACACTGGAACACTGAAGGAGATAGTTGCGATGGCTCAGAATGATTGGTTGCAGAACCTCGTATCGGGCGCAACACAGCGCGTTTCAGATCTGCCCCAGAATGCTCGACCGGGCGTGCCTTCTCCTTCCCCAATGCGAGCGGTCGGTTCCGAGCGAACAGGTAGTTTGATGGCCTCTGCCGCCCCGTCGACTAGCGCGAACGGCTCGGCATTAACCGGTAATCACTCGCGCTAGATATCTGGCAAGGGTGTGCCCCGGTTGCTCTAACCGGCAATCGAGTTTGGCTCGACATCTGTACTTGATTTCGAGCAAAAAAAAGGGCAACCAGCCCCGGCCCCACCATGTTGGCGAGACCGGGACTGGCTGACGAAGGTTCGTTAGGTTTGCGACACTTACGCAACCTGCGTGGGCCATACGTGAGCGTAGACGTCGAGCGTGGTGGATGCTCGCGCATGGCCGATTCGGCGTTGAATCGTCAGTATGTCGGTACCTTTTCCGATAAGCCGCGATACGTACCAGTGCCTCAAGTCATGCAGCCGGAACGTGGGCGGCAACCCACATAATTCACGTTGTTCTCGCCAAGTACGTTGAACGCTTCCCGGATGCACAGGGCCGCCCTCTCGCCCTTCGACGACGAGGCGACCCTCCTCCCGTTCCTCGGGCAGCAGGATTGCCTTGAGTTCCGCGCAGATGGGCACGGTGCGGAACGACCCGTACTTGGGTGGACTCTCGGTCCAGCCTCCACCGGGTACTTGTTGGAGTTGCTTGCCGATGGTGAGCCTTCCCGCGTTCAGGTCGGCATCGCCCCAAGTGAGAGCTCGAGCCTCGCCGAGACGTAACCCGGCATACGCAGCCAAGGCGAACAGCACCGCAAAAGTGGGCTCCGATGTCGCGATGAGTCTGGCGATAGCCGTCTCGTTGGGCAACGCGACGCTGGTCGCCCGCCTTGAGATGCGAGGCAGCCGAACACCCGTGCAGGGGTTCGAAGGTATGTACCCGTCCCGCACCGCGGAGGTCAGTACGGCGCGGATGATGGCCACCCGTGTACGGATGGTCGTGGGTGCGAGGCCTTGGGAGTGCATGGCCTTGACCCAGGTCTCAATGTCCCGTGCCGTGAGTGTCTCCATGGCGGTGTCTCGGAACATGAAGTGGGCTGCCACAAGGTTGCTGCCTCGTTCGGTTTGTGGTGCCCAGATTTGCCGCCCTGCGTATCCGGCGTAGTACTCACTGAAGGTGAGGGAGTGAGCCTTTCTGCCACGCGTGGGTGGGTACAGGGTGGCTCTGATGGGTCGTTGCTTGAGCATGATGAGTCCTTATCTATCGTTGGGGTGAGGAGGCGTGGCTAGTCGCGGAGGCGGCAAGCCAACCGGGTTCGACCACCATGTGGATGGTGGCTGTCACCAGTCGTGCCAGGCGGTAGTCCGGGTCGGCCTTCAACGCGTAGTGCAGGTGGTCGAGCGCGAGAGTGTTGTCTCCGCTCCACCACGCGGCAAGGCCCAGCAGTGTTCGTGCCGGTGCACAGGCTTCAGGTGGCATGTGGGCCACCAACGCGGTCAGCAGTTCCACGTGCGTCGCGAGTCCCTCGCTGGGCTTCCACGCCAGTTCAGGGTCGACGATGCGGTCCATCGCCAGCCCCGCGACAGTGGCGTCGAGCGGCTTGATGCCGTCGATGCACTCTTGCGGCAGCTCAGTGCCAGTCATGAGCACGCAGGCCATGTCCCGCATCTCGATGACGGCTAGACACCGTGCTGCAGCGCCGACAATGCTGGCGGGAACCAGGCCTCCGTAGTGGGCGTGGTCAAGGCCGCGCAGATACTCGGAGAAGTCTGGCTCTGCTGCGTTGTGGGCCTCTTGTGCACGCTCTCGTGCGCTGCCTGAGGCCGGTGCCACCAGCGCACCCGTGGAGGCTCCAGTGGCGTCCTGGGGAGCGATGTAGAACGTGCCAGTGTTCCGTATTGAATATGCGTCGTACTGCACACGCAGTGCGTCGTCCAGATGGCGAAATGATGCCTCGGGGAGGCCGCTGAAGTAGACGGTGACCACGTCCCGAGGGATGGCTGGCTTCCACAGGCTGAGTGCGACTTCGAGGGCCTCTCCGATGCGTTCAGGGTCGAGGTCTTCCAGGGGAATGACGGCAACGGCTCGGGGAGTAGTGGGGGACAGGACTACGAGCGCGTCCTTGGGGGTGAAGCCGATGAGCTCGTTGATGGTCGCGACATGGGTCGCTTGGTTGGTGGTGGAAATATCGATGGACATGGTGGTGCCTTTCTGAAATGAGAAAGGCCCCACACCGCCTGCCAGAAAGACAGGAAGTGTGGGGCCGGGGGAGTGTGGGGTGGTGTGCTTAGACGGACGCGAGTACCTGGTTCAGTACTCGATGGGCGTTAATGTCGACGGCGTCGAAGTCTCCTTTGACGCTGCGGAGCATGTTGCGTTCGGGCCTGCTGGCACCGCGAACGGGTCGCGAGTGGTGTTCATAGGTGTTGACCGCTTGAAGCACGCCGTGTGCGGTGCCGGTCCACGGCGCGACCATGGGGTCGTGGTGCCACATGCGCTCCAGTTCTGAGCGCTTCCTGTCGGCCAAAGTGAGTGACTTACCGGTGATTGGCTCACCGCGGTCATTCTTGGTGGGAACCCATTCGTCGAGGAATGCCGCGAACACTTTGGCGCTGACCGTTGTGGCGCACAGTTCGTGAACCTGGGCAGAGAATGCGTCTGCGGTGTCGTAGACGACGGACAGTGCTGAGCGTGCGTCGGCGAGCTTCATGATCGAGTAGCGGGAGTGACGCACTTTGACCGTCGGGCTTGCCTCCTTGAGCGCAGCAGCACGCGTGTTGTCGCAGACCACATCCGTGACGGTCCTCTTGTAGGTGGTGGCGAGTGACCCGTCGAACGCCGTAGTCGCTAGGAGATTGGGTCGGAAGACCACTCCCTCTTCGGTCACGATGGATTCGGGTACGGAAACCTCGACCCATGCCACTGCACCGTCGCGTAGGAGCCCGGCAGAGCTGATGGACAGCTCGTCGTCCAACAGGTTCGCCACTGTGTCCAGCAGCCATGTGCGGTAGGGGTGAGGCGCATAGCCTTCACCGAATATCCCCATCACATGGCCATCCGTGCGGTCTGACCTGACGATGGCCTGCTTGCCCTCCACCTGTTGCCAGCACACGGGCTCTCCGTTGGCGTTCAAGTGAGTCATTGTTGAGAGACCTGCAGGCAGCTCCACGGCCAACGGCAGGGACAGTGCGTGCCAATCGAAGAGCCTCCTGGAGACGTCTGCCACTGGAATGGCCCCAGGGTAGTGGTTAGGTTCGTCTCCTTGAAGATCTGCCCGGTAATGCCACGCGTTGCCGCGCGCATCCGTGTGACCGATGAGGGTCTGGTTATTCAGGTGTTGCAGTGTTTCCTTGCTCATGATGTCCTCCTTAGGACGCAAAAAAGCCCCGGTCCAATGAAGGACTCGGGGCTGATGGTGGGGTTGGTGGTTAGAACGCCTCGGCGCATTGGGACGGGCGCTGGTCGAGCGCTTCGATGACAGCGAGCACGAGGCTCAACAGCGTCTGTATTACCCAGAGCACCGTTGCTCTTGGGCCACGTACGGCTGCCGCAATCAGTGCGGTGAGACCTGCACGCAGAACTGAGGTTCTGAAGGCGGGGTCATTCGACCATCTGTTGCGGGTATCGGTAACAAACACTCGAGCATCCGCACTTAGTTCCTGTAGCTCATCGCGAGCGGTCGCGAGCCAACGGGCAACGACTGCGATCACATCACCGTGTTGTATTGCCATGTACTTCCTCCAAACATAGAAAAAGCCCGACCGCACGTGGCGAATCGGGCTCTCAATAGAAAAACGCAACCGGCCCTGATGGGCGACGATCTGCATCGGGCAGACCTGCGGTTGCGCTACCTCAATTATACCAGCGATTACATCCTCTTTTATAGAGAATTGAGTCGTTTGTTAAGTCTCATTGATGCGCAATTGGTGAACAAATGCCAGCCCTCTACTACCAGCGTGGCCTACAGGGCGTGGAAACGTGTGAGTTTCGCGTTGACCAAAGTCACGGGCGCTGGGGCCCGCGGCGCTTTTGCGAGCCAGTTTGCTCCTTCCCTCAGGTGAAGGCTTAGCGGGCCGTCGAGTGGCCCATTCCTTCTTCGCTCCAAGTTGCCTTCGGTGGTGGTGATGGAGGCGTCTACCACCATGCGCCACCTTCAGTGGGCTTGAAGTCGTAGTAGCCGCGCGCTCCGGTAACTCTCTGCAGGTAGCCGTTGTCCGCAAGATAGTGCAGGTATCGGGCGATGATCTTCAACGCGTCCGGCTGGCCCATGTTCACGCCTCGTGATTGAATCGCGCGTTTCGCGTCGAACACGCCAAATATGTTGCTTTGACCGGCGATGAGGTCGAAGTACACGACGCATTGCCATTGCGTAAGCCAAAAGTTTCCGGCGGTGTCGCCTTGGTAACTCAATATGCGATCACGGAGGTAGGCGTTGAAGTAGTCGACGATGGCGGAGTGGGCCTCACTCCGATTCCAGCGTTGATCACGACCAAGCAGTTCACGTATGCGTTGCTGTTCAGGCGCTCTCTTTAGCTTCCAAGTGCGTTCGCGCTCGAGGCGAAGGGTCTTTGCGCGAGCCGCGGCAGCTGCTCGATTCGCGATCACCTGAGAGTTGTGGAGTTGGAGACGGTCGCGGGTCTGGAAGAGTTCTTCTAGTCTCGGCGAGGTAATTCCTGCCTTTGGGTCAGCCCCAAAGCTTTCGAGCCTGTGAACCTCGAGATCTGCATATTGAGAGCTTGCTGGCACGGTCACGTCTCGACTACCCCACTCGTCGGTGTCGGATAGCCATTCTTCGAGTTCAGTCCCGATGGCGATAGCGCGTTGCTCAGGGTTGATGAAGAGCAAGGGCATGGATTCTTGGACGAGTGCTTGCTGCGCCGGGGTAAGGCTCACGCGGTCGAGGTCGACGGCATTGAGGTTGCTACCCCGGTGGCCCCATAGCCAGACGTCGATGATTCCCTGGCTGCGGTATGACTCGTGGCGCTCCAGCCAATGTGCCGGGGTGATCGCGCTGTATTGCACCTCGAATGCAATTCGGTCGTTTTTGCGTCCGGTGATGAGGACATCCGCGCGACGTTCACCGAGCGGGGAGGAGTATTCCTCGCGGCGAACCGTGGAGTTTGGGTACTTCGTCGAGAGCCAATCGTGGATTGCTGCGCAACCGTTGGCGTGGTCGAGACTCTCACGTGAGTGCCCGCCCGAATCTTTCAAGTGGCGCAATCCGTCGCGGCGCTTGGTCCTGGCAACGGTTGTTAACGGAGCCTCGCAACCGGGTACAGGGCAAACTACGAGTTGCTTCACGTAGGCACGCTGGTCGCGAGCCTGGTCGTCGGGCAGGAACCAAGCCGCCGATGCGAGGGTGTCTAGTCCCCAAACGAATGCGTCCTCCGTGGCCTGGAAGTCACGCAGGGCGCGGGTGTGATCAACGTGAGGTAAGAAACCCTCACCGTTGCGCGACGTAATCATTCTCCGGTCCCTTTGAGGAGCGCAGTGCTATTAGTCGACAATCCGAAGCGGAGGTAACGAGTCCACAATCCTCATCGTCTCCACGGAGACCGTCGTAACCTTCGCGATCAGGTCCAGGATGTAGCGCGGGTTGCCAACCTCTCGTGACCAGTCATTGGGGTCGTTGACGATACCCGAAGGCTTGTCCGTCTTGACTTGGTAGCGGTCAATGATCCAGTCCAGCCCCGACCGCGACCCGAGCATGTAGCGCTGAGCTTCCTCAGGGATGCCGCTCACAGTGATCGCGTGGTTGTAGACGATGGTCGTGACGTCCTTCTCCTTGCCGACCTTCCCGTACTTCATCTTTGTCACACGCAGCGCGTCGTAGAGTGCATCACCTTCGAGCCCAGCGGGTTCTCCGGTGACCTGAAGAGGGTAAGGCTCGACGTCCTCGTAGCCGATGTGAAGATCCAGCAGCCGCTGTCCAGCCGATGCGAAAGCGGGGAAGTCATCCCGCTCGAGCTGGGGGATGCGGGGGAGAGAGCGCTTGAGGTCCGCGCCGAAACGGGTGCGGTAGTCGGGAGAGTGTAAGAACCCATAGACGAATGAGAAGATTTCGTCCTTGGTCACCTGACCGCCGTACCAGGAACAGTACTGCCTCAGTGTGGAGTCGGTGATGTTGTCGATGCGACGAAACCCTGCGACCACATCGCCCGAGATGTCTAGGGTTCCGTCACCAGCTGTCTCGTAGATGTAGCGGGCAAAAAACTGGCCGGTGTCGAGAAGATGTAAATTTGGCAACTTGTCTGTCGCAATGAGGCTGAAGTCGAAATGAGAGCTTGCGCCGGTTATGTCGAAGCCGAAGTTGGAATGCTCCTTTGTCGGGAACATCGTCGGCAGTTGATACCTTCGGTGGTTGAGCAGGGCGTCATAGTGAACTGCCATGTTGCAGAAGGGGCGATATGCGCTAACTATGAGATTGGCGTCGAGTTCGGCCTTCTTTGCGCGTGTCAGCGACTGCTCCAGGGATGACGACCAACTGATCTTCGTGGGATCGTTGTTCTTGATAGCCTCAGCAGCTTCCTGGGGTGAGGCCCCCCGATGTGTGGCCAGGTGCTCGTTTAGAGCGTCAACTTGCTGGTTATAGAACGTGACCATGCGTCGGACGTTCGACTCAACTTCCGCGCCAGAAAAGTTGTACACCCACGAGTCGCGGTTTGTTTGAAGGCCAGCTGACAATGAGCGGAAAATCGACCCGACGACCTTCTTTCCTCCAATGGGTTGCCAGGATTCGAATTGGTGGGAGCGCTGGTTAATCCAGTCCCCGGCGTCATTGGGGTGGATTGATTGCCATTCGAGGTTGGCGATTGATTGCGAGTTGGCGAGCTCGAGTTTTTCGGCTCGTGTTGCGGCGTCCGGTGTCTGAAAATAGTGCACAGTGGCGCGGCCCCGTTTGGCCCCGGGGTTCTTGACAAGGAAGGTTACTGCGACGGTTGTCTGTGACCCAGCGCCGAAGACCTGACCGCCCTCGGCCCTCCAATCAGAGTTTTTCATGTTGCCGCGCATGTTGAACACGTAGATGTCGGTGAACTCGATTGCGAGCGACTTTCGAAGTCCATCGGCGGTGTTGCCGTCTATAAAGCCCCCATTGGTCACGAACCCTATAAGACCGGCGTCGCCGACGCGATTTGCGGACCAGCGGATTGCGCGGATGTATGAGTCATAGAGGCTGCGCTTGTTCGTCGCTGTCGAATGGGCTGCAAACGTCGTCTCGATGGACTTGTCTAGGTGGGCGTACTTGACGTTGGCGTTGTTGTCGTTGCCGCTGGACTGTCCTACCGAGTAAGGGGGATTTCCGACGATGACGCGGATGCCGAGGGCGCGTTGTGCCTCGACGCGGGCGTTGTTGTTGGAGAAGACGAGGAGGTCGTCAATGTCGTCTTTCTCTGTCATCTGGAACGTGTCGGTGAGGACGATGCCGTCGAACGCTTGGTAGTCAGCCTCGAAACCAGTGTCGATGAGTTGCTGGTGGTAGGTGGTCTCGATGTTGATTGCCGCGATGTAATAGGCAAGCAACATGATCTCGTTGGCGTGCAATTCGGAGGCGTACTTACGGGCAAGATCGTGTGGCTCAATCAGCCCCGATGCGATCAAGCGCGTCATGAAGGTGCCGGTGCCGGTGAATGGGTCGAGGACGTGGACGCCTTCGTCGGTGAGGCCTTTGCCGAAGTGTTCGCGGCTCAGGTGATCGACGGAGCGCAGGATGAAGTCGACGATCTCGGTGGGGGTGTAGACGATGCCGAGTGCTTCTGCTGCACGGGGGAATGCGAGTTTGAAGAAGCGCTCGTACAACTCTGTGATGATGCGTTGCTTGCCTTCGGCGTTGTCGATGCCTGCTGCACGGATGCGCACGGATTCGTAGAACTTGTCGAGGCCCTCGGTCTCCGATTCTAGGTTCGCGCCCTCCAGCGTCTCCAGCATTCCCTGCATGACCTTCGAGACGGGGTTGCTTGCGGCGAAGTTGTAGTCCGAGAACAGGGCGTCGAACACTGGTTTGGTGATCATGTGTTGGGACAGCATGTCGATGGCGTCGTCGCGGCTGATGCCATCGTTGAGGTTTGCCTTGAGCGCCTCGTGGAAGGCGGTGAACTCGTCGGCCGCGTGGCCGGATTCGAGGATAGCGATCAGGCGCGTGCGGTGGCGTTCCGCGATCAGGGCGACGTCCTTGGCCCAGTCCTCCCAGTAGCGTCGCGTGCCAACCTTCTGCACGATTTTGGCGTAAATGGCGTCACGCCACGTCTCTAGTGAGTCGAGGTTGAAGGTGAGCTGGACTTCCTTCTCTGGCTTCTGCGTGGGGTCACCGCCGTCATCGTCAGCTTGCTTGGTGCCGACTCCGATGATGTTGATGGTGTCTGTGCGGCTCTTGTTCAGCTCGATCTTGTTGACCATCGCGTTGAAGCGCTCATCGTGTGCCCGAAGTGCCTGGAGGACTTCCCAGACGACTCGGTAGCGGTCGTTGTCGCGTAGGGCTTCCTCGGGGGACATTCCTGCCGGGATGCCGATGGGAAGAATGATGTAGCCGTACTTCTTACCAGGGGCTAGGCGCATCACACGGCCAACGGACTGGACGACGTCAACCACTGACTTGCGAGGGTTGAGGAACATGACGGAGTCGAGCGCGGGTACGTCGACGCCTTCGGATAGGCACTTCGCGTTGGTAAGGATGTGGCACGCGTCAGCACCGGGGTTGGCCTTGAGCCAGTCCAGTTCGTCGTTGCGCTGCAGGATGTTCATGGTGCCGTCGACGTGGTGCACGGAGGCATCCAAGGGTGGGCGTGAGCCGTCTCCCTCGCCAATGCCCTGGGTGCGCACGTAGTCGCCGACGACTTCGTCGAACATCGCCGCGAACTGCTTCGACGACTTGATGTCGCGTGAGAAGGCCACTGCTCGGCGCATCGGCTCTGGGTCAGCGGAGAAGTCGTGTTCGGCTTCACCAATCTTGGCCAAACCGTTCCAGCATCCAACGATGCGGGCAAGGTCATCGAGGTTGAGTTCGCTGTTGGTTTCCATCGCGCTCTGGAAGGTCTTGGAGACGGAACCCTCGTCGACCGCTAGTACGAGCACCTTGTAGTCGGTCAGGAGGCCTTCGCTGACGGCTTCGCCGAATCCGAGGCGGAAGAACTCGGGGCCGAAAAGGTCCTCGTCGTCCATGGAGGCCAGGACAGCATCGGACTGCCCGGCCTTCGCCTTGGAGTTGTCGTCGTAGATACGCGGCGTGGCGGTCATGTACAAGCGCTTGTTGGCCTTCAGGTAGTCCGCGTCATGGACCTTCACGAACGCTGATTCGCTGTCGCCCGTGAGGGTGACTCCTGTGGTGCGGTGTGCCTCGTCGCAGATGATGAGGTCGAAGGGCTTCATGCCTGCTTGCTGTTGAGCTTCTGCGACCACGTCGATGGACTGATAGGTAGAGAACACGACAGTGATGCGGTTAGCCCCGATGTTGGGGTCGTCGACTTGAGCGGCAAGCTTCGCACGATTGGTGGTGGCTGGGATTGCTAAGTCGACGACTGAGATCTCCCCGCTGTCGCTGGAGCGCCCCACCTTGACGTCAGAGCACACGGCGAACGTCCTAAGGCTCGCCTCGGCTTCGATGGACCACTCGCGCAGAGTCTGAGACAGAAGTGCGATAGATGGCACCAGGAACAGGACGCTGCCACCGAGGGGAACCTGGTCTTCGACGATCTTGAGCGAAGTGAAGGTCTTGCCCGTGCCGCAAGCCATGATGAGCTTGCCCCGGTCGTGGGATTCGAAGCCCTTGCTCACTGCCGCAAGCGCGTTGCGCTGGTGATTGCGGAGCTGCTTGCGTTCCTTGAGCTCTAAGACCTCGGGGGTAGCGAAGTCGAACTGCTCCCAATCGATGGATGACTCGATCAAGTCATGGAGCCCGATGCGGTTGACGGGCTTGGTCTGGTTGCGGACAGCTTCCTCGGCATTCGGACCCCAACGCAGGGCGGTCGAGACCAGCAGACGTTCTTTGAAAGGCTCTTTACCGGAGTCCGACAGGAAGGAGTCGATGTGGGACTTCTGGAGCAGCGTCGACGGGTCGTAGAACTTGCACTGCACAGCGACGAGGTCACCTGACTCGCGGTAGCGAGCGACCAGGTCGATGCCGGTGTCAGGGCGGCCTCCGCGGTCGGGCCACTCCATCCACTGCCATACGGCATCGAAGCGCTGGGACCACTCCACATCGTTCAGTAGGAACGACTTGATCAGTCGTTCGAACTTCGACCCCTGCTCAGCAGTCGACGTTGACTCGTAGAGAAACTTGTCTAGCAGGGCCTCGACCGTTGATTCCATGTCCCTCATCATGCCGGAGTGGTATACGAGCCGCCACCATTGCCGCGCTAAGGAGTGGATTGCCAGTGCCGCCGGTATCGTTTGGTGCCCGTAGTCAAGGCATTTCAGCCGAGGACGTTGCATCAACTATGCGCATTTGTCGAACATCCGGCTACACAAGTGGAGGAGGTTTAGGCGTAGCCGGTAGTCTCTCAGCCCCTCCTAAGACCTTCGTAGGTACTTCCTCCGTTGCGTTCGTGAATACGTACTAGGAGTTGGTGCACGAAAGACTTCTTTCCCAACTTTCAGCCACTTTTCCTCAGGCTGGTATTGGCTAAGAGGAAATTCCTTTCGTCGGCCTACTTCTCGCGCCATGAAGGAACGGAGTGAGTGAAACCAGGAACCGAGTACGCTACTCTTCTCTCCTGGAATGGCCACCTTGGCTTCAGCTGGGAGCACTATCCCTCTTGAGAGCACGGCGAGTCTCTCTACATATTCGTAGTGATATGACTGGTCATCGCATTGCAGGCGAAACCGTTCAAGTTCCTTCTTACTCCAATTTTCGGGCGACAGATCAGACTCATAGGCAAAGATGCTGGTGAAGCACCGGGGACCACTATCCATCGCGCTCCGGGCACTTTGATACCGCGCCCATTCTTGACCCCATGGTCGCAAATTACGTACCGTGCTCAACCCACGGATGGCCTTAGCTGTCTCGCTAGCCGAGAGTGTTGACTTGACCTCAACGACCGCGTAGACGGATTCTGCTGCAACGATCACGGCACCCTCGGAATCTACGAAGATTGGGCGGACTGAATGTTGGTCATAGATGATTACATCCATCTGACTTGTTCTGCTTCCACCTGCGTCTATTATCTCGCCGCACCCTACCCCGAACCGAGTCGGTAACTGCTCTCTCAAAAAGGTGCGCAGGGCAGCCTCGCGTGCCGTGCCCTTCGTGCCCGAATGGTTGAGATTTCTGGACTTCTCGAACGACGCCCACAACATTTCTTGGCTACCGCCAAGAAGATCCCCGACGGTATCGCGGCCATTTAGTTGCTCCGATGTGTTCATTGGAGCAGTATGCACGAAAGTGCAATGCCATGGGCGTGAAACCATGCCGAACTCACATGGCCCTTTGGTTATTGGGTGTGGCTGAATGATCGCCGTCGACCTCAAGCCCAGCGAACTACGGTTTGATAGGGGTATGAGTGAAAACGCCGAGATACGAGCTAAAGGCAGCGGAGCCGAAGTCTATGTGGGAGCCTACGACGCTGAGTTGGCCGAGCTTTGGGTACTACCTGAGGACGTACACGACGACCTTGACCGCTCAACCACACTTGGAATTGGCGTAGATCATAGTCAAATTATCTGGATCAGGCATGGCCCTCTCGTAGCGCCCGAGGCGGAGGTCCGCTTGGCGAATCTCGGGAGCCTCACTCGGGCCATCGCCGCACTTGACCCTGATCTGACTTTGTACGTGGACCTGAGCGCCTCGCCGATCGATGAGGACATGCTGGACACAGATGATCGCTACCATCTCGAATTGCAAGATAGTCGGCTGGTCGCAATCGTGACGCAACGGAGGTCTTCCAAGCCAGTTGAGTCAGCGGACGATTTTGTGAGGTCCTTGTCAGCCATATCCGCAGCATATGGATGCGGTGTTGACGGAGTACGTATCGAGTTAGCTGGCGGGGGTGTGGCTGAGGATTTCGTGCTTTCGTTAGGATCGGAGCCCGTGTCCGAAAAGGTCGAACGTTTTGTGGCCGATCAATTGGCTACGTTGAACTCATCTGCTCACGACATCCACATCACACTCTCGGCTGACCCTCTGAAGGAAGTTTCCGAGTTACTCGATGGGGCGACAGCCGTGGCCGATTTCATGAAATCAACACGCGACGGGCCCTTAGGCGCTGAGGGAATCCTCAACCTCCTGAGAGGCGGGCACCACCATGCTCTCGTCGGAACAACTGAGTCGAGTTTCCTCGAGGCGAAAGCTCAGATGCATCCGATTTGGTTAGGCGGAACACCAGGAGAACGCGCCAAGATAGAACTTGCCCAAGACGTTGCTCGATTTGCGAATGGCGATATAGACGCTGTGATGGTGATCGGATTCAAAGAGACTGTTTCAGCAGGTCGCCACCAGATCGGACAAGTGAGTCCCGTCGCGAATGAGTACCTGGACATTGCGCGAATCAATGAAGTCTTAGATGCTCGCTTGACACCCCCTATTGATGGCCTCGTCATCGAAACCTTTGCGCTTAATGATAGGGAGAGTGTTCTTGCAGTGTTCGTACCAAGGCAACCAGGCGAGATGCAGCCGTACCTCGTCCACGGAGCAATCGCTGGCGAGAAAGTTGAAGGTGCGTTCTTTAGTATCGTGCGGCGACGAGGGGAGGGGTCCATAACGACGTCAGCTGAACAAATCCATGCCTATGTGGTCGCGGGTAGGCGTTACCTACGTGGTGAAAGCTAAGGAACCAAAGGGGAGTCGCCCACCATTGATCCATAGATAACCCGCCGGAGTGCGACGCGTATCAGAGGTCACGATCCCGCCGAGAATGACTGCCGAAAATCATCATTGATCTTGATCACTAGAGCGATCGTCAATCTCAGGGCAACCATGTAAGCGTAGACGTGAGCGCCTTCGTCTTCCGGAGCTGGATGCGAACCGTGAAGGTACTTGTTCCTGAGCTCGGGTCCGTTGCTGAATTGGGACTTGTTGAGGAAGTAGTTGAAATACGCGGACTCGGCGTGGGTCAGCAGAGTACTTTCGCGGGTAACCCAGTTCTTGCCCTCAAACTCGCCGACTTGCGCCTGCGCCTTCGGACTGAGGTAGTGGTGCGTCGCGGCAAGCTTCTCGTGAAGAGAGTGCAAAAGCACAAGCTGGGGGGCGTTCGTGAGGCGAATGTGTTTGCCGTTGTTTTCGAGGACGCGATGTGCGACGAGTGCATCGACCAATGGCTGTTGGTACTCATGGAGTTCCTCGTATTTAACCATTTTCGTCGCGAAGAGTTCGGCAGCGTTTGACGCTCGGAGTTCATCATCGATATAGGTCAAGGCGGATTGATCAGAGAAAAGGGTGTCAAGGATTTCCCGTATGTCGTGGTCTTCGGTCGCATAGACGTACTTCCCTGGAACCAGGCTTGGAATCGATTCAAACGAGACGGGTTCGGACTGTACTGCTAGAAGGTCTCGGTCGATTACTCCGTCTTCCACGAAAAGTTGGAACTGGTTCACGATGCCTTCCATCTCAGTGAACAGGTGTCGTGCTCGGTGGAGGTAGGATGACCCTGCCATGGAGGGCGTATAGGAAAATCCACTTGCGTCGAACTCGTGGACGAGGTATTCATCGAAGAACCAAATGATGACGTCTTCGAGTTCAATGCCGTGCTGCGATAGATAGCGACCGTATGCGTGTAGCTGGAGCATGGAACTACCGTCCTTTACACGGAAGGCCACACCTTTCTTATAGTCTCGCCGTCCTGCCGCTCCTAAAAGCCCCTCGAGCGTGCCGAGTTCCGTTGGATACGAAGGCATGGTCAAGAGAACCTGCGTGTCTGCGTACTCGAACAAGAGCTGGAAGTTGTTAAGAATGCTCGGGTAATCTTGTGTCCCGTCGAGCCACTGGGTGCTATACGTGTGACGGATGACCGCTCCGTCGACATCCGCGGCAGAGGCCTCTACCTGCGTGTCTGAGAAGTGGACTTCGGCTCCGGTTTTGATACCGCTGTGTTCCGCGAAGAGGTCTTCCCTCATCTGGTCGCTTCGCCGCTTGGCCTTGAGCTTTAGCCTCGCGTCTATTCCTGCCTGAGCTGTGGTGTCTGCGCGCGCGACGAGTTCGAGCAAATTCAGGTGGGCATCGGTGTGGTCGATGTAGCGCAAAAGTAGATTTCGGGAGTCTAGTGCAGTGAAACTGGAGGGTAGGTGGACTTCAGTGCCGCGCTCGGCTCGCAGATACTTCTGAACCAGGAGCTCTGCATTACGTGCATCATCCACGATTAGACTTCTAACCTGTGAGTCGTATTCCTTGACTAGCCGCTTGCACGCAAGCATATGGCCGATGTCGATACCAACCTCGGCGAGGGCCTTCAGCATCACTTCCGGCTCGCAACGTTCGTACGCTTTGCTTCTGCCAAGCAAATCTAGGAGATCTGAGTAATAGGTCCGAGGAATCGCGGTAATGATTGCGTGTACACCTGCGCTGTCGACGATCGAGAAGAATCGCGCAACCTTGCCCTCCAAGGCGCGTATTTGGTCCGCTAAGTTTTCCAACTGCGGCAGGAGACCTGCGTCGAGGTATCTCGATACGTTATGCAGTTCGATCGCGTCGACGGCGTTCGTGGGGCTTGTGCTCTTGAATTGTTTGACAAGCTCAGTGACACGCTCCACGTGCCAGTGTGCGGCAAGGTCGCCTGCACCGTAGAACTTGACCCTCTTGTGTTCCTCGATTTCGACGCTCATAAGATGATCCCACCACCCAGGTCGGTCGTGGCGCAAATTTGCTTGCAACAAGAGTCGCGGGACTGCCATGGAACTCCGCGTTTACTCCGCACATTCAGCGGAAGACAACGAAAGCGGTCCAGCACCTCGGCCCAGGGAAATCCCTGATAAATGGCCTCTTAGCGTCTAGTGGTGCAAGCCATCGAAAACCCCTGAAAGTCCCTAAGTTGTAATGAAAAGGTCGTGAGTTCGATTCTCACAGGCGGCTCCACCAGAACGGCCCGGTCAACAGACCGGGCCGTTCTTGCGTTCTGGCGGACGATGCTGGCTCACGCAGTGCGCTAGGGCACCCGCGAACGTGGCGACCGAGCTGCGAGCTTCGTGGCAGTCCCCTTCTTCAGGCGGGTGCCGTGTCATCGTTCCCCCCTGTTGGCGCAAAAGAGGAGGGCCACCCGCAGGCAGCCCCCCTCTCAACTGACTAGTTGCGCTTGCGTGCAACCAGTGCGGTGGTTCCACCGATTGCCATCAGGGAGAGCGCGAGTGCGCCCATCTGCAGGCTTTCAGTCCCGGTCTCAGACAGGGCCGCCGCCCCGGCACCGGTCGCGGTCTCGGTCTCAGTGGTACCCGCGGCGGAAAGCGCACCGCCAGAGAGAACAACCGTGACGTCTTCCACCTCTACAGTGCACTCCTCGTCGGTCATCATCGCCGACGTGTCGTAGGTGTAGAACCCATCGCCGGCAACCCAACCTGCGGCGGGCGCACCGTCGAGGACGTAGCCATCGGTGAGAGTGGCGACCATCGAGAGGCTGTCTTCGCTCTCCCGGGTGTACGTCACTCCGTCGGTGTTGGCGGGCAAGGTGGCGGAGTCGTCCTCAGTCCCGCAGACATCCACGATCACCGGCAACGCCAAGGTAGTGACGATGGGGCACGGAACGTCGGTCATCATCGCCGACGTGTCGTAGGTGTAGAACCCATCGCCGGCAACCCAACCTGCGGCGGGCGCACCGTCGAGGACGTAGCCATCGGTGAGAGTGGCGACCATCGAGAGACTGTCTTCGCTCTCCCGGGTGTACGTCACTCCGTCGGTGTTGGCGGGCAAGGTGGCGGAGTCGTCCTCAGTCCCGCAGACATCCACGATCACCGGCAACGCCAAGGTAGTGACGATGGGGCACGGAACGTCGGTCGTCAAACCGGCAGTCGCGAACGTGAAGGTTCCGTCGTCGTTGGCTGCCCAACCCTCGGGCGTCTCCTCAACGAAGTGCCCACCAGTGATGGTGGCTACGATGTCGCCGGCAACCACGCTGTACGTGACACCTTCCGAGTCGTCAGCGGGGATAACAGAGTCGCCGTCAATCCCGCACTCATTGATGGAAGTAGGCGCCGTGAGTCCTACCGGCTTGTCGGAACGGCAGTCGGGGTTGGTGTCCGGGTCGAGCTTAGGCTCCACCACATAGTGCTTGCTAGTGGGCGCGTTGGTGATGGCGTATCCCTCATCGGCGGTGGCCGTAAGGGTGTTGCCGCTCCAGGACCACGTCACGCCCGTGGGGGTGGTGGGAGTGGTGGGGAGTGCGCCGGGAGCTTCGCAGGTAGCCGGAATGGGGTCCGGGAGCGTGACCGCCACGCCCTCGACGACGGGAGGCTTGCCGATGCAAACCGGCTCCTGACCGCCTTCACCGAAGTGCTCTTTGAAGTCCGCTATCTGCACCCAGGTGACGCAGAACTCGCCAGTGAGGCCAAACGCCGACCAGGGTAGGAAGGACTCGCCAATCCACGTGCCCGACGGCTGGTTGTTCTGCGACTCGAAGTGGATGCTCTTGTCGCCCGCAGTGGTCTTGATGTTGACGTGTCCATTGTCGGGGAACGACGTGCCAGCCGGGAGCGTGATGCCCGAAGCGGTAACGGTGTATGGCGTGGGGTCGTCACTGCCACCAGCTGCCTCAGCGGGGACAGCAGCGAAGGCCACCATTCCAGCCGTAAGCACAGCGACTGCAAGTGCCGCTACCTTCTTCTTGACGTTCAAGTCGCTCTCCTCAGCTGTTTCATGACGGTCTTCCTTCCAAGACGCGGCGTGCTGTCGTTTATGACAGCGCACGAAAGCCGCTAGGCGTCACGTTAGGGCCCCCACCCAAACGGATAACGGCGTCCAAAACATCGCGTAAACGGAAGTGACCAAAAGATACTGAAGTGACGCATGCGACCAAAGGGAACTGAAATATCGGCGCGACAATTTCTCCTTTTTGTCCCTTTGCCTGCATCTACGAGGGGATATGCCGGGCGGGCACAAACCTCGCATAACGGACACGAATTGTCCTAAGTGCGGGCTCGTTGCGCGGGCCGCACGCCGCTCGGAGGGGAAGCGCTCGAGGTCAGAATTTCCCCGGGCATTGGGGTTTCCGAGGCTAGACCAGTGGCTCGGGACCCAAGCGCGTGGCTAGTTGGTCGCCGATGGAGGCGCCGGCGGCGGTGCCGAAGCCGAGGGGGTCGCTGCCGCGGAGGCTGACGGCACGGGAACGTGAGTCGAGGTGACCGGCGTGACCGTCAAGGTCACTGAAACCTGCTCGCCCAGAGACTCGAACAGGGACTGCTGAAGAGTGTCCACCGACGGCGTGTCGCCGGAGCCGATCAGGGACACGGTGACCTCGTTGCCGGTGATAGCCACGCTTTGGACGAGCATCTTGGAGTCGTCGCCCATCCAGTCCGTGACCGCTGTCTGAGCGTTGCGTTGCTGGGCGGCTGTCGTCACGATGCCCTGCGAGGCAAACATCAGCGGGTAGAGGATGATGGCCGCGAGTGCGACGAAAGGCACCACGGTGATGATGATCTTGGTGGGGTTGTCCTTGAGGACGCGTGGGCGCGCGAAGCCCGCCAGGATGAAGACCAGGGCGGCGACGATGACGATCGCGACAAAGTTAGTGAGGAACAACAGGAAGGCGCCACCGGCGTCTGAGAAGTTCCCAGCGCGAAGCGTGACGCCGACGACGGCCAGCGGCGGGACCAACGCGACGGCGATGGCGACGCCCGCGATGCTCGCCGAGACCCGCGGGTTGACGGTTGCGAATGCGCCCGCGGCGCCCGCGGCGATGGCGATCAGCATGTCCAGCAGGTTGGGGTTGACGCGCGACGTGATCTGGTAATTGGTATCGAGCGCGGTGGTCATGGGCGTCCACGCCGCGAATGCGTAGGACACCAGGATGGAGACGGACACGCCTCCCACCACCATCAGCGCCGACTGCAGCGCCCTCCGGGTCCAGCCATTCACCAGGGCGCCCGCAAGCCCAAGGATGGGCACCATCAGGGGTGCGACGAGCATCGCGCCGATGACGACCGCTGTCGAGTCAGAGAGCACCGCGAAGGTGGCGATGGCCACCGACAGCACGAGCATGACCCACCACGACGCGAACTTGTCGAACTTCGCAGGGTGCTCAAAATACAGGGTGGCGGCGAGTTCCTTGCGACGCCTCTTGCCGATGTTGGACTCACGGATCCAGTCCCAGAGCACCTCGGGCAGTGACGCGACCTGAGGGTCAACCCGTGACGAGCCCTTCTCCTCTCGCCGTAGGCCCCAGGCCACCAGAATGAAGCCGAGCACGATTGCAGATACGGCGGCACCCGCGATGAGGCTGGTGGTTGTCGACGCGGGAGCCAAGTAGGCGAGGGCGCCAACGCAGATCGCGGTGATTCCGCCGGTGATCCGGACGGCGCGGAGCTCGACGTCCTGACGCCTAACTGCGTGCACGACGACGATGGTGCCGCGCACCATCACGTAGACGCCCGCCATGGCGACCACGACGGCGAGGCGTAGTTCACCGTTCTCGCCAAGCCAGTGCGGGCCAAGCAGCAGCACCACCATGAACATCGCCGTCGCGACCCCGCGTAGCAACGCCAGGCGACGGGTGCGCGGCGTTCTGAACCCGCGACGACCCGCGACGGCGTAGGCAATGTCCGATGCGGCCGACAGCCCGAGTGCCACGATGAGCACGATTTGCAGCAGGTCGGATGATACTCGGGGCAGCAGCATCACCAGGATTCCCGCGATGACGGCGATAGCTCCGCGCAACGAGGCGGGGTTGCTTATCCCGCGCACAGCGAACTCGAGATGGCTCCCGAAGCCTTCGCGCACTGTTACTACTTTGCCTGCCTCAGCCATGCACGTCGCTCCCAATTCCCCTGGATATGGTGCCAATTGTAGTCGCGCGCTCAGTGGGCATTCCTGGGCGGGTGGCGATCGATCTAGTGCGCGCACCCTCTGCGGACGGCGACGCGACGATCGGCGTCCACGTTACTGAAGACCGCGAGGTACCCCCAACACAGACGAATGCCCGCCCTCTGAGGAGGCGGGCATTCGTTGTAGTTCGTCCGGTGCGGGAGGGCTACCCGGCGAACGTTGCTACGGCCGTTACCGCTACTGCGGAAGGTGCCTCGGCAAGTGGAGCGGCACCAAGGACGACCGTGACATCCTCAACCGGAGGCTCGCCCAGGACACCGGTCGAGCTGCAGGCTACGTCGGTGGGATCAGCGGGCGCCGACTCGGGGCTGTCATCCACGGCGGCGCAGTCGTCGACCTCTACGGGAGGTTCCGGAGTGAGGGCGCAGTCGCCGCCATAGACAAAGAACCACTTCTGAATGAGGTTCCGGTCGCTCACTTGGCCGTTTGAGTAAGTGAGGGCCCCATTTCCTCCATCGACTAGAGCGTCGATCTCGGCCTGACTTCCCCGGTACTTGTCTGCTTGGTACCAAGTCCCGCACTGCCCGGTGAACTCCTTGACGGCTGCTTGCGTCATGACCAAAGGCTCAGTCTGGGGGAAGGGAGCGGAGGTGTTGCACTTGCTCCAGCCGTTGCTGGTGCCGTCGCCGCTAGCGTTGTCGAACCCGATATTCGGCGATCCGGTGCATCCCGATTCCGGCAGCGTCCACACGACCCACGCGGTGTTGCTGCACGGTGAGGCTTCTTCCTTGGTGAGCTTGCGGACATCCGTGCGGTGCGTGGTCTCAGAGTTCTTCCTGTCGAGCACCCACTCTCCGCTGTCGGCCTCCTGCATGTAGGGCGTGACCGTGGTCGTGATCTTCGCCTCCACCGTCATCGACTCGCATTGGTTGTCCCCAAGCAGGCCAAACTCCTCAACCTTGGGCGGCCGTGGTTCGGAGCCTTCTCTGCCGTCGCCGTTTGTTGCGTAGGACGGGCCGGCGATCGTCACGGTCAATGCGAGCGCTAGAGCCAGCGCCGCACCTCTCTTTAGGTTCCTCAGCTGTTTCATGATGGTCTTCCTCCCAAGACTCGGCACGCGACCTTCATTGGCCGCGCATGAGTGCCGTAAGGCAAACGCTATGGCTCGCGCCGAAGGTGACGCCGTTGTTCGAATCACAGCATGAACACAAGGGGCGCAGGGATGCTCTTGTGACCAGTGTGACAAGAGGGGTTGCGCGGTGCGGCTATCCGTCAGGGCACAAACAAATGCCCGCCCTCTGAGGAGGCGGGCATTCGTTTGTGTTCGCTCGTGAGGGAGAGCTATCCGGCGAACGTTGCTACGGCAACTACCGCTACAGCGGAAGGTGCTTCAGCAAGCGGGGGGGCACCAAGCACCACCGTCACATCGGTGGGCGTCTCGACCGGAGGTTCACCTAGAACTTCGGTTGACCCGCATGATTCGTTGGTGAGTGCGGCAAGCTGCAACTCCGCATTGTTCTCTCCTAGATCCATCCATCCATCCGTGAGGCTCCAGACTGTGTTCTCCGCGGTGAGGCTAGCGAAGAGGAAGTCGTGGTCGTCGTGCGAGTTGAAGATGTACGCGACACCTTCGGTGGTGGGCAGGGTGCGACTGTCGTTGACCGTGCCACAGACATCGACCACAGTCGGTGCTACCGGGGTGACCGCCGTCGGGCAGGCGTCCTCGTTGACATCGAAGCTGAACCACTTGACGTAGTCGTCCTTGGCTGAGTGGTTAACCAGGATGTGCATGGTGTGGTCAACCGATACCTTGATGCGTAGCTGACCGTTAGGTGCGATCCACGCTTCGTAGGTGACTCCCTCGGTGTTCGCCGGAAGCGGGTAGTCCTCGACCATGAACGCGCACTCCGCGCTCGGTGCGGGTACTGAGACCGTGACGCAGTCTCGAGTGTCCAGGTCGAAGTCCGCGCCGGCGCCGACGGTGACCGTGTAGTACTTGATGTTGTTGTTCTTTGCCGAGCCGGTGCCGTCAGTGAACACGTAGCCCTCTGCAGGAACGGCCGTCACGCGGATGTCGCCGGACGGCGCCACCTTCTGCGAGTAGACAACTCCCTCTGTCTCAGGAAGCACCGCGCGGTCGTCCTCAACTCCACATTCGTCGACGATGACGGGCGGAACGGGAGCCGAGCAGAGCAGGCTGTCAACATCAGTCCACGCGTAGGCCTTGGTGGTGTTGCCGTTGTCGAACACGTAGCCAGCGGTGGCGGTGGCGGTGACGCCCACCTTGCCGTTGAGCGCGATGTTGTCCTGAACGGCACCCCACGTGACTTCGTCAGTGTTGGCCGGAACCGTTACTACCCAGTTGTTCAGACCACAGGGATCGACAAACGCGGGGCGGGGTGGGGTCGGAACCACGCAGCGCTCGTTGGAGTCGGTGTGGAAGTCGGCAAGCATCAACATCGCATTGCCGTTGTCGGCGACCGTCCAACCCTCGGGCATGTCACCCCAGACGTTCGCCTCGGGGTCCATGATGTGAGCAACCACGTAGTCGTCGGTGAGGGAGTACTCGATGCCCGGCGTGACGGGAAGCGTGATGATGTCGTTGTTGTCGACGCCACACACTTCTACCACTGTGGGTGCTGCCGGCATGACCTCGGAAGTGCAGTCCGGACCCTCAAGGTAGAACCACTTCTTGACCAGCTTGGAGTCTTCGACCTTGCCGTTCTTGTAGGTCAGCATGCCGTCGGCGAGGACGGCATCAATCGCTGCCTGGGTTCCCTTGTAGAGGTCGGCTTGGTACCAAGTCCCGCACGCCGGGACGAAGCTCTTGAGCTGCGCCTCGGTCATTACCTGGGGGTTGGTCTGGGGGAACGTGTTGCCAGCGGTGTTGCAGTTCTTCCAGCCCTTGGAGTTGCTCGCGTTCGCGAAGCCCATGTTGAGCTTGGAAGCGTCGACGCAGCCGGCCTCGGGAAGAGTCCAAAGGACCCATTCGGAGACGACCTTCGGCGGGCACTGGGCCAGCTCTTCCTCGGTCAGCGGGCGGGTTTCGTAAGTGACCTCGGTCGAGGAGTTCTTGGTGTCGAGCACCCATGACTCCTTGTGCTTGCTCCACTTGTAAGGAGTAGTCGTGGTCGTCGTCTTCACGTCGACGGTCTCCGAGTTGCACTCGAAATCGCCGATCATGCTGTCGGTCTCCACGAGGTCGGCGGGGGCTTCGGGCTGGCAGGCCTCGTCCGTGAACTCGATCTTGAACTTCAACTTGCCGTTGGCGTTCTTCCAACCGCTGTGCGAGTCGCCCCACACGGTGTTATCGGCAGTGATCTCCGCGTACACGTAGCCGCCGTCGGAGTAGTACTTGATGCTGTCGGTGTCGGCGGGGCGGGTGTAGCTGTCGTCTTCCGTGCCGCACATGTCCACGATGACCGGGTTCGAGGGGTTCACTACAGTCTTGGGCGCTTCGGGGACGTTGCACCCGTTTTTGAGAATCGCCTGACCGGTGGAGTCGCCGATTGCGCCGAGGTTCTTCCCTGGGAAATCTCCGAAGGCGGGAATGATGTCGCCATCATGGTTGCCGTGTCCGTTCCAGTCGACTTCGGTTTCGTTGTCGATAGATGACCACGAAACCTTATTGGACGTATATGGGTTCGACTTCGAGGAGGTCGCGTGACAGATGGCGACCTTGTGGACTTCGGGCTTATCTTTCTTTGCCGTCGTGACGGGTTGGGCTGCTTCTTGTCCGTCGCCTTCGCTGGCTGCGTTGACCGCATACGTTGGGCCGGCGAAAGTCACCGTCAACGCGAGCGCAAGTGCGAGCGCCCATCCCTTTTTGAAATTCCTCAGCTTTGTCATGATGGTCTTCCTCCCAAGACGCGGCACGCTGTCGTCGGTGACTGCGCACGAATGCCGTTAGCCGCCACGCTAGATCCAGCGGTGAGTCGGCCCCAGTTGCCCAAATTGCCTCATGAACAGAAGTGACGCAAAGATACTGGAGTGACCAATGTGACAAAACATATTTGTTGTCGTGGTGTGTCGTTTCGCGGCCTTTGTCGCCGGGGGTGTAAATACGAGGGGCTTTACTGAAGTCCTCAAGATTTCCGCAAAACGGACACCGCCCCACGCCACGGCTATGTCAGGTGGCGACTCGAAGCGGGTCTCCCGTTGCGAGTGCGCGGTTGACCGCGTGCCAGAATGAACGGGTGAATTCAATCGAGCGCCGTGCCGACGTCGTCGCGGAGCTGGCGGCAGTCGTCGACGGCGAAGTCGAAGCGGGAACGAGGCGCCGCGCCGAGTACTCGACCGATGCGTCGAACTACCGCATCGTCCCCGAAGTGGTGGTGTACCCGCGCGACGCGGACGACCTGGTTGCGACCCTCGCCACTGCGCGCGCGGTAGGTGTGCCCTTGACGATGCGGGGCGGCGGCACCTCGACGGCCGGCAACAGCATCGGCCCCGGAGTGGTCGTCGACACCTCGCGGCACATGAATCGCATCCTCAGCGTCGACCTTGATGCCAAGACCGCGCGCGTCCAACCTGGGGTCATCCTGACCGACCTGCAGAAGCGCGTCGGCCCCGCAGGGCTGCGGTTTGGGCCCGATCCGAGCACGTCGTCGCGCGCCACACTCGGCGGCATGATCGGCAACAACGCCTGCGGCCCGCACGCCGTCGCGTACGGCAAGACGTCCGAGAACGTGTCCTCGCTGAATGTGGTGGACGGCGCCGGCCGTCGCTACGAGGCCGCGGACTCGCTCGCGGTCCTGCCGGGCCTGGACGAGCTAGTCTCGACGCACCTCGCGATGATTCGCACCGAGTTTGGCCGCTTCTTTCGCCAGGTCAGCGGCTACTCGCTCGAACACCTGCTGCCCGAGAACGGGCACTCCCTCGCGCGCTTCCTCGTGGGAACCGAGGGCACCCTTGCCACCACGCTCGAGGCGACCGTCAAGTTGGTGGACGTCGCGCCCGCGCGCCTCATGGCGGCGTTCGGCTACGACAACATGCCCGCAGCGGCCGATGCGGTGATGCCCATCCTCGCTCACTCGCCCGATGCGGTGGAGGGCTTGGATGCGCGTCTGATCCAAAAGGTGCGTCGCGCCCACGGCGCCGGCTCGATCCCCGAACTCCCCGCTGGCGCGGGCTGGCTTTTCATCGAGATCGGTGCGGCGACAGCCGCGGAGGCCGAGGCTCGCATGGCGGCCCTCGCCGCTGACGCGGGCACCCGCAGCGTGCGCATCGTCCGGGATCCCCTCGAGGCGGCAAGGCTATGGGCGATTCGTGCCGACGGCGCCGGCCTCGCCGGGCGCACCGAGGCCAACAAGGAGGCCTGGCCCGGCTGGGAAGATGCGGCCGTGCCGCCCGAGCGGCTCGGCGAGTACCTGCGGGGGCTCGACGAGTTGATGGCGCGCCACGGGGTCACGGGCGAGCCGTTCGGCCACTTTGGTGACGGCTGTATCCACGTCCGAATCGACATCCCGATGCGGGAAGACGGGCGGCCGTTGCGTGCATTTATGGAGGACGGTGCGGCACTAGTGACCAGCCTGGGCGGCTCGCTATCCGGCGAGCATGGCGACGGCAGGGCCCGCAGCGAACTGCTGAAGGTGATGTACTCCGCCGACGCGATTGACGCCTTCGGCCAGGTCAAGGCACTCTTCGACCCGGCCGGTAATTTGAACCCCGGGGTCATCGTCAATCCCGCCGCGTTGGACGCGGACCTCCGCAGGCCGGCGGCCAAGAAGACCACGCCATCGGCCGGGGGGCTCGCCTTCGCCCACGACAACGGCGACCTGACCGAGGCCGTGCACCGCTGCACGGGCGTGGGCAAGTGTCGCTCGGACGCAGTGACGACAAGCACCGGCTTCATGTGCCCCAGCTTTGCCGCGACCGGGGATGAGAAGGATGTCACCCGCGGCCGCGCTCGAGTGTTGCAGGAGGCGATCAACGGCACGCTCGTGGGCGGCCTGAAGGCGCCGGAAGTGCGCGAGAGCCTCGACCTCTGCCTAAGTTGCAAGGCGTGCTCGAGCGATTGCCCAAGCGGCGTCGACATGGCCGCGTACAAGACAGAGATTCTTCACCGCACGTACAAGGGAAAGGTGCGTCCGGTCGCGCACTACTCAGTCGGTTGGCTCCCGCGCTGGCTCAAGGTCGCCGGCGTCGCGCCGCGCATTGCGAATGCGCTTACTCGGCCGCGCTGGATCCAACGTGCCCTGGTCGGCGCCGCGGGCCTGGACACGCGCCGTACGTTGCCGGTATTCGCGGAGCAGCCGTTCCGTCGCAGTGGCGTGGCGACTTCCCGAAAGCCGACCTCGTCCGCCGCGGAGGCGGGCAGGGCTGCCGTCGACCCTCGCGCGCCCGGCGCGGCTCTGGGCGTCGGGGCAGCGGAGTCGTCGCGGCGGGTCGTCCTATGGGCGGACTCGTTCACAGATGGACTCGACCCGCAGGTACCGACCGCCATCGTCGCCGTACTCGAGGATGCCGGCTTCGAGGTCATCGTGTCGGCGGGGGACGCGTGCTGCGGCGTCACGTGGATATCGACGGGGCAGCTGGACGGCGCGCGCAAGCGCCTGAACGGGCTCCTCGAGGTGCTGGGGCCCTACGCCGTCAACGGCATCCCGATCATTGGCGTCGAGCCTTCCTGCATGGGTGTGCTGCGCGGCGACCTCACGGAGCTGCTCCCGGACGATCCTCGCGCGCACGCGGTGGCGAACGGCACCTACTCGCTCGCGGAGGTGCTCACCGGCCGCGCGCCCGTCAAGCCGCGGGAGGGATGGCAGCCGCCTCGCCTCGACGATGTCACCGCAGTTGTTCAGCCGCACTGTCACCAATATTCCGTCATGGGCTACACCGCGGACCGCGACCTGCTGGCCCGCGCTGGCGCGAGCGTCAAGGAGGCGTCCGGCTGCTGCGGTCTGGCGGGAAACTGGGGGGCCGAGCGCGGCCACTACGACACGTCGATGAAGGTGGCGCACAATTCGCTGGTGCCGGCGCTGGAGGCTGCGCCCGCCGGTTCGATCTACCTCGCGGACGGTGTCTCGTGCCGCACCCAGGGTGTGGACGCCGCGGGGGTCCAGGGGCGTCACCTAGCGCAACTGTTGGCGGAACGGATGTGACGAGTTCCCAGCCCACCGACCGCGCCGAGCCGACTGGACGCTCGCGGCGATGGTGGCTGTTGGCGCTCGGCGCCGTGGTCGCAGTGATCGCAGCGGCCCTGATGGGCGTCGCGGTTGCCACGCTGTTCGGCGGCTCCGGTGGGCGTGAGGTGGAGCCGAGCCCGGAACCAAGCGCGCGGGCGCTCAGCCCCGATGGGTTCGCTCGGGAGTTGTTCGATCTCACTAACGCGGAGCGCGAGGGCCAAGGCGTCGCGCCACTCGAGTGGAGCGACTGCGTCGCGGCGGCGGCAGCGCCCCGGGCACTGGTCGCGGCCAACGCAGCGACCCTCGGGCATGAGGTGCTGGTCGCCTCGTGCCACCTCGCGGCGACGGCGGGGGAGAACCTGTCTCGTTCAGACCGCGCGCCAGCACAGGTCGTGGAGGCATGGATGGGCAGCGCCGGCCACAGGGCGAACCTCGTCAACGAGGAGTTCCTGATCGCGGGCGTCGTGTGTGTGCGGGTGGCGGACACCACGGAGTTGGCGTGCGCGCAGCTCTTCGAGGGGGACTAGCGCTCCGCTCGCACCCAGCCGTCGAGCGAGGCGATCGCGTCCTTGATGATCCGGTACGTCTCGTCGTACTGAACCTGGCTACCCCGGTAGGGGTCGGGTACGTCCGCGACGCGCATCGTCGCGAGCTCGGGACGGTAACGGCCGATGGCCGCTGGGATGTGGGCGAGCCGCTCACGTGGCGAGGCGCCGTCGAGCCTGGCCCCGGCGCGGGCGGCGTGAGCGAGCTCGTCCAGCAGGAAGGTGCGGTGGACGGCGGTCGGGGATTGCTGGACGATGTGGGCGCGGTGCTCGGCCGCCATCGCGATGATGATGTCCGCATCGTCAATGAGCTCGGAGTTGAGTTGTCGCGCGGCATGGTCGCGCGACGCGAGCACCACGGCATCGGCGTCGAGGTGCGTGAGCATCTGGGGCGGGACGCCCACCCCCACCAACGCGTGGGTGCCCGCACTCGTCGCGGTCAAGAGGTCCCCGAGGTAGCCTTGCAGCAGCAGCGCACTGGCGGGGGAACGGCAGATATTGCCGGTACACACGGACAAGATCGTTGCCACAGGTCGCCCTCCGAGTCGCTGAGAAACCATGGCGGGCTGAACTGTTGTCTTCTATCAAGTTCGCTCTTGGTACGCAGGATGGGAGCCCCCACAGCCAATGACAACGTATCAGCCTCCTGGGTCGCGATCCGGCTTCGGGTGGAAGCGAGCGGTGAGCTGGGCGGCGTTCGCCGTCGTCGCGTCCGCACTGGTGCTCGCCGTGTTGTTTGCCTGGGATGGCTGGAAGTTGAACTCCGCCGCCTCCGAACTCAAGGCCCATGCCGCCGGCGCGCAGGACGCGCTGACGTCCGGTGACGCTGAGGGGCTGGCCGCGGAGGTCGCCGACCTTCAACGCGCATCGGACTCCTTCGCGTCGCACACCGACGGACCCCAATGGTGGGTGGCCAGCCGGCTGCCCTGGGTGAGTTCGCAGGCAGTCCCGCTTCAGCAGGCGGGCGCCGCCGTGCGCGACGTGGCGCAAGGAGCGCTGAAGCCACTAGCGGAACTGGGAGGCCTCGGCGCGCTCGAGGCCCCCGCGATCCAGGATGGTCGCATCGACCCCTATGTTTTGGAGCCGTACAGGCTGGCGTTGGCGCAGGCGTCGGGGGTGCTGGCCCAGGAGCGTGAGACTCTGCACGGCGTCTCGTTGGAGGGTGCGGTCTCCCAGGTCCGCGACCCCTTCCTGAAACTCACCGCTGACCTGGACCGTCTGGGAGAGACCATTCAGGATGCCCACGTCGCCGCGGAGGTGCTGCCGTCGATGCTCGGCGCCGAGGGGCCGCAAACCTACATCGTTATGGTGCAAAATAGCGCCGAGCCGAGGGCAACGGGCGGCATCGCGGGAGCAGTGCTGGAGATCAAGGCCGACGACGGGCGCCTGGCATTCGAGCGCTACTCCACGGCCGACGCCATGACCGATAGGGATCAGGACGTTGCTGCCCTCACCGATGATGAGCTACGGATCTTCACCTCGCGCATGGCGCATTTCCCTCAGGACGTTAACTTCACCCCGGAATTCCCCAGGTCAGCCGAGCTGATGTCCGCGTTCTGGGAAAGGCAGTACGGCCAGATTCCCGATGCGGTGGTGTCGGTTGACCCGGTGGCGCTCGGCTACATGCTGGAGGACATGCCGGCCACGGACGTGGATGGCATCACGATCACGGGTGCGAATCTCGCCGACGTGATGTTGCGGGACTCGTACCTGCTGTTCCCCCAGCCAGCGGATCAGGACGAGTTCTTCGCCCATGCGTCGGAGGTGCTCTTTGGGCAGCTGCTCGGTGGACCGAGCGCGGTGACCGGGGTGGAGCGCGCGGTTCAGGAAGGGCGGTTCCTGGTGTGGTCGCCCGGCGCTCACCAGGACTTACTGGAAACCACCAGCGTCTCGGGTGACTTCATCGCCCAAACGGACGCGCTTGGAGTATTCGTCAATGACGGGTCCGGCTCCAAGATTGGGTACTACGTTGACCGGAGCACCGAGGTGGTCGATCACGTCTGCGGCGACGGCAGCCTGCGCGCCCAGACAGTGACCATGACGCTGACGCACTCGTACGCCGGGGACGTGGCCGACCTGCCGTGGTACGTCTCGGGCGGCGGCATATATGTGCCGGAGGGTGAATTCCAGGCGAATGTGCTCGTTTATCCCCCCGCGGGGTTGGGCCTAGTTGAGTTCTTGAAGGACGGTAAGCAGGACCTTATGAACCCGGAGAGTCATGACGGCAGGCCCGTCATCACCTCTCGGGTGGCACTTCTACCTGGTGAATCGGCCGTCTTAACGTTTGAGCTCGAGGCGACAGAGCCGGATTTGGTCATAGGGGAAGCTGTCGGGACCCCGGGCCCGAGCGCCGATGCCATCGTCCGTTCCCGCGTCACTTTCGACGGTGTCTGCTAGCCTGACATTGCTTCCCAATCATTTAGCCTATCCGCTCAGTTTTCCCAAATTGGGGATATGAATATGATCCGTCGCACGATTGCGTTGCTGGCCCTCGCGTTCGCGGCCGCGTTAGCGCCTATTGCCGCCCAAGCTTCCCAGTCTTATCCTGCGCCGGAGGATGCACTGACGTGTTCTTCGGCCCAGGTGGCGCCCGGCACGCCTTTCTCGTGCCAAGTAGGTGGAGAGAACGGCGCGCAGGCGCAACTTCAGACGACTACCTCCGGAGATGACGCGACCATCGCGGGTACGGTCACTTCCGAAGTCAAGGTGATCGCGAACAACGTCGCGAAGTTCACCGTGACTCCCGCCGACGTCGAGGGGGAAATCGGCGTGACCGCCATCATCAACGGTGTGGCCGTCGACACTGCGGTCATCGTCGTGGCCGCAACAGGCACGGGGGGTGCTTCCGAAGGCGGCGGCGATGGTTTGGCGGGAACTGGGTTCGAGAATGGCGGGCTCGCCGTTGGGGCAGGCGTGCTCCTGGTCTTGGGTGCGGGCGCGGTGCTGCTTGCCGCCCGTCGCCGTTCCGCGAAGAACTCACGCTGATCCCTCAGCGGGTAGGCAGCGGCCACGAGCCTCGCTATTCGTTCGACTGGGGGCTGTTTCCGTAGGCGTGGCCGTAGTGGCCGTAGCCGTAGGCGTCGGGACCCTTCGTGGGCAACATGGTCAACACGATTCCGGACGCCTTGGCGCCGACGTTCTCGAGCGCCGAGAGCGCGGCTCCCACCTGCGCACTGTGCACACGGCCCGCGGCAACCACCAGCAAGGCGCCGCCAACATGCCGTGCCAATACCGCGGCGTCCGTCACCGGAAGCAACGGTGGCGAGTCGTAGAGGACTACGTCATATTCCGCCCCCAGATCCTGAATGATCGCCATCATCGCGCCTGACCCAAGCAATTCAGAAGGGTTGGGCGGTATCCGGCCCGCGGGCAGAAGGTGGAGGGTGGTCTCCCCCCACCGCTGAACCAGGTCTGCGGCCCTGGCTCGACCGATGATCGCGTCGCTGAGGCCCACTCCACCCTCGACCGCCATGTAGGTGGAGATCTTTGGGTCGCGTAGGTCGGCATCCACCAGCAGGACTCTCACGCCGGAGTCGGCGATGCTTATCGCGAGGTTCGCGGCGGTGGTGCTCTTTCCTTCGCTTTGAATTGAGCTCGTCACGACGAACGAACGGTCGGCGCGTTCGGTGTCGAGAAATTGAAGGTTGGTGCGCAGCGTACGGAAGGATTCCGACCGGGGACTGCGCGGGTCCGCGTGCACAATGAGAGGTCGTTCCTTGGCCTTGGGGTCAAAAACGATCCCGCCCAGAATTGGGGTGTCAGTGAGAAGCCCCAGGTCGCGCTCATTGCGCACGCGCCTGTCTAGGGTGTGCCGAAGCAATGCGATACCGACGCCCAGCGCGAGTCCGAGCAATAGCCCCATAGCGAGGTTCAATGTGGTGTTCGGACTAGTGGGTTGGGTCGACACCTCGGCCTCCTGAACCACCGTCAGTTGGACGGGGGAACCCGAGGACGCATCGGTCGTCTCTATGTCCTCAACGACCGCGGCCAGTTGTTCGGCGACAGCGGTGGCGAGCGAGGCGGCAAAGACGGGGTCCTCCTGAGAGACGTTGATGTCAATCACGGTCGTATTGAGTGGGCTGCTCGCCGAGACCTGCTGCCTGAGGTCCGCCACCGAGACGCTAATTCCAAGCTGGTCGATGACGGGCTGCAGCACCGCGGACGTACCCACGAGATCTGCATAGGTTTTGACTCGCTGCAGCGTAAAACTGCTTCCTTGCTGGAGGTCGGTCACGCTAGTCACGCTCGACGTCGACACGAACACTTTCGCTGACGCGCCGTATAGGGGAGTCGCTACGAGGGAGTAGGCGAGGGCCACCGCCATACCCAACCCCGCGGCGATGGCGATGAGCCACCAGTTCTTCCGCAGCATGTTCGCGTAGTCTCGCAGATCCATTTCAACCCTCGCCACTGTAATAGAACCCACATCTCGACCGTTTCAACGTATCCCATAGAAGGCTTATTCGGTTGTTTTGTTCTTGGCCCAACCTTCGTTGAGCAGGAATTTTCGGTCAATCTGGGTAATGCTGGGGACATAAACCGAATGCGCATCGCGGTTGAGTGTTTTGTAACGCTGGGGGAAGTTAATGTCGACGTCCGCGCAAAGGATGAATGGTAAAAACGGTTGGTCCCGTAGTTATCGCGCCCGCTTGGCGCTATCTGACGCCTTTGTGGTCTTGCTCGTGATGGTCGTTGCTCAGTTCGCCCGGTTTGGTTCGGTCACGGATTACAGCGTCTCGGGGCCGGCAGCGCCGCCATACTTGCTGGTGACCGTAGGCATCGGTGTGGCGTGGTGGATTGCGCTAGGAATGACCCGCTCACGCGAGGCCTGGATTCTGGGACATGGCCCGCACGAGTTCCAAAGGGTGGTGCAGGCCACTGGCGGCACGTTCGTGGCCGTGGCCGTACTCGCGTTCCTTACCCAGTGGGACATTTCCCGCGGCTACTTGCTGATTGCCGGGCCCGTTGGCATCGTCACGCTCCTCATCTACCGCGGAATGTGGCGCAAGTGGATACACGCGCAGCGTGACGCGGGGAATCTACAGGCGCAGGTGCTCATCGTTGGGCCTCGTGGCGTAAGCGAGCAGATGATCGAGAGGCTAATCCGCACACGACGCGCTGGTCTGAGTGTCGTTGGCGTTTGCCTGCCGGCGACTCCCGGCGAGAAACTACCCGATGCCGTCGCTGGGGTTCCGGTTGTCGGAACCATCGACGTGGCCGCCGATGCGGCCCTGCGGCTGGGGGTCGAGTACATCATTCTGTCTGGCAACGACGCGATGTCCTTGCATGAATCGCGCCGGTTAAGTTGGTCGCTCGAGGGGACGGGAATCGAGTTGGTCGTCGCGCCCGCGATGGTGGACATCGCTGGACCGCGAATTCAGATGAGCCCGGTGGAGGGTGTGCCACTGATGCACGTGGACACTCCAACATTCGATGGCGGTAAGTACTACCTCAAGTACGTGGTCGACCGAATGATCGCGGCGGTGGGGTTAGCCGTAGCGCTGGTGCCGATGCTCCTCATTGCCCTGTTGATCAAGGTGACGGCTCCCGGGCCAGCGCTCTTCCGGCAGGAACGCATCGGGCAGAATGGCAAGCCCTTCACGATGCTCAAGTTTAGGTCGATGGCGGTAGGTGCCGAGTCGCGGCTTAGCGAAGCAATGGGCGGCTCCGTCGGCGTGTTCTACAAGAACAGGAACGACCCTCGCGTCACCCCGCTTGGGAGCCGGCTACGCCGATACTCGCTCGACGAACTGCCTCAGCTCTACAACGTGCTCGTCGGCCATATGGCGATTGTCGGGCCGCGCCCCCAGGTCGCGTCGGAGGTGTCCCAATACACCGAGTTGGCGGGCCGCAGGCTCCTGGTCAAGCCCGGTCTGACGGGACTGTGGCAAGTGAGTGGGAGGTCGGCGCTGACGCCGGAGGAATCGATCCGGCTCGACGCGTACTACGCGGAGAACTGGAGCCTGATAGGTGACGCCATGATTGTGCTCAGGACGGCACGCGCGGTGGTTGGCCACCGCGGCGCGTACTAGCGGCGTGATACCTGTGTCAGGATCGTCGACTCCAAAGGGAACCTCCGCATCTACGCACG
Source organism: Demequina aurantiaca (assembly GCF_050598105.1). Classification (GTDB taxonomy): domain Bacteria; phylum Actinomycetota; class Actinomycetes; order Actinomycetales; family Demequinaceae; genus Demequina; species Demequina aurantiaca_A. The sequence continues at coordinate 402,166 of NZ_CP192436.1, forward strand.
TCCTCATCCTTGGTACTGCTGACTGGAACCAGGCGATTGCCACCAACCAGCACTACATCGCACGCGAACTCGCAAAGCAGCGGGGGGTATCCGTCACCTTTGTCGAGTCACTGGGATTGCGCGCGCCCGAGTTTTCCGCCGCTGACGCCGGACGCATAGCTAGGCGCGTGCGCGCGGTGGTCACGCGTCGTGGCGCGGCGGGCGTGAGCCGGGCGGTCCCGGACGGCGTCTCTGTCGCCTCGCCGCTGGTCGCGCCCGCCTCGTGGCGAGTCGCGCACCCCGCTAATGGTGCGGTGCTGCGCCGAAGCGTGCGGGGTTGGCTCCAGGGCGCCGGCACGCGCATCTTGTGGACGTACACGCCAGTGACGTACGGGCTCGAAGCGCATGCCGACGCCACGGTTTATCACTGCGTGGATTTGCTCGGCCAGGTCGCTGGGATCGACCCCGAACTCATCGACGAGGGTGAGGTTTCGCTCGCAAAGGCCGGGGCGACGTCGGTCGCCTCGAGTGAGGTGGTGCGCACGCATCTCGAGGAACGCGGGTTCGCCGACTCAATTCTGTGGGAAAACGTCGCTGACACGCAGGTGTTTTCGGCGGCACTCACGAGCGCCCCGGCGCGGGTGGCTCGGCGCGCAATATTCGCCGGCAACCTCACGCCCGAGAAGGTGGATTACTCCGCGCTCCATGCGCTGACAAGGGCGGGGTGGCAGGTGATGTTGGCGGGTCCGCGCGGCCACGGTGATGGCAAAGAGTTCGCGCGGGCGCTAGGTGCAGGAGTGCAATACCTCGGGATGCTCGCGCCCGCCGAACTTGCGCAAGAATTTGCGCGGGCCACGGTAGGGCTCATCCCGTACATCGTTTCCCCCTATACCCGGGGTGTGAGTCCGCTCAAGACCTTCGAGTATTTGGGCACGGGACTCGCGGTCGTCGCGAGTGACCTGCCCGGAGTTCGCCGTGTCCCGGGGATGGTCGAGCTCGCGTCGGGTCCGCAGGGGTTCGTCGCGGCGGCCGAGCAGTTCTCTGAAGTGCCTTCCCCGCAACGGATCGCGGCGCGCGTGGCGATAGCGCAGGAGCACAGTTGGCAGGGTCGCGGTGAGCAGGCTCGCGAGATGGTGACCACTTTGGCCGCCCTGTCCCAAGAGCGGGGCGCTCGCCCATGAGGCGTGCTGCGCTGAGCCTCTTCGCGGGTGGGCTGGCGGGCAAACTGCTCGGCATCCTCCGTGAGGTGCTCCTGGCTGCAGCGTTCGGGATCTCGGCGCCGGTTGCCGCGTTTCGCACGGCACAAACGGCGACGCTCGCCCCGGTGAACTTCTTCACCGCTGACGCGTTGTCAGCAGGCTTCGTGCCTATTCATGCGCGGTTCCTGGTGACTGACCCGCGGCGTGCGGCTGTGTATTACCGGGCGATTCGAGACCTCCTCCTAGGCGTCTCCGTGGTGCTCGCACTCGCCCTGTGGATCTGGCGTGACGTGGCGGCCCGCCTCATCGCTCCGGGGTTCGACGCGTCGACGGGTGCCATGACTGCGTTGATGCTCGGCGTCATGGCCGTCGGCATACCGCCGTACATCTACACCGCGCTCGCGTCTTACCTCGAGATGTCGCACGGCGTGTATCGGATCGCCTCGGTGCGGGCGTCTGCGCAGAGCGTTGGGCTGATCGTCGGCGTGGGGCTCGCGGTGATCTACGACGCGCCAGTGTGGTTGGCGGGTGGATTTACTGGCGCGTATGTAGGACTGGCGGCGTGGTCGGCAACTCGAATTCACAGATCCCGCCTGGCGGGCACGGCAGAAGACATCACCCCATCCGAGCGGCGGGAGGCGTACGCAACTCTGTGGCGCATCGTCCGGCCCCTCGTTCCGTTGCCCTTTCTCCTCCAGGGCGCGATCGTGGTCGAGCGGATGATCTCCACGCTATTAGGCACTGGAGCCACCGCCAGCCTCGACTACGCGCGGGTGATTTCAGACACCTTGGTGGTGCTCATCGCTACGCCCCTCGGCCTGGCGAGTCTGTCCGCGTACGCGAACAAGACCGACATCGAAGTGAAGCGGAGCGCGCGGAAGGTTGTGCGCCTGCTGGTATTTGTCGGTGCCGGTCCTGCCGTCGTGCTCGCGTTTCTCGGCACGGACATTGTCGGCGTGGTGTTCGGGAGGGGAGCCTTCGACGCACGAGCTGAAATCATCACCGGCAAGTACCTGCTCGGCCTGAGCTTTGGCCTCGCGTTCCAGCTCGTGGCCTATTTTCTTATCAAGGTGCTTAACTCTCGTCGCCGTAATCGCGAGGTACTCGCCGCATTGGGGCTGGGTTCGGTCACGCTGATCGCCGTCGACCTCGCGCTGTTCCGGGAACTGGGAGCCCTCGGCATCGGGATCGGCGCAAGTGCGGGCGCGCTGGTTCAGACTGTTGTCGCGGCGTCGTTCCTGGGGCTCATGCCGGCGCTTCTGCGCGCGTGCCTTGCGGTGATTGTCCCTGTCACGCTGAGTGTGATGATGGGGATATGGGGCGCAAGGATGGGCCTGGGCGGCATCGGTGTGCTGGTCGCCTTCGCGGCGATTTGGCTCCTAGCGCTGTGGCTTACCCCGAGTCTGCGCAATACTGCGAGAGAAATGCTTAGTGGGTGGCGGACATGACGAGTGGCGCCAGGTCTGCCGTGGCGCACTCTGGTAGCGGCACGATGGGCCCGCTGATGGATGAGCGGCTCGACGTCTCGGTTTTTCGGCACACGCTGTTCCTCCCCTCCGAACCGTTTATACCTCTGCAGGCGGAAGCGCTCGACGAGAATGTTTGCTACATGGCTCGTGACGCGATCGTGGGCGAAGTTGCCGGGGATCGAAGAACCTCGACCCTTGCGGAATCGGGGCGGCTAGCGGTGCTGCGTCACACCGCTGGTGACCATCGCCCGCTCGCTCGGCTTTTACGGCGCGTCGATCCAGACATCGTTCACGCGCACTTTGGGGTGGAGGGCTCGGTCGCGACGCGGCCGGCTGCGGCCGCGGATGTCGCGCTCGTGACGACTCTCCACGGTTTCGATGCGTCGCTGAACCGGTCTGCGCTGGTGCGCTCAGGGCGAGTGAACTGGATCCGTTACGCGGCGACAAGGGGCAGGTTCCTCAAGGAGTCGGCGTGCCTGATCGCCGTGTCGGAGCACATCGCCCGCAACGCGGTGGAACTGGGCGCGAGGGAGAATTCGCTCACGGTGCTCTACACCGGCATTGACCTCAAGTTGTTCGCGCAAGCGCCACCGCCTGAGGAGCCGACTATTCTTCACGTCGCGCGACTGGTGGAGATGAAGGGCACAGCGGATCTCATCAGTGCTTTTGTTCACGTGCTGAAAAAGGTTCCTGAGGCGCGATTACGGATTATCGGGGATGGTCCACAGCGAGGCCCGCTCGCGGAGCAGGTTGCCGCTCTCGGGATAGGTGACGCCGTTCAGTTCGCCGGCGTTCAAGACCAGGCCGCGGTCGCGCTGGCACTTCGACAGTCCACCCTGCTTTGCCAGCCCAGCTACACCGCGAGCACTGGTGCCGCGGAGGGGCTCGGTCAGGTGCTGCTCGAGGCGAGCGCCACTGGCAGGCCCATTGTCGCCACGCTACACGGCGGAATCCCAGAGGCCGTCGTGGACGGGACAACCGGATATCTGGTGCCCGAACGCGACGTCGAGGGGCTCGCGGAGGCCCTCGTGGCGGTGCTGAGTGACAGGCGGGCTGCTCGTGATCTTGGCGCTGCCGGGCGGCAACGCATGGAGATGTTCTTTGACTCGACCAGGCAATCCGCCAAGCTGTCGTTGCTTTACAGGGGTTTCCTCGCGGGGGGATAGCGTGCAGGTGGCTGTGTTCCCGAGACGCGGCGCCGGCTGAGTTTGGGGTCGTCCGTCTCTGGTTCGCGTGCCGGCAGGTCCATGAGCATGATCGCGAGGGCGACGAGGACCATGCTCTTCATTTCGCCGTAGACGGTTGTGTTGTCAGCCATTCCATGAAGGAACACCCACCAGGTAGCCACTAGGGCGCATGCGATGGTGGCGCGTTGGCGACGCTCTGCTGTCCTTGCCAGAGCAACGGCACCGGCAACCGTGACCGTCGTGATGATGGCGATCGTCAAGATCAAGCCCACGATGCCCGTGTTGACCCAGGACGCGAGCAGAAGATTGTGGGGCGGTATCGTTCGCCCGACCGCTGCCTCGGCGTGTTCAGCCCAGTTGCCATAGCCGAGCCCTACCAGCGGTTGCTCGCCGAATAGTTGCCACGCCGCCCGCCACAGCGGCGCACGGTCGGCGGCCGACGCGTCGAGCTCCGAGAAATACTGAGGGAAGCGAGTCGATAGGAACGGTGGAATGGCAAGCCCCACGGCCACCAGGGCCGGAAGGAGCGCCGCCGCGGCCAACACCCCCGCGCGTCCACTCGCGACCACGAGTAGCGCGGCGGCGATAGGCAGCAGGATTAAGAGGAGAAGACCCGTTTTGGACCCGGTCGCGAGGACGCCGAGCGCAGCAAGAGCCGCAACCCAGCCGGCCCACGCCCTACGAAAGTGGAGCGCGACGGCGACGAACACGAGCGCCGCCGTTCCCAGAAACATTGAGGCAACGTTGCCGTTGACGAACAGCCCGCCGGCCTTCAGCGGATCGAGGACGTTGTTTGGGCCCGTGGTGAAAAGCGCCTGGGCGCTCGGGCCTACGAACACATCCGCCAACAACGTGCGCATGAAGTCGATTTCCCACGCGGGGCGCAGGTGGAACGCGATCGCCATGAGCGCTTCAACGACAACCCAGAAAGCCACAAGGCTAGCGGCGCGGTAGATATGCCGACTCTCGACTCCGACCGCATGGCCCAGCCTAAGAAAAGCCAGAAAGGCGAGGAGCTGTGACCCGATGAGAAGCGCGGACGTTGGCTGCGCGGACACGAAGACGTAGAGGAAAGTCACGATGGCCAGCAGGCCCACCGGGATCTCGATTCGCCGTATGGGCGACCGATTGCTGGGCTCGATGAAGGTCAACACAAGGATGATGATCATCCACATCTGGAAGATTGAGGCGGGAAAGCCGGGCAGATGCACCTGTGGCACCGCGAGGAAGGCTGCAACGTAGAGGCGGTGGTGGGGTTTCATGACCACTGTGAGCGCCAGCACTACCAGCGCCACGGCAGCCAGCACAACGGTGATCATAGTGATCCTCCTGGCGCGCTTCTCGCCCGTCGTGAGGCGCGCACGTTTACAACTTACCGCGGCACGGAGGGCCGTTCATGGAATCTTGGTGCCGACGCTTTGCGGTACCCACGCGGTGATCTCCCGCACGAAGCGGGATCGATCGAACATCATGGCGTTCTGGGCTACCTCGGAGACGTCCACACTCAGCGCCGCGTGCGCGGCAGAGATGAGTTCGAGGTCGTCGCATCGTTCGTTCACGACCGCACCCCCCTCGCAGGCCAGTACCGACTCGCTCGCGCCGCCCTCAGCGCAAGCCAGCACGGGGGTGCCTGATGCCATGGACTCGACCGGCATGATTCCGAAATCCTCAATCGCCATGAATACGTAAAGTACTGCTTGCGCGAAGAGGGCGCGCAGCAAGGCGGTGGACGGATCGATCACAAATCTCGCGTGAACGCCGAGGCTTTCGGCCTCGGCTCGCAAACGTGCCTCCTCCGGTCCGCTGCCGGCGATGACAACGGGCAAGCCGAGTAGCCTGCCGACCCGAAGTGCCTGGCCGACCTCCTTATAAGGAATCAGTCTCGATGCCCCCAGGACAAACGGCTCGCGCCCCAATTCATCGATCACCCGCCTCTCGCCATCGGACAATCTGTTTTGGGCCGTGGGGGTAGTCGAGATAATGTCGGCCACGTCTACGGGTGGGTAGATGACCTCAGACTCGCGTTCCCAGAACCTAGCGATCCGCGCGGCGACGTAGTGGCTGTTCGCCGCAACTGCGTCCAACTCCCCTGCTCGGCGCTGATCGAGAGTGCGCAGTGGGCGACTTGCCAGCCGGGCGAGCGGCGAGTCGCCACGACAGTCGATCTCGGGCATCCACACGTAGCGGGCGGGCGTATGAACGTACGCCAGCTTGGGGATGTCGGGAAGAGAGGGCAGGCGCACGTGGTGGGCGAAGGCGTGACTGCTGACCAGGAGCCATTCGGGAGAATATGGCGCCCGGACGTGGCGCCAGACCGTGGGCGTGATGGGAAGGCACGCCCCCTTGTGGAGACGCAGGGGTGTGCGCGCGAGCCAGGTGTCGTGAATGGTCGTTCCTCTGTCAACGTCTGGTGCGTCGTCCCAGAGAACCTGAAGGTGAGCGTCCGGAAATGCCTCGATCATCGCTTCGACGACCCTCTCGGAGCCGCCCGTTTTCGCGAGCCAATCGTGGACGATGAGGCCCGCCATCATCGCCCCCTCTGCTGAGGTGCTGCGCTATCCGGCTGGTTCATGACGCCTCGGTTCGCCATCTGCGTTCCCCGGTGTTTCTCTCAGGTTGCTTCATGTGTGCTCCGGCCTCTCCGCTATGAGGGGCAGGGCTCCCTGGCGGCATCTAAGTCAAGGGACTTGCGCAATGAACTGAATTTCAGCTTCTCGGTTGTGGGGCAAAAGGAGGACAGCGGAAGGTCGTACTCAACGTGGAAAACTGGTTTACCGGCGTTGATGAACGCGGACAGCACCGAACACTCGTCGTACTCGAAGCACTGCTCGTTGACGGCAAAGTCGAATACCGGCTGGAGCAGGGCGACCTGGTCGAGGTCGTTCTTCAGTCCCACGGCTAGCCCGCGCTCGTGCGCGAGATCCGCGAGAGCCCTGTTGTAGGCCGCCTGGTCCTTGGCGGTCAGGCTAAAACCGGAGTCATTCTGGTAGCCGTCGACGTTGTCGGGTTCGACGGCGTCGAAGCCCTTCTCTGCGCAAAGGTCCATGCGGGCCGCCATGATCGGCATGAGTACGTCGAGCTGGCGGATGTCGAGCCAGCGCTCATCGGGCCAGCCATCGAGTTCGCTTCCGAGGACCGCGGACGGAAACTGGTTGCTATCGGGGCGGTAGGACTCGTACGATCCGGCGGACAGGTAGCAGATGACCTTGTGCCCCTGCGCTTGGAGCTGGCTCACCTGCTTGGCAGAGGTGTCGTACAGGTCAACGTCGTACACCTGGGCATCCACACTGAGGTCCAGCGGTCCTGAGAGTTGCCACTGCCAGGAGGCACCCACGGAGGGCTTCCAGCGGCCGGAGCCGGAGTCGGCACCGGACCCGGTTTGCGCGGGAGCGGGTGGCATGGGTGCCTCCGTGGAGGCCGGGGCAGAAGTCGAGGGCGAGGCCGTGACCGACGGCAGCGCATCGCCGGAGGGGGAGACGGAGGGCGACGCGCCACTGCCCGCCGTTATCGACGGCACGGGGGCAGCGGTTGGCGGAAACTCGGACGGCGAGGTCGGCACTGTAGTACTACAAGCGGCCAGGCTCACCACGAGCACCTCAACAATGACCAGCGCGGCAATCCGACGGATGGGAGTCATGACTTCACGCTTTCCATGGGGGCGTGTTCTTGCGCCCTCACTTTGGTAATCTCGGTGACGAGACTGGGCGGGACGCGATCCCACGGGTTCGAGCCGTGTCCGCTCGTGAGGAAGACGCTGCCAACATGGCGCTCAGCAGCGAGGCCGAGCCCCTCCGCATAATTGCCCGGCGGAAGTGAGTGAACCAGGTGGCAGAACCGTTTGCGCGGGTACCGGTGTACCCAGTCGGAGACCTGCAGTGCCTTGTAGTCATTCCAGGTGCCCTCGAAAGTCACGGTGACGTTGGCGAGATCGACGTAGCCGGGATGCGGCTCGGCCCCGGCGTTCAACACGACGAACGACGCCCCGGCGGTTCGCGCTGCCACGACGCACTGGGCGTAATGGTCCAGCTGCTCGAGCCCACTGCTGACTTGGTCCAGGAACACGCCCCGCAGTCCATAAAACTCCCGGTACGTGCGCACCTCTTGGGCAACGTCGGCCGGCGCGCGACGTCCGTAGTCGGTGTCGACATACCCCACGATTCTTATCCCAGCCGCGCTGAGCGACTCGACGATGGGCAGGTACGAAGGATCCGGAGCCTCGCCTGGACCGTTGTGGACGTTGACGATGACGAATCGCATCAAGAAGGCATGCTCAACGAGTCGCCGCCACTTGGCCGTTGAGACTGCGGGATGGAAGTACGCGGGAACGGCGAGGGACAGATTGGCTGCTGGTGCGCTCATCGGTGTGCCCCCGCGTAGGAGAACTGCGAAGCCGCAGCAGGAAGGATCACCGCGAGCAGGACAAGGAAGACCATGAGGTGCAGTCCGGCGAGTGCTTCGGGAGAGGCCGATGCGAACGCCCACCTCAGCGCACTGTCCACAATCAGCGCCGTAATAGAGAGTCCGAGCGCCAGTCGGTATCGCCCCAATGACAGCAGTAGCGTGGCGCAGAAGAAGGCCAGCCCCAGAACCCCATACGCGCAAGTGCTGAGGATGAAGGGGAGTGGAGGTTGCTGGGGAAACGCGACGATCACCGTGGCTGACAGTACGGCCAGAACCGCGCCATAGTTGAGCACCGCGTAAGCGAGTTCGGAGCGGGCCAGGACTCGAAAGCGCTTGACAGATGTGGTCTCACGCAGTGCCATCAGGGCGCGACTGCGGAGCCTGTAGACCTGCCACTCCGCGACGCCGAGACTTCCCACGAGGGGAAGCATCATCAAGGCGATCGGCCCCTCCGCGGGGTTCCCGTGACGCGTCAGTGCGTCTACGACGCCGAACGCCACGAGTCCCGCGGTGGCGATGCCGTAGGCAAAATAGCCCGAGCCCATGGAGTATTCGTAGCGAGCAAGGCCGAAGCCCTCGCGCAGGTGTGTGACGGTTTCACGTGGCGTCGCGGCCAGCCTTGTCCAGGCGGCGACCACGGCACCCGCAACGCAGAGCGCAAGGATCCCGAACGCAATCTCGCTGCGAATAGCGGTGGCGCCCGAGAGTTCCAGGACCGCGAGAATGACGCCGGGCGCGAGCACGGTAAGCAGAAGAAGGGCCGCCTCCACGACGATGAGGATCGTCGCGGCAAGCAGGTACGCCACCTGGAATCCTGCCACCATGACTGCGGACGTGAGGGTGCCAGAGATCCATCCCGTGAGCAGGATCGCGAATCCGAGAATCCCCGCGAAGACGAGGGCGGATCGGAACATCGCGCCGGCCGCGCCCTGTTGCCCTCGGCCGATCAGGACGTGGCCGAGCAGAGACAGCCCCTGCCCGAGTCCCGCGGCGACTATCGTCGTGCCGAGGAGCAGGATGGCATCGAACCCGCTCTGGAGCATCACGAGCGCCAGTGCATACATCAGGCCTGGTAAGGCGTATAGCAGCCCCCGCAAAAGGTGCCGACGAACAGGCCGGCTCCACGGGTCGATCGGAGCGACAGCGTTCGAGGTGCGCCTCGGAACGAGCCCGTACATCGCCTCCGCAAGCTCGAAGACGCTGGCTGCTCCGTAGTAGGTACGCGCCTGCCGATCGCTTAACCCCGCGGCCTCCAGTCCCGCAGCGATTTCGAACGGGTCGACAGCCTGGGTGCATAGATCGTTGTGCTCGCGGGTCAATTCCGCGATCCGCGTCTTGCTTCGCTGTTCGTCGCCGGAGAAGTCGGCACCGGGGGACTCATCGATCGTTTGTGGTGGGCGGACAGTCCACGCGAGTCCCGTGATGAGAGCGCCGGCGTCGAGGGCGGTTGGCGCGCTCATCGAGGGGGAACCAACTGGAACGAGCTACGCACGGGCGTCGCTATGGCCGCAGAGGTAGGGGTGGTGACGCGCGCATAGAGGCCGCGGAAGGTGCTGAGCATCTGCTCGAGTTGGAAGAGGCCGAGTGCTCTCTCCCTGGCCTCCGCCGCCATTGACCTGCGCAATTTGTCGTCGGAGAGCAGTACTACGCACGCCTCGGCGAAGGCCGCCGGGTCGCGAGGGGGTGCGAGCATCCCGGCATCTCCTACGAGCTCTGGGATGCCTCCGACCTCGGTCGACACCGTGGCTCGACCGCACATCATCGCTTCCATGACGGTGTATGGCAGGCCCTCTGAGATGCTCGACAGCGCAACCAGGGTCGACTCCCCGTACGCGCGCGTGACCGGTCGAATGGGCCCTTCGAAGCTGACCGCGGCCGTGAGCCCGAGCTTGTCCGTCAGGTCGCGGAGTCTCTTCTCATACCATTCGTTGCCGGCAGGGGTGGGTCCGAATAGCCGCAGCACGGCCTCGGGAATCTGCTTGTGGATGAGCGCAAACGCCCTGATGAGCGTCTCGAGATCCTTGAGTGGGTCGATCCTGCCAACCCATCCGATGGTGGGGGCGTCGGGCTCCGGCCCCGCGGCCGGGTAGTCCGCGGCGAGGATGCCGTTGAAGGCGGTGGCGATTGTGTCTGGATCGGCCCCGTGGCGCGTCTCCCATCGTTGGTTGTAGATGTTGACTGGGGCGATAGCGTCCGCGGCGGCGTAGGCGGTCGCGCACACCCGCCGGAACAGGGCGAGAACGACGGCCTTGACCGGCCACCGGTACTGGATGTTGCGAAAGGATAGGTAGCGCTCTCGCAGGTAAACCCCGTGTTCCGACATCACCATCGGCGTGCCAAACGTCCACTTCGCCGCCAGCGCCAACAGCGCGGGCAGGCCGTTTGACACGGTGTGGCACAGATCGGCCCGCACGACAGGGGCTGAGAGCGGGCGCAGGAAGTGCTCGACGAGCTCGGTGGCCTGGACGGCCTCGTGCATGCTCATGGGGTGATCGCTGCGCAGGTCGCCCCATACTTCCGAGAGGAGGCCTATCGCCGAGTCGGCTTGCAGGACCGCGGTGAGGTCCCGACGCTGGGCGAAGAGGAAGATCCCACGCAGTGCGTCAGTGAATTCCTCTTGCGTGGCCTCGGGGTCGAGCGCGGTCATCAGGAATGGGCGGTACAGGGCGAGGAATCTCATCTCGTCGGCTGCGGCAGGGCGACGATGAGAGATGGGCGCGAGCTCCCACAGCGGAACGATGTTGAGTCTGCTGACATTGGCGGGAAGGGTGAGCGCTGTTCGTTCCCGGGAGTTTCCCGCGACCGCCACTACCTCGTAGTCGTGCTCGGGGAGTCCCCGTATAAGTTGGTCGCACCACGTGCTTACCCCACCCGTGACGAACGGGTACGACCCCTCAGCGAGTAGTGCAATCCTCATGATGCACGGTGCTCCTTTTGACGGAAACGATGCGGCTCACCTTGAGGAGACGCCGATGCGCCGCGCCACGCGCTCTCCACCATCTGGGTTAGGTCCAGACTCGCCTTCCATCCCAACACCTCTTCGGCGAGTTCCGTCGCGGCCACCATGCTCGCGGGATCCCCCGCACGTCGCGGGAGGACTGTGGCAGACGTGTCCTTGCCGGTCACGTTGCCGATCTCTTCCAGAACCTCGAACACAGTGTGCCCCACTCCGCATCCGACATTGATGGTCTGATTGACGGTGCCTGACGTCACCCGACGAACGGCGGCCACGTGCGCCGCCGCCAAGTCCTGGACGTGGATGTAGTCCCGCACGCAGCTGCCGTCGCGGGTGGGATAGTCGTCGCCGAACACGACGGGGCGGTCGCCTCGGCCCAGCGCCCCGAAGACGAGCGGGAAGAGGTTCGTCCCGGAGTGCTCGGCGAGGGCGGGGTCAGCGCAACCGACAACGTTGAAGTACCGCAAACTCATACAACTCAATCCGTGAGCAGTCGCCGCGTCCCTGATCATCCACTCGGTGATCAGTTTGGATCGCCCGTACGGGCTGTCCGGTCGGGTGGGGTCGCTTTCCGTGACGAGGTCTGCGTCGGACGTTCCGTAGACGGCAGCGCTGGACGAGAAGACCAATTGGGTCACGCCCTCCGAGACCATGCTCTCGAGCAGGACGAGCGCGCCGGCAACGTTCTCGCGGTAGTAGTACAGGGGCTGCTCAATCGAAGCCGGGACCGACTTCTTGCCTCCCAGGTGCACGACCCCGGTGACCGCGTGCTCTCTGAAGGTGGCTCGCAAGACTGCCGCATCGAGCACGGAGCCGGTTACCAGCGGTACGTCGTGAGGCACTCTGCTGGCCACCCCGGTGGACAAGTCATCGAATACGACGACGGACATTCCAGCGTGACGCATAGCGCGGAGCACGTGGCTACCTATATAGCCTGCTCCTCCTATCAATAACCAGGACATATACCCTCCGTAATGTCACGAGCGGGACTCGCTCGCGTGTATTTTGAATGCACCGTCAAGTGACGGAAAGCAGGGGCGCTGGCGCGCCAGGGGAAGCTGAGGATGCGCCGAATTGGCGCAATGGTGAGCTGCTCTCGGCAGCCGCACAGTGCGAGAATCGAAGGCGGACGATGCCGACGCGGGGCGAACTGGACTCGGCGAACACGCTCGAACGAGCACGGGGACGCCCCATCGGGCGGCACGCATGAATCCTGCACATCGAATCGTTCCCTCCCGATGATGTGACAGCCGCGTGTGTGATTTAGTTCACACTCGCTGATTGGCTAATGTTCGGCATCTCTTGCATATGACTATATGCGAACCTATAGGATAAGCGCGAGGGAAGACGCTGGGGAGGGCGAGGTCCGCATTCCGGTGGAGTGTGGATGGCCATTCGGCCATTGCGTGATCCTTCGGCCGAGACTGCAATGCTGCAGTCCCGTAGCTCAAGTCTTGAGGGGTCGACGATGAGGTTGCTCGGTGGATTTCAACTGGTTTTGTGGCGACGAGGAATCGCCGCCCTCGCTGTCGCGATGCTGGTTTGGGCGGTGCTACCTGCGGCGATTGCCCAAGCGGCGCCCGGCACACGCGTCGACCTGAGGGTGCTGCTGCTCGCCGACGGCAACTCTCAGACCGCGGCGATCGCGACCCAGATGGATCGCGAGGGGGTGCCGTATACCGCGGTGGACCTCGCTGACCCCGGGCGACCCATCATCGACGATGCGTTCCTCGCCGACTCCGCGCAGGGACACGGCCGATTCCAGGCGATCGTGATGCCGAATCAGTTCGGGGGTCTGTCCGAGGCCGAGCTCGCGGCCGTGGCCGACTACGAGCGCTCGTACGGCGTGCGGCACGTGAACGCGTACGTCTACCCGGGGGCTACGACGGGACAGGCCAGCCCCACGTTCTCGGGAACGCTCGACGGCGCCGCCGCGACAACGACCGAGGCGGGACTGGCTGGGCCGTTCACCTACCTGAACGGACCGCTCACGATCGACAACTTCGATCCGAGTGTGGCGGAGGTCTACGGCTACCTCGCCCAGCCCTCGCAGACGCTGCCGGCGGGCGCGGACTTTACCCCGCTGGTCGAGGCCACCCTGAATGGGCAGACGGGCACGCTCGTCGGCGTTTACACGCACGACTTCCGTGAGGAATTGAACATCACGGCCTCGTACAACAGCAATCAACAATGGTTCAACGAGATCGCGCACGGGGTCGTCACGTGGATGACCAGAGGGCTGCATCTTGGGTATCACCGCAACTACTTCTCGGTGCAGGTCGACGACGTGTTCATGGGTGACGGCCGGTGGAACTCGACCCTGAACTGCACCCCCGGTGACGTCGTGGGTCAGTGCGAGGAGGAGACGTCGACTGACATCCGGATGATCCCGAGTGACGTCGCGCGACTCAGCGCGTGGCAGGCGGCCAACGGCTTCACCTTCGACATGGTGTTCAACGCCCAGGGCAGCGTGGACGCCATCGAGGAACTCGGCGGGCCCGACCCGTTGACGGACGCGCTGCTGGCCGCAAAGGACGAGTTCGTCTGGGTCAATCACACTTATTCGCACACGTTCCTCGGGTGCATCCAGATCGCGCCCACTCAGCTAGGCGAGTCATGGCGTTGCGCCACTCCTGCGGACAGCGGCCCCTACTACGACCCTGCTCTCGTGCCCGACTCGGAAGCCACTGTCGATGGCATCCGTTGGCTATCGCAGGCGAAGATCGAGTCCCAGGTCGCGTTGAACCAGCAGTGGGCCACCGCCCATGGGCTGCCCAATTACGACCCGACGGCGCTCGTCACGGGCGAGCACGCAGGCCTACTGACGGAGCCCCAGCAGCCGATCGACAACCCCTACCTTGCTCCGGCACTGGCTGCCACCGGCATCGCTTACACCGGCTCGGACGCCTCGCGCGAGACCGAGTCGCGCCTGGTCCAGGGCGGATCCACGATGACCGTGCCGCGCCACCCGATGAACATCTTCTACAACGTCGCGACCTACGGCGAGGAGGTCGACGAGTACAACTGGATCTACACCAGCGCGGCTGATGGAGGCAGCGGTTTGTGCACCGCCAACCCGGAGACGAGCACGTGTATTACCCCGCTGGCTAACGCCAATCCGAGCGAAGCGGAGGCCAGCTTTAGGGGTTACATCGTCCCGATCGAGGTGCGCAACGCCTTTCGTTACGTCATCACCAACGACCCGCGCCCCTTCTACGCGCACCAGTCGAACTTTGCCGAGGATGCGGTGCTGCTTCCCGCCGTGGAGGGCGTCCTCGACGAGTACGAGGGCGCCTACGACGTTGCCAAGTCCCCGCTGATCACCACCGATCTTGTAAGCATCGGCCAGGCGTTGAACCGCATGACGAGCTGGACCGCTGCGCAGGACGACGTGACCGCGTACGTGGACTCAACGGGAGTGCACGTATCCGGGCCCGAGGGCACCACCATCCCGCTTACGGTGCCGACCGGCACCACCCTGAATGGGCCCTCGCTCTCCGCGTACGATGGCGAACTCTCTGGCTGGTTCGGTGCATCAGGATCGGACTCCGTTGTCGCTGAAACTGCGACCGCGATGGGCGGCTACATCGGTCACGCCGCCCCGGCTGTTCCGGACGTGAGTGTGACGGGCGCGAATGCCTCAGCCATGGTCAATTGGACGTTGCCCGGCGGTGACGGCAATTCTCCGGTCACTGGGTTCGGGGTGGATTACTCGAGTGATGGCGGCGATTCGTGGAGCACGGCCGTCGCTCCGTCCGCGGGAGTGATTGCCACGAATTTCTTGGTGACGGGCCTGACGAATGGGACTCCGTACGTCTTCCGGGTAAATGCGGCGAACGCGGTGGGTGTCGGTGAGTGGTCCTCGGCGAGTTCAGCGGTCACGCCGCAGCCGACCGTGCCTGGAACTGTGACGGGTGTCACCGGCTCCAGCGCAACGTCGACATCGATCGAACTGTCCTGGACGGCTCCAGACAACGGGGGCGCGCCGATCTCCGAGTACGCGGTGCTGCGGTCCTCCAACGGCGGGACCTCATGGATTCCGGGGACCATCTACGTCACCGGCAACCCGGCTCCGACCACAGTGGCCATTACGGGTCTGACTCCGGGGACGCAGTACGTGTTCCGGGTGGCGGCGAAGAACGCTACCGGGTGGGGTCCGAGGTCGGCGACATCGGCGCCGGTTGGCACGGCTCCAGCTCCATTGCCGGCGGCGGTGACAGGCGTGGTGGCGTCGAACGCGACGTCGACCTCGCTCGACGTGTCGTGGACGGCTCCCGAGGGTGGCGTGGTGCCGGTGCTGGAGTACGCGGTGCTTCGGTCATCCAACGGTGGGCAGTCATGGTTGGGTTCCACGTATGTGAGTGGCAGCCCGGCCGCAACGTCGGTGACTCTCACGGGTCTGACTCCGGGGACGCAGTATGTGTTCCGGGTGGCGGCGAAGAACGCTACCGGGTGGGGTCCGAGGTCGGCGACATCGGCGCCGGTTGGCACGACTCCAGCTCCGTTGCCCGCGGCGGTGACAGGCGTGGTGGCGTCGAACGCGACGTCGACCTCGCTGGACGTGTCGTGGACGGCTCCCGGGGGTGGCGTGGTGCCGGTGCTGGAGTACGCGGTGCTTCGGTCATCCAACGGTGGGCAGTCATGGTTGGGTTCCACGTATGTGAGTGGCAGCCCGGCCGCAACGTCGGTGACTCTCACGGGTCTGACTCCGGGGACGCAGTATGTGTTCCGGGTGGCGGCGAAGAACGCTACCGGGTGGGGTCCGAGGTCGGCGACATCGGCGCCGGTTGGCACGATTGCAAGTGCTCCAACGGCGCCGACCAGCGTGGCCGGCGTGGCAGGCAATGCCTCCGTGTCGTTGACGTGGGCGGCTCCGACGAGCACTGGCGGCTCGCCCGTCACCGGTTACGGGGTGGACTTTTCCAGCGATAGCGGTGCCTCGTGGAGCACGGCCATTGCTCCGGCAGCGGGCCTGACTGCCCGGAATTACACCGTGACGGGGCTGACGAACGGGACGGCGTACGTGTTCCGGGTGGTGGCCGCTAACGCGGTGGGATCCAGTGGGTGGTCGGCGACCAGCGCGAGCTACACGCCCCCAACGCTGCCCGCAAGGGTGACGGGGGTGGCGGCGTCGAACGCGACGTCGACCTCGCTCGGCGTGACGTGGACGGCTCCCGATGGTGGGGGTGCCCCCATCCTGGAGTACGCGGTGCTCCGGTCAACCAACGGCGGCGCCTCATGGATCCCCGGGACCGTGTACGTCACGGGGAGCCCCGCTCCCACGTCCGTGACCCTCACGGGTCTGACTCCGGGGACGCAGTACGTGTTCCAGGTGGCAGCACGGAATGCCACTGGTTGGGGTCCGCGGTCCGCGATATCCGCGCCAGCGGGCACGCTTCCTTAGCCTTGACGGCACGGGTTGCATAACTACTGGAGGTGGATGAAATGAAACGTCTTGAGCGCCTTTTACTCGGCGCGCTGGCCAGCGGTGTCGCTCTTGCCGCGACTGCCGGATGTTCAGCGTGGTCGGACAATCCGTCGCCGTCAGAGTCGGTGGTGGCGACAAGCGCTGACGCGGTATCGCCGGTGCCGACGCAACCCGCTGAAGCGGCCCCAACGGGACCGCCTCCTGAAATATCTGTCTCGGTGAACGATCCAGATGACACGCCGGGGCATTGTGCGGAGGCGTCGCTCCTGGCGATGCTCCCGGCTGGCTCGAGCATCCAGGAGTTCCAGTGCGCACTGGGTTCGCCCTACCAGTGGGCCGCTGTGGTGGAGTCGTCGACGTCCGAGGTCTACTTCATGCGCTCCAACGGGCCATGGGAACTGGTCGAAACCGGCGACGCCTGTGAAAGCGGCGAGGGGCAGGCACCGGAGGAACTCTTGTCAATGTGCCCGGAGCCGTAGCGGCTGACCGGCCTCGAGCCGCAACTCAAGCGTCTCCTGCAGGGCCGCCTCAACCTGGCCGCGGCACGAATTCAGGCGATCGCCTAGGAGGTTAGAGCTCCCGCTCGAACGCGGCCATGAACGCATTGAGCTGGCCCGACTCAACCAGGAAGCCGTCGTGGCCCACGGGGGAGTGGACCACCTTCACGCCATGGGAGCCGGACAGCGCCGCGTCGAGGCGCTCGGAGTTGTGCACGGGGTATAGGCGGTCGCTGTCGACTGCGACGATCAGGGCCGGGATATCCACTGAGGCCAGGGCGCTCTCCACGCCTCCGCGGCCTCGGCCAACGTCGTGGGACTGGATGGCCTGGGCTAGTCGCACATAGGTATTGGCGTCGAACCGACGCGCGAGCTTGCGCGCGTGGTGGGCCAGGTAGCTCTGGACCGCGAACTGTCCGTCGCGCCCCACCGGGTCGCTGGCTCCCTGGTACGTACGTCCAAAACGCTCGCCGAGCTCGCCCTCCGAACGGTACGTGGTGTGCGCGATCATGCGCGCGATGCCGAGCCCGGTGTGCGGGCCGTCGCCGTCGCCCGCGCCGTAGTAGTCGCCGCCGCGAAACTGTGGGTCAGCGGCGATGGCCGCGAGCTGGGTCGTCGACCACGCAATCTGATCCGCGGTGACCGCCGCCGTCGAGCCCACGGGCGCGATGGCGCCGACTCTGCCCGGGGCCATGACCGTCCATTCGATGGCGCGCATGCCGCCCATGGAGGGGCCGGCGATGAGCCGCCAGCGGTTGATCCCGAGGTGGTCCATCACGGCAATCTCGGCGTTCACCATGTCGCGCATGGTCACGTAGGGGAAGCGGGATCCCCACGGCTGTCCGTCGTCGGGATGAGCAGTGGCGGGTCCGGTGCTGCCCTGGCACCCTCCCACCACGTTCGCGGAGACGATGAAGTGGCGGGTGGGGTCGATCGGCTTGCCCTCGCCGACCATGGCGTTCCACCAGCCACCGGTAATGTGCCCGGATTCCGCCGGCCCAAAGACATGGCTATCGCCGGTCAGCGCGTGCGCCACATAGACCGCGTTGTCGCCGGAGGCGTTGAGGGTGCCCCAGGTTTCGTACGCCATCCGCACCCCTGTCAGGACGCCCAGCGGGTCTGCCTCCAGCGGGAGGTCGCCGATGTCCACGAACTGGCGCCGACCAGGGTCGTCGCCTTCGCGCCAGGCCGCCGAGGCGGGAATGGGCGTGCCGATTCCCGGGCCCTGATCCGCCGCCCACGCTTCTGTCTCGATGCCGTCGTCATCCATACCGCTCACCACACTAGGGCACGCACGCTTGAGTCTGACGCGATTCGTGACGATGAACTGAGGGCACTCTTGATGGCCTGCGCCGTGCCGGCCCTCGCGGCATGCCGCAGCGCGGCCCTCAAAATGCGATCTATACATATTGATGTTTCACATGTGACAATTGGGACTAGGCATCGACGATGCAGAGTGATTTTTTGGGCGACGGATCGCGCAGGAGGCGAGTGGAAGTAATGAAGTGGCTTACCCCGGTACGCGTGCGTACCGCCTCGACCCCGCGCATGCGCGCCTTTGCCGCGGCATCGGCCGCCCTGCTTACGGCGGGTGCCATCCTCGTCGCGGTGCCCCCCAGCCCCGCCAGCGCAGCCGACTACCCCGGACAGTCCGAGATCGATGCCGCGAACGCCGCCGTCGCCGACGCCTCCTCCGGCGTGGGGGCACTCGATGCCGCCATGGTCGATCTGGAATCCGCTTTCGACCAGGCGCAGCAGGCCTCCCTGCTCGCAGCCGAGGACTACGCGCAGGCGCAAGAGAACAAGGACGAGGCGGACCGCGAGCTCGTCAGCGCCAACCAGCGCGCGGCCGAGGCGGATGCCGCGCTCGAGTTGGCGCGCGAGAACCTCGCCACCGTCGCGATGGACGCGTACCGCACCGGCGGGGACATGAAGGACTTCACCGCCATCGCATCGGCGAGCGGCTTTGACGACGTCATCACCAAGAGCGAAGTAATCGGCCGCGCGTCGTCGGAGGCAGACTCCCGCATCCAGACAGTGAAGGCCGCTGAGGTCGTGGCTGCTGCAATGCGCGGCTACGCCGAGGAAGCCGCGACCACGGCGACCGATGCCCAGGAAGCGGCTAGCGAAGCACTCGGCGCGGCGGAGGAAACCCAGCGGCAGGCCGAACGAGCCGTCGACGAGGTGTCCACCGCGCGCAACGGTGCACTCGCTCGCCTGGCCGAGGTCCGCAACACGTCTGTCGCTCTAGAGCAGCAGCGTCAGGACGGCCTAGCGGCGGAGCGTCGCCAGAGCGAGGTCGCGGCATTCGAGGCGGCGCAGGACGCCGAGGACGTGGCGGAGGCAGGCTCATCGTCGCCCGCGAACTCGACGCCGCAGCCTCGCCCGACCACGTCGAGCACGTCGACCCCCGACCCGGTTCAGACCACCGACCCTAAGCCCACGACCACCCCCAAGCCGGATCCGACCAAGGACCCCGAGCCAGAACCGACGAAGGACCCCGAGCCACCCGCGCCGACGCCCCCCACGCAGTCCTGGAAGTCCTCCGCCAGCGACGGTAACGCGGCGGTCGCCAAGGCCCTCACCCTGATGGGTACGGCCTACCAGTGGGGCGGTAACGGGCCCGCGTACGACTGCTCCGGCGTCACCTATGCCGCCTGGAAGTCCGCTGGATACACGATTCCCCGCAGTTCGACCACGCAGTACAACGGGCTGACGAAGATCAGCAGCAGCCAGATGCGCGCGGGTGACCTGATCTTCTACGGCTCAGGGCGCAGCTCGTCGCGCATCTATCACGTCGCGATGTACATCGGCGGCGGCATGGTGGCCGAGGCGGCGACGTACGGCACTCCTTCGCGAGTCCGCTCGCTGTACGCATGGGGAGTGAGCGACATGCTCCCCACCGTGGGCCGCCCGTAACGGGGCCAACCACACCACGCTTAGATACGACGAAGGCGGCCCCGGATCATTCCGGGGCCGCCTTCGTCGTACGGGTGCTAGTGCTGCGGCGGGCTGAGCGGGTTCAGGTGCTCGAACACCGTGCCCTTGGCGCGCGCGAACGAGGCGGTGATCTCCGCCTCTGCCTCCTCGCGGCTCACCCAGTGCGCGCCCTCGACGGACTTGCCCGGCTCCAGGTCCTTGTAGACCTCGAAGAAGTGCTGCACCTCAAGGCGGTGGAAGTCGCTGACGTCCTCGAGCTCCTGGCGCCATGCTTGGCGCTGATCGCCGACCGGAACGCACAGCAGCTTGTCGTCGCCGCCCGCCTCGTCACGCATGCGGAACATGCCGAGCACTCGGCAGCGGATCTGGCAGCCCGGGAACGTGGGCTCCTCCAGGAGTACCAACGCGTCGAGCGGGTCGCCATCCTGGCCCAGCGTGCCGTCGATGAAACCATAGTCGTCGGGGTAACGCGTGGACGTGAATAGCATTCGGTCCAACCGGATGCGACCGCTCTCGTGGTCAACCTCGTACTTATTGCGGCTACCCTTTGGGATTTCTACAGTGACATCAAATTCCATGGCGCTTCCTTACGTCCAAGTTAGGTGTTCCTGGGTACTAGTCTGGCGCATGTTGAGAGGTGACGCGTGCGAGGCAAGGTTTGGGCAGCAATTCTGACCCCAGTTGTAGTGCTTGGCGCGCTCGGCGCGTACGCGTGGGCCGATGCTGAGGATCTAGTTCCCGGCGTCCTCACCAACGCGCCGGCACAGGTCCCCCCGGCGCCATTTGTGACGGCCTCGCCTGTGGCGGTCGAGCCCACCCCGAGCGGTCCGGTGGCACAGCTCGACCCCAACGCCGCGATTCCATCGTCGGCCGCCGTCGAAGCGCTGGCCGCGCAGCTGCGCGCCGATGAACGCACGGGAGACTCGACGAACGTGGCGGTGCTGGACTATCTCACTGGCGAGTACGTGGGCGGGATTTCTCCCGATGACACCCAGGTGCCTGCGTCGACGACCAAGATGCTCACGGCCGCCGCGGCCCTGCACGCGCTGGGACCTGACTCCACCACGACGACGGCCGTCACGTGGGACCCCACCACGGACACTCTCACGCTTGTCGCGGGAGGGGACCTCATGCTCGCCGCTGGCGAGGGTCACCACGGCATCGGCCATGCTGGCGAGATCGACCAGGCCAACGGCTGGGCGGGGCTGGGGGATTTGGCCCAGATGGCTCGCACCGCGCTCGGAGCCGACGCGCCCGCGACCATCAACGTCGCGGTCGACGACTCTGCGTTCCCCGGGCCGGCGTGGCCCGAGGCCTGGCCCGAGTACGCCAGGGTCAACGGCTACGCGGCCCCCGTCACCGGCATCGCCGTCAATGTCGCGCGCGTCGAGGGCGACGGTTACGGCGATCGGCACCAGGATCCGTCCCTCGCTGCCGCGCAGGACTTCGCCGACGCACTCGAGGCCGAGGGCTTCCAGGTGGGCGACGTGACGCACGGGGTGTCCCCGGCCGATGCGGCAGTGGTCGCGACGGTCGAGTCCGCGCCGCTCGGCCTGGTTTCAGAGTATTTTCTAGCGGTGTCGGACAACACCATCGCGGAGGTCACCGGGCGCGTGCTGGCCATGGAGACCGGGCAGAGCGTGGACCCCGAGGGCGCGGCTGCGGCGACCATCGCGCAGCTGAGCGCCATGGGCGTCGACACCGCTGGCCTGACGCTTTTTGACGGTGCTGGATTCTCGGAGGACAACCTCATATCTCCCCATCAACTTGCCTCCACCCTGGTCGCCTCGCGCACGGATCCCAACGCCGACGAGCTGGTGAACTACATGGCTCTCGGAGGACTCGAGGGCACTGTGAAGTCGCGATACGCGGATACCAGCGCGGCCGGCTATCTTCGTGCCAAGACAGGCTCGCTCACGGGCGTCACTACCCTCACGGGGATCGTGACGACCGCGGACGGACGAGTGCTCGCCTTCGCGACGATGGCGGACGGGATGCCCTACGGCCAATCGCTGCCCAAGGCGGCGATCGACGAGTTCGTCACCGCGCTGGCAGACTGTGGGTGTGAGTGATGTCCACTCAGACAGCAGCCGGAAGGCGTCTCGCATGACCGGTCCACACCCCTCAGTCGCCGCCACCAGGGTGGCGGTGCGCGAGGCTCTGCACGGCTACGACATCGGCACCCGCGTGTGGGTCGCGTGCAGCGGGGGACCCGACTCGCTCGCGCTCGCGGCTGCAGCCGCGTACGTCTCCCGCAAGGAGGGGTACTTTTCCGGCGCCATCATCGTCGATCATGGCATCCAGCCGGACAGCGCCGAGGTGGCGCAGCGCGCGGCCATGGAGGTCAAGAAGGCCGGGATTCACCAGGTCTTCGTGGAACGGGTGGTGGTTGGCCGCGACGGCGGGCTCGAAGCCGCGGCGCGTACGGCCCGCTACGGCGCCATCGAGGCGCGCGTCACCGCCGAGGGCGGTGTGGACCCGCACATCCTGACGGGCCACACTATGGATGACCAGGCGGAGACGGTGCTGCTGGCCCTCGCTCGTGGCTCCGGGGCGCGAGCTCTGAGCGGCATTCCCGCCCGCCGTGGACGGATCATCAGGCCGTTCCTCTCGATCCGCCGCAAGGACACCGTCGCCGCGTGCCGCGAGCAGGGCCTCGATCCGTGGATGGACCCGACCAACGAGAGCGACGGCGGCCCCCGCCGGTCGGCGCTGCGCGGCAAGGTGATGCCGGCTCTCGTCGACGTCCTGGGTGCTGGAGTCGTATCTGGCCTGGCGCGTTCCGCGGCGCTGCTCCAGGCGGACGCGGACGAGCTCGAGCGCCAGGCGCGGTCCACGCTGCGCAAGGCGACGGCTGCTACATCGGCGGATGACGATTGGCGCTGCGACAACCTGGCGGCGCTGCCCGACGCAATCCGTTCCCGCATGCTCAAGATGCTCGCCGAGGGCAAGGGCGCCGGGCCGCTCACCGCGGCACACGTGCGGATGCTGGACAAGCTGGTCATGCAATACAAGGGCCAGGGAGCTGTCGCCTTGCCCGGTGGCTTCGAGGCACGGCGCGAGTATGGCAGGCTAATCATTTCCGGCACGGTCGATCTTGGGAGCAACGAGTGAACGCGCAGTACGACATGGACGACTTCACGCGAATCGCCGTGAGCGAGAAGCAGATTTCCAAGAAACTGGACGAGATTGCAGCCCAGATCCGCGTGGACTACGACGGCGTCGAGTTGCTCATCGTGGGAGTGCTCAAGGGAGCCGTCATGGTGATGGCCGACCTCGCGCGCCGGCTGCCCCCACAGGTCCAGATGGACTGGATGGCGGTGTCCTCCTACGGTTCTGGAACCAAGAGTTCCGGGGTGGTGCGGATCCTGAAGGACTTGGACGCGGACCTGGACGGTCGGCACGTGCTGATCGTCGAGGACATCATCGACTCGGGAGTGACGCTGTCGTGGTTGCTGGGCAACCTGCGCTCGCGTGGAGCGGAGTCGGTTGAGGTCGCGGCGCTGCTGCGCAAGCCCGACGCGGCCACCGTCGACATCGATGTGAAGTACGTGGGCTTCGACATCGCCAACGACTTTGTCGTGGGCTACGGACTGGACTACGCCGAGAAGTACCGCACGCTGCCGTTCGTGGCGGTGCTGAGCCCCAAGGTCTACGGCGAATAGCGTCTCAGTCGGGTGCCTGACGCGTCCGGGTATCCCGCTGATGGCGAAACCTGCCCATGGCGTCACCCGCCTCGCGTAGAGTGCTGTTCACCATGAAGAAAGCCTTTAGCCTGCGCCGACTAATTCCACTGATCCTGCTTGCCGTCGTCATCGGCTGGCTCGTATCGGGCCTGTTCTCCCCCAAGGTCGACTCAATCGACACCTCGGAGGGACTCGCGCTGCTCGCCGGCGGCGCGGTTGAGCAGGTCAAGATCGTGGACGGTGATCAGCGCGTCGAGATGACGCTGCTCAAGGACCTCCCCGAGGGGTCGCCCGAGGAATGGGCGGACCTGTCCGAATCGGTCCAGTTCTTCTACGTGGTTCCCCAGGGTGAGACCGTCGTAGACGACGTGGCCGCGGCCAACCCGCCGATGGGCTACAACTCCGAGGTCCCCAAAACCGGGTTCTTGACTTCCTTGCTGTTTACGTTGCTGCCGATCCTGTTGCTCGTGGGCCTGTTCTGGTTCATCATGAGCGCGATGCAGGGTGGCGCTGGCGGCGGCAAGGTCATGAAGTTTGGCAAGTCCAAGGCGAAGATGGTGACGCCGGACACCCCCACGGTCAAGTTCGAGGACGTCGCTGGCGTGGATGAGGCTGTCGAGGAGCTCCGCGAGATCCAGGAGTTCTTGGAGACGCCCGCAAAGTTCCAAGCCGTCGGGGCCAAGATCCCCAAGGGCGTGCTCCTGTACGGCCCTCCAGGCACAGGAAAGACGCTGCTTGCTCGCGCCGTGGCAGGAGAGGCCGGAGTGCCGTTCTTCCACATCTCCGGGTCTGACTTTGTCGAGATGTTCGTGGGTGTCGGCGCGAGCCGCGTTCGCGACCTCTTCGAGCAGGCCAAGAAGAACTCGCCAGCAATCATCTTCGTCGACGAGATCGATGCGGTCGGACGCCACCGCGGCGCCGGCATGGGCGGCGGACACGACGAGCGGGAGCAGACCCTCAACCAGATGCTGGTGGAGATGGACGGCTTTGGCGCGACGACCAACGTGATCATGATCGCGGCGACCAACCGCCCCGATATTCTCGACCCCGCGCTCCTACGCCCGGGTCGCTTCGACCGCCAGGTGGGCGTCGACGCCCCCGACCTCAAGGGCCGCAAGCAGGTGCTTGAGGTGCACGCCAAGGGCAAGCCGATCGCCCCTAACGTCAACCTCGAACTCATCGCGCGACGCACGCCCGGCTTCACCGGCGCCGACCTAGCCAACGTGCTCAACGAGGCGGCGCTGCTGACCGCCCGCAGCGACCTGCAGATCATCGGCGCGGAACAGCTCGACGAGGCCATCGACAGGGTCATCGCCGGGCCGCAGAAGCGCACGCGCATGATGAACGAGAACGACAAGCGCGTGACCGCGTATCACGAGGGCGGGCACGCCCTGGTCGCCGCCGCGATGAACGACACTGACCCCGTGACAAAGGTGACCATCCTGCCGCGCGGTCGTGCGCTGGGCTACACGATGGTGATGCCCCAAGAGGACCGCTACTCGAAGACTCGCAACCAGCTGCTCGACAACCTGGCGTACGCCATGGGCGGCCGGATCGCGGAAGAGATCGTGTTTGGGGACCCCTCCACTGGAGCCTCGAACGACATCCAGCAGGCCACGGAGATCGCGCGCAACATGGTCACCGAGTACGGCATGAGCGCCAAGGTGGGCTCCGTGCGACTCGCGGGCAGCTCCGGCGAAGTATTTTTGGGCCGCGACATGGGCCACGGCCGCGACTACTCGGAGCACGTCGCGTCGGTCGTCGACGCGGAGGTGCGGGCGCTGCTCGACAACGCCATGACTGAGGCCGTGACCGCGCTGATGGCAAACCGCAAGCTGCTGGACACGCTGGCGGAGGAGCTCCTTGAAAAGGAGACGCTCGGCGAAGACGAGCTCGCCGAGATATTCGCGAAGGTCAAGCGCATCCCCGTGCGGCCGGAGTGGGTCAGCGGCGAGTGGTCGCAGGCCCGCACGAGGCAGGCCAAGAGGGCCGCCGCGAAGCGCGTCTCGGCACGCAAGCTCGCCGGACCCAAGTCGGCCCCTAAGAAGGACCCCGCGACCCCCGTCGACGACGGCGCAGTCAAGCCGCCCGCGGCTAGGAAGCCGGCGGCGAAGAAGCCCGTTGCGCCCAAGACCGAGCCCGCGGACACCGACACCGCGCCGCCCGCTACAGACGCCGACTAGGCTCTCGAGATGACTTCCCCCAAGCCCAGCGGCGTCGATCACGCGCGCATCGAGGCGGCCGTCCGGGAGATTCTTGTAGCGGTGGGCGAGGACCCCGACCGCGACGGATTGCTCGACACCCCCGCCCGCGTGGCGCGCGCCTACGAGGAGTTCTTCGCGGGGCTGCACCAGAGTCCCGCCGACGTCCTCAGCGCGGTGTTCGAACTGGGTCACGAAGAGATGATTCTGGTGAAGGACATCGAGCTGTACTCGATGTGCGAGCACCACCTGGTGCCGTTCCACGGGGTGGCGCATGTGGCGTACATCCCGGGCGAGGACGGCCGCATTACGGGACTTTCCAAGCTGGCGCGGC
This sequence comes from Demequina aurantiaca, assembly GCF_050598105.1. Taxonomy (GTDB): domain Bacteria; phylum Actinomycetota; class Actinomycetes; order Actinomycetales; family Demequinaceae; genus Demequina; species Demequina aurantiaca_A. The sequence goes on from NZ_CP192436.1 coordinate 428,443, forward strand.
TGGTCGACGTCTACGCACGCCGACCCCAGGTGCAGGAGCGGCTGACCACCCAGGTCGCGGATGCGCTCGTCGAGCACCTCGGAGCCCGAGGAGTATTGGTCGTCGTCGAGGCCGAGCACCTGTGCATGTCAATGCGGGGAGTGCGCAAGGCCGGAGCTCGCACCGTCACGTCCGCCGTACGCGGGGTCATGCGGGATGGCGCAACGCGTGCCGAGGCGATGAGCCTCATCGCCGGGCACTAACGCCATGACTGCTGCGCGGCACGCGGTCCCTGCGTCCACTGCCGCGACCCTGGTCATGGGGATTCTGAACGTGACCCCGGATTCCTTCTCGGACGGCGGGCGCTTCGCCGGCACGGACGCGGCGATCGCGCACGCGCACCGGATGGTCGCGAACGGCGCCGACATGGTGGACGTAGGCGGAGAGTCGACGCGCCCAGGCGCCCAGCGGGTGGAGCCCGCAGAAGAACTCCAGCGAGTGCTTCCCGTCGTCCGCGCGTTGGCGCAGGACGGCATCAAGGTGAGCATCGACACCATGCGCGCCAGCACTGCCGAGGCCTGCGTCGTCGCCGGCGCGACCCTCGTCAACGATGTGTCCGGCGGCCTCGCCGACCGCGACATGGGTGCGGTAGTCGCGGCCACGAACGTCAATTACATCGCGATGCACTGGCGGGCGCATTCCACGACCATGGACGCTCAGGACCGATACGAGGACGTGTTGCGCGAGGTGCGCGACGAGATTGCCGCGCGTGTCGAATCCCTGGTGGCTGCGGGTGTCTCGGCGGACCGCATCATCGTTGACCCCGGACTTGGCTTCTCCAAAGTCTCCGACACCAATTGGCCGCTGTTGGCGCGCCTGAACGAGTGGAGCGGCGGCCACCGCGTACTGATCGGCGCCTCCCGTAAGCGCTTCCTCGGCACCGTTATCGCGCGTCCCGGAATCGACGCAGCGGACCCCGCGCGACGGGATCACGCGACCACGGCGGTCACCGCCTTGGCCGCGCAGGCCGGAGCCTGGGCGGTGCGCGTGCATGACGCGCGCGCCTCAAGTGATGCTGTGCGGGTCGTGTCCGCTTGGCAGAATGCCTTTGACGCGACACGATGAACCCATGACGCTCACAGTGAGGCCCTATCTCAAAGACGGAATCGAGCTCGATCAGATCATGGTCGAGGGCATTCGAGTTACCGGCTACCACGGCGTGTTCGAGACTGAACGCGAGACGGGGCAGCTGTTCATCGCCGACGTCGTCGCTCACGTCAGCACACGCGCCGCGGCGGGCAAGGATCTGCTCGCGTACACGGTGAACTACTCGGACATCGCGGATCGCGTGGCGGAGGTGCTGGCGGGGGAACCCGCGGACCTGCTCGAGACCGTTGCCGCAGCGGTCTCGCGCGTGGTGCTCGAGATGGAGGGCGTCCAGTGCGTCGACGTCGCGATTCACAAGCCGCAGGCGCCTCTGCACGTCGAGTTCAAGGACGTCGTGATGCGGATTCGCCGCGACCTGCGCGACGGAGACCTCTACGCCGACCGGCGCATCGGGTCGTCGGCCAACCTCCCGCACGATCCGGTCGGTATTCCGTCGTTCGCGATCGCGGTCGACCCCGCCGACGAGCGGCCGGAGGCTCCGGTCCTGGCCTACCTCGCGCTCGGCGGGAACATCGGCGACGTCGAGCCCACCCTCCGGTCCGCAGTCACGGACCTCGACCGCATTGATGGGATCACCGTGGAGGCTTGCTCGCCACTGGTGCGAACGGACCCCGTCGGCGGCCCCGAGCAGCCTGACTTCCTCAACGCGGTTATCGCGGTGCGCACCGACCTCGCCGCGCGCGAACTACTGGCCGCGTGTCAGGGGATCGAGATGGTCCACGGGCGGGAGCGCGTGGAGATCAACGGCCCGCGCACGCTCGACATCGACCTCCTGGCCTACGGCGACGCGTTCTTCGACGCGCAGGATGTGGTGATCCCTCACCCGCGTGCACACGAGCGCGGATTCGTGCTGATTCCCTGGGCCTACCTGGCTCCCGACGAGACCCTCGTGGGTCCCCGCGGCGGGCGCATCGGCGACCTCGCGAATGCCATCGGGCACGCGGGTGTCGACGTCGTCGCGAATCCGTGGCCGACGCAGGCCGTGGCGGACGCTACCGAACCCCCGGCTGGTCCCTGAGTCGTGACGCATCTCACCTGGCGCCGCATCGTCCTGGTTATGGCCGGTGTGGGCGCCGTGGCCTGGATCGCGGCCCGCATCGGGCTGTCGCGCGGGGCCACGCCGGTGTCCGTGCCCTGGACCGTCGCCGTGGTGTGTCTGGCGCTGGCCGGAGTCGCCCTGGTGCTCGCGTGGGCAGTACGCCAGTACAAGCGCGGCAAGCGGCCAAATCTGAGTGGGCTGAGGGCAGCGAGGACGGCGGCCTTTGCGCAGGCGAGCGCCTACGCGGGCGCAGTGGTTGCGGGAGTCTATGGCGGCTACGCCGCCGCGCTCGTCGACATGTGGGCGCACGCCCCACGGCGCGAGACGGCGATCTCGGCGTTGATCGCGGTCCTCGGCGGGCTAGCGCTGCTCGGCGCCGGAGTCCTCGCCGAGCACTGGTGCAAGACCGACCCGAGCGACGACGACGGACCCGACAACGACGCGCGTGGGGCGTCCCCGGCCGGCGCAAGCTAGACCTGAGTGCCCCCGCCGTCCTGCGGGTGGCAGACTAGCGGGATGAGCTGGTTGAATCCCGAAGATGCCCAATGGACGTATGTGTCGCGACGCCTGATCCCCGCACGACTGATCTCGGTGTGGGTGACGGTGGCGGTGTTTATCGTCCCGTTCGTCGTGGTGCAGGCGCTCGTCGGCGGGTGGTGGTTCGTCGGGGTCATCGTGGCGCTCGTCGCGGGCCTGTGGGGAACCTGGGTTGTGGTGCGGCAGGTAGGCGCGCACGCGTGGGCCGAGCGGGACGACGACCTGGTGATCAAGCGCGGCCGAATGCAGCGGCGCATGACGGTGGTGCCCTACGGCCGCATGCAGTACGTCGAGGTGCAGGCTGGCCCTGTTGCGCGGATGTTCGGGATCGCGAGCATCCAGTTACACACCGCTTCCCCGGGCACCGATGCCCACATCTCCGGCGTCCCGGTGGCGCAGGCCGCGCGCCTGCGTGACCGGCTGACCACGCGCGGCGAGGCCCAGTTGGCGGGCCTGTGAGCGACGTCCAGGCGCGCGCCGGTCGCGTGTACCGCGCGCCGCGCGAGTGGACCAGGGTGCACCCCGTGTCCCCTTTCCTGGGTGCATGGCCGTTGGTGGGAGCGGTGCTCTTCTACCTGGTGATCTCGCGCGCGCCCGACTGGGTCGCCGGCGACGACGGCGTCACTGAGGCAATTAGCGCGACGCATATCTCCGTCATTCTCATCGCGGCGGTTCTCTTTGGGATTGTCCTGCTCATCGCGGGCGGCGGCTACGTTGCCTGGCGCTTCAACGAGTACCGGATCGGCGACGACGCCGTCTACCAGCGCAAGGGAGTGCTGTTCCGCCAGCAGCGGCAGGCGCGGCTGGACCGACTGCAGGCGGTAGACGTGGTGCAGCCGCTCTTGGCGCGGCTCACCGGCTTTGGCGCGATTCGCATCGAGGTGGCCGGGGGCGAGAACTCCGGGATTGCCCTCGAGTACCTGCGCATCGGCGATGCCGAGGCCCTTCGCAACGAGATAGTGGAGCTCGCCGCCGGCTACAAGCGGCGCGGTGCCGACTCCGACCCGACGCCGCCAACGGACTCCTCTCAGGCCGATGCCGCGGACGCCAGCGCCGGAGCGCTGCAGGGCGACAACATCGTGTTCGGAGGCCTGCGGCAGTCAGCGGCGGGCGACCGCACGGACCGCCCGGCCGCCGCGGAGCGCCCGATGTACAAGGTGCCCAACGGCAGGCTCATCGCCTCTATCGCGCTGTCCTGGCCCACGTTCTGGCTGGTACTCACCCCGGTGTGGGTGGTAGCGCTGATGATCATTTTCCGGGTCGACATCGGCGACGTGCTGAGTGCAGTAGTGGGCACCTCGCTGGTGACCGCAGTGCCCGTCATCGCGGGTCTGTTCGGCTACTTCTGGACCAAGCTGAACCGCGGTTTCGGCTTCACCGCCGGGGTCTCGCAGGACGGAATCAGGTTGCGTCACGGCCTCCTCGAGACGCGCAGGCAGACTGTTCCCCCCGGGCGTGTGCAGGCGGTGCAGCTCCGCCAGTCGTGGTGGTGGCGCAGGTCAGGCTGGTGGGAGGTCACCATCAACGTCGCCGGATATCAGGACGACCAGGGTGCGGTGTCGACCCTGCTCCCGGTGGGCAGCGAGGCGGAGGCGCTCGAGGCCATTTGGTTGGTGCTGCCTGACCTCGGCCTGGTGGGCGCGGACGGCGCCAGCGCGGACAGCCCGATTCTCGCCGCGATGAGCGGCACGGGTGGCGACCATGGATTTACCGCCTCGCCGGCGCGCGCCCGCGCCTACGACCTGCTTCAGTGGCGCCAGCGCGGCGTCCGCGCCACCGAGTCCGCGCTGCTGATTCGCAGCGGGCGATTCGTCAGGGAGGTCAGCATCGTGCCCCACGCCCGCACCCAGTCGCTCGCGCTGCAGCAGGGGCCCCTCCAGCGCGCGCTCGGGTTGGCGACTGTCGAGGTCCATTCCACCAACGGTCCGGTCAAGCCCGTCGCGAAGCACCTGGGGGTCGACGACGCGATCGCGCTGCTCGACGCGCAGGCAGAGCGCGCGCGCGAGGGACGCAGGCACCAGACGCCAGAACAGTGGATGAAGGCGGTGGGCCTCGATGCCTGACGACACGGAGACTTTGGCGAACTCGGAGAATTCGGAGAACTTGGTGACCATCGGCGCCACTGAAGCCGTCGAGGCCACCAGGCCCAAGCCGGGCCGCCTCGCGGTCGGCGTGGTGGGAGCCGGGCGCGTCGGCGCGGTCCTTGGGGCGTCGCTGCGGCGCGCCGGACACACCGTGGTGGGCGCGTCTGGGGTCTCGGAGGAATCGGTAAGCCGGATTGAGACGCTACTGCCGGGGGTCCCGCAGCTGGACCCGGAGTCGGTGGTGAGGGCGGCCGATCTGGTGCTGCTGACGGTGCCGGATGACGCGCTCAGCGAGCTGGTCTCGGGGCTGGCCGCTGTCGACGCGTGGCGCCCGGGCCAGATAGCGGTGCACGCCGCCGGCCGTTTTGGCACCGAGGTGCTAGCCGCCGCCGCTCAGAAGGGCGTGCTGACGCTGGCGATCCACCCGGCGATGACATTCACGGGCACGTCACTCGACCACACCCGCCTCGCCAACGCGACCTTCGCAGTGAGCGCCCCGGCCGGCGTGCTCCCTATCGCGTTGGCGCTCGCGGTGGAGATGGGTGGCGAGCCCATCGTGATTGCCGACGAGGATCGACCCGCTTATCACGCGGCCATCTGCCACGCGGCGAACCACGTGGTGACCGCGGTGGTGCAATCCAGCGCGGTGCTCGCGCGCCTGGGTATCGAGGAGCCAGGCAGGTTGCTCGGCCCCGTGGTCCACGCTTCGGTCGAGGGCGCGCTGAGTGAGGCTCCGGGAGCGGTGACTACGCTCACCGGGCCCGTGGTCCGCGGCGACGCCCAGACCGTGGCCGCGCACGTCGCGGCACTGTCGGCGGATCCGGACATGCTGCACGCGTATGTCGCGATGGCGCGCGCGACGGCGGACCTCGCCCTGGCGGGCCAGCGCATCGGCCCCGCGCAGTACGCGGACCTGATTGCCGCGCTGGGTTCGACCGGAGAGGTCATGCCATGAGGACAGTGACCCGGGCAAGTGAACTGAGCCGAGCGCCGCAGGGAACCCGTGCCGTCGTCATGACGATGGGCGCACTCCACGGCGGCCACCTGGCGCTGGTGCGCCACGCGCGCGCCATCGCGGATGAGGTGCTGGTCACGTTGTTCGTGAACCCCCTGCAGTTCGACGACCCGGCGGACCTCGAGGGCTATCCGCGCACGTTAGACGCCGACTCCGCGTTGTTGGAGGCGGAGGGCGTCGACATCCTCTACGCGCCCGACGTGGATGACGTCTACCCGGGCGGCACCCCCATCGTGACGGTGTCCGCGGGCGCGATCAGCGACGTGTTCGAGGGCGCCTCGCGACCCGGACACTTCGACGGGGTGCTGACCGTGGTGCTCAAGCTCATGCACCTGACGCGCCCGGACGTGGCCGTGTTTGGCGAGAAGGACGCGCAACAGGTGATCGCAGTCCGCACCATGGTGCGCGACCTGAACGTGCCCGTCGAGATCGCGGTGGCGCCTACGGTGCGCGACGACGACGGTCTGGCGCGCAGCTCGCGCAATGTGTTCTTGTCGCCGGGGGAGCGAGCCGATGCGCTCGTGCTGTCGCGGGCCCTGTTCGCGGCCGATGCCGCGGCCAGGTGGGGAGCCGCCGTCCCGGAGGCGTTGCGCGCCGGGGCCGAGGTGTTGGCGAGCGTCCCGTCCGCGCGGGTGGAGTACTTCGCGGCGCTGGACCCGTTGTCGGCGCAACCGGTGCGGGGCGACTACCGTGGTGAGGTCGTGATCGCGGTCGCGGCGAGGGTCGGGAAGACACGGCTCATCGACAACGTTTCCTCTCACATAGCCCGAGAACGCTAGGTGAGCCGCGCCGCCGGGGTGGACCGAGCCCGCGCATCGGCTATCGCGACCGAATCCCATCCTTTACGAGTTTTACCAGGGAGGACCCCATGACTTTCAAGACCCTTCAGCGCCCCATGATGATTTCCAAGATTCACCGCGCCACCGTGACTCAGGCCGACCTGCACTACGTGGGCTCGATCACGATCGACGCCACGCTCATGGAGGCGGCAGACCTCATGCCCGGTCAGCAGGTGGACGTCGTCGACGTCACCAACGGCGCGCGCCTGACCACCTACGCGATCCCGGGTGAGCCCGACAGCGGGCAGATCTGCATCAACGGCGCGGCCGCGCACCTGATCGACCCCGACGACCTGGTGATCATCATTAGCTACGGGATGATCGGCGACGAGGAGGCGCACCACTATCAGCCAGCTGTGGTGTTCGTCGACGCCCAGAACCGAGTGGTGCAACAGTGCGACGAGCCGGGAGACGTCCCCGACGGATCCGGGCTCGAGCGCTCGGGCCTGCCGCTGCGCGACTTCCGCGCGACGGGATGGCAGGCCTTCAAGGACTCGCCCACTACGTCCGCACCGTAAATCGCACCCGCCGCGCTTCGCGCGTGCGTAGTGCGACAACGCACCCCTCGATTTACGGTGCGCACGTAGCAAGCGGTCGAACGGGTAGCGTTCACTCATGACCGACGTCCGATTCGTCCAGCGCCTCGCCGCACCACAGCCCGGGTGGACCACCTCCGCCGATGTCATCGTGGTGGGCTCCGGCATTGCCGGCCTGACCACGGCGCTAGAGCTGCGTTCCAAGGTGGACCGGGTGCTCGTGGTGACCAAGGGGGAGCTCAGCTCAGGTTCGACGGTCTGGGCGCAGGGAGGAATTGCCGCCGCGCTGCACCCGGAGGACACCGCGGAGGAGCACCTCCAGGACACCCTCGTCGCCGGCGCGGGGCTGTGCAGCGAGGAGGCGGTACGCGCCCTGGTGACCGAGGGGCCCGACCGCGTACGCGAGCTGATGGAGCGCGGTGCGCGCTTCGACCTGCAGGCCAACGGCGAGATCACCCTCACTCGCGAGGGCGGACACCACCGCGACCGCATCGCCCACGCCGGCGGCGACGCGACGGGTGCGGAGATCAGCCGGGCGTTGGTCGCCCAGCTCGAGGCCGTCTACAGCGACCCCGGCATCGAGGTCATCGAGAACGCGATGGTGGTCGACCTGCTCACCGCGGCGCCCGACGCGGACGGCAACGCTGGCGCGGTCTGCGGCGTCACGCTGCACATCAAGGGCGAGGGCACCCGCGACGGGGTCGGCGCGGCGCTGGCCAAGGCAGTGATCATCGCGACGGGCGGCATCGGGCAGGTGTTCCGGTCGTCGACCAACCCCCCGAGTGCGACGGCCGATGGGCTCGCCGCCGGCCTGCGAGCGGGCGCGGCGATCGCGGATATCGAATTTGTTCAGTTCCACCCGACGGTCCTCTGGCAGGGCGCCGCGGCCACCGGTCAGCAGCCGCTCATCTCCGAGGCGGTGCGCGGCGAGGGCGCCTACCTGCTCAACGCGGCGGGTGAGCGTTTCATGGTGGGCCGGCACGACATGGCCGAGCTCGCGCCCCGCGACGTGGTCTCTAAGGGAATCGTCGCGATGATGGACGAGGAGGGCTCCGACAACGTCTTCCTGGACTGCCGCCACCTCGGCAGCGGGTTCCTGCGCGAGCGTTTCCCGACCATCCACGCGCGACTTGCCGAACGCGGGATCGACATGGCGCACGCCCTCATCCCGGTCGCGCCGGCTCAGCACTATCACTCCGGAGGGATCCTCACGGACCTGCGCGGGCGGTCCACCAAGGCGGGTCTCTACGCGATCGGGGAGGCCGCCTGCACGGGCGTCCAGGGCGCCAACCGACTGGCGTCCAACTCGTTGCTCGAGGGCCTGGTGTTCGCCAAGCGCGCCGCCGCCGACGCGGCCGCCGTGGTCGCTGACGGGCTGGTCTCTCAACACGAACCAGTGGACCGGGCGGGTCCCACGACGCTGGTGCCAGCGACGATGCGCCCGCGCATTCAGTCGATCACCCACGCCGGGGCCGGCCCCGTGCGTACCGCGGAGGGACTCAGCGCCGCGGCGGCGAAGCTCTCGCGGCTGCGGGAGAGGTTCCAGACCGAGGACGAGGCGCCCACGGTGCCGCAGTTGGCGGAATGGGAGACCTCGAACATCCTCGCGACTGCAGCGGTGCTGGTGGGTTCAGCGCAGGCGCGCCAGGAGTCCCGCGGCGGTCACGTCCGCGAGGACTTCCCCGAGCGCGACGACGACCACTGGCGACTCAGGCTCGCCTCGCTGCTGGGTCCGGGCGGCGAGCTCAAGCGCGTGCACGCGCCGCTAGAACTCGGTTAACAACTCGAAACACGAGTGGCGGTAGCCTGGCCATGTGAAGATGCCGGAGCACATGGACCAGAGCGCCCCCCTCAACGCCGAGTGGCTCGCCGACTCAGTGGCGCGCGCGTTGGACGAGGACCTCGGGGGTGACCCCGGGTGCGACGTCACGGCGCAGTCGACCATCTCCGCCTCCACCACCGTCGAGGGGTCGCTCGTGATGCGCGAGAGCGGAGTGGTCGCGGGCGCGGAAATCGCGCGCGAGGTACTCACCCAGGTCGCGCACAGGTTTGACCTTCCCGTGCCAATGCTCGACATCCTGGTTCACGATGGCGACGTGGTCCCGGACGCGACCGCAGTAGCCCACTTCGAGGGCCCCGGCCACGTGGTGCTGATGGGGGAGCGCACCTTGCTGAATTTCATGTCGAGGGCCTGTGGGGTGGCCACGCACACGCGGCGCTGGGTAGACGCACTCGCGGGCACCGGCGCGAAGGTGCTCGACACGCGCAAGACCACTCCGGGCCTGCGAGAGTTGGAAAAGTACGCGGTCCGATGCGGGGGCGGGATCAACAAGCGGATGGGGCTGTACGACTGCGCGATGGTCAAGGACAACCACATCGTCGCCGCCGGCTCGGTGAGCGCAGCCTTCGACGCCATCCAGGCCGCCTATCCGCAGGCGCCCATCCAGGTGGAGGTGGAGACCTGGGAGCAGGCCCACGAGGCGCTGGCGGCCGGAGCGACGTTCCTCATGCTGGACAACATGGACAGTCAGCGGATGGCCTCCGTGGTGGCGTCGGTGCGCGCCCTAGAGCACGACATCGGCAAGGTCTGGCTCGAGGCAACCGGGGGACTCACCGTGGCCAACGCGGCAGACGTCGCGCGCACCGGCGTGGACTACATGTCGGTCGGTGCGTTGACCCACTCGTCGCCAATCATCGACCTCGCGCTCGACCTCCGGTAGGCGCGGGTACCCTAAGAGGGTGACTGACGAGCTAGACCTCCCCGAACAGATGCGCGTACGGCGCGATAAGCGCGACCGCATCATCGCCTCTGGCGGACAGGCCTACCCGGTCTCTGTCCCCCGGACCCACGAGATTGCCGACGTTAAGGCTGCCTACGCGCACCTCGACGACGGCGAGGAAACCACTGACGTGGTCGGCGTTGCCGGTCGCGTGGTGTTCGTGCGCAACACCGGCAAGCTGTGCTTCGCCACGGTTCAGGACGGGACGGGCGAGCGGCTGCAGATCATGCTCTCGCTCGCGGAGGTTGGCGAGGAGGCTCTCGCGGCCTTCAAGTCTGACGTCGACCTTGGCGACCACCTGTTCGCGCACGGACGAGCCATCAAGTCGCGGCGCGGCGAGGTGTCCGTCTTCGCGGACTCCTGGGCGCTGGCCGCCAAGGCGCTGCGCCCGCTGCCGGTCCTGCACAAGGAGCTCTCCGAGGAGGGTCGCGTGCGTCAGCGCTACGTTGACCTGATCGCGCGGCCGCTGGCCCGCGACACGGTTCGCAACCGCTCGCACGTCATGCGCTCGCTGCGCGAGAGCCTGCATCAGCGTGGATTCATCGAGATCGAGACGCCGATGCTGCAGACTCAGCACGGTGGGGCGGCGGCTCGCCCGTTCGTGACCCACATGAATGCGTTTGATCTAGACCTGTATTTGCGTATCGCCCCCGAGCTGTTCCTGAAGCGCGCGGTAGTCGGCGGAATCGAGAAGGTCTTCGAGATCAACCGCAATTTCCGTAACGAGGGCGCCGACTCGTCGCACTCGCCGGAGTTCTCGATGATCGAGGCCTACGAGGCTTATGGCGACTACAACACGATGGCGGAACTTACGCAGTCGATGATTCAGGGCGCCGCCACCGACGTTTTCGGATCGACGGTCGTGACACTCGCGGACGACACCGAATATGACCTCGGTGGCGAATGGGCCGCGCTGACAATGTATGGGTCTTTGTCCCAGGCTCTCGGGCATGAGGTCACGCCGCAGACGGAGGTGGCGCAGCTCCTCGAGTGGTGCAACGCGGTCGATATCAGCGTAAATCCCGCGCATGTCAATCACGGCAAGCTCGTGGAGGAACTGTGGGAGCACTACGTAGGGAACGACCTATACGCGCCCACCTTTGTGCGCGACTTCCCGGTTGAGACCTCGCCGCTGACGCGCGATCACCGCACCATCGATGGCATTGTGGAAAAGTGGGATCTATATATCCGAGGCTTCGAACTCGGCACCGCGTATTCGGAATTGGTCGACCCCGTTATCCAGCGCCAGCGCTTCGAGCAGCAGGCGCGGATGGCCGCGGCGGGTGACGACGAGGCTATGCGCGTTGACGAGGACTTCCTGACTGCAATGGAGTTCGCGATGCCGCCCGCCGGTGGAATGGGCATGGGGATTGATCGACTGCTCATGGCACTCACCGGCCTCGGCATCCGGGAAACCATCACGTTCCCGCTGGTGAAGCCCGGTGAGGAATCGTGAACTGGGTGCCCTATGCCGTGGGAATAATTCCGTCAATCGGCGTCGGTCTCCTGTTCTGGTATGCGATGCGCGGCGTGCTGCGGGCGGACCGCAATGAGCGGGCTGCGCTCGCCGTAGCGGACGCGGCGTATGACGCCGAGCAAGCCGCAATTGCGAAGACACGGAATGCCCAGTCCCCTACGACTTAGGAATCCGATAAGCCAGCCGATGCGCTTTAGGCGAGTGTCTCGCATGGCAGTTGCGCGTTTATTAAAAATTACTTCGCTCTAGGTGTAATGCCAATGTTTCGGCCGAATGATTGCGATACGGGACGTAGTATGTGAGTCTGTATTCAACTAGTCCCTAAAGATTGGCGTTCACCATGGCTCAGAAGATTCAAGTTGTTTTAGTCGATGACCTCGATGGTGGAGACGCAACCGAAACGGTTGGATTTGCTCTCGACGGCGTGACGTACGAAATCGACCTCAACGCCGCTCACGCCTCGGAACTGCGCGCTGCCTTCTCTTCCTACGTCGAAGCCGGCCGCCGCACTACTGGCCGCAAGAGCGCTGCCCGTCCCCGCACGCAGGGCGACGTTGCGAAGATTCGCGCATGGGCGCAGGACAACGGTCACGACGTTTCCTCACGCGGTCGCATCCCGGCCAAGATTCGCGAGGCGTATTACGCGGCTCAGTAATTGACTACTGAGGGGCACTCGGCACAATCCCCCGAACCGGAAACGGCGGCGGAATGTTCCGCCCGGAAATCGGTGCAGTGGTGGGGGACATATCCCGCGGCGGGCTTAGGTACTCCCGAGGGACTAGGCGAGGGTCTGTGGCGCCTGAATGGCGGCGTGCCCGAGCTGGCTTTTGAGTTACCGGCGCCCAGTTTTGTCGTAGTGCATCCCGTGTTGCCACTGCTTTATGCGGTCACCGAGGCGGACCCGAGCGTCGTCCACCTGATCGACGTGAACGAGCCGTCCGAGCCCGCGCTCGTGCAGTCGCTCTCGACGGGGGGTCACGCCGGCTGCCACCTGCTCATCGCGCCGGACGCCCGTACGCTCTACGTCACCCACTACATGAGCGGCGACGTCGCGGTTCTCGGCCTCCTGGAGGACGGGAGGTTTGCCGCAGACGGTCCCGACCAGATGCTGGGGCACGCGGGTAGCGGCGCCCGGCCAGATAGGCAGGAGGCCCCGCACGCGCACTCGTCCGGGTTCGCCCCAGGGGGAAGGCACCTGCTCGTGGCCGACCTCGGGACCGATGAACTCCGCCGCTACCGGATCGATGACGCCGGGGCGCTGGCCGAGGACGGCATCGCCGCGACCTTGCCGCCCGGCTCCGGTCCCAGGCACTTCGCCGTGCTCGGCAACCTCATCTACGTCACGTGCGAACTTGATCACCAACTGCGGACGCTGCGCTGGGACCCCGCCTCGGCATCGGCCGACGTGGTGGCGGAGGTGGCGTCCACGACGGCGCCGCACCGCACCGGGGAGGAGGTCGCCGACGGGCATATCGCGATCGTGAGCAACCCCCGGGGGGCTGACGTCCTGCTGGTGAGCGTGCGCGGCGCGGACGTGATCGCCCTATTCGATCTCAGCCCGGAGGGTCAGGCGCGGTATCGGGGTTCCTTCGACGCAGGCTTCTGGCCGCGGCACTTCGCGGTGATCGACGAGGAACTCTGGGTGGGAGCCGAGCGCGGGCACGAGGTGCGCCGTTACGGGCTTGCGGACGTGCTCGCCCTGCCGCCCGAATCCGGTGTAGCGGAGGTGGCCCAAGTGCCACACGCTAGCTTCCCCGTCACGAGCCCAGCATGCGTGGTGGGCGCGAGCCGCTAGGCCCAGCCTCATGCGGTCTGGTTTCTGGGACAAAGGTCATTCGCGCTGAGGCGGCGAATGCGTAAGAATAGAAAAATGACCTACACACTGATCCTGCTCCGCCATGGCGAGAGCGAATGGAATGCCAAGAACCTATTCACCGGCTGGGTGGACGTGCCCCTCAACGAGAAGGGCTGGGGCGAAGCAATTCGTGGTGGCGAGCTTCTCAAGCAGGAGGGCATCCTCCCCGACGTGGTCCACACGTCGCTGCTACGCCGCGCGATCATGACCGCCAACCTCGCACTCGACGCGGCTGATCGTCACTGGATCCCGGTGAAGCGCGACTGGCGCCTCAACGAGCGCCACTACGGCGACCTGCAGGGCAAGAACAAGGCCGAGACGCTCGAGCAGTTCGGCGAAGAGAAGTTCATGATGTGGCGCCGTAGCTACGACGTGCCGCCGCCCGAGATCTCCGCGGGCAACGAGTTCACTCAGGTGGACGACGTTCGCTACGCCGGCGAGGACACCCCCAAGACCGAATGCCTCAAGGACGTACTAGAGCGCGCGCTTCCCTACTGGAACGGTGCCATTGTGCCGGACCTCAAGGCAGGCAAGACGGTGCTGGTTGCCGCGCACGGCAACTCAATCCGCGCCATCCTCAAGTACCTCGACGACATCCCCGACGCGGACATCGCCGGCGTCAACGTGCCCACGGGAATCCCGTTGGTGTTCGAGCTCGACGAGAACTTCAAGCCGATCAAGGCCGGCGGCACGTACCTCGACCCCAGCGCCGCTGAGGCGGCCATCGCCGCAGTGGCGAACCAGGGTAAGAAGTAGCCGCAGGCGGAGTTAAGCCCGTAGACGAGTGAGGGGCCCCGATCAGGTTTCAATTGAAACCTGATCGGGGCCCCTCACCTATGTCTGGGCCGGCTGAGATGCCTCGCGTCTAGATTGAGCCGCGGCCGCCGGTCAGGTCACCCGTGACCAAGTAGACGATGCGGCGCGAGACGTTCACGGCGTGGTCACCGAAGCGCTCGAAGTACCGCGAGATCAGCGCGATGTCGAGCGTCTCCTGAGTGCTGCCGGTGTAGCCCTCGGCGAGCAGGGATCCGTAGGCCTTCGAGTGCAGGTCGTCGAGCAGGTCGTCGTCGCTCACAATGCGCGCGGCCACGTTGAGGTCGCGGCTCTGCATGAGCTCGATCACCTCTGACGCGGTCTGCTTGGCGGCCACCGTCATTCCCTCAAAGATGTCACGGTGCGAAGCAGGGATCGCGGACTCGGGATACGAGCGGCGCGCGGCCTCGGCGATGTGCTGCGCAAGGTCGCCCATGCGCTCGAGTCCAGCGGAGATGCGCAGGCTCGTGACGAGCGTGCGCAGGTCCAGGCCGACCGGCTGCTGCTGGGCAATGAGCAGGACACAGCGTTCGTCGACAATCTGCTCGAGGTCATCGAGCTTGGCGTCGTCGGCGATCACGGCTTGCGCGAGTTCGACGTTCTCCGTCAGCAGCGCCTCCGAGGCGCGAGTGATCGCGGACTCGACGTGCTGGCTCATCGCAATAAGGTCGTCGGCGAGTTCCGATAGTTCGGCGGTAAACAGCGTGCGCATAGTTCTCCTAGAAGGTGATGTCCCCATTAGTGTCGCATCGGTTGCCGTCAGTAGGACGGATCTGTGAGGCTATCAGGGTGAACATTCGGTGCAAGCCGTGAACATTGGGTAAACACCCCATTGGCTCGTTACTGTGACCACATGAACCCCGACGTGTGGCTTGCCGCAGTGATAGGCGCCGCTGTTGGCGCGCTGACGGTCGCGTTGGTGGTGCACCGTAGGCGTCGCAAGGAGATTATCGCGCGCACGCTGGTGCCACACCGGACCCGCCAACTGCTGTCGGTACTCCAGTCAGGCGCGGTGATTGTGCGCCGCGACCGCCGGGCGGCCTTCGTGAATAACCCTGCGACTGCTATCGGGGTCGCGCGCCCGGACGGCGCTCTCCTGCCCGCGGTCGCGGACCTCGCGGAGGTGGCCTGGAAGCGCGGCGAGGCCGTTGAGGAGGAGATCCCGGTGAAGCGGGGAGTCCTGGGCGTCACGTCCCAGGTGCACGTCCGCGCAGTGCCGCTAGATGAGGACCTGGTCCTCGCCGTCGTCAACGACAACACAGAGCTCCGCCTAGCCGAGCAGTCGCGCAGGGAGTTCGCCATCAACGTGTCGCACGAGCTCAAGACTCCGGTGGGTGCCCTGTCGCTGCTCGCCGAGAGCATCGAGGAGGGCGCCGACGATGAGCACATGGTGCGGTCCTTCGCCGGCAAGATGCGCAAGGAGACACGACGCCTGACCAAACTCATCCAGGAGATCATCGAGATATCGAGACTCCAGGGTGGGGACTCGGTGCTGGTTCACGCGGACGTGGACATCGCGGCCGTCATCGCAGAGGCTATCGATGGCGCCCACCTGGCGGCGGAAGCCAAGGACATCACCATCACCGCGGATATCAAGGCGACCCCGATGGCGCTCGGCGACCACGACCTGTTGCTCATGGCGCTGCGCAACCTGGTGGATAACGCGGTCCACTACTCGAATCCGGGCAAGCGGGTAACCGTCTCCTGCACGGAGGCCGACGACACGGTGTCAATCGCGGTGATGGACCAGGGCATCGGCATCGACTTGAAGGACCAGGAGCGCATCTTCGAGCGCTTCTTCCGTACGGACCCGGCCCGGTCCAGAGAGAGCGGCGGCACGGGGCTAGGGCTCAGCATCGTCAAGCACGTCGCATTGCAGCACGCGGGGGCTGTCGACGTCTGGTCTCAGCCCGGCGTCGGCTCCACGTTCACACTTAGGCTTCAGACACATCAGGGGGAACAATGACCGAGGCACGCATCCTTGTAGTCGAGGACGAGGAGTCGTATCGCGACTCGCTCAACTTCCTGTTGCGACGCGAGGGTTTCGAGGTGATGCTCGCGGAGACTGGGCCGCAGGGGGTAGCGGCCTTCGCCCGCGACGGGGCAGACGTGATCCTGCTGGACCTGATGCTCCCCGGTCTCTCCGGCACGGAGGTGTTCCACGAGATCCGCGAGCGCTCCGACGTCCCGATCATCATGGTGACGGCTAAGGACGACCAGGTCGACAAGATCATCGGACTCGAGCTTGGCGCTGACGACTACGTCACCAAGCCGTACTCCGGGCGTGAACTGGTCGCCCGAGTGCGCGCCGTGCTGCGTCGCCAGGCGAACGGCATGAATGGCATCCCGGATGAGCCCGAGCGGCTCACCGTCGCGGGGATGACCCTGGACCCCGAGCGCCTCACGCTCACCCGCGAGGGCGCCGCGGAGTCGGTTCCTCCCAAGGAGTTCGCTCTGCTCTTTCTGCTGGCGCAGAACGCGGGCCGCGTCCTGCCGCGTCAGGTCATCATCGACCGGGTGTGGGGTGCCGACTACTTCGGAGACACCAAGACGCTGGACGTCCACATCAAGCGCCTGCGCAGCCGAATCGAGGCGGTTCCTTCGGAGCCGGTCATCATCCAAACTGTGCGCGGAGTGGGCTACACGCTCGAGCCCTGAAATATGCCCCCGTCTGCGTTAACCCAACGTTCACCCAGCGTTCAGATTTGCCCTATGGTGCCGTTACCTTGGCTCCTTAGATTGGGTGATGTCCGGCAAAGAGCCGGTGACCCAAGCAAGTGAGGAAATCGACTGTGAAGATCGCAACTCGCACCGGCGTTATCGCCACCGCGACCGTGCTGACGCTCGCCCTGGCCGCGTGCTCGCCCTCGAACGAAGAGCCCACCGAATCTACGTCGGCTGTAGCAACCGATGCAGCTACCGCGGCACCCGAGGCCATGGCACTGAGCGGTTCGCTCAACGGTGCCGGTGCCTCATCGCAGGAATCCGCTATGGAAGCATGGCGCGCCGGCTTCCAGACCGCCAACCCTGACGTCACCGTCAACTACGACCCGGTCGGCTCGGGCGGCGGACGCACCCAGTTCCTCGACGGCGGCACGCTCTTCGCCGGCTCGGACTCCCTGATGGACGCTGACGAGTACGCAACCGCTGTTGAGCGTTGCGACGGCGACGCGGGTGCCGTGCACCTGCCGCTGTACATCTCGCCGGTCGCCGTCGTCTTCAACCTTGATGGAATCGACAACCTCAACATGGACGCCGACACCATCGCGCAGATCTTCGACGGCAAGATCACCAACTGGAACGACGCGGCTATCGCGGCTCAGAACGAGGGCGTCGACCTTCCCGACCTCGAGATCACCACCGTGCACCGCGCGGACGAGTCCGGTACGTCGAACAACTTCACTGACTACCTCGAGAAGGCCTCGTCCTCGTGGCCCTACGAGGCTTCGGGCGAATGGCCCAACGACCTCGGCGAGTCCGGCCCCGGAACCTCCGCTGTCATCCAGATCGTCCAGGACACCAGCGGCACCATCGGGTACGCCGACGCTTCGCGCGCCGGCTCGCTCGGTACCGTCTCGCTGAAGGTCGGCGACGAGTACGTGCCCTTCTCCGCCGAGGCAGCTGCAGCAGTTGTCGACGCATCGCCCCTCGCTGAGGGCGCGAACGGCGCGAACGACCTCGCATACGAGCTGGACCGCACCACGACCGCGTCAGGTGCTTACCCGCTGGTGCTCGTCTCCTACGAGATCCTTTGCCAGCAGTACGATGATGCAGCAGAGCTCGACCTCGTAACCGGGTTCCTCGGTTACATCGCATCGCCCGAGGGCCAGGCGGCAGCGGCTTCCGCAGCCGGCTCGTCTCCCATCTCCGCGGACCTGTCCGCAGAGATCACGGGAATCCTCAACACCATCTCGGGTAACTAGTACATTCAACTGGACTGGTGGTGGACTCATCCGCGAGGATGAGTCCACCACTTCCCATGTCGGCCTCTAACGGAGATAGCGCGTGACAACGACTGAAGAGCACCCGAACTATGAGGCGTCAGCAGTGCCTTTGACGGAGCACAAGGCCTCGAAGGCCAACAAGATCTTCGGCGGCGTCTCCCTCGTATCTGCCAGCCTTATCCTCGTCACCCTCGCCGCGGTAGCGACGTTCCTGTTAGTCGAAGCGTGGCCGGCGATGACCTCGTCGAGCGCCGAGCTAGCGGAGAAGGTCGACTGGATCCGCCCGGACCAGGGCCAGAGCCTTATCGAGATCATCGGCTACCTGGTGTTCGGCACCGTGCTGATCTCGGGCATCGCGCTCGTGATTGCCGCGCCGCTGTCCATCGGCATCGCAGTCTTTATCTCTCACTACGCACCGCGCAAGCTCGCCTCGAGCCTCGGATACGTCATCGACCTGCTCGCAGCAATCCCATCCGTGGTGTACGGACTTTGGGGCGCGATCGTGGTGCTGCCGGTGCTGCAGCCGTTCTACAACTGGCTGGGGACAAACCTCGGCTGGATCCCATTCTTCGCCCCCGACCCGCTGACCGGGACGGTGTCCAACACCGGCCGTGTAGCGATGTCGGCGGGAATCGTGCTTGCGATCATGATCATCCCGATCATCACCGCCGTGACGCGCGAGGTCTTCCTGCAGACCCCCAAGCTTCACGAGGAGGCGGCGCTAGCCATGGGCGCCACCCGCTGGGAGATGGTGCGGATGGCCGTCTTCCCCTTCGGCCGCTCCGGCATGATCGGGGCCACGATGCTAGGGCTCGGACGTGCGCTCGGCGAGACCATGGCGGTCTACATGATCCTTTCCCCGGGGCTTTCGTACTCGGTCGCTGTCCTGCAGGCAGGACAGCAGAACACTATCGCCGCCAATATCGCGCTCAAGTTCCCCGAGGCCAACTCGGAGGGCGTGTCAGCGCTCATCGCAATGGGCCTCGCGCTGTTCGTGATCACCCTGCTCGTCAACATGCTCGCGCGCTGGATAGTCTCGCGCCGTTCTGAATTCTCGGGGGCCAACTGATGTCTCAAACCACCATGAACGCGGCCGGAACGTCGGGCAAGTCGACGATCGGTCAGCTGAGCTCGCGTCGACGGTTCAAGAACTCGGGCATGACGGTGCTGGTGTACCTGGCATTCTCGCTCGCCGTGATTCCGCTCATCTGGCTCTCGGTCACCGTAGTCAGCCGCGGCACGCAGCGGTTCTTCGTCGACTCGAACGGCGACGCCAACTTCAACATGGACTTTCTTACGCAGTCGATGCGCGGAGTCTTTGGCGGGATGCCCGAGGGCGGGATCCTTCACGCCGTCTACGGAACGCTACTCATCACGCTCGCAGCGACCATCATCTCCGTGCCGATCGGGCTGCTCACCGCGATCTACCTGGTCGAGTACGGAACCGGCAAGCTGAAGAAGGCCGTGACGTTCTTCGTGGACGTCATGACCGGTATCCCGTCCATCGTCGCCGGTCTGTTTGCCTACGCCGTGTTCGCGATCATCGTGGGGCCGGGTACCAAACTCGGGATAGTCGGCGCGGTCGCGCTGTCCGTCCTGATGATCCCCGTCGTGGTGCGCGCCTCGGAGGAGATGCTCCGCCTGGTGCCCAACGAGCTGCGCGAGGCTGCCTACGCCCTCGGCGTTCCCAAGTGGCTCACCATCACCAAGGTGGTCATGCGCACGGCAATGGCGGGTATCACCACCGGCATCACGCTCGCGATCGCCCGCGTCATCGGAGAGACCGCCCCGCTGCTGATCGCGGTGGGCGCGGCTGACTCGATGAACCTCAACCTCTTTGAGGGCCGCATGATGACCCTGCCGGTGTACATCGTGGCCGAGTGGCGCAAGGGCGAACAGCCCTGCAACGACCCCACCATCCCGTGTGTCGCAGAGATCACCGAGATGCGGGCCTGGGCTGCGGCTCTGGTTCTCATCCTCATTGTTATGGCGCTTAACCTGATAGCGCGCCTTATTTCCAAGTACTTCTCGCCCAAGACTGGCCGTTAGAAAAGATCCGGAGCTCACGTGTCGAAGCGCATTGATGTAAATAACCTCAACGTCTACTACAGCAAGTTCCTTGCTGTAGAGGATGTTTCACTCGCGGTCGAGCCCAACTCGGTCACCGCCCTTATCGGCCCCTCGGGTTGTGGCAAGTCGACCTTCCTGCGCACCCTAAACCGCATGCACGAGGTGATTCCGGGAGCCAGAGTCGAGGGTGAGGTGTTGATGGATGGAGAGAATCTCTACGCCAGCAACATCGACCCGGTCGCGGTGCGTAGGCACGTCGGCATGGTGTTCCAGCGCCCCAACCCGTTCCCGACCATGACCATTGCGGAGAACGTTCTCGCGGGGGTCAAGCTCAACAGCGGTCGTATTTCCAAGGGCGACGCCGAGGACCTGGTCGAGGAGTCCCTCAAGGGCGCAAACCTGTGGAACGAGGTGAAGGACCGGCTGGACAAGCCCGGTTCGTCCCTGTCCGGAGGCCAGCAGCAGCGGCTCTGCATCGCGCGAGCGATCGCTATCCGCCCCGACGTCCTGCTGATGGATGAGCCGTGCTCGGCGCTTGACCCCATCTCCACGCTGGCCATCGAGGACCTCATGCAGGAACTCAAGAACGATTACACGATCGTGATCGTGACTCACAACATGCAGCAGGCGGCACGTGTCGCCGACCGCACCGCGTTCTTCAACATCGCTGGTACCGGTCTACCGGGCAAGCTCATCGAGATGAACGACACGGCGACGATGTTCTCGACGCCCTCGGAGAAGGCTACCGAGGACTACATCTCCGGCCGTTTCGGCTGAGTCGACGTCGCATACTTGAACGACGAAGGGCCCGGGGTTATCCCCGGGCCCTTCGTCGTTGATGGCTTAAAGAGTAAGCAGCGCGAGGCTAGGACTCGTACGGGGGGACCTCGACCTCGGACAGCGCCTCGAGCTCCGGGATGAACTCCTCCTGCGCGCCGTTGAGGACGGGCACGGGGGTGGTGAACACCCCGGTCGCCTCGGACTGGATAGCGACATCGGCGACGAGCCCTGGTGCGACCGGCGCGTACGCGAGCACGGGTACGTCGGCATCGACGCCGAGACTGACCTGGGCGCCTGCCGGCACGGTCACAGTGACGCCGTGCGAGCCGTCGAGGGCGAACACGATGTCGGCGTCGTCGTCGCCAGCGTTGTAGAGGCTCCCGATGAGCGAGGCCGGCTCGTCGACAGCGGTGGTGACGATGATCAGGTTGCTCGCGTGCACCTCGCCGATCTGCGCCTGTAGCCCGTCGGCGGGGGCGTAGTGCTGCTGAGTGATGATGGGATTGACGTAGGTGCAGCCAGCGAGGGCCACGGCGCCTACGACGGCGACAATCGCCACGCGGGCGGGCGCGAAGAGCTTCACAGGGGGAGTCCTTTCCAGGGCTTGAGTGCCCCACCAGAATAGTCGCATTCCACGATGCGTTGCCACCGGCGCGTCGTTACCGCCCGGCAAATAGGGCACCTGATAGTGGACCAAATTACGGTGGTAGAATGGGTCTCCGCAATGAAGGGGAACATTTCACTATGAACTTTGTCGTCGGAGAAACCGTCGTCTACCCGCACCACGGGGCCGCGCTTATTCAGGACATCAAGAAGCGAACGGTCAGGGGCGAGGAGAAGACCTATCTCAAGCTCAAGGTGGCGCAGGGCGACTTGACCATTGAAGTTCCCGCGGAAAACGTCGACCTCGTCGGCGTCCGCGACGTTGTCGATCAGGCCGGACTCGAGAAGGTGTTCGACGTGCTGCGCGAGCCCTACATCGAAGAGCCGACCAACTGGTCGCGTCGTTACAAGGCAAACGTCGAGAAGCTCGCATCGGGCGACGTGATTCGCGTCTCCGAGGTGGTGCGTGACCTGTCGCGCCGCGACACGGACAAGGGCCTCAGCGCCGGCGAGAAGCGGATGCTCCACAAGGCACGTCAGATTCTTGTCAGCGAGCTCGCTCTCGCGGAGAAGTGCGACGAGCCGACCGCGGAGTCCCGCCTGGACGCAGTCCTCGCCTCGTGAGGATAGCGGCGGTCGTCACGGCCGCCGGCTCGGGCTCACGCCTGGGCGCAGAGTTCCCCAAGGCGCTCGTGCCCCTCGCCGGGCGTGAGCTGGTCGTGTGGGCAGTATTGCGGATTGCCGATGCGTGCGATGAGGTAGTCGTGACGGCGCCAACTTCCCATTTGGCCGAGTTCGAGGACGCCCTGCGCGGCCTCCCCGCGCTCGACGGCAAGCGGATCCGCGTGATAAGCGGGGGAGCCGAGCGGCAACAGTCGGTCTCCGCGGCGCTGGACGTGCTGTTCGCCGAGGGGCAACCCGCGCCAGACGTGGTGTTGGTTCACGACGCCGCACGCGGCTTCCAGGACCCGTCCGTGACGCGCGCGGCGATAGCCGCCGTTCAGGACGGAGCGGACGGCGCCATCCCCGTGGTGCCGGTGGTCGACACCCTCGTGGAGTCGCCGTCCTGTGCCGGAACGCTCGGCCAAAGCGTCGACCGCGATCAACTCCGTGCGGTCCAAACCCCCCAGGTATTCGCGGGGGCTGCGCTGCGTGCCGCACACCTGGCGCACGCCGATGCGTCGGCGACCGACGACGCCCAGCTGGTCAGGGCATCGGGCGGCAGGGTGGTGGCGGTCGCGGGCCACGAGTGGGGCTTCAAAGTGACGCTGCCGAGCGACCTCCCGCTCGCGGAGCACGTTGCGCAGGTGCTGCTGAGCGCCGAGTCTCAGAACGCTCTGGAAAGGCAGGCTCCATGATCATCCCGCGCACCGGAATCGGCGTCGACATCCACGCCTACGGGGACGAGTTTGGGCTCTCTCTCGCCGGTCTGGACTGGCCCGACGAGCGTTCGCTCGAGGGCCACAGCGACGCGGACGTGGCAGCGCACTCCGCGTGCGACGCTCTGCTCAGCGCGGCGGGCCTGGGTGACCTCGGGTCCACGTTCGGCACGGACCGACCCGAGTGGTCAGGAGCCAAGGGCGTGACGCTGCTCGCGGAGTGCGCCCGGATGGTGCGTGCCGCGGGCTACGAGATTGGCAACGTGGCGATCCAGGTGGTGGGAAATCGGCCCAAGCTTGCGCCGCGCCGCGAGGAGGCCCAGCGCGTCCTCAGCGAGTGCATCGGCGCGCCGGTGTCCATCGCCGGAACCACCACCGACGGACTCGGGCTGACCGGCCGGGGCGAGGGCATCGCCGCGCTCGCCACTGCCCTAGTGGTGCAGCGCCAGGGCTGAAGCGAACCGCCTGGCGCGAATGCGCATCGGCCGCGCTAGACGACGCTCGGTGGCGCCACCTTTGCCTGGCACGTCGCGAGCGGTAGCCTGAACCCCGTGACCTTGCACCTGTACGACACCGCGACGCGCTCCGAGCGCGCCTTCACGCCGCTGGTTGAAGGCAGGGTGGGCATCTACCTGTGTGGTGCCACGGTGCAGAGCTCCCCGCACGTTGGCCACATGCGCTCCGCCGTCGCGTTCGACGTGTTGCAGCGCTGGCTCGAGCGCAGCGGCAATACCGTGACCCTAGTGCGCAATGTCACCGACATCGACGACAAGATCCTGGCCAAGGCCGCGGAGAACCACGAGCAGTGGTGGGCACGCGCGCTCAAGTATGAACGCGAGTTCGCCCACGCTTACGAGGCTCTGGGCGTCATCGCGCCGGACGCGGAACCGCGCGCGACGGGCCACATTCAGCAGATGGTCAGCCTCATCTCGCGCATCATCGACAACGGCCATGCGTACGAGCTCGGCGGCTCGGTCTACTTTGACGTGCGCTCGTTCGCGGAATACGGCTCGCTCACCAACCAGGCTCTCGACGACCTGACCCCCGCGCCCGACGCGCCGACGGACGACAAGCGCGACCCGCGCGACTTCGCGCTGTGGAAGGCCCGAAAGGAGACCGAGCCTCAGACGGCGTCGTGGCTCTCCCCGTGGGGCCCCGGGCGCCCGGGTTGGCACATCGAGTGCTCGGCCATGGCCAAGCGCTACCTTGGCGACGAGTTCGACATTCACGGCGGCGGCCTGGACCTGCGCTTCCCGCACCACGAGAATGAGCAGGCGCAGTCGCACGCGGCCGGCGACCCGTTCGCCCGCCTGTGGATGCATTCCGCGTGGGTGACGCAGTCGGGCGCCAAGATGTCCAAGTCGCTCGGTAACGGGCTGCTGGTCTCAGAGGTGCTCGAGAACTATCACCCGGCTGCGCTGAGGCTCGCGCTCGCGGGCGTGCACTACCGGTCCATGCTGGAGTACGCGGACTCGACCCTCGACGACGCGACGGCGACCTGGGTGAGGCTCTCCGGATTCGTGTCGCGGGCGAGCGACAAGGTCGGCGCTCCCAGCGGCGAGCAGGTCCGCTCGGCGCCCCTCCCGGAGCCGTTCGTGATCGCGATGGACGACGACCTCTCAGTGCCGCGCGCCTTCGCCCACATCCACGAGACGGTCAGGGCAGGCAATGCGGCGCTCACCGCCGGAGACGACGCCGCCGCGTCCGCGGCGCTGCTGGCTGTGCGCGCGATGCTCGACGTGCTCGGGCTGGACCCTGGCTCGGACCAGTGGCGAGACGAATCCTCGACGTCGGGTGCGCTGGCCGCGCTCGACTTCATGGTGCGCGCCGACATTGACGCCCGCGCTGAGGCCCGCGCAACCAAGGATTGGGCCGCTGCCGATGCGATTCGCGACCGCCTCTCGGGCGCCGGAATCGTGATCGAGGACAGTGCCGATGGGGCCCGCTGGTCGCTCGCGGCAGACGACTAGCCCTCAGGCTAGGTAGGATTCGCACTATGGCAGGTAACTCACAGCGCAAGGGCGCAATTCGTAAGTCAGGCTCCAAGAAGGGCCAGCAGGTCGGCACCGGCGGGCACCAGCGGCGCGCACTCGAGGGCAAGGGCCCCACGCCCAAGGCCTCCGACCGCCCCAATCACAAGGCGTACAAGGCCAAGGCGAAGGCCGAGTACGAAGAGTCGAAGCGGCCTCAGGGCCGCGCACCCAAGGCGCCGCCGCGCGACCGCACGTCCGCGTCGCTCGAGCTCGTGATCGGCCGCAACAGCACGCTCGAGGCGCTGCGCATGGGCATGCCCGCGCACGTCCTGCACGTCTTCAACCGGATCGACGCCGATGACCGCGTCACCGAGATCGTCTCGCTCGCCGTCGAGCACGGCATCGAGGTCCGCGAGGTCACCAAGGGCTCGCTGGATCTCCTCGCCGACGGCACGCGGCACCAGGGCATCGCACTTGAGGTGCCCTCGTACGAGTACCTGCAGTACCAGGACCTGATGGACAACTCGGACGGGCCGGCGCGCATCGTCGCGCTCGACTCGATTCAGGACCCGCGCAACCTGGGCGCGATCATGCGTTCGGCCGCGGCGTTCGGCGCCACCGGCGTCGTCATCCCCGAGCGTCGTGCCGCGGGCGTGACGGTGGCTGCGTGGAAGGTCTCCGCTGGTGCCGCTGCGCGCCTGCCCGTCGCGCGCACGGTGAACCTGGTGCGTGCACTCGAGGAGTACAAGAAGGCGGGAATCTTCGTGATCGGCCTCGACGCCGGCGGCGAGGTGGACCTGCACGACTCGAACCTGCTCGACGGCCCGATCGTCATCGTGATCGGCTCGGAGGGCGCCGGCCTGTCGCGCCTGGTGCGCGAGACCTGCGACCAGATCGTGTCGATCCCCATCGTGGCAACCACGGAGAGCCTCAACGCCTCAGTTGCGGCCTCGATCGCGCTCTACGAGGCGCGGCGCGCACTTCCCGCTTAGTCGTCGTCGCCACTCGGGAGGTGGTGTTCCGGGGGTTCGCGCTTGGTTGACTTGCGCGTGACCTCGGGCGCCGACGCCCGAGCGGCGTCGGGCTCCTCGCCGTACATGTCGCCGTCGATCTCGGCGTCGTCCTCATCGTCGCCGTCCTCGCTTCCCCAGGGGTCCATCTCCCCGCCCCACGCGCCCGAGTTGTCGCCCTCGAAGGTGGGCGCCTCCATGGCCCGCGCCGCGACCTCCTTGGTCAAGGCGGGCAGCTCAGCCGTGATCTCCGCCGCGTTGAGTTCGGACGCTGGGGTGCCCAGCACCGACTGCTCGTCGGGGCGGTTGGGCAGCACGCTCTTGACATAGGACGCGACCGCGACCGGCATCGCGACGTCGTGTCCGGCGGCCTCCGCGAGGAACCAGCGGTGGTCGAGGACCTCGTGAAAGACCTGCGCGGGCTCGAGCTTCTTGCGGAATTCCCGCGGGACGGCGCGCACGGTGGGCTCGAACACCTTCATGAGCCACTGATGCGCCGAATAGCCCTCGTCCTCCGACGGGTGTGAGACGAGCACGCGGTACTCGTCGAGGTCGTTAAGTAGCCGCCGCGCCTGGTTCTCCTGGACGTCCAGGCCGGTGAGCCGCATGAGTCGCCGCGCGTGGTGTCCGGCGTCGACCACCTTGGCGCGGAGCACGAGCGCGTCGCCGTCCTCGGTCTCGCGCATATCCATCTCGCTGACGTCAAAGCCCAGGTCGTTGAGCTCCTTGACTCGGTTGGCGATGCGCAGGGGGATGTTGGAGGTGTACGTGGCGGTCTGGGTCAGTGCCTCCCACAGCTCCGCGTAGCGCTCCTGTAGCCGCTCTGCGATCGCCATCGGGTCGACAGTGTCCTCGAGGTTGCCCTGAGCGTCGAGGTCCATGAGCTCACCGATGATGTTGGTGCACGCGATCTCCACGTCATACGAGCGTTGCCCCTCGCTCAGCTTGGCGTGCAGGTCCCCGGTCTCCGCATCCACGAGGTACGCAGTGAACTCGGCGGCGTCGCGGCGAAAGAGCGCGTTGGACAGCGACACGTCGCCCCAGTAGAAGCCAAGCAGGTGCAGGCGCACCAGGAGCACGGCGAGGGCGTCGACGAACCGGGTGGTGGTCTCGCCGCGCAGCGCCTGCGAGAAGAGGGCGCGGTACGGCAGCGAGAACTGCAGGTGTTCGGTGATGAGCGCTGCCTCGAGCGGCTCTCCGAGCGCGTTCTTGCGCCCTGACACCACCGCTAGGGGCACGACGCAGGGGGCGCCCAGGCGCTGGAGTTCGCGCAGCAGCGCGAACTCCCGGTCCGCGATGGTCTCGTTGGTCTCCTTGATGGCGACCACCGTGTTGTCCAGCTTCACAAAGCGGACCACGTGACGCGAAATACCGCGGGGCAGCGCCGCGATCTGGTCGGTCGGCCAGTGCTGAAGGGGCAGGGACCAGGGCAGCGTCATGAACTCGGGGTGACCTGCTCCGTTGATGTGTAGCGGCATTGCTCCAGCGTAGCGATCCGCGCGTTGGCGCACACACCAGGGCCACGCCCGGGAGCGGGGACAAGCTTGAGTAATCCCGCGGTTGTACTCATCGCGGGCGTAAAAAACCTCGGGGCGGACAGTTCAACTGTCCGCCCCGAGGCGAGGTGTTACGTGCGTCCGAGTGCTACTTCGCGGGCGAAGCTGCGGTCGTGACCGGCTCGGTGTTGAGGCGGTCGCCCGTCGCGGAGGAGAAGACGTGCTGCTCGCCCGTGCGGATCGTGACCCAGATCGTGTCGCCCTTGGCGGGGACGTCGCGGGGGTCAATGCGGACGATGACCTGTGAGTCGCCGGCGGCAAAGTGAACGTCCTTGGCTGCGCCGAACTCGTTGGGGATGGTGCCGTAGACGAACGCGTCAGAGCCGAGCTCTTCGACGAGGTCGACGTCGATCGGGATGGCGCCCTCTGCGTTCGGGGCGGCGCGGTCGAGCGACTCGGGACGGAAGCCCAGGACGACGTTGTTCTTGTCGTCTGCCTTGAGTGCTGCAAGAGCCTCGCGGGTGAGGGTCACCTTGGCCCGACCAACCTGCGCCTGACCGTCGAATACCTGGTAGGTGCCCAGGTTCATCGCGGGCGAGCCGATGAAGCCGGCGACGAACACGTTCTTGGGCGTGTCGTACATGTCGCGCGGGGTGCCGATCTGCTGGAGCAGGCCGTCCTTGAGAACCGCGATGCGGTCTCCCATGGTCAGCGCCTCGGTCTGGTCGTGCGTGACGTAGACAGTGGTGGTGCCCAGACGACGCTGAAGCGCGGCAATCTGCGTACGGGTCTGAACGCGCAGCTTGGCGTCAAGGTTCGACAGCGGCTCATCCATCAGGAACACCTGAGGCTGGCGGACAATTGCGCGACCCATGGCCACGCGCTGACGCTGACCACCGGAGAGCGCCTTGGGCTTGCGGTCCAGGTACTCGGTGAGGTCGAGGATCTTGGCAGCATCCTCGACGCGCGAGCGGATCTCGGCCTTGTCGAACTTCGCGATCTTGAGCGCGAAGCCCATGTTGTCCGCGACGGACATGTGGGGGTACAGCGCGTAGGACTGGAAAACCATCGCGATATCGCGGTCCTTGGGCTGCACGTTGGTGACGTCGCGGTTCCCGACCCAGATGGATCCGGCGTCGATGTCCTCGAGGCCCGCGAGCATGCGCAGTGAGGTGGACTTTCCGCAACCGGAGGGTCCGACCATGACGAGGAATTCCCCGTCGGCGATCTCGATGCTGAGGTTGTCTACCGCAGGACGCTCGGTCCCCGGGTAGATGCGCGAGGCGCCGTCATAAGTGACTGTTGCCATGATTGATAAATCCCTTCACTGGCAGGTACGTGCCAGACGATCCGTGGTGAAGAGTGTCGAGGTGGTGTCCACTGTGACACTTGCTTACGGCTGCGTCGATGCGACCGTGCATTCATCCTGCCACAGCACCGCGTTCAATCCAAGCCTTGGGGCGGTAGCGTAAGTGCATGGCTAGCGTGGATCGACGCATCGGTGACAGCATCGGTGGATATCAAGTGACCGGCGTTCTCGGCAGAGGTGGCTCCGGCGCGGTCTATCAGGTCGCGGACGAGTCCGGCGCGCCCGCGGCGCTGAAGCTGGTCGACGCCAGGGCCGATGCGGTGGCGGCTACTCGGCTCGAGCGCGAGGTGGCAGCGCTGCAGTCACTGCGCCACGAGGCCGTGCCGCGCGTGATCGACGCGGAACTCGACGCCGACGAGACCTTCGTGGTCTTCGAGTTGGTGCCGGGCACCTCGCTGTTCCACTACGTGCAGGAGAACGGGCCGCTCAAGGGCGAGCAGCTAGCCTTCTTCGCGGAGCGCATGGCCAGCGCGCTCGAGGCCGCGCACGCCGCCGGGGTAGTGCATCGCGACGTCACGCCGTCTAACGTGATGATGGGCCCGGATGGCCCGGTGCTGATCGACTTCGGGTTGTCGCATCGTCAGGACGATGATCGGCTCACCCGGGACGGCCTAGTCAGCGGGACCGCGGGTTACGTAGCGCCCGAGGTCATCGACGGCGCGGATCCGGGACCCATCGCGGACGACTGGTCCTGGGCGGCGACGGTCGCGTATGCGATGAGCGGCACCGCGCCTTTTGGTTCGGGCTCCAAGGCGATAGGTCGCACGCTCGAGGGTGACCTGACCATCGCGCAGGTGCTCGGGGCGGAGGCGGTCGCGGCGGCGCTCGGGCGGGACGTCGGCGGGCGCCCAGGAATGCGAGACGTGGTGGCAGCGCTGCGCGGCGCCACGACGGTGTTCGAGCGGGGCGGCCAGGAGCACGAGCTTGCGGCCACGGCGGTGATGGCGGCGGCCGCACCGAGCGGCACGCAGTTCGTCGATGTGAGCGGAATGCACGCGGCCGACTCTTCTGAGACTTGGGAGACCGCCACGAGTGGCGCGGTTCAGACGTCGGGCGGCGAGGGCGTCCTTGACCCGGCGGACGCGGGCTATCCCGAGGACGAATTCGGCTCCGAGGAGCAGGTAGTGGCCGAGCCCACCCGCCACACGGTGCTGATGGCGTGGGGTGCGGCGCTAGTGGCCAGCGCGGCGGTTGCGCCGGTGGTGGCCTTTGGGGCCATGGTGATCTTCGCGATCGTCGCACGCACCGCCTTTAGGCGGAACCAGGCGCTGACTGCCGCTCGCTCGCGCAAGGGCGTGAGACGCGGAGACGGCGTGGTCCACACCATAGGGCTTCCTTGGTATCTCCTCCGGTCGGCGGCGGAGTCGCTGCCGTCGGCGCTGCTCTCCGCGGCGGCGGGAGTAGGAACGGCCGCCGCGGCTTGGTGGCTAGTAAGCGCGGAGCACCTGGCCGCTGGCACCAGCGCGGGGCAGAATTGGGGTCACGCCCTCGCGCTTGTTGCTGGCGGGGTTGTTGCCGTCTTCATGCTCGCGCGCGGGCCGCTCACTGCAGGAACGAGGGCGGGGGCGCATCGAGTCGCGGCCACGCTGTCTCCTACCAGGGGCGTCGCGACGCTCTGGGTAGTGATCTCGCTGGCGGCGATTGGGATCGTCGCCGTCGCCGTCTACCTGCAGGCGGATATCTGGTGGTGGCCATTGCCCCAGATGCCGACTGCGACCTAGGTCCCAACGGGCGGGAACAAGTCGGCTCTACGGTACGTTTAGCCGACAACGCCGTTGCCGCAACATTGCTGGTCGCCGCGTATTTTTTATGATGGCGCGCGGACCAGCAAGAGCAGTTGAGAGGATCACCCAGTGACTGGCAAGAAGCGATGGGGCGTGACCCAGCCATGGCTTAGCCTGCTGGTGCGGCTAGGAATGGCCGGAATCCTGATTTTTGCGGCGATCCCCAAAATGCAGGACCTGCCGGCCTCGGTTCGCGCCGTGCGCGCGTACCGGCTGCTTCCCGAGGCGGTGGTCCCGCTCGTGGGCAACATGCTGCCGTTCCTCGAACTGCTTCTCGCGCTATTCCTGATACTCGGGCTGTTCACGCGGCTCGCGTCGATCATGTGGCTGGCGATGATGGTCGGCTTCAGCGTCGGCGTCATCTGGGTATGGGCCCACGGCTACTCGATTGACTGCGGCTGCTTCGGCGGCGGCGGAGACGTGCCGGAAGGCACCGTCAATTACTACGCGCATATGGCGGAGAGAGTGGGGTTCATCGTGCTCGGCACCTATCTCCTGATCTTCCCGCGCAGCAAGTTTTCGCTTGATGGCTGGATGAACTCCACGCCCTATGATGTCCCGCAGAACAATGTCCCGCAGACCCCGGAAGGATCTTAAGCAATGGCAAGCAAGAACGAAAAGGCAGCGCAGGCGCGCCTGCTCGCACAGCAGCAGGTGCACAAGAAGGAGCGCAAGTCGACGATGATCATCATCGCCGCATCGGTGGTGGGCCTCGCGCTATTCGCCGGGCTTGTGTACTTCATCGTGTCGAGCTCCAAGGTGCCCGGCCTGGATGAGTCCGGCGCGGTTCTGCCCGCGGGATCGGACGCTTCAGGCGGAATCCCTGTCGGAACCACCGGGGTCGTCGCCGTCGACGTCCCCGAGGACGCCACCCGCGTAGACATCTACGAGGACTTCATGTGCCCCATCTGCGGGCAGTTCGAGGAGACCAACGCCGCCGACCTCGACGCGCTGCGCGAGGCCGGAGACATCTCGGTCTACTACCACCCCATCTCGATCCTGGACAGCTACTCGCTAGGTACCAATTACTCCACGCGGGCCGCTAACGCAGCCGCAACCGTCGCCGACCAGGCGCCCGAGTACTTCCACGCGTTCTCGGAGCTGCTCTACACGAACCAGCCCGAAGAGGGAACCGAGGGACTGTCCGATGACGAGATCGCTGTCATCGCGGTTTCGGTCGGCGTGCCTCAGGACGTCGCGGACTCGCTTTCCGGCGGCGACTTCAACAAGTGGGTGCTGGCTGCGACCGACCAGTCGTCGAAGGACGGCGTGGGCGGAACCCCGACCGTCATGGTGAACGGCGAAATCCTCGAGCAGACCGAGGTGAGCTACTTCAACCCGGGCACCCTGCGCGCATACCTCGAGTCGCTCTAGCGACAGCCTCTCCGGCGCATCGCTGAAAAGCGGGGCGCCGGAGGGTGAGACAATGGGCTCGCGATCCCGGTGATCGCGCAGCTAGCTGGCATGGCGCAATTGGTAGCGCACCCGACTTGTAATCGGGAGGTTGTGGGTTCAAGTCCCACTGCCAGCTCCATATTTTACGGAAATCGCTATTCGGATCACATGTTCCGGATTCGCCGACACGCCTGGTATTCGGCATGACGCAACGTTGCGAGCCGGATTCTAGTGCCACGAAATACCCCCAGGGGAACATTTCTGGTGTGACATGCGTCATAGTGACGTACCTCACACGTCTCATGATGTGTAGGTGCCCCCCGAATGGGGGGCAGCCTCCATGAGTCACCTCGGACTTAGAGCATTTGCCCACGCGGGCAGGTGAAGCCAGATCCGGCCCGCCCCCGCGTTATCCCAATTCAAAGAAGGAACACACAGCCATGGCTAAGAAGAACAACAAGCGCAAGTACGCGGCAGTAGCACTCGGCATCGTCGGCATCGCCGGACTGAGCCTCGCCTCCGCAGCGCAGCTGAACGTCACCCAGACCTCGCCGCTCGTCGGCATCGGCGTGGACAACGGCTGCGACACCGACGGCGTCAACGTTGCGTACACGACCTCCTTCGCGAGCAACTCGTTCAAGGTCGACACGATCAAGGTCACCGGCATCGACGCGGCCTGCACCGGCAAGACGATCACCGTCTACGTGCAGAACAACGCCTCGACGCCCGTCACGCTCGGCACCGGCGCAACGACGCTGACCGCCGCGACGTCCGTCACGCTGACGCCTACCGCCACGTCGCCCGCGACCACGATCAACCCGGCCAACGTTTACGGCGCCGCCGTCTCGATCAACTAATCGCGTTTAGCCAGTAGAAGAGCGACGAGCAGACTCCATGTCCGGCACCCTCGAGACGCAGGAAACCGACGGCCGCACTGGCCGCCGGGGACTCCGCGCGCTCGGATCGGTGCTGGCATGGGGGCTGCTCGCGCTGCTGGCCTTCTTCATCTGGCCGTCCAGCCTGGGCGGCGGAACCACCACCATCGTGGTCAACGGCGTCTCGATGGAACCCACGTACTACACGGGCGACATCGTGGTGGCGCGCACGGGCGAACCGCAGATCGGCGACGTGGTGGTCTACACCACCGCGGACCTGGGCGGCGGGCAAATCGTGCACCGCATCATCGGGGGAGACGGCCAGACCGGCTGGGACCTCCAGGGCGACAACAACGACTTTGTCGACCCGTTCCACCCCACCAACGAGGACGTCATTGGCATCGCCGAGTTCAGCGTCCCGTCGTTAGGTGCGGTGGCCTCAGTCTTGAGCAGCCCCCTGGTGTGGGGCAGCATGCTGCTGATCGCGTTCGGACTTATTATCTGGCCCTCCAAGGAGTGCCCGGAGCTTTCCGAGGACGAGACCGACGCGGATCGCGACCAGGTGCGCGAGTGACCCGGCGTCTCGCGGCGCCGCTCACTGCAGCAGTCGCCGCCATCGTCGTGTTGCTCCTGGCGCTCGCGGTGGCGTCACCCGCCTCTGCGGCGCAGCTCAGCGTCAGCGCGTCTCACCCCGTGATCAACACGGCCGCGCGGTGCTCGACGGCCACGGCCGCGACAACCGCCCCGGCATCGAGTACCGCCAGCACGACGCTGCGCATCTCAAGCATGCCCTCGGCCTGCGCGGGTCTTCCCGTGTCAGTCAGCATCGTCGGAACGGGCGGGACGATCCTGGCGACAGGGACGCTCGCGAGCGCGGCCACCGGCACCAACAATGTCACCGTCTCCGCGTACAACACCGCGAACGTGGCCAGCGTTGGCGTGTTCGTCAACACCTGGTGGCTCAACACCACCTGGACGGCGCCAGCGACCGGCCCATACTCGTGTGTTGAACTCACCGCGTGGCCAGGCAACTCTTGGGAGGCCCCGGCGAGCTACGGCACTCCGACCGGGAACTCTTGTACGGTCTCCTATACCAACTTTGACGCGTGGGGTGGAACTCCTCCCAAGCACTTCAACTTGTATTTCACCGTGTCCGGTGTCACCACGGGCAACTGGCGTGTGACCATCGACTTCGCTGATCCATACTTCCAAGGCTTGCTGCCGACGAACATCAGCGGCAACGGAAACCCTCTCGCCGCGCCGGGCTACGCATGCAGCCAGCTTCCGATTTTCGTGGGCCAGGCGAACCTCACCTGGGGATCGAGTAACCGAATGGATGGTTACCTATCAGGTAGCGCTGTCG
This sequence comes from Demequina aurantiaca, assembly GCF_050598105.1. Classification (GTDB taxonomy): domain Bacteria; phylum Actinomycetota; class Actinomycetes; order Actinomycetales; family Demequinaceae; genus Demequina; species Demequina aurantiaca_A. The sequence goes on from NZ_CP192436.1 coordinate 462,605, forward strand.
GCAACGCCGGAAGTATCTGTTCCTAGGGTTCTTTGATCGACGGCACGGGAGTTGCCCACGCAATGGGCGTCTCGTGTAGGGCGGTCATCAAAGCATTCACGCGCGAGAACGGTCGCGACCCAAAGAACCCTCGACGGGCGCTGAGGGGACTGGGGTGCGCGCTGGCGATGATCGGAACGTCGCCCAGGAGCGGCGTCACGGACTGGGCCTCGCGTCCCCACAGCACCGCAACCAGTGGCCCGCCGCGGGCCACGAGCGCCCGAATCGCGTGATCCGTCACCGCCTCCCAGCCGATGCGGCGGTGCGAACCAGCAGCGCCCGCCCGCACCGTGAGAAAACGGTTGAGAAGCAGCACCCCCTGGTCGGCCCAGTGGCTCAGGTCCCCGTCGCGAAGGCTCTGTGAGGTGTCCGCGGCCAACTCCGTCGCGATGTTCTTAAGCGACCGTGGCATCGGCGCGCCGGGAGCCACCGAGAAACTCAGCCCCACGGCGTCTCCCGGGGTGGGGTACGGGTCTTGACCGACTATCAGCACGCGGACGTCAGCTAGCGGCCGTTGGAACGCACGCAGGATCAACTGGGAAGCCGGAAGTACCTCGACGCCGTTCGCATGCTCGCGAGAGAGCGTCGCCCCGATCGCGTCGAGGTCGCCGGCAACCGGCTCGAGGGCGTCGGCCCAGTCGGGGGCCATGCCGCTGCGCCACCACTCGCTCATGGCAACTACGCTAGTGCCAGTTGCGAAACGCCGCCGTCGCGCCTAAAGGCGGGGTGGTGGTTCGCAGGTAATGTGAAATCTGTATTGCTATGCACGAGCGCGTAGCGAACAGAGCGTTGGAGGGGCGATCGTGACAGACAACGTAGTCCGTCTCGCCGAAGCGCAACCCGAACCCGCGCGGCTCACAGAACGCGACGCGGAGATCCTTTCCTTCGAGCGCCAGTGGTGGAAGTACGCGGGGGCCAAGGAAGACGCGATTCGCTCGCTATTTTCGATGTCCGGCACCCAGTATTACCAGGTACTTAATGCGCTAATCGATAACGAGACGGCGCTCGCTCACGACCCCATGCTGGTGAAGCGCCTGCGCCGGATGCGTTCCGCGCGCCAACGTGGCCGCGTCACCCGTTCGTGGGACGCTGGCACGCACGGGTAGGGTTCTCACGTGCCTGACATCTACGAGCCAGACGAATTCGACGAGATCGCCCGATCGGGCGGACCTGTGGGCGTCCACCGCGCCCCGCGCAAGTGGTACGTCAGGCTGCTGCCGCCGTTGCTCGTCTTTATCGCCGCCGGCCTATTCGCCTACGTGATCGCGACCTTCCTGTGGAACCAAGACTCGACGACGGATGCTGCGGCCACGCCCAGCCCGACCGCCAGCATCTCGGCGACCCCCTCGGCGACGCCGTCGGTGGCGCCTTCTGTCACGCCCAGCCCGACGCCCTCGCCGACGCCCACCCCAACCGAGACCGCCGAGCCCGAGCCGGAGATCATCTACGACGCGCAGGTTCACGTGCGTAACGGTTCCGGCGTCGCGGGTCTCGCGGCCGAGCAGCAGGCGGACCTCGAAGCTGCGGGCTACACGAACATCGAGGCAAATAACATCTCGTCCTCGCTGATCCCCGACGGGCAGAACACCGTGACGTATTCCGAGGACCGACTCGCGGACACCGCCGCGAACGTCGCGCAGACGCTCGGAATCGAGGCGGTTCAGGGCGGATCCACGCCCGGTGGCGCCGAGATCGAAGTGCTGCTCGCCTCTAACCCCGACGCCTAGCCTCCGCCGCGGCGCCGATGCGCGGGCGTTCGGCGCTCCGCCGTGGGCGGAACACGTGCTCGTGGCTTGCACTCGGCGGGTCAGAGTGCCAAAATCGGACTTAGCACTCTCGACCCGAGAGTGCTAATAGACCTCGGTTGTGTTGTTGAGGTGTCCGGACTGCGAGTGACGTGAACTCGTGGCCCTGCATCGTCCGTCGCGGGCAGCGCACAGCCACCACCCATGTGACAAGGGGATTTACCCATGGCAAAAATTATTGCCTTTGACGAAGAGGCCCGCCGCGGCATGGAACGGGGCATGAATGCCCTCGCCGATGCCGTCAAGGTCACCCTCGGCCCGAAGGGCCGCAACGTAGTACTCGAGAAGAGCTGGGGAGCGCCCACCATCACGAACGATGGTGTGTCGATCGCTAAGGAAATCGAACTCGATGAGCCTTTCGAGCGCATCGGCGCCGAGCTCGTCAAGGAAGTCGCCAAGAAGACTGACGACGTAGCCGGCGACGGCACCACCACCGCCACCGTGCTCGCACAGGCGCTGGTGACGCAGGGTCTGCGCAACGTCGCAGCCGGCGCCAACCCGATCGCTCTGAAGAAGGGCATCGAGAAGGCTGTCGAGGCCGTAACCGCCGAACTGCTGCTGGCGGCCAAGGAAGTCGAGACCAAGGAAGAGATCGCCGCGACCGCTGGCATCTCCGCTGGCGACCCCGCCATCGGTGAGCTCATCGCCGAGGCGATGGACAAGGTCGGCAAGGAAGGCGTCATCACCGTCGAGGAGTCCAGCGCGCTGGGCCTCGAGCTGGAGCTGACCGAGGGCATGCGCTTCGACAAGGGCTTCCTGTCCGCGTACTTCGTCACCGACCCCGAGCGTCAGGAAGTCGTCCTCGAGGACGCTTACGTGCTCCTGGTCGAGTCGAAGATCACGAACATCAAGGACGTCCTGCCGCTGCTTGAGAAGGTCATGCAGGCGGGCAAGCCGCTGTTCATCATCGCCGAGGACATCGAGGGTGAAGCCCTCGCGACCCTGGTCGTGAACAAGATCCGTGGCACGTTCAAGGCTGCTGCCGTCAAGGCTCCCGGCTTTGGAGACCGTCGCAAGGCGATGCTCCAGGACATGGCCGTCCTCACCGGCGGTACCGTGATTTCGGAGTCCGTGGGCCTGTCCCTCGACACCGCTGGTCTGGAACTGCTTGGTCAGGCACGCAAGGTCGTTGTCACCAAGGACGAGACGACGATTGTCGAGGGCGCCGGCGAAGCCGAGCTCATCGAGGGTCGCGTACGTCAGATCCGTGCCGAGATCGAGAGCTCTGACTCGGACTACGACCGCGAGAAGCTGCAGGAGCGCCTTGCCAAGCTGGCAGGTGGCGTTGCAGTCATCAAGGCCGGAGCCGCGACCGAGGTCGAGCTCAAGGAGCGCAAGCACCGCATCGAGGACGCAGTGCGTAACGCTAAGGCTGCTGTTGAAGAGGGAATCGTCGCCGGTGGTGGCGTTGCCCTTATTCAGGCTGGCACCAAGGCATTCGCCAACCTTCACCTCGAGGGTGACGAGGCAACCGGTGCTCGTATCGTCGAGCTGTCGATCTCGGCTCCGTTGCGCCAGATCGCCATCAACGCCGGCCTCGAAGGCGGAGTTGTTGTCGAGAAGGTCAAGACCCTGCCCGTCGGACACGGCCTCAACGCCGCTACCGGTGTGTACGAGGACCTCCTCGCGGCTGGCGTCAACGACCCGGTCAAGGTGACGCGCTCTGCTCTGCAGAACGCAGCCTCCATCGCGGCGCTGTTCCTCACGACCGAAGCGGTTGTGGCTAACAAGCCCGAGCCCGCAGCCGCCATGGGTGGCGGCGGCGCGCCCGACATGGGCGGCATGGGCTTCTAGCTCACGCAGGCACTCCTAGGCGGCGTGGAGCCGCGTCTCGAGGGTGGTCATTGACCTCCGTTGAGCGCGGCACCGCGCCGCCTTTGTCGTGCGCCGCCGCCTCCCAGGTGGTTCAGGCGCGGCCGTGTCGGCGTGCGGAGGTGACGCGGAGGCCGGAGGCGCGCAGCCGGCGCACAAGTTCGCGCCCGTCTACGAGGTGCGCGCCCTGCTCCTGCAACTGCGCATAGCGCTCGACGGGCACGTCGTAGTGATCCAGGTCGAATCCGCGTTCGGGGATACCCGCCGCTCGCGCGAACGCGTGCAACTCGTCTAGCGACGTGTCGGACACGAGATGCCCCCACACGGTGCCGTGGTTGGGCCACAGCGGGGGATCGATCAGCACGCTCATGCGCAGAGCCTACGGGAGGCACGCGGCAAAGCCGTAGCGCACCCGGTCAGCGAGCAAACAGCCGCGACGCCTGGGTCTCCGCGGACTCGTACTCCTGGGCCGCCTGCCCCAACGCCACCCCCATGGAGTCGAGAGCGGACTCCACTTGCGCCTGGGCAGCGCGCCACTGCTCCAGGACGCCGGTGAAGGCGCTCGCGGCGCCTCCCTGCCAGGTGCCCTCCAGCGCCGTGAGGGTGCCCAGGAGGCCCGCGACCTCCGCACGGATGTTCTCCCCGGAATGGGAGGCTCGTTGCGCCCCGCGCAGGATTTCTCCCGCATCAACGTTGTACTGCGTCATTGCTGCTCCTTAGGTGAGGAGCCACTGGATGGGCTCACCTACGAGGCTAGGCACGCTTCGGCGCAGGGCGTGGGCGCGCCGGAGATCTGTGGATAACTGCGGAGCAGAGCGCGTCCGGCTAGTTGGCCGAGACTTCGCCGTCGTTAGCGACAAGCTGAGCCAGCGCCTTATCGATCCGTGATGCCTCGGCGGCGAGGTTCTGCCTGGCGCTTTGCTCCCACGTGGCTCCGAGCGGGGATACGTAGAGCTGTTCGCGGGCGAGTAGCTTCTTGACGATTGCCTTGCGCGCCACGAGAAACTCGCGTTCGGGGATGTAGGCGTACTCCTCGCGGACGTCCCTGACGTAGTCCTTGTACCGCTGCGGGTCTGAGGCCAGCACAGCCAGGTCCGCGTCGCACAGTACCGCGCAGTCCGAGCTGACCGGGTTGCGGGTGTGACGTGACAGCGCCTTGACCATGGTCGCCACGGCGTCGATGGCTGTGGCGGGCATATCGAGAGAGGCGAGTTCCAGGCGGGCGTACTCGGCGCTCGCGTCCTCGTCCTCGCCACCGCGGTGTGCGTACGCGTCGGCCTCATCCGAGGAGAAGATCGCCCCGTGATACCAAGCCGCGAGGCGGACCACATGCGGGTTATGGGTTTCTTGCTGGAGTTCGTCCACGTGCTGCAGCAGGTCGATGAGGTGTCGCACGTTGTGGAAGTGCCGACGAGGCTCCTCCCAGCGAGCCAGGAGCCGCCTTCCGGCGCGCTCGATGCTGGCGGTTGAGGCGGCCGAGCCTGCGCCAGTCGCCGCCCGCACAAACGTCGGCAGCAACCACGCGGGGGTGGGGCTTAGTGGCATGGTCTCCTCAGTGGTGTCTAGACAACACGTCCTGCTTCAGTGTGTTGCCACGCGGTTCAACGGGACGAGTTCAACCGACCACGGCACACTACCCCCATTACGCGCGAAGATGGGAACGTGGCTGGTGGCTACTCGTCCGGCTAGACTGGTGGGCGGTGCCGAACACGCGGCGCTGCTGATTGACGCGAGGTTAATGTGCCAACCGGAAAAGTGAAGTTCTACGACGCCGACAAGGGGTTTGGCTTCATCCAGAGTGATGCAGGCGACGAGGTCTTCCTGCACGCCTCCGCACTGCCGGCGGATGTCACTAATCCTCGCAAGGGTGCGAAGGTTGAGTACAGCGTGGCCGATGGCCGTCGCGGACCGCAGGCACTGTCAGTCACGATGCTCGAGCCCGTGCAGTCGATGTCCCAGAACCTGCGCAAGCCGGTGGACGACATGACTGTGATCGTGGAGGACTTGATCAAGATGCTGGACGGCGTCTCCACGACGTTGCGCAAGGGACGCTATCCCGAGCCCGCCAAGGGCGCACAAGTGGCCGCAGTATTGCGTGCGGTCGCCGAACAGCTGGACGCTTAGGACTTCATGGATACCGTTCTTGACCAAGCACTCGACGTCGCCCGCGAGGCGGCGGTCGAGACCGCGAACGACGACGCTGCAGTCGGCGCCCACGTAGGGTCGGCCAAGGCCGGCGAGAGGCTGGTCACGCACCTCTTCGCGTGCACGCTGCCCGGGTACCGCGGTTGGGTTTGGTCAGTGACGCTTGCACGCGCCCCGCGGGCCAAGACGGCCACGGTCTGCGAGTCGGAACTCATTCCGACGGACGACGCGTTGCTGGCGCCCGCGTGGGTCCCCTGGGCCGACCGTGTGCAGCCCGGAGACCTCGACGCAGGCATGATGCTCCCGTTCGTGAAGGAGGACCCGCGCCTGGTGCCCGGGTACGAGGCCACCGACGACGCCGACGCGGACGAGCTGGCAATCTGGGAGTTCGGGCTGGGCCGCGAACGCGTGCTTGGCCCCGAAGGTCGCGAGGATGTCGCTCAGCGCTGGGCGCGCGGATCGCACGGCAAGACGGCACCCTCCGCGGTAGCCTCCGCCGCTCCGTGTTCCACCTGCGCGTTCTTTGTCCCGCTCACCGGCTCGCTGCGCATGGCCTTTGGGGCCTGCACCAACGAGTGGTCGCAGTCCGACGGCCGCGTAGTCGCGGTCGACCACGGTTGCGGCGCCCACTCGCAGACCGACGTCGAGCGGCAGCAGTCGCAGTGGCCCGAGGCCGATCCCGTGTTCGAGAACGACGTGCCGGTAGGTTTCGACCTGACCACGCCTGATCCCGAGCCGGAGCCCGAGCCCGAGCCCGAGGTTGAGGCGGCCGCCCCGGTGGAGGTCGCGGAGACCAATGAGGACGCTGAGGGCAGTGATGCTTCGGAAGTTGTCGAGGCAGCGAACCAGACGGCGGAAGCCGCGCCGGAGTCGCCGACCGACGTCTCGCAAGAGTCGCCGACCGATGCAGCGCCCGACCTACCGACCGACGCGCCCGTGGAGGGTAACGCCGAGCCAGACGCGAACTAGCAGTACCGATGGCTAAAGGGGGCTCGCGCGCCACGGTGGCGCGCGACCTCGCTACCTCGACCTACATCCCGACCTTTCTCGCCGAGATTGGGCTCGGCGCGGTTCTCCCCGTACTCGCGCTCTCGGTGCTGGCGTTCGACTACAGCTCCGTGATCGCCTCGCTGGCGGTGGCCGCGTACGCCGTGGGCCGCATCGCCGGATCGGCCGTGGGCGGCAGGCTTTCAGCAGGGCTGGGACCGGCGCGCGCCGCGATGGTCGCGCTCGCGGTGATCGCGACGGGATCGGTCATCTGCGCGGCCTCACCTGCGATTGCGCTGTTTGTGGTGGGTGCCTTCACTATCGGTGTCGGCCACGCCGGCTATCACATCTCCCGCCAGGGCCAAATAAACGCTGCGGTCCGGCCTCAGTACCGGGCCCGCGCCCTCACCACGCTCGCGGGCGTGTGGCGGATCGCGAACTTCGTCGGCCCCCTCATGGGTGCCGCCATCATCGGCATCTGGGGCATCCACTGGGTGTACGTCGCCGCCGCAATCGCCGCCTTGGCCGCCATGGTCGCGCTGAGGCTGTCCAATGCATGGAACCTGCGGCGCCATGCCGAGCCCGAGGACAAGGCCTCGCCCCTCAAGGTAGTCAAGGACAACGCGAAGGTGTTCCGTACCCTTGGCGTGGCGATCGTCTTCACCGGGGCCGTGCGGGCCGCGCGCCTGGTGGTGATCCCTCTATGGGCGACGCACGTGGGGCTTAGCCCGCAGGTAGCCACGCTCATCTTCGGCATCAACGCCGCGGTAGACATGGTGCTCTTCTACCCCGCCGGAGTCGTGATGGACCGCTTCGGTCGCGCCTGGACGGCCGTGCCGTCTACCCTCATCCTGGGGTTGGGCACTATCGCTCTGACGGCCACGTCGGGCGCGGTGGGGGTGACCCTCGCGGCCATCGCGCTGGGCATAGGCAACGGCTGGGGCTCCGGCGTGATCATGACGCTCGCGGCGGACGTCGCCCCGCGCGCGACGCGCTCTGTCTTCACTGGGGTCTGGATGATCGCTCAGGACGTGGGCGGATTCATCGGGCCGGCGGCCGTCTCCGCGGGCGCGGCGATTGCCCTACCGGTGGGATTCTGGCTCGTCGGCGGCGCCGGGGTGGCGACGGCGTACGGCCTCTACCGCTGGATTCCCCCGTGGCGCGGCAACGCGTCGCATCCGCAGCCCGCGACCCCGCTGGACCTCTAGCGGAAGTTTGCGGTCGTGTACCAGGTCTTGCCGTCGCTGGTCGCGGCCATTCCGGCGCCCATCGTGGAGTACGCGGGATTCATAATGTTGAGGCAGTGCCCGTTCGAATACATCCAGTTGGGGTGGGCGCGAGACACTGCGCCGCTCTGGCTGAGGCCCGTGCTCACGTAGCTGACGGCCACGTTCTCCGCGCCCGGACGGTTGGGGTTGTGTGACAGCGCGTCGGCGTTGCCCGAGGTCTTGGAGTCCTTAGCGGCCATGGTCTTGGACCAGCTGGTGGCCGATCCGGCCAGCGAGGACGACCACGAGAGGGGCTTGATCCCAATGCGTGCGCGTTCCTTGTTGGCGGCCGACAGCAGCGACTGCACCCCGCCGGAGGCGGAGTAAGGCCCCTGCGGGTTCGCACAGTAGGACTGGAAGCTCGCCGAACTGCTCGTCGAGGATCCGGTCGACTTCTTTGCCGTACTGGTGGAATTGTTCGACGACGTCGACGCGGCGGCTGCCGGGGCGGCCACCACGACCGGTTTGGGGGGCAGCGTCACGGTAATCTTCTGCGTCACGACGGCCGCATCGGCGACGGTTCCGGGAGCGACGATGCTGGGCATCGGGGCCGGGGCGGGCGCAGCGATCCCGCCGGTGGGCGCGCCGTCCGCGAGTTGAGACTCGTCGGGGGTGGAGGCCCACGTGCCCGAGGTGAGCAGGGCGGTGAGGGCTACTGCGACTGGGATGGTGCCTAGCAGGATGGTGTTGCCGTGGCGTCGACGACGCGTGGGGCTGGTTACATCCTGCTGTTCAGTCATGTCAGTAATCTCTCCACTAAGTAGTCGATGCTGCGCGTAAGCGCCGAGACGTCTTCGGGATCTACGGCCGGATACATTCCGACTCGGATCTGATTGCGGCCCAATTTCCGGTACGGATCAACGTCCACGACGCCATTCGCCCTGAGGTGCTGGCGCAAAAGGGCCGAATCAACCTTGTCGTCGAGTCCGATGGTAGCTACGACGGAAGAACGGTTTGAAGGGTTTGTGACAAACGTCTCAGTCCAGTCCCGCGCGGCGGCCCACTCGTAGACGATGCGCGCTGACCGCGACGTGCGGGTCGTCACAAACTCCATGCCGCCGCCTGCCAGCATCCATTCCAACTGCGCCTTCATGAGCACGAGCGTGGCGACGGCGGGGGTGTTCAGGGTCTGGTTCACGCGGGAGTTGGTGAGTGCCGCGGAGAGCGACAGCGACTCGGGAATGTAGCGACCACTCGCAGCGATCCGCTCGATCCGCTCGATAGCAGCGGGGGAGACCAGTGCGAACCAGATGCCGCCGTCGGAGGCGAAGCTCTTCTGGGGGGCGAAGTAGTAGACGTCGCTCTGGCGAGCGTCGAGGAACAGCCCGCCGGCCGCAGACGTGCCGTCCACGACGGTGAGAGCATCACCGATTCCGTCGGGCCGCAGGACCTCGACCATCGCGCCTGTCGACGTCTCGTTGTGCGGCCAGGCGTAGACGTCCACGCCGGCCTCCGCGGTGGGCAGGATGACGCCTCCCGGCTCAGCGCTACGGACGGACGATGCCTCAAGGTGCGGGGCGGCGAGCGTCGCCTTGGCGAACTTCTGGCCGAACTCGCCGAAGGCCGCGTGCTGCGCCTTGCGCTCCACCAACCCGAAGGCGGCGGCGTCCCAGAACATAGTCGAACCGCCGTTGCCGAGGATCACCTCGTAGCCATCGGGGATGGCGAAGAGCGTCGCGAGCATCGTGCGCACGTCGCCGACGAGGTCCTTCACGGGCGCCTGGCGGTGTGAGGTGCCGAGCACAGTGGGTTGCGCGGCCATCAGCGCGTCGAGTTGAGCCGCGCGCACCTTGGAGGGTCCGGCACCAAAACGACCATCGGCGGGAAGGAGATTGGCAGGAATTGAGATGGGTTCAAACATGGCAACAGCGTACTGGGCGCGGTGCGGGTGGCATGATGGCGGGGTGTACTTGTTGAATCCGTCGCTGAAGACCTACGCCTGGGGCCGTACTGACTCGATCCCGGAGTTGCTGGGGATACCGCCAAAAGACACCCCCGTCGCCGAGGCTTGGTGGGGTGCCCACCCTGCGTCCCCAGCCACCGTGGCCTGCGATTCCGCGCAGCTGGGTCTTGACGCACTCATCGATCGCGATGCCGACTACGCGCTCGGACCTGACGTCGCCCGCGAGTTTCAGGGGCGGCTGCCGTTCCTCCTCAAGGTCCTCGCCATCGACGCGCCGCTGTCGATCCAGGTTCATCCCAGCATGGAGCGAGCGATCGTGGGCTTCGAGGCCGAGGAGGCGCAAGGCGTGGCGGCGACGTCGCCCACGCGAACCTTTCGCGATCGCTCTCACAAGCCCGAGATGATCGTCGCGCTCACGGCCATGACCGTGCTCGCGGGGTTCCGCGACCTGCCCGGCCTGCGCGGCGATTTGCACCTGCTCGGCAAGGATGGCGCCGCGCTCCTAAAACTGGTGGAAGACGCCAATTCCCCCGCGGCAGCGGTGACCGCATATATAAGGAGTGTTTTGGCGCTTCCGAGGGGTGCGCACGTCGTCACCACCCTCGCCTCCCTCAACTCCAGCGCCGACCCCTCCGCGCAGGTGCGGGCCGCGTGTAGCGCGCTCGCGTCCCATCCGGGCGACCCGGGGGCGCTGGTGGCGCTCGCGATGAACGTGGTCTACCTCGCGCCTGGCGCCTCCTGCTTCGTGGGAGACGGCACAGTCCACAGTTATCAGTCGGGCGTCGGGGTGGAGATTATGGCCAACTCGGACAACGTGGTCCGCGCCGGCCTCACCCCAAAGCCCATCAACGTGCCGCTGCTGCTCGACCTCATGAATGCGGTGCCGGCGACTGCGGAGCGGCCCCACTGCACTACCGACGGCGCGGTGACCATGTACAGCGTGCCGGTAACGGAGTTCGAGCTGGCGTCGGTGCGCGATGGCGAGTGGGAGGCCCCCGCCGGCCCGCGCATCGTCCTTTGCCTGGATGGCCAGACCACCGTCGCGAGCGCGAACGAGACGCGCGAACTGGCCTGCGGTGAGGCTGTCTTTGTTCCTTTCGGGGATGGCGAGATCACGGTGCGTGCCCGCGGTCACGCCGTTGTCGCGTCGGTTCCGGTCCTGGGCGGCGACAGCGGAACTTTCGGCCCCGCGGGAGGCTAGGCTTGGCGCCATGCCAGAACGTATAGCAGTCTTCGGTACCGGGTACCTCGGTGCCACCCACGCCGCGGGTATGGCCGAGCTGGGCCACGAGGTGATCGGCGTCGACATCGACTCCGCCAAGATCGACCTCTTGCGCCGCGGCGAGGTCCCCTTCTACGAGCCCGGCCTGGGCGACGTCCTGCGCCGCCACGTGGACTCCGGTCGGCTACGGTTCACCACCGACGCGCGCGAGGCAGCCGAATTCGCCGACGTGTTCTTCATCGGCGTCGGCACCCCTCAGAAGGAGGGGGAGTACGCGGCTGACATGCGGTACGTCGACGACGTGATCGAGACGGTAGGGCCGCTGCTGACGCGCCCTGCAGTGATCCTGGGCAAGTCGACGGTTCCGGTTGGCACCGCGGCGCGCTTGGCCGAACGGCTGCGCGAGATCGCGCCCGTCGGAGCCGATGCGCAACTGGGTTGGAATCCGGAGTTCCTCCGCGAGGGCTTCGCTGTGGAGGACACCCTGCGTCCCGACCGGCTAGTGATCGGGGTAGACCCTGAGAACCCCGGCCGGATCGAGGAGGTGGCTCGCAGCGTGTACGCGGCGATGCTCGAGCGCAACACACCCTTCATCGTGACCGACCTCGCGACGTCCGAACTGGTCAAGGTCAGCGCGAACGCGTTCCTCGCCACCAAGATTTCCTTCATTAACGCTATCGCCGAGGTGTGCGAGGCCTCCGGCGCGGACGTGACCGCGCTCGCGGACGCGATCGGCTACGACGAGCGCATCGGCCGCAAGTTCCTTGGCGCCGGACTCGGCTTTGGCGGCGGTTGCCTACCCAAGGACATCCGCGCGTTCATGGCGCGCGCGGGAGAGCTCGGTGTTGACCAAGCCTTGACCTTCTTGCGCGAAGTCGACAATGTCAACATGCGCCGACGCAAGCACGTCGTGGAGCTGGCTACTCGCGTGGTCGGTGGTTCTTTGTCGGGTATCCACGTAGCGGTCCTTGGCGCGGCCTTTAAGCCGCAGTCCGATGACGTGCGCGATTCCCCCGCGCTCGACGTCGCCGGCAGCCTTCACTTGCGGGGCGCGGACGTGCGCGTGTATGACCCGGAGGCGATGCGCAACGCGGCCGCCGTGTGGCCCACGTTGACCTTTGCTCAGAGCATTGAGGAGGCTTGCGCGGGCGCGGACCTCGTTCTGGTCGCGACCGAGTGGGCGCAGTTCAGATCGATCGACCCCGCGGCGCTGGCGGCGACGGTGGGTCAACCCCGGATCATCGACGGGCGCAACTGCCTCGTCGCGCAGGACTGGATCGACGCCGGCTGGGAATACTACGGAATGGGGCGGCACAGCGGATGAGTGACCTTATTGACACCACCGAGATGTACCTGCGCACTATCTACGAACTGATCGAGGATGGCGTGACGCCGATGCGCGCCCGGATCGCGGAGCAGTTGGGTCACGCTGGACCGACGGTGTCGCAGACCATCGCGCGCATGGAGCGCGACGGCCTCGTGATCGTGTCCGGTGACCGCCACCTGGAGCTGACTGCGGAGGGTGAGGCGATTGCCGTGCGCGTGATGCGTAAGCACCGGCTGGCCGAGCTGCTGCTGACCGACGTGGTGGGGCTTGAGTTGCCCTACGTCCACGAGGAGGCCTGCCGGTGGGAGCACGTCATGAGCGACCGTGTGGAACGACGACTGATGGAGATTCTCGGGAATCCTCAGGTATCCCCTTACGGAAACCCCATTCCGGGCCTTGCGGAACTAGGCATGGGGGGACAAGCGGTGCCGAATGAGCCCGGAGTCTCCCTGAATCAGATTATTTCTGAAGGAATTTCCGAGGCCACTTTGGTGCGCATCGGGGAGAACCCGCAGGCTGCCCGGGGCTTCTTAGAGGAGTCCGTCAAAGCAGGCCTCGTACCTGGGGCGATGATTTCGATCGCCGCGGTTAATGATGACGTTTTGGTTACGACCGATAACGGAACGGTAACGATCAGCCACGAGGCTGCGCGGCACGTTTTCGTCTTGGCTCGCTAGCAAGACGGCGCTTTGTTAGGTACTGTGGATCTTCGTACGACCTGAGGAACTTCCTCCTGGTGCCTGTTTTCGGAGGGAACGCCCCGCAACTGAGGGGCGTTGGGCACCAAGACAAAAAACGCGCACGTGGCGCGGAAGGACTGACTTTGACTCACGGATACATGCGCGCAAGAGCGCGAGCGGTGACAGCAGCTGTAGGCGCCGCAATCATTGTGGTTCCCCTTACAGGAGCCGCAGCGGCCGCCCTCGTGGCGACCGAGCCCGACACCACCACCATTCAGGTGAGTGCGACGTCGACACTAAGTTTCGCGGACGCTGTGGCGCCCGTACAGGCGGACCTGCCCACCCCGATCGAAGCGGACGAAGTGCCCGCAGTCGACAGTGCGGATGTCAGCGAGGTTCCCGCGGTCGTAGCCGCATCTGACGATGTCGAGCTCACGCTCAACACCCCCGACCTCAAGGTCAAGAAGAACCCGGCACCTGTAGTCGTCGCACCGACGACCACGTCCACGACGACGAGCCGCAGCACTACGACGAGCGCTCGTCCCGTAGCTAACTCGGCGTCGGTTTCGGCGGCCATTAGCGGTAGCGCGATCATCGCCGAGGCAGCCAAGTACGTCGGAACTCCCTACCAGCGCGGTGGCAGCAGCCCGAGCGCGTTTGACTGCTCAGGATTCATTTCCTACGTCTACGGGAAGTTCGGCATCAGTCTTCCCCACTCGTCAGCCGCGTACTACAGCGTCGGCACTCGCGTGTCCTCACCTCAGGTGGGCGACATCATCGTGACCCCCGGTCACGTTGGCATCTACGCCGGCCCCAACCTGCAGATCGACGCGTCGACGTACGGCACCCCCGTACGCTTCCACTCCATCTGGCAGAACAACCCGGTTTACGTTCGCGTGAGCTAAATTTCGCTTCGAGCAAAGGCCGTCACCATATTGGTGGCGGCTTTTGTCGTATCTGTAGGGGTTTGGCGACTGAATCGTTGTCAAACTCGGTGTTGAGCATGGCATCGAGTGGTTTAGCGTGGATAGATGCAGACCAATCGAGTTCCCCGGCTAGCGCGTGACCTTTCTCAGGTGGGGCTCGGGTGCTGGCAATTAGGCGCCGACTGGGGCGACGTGAGCGACGATCAGGCGCAACAGGTCCTCGCCGCCGCCGCTGATTCCGGCATCACGTTCTTCGACACCGCAGATGTGTACGGCGACGGGCGCTCGGAGCGTGCTGTGGGCGCCTTTGTGAACGCGCACCCGGACAAGGGCCGGTTCACCGTCGCCACCAAGATGGGCCGGCGTGCCGACCCCCACGTCGCCAGCGCGTACAACCTCGATAACTTCAGGCGCTGGACCGACCGTTCGCGCGAGAACCTCGGGGTGGACCGCCTCGACCTGGTTCAGTTGCACTGCCCGCCGTCCGAGGTCTTGCGGGACCCGCAGACGTTCGACGACCTGCGCACGCTGGTCGACGAGGGTCGGATTGCGAAGTGGGGGGTGTCGGTTGAGCTGGTTGACGATGCCATGCGGGTGCTAGGCGAGCCGGACCTCGCGACCATTCAGATCATCGTTAACGTCTTCAGGCGCAAGCCACTCGAGCGAGTCCTGAGCGCGGCGGACGAAGCTGGGGTCGGGATCATCGCCCGAGTGCCGCTGGCCTCTGGCTTGCTGTCGGGCAAGTACGACGAGCACACCACGTTTGCCAAGAACGATCACCGCAACTACAACCGTGACGGCTCCGCGTTCGACGTGGGGGAGACCTTTGCCGGCGTGCCATTCGAGGTAGGGGTTAAGGCCGCGCGTGAGGTGGCCAAGCTGACGCCCGCTGGCTGGACCACGTCGCAGCTCGCGCTGGCCTGGCTGGCGTCGGTGGGAATCGCGACCATGATTCCCGGTGCGCGCACGCCCGAGCAGGCGCGACTCAACGCTGCGGCAGGGGACCTACCGCACCTCGACGACGCGACGATGGCGCAGCTTGCGGAGATTTACAACCGCGATATTCGAGGTCACGTTCACTCGAGGTGGTAACCCCAGGTAGGCTTTTTCCCGTAAAGCGCCTGTAGCTCAGAGGATAGAGCACCGCTCTCCTAAAGCGGGTGTCGGCAGTTCGAGTCTGCCCAGGCGCACATCGCGCGTATCGCCGCGCACGGTTGCCGCAGCAGGAGACTGGTTTCGCCCGCCCCCTTGACCTTCCAGTGAGGGGGAATGTCTAGCATGGACTAGACGCGCAACCAGGGAGGCCGCCGTGGCTCAGACGAACACCAGTGGTGATGAGACCGTAGACCAGCACCGGGATGAAAGCGCGCGCGACCAGGTGGGGCGCGCCATGCACGGCAAGGGCGACGCCCACGCGGGACACGGTACGGACCACGCTGGACACGCCGAGATGTTTCGCCGCCTGTTCTGGTGGAACCTGCTGCTAGCCGTCCCGGTCATTGCGACAAGCGAAATGGTTGAGGGTTGGTTCGGGTACGACTTGCCAGGCTCCGCTTGGATCGCGCCGGTGGTTGGCTCGGTGATCTTCTTTTGGGGAGGACGGCCGTTCCTCACCATGGCCAAGGACGAGATCCGCGACAAGTCGCCGGGGATGATGACGCTCATCAGCCTGGCGATTACGGTGGCGTTCCTCGCCTCGGCAGCGTCCACGCTCGGAATCGGTGAGCTCGACTTCTGGTGGGAGTTGGCGGCGCTTATCGTGGTGATGCTCTTGGGCCACTGGCAGGAGATGAAGGCCGTCGGTCAGGCGCAGGGCGCGTTGGCTGCGCTTGCCGAGCTCTTGCCCGACGACGCCGAGCGAGTCACCGGAGATGATGAGACGGAGCACGTGTCGATCTCCGACCTCGAGAATGGCGACACGGTGGTGATACGTCCAGGTGGGAGAATCCCTGCCGACGGCACGATCATTCGTGGGGACGCCGCGGTCGACGAGGCAATGATCACCGGGGAATCCGCGCCTGTCAGCAAGTCCGAAGGCGACAAAGTGGTGGCCGGCACTGTCTCGACGAACGGATCGCTCCGCATCGAGGTCACCGCCACTGGCGACGGCACAGCGCTTGCGGGCATCCAGCGCATGGTCATGGACGCGCAAGAGTCCAAGTCAGGCACCCGCATGCTGGCTGATCGCGCGGCGGCCTGGCTCTTCTGGATCGCACTGGCCTCCGCGGCGCTTACCTTTGCCATTACCGCGGCAGTCGACAACCCCGCAACCGGATTATCGCGCGCCGTCTCCGTCCTGGTGATCGCGTGCCCGCACGCGCTCGGACTCGCGATACCGCTGGTGATTGCTATATCCACAGCGACGTCAGCGAAGCATGGAATCCTCATCAAGGACACCGCCGCGCTTGAGCGCATGCGCACTATCGACACGGTGCTGTTCGACAAGACTGGAACACTCACCGCCGGCTCGCACCAGCTTACTGACATCGCCACTATCGATGGCTGGGACGACGATCGCATGCTGGCCGCCGCCGCCGCCGTCGAGGCCGATTCGGAGCACCCGATCGGTCGGGCTGTGGTTGCGGCCGCCAAGGATCGTGGCGTCGACCTCCCCTCCACCGACGGCACAGAGACGATGCCAGGGCGGGGCGTGCGCGCGACCGTAGACGGTCGTGAGGTTGCGGTGGGAGGACCGGCGTTGCTGGAGTCGCTGAACACCTCCCTGCCTGAAGGCCTGGATGAAGCGGCGCGCGGCTGGAGTGACAATGGCGGCGCCGTGCTGCACGTGGTGGTAGACGGCGAGGTGGTAGGGGCCTTCACCACCTCCGACCCGGTACGCCCGGAGTCCAAGGCGGCCGTTGAGGCTCTCCACGCGCGCGGCATCGACGTCGCCATGATCACGGGCGACTCGCAGGCGGTAGCAGACTCGGTAGCGAATCAGTTGGGAATTGATGACGTGTTCGCCGAGGTCTTGCCTGAAGACAAGGACAAGGCTGTGGGGGAGCTTCAGGCACGCGGCAAGCGCGTCGCGATGGTCGGCGACGGGGTGAACGATGCTCCCGCGCTCGCCCGCGCCGACGTGGGTCTTGCGATTGCTGCCGGTACCGATGTGGCGATGGAGGCGGCGGGCGTTGTGCTCGCGGGGTCGGACCCCCGAGCGGTGCTGGGCGTCATTACGCTCTCGCGCGCGTCGTATAGGAAGATGCGCCAAAACCTCGTGTGGGCGACCGGCTATAACGTGGTCGCGATCCCGGTGGCGGCCGGGGCCTTCGCGTGGGCGGGCGTCACCCTCGCGCCTGCGATGGCGGCCGTCGCGATGAGCGTGTCGACCATCGTGGTAGCAGCGAATGCGCAGTTGCTGCGCCGCGTGAATCTGGCTCCGGAGGACGTTGCCGGCTGAGAACCCCTCCGCCGGCAACGCCCTAAAGAGGGCCTGGCCCCGATGTGGTCAGGTGAGTTGCATGGTGGTGACGCAGGTTGCGGCGTCACCACCGCTGGTCGTCAGTTCGGTCGCGGCAGAAAGCCCGTCGTACTCGAGTTCGACGTTGACGTCGATGCCGCGAGGCAGCCACATCCCCACGAACCCGTTGTCGAACGACGTACGCGTCTCGTCGACCAGAACCTCTCCCGAGGACGCATCGGTGACGAGCACCTCCACGTCGGCGTTCTGGAGCTCCCCGGTACACGTAGTGAGGCTATGGAAATAGCACTCGTGCGTCTGTTCCTCGTACGGGGCGATAGAGACGTAGAACAGGTCGTCGGGCATCGGTAGCGTGGTCTCGTTCTGCGAACCGGAAGTAAGCGTGAGTGCGCTCGGACGGATCGAGGCCATCAGGTCGTCTGGGCGTTCGACTATAGCCATCGCATCGAGGTAGTCGATGATCTCGCGGGCGTCCATTCCATCCAGTCCGTAGTCCGTCAACGTTGCTTCGCCGAGTTCGGGCACGTCATCCTCAGCGCCAGGGTCGCCGGGTGTGGTGGCTGGCGAACTGCATGCGGCCAGCACCAACATTGAAGCGACGGCGACTGCGACCGTCGCGATGGAACGGCGGGTGAAGCGAGGCATGGTGCGGTGTGACATAAGTGGTCCTCTAATTGTGGTGGTCTAGATCAGTGGTGCGGTGCGACTTGTGTGGGCGTCAGGCGGGATCGCCGAAGCCTCCGGTGCAGGGTGCGCCGGGCTCGGGAGTCTGCTCCCCCTGAAGGTACTTGACGAGGAACGGCTCGACCCGGGGGTCGGAGGCGTCGTCGACTTCGAGCTGCGTACCCCACGCAGTGAGGACCACTGGGGAGCCCAGTGAGTCCATGGGGCTCAGTAGCGTGTAGTCGCGGTTCTCGGCGAGCTTGGTGAGCGCGCCAATTTGCTTGTCGTCCAGCCCGGGCTGATAAGTAATCCACACCGCGCCATGTTCGAGCGAGTGCACCGCTTTGGCGGTAGCGACGGGGGCGGTGTACACCCCGCAGTTTTGTACCACGGGGTCGTGCTCACCGCCGGTTGGCGGAAGTACCGTCCCGCCGGGCTCCGCCGGGGTAGGCTCCGGCACTGATTCAACATGGACCGCGGGCGCTGCCGACGGCTCCGCGACCCCCTCGATAGGCTCACTCGCTGCTCGTTCAATGGCGGCATTGCGTTGAATCTCGCCCGCGAAGACCGAAGTCACGACGGCGGCGAGCCCGAGTACCACCACTGAAGAGGCGGCGATCACGATGACGCGGCGGCGCTTTTCGCGTGCCTTCTGTTGAGCGCGCACGCGGCCAAGCTCGATTGCGGCCTCGCTCTTTGCGTTACTTTTTGTCATGGCTAGCCTTCGCGTCCTTTCAGCAGGGTCGCGCGAATAGTGCGATACGTCTCCAGGTCTACTTCGCCATTGGCTAGGCGCGTGTCGAGTATCGCGAGGGCCGGCTCGGCCGCCGATGCCGTGGGTGCTGTCCTCGGCGCGATTGCCGGGGACGTGGCTGGTAGGGGCTCTTCAGACCTGCCTGGTAATAGCCGAATCACGAGCCAAAGAATGAGCCCGAGTAGGACTAGCCAGAAAAGGCCCATGCCCATCCAAGCGATACCGTTCATGCCCCCGCCGTTCCAACCCATCATGATCTCGTCCTTCCGTGTAGTTGCTTTCAGCATCTACCAGGCGGGCATGGCTTTTAGTAGGGGTTGAGTAAAGATTTGACGAAGAATGGGCCACGGACCCGCGCGCGGGAGTAGAAACTAGTCGCCCGCGGGGCGGGGGAGGCTACTCGGCGCTCGCGGAAGCGTGACGCTAAAGGTCGCCCCCATTCCCAGCCCGGGGCTGGTGGCGACGAGAGTGCCGCCGTGCGCGATGGCGATGGCTCTGGCGATGGACAGGCCAATCCCGGAGCCGCCGCGCGCGCGATCTCGCGCGGCGTCGGCACGGAAGAAGCGGTCGAACACGCGGGGGAGGTCCTGTGGCGCAATGCCCTCGCCGTTGTCGCCAACCGTGACACGGATGAGCTCGCCGTCCGATGCCGCCGATACGTGCACCGCGCCGCCCCGAGGCGTGTGCTGGCGAGCGTTCTCGAGCAGGTTGGTAAGGACCTGGCCGATGCGGTCCTTGTCCGCATCGGCAACCAACCCTGGCGTACTGACCAGATCGAGGGAGACCCCGTGCTCGGACAGGCGACTCGAGGCCTGAGCCACGGCGTCCCTCACGACGCGGTCGATGTCGATGGTGCTGCGGTCCAGCGTGAGCCTGCCCTCCTCCGCCGAGGTGACGAGGGCGACATCGGCGGACAGTCTGGTGAGCCGGGCCACCTGGTCTTGCATGGTTCGAATGGCGCGCTCGTCCGGAGGTTCCACTCCGTCTGCGATGGCCTCGAGGTAGGCGGCGATGACAGCGAGAGGCGTGCGCATCTCGTGAGCGAGGTCCGCGAGCATCTGCGTGCGGGTGTCCTCGACGTGCGAGAGCTCGGCGGCCATCGCGGTGAAGGTCTGGGCGACGCGGTCAAATTCCGGCCCGATGCCGGGAGGCCTGACCACTACGTTCCTTTCGCCGCCCGCCACCTGTTGTGCGGCCCAAGCGAACGGGGCGAGGGAGCGGCGAATGCGGCGAGCGATGAGGATGCTCACGCCTGCTGACGTGATGAGCGCGGTCACCAACGCTATTGACAGGGAGACGGCAGAGGCGGCCGCGTAGGCGCGCTCGGCGTGCTCCGTGGGGCTTTCGCCGGTCTCGGCCGCGCGCAGGAGGTGCTCGTGGAAGAGGCGCGGCCCCACTGAGGCGCCCACGGCCCACGCGGTGGCGGCGCCCACCCCCGCGACCGCGGCGATCGCCAGGAGTAACCGGGTGGCGAGGTCCGCACGGTCTGCGAGGGCCGTCGAGCGACTCACGTGCAGGGCCCCATTCTGTACCCGTGACCCCGCACGGTTTCAACAAAGCGGGGGGTGGAGGGGTCGTCGCCGAGTTTGCGGCGCAGGTTTCCTACGTGAACGTCCACGAGGTGCGGGTCTCCAAACCACGCTGGTCCCCAGACCAGTTCGGTGAGCTGAGTGCGAGAGAACGCCCTGCGTGGCTGCTGCGCCATGGCCGCGAGGAGATCGAACTCTGTCCGCGTCAGCGCGACCACGCGGTCAGCCACGCGGACCTCCCTTGCCGCGAGGTCCAGGACAAGGTCGCCAACGGTGAGTTGTTCGGGTGCGGCCGGAGAGGTGACGCCTCCCGCAAATCCTCGCGGGCGCCGCAACATGACCCCGACGCGAGCCACTAGCTCGCGGGTACTGAACGGCTTTGTCAGGTAGTCGTCGGCGCCGACCGACAGCCCGATGAGGCGGTCAACTTCCTCCACCCGTGCGGTCAGCATGATGACGTAGCAGTCGCTGAAGGTCCTCAACGTCCGGCAGACCTCTATCCCGTCAGTGCCGGGCAACCCGAGGTCAAGCACCACGACATCTGGCGGATTCGCCCGCGCGTGCGCGATAGCCTCAAGCCCGTCCGTGAGCACGTGCGTGTCATAGCCGTCGCGTTCCAGGTAGGACGCGATCAATCGCCCCAGGTGCTGCTCGTCCTCCACTACTAGGACCCGGGCGCGTGAGGACGGCGCGGGTTGGTCGAGTGCGGTTGTCATACGGTCATCCTGGCACCTCGCGAGCAACGCCCGCCCACGCCGTCGTGGTTCGGTAGCTGTGAAGCGGACACCTCCGCCGCGTTCCAGCGCCCTGCGCTGCGAGTCTGACGGGGGGCACTGGCTCGCCTCGACCGAGCGTACGCTGGAAGTATGCAAAATACGTCCGTGATTCGCGCGTCTTGACCGCGCGCGTGCCGTCGGCCCGCCTCGCGTGGGCGGTCTTCGCCGCGGGCGTCTTCGTCTACTTCGTGGCGGTGGTCCAGCGCACCGCGCTGGGCGTCGCTGGAGTCGAGGCCGTCGAGAGATTCGGCATTCAGGCGACCGGACTCGCGCTGTTCTCCGTGGTTCAGCTCGCCGCCTACGCGCTGATGCAGGTCCCCGCGGGTCACCTGTTGGACCGCTGGGGGCCCCGGTCCGTGATGGTCGCGGGCTCGTTGGTCATGGCCTCCGGCCAACTCCTGCTAGCAGTGACGGATCACGTGGCGCTGGCGCTGGTCGCGCGGGTTCTGATCGGAGCCGGCGATGCGCCGATCTTCATCTCGGCCGCACGGCTGGTAGCGGAGTGGTTCGAGCCGCGAAGGGTGCCGGTCCTGGTTCAGGTCACCGGATTGATAGGCCAGGCGGGCCAACTCGCCACCGCGGTGCCAGTCGCGATCCTGCTGCACTCGCGCGGCTGGTCTGCGACGTTCGCCACCCTGGCAGCGCTCGGTGTCGCCGCGGCGTTGGGAGCCTTCTTGGGCGTCCGCATGCCCGCCAGCGAGCAGAAGTCGCCGGAACTCGTGCAGCGTGAGAGGTTCTGGAAGTCGGTCCGTGCCGCGACCACGCCCGCCGGCACGCAGCTTGGATTCTGGAGTCACTTCCTGGCGCCCTTCGGCTCCAATGCCTTCGCGCTGCTCTGGGGCGTCCCGTTCCTCGTGATGGCGCAGGGCCTCACCCCCGCGCAGGCAAGCGGCATGCTGGTGGTGCTCACCGTGACGGCCATGATCGCGGGCCCGACGACCGGCCTGTTCACCTCCCGGTTCCCGATGCGGCGCACCTGGATCGTGCTGGGCTCGGCCATCGCATCGGCTGTCGCTTGGGCGGCACTGCTGTCGTTCTCCACCCCTCGGCCGATGTGGCAGCTTGCCCTGTTCTGCGTGGTCCTCGGCATCGGTGGACCGATTTCGTTGGTCGGGATCGACTTCGCGCGCACCTTCTCCCCGACTGAGCGATTGGGCACCGCCACGGGATTCGTGAATATTGGCGGGTTCCTCTCCACGATCATCGCCGTCCTCCTGATTGGGCTGGTCCTGCAGCTCACGTCGCCTCCCGGCGCCTCCGAGTACACGCTGAATCAGTTCCGTGCAGGGTTCGCCGCTCTCGCGATTCCGTGGGTCATCGGGCTGGTGGGCGTGCTGCGTAGCCGCAAGCGCACGCGCGCTCAGATGGCGTCGGTGGGAGTGCTCGTGCCTCGAATGCGGGACTCGCTCAGGCGTCAGTCGCGCGGCGAGTAGAGGAGCAGGCGCGTTTTTTCCGATGCGCGGGGGTTGCGTCGTGAATTGACACCTGTCAATATAGGCACATGTCTAATCAAGCGCCTGCCACGACCCTGGCCACTACGGGCCCCGCGCAATTGTCGAGCCTGGACCGCTGGCTTCCCATGTGGATCGGCCTCGCGATGGTCGGCGGCATCCTGCTCGGGCGCTTCATCCCCGGAGTCTCCGACCTGCTGATCTCGCTGGAGGTGGGGGGCATCTCCGTGCCCATCGCCATCGGCCTGCTGGTGATGATGTACCCGGTGCTCGCGAAGGTTCGCTACGACAAGGTTCGCGCCGTGACGGGGGACAAGCGTCTGCTCGTCAGCTCCCTCCTGCTCAATTGGCTCGTGGGCCCCGCGCTGATGTTCGCGCTCGCCTGGATCTTCCTCGCGGACCTGCCCGCGTACCGCACGGGCCTGATCATCGTCGGCCTCGCGCGCTGCATCGCGATGGTCGTGATCTGGAACGACCTCGCCTGTGGTGACCGCGAGGCCGCGGCGGTCCTGGTCGCGATCAACTCGGTGTTCCAGGTGTTCGCGTTCGCGGTGCTCGGCTACTTCTACCTCACGGTGTTGCCCGGCTGGCTCGGCCTAGACACGCAGGGGCTCGAGGTGTCGATGGGCGAGATCGCGTTGAACGTCCTGGTGTTCCTGGGCATCCCGCTCGCGGCCGGGCTCGCGTCTCGCTACGTAGGTGAGCGCGCCAAGGGGCGCGAGTGGTACGAGTCCACGTTCGTGCCGCGCGTCGGCCCCTGGGCCCTCTACGGCCTCCTGTTCACTATCGTGCTGCTCTTCGCCCTTCAGGGCGAGGCCGTCACCTCCAACCCCTGGGACGTGGCGCGCATCGCGGTTCCGCTGCTGGTCTACTTCGCGGTGATGTGGGGGCTCGGGATCGCGACAGGCAAGTTCCTCAACATGGGCTACGCGCGTTCCACGACGCTCGCGTTCACGGCGGCAGGCAACAACTTCGAACTCGCCATCGCAGTGGCGATCGGCACGTTCGGCGCGACCTCAGGAGAGGCGCTGGCGGGGGTCGTCGGTCCGCTCATCGAAGTTCCGGTGCTGGTCGGACTGGTCTACGTGTCCCTGTGGCTAGCGCGGCGCTGGTGGCGTGTGAATCCGGCCACCGGGTTGCCGCTGCCGGAGCCCGCGAAGGTGCCCGCATGAGCACCACCGTGAGCCCGTTGCTGCCGCTGACTGACGTGACGACGGATAACGTCGCCGCGGCGGACGGGTCAGTCGAGGCCTGCTCGCCCGCTAAGGGCGGCCCGTCGCTATCGCCCGGGGACGCCGCGGGCGTCGCCAGCGTGCTGAAGGCCGTCGCGGACCCATTGCGTCTGCGGATGCTGTCCTATCTTGTGCAGGCAGGCAACGCGGAGGCGTGCGTGTGCGACCTGGCGGAACTCGCCGACGTCTCTCAGCCCACCGTGTCGCATCACCTCAAGGTGCTGCGAGAGGCGGGCATCCTCACCGCCGAGCGCCGCGGCACCTGGGTCTGGTACTCGATAGCACCGGCCTATGTCGGATCCGTCGACGCCCTGCTCGTCGGCTTTGCCTCAACACTTCCCCGTCACGAAACCCAAGATCTAGGAGCCAACAATGACCGCTGAATCCACTCTTACCGATTCCCCCTCCGCACTGTTCGTGTGCGTGCACAATGCGGGCCGCTCGCAGATGGCCGCTGGCTTCCTGCGCGCGCTGTCCGGCGGGGCCGTCGAGGTGCGGTCCGCCGGCTCCATGCCAGCCGACCAGATCAATCCGATCGCGGTCGAGGCCATGCTCGAGGTGGGAATCGACATTCGCGGCGAGCAGCCCAAGATCCTCACCCCCGAGGCGGTCCAGGCGTCCGATGCCGTGATCACCATGGGCTGCGGCGACGCGTGCCCGTACTACCCGGGCAAGCGCTACGAGGACTGGAAGTTGGACGACCCCGCTGGCCAGGGCATCGACTCCGTGCGCCCCATTCGCGACGACATTCGCGGGCGGGTGCTGACCCTCATCCGCGAGCTGGGAGTCGAGCCCGTCGAGATCGCCGCACCGAACTAGACCCCGCGATCGCGGCGCCGTTACCCAACAGATCCGGCGCCCGTCGGGGTGGCCGGGTCGCCGCGCGGGTCCGAGTTGACGCGGAGCGTCCGGAGCGCCACAATTTCATCAACGGTGCGTGTCGGCTGGATAAGTCGGCGCGCACTGTCTTTTTTTGCCCGGGGCCGACTTATGGCCTGGCAAACCCCCTAGCGGTTCCGCAATGCACGTTCTCCGCGGCGCAAAAAGGCTAGCGAACCTGAGACATATCTCACCCCTGCGCAGCCCGCCTCGCGGCGTGGTGTCACGCCCGGATTTGATGGGCTAGGTACCGTAGGGGAGTGGTGGACTACATCGGCCGCGCCTTGGTTGCCGAGGCGCTTCAAGAATGGCGAGAGCAACTCCAGCAGTCGGCGACCGTTTCGCCGCTGCGAGACCTCGTGTCCGCTGGCGCAAACGTCATCGATCTGCGCGGCGCGCATCCCGCGGGCATCGCCCCCCTATTCGCCGGCCGCCCCACGCAGCTCTCCGCGCTGATCCGTGAGGAAGGGCCGCAGGCCGCGGCGCTGCACCGCATCGGCCTTATCTACGGCGAAGCCACGCAAGTCAAGGCCTCCTCCGGGGTATGGACCGCGGCGATGGCCGTGGGCACCGCGACGTGGTCGCAGGGCGACGCGCGTCGCGAGGTTCCCGTGTTGCTACGCCCGATCCTCGTTGAGCCGCTGAATGACCGCGACTTCTTCCTCACCCTGCTGGACGGCGTGAGCCTCAACCCCATCATCGCCACGGAGCTGAGGATGCGCGGTGACGTCACCTCCCTCGCGGACCTGGTGCCGCCGCCCGGGGCGGGCAAGGCCTTCGACCCCCGGCCCATCTGGAACGCACTGCGCGAGCGTGGCGAGCGGTTTGGCCCCGACTTTGCCGTGGTCGAGAACCTGCTCGTGGGAGCGTACGACGACCCCGAACAGCGCCTGCTCGACGACCTCGACGACTGCGACGCGGTCATCGGCGCCTCCGATATCCTCGCGGCGGTCGCGGGCGACCAGGACGCGCGCCAGAGCCTCGCGAGTCCGCTGCCGGCCTTCCCCAAGGGCGACCGCGACCCCTTCGCCGAGCGCGGCATCGGCGACTTGGACGACAATCAATTCGCGGCCCTCGACGTGGTGGCCACCGGCCGCAGCGTGTTCCTTCAGGCTCCCCCCGGCTCCGACGCGCTGTCTATGGCCGCTGCGGTCGCCGCCGACGCCGCGGCATCCGGCAAGGCCGTCGCGGTGGTGTCAGGCAGCCGCGGTGCGCTCGACAGCATCGGGCGCCGTCTGGACCGACTAGGGGCCGCCGACCTGTATATCGATGGCGGCGCGAAGGCGTGGAACGCCGAGGCGCGGGCACGACTCCTGGCCGCCATCACCTTGGGCGCCGTCGAGGTAGACGATGCGGCGCTACGTGACGGCGGAGAGCGCATGCTCAACGCGCGGTACGACCTACAACGACGCTTCGACTCCCTGCACCGGCCACACCGCCCGTGGGGAGTGAGCGCCTTCGAGGCGGTCCAGGCCGTGGTGCGCCTCACGTCCAGCGAGCCCGGCCCCCAGACCGTGGTGCGCTTGGGCGCGGACGCCGGCGCAATCGTCGCCGACCACGGTTTCGCGTCGGTCGCCGCCGAGCTGTTGTCGAAATTCTCAGACGCAGCGGCCGATGCGCCGGACGAGTCTGCCGCTCCCGAACAGGAAGAGCCGAGCACGCCTGAGGCGCCTGCAGAGGACCTGATCCCGTGGTGGTCGGGGTCGACCGACGACGCGGAGTTGGGCACCAAGTACGACGAGGCGCTCGCGACTATCCTGGTCCGCCAGATACCCAAGATGCGCACCGAGGCCGCGCTCGCCGCGCACGAGACGGGCGTCGACGAGGCGCCCTCGCTCGCGGTGTGGGCCGATCAGGTCACGATGTTCGACGACATCCAGGTCACCCTCGACGTCTTCTCCCCGGCGGTGTTTCACCGTTCGCTG
Organism: Demequina aurantiaca; assembly: GCF_050598105.1. Taxonomy (GTDB): domain Bacteria; phylum Actinomycetota; class Actinomycetes; order Actinomycetales; family Demequinaceae; genus Demequina; species Demequina aurantiaca_A. Next base: position 489,349 of record NZ_CP192436.1, read on the forward strand.
CATGACCTGGTGGCGGCCACGGCCCCGCACTCATCGCCGCGCTACCAGGACCTTCCTCGCCGCGACCGGCGCGGGATGGTGCGCCGCGCGGTAGAGCTGTTGCGGCCAGGGCGTGGCAAGGAGGACCTGCACGAGAACCTCGTGAAGGCCCACGAGCAGGCACTCAAGTGGCGCGCCCACAGCCCGTCAGGCGGCTGGCCGGTGGTCCCCGACGACTTCGACATCTTCAGTGAGCGGCTGCACAGCTCGGCCGAACTATGGGGAATGATCGTCGACGTCGTCGAACGGGCATCCGGCGAGGAAAAGCTAGCCGAGCAGCCCTGGGAGGACATGACGGCCGTGCTGAGCCGGCTGGCCGAGGGTATCCCCGGATCCCTCGACGCGGTCGAGGCGGTTCCGCTCGAAGTCGACATCGAGGCGGTGGGCTTCGCGGAGCTGCTCGCGGATCTACGCGCACGCGAGGCGAACCCGGAGCAAGTGCGCCTGGACCTCGAATTCTCGTGGTGGGCCGCGGCCTTCGACTCGATCGTCGCGACCGACGCCAGGCTCACCGAGACCGGGGCGCTGGGCAGGTCTGTCGAGGAATTCCTGGACCGAGACGCTTCTTTCGCGCTCTCGCGGGTGGGGCCGCTGATGCGGGCAGTAGCCGAACGCAGGAGGACCGCGATCGCGCGCCACCCGGACCACGCGCGCGATCTCTTCGCGTCCCTGGTCGAGGGGGGCGACGGCTCGCTGAAGGAACTCTGGCGGGACTACGCGCCGCTCGTGACTGCGCTGCGCCCAGTGGTGCTGGCCGGCCCCGAGCAGGTCGCGCGGATGGCTCCCCCCAGCCGCTGCATCGACCTCGCGGTCATAGTCGCCGGCGAGTCGCTCGCCCTCGCGGAGTTGGTCTCGACGCTCGCGCGCGCCCGGCAGGTAGTAGTCCTCGGCGACTCGCAGACGGCCACGCGCTCCGGCGTCGCTGCGCTCGCGAGCCTGCTGCCGCACATCGTGATGCACGCGGTACCGCAGCCTCGCGACCCCCGGGTCACCTCGCTGCTCGCCGGCGCCGCGTATGGGCGCTCGCTGTCGGCCCTTCCCGCGGCGGACGCGCGCGGCGAACTGTCGGTGACGGTGCTTGATGCCGTGGGCGCGCCCGTGGCCGGCGCCATTGCCGCGGAGTCCACGCGTGCCGAGGTGAACGCGGTTGTCGAGCACGTCGCTCGGGTGCGCGATTCCCTGCCGCGGCGAGAAGTCGCCGTGGTCACCGGAAACGATCTTCACGCCGCGCGCATCGTGGACTCGCTCGCGGAGCGGGACCAAAGGTTGGCCGACGCCGTCAGCGTCGTCGCGCTCGGCGACGCGGCCGGAGTGGTCGCCGACGACGTCATCCTCACGCTCGGCTACGCGGCCGATGCTCGTGGCGTCTCTCCCGCCAGGCTCGGCGCGCTTTCCGAAACGTGGGGCCGCCAGGCGCTCATCCAGGCGCTGGTGGCGTCGACCGAGCGGGTCTCGGTCTTCAGCGCGCTCACCCTGGACCAGCTCGCCGGTGCGGCCACCCGCGGCGACGAGGGACACGGCATCGACGACGTGCGCGACCTGATCTCCTCCGTGGATCAACCCGCGGTGTCGCCCGAGCGTCCCGACCCAGGTCCCAGCGATTGGCTGCTGGCCGACATCGCCCGACGCTTGCGCCGTCACGGGCTGGCAGTGCGCCTGCGGTACGGCAACGGTTCAGACACCATCCCGATGGTGGTGGGTGGTCGCCACGACCGCGACTACCGCGTGGCGGTGGTGACCGACGAGGCCGCCTCCGTTGGGGCCGCCAGCCTGCGGGACAGGATGCGCTGGCAGTACTCGACCCTGGAGGCGCTCGGATGGACGGTTGTCTCGCTGTGGACGCTCGACGTCTTCATGGATCCCGATGCCGCGATCGAGCAGGTTTTGGCGGCGCTCGGGGAGTCGCGTCCCGACGACGGCCCTGACGGCGCGGCCGGCGTAGGCCTGGCGCCGGAGGTCTTCCAGCCGGCACTCGACATCGAGGTGGCGCGCGTCGAACTGCCTCGGGAGCACGATGCCCTGGACGCTGCGCGCGACGACGGAAACGAGTTCGCAATAGCGGACCTGAGGGCTGCGCAGACGGGTCTCGACGATGCGAGCCCAGATGAGTTGGGCCCCCTCGACGTTGGCGACGACCCCCACCCTCAGACGCTCGGAATCTCCGCGCTGCTCGACGAGCAGATTGGCGGCGAGCCGGCGGACGAGCCCGCGGTCGTGGACGCGGTTGTGGACGCGGTTGCCGAAGACGCGCGGACGCCATTGCCAGTGGACGCGGAGCCCCAGATCGAACTCGAACTCGAGCCTGAGCCTGAGCCCGAACTCGAGCCTGAGCCTGAGCCCGAACTCGAGCCTGAGCCCGAACCCGTGCCCGAACCCGCGCCGGCTGCCCCCGTCTACAGCATGGGGTTTGGCGTGCCAAAGCTCGCGGCGGCGACGCCCCCAAGCGTCGACGAGACCGAGCCCGACGCGCCAAGCGATGAGGAACAAGTGGAACCGATCGACGCGGACCAGCCCGAATCCCCTACGGCTGATGCCGAGCAGGAGAAGAAGCCTCTGCCCGAGGTCAAGGCGCGCCACCGCGGCGCAGACCGCCCGCTGATCCCCACTCGAGCAGGAGAAGACCTAGACGAGGGCTGGGGAGGATCCGAGGGCGGGTCCTCCCGCGACGACGAGATCAAGCGGGACAAGCCACCGCACTGGTGATCGCGTGCCCCCGCGCTCCGTGCAGTAGTTAGGAAGAGCTGCTCTTGTTGCTGCCGGTGGTAGTGGAGCTGCTACTGCTAGTGCTGCTAGTGCTGCTGCTAGGCGTGGACTTCCGCGAGTCGCGCGAGTCGTTGCGGTAGAAGCCGGAGCCCTTGAAGGCCACTCCCACTGAGCCGAACACTTTGCGCAGGGAGCCGCCGCATTCGGGGCAGGTCGCGAGCGCGTCGTCGTGAATTGACTGCACCTCGTCAAAGCGGTGCTGGCACGCGTTGCAGGAGTAGGTGTACGTGGGCATGCACGTATCCTACGCCGGGAGTCGGGTCACACCTTGCGGGGTGATGACGGCCTGCACGGTGACGTCGTGGTCCTCGCGGGGCAGTGGGTGGGAGCTGTCCCACAACTCGCCCGCGAACGTGAGCGCCACGATGGGGGCATCGGGGGACGCGTCGCATAGCGCCCGGTCGTACCAACCACCGCCCTGTCCCAGCCGAGTGCCGAGGGTGTCAACCGCGAGGGCCGGCACCACTATGACGTTCGCCTCGCGCAGCGCCTCCTGGCCGAGGAACTCTCCCGACGGCTCGGGTGGCCTGCCGGGGGCACGCTCCACCAGGTCTTCCGCACCCTGGTAAAGGCCCCACCCACGCCGGAGCCCGTCGCCGAGCAACGGGATCAGCACCTTCACACCCCGCTGGTGCAATGCCTCGATCAGCGGCAGGGTGCCCGGCTCGAACCGGCGGGAGGCGTACACCGAGACGCACGTGGCGCTGTCGACGGAGGGCAGCGCGAGCACCAGGTCACGGAGAACCTCAGCGTGCTCATGCAGTCGCCGCTCGCTTCGGTCTGCGCGTGCTTTGCGGATCTTCGAGCGCAGTTGTGCCTTAGCGTCTTCCGGTTCAAGGGCACGTTGAGAGGTTGTCGACTGCTGTGTCATGACTCCATTGTGCCAACTTTCCGTAAACAGTATGTTTCGCCGGGCCGATGCGGCCCAGGTCACCGCTACTGTCGGAGCATGAGTGCACACGTTCGCAAGGCCGTTATCCCCGCGGCGGGCCTCGGCACCCGCTTTCTGCCAGCCTCCAAGGCGATCCCCAAAGAGATGATTCCGGTGGTCGACAAGCCCGCCATCCAATACGTGGTGGACGAGGCGCTCGCCGCCGGACTGGACCAGGTGTGCCTCATCACCAACCCCGGCAAGGAGGCTATGGAGCGCCACTTCGCGCCGGCCCCTGACCTCGAGGCGGCGCTGGAGCGTAAGGGTGACCAGGCCCGGTTGGACGCAGTCCGCGAGACCTCCTCCAAGGGGGAGATCGCGTTCGTCAATCAGGGCGAGCCCAAGGGGCTCGGCCACGCCGTGGGGCGGGCCGAAGAATGGGTGAACGGCGAACCGTTCGCGGTCCTGCTGGGCGACGACTTCCTGGACGCCGACGACTACATGCTGGACGCGATGTGCCGGATTCAGGAACGCACGGGCGGCTCGGTGATCCTGTTGCTGGAAGTCCCCGCCAAGATGATCCAGATGTACGGCTCGGTCGACCCCATCGCGGTGGACGCTGCCGACCTCCCCGGCCAGGGAGAGGTCCCCGACGGACTGGAGATCCACCGCATCGTCCGCCTGAACGAGAAGCCAGCTCCCGGCGACGAATACTCCAATCTCGCGGTCATCGGCCGTTACGTCTTCAACCCGGCGGTGCTCGAGGTGCTGAAGACCACGCCTCCCGGACGCGGGGGAGAGATCCAGCTGACCGACGCCATCTCCACCCTCGCGTCGATGCCTCCCGAGGACGGCGGCGGCGTGTACGGCGTCGTGTTCCGTGGTCACCGTTATGACACCGGCGACAAACTCGAATACCTGAAGGCCGTCGTGCAGTTGGCCGCCAAGCGCGATGACCTGGGCCCCGACTTCACCGCATGGTTGCGTGGGTTCGTGTCCGCACGCGACAATGCGTAGATGAATCCACGGAGTCTTGCCGAGCACCGCGCGGAGGTGACGGAGGGGCTCTCTCCGCTTCCCTCGCTCGACGTGCTCGTCGCCGATGCGGCAGGCGCGACGCTGGTCGAGGCTGTCGTAGCCTCCCACGCGCTCCCGGCCACCGATGTGTCCACCTGCAACGGGTACGCGGTGCAGTCCGCGGACGTTGCGGACGCGGGCGCCGACCATCCAGTGTCACTGACCGTGTCGCACGACGTGTCCTTTGACGCGCGCGCACCCCGCAGGCATATCCGTGGCGCCGCGGCACGGATCAGCTCGGGCGCGCCCATCCCCATCGGCGCCGATGCCGTAATCCCCGTCGCGGACACGGACGGCGGGGTCGCTCGGGTAGAGGTCTGGTCCGCGGTCCCCGCGGGAGAAAATGTGCGCCCCGCCGCCGAAGAGGCAGCGGCCGGAGCAGTGATGATCGAGAAGGGAGAGCGACTCGACGCGCGCCGCATCGCGCTCGCCGCTGCGCTCGGCAAGCCTCGCCTCACCGTCAGCCCGGTCCCTCGCGTCGTGGTGATCTCGGTGGGCTCTGAACTCGAGGAGCCCGGGGCCGGCAGGCCGGGTTCCCGGGTGTCCGAATCGAATGCGTACATGCTGAGCGCGCTGGTGCGCGAGGCCGGCGCGAACGCTTACCGCGTGGGAGTGGTCCCGGACGACCGCGCTGGGTTGCGCGCGACAATCGAGGATCAACTCGTGCGCGCCGACGTGGTGCTCACCACCGGCGGCCTGTCCGACGCCCGCAACGACACGGTGGCCGCGGTGCTTCGAGACATGGGCGACGTGCACGTGGGTGAGGTGGGGTTGTGGCCCGGGAAGCGACACGGTTTTGGCCTCGTGAGCTCTGGCGACGGCGAGCGCCCCATCCCGGTCATCGCGTTGCCGGGAAGCCCCGTCGCCGCGCTGGTCGCGTTTGAGGCGTACGTGCGCCCCGCGCTGAGGGTCATGAGCGGGCGCGCGGAGGTGGAGCGCCGCACCATTCACGCGCGAGCAATCTCGTCGTGGAGCTCGCCGGCAGGCGAGGTCCAGCCCGTGCCGGTCACCATCGAGACCACCGGGTCGGGTCAGCACTTCGCCACGCTCGTGGGCAAGCCCGGGCAGATGTCGCTGGCCAGCATCGTCGCGTCCGATGCGCTGGCCTGGGTGGACGCGGACGTCGAGGAAGTCAGGCGCGGAGACTCGCTCCGATGCACGCTCTGGGGTGAATAGCTTGCGCGCCGCAGCCAATCCAGCTGCCGAGGCACGGGCGGAGGCGCCTTGACCCGCGACGTGGTCCTGACGCGGGGCCCGGTGACGGTCCGCCCGTTGCGGCGCGGGGACGAGAATGCGTGGCTCGCGTTGCGCCAGGAGAATCGCGCGTGGCTGAAGCCCTGGGAGGCGAACACCCCTCCGGGCAGGCCAATTCCTAGCTCCAGCTTCCCCGCGTACGTGCGGGGGGAGCGGCGGCGCTGGTCACAGGGCCGCGCCTACGGCACCATCATCGAGTTCGACGGCGTCATGGTGGGTCGCATCACCGTCCACGCGATCGAGTGGGGCGCTCAGTGCGGGGGCTCAATCGGGTACTGGATCGCGGCGGACCACGCGGGCAAGGGGATCGTTCCCACCGCGGTCGCGATGCTGAGCGAATACGCCTTCGGGCAGGGGCTCCACAGGCTGGAAATCGCGCTACGTCCCGAGAACGACGCCAGTCAGCGCGTGGTCCAGAAACTAGGCTTCCGTGCCGAGGGAGTCCGCGAACGATACTTGTTCATCGACGGCGACTGGCGGGACCACCTGATCTTCGCGCTGGCCTCGGATGAGCCGCGCAACGGGCCATTCTGGAGCCCAGCATTCTGACACGCCGATAACGCTCCGGGGCCTTGAGCCCGCGCGCCCGTACCGTCGTCTCATGACCCCAGCCGGATTGCTCGCGATCATTGCCGTAGGCATGGTCCTCGCTTATGTGCTCCCTCAGCGCATCAAGGAGCGATCCGACTACGCCCTCGTGCGTACCGAGGACCGGTATTCCGCCGAGATGCGCGTGGTGAAGTCGACCGCGGAACGGGCTCAGCGGGCCGCAGCGCGGCCGTCGACGGATTCCGGCGAAGTGCCGCTGCTGGTGACCGGTGCCGCGCGCGCCTCGATCTCCGCGCTAGGCGAGGAACAAATGTCACGGCCCTCGGGCCCGCTCGACCGCGCAGCCACCGCAGCGCAGCGCGAGCGACTAGCGCTGCGCTCCGACCGCAACACGGTGCTCGTCGAGCGTGCACAGCGCGCCAAGCGTCGCAGCGTCGTCGCCGGCGTTGTCGCCCTCCTAGCCGTTGTCGGATGGGTGTTGGTTGTCGCCACCGGGTTCCCCGCGTTCTTCGCGGCCCTGGCTACCGCGGGCTTCGGCGGCGTCGTCGTCGCAGGAGCACGCACCGCCGCCGCGCAGCGCAAGGCGGACCAAAACATTCGCTTGATTGCTCGCGAGGTCGAAGCCGCCGCCACCGCGACGCAGGCGCTGCGCCGGGTAGCCCGCGAGCGTGCCGCCGGCCAAGAGTCGGTGCCCTCAGACGTAGAAACGCAGGCCATCCGCGTAGTGACCACCGAGGACCTCGCCCCGCTCGCGGCGCCCGCGCCGGTCCCCGCGCCCGAACTGCCCAACCGCGTGATTAGCGCCGACGAAGAGCCCGCGCGCGCCCGCGCGACGTGGTCGCCCACCGAGGTGCCCGCCCCCGCGTACACGCTCAAGGCCTCCGTACGCCGCTCTGTGGCGCGCCCCATCACCGACGAAGACCTCGCCGCATCTGCAGTCAACGCCGAGCGCGACATCGACTCGCGCTCCACCAAGGCGTCCAAGCGAGCGGCCGGAGACCCGGCCACGCGTGCGACGGCGCGCGTCTCGGCTCCCGCCCCCGCGAACAGTTCACCGCTCGCGCCGCAGCGCGACGACGAGGCGTCCACCGTCGGAGCCCTCGACGCGATCCTCGCCAAGCGCCGCCAGGCCAGCGCCTAACAGTCCGGGCCTCGCGTTGAGACGCGAAACGTTCTTTTGTGGCGCGGCATCGTCGCTAGGCTTGCCTCATCATTTACTTGTCTGGAGAGCACTATGCAGGAGCCAAGAACGTCCAAGGTAGCCATTGTCGGAGCGGGTGCGGTGGGCTCGACGCTCGCTTACGCCGGCCTCATGCGCGGCTTCGCGCGCACCGTCGCGCTGTACGACATCAACGAGGCCAAGGTCGAGGCAGAGGCGCTTGACCTCGCTCAGGGCATCCAGTTCATGCGCGAGGCGACGGTGCTGGGCTCATCCGACGTCAACGTGTGTGCAGATGCCGACGTGGTCGTGGTGACCGCCGGCGCCAAGCAGCAGCCGGGCCAGAGCAGGATGGACCTGGCCGGCGCCACCATCTCGCTGATGGACAAGGTGCTCCCGCCGCTGCTAGAGGTCGCGCCCGACGCCGTCTACCTGCTGGTGACTAACCCCGTGGACGTCGTGACCTTCGCCGCCATCAAGAAGTCGGGCATCAGCCCCGCGAAGATGTTCGGCTCGGGGACGGTTCTTGACAGCTCCCGCCTGCGCCACCAGGTCGCCAAGGAGTGCCGGGTGGCGGTGGGCAACGTCCACGCGTACATCGCGGGTGAGCACGGCGACTCCGAGGTGCCGCTGTGGTCCTCCGCGACCATCGGCGGAGTGCCGATAGGCGACTGGCACGACGAGAACGGGCGACCCGTGATGACCCGTGAGGTTCGCGAGCGCATCCACCACGACGTGGTGCGCTCCGCTTACGAGATCATCGAGGGCAAGGGCGCGACGAACTACGCGATCGGAGTAGCCGGCGCGCGCATCGTGGAGGCGATCCTGGGCGACCAGAACCGTGTGCTGCCGGTGTCCACGCTGATCGATTTCCCCGGTGTGGGCGAGGTGTGCATGTCGCTTCCCGCGGTCGTGGGCCGCGCGGGCATCAACCACTCCGTGCCGGTGCCGCTCGACCCTCAGGAGACCGAGGCGCTAGCGGCTTCGGCCCGGTCGATTCGCGCCACAGCGGAGAAGTTCGGCGTCGTCTAGGAGAGCTGGCGCGCCTACGCGGCGTCGGCGCGGCTCTGGTAGATCACCACGGGCGTGCCGAGCGCCGTCTGGGCGGCGAGCGCGCGAATGGTCTCGTCGGGAAGGCGCACGCAGCCGTTGGAGACCGCCTCGCCAAAGAAGCTGTCCGAGGTGGTCCCGTGCAGCGCGATCTGCGGCAGCGCGCCCTTGAAGGTTTCGAGCGTCTCCGAATAGGCCGACAGCCCGAGCGCGTACGCCCCGTACGTGCCGGTCGGATTCGCGGTGAAGTCGACCGGGTCCGCGATGAAGTACGCCCCGAGGGGAGTGGGACTAGCCGTGGCACCGATGACCGCCGTCGAGGTGAGCTCCACCGTGCCGTCGTTGATCAGGTCCACCTCGCGCTCGTCCAGGTAGACGTTCACCAGGGTGGTGGTGGAGTCGGTGGTGACTTGGTCGGCCTTGATCCAGCCAATGGTGTTGTTCGGATGCTCAGGTAGTTGAGCGTGGATCCACTGCTCGCCGGCTATCTCTGCCGTCTCTAGCCCCATGAACGTGCGCACGTTGCCGTAGTAGCTGAAGCGGCCGAGGGTCTCGCGGGGCGCTCCATCGCCGGGGGCGTCGTACACGTCCACCGTGTCTCCTGAGATGGTGGCGATGATGTCTCCGGGCGCTATCCCCGCAACCTCCGGCAGCGGAGCAGCGGAGGCCGCCGCGATGCTGGGCGCGGTGATGGGAGCCGTTGTTGGCCCCTGAGTCGGCTCCGCGAGCGGGACGGCCTGGTCCGGCCGGGAACCGATCACCAAGGCAGCGACGAGCGCCACCGCCAGGGCGACCCCGGCTGCAGTCGCCATCCAAGCGCGTCTACTCATGAGTGTTCCCTCGTGGAAAAACGATGGTGAGCGGGGCCGCCCACGCTTAGCGCGGGCGGCCCCTTTGAGAACTATCCGGTGAAGGCAGCGCCAATAGCGGGAGCGATCGGGTCGACGATCACCGCGTTGGCGGTGCCGTCCTCGTCCCCGGCCTGGCCATCGGTGAGCTCGTAGCTGATCGATGTGCCGGACACGGTCGCCCCATCAACCTGGCTCCACGTGCCGTCCTGTACCTTCCAGAACTGGGTGACAGCCATGGGTAGCGTGAGCTCGATGCGCACGCTGTCGCCCGCATTAGGAACCGTGATGTCGAAGCCGGCGATTCCCAGCGGCAGCACGAGCCCCGCGGGAGGGGTCGAGGTGATGTCCGCCGTAGCGGTCCATACGATGTCACTCACTGCGGTCGCTCCGTAGACGAGCGCCTCAATGTTTCCTAGCGGCGTCTCGACGGTGAAGGCCACGGGTTCGGACGCAACGTCGGGGACTACCTCGACCGAGCCGATGTCGCACGCGGGGCCTTGAGGGCGCTCGATGCCACGCTGATCTGCGTCCAAAAAGCACGCGCCGTCTTCCGTCGCGATGGCGTCAATGAGAGGCGAACCGGCCGCGGGAAGGAGGGTCTGCGTATCCCCGCCGTTGTCCGCGAGGTCTCCCAACTGGGCATCGAGCCCGTCGCCCAAGTCGCTGTCTCCGGACCAGCCGTCGGTGCAGGTACCGTCGGAATCAAAGTTCGCGACGGTGACGGTTTCGGACGGTACGGCACAACCAGGGCCGTCGGCGTCCGCAAACGCGTTGAACCCAAGCACGAAGCTGTCGGCCGGGAGCAGGTCGGCTGCAATGTGAGCCGCGTCCGCGCCCGCGTTGCCGGAGAACGTGTTCTGCGCCACGAGCACGTCATAGCCGTCCATGGGGCTGAAGACGATCGCGCCAGCGCTGAGATATTCGCCTTCAGTTTCCGTGGTGTTGGCATCGAACGTGGAGTTCGAGATGTCGACGCTCGCCGAGGACATCTGAGGATTGCCGTTGGGGTTTCCGACCTCGATGGCGCCCGCGCCGTACAGCGCCGAGTTGGACTCAAAGGTCGAGTCCGAGACCACGAGCTCCAGCAGCGGAGGCTCCGGGGCGCTGTTGGGGCCACTGAACGTCGTGTCGTGCGCGATCGCACCGCCGGAGCCTGCGAGGTTGCCGGAGAATGTGCTGGACGCGACGGTGAGGACGCTGCCGGCCAGAATAGCGCCGCCATGGGCCTCGCCCTCGCTCATGTCGGGATTCTCGAGGAGCATCGCGAGGTTGTCGACGAACGTGCTGGTGGAGATGACTGCGCTCTCGGTCGAGGCAATCGCGCCACCGCTCTCGGCCACGTTCTCTGAGAACTGCGAACCGGTGACGGTGAGTGGACCAAAGGACAACAGCGCGCCGCCTACTGCTGCACTGTTGTCGTGGAAGACGGAGTCGCTGACCGTCATTGGCTGTGACGCATCCGCGCCGGACACCATGCTGCCTAGAGCGCCAGCAAGGAACCCGTCATTGCCGGAGAATTCGGAATTCTCCACAGTGAGACCACCAGTGGTGCTGACGCCGCCCGCGAAGAACTCGATGCCGAGTTCCGGCGCACTCCAATCGTTGGCGTTGTCGCGCAGCGCCACGCTAGTCAGGGTGTGCGCCCCCTCGGAGTCGAGGACCACGGCACCTGTAGTGACGAAGTCCTGAATCGTGAGGTCTTCCAAGGTGATGGCGGGAGTCGCGGCTTCCGCACCGCCATTGGACTCGTTGGCGAGCACGGCGAGGAACATGTATTGGTACGGCGAACCCCCGTCAACGGATCGCACGCCTGGGCCGGATACCGTGAAGCCCCCGCCGTCGATGGTGAGGTCCGAGTCGCCCTCGTAGGGGGGTGTCTCGCCAGCGTCGAGCGTGAAGTTTGCCGTGATGCGGATGGTGTGCGCCTGGTCATCGTAGAAGTTGATCGCGGTCAGCGCGTTGACGTACTCCGCTGCCGTTGACACCTCGATCACGGCCCCGACCGGCGACGGCACCGCCGTCGCCGCTGTGCCCGTTCCGAGTATTGCGGTGGACGCAAGCGCGGCGGTGGCGAGCGCTGCATAACCACGTGGCCGGTTCTTCGTCAAAAATAGTGACACTTCAGTAATCCCCTCAAATTGCATGAAATGCACACCCCAACGTCGCGGTGCGCTTGGCCTGCTACTGGACCCTAGCAGGGCTGACGTGCGGTTCGCAGGGCGAGAAGACGGAGGGTGTGAAGGCCTTGCTGACATCGTGACGTTAGGCTGGGAGCACCACCGTTCATTGCGCACGCTCTACCCCCGCGCGCGCCAGCGACAAGGACTCACATGGACCTGTACGAGTACCAGGCACGTGACATGTTCGAAAAGCACGGCGTTCCCGTGCTTGGCGGCATCGTTGCCACAACCCCCGCCGAGGCACGCGCCGCGGCCGAAAAGCTGGGCGGCGGCGTAGTAGTCGTCAAGGCCCAGGTCAAGGTCGGAGGCCGCGGCAAGGCGGGCGGCGTCAAGCTCGCCAAGTCTCCAGAGGAGGCAGAGCAGCACGCTGAGGCCATCCTGGGCATGGACATCAAGGGGCACACCGTGCACCGCGTGATGATCGCCCAGGGCGCGCAGATCGAGCAGGAGTTCTACTTCTCCGTGCTGCTGGACCGCTCCGAGCGCCGCTACCTCGCGATGTGCTCGGTCGAGGGTGGTGTGGAAATTGAGGTGCTCGCCGTTGAGCGCCCCGAGGCTCTCGCACGCGTCGCGATCGATCCCATCGTCGGCATCGACGCGGCGAAGGCCGCTCAGATCGTCTCCGAGGCCAACTTCCCCGCGGATCTCGCGGGGCCAGTGGCCGACGTGATTCAGAAGTTGTGGACCGTGTACAAGGAGGAGGACGCCACGCTCGTGGAGGTCAACCCCTTGGTCAAGACGGCGGACGGCAAGATCGTCGCGCTTGACGGCAAGGTCACCATCGACGAGAACGCGGAGTTCCGTCACGAGGACCACGCGGCCCTCGAGGACAAGGACGCTGCCGACCCGCTCGAGGCCAAGGCCAAGGCGCTTGGCCTTAACTACGTGAAGCTCGACGGCTCCGTCGGAATCATCGGCAACGGCGCGGGACTGGTCATGTCGACCCTGGACGTCGTCGCGTACGCGGGCGAGAACCACGGCAACGTGAAGCCTGCCAACTTCCTCGACATCGGCGGCGGAGCATCGGCCACCGTCATGGCCAACGGCCTCGATGTCATCCTCAATGACCCGCAGGTCAAGAGCGTCTTCGTCAACGTGTTCGGCGGCATCACCAGCTGCATCGAGGTGGCCAACGGAATCGTGGGCGCGCTCGAGACGCTGGGCGACACGGCGACTAAGCCCCTCGTGGTCCGCCTCGACGGCAACTCGGTGGAGGAGGGTCGCGAGATCCTCGCCGCAGCCAACCACCCGCTCGTGACCATCATCGAGACCATGGACGGCGCAGCGGCCAAGGCCGCCGAGCTGGCCAACGCGTAAAGGACGGCTAGCTATGTCAATCTTCATTAACTCCGACTCCAAAGTCATCGTCCAGGGCATGACGGGGGCAGAGGGCCAGAAGCACACGGCCCGCATGCTTGCCTCAGGCACCAAGATCGTCGGGGGGGTTAACCCCCGCAAGGCAGGCACCTCCGTGGACTTCGACGTCAACGGCGAGACCGTCTCGGTCGAGGTCTACGGCTCCGTCGCCGATGCGATGGCGGCTACCGGCGCCAACGTGTCCGTGCTGTTCGTCCCCCCGGCATTCACCAAGGCGGCAGTGGTCGAGGCCGTCGACGCCGGCATGCCGCTGGCCGTGATCATCACCGAGGGCGTCCCGGTCAAGGACACCGCGGAGTTCTTTACTTACGCCACCGAGAAGGGCACCCAGCTCATCGGGCCCAACTGCCCCGGCCTGATCACCCCCGGCCAGGCGAACGTGGGCATCACGCCCGCGAACATCACCGGAGCCGGCAAGATCGGACTCGTGTCCAAGTCCGGCACGCTGACGTATCAAATGATGTTCGAGCTGCGCGACATTGGCTTCACCACCGCTGTCGGAATCGGCGGTGACCCCATCGTCGGCACCACGCACATCGACTGCCTCAAGGCCTTCCAGGAGGACCCCGAGACCGAGGCAATCGTCATGATCGGCGAGATCGGCGGCGACGCCGAGGAACGCGCGGCGGCGTACATCAAGGACCACGTCACCAAGCCCGTCGTGGGCTACGTGGCTGGCTTCGAGGCTCCCGAGGGCAAAACCATGGGCCACGCAGGCGCCATCGTCTCCGGCTCCGCGGGCACCGCTCAGGCCAAGAAGGAGGCCCTCGAGGCCGCAGGCGTCAAGGTAGGCAAGACCCCCACCGAGACCGCGGACCTCATGCGGGCCATCCTGAACGGCTAGCACTTCCTCAAGAACGCAAAGACGGCTCGTGCCGGCGCCTCCCGGGCGTTGGTGCGGGCCGTTCGTGCGTCCGCCCTCGGCGCGTCTATTCTCGGCGCGTCATCCCGTTCGGGGACGAGGCCCGGCTACTCGCCGGCGTTGGGGGCGAGCGGCGGCCACGACTGTAGCCCGAGCTCGCGGGAGATGTTGCGCCCGGCCTCACGGAGGTCGTTGAAGACCGCGTCAGCGGGCGGGTACTCGCTGGTGGGCAGGACGACCGAGAGCGCCGCAACCACGGCGCCGGAGCGGTCCGCGATGGGCACTGCGATCGACGACTCGCCCAGGACGGCCTCGTCGCGCTCCGTGGCCATCGCCCGGGAGAGGGTCATCTCTAGCTCGGCACTGAGCACTTCAGCCGCGGTAATGGTGTCGCCCGTCAGGCTGCGCAACTCGCCGGCGAGGACTTGGTCGGCCATGGCGGGGTCGTACGTCATGAGCACCTTCCCGAGCGCGGACGCGTGCACCGGGATCGTGATGCCGGTCTCTGCCATCTGCTGGCTTCCGTCGGGGCGCAGGTTGTGGTGAATGATGATGACCTCGTCAAAAAGCGTCACCCCCAGGCGGACCGAGAGCCCGGTTCTGCGAGCTAGTTCGCTGGTCCACCGCATCGCCCTGGCGCGCACGTCGAGCGTGTCCAGGTAGACGTTGGAGAGCTTGAGCAGCGCGGGTCCGAGCATATAGCGGTTGGACCCGGGCTCCTTGGCCACCAGGCCGTGTGCCTGCAGCGACTTCACTATCCCGTGAACGGTCGACGGCGGCAGGCCGAGCTCGTTTGAGAGCTCCTTGATGCCGAGGTGGCGGGCCCCCTGCAGGGACTGCAGCACCTTCGCGGCACGGTCGATCGCCTGAATCATCGTCGAGCCTCCTAGTCACTGCCCATTATGTACTACGACTCCGTGGTCGTTCTGGGTCGCGCGCTTGACAACCGTCCTTTTCTGTACGATATTCGACATTATCGAATGGCGTTCCAAAGACGGGGCGTTTGCGGGGAGTCCCGCATCGATAAATCCAGATGTTCAAAGGAGTACAAATGGACGACAACACGCGGTGGCAGAAGCTCGCCGCTGAAGCACTTGGCACGGCCTTCCTCGTCTTTGTCGGCGTGGGCTCGGTCCCTGCGACACTGATCATCAACGGTGGCACGCCCATGACCATGGCGGACCTGGGATTCATCTCCCTCGCCTTCGGCGCCATTGTGCTGGTGACCGTTTACGTCTTCGGTTACGTCTCGGGTAACCACATCAACCCGGCGGTCACGCTCGGCCTCGCCATCGCGAAGAAGTTTCCCTGGAAGGACGTGCCCGCCTACATGGGCGCGCAGCTCGTCGGCGCCGTTGTTGGGGCATTCGCCATCGTCGGCGTGCTCGGCATGGTGGCCTCGGACGTAGGCCTGGGCATCGCTTCCTACGCCAACATCCCCTGGTACCAGGCGTTCTTCGCCGAGTTCGTAGGCACGTTCATCCTGGTATTCGGAGTGTTCGGTGTGATCTACCGCAAGGCAGCCGCAGGGTGGGCCGGCGTAGCGATCGGGTTCGTAGTATTCGCCGCCATCATCCCCGTGGCACCCGCCACGGGCGCCTCCATCAACCCCGCACGCACCACGGGGCCGATGCTGGTCCAGCAGATTCTCGGCGGAGAAGTCGCCTGGGAGCAGTGGCCCGTGTACGTCACCGCCGAGCTCCTCGCGGGAGTCGCCGCGGCGATCGCGTTCGCCGCGATCGCGCATACCAAGGCGGACAAGCAGGACAAGGTAGACAATGAAGTCAACGGAGCCGCGAAGACGGCTACAGAAAGAGAAGAGGCTGCATCATGAAGAAACTCATCAACTCCCCGGACACCGTCCTCGCGGACGCGCTGGTAGGAATCGACGCCGCTGACCACAACGTCACGGTCGACTTTGAGAACCGCGTGATCTATCGATCTGAGACCAAGGCCGACGGCAAGGTCGCCATCGTCTCGGGCGGCGGCACCGGACACGAGCCGCTGCACGGAGGCTTCGTCGGACACGGAATGCTGGATGCCGCCTGTGCGGGCGCAGTGTTCACCTCGCCAACCCCGGACCAGATGCAGGCCGCCACCAAGGTGGTCGACCGCGGAGCGGGCGTTCTGCACATCGTCAAGAACTACACCGGCGACGTCATGAACTTTGAGATGGCGGCTGAACTCGCGGCCGCCGAGGCCGGAATTGAGGTCCGGTCGGTAGTGGTCAACGACGACGTCGCGGTAAAGGACTCGCTGTTCACCGCGGGCCGCCGTGGCGTGGGCGTGACCGTGCTGCTGGAGAAGATTGTCGGCGCCGCCGCTGAAGAGGGCCAGGACCTCGACGCGGTGACCGCGTTGGCGGAGCAGGTCAACTCGCAGGGACGCTCGATGGGTATGGCGCTGACGAGTTGCACCGTGCCCGCAGCGGGCAAGCCCACCTTCGACCTGCCCGAGGACCAGATGGAAATCGGCGTAGGAATTCACGGAGAGCCCGGACGCCACCGCGAGCCGCTGGCGTCCGCTAAGGAGATTGCGGCGCAGTTGGTCGAGCCGATCCTGTCGGATCTCGACTTCACAGGTGCTCCCGCGATCGTCATGCTCAACGGCATGGGCGGCACTCCGCAGATCGAGCTCTACCTCATGTACGGCGAGGTGGCGGCACTGCTCGAGAAGGCCGGGATCACCATCGCCCGCAACCTGGTGGGCAACTACATCACGTCGCTCGACATGGCCGGCTGCTCTGTCACCGTCCTCAAGGCCGACGACGAAATACTACGACTATGGGATGCGCCCGTTCAGACCGCTGGTCTGCGCTGGGGCCGGTAGAAAGGAAAACTGATGAGCAACGGCACGATGGACATCGACCACTGCACCTCCTGGCTGGAGGGGTTCCGCGAGCGAGTCACGGCACAGCAGCCGTACCTCACGGAACTGGACTCCGCGATTGGGGACGCCGACCACGGGGCCAACATGGTCCGGGGCATGGCTGCGGTGATGGACAAAATCGCGGCCGCGCCCGCGGCGACCGTCGGCGAGCTGTTCAAGGGCGTAGGCATGACCCTTGTCACCTCGGTCGGCGGCGCCAGCGGGCCGCTCTACGGGACGTTCTTCCTGCGCATCGGCATGAACGTGGGGGAGGTCGCCCAGTGCGACGCCCCGACGTTCGCCGCCGGTCTGCGCGCGGGTCTGGGTGGCCTGGTTGACCGCGGCAAGGCGGAGGCGGGGGACAAGACGATGTTCGACGCCATGGCGCCTGCCCTCGACGCCTTCGACGCGGACCTCGCGTCCGGAGGCGACCTCCACTCGGCGGCGACGGCGGCCTCCGAGGCGGCGAACCTTGGGCGCGATGCGACCCGGGACCTCCTGGCTCGCAAGGGCCGGGCGAGCTACCTCGGCGAGCGCTCGATCGGCCACATCGACCCGGGCTCGGCCTCCACCGGGTTGCTGTTCGAGGCCCTCGCGGAAGCGACGGCCGACGGATGAGCAACGGAGTAGGCATTGTCGCGGTCTCCCACAGCCCTGCGCTGGCGGAAGCCGCGGTAGCCCTGGCCATGGAGATGGTCTACGACGCGCCGCCCACGGTTAAGCTCGCCGCCGGCACCGCGGACGGCGGGCTGGGCACGGACGCGAGTCGGGTGGCCCAGGCCATCCAGGAGGCGGACAACGGCCAGGGCGTCGTCGTCATCATGGACCTGGGGTCGGCGATTCTGAGCGCTGAGATGGCGCTCGAGTTCCTGGAGTCGGACATCGACGTGCGGTTGGTGGGGGCCCCGTTTGTGGAGGGCCTGCTGGCCGCGGTGGTGCGCGCAGCGGGAGGCGCGACCCTCGACGAGGTTGCTCGCGAGGCGAGTCTCGCGCTCGGCGCCAAGACCTCTCACCTGGGGGAGAGCCCGGTTGAGCCGGTGGACAACACGGACGCCGGCGCCTCCGCCACGGAGGAGTCCGCCTCCACTCACATTCGTAACGTGGGCGGGCTGCACGCTCGCCCCGCGGCGCAGATCGCGGCCACGGCCAGCGGATTCACTGCGAACGCGACCCTTGCGACGGCGGTGCGTGGCCCGGTCGACGCACGCAGCCCGATTGCCTTGGCTACCCTCAACGCGCGCCCTGGCGACTCCGTCACGGTCGCGGCGACCGGCGACGACGCGGCCGACGCTGTCGCGGCGCTCATCGCGCAGATCGATCAGGGATTTGGGGAGGACCTAGTGGCCCCGGCTGAGCCCGTCAGGGTCGCCCCACGCCCAGCGCCGATGCGCCTAGGAGTATCGCCGGGCCGCGTGGTGGGTCGGGTACGGCAGACCGGCGCCCGAGTGGCTCCACCCGAGCCCCGCGGAAGCATCGCACCCGCAGATCGCGCCGACGCGGCAAGCAGGGTCGACGAGGCCTGCGCGCACGTGGCGCAGGATTATCGAGACCGTGCCCAAGCGCTCGTGGGTGAGAGAGCCGCGGTCATGGTGTCCACGGCCGCCGTCGCGGCGGACCCCGCGATCTCCGGCGCAGCCTCGCGCCTGGTCACGGACTCGGGCGTAGACCCCGAGCAGGCCGTGTGGGACACCGTCGGCCAGATCTCCGCGGCATACCGCGACGCGGGAGGAGTGCTCGCCGAACGCGTCACGGACCTGTTGGATGTGCGCGATCGCGTGGTGCTGAGGCTGCGCGGCCAGGCCGCGCCCGACTTCATCGGCGGCACTGAGCCCTTTGTGTTGGTGGCGGAGGACCTCGCGCCGGCCGACACCGCGGGCCTCGACCCCGCCACGTGCCTGGCCATCATCACCGAGCTCGGCGCCCCCACCTCTCACTCCGCGATCATCGCGCGCGAGATCGGGATTCCCGCGGTGGTCGGCATGACCGGCGCGACCGACTGGGCGGACGGCACCGAGGTGCTGGTCGATGGCTCGACCGGCGAGGTCATCGTGAATCCATCGGACTCCGAGCGCGCGAGCGCCTTGGGTCGGGTCGAGTGGGAACGCTTCGCGGGGCCGGGTCAGACCACGGATGAGCACAAGGTGCTGATCAGCGCCAACGTGGGCTCGGCGCGCGACGCCATGGCCGGCGTCGAGTGGGGGGCAGAAGGCGTCGGCCTGTTCCGCACGGAATTCTGCTTCCTGGAGCGCTCCGAGGAGCCCACCATCGAGGAGCAGATCGCCAAGTATCGGGCCGTGCTGTCCGAGTACCCGAACCAGCGTGTCGTGGTGCGGACCCTGGACGCCGGCAGCGACAAGCCGCTACCGTTCCTGACCTCTCCTGGCGAGGCGAACCCCGCCCTGGGAGTACGGGGGTTCCGCACGGCTCGCCGCGACCACGATGTGCTGACGCGCCAACTTGAGGCGATCGCCGCCGCAGCGGAAGGCACGAACGCGGATCTATGGGTGATGGCCCCGATGATCGCTACGGTCGAGGAGGCGCAGGAGTTCGTGGGGCTGGCGCGCGCCGCGGGAATCGAGCGCGCCGGCATCATGGTCGAGACGCCGAGCGCCGCCCTGATGGCGGAGGAGCTGTGCGACGTGGTGGACTTCATCAGCATCGGCACGAACGACCTGGCTCAGTACACGATGGCCGCCGACCGCATGGCCACCGAACTGGCCGACCTCACCGACGCGTGGCAACCCGCGCTGCTGAGGAGCATCGCGCTAGTGGCCGCGGCCGGCAAGAAGACGGGCACCCCCGTGGGAGTGTGCGGCGAGGCCGCAGCCAACCCGGAACTGGCCGCGGTACTGGTGGGCATGGGAGTGACGAGCCTGTCGATGAGCCCGCGAGCCATCCCGCCGGTGGGCGCGTCCATCGCCTCGGTGACCATGGCGGACTGCCGGATGGCGGCCGATGCGGCGCTGTCATCGCCCAGCGTGAGCCAGGCCCGCTCGGCCGCGAAACTGGTGCTCACGGAGGCCCAGGGCGGCTGAGGGGGCGGCGCCTAGTCGCAGACGCGTGCGAGCCGCTGCGGGGGTTTGAGGCATGAACGGGCGACCATAGAACCATGGCCAGATCCCTGACAGTCGACCTCCGCGGCGCGCGTAAACGAGTGAGCGAGTCGCTCACCGGCGTCCCGGAGTGGTTCGGCGGAATTCTGGTGGGCTCGCAGGCGGCGCTGTTGTCGCTGCTGATGGTCATCGCTCCGGCCCTCACCATCGCTGCCTCGGCCCCCACGGCCGATAGTTCCAGCGCGGTGGACTGGGCCGGCGCTGCCAGCATCGGGACCCACTTCTGGCTTCTCGCGCACGGCGTGCCGCTGGTGACGCAGGCCGCGACCTTCTCCATCCCGCCGCTTGGGCTGACGCTCATCGCCATGGCGATGCTGGTTGCGATTGCCCGCAGGTTCGCCACGCGGTCGTGGGGCAGTTGGGCGATCGCCGTAGGCTCCTACGCGGGTACGGTCGCGCTGGTCACGGCCGTCATGTACGCCACGTCCGCGGACGCGGCTAGCGCCGTCGTCACTGCGACGGTGGTGGCGGTCATCATGGCCGCGCCGTCCGTCGCCTGGGGAATCTGGCGCGCCCACGGCGCCGAGTTCGGCTGGCTGATGCGCGTGCCGATGCAGGTGCGCACCGGTCTACGCCTCGCGTCGGGCACCGTCTTCCTGATGCTGTGCGCCGCAGCGGTCGCGGGCGCCGCGTTCGCCTTCGTGGGCAGGGGGGCGATCGCGGACTCCGCGTCCTCGCTGGGGTTGGACGCCGTGGGCGGAACCCTACTCGCGGTCACCGAGACCCTCTACATCCCGGTCATGGTGATCTGGATGCTCGCCTGGCTCACGGGTCAGGGCTTCATCGTTGGCGAGAACAGCCTCTACTCCCCTCACGCCATTGAGGCAGGGGCGCTGCCGCACGTGCCAATCCTCGGAGCCCTGCCCAGCGCGTCTGGCGGGCTGCTGGTGTGGGCGCCGGTCGTGATCGTCGCGGTCGCGGTTATCGCGCGGTTGGCCATGAGGCGCAAGCTCGACCTGCGCTGGGCGGACGTCACGAGCTCGGCGATCGCCGTGGGCGTGGTGGCGGTGAGCGTCGCCGCGCTCAGCATGGTCGCATCGGGAGCGATGGGCCCCGGCCGGATGGCGGACGTCGGCATCGCGTGGTTGCCGGTGACGCTCGTCACCGCCGGACTGGTGGCCGGAGGGTTCGCCGCGGTGGCCGGGATTGAACTGCTGGTCACGCGGGTGATCGCGCCGCGATTGAAGCGAGGATTCGGGCGGGCCGATGCGGCCAAGCCTGTTGCCGAGCCGGTGACTACGGAAGTGTGACCCCGAACTTCTCGAGTTCCTTCTCGTACGCGGCGTCGTAGTCGTCCTGGCACTGCTGCTGAGCGCTGATGGTGAGCGCACGCGCCTGGCAGTCGCGCAGCGCGATGAACGAGTCCTGGAAGAAGAACGTGCCTAGCGCGAGCAGCATCGCCAGGCAGGACATGGCGATTCCCAGGGACAGTCCCACGCGTAGGCCGGTGATGCCGGTCCTGGTCCGTGAGGCGACCAGCGCCAGGATCGCGAACACGATGGTGGCGGGCGCGGAGATCCAGGTGAAGTACAGGAACGGGATAGACAAGAAGTAGAGCAGAAGCGTCAGCAGCAGGAAGCCCATGAACAATTGGATGTACCTGCGGGCGCGCGGCGACGCCTCGGGGGGCTGCTTCGATGCGTCGGTCACGCGTCTCCTTGTACTAGGTGTGGCCTCTAGCATGCCGATAGGCTCGCCCTGTGACAAACCGGAACCCGCATCCCAGCCCAGCCCGAGCATCGTCCGAGGCCCTTGTGGTCCTGATTTCGGGTACCGGGTCCATTATGGCGGCGATCGAGCAGGCCAGCCGAGAGCCCAGTTACGGTGCCCGGATCGCGGGCGTCATCGCGGACCGCGCGGACGCGGCGGGGCTCGAGATCGCTCGCGCCGCGGGGATAGCGACGGCGGTGGTGTCCCTCAAGGACTTCCCCGACCGCGCGACCTGGGATGACGCGCTCGCCCGGACCGTCGCATCGTTCTCCCCAGATCTGGTGGTGTGCGCGGGCTTCATGAAGATTCTGGGCCCGGCAGCGCTCGAGCAGTTCGGCGGCCGCATCGTCAATACCCATCCCGCGCTCCTGCCCGCCTACCCCGGGGCCCACGGTGTGCGCGACGCGCTCGCGGGCGGCGCCAAGGTCACCGGGTGCACCGTGATCATCGTCGACGCAGGGATCGACACCGGTCCCATCGTCGCGCAGGCCGCAGTCGATGTCTGGGACAATGATTCCGAGGATTCCCTGCACGCGCGCATCAAGGACGTCGAGCGCGAGCTGGTCGTGACGACGGTGGGCCGCATGGCGCGCGAGGGATGGACCGTAGAGGGACGCACCGTCACGGTGGGTCAAGCCTAGGAAAGGTATCTAAATGTCTGAACGCCAACTGGTGCGCCGCGCGCTGATCTCCGTCTACGACAAGACGGGGCTCGAGGACCTCGCCCGTGGACTGGCCGATGCCGGGGTCGAGCTGGTCTCCACCGGCTCCACTGCCGCGCGCATCGCCGCCGCCGGCGTCGCGGTCACCAAGGTCGAGGACGTCACCGGTTTCCCCGAGTGCCTCGACGGACGCGTCAAGACCCTGCACCCCCGCGTGCACGCCGGCATCCTCGCGGACCGCAGGCTGCCCGACCACGTGGCACAGCTCGAGGAGCTCGGCATCGAGGCGTTCGACCTGGTGGTGGTGAACCTGTACCCGTTCGCGGACACCGTCGCCTCCGGCGCGAGCCAGGGCGACACGGTGGAGCAGATCGACATCGGCGGGCCGTCAATGGTGCGTGCCGCGGCTAAGAACCACCCGTCGGTCGCGGTTGTCGTTGACCCCGCTTCCTACGGCGACGTTGTCGCGGGCGTCGCGGACGGCGGCTTCACGCTGGTCGAGCGCCAGCGCCTGGCCGCCGCGGCGTTCCGCCATACCGCCGACTACGACCTTGGCGTCGCGACGTGGATGACCGAGGTTGTCGCGCCCGAGCCGGATGCCGGCGCGCTGCCCGCGTGGACCGGCGCCTCGTTCGAGCGCAAGGCCACGCTGCGTTACGGGGAGAACCCGCACCAGGCCGCCGCGGTCTACGCGGACCCCAGCCAGGCCGGAGGCATCGCCAACGCGCGCCAACTGCACGGCAAGGAGATGTCGTTCAACAACTACATCGACGCCGACGCCGCCGTGCGCGCGGCGTACGACCACTCGCTGCCCGCCGTGGCAGTGATCAAGCACGCCAACCCCTGCGGCATCGCGGTGGGGGAGTCGATCGCGCAGGCTCACCGTCGCGCGCACTCGACGGACCCGATCTCCGCCTTCGGCGGCGTGATCGCGGCCAACGGGGTGGTGACGGCGGAGGCCGCCGCGCAGATCGCGGAGATCTTCACCGAGGTGGTAGTCGCCCCCGGGTTCGACGACGAGGCGGTAGAGATCCTGAGCCGCAAGAAAAACATACGCATACTGCAGATTGATCCCGCGCCCATGGCCACCGAGATGCGCCGCATCACCGGCGGACTGCTGGTGCAGGTGGCCGACCACATCGACGCCCCGGGCGACGCCGCCGCGACCTGGCAGCTAGTAGCCGGGCCCGCCGCGGATGACGCGCTGCTGGCGGACCTCGAGTTCGCGTGGCGCGCGTGCCGCTCGGTCAAGTCCAACGCGATCCTGCTGGCCAAGGACGGCGCGGCAGTCGGAATCGGCATGGGCCAGGTCAACCGCGTCGACTCCTGCGGGCTGGCAGTCCAGCGCGCGGGCGCCGAACGTGCGAGCGAGTCCGTCGCCGCTTCCGACGCCTTCTTCCCCTTCGCGGACGGGCTCCAGGTGCTGATCGACGCCGGCGTGCGCGCGGTGGTCTCCCCGGGTGGCTCGGTGCGCGACGCCGAGGTCATCCAGGCCGCGGCCGATGCCGGAATCACGCTGTACCACACCGGTACCAGGCACTTCTTCCACTAGGCGCCTGGCGCCCTCATTTGAACCGTAGGGATCACATGTCACCGAAGCAGATCAGGATCGTGCCGGTCCGGCTCGCCGTCGGCGCGGTCGCGGCGTGCTTCGTGATCGTCGCCGTGGCGCTACTGGTCAACGTCCAGCTGGCGCTGGTGCTCTTTGGGTTGCTCGCGCTGGGCGGCGCGGTCGCGCGCATCGTGATGCCCGTGGAAAAGGCCTTCGCGGTGAGGCGCCGCGCAGTTGACGTGGCGATGCTCGCGGTGCTCGCCGCGGTGCTGCTCTTCCTGGCGTTCACCACGCCGCTCGGCTAGACCACGAGAGTCCTAGTGAAAGCGACATTGTCGGGTTTGCAATCGTAGGCTCGCGAGTCCGCCGCCCCAGGCGAGTAGCCTCAATTGGACAGGGTGCCGTGAAGTATAGTGACGAACCTAGCGACGTTGCTAGGTGTGAATTCCAAGGCCTTGGCGGGGCTGCCGTGCGCCGAATAAACACTGAACCGCCCGATGCCGGTTGAGGGGTTTTCAGGACCGTCGGTACCGGGGACGTGAACTAAGGCAACGAGATGTGGATACGAAAGTGAGCGTGTAGTCGATGGAGTGGTCGTTAACTGAGACCAAGCTCATTTTGCATCATCCGAAGGGCGACCTCTATTGGGTTATGCCGGCCGGATTCTCGATGCCAAGCCGAGCGATCCTGTCGCTTGCCGAGTACGTCCTCCTCACGCCCTATGGGGAAAAGATTGAGGTGCTCGAGTCGGGCTCCGCTCCGGGTAATCGAACCGCGGTCGCGTTCTCGGGAGGGGTGGACTCTGCCGCCGTCCTCCAGCTCGTAGAGAACCCTGTGGCCATCTACACGAGAGTTGCAGATCCCTCAGGCAAGCACAAACTCGAAAACGCACTACTGGCAGTCGACGAGGTCGGCGGGATGGCCGTCGAGACCAATCAAGACATGCTTCCCAAATGGCATGAGATGAGTCGCGGCTTCTATGGAACGGCGGGGTGGACCACCACGAGCATTCTCCTAGCGGAGCACTTGGGGATTGGCACGATCGCCGACGGTAACATTATCGACTTTGTCTACCTCCGCACAGATCATGGAGACGGCACAAAGTATAACCGCCCGGATTTCAGCACGATGCAGAAGAATTTCGCTCGGGTAGGCATGCACTATGGCATTCCGTGTGCGGGACTGTCGGAAATTAGCACCACTAAGATTGCCGCGAAGTATCGCTACACCATGGGCTGCATGCGAGGTGAGGGAGGCCAGCCTTGTCGCAACTGCATGAAGTGTTATCGGAAGCTGGCGTTGCAGGGAACCCTCATTCCCACCAACAAACAGGTGGAAATTATCCTAGAGCGGGAATGGATTCCAGTACTTGGAACACTACTTTGGGCCCGCGATCACCGGGGCCTGAGCCACCCTGTCCTTGACCCAATCGAGCGTGACTATTCTTGGGTCGACAAATGGTACCCGCAATCAATTGAGATGATGCCTGAGCATCTTCGCCCGTACTTCCTCGCTCGGTTGCAAGCGTTTGGCATCGAGAAACTTGAGGATGATTCAAGCCTCCTCAACTGGGATGCCCGTGCGATAGAACCCGTGCCCAGCCACCGCGGTTTCAAAAGTTCACTACGTAGTTGGGTAGGACGTCGTGGGCTGCGGGACTCGAAGAGAGTGTGAATGCGCAAATGCCCGGTCAGCGATGACCGGGCATTTGCGACTTGGTGGTGCTGTTAGTCCTCGAAGACCTCGACTACCTCGATGTCATCCTGTGAGCCGAACGCGCGGAACAGCAGGCCGACGATGATCGCGCCAACAATGGGCGCGAGCCAGAAGACCCACAGCTGAGTCAGCGCTTCCGGACCGGCGAACAGTGCAATACCGGTGGAGCGGGCGGGGTTGACGGAGCCGTTAGTGATGGGGATTGCCCACACCAGGACGAAGGCGAGCGCGATACCGATGATGAACGGTGCGGTTGCCTTGGCTGCACGGACCGCCGTTGCTGCTAGGACCGCAAGCACGAGAATGCCTGTGGCGATGATCTCAACGATGATCGCCGCGCCGACTCCCCAACCACCAGCGGTCAGGTCGCCGAACATGTTGGCTCCGGTCGCCATGATCGACTGGGGGTCCTCCACCTGGGGGTTGGCTGCGGTAATCACGTAGAGCGCGCCGCCGGCGAGGGTCGCCCCGACGAGCTGAGCCAGGATGAAGGGAGCGACGTCGCGGCCCGGGAAGCGACCGGCGATCCACACGCCGATGGTGACGGCGGGGTTGAAGTGCGCCCCGGAGATGTGGCCGAAGGCGATGATGCCGATGACCACAGCGGCACCAAACGCGAGGCCGGCGGTAAGGCTACCGTTGTTGCCCAGCCCGACGAACAGGGCCGTCCCGACACCCATGGCGACGAGCAGGAAAGCGCCCGCGACCTCGGCGCCGAGGCGCGCGAGGAGTGACGGTCCGGAGGAGTCTTTCACCCACAGTTCGTCGACGATCTGGTCCTCAATGATCTGGTCTTCAACAATGATGTCTTCTTCGATTACAGCAGCGTCGGGCTGCTTAGCCTCGTCGGCCATGGTGTTCTCCCTTGAGTCGATAACGGGCGTGCGCCCTGGATGAATACTGGCACGGCGCTGGACAGGGGGAGTGTCGGCGCGACGGTGTTCAGCGGCGATTCACGTCAGGGCCCACACAGGCGTGGCGGTGGACTACCCTAGAGGGCAGGACAATTCCCGTGAATATAGGAGCGCTTCCGCATGGAAAAGATCAAGGTCGTAGGCACAGTCGTTGAGCTCGATGGAGACGAGATGACTCGTATCATCTGGCAGTTCATTAAGGACCGCCTGATCCACCCCTACCTGGACATCGATCTTGAGTACTACGACCTGGGCATCGAGTCGCGTGACGCGACCGACGACCAGATCACCATCGACGCGGCGCACGCGATCAAGAAGCACGGCGTTGGCGTCAAGTGCGCGACCATCACGCCGGACGAGGACCGAGTGAAGGAATTCGGCCTCAAGAAGATGTGGGTCTCGCCCAACGGCACCATCCGCAACATCCTCGGCGGCGTGGTCTTCCGCGAGCCCATCATCATCTCCAACATTCCGCGCCTGGTGCCCGGCTGGAACAAGCCCATCATCATCGGCCGCCACGCTTTCGGCGACCAGTACCGCGCGACCAACTTCAAGGTGCCCGGAGCGGGAACGCTCACCATGACGTTCACGCCCGAGGACGGCTCCGAGCCGATCCACCAGGAAGTCGTGACGTACCCCGAGGCCGGCGGCGTCGCTATGGGTATGTACAACTTCAACGACTCGATCCGCGACTTTGCCCGCGCATCGTTCGCGTACGGCCTCAAGCGCAACTACCCGGTGTATCTGAGCACCAAGAACACGATCCTGAAGGCGTATGACGGCCAGTTCAAGGACCTGTTCCAGGAAGTTTTCGATGCCGAGTACGCCGAGGCCTTCGCCGCGGCCGGGCTCACCTACGAGCACCGCCTGATCGACGACATGGTCGCTGCCGCGATGAAGTGGGAGGGCGGCTACGTCTGGGCCTGCAAGAACTACGACGGCGACGTGCAGTCCGACACCGTGGCACAGGGCTTCGGCTCGCTCGGCCTCATGACGTCGGTGCTGATGACGCCGGACGGCAAGACCGTCGAGGCGGAGGCAGCGCACGGCACCGTGACGCGACACTTCCGCCAGCACCAGGCGGGCAAGCCCACCTCGACCAACCCCATCGCGTCGATCTTCGCGTGGACCGGTGGACTGAAGCACCGCGGAAAGCTGGACAGCACCCCCGCGGTCACCGAGTTCGCGGAGACTCTTGAGGACGTCGTCATCAAGACCGTTGAGAGCGGCAAGATGACCAAGGACCTCGCCCTGCTCGTAGGACCAGAGCAGCCCTTCCTGACCACCGAAGACTTCCTCGCGGCGCTGGACGAGAACCTCGCCGCTCGCCTCGCCTAGGAGAGAAGAAGATATGTCGAACGCAGTGAACGTCACCGTCACCGGAGCGGCGGGCCAGATTGGCTACGCGCTGCTCTTTCGCATCGCCTCCGGCCACCTGCTGGGCCCCGATGTGCGCGTCAACCTCAACCTGCTCGAGATTCCGCAGGGTGTGAAGGCGGCCGAGGGCACCGCGATGGAGCTCCAGGACTGTGCGTTCGACCTGCTGGGCGACATCAACATCTACGACAACCCCGTCGCCGGGTTCGAGGGTGCAAACATCGGCCTGCTCGTGGGCGCCCGCCCGCGCGGTCCCGGCATGGAGCGCGGCGACCTGCTCGCCGCCAACGGCAGCATCTTTGGACCGCAGGGTAAGGCAATCAATGACGGCGCGGCCGACGATGTGCGCATCCTGGTGGTGGGTAACCCCGCGAACACCAACGCGCTGATCGCCTCGGCCAACGCGCCCGACGTCCCCGCTGAGCGCTTCAACGCGATGATGCGCCTCGACCACAACCGCGCGCTCGCGCAGCTGGCGGAGAAGTCCGGCGTGCCGGTGCGCGACGTCAAGAACGTCACCGTGTGGGGCAACCACTCCGCCAAGCAGTACCCGGACATCGCTCACGCGACCATCGGCGGCAAGAGCGCGCCGGAGGTCATCGGCGACGAGGCATGGGTGCGCGACACGTTCGTGCCCACCGTCGCCAAGCGTGGCGCGGCGATCATCGACGCCCGCGGCGCATCGTCCGCCGCATCGGCCGCGAACGCCGCGCTCGAGCACGTGAACAACTGGGTCAACGGCACGCCCGAGGGCGAGTGGACGTCGGTGGCGATGCCGTCCGATGGTTCCTACGGCGTCCCCAAGGGCCT
Organism: Demequina aurantiaca; assembly: GCF_050598105.1. Taxonomy (GTDB): domain Bacteria; phylum Actinomycetota; class Actinomycetes; order Actinomycetales; family Demequinaceae; genus Demequina; species Demequina aurantiaca_A. The sequence goes on from NZ_CP192436.1 coordinate 518,103, forward strand.
GGTCTGCTCGTTCCCCGTGAAGTCCGTGGGCGGCAAGTGGGAGATCGTCCAGGGGCTGTCCATCGACGACTACGCGCGCGAGCAGATTGATGTCTCCGTTGCGGAGCTCGTCGAGGAGCGCGACGCGGTCAAGGAGCTCGGGCTGCTGTAGAAACGAGTTTCTGCGCAACCGTGCGAGTACCCGCGTTCTGGGTGAAGCAGTCACAGGCTACGGCCGCATCGGGATCGTCGCACGAGCGCTAGTGCGTTAGCCTGAAGCGTCATTTCACTTGCGAGGAGCAATCATGCGTAAATTTGCCCATTTTCGTCGCCTAGTCGTGCTCAGCGCGGCAGTCGGAATGGCGATCGTCGTGACCTCAGTTATCGGGCTCGATCGAGTCGCGCTGTCTCTCGTAGGAATCGCAGTGGTGTTGTTGACCGCTCTCCTGTTCCTGGCGGATCGACGTAGCCGCGAGCGCTTCCTCCCGCGTAAGCGCCGGTCATCCAAGGTGGAGACCCAACTTGATGAAGTGCAGCACGATGTGCGGCGGTTGGTGATCGACCTGGAAGAGACTCAGAGGCGCCTGGTCGTGTCGATTGAGACGCTTCGGTTTGAGAATGCTCAGCGTGCATCTGAGCACGGTGCGACTTCGGGGAAATGACGGAGACTCAAAAGACTGACGTCAATCGAGAAGTGGGCGAGCCCTCCAGTTTGGCAGCACCAAAACAACCCGGTGGCATTCCGCGTATGCGGGCGGATATCGAGGGGCTCAGGGCTGTAGCGGTCGGTCTCGTGCTGCTCTTTCACGCGGGCATCTCGTTTGTTCCTGCCGGGTTCGTCGGGGTCGATGTCTTCTTTGTTATCTCGGGATTCCTGATTACAGGAATGCTCCTACGCGAGGTTGCTAGGACTGGACGCATATCGATATCCCGGTTCTATGCGCGGAGAGTAAAACGCCTGCTACCGGCCGCGACCGTGGTTTTGGCGACAACGGCGGGGCTCGTGTGGGCCTTCGCGCCCCCGCTCGAGCGTTCCGTGTTTGGTCGAGATATATCGTGGTCCGCGGTGTCACTGGTCAACTGGGAGTTTGCGTCAAGAGCAGTTGACTACCAGGCGGAAGGAATTGGCGCGTCGCCCGTCCAGCAGTTTTGGTCGTTAGCTGTCGAGGAGCAGTTCTATCTGTTGTGGCCGATCCTGCTCATACTCGTCGGATTGGCGGTGAAGCGGACCCATAGAAGGCTGGTTCCGCTAGCGACCGTCGGCTTGCTCGCAATTACCGTCCCTTCCTTCGTGTGGTCGGTAGTGCTGAGCACGGATGAGCCCGCCCGGGCGTTCTTTGTGACAACAACGAGACTCTGGGAGCTCGGAATTGGGGCGCTCATAGCTGTAGGGGCCTCCCTATGGCTGCGGCTCCCCAAAGCTGCGTCGAGAGTTCTCGGCTGGGTGGGCCTACTCGCTATTGCATCCTCCGCGGTTCTGCTTGACGAGACGAGTATTTGGCCCGGTTGGCAGGCGCTCTGGCCTACCTTGGGCGCCGCATTGGTGATCGTGGCGGGATCGCGGAGCGCTGCAGACTCTCCCGCGCTATTGCGCTGGCGTCCCGCTGTCTGGGTAGGAGGCATCTCGTACTCGATCTATTTGTGGCACTGGCCGGTGCTGGTGACGGCGGGATGGATCTGGGGTGAACTCGGCCAGAAGCAAGGATTGCTTCTGGTCGCGCTGTCGTTCATCCCCGCGTGGATCTCTTATCGGTTCATAGAGAACCCAATCCGCCGGGCCAAGCGGTTTGCCGGACGGCCGAAGGTTGTCCTTTCTATTGGTTTGAACCTCGTCGCCATTGGCGCAATTGCGGGCTTGCTCGTCGGTGATGTGGCGAGTGCTGCACCGGAGGAGTCGGATGTAGGCAAGGTGACTGGAGCCAGTGCTCTGCACTTTGACGGGGAGGATGCGACCGGTGTTGTCATGCCGAATGGCAACTCGTCCTATTATCCGGGACTCGAAGAATCTTCGACGGACAGGCCGAATGTCACTGCGGAGTGTGCAGTCGATGAAGCCGCGACAGAGCCCAGCCCGTGCCAGATGGGTGATCCCGCTGCAGCGGGGAAGCTCGTATTGGCTGGGGACTCTAAGGCTGGACAGTGGTCCGACGCGGTCTACGCTGCCACGGTGGGCTTGGGCTGGCAGTTCCTTGGAGCCACCAAATCGGCTTGCGGGTTCTCGAGCGGGCTTCGGGTGGACAGCAACGGTCGCCCCTACGACGCTTGCCCCGAGTACAACGCGAATCTGACGGAGCTGCTCTTGGCCGACGCGCCTGACGTCGTTGTCGTTTCTCAACGGCACTCGACTGCATTCGACGAGTCTGGAGAGTTGACTACTAAAGCGATGACTGATGCGCTCGTGGAGCAATGGGAAACTCTGGAAGAGGCGGGTATAGACGTGGTGGCGCTCTTGGACAACCCTTCCCCAGTCGGCCTGGACGAAGCTTTCGAGGGGCAGGTCCCCGCCTGTCTAGCGGAACACCTCGGGAACCCAGAGGCTTGTGCCTTTGATCGAGCGAGCGGAGTTAAGGCCAGCGGCGCTCCGGCATTCCTTGCCGCGGCAGAACGGGTGAATAGCGTGGACGTCATAGATATGACTGATGTGCTTTGCAACGAGACGATGTGCCCGCCAGTGATCGGCGACGTTTTGGTCTACCGGCAAGGCAGCCACATCACTAACACATACGCCACCAGCGCGACAGATATCCTGACCGCTCGACTCTCCGCAATAGTGAGCTCACGCGTAGGCGGCTAACGGCGCCTGTCCGGTAGACTCGCGGTGACAATCTTGCACCGCCACCAAGGAAGTACACACACATGACAGTCGATCTCGTCGTTGTAGGACTAGGCTACGTAGGCCTGCCACTGGCTAAGGAAGCAGTAGCATCGGGGCTCAACGTTCTTGGGTTTGATGCCTATGGATCCGTAGTCGACGGGTTAAACAACGGCCGCTCGCACGTGGACGATCTTTCGGACTCTGACATTGCGACGATGCAGTCCAAGGGCTTCCGGGCGACCTCCAACGTTGAGGATATTCGAGGCGCGGACGCAGCAGTAATCTGCGTTCCCACACCTTTGAGCGCCGAGGGTGGACCGGACTTGGCGGCCGTGATCGCCGCGACGGAGACCATCGCAGAGGCGCTCGCGCCAGGCATGCTTGTGGTACTCGAGTCGACCACGTATCCCGGGACCACTGAGGATATCGTCAAGCCGATTCTTGAGCGGGGCGGTCTACGCGCAGGCACCGACTTCCACCTCGCCTTCTCGCCGGAGCGCATCGACCCCGGAAATGCTCAGTTCGGAATGCGGAACACGCCCAAGGTTGTCGGTGGCATCGACCCGGCCTCGACCGATCGGGCCGCTGACCTCTACGCACGCTTTGTCGACACCGTGGTGCGCGCGTCGGGGACCAGGGAGGCCGAGACTTCCAAGTTGCTGGAAAACACTTATCGTCACGTGAATATTGCGCTGATGAATGAAATGTCCAAGTTCTGCCACGACCTGGGCATCGACTTGTGGGATGTTATCAAGCTCGCGAAGACGAAACCGTTCGGATTTCAAGCCTTCTATCCCGGTCCGGGAGTAGGCGGGCACTGCATCCCGATCGACCCCAATTACTTGAGTCACCGAGTCAAGTCGGAATTGGGCTACTCGTTCCGATTCGTTGAATTGGCGCAGGAGATCAACATGGCGATGCCCGCGTACATCGTGCAGCGGTCTCAGGACCTGTTGAACGACGAGGGCAAGGCGCTCAAGGGGTCGAAGGTCCTGTTGCTGGGTGTGACCTACAAGCCAGATATCGCAGATCAGCGTGAATCGCCGGCTCGTCCGCTAGGCGTTGCTCTACTTGCGAAAGGCGCGGATCTATCGTTCCACGACCCCTATGTTGAGTCGTGGGCTATCGACGGTGGCTCGATGACGCGGGTGGCTGACCTTGATCAGGCCATCGCGCAGGCCGACCTTGTGATCTTTGTGCAGAACCACGACGCGTACGACGCCGAGGCATACGCCAACGCCGCTGCCCTGTTCTTCGACACTCGCGGCGTCACGAACCCTGACGGTGCCTCCCACCGGTTGTGACCGCCGCAATTGATTTCTACGATCCCTCGTCAACACAATCGCAATAGCGAGATGTCGGGTTGGCCGGCGCAGAGTACGGTTCGGCTCGATTAGAGTCGCACGTTACGAAGAAGATTGACACTGACAGGAGCCCATTGTGCGAGTCGATTGCAGCCAGCATTCAACGAACCTCACGTTCAAACTCGAGCCGAGCCTCGGTGAGAATGCGAGCGAGAGCGGCCCAAAGCTGGCGCGGTTCGAGATGACGGTGGAGGTCCCCGCGGACTTTACACTCGACACGATCCACCCGGATCTTTTGGGGCTGACTGCGCTACTCGTAGTCCAGCCCTGGGTGGCTGGAACCTTGGAACTCAGCCACCCGGTTAGCCAGACGTTCGCGGACGCAGTGTCTGAGCAAATGGGGATTGCAGTTTCGCCCATCTCTGCTACGCAGGCGGTGCGAGTTGCCCCAGAGAATTCGCGCCCAGCCCTAGCCTTTAGCGGGGGTGTGGACTCGGTGGCAGTCGCGGCGGTGATGCCTGACGAGACGATTTACTACTTCAATGATCGCCCAGAACTTGCCGGCGCGAAGAAGTCGATGTATGACAAGAGCGCCGCTATTTACGCGTGCGACGGAATGGAAGAGCTCGGGCGCACAGTGCGCAGGGTGAATTGCGACGTTGAACATGTACGCGCACCCGTGGGCGTGCCGGTTGATTATTCCAATGCAATTCCCGCTGTTGTCTATGCCGACATCGACGGCATTGGTTCCGTAAGTTGGGGGACCATCGCCGAGTCGGCCTATCGCATTGGCACGCGACACTACATCGACTACAGCACGCGCCCCATATTTACTCGATGGGCGCGTGTCTTTGAGGCCGCCGGTCTAGATTTCTTCAACCCGCTCGCGGGTGTGAGCGAGGTGGGCACAAGTGAGATTGTGAGGCACTCGCCAGGTGGACAACTAGCTCAGTCCTGCATCCGGGGCGTGCCAGGGGCGCCGTGTGCGCGATGCTGGAAATGTATCCGGAAGACGCTCCTTGACTCATCTTTGTCAGGAAACTGGCCTACCGAGGCTTGGGTTGCCAACAGTCTGGCTGCACCCGAACCGATGCGCTACCTCACCAATCTCCCCATCAAACACGAGTGCGTTCTCACGTACGCCATGAGTAACTACCAGGGGGAGATTCCCCAACTCCAGCTTCTGAGTCGCAGGGTGCGGGGCGACAGCATGGACGTGAGCTGGCTCAAGCGCTATTACGGCCCGGCTCTGGACGCGATTCCCGCGCGTTACCGTGATGGTGTCGTCGACAAGCTAAATGAGTATCTCGCCCCGATGTCCGAAGCCGACGAGCGGTCCTTCGAGGCCTGGTCGGTTGAGATAGTCGAAACTGACCCCCAATTCAGCGCGCTGTCAAATGCGTTCGAAAATTCCGTGAAGGTAGCGGTATTGCAAGCTGAATTGGAGAAATGTACGAAGCGCGGCGCGGCAGTGGAGAATGACCTGCGACGTCTTCGAGAGCAGCCGACGACCTCCTGGGGTCGTTTTAAGCGGAGTCCGGTCGGAAGAAAGATCGCAGGAGTCAAACGCAAGCTCGGAACGCGGAAGTAGTCAGGTCTCCGTCGGGAAGGTACTCGGTCGCGGAGCGGTCCTGGATCGGGGTCGCGAATTCATAATGTAGATCCGTTGGCCGCTAGGAGGAGTGACATGTACAAGATCCCAAGCCTCTCGCCCGCGGTGGTCGACCAGGTCATCGATAACATTCGCCGTGATTGCAGGGACGGACGCGATTTCGCGCGTCGCCTGGCACGTTGGGCTCTTCGCGACGGGTCGGATGCTGTGCTCAACGTGGTCGCGCGAGGCCTTTCCACGACGATGGACTGGGACCAGCTCGTCGAACGAGCGCGCCCGGGCTCCTCGGCCTCGACCGAAAGTCTGACGCGCCGCGACGGCTATCTGCTTCGCGCGGCGGGACGGATCGTGTTTTCTCACGCAACGGAGAACGAACACCAACAGTTGGCGCGCAGTTTCTTCGATATGGCGGGCGCGCTCGACGGGGACCGTTGGCTCAGCCTTGCCGAGTACAGATTGCGTGTGCAGGTGCTCTGGGTGACCGGAGGGGAGGACTTGATCGCAGGAGTCCCGATTCCCAAACTCATGGATGATTTTGAGCGACACTTCCTGACGCTCGATCTCATGTCCCTCCAGTCGGGAGTCCGCAGCGAGGAGTGGCTGAAGTATCTCAACCGCTATGTTTTTCGTAGTCAAGGCAACGCGGATATCGTCATCGGCGACGATTCCGCGGTGCCGTTTGACTGCCTTGATGCGGCCGATTGTGCCGAGGTGGCCGATGGCCCTCTTGTCTCCGTAATCATGACGACGTTTCAGCGTCGCGACGAGATCATCCACGCAGTGAACTCGATACTTCGGCAGTCGTGGTGGAACATCGAACTGATCGTCGTGGATGATTTTTCAAGTTCTGACTTCGCCTCGGTACTTGACGCGGTCGAGGTGCTTGACAGCCGGATTCGAGTGATCCGCCTCAAGCAAAATGGCGGTACCTACATTGCGCGCAACACCGCGCTACAGGTGGCACGGGGGGAGTACGTGACCTTCCAGGATGACGACGACTGGTCTCATCCGCAGCGTATTCAGCGCCAAGTGGAACTCCTGATTGGTGACCCAGGTGTCAACTCGGTGCTCAGCACCTCCTTACGGGCTAGCGACGCCCTGCAATTCAGATTTGGTGGCGTAGCGCCGACACGCACAAATGCGTCGTCGCTGATGTTCCGCCGGTCCGCGCTTGATGTGGTGGGCGGTTTCGATACGGTACGCAAGGGCGCCGACTCCGAACTCATTTCGCGCCTGAGGATCGCCTTGCCAGGGCGCCAGGTGGTGCTCCCGGAGGTCCTGTCGTTTGTGAGGCTGTCGACAGATTCGCTGTCGAGGACGGACTTTCGTGTCGGATGGAGCCATCCTTCACGAGCCGAGTACTGGGACGCGGCAAAGCACTGGCACGGTGAGGTCGCCCTGGGGCACTCTCCCAAGATGCCACTAGCCGCGACTGAACGGGCATTTCCGGCGCCGCGCCGTTTCTTGGGCGCCGCCGCCGCATCGGCGGAGGCGAGCGGTATCGACATAGTGGTGGTGGGTGATTTCTCCGGAGACGGCGCTCCCGGCCGGATGGCCTGGCACCTGCTCTCCAAGTTGCTTTCGGAGTCGACGGCGACAGTTGGCCTTGCCGACATGAACAGCATGGGGCGTACTAACGGCAAGCTGGCCGCGCTCGCTCCATGCGTTCGTCGACTTCTGAGCGAACAGCGGGTGACTCGAGTTCTGCCTGGCGATGAGCTTCGTGTGCAGCTTCTCGTAGTAACCGACCCGGCGCTCCTCGAATTCGCCGCTCGAGACCGATGGGGTCTGGCCGCGCAGCGAGTTGTGACGTATTGTCCATCGTCCCCGCTGGTGGTCGCGGCGAGCTCACCCTGGGACTTCGGGGATTTCAGCGTCGCTGTAAAGCAGATTTTTGGGAGTCCCGTGGATCAGTGGATTGCCGCGTCCGCGCGCATCGCAGAGGAGCTTAAGCAGTTAGGTGTCGATGTGGCGCGCGACCCAATGCCGATGGCTAGCTTCGTAGACCCGATTCGCGTCGCGTCTCGCCGGACCCTCCGTACGCCAGTTATTGGCCGAATCACGGGTTCGGATAAAGCAGGTTGGCCGGAGTCGCTGGCTGACGTGAACGCGGTGTATCCCGATACCGGCGAGGCAGACGTGCGCATCTTTGGGAGCGTCCGGGCAGTTGAGAATGCACTCGGGGAAGTGCCTGCGCGATGGCTGCACTTTGCGGAGGGCGCCGTTTCGGTAGATCTCTTCATCCAGCAGCTCGATTTCTACGTGCATCAGTCGTGCACCGACACTCTTGAGCAGCCTTGCCTGGATGCGATGTTGCTGACGATAGCCGCAGGTCGAATCCTGATCGTGGACCGCGTCCTGGAGCCAGTGTTCGAAGAAGCGGCAGTGTATGCGACACCGAAGGACGCCCTGGTTACCGTGCGAGCGCTGTACGCCGATCGAGATGCCTACGCCGCCCAGGTCGCCAGGGCTAGAAAGTGGCTAGCAGACAAAACCACGGAGGCGAGTCTGGCTGAGGCCTTGGTGCTGGCGCCATAGCTCGGCGCTTCACCATCGCGGGGTCCCGACACCCGCCTACGAGGCGCTAGAAGAGATCTTGTGTGAGTAAGTGGCTTGCGTCAGAGCCCGGCGATCTCGAGCGCAGCAGTTGCCGACCTCGGCGAACCTGACGTTCGTACTCCGACTCGTCATGATGCAGTTGCTTAATCACTGCAACGACAGAATCCGACGTGCAACTCACGACCGCGTCGCCAAACTGGCTTGCGAACCGCGAGTCGACCAACACAACTCGTCCTGCGGCCAGCGCTACGAGCATCGCCCGAAATTCCGACCTGCTCGGCGGGCCCTCTGCGAAGTAGACATAGAAGTCGAGTTGCTGAATGAAGGCTGCGAAGTGACTCGCATGCGAAGGCAGGACTAGCCAGCGATCCGGTAGTGGATGGCTCGCGTAATTAAGCGCCCGGTCATCCCCGTAGAGGCGTACATCTACCGTGCCGTCTGCCGGGTACGCCTTCTCGAACCCGTCGCTTGATTGCGGCCAGCCGTCCCGGTCAGGTGGGGTGCACCTTCCAATGGTTGGCGTCTGACCGGGTTGCCTCTTCGCGACAGCCATGGCCGTGGGGTCCACAGAAAAGGGCAGGAGACGTTCTGAACACTCTGCCCCGAAAGCGCGGAGAGTGGAGCGGATATCCTCACTTAAAGCGAACCACTTGCACCCCGTAGCGCCGAACATGCTCGCAAGATTCGCAGAGACATCGCGGATGCTCCACAACGAGCTAAAACCTGACTCGGCCGGCTGGCTGTCTGCGACCAAGGTAACGCGCGAGCATAACGCGGACCATCTTTCGGGATCCTGGACCTCCAACACGGAGGCATCGGCAACGACAAGCGATCTGATCCGAACGTCATCGTTAGGCAGGATGCGGTCGACCACTCCGTCGTTCACGAGCTGGCGCACTTCAGGTGCTATCCGCGTCAACCTTCCTGATTGTCCAGCTGGGTCGCTGAGATGGATGATTCCGACGGTCGTGTTTGTGTTGATAGCGAGCTGTAGGAGTTCCCAAGTGCGGGAAAGCCATGGAGCAATTGAGCCAAAGTCGCCGGCAATCACGATCTCGTAGTCGGATCGGGCGTTCTCTAACTGAGACGCGTCAATAAAGCGGCGTGGAGCGGGGAATGACCGCCGCCCGTCTAGAGCCTCCAGAAAGGGGTGTGCGCCAAGCGAGATTCGGCTGTGCCACCACGCCGAGGATTCCCAATACTCTTGCCTGGTCGGATGGGACCGTCCCGGGCCAAAGTCAGTTCGCGAGAGGGACCCCTGGGTAAGGCGGACAAAGGCCAGCGTCTCCTCGACGACTACCTGATGGCCTGGCAATGAGGATTTCAATCGGAGAATGAATTCTGTATCACCAGCCTTCCTCACGGTGTCGAAGCCGCCAAGAACGGAGAGATCGCGAGCGCGAAACATAATTGATGAGGAATTCGTGGTGCTCGCTGGCGCGGCGGAGTTCCTGAAGCGGAGTTCCTCACTAGTGCGCAAGCAGAGGCTTAGGGTCGAATGAACCAACAGGTCGTCTATTAGGGGAGCCAACTGGCGCTCGATCCGCTGCGGGTGAGACCAATCGTCGTCGTCCTGAAATGTCACATACTCGCCTTGCGCCTGGGCGAGAGCCGTGTTGCGGCCGACGTAGGCGCCGCGGTTCTCCCTCTGTCGAATCACCCGCACGCGGGGATCCAGTCCCTCCAGCGTCGCTAGCAGGGGTTCGAACTCGGGCCCGGAGGCGTCGTCCACAATGAGTAACTCTAGGTTCGACCATGACTGCGCGAGAATTGAGCGCACCGAGTTGAGGATTTCTTCGTCGCGTTGGAAGGTGGTCATCACGACGCTGACCAAGGGGCCGTCGGAAATGGTCGGGGTTGAGGATCCCTCGACCCGATCAAAAAGCGTTCGTCCTATGGGACGCAGGCGGACTGGGCTGAGACCGCTTGGTTCGAAAATGCGGGCGTTGAGTTCCCGTAGCCATTGCCCAGACTCGCGCCCCGCGCTGGACGCAAGGACGTCAAGGTCTATCAAGTCGGACTCGATTGGCGGCAGCCAGGTGGGTGCGGGAGGAAGCGCGGCGGGCGAGACGGTTCCGCCCCTATTGAAATGGGTCTGGACTATCGCCCAGTACTCCATGAGATTGGTGTGGCGGTGCCCATCCAGCACTCGCGCGACCTCGAAGAACCCCTCGGCCAGCGCCTGGTCGTCCAGTTGGTCCCCGTGGAGAAGAGTGATCTCGCCAAGCGCGCGCCACCATGGCGCCGACTCGCGTGACAGGCCTTCTACGCCAGTTGCTAGAGCTTGGCCGGCAACGAGTTTGACCGATTCCCACGTGCCGCCTGTTTGGGCCCCCGCGGCAAGGACGTGGCGCGCAGCGTCGGCTCTGTCGCGAAGCCCGCGGTGCAACACCAGACGAGCAGCTCCAGCGATGTTTTCGCGCTGGGAGAGGCTGAGCTCGGCGAGGCTGGAGGCGACCAGTGGATGCATGGCGGGGATCGTGTTCAACTCTGTATTCCTTCCGAACTACAAGTGATGCTAACCGACTTGCCCGTGCGGGCCTGGGTCTGGCGGGAGCGTACGGATGGTGGGACAAACTGCCCAGCGGTTCAAGTATCGCGCGGTGCGAGGTCACGGCAAACCTGCCAGGAGAGTTAGCTTCCCAAATCGGGCGCCGGGCCGGGCCGCGTCCTGGGCGGTTGCCCTATATGCTTTCGAGGACAATGAAGCCATTAATAAGACGACTCGTGCGACGCCTCAAGAGAGTCCGTTCCGATGCCGACCAGATGGTCACCGACCGGCGCAACGCCCGTCAGGGTAATGGATTCGAGTACCTCGCAATTCACGACGGCCGCACTTTGAATGCCTCAGTCCTTGCCGGCGTTGGCCTGAGTCGGCTGCAGCTTGTCGGGGACGCTACCGTCGCCTTACCCGCACCTTCGACGGAGGGCAAAAGCCTCGTTTGGGTGGTCGACTTGCTGGGCCTCGGCGTGGCTCCCGGTACTTACCGACTCACCGGCATCGGGGATGGGGGAGAGGCTCATTCGACGTTCCCGCCTCCTCAGGGACGGTCGCTCTCCGACGAACCCATGGCGGACGGCAAGGTCGCGGATCTTGCACAACCCGCCGCAGCAATCACGTTGCTCGACCGCGCGGTGGGCATCGTGATCACCGCAGGTGACGCGCTTCCACACCTGGTGTCCCTCAACTACTACGGGCCCGACGCGCTCCGGATCGAGGCGTCCTCCGCCGACGGGAACCAGCGCCTAGTGGCCATAGCTCGCGAGGGCGGCACGGGGGTAGTGATCGGCGAGGTGGTCGACGGGGTCGGCGTGGTGAGGCTCACGGATCTTGAACCGCCGGATTCCGGAGAAGCTCAGCGGTGGGACGTCTCCCTGCAAGACGGCGCGGGTGTGGCTCGTGAGCTCCACGGCCCGGCGCTCGACTACAACCATCCCGACAAGACCACGTCATACGGAGACATCTCCAAGGTCTCGTCCGGCATCCGCAGCAGCTGGAAGCCGTATATCTCCCGCGCAGGTGTCCTCGCTGTGCTGGTCAGCTCTACGCAAGTGAAGGACGCCTCATGAGGATTGATTTTCTGCTGATGACGCCCGACGCCGGTACCGGAGTCGAGCGCAGCACCTTCTCGCAAGCCGAGTTGGCGGCGAGGAGCAACTCGGTCTGCATCGTCGGCGTATTCCGCACCCTTAGCGGACCCTACTTCGAGCCCCCCACGGGGGCGCGCCTCAAGTACTTGCTGGACGCGCGCGGCGCCGCGGATTCACCCAAGGTCTCGCGACTGGTTCCTCCCGAGTGGGACGACACGCACACGGCGGACTCCGACCGCGAGCTCGCGTCGTACCTGCGCGGCACCAAGGCCGACATCGTCGTCACGTCCACCCCGGCGCTGGCGGCGCTGGCAGTGGAGTTCGTCCCGGACGGCGTGCGGGTGATCCACGTCGAGCACTGCGCAAGCGCGAACCGGGGCACAAGCCTTAGCCCACTGCTGAGCCACGGCGCACGCCTGGACCTCCTCGTGAGCCAGACGGAAGATGATGCCCAATGGCTGCAAGCGCGGATCGGAGCGGCCGCGCCGCCCACGCAGGTGATGCAGCGAGTATCAAGCAGCGGCTTCCGGCCCCGGAGCACGCTTGAGAATCGCCTGGTGATAGCGGGCGGAAGGCTCGACGATTCCAAGCGACTGACGCAGCTGATCAAGGCCTTCCAAACGGCGAGCGAGCTCGTGCCCGGCTGGCGACTGCGAATCTTTGGGGACGGGCCCAAGGCCGGCGACGCGCGCTACGCAATATGGCGCAGCGGCCTCGCGGGGATGGTCGACGTGATTCCCGCCACGTCGAGAATGGCCGCCGAGCTTTCCAAGGCCTCCATCTTTGCCTCGATGTCGAACTCCGGAGGCGTGCCGATGCTGGGGCTCGAGGCCGCGGCGGCCGGTGTCCCAATGGTCGCCTACGACACGACCTCCGGCCCCGCCGAGCACATCGTCAAGTCGGGCGGCGGTCTACTGGTTCCAGACGATGAGCCGGTCGGCTTTGGCGTCGCGCTGGCACACCTGATGGTCGAGCCCGCCGAGCTCAAGAAGTACGCGGGCCTCGCAAGGGTCGGCGCCGAGAGCTCTACTTCAGAGGACATCGCCGGTCGCTGGGAGGAGATCTACCGGGCCGTGCGTCGAGGTGTCCCGGTATCGCTGCCGGAGGAGATGCCCGACGCTCAGGCAACGGAGCGGGACGGCGGAGTGCCCGATGCAAATCCTGGAGGCCGGTGGCTCGGCGTCACCTCTGCGCGACCGGGAGCCGACCGTCTGCCGCACCGGACCGCTGCCGACCGCCTACGCGAAATCTTCCAGGAACGTGGATTGGTATACGTCTGCATCGCGGACTCCGCAAACGCGCCAAGGTTCGGCCTCGACGAGGCATCGGGGCCAGCGGTCATCGACTCGCTTGAGACTCTGTTCTCAGAATTGGCGCTCGCCGGAGTCGCCCAGCGAGGGGACGCTGTACTCCACGTGGGCCCCTGGGAGGAGCCGCTCGCGCGGCCCGCCACCATCGGCTTCGCGAACGTCATCCGCGTGGTCACCCCGGGCGAAGATCCAGCTGACCGCGACAGCGTTATCGAGGTAGATCTCTGGCGTAGCGACGGCGACGGCACTCGCTTCGCGCCAAGGCTCAACCAAATTGCGGAGTGGGTGGACCGAGCCGCCTGGGAACGATGGGTCAGCAGTGGGGCGGCGACACCCTCAGGCAAGCGCGCCTGGAACCAGGCCGACTTCCCCGTTGACGCGGTGTTCACCTGGGTCGATGGCGCTGACCCCGAGTGGGACGCGCGGCGACGTGCCCGGCTCGCCTCCGATTCCGTCGCGGCGGCGCTGGACGAGGACCACGACGCGGTGAGTTCGGCAAGGTTCGTGAGCAGAGACGAGATCTACTACTCAGTGTCGGGCGTGAGGGCCTTCCTGCCGTGGGTGCGTGACATCTACATCGTCACCGACGGCCAAGTTCACGCACGCGTCGCGAAGGATTTCCCCGACGTAAAGTTCGTGAGTCACCGGGAGATCTTCCCCGATCCTAAGGTGCTCCCCGTTTTCAACTCGCGGGCAATCGAGAGTTGCATCCACCGGATCCCGGGCCTGGCCGAACACTTCATCTACTTCAATGATGACGTCATGGTCGCGAAGCCACTAGCAGTCGACTCGTTCTTCCAGGCGAATGGGGTCGCCCGCTTCTTCCCCTCGCGTCTGAACGTCAATCACGGCGCGAACTCGGATGCCCCGCACCTGCAAGCCGCCGGCAATAACCGCGAGTTGATCCTCAAGGAATTTGGGTTCGAGAACACGAACACGATGCTGCACACCCCTCACCCTCATGTGAAGAGTGTGCTGGCCGAACTAGAGGAACGTTACCCGGAGGAGTTCGCCGTCACGAGGGGTAGCGGTTTCAGGTCGCCCCGTGACTTATCGACGCTCTCCTCGCTGGCCCAGTACTACGGGTGGGCCACAGGCAGATACTCGACTGGTTCGCTGAGCTATCGGTTCCTGCGGCTCAACGGAACGTTGTTGCGCTACCGGATGACGAGCATCCTCGAGGACCAGGACGTCGAGATCGTCGCGCTCGGCGAGGCCCGTCCGGAGGACCCCCTGCACCAGGACGAGCGGGGGATCGTCGAGGAATTCCTCGAAGCGTTGATAGGTTCGCGGACCGCGGCGGAGTAGCCCCGGCGAGCGCTTTGACGTTGCCGGATCGGCGCAACAATGGCGGGCAGTCTCCCCGTGAGAAGATGAGGGTCACCCACTTCGCTGTGCCCCGTGACGATGTCCGGGCGCCGCGGCAGTGATCGTTGGCTCCGTTGATACAAGAGATCGAAAAGAGTACCTGTGAGTGATCCTCAGTTTTCAGTGATCATCCCCGCGTTTAACGTGCAGGGATACCTGCGGCAGGCAGTCATGTCCGTGGCGCTTGACGAGTCGGTTGAGGTGCTCGTGGTGGACGACCGCTCGACGGACGGCACCGCTGTCCTCGCGGACGAACTCGAGGGTTTGTTCGACACGGTCAGGGTGATCCGCCCCCCTCAGAACGTCGGCCTTGGGCGCGCGCGCAACCTGGGTATGAGTGAGGCCCGCGGCGAGTACATCGTCTTCATCGACGGCGATGACTACCTGGTCGCTGGCGCGCTCGACCGGCTACGCGCGGCCATCTCCGACCACAACCCCGACGTCGTGGTGTTCGGCTACAGCCGCCTCTACGCCAATGGCGTGGCCGAAGAGGGCGTCATGCGCGAGCCACTGCAGGCGGAGCAGCCGTTCACGGCGGCGGAACGTACCCAGATTCTCGACGTCCTCAATGTTGCCTGGAACAAGGCTTACAGGCGGTCCTTCCTCGAGGCAACCGGTATTGAGTTCCCGGTGGGCTACTACGAGGACATCCCGTGGACGTACCCGCTACTGGCCTCGGCGGGCTCCATCATCGGCGTCGATGAGCCCCTTTACATGTACCGGCAGCGCGCCTCCGGCTCGATTCTGCGCAGCACGGACGCTCGCCACCTGGAAATTGTCGACCAGTTCGACAGGCTGATGGCGAGCTTGGAAGAGTTGGAGATTCCGGACGCGATGCGTGCCGAGATCTTCACTCGAGGATTCCGCAACATCGTCACCCTCACCACCTCGAGGCGTAACCGCATCCCCCGCAATCTCCACCGGGAGTTCTACACCAAGGCCCGTCGCATTGTGAAGACGCACGAGCCAGCGGGCTACACGCTCCCCACGTCGGGAGACAAGTGGAAGCTCATGCGCCTGGTGTGGTCGATGGATTACAACGCGTTCTCCATGCGTCTATTGGTGATCGAGTCGCTGAACCGGATCAAGTCGGGCTCGCGGTCCGCACTCCGCGCAGGCAAGACCCTGCTCAGGAGGATCTATCACAACCAGCGCTTCTACCGCCTGCACCGCCGCTTCTCGCGGGTCGACGGCAGCATGGTCGTGCTCGAGAACCTGTGGGGACTCTCCCCGCGGCTGAACTGCCTGGCAATCGACCGGGAGATTCGTCGCACGCACCCCGAGATGCGCATCGTCTGGAGTGTCAACCACAAGGACAGGGGAGGTGTCCCGGCTCACATGGAATACGTGGTGACCGGTAGCCACCAGTATTACCGCGCGCTCGCGAGCGCCAAGTACTTCTTCCTAGACGTGAACCTGCCCGCGTGGTGGAGGAAGCGCCCGGGACAGGTCTTCACCGAGCTGCATCATGGCACGCCCCTGAAGCTGATGGGCATGGAGGAACGTGGTCAGGAAGTCGCATGGTTTGACGGACTGCTGAAGCGCTGCCAGCAGTGGGACTACTCCCTGGTCTCCAACTCGTATAGCGCCGAGGTGTGGAAGCACAGCTACCCCGTGAGCTGCGAGACGCTCGAGTACGGGTATCCGCGCAACGACGTGCTCGTCGACGCCGGGATCGGCGCCTGCGCCGAGGCCCGCGAACGGGTTGGCGTGGACGCCGACGCGCGAGTCATTCTCTACGTTCCCACCTTCCGCGAGAGGGACTGGGACTCCATCTCGATGAGGGAGATCGAGGAGATCGCAGGCGCGCTCGACGACGGCGACGTCCTCCTGATGCGAGGGCATTACCTAGCCGGCCGCGAACGCGGCGCCGACCTTGACCCGGCAATCATGGACGTCACCGACTACGCCAGCATTGAGGACCTCTACCTCGCTGCGGACGTGCTGATCACCGATTACTCGAGCGCAATGTTCGACTTCGCCAATCTGGGCCGGCCGATCGTCATTTTCGCCCCCGACTGGGAGCAGTACCGTCACGAGCGGGGCACGTACTTCGACATCACCGTCGACGCGCCAGGCAGTGTGGTCCACAGTGCGGCCGACCTCGCCTCGTGCCTGAGCGCCCGCGACTACGAGTCAAGCTCGAATCAGGCGCAGCTACTCCGTTTCCAGGCGATATTCTGCGAGTTCGACACGGGCCACGCGGCGCGCGACGTAGTGGCACGCGTGATCGACGGAGTGCGCCGGGACGATATTCCTCGTGCCGCGCGCCCATCCCTCACTACCTGGCAGATGGAGCGCAAGGCGTAATCCCTCGCGCCGGGTGAGCTGCTAGCGGCCAGGAATTTTGCGGCGTGCCCAGGCGGCGCCGCGTACCAATTTGTGGCTTCGCAGGCGCTCGAGCGCCTCGCGGGTGGACGCCAGCTTCTTAGTCAGGCGCTCATTCTCGGTTCGCTCATCGGCCAAAGTCACCGTGAGTTCTCGGCTGAGGTCGACGGCCTGCGCGTAGGCGTCGAACACGGGGATGATGGTCTCGTTCGCAGTTGACCACTCGCCGCGCGGCACGTAAGTGGTGGCCTGGAGCTCCGCGGTGAACTCGACGTTCGCTCCGGTGCGCATCGCGTCAGCGAGCGCGTCCCACCATCGTCGCTGGAAATCCGTTGTCTGGTCGCGCGCGTTGTCCAGGGCCGTCTGCAGCGCCTCGCCTCGGCCGGCCGCCTCGACGGCGGCGTCAAGGACCAGATGCTTGGACGACGTGGGTAGCACAAACCGCTCGAAGCCAGAGTTGCGCTGAGCGCCACGCATGCGAACAGACGAGTAGTAGGACGGGGCAATCGCCACGGCAGGGGTGGCCGTCGCGGTGCTAAAGATGAGCGGGTGATAACGCGTCGACAGCGAAAGCACTGCGCGCTCTAGGAGAGCGACATCCTCGCGCGCCGTGATCATGCGAGTCGCGCGGACGCGTGGGGAGTCCGCGAGCTTCTCGATGATGGCGTTGCTGGTCTGGTCCCGGTTCTCCTGGCTTGGATCGAGTGAGCCAGCATGGGGTGCAAGGAGGACGTCAACATCTAGCCGCTCTGCCACCTCGCGACACAGGGTGGCGAGGTCCGCTTGATACTCGCGCTTCGTCGCCCAAATGGTTCCACGGTGGTCGGCGAAGGAGGCGACAACGTACGGCTTCGTACCTGAGAGCTCGAGGGCCGACTCGCGCGCGGCATCATCGGCCTCCAACAGCAAGGCGTCGTCGAGCGTGTGATGGATCTTCGAGGGATCCGCGACGTGCTTTCGCATGAGCGCGGTAGTGGTCGACTCTCGGCACCCAAAGCTCCCCGCATAGTCCGCGATTTCTACTACTCGGTCGCGGTCCTCAACTGTGAGCATCGGCCCCACGGTCTGGCTCGTCACATAGAGCGGTTTCGCGAAGTGTTCGGCGATGCGCTTGGCGGCGAGACGTTCGTACAGGAGGTGGTAATCCCTCGAGTTCATGTTGCCGCCGCCGGCGATGAGCACCGCGTCGCAGTCGCGAATCGCAGCGTAGATGGTGCCGTCGTGAATCTCGGCGGCTAGCGACTGCTCTATCGTCGCGAGATGCTGGTCGTTCTGCTCGCGGCTCCACTTGGACTTGAAGCCCACCCGCGTCACGCAGGGCAGGTGGTAGAACGCCTCCGCAGCAGACGGCAGCCCGGCGACGAGCGTGATTGTGTCCGCCCCGCGAGTGCTCAACATGTCAACGGCGGCTTCCGTCATCGCCTCGTCGCCGAGGTGATAGAGGTACTGCCAGCCGATGTCGCCGAGGATAACTACGTTCATGGTGTCCTGCTCAAGAGTCAATAAGTGGGCGCCCCCAGTGTACCGGCGTCGCTGGCGCGTATTCGGGCCAGGCGTTCTGTCCGCCACGTGCGACGGCGACAGCGGTTTGCCAGCCAAGATTGTAGAGTCGTGATGAGCCAAGTGAAGTGAAGAGTGACGTTGGGGACGGGCAAGTTGAGGGATCTGAGGGATTGGTACGGAGCCGGACGCCGGCGCCTCAGCGCCCAAACGGGGAAATACGCGACACGGCGTGCCCCAAAAATCGTGCCCGCGCTGGCGATGGCGGTGAAGGTCGAGCAGCCCCCGGTCCCGGTTCCCGAGCTCAACCTCCTGACGGTCAGGGCGGACGCGTCAGGAGCGCTCCGGGTCGAGGGCTTCTGCGCTATACCGGGTGCCGCGCGGCCTACAACGGCCAAGGTCGTTCGCGCCCAACTCCGCGGCGCGGTAGTGCGGGTGCCGGGGGAGGTCACGCCAGCGCCCAGTTCCCCGTTGCCCAACCTCATGCGTAGTAAATCGGCTTACGGTCTCGCGGATGCCGGGTTCGACATCGTGTTTGACGTCCCCGACCGGGAACGCCCGGGGAACTATGTCGTGGAACTAGGGGTCGAGTTCGAGCATGTGTGCGTGCTGGCGAACTTTTCCCGACGTTACGAGCGAGGGTCCGCGGGGTCGCTAGGCGCGCACGCCATGGGCAATGGCGTCTACCTCCAGCCTGGCTGGAGTGCCCGCAGCGGGCTGAGGGTCGCGATTGTCCTGGGACGGCCTTCGATCGTGCCGGGCGGGGTCCGTTCCGCAGCCGGCCGATGCTCACTCGAGTTCGAAGCTCCGGCGGGCTTCCTGCCCGTCCGGGCACGATGGTCGGACTTGGCCCGCGGGCCGGCGCTGCGCGTAGAGCCCGACCCGGACGACAGGCAGGTGGCTGCCGTCCACCTGGAACTCAGCGCTCTCGGCCAGAAGCGTTCCTCCCGCCTGAAGTCGGGCATCGAACTCATCGACGGCTCGGGTGCAACCAGGCTGTTGCACGCGCCCCCGGAGTGCCTGCCGGCACCGGTACACGTTCCGGGAACCAACCTCGCGATCGCCGCAGATCGTGAGGGGGCCGTGACGATTCTGCCAGCCGACCCCGGCTGCACGGTGGACTCGGTGGAGATCGCGGAGGACGGACGCGAACTCGTGGTGCGGGGAACGTACGCCGGGGTCGCGCCCTTGGCTGTAACCCTGAAGGGTGCCCGGGTGGTGGCCACCGGGGACCTGGCTATTCTCGAGGGCAACGGTTTCGAATCTCGGATCCCTCTGCACGCCGCCGGCTGGCTTGGGCAGGACCGCCCCCTGCCATCGGGCGGCTACTCGATCGATGCCTACGACGGCGTTATCGAACGTAAGTTGAGCGTTTCGAGGTTGCTGGAGCAGTCGCTGCCCATGATCGAAAAGCGTGACGCGGTGCACGTTCGCGTCGAGCGCGACCGCGCGGGAGCCATCCTGATCGAGGCGGCGGCTCCTCTGGGCGACCGCGAGGTGGGAGCGCCCGGGCTCAAGACCGTGACCGCGCCCGCGAACCGCGGCCCAGAGATCAAAGAAGCCCTCTACCTGGAGAGCTGGTTCGGGAAGTCCTTTTCCGATAACCCGGCGCCGCTGGCCGACGCCCTGCGTGACGACTTCCCCAAGGTCTACGTCGGGGTATCCGACAACTCCGTCGAGGTGCCCGACCACGTCATCCCGGTCGTCATGGGCACCGCCGAGTGGTGGGAGGCGGTGACCTCCTCGCGAGTGGTGGTCAACAACAGCTGGATCCCCGGCTACTTCAAGAGGCGGGCCGGGCAGAAGGTCATCCAGACCTGGCACGGGACGCCGCTCAAGAAACTGGGCTTTGACCGGTCGCAGCACGAGGGCAGGGCCTCGACTCCCAAGAGCTTCGCGTGGGGAAGCTCAAAGTGGGACCTGCTGGTGTCCCCGAACGCCTACTCCACGGAAATTTTGCGCCGCGCGTACACGTTTGACGGCCAGATCGCGGAGATCGGCTACCCTCGCAACGACATCCTCACCGCCGGTGGCGGCAAGCGGGATCAGGTACGGGCCGCGCTGGGAATTGCCGCCGACGAGACAGTCGTTCTGTACGCTCCGACCTTCCGCGAGGCCGAACGCGGGCGCAGCGCCTTCTGCGACGTCGAGTCCCTTGCCCGGGACCTCGGCGCCGGCTACCGGCTGGTGGTGCGCGGTCATAGCGCGACCCTGCGTGGCGGCTCGGACCACCGGTCCGCGAACGTCCTCGACGTCACGAGCTACCCCGACTCGTCGCATATTTTGGCGATCGCGGACGTCCTGGTGACCGATTACTCGTCGGTGATGTTCGACTTCACGGCGACGCGCCGGCCCGTCGTGTTCTTCACCCCGGACATGGACCGCTACTCCAAGGATGGGCGGGGCGTCTACTTCGACCTCGACAGCGAGGCCCCCGGACAGGTGATCCGCAAGGAACGCCTGCTAGCCGATGCGGTCCGTCGCGCCTGGGCGAGCAGGGGTGCCGAGTCGGTCAGGTACGACGCCTGGGTGACCAGGTTCAACGCCTACGACGACGGTGGCGCCACCGCGCGGCTCGCGTCAATCGTCCGCGAGTGGCTCTAGGCACCCGACTACGGGCGCCTCAATCATTAGCAGTCGGGTTCAGGGCGGGACGCACCGGTGAGCTTGCGGCCCATCTGGCTCCCCATGTTCGCCAACCGCACGACCTTCCGCGATCGATACCGCTCGACGTTGTCGTGAGCACGCGCGAGAAGCGCCTCGCTCTTGATGTTGATTCTCTCCTCGGTCATCAGTTGGTCCCTGAGGGCCGCATTGTCGCCGCGGAGCGCTTCAATCTCCTGGGTGAACTGGTCGAAGATGGGGATGACCTTCTCGTTCTGCGCGGACCATTCGCCCACGGGCACATAGGTCTCGACGCGCGGTAGGTGACCGGGATCGCGCCACTCGCCGCCAAGCATCGACTGGGTCATGGCATCCCACCACGTGGACTGGTAGCCGACCGTGACTCGTTGCGTGCCCGCGAGATGCGCCCGGATAGCCTCGTCCTGTTCGAGTAACTCGGAGAACGCGTCCACCGCAAGGTGCATCGACACGGCCGGGACCACAAATCGTTCCGCGCCAACGTTGCGCAGAGCGCCGCGCATGCGGATCGAGGAGTAGTACGACGGCGCGATGGCCGCGGTGGGGGTAGTGGCTGCCGGAGCGAAGACGGCCGCGTGATAGCGCGTCGACAGCGATAGCGCGGCGCGCTCGATCAGGGCAACGTCCTCGCGTGCGGTGATCAACCCCAGGTTGCGGACGCGTCCGCTCGTGGAGTACCCGGCAATCGCTAGGTCGCTGTCCTGGTCGCGCGTGGTGCGGGCCGGATCGAAGGATCCCGCGTGAGGGGCCAGCAGGACGTCGATGTCGTTGCGCACCGCCAACTGGTCGATCAGTTTGGCCATCGCTCTGTAATAGGAATGGGCGTTTTTGAACGCCGTGCCGTGCCCGTTGGAGAACGAGGCAAGGATGTACCGGTCCGGAAGCCCCATCGCTTCCACGGCGGCGACGCTCTTCGCATCGGAACGCAGCATGACCGCATCGTCCATGGTGTGGAACACCCGTTCGGGGCGTTGCGCGAGCGACGTCATCAGCTTGTACGTAGACTCCTCGCGTGCGCCGAAGCACTCGGCGTAGTCCGCAATTTCCGCCACCTTCTCGCGGTCGACTGGGGTCAACACGGGGCCAACTGTCTGGCTCGTGACGTACAGCCGCTTGCCGAAGAATTCCGCCATTCGCTTGGCCGCGAGGCGCTCGTAGAGGTGGTGGAAGTGGGTGGAGTTCAGGTTGCCGCCGCCGGCGATCAGGACCGCGTCGCAGTCACGGATGGCGGCATGGATGCCGCCCTCCTCGAAGTCTCCCGACTCGAGCAGTTCCTCCATCACCCGCAGGTGGCCCTCGTTGCCGTCGCGCGACCACTTGGTGTTGAACCCGGCCCTGGCCACGCTCGGCAATCCGTAGAATTGTTCGGCAACCTCCGGCTGTCCGGCGACCAAGGTGATGTTGGTGATGCCGCGCTCGCGTAGCTGGTCGATGGCGGCCTCGGTCATGGCCTCGTCGCCTAGGTGATAGAGGTACTGCCAGCCAATATCGCCGATTACAACTACGTTCATGGTGCCCTCAGCGCTCCCGCCGGGCCTCGTGCCCGCGCCCGGCCATGGTAGGCGGCGCCCTGACTGCCAGCCAAGGGTCGCGCGCGCATGTTCATCACCATTTAACCTTCGCTTCGCCAAAGCACTCGGGGCGGCACCCGTGTTACGGGCAGGTAACTTTTTGAGAAATCCAGGACCTTGGGCTTGCAATTTGATTGTTAGTGACCTTTACTAACAAACATGACAACAGAGGAAGTGCAGCGAC
This sequence comes from Demequina aurantiaca, assembly GCF_050598105.1. Lineage (GTDB taxonomy): Bacteria > Actinomycetota > Actinomycetes > Actinomycetales > Demequinaceae > Demequina > Demequina aurantiaca_A. The sequence continues at coordinate 540,867 of NZ_CP192436.1, forward strand.
GCTCTTCGAGTAAGGCGGCCATTCCGGCTGCCCGGACCGGTGAGTCTGTCGCGGCGAACCCCGCACGGAGCACCGTCTGGGCCAGCGCGGTCCAGGCGGGCGCCCGAGTCCTCCCGGAGCACGCCCGCAGCCATAACCGGGCCTTGGTCCTCCAAGCGCTGTACCGCGCCGAAGGCCTCAGCCGCGCGGATCTCTCGCGGGAGGTGGGGCTGACGCGAGTCACCATCTCTGACCTGATCGGGGACCTGATCGCGGAGAACCTCGTCATTGAGCTGGGCATCCGCGCCGGGTCGCGTCCCGGCAAGCCCGCCACCATGCTCGACATCAACCGGGACGGCTTCGTCGTGATTGGCGTGGACCTCTCCTACAACTCGTTGTTCCGAGGCGTGCTCACCAACCTCGACGGCGCCGTCCTGCACCGCGAGGAGGTCGACGTCGTCGGCGTCTCGGGTGAGCCGGCCGTCGAGGCCGTTGCCCTCATCCTCGAGCGCCTCGTCGCCGCGGCGACCGCGCCCATCCTGGGTGTGGGAGTTGGCAGCCCCGGCATCGTCGACTCCACGGGCACCGTGCTCAGCGCACCCAACCTGGGATGGAAGGACCTGCCGCTTCAGCAGCTGCTGTCCTCCCGCTCGGGACTGCCCGTCCAGGTCGCGAACGACGCGAACATCGCCGCGCTAGCCGAGCGCACGTTCGGTGGCGGCGGCGCGGACATGATGCTGGTCCGCGCGGGCCGTGGAGTAGGTTCCGGGCTCATCGTGGGCGGGCAGCAGGTCTACGGCTCTGGCTTCGCGGCCGGCGAGATCGGCCACGTCGTGGTTGGCACCGACGGAGGCGACACCTGCATCTGCGGCAAGTCCGGCTGCCTTGAGACCTGGTTGGCGACGCCCCGGATCGAGGCACGGCTCGCGGACGCGACCACCGAGGCCGAGCGCGACGCCGTATTGCGCGCCGCGGGCGAGCGCCTCGGCATCGCCACCGCACCCATCGTGGGTGCCCTGAATTTGGGGGAAGTCGTGCTCAGCGGCCCCTCCGAACTGATCGACGGGCCGCTTCTCGCGGCATTCGCCGACACCCTTCGTGACCGAACGATGCCCGAATTTGTGGGCGACATTTCGGTCCGAATGACCACTCTCGGGCGCGACATCATCGTGCTCGGGGCCGTAGTAATGGTCCTCACCGGCCAACTCGGAGTTTACTAACTCCGTTTCGCACCACAACGACGTGGCCATGGCGGTCACGGCAGCAACCAAGAAAAGGACACCGCTATGAAGAAGACGATGATCGGAGCGGCAGCCGCAGCGACCGCAACGGCGCTCGTACTCGCTGGCTGCTCGACCTCCAGCGACGATGACACCAGCTCGACTTCGGCTGAGGCGTCGACCAGCGCCACCGGCGCGGCAGTAGCCGCCGAGCCCACGGACATCACCCTGTGGCTGATGGGTGGCGACACCAACGACGACCTGCGCCAGTACCTGAAGGACACCTACGCGACCGAAAACGGAGGCGTGCTGACGATCGAGGAGCAGGACTGGAGCAACGCCATCGCGAAGCTGACCACCGCGCTTCCCGACGCGGCTAACACCCCGGACGTGACGGAGATCGGCAATACCTGGTCGCCCACCTTCACGACTGTCGGCGCCTTCACCGACCTCACCGACATGTACGACGAGCTCGGCGGCGACAGCCTGCTGCAGTCGTTCGTCAACGTCGGCCAGGTCGACGGCCAGGACTACGCGCTGCCGTACTACTTCGGTTCGCGCTACAACTTCTACCGTAAGGACATCTACGAAGCGGCGGGCGTCTCGGTACCCACCACGCTCGCGGAGTTCAGCACCAACGCGGCTGCCCTGACCACGGACACCATGTCCGGGTTCTACATCGGCGGCTCCGACTGGCGCAATGGCATCTCCTGGGTCTTCGCCAATGGCGGCGAGCTCGCGGCTCAGCAGGACGGCGATTGGGTCTCCACCCTGTCCGACCCCAACACCATCAAGGGTCTGACGCAGCTGCAGGACCTCTACCAGACGTCCTCCCTCGCCGCTGTCAACGAGGCTGACTCCACCCCGTGGGTCAACCTCAACGACAACGAGTCCACGGGCCAGCCCGAGGCGGCAACGATCATCGCCCCCTCCTGGGCAAGCTGCTGCATCGGCGACGCGGGGACGAGCGACGACGGCGAGCCCACCAACACCTGGAACGACGAGATCAACGGCGTGTTCGTCCTGCCCGGCGTCGACGGCGGCGCGGCTCCCGTGTTCGCCGGTGGATCCAACATCGGCATCTCCGCTGCCTCCGAGAACCAGGATGCGGCCAAGCAGCTCATGACCATCATCTTCTCCGAGGGCTACCAGACGATGCTCGCGGGTGCTGGTCTTGGCCCGGGCAACCTCGACTACACCTCAGCACTGCCGGACAACGAGTTCTCGCAGGCGCTGGTCGAGTCGGCCTCCAACTCCAAGCTCACGCCGGCAGCGCCGGGTTGGGCCGCGGTTGAGGGCTCGGGTCTGCTCGAGGAGTTCTTCGGCAAGGTCAACGACGGCGGCGACATCGCGGCCCTAGCGACCGAGTACGACGCGCTCATCACGCCGATGCTCAACAACTAGTCGCCACGGTGGGGTCCCGTCTCTGACGGGCCGGGACCCCGCAGGCGAGCGGGCCACCAGTGGCTCGCCAACCTCGCGAGCTAGCCTCGCGCTCGGGTCGGGTTGCCGCGTCCCTCCAGCGGCAGCCCGACCCCACCACAAGCTTTCGAAGCACCCCCACCTCACCCTGTATCAATCGACTCCCAAAGAGAGGAGGAGAACGCCATGACCGCACCCGTGACTTCCCCCAAGCGCGCGACTCAGTCCGAGGAATCGCTGTTGGCCGCGGAGCGCTCGCGCCGAGCCAAGCGCCGCGCCCGCCTTGTCCCGTACTGGCTGATCGCCGCAGCTATCGGCATCCTCCTCGTCGGCACCGGCTACCCGACAGCGTGGCAACTCGTCACGTCCACCCAGTCCTACGGGCTCGCCCAGCAGTTCGGGCAAGCCGCCGAGTTCATCGGCTTTCAGAACTACGCCGACCTCCTCACCGACCCCCAGTTTTGGGCGGTAGTAGTCAGGTCACTGGCTTTCTGCTTCGTCGTCGCCTCCGCGACCCTCGCCCTCGGGCTCGGTTTCGCGCTACTGATGAACGCGGTCAACAAGGCCGTGCGCCTGATCCTGCAGATCTCGATGCTGCTCGCGTGGGCAATGCCCATAGTCGCGGCAATGACGGTCTGGACCTGGTTGTTCGACACCCGTCGCGGCGTCGTGAACTACCTGCTGGACAAGATCCCCGGCGTCGACATGTACCGGTTCGACTGGTTCGCCAGCCCGTGGACCTTCTTCCTCATGGCTGGCATCATCGTGACCTGGATGTCGGTGCCCTTCGTTGCCTTCTCCATCTTCGCGGGCCTTACCCAGGTTTCCGAGGAAGTCCTCGAGGCGGCGGCACTAGACGGCGCGTCCAACTCCCAGCGGCTGCGCCTGATCATCCTGCCGATCATCAAGCCGGTCATCTCGATCGTGATGCTGCTGCAGGTGATCTGGGACCTACGGGTCTTCGCGCAAATCAAGATCTTGCAGGACGCCGGGGCCAGCGGCTCTGACTACGACCTGCTCGGCACCTATATCTACAAGATCGGCACCGCGTCGCAAGACTTTGCCGCGGCGGCCGCAGCATCGGTGATCGTGCTCCTGCTGACCATTTCCATCTCATGGTGGTACGTCCACAAGATTATGAAGGAGGAGGACTGATGAAGCGCAAGTCCCGTGTTGGGCTATCAGTACTCGCCATTGTCATCTCGCTCGTGTGGATCTTCCCGGTCTACTGGATGCTGAACTCGGCCTTCCTGCCGACGCGCACCCTGGAACGATTCACCCCCACCTTCCTCCCGTTCGGCGGCTCGTGGCGCAACTTCTCCTCGGCGATTAGCGACGGGACGTTCTATTCCGCGCTGGGGATGTCGGTCGCGATCACGCTCATCGTGGTGTTCTTCTGCATCTTGTTCGCGTTCCTCGCGGCGCTGGCCATCTCGCGGTTCAAGTTCCGTGGACGCAAGAGCTTCATCCTCGCGGTCCTACTCATTCAGATGCTCCCTGCTGAGGCGCTGTTCCTCGCACAGTACAAGATGATGAGTTCACTCGGCCTTCTCAACAGCGTGCTGGGCGTCTCGGTCATCTACGTGGCGGCGGTCGTTCCGTTCACGATCTGGATGCTGCGTGGGTTTGTCGCCGGAGTTCCCGCGGACCTCGAAGAGGCCGCGATGGTCGACGGCTTGAGTCGCTTCCAGGCCTTCATGCGGATCACCTTCCCGCTACTAGCGCCGGGCCTAGTGGCGGCGGGCGTCTACGCGTTCCTGCAGGCTTGGAACGAGTTCACCGTGGCGCTGGTGCTCCTGCCCGCGGAGGACGCACAGACGCTGCCCCTGTGGCTGCAGAGCTTCGTCCAGTCGTCGGCGACGCGAGCCACCGACTGGGGTGAGGTCATGGCGGCCTCGACGCTGGTCGCGGTACCCGTCATCGTCTTCTTCATGATTGTTCAGGGGCGCATGACCTCTGGCCTGGTCAGCGGGGCGGTCAAGGGATGAGCGCGCTCAGCACCCTCATGCCGGGCTTCGTGGGCACCGAGCTCCCCGAATGGGTCGCTCGCAGGCTGCGCGAGGGGATGGGAGGCGTGTGCCTCTTTGGGGAAAACGTCGTCGACCCCGAGCAGTTGCGCGCGCTCACCGACTCCATCTACGAGGCGAACCCGAACGCGATCGTGTCGATCGACGAGGAGGGCGGCGACGTCTCCCGCCTGTACCAGCATGCGGGTTCGCCGTTTCCCGGCAACGCGGTCCTGGGCAGGTTGGCGGACACCGATGCCACGTTCCGAGTGGGCGAGCAGGTGGGGTGGGAACTGCGCCGGGTGGGCATCTCGCTGACCCTGGCTCCCGACGTCGACGTGAATTCCAACCCCGACAACCCCGTCATTGGCGTGCGCAGTTTTGGGACCGACCCGCTCGAGGTGGGGCGGCACGGTGCGGCGTGGACCAGGGGCGTTCAGTCCACGGGAGTCGCGGCCAACGCGAAGCACTTCCCGGGGCACGGAGACACCGCGCAGGATTCCCACGTGGACCTGCCGAGCATCGACGCGGATTCCGCGACCGTGCGGGCCAGGGAGCTGCCTCCCTTCGTGGCCGCGATCGAGGCCGGGGTCGAGACCATCATGTCCTCGCACATCATGGTCCCGTCGCTAGACGCGGAGGTTCCGGCCACGTTCTCCAAGCCGATTCTGCAGGACCTCCTGCGCGGCGAGCTCGGCTTTGACGGCGTGATCGTGTCCGACGCACTAGACATGAAGGGCGCGAGCGGCGAGGTTGGCATTGCCCGCGCCGCGGCCCTGGCGTTGGCCGGAGGCTGCGACCTACTGTGCATTGGCACCAAGAACACTGACGAGCAGATGGGCCAGATAGCCCAGGCCATTGACGCGGCGGTCGTCGCCGGCGACCTCGGTCGCGACCGGCTAGCGGACGCGGTTCACCGCGTCGAGTCGCTGGGCGCGGTACTGGCCGCAAGGCGTGCCGACCTGTCCGCTCCGATGACGTTGGAGTTGGGAGTGGTCCCGGGGATGACATCCGCCGTGGTCCGCGAGGCATTTGCCGTGAGCGACTCCGCTCGAGAGTTGATCGCCGACGCATCGCGTACCCGCCTCCAGTCTTTGGCCTGGGTGCAGTTGCAGCCGGCGGCGAACATCGCGGTCGGACCGGCTCCCTGGGGGCCGTTCGCGACCTCGCGGGTCACGGCTTCGGCGGTCGTCGGACCCGAGGACTCCACCGCTTTCGCCGCGCTACTGCCGGCGCATTCGCTTCCCGTGGTGGTCGGCAAGGATAACCACCGCCACCCCTGGGCGCGCGCTGCTATTGACGCGCTGCGTGAACGCGGAGACGTCTTGGTGATCGACATGGGCTGGCCCGACGAGTCGCTCGCGTACGCAGACATCGCAACCTTCGGAGCGTCCCGCCTGGTAGGCGATGCGCTCCTCGACCTGATCGGACTGTAGACGTGCATGTGGGAGTAGATGTTGGAGGCACCAAGACCGACGTGGTGCTGACCGATGGTTCCGGGGTGGTGCTTCAGCGCCATCGGGTGCCTTCAGGTCAGGGCAACGACGAGGTGGTGGCCGCTATTGTGGCCGCCGTCGCCCGGGTGTGCTCCGCGGCCGGGATCCAGATCGAGGATGTCGACTCCATCGGTGTTGGCCTGCCCGGTGCCGTGGTCGACGGAGTCGTCACGCACGCGTACAACCTAGGCGTAGAGCGGCTCGACGTCGCGGCGACGCTGGGTGCCGCCTGGGGCGTCAAGCCTGTGGTCGACAACGACGTCAACGCCGCGGCGATGGGCGCCTGGATGCTGACAGGCGAGGGGAGTCGCTCGATGGCCTTCCTGAACCTGGGAACCGGACTAGCAGCCGGCATCGTGCTGGACGGAAAGCTATGGCGCGGACGCCGCGGCGCGGCGGGAGAGATCGGCCACATCACCGTGGACCCCACCGGCCCGCTCGACGCCGAGGGCATGCCCGGGGCGATCGAGACTTACGCCTCCGGTAGCGGAATCGTCCGGCAGTGGGGCGGCACCGCTACGGCGGAGGAGGTCCTACGAGCGGCGACCAAGGGCGACCCTGCAGCCGAGGTCATCCGCGATCGACTTTTCTTTGGTGTGGCGTCGGCCGTCCGGGTGCTCGTCCTGACCCTGGACGTCGACGAGGTGGTGCTGGGTGGCGGGCTGACTAAGTGGGGCGAACCACTCATCGCCGGGACCCGCGCTGTGCTCGACGAATGGCAAGAGCGGAGTGCGTTCTTGGCCTCGCTGGGTCTCAGCGACCGCGTGGCGGTGCTCGACTCAGACGAGCCCGTTGCCGCAATCGGCGCAGCGATGATGGGAGCCGGCCGTGGCTGAGGTTCGAATCGTTGAGTCCCCCCAGGCGGGTGGCGCGCTCGTCGCGGACCACATCGTCTCGCAGATTCTGGTGAAGCCGGACTACACGCTCGGCGTGGCCACCGGCTCTACCCCCCTGCCGGTGTACGCCGCGCTGCGAGAGCGGTCCGCCGCTGGCGTCGACTTCTCGAGGATGTCCGCCTTCGCCCTGGACGAGTACGTGGGGATACCCCTCGAACATCACGAGAGCTACCACTCGGTGATCGATCGTGAGGTCACTCGCTCGCTGGGCCTCGACCCGGCGCGCGTGCACGTGCCCGACGGCTCGCTCGAGGGTATCCAGACCGCGGGGGAGCGCTATGAGAGCGCCCTGACCGGGCACGGGGGAGTCGATCTGCAACTGCTCGGGATCGGCACCACCGGGCACCTGGGCTTCAACGAGCCGGGCTCCAGCTTCGCGTCCCTGACGCGAGTCAAGACGCTGACCGAGCAGACCCGCGTGGACAACACGCGCTTCTTCGACAGCCTCGAGGAGGTACCCATTCACTGCGTGACGCAGGGTCTGGGGACCATCCTGCGCGCCCGCCACCTGGTGCTGCTCGCCTTTGGCGAGGGCAAGGCGGAGGCCCTGGCCGCGGCAGTCGAGGGCCCGGTGACGGCGTCGATGCCGGGCTCCGCGATTCAGTTGCACGCGCATGTCACCGTCGTGGTGGACGAGGCGGCGGCCAGCAGGCTTAAGCACGATGACTACTATCGTTGGGCGCAGGCCAATTCGCCTGACTGGCAGCAACTCTAGGGACAGCGCATGAGCGAGTATCTCGATATCCACTGCCACGGCGGTGGCGGCCACGCGTTCGGCGACACGGTAGACGGAACGCTGGTCGCTCTCGCAGCGCATCGGGCGCACGGCACCGGCAGAGTAGTGGCCTCGCTGGTCTCGGAGGCTCCGGAACGCACGGTCGCGGGGATGGGCGTCATCCGTCAGGCGATGGAGTCGGACACCTCCATCCTGGGTGTCCACCTCGAGGGCCCCTTCATCGCTCCCGTGCGCAAGGGCGCACACGATCTCGCCGCCCTGAAGCTGCCTACTCACGATGCGGTGGCCGCGCTGATCGAGGCCGGTGACGGGATCGTCCGGCAGGTAACCATAGCCCCAGAGCTCGACCACGCGATGGAGGCGATCGAGCAGTTCGTGGCGGCGGGCGTGGTCGTCGCAGTCGGCCACTGCGAGGCCGATGCCGCGACCACTCGTGAGGCGTTCGAACGGGGCGCATCGCTTATCACCCACGGATTCAACGCAATGCGCGGGATTGTGGGCCGCGAGATTGGCCCTGTAGGTGCGGCGCTCGCGGATGAGAGGGTGTTCATCGAGGTGATCGCGGACGGCATTCATGTGGACCCGAGCCTCATTGCCACGCTCTTTCGCGCGGCACCGGGGCGGATCGTGCTGGTCACGGACGCGATGGCGGCCGCGGCGTCTGCGCCCGGTCGCTACCCGCTCGGCACGCTCAACGTCGACGTCACGGACGACGGCCACGCCTACGTCGCGGGCACCAAGACTCTGGCCGGCTCCACCCTGACGATGGATCGCGCGATCGAGGTGTGCGTCGCGGCGGGAGTGCCGCGCGCGGAGGCCGTCGCTGCGGCGACGGTGACGCCCGCCCGGGTACTCGGGCTCTAACGCCGCCAGTGCCGAGGCAGACCCGCGGCGCTGCTTATCCGGTCTGCTACTTGAAGACGATGGTCCGGTGACCGTCGAGCAGGATGCGGTGCTCGGCATGCCAGCGCACCGCGCGGGCGAGCGCGCGGCGCTCGACGTCCGCGCCGATTGCCGTGAGGGTCTCGGGAGTGGAGCTGTGGTCCACGCGGTCCACGGCCTGCTCGATGATGGGCCCCTCGTCGAGGTCCGCCGTGACGTAGTGAGCCGTGGCGCCGATGAGCTTCACGCCGCGGTCGTGCGCCTGGTGGTAGGGGCGCGCACCCTTGAATGACGGCAGGAACGAGTGGTGGATGTTGATGGCGCGGCCGCGCAGGGCCTGGGCCATCGGCGGGGACAATATCTGCATGTAGCGGGCGAGCACCACGAGTTCGGCATCGAGCTCGTCCACCAGCGCGAGCACCTGGCGTTCCGCGTCGGGCTTGGTGTCCGGGGTGACGGGAACGTGGTGAAACGGCTTGCCGTAGAAGGTCGCGAGGTCGCGCAGCGTGGGGTGGTTGCCGACGATCGCGACGATGTCGACGGGCAGGGTTCCCGCGCGCTCGCGGAAGAGCAGGTCGTTGGCGCAGTGCTCGGACTTCGACACCATCACGACGGTACGCATCTTGCGGCCGGCGGTGTCGAGCTTCCACGTCATGCCAAACTCGGCCGCTAACTCAGCCACTGCCGACTCGAGGTCCTGCATGGCGGCCGAACACACCACCTCGACCCGCATGAAGAACAGGCCGGTATCGGCGTCGCCGAACTGCTGCGACTCCGAGATGTTGCCCCCGTGTTCGGCCAGGAGGCCAGTGACCGCGTGGACGATGCCGGGACGGTCGGGACAGGACAGGCTCAGGACGAAGGCGGTGGCACTCATACGGGAATTCTACCGGCGCGGCAGGCCCGGACTTTGTCAGTCCTCGACGCGGCTGCGGATGGCCTGAATGATGTCAGTCGTGGAGACGTCCGCTGTGCGTGGCAGGTATTTGACCTCACAGATGTCCTTGAACTCGTCGAAGCGGCCCTCCCAGTCATTGCCCATGACCAGCACGTCCGCCTTGTGATCGATCAGGTACTGACGCTTGAGGTCGAGCGACTCCTCGAAGAAGACCTCGTCGACGCAGGCCATGCTGGCGACAATCTCGAGCCGGTGTTCCTGGCGGTAGATGGGGTAGCGGCCCTTCTTGGCAAAGTTCATAGCGTCCAGGGACACGCCCACCGTGAGGTGGTCGCCCAGGTCGTGTGCTCGCGTCAGGATGTTGACGTGTCCGATGTGGAAGACGTCGAATGTGCCAAATGTAATGACTCGCGTGGTCATGATTGCTCCTTGTGTTGCCCGGGCCTTCGCTAGTTGCAAAGTACCAGTGGCGCTAGATGATGGGCGGGCGCCCGCGCTTGGTCATGGCCCACACGGTGCGCCAACTCATGGGCCGGCGCTTGCCGCCGTCGGTACGGATCCCGTTGCCGGCGCCCTTGAGCCACGCACCAGTCGACGCGGGGTGGCGGATGTTGCGGAGCACGGAGACAGCCGTCCAGTTGACGACGTAGGCGACCGCGACGGGGCACGGCAGGTTGCGCTTGGCGAGCCACACTCGGTTGCGGGCGTTGAGCCACAGTTGGTCGTCGTGGCGGGCCGGGTCTACTAGCGGGTGATGCGCGACCAGGTCCGCGCGGTACTCCACGGTGTAGCCCGCGTCCCACACGCGCCACGCCAGCTCGATGCCCTCGTGGGCGTAGAAGAAGCGGGAGGCCCACCCGCTCGCGTTAGAGAGCGCGCGCTTGCGAACGGCGACGGAGCCCTCGAGCACGGAGAAGACCTCGGAGGACCGCAGCGGGTCCTTGTCGCGCATGCGTGGAACCCACCGCTTGGCGGTGACTCCACCCGGGGAGCTGATCCGGGTCTGCACCATGCCGAGGTGGGCCTTCTCGACGAACATCCGCTCGACCCGGGCGACGGTGTCGGCCTCGGGCAGCATCGCATCGTCGTCGAGGAAGTAGAGGTACTTGCCCTTGGTCTCGCGGACGCCCTTGTTTCTCCCTTTAGGGATACCCAGATTCTTCTTCAGGTAGACCGTCCGGACGCCATCGGGTAGCCCCACCGGATCCCAGCCGTTGCCCACCACGATGACCTCGAGGGAGACATCCTGTTGCGCGAGCAGGCTGTCGACAGCGGCCCTCAACTCTACGGGTCGATCGCCCTGCGACAGCAGCACGGCGGACCACGTGACGCTCACTGTTCGGGGTTCCTCAGCAGCGACGACGACAGGATCGCGAGCAGGTGCCCGGCGATCACGATAGGCGCGGCGATGGCGAGCACGATGAGTGCCACGGCGACACCGTTGAAGCCCGCGATCAGCCCGACTATGGCGAAGGCCAGCACCACCAGCGTCTGCTCGACCGAGTGGTAGGCGCGGTGGATCGGCACAAAGTTCGCGGCGCGACGTGCCGTCGCGATCCATCCGGCCCGCAACGCGGGACGCGCATCGGTCTTCTTGGGCAGGCTGAGGCCCGACTCGACCAGCGCCATCCGCGAGGATTCCTTGAGTGACTTGTTGACCAGCACGAGTGCTCCGAGAACGGCGCCCACGAACGCCCAGGCCCAGTTCCCGTCGTCAGACTCGAGCGTGAGCCGTAGGCCGATCGCGATGGGGATGAGCGACTCGGTCGTGGTGTGCGCGATGCGGTCGAGGAAGATCCCGCGCGGACCCATCTTGCGGTTCCAGCGCGCCACCTCTCCGTCGGACGAGTCCAGCAGCATCTGGAGCACCGCGAGGAACGCCGCAATGATTGGGCCGGCGATGCCGGGGATGAAGAACGCGGCGGCGGCGGCCCAACCGCAGAGAATCATGACAACCGTGACGCCGTTCGCGGAGATCCCCGCGCGGACAAAGGCGCGCGTCAGGTAGGGGGAGATGCTGCGGGTGAAGAGGTCCGCGGTCCAGTGTTCCGCATTGGTGCGGTTGCGAATGGAGTCGGGCTGGCAGACCTCGCGAATCTGGTCGATGGACGGGTGCTCTGGTCGCGGCGCGTCACTCATCGTCGGCTCCCTTCGATGTGGCCCATTGGTCGTCGCGCAGGCGGCCGATTTCGACGCAGGTCTCGACAAACCGGGCGGTGGAGGCGGCTCCGGAGAGCCCGCCGAGGTAGTAGTCGGCCAGGTCGCCGATCGTGCTGGCGTGGGACTCGTCTGCGATGGCGGCTCGGACCAGGCGGGCGGTATCCGGTGCGGCTGTCGCGCTGATCCGCGGGCATGCCTGGGCAAGCTTCGAGGGGCCGGTCGGCTGGGCATCGGGATTGGAGGGCGTGGTGATGAGCAGCGGTCGCGACTGCGACAGCCAGTCCACGGCGATCGCGGAAATGTCGGAGATCATGACGTCCGCGCCGCGAAGAGCGGGGGCGGCATCGGCGCTGGTGTCAACGCGACCACGATCGCCGAGCGAGCCGACGAACTCACGGATCGCGGCATCGGCCACCCCAAAACTGGCGTTCGAGACACCCGTGCGCGGGTGGGGCCGGTAGACGATGCTGAGGTCGGGATCTGAACCCAGCGACTTCACTATTTCCAGCCCGTGCGAGGCGACCGACGAGTAGGCGTTGATGTCCTGCGATCCCTCCCAAGTGGGGGCGTAGAGGACGGTGGTGGCGTCGGTGCGTTCGCCGCGCTCCGGGAGCTGGGGACGACCGATGACCCGGAGGCGCTGGTCGACGTCGAAAAACTTCACGGATGCCGCGTAACGGTCGACGGCCGCCTGGCCGGCGACGAACGCGAAATCGAAGCCCTTGACGAGGTTCGAGGCCGCGACCGCCTTGTCGCTGTCGCCATGCGACAGGAACACGTGGGCGATCTCCGCGGACCGCTGTCCCACCGCGTTGTTGTTCGACTGACCCACGTACAGCGCGAGCTGGACCTTGGACCGGCGAATTAGCGCGGAGTACGTGCGGTTGAGGCCCACGATGAGCACGGGAAGTTCCACCTCGCCGCGGATCGCGCGCGCGGTGCGGCTGTCCTGCGTGACGATGGTGACGCCCATTGCGGCGTCGAGGGCCTGCAAGGCGTCGTACCACTGGCGAATTTGGTACAGGTTCTCCGGGGTGTCGGGGAAGAACACCACGGCGCGTGACTCGATGAGGAACTCGTCCAGCTGGGCGTCCTCGCCCAGGCCATCGGGCACGCCGCCCGGGAGGAGGCCGAGCCGACGCAGGGCGCGACCAGCTTGCTTGCGAAGTGTTTTCAGCATCGTCGTGGTGAAGCGTCCTTAGGAGAAGTGGGTGGCGCGCGCGAGTGTTACCTGGCGTTAACCCTAACCCGTTGCGCACGCGTGGCACCGAATCCGAGGCTGTCCCGACGCTTACAAATCTGCATCGAATCCCGTGTGGTGGGAGCCACGCGCCGCAACGCATGCCACGATGGGTGCATGAGCGAGAATAGTCAGCTTCGAATCGACGTCGTAGGTGCTGCCGATGCAGGGGAACTCCTGACATTGCGGCGCGCCGCCTTCGTGACGGAGGCGCAGATCTTTAACGACCCGAACATCCCCGCGCTTACCCAGTCGCTCGAGGAGCTGCTGATCGACCTCGCCGAGGAGGACGTCGTCACGCTCAGCGCGTGGGACGGCCACCGCATGGTCGGGTCCATCCGCGTGGGGCTCGAGGACCAGAAGGCGACCATCGGACGGCTCGCTGTCGCGCCAGACCAGCAGGGCAAGGGCATCGGCACTCAACTGCTGTTCGCCGTGCTCGGCTACCTGCCCGAGAACACTGCCGAGGTTTGGGTGTTTACCGGCCAGAACTCCAAGCACAACATCGCGCTGTACAACAAGGCCGGCTACGAGCACCAATTCGACCAGGTCGCTGGCGACCTCACCTACGCGTACCTACGCAAGGTGCTCGAGTCGGGCATGGTCGTCGACGAGTTCGACGACGCCGCCGTTCGCGGCGACAACTAGCCGATCAGTACTTGGGGCTGAAGGACCACAGCCACGGCGACTTGCCGGCGACGATCTTGTTGCGGATCGTGTCGGGGCCGCTGATCGTCGCGGTCTTGCCGCTCGAGGACGTGGCCGTGACCACCTTGGCCGCGGCATCCGAGCCGCCCGCCGTGCGCGACGTGACCTTGATCGACACCACATCGCTGAGGCCGAAGATGCTCTTGGCCTTGGCCTGCGTCAGTATGTAGGTCCAGGAGTCGTTCGGATTGCGCGAATTCAGCGACCACGAGTCCGCCACCGACGTGAGGTAGCCGGGCTGAGACACCCAGACGTCCTCCGACCGCTCGGTCTGGCCGCCTGAGGAGGAGAAGTAGTAGGTCTTGGCGATCGAACTGCCGTACATGAGCACCTTGCCGTTGGCTCCCGCGGAGCTGTTGGTCGCGTCGACGGCTGCCACCCAACGCTTGCCGTAGTAAGCGTCGGTGCCCTCGCTCTCCTTGGTCCAGCCGCTGAAGTTCTGACTGCGCGCGTCGTCGTAGAGGTTGCAGTCGCACGTGCTGCCGTAGCTCTTGATCGCGTTCAGCGCGTAGCCGCGCGCGGCGATCGCCTGCGCCTGCAGGGCCTCGGCGCTCCACGACGACGGCATCTCGGCGATGCCGTAGAGGTACTCGGTGTTGAGGTCGAGGGTGTTGGAGACGATGAGGCGCGGGTAGGAGGTGCTGGGCACGCTGATGGTCATCTCGCCGTGACGGTACTTGCCGTGGGTGGCACGGCTGCTCGTGCCCGCCTTGTAGAGGTCGACGTAGACATCCTCAGCGGAGGAGGACTGATAACTGGAGGTGCTTTCCCACCGTAGCGATACATCGTCCGTGGCGGTGGCCGATACGTTGCCGTCCCGAGTGACCTTCACGCTGTTGCCGCTGCGAGTGACCTTGAGGGTTTCGTTGTTCTTGCCCGTCCAGGTGGTGTGGGGTGAGGACGACCCGTTGTTGTAGAATCGCATCTGCCATTGGCCGTCGTCCGTGGCATCGTCGCCGAGGGACCGCACGATGACGTCTACCGCGTCCCGGCTGTCCGAGCCGGAGCCGAAGAGCTCGACCTTGATGTCGGAGTCGGCAGCGACGGTCTTCACCGTCGTGCCGGCGTAGTAGTGCGTGAGGATGTCGGTCTCGCTGGAGCCGGCGAGCGCCATCCCGTACGCGCCGTACTGCGACATGCCGACGCCGTGCCCCCAGCCTGAGCCCGAGACGGTGAAGCTCGAAGGGATTTCGAGGGAAGGATTGTTGAGCGGGTGGCCATCCACCCGGTACAAGAACGCCGCGGTCGCCTCACGTGACGTGTTGCCCTTTGGCTGAAAGGTTCCATCCGCATAGCCGGTGGTGATGCCGGCCGTGTAAAGCCAGATCATCTCCTTGAAAAACTGCGCACTGGTGCTCACATCCGAGAACGGCGAGTAGCCGGGCACCGTCACCGACGGGCGTCCCTCCGAGCGGTAGAGGAAGGCGGCAATCGCCTCGCGCGAGATCTTGTCCTCAGGGCGGTACGTGCCGTCGGAGTAGCCCGTGGAGACCCCGGTTTGGTACGCCCAGACAATCTGCTTGTAGAACTGTTCCGACTTGGCCACGTCCTTGAAGGGCGACTTACTGGGAAGGGACACCGAGGGGTTGCCTGCCATGCGGTACAGGAACGCCGCGAACGCCTCGCGCGTCACCGAGTCTTTGGGCCGAAAGGTGCCGTCCGCGTAGCCGGTGGTAAAGCCCTCGTCTGCGAGCCAGGTGATCTGTGTGTAGAACTGGTGGCTCTTGGGGACATCGCTGAACGAGCTACTCGCGGCCGTCGAGGTCGTAGCCGCCGTTGCTACGAAGACAAGGCCGAGTACTGCCGCGATGAGGGAGCGTCGCAAGGAGGCTCGTTCGGGGTGACGCATAGCACCTATCGCTTTCGGGTAGTTTGTCGCACGATGTGCCCAGAGTGGCCAGTGTGCCACATGTGACTAAAGACCTGAAGAGTGTGTGACGAGATAAACAGCGGAAGTTGTTCGTGGCGGAGCTCAGGGCAGAGGTGTGAGGCATCCGTCACATTGCGTTGACTCGCCTTGTTCGCGGCTTCCACACTTGGCGACTAGAGATTAGTTTTTTCGACGTGCGCGCCTGGGGCGTGCACAGATTAGGGGTCACCGTGTCATTTGCTACGCGACGTTCCATGCGCGTGGGCGCACTAGTGATGGTCGCGGCATTCGTTGCCACGCTGGCCGCTCCGAGTATCGCTTCCGCCTCGAGCTCCTCGGATCAGGGCTCGGCCGCGATCCTTAAAGCCACCAACGACCTGCGCACGAGCAAGGGTCGGTTGCCGCTGGTGAGCGACTCCGGCATCGACTCCGTCGCCCAGGCCTGGGCCGCGAGCATGCTCTCGAAGCGAGTGCTCGCCCACAACCCCAACTACAGCAGCTCGATGCCGCGCACCGGCCTTTCCTCTTGGGGCGAGAACGTCGGCTACGCGTGCGGATACGGCGGGGTTGCCGCCAACGCGGCCGCCGTCATGAAGGGCCTGACCGCGTCCTCGGGTCATTACGCGAACATGACCTACAGCTCGTTCACGAACGTCGGAATCGGCTTCGCGTACTCCAGCTCCTCCGACTGCGCCTACGTGGTGCAGGACTTCGGGAAGTACAGCGGGCCGTTCTCCGATGTCACTCCCAACCACCAATTTGCTTACGAGATTGAATGGCTCGTCGATCAGAGCATCACTACTGGCTACTCCGACGGAAGTTATAAGCCTAAGTACTCGGTCACTCGCGAGGCCTTCGCGGCGTTCATGTACCGCCTCGCGGGATCGCCGAGCTACTCCGCACCCAAGAAGAGCGGGTTTAAGGACGTCCCCACCAACGACCAGTTCTACAAGGAGATCAGCTGGCTGTCCGACCAGCGCATCACCACCGGCTACTCAGATGGGACGTTCCGCCCGGGAGACGAGATCTCGCGCGAAGCGATCGCTGCGTTCCTTTACCGAGCATCCGGTTCACCGTCGGTCTCGCGACTGACCTCCGACCCCTTCAAGGACGTCGACAAGACGGACAAGTTCGCCAAGGAGATCAAGTGGCTCTCCAAGTCCGGCGTCACGACCGGGTACTCGAACGGCACTTTCGCGCCTTACTCCGACGTATCCCGCGAGGCCACGGCCGCGTTCTTGTACCGCGCCCGCTCAATCGTCGACTTCTAGCCTCAGCGCTGTAACCGGTCGCCCAGGGTTCTTATCGCGATAGGAACCGAAGGCGTTCCTCGGATCAAAGCACCCGGGATTCCCCTCTCAGAGGGGAGTCCCGGGTGCTTTGTTGGTCCTCGCGCATTTATCTTGTCGGAAATGCGATGTATGTGCATATTCGCATTATTGTCACCCCGCATCATCGGCGCTTCCGTACTAGTATTCGAAAGACATTTAATTGAACTCGGGAAAGACGGACAATATGACCGGTATTGCGAGCAAGAAGCGCCTTCGAGCGGCCATCTCCGCCGTATCCATATTCCTGCTTGCATTGGGTGCCGCGATTGGTGGTGCCACCGCTGCTTCTGCGGATGTCCCCGCGGACTTCGGCGACGTGCCGATGGACGCAAAGTTCTACTCCGAGATCATGTGGCTTGCGGATCAGCAAATTACCACCGGCTATAAGGACGGGGACTTCCACCGGACCGAGTCCGTAAGCCGCGAGGCCTTTGCCGCCTTTTTGTACCGACTGGCTGGCGAGCCCAGCGTATCGCTGCCCTCCCGCTCCCCGTTCAAGGACGTGAGCAAGTCGGACCAGTTCTACAAGGAGATTGTGTGGCTGTCGAAAAAGGGCATCACTACGGGCTGGTCTGACGGGACATTCCGCCCTGGCGACAAGATCACCCGGGAGGCCATTGCTGCGTTCCTCTATCGGTTTGAGGGCCGTCCCTCATTCAGCACCCCGAGCAGGTCCCCTTTCAAGGACATGACCACCCGCTCCCAATTCTTCAAGGAAGTCACCTGGCTCGCGAAGTCGGGGATGACCACCGGGTACTCGGACGGCACTTTCCGACCCAAGATCAACGTCTCGCGGGAGGCAGTTGCGGCGTTCCTCTATCGCGGCAACACGATCCTGGACCGCGACGGCACGTATCGGGTCGGAAGCGCAATCCCGGCGGGCACCTATACCTCGATCATCGACGAGGACGACGGTTGCTACTGGGAGCGTCGCAGCGACAGCGGCACGTCTGACGAAGGAATCCTGGGCGCCTACTACGTCCCGGGTACCGGGCGCATGATTGTGACAATCAGCGCCAGTGACAAGTATTTCCTTACCGACGGTTGTAGCGGTTGGACGAAGATCCACAAGACCTCGCCCACCTCGACCTCGATCGGTGATGGCTCACATCTTGTCGGCTATCACATGAAGTCCGGCACCTATTCGGCGCCCGGAAGCTCCGATTGCCTTTGGATTCAGCTCGATGGGTTCGGCGGCGAAGTGGGATCGGACATCGACTCGGAATGGCTCGACGGCAAGCCCGCGGAGGTCAAGCTGTCGGCAGGTCAGGGGTTCACGTCGGTTGGTTGTGGCACGTGGCGGCGCGTGGGGAGTTAGCGGCGGCTGGCGCGCGTGACGCAGTCGTCGCGCGCCCCAACTAAATGTCCCAAGGACCTTCTCCGTCAAAAGGCGCCGGATACGGCCACGGCGTGGGAATGTCCCATTACGGGGCCTACGCAACAGCGTCAACCTTGTAGTCCGTTCAATCGGCGACGATGCACTGGGAGGCGACCACCAACTACCAGTCGAGCTCAAGCTAAACACGGAGTACCTCTACGGGATCGCCGACATGCCCTCGTCGTGGGGCAAGACGGGCGCCGCAACTAGGGCACGCTTACGGCACCGCATTGCCGCGAGTGTTGTAGCAGCGGTGGCCAGATTTTTCCCTCTAGCTTCAATGACCGGCCGATGGAACGGTTTCGATGTTTTGTTACAGTGGTCGGCATGTGCGAATTGAATCCAGGCAGACTTCTTCGCACAGTCGTTGCTATCGCGACGGTAATCCTGATGACGTTTGGCTACGCGAATTCGGCGTCGGCTTCGAACTCTGTGCCTCCTGTCGTCTATCGATCTTCGCTATTCAGCGATGTTGGGTTCGACGCGAAGTTCCATACCGAGATCATTTGGCTTGCCCGCCAAAAAATCACCACGGGCTACTCGGATGGGAGTTTCCACCCCAAGGAGTCGGTAAGCCGTGAGGCGTTTGCCGCGTTCCTCTACCGACTGGCCGGCAAACCCGCCGTGGCCCTCCCGTCCCGATCTCCCTTCAAGGACGTGAACAAGTCGGACCAGTTCTACAAGGAGATCGTGTGGCTAGCGAGTCAGGGCATTACGACGGGCTACTCCGACGGCACCTTCCGCCCCGAGGGCAACATCACCCGTGAAGCCATTGCAGCATTTCTGTACCGAGAAGCGGGAAAACCGTCCTTCTCGCCGCCAACGAAGTCGCCATTTAGGGATATGACTCCACGTTCGTCGTTTTACAAGGAGGTCACTTGGCTGGCCAAGTCAGGTGTGACCACCGGATACTCGGACGGCACCTTCCGGCCCAAATCCAGCGTGACTCGCGAGGCCACAGCGGCATTCTTGTATCGAGGCCATGCGAGTCTTGAATCATCGAAACCCGTCGTAGATTCGGGCGACCGGTGGGTTCCTGCGGTCGGAGATTCGTGGCAGTGGCAGCTATCCGGTTCGCTGGATACAGGGGTGAGTGCGCAGGTGTTTGACGTTGATGCGTATGACACCTCGGCAGCGCAGGTTCAGTACCTTCATTCCAAGGGCCGCTATGTGATCTGTTACATCTCGGCGGGTTCCTACGAGTCGTACTCGCCGGATAGCGGAAGTTTCCCTTCGGCGGTTCGTGGTCAGACGCTCGACGGTTGGCAAGACGAAAGATGGCTTGATATTCGCCAACTTAATGTGCTGCTACCGATCATGGCCGCGCGTATGGACATGTGCGCAAAGAAAGGGTTCGACGCGGTTGAGCCAGACAACGTTGATGGCTACCAAAACCAAACTGGCTTCGCGTTGACTGCGAAGGACCAAGATACTTACAACCGTGCCATCGCGAAACTCGCTCGCGATCGGGGACTGGCCGTGGGGCTCAAGAACGATCTTGACCAGGTCGCCCAACTGGAACCCTTCTTCGACTTCGCGGTGAATGAGCAGTGCGCGGAATATGGGGAGTGCACCATGTTGACGCCATTTATCCAGGCGGGGAAGCCTGTTTTCCACGTCGAATATGACCTCCCGCTGTCGTCCTTCTGCTCGACGACCACCAAGTTGGGTTTCAGCTCGATGCGCAAAAACCTCGACCTTGATGCCGCGCGGGAGCCCTGCCCTAAGTAACCTCGCAACTGACACCTCGTTGGTGTCCAGCGGCGTCCGTAGACTCTCTCTCCAGTTCCTGTAATAGCATCTGATGAATCATCCATTTAGCGACGGGATTTGACGAACGTGACCGGACCAAAATTGGAGCGGCGAGTTCGCGCCGGCGTTGCCGCAGTGTTCGTCTTGGTGCTTTCCATGGCAACTGCTGTCGGGGGCGCGACCATAGCCTCGTCCGCGGTTCCTGAGCCCTCGTTCGTCGTCGATCCTCCCCCCGCTTTTGGAGACGTGGCCTGGGACGCGAAGTTCTATTCCGAGATCATGTGGCTCGCCGATCAGCAAATCACCACTGGCTACAGCGACGGCAAGTTCCACCCCACTGAGTCAGTGAGCCGCGAGGCGTTTGCCGCGTTTCTTTACCGCCTGGAAGGCAAGCCGAGCGTGACCTTGCCCTCAAGGGCCCCGTTTAGCGACGTCAAGAATTCTGACCAGTTCTACACGGAAATCGTGTGGCTCTCCAAGAGGGGAATTACGACTGGCTGGCCCGACGGCACTTTCCGTCCGAAGGAAAAGATTACGCGTGAGGCGATCGCCGCGTTTCTGTACCGTTTCGAAGGTAAGCCCTCCCACAGCGCTCCGAACCGGTCCCCGTTCAAAGACATGACCACCCGATCGAAGTTCTTCAAGGAAGTCACGTGGTTGGCGAAATCTGGTATTACAACGGGCTACGCGAACGGCACGTTCCGACCAAAGATTGAAGTGTCCCGTGAGGCGATCGCGGCGTTCCTCTACCGGGGCAACACGCTGATGAACACCGACGGCACCTACAAGGTGGGGTCCAAGGTTCAAGCCGGCACCTATGTGGCCTATCAGCACGGTCTTAGAGTTTGCGTATGGCAGAGGATGGCCCCCGACGGCGAGGTCATAGGTTGGAATTTCACCAATTCGGGTCGCAACGTCGTGGAGATCAAATCTACTGACGGCAGCTTTTGGACCAAGGGTTGCGGGGCTTGGGCGCCTTTGCAAAAGTTATCGCCCAAGGCCACAACGTTTGGTGGCGGAATCAGCGTCGTTGGTTTCCATATGAAGGCCGGTTTGTACGCATCGACCGTTGAACCCGGCTGTGAATGGACGAGTTTCTCGGGTCTTGGAGGCTTTCCAATGGACGTCCTCGACGAGGGTGCGCTCGACGACAAACCTGCCTCCGTTCGTCTTGGGCCAGGCGAGGCGATTCGCGTCGCGGGCTGTGACATCTGGCGTCGGGTAGGCAGCTAACGAGCCCCTTGCTAGACTGGCCGACGTCGCAACTGGCGCAGTGGGTCACCACGAGGGAGCGGCACTGGAAGAGACTGATGGTCGTACGCCTGGGCCATGGTCACCGGAGAACCCATCAGCCGGCGGCCTGCCCGCCCAGACCCAGAAGGAACGCCAATGAGCACCGATTCCAGCGCCACCGCAGCCGTGATGAACTCCACGCTGCAGGACTACGACCCCGCCATCGCCGCCATCCTGGACAGCGAACTCGCGCGCCAGCAGGGCACGCTCGAGATGATCGCCTCCGAGAACTTTGTGCCGCGCTCCGTGTTGCAGGCGCAGGGTTCCGTCCTGACCAACAAGTACGCCGAGGGCTACCCCGGCCGTCGCTACTACGGCGGCTGCGAAGAAGTAGACAAGGCGGAGACTCTCGCGATCGATCGCGCCAAGGCGCTCTTCGGCGCCGAATACGCCAACGTGCAGCCCCACTCGGGCGCGACTGCAAATGCGGCCGTCCTCGCCGCGCTGATCAGCCCCGGCGACAAGATCATGGGCCTCTCGCTGCCTCACGGTGGGCACCTCACGCACGGCATGAAGCTCAACTTCTCCGGCAAGCTCTACGAGGTCGCCGCATACGGCGTCGAGGAAGACACCCACCTGGTGGACATGGACCGGGTCCGCGAGCAGGCGCTCGCCGAGCGTCCCGACGTGATCATCGCCGGCTGGTCCGCCTACCCGCGTCACCTCGACTTCGCGGCCTTCCGGGCCATCGCAGACGAGGTCGGCGCCAAGCTCTGGACGGACATGGCCCACTTCGCTGGCCTGGTCGCTGCCGGCCTGCACCCCAGCCCCGTTCCCCACTCCGACGTGGTCTCCAGCACCGTGCACAAGACCCTTGGCGGCCCCCGCTCGGGTCTCATCGTGTCGCGCGACACCGAGCTCGCCAAGAAGCTCAACTCCGCGGTCTTCCCCGGACAGCAGGGCGGACCGCTCATGCACGTGATCGCGGCCAAGGCAGTGGCGTTCAAGGCCGCTGCCGGCGAGGAGTTCAAGGAGCGCCAGCAGCGCGTCCTCGAGGGTGCCAAGATCATCGCCGAGCGCTTGGTCGCACCCGACGCCATCGAGGGCGGCGTCAACGTGGTCTCCGGCGGAACGGACGTCCACCTGGTCCTCGCGGACCTGCGCAACTCGCAGCTCGACGGCCAGCAGGCGGAGGACCTCCTCGACGTCTGTGGCATCACCGTCAACCGCAACGCGGTTCCTTTCGACCCGCGCCCGCCGATGGTGACCTCCGGTGTGCGCATCGGCACCGCAGCCCTCGCGAGCCGTGGCTTTGGCGCCGAGGAATTCACCGAGGTCGCCGACGTGATTGCGACCGCGCTCAAGGGCGGCGCTGACACCGACGCGCTGCGCGCTCGGGTGACCAAGCTCACCTCCGAGTTCCCGCTCTACGACGGGCTCCAGCAGTAAGTACGGCGACGGTAAAGGCGACAACGAAGTGGAGGCTGGCATGACCGCACAGATTCTGGACGGCAAGGCCACTGCGGCCACCATCAAGTCGGAGCTCACCGAACGCGTGAGTGCGCTCAAGGCCCGGGGCATCCACCCGGGCCTTGGGACGCTACTCGTGGGCGCGGACGCTGGCTCTACCTGGTACGTCAACGGTAAGCACAAGGACTGCGCTGAGGTGGGCATCGCCTCCATCCGCGAGGACCTGCCCGAGACCGCCAGCCAGGCGGATATCGAGGCCGCGGTCACGCGGATGAACGAGAACCCGGACTGCACCGGGTACATCGTCCAGTTGCCGCTGCCGGACGGCATCGACACCAACCGAGTGCTCGAGCTGATCGATCCTGATAAGGACGCGGACGGTCTGCACCCCACCAACCTGGGTCGCCTCGTGCTGCGCACGGCGGGCGACATCTCGAGTTCGCTCCCATGTACGCCAAAGGGCATCATCGAGCTGATCGAACGCCACGGCGTGAGCCTCAACGGCGCGAAGGTCACCGTGGTGGGACGCGGCACCACGGTGGGCCGCAGCATCGGCCTCCTGCTCACCCGCAAGGCCGTGAACGCGACCGTCACGCTCTGCCACACCGGCACCACCGACCTCGCCGCTCACACGCGCGACGCTGACGTGATTGTCGCTGCGGCGGGGGTCCACAATCTGATTGGCGCGGACATGGTGAAGGACGGCGTGGTGCTGATCGACGTCGGGGTATCCCGCGTGACGGACCCGGACACCGGCAAGTCCAAGGTGGCCGGAGATATTGCGGCCGATGCGGTGGCTAAGTCGTCCTGGTACTCGCCCAATCCGGGCGGGGTGGGCCCGATGACGCGGGCCATGCTGCTGAGCAACGTCGTGGAAAGCGCCGAGCGCTCCCGCTAGGCGGTTGCGCACGGACGGGAGGACGGCGTGGCGGTAGCCCGTAACTCCGTAATCGAGGCATACCGAATTCTGGCTATGTTCGCGATAGTCGCGCATCACTACGGCGTCCACGGCGGCGTGCTGAAGGGAACCGGCGGCGACAACGTCCAGAACTTCCTGCTCGGCTACTCGAGCATGGGCAAGTGGGGCGTCGACGTCTTCGTGCTCATCGGCGCATACTTCATGGCGCAGTCCACTTTCCGCTGGCGCGGGATGCGCGCGGTCCTGATCCAGGTGTGGACCACGTCCTGGATCATCCTCATCGTCGCTCTGATCTGGTTGCCGGGCGGGGTGAGCACGCGGACCGTGTGGCGCGCGATCGCACCCGTCTCCACGAACTACTACTGGTTCGTCACTGTGTTCGTGATGTTGATGATCCTGTCGCCGTTCATCAACATCCTGGTGAAGGCGATGACCCGCAGACAGCACCTCACGCTTGTCGGGGTGCTCTTTGTTGCGTGGAGCCTGCTATCGCTCGTCCCCGAGGTCTCTTTTGGCGTCAGCAATCTCGCGTGGTTCGTCGAGTTGTATCTGATCGCCGCCTTTATCGCGCGCTACCCGCTCAGCGGCACCGCGCGCGGTTGGGGGGCGGCCGCGATCGGATTCGCGGTGGCGGTGCCGCTGACCACCATTCTCGCGGGCGCGGCGGCGCGCGCTGTCCCGGTGCTGGAGATCACCCCGGGGCTGATCCGAGCTCAGGAGTCGCCGCTCGTGGTTCTGGCCGCGGTCTGTGGCCTAGTGGCGGCCACCAAGATGCGACCACGCGTGTCCCCGGCCATCAATCTGGTCGCCAGCGCGGCCTTTGGGGTCTACCTGATCCACGACAATCCCATCATTCGTCCGCTGCTGTGGAAGGACTGGGTGGGCACCGTCGAGGCGGTGCAGTCGCCGTGGCTCCTGCCGCTGCACGCGTTGCTGTGGAGCCTCGCCATCTATGCCGCGGCAACCCTCATCGAGTTGGGGCGCCAGCGTCTGGTACAGCGCCCGCTCATGAAGGTGGGCGACCGGCTGTTCTCGCCTCGCACCTCATCCCGATAGTCTCGAGCCATGAGAATTGTGTCGGTGAATGTCAACGGAGTACGGGCCGCCCTCAAGAAGGGCATGAACGAGTGGATGGAAGGCGTCGAGGCCGACGTCATCTGCCTGCAGGAGGTGCGGGCCCCCGATGAGGTGGTCACCACCGCGTTCCCCGACACGTGGCACGTTGAGCACCAGGCCTCTGAGCAAAAGGGGCGGTCGGGCGTCGCGATCCTGTCGCGGACGCCGCTCACGGACGTTGTCTACGGGCTTGGCGTGGCGGGTGCCATCCACACGGAGGCGACCCACACCGGTCGATGGGTGGAAGCGACCGTCCAGTCCCCGGCCGGGCCTGTGCGCATCGTCTCGACGTACGTGCACTCGGGGACGGCTGGCACTCCCAAGATGGACGACAAGTACGAGTTCCTGGTGTCGATGACGGCCCGTCTGGCCGAGCTGGCCCGGGACTACGACCGGGTGGTCGTCATGGGGGATATCAATATCGCTCACACCAATAACGACATCAAGAACTGGAAGGGAAACCTGAAGTCGGCGGGCTTCCTTCCAGAGGAGCGGGCCTACCTGGACCAGTGGTTCGCCGCCGGCTGGGTCGACACGCACCGCCAGGTGGTGGGCGACGCCGAGGGCGCGTACACGTGGTGGTCGATGCGCGGGCAGGCCTTCGACAACAACGCCGGCTGGAGAATCGACTACCAGCTCGCTACGCCGACGCTGGCGCAGGCGGTCACGGCCGCCCGCGTCGACAGGCAGGCCTCCTGGGACGCGCGCTGGACGGATCACGCGCCGCTAGTAGTCGACTACGACCTCGGATAACCCGGCCGGCCCTACGGGACGGTAAGGAAGCGCGGGCGTGTCAGTCCGCGCGCCAGGAAGGCGCCGTCTACCGCGTGCGCGGTGTCGGCGGCTTCGGACTTGCGGACCAGGGCGATCGCGGAACCGCCAAAGCCCGCTCCCACTTGCCGGGCACCAAGGGCGCCCGCTGCGAACGAGGTGTCGACCGCGAGTTTGAGCGCCTCGGTGCTGACGCCATAGTCGGTATCCAGCGAAGCGTGCGAGCGGAACAACGCCTTGCCGATGTCCATGAAGCGCTCGTGCGCGGGAGCGGTGCCGCTGAGCTCGGCGTTCACCAGCCGGACCCGGTGCATTTCCGTGACGACGTGGCGGGCACGCGCCCGCATGACTGGATCCTCGAGCTGGTTCACCCGTCGCAGCCAGCCCGGGGACTCGAAGACCTCGCGCAGGTTCGCGGCGCCCAGCGCGCTCGCCGCCACCTCGCACGAGCGTCTGCGCTCGGCATACTCGGTCGTGCGCAGGTCCGCTCTCATACCGGTGTCGATCACCAGGAGGCGTAGCCCATAGTCGGGAAAATACAGGGGTTGGTGGGTGACAGCGGGGGGCTGCGTGGCGAAGTCCAGGAGCACGGCCTCGCCCGGGGGGCACTGCAGGACGCAGTACTGGTCTAGGCCCCCGGTGGGAACGGACACGTGACGGCGCTCGGCGTCGATGGCGGCCTCGGCCAGTTCGACTCGACCCGCGGGCGAATCGAGCGCCAGCCCCCAGCAGTCGTTGACGGCGAGTGCCACCGCACACTGGAGCGCGGCCGAGGACCCGAGCCCGGTGCCGATGGGGACGCAACTCGAGATGGCGATGTCGACGCCGCTCGGCTCGAATCCTCGCTCGCCGAGTGCCCACAGGACGCCACAGACGTGGCTGACCCAGCCCATGTCCGATGCCGCGGCCAGGTCGGCCACGGTGCCTTCCCATACCCCGGTGGGGCCGTCGACCGACGAGGCCTGCGCGGACGTCACCCGGACGCGGCCGTCGTCGCGCGCCCGCGCGGCGACGAAGGTGCGGTGCGGCAAGACTGTCGGCAGGCTCAGTCCCGCTGCATAGTCCGTGTGATCCCCGATGAGGACGACGCGGCCCGGGGCGCACCGCAGGGTGTCGGGCGACGACTTGAAGGCACGCTGGAAGAGTTCGCGAGCCCGAGCCTCGCCCTCTGCCATAGACCAGGGCGCACACCACCTGACGGGGTCACGGTGGGGTGGGGTGGGCATGCCTGCCATTCTGTCAGCCACTTCGCGCGAATGTTGAGTGTGCGCGCGCATCGCCGTGCGATGATGGGGAGAATTCACGAACCTGTCCCACAAAGGAGCCCACTCATGGCCGCGACGCCCAATCCCGAGCAGCAGCCCGCAGTACCGCCGCGTGTCGACGCAGGCAAGGATTCCTTCCTGAACTCGCTGCGCCAGAATCGAATGGGAGTGCTGACCGCCGCGCTCGTCGTGGCGCTAGTACTTGGCCTGGTGCTCACCGTGCTGGTGCCGGATCAGCCGGGGGCGTTCGTCATGATCCTGCTGGGCGTGCTCATCGCTGCGGGAGTCGGCTTCACGGTTCGCTACCTCTCGGAGGGCAAGGGGCTGCTGACGCAGATCGTCGCCTTCATCGCGACCGTGCTCGGCGTGCACGTCATGGCCGTGACGGGCGCGGCGGCTGGGTCCTTCCCCTTGCTCGAGAAGCTGGGCTCAGGCGGTCCCGGATTCGACGACGCGCTCCTGATTGCCCTCGCCACGCCCGCGATCTCCGCGGGGGGCGTGCTGGCAGGGCTCGTCGCCGCAATCATCGCCGGTTGGGGCGCCAAGCAGGCAGGACGCATCGACCTCGACTAGGCAACCTTTGTGCCTCAACACGTTCCCGCTCAGATAATCGCGCGGACACGCATGGTTGCGCATGATGTGCCTAGTGTTGGGCGTAGTCGCCCGAGGCTACTTGGGAGTGACGCCCAGCGACCGCCCGGCGAGGCCGCGCTGACGGGTCGCCAGCATGCGGGAGATCTTGCGGAGCTCGACGGCCGCGGGTGACTCCGGGTGCTCGAGCACCACGGGCGTGCCCGCGTCCCCGGCCTCGCGGGTCAGGATGTCCAACGGGATCTGACCCATGAGGGGCACGGAGGTGCCGAGTACCTTGGATAGGCGATCTGACACGATCTGCCCTCCGCCGGAGCCGAAGATCTCCAGGCGAGACCCGTCCTCCTGCTCGAGCCACGACATGTTCTCGATGACCCCAACCACGTTCTGTGACGTCTGGGTGGCGATGGATCCTGCGCGCTCGGCGACGTCCGCGGCGGCCGACTGCGGGGTGGTGACCACCAGGAGTTCGGCGTGGGGGAGCAGTTGAGCAACCGAGATCGCGATGTCTCCGGTGCCCGGCGGGAGGTCAAGCAGCAGCACGTCGAGGTCGCCCCAGTAGACGTCGGCCAGGAACTGCTCGATCGCGCGGTGCAGCATCGGGCCGCGCCACACGACAGGCTGTCCGGAGGGCACGAACATGCCGATGGAGACGGCCTTGATGTCGTTCGCGATGGGGGGCAGGAGCATGTCGTCGATGCGAGTGGGCTGGCCCTCGACGCCCAGCATGCCGGGGATGGAGAAACCGAAGATGTCTGCGTCGAGTACACCCACCTTGAGCCCATCGGCGGCCATCGCGGCGGCCAAGTTGGCGGTGACGGTGGACTTACCCACCCCGCCTTTGCCGGATGCGACCGCGTAGATGCGGGTCATGTTGCCTGGCTGCGTGAACTGAATGACGGGCTCGGGCTTGCCGCCGCGGAGCAAGGACCGCAGGCCCAGGCGTTGCTCCTCGCTCATGACCCCGAGCTCGATCTTGACTTCGCGCACGCCCTCGACGGACGCCGCAGCAGTGCTGACGTCGTCGGTGATGCGCGCCTTCATGGGGCAGCCCTCAGTGGTGAGGTCGATGCCGACCGTGGCCACGCCATCGTCGCTTAGGTCGACCGAGCGCACCATACCGATCTCGGTAATGGGACGGCGGATCTCCGGGTCGATGACCTTGGATAGGGCAGTCTGAATTAGTTCAACCGTAGGCATGCCACCATCGTAGGCGGTTGCCCCAAACCCGCGAAACTACTTTTTCTTGGGGCTGTCGGTCCTGTGTGACTTGCGGTCGGAGGACGCCTCGTTCCTGGCCTCCTCGTCGTCCGCGCGGAGCTCCTCGAGGAGCGACCGCAACTCGGAGCGCACAAAGTCCCGGGTGGCGGTGTCGGACACCGCGTGACGCAGGGCCGCGACCTCACGGGCGAGGTACTCGGTGTCGTCGAGAGAGCGCTGAGCGCTCTGGCGGTCCTGCTCCGCGCCCACCTTGTCGCGGTCGTCCTGACGGTTCTGCGCGAGCAGGATCAGCGGCGCGGCGTAGGAGGCCTGCAACGACAGCATGAGGGTCAGCGCGGTGAAGCCGCGCGCCGCGGAGTCGAAGCGCAGGTCCGCTGGTGCCCAGATGTTCCACGCTATCCACGCGATGCAGAACATGGTGAGGTAGAACAGGAACCGGGGGGTGCCCAGGAAGCGGGCGATCCCCTCGGAGAATGCGCCAAAGCGGTCCGACCCCTTGTTGTTGCGGCGCCACGAGATGCGCCGCTGGTCGGACTTGGGCCGGTCTAAGCGCTCAGCCATCAGATCCTCCCTGCGCGGTCGCGGTCGCCTGTTCCTGTTCCGAATCTTCTAGTTCGGAGTGCTCGCGCCAGTCGTCGGGGAGCAGGTGGTCCAGCACGTCGTCGATCGAGATGGCGCCCAGGAACCTGTTGTCACCGTCCACCACGGGCAGCGCCAAGATGTCGTATGCGGCCATGCGCCGCGAGATGGCGGCCAGCGACTCGTTGACCGGGACCGCCTCGATCGCCGGGTCGACGAATCCGCCGATGGACTCGTGGGGCGGCTCGCGGAGCAGTCGCTGGATGTGGACCAGGCCGATGTAGCGCCCGGTGGGAGTCTCGAGCGGGGGCCGCACCACGAACACCATCGAAGCCAACGCCGGCGGCATCTCTTGCCGGCGGACCATGGCCAGTGCGGTCGCGACGGTGGTCTCCGGGCCCACGATGACGGGCTCGGTGGTCATCAGTCCACCCGCGGAGTTGTCGTCATAGTTGAGGAGCTGGCGCACGGTGTTCGCGTCCTCCGGCTGCATCAGCTTCAGCAGCGCCTCCGCCTCGCCCGCGGGAAGGTCGCCCAGGAGGTCGGCGGCGTCGTCGGGGTCCATGGCCTCGAGCACGTCCGCGGCCCGCTCGGACCGCAAGGTAGACAGCAGCGAGATCTGGTCCTCTTCGGGCATCTCCTCGAGGACGTCGGCGAGGCGTTCGTTGTCGAGCGCCGCGGCGATCTCGGCGCTACGTTGCGGGGACATCTCCATCAGCGCGGCGGCGAGGTCGGCGGGCTTGTGGTTCGCGAATGTCTGGATGACCAGCGCCGCGCCCTGAAGCTTGTCCTTGATGGCCAGGCCGTTCACGGCATCGGCGTCGACGACGAAGGTCTCGCCTCGCCGTGAGAAACCGAGCACGCCCTTGCGCCGCGCGGCGTTGCGGACGTACAGCTTGGTGACCCACCAGGTACGGGTGTGGTCGCGCTCGATTCCGATGTCCTCGATGTAGGCGGTGGAGTCGTCTTCCTTGAGGGTCACGCTGCGCTCGAACAGTTCCGCGATCGCGAGGGTCTCCGCGGCGCGGGCCTGGAAGCGACGCAGGTTAATCACGCCGGTGCAGATGACCTGGCCGGGCGCGATCGATGTGACGCGGGTCAGCGGCATAAAGACGCGACGGCGCCCGGGTACCTCGACGACGAGCCCGACCGCGCTGGGCGCACCCGACCGGCGCACCAGCATCACCACGTCGCGCACGCGCCCAACGGGGTCCCCGATCGGGTCGAACACGGCAGTGCCTGCCAGGCGCGCAATATAGACGCGCTCGTTCGTGGGACTCATGGGCATAGCCTACTGCGGCCCGACAGTAATAAAAGGGAGCCGATGCAGATAAGGCGAGGTCCGTGCGCCCTGTGGTTTCTACGCCTCGCGCGTCGCGACGCCCAGCGACACCAGCGCGTCCCAGCCGGACGCGGCGTAGCGGCCGTCGGTGATGGTGGCCAGAGTGACAGCACACGCGACGGCCTCCGCCTTGGCGCGGGATATTGTGTCGCGGTTCGCGCGACCGTACGCGGTAATCATGGTGCGCCACCGGGTGGGACCCAGCAACACGTAGGCCTGGCCAAGGTCGGTGGCGGCGTCGCCCGCGCCGGCGTCTCCCCAGTCGATGATCCCGGCCAGGCGCCCGCCATCGGTGATGACGTTCCCGCCGTGAATGTCGAGGTGTGCGCACACCAGGCCCGGGGCGTGACGACGAGCGCCGCGCCTCAGCAGCGACTCGGCCGCGTCGGTGTCTAGGCGCGCGCCGCCCGTTGACGGGTGGGAGGCTGCCTGGCTCGCCAGGGCCGTCAACCTGGCCTTGGCGCGGTCGACCCGTTGCGATAGCGGAGTCGATCTAAAGGGGTTCACGGGGGCATCCGCGGGGGCGCTCTGATGCAGGGCGGCGAGCGCGAGGCCAAGATCATGGGCACCGAGCGCGCTCAGGGGCTCGTCGTAGGCGGTGTGCCCGGAGATCCACGGCACCACAGACCAGCGCCAGGGATAGGCCTCGTTGGGGGAGCCGATGCGCACGGGAAGCGGCGCGCGGAACGGCCAGTCCTTGCCGATGCGCGGCAACCACGCGAGCTCGGTCGCGACCATGGTCGAGGCGATCGCGCGCCTCGGCAGTCGAACCGCGAGGTCACCGCCCAGGCGCCACGTCACGTTGTCCCAACCCTCATGACGCTCGCCCAGGGGCAACTGGGCGAGGTCGGGGTGTTGCTCGCGAAGCAGCGAGGCGACCAGCGCGGAGTCAATGCAGACCTCCGCCGTCGGTGTTGGGACGAACTCGCTCACCCTCCTAACGTAGCCGCACGGCATCCCGCATCTGCAAGAGCGCGATCGCCGAGGCCTCGATGTCGTCCGCAGTGGTGGCGGCGTCGGAGACCGAGATGCGCATCACGCGGCGGCCGTGCCACTCGCTCGCGCCGGCCCACATGGTGCCCTCGCTCTGCACCGCGGCGATGACGGCGTCCGTGGTCGCGGCGTCGCCAAAGGCCACCAGCACCTGGTTGAGGATGGGGTCGCACAGCACCTCGACGCCGCCCGCGGCGAGCCTGTCGGCGAACTGGGTCGCGAGGTCGCAGGTGCGGTCGATGAGCTCCCCTAGGCCGGACTTGCCGTGGCTCGCGAGCATCGCCCAGGTTTCGATGCCGCGGGCACGCTGCGAGATCTGAATGCCGCGGTTCATGGCCGGAGGGGAGCCGTCGGTCGCGAGGTAAGCCGCCTCGATGGACATGGCGCGCACGAGTGCGTCGATGTCGCGCACGATCACGATGCCCGAGTCGTAGCCCACGTTGAGCCACTTGTGGGCGTCCGTCGTCCATGAGTCAGCCAACTCGCTACCTTCAACAAGGTGCCGGCGCGTGGGCGACGCCGCGGCCCAGAGCCCGAACGCGCCGTCGATGTGCACCCAGCCGCCGCGCTCGCGGACGCCGGGGATGATGTCCGCGAAGGGGTCGGACGCGCCGGTGTTGACGTTGCCGGACTGCAGGATCACCAGGGTCCCGTCGTCGGTGTCGGTAGGGAAGGCGTCCGCGCGGATCGCCCCGGTGTCATCGGTGGGGACGTGCTCAATCTGAGCCGCACCGAATCCCGCGAGACGCAGCGACTTATAGACGCTCGCGTGCGCCTCCGCGCCAAGCACGACGCGCAGGGCCGGGGCGCCGGCGAGCCCGTCTATGGCGACGTCCCATCCCCGCTTCGCGTACAGAGCGTCGCGCGCCGTGATGATCGCGGTGAGGTTAGCGACGGTGGCCCCGCCGCAGAAGGACGCCACGGCATCGGACGGCAGGCCCAGTGCATCGACCACCCATGAGCCCGCGACGCCCTCGAGGGTGGCGGCCACGGGGGATTGGTTGGGCATCGCGGCGTTCTGATCCCACGTGCCGGCGAGAATTGCTGCCGCCTGCGCGGCCGGGTCGATGCCGCCGTTGACGAACCCAAAGTACCGGCCGTGCGTGCTGACGACGGTCGCGGGGGACCCGAAGGTGTCGAGCTCGGCGAGCACCTCGCGGGGTGCGATGGGCGTGTCCTGAAGCGGGCGACGGAAGGCATCCAGGCCGGCCAAAGCATCGGCCGTGGGCGAGACAGGGCGGAAGGACGCGTTGGCGACGTAGCTGCCGGAGCGGCGCGCAGCCTCGGTGATGAGCGCGAGGCGCTGGCGGGTGCGTCCTCGCGAGATCGGATTGGTGTGAACTCGATCCATGGCCGCGACAAGGGCGGGGGAAGGGTCGGGCGTGGCGCCAGCGGTCGTGGGGGAGGTTTCGGTGCTCATGTGTCGACCATACGTCGTACTGGCCCTCGATTACAGGTGCCAGTGGCCGGTGTCCTGGCACTTGGAAACGAGTGCCAGTTTGTGGCGGGGTGGCCCCCATCAAGCGCCTCGGGACGGCGCGGTCGGGTCGCCAAGGAAGTCGCAAATAGGACAAACCGTCCGCGGCAACAAAAGCCTTCACTACCAGGAGTTTCATGGTCTTGAGGAAACTGGCAGTGGATGTGTGGCTACCCCGGCGGTTTGCGTCCAAGCGGTGCTAAAGTCACGCAAAGTCATAGATGACTTCCTGCGTCACGTCTCTGCTGAAGGGAGACGTCGTCGCATCCTTTCAAGAGAGGCGTTTCAGTGAAGCGTGCATTGATGAGCAAGACCCGGATCGCGGCAGGTACGGCGTTGTCCGCCGTGCTGCTGGGAACCCTGGCGGTAGCACCCGCGCAGGCGCTAGGCGATGGATTCTGGAGTCCGGCAGATAACCTAAAGGCGTCGTGGGGTGCGCCGGTGATGACCGTGGACAACGGCGACACTGGCGTGGTTGACGAGGGCGACGTTGTCTCCTTCCCGCTGACCATCTCGACGAACAATGGCGCTATTAATTGGACCCTGGACACGCAAATCACCTTCGCCAGCGGCAGAGTGAGCCTGCGTCTCGCCTCTGGAGCTGACAGCAAAAGCACGTCCGTTTTGGTGACCGCTACGGCCTACGACGCCGCAAACAATCAGGTTGCCGTTCCCGGCACCCCCGGGAGTTGGTCGTCCTACGTGGACGACGAGTTCGGGCCGAGTCGGAACGACTCCGGAATCTTCAACGTCCCCTCCACGACTTTCACCGGCGTGAGTCCGATCACGTCAGTGTCGGTGGTCGACGAACCCACCTTCACCGATGCTTGCGGCACAGCCGACGACCGCTGGGTCACCCCCGCCAACACCGGCATCACCTGGGAGAGCTTCGACGCCGGCCCGGGCTTGACTGGTGTCAGGGCGAATCCCCTCGACGGCTATCTCGTCACGGGAACGAGAGAGTTCGCCGCGGCGGTCACCGATGAGGCGTGCCCCTTGCCTTTCACCTTTACCTGGGGAACGCCGTACCTGGCTCCCGCAGATGACATCGACGGTGACGGCGTGCTGGACGCTGGGGACGTTGTCTCCTACCCGGTGGCGATCGCCTACACCGGTGAGGCGTGGTTCTTCGCGCTCGAGCTGGCGTCGGTTGCCGCTCCGGATTCGATCTTTCTCTCCGAGCACATTCGCGATGAGACCATCACACTGCGTTTCGCGGTTGACGAGGACGCAGCGGCGGCTAACGCCATACGGCCCGGGGACCAGGCGCTGACCTATGACTACTACGCGCGCGGTGCAGGAAGCGACCTTCACGGAAGCTACGCGCTGACTGATGCTCCCGAGTTCCGTGGCGCAATGGTCGCGGCCCCCGCGGTTGAGGTTCCCATAGCCCTGTCTTGGGACGAGCCGGTCCTTTACGTTGACCTCAACGACAACGGACTGATCGACGAGGGCGACAAGGTTCGCTTCTCGCTGCGCGTGTCCTACGCTCTCGACGATTCGACATTCGATCTCTATGTTGACGGTCCAACTCTGGACCCGCACGGCGCGTGGTACGTGACGTTAAACGAGTTTGACTCGTCTGACGGCATCGCGGGCTTCGGCGTGGAAGCCAGCGCGGCCGATGCGGTACGTGGTTCCGTCGAGATGCCTGCACTTGCGGACGTGCACTGGCGTTACGTCGCTGACTCAGCAACCACCACGGGTGACATCGCAGTTCCGGCGGCTGCGGCGTACTCAAACCCGGCAGTCTCGCAGCCCGCGGCGTTCAACCCGACAGAAGCGGACCTCGTGTCCGACATTGAGGGTCTTGCCGCCGTCTGTGACGCCGAGCACAACGTGCTCACCACCGTCACGCACGGCGACGAGGTCTTCATCGGCGGAGCGAACTGCTCCGGCGTCGAGGGGGACATCGAGCTCACTCACGTGGTCGCGTTCTCGGAGCCTACGGTTCTGGGTGCCGGCACGCTGAGCGTGGTGATTCCTCAGAGCCTTGCTGTCGGTACTCACCGCATCGCTCTCTACGGTGCGGACAACGTCATTGTTGGCTGGCAGGTGGTGTCTGTTTCTGCGGTTGTTCAGGCGCCGGCCGTGGAGGCAATTCAGACGCCGGCGGCCGAGGGTGACTCGGACGCTGCTGACGTAGTGGTGGCTCCGATCTCCGTCGACTCCGCTGCGGCAGCAAACGAGACGCTCTCCGAGACCGGTTCCGAGAGTGGACCCCTTCTCCTGGTCGCCGCAACGCTGGCGCTCCTGGGTCTCGTGGTGACGCGGCAGGCCATGCGCTTGCGTCGCACCAACTAGCGATCCCACAAGCAACGCCCCGTCGGATGGTTCCGGCGGGGCGTTGTTGTGCCACTAGCGCGCAAGTGGCACTTGTATCCGAGGGCCAGTTATCGCGATACTTGCGTCATGCGCACCACAGCCGACCAGCTCGCCGACGTCCTCGACCATTGGCAGTCGGGAACCGGGCCGCTCTACCAACAGCTCGCCGACGCGATTGTTGCGCTCGCTGAATCCGGCTCGCTGGAGCACGGGGCGAGGCTGCCCTCTGAGCGCGCGCTGGCGCAACGCTTGCACCTGTCTCGCAACACCGTCACTGCCGCCTACCAGCAGCTCCGTGATCAGGAGTGGCTCGAGGTGACGCCGGGGGCGGCACCCCGGCTGGGATCGTTGTCGAGGGGCGTAATGGCGCTCTCCCCACAGGATCGCTTCGCGCGGATTCTGGTGGGTCAGCAGCCGCCGCTGGTGGCCTTCAATACCGCCTCACCGCCGGCCGCGCCGATCGTGGACTATGCCCTCAATAACCCCTCGGAGTTTCTCGGAGGCCCGGCCGTCATCGGCAACGGGTACGCCGCCCTTGGCGACATCGACCTGACGCGCGCGATAGTCGACCACCTGCGCGCCAGCGGGATCCCCGCGCAGCCGGACGAGGTCGTGATCACCGCCGGCGGGCAGCAGGCCGTGTGGCTAGCGGTGACCGGAGTCGCGAGCGACGGCGGCGCAGTCGCGCTCGAGTCGGTGACCTACCCTGGAGTATTCGACGCGGTAGCGGCCTCGGGTGCCCGACCACTCGCGCTGCCGATGACGCCGGACGGACTGGACGTCACCCAGGCCGCCAGGCTGTTCAAGGCCGCCCGACCCGACGCGGCCTACGTCACGACGTTCCATAATCCAACCGGCACTGCGATGTCCGACGAGGACGCGGCACGGCTAGTCGCCGCCGCCGTGAGCACGGGAACCACGATCATCGACGACAGGATCATCGGCGACATCTCCCTGGACGGCGTGAAGCGCAGCCCGATGGCGACGTTCCCCGGGGGGCGGTCCGTCATCACCATCGGCGGACTGTCTAAGGTCTTCTGGGGCGGGATGCGCATCGGCTGGCTGCACACGAATGCGACCCTCGCGGCGCACCTGCGTCACCGGCGTGCCGCCATGGATCTGGGCGGGCCGGCGATTTTCCAGCGCATCGGCGCGAAGCTACTGAGCGAGCACTACGACCAGACGCTCGCCTGGCGGATGGGCGAGCTGCGCGAGTCGCTGGCGGTGACCCTCGAGGTCATTGGGGAGGCGGGCCTCGACTGGGAGTTCAAGGCGCCCCTGGGCGGGCCGAGCCTATGGATCAGGCTCCCCGACGGCGGTGCTGAGCGGTTCGCCGAGCGCTCAGCCGCCGCGGGAGTTCCCGTAGCGCCGGGCTCCGCTTTCGAGGTGGTGCCGGGCGCAGGGGCCGACCACTTCCGGCTGCCGTTCTATCTGCCGGCGGAGGACATGCGACTGGGGATAAAGGTGCTGGCCGACAAGGTCGCGTGAGCGGGGCCCTTACCCCGCCCACGCCCCGCAACTGCCAGTGAGCGTCACTCCGTGGGCGCGGCTAGCTCGACTGACCTAAGACGGTCGGCGATGCTCAGCGCGCCGTGCGCCACGATGAGCTCGTCGGCCTGCGCGGTCTGCGCGAAATCACCCAGGAACTGCGAAACCTCGGAGGCCGTTCCCACCGCGGTGTAGCGCATCATGTTGGCGAGGTTCGCGCCCGCCGCGGTCGTGAGGAATTCGTCAATCTGCGCGTCGGTGTACTCCACGCCCGCCTGGTTGCGGGCAATCATCCCGCGCACGCGACGGCGCCGTGCGGCCTCGAACTGGACCGTGGCATCGGCCGCTGTATCTGCCGCAAAGACGTTCGCTGCGGCGAGCACGTAGGGGTGCTCGAGTTGCGCGGATGGCTTGAAGTCGCGGCGGTATAGCGAGACCGCCTCGTGCAGGGCATCGGGCGCGAAGTGCGACGCGAACGCGTAGGGCAGGCCGAGTGCCGCCGCGAGCTGAGCGCCAAAGAGCGACGAGCCAAGAATGAATAGCGGGGGCGCGGACTCGGGCGTGGGCGTGGCGCTCACTCCCGTGACGATGGACTCGCCAGTGAGGTAGCCCTGGAGCTCCATCACGTCACGCGGGAACTGCTCCGAGGCGCCGGGGTCGCGTCGCAGCGCGTTGAAGATCGCGCGGTCGCCGCCGGGTGCGCGGCCTAACCCCAAGTCGATGCGTCCTGGGTGCAGTGTCTCGAGGGTTCCGAACTGCTCCGCGATGGTGAGGGGAGAGTGGTTGGGAAGCATGATCCCGCCGGCGCCCAGCCGGATGGTCGACGTGTGAGCCGCGACGTGCGCGATCAGCACGCTCGTCGCGGAAGAGGCGATGGTCGGCATGTTGTGGTGCTCGGCGTACCAGACGCGTCCGTACCCGTGCCGTTCGGCCGTCTGCGCCAGCGCCACCGAGTTGGAGTAACTCTGCGCCGGGGTCTCGCCCGGACCGATGGGGGCGAGGTCGAGAATGGATAGGGGGACGGTGGGTGAAGCGCTCGCGGACATGGTGCCGTTTCTCTCGGGTAATTGCGGATTACTCAGTGCAACGTCCGCGCGGTCAAAGTCATGCCCGGCGCGCCTTCGAAGCGGGTGACTCCGCGCAGACCTATCCCGGTGGCTAGGCTCAAAAGAACGAAACCCTAGGGAGAGAGCGCCGATGCTGCTGTTCTACGTGGACGAGAGTCGTGACCCCAAGCCGTTCCCCAAGGATCACCCCGTGTGGGTCCCGGGAGACCCGAGCGAGTTCTTCGTGCTCTCCGCCGTAGGGATTCACGACTCCTCGCGCGAGCCGCTCGCCCTCGAGATCGCGGCGGTCAAGGAGAAGTACTTTGGCTCGGCCGCACGCAACCCCGACTGGTCGTTGACGGAACTCAAGGGTTCGTTCATCGCTCAGACCGCGCGGGCGAAAGGGGGTGCGCGCCCGGGCTTTGTGCCCGCCGGATACCAGGCCGTGGCCGACCCAGCGGTGATGGGCCACCTGCTCAACGAACTGGGTCAGCTTTTTGCCAAGTTCCGTCCCACCATCTTTTCCGTGGTGGTGGACAAGAAGGCGCTCGCCGCGGCCGGCACTGATGTCGACCCTCTGGGCGCGGCGTACTCGCGGCTCTACGAGCGCGTCGCCCTCACCTTGGAGCACGTCAATACGGGAGAGGGGGCTCTCTTTGTTGCTGACCAGCAGCCCGCCCACGAGGCGTACTTCAAGAGTGGTGCGATGCACGACGTGCGGCGGGAACTGAAGTCGAAGGGCAAGAATCGCGCCAACTTCAACCTGCTACTCGACAAGCCGCTGTGGGTGGACACGGACTACAGCACCTGGGACCGCGAGATCATTCAGCTCGCTGACATCGTCGCCTACTCCACCTACGAATGGTTCAAGCGGCAGGAGCCACCCAAGGAGCGATACCTGCTGTGGGACAAAATCACCCCGTGGTTCGCGGCGCATTGGAACACGACCAAAGCACAAGGCGGCGGGATCATCGTGTACCCCGACCCCAGGGAATACCCGCCGATTGGCTAGCCCGGGCCGAATCAGACCCATAGCAGGCGACGGGTGCTAGATGCGTGCCAAAACGGACCCATAGGGCGCGCGCGGGCTTCGCGGCTACCTGCGCAGGCCCGCCATCCACTTCACCACGCCGTCCGGGTCGCGGGGCAGGGCCGCAGACAGGTTCTCGATCCCGTCCTCCGTCACCAACAGGTCGTCCTCGATGCGGATTCCTATGCCACGCAGCTCCGCGGGCACCGCGAGGTCCCCTGGCTGGAAGTAGAGCCCCGGCTCGATGGTGAACACCATGCCGGGCACTAACTCGCCGTCCATGTAAAGGTCACGCTTGGCCTGCGCGCAGTCATGCACGTCCAGCCCCAGATGGTGCGACGTGGAGTGCACCATCCAGCGGCGGTAGAGCCGCGCGTCGGGATCCGCGGATTCCGGCACGATTCCCCATTCGGTCAGGCGCGTCTCGATGACCTCCATGGCCGCGTTGTGAATCTGGCGGAACGTGGCGCCGGGGCGGGAGGCCGCGAACGCGGCATCGGCGGCCTCGAGGACCACGTCGTACACGCGTCGCTGTACGTCGGTGAATTCGCCCGAGATGGGCAGCGAACGCGTGACATCCGCGGTGTAGAGGCTCTCGACCTCGACCCCTGCGTCTAGGAGCAGAATGTCTCCCTCGCGCACCTGGCCGTCGTTGCGGATCCAGTGCAAGGTGGTGGCGTGAGGGCCCGATGCCGCGATGGTCTCGTAGCCGACGGCGTTGCCCTCCTCGCGAGCGTGGCCGTCGAAGGTGGCCTCGATGACGCGCTCGCCGCGCTTGTGGGCGACGGCGCGGGGGAGTTCGGCGACGACCCGCTCGAAACCGGCGATGGTCGCGTCTACGGCGTCGCGCATCTGCTGAACCTCGTACTCGTCCTTCACCATGCGCAGGTTCGCGAGTGCTCGCTGGACGTTCTTGTGAGGGTGGTTGGCCAGGCGGATTCCGCCGGGAAGCTCTTCGAGCGCCTTGGTGGCGATGCCGGTCATCGACTGGAAGTCGGCCAGGCTCGGGCGCTTGCCGATCCAGAACTCTCCGGACTGGGCGTCGGTATAAAAGCCCTCGTCCTCGGCCGTCGCGGGCGGAATCAAATACAGCGTCGCGTCGTGTCCGGCGTCGGTGGGCTCCATGACGAGCACGGCGCCGGGCTCGTGATCGATGCCCAGTCCCGTCAGATACGCGAAGTCGCTCAACGGTCGGAAGCGGTAGTCCGTGTCGTTCGCCCGAGGCTTGAGATTGCCCGCCGGAGCGACGATGCGCTGGCCGGGGAAGAGTTCGCTGAGTCGCGCTCGGCGCTCGGCGGCGTAGGGAGCGGCGGCACTGTGGCTGCCTGCGGCGGCCTCGCTCGGCTCCCATTGGGAGCCCATGAAGTCGCTGAATTCTTGGGTGGAGGGCAGGTCGCGTCGTGCCTTGTTGGCGCTCGGCTTGGCTGCGGGGGTCTTCGCGGATTCGCTCATGCTGTTCAGTTTCTCATGAGGCGAGACTTGGGCGACGCGGCGGCAACGTCGCCTGCTTTGCCCGATCGGTACCTAGGCAGGCCGTCCCTTAAGTGCCAATATGTGGCATAACCCCTCGTTGATACTGCCTTTTACCCCTGTAGGGCGTGACATTCTCTAGCCCTGGCGCTACCGTTCGAGGGGCGTGTTGTACCTAGGCGCCTGGCGGCGCGCATAGACCTGTTGATGTCGCCATCGAATTGCCTCCTATGAGAGAAGACTGACGCATGAGAAATCCTGGCCTGCGAGCGCCCATTGCGGCCGTGCTCACCATGACCTTGGCGGGACTCACGGTCGCGCCAGCAGCCACCGCCACGGGTGCTCTGTCCATTGCGGAGGAGACTGCGGTGGCAGCTCAGGACGCGGCCGATGCGACCAACCAGTCGTTCATTGACGCGGACTGGGATGGAGTGTCATCAAACGCTGACGCTTTCGACGATGCGTACGACTCGCTCGTGGGACTGCGCGACGCTGAACAGCGCGTGCTCGACGGGCTTGAGGACGACGCAGACGCTTTGCGAGGCACGCTCGACGACGCTATTGCCGATGCTGAGGCCAAGCGCCTCTCCAAGGTCGGGATTGACCAGGATTTGGCAAAGTCGACGGGCGACCTTGTGCAGGCTCGGATCGACCTTGGCGTCGGAGTGCAGCGCGAGTTAGACGCCGAGGACGAATTGGCGGGGGTAATACGCGCGAACGCAGACGCGAACGACGCCTACAACGCGACCGTAGCCTCGCTCTTCGTGGGTCCGACGGAACCGGCCTGGGCGGGCGTTTTTCGTTCCAACGCGGCGGTGACAGTCCAGGGCCTGCCGGCCTTCTACGATGCGTCGGCCGCCGACGCTCTCCCTTTGCGCGAAACCGCCAATCGACTCGAATGGGTGGCCTCCCGGGCAAGAGACAGCCACAGTATGTTTAGGAACCACCTTCCGCGTGACGCTAGTTTCTGGAAGCATCTTGGCGACTGCTGGAAGCACCGCGACGTCGACGAATACCCCGAGTGCCTCACCGAGGAAGCGGTCTACCATCTTTCGGTATACGAGCGCGAAGCGGAAACCGCTGAAGCTAACTATGACGACGCTGAAGACGCGGCGACCGCAGCCGAGGGCAAGCGCGACGCCGCTAGATCTGCTTTGGACGACATCGTCTGGGTGAACTTCACCGCGAAGAAGACCGCGTACGACTCAACTGAGACGGAGTTCGACAACGCGACGGACGAGGTCGACGCGGCGGGCCGCGCGCTCGTGCTGCTGCGGCAGGTAGTCCGGGATGCCGAGGACGCCGTTGAAGACAACACTGACCTCCTTTCTGCCGCCATCGACGAATGGGAGATCGCGGACAGGGCTGCTGCGCGACTCCAAGGCGAGTCCGACGAACTCGCGGGGACGATCCGATTGCAACGGCAGAAGGTAGTTAGTTTTAGCGCGCTGTTCAACGGCCTCGCAGTTGCCAAGCAGGACGTCGACGACCGCATTGCCGACCTCGTCGACCTCGGCACCGTTCGCGACTCGATCCTGGTGACCGTCCCGTCGCGAGAGGGTGCGGTCCATGCGGGCGACGTCATCGAAGTCGCGTTCACTGCGACCAACTCGCAGCTCTTCGACCTCTCCGACGCGACGATCTCAGTCACGTCCCCGCTGGGCATTGCCCCCCTCTGCGACATCCCGGTGGACGGCACGGTTCCGGCCGGCGCGACGGTGGACTGCGCCGCGGACTACCAGGTCACGGCGACGGACCTCCTGAACGGTGAGATCACCGTCACTGTGGTCCTATCCGGCTACATTCCGCTCGGCCCTGGTAACCCCCGCGCAACCGTGGTTAACCGCACCTTTGTTTCCGTGACGTCGACCACCACGATCCTGGTGGCCGCCGTCGTGGAGCCGGCGCCAGAGCCTGTCGCAGTCACGACGGATGGCGCAGCCGACGCGGCTGGCTCCGGTGCGGTCAACGGCACTGCGGATGACGCGGCCGCCCCCGTGGCCGTTTCTGCCGAGCTGTCCGAGACAGGCGCGGCAGACGCGTTCGGTTCGCTCACCGACGCAGCGGTCCTGGTCCTCGTGGGCCTCGCGCTGGTAGTCGTCACGCGCCGCAAGCTCCTGCACCAGAAGTAGTGCCCGGTCGCGGGCGCCCCTCGGGGCCCTGTGACCAGCTTCCTAAGGCCAGCCGTGGCTCGGAGTGTGCCAACGTACACGCCGGGCCTAGGCTGGCCTTATGCGTATAGACCTGCACACCCACTCGGTGGTCTCCGACGGAACGGAGACTCCCACCCAGGTCATAACCGCCGCGGCGCGTGCCGGACTGGACGTAGTCGCGCTCACGGACCACGACACCGTTGCGGGCCTGTCCGAGGCCGCGGACCGGGCCGCGGCGCTGGACCTCGAGTTTGTGCCGGGCATCGAGGTGAGCTGTCGCCACCGAGGCGTCAGCATTCACCTGCTGAGTTACTGGCACGACCTGGGCGACCCCGAGGTCGCCGCGATGCTCGCTAAGACGCGCGATGCCAGGCTGGATCGCGCGCGGGAGATAGTTCAG
Source organism: Demequina aurantiaca (assembly GCF_050598105.1). Lineage (GTDB taxonomy): Bacteria > Actinomycetota > Actinomycetes > Actinomycetales > Demequinaceae > Demequina > Demequina aurantiaca_A. The sequence goes on from NZ_CP192436.1 coordinate 583,730, forward strand.
AAGGTCGCTCAGGACTACCCGGTGACGTGGGAGCAGGTGGTGGCCCGCTCGGGTGGCGCGGTCACCATCGGCCGCCCCCACATTGCCGATGCGCTGGTCGACCACGGCGTGGTCCCCACCCGCGACGCGGCCTTCCAGCAGATTTTGGCGGGCAACTCTCGCTACTACGTGCCGCATTACGCGCCGGAAGTCACGGCGGCGGTAAAGACCCTGCGCCGCGCCGGGGGAGTCACGGTCTTCGCGCATCCGGGGGCGGACGCCCGCGGTCGAGTGGTCCCTACCAGCGTCATCGAGTCGATGGCTCGGGCGGGGCTGGTCGGCCTCGAGATCGACCACCGAGACCACTCTTCTGAGCAGCGCGAGCGCCTCACGCGCATCGGCGCACGGCTAGGGATGGTGCGTACCGGCGCGAGCGACTATCACGGCACCGGCAAGCAGAACCGGCTCGGCGAGAACCTGACTACCCCCGACGCCTACGCGGCGCTTAAGGCCGCGCGCGGCTGACTGTCGCTTGGGACGAGTGGGCCGCGCAGAAGTGGTCTTGCGAGGCGCAGGTCGGGCAGATGACGAACTGCTCGCGGCACGACGGATCGTCGCAGTTCTGCAGGCGATCTGACGCCTGTCCGCACTCGCGACACTCGGAGATCACGGCGGCATCGTCACTGAAGGTGATGGCCTCGCGGCCGTCGAATACGTAGAGCGAGCCCTCCCACAGGCCCGAGTCCTTGAACTCCTCGCCGTAGCGAGCGATTCCGCCGTCCAGCTGATAGACCTCGGTGAAGCCTCGGTTGATCATCAGCGAGCTGAGCACCTCGCACCGGATGCCGCCCGTGCAATACGTGACGACGGGGGAGTCCTTGAGGTGGTCGTACTTGCCCGAGTCGAGCTCCGCGACAAAGTCGCGCGTGGTGTCGACGTCGGGCACTACCGCTCCCTTGAAGCGACCTATCTCAGCCTCGACGGCGTTGCGGCCGTCGAAGAAGGTCACGTCGCGCTCGGCGACTAGCTCGTGGAGCGCACCCGGACTCAGGTGCGCTCCACCGCCGATCACGCCATTCGCGTCAACCTTGAGTTCGCCGGGTGCGCCAAAGCTCACCAGCTCCTCGCGGACTCTGACGCTCAGGCGGGGAAAGTCCCCGCCCTTGCCCTCGGACCATTTGACGTCCATGTTCTTGAACGCCGGGTACTCGCGGGTCTTGCGTAGGTACTTCTTGACCGCGGCGATGTCCCCGCCCACGGTGCCGTTCATCCCGTCCTTGGACAGGATGATGCGGCCACCGAGGCCGAGGGACTCGCACAGGTCGCGCTGCCACAGACGCACGGCGTCTGGATCACTCAGGGGAGTGAAAACGTAAAACAGCAGGACCTTGGGCACGGCCACGAAAGATCTACTCCGAGGCGACGGGCGCTGAGGTCTGCCCGCTGTCTCCACCGGCACCACCGCTGCGACGACGACGACGGTTGCGCTTGGGGGCGCCCTCCGCGCTCGAGCCGCCGGAGCCCTCGCCTGACCGCTGCTGGCCGCCGCCTTGGCTTCCGCCCTGGCTGCTGGAGTCGCGCTTCTGGCCGCCCTGGCCGCCACCCGAGTTGCCACCCGAGTTGCCGCGTCCGCCGCGCGAGCCGCCTTGGCCGCCCTGGCCGCCGCTGCGACCGGAGCCGCCCTGTCCGGAGCCGCCACGACCGCCGTCACGACGGTCTCCGTCGCGGCCGCCGCCGGAAGGCTTCTTGCCGGTCTCGCCCAGGTCCTCGACGCGCTCGGCGTCCAGACCCTCGAGCTTCTGCTGCGACTTGGGCAGGCGTCCCTTGGTTCCCTCGGGAATGCCGAGGTCGGTGAACAGGTGAGGCGAGCTGGAGTACGTCTCCTGGGGGTCGGGGTAACCGAGGTCCAGCGAGCGGTCGATCATGCCCCAGCGGGGCAGGTCGTCCCAGTCCACGAACGTGACGGCGGTACCCGTCTTGCCCGCGCGGCCCGTACGGCCGATGCGGTGCAGGTACGTCTTCTCGTCCTCGGGGCACTGGTAGTTGATGACGTGGGTCACGTCGTCAACGTCGATGCCGCGGGCCGCCACGTCGGTGGCGACCAGGATGTCGATCTTGCCGGCGCGGAAGGCGCGCAGCGCCTGCTCGCGGGCACCCTGGCCCAGGTCGCCGTGAAGCGGTCCGGCGGCAAAGCCGCGGTCCCGCAGTTCGTCGGAGACCTTGGCGGCGGTGCGCTTGGTACGAGCGAATACGATCGAGCGGCCACGGCCATCGGCCTGCAGGATGCGGGCCAGTACTTCGACCTTGTCCATCGCGTGGGCGCGGTAGAGGAACTGCTTGGTTGCCTTGACCGTCGCCCCGGCGTCGTCGGGCTCGGAGGCGCGAATGTGCGTGGGCTGGATCATGTAGCGGCGGGCGAGGGCGACAACCGCGCCCGGCATCGTCGCTGAGAAGAGCATCGTGTGGCGCGCCTCGGGCGTCGCCGCGAGGAGTCGCTCGACGTCGGGCAGGAAGCCCAGGTCCAGCATCTCGTCGGCCTCGTCGAGCACCACGGTCTTGATGAAGCGCAGGTCCAGGTGGCCCTGGTTCATGAGGTCGATCATGCGGCCGGGGGTGCCGACCACTACCTCGGCGCCGCGCTGCAGCGCCTCGACCTGGGGCTCGTACGCGCGGCCGCCGTAGATCTGGACGATGCGGGTGGAGCGGTGAGTCGACGCGGCCTGAAGGTCGTTGGCCACCTGCACGGCGAGCTCGCGCGTAGGAGCGACGACGAGTGCCTGCGGCTTACCCTGCGACTCGTACTCGTCCCAGCCGGGCTCGCCCGGAGAGACGGCGCGGTGCAGCAGCGGGACGCCAAAACCGAGCGTCTTGCCGGTGCCGGTCTTCGCCTGACCGATGATGTCGTGGCCGGAGAGCGCCACGGGCAGGGTCATCGCCTGGATGGGGAAGGGGTTGAGGATTCCCTTGTCGGCGAGTGCCTGGACAATTGCGGGATTAACGTTGAAGTCGGCAAAGCTTTGGTCTGCCGTTTGCATACTCGCGTGAGTATCAGTCATGGGTCTTCCTAATGATTCGGGGCGCGTAAATCGCGCTGTTCGGCGGGTAGCCGATCGCGAATCATCTTCGAACGGCTCATCGCTGATCTGTAGCGGTACCGCGTGTCCATGACGACCGGTCAACCTCGGGTCCCGCCTAGTCTACCTTTCGCACGCATAAATGGCCGCATCGTTGGTGTTTACGCCTAGGCTTGCCGCCATGAGAGTTGTGGTGATGGGGGTGACCGGCTGCGGCAAGACGTCCGTTGGCGTCGCGATTTCCGACGCGCGCGGCAACGACTTTGCGGACGCCGATGCTTTCCACCCCGCGGCGAACGTCGCCAAGATGGCGGCGGGCACCCCGCTCACCGACGAGGACCGATGGCCGTGGCTTCAGGCGGTAGGGCAGTGGCTCGGCGACCGGGAGGATGCGGTGGTGTCGTGCTCGGCGCTGCGTCGCGCCTACCGCGAGGTGTTGCTGGCGCAAGCGCCCGGCGCCATTTTTGTCCACCTCGCAGCGCCCCAGCATGTCCTGGAGGAGAGGGTGCGGGCACGCAGCGCCGCAACGGATCACTTTGCCGGCGCGAGCCTGCTTGACTCTCAGTATTCGACGCTAGAGCCGCTGGCGGACGACGAGGTCGGGGTGACGGTGGACGTCAGCGTGCTGGGTCTCAGCGGGGTGGTGCGCAGCGTGCGCGAGGCGCTCGAGCTGCGGGACACATAGCAAAGCCCCCTCGGCCGCCAGTGGCGTCGAGAGGGCGTTGCTTGCGAGGTGTTGCTACGAGCCGAATCCGACGCGGTTCTTGGTCTCTTCGCCGATGTCGACGTAGCCAACCGCCTGAGACGGGACTACGACACGACGGCCCTTGGCGTCGGTGAGGTCAAGAGTCGCGCCGCCCATGGCGTCCGAAACGGCCTTCGCGACTGCGTCTGCGGTCATGTCCGTCTCGAGTGAAATCTCTCGCGACACGTTCTGTACGCCGATTCTTACTTCCACGATTGGCCTCCACTGGTTACTGCGACGGGTGTTACGAACTATCGTAGGGGCATGAGTCGGCGTTCCGAGAGCCTGTTCGCGAGCAGGGGAATCCCGTGGCGCACGATTGCGGTGACGGCACTTGTGGTGGTCTTGGCGTTCGCCGCAGGCATCGCCGCCGGATGGGGAACGGGCCAGGTACCGGACCTTTACCGCGCCGCTACCGCGCCGTCCGCGTCGCCCACTCCCACCCCCACTCCCACGCCTACGGTGGAAGTCTCGATACCTCCTCTCGCCCCCATTTCCCGCGAACTTACCGACGACGACATCGCCGCCGGGATCACCTCCATCGGCTACACCGTGAAGGGCGACGGCTCATTCACGTCCGCCCCTGGTGTGGGCACGGCGGAGGAGGATGGGGCCCCGGTACGCCTGGTACGCATCGACGTCGAGGATGGCCTTGGCATCGACGCCGAGCTCTTCGGCTCCTACGTGATGAACATCCTCAACGACCCGCGCGGGTGGGGCAGCGAGGGGCGCATGCAGTTTGTCCAGACCCAGGACGTGCCGGACGTGCGCATAGTGATCGCAAGCCCCTACACGGCCGCGGAACTGTGCCCCGACCCACACGCGACGGGCCAGGGGTCCTCCGCGACAGTGGAAGCCCCCGCGGACACCGGTGACTCCGCGTCGGAGGCGCCCCAGGCGGTGGAGACCTGCGCGGACCGCGGTACCGGAGTGATCAGCGAGTATGACTGGGTTGCGGGGCTGCTGGGCTACGGCGAAGACTTCGTGGGAGCGCGTGACTACCTCGTCACGCACGCGACCGGCCACGTCCTGGCCGAGGCCGAGGCCGAGGCCGAGTGCGTGCGCGGTGTAGCGCCTGTAATGGCGGACCAGCGCGAGCCGATGCCGGATTGCACGGTCAACCCCTGGGCGTACCCAGATGCCCCGATTCCAGACGCGACGCAGTCGCCGTCCCCGAATCCCGAGTCCTAGCAGGTAGTCGTCCTGACGCGGGAGTCAGTGGTCTCTGGTGGAATAGGTCTATGTCGCCCCTAGCGCTCGTCCCTCGTTCCGCCCTCGTCGCCGAGCCAACGCTCGACGCCGATCAATCGCGTGCGGCCGATGCCCTGGCGACAGGCGGGCGCAACGTCTCCATTCTTGGCGTCCCCGGCTCGGGCAAGACAGCGGTCGCGGTAGCTGCGGCGGCGCGAGCAGTCGCCGCCGGCGTCGCGCCCGAACGAGTGCTGGTGATCGCCCCCACGCGGGTGGCCGCGGCGATGCTCCGTGACAGGGTCTCGGCGGCCATGGGCAGGCCCACAGGCTCCCCCGTGGTGCGCACCGCGGCATCGGCCGCCTATGCGGTGCTGGCAGCGCGCGCCCGGGTCGACGACATGCCGCCGCCCGCTTTGGTCACGGGCGCGGAGCAGGACGTGATCCTGCGGGAACTGCTCGAAGGACATGCGGCGGGCGTAGGCGCTGTCGTCGACTGGGGCGCAGTGGTGCCTGATGACGCCACCGCGCTGGGCGGGTTTCGCGAGGAGCTGCGCAACCTGTTGATGCGCGCGGCGGAGGCCGGCTTGGGGCCCGAGGACGTGGCCGAGTTGGCCCGCCGCACCAATCGACCCGAGTGGCTCGCGGCGTCGCGCGTCTACGCCGAATACGAGGACACCATGGCGCTCAGGGCGTCGCCGGGGGACCAGGGTGCGCGCTACGACCCCGCCGCCGTCATCGCGTACGCGGCCGATGCGCTTGAGCAGTGGGACGAGTCCGTTGACGGGCCGCGCCCGGGCTGGGATCTGGTGATCGTCGACGACTTCCACGACGCGACGGCGGCGACCGGTCGTCTTCTGCAGGTTGTCGCGGCGTTGGGCTCCCGGATCGGAGTGCTCGGCAACGCCGACGAGTCGGTTCAGGGTTACCGCGGGGCCATGCCGGCCGCGCTAGGCGCCGCGTCGCGTCCGCTGGGACGGGACGGTTTCAACGCGGACGTCACGGTGCTCGTCCGCCAGTATCGACAGCACCCCGCGCTCGCGGAGGTCACCGAACGTGTCGCGGAACGCATCGGCATGCCGGCGGGGTCGGCCGCCCGTCCGCGGCGCGGGCAGGCGACGACGCGAGGGGCAGAACCCGCCGAGGAGGGGGAGGCCGGCGACCAGAGCGCCGCCGGCGCGGCGCCCGAGCCTGAATCGCGGATCAGCGTGGTGGCGGCGCCCAACCGCTACTCGCAGTCGAGGGCGATCGCGGCCCAACTGCGGCGCGCTCGTCACGGTCTGGACGGTCAGCAGACGCCGTGGGGGAGCATGGTGGTCATCGCACGCTCTGGCTCACAACTGCGCGAACTGCGTTCCGGCTTGATCTCGGCGGACATCCCGTGCGAGACGCTCGGCGACGCGATCGCACTGCACCGCGAGCCCGCGGTCGCGGCTTTGTTGAGCGTCGTGAGACTGGCCCTAGGCGAGGAGTGGACCGAGGACGCCGCGCTCGAGCTACTCGGCTCACGCCTCATCGGCCTCGATTCTGTCGGTATTCGCCGCCTGCGGCGTTCGCTGGTGAGGGCCGACCGCGAGGCCGGCGGCACGGCCACGAGCGCCGACTTGCTGATCGAGGCGCTCGACGCTCCTGAGGCGCTTGCCGTGCTCGCGGAGCCAGAGTCACGCCGCGCCCGCGTGGCCGCGCTGGCGGTGCAGGCCGGCCGGGCGGCGGCAGTCGCGCCGCACGCTACTCCGGGTGGCGTGCTCTGGGCGGTCTGGGACGCGGCGGGAGTCTCCGACGCGTGGCGGGATGCGGCGCTCGCTGGCTCTTCACGCGACGACGCGGACCTCGACGCCGTGATCGCGCTGATGCGCGCCGCTCAAACCTTCACGGAACGCATGCCGGAGGCTCGGGTCGGCCAATTCCTGGACTACCTGGAGGCTCAGGACTTTTCCGCAGACTCGCTCGGCGCGCGGGCGGCTGGTGTGGACGTGGTGTCCTTCGCGACTCCGGCATCGGCCGCCGGGCGCGAGTGGGACCTGGTCGTGGTGGCGGGCCTCGAGGAGGGCGTATGGCCCAACCTCAAGCTGCGGGACTCCGTGCTGGGAGCGGCGCACCTGGCCGACATCCTGGCGGGGCGCGCGGACCCCGTCCCCTTGACGAGCGAGAGCCGCGTGGTCGCCGCCCACTCGGCCCGCAAGGGAGTGCTCGACGACGAGACGCGCGCGCTGCTCGTCGCGGTTTCACGAGCCAGGCAGCGGCTAGTCGTCGCGTGCCTCGAAGGCGACGACATGCGGCCGTCGCGCTTTGTCGCCGTGATCGAGGAGGCTGCGGGGGTGAAGCGCGTCGACGCGGTCACCCTCGCTCGGGTGGCGGACCTCCGCGCCGCCGTCGCGACCCTACGGTCCGAGGCCGACGCGACATCGCCGGACGAGCGCGAGGGCTACGTCCGCATGCTCGCCAACCTCGCCCTGCTTGACCTGCCCGGCGCGCACCCTGCCCGATGGAACGGCGTGCCGGTGCCCTCCACGGATCTCCCGTTCTGGGACGACGACGCGGAGGTGAGGGTCTCGCCGTCGCGGGTCGACGCGGTGGAGCGGTGCGCTCTTAAGTGGGCACTCGAGAGCGCGGGCGGACGCAAGGAAAGCTCGCACGCGCAGGACCTCGGCACCATGATCCACGAGATCGCGGCGATGCTGCCGGCGGGCACCGAGGCCGAGTTGATGGCCGAGCTCGAGGTTCGATGGCCCACGGTCGGCGGCATGGAGACGTGGGCTCAGCGCGTCGATTACCAAAAGGCGCGGGCGATGGTGGGCAAGCTCGCCACGTACATCGGCGGGTCGCAACCGGAATCTGTCGCGGTCGAGGAGGACTTCGCCGTGACGCTTGGGCGGGCTCGGCTCGCTGGCCAAGCGGACCGCGTGGAGATCAGCGACGGCACGGCGCGCATCGTCGACTTTAAGACGGGTGCGCCGATCGCCAAGGGCGAGATCGGCGAAAACGGCCAACTCGCGATGTATCAGCTGGCTGCCAACCACGGCGGTTTCGAGGGAGTGTCGACGGCGCGGGATGCGTCGCTGGTTTTCCTGGGCGATGTGGGGCGAGTCTCGGTCAACGAGATGGTGCAGCTTCCCATCGACGACTCGGTCGCGCGAGCGCGACTGGACGCCGTCGTGACCGTCATGACGGGAAGCAGCTTCGAAGCCACCACCAACTCTCAATGCGACCACTGCCCGGTGCGCCGGTCTTGTCCTGCGCGCCCCACGGGAAGACAGGTAACCGAACTATGAGCGATCTGAGCAACGACGACGTGAGCAACGACGACGTGAACAATGACGACGCGGACTCTCCCGGAGGTGCAAGTACAGACCTCGCCGACACGGGAACAGTAGAGGGCCTGGGTCGCGGAGTCCTCGAACTCGCGGACATGATTAGCGTCGGGAAGCCTCCCACGCCGGAGCAGCAGGCCATCATCGGCGCGGACCTGGGCCCCATGCTGGTGGTCGCGGGCGCGGGATCCGGCAAGACGGAGACGCTGTCCCTGCGGATCGCGTACCTGGTCGATCACGGCCGCGAGTTGCTGGGGCGTGACATTGCGCCCGACGAGATCCTCTGCCTGACCTTCACTCGCAAGGCTGCCGCGGAAATCGCGGAGCGGTCGGCGGCGCACCTCGAGCGCATCTTCGGCACGGACGCGGGGCGCCCCGAGCCGTCCGTCGCGACGTACAACGGGTACGCGGCGCGGCTGGCGGCCGAACACGGACTGCGCATCGGCGTGGACCCCGAGTCGACGGTGCTGACGGACGCCGCACTGTGGCAGCTGGCGGTGTCGATCGTGGACAACTGGACCGCCACCCTCGAGATCGACTCTGCCGTGAGCTCCGTCGTGTCGGCCATCCCGCGCCTCAGCAGTCAGATGCGCGACCACCAGGTCACGCCCGCCCGCCTGCGCACGTGGGCGCAGGGCGCGCTCGCGGACATGGAGATGCTGCCCAAGAAGATGGACGATGACATGCCGGGCGTGTTCACCAAGGCGCTGGGAGGGCAGGTAGGAAAGCTGCGCTCCCTGATCGCGCTCGCCGACCTGGTCGAGGAGTTCCAGCAGCGCAAGCGCTTTGGGGGCTACCTCGACTACTCCGACCAGGTCGCGACGGCCGTCCAACTCGCCGAGATGCCGGCGGTGCAGGCGATCGAACGCAGCCGGTACCGGGTGGTGCTGCTCGACGAATTCCAGGACACGTCGCCCGCGCAACTCGAGCTTTTTGCCACGATGTTCGGGGCAAATCACCCCGTGATGGCGGTGGGCGATCCGAACCAGGCGATCTACGGCTTCCGCGGCGCTTCGGCCGCCGCGCTCAAGGACTTTGTGCGCAAATTTGGCGGGCAGAACCACGTCCGGCAGCAGACGCTGTCGGTCTCGTGGCGCAACGAGGCCAGCATCCTGGCGGCGGCTAACGCGGCGGCGGGTCCCCTCCGGGAGGAGTCAGCCGTCCACGTCGAGCCGCTGGTGTCCAAGTCCCAGTACCTGGGCGTCGCGCCCCAGGAGCGTCCCGCGCCCGGCGTCGAGTCCGTGGTCTACGACGACGCGCTCTCCGAGGCCGCGGGCGTCGCCCGCTTCATGATGGAACGGCGCCAGCAGTGCGCGGACATCGCTGGGGTCGCGCCCGATCAGGTGACCGCAGCGGTGTTGTGCAGGCGGAAGGCGCAGATTGGCCCCATCGTGAACGCCTTCGAGGCGGCGGGCATCGAGTACGAGGTGGTGGGCCTGGGCGGGCTGCTGGACACTCCGGAGGTCACGGATGTGGTGGCATTGCTGGAGGTCGCTCATGATCCCTCCCGCGGAGATTCGCTCATGCGGTTGCTCACCTCCGAGCGGGTCAACCTTGGCCCCCGCGACGTGATGGCGCTGAGCGACTGGGCGCGCCAGCTCGCGGGCTCGCGCGCCGTCCGGGAGGGGGAGCCCTCCATCGTGGACGCGCTTGCCGACCTGCCGGACGAGCGCTGGGTGTCGTACGAGGACCGGGCTTTGAGCCCGGAGGCCCGGGCTAGGTTGTCCGCCCTGCAGCGCGTCGTCGACCTGGTGCGCACCCACACGTACCTAGGTCTCACCGAGTTGATCGTATTCGCCGAACGCGCTTGGGCCCTCGACATTGAGTCCGCGGTCGCACGCCCGGATGGCAGGGCCCAGCGCAACATGGACGCCTTTATAGACGCGGCGCACTCCTTTGTGGTCGGGTCCGAGCGCGCCACCCTGGGTGCGTTCCTGGCGTGGCTGGACGCCGCGCGCAGCGAGGAGGGCGGGCTGGCCGCTCCCGTGAAGAACCCGGAGCCCGGCACCGTGCAGATTCTCACGGTGCACGCCTCCAAGGGGCTCGAGTGGGACGTGGTGGCGGTTCCGGGCCTCAACGACGGACAGTTCCCCTCCGTGGGGACGCCGTCAAAGTCAACTCCGTACTACAAGGACTCTGCCTGGCTGTCCGGCACGGGCGAACTGCCGTGGGAGCTACGGATGGATCGGGACAACCTGCCCGAGTGGTTCTGGCGCGACGCCGTTGACCACGCGACGCTGGCCACGTCCATCTCGGAGTTCAAGCGCGACGCGGGTCAACACCGGCTCGACGAGGAGCGCCGACTGTTCTACGTGGGGCTCACCCGGGCTCGCGCGCACGTGTTCCTCAGCGGGTCGTGGCGCACTGGAGGAACGACGGTACGCAGCCCGGCTCCGTTCGTGCTCGAGCTCGTCGAAGCGGGGCTGATCTCAGACGGCGACTGGGCGGAGGCTCCCGACCCCGATCTCCCTGCAGAGGATGCCGTGGTGGTGCGGGCTCCCTGGCCCGCGCCCGCGTCCGAGGCGCAGCTGCGACGGCGGCAGCTCGCGTCGGAGGTGCAGGACGCAATGGCGCAGGCCGCCGCCGCGCCTTGGGACGAGTCGCTGCCGCTCGCGACGGAGATAGCGGCGATGCTCGCGGAACGGGACGCGCGGCGCACGCGTGTCGCGTCGGTAGAGACACCCGCCCACCTGTCCACATCTGCGCTGGTGTCGCTGCGGCGGGATAGGGACGCGTTCGCTATCCAGCTGCGCCGCCCGGTGCCGTCGCCGCCGACCGACGCCGCGCAACGGGGCAGCGCGATGCACGCGTGGATCGAGGGGCAGTACGGCCACGTTCCCTTGTTCGAGGTCGACGACGCGGACGAGTCTCCCCACGGCGAGAGCCTGGACCGGCTCAAGGCGACCTTCCTGGCGTCCCCGTGGAGCGCTCGGGTGCCGACCGATGTCGAGGTCGACGTTGAGATTCCGCTCGGAGGGGTCACCGTCCGTTCACGGATCGACGCGGTCTTTCCTGTGGGCAGGGGTTTGACCAAGGTGACAGTGGTGGACTGGAAGTCGGGTTCCCCCGCGCGTGACGTGGCCGAGCAGGAGGCGCGCGAGGTGCAACTTTCGGTCTACCGGCTGGCCTGGTCGCGCTGGAAGGGAATTCCCCTCGAGGATGTCGACGCGGCGTTCTACTACGTCGGAGCGGACGTCACGGTGACTCCCGTGCACCTCTTGACGGCGGAGGAGATCGAGGGGCTGCTGCGAGGGAACCAGGGCGGATAGGCCCTGGGCGCCCTGGGTGTCCCGGCGGCGAGGGTCGAGCTAAGGCGACTTAGTCTTCGTCCTCGAAGAGCAGCGCCTCGAGGTCGTACAACATGCCAACGCCGTCGCTGACGACGTCGACGTTCTCAGTGCGTACGCCGTACATGAGCCAGCGCAGCAGCGCCATCTCGGACGCGAGGCGTGCGCGGTCGAGCAGGTGCGGGTCGCGGACCTCGCGTCGCGCGCCGGTGTACGCCTCGGTGATGGTGTCGAGGACGTCCGTGGGGGCCGATGCGACGAGCCACGCCAGGTCATCCGCCGGGTCGGCGACGCGTGCGTCCATCCAGTCGACAACCCCGCTGATGTGGCCGTCCGACACCATGAACTGGTGCTCGCCCATGTCCCCGTGTACCACCGTGGTCTCAAACCTCCACCAGGCGACGTTCTCGAGCTGTCGTTCCCAGCGGTCGGCGAGGCGCGGCGGGACCTTGCCGGTTTGCACACCGGCGTCGAGCTCGGCCAGGCGCCGTTCGCGGTAGCTTTCAGCGCTGTAGGCCGCGAGTCCCTGATCCTCGACCAGCGAGGGCGGTAGTTCGTGAATCTGCGCGATGGTTCGCCCCAGTGCGGCCGTCAGGCCAGGGCCAGGCTGGAGGCTGGCCAGGACTAGAGGGGCGCCGGGAACCTCGGAGTAGACCACGGCACGGCCGCCCTCGGTCAGCGGCGCGGCACCTGCGGGGTGCGGCACATCGAAATCGATGAGGCCGGCGTCCTTCGCGCGGGCGAGCGCAATCAGCAGACCCTTCTCCGCCTCGAGGGCTGCACCGGCGGTTGCCCGCTTGGGCGCCCTCACCACCCACCGCTTACCGGTGGAGTCGCGGACGATCACGACGTCGAAGTCGCTATCCGAGTGGGGGCTTCGCAGGACGTCGTAGACATCGAGCCCGGGCACAGCAACAGAGGCCAAGGCGGCGAGCGCGAGCGGTGAACGTGGCACGTGCTCACGGTAAGGCCAAACTGCGTCAATTGCCACAGTCCACGCCGCCCGTATTGGGACCCAAGAAGTTATCCGTCGCTGAGCAAGGCTGCCCGCCCGGTGGCGTACGGTGAAACCGTGCCTACTGACTACCCCCTGATGGACCCCCTGCTGGTCGATCGCAGCGCCCACCGTCGTGAGTCCGTCGACCCGGCGGCGAGCTTCGCGATCGTGGTGCGCGACGGCGCGGTGATGGTGAAGGACGGCCGCCTGGTGGAGCGGGCACCGGGTGACCACCCGGAGTCCTCGCTCGCTGTGTACCTGGGTCGGCACGCTGATCGCGATTTCGTAGCGCTGGTGCCTGCCGCAGACCCCGCCGCGACCGTGCCGGGCGCGTCCACCGCCGCGGAGTTCGACGTGACGGAGTCAGGGGCGCGGGGCGAGTACATGATCGGCCTGCGAGACGCTTTTCTGATGTTCTCGGCCGCCGGGACGGCGGGAGAGCGCGACCGCGAGCTCGCGGCGACGGCCGTCGCCATCACCACCTGGCACGCGAATCATCCCCACTGCGCGCTGTGCGGTGAGCCCACTCGTCCAACCTCCGGCGGATGGGTACGGCGTTGCGACACCGACGAGCGTGACCACTATCCACGGACCGATCCCGCGGTGATCGTCGCGATCACTGACCAGGACGACCGCCTGTTGATGGCGCACGCGTCCTATTGGTCCGCGGGACGGTTCTCGCACTTGGCGGGGTACGTGGAGCCGGGGGAGTCCTTCGAGCAGGCAGTGCATCGCGAGGTATTCGAGGAGGCGGCGCTGACCGTCCACGATCTTGTCTACGTCGGTTCCCAGCCGTGGCCCTTCCCCGCGTCGATCATGGTGGGGTTCACCGCGCGCGTCGATGACCCTCATTTCACGCTCGACCAAGACGAGATCACCGAGGCGCGGTTCGTGAGTCGAGCGGAACTCGCCTCCCTGGTAGCTGACGGGACGATGATCGTCGCGCCCGCAGGGTCGATCGCGCGACGCATGATGGAGGATTGGTACGGCGGACCGATCGGGTAGTTCGATCCACTGAGTTTGCTGGACTGGGCCGGGCGGCGAGTCCGACTCGGAACGGCGCCCCGGACCTGTGGAGAGGGCGCGCAGTGTCACCCATGCCTGACACAATGCCTGTGATGTCTGCCGACGAGATTCTTGATGCCCTAGACCCCGAACAGCGCGAGGTTGCTACCGCGCTGCACGGTCCCGTTCGAGTGCTCGCGGGTGCCGGGACGGGCAAGACCCGTGCCATCACGCACCGTATTGCGTACGGGGTGCGCGTGAGCGCGTACAACCCCCAGACAGTCCTTGCGGTGACCTTCACCGCGCGCGCCGCCGGCGAGATGCGTCAACGTCTGCGTGCGCTCGGTGCCACGGGGGTTCAGGCGCGCACCTTTCACGCCGCCGCGCTGCGTCAGCTGAGCTACTTCTGGCCGCAGGTGGTGGGCGGGCAGATCCCGCAGATCGTGAGCCAGAAGGCGCAGCTCGTGGGGCGCGCGGCGCGCCAGGTCCGCCTCAGCGTTGACCGGCTGGCGGTGCGAGACCTGTCCAGCGAGATCGAGTGGGCGAAGGTGTCGATGATTGACCCGGCCGACTACCCGCAGGTCATCGGCGAGATCGGGCGGCCGACCCCCGCCGGGGTGACGCCCGCGCAGATGACCGACGTGATGCGTGCTTACGAGGACGTGAAGACGGAAGCGGTGGTCCTCGACTTCGAGGACATCCTGCTGCTGTTGTCCGACATCATCGGCAGGCACCCTGAGGTCGGCGACCAGATTCGTCGGCAGTACCGCCACTTTGTAGTGGACGAGTACCAGGACGTCTCGACGCTGCAGCAGTTCCTCCTCGACCAGTGGCTCGGGGGGCGGGAGGAGCTCTGCGTGGTGGGAGACCCCGCGCAGACCATCTACTCATTCGCCGGCGCCTCGCCTCAGCACCTGCTGGAGTTTCCACAGCGTTTTCCCGGCGCAACCCTGGTGCGCCTGGTGCGCGACTACCGCTCCACTCCGCAGGTGGTGAACCTCGCCAACGGCCTGATGAAGCAGCGTGGTTCGGCGCAGACCGGGGTCGAGCTCGTGGCTCAGCGCCCGTCGGGGCCGGAGGTCGCGTACATCGCCCACCAGGACGATGCCGAGGAGGCTGCGCGCACCGCGGAAGCGATCGGCAGGCTGATCGACGCGGGCGTGCCCGCCCGCGAGATCGCGGTGCTTTATCGCATCAACAGCCAATCGGAGGAGCTGGAGGACGCGCTGAGCAAGCGCGGCATCGGCTACCTGGTGCGCGGCGGTCAACGGTTCTTCGCCCGCGACGAGGTTCGCAAGGCGATGGTGCTGCTGCGTGGCGCCGCTGTGGCCGCGTCGGAGTCGACCTTGGGCGAACGGGTGCGCGAGACGCTGATGGACGTGGGATGGACCGAGCAGGCGCCCGCGGAGCGCGGCGCGGTGCGCGAGCGCTGGGATTCGCTTCAGGCTCTCGTGCAACTGTCCGACGACTTCGATGCCGATGCGGCAGGCGAGGGCGACAACGCGGCCACGCTGCGTCAGTTCGTGGAACACCTGGCCGAGCGCGCCACCGCGCAGCACGCGCCCGCGGTCGAGGGGGTCACTCTCACCACGATGCACGCCGCGAAGGGCCTTGAGTGGGACGCGGTCTTCATCGTCGGCCTATCCGAGGGCCTGCTTCCCATCAAGATGGCGGAGACCGACGAGGCGGTGAGCGAAGAGCGGCGACTGCTTTACGTCGCAATCACCCGCGCTCGCGAGCACCTCACCATGAGTTACGCGCTGTCCAGAAAAGAGGGCGGCCGGTCGCATCGCAAGCGCACTCGATTCCTGGAGAAATGGTGGCCCGATGCTAGGCAGGCATCCCCCCGCCGCGCGTCGTCGTCGTCGAAGCTGGCGGAGCTGGACGTGGAGCAGTTGCGGCTGTTCGAGTCGCTCAAGGCGTGGCGCCTCGAGGTCTCCAAGGCGGACAGCAAGCCCGCCTTCACGGTGCTCGTTGACTCGAGCCTGGTTCAGATCGCGACCAGCCGTCCGGGTACCTTGAGCGACCTCGCCCGGATCAACGGCATCGGCGCCTCAAAGTTAGAAAAGTATGGCCTGCTGATCCTCGAGGTCGTCGCCGCGCACTAGCGGGTTGGAGCATCGGCAGGAGGGGTGCGTCCGCACCACCCGCTCGGTGAGGCGCGGGCCGTCGCCATTGGTGCGGCTCTCGGCGCGCCACTGACGCGCATCTGACCCTCCTCCGTCCAGGAATCGAACCACCGAATCGCAGGCCACCCCCGCCGTCAATGCTCGCACCGCGGCGGAGGCGTGGGTGGGTCGGGACCCGTTGCACTGCAGGGCTACCAGCGGCCAGTCCGCATCGGCCTCGGTACGGCTGATTCCCAGGCAGGTGAGGCAGGGCCCAGCACCCGGGATCACGAATGGGCCGACCGTGACCCCGCGCTCGTCGGTGATCACCGGCAGGTGTGGCTGGTCCGCCGCCATCAGGTCACTCACCAGCGCCAGGTCGGGGCTGCCGCTCGCGACGATCACCGTGACGTCGGGGGAGCGGCAGGAGCTCCCGGCGCCCGCGACGTGTGCGGCGTGCGGCACCCACCCGTTGATGGCGCGTGCCGCGCGATGTGCGCGCGTGACACCCGCGACCATGGTGACGGGTGTGGCCGCGGCGGCAGGTTTGGCGTCCTCGAACTCGATGCGTCGTACGCCCGCCTGCGCCAGGCACAGCCCGATGGCCATGGCGAGGTCGTCGGCGCCCACGACGCAGACTGTCGCGTGCCACGTTCCTGTTCCTGTCCCTGTGCCCTCGCCGGAGGAGGCGGTGCCTGGGGGCGACGAGGTGCCGCGATGGGCGAGCAATCCGTGCAGGTCGAGCCTGCGAATCACGTGCTCGTAGCGCGCCACGTCCGCACTCGTGCAGGCGGATGCTTCCTCGAGCCGGGCGACGAACGCAGCCTCCTCGCTCGATAGCCCCTCGAGCACCACCGGGTCCGCAAGTCCTATTCGCACCCGGTTGCCGTCCAGCGCGAAGACGGCAAGCCCATCACGCAGACGCGGCGGCACCGATCCGAGGTTGGCGGCAGCGGCGCGGGTCCTAGGGATGCTCATCGGTCGAGCCTGGCACTCTCGAGCGAGCCGTGGGCGGTATCCACAGGCCGGCGGCCGGCTGCCGCGCGGCGCGCTCCGGGTCCCGCCCGGCTGCGGCGTCAGGCGGCGCTCTCGAGGGAGATGCCCCCGGAAAACACAAAACGGGCCGACCCTCATGGGTCAGCCCGCCTCGTGGTGCGTCCTAGGACGCGAAGTATTACGCCTTGCCGAGGATGCGGTTCAGCTTGGTGCCGCACTCGGGGCAGATGCCCTTGGCCATACGGCGACCGTTCTCGGAGATGACGACGTCACCCTCGGTGGTGCGCTTTTCCTTGCACTTCACGCAGTAGAACTCGCCTGAATACTTTTCGCCCATGAGGGTCTCCTTTTGTAATGGCGCGGCCGTGAGGCCGCACATCCTTAAGCCGCGTGGGCCCGTTCCCGACAAGCGTAGACGGATTTACGCACAAAAACGTTCAATTCGTGCGCGGGGTGTCGTACGTGTCGCTAAGAATCCCGTCGCGGGTCATCGTCGGCGGACCCGTTCTCGCCGTCGCCAGGGCCCTCTTCGGCGTCCTTTTGGCTGTCGCCAGCCCCGGCATCGGTGTCGCCACCGTCGGAGTCGGGGTAGCCGCCGCTCAGCAGTTTCTCCAGATCGCGGTCGAGGTCGTCAGCGTCGCCGCCGCCGCTTACCGCGGTGTTGACCCACGCCTCCCAGTCGCCCAAAGCGGTTGCGTCCGGCAGGAGATCGGGATGCGACCAGAAGTTGTCGCGCGCCTCGGGCCCGAGGCGTACCGACAGGGCGGCCCACAGCGACGATGCGTCGCGCAGGCGGCGGGGGCGTAGCTCCAGACCGAGCAGCGAGGCAAAGACGTCCTCCGCGGGGCCCCCGGACGCACGGCGCCTGCGCATCATCTCTCGCAGGCGTCCGATGTGCGGCAGGTGCGGGGCAGCGGCACGCGTCGTCACCTCGTCCACCCAGCCCTCGATCAGCGCGAGCATGGTCTCGACGGACTCGAGGGTGGCCAGCTGCGACTCGGAGTGGTCGGGCGCGAAGATGCCGCGGCTGAGCGCCTTCTGAAGCTTGGCGGGGTCACCCGCTCCCGCGTCACGGACGGCGGAGTCGAGAGCCTCAGGGTCGATGTTGATGGTGCTCGCGTAGCGCTCGATGGCGCTGTGGAGCTGACCGGGCAGCCAGGGCGCGGCCGCGAAGAGACGCACGTGTGCCGCCTCGCGTAGCGCCACAAAGGTGCGCACCTCGTCGGCGTCGATCTCGAGGCCCTCAGCGAAGTCGGCGATCGCATGCGGGACGAGCGCCACGCGTGAGTCCGGCAGCAGCGGGATGCCCAGGTCAGTGCCGCCAAAGGCCTCACGTGCCATTTCCCCCGCGGCCTGACCCATGTGCATTCCGCACACGGTGGGGCTGACGGAGCTGAGGATTCCAGAAGCATTCTCGCCGCCCAGGCCGAACGCGGCCAGCTCGTCGTCGCCCGCGCCTGCTGAGTCTTCGCTCTCCCCTCGCAGCACTGCGCCGAGCGCGTGAGACACGCTCACCGCGACGGGACCGGCGAGTACACGCCAGGTCGGCATGGTGGCCTCGACCCATTCGGCGCGGCTCCAGACGGCTGGCTGAAGAGAGGAGGGATCAAAGTCGGTGACGGCGTCGAGCCACAGCTCGGCACGCGAGACCGCGGCGCGGTGACTATCAGCGACCGATGCGGTGATGGTGGGGTCGCCGCCCTGCGCGGCCACGCCGCGCGCAACGTCGTGAGCCAGGGTCCAGTTGACGTCCTCGCCGGCGCTCTGAGACATGAGGTCACGGATTTGGGAGAGGACGTGGTCCATCATCCCGGGCGAAGCGGAGATCCCTGAGGCGCTGGCGAGTGCCGCCGGGTCCATGCCCATGCGCTGCAATTCCTCGAGCGCGTCCTCCGCGTCGTCGCCGAACAACTCGCGGAGTAGCTTCATCCAAGGGGTGGTGTCGTCGTTCACGGAGCCTCCAGTGCGCAATGGTCGTCGGAGTCGACGCCTGCTTGTCTCACGGTAACGTCCGAGGAGCGCGATTCGGCGCATCGTTCGCTATAAGCAATGATGGAGGGCGTGACCCTACCGCCCACCTCGCCAGTCGAGTCCGCTTTCGCCCCCGGCGACGCCGCCGAAGAGCGTCCGCTCGAGGGGCCCACCCCGCGCGTGTCGACGCGGCGCGCGACGGTCATGTCCGCAGCCGGATTGGTCACGTCGATCCTGATAGCGGTGCTGACGGTGATCCCTTCGCAGTTCGCGATCGGGGGGCCCGGCCCGACGTATGACACGCTCGGCGTCGACGACAGCGGCGAGCCTCTGGTCGCCATCGAGGGCGCGCCGACGTATCCCGCCTCGGGAGAATTGCGACTCACCACCGTGTCGGTCAGCCGCGGTGGGTCGAGCCTGTTCACCATGGGAAGCGTGCTCGCCGGATACTTCTCGTCGCAGCGCTACGTGGTTCCCGAGGAGTTCGTCTTCGGCGACCCCGACCAGGAGGCCGACTACGACGAGCAGGCCCAACAGGATTGGATCACGTCTCAGGAGAGCGCGACGGTGTCGGCTCTCGAGGCTCTTGGCGTCCCCGTACCAGCGACTATTCGCGTCGCAGGGGTTCAGGAAGACTCGAATGCGGTGGGTCTGTTGCAAACAGACGACGTCCTGACGGCGATCGACGGGCAACCCGTCGAGACGTACACGGAGATGTCCGAGGCCGTGAGTGTTCACGAGCCCGGAGACATGATTCAGGTGACCGTGATGCGTGGCGAGGAAGAGGTCACCGAGTCCTTCGAGATGCTCGACGCGGGCGACGGCACTGCGGTGATGGGAATCTGGATCGACCCCACCTTCGACATCCCGATCGACGTCACCGTGCAGATCGACCGTGTGGGCGGCCCGAGCGCGGGCACCATGTTCTCGTTGGCGATCATGGACAAGCTCACCGAAGAGGACGAGCTGTCCGGCCAGAACGTCGCGGGCACCGGAACGATCGACGCCGACGGCGACGTGGGCCCCATCGGCGGCATTCAGTTCAAGATGGACGGCGCCAGCAAGGCGGGCGCCGAGTACTTCCTAGCCCCGGTCGAGAACTGTGAGGACGTGCGCGGGCACGTTCCACAAGGGTTGAGCGTTTTCAGTGTGGACAACCTGGACGACGCCTACACCGCCGTAGTGGCCATCGGCTCGGGTAACACCTCTCAACTTCCCACCTGCTAACTCTCGTGGCACATTTAGTGCCAGGTAACAATCTTCAGCTATCAGTGCATGAGCAAAGGAAATATCAGTGTCTTCCGAGCCAGAACGAAACTCCCGGCCGCAGCCCATCGCGACGCCGCCCCAACGCCGCTCACCGCTACTCATCGCGGTCATCGCGGTGGCGGTGCTCGCCCTCGTGGTGGTCATCACCGCCAATGTGTGGACCGAGGTGGTCTGGTACCAGCAGCTCGGATTCACTGACGTCTGGCGCACCCAGTGGATCACGCGCGTCGCTCTGTTCACGGTCTTCGGGATCGTCGCGGCCTTCTCGGTGTGGATCTCGCTGTGGATCGCGCGCCGCGTGCGCCCAGCGCCGACCGCGCAGCGGTCGACGCTCGACCAGTACCGTGAGCAGATTCAGCCGCTCGAGCGCATCATCATGGTCGCGCTGCCGTTGTTCGTCGGTCTCATCGCGGGTGCCGCGATGTCCGCGAATTGGAAGGGCATCTTGGCCTGGATGAACCAGGAGTCCTTCGGCATAGTCGACCCTGAGTTTGGGCTCGACGCCTCGTTCTACGTCTTCACGTTGCCGGTACTGCAGTCCTTTGTGGGGTACTACCTGGCCATCACCATCATCTGCACCTTGCTCGCCGCGTTTGTGCACCTGTTGTACGGGGGCATCGGCGGAGGCGGACGCAAGTTCGTCGCATCCGGTGGGGCTCGCATCCACCTGGCGATCATGGGCCTGCTGGTCATGATCGGAATCGCGGCGAACTATTGGCTCGACCGTTATGCGCTGTTGAACAAGCAGGGCGAGGCCCTCTACGGCGCCTCGTACACCGACATCAACGCGATTCTTCCGGCGCTCGGAATTCTGGTCGGCATCGCCGTGCTGGTCGGAGTGTCGTTCCTCATCGTGATTTGGCAGGGAGACTGGCGGATTCCGGCCATGGGCGTCGCGCTCATGGTGCTGAGCGCGATCGTCGTCGGTTGGGGTTACCCCGCCGTGGTGCAGCGTTTCCAGGTGGAGCCGAACGCGCAGGAGCTCGAAAGCCCTTACATCCAGCGCAATATTGATGCGACCCGGTACGCGTACGGCCTGGACGACATCGAGGTCACGCAGTACAACGCGAAGACGGAGGCCGAGGGCGAGGCGCTACGCGCCGACGCGGAAACCACGACGCAGATTCGCCTGCTGGACCCGAACGTTGTCTCGCCTGCCTTCCAGCAGCTCGAGCAGAACAAGCAGTATTACAACTTCGCAGCGGACCTCAACGTGGACCGTTACGACATCAACGGCGAGCTGCGCGACACCGTGATCGCGGTGCGTGAGCTCAACCTCGACGGCCTCGGTGACGAGAACCGCACCTGGGTGAATGACACCACGGTCTACACGCACGGATTCGGCGTCGTTGCCGCGTACGGCAACCGGACGCAGCTCGACGGGCAGCCGGACTTCTACGAGGGCGGCATCCCGTCCGTGGGTGAGCTCGGGGACTACGAGCCGCGCATCTACTTTGGCGAGTCCACGCCGGCCTACTCGATTGTTGGCGCGCCGGAAGGCACGGCTCCGTGGGAGCTCGACTACCCCACGGATAGCTCGGACACGGTCCAGGGCAACCAGGTCAACACGACCTACACCGGCGACGGTGGGCCCAGCATCGGCAACACCTTCGCCAAGTTCATGTACGCGATCAAGTTCGGTGAAGAGCAGATCTTCTTCTCCGATCGCGTCACCTCAGAATCTCAGATTCTGTACTATCGCGAGCCGCTCGAGCGCGTCGCCCGCGTGGCCCCGTACCTCGAGCTGGACTCCTCCGCGTACCCCGCGGTGGTGGACGGCCGCGTGGTGTGGATCGTCGACGGCTACACGACCTCCTCCCAGTACCCGTACTCCGGTTCGCTCGAGTCCGCCAGCCTGTTCGCGGGCTCCGAGGATCGACTCACGCCGGTCAAACTGAACTACATGCGCAACTCCGTCAAGGCGACCGTTGACGCTTACAACGGCGAGGTGACTCTCTACGCGTGGGACACGGAGGACCCGATCATTAAGACCTGGTCCAACGTCTTCCCCAATGACCTCAAGCCGATGTCAGAGATCTCGTCGGACCTCATGAGCCACCTGCGCTACCCGCAGGACCAGTTCACGGTGCAGCGCTTCCAGCTGTCGAGTTACCACGTGGAGGACGCCGCGGACTTCTACTCCGGGCAGGACTTCTGGCGCAATCCGTCCGATCCCACCCCCGGTGGAACCGGACCGCAGCCGCCTTATTACCTGACGCTGCAGATGCCGGGCCAGGAAGACCCGACGTTCTCGCTGACGAGCTCCTTCATCCCTGGAGGTAACTCCGACCGCAACGTGTTGACCGGTTACCTTTCGGTTGACTCCGAGACCGGTAACGAGGCGGGCAAGGTCGCTAGCGACTACGGGCAGTTGCGACTGCTCGAGTTGCCGCGCGACACGACGATTCCCGGTCCAGGTCAGGTCCAGAACAACTTCAACTCCAACTCCGACGCGCAGACCACGCTAAACCTGCTGCGTCAGGGTGAGACGGAGATCATCAACGGAAACCTGCTGACGTTGCCGGTTGGCGGCGGGCTGCTGTACGTGCAGCCGGTTTACGTCCAGTCGAGCACCGGAACACAGGTGCCGCTGCTTCGCAAGGTGTTCGTCTCCTTCGGAGACTCGGTTGGCTTTGCCGACACCCTCCAGGGCGCGCTCGATCAGGTATTCGGCGAGGGTGCGGCGGTGACGACGGATCTCGAAACCGGAGAGCCCAGCACGTCGGACCCGGATGCCACCGATCCTGACACGACTGACCCGCTGACTCCGGAGCCGGAGGCTACCGACCCCGACGCGACACCAGGGGTGGGCACCGCTAGCGAGGAGGACCAGCAGGCGCTTCGCAGCGCACTGGCCAAGGCGCAGCAGGCCATCGCGGACGGCCAGGCGGCCCTCTCGATCGGCGACTTCGGCGCCTACGGCGACGCCCAGCAGGAGCTCTCGAGCGCTCTTGAGGACGCGATCGCTGCGGAACGCCGGATCCAGGACACGGCCGGCGGTGCGGCAGAGGAGACTCCGTCGCCCACCGTGAGCCCCTCGGCGGACGCGTCCTAGGCGACGCACCGCACTGGAGCGAATAGTCGCTCAAACGCAACTGGGCCCGGCGAGCATCTGCTCGCCGGGCCCAGTTGCGTTGGGCGCTGTCGCGCCGGCTGCCCGGCCTAGTCCTCGAGGTGGCGGGCCGTCACGCGGCGCACGATCACGGTAAGGAAGATCCAGGAGACGATGATCGCCGCGGCGGCGACGTACGTCAACGGCACCGATGCGTCGAGCGCGTCAGCGTTGTCGATCTCGCCGGTGGCGAAGTCGACGGCGAAGAACGAGGTCATGCTGGCTGCGATGCTCATGATCCACACGAGGCACCAGGGGAGCCACCATCCGAGGAGGACTCCCATGCCGACCTTGCGGTGAGCGATGGCCTTCATGCCTAGGAACGGAAGGACAAAGTTGGCGAGCGGGACGAACCATCCCCACCACTCGACGTGCGGCGGGCCGCCGGCCTTGACTCCACGCTTGGCTAGGTTCGAGCGAATGCGCGACATCCATAGGGCCAGCATGATGAACGAGGCCAGGCCAATGACACCCCCCAGCGCCTGCAGCACGGTCGAGGCCACGTCAATCGTGGTGTCTCCGGAAACCAACGAGTCTTTGGCGGCCTCGACCGAGCTCTGGGCCGTGGCTGCAGTAATCAGCTGCACCAGCAGGTAAAGCCCAGTGGTGACGATGGTCGCCATGGCGAGCCCGGTGGGTGGCGAGGCCGCCCAGCCGGGCTGCGCGAAGCCGCCGGGAGGCGGCGCCTGGCCTGGTAACGGTGGTGCGGGCGGCGCGGCCGGGTAGCCGCTCGCGCCGTGACCGGGGGAGTCGACAGACTGAGATGGGGTTTGCAGGTACGGATCATTTGGTGTGCTCATGCGCACGACTCTAGCCCCGTGAGACATCAACCGCAGGGCGAAGAGCGGGCGATTAGGTAAGCGCCCGTAATCACTGTAGAGTTGGGCTTACCGACGCGGGGTGGAGCAGCTCGGTAGCTCGCCGGGCTCATAACCCGGAGGTCGCAGGTTCAAATCCTGTCCCCGCTACTACAGAAAGACCTCTTACCAGGGGATATGCCTTGGTAGGGGGTCTTTTTTCTTTGCCTAATGGGTCGAGTTTGGCTTCTGCGCGACTCGGGCGAAGCTACGGAACGGAATCTGCCCCGCTACAAGCGCAGTCACGGTGAAATGAAGAACGTTGACTTGGCGACACACGAGCCGCCATTTGGCAGGGTGCGAATCAGCCGGCTATGGCAGCCGCGAATGTCGAAGTGGGCGGCGGGACCACGAGCGCGGTGGCGGGGTCACGGGCAATCGCGGTCCGGGCCTCGCGCCGGGAGGGTCACGAAGAAGCTGGTGCCCTTCCCGGCCCCGGCGCTCTCTGCTCGGATGTGGCCGCCGTGGGCTTCGGTGAGCGCGCGAGCGATTGCGAGACCGATACCGGTGCCACCGGCGCCACGAGAGCGACCGTCGTCGACGCGGTAGAAGCGTTCGAAAACACGCGGGAGGTACTCGGCAGCGATTCCGTCTCCAGAGTCCTTAACCGTGATCGCGACTCCCTGAGCAACCGACCGTGCAGACATCTCGACCAGCCCTCCTGCAGGTGTGTGGCGTAAGGCGTTCTCCAACAGGTTGGCGAGAACCTCCTGAATGCGGTCCGTGTCTACGGTGATCGATCGGGTGCTGGCGTCAGGTCCGAGGGTAAGGCGCACACCCTTGGCTTCGAAGGCCAGTGCCTCGGCGCGTGCGGCGACCCTCAGTAGGTCGCCTACCGCGACATCTTTGAAGTGAAGATCGAGCCCACGCTCCTCAGCACTGGACACGCGACCGACATCGTCGACCAGCCGCTCGATCCTGGAGATCTCGGCGTCGATGCGCTCAAAGGTGGCCCGGTCGGCCGGCAGGATCCCGTCCGCGATCGCCTCGTGGTATCCGCGCACGGTACTTAGCGGGGTACGGAGTTCATGGGACAAGTCGCGCAGTACCTCGGCCCGCGACTTCTCGGTTCGAGCGAGGCTGCTTGCCATCTGCCCGAAGGCGTCCGCGAGAGAGTCGAGCTCGGTGCCATCGCCCGAGCGAGGCACACGCACCGAGTAGTCGCCGGAAGCGACCGCGCCCGCAGCCTCGGCCAACCCTCGCAATGGACGGACGGCTCGGCGGGACACGAACCATCCGACTGCGAGGGCGGTGAGCGTGGCCACGGCGATCGCCACGGCGAGCGAGAGCAAAATCGCCTGAGAGAACGCCATATCCAGGTGGGCGGCCATCTCGGAAGTCATCGGTCCGACCGCGTTCTCGACGTGCTCGCGGAATATCCCAGGGGCCAATCCCAGTGCCACGACGAGCAACGTGATCCCGCCCGCGAGAATGACCAGGGCTTGGGCAAAAAGTAGGCGTGCGCCGAATCCTATTCGCCACTTAACGGCCCTCATCTGGCCCCACCCATCCTGTAGCCCACACCGCGGACCGTCCGCACGTATCGGTACTCGGCCGGGTGGTCCCCGAGCTTGCGACGCAGATTGCCGACGTGCACGTCGATCACGTGGTCATCACCGAACCAGTCTTCACCCCACACAGCTTCCAGTAGCGCGCGGCGCGCTAGCACAGCCCGCGGTCGGCTCGACAGGGTGTCCAGGATGTCAAACTCCGTCCTGGTCAACTCAATCCGTTCCCCCGCCACGGAGACCTCGCGGCCAGCCACGTCGATCACCAGGTCCCCGAAGACCCGGCTGGGGGCGCCCGTGTCGGGGCTGCGCGGACGCCGCAGCATGGCGCGCACTCGGGCCGTGAGCTCGCGCGGGGAGAAGGGTTTGGCAAGATAGTCGTCCGCGCCCACGGACAGCCCGATCACCCGGTCTAACTCGCTGGCCCGCGCGGTCAACATGATGATGTAGGTATCAGAGAAGCCCCGCACCTGGCGACACACTTCAATCCCGTCGATACCCGGGAGCATCAGGTCTAGAACGATAACGTCCGGCTCCCACGCCTGCGCCCTGGCGACGCCCAACTCACCGTTTGGGGCCACGTCCACATCAAACCCTTCGGCTCCGAGGTAATCAGAGATCAGGAGAGCGATCGGCTCGTCGTCCTCGACGACGAGCACGCGCCAGCGACGCCCGGCCGGTGCGCGAGCATCGACCGGGGCCACCGGACCCGATCCAGGAAGAGTCACGATGCGTCGGACATCTCAACGAATGCTCCGTGCCACGAGTGGTACCAGACTTCACCGGACGTCGCATTCACAGAAAGCATGCCGTCGAGTTCGCCGCCGCTCAGCGTGTGGAGCGTGTAGTAGCCGGGAAAGGCATCACCGGTGGACGCCGTGAGCCCGACTCCGTCGGCCTGGTCGGCGAGCCATTCGTTGGCGATTTGCTGAGCCTCGGTTCCGCTGATCCGCAGGTCCGAGCCGCCGCGTGCCATCATTCCGTAGCGCGTGTTCCACATCCGCGCTGGTCCCAGTTCGAGCTGCACGTTGCCTGAGAGGGGATCGATAAGGACCTCCGTGGCAAGCGAGCCATCTGCCTCGACGAGCTCGGCGTAGTACTGCCTGTCGAACTGCATCACCTCACCGACGGTCAGACCCGGCCGCAGTTCCGTCGCGAACAACTGAGCCTGTTCGCGCGCACCACCAAGGTCGATGACCGGCTCGCGAGCCCCGCTCGAATCGACGCCCCCGAAGTCGCCACCGCCCATCATTCCGTACGATGCGCCGTTAGTCATTCCGGTGCCCCAACCGGCAACACCCTGCCCCTGGGCCAGCATCCACGCGCCCGAACCCAGGATCGCTGCGACCGCGGCTATTGGAACGACCAGCGTCCGCAGCCGCCGCCTGATCGTGGACATCAGGTCCCGCTTCGGTTCGAGCGCAACGTCGCCCGCATCGAGTCGTACGCCGCGACGTCGACTTCTCCGGCAGCGAATCGACGATCCAGGAGTTGCTCCGGGGTCTCGCCCTGCGCCAGGCTCGTCTGGCCGCTACCGACAGCATCATCATGGCGACTGGCAGGGAAGGCCCGGACAATCAGCCAGACAACCAGGACGATCACTCCGATCCAGAACAGCGCCATTGCGATCCACCCGCCAGCACCCATGCCGTATCCATATCCCATCATGTTGACAACCTCCTTATGAGTTTTGTTTTGTGAACATCTCCCATTGTGGTTTGGCCATGTCAAGATGGCCCACGGCGTTTCCTCAAGATTTCCTCAAGTCTCGCGTGCGACCACTATCAGTCGCGCATCGGCCCTGGCAGCAGGCGGCCGCGCGCGCCACAGACGCGCCGTGCCGTGGCGTGGCGACGAGGCGACCACGTACCCGTGGTGGACCTCGGATATCGAGGGAAGCTCCCCGTAGTTGCGCGCTGAACTCAGCGGGGGTGAGAGGAAGCGCTTCTTGGTTCGCAGAACATCCGTGGTGTCCGCACAGTCAAGAGTTTCCTCGAGCATACGAGGGACGGTGCTCAGTCACGCAGGGGCGCACGACAAGCGCCGAACGGTCCTCAAGATATGTGGCTAGGAGCTCACTCCGTCGGTGACGATTCCAGACGTCGAAGAGCAGCGCTGAGCCGCGAGGCGGCGTCGTCGGCGACGGCTTCAAGCCCGTCGTTGCCGGTCAAGGTGACCATCACGTGCGGGTCGAGGGCCTCGACCAGGGTGCGACCCTCGTCGACGGCGCGCACCACCACGTTGCAGGGCAACAGCATTCCGACCGACTCCTCCAATTGCAGGGCACGATGAGCAAGCGGCGGGTTGCACGCACCAAGGATCACCTGCGGGGCTATATCAACGTCAAGCTTGGTCTTCATCGTGGCTGCCATGTCAATCTCGGTCAGGATCCCGAATCCCTCCTCGGCCAACGCGGCGCGCGCTGCCGCGAGAGCCGGCTCGAAGGGTTGGTTGATGGTGACGGTGAGGCCATAACTCATGATGTGTTCCTTTCAATCCAGGGAGAGGTTGGAGTGAACCCCCAGCACCGCGGGACCATCCGATTCCAGTCGGGCGCTTTCGCAACAACCGTATCTTCGTGTGCTTCGTAGTCGCAATATGTGCAGCATTTGTGCGGAGAGTTCGCTGCATGCCGTCCCGGTCGGTTCCTCCGACTACGTCAAGAGGTCGCCGCGCACCTTTGCCAGGCACCGGAGACTGAGCGGAGTGAGGCGGCGCAGAGTTGGCGCGTCCGCCGCGGCCATTGCTCGAGTCGCCGGCGACTAGGGGACGTAAGTCCCCGGTAGATGGCCAACAGCGCCCATAGCGTCAGTGGTGACCGTTCACTCCACGCCTAAGACTACGGAAGTCTGCCGTGACCACTTATCTGTATCTCTCGTTGATCCCCCAAGCGCTTATCGCTTCGATGCTGCCGCCAGAGGATTTTGGCGCGTACTTCTCCGTCGGTAGCGCCAAGCGCTCACGCGGTCAGGCGCTGTTCTTCTCCGTCGACCGCGCGCAGTTGGATGCCGGCGACTTTCCGCTCGACTACCTCGACGAGCGCTGTGTGGCGCACACCGACGGTAGCCCCAAGCGCTCGCTGTATCTCAGCATCTACCGGGTGCTCGAGAAGGTGCCGCTCGCGGCGTTGACGGCACTGCACCTCGTCACCGACGACGGCCGCGTGCTGACCCTGTCGCCCAGCGAGTTCGCCCCGGACGGAGAAGAGCGGGCGCACCTGTACCAGGAGTTCTGCCCCGTGCAGCCGCGAGTGGTGAGCAGCCTGGACCCCAGCGGGTTCACAAGTTTCATCACCGACAGCTCGCAGCCGGTGCACGTGCCTCGCATCGTGTTCGCCGAGCTGACGCTCGGAAACCTTAAGAACAACGTCGACGCGCTCGAGATCGACAACCTGCCGTACCCGAACATCGGGCACCTACGGGACTGCCTGCGAGAGCTCGCGGCTGACCCCTCGAAGCCCACCAAGACCGTGCTGCGACAGATGACCCAAGAGGTGCTGTTCCGAACAATCCGCAACGGATTCTTCGTGGGCGACGCCGACGGCATCGTCGCGTTCACCATGCCCTCCCAGGACGAGCTCGAGCGCGAACACTTCGCGTGGTGGCGGTCCGCCCAATCAGCTTTCGGTTACTAAGGAAAAACACATGCCACAGTGGTTCTGGCTCGTTCCCATCTCGTCCATCATGGCGCTCGGGGCGGCCTATTACTTCTTCAAGCAGATGATGAAGGAGTCCGAGGGCACGCCGGAGATGGCGCGCATCGCGGCGCACGTTCGCGCGGGCGCCCTCGCCTATCTCAAGCAGCAGTACAAGGTCGTCGGGATCGTCTTACTGGCCCTGACCGCGGTGTTCTGCGTGCTCGCGTACGGCCTCGGGATGCAGAATCCCTGGGTGCCTTTCGCGTTCCTCACCGGGGGGCTCTTCTCCGGCCTCGCGGGATTCATCGGGATGCGCACCGCGACCTACGCCTCGGCGCGCACGGCGAACGCCGCCCGCGACTCGCTGAATCACGGACTGCGTGTGGCCTTCCGCTCCGGCGCGGTGATGGGACTCGTCGTCGTCGGGCTGGGCCTGTTCGACATCGCGGTGTGGTTCTTCATCCTGACCCGTTTCTACTCGACGGAGGACGCCCACTCGGTCGTGATCATCACGACCACGATGCTGACATTCGGCATGGGCGCCGCGGTCCAGTCGCTGTTCGCCCGCGTGGGTGGCGGCATCTTCACGAAGGCCGCCGACGTCGGCGCCGACCTCGTGGGCAAGATCGAGGCGGGAATCCCCGAGGACGACGCGCGCAACCCGGCCACCATCGCCGACAACGTGGGCGACAACGTGGGCGACGTCGCGGGGATGGGCGCCGACCTCTACGAGTCGTACGTGGGAGTGATTCTCGCGAGCGCTGCCCTGGGTGCGGCCGCCTACTACGACAGCGGCGCTGACATGCAGATGCGGGCGGTCATCGCCCCCATGGTGATTGGCGCGCTCGGCACCCTGCTGTCGATCATCGGGGTGTTCCTGGTCCGCACCAAGGAGAACGCCACCCCCAAGCAGCTCCTCGCGGCTCTCGGCCGCGGCGTGAATGGGTCCGCTGTCATGATCGCGGTGGCCTCGCTCGGAGTGCTGCACCTCATGGGAGTCTCCAACGTATGGGGCATCTGGCTGGCCCTGATCGTGGGCCTCCTGACGGGCATCGCCATCGGCCGCGCGGCCGAGTACTTCACCTCGCAGGCCTACGCTCCCACCAAGCAGATCGCCGCCAGCACCAAGACTGGTCCCGCCACCGTGATCATCGAGGGCATCGGCGCGGGCATGCTGTCCGTCGCGGTCCCGGTGCTGGCCGTCGTGACCGGCGCCTCGCTGGCCTACTACTTCGCCTCGGGTAACTCCTTCACCACGGACACCATGGGACTTGGGCTCTACGGCATCGGCATGGCCGCGGTCGGGATGCTCAGCACCTTAGGGATCACGCTCGCGACTGACGCGTACGGTCCCATCGCGGACAACGCGGGCGGCAACGCGGAGATGGCGGGACTGCCCCCGGAGGTACGTCAGCGCACCGACGCGCTCGACTCGCTCGGCAACACCACGGCCGCAACGGGCAAGGGCTTCGCTATCGGCTCGGCGGCGCTGACCGGCATCGCGCTGCTCGCCTCCTACATGGAGGAAGTCAAGGTCGCTATCGCGCACGTGCTCGACGGCGGCTCGGAGTACCTCTTCCCGGACGGCACGCTGGTTGCCGCAGGCAGCGGCGATCTGGTGCAGTCGCTCAGCCTGATGGACATGATGATTCGCTTCGAGGTCGTGCTGGTCAACCCCAAGGTGATCGTCGGGATGTTCGTGGGCGCGATGCTCGCGTTCGTGTTCTCCGGACTCACCATGAAGGCCGTGGGCCGCGCGGCGGGACTCATGGTGGACGAGGTGAGGCGTCAGTTCCGTGAGATCCCCGGGATCATGGAGGGGACCGCGGACCCCGACTACGCGCGTTGTGTTGAGATCTCCACGCGCGCGGCTCAGCGCGAGATGATGCTGCCGTCGATCCTCGCGATCTCCGCGCCAGTGGTGATGGGCCTCGTGTTCGGAGTCCCCGGTGTGCTCGGGCTACTTGCGGGTGGCGCGGTGGCGGGCTTCTCGCTTTCGATGTTCATGGCGAACGCGGGCGGGGCCTGGGACAACGCCAAGAAGTACATCGAGGAGGGTCACCACGGAGGCAAGGGTTCGGAGGCTCACATGGCGGCGGTCATCGGCGACACCGTCGGGGACCCCTTCAAGGACACCTCGGGTCCGAGCCTCAACATCCTCGTGAAGCTCATGAGCATGGAGGCCATCGTGATCGCGGGTGTGACGGTGGCGGTCAGCCTGGTCTAGGCGCAGCCGCGGCAGGCATTCACGGCGCACGCAGGTAGCGGGGCCACCTGCCAGTACGCTCATGCTGTGACTAAGCCAAAGCCAGGGCAATGACCACCGCAACGCGCCGCATCGGCGTGGTGGCGGCCACCGGGATCGGCGTCGGTTCGATGCTCGGCGCGGGTGTCTTCTCCGACATGTGGGGCACGGTGCTCGACGCCGGTGACTGGTACCTGGCGGCCATCGGCCTCGCGGCCATAGTCGCGCTGGCAAATGCGCTGTCGACCGCGCAGCTGGCGAGCAGGTATCCCCTAGCGGGGGGCGCCTACGCGTACGGTCGCGCTGAACTCGGCCCGTTCGCAGGTCACGTCGCCGGGGCCTCTTTCCTGGTGGGCAAGACGGTGTCAGTGGCAGTCGGGGCGCTCGTGTTGGGCGTGTATGTCCTGCCCGGCCACGAGCAGGGCATCGCGACCGCGGCAGTGGCGCTGGCGTGGGCCCTCAACGCCCGCGGCATCACCAAGACCGCGACGGGCGCGACCGTCATCGCGGTCGTCGTGACCCTGGCCCTGGCCGGCATAGTCCTCGCCGCGGTCGCGGGCGGCGGCGACGTTCCCGCGGGCAGCCGGGTACTCCTCGACGCGGGCCCCGGGGTGACGTTCCTGCTCGCGGTGTCCTCGGCGTTCTTCGCCTTCGCGGGCTACGCACGGATCGCGACGCTGGGGGAGGAGGTTCGCGCCCCCGAACGCACCATCCCGCGCGCCATTCTGGTCGCGCTGGGAGTGGTCGTCGCGCTGTATTTGGCGATTGCGTGGGCCCTCGCCACCTTCGTGGGAGCCGATGCCCTGGGCGGGTTGGCAGACCAAGGTAGAACGAGTTCCGAGCAGTCAGGCGCGCTCGCGGGCCCCATCGAGCAGCTGGCGGCGGTGGGACACGTGCCGGTGATCGTGGTGACGGTGGCGGCCGTTCTCGCCACCTTCGGCGCGATGCTGGCGGTGATGGCGGGTGCCGGCCGCACCGCGATGGCGATGGCGCGCGAGCGCGACCTGCCAGCGGCGCTCGCCGTCCAGGGCAAAGCCGGAGCGCCGTGGCGCGCCGAACTTGTAGTTGCCGTCCTCGCCGTCGGCCTGGTGTGGACGCGCGGCGCGAATCTGCTGCTGGTCTCCGTGGCGACCGTGCTCACGTACTACGCGGTGGCCAACCTGGCCGCGATCCGCCAGCGCCGCGCCGGGCGCACGGCCGGGCTGCGCGTGCCCGTCGCGGTGTCGGTCTTCGGCCTCGTCGCCTCGCTCACTCTGGCCGCGGTCGCGTTGCCCGCAGGGGCAGG
The DNA here is from genome assembly GCF_050598105.1 of Demequina aurantiaca. Taxonomy (GTDB): domain Bacteria; phylum Actinomycetota; class Actinomycetes; order Actinomycetales; family Demequinaceae; genus Demequina; species Demequina aurantiaca_A. Next base: position 616,304 of record NZ_CP192436.1, read on the forward strand.
CGCGGCCGTCCCGGCGGTGGTTGTCGTCGCGCTGATCCTTGGGTGGCCACTGGTGAGCTCGACGGTGCGAGCCAGGCGCGCCGCGCGGGCGTAGCTCCGGCGCGATGCCGAGCACGATAAGGGCGCGCAGGAATTAAGGGGAGCTGCGCGATGTTGCCACCTGCGAGGGATCGCACGCCGACCGATGGCGTGGCGACCAAACACCGATGGAGGAATTATGAAGGCGATCTGGAACAACACCGTCATTGCAGAGTCTGACCACACCGAGGTCGTGGAGGGTAACCACTACTTCCCCAAGGACTCCATCAAGGCTGAGTACTTCAAGGACTCGTCCATGGAGAGTGCTTGCCCGTGGAAGGGATCCGCGACGTACTACGACGTAGTCGTGGACGGCGAGACCAACCCTGACGCGGCATGGCACTACGACGAGCCCAAGCCTCGCGCGGAAAACATCCGCGAGCACGTCGCGTTCTGGCGCGGCGTCACCATCGAGGACTAGTAGTGCAGGCGTGCGCTTGGCTCGGCCTCTCGCCGGCAGCCAACGTGCGCGCCACTCGTTAGAGGCCGCTGGCGATCGCCCATCCCAGGGCGGCGCCAGCGAGCCCCACGACGAACGTCACCCCTAGATAGCCGCCGGCGTAGGCGGGCCTCCCGCTGCGCCAGAGCACCACGGCATCGACCGCGAGCGATGAGAACGTCGTGAGACCCCCCGCGAAGCCGCCGCCGACTATCAGCATGAGAGTGTTCGCGTCGGGCTCGTTCAGTGCGACCTGCGCGATTGCTCCCAGCACCAGGCTTCCCGCGGCATTCGCGATCAGGGTGGGCCAGGGCAGTTTCCACGTGCCGTTGATCCTCGTCAGCAGGAAGCGCACGACGGCGCCCGCGCCGCACGCCAGCGCCGCAGCGGCGAAGACGGCCGGGCTCACGAGCCGTCTCTCTCAGCGTCGACGCGCGGACCGACCGAGGGCTCTTCTGTGGCGTCGTCGGGCTCGTTGGCTAGGTTGTCCAGGAGCTCGGTGGTGCGTGCCCCCTGAGCGCCGATGACCCACCCCCACGCGGCCGCCGCGAAAGCGAGCACGAGGTTGACGGCGAGGACGCCAGCGGCCAGTGCGGTGCCGGTGGCTGACGTCCAGTGCAGCGCCGCGACGGCGGAAAAGGTCGTGAAGCCGCCCAGGAGTCCCGGCCCGATCAGCGGGAAGTACGCGTGCTTCCCGCGCGCCTCACTGCGCGCGGCCACTACCCCCAGGATGAAGGATCCGACCACATTGATGACGACAATATCCCACGGTATTCCCTGGTAACCGGCGGGAAATGCGTAATCGAGCCCGATGCGTAGCGCACCGCCGACCGTGCCGCCTATGAAGACCTGGAGAGCGGGGGGAAGTCTCATGCCCGCGCGGCGAGCCAGACGTCTGCTGCGGCGAGTTCGGCCACGAACCCCTGTTCCATGGTCTTTGCGATGGTGCGCTCAATAATCGCCCCGATGATCGGTACCGACACGGAGATCTGCCCAGTGGCCAGAAACTCCACCTTGCCGTTGCCCGGCGTGAGGCCGATAGCTCCGGCGACGTGACCGGGCGCGCCCTGGATCTCCATGGCGAACGTGCCGACGCGATCCGGCTCCTGCGGGTTCGGCGGCTCCCAGGCCTCGGTGTACTTCACGGTGAGTTCCTTGCCAACAAAGCCACGGAACTCCGACGGAATTGAATCAGACGGCACGGTGCGTCGGATCAGGACGGTGAACGCGCCATCGGGCTCGCCGTCTATGAGTACGTCCTGTCCGGCCGCCCCGGACGCGTTCGCGCGGGTTGCCGCGAACTCCTCGTCGGCGAGCATCGAGACAACGCGATCGAGGCTCGCGTTGAACGTGTGTTGATGAATGATTTTCATTGCCGACCTCCAAGGTCCCTCAAGGCTACCGCGCTGTCGCGTGACCCTTAGGCTAGGGGCGTGGCAACTTTGCGAGAGACCGCCGAGCGGTTCGGACCCCTTACCGATGCTGAGGCGGATTGGCTCGCTCTGCTGACCGCTGATTGGCAGATCATTGCTGACCTCGCGTTCGCCGACCTGGTGATGTGGCGGGAGGTCCCCGACGGATTCGTGGCGGTCGCGCAGTGCCGGCCGTCTACGGGGCCCACGGTCCACCAGGACGATGTCGTGGGCACCATGGCCCGGCCGACTCGCGTCGCGCACCTGCGCAGGGCGCTTGACGAGGGCGTGATGGTGGCGTCGCGGGAGCCGCGTTGGGACGAGACCTACGCGGTGCGCGAGGATGCGCTGCCGGTGGTGATGAACGGACGCGCGATCGCCGTGCTGACACGCGAGGTGTCTCAGGTGGTCTCGAGGTCCTCGTCGAGGCTCGAGCTCAACTACAAGGGCGCTTCAGACGAGTTCCTGCAGATGATCACGCGCGGAGAGTTTCCCGTTCACACCTCCGTGACGGGCCCAAGGCGCGGAGCACCGCGCGTCGGGGACGGCGTCTTGCGGCTCGACTCGGTGGGGCACGTGACGTACGCGTCGCCCAACGCGCTGTCGTGCTTTCATCGGCTAGGCGTGCACGGGCCCCTGATGAACAAGTCGCTGCCGCGGGTCACCAGCGAACTCGTGACTGATCGGGGGCTGATCGACGAGACGCTCGCGATGGTCGTGATGGGTCGCGCCGCCTGGCGCACGGACCTCGAGGCCAACGGCGCGTGCCTGTCGCTGCGAGCGATTCCCGTGACGGATCGCGGCGAACGCACCGGGGCGCTGTTGCTCTGCCGCGACGTCAGCGAGCTGCGTCGGCGCGAGCGGGAGCTCATCACCAAGGACGCGACCATCCGAGAGATTCACCACCGGGTGAAGAACAACCTGCAGACCGTGGCGGCGCTGTTGCGCCTGCAGAGCAGGCGGGTCGAGGCGCCCGAGGCCAAGGAGGCGCTCGCGGAGGCGATGCGCCGAGTGTCCACCATCGCACTCGTGCACGAGACGCTGTCTGGCACGCTCGACGAGCTCGTCAACTTTGATGACCTCGCGGGCCGCTCGATGCGGATGGCCGCTGAGGTCGCCTCGCCTGGCGTCCAGGTCAAGATAGTGCGCGAGGGCGACTTCGGGCTCATCCCTGCGCAGTACGCGTCGTCGTTGGCGCTGGTCATTACCGAGCTGGTCACGAACGCCGTCGAGCACGGGTTCGTGGGGCGCGAGCACGGGACCATCACTGTCACAGCGCAGCGCGACGACGACGATCTCAACGTGTCGATTGTGGACGACGGCGTGGGGCTGTCCGCGAAGCCCACTGGCCTGGGTTCGCAGATCGTGACGACCCTGGTCGAGAACGAACTGGGCGGATCCTTGGCCTGGAGGCGCATCGCCGGCGGTAGCGAAGTCGCGATTCACGTCATGGTTGGCGAGCGCTAGTCACCCGCGGCGATTGCCGGATACGCAAAAGACGACGGGCCAGCCGCGTGGCTTTCCCGTCGTCTCATTGCTACTTAGGTGTTCGCGACGATGCGCAAGCGCCGAGGCGCTACGGTCGCGAAGGAACTACTTGGCTGCGCGGCGTGCGCGAGCAGCGCGACGCTTGAGTGAGCGGCGCTCGTCTTCCGACAGCCCGCCCCACACGCCAGAGTCCTGGTTGTGCTCCATTGCCCACTGCAGGCAAGTTTCGCGGACCGTGCAGGTGTTGCAAACGGTCTTAGCCTTTTCAATCTGTACCAATGCGGGGCCAGTGTTGCCGACGGGGAAAAACAGTTCCGGGTCGTCAACTTCCAGGCAAGCAGCGCGGTCGCGCCAGTCCATAGGATCTCCTTGAGGCAATAAGGCGCAACGAAACCAAACACTTGTGTGTGGGTTATCGCCGCTGCCGTTGCGGTTTGACTTCATCTAGGTTCTCATGGTTACGAACAGGTGACAAGAGATAGATGAAGTGTCGTCGGTCACAATCGAGGGCGGTACTTTAGAGACCATGAACAATCCGAACGGAAAGAGCGCCCGAACGCTCGAGGTAGTTGCCGCCTTTGGGCTGGGCGTCGAGGCGCTCGTGCTGACCTTCGCCGCGATCGCTTACGGCATCTATGCGGCCCTCGGCGGCCCCCAGGATGTCGGGTTCATCGTGGCCGTGGGGGTATTTTGCCTCCTTCTGGCGATCGGCGTCGGGTTCGGCGCCCGCGGCATGTGGCAGTCGCGCAGGTGGGCCAGATCCATCGCGCTGACGTGGCAGGTCTTTCAGGCGGGCATCGGTCTCGCCGTGATTTCCGAGCGGCCAGTGGTCGGCATAGTGCTGATCGCGGTGGCGCTGATCGTTGCGGCGTGTGTGATGGCCCGAGTTGGCCGGGACAACACCCCGGCCGAGCCCGATACCGATACCGAGGCAGACGACGCCGCTCAGGAGTGACGCTAGAGGACGATCAGTCGGTGCCGAATGGCAACTGCGCAGCCCACACCCCGGAGTCCTGCACGACGACGACGCGGCCCGGCGGCGGCGCGTCATCCGTGAGACCGATGTGCCCGGCCCCGCACGCGTCGCGCACGTTGCGCTCGGTCGGCTGTAGCAGGACGACCGTGCCCTGAGGGCGGGGAGAGCCGGGGAAGCTGACGAGTTCGTCGCGGACGGCCACCTCCGCAGCGTGCGGCCCGACGGCCCCGACGCCAACCAGTCGCTTGAGTTGGGCGAGCGCGTCGTCCCGCAACCTGGAGGGCGCGCCCACCAAGGTGACGCCACCTTCGCAGTAGAGGCGGCGCGCGTTGTCGCCGCCGATCGCGAGGAGGCCGGGCTCGGCCTCGCAAAGCCGTCGGACGACTTCCCCCGGGGGTAGTGGCGCGACGAGCGACTCGGGACGGAGAGCGCCCACCGTGCCGCGAAAAAGCTGAAGCTCGCACCACTGCCCCCGCGAGCCCAGCCACCCGCGACCCGCGGTGGGTGAGCCGCTGGTGAGGGCACGGGGCACGTTCCACACCGACTGGTCCCCGGGATCCATGCCCGCCAGGATCACGCGGGTGGTGGCCGCCGCGGCGAGCCGGGCCGGGTCGTGCGGGGCCAACGCAATGACGGTGGGGAGGCCGCGAGACAGGCGCCGGAGCAGGGCGTCCGCGGGTGCACCGCGGTCGCGTTCCGCGAGGGCTGCGGCGGCGCCTCCCGCATCGTCGATCAGCAGCAGCGTGTCGGCTCGGTCCTGGCACAGGTCGATGGTTCGCGCGGCCTCGCGCGGGTCCGGAGGCAGCCACACCACGTTGAGCCCCTGGGCGCCAGACTGCTCGCCCAGCGTCTCCAACGCCGTGGTGCGACCGGACCCGTGCACCCCGACAATCGCTAGCGGCCCATCGGTCGGGCGCCATGCCGTGTAGCCCTGGCGGCGCTCCGCGGGCCAGTCTGCGAGCCCTAGCAGGAACGCGGGTGGGTCGCCTCGCGGAACTCCTGCGGCGGCCGCCAAAGGAGCCGTGAGGTCCGCGACCTCGGCGGTCGCGACGGCGGCCCTGGGCAGCGGGACCGACGCCGGCAGTGGGTCGCGCCACAGCCGCGGCGGGCTCGCGACGCCTTCCCACCGGGCCGCAGCCGCGGCCGCGAGTGCCCGCGGCTCGGGCTCTATCCGCTGCCCCGCGGGGCGCACCGGTGCCGTGGCGGTGACCGTGGGTTGAGCGATCTGGACGGTGAGATGCTGCGCGCCGTGGGCGACGATCGCGCGGCCGGGCCGGTCCACCGGGAGCAGCGCCGCATCGGCGGATCCGAGCAGGTCCTGGGACTCAGCGGCGGACGCCACCCTGAGCGCGACGGTGGTGGTCACGTTTGCCCTGATCTCGGGCGTGACGGCGCCGGCGGGGCGCTGCGTCGCGAGCACCAGATGAAGCCCCAGGGAGCGGCCCTGCGCGGCGAGCCTGGCCAGGTGAGGAAGGAACGCGCGGTGATGCTGGGCGATTTCCTGGTACTCGTCGGCGACCACCAACAGCCTCGGCGGTGCGCCGCCAGCGGCTTCCCATTCGGCGAGCGAGCCGTGACCCGCCTGCGCCACCGCGCGCTTTCGTTGCTCGAGTTCCGCACTGAGGGCCACCAGGGCACGCTCGGCGAGGTGGCCGTCGAGGTCGGTGAGACACCCCACCACGTGAGGAAGGTCCATGCAGTGGCGTAGCCCAGCGCCGCCCTTGAAGTCGATGAGCGCGATGGTCAGGTCCGCGGGGGAGAGGCGATGGGCAAGGCCCAGCACGAGCGTCTCGAGTAGCGCGGACTTGCCCGAGCCGGTGGTGCCCGCCACCAGTACGTGGGGCCCGTGCCGGGCGAGGTCGAGGACAAAGCGACCGCCCGCACTCAACCCGATTGGCGTCGCCACGGTTCGTCCAGGGGTCTCGACGGCGTCGGGCTCAAGGTCCGCCCACGCCACGTCCCCGATGAGTTCCTCGGCGGACCGCGTCCCCGCGATGAGCCGGGCCAACGCGTCGGCGGTGTCCTCCCCGACCCAGCATCGGGGCGCAATCCTCGTCGAGGTCCCCTGGTGGACGTAGGTGTTGGTCGCGTTGGCCTCGACGACCGTCGCTGCCCAGGACGGTGCGCCCAGGCCCTGGGGCACCAGCAGAACGGTGCGGTCCGCGTTGGCGCGGGGGAGCCAGCGCATCCACGGCTCGCTCCACGAGTCGTCCTGAGGCCGTAGCCGCTGCGCGAGCACGATGCCGCGCGCCGTGGCGGTCGCGCGGGCAGGCTCGCCGACCACGGCCACCGGCCCCGCGAGTTCGTGGACGCTGAGGCGTCGATCCTCAGCGGTGCCCGCCGTGGCGAGAGGGCACGGGTCGGCTGGCGGCGCCAAGTCGTCCGCCGAGGCCCCGGTCCCTCGCAGGCGGCGCGCTACCAGCGGGGCCAGACTGATGAGCGGAAAGACGAGGGCCAGCAGCGCGAAGTACCACCGTCCCGTCACGACTGCGAGTCCAATTCCGGAAATTGCGCCGGCCCCCATCGCGCTCAGCTGCGGGCCGGACACTGGCGAGCGTCGGCCGCTGTCCGTGCCCTTGTCAGCCGGCATTGGACGCACTTGGAGCACCGAGTCGCCCATGACGAGGTGCTCGCCGGGGAGGGGGCGAGCGCGCCGAGAGCGGCGGCGGGTGCCGCCCTCACGGATCAGAATCGTCCCGTTGCGTGAGCCGCCGTCGCGCACCCAGGGGGCCGTGTCGTAGCCAGCCCGCGCGTGGAACTGGCTCACCGCATCGTCCGCGAGCCGCAGGTCGCATATTTCGCCGCGGCCCACGGTGATCCCGGACCGCGTCAGCGGCGCCAGCCCGCCCGCGTCCGGCCCGCACGTGACGGCGAGGTGAGGATGGGACAGCCGGACGGCGGGAGCCCCGCGGCTGGGTCGCAACAGCGCGCCGTGTACCAGTGGCTCGACCCCGGCTCGGTGGTCGGGGTCGAGGCGCACGGCGCCGCACCACACCTCGTCGGCGCGCCGGTCGTTCTGCGCGAGATACGACACCAGGTCCGCGCACGTCGCGGCGGCCGTCAGGTCGAGGTCCAGCCGGTCGTCCCAGGTCACTCGCATGCGACCAGGGTGCACGGCGCGGGCGCGTGCTCGCCCGCGCCGAGCTACTTCTGTGGAGGGCTCCTACTCGGAGGCGGGCAGTGGAGAAAGGCTGCCGTCGTCATTCACGAGCCCCGCGTACCAGGTGTACTCGCGGTCCGAGTAGGTGCGCGGGATGTGTTGGAGCGCGTACGACGACGTCCGGACGGTGGACACGACGGCCGGATCGGGCAGTCCGTCCTCCCAGTCGAACCATTCGGCGTTGCGTGTCAGCACCACGGGAGCCTCGCCCCAGATCTCGGCCATCTCCGCCAGGGCCTCGGGCTTGGGCTCGACGAGCGCGAGCACCACCGGCTGGTCGCACATCACCCGCAGCGAGCCAAAGTGGGAGGACGTCCCTGCCAGCACGATGGGTCGGTCGCCCGCCACCTCGCACAGGTCGGCAATCTGGTCGCGTGCGCCGTCCATCTCCCGGGTGGTCACGTTGGTGGCCGCACTGATGGGCAGCGAGTCTCCCGGCATGATCGAGACCCACGAGGTGAGGGGCGCGACCACGATGATGATCGCGGCGATCCTGCGGCCGATGCGCCTGGCCGACGCCGAGTGCAGGCGTCCCACCAGCCACCACGCGCCTATCGCAGCGGCGAGCACGAAGCCCGGCATGGCGGCCGGTTCAAACCGACGAATCGCCCAGAGCTGGTCCGGGATGATCGACGGGTTCCATAGGTACAGGAGCGTCGGAGCCAGGATCGCGCCGAGGAAGACCGCCCAGGTGCCGTCGCGGCGGACCATGCGGTACGCGGCCACGCCGAACCCGACTATCGCGAGGGCGACGAGCACCCACGTCAGGTAGTAACTCATCCAGGTCATCGTCGACTCCGCGTACGTGCGCGTGCCGTCGACGGGCAATCCTGCGTTCTTCTGGAATGACTCGACCACGCCGTTGGCGAAGATCTCGTTGGCCTTGACGGTGCCGCGCCGCGCGATCATCCACAGCGGGCGCGAGGCCAGGAGCGCCAGCAGCCCGCTTACGGCGATTCCGATCCCGATGGCGCCGCGACGCCCCAGCGCCGAGCGCAGGCCGGTGAGGACGCGATCCCCGCGCCAGCGCGGCCCCCAGGTGGCCGCCCAGAGCGCGAGGATGACGGCCGCCGCCGAGTACACCGCGATGAGCGAGATCGCCTGGTGCTCGAGGCGGGCGAGGTACTCATTAGCCCAGCGCCACAGCGATACATAGCCCAGCACCAGGACGACAGCCTGGGTCACGGTGACGATGAGCGCGGCACGCCTGCGCCAGGCGCGCGGTGCGTCGGACAGCGCGAGCGCGATGACGATGCCCGCGAGGGCCCCCACCGCGAAGGATGCGCCATCGATCCGGATAAACGTCGTGGCCCCGGAGGTGACGGCCGCGGCAATCAGCAGTCCTAGGCGTCTCTCCTTGACGCCGCGCCAGGCCCACAGCACGCCGGCGATCACGAGTACCAGCGTGAGCGGCTCGGTATAGCCGGCGCGCGACAGCCCGATGTGCGAGACGGTCAGGGCGATGGCGCCCGCCGGAGCGAGGGCCGCGTAAGGGGTGAGGAACTGGCGCGCGAGCGCGTACACGGCCAGGATGCCGATGCCGCCGATGACTACGTTGGCAGCCAGGACCCCGGTCTCGCCGGCCAGCCAGCCGCCCACCGACAAGGTCGCGGGCAGCATCTTTGCGCCCTGGGGCTGGATGACGTCGCCGTACAGGTTCCACGCCTGCGCGGCGTCGGGTAGCAGGTTGAGCTGGGTGGCGGCGGCCTCCACGGCGCCGCGCGCGGGTATGTCCGTGCTGGGGTGGCGCACCAGCCACATCCCGGACAGGGTGAGGAAGCCTGGGTCGCGCACGACGATCAGGTACTCGGCCGCCATGGCGATGTTGGCGATGCACCACGCGACGGTGCCCCCGACCGCGATCGCCGCTGCTCGGACCGCGGCGACTGTCGCGATGCCACCCGGTCTCAGCGAGGTCCAGGTCGCCGCGACCAGGACGGCGGTAAGCGGCAGCACGGTCCACGAGTAGTGGATTCCCAGGCTCACGGTGGTGCCGGCGGCGAGCGCGAGCGCCACCATGATGTGCATGGCCCGCTCCGGCGTCGCTACCAGCGTGGATTGAAGGCGCGCGCGGGAAACGGACGTGCGAGCGGGGAGAGTGGTGGTCACTTTGGTGAGCCTACCGGGAACGAACGGAGCCCCGTATTGCCCTCACCTGTCGCTACCCGCGCGCGAGGCGTTGCAAAGTCGTCAGGCACGGGTATCGTGGCACCATGACTCGAATTGTCTTGGTCGAAGATGACCCGACCATTTCAGAACCTTTGACCCGCGCTTTGGGAAGAGAAGGTTATGACGTTGAATGGCACGGGACCGGACTCGGGGGTGTGGGCGCGGCAGATGATGCCGACCTCGTCATCCTCGACCTTGGCCTGCCCGATATCGACGGAGTCGATGTCGCGCGCCGCATTAGGGACAAGGGACTAGCCGTCCCGATCCTGATGCTGACCGCGCGGGCGGACGAGGTCGACCTCGTCGTTGGGCTCGATGCCGGCGCGGACGACTACGTGACCAAGCCCTTCCGCCTCGCGGAGTTGCTGGCCCGCGTGCGAGCACTCCTGCGCAGGCGCACTGGTGCCGACTCGGCCACCGACCTGGACGTCGCGGGCGTCCGCATCGACGTCGCGGGACACCGCGCCTTCCTTGGCGACGACGAGTTGCAGCTCAGCGGCAAGGAATTCGATCTGCTGCACCTGCTGGTGGCAAACGCCGGCTCGGTGGTCTCCCGCGAGACGCTCATGCGCGAGGTATGGGCCGCGGAGTCTGGCGCACCCTCGAAGACCTTGGACATGCACGTGTCTTGGCTGCGTAGAAAGCTCGGCGACGACGCTACCCAGCCGCGCTTCATCACGACCGTGCGCGGGATGGGCTTCCGCTTCGAGAGCGACGTCTAGGCCTTCGGGTGCGAAAGCGCTTACTCCAGGCGACAATCTCGGCGCTCGCCGTTGCGGTGGTGTTGCTGGGGATTCCGCTCGCCGTGATGACTGCGCAATTGGTCCGCGACGGATCACTTGCGAACCTGGATCAGCGGGCCACTACCGCCGCCCGCACGCTCGAGGTGCGGTATGCGACGGGCGAGACCATCACCGCGGAGAATCTCAGTTCCTACGTGAGTGATTCTCCGGGGTCCGCGTCGTACATCGTCTTGCGTCTGCCGGACGGAACCGAGTTGACGTCCGGCACCGAACCGCCGCGCTCCTTCTCCGCCTCCGATGTGACGGAGAGCGGCCTCGTGGTCATCATGTACACGTCCTGGTGGGACGTGTTCTGGTCCTCTGCACGCGCCGTGGCGCTGGTGCTCCTTGTCGCTGTGATCGCGATCCTGGCCGGGATCGCGGTCGCCGTGTTCCAGGCCAACCGGTTGTCGAAACCGTTGGTCCTGCTCGCCGCCAGCGCGGAGCATCTGGGGTCGGGGCAGGTCAAACTCAACCTCACCAAGACCGGGGTCGAGGAGATCGACCTGGTCGCGGACGAGCTCAACCGCAGCGCGACCCGGATGGGCGCGCGGCTGGCGAGCGAGAGACAATTCGCTGCCGACGCCTCGCACCAACTGCGCACGCCGCTCACCGCGCTGTCGATGCGGCTCGAGGAAATCACCATGACTTCGAATCAGCCGGAGGTCCTCGAGGAGGCCGAGAAGTCGCTCGAACAGATCGAGCGACTGGTGGGCGTCGTCGACGAGTTGCTGGGCCGCACGCGGCGCACACTCGGGTCCGGCACCCAGCTGGTCGTCCTGGCCGACGTGTTCGACCAGCAGCGCGCCGAGTGGGAAAATACCTTCGCCCAGGCGGGCCGCAAGCTGCGCATCGCGCCCACCGACGCGACCGTGTTCTCCACACCGGGTGGGCTGGCGCAGGTGCTCGCCACCCTCATCGAGAACTCGTTGCACCACGGCGGCGGAACCACGCGGGTGTTGGCGCGCGAGTCAGGTCCCAATCACGCGATAGTGATCGAGGTGCGGGACCAGGGCGAGGGGGTCCCTGAAGACCTCGCTTCACGAATCTTTGAACGCGAAGTGACGAGCGGCCGCGGCACCGGGCTGGGCCTGGCCCTTGCTCGTGACCTGGTGACCGCAGACGGTGGCAGGCTCGAGTTGTCGCAGCGCAAGCCCGCGGCCTTCTCGGTCTTCCTCCAGGGAGTGCCGAACATGGTCGATCCCGAGGACGTCGTCCCACACGGAAGGGCTGGAAAGCCTAGCCGTCGTCGCCGGACCTAGCCACCGCATCGTCCGCAGTGGCGTCCGTGGGGGACTCGTCCGCAGGAGCATCGTTCGCGGTGAAAACGAACGTGCGGTACCCCACGTAGCGGACCACCGTGCCGAGTGGGAGCCCGATGGCGTACGCGAAGAAGTTGTCCGCGAGCGGGCCGGTCAAGCCCAGCACGTAGTGCGAGATCGCGAGCACCCCGGCCTGCGCGGCGAGTGCGGCGCCGTTGACCAGGACGAAGATCGCCAGCTCCTTCGCCGGGGTGTTTCCCCGCCGGCCCCTGAACGTCCACCAGCGGTGCGCGGCCCACGCGAAGAGCGTCGAGGCCACTGAGGCGATGATCTTGGCGGTGATGACCTTGTCCGCGGCGGACAGCGGGCCGAGCAGGAGCAGGTTGAAGACGCCGGCGTCGACCACGATGCCGGCGATGCCGACCGTGCCGAACTTCGCCAGTTCTCCTGCGCGTCCGCGCACCCACGTACCTATGCTCACGGTGTACGAGCCTAGCCGCCGGTAGGTTGTACCCATGACTTCACCGATTGTGGCCGTTGTAGGCGGTGGGCAGCTCGCGCGGATGATGGCGCCGGCGGCAACCGAACTGGGCCTTACTCTGCGCGTCCTTGTCGAGTCCCCGGAGGCGGCGGCCGCGCTTCCCGCGCACCAGACCGTGGTCGGCCTGCCCTCGGATGCGGCGGCCATCGAGCGGCTGCTTGCCGAGCCGCGTCCGATTGCGCTGACATGGGAGCACGAACACATCCCGGATTCCGTCTTCGATGCCGCGGCCGCTGCGGGGGTTCCCGCCCGCCCCGGCGCCGATGCGCTGGTCTACGCGCAGGACAAGATCGCGATGCGGGAACGCATGGAGGAGCTGGGCCTGCCCAATCCGGACTGGGCCCGCGCGGACGACGCTGCCACGGTCGCCGCGTTCCTCGAGAGCCACGGGGGCGAGGCTGTCCTCAAGACGGCCCGCGGCGGCTATGACGGCAAGGGCGTGAGGGTGATCTCCGATGCCTCGCAGGCGGCGGATTGGCTCACCGGGCGCTCCGCGGGGGGTCCAGACCTGCTGGTCGAGCAGAAGGTCCCCTTCACCAGGGAGCTCGCCATTCTGGTGGCACGCAGGCCCTCCGGCGACGTCGCGGTATGGTCCGTGGTGGAATCCATCCAGCGCGAGGGCGTGTGCTCCGAGGTGATCGCCCCCGCCCCAGATCTGGATGCCGCGTTGGAGCGCCAGGCTCGGGAGATCGGCGTGAGGGTGGCAACCGAACTCGGGGTCGTCGGCGTTCTCGCCGTCGAGATGTTCGAGTCGCGCGGTGCCTTGGTGATCAACGAGCTAGCGATGCGGCCTCACAACTCCGGGCACTGGACCATGGACGGTTCGGCGACCAACCAATTTGAGCAACACCTGAGGGCGGTGGCCGACCTACCGCTGGGTGAGACCGCCGCGCATTCGGACTGGACCGTGATGGCGAATGTCCTTGGCGGGGCGCGACAGGACCTGCCGTCCGCGCTCGCGGACCTCGTGGATCCCGGGGCCAAGATCCATCTCTACGGCAAGGAAGTGCGGCCGGGCCGCAAGGTGGGGCACGTGAACGTGTCCGGTGATGCCAGGCAACAGGTTTATGACAGGGCCGTCGCGGCCGCAGCCATCGTGCGTGAAGGAGTGCAGCAATGACCGTCAACCCAGTGGTGGGAATAGTGATGGGGTCGGACTCCGACTGGCCAGTGATGGAGGCGGCGGCGCAGTCGCTCGCCGAGTTTGATATCCCCTTCGAGAAGGACGTCCTCTCCGCGCACCGCATGCCGGAGGAGATGATCGCGTATGGCCGTGAGGCCGCCGCACGCGGGGTGCGAGTGATTATTGCGGGGGCCGGGGGCGCCGCCCATCTGCCGGGCATGCTCGCGTCCGTCACGACGCTGCCCGTGATCGGGGTGCCGGTGCCGCTCAAGTACCTCGACGGGATGGACTCGCTCCTCAGCATCGTCCAGATGCCGGCGGGCGTGCCCGTGGCGACGGTGTCCATCGGCGGCGCGCGCAACGCGGGCCTATTGGCGGCGCGCATCCTGGCCGCGGGCGAGGGTGAGCGTGCGGCCCAGCTACGCGATCTGATGGCGCAGTTTCAGGACTCGTTGCGCGAGGCCGCTTACGCCAAGGGCAAGGCCCTACGCGACGCCTAGTGCACCCTGAAAACGCTCACGGCCCGCCTCATCAATCGATGAGACGGGCCGTGAGCGCTTCGGTGAGGACTCTTAGCCGCAGGAGGCGAGGATGTCCGCCTCGGTCTCGCGCACCGGCGAGGGCGTCACGGATGGCTCCGGAGCGCCCGATTCGGTGCCGGCGAGCACGTCCGGCTCGGACGAGGGCACGGCTCCGTCACCCGTCGTCGCGGACGGGGAAGGAGACGGAGTCGCGGAGGGCTCCGCCGCGGGATCCACGAGGGGCTCGTCGGCGACGATGCTCGCGAACATGATGTCGGCCTCAGGGGTCCAGACCACGTCGCCGTTGTTGTCGGCCGCGTAGGCCCACGGCACGGTCGCGAACGTGATGTTCGCGGTGTCGAGTCCGCGCAGGCTGTACGCGACTCCGAGCAGGTACGTGATGTTGCCCAGGTCGGGATCCGTGGTGAGCGCCTCGGCGCCGGCCTTGACGAACTTGGTCATGCCGCCAACGTCGGTCAGGAGGTTCATCCCGAGCGCCTTGCGCAGGACGTTCATGAGGAGTTCTTGCTGATTGTCAATGCGGTTCAGGTCGGTGCCCCCTGGCAGGCCCTCTCCAGTACGGGCGCGGGCGTAGGCGAGGGCGGTGGTGCCGTCGAGCACCTGGGGGCCCGCGTCCAGGTAGAGGTTTGCCTTCGGCGACGAGATGTCGTTGGGGATGCACATGGGCACGCCGTCGATCGCGTCGATCATGTCCTCGAAACCGGTGAAGTCGACGACCGCGTAGTGGTCGAGCTGGATCCCGGTGAGGTCGGTGACTGTCTGCATCGTGCACGCGGCGGCCTCGGCCGCATCGCCGTTCTGGCCGCCATTCGCGAAGGCGATGTTGAACTTGCCGGTCCAGCCGCGCACGGTGGAGCCGTCAAACATCGTGCAGTCGGAGATTTGCACGCGGGAGTCGCGGGGGATCGACATGAATTCGATCCGCTCGCGGTCAGCTGAGATGTGCATCACGATCACGGTGTCGGAGCGCATGCCCTCGACCACGCCGCCGATCTCGCCGTTCTCGCCGTCGCGAACGTCGGAGCCCATCAGCAGGATGTTGATGTCCTCGCCCGCGGAGCCGTCCAGGGGGGCGGCGTCGA
This sequence comes from Demequina aurantiaca, assembly GCF_050598105.1. Classification (GTDB taxonomy): domain Bacteria; phylum Actinomycetota; class Actinomycetes; order Actinomycetales; family Demequinaceae; genus Demequina; species Demequina aurantiaca_A. Next base: position 631,358 of record NZ_CP192436.1, read on the forward strand.
CATCAGTGGTGACCGCGGGTGCCGGCTGGTAGAGCGTGGCGACGTCGCGCGTGTTAACCGAGTTCTGCAGGAGGTAGAGATTGGTGCCCGCGTAGGCGACGGCGAAGCCCCCGATGGCAGCGGTCGCCCACGCCAGGCCCGTCAGGACGCGGTGGCGGGGCGCGGTAGTGCCGTGGCGTGCGCCCTTGCTGCGCTTAGCCATGCGCGATCGTGCTCGCGGAGTCAAACGGCATCAATTCTGAACCTTAGGTCGTCGTGAAGTTCCTCGGCGGGCGCTGAGCCCCGGCTGTATGCGCTCGGGCGCGCCAAGCCTGTCGTGCACATAACGGTTATCGGCACCAAACGGTTCCCGCGTGATACCGAGGATGGTCGCAGTTTACGACGCGCAGTCCGCCAGCAGTGATTCGGCTGCCGTCTGGGTTGGCGCCGCGGCGGGCTCCGATGCGGGGGTGGGTTCCGTTGCGGCGACGACGGCCGAGTCGCTCTTTCCGTCGTCCCAGTTAGACGAGGCATCCCCGGCGGACACTGTAGACAACGGGGTGTCCGTTCGGAGTTGTTCCCAGGTCAGCTCGGCCTCCGGAAGCAGTTCGACGTTCAGGTTGTCCTCGGTGTACTGCCACGGCACGGTGGCGAAAACAATCGCCTCGCGGTCGATGCCGCTCAGGCTGTACGCGAGGCCCAGGAGGTACTTGGTGTCCGCCAGCTCCGGGTCCATCGTCATGGACTCGGCGCCCGCCCGCACAAACTGGGTGAGCGCGCCGACGTCCGTCAGCAGGTTCTTGGAGAGCGCGGTCGCGGCTACCTGGTCGAGCAGTTCCTGCTGACGGGTGATGCGCTGCAGGTCGGACCCGGACACGTCGCCGGTCTCGGCGGTGCGCAGACGCGCGAACGCGAGGGCGGTGGCGCCGTCGAGCACCTGCGGGCCGGCCGCGATGTCTAGCTTGGCCTTCTTCGAGGAGATCGGCTCGGTGATGCACATCGGGACGCCGCCCAGCGCGTCCACCATGTTCGCAAATCCGCTGAAGTCAACTACCGCGTAGTGATCGATGTAGATCCCGGTCAGGTCCTCGACGGTGTTGATGACGCACGCGGCGGCCTCGGCGGGGTCGCCCTGAATCCCGCCGTTCGAGAAGGCGATGTTGAAGTCGCCGGTCCAGCCCTTGACCGGCGTGCCGTCAAACAGGGTGCAGTCTGAGATAGCCACCTGCGTGTCGCGGGGGATCGACACCATCTCGACCCGCGAGCGATCCGCGGAGACATGCATGAGGATCGTGGTGTCGTTACGCATACCCTCGACCACGCCGCCGATCTCGCCGTTCTCGCCGTCCCGGACGTCGGAGCCCATCAGCAGGATGTTCACTGGCTTCCCGGCGTCGCCGTCTGCTGGCGCGTCTGGCCGGTCGGTGACGATAGATTCCACGCTCACGGCGTCAAACGCGCCGTCGATCTGATTACTCACGGTCTGCACGTACACGAGGCCAAAGCCCAATGCCGCCGCGAGAACCATCAGCACCCACTGCCACCACGGGCGAGCGGCGTTGACCGAGGCGTGCCGCCGACGGTCGAAGGGGGGCGCGCTCACGCGTTGCGCATCTGTATCGGGCTCGACATGCGGGCCATTCTACGTGCGCGCCCTGTGCCGGGCGTTATTGCGTGGCGCGCGGGGCGTCCTCCCCGTGCGCCGCGGCGGCGCACCGAATTGTCTGGGTTACGCTCGACCGGTGCCCACACTTGCCCCCGTCGACCGCGAAGCGCCAGTCAGCGTCATCATGACGGTCCTGAACGAGCAGGCGCACCTCGATGCGGCAGTCGCCTCGGTGCTAGGCAACGGCTTCGAGCCCGGGGTAAACGTGGTGATCGCGGTCGGCCCCTCGACGGACGCCACGGCGCAGATGGCCGATACCATTGCGGCCCAGCATCCCAACGTGCGCGTGGTGGCCAACCCCACCGGCGCGACCCCCGCCGGCCTGAACCTGGCGCTCGCCCTGTGCGGCGACGACGTCGTGGTGCGTATCGATGGCCACACGGTTTTGCCGCACGGGTATATCGCGCTCGCGGTCGACGCGCTGGCGCAGTCCGGCGCCGGCAACGTCGGGGGACGCATGGTTCCAGGCGCCGATGCCCCGCTCGGCCACGCGATCGCCGTGGCCATGAGCTCGCGGTTCGGGCTGGGGAGTGCGGGCCACCGTGTCGGTGGGGGCGAGGGCGCCACCGAGTCAGTGTTCCTCGGATCCTTCCGCCGCAGCGCCCTCGACGCGGTGGGCGGCTACGACGAGCATTTCCGGCGCGCGCAGGACTGGGAGCTCAACTTCCGGCTCCGGGAGGCGGGCTACGAGGTTTACTACGTCCCGTCGATGCAGGTGCCATACCACCCTCGGTCAACGTGGCGCTCTCTCGCGCGGCAGTTCTTCCACTCTGGGGCGTGGCGACGCGAGGTGGTGCGCACCCACCCGCAGACCGCATCGGCTCGTTATCTTGCGCCGCCAGTGGTGGTGGCCGCGATCGGCGTGGGGACGGCGCTGGGAGTCATCGGATTAGCCTCGCAAGTGTGGTGGCTGGCCCTCGGATTTGTTGCACCGCTGGCGTACCTAGCAGGGGTCTTGGTGGGCGCTCTGGCACTGTGGTCACGCGCGGGCTGGAGGTCCGTGGCGCTCATGCCGGGAGTGCTGATGACCATGCACGTGGCGTGGGGTCTGGGATTCATCCGTGGGGTCCGCTAGTTTCGACTTGACTAGTGGGGATTACAACGGTGTAATTCGTACATGCGGGATTCCTTCTCGCTGCGATCGGAGGACAACCTCATGTGGAATATCTACGAAGGTTCAGTGCCCTCGGACGCAGGCAAGCCCGCCTCGACACTGGCGTCGGTGGTGGACATCTTTGGCGGATCCGATGATGACGGTCCGCTTGCTTGGCAAGAGCGCGCGCTTTGCGCCCAGACTGACCCCGAAGCGTTCTTCCCCGAAAAGGGTGGTTCGACGCGTGAGGCAAAGAAGGTCTGCACGTCGTGTGACGTGCGGGGAGAATGCCTCGAATACGCGTTGGCCAATGACGAGCGCTTTGGAATCTGGGGCGGATTGTCGGAGCGCGAGCGGCGCAAACTCAAGCGCCGCGCGGTCTAGCCGGCTCGCCTGCGTGGGCGTGCAATGAGTTCTGCGCGCCTGACTGTGCGCGCGATTGTCGTGACCGACGGTCGCGCGGGGCAGCTTCCTGCCGTGCTTGCTTCCGTCGCGCAACAAGAGGTGCGCCCCGACATCGTCCACGTGGTGCTCGTCGGCGGAGCGATTGCGCCCGCCATCCCCGCCGACCTCCCTGTTGAGGTCAGCGAATCCGACGCGGCCAACTACTCCGACGCGGTTAACGGGGTGCTCGACGCTTTCCCGTCGCACTCGCGTGAGTACCTATGGCTGCTACACGACGACTCCGCCCCGCTGCCCGACGCGCTGAGCGCCCTCTCCGCGACCGCTCGCAAGCGCAGGCAGGCCGCCGTCGTGGGTGCGGCGCAGGTCCGTTGGGATAACACCTCCAGGCTGGTGAGCCTCGGCGCCACAGTGTCGAGGCTGGGCGGACGTCGGGTGACGATGGTCGACACCGACGACATCAACCAGGGACAGTACGACTCTCGTGACGACGTGCTCGCGGTGAGCCTCGCAGGCGCGCTGGTGCGGCGAGACGTCTGGACCGAGTTCGATGGTTTCGACCCGGGCTTTCGCGGCTTCGGCGAGAGCGTGCAGTTCTGCAGGCGGGCGTGGATGGCCGGCTACGACGTCGTCATCGTGCCAACGGCCAAGGTCCGCCACTCCCAGGAGTCGCTGTACGACCGCCGCGCTGGATCGACCAAGGGCCGCAACGCCAGCTACTCGGCCCGGCGCACCGCCGAGTGGTTCCACGCTTGCGTGTGGGCCCGGTGGTGGGCGATACCCGCGCTAGCGGTCTGGATGTTCCTGTCCTCGCTCGCGCGTTCCGCGCTGCGCATCGCTCAGAATCAGACGCGCATGGTCGGCGCCGAACTCTCCGTGCCTTGGCGAGTCCTCGGCCGCGTCCCCCAATTGCGGGAGACTCGCCGCCGGAGTCAGTCAACCTCCACGGTGGCGCCTGCGGTCATCAGGCCGCTTCTCGCGAGCCCTGGGGCGTTCTTCGCGCTGCTCAGGGCGCGTGAGATTGGGGCGCCGGAAAAGATGAGCGCGGTCGCCGCTGCGCGCCACGTGGTCCGCGCAGACCTCGAGCTCGCGCGACGGCGCAGGCGCAGGGGGCTGCTGACGCTGGTGCCGCTCTCCCTCGCGGCGACGGTGGTTCTGTTCGGAACGTGGATCCCGTCTATCGCCGCGGGGAGCCAGCTGAGTTCGCGCGCACTGGGGGTGACTGAGTTCGGTTGGCACGAGCTCTGGAATCGCACCTGGTCCGGCTGGAGCCAGCAAGGATTCGGCGCCCCCACGCTGGACGGCTCGTTCGCAGCGCTGTTGACGCCCATCGCAGCGCTGCCGGGCGGGTCACGCCTCTGGGTCGGGCTTGGTCTTAGCCTGGCCGTTGCGCTCGCGGCCGTGTCCGCGTGGTTCGCCGCGGGGGCCGCGACTCGCTCCGCGACGGTGCGGGTCCTTATCGCGCTCACTTACGCGGTGTGGCCGATGTTCTTGCAGGCGATCGGTGACGGCCGGGTGGGCGCCGTCATCACCCACCTCGCCCTGCCCTGGTTCCTGTTCGCTATTGCGCGCGCGGTCGGCTGGCAACGTGGCGAAATCGTGGGCGACGGCGAGGAGTTCCGGCGAGTGCGTCGCGGGTCCCCGAGCGCCGCCCTCGGTGCCGCCGTCATGATGGCAGTGATCGCGGTGACGTCGCCGGTGCTCCTGGTTCCCCTCACCCTGCTGATAGCCCTGGTGGGATCGTTCGCCGGGCGTAGCCGCTGGCGGGTCTGGACCATCCCGCTACCGGCATTCGTCGCCTCGGGCCCCGCGATTGTCGCAGCATGGAACGCGGGCCCGTTCTCCGGAGCAGCCTGGCACGTCCTGGCGCGCGAGCCGGGCCCCAGCCTCCTCTCGCCGCTCACTCAGCCGTGGGAGCTGTTACTGGGATTCACCGGCTTCTATACGGACGTGCCGGGGCTCGACGACAGTGGCGACCGCGCATTGGCGATGGCGCTCGGCGCGATCGTGGTGATGGCCGCGGTCCTCGCCCTCGTGTCCAGGCGAGCGATCCTGACGGTGCGACTGGGCTTCGTCGTCGCGACCCTGGGCCTCCTGGTCGCGGTGGCGGCGCAGCGCAGTGTGGTGACGCTCGCCGATGGCGCCGGTCAAGCTGACGCCAATGGCTGGGCCGGGGCCGGCTCGTCTCTGGCGTTGGCCGGCTTCCTCGTCGCGGCTGCCGCAGCATCTCACGGCGCCTGGGGCGCGGGCGACGGCCGTACGCGGGCGGTGCGGCGCAGTTTCTCGCTGGCCGCGCTAGCCGTCGTCGGACTCGTGATCTTCTCTCAGGTGGCCGTGACCGCCTGGCCGGGCCGTGCGCCTGAGACCGAGGTCTCCGCTGCGCGCGCAGACGTGCTGCCCCTGGTCGCGGGGCTGCAGGAGAACTCCGCGACCGCGCCGCGGGTCCTGACGCTATCCACCGACGAAGACGGGGTGGTGGCGTTCTCGGTCCTCAGCGACGACGGCACCGTGTGGCTCACCGGAAGGCCTGCCAGGTCCGCCTCGGGTGACGTGCTGGCCGCCGACGGCGAGCCGCTTCCCACACCGGAGTCGTTAAGTGATGCCGTCGCGACATTGGTCGGCGGCGGCGAGGGCGCCGACGTCCAACTGGCCGCGTGGGGCATCGGCATCATCACGGTCGCCCCCGATTCGCCGCGCCTAGAAGGCGCGCTAGCCCAGATCACCCAGCTGTCGCTCATGGGCGTCAGCACGCGCGGAACCTCATACCAGGTGGATCGTCCGGATTCCGACGCGCCCGTATCCCGCGCATGGGTGGAGGCTACTGACGGCGATGTCGCCGTGTTGTCCACCTACGGCACTCAGAGCTTTGGCGACGCTGACACGGCGGACGGCGGGCGCGTCGTGCTCGCGGTCCCGGCGGATCCGCGCTGGCATGCATCCCTCGACGGTGTCGCCCTTACCCAGACGGATGACCCATACGGCCGCCTCGCCTTCTCCCTGGAGGCTGGCTCGGGCACCGTCAGCATCGACTACGACGACCCGACCTACCAACGGTGGTGGTGGGCCGCGGCGATCGTGGTGGCGTGGGCGCTCCTCGGGGCGATCCCGCTGCATGACCGCAGGCTAAGGGGGGTACGCGCATGATCTTCAGGATTCTCAGCGGAGCGGCCGCGGCCGTCTTGCTCGTGGGAGGGGTGTTCCTCGCCGACGTGTTGCCGCTTCACACGCCCGCGCCCGCTACGGTTACGCACAAGCAGATTGACCCGGTTCAGCACGCTGTCGCGTGCCCCGGGCCGCTCGCGGTCCCCGTGGGGGACGTCAGCTCGGGAGACGCGGACCTCGACTCGGGTTCCGACGACGTCATCAGCGAGACGTTTACCCGTGGTACCAGCACCGCAGTGGGTGAGGGCATCTCCTCCGAGGAGCCGGTCGCCTCGACCCTGGAGCGCGTGGGCGGGGGAGACATCGCGGGCCTGGCAGCTGTCGCCTGCGTGCGTCCGAGCCTGGACCAGTGGCTTGTTGGCGGCGCGACCACGCTCGGCGCTAGCGCGCGCCTCGTGCTCACCAATCCGGCCGATGCGCCCGTCGAGGTCACCGTCACCGCCTACGGCCCCATCGACTCCGGCGAGGACCCGATGGTGATCGTCGTCGGCGCGCAGTCTCAGAAGTCGACGCTGCTCGAGGGACTCATCCCTGAAAACCCCGCTTTGGTGCTCAACCTCGAGTCCTCCGGGACCGGAATCGTCGCGCAGATTCAGGACTCGCGCCTCGACGGCTTTGAGCCCGCAGGCACCGACTGGGTGACGCGCGCCGCAGACCCCGCGACCAGCATCGTCATCCCGGCCGTGGGGCCGTCAGACCCCACCGTGGCAGGCGCCAGCGCCACGGTGTCCCTCCTTGCCCCCGACGGCGCGACCGTCGCTCTTACGCTCGTGACCGACGAGGGGATAGTCGAGTGGCCCGGTACCGCGGGCCTGGTCCTCGACCCCGGCGTCGTCACCGAGATTCCTGTGCCAGCGCTCGAGCAGGGTGCCGTCGAGATCCGCGCCGACGCGCCGGTCGTGGCAGCCGGCATCTCCCGCGTGCCTCGAGACTCGCAGTCGGGTCGCGACGAGTCGGTCGCGTATGACTCGATGTGGGTCGCGGGTCAGACGTCCAGCGACGTGCCCCTCAGCCTGGTCGCGGTGACGGATTCCCCCGTGCTCTCGGTGTATTCCGCGACTCACCAGAGCGTGGAGATCACCAACCAGGACGGTTCCGTTGTCGCTAGCGTCGACGTTCCCGCGCGAACGGTGCAGACCGTGACGGCCGACGCCAGCGCGGGAGAGGTCTTGACCGTGGGCGCGGGGATCGAGTGGGTTCAGGTGGTGCGCGAGGACAACGGCTTCATCACCGCCGTCGCGCCGGCGCCCACCGAGGTTCCCGACCTGGATGTGGCAGTCAGGGTCGACGGCTACGTCCCGGAGTCTTAGCCGGCCGCTAGAGGGCCCCTAGTCGCCCGTGCCGTAGTGCGGGTCAACCTCGTCCGGCCGACGTCCCAGCATGTGGGCGACGTTCTCAACCACCACATCGCGCACCAGGTGCCCCAGGTCGGCCCGGTCTGCGCGCTGCTCCAGGGGTCGACGGTAGAGGACGATGCGTGCGGGTTGACCCGCATCGGCGGGAAAGAGGCGCCCCAGCGGCACGCCGTTCTCCCAGGGCGTGGCGGGGGACGGCGGCACGGTCTCTGTCCCAAACTCGACGCGACCCCAGCGGGTTCCCCATCGCTCCTCGAGGTCCAACGCGACGTTGAGGACGTGGCCGTCGAAGGTCTCGCTGGCCGACCGGTAGCCGGGGGCATCGGGGGGAAGCAGGGGCGCGCGTAATCCGCGTCCGTGCCTATCTCGTCGTCCCATACGGCGAGGCTATCGCGCGGGTCGGCGTGGCAGGCACACGCACCGCCGCCGTAGGGGTAACGTCTGGTCACGTGAGAGCCACCCGCCAGTGTTCGCGTTCAGCGTGCGCGCAACCCGCCGCAGCGACGCTGACCTACGTTTACGCCGACTCCACCGTCGTCGTGGGGCAGTTGGCCGCGAACGCGGAGCCTCACTCCTACGACCTGTGCGCGCAGCACGCCGAGCGGTTCACCGCACCCCGGGGCTGGGACGTGGTGCACATTCACCAGGAGTTCGTCGAGCAGGGCCCTTCCGAGGATGACCTCGACGCACTCGCGAACGCCGTCCGGGAAGCGGGCAGGCCCCGCACCGCCGAGCCCATCCAGCCACCGGCGCCAGTCGCATCGGAGCCGCGTCGCGGCCACCTGCGCGTGGTGGGCGGCGGCGCGTAACCCACGCCCACCCGGGCCGCGCTAGGTCGGCTGTGCCGCTGAAGCGCGCACGCGCCAACGCGCCTAGTAACCTGTTGCAGTGACTGACAACGTGGAACCTGGCAAATACCCCGACCTCTCTGGACTCATCAAGTCCTACGACGTGCGTGGCATCGTCGGCGAGTCGCTGACGGATCCCGTCGCGCGCGCCATCGGCGCGGCCTTCGCCGATGCGGTGGTGATCCCGGACGGCGCCAGCGAGGTGGCCGTCGGGCACGACATGCGCGACTCGAGCCCGGGCCTCGCCGCCGCCATCATGGCCGGCCTGCGGGATCGCGGGGTCAACACCATTGACATCGGCATGTGCTCGACCGACGGGCTGTACCACGCCTCGGGAGTGCTGAACCTGCCGGGCGTCATGATCACCGCGAGCCACAACCCCGCCGCGTACAACGGCATGAAGATGTGCCGCGCGCTCGCGCGTGCCGTGGGGGAGAACACCGGGCTGGGCGACGTGCGCTCCCTCGCCAGCGCCTACCTGGGTGACGGCATCCCTCAGGAAACGCAGCGTGGCTCGGGTCGCGAGCACGACATGCTTCCCGAGTACTCCGCGTTCCTGCGCGAACTCGTCGACCTGCGCGGCATCCGGCCCCTCAAGGTAGTGGTGGACGCTGCGAACGCGATGGGCGGCTACACCGTCCCCGCGGTGCTGGGTGCCCGGGCGGGGCTGCCAGAGCTCCCGTTGGAGATTGTGCCCCTGTACTTCGAGCTGGACGGCACGTTCCCCAACCACGAGGCCAACCCGCTGGACCCCGCGAACCTGGTGGACCTGCAGGCCGCCGTCATCGAGCACGGCGCGGACATCGGGCTGGCCTTCGACGGCGACGCCGACCGCTGCTTCGCCGTTGACCAGACCGGCGCCGTCGTCGCGGCATCGGCGATCACCGCGCTGGTTGGCCTGCGCGAGAGTGCGCGTGAACTCGCGCGCGGCGAGCAGCCCACGGTGATTCACAACCTGATCTCCTCCCGCGCGGTACGCGAGCTGCTGGTAGCGGCCGGGGCGACGCCCGTGAAAGCAAAGGTTGGCCACAGCAACATCAAGGCGGACATGGCCTCGCACAACGCCGTTTTCGGCGGCGAGCACAGCGCGCACTTCTACTTCCGCGACTTCTTCTACGCTGATACCGGCATGCTCGCGGCCATGCACGTGCTCGCGGCCCTGGGCGAGAGCGACGGGACGCTCAGCGATCTCCTCGCCGACTACACGCCTTATGCCGCATCGGGTGAGATCAACTCGCGCGTGGACTCTGTCGCCGATGCGCTCGCGCGGGTCCGTGCTGAGCACGTCGACGAGTCGACCTCGACCGACGAGTTCGACGGGCTGACAGTGACCCACTGGGACGACTCCGCCCCCGCAGCGGAGCGCTGGTGGTTCAACGTTCGCGCGTCGAATACGGAGCCGCTGCTCCGACTGAACGTTGAGGCGGCCACGCCGGAGACGATGCGCATCGTGCGCGACGCAGTGCTTGGGACTATTCGGGGAGAGTAGATGTCCACAGACGGCAGCACCAAGGCGATCGTCGCGGCGCTCAGCGCCAACCTCGGCATCGGCGTCACCAAGTTTGTGGCGTTCGCGCTCACGGGGGCATCGTCGATGCTCGCGGAGGCCATCCACTCCGTCGCTGACTCTGGTAACCAGATTCTGCTGCTGGTGGGTGGCAAGCAGGCGCGCAAGGAGGCCGACTCCGAGCACCCCTTCGGGTACGCGCGCAACCGGTACTACTACGCGTTCTTGGTCGCGGTCGTGTTGTTCTCGCTGGGTGGGCTGTTCGCGCTCTACGAGGCGTGGCACAAGTTCCAGCACCCCGAGCCCATCGATTCGTGGCAGTGGGTGCCAATCGTCGTGTTGGTAGTCGCGCTGGGGCTTGAGGGCTTCTCGTTCCGCACCGCCGTGATCGAGTCGAACAAGGTCCGCGGCAAGTTGGGGTGGGTCGGATTCATCCGCAAGTCTCGCTCTCCCGAGCTCCCGGTGATTCTGCTCGAGGACTTTGGGGCGCTGCTGGGACTGCTCTTCGCGCTGTTCGGTGTCTCCATGACCCTCATCACCGGTAACGGGCTGTGGGACGCGGCCGGTACCGCGATGATCGGGCTGCTGCTGGTGGTGATCGCCGTGGTGCTCGCTCGCGAGACCAAGTCCATGCTGATGGGCGAGTCCGTGACGCCGGAGGATCAGGAACGCATCGACGCGGCCTTCGCCGCATCGGGCCTTGGCGACGTGATCCACATGCGCACCATGCACCTGGGACCCGACGACGTCCTCGTGGCGTGCAAGGTTGCGGTGCTGCCGGGCTCGACTATCGAGTCCATCGCCGAGCACGTAGACGATGCCGAGCGCCGCATTCGCGAGGCGGTGCCCGCCGCCCGGCTGATCTTCATCGAGCCCGACCTGCGGCACGCGGGTACGGCGGGCAGGGTGGCCAATGGGGGTGCGACCGACGCCGTGGCGTCCCAGGGCGACGCGGAGGCCTCGCACTCCTAGTAAGAGGCGCTAGTTCTCCACGTCGGGAACGTCAAAGGGGAGTGAGCGCACTAGCGCCGAGTCGGCGTCGCGCCTGCGCATCCGGGTGGTCTCGATGGCGTATTCGCGGTCGCGGCGAGCCGCCAGGACTCCCGCGATGAACGTCTCGGGGTGGGTCCCGGCCGGGGGGCCGGGGGCGACGTAGTCGCTCATCTGAGCTGCGATCTGCTGCCCCAGGCGCATACGGGATTCCACGTGCATGCTCGCGGCGCGACCCAGGAACATTCTCGCCGTCAGGGCGAGTCCGTCCGGTAGCCGGCGGAAGTCCGCGGTGGTCGCCCAGCCCTCGAGCCCGTACGGCATATTGAGCGGCGGCAGCGCGCGTGTTCCGCCACGCGTGCGCATCGCGTACGTCCCCGCCATGTGGTCGCCCATGCGCTTGCCTCGTCGACTGAACATCGAGGTGCTCACCGCGATGATGCCCAGAGTGAGGTACTCCTCGAGCAGACCCGCGGTGGAGCGGGCGAGCGCGAAGCGGAACGATACTGGCCCGCCGTCGTCCCGCACGATGCGCAACCCCACCGCGATGCGGCCCAGTGAGCGTCCGCGGGTCAGGGTCTCGATTCCGGCGGGAAGCAGGATCAGCCAGGTGACCAACCAGGCGATCAGGATGGCGCGGAAGGCGGCATCGTTGAGCGAGCCCGCCGCACGGGTCAAGAACGTCATCGTGACGATGAACGTCACGCCGTAGGTGAGGACGTCGATCGCACCAGACAGCATGCGCATGGTCACGGGGGCAGCGCCCGCGTCGAGCACCACTCCCTCGCCAATGAGAAGTTCGTCTTCGACTATGGTCACCGCTGCCACCTTTCCGCTCCTGATATGGCATCGTAGCCGTGTGGACATCGATTCGTTCCAAGCCGTGCGTGAGCCGCGGTGGAACCGACTTAAGGAACTGGCCGGCGCCCGGCGGCTCAATGGGGCCGAGGCCGACGAGCTGACGCGTCTCTATCAGTCGACGGCCGGTGACCTATCCGCGATCCGATCCGCGGCTCCCGAGCCCTCGCTCGTGACGCGGCTGTCCATGACGCTCGCCACCGCGCGGGTCTGGCTGACCGGCGCGCACCAGGTCTCCACTCACGAGTTGCGCCGGTTCGCCACGTACGGGATCGCCGCGGCGATGTACCGGGTGCGCTGGTGGTCGGTGGTGGTCTTCGCCTCGGTCGTGGTGCTGGGCGCGATCAGCGCGTGGTGGACGTTGACTCATCCGGACGCGCTCGCGCTCATTGGGAACTCCGCGGACCGTGCCCAGATAGCGGAACACGAGTTTGCGAGCTATTACACCGAGTACGACTCGACGTCGTTCGCCGCGACAGTGTGGACCAACAACGGCTTTATCGCGTTTCAGTGCATCGCCTTTGGGCTGACGGGCATCTACCCGCTCATCCTGATGTACAACACCTCCCTGCAATTGGGGACCGCCGCCGCCGTGATGGCCGAGGCAAACCACCTGGACGTCTTCTTCCAGCTGATCATTCCCCACGGACTGCTCGAGTTGAGCGCGGTGTTCGTCGCGGCCGCGACGGGCCTGCGGCTGTTTTGGGTCATGCTCTCACCTGGTGCGCGCACTCGTGGGCAGGCCCTCGCGGAGGAGGGGCGCGCCGCCTTCGCCGTCGCGATCGGCCTGGTAGTCACGCTCTTCGTGTCGGGGCTCATCGAGGGGTTCATCACGGGCTCGAGCATGCCGTGGACGATCAAGATCGCCGTCGGAGCCGTCGCCTTTGTCGCGTTCTGGCTGTACATCTTCGTGATCGGGCGAATCGCGACTCAGCACGGGATCACCGGGGATACCGACGGCGACTTCGCCGTCGCTACCGCGGCCACCGCCGGCTAGGCCCATTACCTAGCGGCACGATCGGTTGGCGCTCCGGCTGCTCCTAGAGTCGTCCGGCGGCCTTGAGTGCCAGATACCGGTCCGCGACCGCGGGAGCCAGCGCGTCCGGCGCGGCCGTGACCACCTCGGCTCTGAGTTGACGCAGCCGGGTCGCGACAGTGTCGCGTTCCAGCACCCCGCGGGCGGCCGCGCCGGCGGCGTAGAGCTCGTGCACGTCCTCGCGGCCCGCGAGCATCTGGTCGACCTCGGGGTCATCCACTGAAGCGACCATCACCACGTGGGACTGGGACAGTGCCGCGACGGCCTCGAGCAACCCGCTGTCTACTGTGGACGTGTCGATGGTGGTCAACAGCACCACCAGCGAGCGCTGTGAGAGCCGACCCTGCACGAGCCTGACGATGCCGGGCCAATCAGGCTCCAGCAGCTCCGGCTCGACGCCCGCGAGCGCGGTCGCCAGCTGGGGCATCACTCCCGCCCCGGTGGTCCCCAAGGCGCGTGCTCGCTCGGTGCGGTCGTAGGCGGTGACCTGGACGCGGTCGCCCGCGCGAGTGGCCAGTGCCGTGAGCAGGAGCGTGGCCTCGATCGACGCGTCTAGCCGCGGAGCGTCGCCGATGCGCGCCGCAGAGAGCCGGGACGTGTCGAGCGCGATGAAGACGCGCCGGTCGCGTTCAGGACGGTAGGTGCGTACCACCACGTCGGCCCGGCGGGCGGTTCCGCGCCAATCGATTGACCGGACGTCGTCGCCGATCACGTACTCGCGAAGCGAGTCGAACTCGGAACCGGCTCCCTTGAGTTGCACAGCGCTTTGGCCGTCGATCTCGCGAAGTCGCTGCAGGCGCGAGGGTAGGTGACGGCGAGACGCGAACTCGGGCAGCACGCGAAGAGTGTCGTGCACCTCGACGGATTGCTGGCGCCCCGCGAGGCGCAGTGGCCCCTGCACCCGCAGGGTGATGCGGTCGGAGTGGCGGTCGCCGCGGCGGGTGGGATGGAAGCGAGTGGTGAACTTCTCCCGCGCGCCGGCAGCCAGGTTGAGACGATGCCGCGTCTGCGTGGCACCCGCCGAGGGTTGCCACGCGTCGCGAACCGCGCCGCGCACCCTGCGCTTGCCGTTGTTGATCACGCTCAGCGTGCCGCTGGTGGACTCCGTGAGGCGCACTGACCCAGGCACCGAGCGTCGGACGCCAATGGTTGAGGGTTTTGGCGCGAGCCCCGAGTCGAGGAGCGCCAGCGCGACCACGCCGAGTATCCACACCCAGGCAACGGTGCGGTCCTGCACGAGCGCGGCGGGGACTACGCCGAGCACCGCGAGAACGACCGTCCAACCTGTGATGTACATGAGACTCTCTAGCGGGGGACCGGTACGGAGGCGAGGACTGACGCGAGCACGGCCGCCGTGGTGACGCCCTCGAGCTCGGCCTCGGCCCGCATCTGCATGCGGTGGCTCAGCGTCCAGCCGGCCAGCGCCTTGACGTCGTCAGGCGACACGAAGTCGCGCCCGCGCATCCAGGCCCAGGCGCGAGAGGTAGCCATCAGCGCGGTAGCCCCGCGAGGCGAGACGCCCAGCGATACCGATGGTGCCTCGCGGGTGGCGCGGCAGATGTCCACGATGTAGCTGACCACGTCATCGGAGATGCTGACCTGGGCGACCTCGGCACGGCCCTTCTCGAGGTTTTCGATGCTGGCGACCTTCTGCACGCCCGCCGCGACCAGGTCGCGGGGGTTGAAGCCGGCGGCGTGGCGGGCCACGACGGCGCGCTCCGAGTCGCGGTCGGGCATGGGCACCGTCAGCTTCAGCATGAAGCGGTCTAGCTGAGCCTCGGGGAGAGGGTAGGTCCCCTCGTACTCAACCGGGTTCTGGGTCGCGATTACCAGGAACGGGTCGGGCAGAGGCTTCGAGTCGCCGTCCACAGTCACCTGGCGATCCTCCATCGCCTCCAGTAGCGCGGACTGCGTCTTGGGAGGCGTGCGGTTGATCTCGTCGGCGAGTAGCAGGTTGGTGAAGACCGGTCCCTTGCGGAACGAGAAGGCCGCCGTCCGGGCGTCGTAGACCAGCGATCCGGTGACGTCTCCCGGCATCAGGTCGGGCGTGAACTGGACTCGCTTGAATTCCATCCCCAGCGTGTGGGACAGCGTGCGCACCAGCAGCGTCTTTGCGACGCCCGGCACTCCCTCCATCAGCACGTGCCCCTTGCAGAGCAGCGCGATGACCAGGCCAGTCACCACCTGATCCTGACCGACAACGGCCTTGCCGACCTCGGTTCGGAGTCTCACCAGGGCCTCGCGGGCCTCACTGGGCGCGGGCGCGGAGGGTGCAGGTGCGGCGGGTTCCGCAGCGGGAGGCGCAACGGCAGGCGCCGCAGGAGGCGCCGCAGGAGGCGCCGCAGGAGGCGCCGCAGGCGACCCGGACGCGTCATGCTGTGGAACCGGGTGTCCGGCGGTAGCGTCCGGGTTGTGCTGAGGGGTGTCGCTCACGGTCGGTGAACCTCACTTTCGAGTTGGTCGAGTCGTTGAACTAGAAGCATCATGTCAGTCTCGTTAGCCGGGGGCGGGCCGTAGAAGAGTGTGTCTATCTCTGCGGCCTCACGCCCGGTGGCGCGGGTAATCGCCTGCACGAGCCCGTCCCGGCCAGCCGCGCGCGGCACGCCAAGCCTCTTGCCGATGCGCAGGGCCACGAGGCCCCGGATCGCGGCGGTTGAGCGACCGGTCGCCCGGGCGCGGCGGTACAGGCGCGCCCGGCCACGTGTCGCCTCTGAGGAGCGCACTACGACGGGTAGCGGCTCCGTGACCAGGGGGCCGAAGCGCCGCGCCCGCCAAAACGCCGCCACCAGCGCGGCAAGTGCGAGGGCGAACAGCACCTCCGTGGTGCCCGGCGGGAGGAAATCTGCACTGAGCTCGACCTCGGTCGCGGTGGGGCCGTTGTCTCCCCAGGTGAGGATCGTCGAATCTACGTAGTCACCCACGTACCAGATCAGGTTCTCTTGCGCGCCGGTGACGCGAAGGGCAAGCGCGGCATTGCCGAACTGGTCCAACTGCTCGTTGGTGGCGATGGCCGGATTGGCGAGGAACGTGCGCGTCCCCAGCTCCGTCGAGACTCGCGCGTACGAGTACGTGCCTTCGGCGTCAGGGAAGCACAGGGCTGCGTCGAGAGCGCCCTGCGCGCTGAGGTCGTCACCCGCTATCGCGTCCTGACCGGTGGTGGTCGTTTCCGCGGCAGTTGCGTCCGGGTCGCCGCAGCCTGCGAGCACCTGTTCCTCGGAGAAGGTGCTCGTGAGGTAAAGCCGGGCGTCGACGGTGTCCAGCGCCTGTTGCGAGACGCCGAGGAACACGACGTCTCCCGGATACCCGGCCACCGAATCGAGCTGGTTCTCCAGCAGGTAACCAGGATCCGCGATCACCAACGTGGTACGGGCGGGGTCGGCTATGTGAGCGTCGCCAAGGAGATTGATCTGGCGCACGTCGACGCCCTGTCCGCGCAGGATCTGCGCGAGGGCGCGCGTCCCGTTAGGGGAGGCGTTCTCCGTAGACAGCTCTCGGTAGTCGGCGGGTCGCGACTGAGTGACCAGGAGCACGATGATGATGACGAACAGTGTGACGCCCACGAACAGCAACGGCGACCGGCGTGCACGAGAGGTGATGGACGGCCCCGCGGTGGCGCTCACGTACTCGCGCGCGTCGACGCTCATGCGGTCGCCACCTTGCGGCGGCGCGTCGCGCGAATGGCGGCGAAGGTCGCTGCAGCGTGTCCATACGTGGCAGCGGTGGCGGGCGAACGGCCGTACCGCGCGTCGTCGAACGCATCGGCGTCTATCGCGAGGTCACGCTCAAGCAGGGGCAGTGCTCTGCCCGCCGCGACGGCGGCCTCGTGCGCGGTCATGCCCGCAAAAATGTCGATGGTGCCGCGTTCGTCCAGGTGGCGCACCATCGCGCGGTACAGGTGCACCAGCGCGGTGGTCCAGTCGCCCGCGGCGGCTGCGAGCTCCGCGTCGGCGCTGAGCGCGGCGGAGTCCCTGTAGTCGTCGCCAAAGATCTCGCCGGCGGATCGAGTGCGGCGCGAACGACGCAGCGGCCCGACCACTATCCACACGATCAGCGCTGCGAGCCCCAGGCCCAGCACAGAGAAGATCACCACCCCGGGAATCCCAAGCGAGCCCAGCCCGTTGCCAACGCGGCCGATGCTGTCAAACAGGTCTGCCAGCCACCGCGCGATCGCCTCAAGCCAGCTCTCGCCAGCCTGCGTGTACTCGCGCTTGGCGAGCTCGTCGATCGCCCATTCGCGCGCGGTATCGGCGTCGGGATCCACCGGGATTGAGGTCCACATCTGCTAGCGCCGGCTCCTGGCCTCGGCTGCGCGCGCCAGGTCGAGGTCGAAGCCCTCGTGGCGCATCCGCATGTCGGTGTACATGAAAGTGAAGACCGACCCCATGTAGGAGTAGGTCACCACAAAGGAGATCACCATCGCGAGGCCGTAGATCACGAAGAAGGCGATGGCGACGACCACGCCGTTGTTGGGGGCGACAAGGGCCGACAGGCCCGCCACGATCTGTCCTCCGGTTTGCAGGAACGAGGTCGCGATGTTGATGAGCAGGGTGGTGACGAACACGATCAGTACGGACCACCAGAAGCGACCACGCATGAGGCGCCAGGCGCGACCGAGGGCGGCGATCGCGCCCACTTGCTCGAGCACGATGATGGGGCGCGCGAGCCCGGTCACGAGCGTCACCATGAAACCCGCGGGCACGAGCACGACAAAAATCAGCAGCATGCCGAGCACGATCCACGTGGTCTCCCCGGCGGCCACCGCGGCGATCATGGGTACCGCCGCGAGCACGATGACCGCGGTCAGGGCTACGGCGGTCACCAGGTACAGCAGCAGGATGTGGCCGAACTTCGACCGCACTGAGCTCCACGCGGTGCGGAGGGTGATCCGTTCCCCGAGGATCGCGCGAGCCACGCCGGGCGCGACGATCGTGCTCGACAGGACGTCGGCGAGCATGACGGAGATAAACGCGAGGATGCCGACGATGACGGTCTCCGGGCTGATCCCTGCGGGCGCCGTGGTGGTGCTCATGAGCCCCAGCTGGGGGTCGTTGAAGAGCAGCCATAGTGCCGTCACGGACAGCGCGGTGGCGGCGAGCGTGAAGAGCAGCGGGCCGCCGACTACTACTCCGCGGTTGAATCGCATCGCCTTGAACGGCGCGGCCAGGAAGTCGCCAAAGTTGAGGGGGCGCAGCGCGATGATTCCCGGCTGCCACGAGCGGAACGTTGGCGCCGGAGTCGTGGCCGGGACGGGTGCGTAAGTCGCGGGGGCGTGCTGTTGGGACTGAGCCGGCGGGGGCTGAAGTCCGGGAGTTAGCGGCGCCTCCGGCGTAGCCCAAGGGGCGGGGACGGAGTCACCCGGCGTGGGCGGTGCCCACTCGGGTGCGTGCGGGTGCCATGACGATGCCGGTGGCACATCGGGCCCCGGGGGCAGCTTTTCATTCACTCGGTAGTCCTCCCTGACGACGCCTATCCTGCCATGACGCAGGAGGCAACACGCGGGGGGCCACGGCCTCAGGGGTAACTCCCGGCATAATGGCAGTATGACTCCAAGAATCCTGGTGGTCGATGATGACCCCGCCGTCGCGGAAATGATCGGCATTGTGTTGCGCGCCGATGGCTTCGACACGGTCTTCTGTGACCACGGCGACCGCGCCCTCGACATCTTCCACGCTGAGAATCCCGACGTGGTCCTGCTCGACCTCATGCTGCCCGGCAAGAGCGGCATCGACATCTGCCGCGAGATTCGGGCCGAGTCAGGGGTGCCCATCATCATGCTGACCGCGAAGTCCGACACCGTCGACGTGGTGCTCGGCTTGGAGTCGGGTGCGGACGACTATGTACCCAAGCCGTTCAAGCCACGCGAGCTCATCGCGCGAGTGCGTGCCAGGCTTCGACGCAATGACAACGCCGCGGCGGGCACGGTGCGGGTCGGTGACCTCGAGATAGACGTGACCGGACACCGCGTCACCCGGGACGGGGAGATGATCCCCCTCACGCCACTGGAGTTCGACGTCCTAGTCACGCTGGCACGCTCGCCGGGTCAGGTGTTTACCCGAGAAGTGCTGCTAGAGGACGTGTGGGGATACCGGCACGCCGCGGATACTCGCCTGGTAAATGTGCACATTCAGCGACTTCGCGCCAAGGTTGAACGCGACCCAGAGAACCCGCAGATTGTCCTGACCATCCGTGGAGTGGGATACAAGGCGGGCGGCGCCGCGTCTTGATCGTCGCCGCGCCATGACGGCCCAGACGAGTTCTATCGGGGCCACACTGACCGGCCCGCTGCAGAAGTTCTGGCTCAGGTGGAGCCGGTCGATGATGCTGCGGCTCGTCGTGACCACCCTCGTGGTGGGGGTGGGCGCAGTGGCGATCCTGGGTGCCTACCTGACTACAGAGATCAGGGATGGTCTAGTCGAGACCAGCGTCGACCGCATCCTCGTGGAAAGCGCGCGGGACTCTGCGGCCGCGCAGGCGCAGATGGATGCCTCGACGGC
Organism: Demequina aurantiaca; assembly: GCF_050598105.1. Lineage (GTDB taxonomy): Bacteria > Actinomycetota > Actinomycetes > Actinomycetales > Demequinaceae > Demequina > Demequina aurantiaca_A. The sequence continues at coordinate 650,748 of NZ_CP192436.1, forward strand.
GGAGACCACCGGCGAACTACAGCAGCTGGTGCTGGACATGATCGACGCTTTGCAGGTGCTCGGGGGCGATAGCCGGGGCCTGGTGCTGCTGCCCGACCCGGACAACACCTCCAACGCGGTGCTGAATACCTTCACGTCGAGTCCCGCCTCGGCGGTAAGCCCCGAGATGCGCGCCGCCGTTCAGGACGGCGCTACGCAGCCGTGGCAGTTCGTGGACCTCTCCCAGGAGGGCGAGCCCGGCGTGGTGGTCGGGTCTCCGCTGGAGATCCGATCTGCCGGTGATTACGAGCTCTACTTTGTGTATTCGCTGGCGGATGAGCAGCAGACGCTGAGCCTCACCCAGCGCGTGCTGGCCTTTGGCGCGGTCGCGCTCGTTGGCTTGGTGGTCTTCATGGCGTTCATGGTCGCACTGCAGGCCGTGCGCCCGATCCGCAGCGCCGCGCGCGTCGCGTCCCGCCTCGCGGAGGGCCGGCTGAGCGAGCGCATGCCGGTGCGCGGCAACGATGAGATGGCCACCCTGGCGCGCACGTTCAACGAGATGGCGGAGTCTCTCCAGCGCCAGATCACCCGCATGGAGGGGCTGTCGCGCCTCCAGCGCCGGTTCGTCTCCGATGTTTCGCACGAGTTGCGCACGCCGCTCACCACGGTGCGGATGGCTTCGGACATCCTTTTCGACGCGCGCGAGACCTTTCCCCCGGACGTGTCGCGTTCCGCCGAGCTGCTCAACAACCAACTCGACCGGTTCGAGACGCTACTCGCAGACCTGCTCGAGATCTCGCGCATCGACGCGGGGGCCGCGCGCCTCGAGTTCGATCCCATCGACCTGGGCGAGGTGGTCCGCGAGGAGATCGAGGCGATCCTGCCGGCTATCGCCGACCGCGGCGTCCCGATTCGCCTGTGGATGTCGCCCGGCACGCACTCCGCGTCCATGGACCGCCCGCGCGTCAGCCGGATTGTCCGCAACCTGTTGTCTAACGCCGTCGAGCACGCGGAAGGCAAGCCCATCGACGTCGCCGTTGTAGCCGGAAAGCTCGGGGTGGCGGTGGTGGTGCGCGACTACGGCGTGGGCCTGACCCCGCAGCAGGCTGAGCGGGTATTCGACCGATTCTGGCGGGCCGATGCGGCGCGGGCAAGAACCATGGGCGGCACCGGGCTCGGGCTCTCCATCGCACGCGAGGACGCGAAGCTCCACGATGGCAAGCTCGAGGCCTGGGGATCGCCCGGCAACGGTGCAAGCTTCAGGCTGATGCTTCCGCGCACGTCGCGGGGCCTCGGCCAACAACCAGTGATGCCGCTCGTCATGCGCGAAGCGGAGTTTGGGACGGTTGGCAAACGAGTGCCGCTGTCGGTCGATATCCGCAGGGTGGCGAAACCGCAATGAGCCAGCACAGTCAGTTCAATTCCGCGACGCGTGCGAATCGCGTGCGAAGTGCGATGGGACGAGTGGCCGCAATCGCCGCAGCCACCGTCTTCGCGTTGGCAGGCTGCGCCTCCATCCCGGACTCCGGACCCGTCGAGGAGGGCGGCGGCGAGGTGCCCGAGGCGAGGCCGATCCTGCCGTTCGCGGAGGGACCGCAGGCCGGGGACAGCCCGACGGCGATCGTGAGCGGATTCCTCACCGCATCGGCCGCAGGTTTTGCCTCAGACTTCTCGGTAGCGCGCGAGTACCTCAGCCCCGAGGCCAACAACGAGTGGGACCCGTCGGCGCGGGTCGTGGTGTTCAACTCGGGTGCGCTCACGCCGGAATGGGACGAGGACTCGTCAAATATTCAGTATTCGGTGCCGGTAGCTGCGGAGATCGACGCGGCCGGAACGCTCGTCGAGGCGCCCGACGGAACGCGCGAGATCATCGATTTCCAGTTGAGCGAGGACGATCAGGGCGAGTACCGCATCTCGGCACTCGAGGATGGATCGGTGATTGCGCAGGCAAACTTTGACCGTCTGTTCCTGCCCGTGCCGCTCGCCTTCGCGTCGATGGACGAGACCACGGTGGTGCCGGACTTGCGGTGGCTGCCGCTCAACAACGGCCCGACCTGGGCGGCGCGCGAACTCATTGCGGGCCCGTCGCCGTGGCTGGCGAGCGCAGTCAGGACGGGATTCCCTCCCGGGTCCGCGCTCGACCTCGACTCAGTCGTGGTGACCGATGGCGTCGCCGCGGTGAAGCTCAACACCGCGTCCGCGGGGACGCCCGCGGAGCGGTCCCTAGTTCAGGAGCAGCTCACTCGCACACTCACCACTCTTCCGGGCGTCGTTGACGTCACGGTGACGGTGGGCGGGGTTGCGTTGGGCGGCGACGGCAGCATCGCGCTCGAGCCCGGTCCGCTTCCCGGCGGCACCGCGGCGGCTATCGTCGCGTCTCGGTTGGGGGCATGGGACGGCACAGATATGTGGGTCACCCCCGACGAGGCGGGGGCGCTACCGGTGACAGCGAGCCACATCGCGTGGTCCTATCAGGGTCAGTCCGCGGCCTTCCTTGTGGATGGTTGGACGCTCGGCCTCTCCGACGCTATTTACGACGACGCAGAAATTCTCGTGCCGATGACGGCCGATATGGAGGTCCCCGCGGACGAACTCGATTACGCGGAGCTGTACCAGGGTGAGCGCCTAGTGGGCCCATCCTTCGACCGCCAGGGCTGGGTATGGACCGCGGAAACGTCCAACGGTGGCGGATTGGTAGCGGTGCAGCCAGGCGGAGACACCGCGGAGATTGAAGCCCGATGGCTCGACGGTCGATCAGTGCAGTCGCTCGCGGTTTCGCGCGACGGCACGCGTGTGGTGGTGCTGTCGCGTGAGGGCGGGCAGCAACTGGCGGAGGTGGCGACAGTCGTGCGATCCGAAGCCGGCGTTCCGCTCACGCTGGGAGAGCCCATCCCCGTGGGAGTCGACGTGACGACCGCTATCGACGCGCAGTGGATCGATGACCTCACCATCGCGATTCTGGGCGAGGCGCAGGAGGAGGTGCCGTCGTCGCTGTGGATCGTGACGGTCGGCGGCGACACGATGCTCGAGTCCGCGACGGTGGGAGCCATGTCGGTCACCGCCAGGCACGGAGAGAGTTCGCTCGTCACGGTTGGTAGCGACGGCTCCGTCCGCGCTCGCGTGGGAACCGGGTGGGAAGAGGTCCTCGCCGGGGTCACGGATCTCGCCTACGCGGGTTGACGAGACCGCGGGCGCGAACGTGATGTCCACAGGCCAGGCGGGACGCGCTGCGACGCGCTGTCCGCCGGTCCGGCTACGCGCGACCGGGTACGGGCATTGGACGCTGTCTGAGTGTCCGAGCCAAATGGTCCCGCCGCCCGCGCCTTAGCCGCCGCGGCGCGAGACGTAGCGCGCCTGGTCGTGCCCGTCTGCTGCCCTGGATGCGGGCTCGACGACGTCCGCTGGTGCGACGAATGCGAGGCGACATGGTGGGACGCGCCCTTCCGTAGCGACAGCAGCGCGCCCCGTCTGCAGCGCGGGGAGGGCGCGCTCGCGGTGTGGTCGGTGGCCGACCTCGAGGGGTCAGCGCAGCAGATGATCGAGGCATGGAAGGACTCGGACAGGCGGGACCTAGACCCGTTCTTCGTGGCGGCCATGACGCGAGCGGCGGGGCACGTCGCGGGAGAACTGGCGGAGGTCCCGGCCATCTCGGTCGTGCCAATCCCGGCGCAGCGAGCCTCGACGCGGCGCCGCGGAGTTGACCTACCTGCCCTGCTCGCCGACGCGTGCGCTCAGCGCTGGCGCGAGTGCCGCCTCGACGCGGTCGCGCAGACGGCGCTATCTATGCGCCGCGCCGAGTCACGGGGGCTATCGGCGCGCCAACGGTGGCGCGCGGCGCAGCGCTCGATGCGGCTTGAGAGATCTCTCGGCAGGGGCAGGGCGGTGGTGCTGATTGACGACGTGATGACCACGGGGGCGACGCTCGCGGCGGCACGGGATTGCATCGAGAACGCGGGGTGGGTGGTGTGCGCGGGTATCACCTTGGCCGCGGCGCCGGTGCGCACCAAGAGCTCTCAGGTGGGGTTAGGGTGGGGTTAAGAGCCCGACGATTAGTGGGGCACCTTCGAACGTGGAGGGGGTGGTTGAACAGGCGCAGTTCGCGCCGCCGACATCATGCCCTGAGCAACGTAGCTCATATCGACGAAGGAGTTTCCAAATGGACATCGCGATTGTTGGACGACACACCAAGGTTTCTGAAGATGTGCGCCAGAAGATCCTCGAAAAAATGACCAAGATAGAGACACTCGCCCCTAAGGCGACACGGGCCGATGTCCACGTAGTGCACGAGAGGAATCCGCGGCTCTCCTCCGACCGCGAGCGAGTCGAGATCACGCTTTACGACCACGGCGTAGTCCGGGTTGAAGCGGCCGCAGACGATCGCCTCGTTGCGCTCGACGCCGCAGTCGCACGCCTCACCGATCGCCTGCGCAAGCAGCACGAACGCAAGGCGCATCGGTTCCAGAACACGCCGCCATTGCACGCGGTGCCGATTGCGGACCTCGAGGCCACGCTGGACCTGCCTGACAGCTCAAAGGACGACCAGAACTCAGACGACGACCAGGTCTCGAGCGTCGAGAGCTGGGAGGGCGCGCCCGAGGGAAGCACTCGTGAGGTGCCGATCGACGGCACCCCCATCACGATTCGTTCCAAGACTCACGAGGGTGCGCCGATGTCCGTCGAGGAGGCCATCGACCAGATGGAACTCGTCGGCCACGACTTCTTCCTTTTCCACGACAACGAGTCCGGCCTCGCCTCGGCCGTCTACCGTCGACGCGGATGGACGTACGGGGTGATTCACCTCGAGTCGACGGCGCCCGAGCCGGCATCTATTGACCGTGAGAGCGCAGACGCGGGAGCGGCTCGGCGCGAAAGCGCGTAGGCAGGCTCTTCTGCTAGCGACGACGTCGCGCCTGCGTTTGCAGGCGCGACGTTCGTCGTTTTGGGCGCCCCATTGCGCTGCGGTCACGGGCGGTCTCCTACGCCGTTAGCGAGACGACACGTTGCCTGGTCTGCGAGCGCTTACGATGGGTGACGGAACCGTACGCCCTGACTGGAGTTTTCGTGGCTGTTATTGATCGCATTATCCGCATCGGCGAGGGACGCGAACTGCGTCGTCTTGAAAAGGCCGTGTCGCAGACTAATTCGCTAGAGCACATCTACGAAGAGATGTCGGACGAGGAACTCAAGGACCTCACCGAATCCTTCCGCGAGCGGCTGGCCGAGGGTGAGAAGCTCGATTCGCTCATGCCCGAGGCCTTCGCCGCCGTGCGCGAGGCTTCGCGCAGGACGCTCGGTATGCGGCACTTCGACGTCCAGATTATGGGTGGCGCAGCGCTTCATAACGGCAACATTGCGGAGATGAAGACCGGTGAGGGTAAGACCCTGGTCGCCACCCTCCCCGCCTATCTCAACGCTCTGACCGGCGAGGGCGTCCACGTCGTCACGGTCAACGACTACCTCGCGCAGTACCAGTCGGAGCTGATGGGGCGCGTGTTCCGTTTCCTGGGGCTCGAGACCGGTGTGATCCTCTCGGGCCAGACGCCCGCGGAGCGCAAGGTGCAGTACGCCTGCGACATCACCTACGGCACCAATAACGAGTTCGGCTTCGACCACCTGCGCGACAACATGGTGATGGATCCGTCCCAGCTCGTGCACCGCGGTTACCACTACGCGATCGTCGATGAGGTCGACTCGATCCTGATCGATGAGGCGCGCACGCCGCTCATCATCTCGGGTCCGGCCCAGGGCGACAGCGGCAAGTGGTACGGCGAGTTTGCCCGCCTTGTCTTGAGCATGACGCTCGACGAGGACTACGAGGTGGAAGAGGCCAAGCGGACCGTCGGAATCCTCGAGCCCGGCATCGACAAGATCGAGCAGGCGCTCGGACTCGCGAACCTCTACTCCCCGGAGAACACCCAGCTCATCGGGTACCTCAATAACGCTATTAAGGCCAAGGAACTCTTCAAGCGCGACAAGGACTACGTCGTGCAGGATGGCGAAGTCGACATCGTCGACGAGCACACCGGGCGACTCCTCAAGGGCCGCCGGTACTCCGAGGGGCTGCACCAGGCGATCGAGGCTAAGGAGGGCGTCGAGGTCAAGGCAGAGAACCAGACCTACGCCTCCATCACTCTGCAGAACTACTTCCGTCAGTACAAGAAACTGGCCGGCATGACCGGAACCGCTCAGACCGAGGCGGCCGAGTTGAACTCGACCTACAGCCTGGGCGTCATCCCGATTCCTACCAACAAGCCGATGATCCGCATTGATCAGGCCGATTTGCTCTACAAGAGCGAGTCCGCCAAATTCGATGCGCTGATCGACGACATCGTCGAGCGCAACAAGAACGGTCAGCCGGTGCTCGTGGGTACCGTCTCGGTAGAGAAGTCGGAGACGCTGTCCAAGGTGCTTCGCAAGCGTGGCATTAAGCACAATGTGCTCAACGCCAAGCAGCACGAGCGCGAGGCCTCCGTGGTGGCCGAGGCCGGCCGCAAGGGCGCCGTCACCGTCGCTACCAACATGGCGGGCCGTGGTACCGACATTATGCTCGGAGGCAACCCTGAGTTCCGCGCGGTGGCTGAGATGCACAAGCGTGGGATTGACGCCGTAGAGCACCCCGAGGAGTACGAGCGGGTATGGAATGAGGTGCTCGAGCGCGAACAGTCCGCAGTAGAGACAGAGCACGCCGAAGTGCTCGCCGCGGGTGGACTTTACGTGCTCGGTACCGAGCGCCACGAGTCGCGCCGCATCGACAACCAGTTGCGTGGACGCGCCGGCCGTCAGGGTGACCCCGGCGAGTCGCGGTTCTACCTGTCGCTCGACGACGACCTGATGCGCATGTTCCAGTCGGGACTGGCCGCCCAGGTGATGAACTCGAGCGCGCTTCCGGACGACATGCCGATCGAGTCGAAGGTGCTGACTCGCGGGGTGCGTAGCGCGCAGGCCCAGATCGAGGGCCGCAACCACGAGCAGCGCAAGAACGTGCTCAAGTACGACGACGTCATGAGCGAACAGCGCACCGTGATCTTCGCCGAGCGCCGCCGCGTGCTCGACGGCGAGAACTTCCGCGATCAGATGCTTGAGTTCGTCGACACCGTCACGGGCGAGTATGTGCAGTCCGCCACCAGCGTCGGCAACCCCGACGACTGGGATCTCGAGGCGCTGTGGAAGGAACTACGCACGGTCTACCCGGTTTCCGTTACGGTCGACGAGATCGTCGACGAGGCGGGCGGCCTAGGAGCGCTCAACACCGGCTTCTTGGAGCGCGAGCTCAAGGCTGACGCGAAGGTGCAATACGAGGCTGTCGAGGAGCGACTCGGCGAAAGCCTCATGCGCACCGTCGAGCGTCAGGTCGTGATGCAGGTGTTGGACCTCAAGTGGCGCGAGCACCTCTACGAGATGGACTATCTCAAGGAAGGCATCGGCCTGCGTGCGATGGGTCAGCGCGACCCGCTCATCGAGTACCAGCGCGAGGGCTTCCAGCTGTTCGAGGCGATGACCGACTCGATCAAGGAACACTCGCTGCAGATTCTGTATCGCGTCGAAAAGCGCGAGGGCACGCCCACCGGCCAGGCAAACCAGCCTGGGGCGGGAGTCGGCCCGAGCATGCGCGCGACGTCCCCTACGGGAGCTGTCACCGAGGTGGGCGGCACCACCGGCTCACCGGCCGCTCGTCGAACCGCAAGCGGTGCGTCGACCCGGACCGGAACCAGCGGAATGATGCAGGCCAACATGGGTGCATTGACGTACTCGGCGCCGTCGGAGGATGGCAGCGCGAAGGTCACCAAGCCTAAGTCGCAGCAGACCGCGGAAAAGCCTCAGGCTGACGGCGGCACGTTCCCTGGTACCGCGAAGAATGCGCAGTGCCCCTGTGGATCAGGCAAGAAGTACAAGATGTGCCACGGCAAGAACGAGGCCTAACCCACCTCGAGAACGGTGATAAGCCAGCGTCCGGTGACGTCCTCGAGTCGCATAGCGATTGCGCGGGCGTGGCCGTCGCAGTAGGCGACGATGCTGACTTCCGCGGCACGCGCGCTCACTCGGCATACCCGCGCGCGCTTGATGGATACCGTGGGCGCACTGACGTTACCGGCGCGCCGCGCCAGCGAGTGCTGTTGAGCGAGGCGTTCGCGGACCTCTGGGGCGAGCCACCGCACCAGCGGGTTGATGGTCATAGCGCCAAGGACGGTCTCGAGTGCTGCCTTGGCGACGGTGCAGGCAAGCGGAGCGGGATCGCCCAGCGGCTCGTGGCCGCGCGCGTACAGGCTCTCTCGCGACGGCGCTCTCGTTGGAGTGGCAGTGTCCGACTGCGCGCTGACGAGGAGGGCGGGCGACTGGGAGCCGACCGCGAGCCGGGCTGGCGCGCCGACCGCGCGCATCGCGGTCATGAGGTGAGCTCCGCGGGCACCTCGAGGGTCTGGCCCGCGTAAATCAGGGAGGGGTTGTCCCCGATCACCCCGACGTTCGCCCGGTACAGAAGCGGCCACGCCCTGGCGATGTCGGACTCGGTCGCGGTGGCGGGCAGTAGGCCCGCACAGATCACCCAGAGCGAGTCGCCGCGCCGCACCTTCACCGTATCCGGCTGGGGGAGGGGTGTGCCTTGACTGGGAGCCGTGGCGGTCGGGGTTTCCGGCGGCGGGCCCGGGGCATCGTGGGGAGCAGTTGGTGAGGGGCGCGCCGATGCGGAGGGGTGCGGGGTGGGCTGCGAGGTCGCCGTCGACGGCGTGTCCACCCATCCTGCAGAGGTCACTGCGGCGACAGCAGGAGGCGGCTCGTCCACGCTTGCCGCGAACGAGGCGGTGGCCATCGAGGCCGCGAGTGTGCCTCCCACTGCCGCGCTGACTATCTTGCGCCAAACCGCCGGCGTGATCCGGGTGGCCCACCCCGCCGTGAGGCGCGAGTGGGGCAAGCTCGCTACGAGTAGGGGAATTGAGGTGAGCGCAAGGTAAACGGCCACGGTCGCACCGACCGCTGTCACCGCTAGCGCGATCGCGGTCTCGACCATGAGTGGTGGGGAGGTGACGTCGGCCCACGCAGTTCGCGTCGCCTGTATCAGCGACCACGCGATGGGCCATATCGCGACGACCAGTAGCCGCGCGGGCCAAGCGCCGCGTGAGCGGGCAGATGAATCGGATGAGGGCATCTTGCGTTCCTTTGAGCGAGTTTGATGACGTTTGGTATATCTAGATGTACCTCAACTCGACGTGACTGTCCATCGGAGGTGGTTAGCGGCTGTGGAAACCTCGCAGGGCGTAGCGTGGGCACATGCGCTGGCGTGATCTCTTCTCGGACCTAGAGGGGCAACTAGGTGCGGCCGCGGACGCGCAGTTCGCTGCGGACGTCGCGGAACGAACCCGCGGTGAGCGCGCGAGCATCGCGCTAGGTGCGCGGCTAGCGGCCGCGCTCGGGTCTGCGGTGGTGATCACCCTCGTGGACGGCGAAAGTGTCTCGGGCACCTTGTCCGATTCGGCCGCTACCTGGGTGCTGGTGAACGAGCCGCGGCGACAATGCTGGATCCCGATCGCCGCCGTCGCCACAGTGGGAGGGCTGGCCCAGCGGGCTGTGGTGGTGACGGCCGTCGCGCGGGGCCTTAGCGTGGGCCATGCGATGCGCGCACTTTCCCGTGCGCGAGCCCAGGTGGTGGTCTTCACTCAGGCCGGTCAACACGTCGGCGTGATCGGGCAGGTAGGCGCGGATTACCTCGAGCTTGCCGCGCGGGAGGCGCCGGGCCCGACCGCTATTCCGTTCGCGTCCATCCTGCGGGTCGTCTCCGCTGCGGCAGACGCTTAACGCCTCGCGGAGCCTCCGATGGCGGTGACGCCTACGCGAGTGATGGTGAGCGCCGGATTGCCTACGTGTCGGTGGTGATGCGGGAGCGCGTCGCCTCGTACTGGCGCTGGATGTAACTCTCCAACTCGCTCGTCTCGACGCGCCACTGGCCGCGTCCCCCCACCTGAATGGCGGGTAGGTCACCGGAGCGCACCAGCGCATATGCCTGCGGGGAGGAGATGTTGAGGACCTCCTGGACATCAGTGAGGGTGAGGAAGCGCGGCGTCATGTTCTCATTGTGACACGGAGGGGAGACAGCCCAAGGTTTTCCACAACCGGTTGGCGGTTGCGCACAAACCCGGCAAGATGGAGAAGAGTCGAGACGAGGGAGTCTTCATGATCGGAACGGCCGGCCCTACGGTGGGACGCCTGAAGCGCCCGTCGTGGCGGGATCCGCGGCTGCTCATCGGTTTAGTGCTCATCGCTGTGGCGGTGGTCGCGGTGTCAGCGCTGACGCGAGCATCGGACAGCACAGCACCCTACTTTGCGGCGAAGCAGGTGCTGACGCCGGGCACCGTGCTCACCGAGGCGGACGTCGTCGTGGTGCGGGTGCGCGTTCCGACGGACGTCTACGTGTCCGCGGAGGGCGACGATGCCCCCTGGGGAGAGGTCGTGACGCGGGTGGTGGGCGAGGGAGAGCTGCTTCCGGTCGCGGCTGTGGCGCAAGCCAAGGACGTCGACCTGCGCGCGGTGGCCGTGCGCACCGCGACGCCGCTGGCGAAGGACATCGGCACTGGCAGCGTGGTGGACATCTGGCTGACCCAAGAGGCGGCCGGGGTGCCAGAGTCGTCGCTCATCGCGCAGTCGGTTGTCGTCAGCCAGGTCGAGAGCGACGACGGAGCCTTCGCGGTTGGCTCCGGCGAGACCGTCTACGTCCTGGTGCCGCAGGCGGATATGAGCGACTTCCTGGGGTCGGTGGCTACCGAGGGAGCGATCTCGATTGTGGGGCGCGCGGGCGGAGGCCAGCAGTGACGACGACCGTCGCGGTCGCGATGCTAGGTGACCGCGAGAGCGCCGTGGCGGTCGCGGTCGAGGCTCACCCCGACCTGACTTTGGTGCGCCGGTGCGCCGACCTGGCGGAGGCGCTCGCCCTAGCGCAAGCGGGCATGGCGTCCGTGGTGATCGTGTCCGACCAGCCCCGACTCAACCGGATGGTGGTCGCGGACCTTGCGGCCCTTGGAGCGGTAGTGGTGGCGGTCCCCACCACCGCCTCCGCGGGCGCCGATCTCGCCGCGCTAGGGATCGTCCACGTGACTGACGCCGCAGCGGATCCCGGCATCGTGGCGGACCGCGCGGCATCGGCTGCCGAGACCGTAGTGACCGCTCCTGCCATTCCTGCTGGTATCCCGTCGGCGCCCGAAGAGAATGGAGTGATCATCGCCGTCTGGGGTCCGACGGGAGCGCCCGGCAGGACCACTCTCGCGGTCAACATGGCGGCGGAGTGCGCGGCCGGTCCACAGGCCGAGGCGCTGGTGGTCGACGTCGACACCTATGGCGGCGCGGTCGCGCAGGCGCTTGGGCTGCTAGACGAGGCTCCCGGAATCGCGGCACTCGCGCGCGCCTCGCTGCACGGCAACCTTACGGACGACGTCGCCTGGCGCCACCTGCTCACGGTCGACGACGGGCTCAAGGTGCTTTCCGGGATCTCACGCGCTGATCGCTGGCCGGAGTTGTCGCGCAGCGCGCTCGACGCGGTGTGGCCGCTCCTGCGCCGGCATAGCGCGGTCACTGTGGTGGACTGCGGATTCTCGATTGCGCAGGACGAGGAGGCGCTGTACGACACTCGCGCGCCGGAGCGCAACGGGGCGACCCTGAGTGCGCTGGCCGCGGCGGACGCGGTGGTGGTAGTGGGAACCGCCGAACCCCTGGGCATCCAACGGTTAGTGCAGGCGCTGGCCGAGCTAGGTGAGCACCCCGAGGTGTCGTGCCCTCGCCTCGTAGTCGCGAACCGCGTGCGCGGATCCGTCGCGGGGCGTCACCCGGAGGAGGCAATCGCCGACGCCCTGGCGCGCTACAGCGGGGTTGACAGGGTGTGGATGGTTCCTGCCGACGGCAAGTCTTGTGACGCCGCCACTCTCGCGGGCCAGACCCTGCGCGAGCGCGTTCCCCGCTCACCCGCGCGCCGAGCGATAGCCGAGGTCGCTCTCGCCGCGCTGGCGGCAGCGCAGGAGCGGCGCGTTGGATCGGTAGTTCAGAGTGAGTCCGCGCGCGCCGGAGCCCCCGCCCTGACAGACTGAGGCCATGCGCGTCTACATCCCAGCGACAATCGATGACCTCGACTCCTGCGGCTCCGGAAAATGGGAGCCAACCATGGGCTTCGCCGTCACCGAACGGCTGATGGAGATTTCCTCGTTCGACGACGCCGATGAGATGGCTGAGCAGGCGCGCGACGCTGCCGCCCTGGAGTCGGTGGTCGAATTCGGTGCAACGTTGCGCGTGGTCATCGTCGCCGACTACACGCGCTCGGACGTGACCCCGGTCCCGGACGCGCATCCCGCGGCGGTAGTGCTCACCGGTCGCGTGCCGGCCGACGCAATCGCCTGCGCCTTTGTCGACGAGCCTTCAGCCGCGGACGCCGCCAGTCAGGCGAGGGCGGGCCTCGAGGGATCGCTTGAGCGGCTAGAGGATCACGACTTGCTCTGGTACGACTTCACCGAGTTCGCGGCGGTGCCGCGGCACTAGCGGCAGTTAACTACGCGCGGCGAGCGCCGCGACCGCGGCATCGTGCAGAGCGCCGTTGCTGGCGATCGCGTTTCCTCCAAAAGGTCCCTCGATGCCGTCGAGAGAGGTAAACCGGCCTCCGGCCTCCAGGACGATGGGCACGAGAGCGGCCATGTCGTAGACCTCGAGCTCCGGTTCGGCGGCGATGTCCACCGCACCCTCCGCAACGAGCATGTAGCTCCAAAAGTCCCCGTAGGCCCTGGTCCGCCAGACCTCGCGGGAAAGGTCCAGGAGGGAGTCGAGGCGGCCGATGGGCTCCCAACCCGTGAGCGACGAATACGACATGCTCGCCTCCGGTAGCGAAGCCACCTGAGAGACGGCCAACCGCCGCGCGGTCGCGGCATCCTGCCCCTCCCACGCGCCGTCGCCAGCCGCGGCGAACCAGCGCCGGCCGAGCGCAGGCGCGCTCACCACGCCCACTGCAGGCTTGTCGCCATCGAACAACGCGATGAGCGTCGCCCACACGGGTACGCCGCGAATGAAATTCTTGGTGCCGTCAATGGGGTCGACAATCCACCGGCGCGCCGAATCTCCGGAGGACCCGTACTCCTCGCCCAGGAGCGAGTCTGCGGGGCGCTGCTGCTGGAGCGCGGACCGGATGAGCTGCTCGGCGGCGCGGTCGACCGCGGTGACGGGGGTGTCGTCGGGCTTGAGCTCCACGGTCAGGTCCGCGGGATCGGAGTTGCGCATGGTCAACGCGTCAACCTCGTCGGCCATCGCGAGCGCGAGGTTGAGGTCAGCTGCGTATTCGCCGGTCGGAATCATGCGCCCAGCCTACTGGCGCTAGGGGAGAGGCCCATCGCTGGCCGCCCGTCTCACTACTGCCAGGCACTACTGCCAGGATTCGGTCTCCGCGCGGGAGGCCAGGAGCCGGCGAATCGAATTGACCCGCGACTGCTGGTCCGGCGTGGTGGCCCACTTGTCGAGCGCGCACCCATCCTCAGCCGAGGCATGAGCGCAACCGCGCGGGCAGAACTCGGCCGCGGCATCGGCAATGTCCGGGAACACGGCAATGAAATTCTCGACGTCTACATGCGCCAGCCCAAAGCTACGGATGCCAGGCGTGTCGATGATCCAGCCGCCGTCGGGGAGCTCAAGAGCCACCGCGGACGTGGAGGTGTGTCGACCGCGACCGGTCACGTCGTTGACGATTCCGGTCACGCGGCCCGCGTTGGGAACGAGCACGTTGACGAGGGTGGACTTGCCGACGCCGGAGTAGCCCACGAAGACCGTCGAGACGCCGTCGACGTAGTCGCGCAGCCCCTCGACTCCCGCGAGTTCGTCGGGGGCGCCATCGTGCGACTTGAGGACGTCGGCATCGTGGCGCACTGTGGTCTCGAGGACGGTGACGCCCAGCGGCTCGTAGGTGGCGCGCAGCTCGTCTCCGGACCCCAAGTCTGCTTTGGTCAGGACCAGCAGGGCGTCCATGCCGGCGGCGAAAGCGGCCACCAGGCACCGGTCGATCATGCGGGGGTTCGGCTCGGGGTCGGCGAGGGCGGTCACAATGGCGAGTTGGCTGGCGTTGGCGACGATCACCCGCTCGGTGGGGTCCGTGTCGTCGGCGGTGCGCCGCAGCTCGGTCGCGCGCGGCTCGCGGCGCACAATTCGGGCCAGTGTTCCCTTGTCGCCGGTGGAGTCGCCGACCATCCCCACGATGTCGCCGATGACCAGGCCGCGTCGGCCGAGCTCGCGTGCCTTGACGGCGATCACCTTGGTGTCGGTGTCGGACATCCACACGGTGAACCGGCCGCGGTCTACCCCGACGACAGTGCCGGGCACGGCGTCCGCGTGGGCGGGTCGCAGCTTCGAGCGCGGTCGGGAGCCGCGCTTTTGCGGCCTTACCTTGGCGTCGGACTCGTCGTATTCGCGCACGCGGTGTGCCTAGTCCGACAGTCCGAGCATGGACTGCCACATGTGCGGGAAGTCGGGCATGGTCTTGGAGGTGGTGCCGACGTTGAGTACCTGTATGCCAGGCACGGTGAGTCCCAGGATGGCCGCGAAGGTGGCCATGCGGTGGTCGTGGTAGCTCGCCATCACGGCACCGGACAGGCCCTGGGGCGAAGGAGAAATATCGAGCGCATCGGCGCTCGCCACGCAATGGCCGCCAAGTCGGGTAATCTCCGTGGCGATTGCCGCAAGTCGGTCCGTCTCGTGACCGCGCAGGTGGCCGATGCCGGTGAGCCGCGAGGGCGTGACTGCCAGCGCGCAGATCGCCGCGATGGTCGGCGTGATCTCACCCGCGGGCCCGAGGTCGGCCTCGATGCCGTACAGGTTTCCGGTGGGGCCGACGACGGTCATGACGCCGTCGTCGAGACTGCAGGTGGCGCCCATCTGCTCGAGGATGTGCGGGTAGTAGGCACCCGGTTGGGTGGTGTGCGACGGCCAGCCGGGGATGCGCACGGTGCCGCCGGCGACCACGGCGGCGGCCATGAAGGGGCCCGCGTTCGAGAGGTCCGGCTCGACCCGAATGTCTCCCAGCGAGATGGGCCCGGGGTGGACCACCCAGGTGCGCTCGTCGGGCTGGTCGATCTGGATTCCGGCGTCTCGCAGAGTCTCGCAGGTCATGTCGATGTGCGGCAGGCTGGGCAGGGAGTCGCCGACGTGGCGCACGGTCAGTCCCCGAGCAAGGCGTGGCGCAGTCAGTAGCAGCGCGGTGACGAACTGAGACGATGCGCTCGCGTCGACGACCACCTCGGTGGGAACGGTCGCGGGCGGGGTCACAGTGAAAGGGAAGGTCTCGTCGGATGAGCTGGACACGCTGGCGCCGAGCGCGCGCAGCGCGTCGAGGAGCGGTGCCATGGGGCGACCCTTCGCGCTGGGGGCGGCGTCGAAGGTGACGGGGCCGTCGGCCGGGTCCGCGAGCAGCACAAGAGGGGGGACAAAGCGCATGACGGTACCGGCCAGCCCGCACTCAACGTGCACGCCGCCACGGACCTTGGCGGGCGTCACGGTCCACACCGCGCCCGAGTCGTCAATCCCCACGCCCATCGCACGTAGCGCGCCGATCATGTGATCCGAGTCGGAGGACCTGAGTCCGCCCGAGATGCGCACCGGAGCATCGGCCAGAGCGGCCAACACTAGGAAGCGGTTGGTGAGGGATTTGGAGCCGGGGACGTCGACAGTGGCGTCGAGCGGGGCGTCAGCGGTGGGAGCGTCCCATACCTCGCCTACTCCGACTCCGGCGGGAAACGACTGGCTCACTTGCCCCGCTTTGAACTCTTGCTCGAGCTGTTCTTGGCGATGGACTTCTTGTTGCGCAGCGTCTTCTGCTCGTTGCGGGAGACCTTGGCGGCGAGTTCCTTGTCGCGAGACTTCGCCTTCTTTGCCTTGACCCGGGCGCGGTGGTTCGCACCGTGGCCTGAGGTGGCCGCGAGAACCGTCGCGCCGAACAGCGAGAGGTTCATCATGAAACGCTCTCGTTCGCGCAGGCGCGTCTCCTCATCCTCCTCGCGCCAGAACGGGCGCCCGGCAGCCACCGTCACAGCGGCCAGGCCGGCGAGCGCGAAACCTGCGGTCTTGGGCGTGCGCGAGAGGGCGAGGATTGAGGCGGCGACGATAGTCGCGGCGCCGTGCACCTTCACCATGTCGGTGACCTTGACGTCCTCGAGTCCCGCCTCGACGAGCAGGGGGGAGACCACGGGGGCGGCGCGTTCCGCGCGTCGTTCCGGGGTGAGCACGGATTCGATGCCTCCGTAGATGAACCAGGAGGCAAGGAGTGGGCGGGCTATTGCGCGAAAGAACATGTACCTACGCTACCAATAGTGGGCGGCGGCTGTGTAGCGCGAGCCGTGAATGCGGCATCGAAGGCGTGGGAATTATCCGAGGGCCGGCATGGTTCCCCTATACATGACAATCACCTTGGACAGGCAGTCGGCCCGCACACGCCGACCGCTACCCCGTGCGGCCCGCGGCAGAGTAGGCTCGGTGGTGATGAATGACACAACGATTGACGAGACCCCGGCCCTTACCTTTGAGGCGGAGGCGCTGTCCTACATGGACCAGCTCTACGCCGCCGCCCTGCGGATGACCCGTAACGGCGCCGATGCGGAGGACCTTGTCCAGGAGACGTTCGCCAAGGCGTTCGCGGCTCAGGACAAGTACACCCCTGGCACCAACCTCAAGGCGTGGCTGTACCGGATCCAGACCAACGCGTTTATCAACACGTACCGCAAGAAGCAGCGCCAGCCCAAGCGCTCGGACGCGGACACGATCGAGGACTGGCAGCTGTCTGCCGCGGCGGAGCACACCTCCACCGGCTTGGCCTCCGCAGAGGACAACGCGCTGGACCAGATGGGCGACGGCGACATCAAGCAAGCCCTTGCCGACCTACCGGACGACTTCCGGATGGCTGTATACCTGAGCGACGTTGAGGGATTTGCGTACAAGGAGATCGCCGAGATCATGGACACGCCAGTTGGCACCGTGATGTCGCGCCTTCACCGCGGGCGAAAGCTGCTTCGCGAGAACCTGCGCGATTACGGAGCGGAGCGCGGTTTCTACGACAAGCGCCCCGCCGCTAATAAAGCACCAAAGAATTCAGGAGAGTCCCCCGATGCCTAATACCAAATGTGAACAGGCACTCGACCAAATTTTCGAGTACATCGATCACGAGTTGCCCGATGAGGAGCTTCGCCACATAGGCGACCACCTCAAGGAATGCCCGCCATGTGAGGCTGAGCACCGCATCAACGAGAAGATTAAGAACCTCGTGGGCAACTGTGGCGACGAGGTCGCTCCGGACGTCCTGCGGGCTCGCGTGCTCGCCACCATCAAGTCGGCGCGCGGGGACTCTTAGTCCCTGCCGTGCGCGCCGCCCCGTACCGCCCTACGCACTAATGCGAGCGGCGCTGCGGCTTCGGAGCAAGCAAAAGGCCGCATCGGTCATTGCCCGATGCGGCCTTGCTGTACCCGGATAGATCCGGAACTAACTATGCGTTGGGGCGCTTGCCATGGTTGGCTCCGCCCTTGGCACGCGCCTTGCGCTTGCGGCCTCGCTTGCTCATGGGTCCCCCTTTCTTAACGCAGATCGTACAAAACTCGACTACCTATCTTCCCACAGAAGTTAATGCATAGAGCGCCGCACCCGGTAGCCTCTCAAGGCAAGCACTTTTACTGCCGATGGAGAGTCCGTGAGCGAACAGCCAGTTTCCGTCATCCCGTTCCTGCACGCACTAGCGAGCACGGGGGGTTCTGACCTGCATTGCAAGGTGGGTTCCGCTCCGCGTATTCGCGTGGACGGCCGCCTGCGCAAGCTGCAGGTGCCGTTGCTGCGCCCGGAAGACACCCGCAACATGGTCGCCCAGGTTCTGCCTGAGGACCTGGTCGCGCAGTTCCGAGACACCCACGAGGCCGACTTCGCGTTCTCGCTGTCAGGGGTGGGGCGCTTCCGCGTCAACACGTACGTGGCGCGCGGCACCGACTCCCTGGTGTTCCGCCGCGTCGCTGTAGGAGCGCAGAGCTTCGACGAGCTGGGTCTGCCTCCGGTCGTCGGCGATTTGGCGCTCGAGCCTCGCGGGCTGGTGCTCGTCACCGGACCCACCGGGTCGGGAAAGACCACCACGCTAGCGTCGATGATCGACCTGATCAACACGTACCGCGAGGTCAACATCATCACGATCGAGGACCCGATCGAGGTTCTGCACCACGACAAGAAGGCGATCATCTCGCAGCGCGAGGTCCGCTCGGACACGCTCGACTTCACCAATGCGCTGCGCGGGGCGATGCGTCAGGACCCCGACGTCATCATGGTCGGCGAGATGCGAGACATCGAAACCGTGCGTGCCGCACTGTCAGCGGCGGAGACCGGGCACCTCGTGATGGCGACGCTGCACACCGTCGACGCGCAGGACACTATTAACCGCATCGTCGACTTCTTCACCCCGCACGAGCAGGGTCAGGTCCGCGCAACGCTGGCGCAGACCCTCAAGGGCATCGTGTCGCAGCGGCTGGTGCGCAAGGGCGACGGCAAGGGCCGCACGCTCGTGGCGGAGGTCATGGTCAACACCGGGCGTACCGCGGAGGCCATCGTCGATCCTCCCAGCCAGCCACCGCTGATCGACCTGATCTCGGAGGGTGAGTACTACAAGATGCAGACGTTCGACCAGCACCTGTTCCAGTTGGTCAGGGACGGTGAGGTCGGCTTCGAGGATGCTGTCGCGATCGCGTCGCGTCCGCACGACCTGACGGTCACGCTGCGCAATGCAGGAGTCATCGTCTAGATACCGCTGTGAATGGGGCCTGAGGGCCCCGACGCTCGAGGTTGGTGATGCTGAAATTCACCAACCACGAGCGGCAGGTAATCAGGAGTTGTTGAGAGCCTCGGCGTCGTCGATGCCGAGCCACGCGTGCCAACGCGAGTGCAGCACGAGCCACGCCATCAGGCCGTAGCCGGCCTGTAGCGGCAGCGACTCGTGGCCGGTGTCCATGTCCGCGGCCCACTGGTCGTGGCGCGCGAGCGGGCCGTACATGTCGACGTACGGAACTCCGCGGCGCGCGGCAGACTCCTCGCACACGGCCGCCAGCTCTGAAATCTTCTGGTTGTCCTCTTTGCGTCCCGGGGGCGGGCCCACGAGCAGAGTGGCGAACCCGAGGCCCGCCGCGCGATCGAGCGCGTTCGCGAGGTTGAGACGGGTCATGGTGGTGGACACCGAGCGCGTGACGTCGCCGCGGCCAACGGCGAATAGCGCGTAACGCGGCTGGTCGGCAGCCTCTGGGCGCGCGATGCGGCGCAGCGCCTCGTCGTCCCACCTGCTGGTCATCTCTCCGGTCGTTTCGCCCGGGACGGCCAGCGTGTGGAACGCCAGGTCAGTCGCGTGCGGCAACGTACGGGCAGCTACGCGACCTGTCCAGCCCAGGGCCTTAGGGTCGCCGTGACCCGCGACCAGCTCGTCGCCCACGAAGAACACGTTTCTCATTGACGGAACGCCTTCTCGACCAATTCGGCCTGCTCGGTCGCGTGACGCGAGCTCATTCCCGATGCGGGGGAGGCCGATGCGGTGCGCGAGGTGACGGACACCGTCCGGTTAACGATCTGCGGCAGCGACATCGAGATGTGACCCCAGGCGCCCTGGTTACGCGGCTCCTCTTGAACCCACATGAGTTCGGCGTCCCCGAACGGCGCGAGTGCCTCGTTGATTGCGTCAGGGGCGAACGGGTACAGCTGCTCGAACCGCACGATAGCGACGGACGTGTCGCCCGCCTTCTCTCGCGCCGCCAGCAGGTCGTAGTACACCTTGCCGCTGCACATGAGTACGCGAGTCACCCCGGCGGGATCGATCGGGTCGGTGATGACCTCGCGGAAGGTGCCCTCGGTGAAGTCCGCGACAGCCGACTGCGCCGCCTTGAGCCGCAGCATCGACTTGGGAGTGAAGACGATCATCGGCTTGCGCGGGTGCGCGTACGCCTGGCGGCGCAGCAGGTGGAAGTAGCTCGCGGGGGTGGACGGCGTCGCGACCACCATGTTGTCCTCGGCGCACATTTGCAGGAAACGCTCGGGGCGGGCCGACGAGTGGTCGGGACCCTGGCCTTCGTACCCGTGCGGCAACAGCAACACGACTGAGGAGGACTGGCCCCACTTCTGCTCGGCCGACGTGATGAACTCGTCGATGATGGTCTGCGCGCCGTTGACGAAGTCGCCGAACTGCGCCTCCCACAGCACCAGTGAGTCCGGGCGCTCGACCGAGTACCCGTACTCGAAGCCCAAGCAGGCATACTCGCTCAGCGAAGAATCGTAGATGTGCAGGCGTGCCTGATCCGCGCTCAGGTAGAGCAGGGGAGTCCACTCGGAGCCGTTCTTGCGATCGTGGTAGACGGCGTGGCGCTGGACGAACGTCCCGCGCCGGCTGTCCTGGCCCGCCATGCGGATCGGCACGCCCTCCTGCAACAGGGTGCCAAAAGCCAGAATCTCGCCGTAGCCCCAGTCGATGCCGCCCTCGCGGCTCATGACCTCGCGCCGCTCCAGCAACTTCTGCAGCTTGGAGTGAACGGTGAAACCTGCGGGCGGGCGCACGTGTGCGCGCCCGATGCGCTCGATCTGGCCCGCGGTGACGGCCGTCTTCCAGCCCACCATCATGCCGGCGTCAGACGACTGCGACGAGGGGACTTCCAGCCCGGAGATCGACTCGGTGTCGGGGCCGGACTTGAAGCCTTCGCGTGTTTCGAGGAAGACGCGCTCGAGTTGCGAGAGGTAATCCTTGGAGACGGACTCCGCCTCCTCAAGGGTGATGTCGCCGCGGCGGATCAGGGACTCGGTGTAGAGGTGGCGCACCGAGCGCTTGGCCTCGATCAGGTCGTACATGCGCGGCTGCGTCATCGAGGGGTCGTCGCCCTCGTTGTGCCCGCGACGGCGGTAGCAGACCATGTCGACGATGACGTCGCGGCCGAACTCTTCGCGGTACTCGAACGCGAGCCGGGCGGCGCGCACGCAGGCCTCTGGATCGTCGCCGTTGACGTGGAAGATCGGGATCTGGAATCCCTTGGCGATGTCCGTGGCGTAGCGCGTTGAGCGCGAGTTCTCCGGGCCGGTGGTGAAACCTACCTGGTTGTTGATGATGACGTGGACCGTGCCGCCGGTCTTGTAACCCTTCAGGGCGGCCAGGTTGAGAGTCTCCATCACGACACCCTGTCCGGCGAAGGCCGCGTCGCCGTGCACGAGCACGGGCAGCACGGGGTAGCCGTCGGTGGCGGGGTCGGCCCCGAGCGCGTCGAGCTTCGCGCGCACTATCCCCTCGAGCACGGGGTCGGAGGCCTCGAGGTGCGACGGGTTCGCGGCGAGGTAGACCTTGGTGGTGGCGCCGGACTCGGCGGTGAAGGTGCCCTCGGTTCCGAGGTGATACTTCACGTCGCCGGAGCCCTGGACGGAGCCGGGTGCTGCGGTGCCGTCGAACTCGGAGAAGATCTGTCCGTACTTCTTGCCGGCGACGTTCGCGAGAACGTTGAGGCGTCCGCGGTGGGCCATGCCGATGCAGACTTCCTGAATGCCCGCCGTCGCCGCCGAGGACATGATCGCGTCGAGCAGCGGGATGAGCGACTCGCCGCCCTCGAGCGAGAAGCGCTTCTGGCCAACGTACTTGGTCTGCAGGAAGGCCTCGAAGGCCTCCGCGGCGTTGAGCCGGTTCAGCACGTGCAGGTGTTCCTCGCGGGCGGGCTTGGTGTAGCCCTGCTCGAGCCGGGCCTGGAACCACGTGCGCTGCTTGCGATCCGAGATGTGCATGTACTCGAGCCCGATGGTGCGGCAATACGCGTCGCGTAGGCGTCCCAGGACTTCGCGCATTTTCCAGCGCTCGCGGCCGCCAAAGCCGCCCGTGGAGTACACGCGGTCCAGGTCCCACAGCGTGAGGCCGTGCGTCTGAACGTCGAGGTCGGAGTGCTTGCGCGGCCGCGAGCTCAGCGGGTCCACGTCGGCCATCAGGTGCCCGCGTGAGCGGTAGGAGTGGATGAGTTCGGCGATTGAAGCGGGCTTGGCGGCTTCCGCCTCCGGGGTCGTCACGGAGTCCTGGACCCAACGAACGGGCTCGTAGGGGATGCGCAGCGCGACGAACACGCGGTCGTAGAACCCGTCGAGGCCCAGCAGCTTCTTGTGAACGAGGGCCAGGAACTCGCCGGACTGCGCGCCCTGAATGACGCGGTGGTCGTACGTCGAGGTCAGCGTCATCACCTTGGAGATGCTGAGTCGCGAGATGACTTCCTCGGATGCACCCTGATACTCCGCGGGGTAGTCCATGGCGCCGACGCCGATGATGGCGCCCTGCCCAGTCATGAGGCGCGGCACGGAGTGCACGGTGCCCAACGTCCCCGGGTTCGTGAGCGTGATGGTGGTGCCCTGGAAGTCCGACGCCTGTAGCGTGCCGGTCCGGGCCTTGCGCACCACGTCGTCGTACGCCGTCCAGAACTGGGCGAAGTCCATGTCGTCCGCGGACTTGATGCTCGGCACGAGGAGCTGGCGGGTGCCGTCCTCCTTGGCGAGGTCAATCGCGAGGCCAAAGTTGACGTGAGCGGGCGTGATCATCGAGGGCTTGCCGTCCTCGAGTCCGTACGCCACGTTCATCGACGGGAACTCGGCGAGCGCCTCGACGAGCGCGTAGCCGATGAGGTGGGTGAAGCTGACCTTGCCGCCGCGCGTACGCGCCAGGTGGTTGTTGAGCACCACGCGGTTGTCCATCAGCAACTTCGCGGGGATGGTCCTCACCGAGGTGGCGGTGGGGACCTCGAGGCTGGCCTCCATGTTGCTCACGACGCGGGCGGCGGGGCCGCGCAGGCGAGTGACGCCCTGGTGCACGTCGGTGGTGGAGCGTTCGGCGTGGTCGGGCCGCTGGAGGTAGGCGGCGGTCGGTGCCTGGGCGGTCGCTATTGGCTGCGTCACCGCCTGCTCCGTACGGGCCTCTTCCAGGGTGTGCGGAGTGACTACGGGGGTGGCCACGGTCGCGGGCTGCGTGATGTTGGGGCGCTTTCCCTTGGCCACTTCGGACGCGCTCGCGGACCGAATCTCGGGCGCGCTTGAGGGCGACTCGATCTCCGCCTCGTTATGCGGAGCAGCATCATCCGTGTCGACTCCGGCATCGGCCTTGCCTGCGTCGCTAGCGGCGTCGTTAGCCGTGTCACTTGCCGTGTGGTCGCCGCGTGGGGTCGGTGAAGCCGCCTTAGTGCCGGGGGCTGGCTTGATGACGAATGTCGGGGCGGACTGTTTTTCCGGCCCGCGAGGTGGCTGACCCCCAGCCGAACCCACGATTAGGGAAGCGACCGAAGGGGCGCTCGCGGCGCGCGTCACGGTCGTTCGGTCGGTGTCTGGCGCGCTGGTGTCGTTGGACACTTGAGGCCGCTCACTTTCTTGGCGCTGATGCGTCTACATTGCGTTGATTTGTCTATTCTCCAGCCTAAACGGTTACGAGGTCCCTGCTGTCACCGGTTTTGGACAAATTGTTACGCAACATGGTTGGTCTTACCCCAAGCAGGGTGAGTTGCTTGGGGAGACCTTGGCACGATCGCGAACTGACGGTGGCATCGCTATGATTACCCAATGATGAACGGCGATAGACGCGCACCACTTTCAGTTGGCTGGCACGAGGGTCGCAGCACCCTCTGATGGCGTGGATCCTGCTCGGAGTCGGTGTACTACTCACGCTAGGAACCGCGATCTTCGTCGCCGCGGAATTCTCCCTGGTTGCGCTAGATCCCTCGCACATCGACGACGACCCCCGCAGTGGCCGTGTCCGGCGGGCGCTCAAGCACCTGTCGACGCAGCTATCTGGCGCGCAGGTGGGGATCACCCTCACCACGATCCTGCTCGGCTACACCGCGCAGCCCGCGCTGGTCGAGTTGCTGGGGATCCCCCTCGAGTCGACCACGCTGAGCCGGGCCGCCGTCGCGGGTCTCGCCGGAACCCTCTCGCTCATTCTTGTCAACGCGTTCTCGATGATCATCGGGGAACTGGTGCCCAAGAATGCGGCGCTGTCGGCGCCGATGCGCACTGCCAAGTTTGTCGCGCCCCTCAATATGGGGTTCACGCTCGCCCTAAGACCCCTGATCGTGGTGCTCAACCGGCTTGCTAACGCGATCCTGCGGTCGCTGGGGATGGAGCCCAAGGAGGAGCTCGCTGGTGGCCGCTCGCGACAGGAACTAGCCGCGCTGGTGCGGCGTTCCGCGGAGGTGGGCACCCTCGCCCCCTCGACCGCGCTGTTGCTGAAGAACACGATCGAGCTCGACAACCTGACCGCTATCGACGTCATGACCGACCGCACCCGGCTACAAACCCTCGCGGCCGATGCCGTGGCCGCCGACGTCCTGTCGCTCGCGCGGGCGACGGGTCACTCGCGATTCCCAGTGGTGGGCGACGGGCCCGACGACATCGTCGGGCTTGTTCACCTCCGCCAGGCTGTCAGCGTGCCCGCCCACGAGCGCGACGACGTGCGCGTCGGCGCGCTGATGGTGAACGCGCCGCGCATCCCCGAGACCATGCGCATGCTCCCGCTCTTGGTCGAGCTGCGCGGACTCGGACACCAGTGTGCGGTCGTCGTAGACGAATACGGCGGGACCGCAGGCCTAGTCACGCTCGAGGACGTGGTCGAGGAACTCGTGGGCGAGGTGGCGGACGAGCACGACCGGCGTCGCGCGCCCATCCACCGCACCGCGGGCGGAGCGTGGATCATCCCCGGCGTCTTGCGCCCGGATGAGGTGCGCGAACGTACCGAGCTGGAGATTCCCGAGTCTCCCGCGTACGAGACCCTCGGCGGCTTTGTGATGGCGCGGCTGGGTCGCGTCGCAGAGGTGGGGGACCAGGTCGAAGCGGGCGCGGTGCGGGTGAGGGTGGAGCGCATGGAGGGTCGCCGCATCGACCGTGTGCGCCTGGAGCTAATCGCGCCGGAACCGACCGAGGGCGGTGACGTCCGATGACGCTGTCAATGACCCTGCTTGTTATTGGGCTACTGCTCGCCAACGCTTTCTTTGTGGGAGCCGAGTTCGCGGTGATCTCCGCGCGACGCAGTTCCATCGAGCCGCTCGCGCAGGCGGGTTCGAAGTCCGCCAAGACCGTGCTGTGGGCGATGGAGAACGTCTCCCTGATGCTCGCGTGCGCGCAACTGGGTATCACGGTGTGTTCGGTGTCGCTCGGAGTGGTGGCTGAGCCCGCTCTCGCGCACGCACTCGAGCCGCCGATGCAGGCCCTCGGGTTCTCCGAGTCCGCCGCGCACGTGGTGGCCGTCATCATCGCGCTGACCATCATCGTCGGTCTGCACGTCGTGATTGGTGAGATGGTGCCCAAGAACGCCGCCGTGTCGAGTCCCGACCGCGCCGCGCTAATCTTTGGCCCGCCGCTGGTGATGATCGCTCGCTTCGTCCGCCCCATCATCGTGGCGCTGAACTGGGTCGCGAACCACCTGGTCCGGGCCATCGGCTTCGAGCCGCAGGCCGAGATCACGTCGGCGTTTACCGCCGACGAGGTGCAGTCGATCGTCGAGCGCTCCAGCGCCGAGGGCACGCTGTCCGATCCGGACGGACTGCTGACCGGCGCCATCGAATTCTCCGATTACACCGCGGCCGACGTGATGGTGGCGCTGGCGGACGTGAGGGGCGTCGACATGGGCGTCACGGTGGATGGGCTCGAGGCGGCTGTCGCCGACACGGGCTTCTCGCGCTTCCCGGTGCGCGAGGGCGACCATTTCGTGGGCTACCTCCACATCAAGGATGGGCTCTATGCGCGTCCTGGGGAACGCGAGGAGCCCATCCAGCGTTGGAGAGTGAGAGACCTTCCGACGGTCGCCGTGGACGATGAGATAGAGAGCGTCATGGCGCAGATGCGCGGGTCGGGCGCCCACGTGGCGTCAGTTCATCGCGGCGAAGCGGCGGTCGGCATCGTGTTCCTCGAGGACATTATCGAGGAACTGGTGGGCGAAGTGCGGGACTCAATGACGCGGGGCAAATAGCCCTCCGTCAAGTGCTGTGATTCATCCGACATGAGGTTGGCCTAGCCATCGTCGTTACCATTTGGTTACTATTGGACGTGCCCCCCGATCTGGGGGCACACGTAATTTTCAAGACCGCCGGCCTTCCCTAGGTAGCAGGCGACGACAGGGTAGGAGGCGAATGTGAGTAACCGCGTGCGCCCCGACCAGGCTGTCGAGAGCCAACGTCCGCGCAAGGTTGCTCGCATCGAACGGACCCAGGAACACCAGGTCCGCACCACCCACCGTCGCCGCAAGGTGCTGACGCGCCTGGGAGTCCTCGCCGGATTCGCGCTCGCGATGGTCGTCTATCCGGTGATGGGCACCATTACCCCGTACGGCAATGCCGCGGAGGCGCTGCCAGACGTCGTCGCCGGCGCCGCGCCCTCGACTGCGCGAGCGATCCTAGGCGGCGGCCCGCAGTTGCTGTCTTCCGACCTTCCGCTTCCTTCGGTCGACGACCAGGCCTCCGCGATTCTCACCTCGTTCGAGGAGCCCGCGGGCACGGCACTTCCCGATTGCGTGAGTTCATCTCACTCCTCCGGCAGCAACGGGCTGCTCTCTTCCTCCGACCTGTGTGACCTCTGGGTTCCTGGTGAGAAGCTGCGTGCCGACGCTGCAGTGGCGTTCGCCGCCCTCAACGAGCATTACAAGTCAGAGTTCGGCCACGACATTTGCCTGTCCGATAGCTACCGTTCGCTCAGCAACCAGTACGCGACCAAGCGTGCGCGCGGGTACTTGGCCGCGACGCCTGGTACCTCGATGCACGGTTGGGGCATTGCGGTGGACCTGTGCTCGGATAGCTCGAGCGGCGCGTCCAAGGCTTGGCTCGACGACAACGCTGGGATCTACGGTTGGGCCAACCCGGTCTGGGCCCAGACCAGTAAGTACGAGCCGTGGCACTGGGAGTTCACCGAAGCCGCCGCCAGTTACTACAACGAGATGTGGGGCACCGGCTACTAGGCCGATGAACCCCCGGTCCTTCGTAGGCGAGCGCTCGCCTAGTCAGCGGCGCCTACGAAGTGTCGATCTCAGAATTATTTGCGGGCGAATGCGTCCCGGCCTCTTGCGCGATACCGGGCGGAGGGACACTCTTGTAGCAGGGGACATGCCAATGGCGGCAAGTCCTCATTCGACGCCAAGGTAGATCAGCCGGTAGCGCGATTGCGACACGAGGAGATGCGCATGCTCGTTGGGGTTCCCACTGAGATCAAGAACCGTGAGACGCGAGTCGCGCTCACCGCGCAGGGAGCGCGAGAGTTGGTGGACGCGGGCCACGACGTAGTGGTCCAGGCCGGAGCGGGTGCGGGATCAATGATCCCGGACGACGACTACCTGGCGGCCGGAGCGCGAATCGGCACTGTAGACGAGGCTTGGGGAGCGGAGTTGGTGCTCAAAGTCAAGGAGCCCGTCCCCGAGGAGTACGGCCGCCTCGGAAACCAGACCCTGTTCACGTTCCTGCATCTCGCGGCGAACCGGCCCCTGGCGGACGCCCTCGTGGCGGCGGGAACTACCGCGTTGTCCTACGACACCGTGCAGCTCGAGAATGGCTCGCTGCCGTTGCTTGCGCCCATGAGCGCGGTGGCGGGGCGGCTGGCCGCGCTCGCCGGGGGATATCACCTGCTGAGTTCGCACGGCGGGCCGGGCATCTTGATGGGCGGGATCGCGGGCGTTCCCCGTGCCGCCACTGTGGTGATCGGTGCCGGCGTCGCGGGCACGAACGCCGTGGAGCTCCTGTCCGCCATGGGCGCGGAGGTGACGGTGCTGGACCTCTCGGAACCGCGCCTGCGCCAGATTGAGGCGCGGGGACTCCCCGGCGTGACGACGGTCCTCTCCACCCCCGAAGCGCTCGACCGCGTGGTCGTGGAGGCCGACCTGGTGGTGGGCGCGGTGCTCGTGCCCGGCCACCAGGCGCCCAAGGTCGTGAGCCACTCCCAGGTCGCGAGGATGCGAGCCGGATCAGTGCTGGTCGACATCGCGATCGACCAGGGCGGCTGCTTCGAGGACTCTCACGCCACCACCCACGACGACCCGGTCTACATCGTCGAGCGGTCGGTGTTCTATTGCGTGGCGAACATGCCGGGCGCAGTGGGCGCGACGGCTACCGCGGCGCTCACCCACGTGACGCTGCCGTATGTGCTCGCGCTCGCGGGCGGTGTCGACGCTGCGCTCGCCGCCGACGCTGCGCTCGCGGCCGGCCTCAACGTCACCGGTGGTCGCGTGGTGCACCCCGTGATGATCGAGGCGTTCCCCGACCTCGCTTAGCGAACGTCGCATCGAAAACACTGGCGCGGCCCACGTGCCGCACAACGCACAGGAGTTAACGGCATGAAGCAACGCACCATTGGCGGTCATTCGTTCGCGGCTATCGGTCTAGGCGGGATGCCGCTGTCGATCGAGGGCCGTCCGGACCGGGACCGGGCCGTCGCCACCGTGCACGCTGCCCTCGATGCCGGAGTCACTCTCATCGACACGGCTGACTCGTACAACCGGGATGCGAACGAGACGGGCCACAACGAGGCGCTCATCGCGGAGGCAATCGCGGGGTACGGCGGCGACACCTCCGGCGTGATGGTGGCGACCAAGGGCGGTCTGGTCAGGCCGGGCGACGGCACCTGGCTCAAGGACGGTCGACCGGAGCACCTTAAGGCCGCAGCCAAGGCCAGCGCACTGCGACTGGGGGTGGACACCATCGGGCTGTATCAGTTGCACCGCCCGGACTGGCGGGTGGCGTACGTCGACTCCTTGGGCGCGATCCGGGACCTGTTGGACGAGGGCGTGATCGCGATGGCGGGAATCTCGAATGCCGACATGATCAAGCTCGCTCAGGAGGTGCTTGGCGGCAGGCTGGTGTCCGTTCAGAATCAGTTCTCGCCGCGCTACACGTCAAGTTACAACGAGCTGCAGTACTGCCAGGCGCAGGGAATTGCGTTCCTGCCCTGGAGCCCACTGGGCGGGATATCGAACGCAAGCAAGTTGGGTTCGCGGGCTGCGTTCCAGGAGGTGGCCGATGCGCATGGAGTCTCCCCGCAACAGGTCACCCTCGCCTGGGAACTGGCGCTCGGCGACGTGGTGTTGCCGATTCCCGGCTCTTCTCGGCCCGAGTCCATCACTGATTCGGCGAAGGCCGCGGACTTGGAACTCACGCCCGGTCAGATCGAGCAGCTCAGCGTGGTGCTGACGCCCTAGCGGCGTTGGGGACCTAGCCGCGGTGGTGCCCTGGCTGACATTGACGGCCAGCGGGAACGCCGGCAATCCAGCGCGGGGCGAGGCGCTCCCTAACGCTTGCGGAAGAACGCGGCAAGCCCGCTGTCCGGAGCAGGTTCCGCGGCATCGTCCGGCTTGGCCGTGCCGGTGCCCTCGACGCCCGTGGGCGATGACGGGGGTAGAGGCGGGATTGTGGCTGCGGCTTCCGGCGCTGGGGAATCTGACGCGGCGGTTTCTTGCGAGACCACAGCGGCGGGCCGTGGGTCGGTTGGGTGCGGGTCGGTCGGACGCGGGTTGACGACGGCGTAGTCCCTCAGCGCGCGGCCAGCGGCCTCACGGCCGTCACGGATCAGGCCGGGGATGTCCTTCTTTACCCACTGCGAGCGGTGCTGGAGTCTGGGGCTGACAAGGGTGACGTCCGACCGGATCTCGAGCTCGTGAACCTTGACAGACGAGCGTTGGGTCCCCGGGCCGTCCCATTCGGGGGCTAGCCGCACCCCGATGACGTGGCGCGCGCCCATCTCGAACGCGGCCTCGAGCGGTAGGTTCTCGTAGATCCCGCCGTCCAGCAGCAGGTGGCCATCGAGTTTGGACGGCGCGAAGATGCCCGGCACCGAGATCGAGGCGGCCACTGCTGGGTACAGCGGTCCGTGGTCGAGCAGCACCGACCGGCCTTCTGCGAGGTTGGAGGCCACCGCGCCAAAGCGGATGGGCAGGTTCTCGATGAGTTCCTCGTCGATCACGGACTCGATGCTCGCCCGCAGGCCCTCGGTGTTGAGCAGGCCGAGGCTCGGGGCCATCGAAAACGTTCCGAAGTTGCCCCATTCGGCGTCCAGCACGAGCCGCTCGAGCTCGTAGGGGTCGAGCTCCGAGGCGTACGCGGCTCCGATCACGGCGCCTATCGACGTGCCGACCACGATCGAGGGCGTGATGCCGCGCTCGTGAAGTACCTGCAGCACGCCAACGTGCGCGGCGCCCAGGGCGCCCCCGCCGCCCAGCGCGAGGGCGAGGTGCGGTTCGTAGCGGAGGTCGTCGTGCCTGATCATGTTTCACATCGTAGAGACACGGAGGGAGAAATGCGACGTATGCGCGGTATGAGCACGTCCACTCGCACATGACGGGGATGCGTCGTAGTCTTGCCGGAAGCCCGCGGGCTGAGGCGAAAGACCCCCGCGTCCACCCCCGCACACGGAGGAAACGCATGGAGCAGCGCAGCATCGGCAAGGTCACCGTGAGCGCGGTGGGGTTAGGCGGGATGCCGCTGTCGATCGAGGGCCGTCCAGACCAGGACCAGGCGCTGGCTACCATCCACGCCGCGCTCGACGCGGGCGTCACCCTCATCGATACTGCGGATGCCTACCACCGCGATGCGACCGACGTGGGCCACAACGAGACACTGATAGCCAAGGCGCTGCGGCAGTACGAGGGCGATGCGTCCGAGGTGCTGGTGGCGACCAAGTCCGGGCACCTACGTCCCGGCGACGGGTCCTGGACCCTGAACGGGCGTCCGGACTACCTCAAGCACGCGGTCAAGGCGTCCGCGGCGCGACTGGGCGTCGAAGCCATCGGCCTGCACCAGTTCCACCGCCCGGACCCATCGGTGCCGTACGAGGACTCCATCGGGGCGCTCGCGGAGCTGCTCGACGAGGGCGTCATTCAGATGGCGGGTGTCTCGAACGCGAACTGCGACCAGATCCGCCTTGCGGACAAGGTGCTGGGAGGCAGGCTGGTGTCCGTCCAGAACCAGTTCTCGCCAGCCTTCGTGTCGAGTTATTCGGAACTTGAGCTCTGCGAGGACATGGGTATCGCCTTTCTGCCGTGGAGCCCGCTCGGCGGGATCCGCAACGCGGCGCGGCTGGGTCAGAAGCACGAGGTGTTCGCGCGGATCGGCCGGTCCCACGGCGCGAGCCCGCAGCAGGTGACCATTGCGTGGCACTTGGCGCTGTCGCCCGTCGTGATCCCGATTCCCGGAGCGTCGCGGCCTCAGTCGATTCAGGATTCGGCGAAGGCTCCGGAGCTGGAACTCAGCGCGGGCGAGATCCGCGAGCTGAGCGCGGTGCTGGGGCGCTAGGAACAAGTCGCCGGCCGGGGATTTGCTCGGCGAGTTGGGGGTGAAACGGTGAGAGTGCCCTCGACAGGAGTCGAACCTGCGACCTTCGGTACCGGAAACCGGTGCTCTATCCGCTGAGCTACGAGGGCGTGACGCGGTGATGCCGCGACAGTCGAGAATACCAGGGTGGCGCGAGGTCCCGAGCGCCGCTGCGCGCGGGCGCCGGCCCGGCGGCTCGGATTGGCGACTTTAGGTAGAAACCCTTTGCCCCCATCGCTCGTTGAACGAGTATGGCAATCAAGCGAAAACGGCGGGCAGCCTGGGCGCTAGCGATCATCCCGAGCCTCATCTTGGTCACGGCGTGCGTGGGTCAGTCGGGTGACGGTGGCGACGATGTACGCAGCCAGGAGCCGCCGGACGCGATCGGCGTCGTCACGTCAGTGTCAAAGGACGCCACCACGGTGGCGGTGGGCTTCACAGCGGACCAGGGCTACGAGTACTTCGACAAGACGACGTTCGACCTGTCTACCGCGGGCGGCCTCGAGGATCCCGACGGCCTCGCCGCGGATCCGAACAACCTCGCTGTGGGGGACCACATCGAGGTCTGGGTCGGCGAATGCGAGGAGTCGCAGCCGGTGAGGTGCGACCACCCGCTCGCGCGCATCGCGCCCGAATCCGAGGACAACTAGGCGAGCCCGGCGCGGGATTGTGCCGCAGGCGCGAGAGCGGCGGGGCCTGGCACGATGGGAGCATGACTCACCACATCTCCTTGACCCTGGTCGGCGGGCCCACCGTCGTGTTCGACTACGCGGGCCTGCGCTTCCTCACTGACCCCACCTTCGACCAGCCCGGCCCAAGCGGAAACCTCACCAAGCTCACCGGACCCGCTGTCCCTCGCGACGGCATCGGCAGTGTGGACGTCGTGCTGCTTTCGCACGACGAGCACGAGGACAACCTGGACGTTTCCGGCCGCGCGGCGCTCGCGGACGCGGGACTCGTCCTCACCACTCCAGAGGGGGGCGAACGGGTGAAGAACGCGCGCGGGATGGCCAGGTGGGAGTCGGTGACCGTCGAGGGCGCCGATGCGGTGGTCACCATCACCGCCGTGGCGGCCAGGCACGGTTCGAGCGCGGTCAAGCACCTCGCCGGTCAGGTGACGGGCTTTGTGCTCGAGGCCGAGGACTGGCCCACGGTCTACGTCTCCGGCGACAACGCCTCGGTCGAGAAGGCGGCGCAGGTGGCAGAGAAGTTCCCCGACGTAGCGGTGGCGGTGCTGTTCGCGGGCGGGGCGAAGGCACCGAGCATCGGCGACGTGCTGCTGACCCTGGATGCCGAGCGCGCCGCCCAGGTGGCCGCGCTGTGGCCGGACGCCAGCATCGTGCCCGTGCACATCGACGACTGGGCGCACTTCACCCAGCCGCGTGAGGCCTTCCTCGCACAGTGGGTTCGCTTCGCACCCGTCTCGCGCCTGGCCATGGCGCAAAGAGGACAGCAGCTCCTGGTTCCCTAGGCGGTGCTGTCGCCGGCCCCGCTCTTGTCGGCCCCGGCGCCTATGGTGAGGTGATGACAGAAGATCAGCTGGGGCCAGTGGAGCCGTGGATTGCGGCGTTAGTGAGTGAGCTGCCCGGAGCGGAGGTGATCGCGTATCCGGAGTGGGGCTCGCAGACGCTTCAGGTCGCGGGTAAGCACTTTGGGCGGGTGGGTAGCGACCCCCAGGGGCAGCGCATCCTGACTCTCAAAGGGGACCCCGACGACAACGCCGCCCTCGTCCAGGAGTACGAGGCGGTGACACCCGGGTACTACGCGAATAAGCGGCTGTGGATCTCGGTGCGCATCGAGGACGGTTCAGTGCCGCGGGAGTTGGTCGAGGAGGCGCTGAAATCCGCCTACGCGATCGTCCGCGCGTCGCTGCCCAAGCGTGTCCAGGCCCAACTTGGCTGAGCGCGGCGGCTGCGCAGCGCCGATAGACTGAGGGGGTGACTCCAGAAGAACTTTCTCAGACCATTCGCGACGCGCTGCTCAGCGGTATCGACGACTCCGACTTCCAGCTGTCGCCATTCGACGTGCCCGAGGTGCGGGTGGATCGTCCGCGCCAACGCGACCATGGTGATTGGTCGACCAACATCGCGATGCAGCTGGCCAAGACGGCGGGAACCAACCCGCGCGAATTCGCCGCGACGCTTGTTGAACGCCTGGTAGACGCGGACGGAATCGAATCCGCCGAGGTCGCGGGCCCCGGGTTCATCAACATCCGTCTGGCCGCCGGCGCCGCTGGGGAACTCGCCAAGGGCATCGTGGAGTACGGCAAGGACTACGGCCGCGGCGAGTCGCTGACCGCCACGACCGTCAACATCGAGTTCGTCTCCGCGAACCCCACCGGACCCATCCACTTGGGAGGCACGCGCTGGGCCGCCGTCGGCGACTCGCTCGCGCGCCTGCTCGAGTTCCACGGCGCCGATGTGGTGCGGGAGTACTACTTCAATGACCACGGCGGCCAGATCGACAACTTCGCCAAGTCGCTGCTCGCGGTGGTGCTCGGCGAGGAGACTCCGGAGAACGGCTACGCCGGGCAGTACATCCAGGACATCGCGAACGAGGTCATGGTTGAGGCCGTGGCCGCGCAGGACCAGGACCCGCTCGAGTTGCCCCGCGCCCAGGCGCAGGAGTTCTTCCGCGATCGCGGCGTGAAGCTCATGTTCGCGCAGATCAAGCAGTCGCTTCACGACTTTGGCGTCGACTTCGACGTCTACTTCCACGAGGATTCGCTACACAAGTCCGGCGCGGTGGACAAGGCCCTCGCGCACCTGAAGACCACCGGCGCGCTCTACGAGGCGGACGGGGCGTGGTGGCTGCGGTCCACCGACTATGGCGACGACAAGGACCGCGTGGTCATCAAGTCTGACGGCCAGCCGGCGTACATCGCGGGCGACCTCGCGTACTTCAGCGACAAGCGGCACCGCGGCGCTGACCTCTGCATCTACCTGCTGGGGGCGGACCACCACGGCTACATCGCGCGCCTCAAGGCGGCCGCGGCCGCGTTTGGCGACGACGCCGAGTCCGTCGAAGTCATCATCGGTCAGATGGTGAACTTGGTGAAGGACGGCACCCCCGTACGGATGTCCAAGCGTGCGGGCACGGTGGTGACCATGGAGGACCTGGTCGACGTAGTCGGGGTGGACGCCGCGCGTTACGCCCTGGCCCGCTCGAGCGCCGACTCGATGATCGACATCGACCTGGACCTGCTGGCCTCCAAGTCGAACGCCAACCCCGTGTTCTACGTGCAGTACGCGCACGCCCGCACCGCGGGAGTGGCGCGAAACGCGGCCGAGTACGGCATCGAACGGCGCAAGGCCTTCAACCCGGACCTGCTGACCCACGAGGCCGAGGCCAAGCTGCTGGGCATCCTGGGCGAGTTCCCGCGGATCGTGACGCAGGCGGTGGAGTTCCGTGAGCAGCACCGCGTCGCCCGCTACCTTGAGGACGTCGCGGCCGCATTCCACGGTTGGTATGACCGCACCCGTGTCACCCCCCTGGGGGACGAGGAGGTCACCGACCTCCACCACACGCGCCTCTGGCTCAACGACGCCACCGGCCAAGTACTGCGCAACGGATTGCACCTGCTGGGTGTGAGCGCACCGGAAAGGATGTAGTCATGTCGGGCATTTGGTCAGCTTCGGTAGAGCGGTCCCGCGACGGCGCAATCTCCGTGGGCGGCGTCGATGTGCGCACCCTCGCGGCCGAGTACGGGACGCCCCTCTATGTGGTGGACGAGGCGGACATGCGCGCGCGTGCCGCGGCCTTTCGCGACCACTTCGCCGCGGCCTTCGGGCGCAAGGGCGCCAAGGTCGACGTGTACTACGCCAGCAAGGCGTTCCTGAGCTCTCAGGTTGCCCATTGGATGCGCGAGGAGGACCTGTGCGTTGACGTCGCCTCCCTGGGCGAACTGGAGATCGCGCTGCGCGGCGGGGTGAGCCCCGCGCACATCGGGCTCCACGGCAACAACAAGTCTGACGCCGAACTGCGTCGGGCCCTCGAGGTGGGCGTGGGGCGGATCATCGTCGACTCCTTCACCGAGATCGCGGTGCTCGACGCTCTCGCGGGCGAGCTGTCCGTGGTCGCGCCGGTGATGGTACGGGTCACCACGGGCGTACACGCCGGCGGTCACGAATACATCGCCACCAGCCACGAGGACCAGAAGTTTGGGCTATCCCTGGCTACCGGCGCGGCGTACGAGGCCCTGATCGCTTGCCACGACGCGGCCAACCTGAACCTGCTGGGAATCCACACCCACATCGGGAGTCAGATCCTGTCGCTCGCCGCTTTCCAGGAGAGCGCCGAGCGCATGCTGGGGCTTCGCGGCGCGTTCGCCGCGGACACCGGGACGGAGTTTCCGGAGGTTGACCTGGGCGGCGGCTACGCGATCGCGTACACGGAGAACGCGGAGGCGTTGCCGACTCGGGAGGCCGCCTACGGGATTGCCGATGCGGTGGAGGCGGCCGTCGCCAAGGTGGGTGGCTCGTGGCCACGCTTCAGCATCGAGCCGGGTCGTGCCATAGCCGGGCCCGCGGGCATGACCCTTTACACGGTAGGCGTGGTGAAGCAGGTTCAACTCGAGGACGGCGGCGGGCGTCAGTACGTGGCGGTCGACGGCGGCATGAGCGACAACATGCGCACCATTACCTACCAGGCGGACTACACCGCCACCATCGCCTCGCGGCTATCCGACGCCGAACCCGCGCAGAGCCGCGTCGTGGGCAAGCACTGCGAGTCGGGAGACATCGTCGTCAGGGACGTCGGCCTGCCCCACGACATCGCTCGTGGCGACCTGCTCGCGGTCCCGGCGACCGGCGCGTACGGACGCTCGATGGCTAACAACTACAACGCTGCGCTGCGGCCCGCGGTCGTGTCCGTGAAGGACGGGGTCTCCCGTGTCCTCGTACGTCGCGACACTATTGCCGATCTACTCGCCCTGGACGTCGCGCCTGACTGACTCCGAATGCACCGAGCCCGCCAACCCGGAGAGGGGATGGCGGGCTTTTTGCGTTCGGGTGAGGCTGGCCCAAACGGCGGAGTTGACCGCGTCGGCCAAGGGGGTTGGCGTGCGTTTTTAGTCGCGCAATCCCGCCCACGACGTGAGGATGCTGATCCCGTCGGAGATTTCCCCGTAGACCCGGTCGTAGGTGGCCTGGTCCCGGGACCACGGGTCGTCGAGACTGCGCAGCGGGGCCGGCGCGATGTCGTTCTGCGTGCGCAAGGTCGCCGCGGCGCTCGCGAGTCGCTCGGCCGGGGAATCACCCGGCGGCCGAGCCGCTCGCAGGGCCAGGTCTGTCGCCTGCTTGAACCCGAACACGTGACTGGGGACGCGCCCGAGCTCGTCCGCAATCCAGGTCAGGTGCGACTGAGTCGCCACCAAGACCAGGTCCGACTGGTCGATCAATTCGGCGTTGAGCTGCGTGGGCCGATGCGACGGAATGGTCAGGCCCGCGGCGGACGCAGAGCGCCGCATTGGCGTCGGAACGTCCATTCCGGTCTCAGCATGTGTTCCCGCTGACGTCACGAGCGCGGCTGAAC
The DNA here is from genome assembly GCF_050598105.1 of Demequina aurantiaca. GTDB lineage: Bacteria > Actinomycetota > Actinomycetes > Actinomycetales > Demequinaceae > Demequina > Demequina aurantiaca_A. Next base: position 687,537 of record NZ_CP192436.1, read on the forward strand.
CCCACTCCTGCGCGGCGAGGTAGTGCATGGTGGGGGACCGGCAGATGTTGCCGGTGCAGACCATCAGGATGCGGGTCGGGTGATTCATTGCTCCAGCGTATGTGACGCGACCAGCCGGGGCCTGGTGCCACGGCGACTCCCGTTGGGTAGGGGAGTTCTCCCCATTTTTCGCTACCCCATCCCGATTTGACGCCGCATCACCTATATTAAAAGTACGCGGTCGAGGCTCGACCGAACGCACCTGAAAGGCGGTTCTCCATGTCGATTTTCAAGCACCACGACAAGAAGGAATCCGACACTAGCGAGGCAACGGAGTCTCCTAGAAGTTCCGACGACGACGCCTCGGCAGAGGAGTCGTTTGAAGGCACGGAGAATCCCATCGAACTCGAGCATGATCGGGCGCTTGCTAGGCAGATCCGTAGCACCACCCCTATCCGGCCCCCCGGCATCTAGCAATACTCGACTAAAGATTGTCGGGAATCTTTTTCTAACTGGTTCGTTCTACTCAGTAGACGGCAAACTTTACTCATTGAGAGGATTGGTTTTCATGAGCACTTCGGAGCAGAGCAACGCAAGCGAGCACGAGAAGACTGCGGCGCTTCACGAGATTGCCGAGGAAGTCGAACATGATCGCGAAGTCAAGGGTCACTCGTTGCTAGATGGCGAGAACGTCATTGGCAACCGCGAGGGTGCCTCCGAGGGCCACGAGGACTCGACTCTGGCGAGCGAAGTCCAGAGCATCCCGCCCGCGATGCCCTCCGGCAACTAATTAGATTTGTGACGGCCGGGCGATGACGCCCCGTCCTCACGCAAGACCCCCACGGCCCCGGTGTATCCCTCAGCACGCCGGGGTCGTGGGCTTTTCTATGCAATGGAGCGACACACCCCTTTCTCCCTATAACCGCTAGGGTGTAGCAGTGCCTCAACTGACTCCAGACCCAGTAAAAATCGCCATCCTCGGATGCGGAACCGTGGGCACCCAAGTGGTGCGTTTGCTCAATGAGCAAGCCGACGACATGGCGGCCCGCGTCGGGGCGCCGGTCCACATCAGCGGCATCTACGTGCGCGACACCGCGGTTCCCCGCGACGCCGTGGTGCCTCGCGAGTTGCTGACATCTGATCTGGATGCGCTCATCGCTGACTCCCATGTAGTGGTCGAGCTCATGGGCGGGATCGAGCCGGCGCGCACGGCCATCGTCGACGCGCTGAACGCGGGCAAATCCGTCGTGACGGCAAATAAGGCGTTGCTGGCGCTCAAGGGCGCTGAGTTGTACGAGGCTGCCGACGCGGCCAACGCGGACCTCTACTTTGAGGCCGCCGTCGCGGGGGCCATCCCGTTGGTGCGACCGGTGCGCGAGTCGCTCGCGGGCGACCGTATCCAGCGCATCCTCGGCATCGTCAATGGCACGACCAACTACGTGCTCGACGAGATGACGACCAAGGGACTGCCGTACGACGAGGTCGTGGCGGAGGCCCAGCGCTTGGGCTACGCCGAGGCAGACCCGACGGCCGACGTAGAGGGACACGATGCCGCGGCCAAAGCTGCGATTCTCGCGTCTCTCGCGTTTCACCAGCGGGTATCGCTCGACGACGTGTTCTGCGAGGGAATCAGCTCGGTGACGGCAGATGACGTCGCCGCCGCGACGGAGTCCGGCCACGTGATCAAGCTGCTCGCGATCGCGGAGCGTACCGACGAGGGTGTCGCCGTCCGCGTCCACCCCGCACTCGTTCCGCTGAGCCACCCGCTCGCGGGGGTGCGCGGTGCCTTCAACGCTGTGTTCATAGAAGCGGAGTCCGCAGGCGAGCTCATGTTCTATGGCCAGGGAGCGGGCGGGGGCCCCACGGCATCGGCCGTCATGGGCGACGTCGTCTCCGTCGCAAGGCACATTGCCGGCGGCGGCAAGGGACCGCGCGAGTCGAACTACGCGGATCTGCCCGTGCTACCCATCTCAGCGGCGAGCACCCGCTTCCAGATTCGGCTCAATGTCGCCGACCGGCCGGGCGTGCTGTCGGCGGTATCGGCCATTCTCGCTGGCAAGGAGATCTCCATCGAGACCGTGCGCCAGAGCCCCGGTAGCGGCGGCACGGCGGAACTAGTGATCTCGACGCATCGGGCGCCCGAACGGGACCTCGAGCAGACAGTGTCGGACTTGCGCCGGGCGGATGCGGTTAACGCCGTGCTCTCGGTGCTTCGAATTGAGGGAGAGTAATGGCGCACGTCTGGACCGGAATCATCCGTGAGTACATGGACCGAATGCCCTTCGACGCCGATGATCGGATCGTCTCGCTTGGCGAGGGAGGCACGCCGCTGATTCACGCTGCGACCATCTCGAGCATGGTGGGCGCCGAGGTCTTCGTGAAGTACGAGGGCATGAACCCCACGGGCTCCTTCAAGGACCGCGGCATGACGTCCGCCATCACCCAGGTGGTCAAGGACGGCGACCACACGGTGGTCTGCGCGTCGACGGGGAACACCAGTGCATCGGCCGCTGCGTACGCGGCCCACGCGGGCCTGAAGTGCGTCGTCATGATTCCCCAGGGCAAGATCGCGGCGGGCAAGATGGCGCAGGCGATTGTCCACGGCGCGAAACTCGTGCAGGTCGACGGCAACTTTGACGAGTGCCTTGACATCGTGCGCGCGCTCAGCGAGGACTACCCGGTGGCGCTGGTCAACTCGGTGAACCCGTACCGGCTGCAGGGACAGAAGACCGCGGCGTTCGAGATTGTGGATCAGCTGGGAGACGCCCCGGACATTCACATGCTTCCGGTGGGTAATGCCGGAAACATCTCTGCCTACTGGATGGGCTTCAACGAGTATGCCGACGCGGGTCTCGCGACCAAGCGACCCAAGATTTGGGGCCTCCAGGCGGAGGGCTCCGCGCCGTTCGTGCAGGGCCACCCCATCAAGGACCCCGAGACCATCGCGACCGCGATCCGGATCGGCAAGCCAGCCTCGTGGGACCTCGCAATCGCGGCTCGTGACGAGTCGGGTGGATGGATTCGCGCCGTATCGGACGACGCCATCTTGCGTGCGCAGGCGATGCTTGCTGCGGACGTTGGCGTGTTCGTGGAACCCGCCTCGGCGGCGCCCATCGCGGGCCTTCTCGCCGCATCGGCCGCAGGGGAAGTGCCCAAGGGCGCGACCATCACCTGCACCGTGACGGGCAATGGATTGAAGGACACCGCCACGGCACTGGGCGGCAGAGAGGTAGACCCCGAGGTGATTCCGGTCGACGTCGCGGCCGCCGCGCAGGCGCTGGGACTTTAGCCATGCGGTTGGGTTCCGACCACGTCGTGGTCACCGTTCCGGCCACCGCGGGCAACCTGGGGCCAGGCTTCGACGCGCTCGGACTGGCGCTGGGCGTTGTCGACGAGGTCGAGGTGCGCGCCCTGGGAAGCAATAAGGTGATCATCGAGATCGACGGCGAGGGTGCTGACACCCTTCCGCGGGACGAGTCGCACCTCCTGGTGCAGGCGCTGCGCGCGGCGATCGACCACGTCAACGCCCCGCAGATGGGCCTGCACATCAAGGCGACCAACCGGATTCCCCACGGGCGTGGACTCGGGTCGTCAGCAGCCGCTGTGGTGGCAGGCATCTCCGCCGCGCGAGGGCTCATCGCGGAACCCGAAGCGCTGTCGGGCGAGATCGCGCTAGACCTCGCCACGCGGTTTGAGGGCCACCCAGACAACGCCGCTCCCGCGATCTACGGCGGCGCGACCGTCGCGTGGCAGGACGAGAACGGCGCCCACGCTTCGCAACTAGCGATTGCTCCCGGGATAGAAACTGCCGTGCTCATCCCTGAGTCCGTGCTGCCCACCAAGCAGGCGCGATCGGTTCTTCCCGCACAGATTCCGCACACGCACGCAGCGTTCAACGTGGGGCGCGCCGCGCTGCTCGTGAACGCGCTGGCCCGCAGGCCTGAGGATCTCTTCGCCGCGACCGAAGACAAGCTCCACCAGCACTACCGCGCGGACATCATGGCGTCCGCGATGACGATGATGCGGTACCTGCGCGATCAGGGGCTCGCCGCTGTGATCTCCGGGGCCGGCCCATCCGTATTGGTGATGGGGGAGTCGCTGTCGGACTCGTTCCTGACCACGGGCGACGCCAAATGGGCGGTAGGCATGGGCGGCGAGAACTGGCGCGTGGTGCACACGACCGAAAGCGTGCCGGGCGCGACCACGCGGCGCGTGTAGAGCACCAGTCCGAGCGCGGGCGCCGGCCCTCCTCCCATGCCCGCTAGGTTCACGTCACGGTTGATTGTGCGTTCGCGCACGTTGTTGCGTTCACGCAGGGGTCGCTCCGCCCCGATTCTCGAGTATCCCGACGAGGATCTCGCGGCACCACAGCGGCCGACTCACGATGTCCTTGTACCCGAACCGCACGGTAAGAACGCCAATCGACGCCAGTTTGGCGTCGCGGCGGATGTCGGCCTCGCGAGCGCCCAATTCACTGTGATACGCGGCGCCGTCTAACTCGATCGCGGTCCGCGTTTGCGCGTGATAGAAATCGCATCTGAACCGATCGGTGCCCACGCGCAGTCGATGTTGGCGTAGGAGGTCCTTGAGCGGTGGGCAGGCGAAGGCGACATCTGCGGCGTTCTGTTCAAGGAAGCTCTCCGCGCCGAGTAACGCCGCGTTGGTGGTGGCCTCGAGGCGCCGGCGATCTCGGACGCGGGGCGTCGTACGAAGCGCATCCACCAACGCGGCAGGGTCGACGATGCGCTTGTTGATGCACGAGTAGAGCACCGCATCGCGTTGGTGGTGGGGGAGCAGCCCGAAGGCCTGGAGGAGCGCGAACTCGGGGGTCATGAGCGTGCCGTCCCTCCACTGCGCAGTGAGGTACGGGTATGAGGCCCGCGAGAGCCGCACCCAAGGGGGTGGACGCAATCCAGTTCCGTGAGGCACCACAATGTGGACCTCGTGCGGAGGTTCCGCGAGCCCTCCCCACGCGAAAAGTGCAGCAGCGCCCGCGACGGATGCCCGACTGCCAGCCCATCGACGGGCGGCATGTGCGCGCGCGGCGAACGAGTCGGAATGCACCGCTGAGACGAAAACATTAGGTAGGAGGCGTACTAGCTCGCCTTTGCGAAGCGCGGTGCGCATCGCCTGGCGGCTTGCCTCCCGGGTGAGTTCCCGGCCTGAGTAGGAGCGGGCGTCCATCGCGAGAAGGTCGCGAAGTCGGTCGCGCGCGGTCGTGTTGGCCATACGCCTTTGATAACTGACCGCGGTGCTTCACACCGCGTCCCGGCGCGATCTGTGGACAGGAGGGCCGGCACTTCCCCTCCTAGCCCACCGCTGATCAACCACCGCGTGAACGCATGGTGCTGTCCTACCCCATAATCAGCCACCAAATGAATCCACGGTGGGCGAGGGGCCGGAGGGGTGAGGGGGCTAGGGGACTAGGGGACAGAGGGCCGGAGGGGCTGAGCGCCCGAGCGGCGCAGGGCAGCAGGGGAGGCAAGCCGGAGAGCCGCGCTAGCGTGGGGGCATGATCATCCGCCCCGCCGAACCCGCCGACCGAGACGCAATAGCGCGCATCTGCCTCCTCACGGGTGATGTGGCCCGCGACGCGACCGGTGTGTTTTGCGACGACGCCGCCATCTCTGACGTCTACGCGACCCCGTATCTCTACGGCCCCGGCGGATTCGCCGTGGTGTGGGACGTAGACGGCGAGCCCCGAGGCTACGTGCTCGGGACCGATGACACAGTCGCCTTCCAGGAATGGTTCACACGCGAGTGGTGGCCGCGGGTGGGCGCGCATCGGACTCAGGTCACTGCCAAGGACGAGTGGCTCCTCGCCGCCGCCGCTGACCCAGAGCGGATGCTCGAGCCCCATGTTGCGCAGTACCCGGCTCACCTGCACATCGACCTCCTGCCGGAGGCCCAGGGTAAGGGCGCTGGGCGTGCGCTGATCGAGGCGGCCGTCGCGTTGTTGGCGAAGCGAGGCGTGGGCGGAGTTCACCTGGGCGCCGATGCCGCAAATGCCGGCGCGCTCGCGTTCTACCCCCGCGTGGGGTTTGAGATCCTCTCGCGGGACGCGGGCGGGGTTCTGTTTGGGCGCCGCATCGCGGCAGATTTCCCTGCGGGCTGAACCCCACAATCATTGCGTAAAGGCGGAGTATATTTGCCGGTGAGCCCGTAGCTACCGCGCGGCCGATGCGGCCAAGGTTCGCGGACAAGGGGAGATGCATGCTCTGGAAGTTACTGGTCACCTCCGTTCGGCCGTACTGGCCGCTGCTGGCGGGTGTGGTGTTCTTCCAACTTGCGCAGTCCATCGCGAACCTCTTCCTGCCGGCCCTCAACGCGGACATCATCGACAACGGCGTCGCGGTCGGCAACATCGACTACATCTGGCAGGTCGGCGGCATCATGCTCGGGCTGTCGTTCGTGCAGGTAATCTGCGCGATCGTGGCGGTCTTCTTTGGCGCAAAGCTGGCGATGAGGGTGGGGCGAGACCTGCGCGGGCAGATCTTCGGCCGCGTTGGAAGCTTCTCCGAGAACGAGGTGCAGCACTTTGGTGCACCGTCGCTCATCACGCGGTCCACCAACGACGTGCAGCAAGTGCAGATGCTCGTACTCATGAGCTCGACGCTGCTCGTGACGGCGCCCTTCATGGCGATCGGCGGCGTGATCATGGCGATGCAACAAAACGTCACCCTGTCGTGGATCTTCGTGATCGCTATACCGGTGCTGCTGATCGCGGTGTCGCTGATCATTGTGCGGATGGTGCCCCACTTCCGGCGGATGCAAAAGCGCATCGACGCCATCAACCGCATCATGCGGGAGCAGCTCACCGGCATGCGCGTGATCCGCGCATTCGTGCGGGAGCCTCAGGAGAAGGCTCGCTTCGGCGCAGCCAACGCGGAGGTCACCGACTCCGCCCTGCGCGCGGGACGGCTCATGGCCGCGATGTTCCCGATCGTCACGGTGGTCCTTAACCTGTCCTCGGTGGCCGTGCTGTGGTTTGGCGCGAACCTCGTGGATAGGGGTCAGATGCAGGTCGGTGCGCTCACCGCTTTCTTGACCTATCTCATCCAGATCCTGATGGCCGTCATGATGGCGACGTTCCTGTTTGTCATGGTGCCGCGCGCGACGGTGTCCGCGGACCGGATCGGAGAGGTGCTGGAGACGGACACCTCGGTAGCCGTGCCGCTAAATCCCATCCGTGAACTCCGCGAGCGGGGAGTGGTCGAGCTCAGCGATGTCACCTTCCAGTACCCGGGAGCGGAGCAGCCCGTCCTGTCGCACGTGTCGTTCTCGGTCAAGCGTGGCACCACCACCGCGATCGTTGGCTCGACCGGCGCGGGCAAGACCACCCTGCTTAACCTGCTCCCGCGTCTCTACGACGCGAGCACCGGAACTGTAGCCGTCGGGGGCGTGAACGTCGCTGACCTCGACCTCGACGAGCTCTGGAAGCGCATCGGCCTAGTCCCTCAGCGGCCCTACCTCTTCAGCGGAACCGTGGCCACCAATCTCCGCTACGGAAACCCGGACGCCACTGACGATGAACTCTGGGAGGCACTGCGCATCGCGCAGGCCAGGGAATTTGTCGAAGCGATGCCGGGGCAGTTGGACGCCCCCATCGCGCAGGGCGGCACCACTGTCTCGGGCGGCCAGCGTCAACGGCTGTCGATCGCGCGTGCGCTGGTCCGCAAGCCGGACATCTTCCTCTTCGACGACTCGTTCTCCGCCCTCGACACGGCCACGGACGCGAGGCTGCGCCGGGCGCTCAGCACCTCGGTCGCCGACGCCACGGTGATAGTGGTGGCGCAGCGGGTCTCCTCGATTGTGGACGCGGACCAGATCCTGGTGCTCGATGACGGTGTGATCGTCGACCGCGGCACCCACGCTGAGCTTCTCGAGTCGTCCCAGACCTACCAGGAGATCGTCAGTACCCAGCTCCGGGCGGAGGACGCGGCATGAGCGCGGCGAAGCACACCGAGGCCCCGGAACAGGATCCGGCGCACGACGACACTCCCAAGCCGCCGCCCCGCGGCGGTGGGCACGGGCCCTTCGGCGGTCCGCAGATGCCGGCCGAGAAGGCGATGAACTTCCGACAGTCAGCCAAGCGCCTCGCTGGCCTGCTCCGTCCTGAACGGGCGCTGGTTCTGGCCGTGATTGCCCTGGGCGCGGTATCGGTCACCCTCGCCGTCGTGGGCCCAAAGATCCTGGGCGAGGCGACCACCGTCATCTACGAGGGATTCATCACCCAGACCCCGATCGACTTCGCTCGCCTGCACACCATCCTGCTATGGGTGGCGCTGATCTACGTCGGCTCGTCCTTGCTCGCACTGGCGCAGGGCTACATTCTCAACGGCGTGACGCAGCGGACCGTGCTGAAGCTCCGCGAGGAGGTCGAGGCGAAACTACACGACCTGCCGCTGAGCTACTTTGACCGGCACCAGCGGGGCGACCTGCTGAGCCGTGTCACGAACGACATCGACAACGTGTCGCAGACGCTGCAGCAGACCCTGAGCCAGCTGTTCACCTCGGTGCTGACCATCATCGGTGTGGTGATCATGATGTTCGTGATCTCCCCGCAACTGGCCCTCATCGCGCTCGTCTCAATTCCGTTGACGCTGGTGATTGTGGCCCTGGTTGCCAAGCGGTCTCAGCAGATGTTCGTGGACCAGTGGAAGCACACTGGCGAACTGAACGCGCAGGTCGAGGAGACGTACACGGGGCACTCGCTGGTCAAGGTGTTCGGGCGTCGTCCAGAGGTCGAACGCACCTTCGCGGAGAAGAACGAGGAACTTTACAAGGCGAGCTTTGGCGCGCAGTTCGTGAGCGGCATCATCATGCCCGCGACGCAGTTCGTGGGAAACCTGGTCTACGTGGCGATCGCGGTGGTCGGCGGCATCATGGTCGCGAACGGCGCGCTGCCCATCGGAGACATCCAGGCTTTCATCCAGTACTCGCGGCAGTTCTCGCAGCCACTGTCCCAGCTGGGTTCGATGGCGAACCTCCTGCAGTCTGGAATCGCCAGCGCCGAGCGTGTCTTTGAATTGCTCGACGCGCAGGAGCAGAGCAAGGACGTCGAGCCTGCACAGACCCCCGGCGCCCTCAACGGTCGGCTGGTCTTTGAGGACGTCGCGTTTAGCTACTCCAAGGAGACCCCTCTCATCGAGGACCTCTCGCTGGTGGCGGAGCCGGGCAAGACCATCGCGATCGTGGGGCCGACGGGGGCGGGAAAGACGACCCTGGTGAACCTGATCATGCGCTTCTACGAGCTCGACAAGGGCCGCATCACGCTGGACGGCGTGGACATCGCGACCATGACCCGCGACGACCTGCGATCGCGCACCGGAATGGTGTTGCAGGACGCCTGGACCTTCGAGGGGACCATTCGCGACAACATCGCGTACGGGCGGCCGAGTGCGACTGAGGCGGAGATCCTGGCTGCCGCGGAGGCGAGCTATGTCGATCGGTTCGTGCACTCGCTCCCGGATGGCTACGACACCATTCTGGACGATGGCGCCGGAAACGTTAGCGCCGGCCAGAAGCAGCTGTTGACGATCGCGCGCGCCTTCTTGGCGCGCCCGTCGGTGCTGATCCTCGACGAGGCCACGAGCTCGGTGGACACCCGCACCGAGTTGCTGGTGCAGCACGCCATGAGCGAGCTGCGCCGCGACCGCACCAGCTTTGTGATCGCGCACAGGTTGTCCACGATTCGCGACGCCGACCTGATCCTGGTGATGGAAAACGGTCGCATCATGGAGCAGGGAACGCACGCCGAGCTGCTGAAGACGCCGGGCGCCTACGCACGGCTGTATGAGGCGCAGTTCGCAGCGCCAATCGACGATGTCGACGCGCCAATCGACGATGTCAACCCGCCGTCGGCGGAGTCTGCGGCCTTCGAGAGCTCGAATACGGCGCACCCTGATGGCCCTCCGCATGCGGGGGAGAGCCGGACCGACGTCTAGAGGCTGCTCTTCACCTTCGCGGTCAGACCATAGGGTGACGGCGAGTCGCAGCGGATACTACGACCAGAGTCACATGTCGAATGAGTTCCGCCGCGTCAAGCACATGCCTCCTGGCGCGTATCGATCCCGCTTCTCGAGTCAGGGCCAATAGTTCGACGCCCGGTAGTGGACGGCGCGTAAACGACGAAGGCCGCCACCCCATTGCGGGGGTGACGGCCTTGGCCGAGGGAGGTGCACCGGCGTTCGCCGATGCGGTGATGGGGTAGCTATTTACTACTTGACTCGCGGTTTGCGAAGCGCTGCTGGAGTAGCACTGCAACCACGATGATGATGCCCTTAGCGACAAGCTGAACGGACGTTGACATGTTGTTCTGCGTGAACACGTTGGTCAGCGTTGCGAAGAGGAGGACGCCCAGCACGGTGCCGCCGATGGTGCCGCGGCCGCCAATCAGCAGGGTGCCACCGACGACGACCGCAGCGATCGCGTCGAGCTCGTAGAGACCACCGTGAGTCGACGTTCCGGCGGTGGTGCGTGAGAGCAGCATGGTTCCCGCGATGCCCGCCGTTCCGCCACAAAGCATGTAGAGGTAAACGGTGTGACGGCGAACCTTGACACCCGCGAGGCGGGTGGCGTTCTCGTTGCCACCGATTGCCACCGTGCGGCGACCGAACGTGGTCCGGTTGAGGAGCACCCACGCCAGGATGGCGACAATCGCGAAGATCCAGACGACCCACGAGATTCCGAGGAAGTCGCTGCGGAAAAAGTCGAGGAAGCCGGAGTTGTTAACGACCTGGGTCTGGCGCTGCGAGATGAGCTCGGCCACTCCTCGGGCCGCCACGAGCATGGCCAGCGTGGCCATGAACGCGACCACCTTTCCGTACGCGATGACGAGTCCATTGACGAGCCCGGCGATCACGCCAACCGCGATCGCGACGAACACCATCAGCGGCCAGAATCCGGACGCAGCGGTCTGCACCGCGCCCAGGCTGGCGACGACAGTGGTGAGGCCTAGGACCGAGCCGACCGACAGGTCGATGCCGCCGGCCGTGATGACGAACGTCATACCGATAGCGACTACTCCGATGACGGAGGCGAGTCGCAGGATGACCAGGAAGTTGTCCACGTTCATGAACGTATCGCCGGCCGTCACGGCGCCCACGATGACTAGGACGACCAACGCGATCACCAGGCCGATGCTGCGTCCCGCGGCGCTGGCGAAGAAGCGCTTGCTATGGCTTTGAGTCGCGGACGAGTCGCCGACAACCGTAGAGGTGGCTCCCGCGACGTCGCTGCCGGGGGCTGGGGGGGTGGTGGTCGGCTCGCTCACGCGGCACTTCCCTTCATGACCAAGTCGAGCACGCCGTGCTCGGTGATTTCGGTTGCTGGTTTCTCGGCAATTACGCGACCGTCTGCGATGACGAGCACGCGATCCGCTAGGCCGAGTACTTCTTCAATTTCGCTGGACACCACGACGATGGCTGTGCCTGCCGCCGCGAGGTCGCGAATCAATCCATAAATCTCCATGCGTGCGCCAACGTCGACGCCGCGCGTGGGCTCGTCCAGCAGCAGCACCTTCGTGCCGTGGATAAGCCAGCGGGCAAGCATGACCTTCTGCTGGTTGCCGCCCGAGAGCGTGCGCGTGATGCGATTTGGCTCCGCTGGGCGCAGCTCGAGAGCCTTCATCTGTTCCTTGGTAGCCACGCGCTCGGCGCGCTCGTCGAGGAACGGCCCCTTTGCGAAGCGATCGAAGGTCGACAGGGTGGCGTTGCGGTAGATCGGCTCCTCGAGAAGCAGTCCCTGGCTCTTGCGCTCCTCGGGGGACAGACCCATGTCGGCCGCGACCGCGGCGCTGACGGATCCAGGCTTGAGGACCTTGCCTTCGACCGTGACGCTTCCCGATGACACCTTGCGTTCGCCGTAGATGGCCTCAAGGATCTCCGAGCGGCCCGAGCCGACGAGCCCGGCGAGGCCGATGACCTCACCCGCGCGCAGCGAGAATTCGACCCCGCTGAACTTTCCGGGGCAGCTAAGGTCGGTCACCTCGAGGACGATAGGCGCATCGGCGGGGATCGGCACTGCCGGGGGGAAGACGTTGTCGACGTCGGTACCGGTCATCAGCGAGATGAGCTTCTTGGTAGACGTTCCCTCTACGGGGAGCCCTGACGCGGTACTCGCGCCGTCCTTAATAACGCTGATCCGGTCGCCGATGCGCTCGATCTCTTCGAGACGGTGCGAGATGTAGACGATCGCGATGCCTTGGGACTTGAGCTCCGCGACAACGCGGAAGAGGTTGTTGACCTCCTCCGAGTCCAACACCGCGCTCGGCTCGTCCATGATCATCAGTTTGATGTCGTGTGACAAGGCGCGAGCCATGGCGACGATCTGTTTATTGGCTGCGGAGAGCGTGCCGACTTCCCTCTTGGGGGAGAGGTCGGGGTGTCCGAGCCGAGCCATGAGATCCCGAGTCGCCTTCGCGGTCTCGCGAGTGCTGAGGAAGCCTCCTCGTGCCAGCTCGTGGCCGAGGAAAATATTCTCCGCGATGGTGAGTCCATCAACAACGTCCAGCTCCTGGTACATCGTCGCGATACCGAGCTCGATGGCCGCAATGGGGTTGGGGAGAGTGACTACTTCGCCGTTCCAGCGGATTTCTCCGCTGTCCGGCTGGTGCGCGCCGGCGAGAGTCTTGATGAGCGTCGATTTACCCGCGCCGTTCTGACCAAGCACGCAGTGCACCTCACCCGGCAGGACGTCAAAATTGACACCCTTCAGGGCTCGAGCGCTGCCGAAGCTCTTGGTGAGCGCGGTCACTTCGAGTAATGACTTTTGTTGGTCGTCTTTGATCACGGCAAAAACATAACACAGTTGGCGCCTCTGCGGACAGGTCTCCGAATTTGCGCTCAGCAGCAACGTATTATGGGGGATTACCTGCTTTTACGCACAAATCGGAGCCGCCGACGCCCCGCCGGATCCAGATTTCCGTTGCCAAATAGTTATGATTATTCTCCGACAAAAGTTGCGTTCGGTCGACTTGCTTCTGCTACGTTGGCGTTGTCAGTGTGGACAACGCACATGGAAACGAGAACATCGTTTACGTGCGCATCTCGCTCCTTTAATTTCTGGCAAAGACGACAGTGAACCAAACAAGGAGGAAACATGATCACATCACGTACGAGGCGCATGCGAATTATGGCAGCAAGCGGTGCATCAGTCGCCGCTCTCGCACTAGTAGCAGGTTGCAGCTCAGACTCGTCAGACGACGCGTCGACTGCTCCTGAGGCCACCGGATCGATGGCGGCAGAAGCGGGTGCTGAGGCTGGCACCGGCGAGACGGTCGTTATCGGCTTCTCTGGACCTGCGGCCGACCACGGCTGGTTGGGTGCTATCAACTCCGCTGCCATCGCAGAGGGTGAAAAGTACGACGACGTTGAACTCCGGGTTTCAGAGGGCACGAACGACGCCAACCTGCAGATCAGCCAGATCGAAACCTTCATCAACGACGGCGTCGACGCCATCGTGTTGCTCCCCACGGACGGCGCTGCGCTGACCGAGGCCGCAACGAAGGCAATGGCTGCCGGTATTCCGGTCATCAACGTTGACCGCGAGTTCTCGTCCACCGACGCCTCGCGCGTCACGATTCTGGGCGACAACTACGGCATGGGAGTGAGCGCAGGCTCATATGTCTGTGCAGAGCTTTCCGACAACCCCGACGCGGTAGTTGCTGAGATCGCGGGTATCGACTCGCTTCCCCTCACGCAGGACCGTTCGGCTGGATTCGCAGATGCTCTCGCTGAGTGCGGTCTCGACGTGGACGCTCGCGTCGCGGCAGACTTCACCATCGCAGGTGGACAGGAAGTCACCGAGCAGCTGCTCTCCGCTAACCCTCAGATCGACGCGATCTGGAACCACGATGACGACCAGGGAATCGGCGTCCTCGCGGCCATCGATCAGGCTGGCCGTGACGAGTTCTTCATGGTTGGTGGCGCAGGATCGCTTAACGCGATGAACGCTATCCAGGCTGACGACAGCGTGCTCAAGGCGACGGTTATCTACCCGTCGACGCAGGCAGCTGACGGCATCGCGCTCGCCCGTCTCGTGGCTCAGGGTGGCAACATGCCCGGCCTCGCCTCGGCAGGTGTGCCCGTTCGCATCGTGCTCGACGCTCCCGTTGTAACCAAGGAGAACGTCGAGAACTACCTCGACATCGGTTTCGAGTCCTAGCAGGTTGAAGGGCGCTCATCCCCTAGGGGGTGGGCGCCCTTCGCCGACACCGCACCATCTATCTTTGAAAGTAGGACAGTATGTCAGGGCCGCTTCGCGTAGGAATGATCGGCAACGGTTTCATGGGTGCCGCTCACTCACAGGGATGGCGCGTCGCGCCCCGATTCTTTGATCTGCCGGCTTTCCCGGAGATGACGGTAATGGTCGGCCGAGACGCAGCTAAAAATGAGCAGCTCGCGCAGAAGTGGGGCTGGGCCGAGACGGCGAAGGACTACCGCGAGGTGCTAGAACGCGACGACATCGACATCGTCGACATCGTCACCCCGGGCAACACGCACGCGGAAATCGCGATCGCGGCCCTGGAGGCAGGCAAGCACGTGCTGTGCGAAAAGCCGCTGGCCAACACGGTAGACGAGGCGCGCCGCATGGCCGACGCCGCCGATGCCGCCAGGGCTAACGGAGTATTCGCGATGGTCGGCTTTACTTACCGTCGCGTCCCCGCTGCAACGTTCGCGCGTGACCTGGTCGCGCGCGGCGCGGTGGGTAATATCCGCCAGATCCGCGCGCAATACCTGCAGGATTGGCTCATCGACCCCGAGGCACCGCTGACCTGGCGCATGAAGAAGGATCAGGCCGGCTCCGGCGCGCTCGGCGACATCGGAGCCCACGCTGTCGACATGGCTCAGTACATCACCGGCCTCACTCTCGATTCGGTCTCCGGCATCATGGAGACCTTCGTCAAGGAGCGCCCCGTGATGGGCGAGGGAATCGGACTGTCTGGAACGGCGGGCGAAGGCCGCGGCGAAGTGACCGTTGACGACTACGCGGCGTTCTCCGGACGTTTCAACAGTGGAGCGCTCGGAACTTTCGAGGCAACTCGCTACGCAACCGGACGCAAGAACGCGTTGCGCGTGGAGGTCGCGGGAGACAAGGGATCGATCCTCTTCGACATGGAGGACATGAACGCGATCCAGTATTACGACGCGACCGCGCCTGCCACCGAACTTGGGTTCAAGCGCATCTTCGTCACCGAGGCCGACCACCCTTACGCCGGTTCGTGGTGGCCGTCCGGTCACATGCTCGGCTACGAGCACGCCTTCTCGCACCAGGTCAAGGACCTGGTCGAGGCCATCTCCACGGCCACGCAGCCCACGCCGTCCTTCTCGGACGGCTATCAAATTCAGCGCGTACTTGACTCGGTTGAGCGAAGCTCCGCCAACGATAGCTCGTGGACGTCGACGGCCATCTAGGCCGCTGCACGTTGATCCCACAGAAGTAGACAAGAAAGGTAATTGCAATGGCGCGACCAATCACGTTGTTTACCGGCCAATGGGCCGACCTGCCCCTGGAAGAAGTGGCGCGGCTAGCGTCCGAGTGGGGCTACGACGGCCTCGAGCTCGCATGCTGGGGAGACCACCTCGATCCTTGGCGCTGGGATGAGCCCGGCTACGTTGAGGGCAAGCTCGCACTGCTCGAGAAGTACAACCTCAAGGTCTGGGCGATCTCGAATCACCTCAAGGGCCAGGCCGTCTGCGACGACCCCATCGACCACCGTCACCAGGACATCGTCGGCCCGCACGTGTGGGGAGACGGCGAGCCCGAGGGTGTCCGCCAGCGCGCGGCCGAGGAGATGAAGAACACCGCACGCCTCGCCGCAGCACTCGGAGTGAAGGTCGTTATCGGCTTCACGGGGTCCTCGATCTGGAAGTACGTGGCGATGTTCCCGCCGGTCTCGCAGGAGGCAATCGACGCGGGTTACCAGGACTTCGCCGACCGATGGAACCCCATCCTCGACGTGTTCGATGAGGTCGGGGTCAAGTTCGCTCACGAGGTTCACCCGAGCGAGATCGCCTACGACTACTGGACCACGGTTCGCACGCTCGAGGCGATCGGCCACCGCGAGGCCTTCGGCCTGAACTGGGACCCCAGCCACATGGTCTGGCAGGACATCGACTCCGTCGGCTTCCTCCTGGACTTCAAGGACCGCATTTACCACGTGGACTGCAAGGACACTCGTAAGCGCATGGACAACGGTCGCAACGGTCGCCTGGGCTCACACCTGCCATGGGCCGATGCGCGTCGCGGCTGGGACTTCATCTCCACCGGTCACGGAGACGTGCCGTGGGAGGACGCCTTCCGGATGCTCAACCACATCGGCTACGAAGGCCCCATTTCAATTGAGTGGGAAGACGCTGGAATGGACCGCCTTGTGGGTGCGCCTGAGGGACTGGCGTTCGCGCGCAGGCTCGCCTTTGATGCTCCTGAGGGTGCGTTCGACGCAGCCTTCTCGACCAAGGAGTAGCCGCGCAGTTTGTTTGACGGCCCGCCTCACCTTCGGGTGGGGCGGGCTTTCTCGTTCCCAATCCGGGAGGCGGGAGCTTTAGCGGCATGCGTCGACTCGGGATGCAGGTCGTCGTTCCTGCTGGGGAGCACATCTGACCGCTAGCCTCAATCTTGGGCGAGGCGGGCTTACCCGCGCCCGATGCCGTTAACATGGTGCATAAGTTGAGGTATCCGTGAGGGGGCAGGGAATGCGCAAGAAGTGCTTGATCGTGCGAGGTGGCTGGGAAGGGCACAACCCAATCGGCGCCACGAATCTTTTCATCCCCACCCTTGAATCCGCGGGCTTCGATCTAGACATCGAGGACACCCCCGAGGTCTATGCAGACGCCCCGACGATGAGCGGCTATGACCTTGTGGTCCAGTGCCTGTCGATGGTGAGCGCGACTGTCGACGAGGTAGATGGGCTTCGCAACGCGGTGGCCGCGGGTACTGGGCTTGCGGGCTGGCACGGGGGCATTGTCGACTCGTTCAGAGCGTCTTCTGACTACCTTCAGCTCATGGGTGCTCAGTTCGCTGCACACCCCCAAGAGGCGGTGAACAGAGGACGCCTCGACGTGGAGCCTTATCGCGAGTACACCGTGGGCATCACGCAGGCCGGATCCGAGCATCCCATCACGCGGGACATGCAGGATTTTGACATTTGCACTGAGCAGTATTGGGTACTGACGGACGGCTTGAATGAGGTGCTTGCCGACTGTTCTCTGGTGCCTGGGCCTGGAGACGAGTGGCATAGGCCGGTGACGATGCCCGTCGCATGGACGCGTCGGTGGGGAGCTGGGCGGATCTTCGCGACATCGCTGGGACACACGGTAGAGACGTTGTCGGATCCCAGGGTGCGACCGCTCATCGAACGCGGAATGCTGTGGGCAGCGCGCTAGGCGCGCCGGCTTCGAGCTAGGCGTCGTCGCGGACCAGTGCCTCGACCGAATCGACCGAGAGTACCTGCTGAATCGCCATGGCCGACGCGCCAGACACGGCGGCGTCCTGATTGCCGCGGGAGCTAACAATCTGCAGGTTGCCTGCGGCCATTGGCGTTGCCCGCGTGTAGATGACTTCCCTCGTGCCCGCGAGCAGGTGATCTCCCACGCTGGCGATGGGGCCGCCTAGCACGATGACAGCAGGGTTGATGAGGCTGACGCATGTCGTGAGCACGCGCCCGATGATCCGGCCGGCCTCGCGTACTTCCCGCACGGCGTCAATATCCCCACGGCGCACGGCGGCGACGATGTCAGCCGTGTCGTGGATGTCGGCTCCGCCGGCCCGCAACCTGGCCGCGATGGCGGGGCCCGCCGCGACGGCCTCGAGACACCCTCGCGAGCCACACCTACATTCCAAGCCGTCAGCCTCCGGCACCCAAATGTGCCCGATGTCGCCCGCGAGTCCCTGTACGCCTCGGTGGATGCTGCCACCGATGATGACTCCTGCGCCGACGCCAGTGGCCACCTTGACAAAAATCAGGTCGGCCACGTCCGTCCAATAGTCATGGTGCTCGCCGAGTGCCATGACATTCACATCATTGTCGACATAAGTGGGCACGCCGAATGCGTCGCTGAGGACGCCGGGCACGTCGAAGCGAGCCCAACCCGGCATGATCGGCGGATCCACGGGACGTCCAGTCTTGTGCTCGACGGGTCCGGGCAGTCCCACGCCAACCGCCCGCAATGTCATGCGGGCGCGATGCGGCTTGAACAGACGCCTTCCATTCTCGATTACCCAGCCCAGAATGATGTCGGGCCCTTTCGCGACGGCGATCTCCTCGTAGACGTCAGCGATGGTTGCGCCGTGGAGGTCCTTGAGTGCCAAATGCACGTGGGTAGCGCCGATGTCTACGCCAAGAACGGCATGCTGAGTTCCGTCGAAGGCGAACTGGCGCGAGGGGCGACCGCCGGTGGAAGCGGCATCGGCGACTGGGGCGATGAGGCGAACACGGAGCAACGCGTCGACGCGAGAGGCGACGGTGGACCTCGCCAGCCCGGTCAGGGTGGCCAGCTCTGAGCGCGTGCGCGGCTTGCCATCACGCAGAATTTGAAAGATCTCCGCCTGCGCGGCGCCGGTGAGGGCTTCTTGGCCGCGGGCATCAATCATGCTTCGATACTATCGCCCAGGGCCATTGATTGAGTGCAAAAGGGACACTGGTTGTCAACTTATGCTTGACCAGCGTCAAAAGTGTCGCGCTGGAGCGAGGTCGCTATTCCGACGCACTGGGTTCTGTTGGGCCGTGCTGGCGGGTGAGACGCCGCCAACGGCGATTCGCGGTGGGCACGGTGAGATGGGGGCGCTCTGCCGACCGGCGGGGACGGCGCAGGCGTAGTTCATAGGCGCGTCGTCTTGGCTGGGGGATGGTGAGGTGGAACAGGCGCCCCGACACCCGCATCGCGACCGTGACCAGCACTGCGAGCACGACCGCCAGAAACGGGCGCTCGAGCGTGTAGGTGATCGCGTAGACCAGGGCGCCGGCGAAACCAGCGATGGCATTGGGCGGGCCCACGTACATGATGGATGAGGGCCGGCCCTGCAGCATGTCCGCCAGAATCAGTCCGCCGATTGAGGCACAGGCGCCGATGAGGACGGAGGGCAGCAACTGCAGCCCGGCTAGTAGCGCCGCGTTGGCGCCGACACATGCGAACAGCCCAATCGCAAGGGAGTCCAAGACCCAGAGCGCGCGCTCCACCCGGCGCAGGTACACCAGAGAGACCGCGGCGATGACGGTGGCGATGCCAGCCGCGAGCAAGTAGGACGGGTCGCGGAAGGCTGCAGGTGGCAGGTTCCCCAGCAGGATGTCACGCACCAACCCGCCGCCAAAGCCCATCACGGCGGCCAGCGTGAACATGCCGACAAGGTCGACGTGGTCCTCTTCTCCTGCTCGAAGCGTTCCCACGAGCGCGCCCACAAAGACGGCGGCGAGGTTGATCGCGAGGGGGATCTCGAGCAGCGAGTAGTCGGTTGTCACGCGCCAAGCCTACGTGCGCGCGCGGCTGGGCCACGCGCGCACGTAGCGACTTAAGAGTCGCTCACTATGACGCCTGTCGAGTCGAACGAATACGACGGGATGAACTCGATGGTGATGTCGTCGACGTCCAGCCCGTCCGCACGCATCTGCGCGTACACGTTCTCGACGTCGGGCAACGGTGGCTCGCCCTTCACAATCACGTGGATCTTGCGATCTTGCAGTTGGGTTACCGACACGATCGACCACTTTGTCCCCGCCGTGGCATCGGCGACAAAGTCCTCCACTTTTGTGACGCGGTCCCTGTTGATGACGACCTGTGTTGTCGAGTAAGTGAGGGGACCGGCGACGATCAGCACCATCACTGCCGTGGTGATGTACGACTTGGCTCGGCGTCGGCGCTCAGCCTCCAGGTCCGGGGCCTCGAGCAACCTGAGCTTCGAGAACCCGTAGATCGCCATGATGATCGAGCCCGTTGCGAGGATCGCGGCGACGTTGGTCACAAACAGGAGGAGTGCGCCGAAGGCCTCGCCCCAGGCGCCAGATTCCATGGTGAGTCCGACGACGCACAACGGCGGCACCAGCGAGATGGCTATCGCTACACCCGGGAGGGTGTCGGAGATGTCGGAACGGATCAGCGCGATGGATCCGACAATTCCGGTCGCCAACGCGGCGAAGAGGTCGATGAGTCCGGGGGAGACGCGCGCCGCAACCTGGGGATTGGTGGCGGCGGTGACGTCCTGGAGGACGATGAGCCCGAGTACAAAGCCTACGAGCACCGCGGCGGTCGCCCCGGCGACCATCATCAAGACTGAATTGATGAGGTTGCGCCGGTCGCCAAGGACCGTCGCGAGCATGGTGCCCTGGATGGGCCGCATCAGCGGCGCGACGATCATCGCGCCGATCACCGTCGCGGTGGAGTTTGAGACGATTCCCGCGGTAGCGATGCTCGACGCGAGGATCAGTAGCAGCCAGAACCGTGTCTGCTGCGAGCGCACGGTGGGTCCCTGAAAGAACACCGCGTCGCGCATGTAGTCGACGGTGTTGAGTTTGGCCCCCCAGCGCGTGCTACGCGCCAGGGAGCCCCACTCGGTCATGCCGAAAGAAGCTTTGCTTTTGCAGCGGTGAACTCGGCGTCATTGAGGACGCCGGCGTTCTTCAGCTTGGCCAGCTCTTCAATCTGTGACAGCAGGTCGCTTCCGCCTGCGGGCGCAACAGCCGCCTGCTGAGCATTGAGCTGAGCCTGCATCGAGGCGATCTGCGCCTGCGAGTCCTGGACGGCCTGATCCTGCTGGATCTGGCCGTACTGAGCCTCCTGCGATGCCTGGGCTGCCTGAGCCTTGCCCTGCTGGCGGCGAGCTACGTTACCTGAAACAGCGGTTGCCGTACCAGCAACAACTGCCGTACGAGCCATGGTCCCTACGAGTCCGGGACGTCCCATCCTGCGGCGCATCTCTAGTTCTCCTCTTCTTCGAGTGCTTCGACGATGTCGAGCACTTCCTGCACGACCACTCCGGGAACCCGGATGGTGTCAATCAGTTCGCCGCCGGCGTTGGCCATTGCCGAGCGCAGTGGCTTGAACCAGGTGTGTTCGAAGACCAGGACGGCAGCCGCGGAGCCCACGGGGAGCGACTCGGTCAGGATGTCAATGTCCTCGTCGGAGATGAGACCGTCGACGCGGCTCATGAGGGCGGCGAGGCGTGCGACGTCGGTGCCGGGCTCGACCTGGTCGAGCTCGATGAACGTGGTCTCGTCCTCAGAATCCTTGCTGACGAACAAGCCATCGATGATGCTGATGGTCTCAGCGTTCACCAGCGTTTCGAGCTCCGCGAGGATCTCGCCGGTGAAGTTGCCGGACTCAAATCCGATCGTCATAATTTCAATGGGTCCGAGCGTCATAGAGCCAGCCTCCTCGTGGGCGTTTCGCGCGCGACGTGCGCGTCTACGATGCAGATTAGCGCCCCGGATGCCGCACCGCCAATGCGACACTCGCGCGGCGCCACGCGACCAGGCTGTAGTGCTGCGACAAACTCCGCTTTCGTGGTGTGTTGGGAGCCGCACCACCGGTGCTATCCTGGGAGGGCTTCCCCCGGAAGGCACCATGCCCCGGCGGATAGTGATCCCAGTAGCGAAGCGTCAGTGAACGACGTCGTACGCGCATACGCGATTCGTATTGGGAGTACCCGCACTTCTTTAGAGCCACCCGGGCTCGTGCGATGGAAGGACAAGCGTGACGAACACATCCGTAGCCGCAGATCAGACTGCGACTCTCAGCGCCATGAAGCTACCCCAGTTGCAGGCTCTCGCCTCCGAATTGGGTGTCTCAGGCATCACCAAGTTGCGAAAGAGTGACCTCGTCGACGCCATTAAGAATGGCGGCGTCGTGACACCTAAGGCTGAGGCGCCCAAGACTCAGTCTTCTAAGACTCAGGCGCCCAAGCAGGCCGCGCCAAAGGCGGACGCCTCCGCTAGCGAGACCGATGCGAAGGGCGACGAAGCAACCAAGCCCGCTCGCGGACGGGGCCGTACGCCCAAGAAGGCCCCCGTCGATTCAGTTCCAGCTGCGGCCGCTGACAACGGCGACGCGCCAAAGGCGCCTGAGCGCTCCGACAAGGGCGACGATGCCGACGAGCGCGCACGGCGTGCCGCAGAAGCGGTCGCCACCGCTGCCATCGGCGGCAAGAGCGATGCCGGCAAGAGCGAGTCCGAGGGCGAGGGCCAGCGCGGCCGTGGCCGTAGCAAGAACGGCGACCGCAACAACAGTGACCGCAACAACAGCGACCGCCACAACAGTGAGCGCAACAACAGCGACCGCAACAACAGCGACCGCAACAACAGCGACCGCAACAACAGCGACCGCCACAACAATGACGGCGGCAACAACGACCGTAGCCAGGGCGACAACACCCGTGGCAACAACAACGACCGCAACAACAATCGCGGCAACAACGACAGCATGGACGACGAGCGCGGACGCCGACGCCGCGGCCGTGGCCGTGGCCGCAACCGCACCGAGGGCGAAGGAATCGCCAACGCGCCTCGCGACGCCTATGACGACGACGACGTGCGCGACGACGAGGAACTCTCCCCCGTGGGCGGCATCGTCGACGTGCTCGACAGTTACGCGTTCATCCGCACCACCGGCTACCTACCTGGTAAGTCGGACGTCTACGTCTCGATGAACCAGGTACGCAAGTACGGACTGCGTAAGGGTGACGCAATCTCCGGAACCGTGCGCCCGCCCCGCCCGGGCGAGCGCGGTCAGCGTCAGAAGTTCAACGCCCTCGCGCACATCGACAAGGTCAACGGCCTGGACCCGGTCGCGGCTCAGGACCGTCCAGTGTTCGGCGACCTGACTCCGCTGTACCCGCAGTCACGCCTCCACCTGGAGACCGACCCACGCAACATGACCAACCGGGTGATCGACCTAGTCGCCCCGATCGGTAAGGGCCAGCGCGGCCTGATCGTCTCGCCGCCCAAGGCGGGTAAGACGCTGGTGCTGCAGTCGATCGCGAACGCGATCACCACCAACAACCCCGAGGTTCACCTCATGGTGGTGCTGGTCGACGAGCGCCCCGAGGAAGTCACCGACATGCAGCGCACGGTTAAGGGTGAGGTCATCGCCTCGACCTTCGACCGTCCCGCCGAGGACCACACCACGGTCGCCGAGCTCGCCATCGAGCGCGCGAAGCGCCTCGTCGAGATGGGTCAGGACGTGGTCGTATTGCTCGACTCGATCACCCGCCTCGGCCGTGCCTACAACATCTCCGCCCCGGCATCGGGCCGGATCCTCTCCGGCGGCGTCGATAGCTCCGCGCTCTACCCGCCCAAGCGCTTCTTTGGTGCTGCGCGCAACATCGAACACGGTGGATCGCTCACGATCCTCGCGACCGCGCTGGTCGAAACCGGCTCGAAGGCCGACGAGGTCATTTTCGAGGAGTTCAAGGGCACCGGCAACATGGAGCTCAAGCTCTCGCGGTCGCTGGCCGACCGCCGGGTGTTCCCGGCCGTTGACGTCAACGCGTCCGGCACGCGTCGCGAAGAGATCCTCATGAGCCCCGAGGAACTGAAGGTCATGTGGAAGCTGCGTCGCGTGCTCACCGCACTCGAGCAGCAGCAGGCCATCGAGTTGCTCCTTGGCAAGCTCAAGGAGAACCAGACCAACGCCGAGTTCCTGATGCAGGTAGCCAAGACCACCCCGACGCACGAGGAAAAGTAGCGCGGGAACAATTGCTCGCGCCAGAGCGTTTGCTCTGGCACAATAGAACGTTGGCCGTCCGGTTCACCGCACGCGAAGTACGCGTATGGACCCGGAGGCACCTTAAAGGGAGATTCATGAAGAACGATATTCACCCCGAGTATGTGACTACCACGGTCACGTGCACCTGCGGAAACACTTTCGAGACCCGCAGCACCGTCAAGTCCGGCACGATGAGCGCCGACGTATGCTCCGAATGCCACCCGTTCTACACGGGTAAGCAGAAGATCATGGACACCGGTGGTCGCGTCGCGCGCTTCGAAAAGCGCTACGGCAACAAGTAACAGCGATACCTGTAATACGACGTGGCCGAAGCCTTCGCTGCCGTCCAGCCTTTGCTGGACGAGTACGCCGACATCGAGAAGCAACTGTCCGACCCGAGCGTCCACGCGGACGCTGGGCGGGCACGCACGCTCGGCCGGCGATTTGCGGAGCTCGGCCGCGTCGTAGCAGCCCACCACGAGTGGGAAGAGATTCAGGGTGACCTGGAGGCGGCGAGGGAGATGGCTGCGGCCGATCCGGAGTTCGCTGCCGAGGTTCCGGGCCTCGAGGCACAGGCCGCGGCCGCGACGTCCAAATTGCGCAGCATCCTGATCCCGCGCGACCCCGACGACTCCCGCGACGTGATCCTTGAGATCAAGTCCGGCGAAGGCGGCGAGGAGTCCGCGCTGTTTGCCGGCGACCTCCTGAAGATGTACCTCAAGTTCGCGGAGAACAAGGGCTGGAAGGCCCAGGTTCTCGAAGCAACTGAGACGGACATGGGTGGCTACAAGGACATCTCTGTCGCCCTGAAGTACAAGGGAAACCCGCAGCCGGAAGACGGCGTGTGGGCGCAGCTTAAGTACGAAGGCGGAGTGCACCGCGTGCAGCGCGTGCCCGCGACCGAGTCGCAGGGACGCATTCACACCTCCGCAGCTGGCGTGCTGGTCTACCCAGAGGCCGAGGAGGTCGAGGAACTCAACCTCGACATGAACGAGGTCCGCGTCGACGTCTACCGCTCTTCGGGACCCGGCGGGCAGTCCGTCAACACCACCGACTCCGCGGTTCGACTCACCCACATCCCCACTGGGATCGTGGTGAGCTGCCAGAACGAGAAGAGCCAACTCCAGAATAAGGAGTCGGCGCTACGTATCCTGCGCGCCAGGATCCTCGCAGCTCAGAAGGAGGAGGCCGACGCCGAGGCCTCCGACATGCGCAAGTCGCAGATCCGTACGGTGGACCGCTCCGAGCGCATCCGTACCTACAACTATCCCGAGAACCGCATCGCGGACCACCGCACCGGGTACAAGGCCTACAACCTTGACACCGTGCTGGGCGGCGAGCTGCAGCCGGTGATCCAGTCCGCTATTGACCTGGACGAGGCCACCCGCCTAGCGGCGCACGAGGACTAGTCCAGTGGAGATCGCCGCGCTGCTGCGCGACACCACACAGCTTCTGAGCCGGGCCGGAGTGCCGTCGCCTGACGTCGATTCAGTGGCGCTGGTCGCGCACCTGCTGGGCGTCACCGGTAGCGAGGTACGGACCGCGGCCGCCCGCGGCGACGCGCTACCGGCCACCGCGGACCTCGATACGTTCGCCACGCGGGTGATGCGGCGCAGCGAGCGCGAGCCACTTCAGCACATCACAGGCATCGCGCATTTTCGCGACCTCGACCTCGAGGTTGGCGCCGGGGTATTCATTCCCCGGCCGGAGACTGAGACCGTCGCGCAGGCGGCTATCGACGCTGCACGGCGCCTGGGCCCTGGCCGTGACGGCATCGTGCGTGTCACGGATCTGTGTGCGGGCTCCGGCGCGATTGGCCTCTCGGTCGCGACCGAGGTTCCAGACGCGCGGGTGAGCCTGCTCGAGGCCAGCGACGAGGCCGCGGTGTACTTGCGCATCAACTCCCGGCGCCAGAGCGCGGAGGTCCGCGCCCGCGTCCGCACCATGATGGGCGATGCCCGCCGTTGCCTGCACCTGTTCGACCAGTGCGCCGACGTGGTCGTTTCGAACCCGCCGTACATCCCGCCCGGCTCCGTCCCCCGCGACCCCGAGGTGGCGGATTACGACCCCCCGCAGGCGCTCTACGGGTTGGGTGAGGACGGGCTCGACCTGCCTCGCGCCATCGTCAACGAGGCCGCGCGCCTGCTTCGCGTGGGGGGAGTGCTGGTGATGGAGCATGCTGACTCGCAGGGCACGGCGCTTCGCGAGTTCGTGGCGTCGTCTCAGTGGTGGGATGAGGTCGCAACGCATCAGGACTTGAACGGGCGCGACCGTTTCCTCGTCGCCACCCGCGTGGGCGTCTGACAGACTGGGACCGTGATTTACCCCTGCTCCGACCCCAGCGCGTGGGGTCCCTCGCTCGACGCCGCCGTGCACGCCGTTCAGCGTGGCGAGGTCGTGGTCCTGCCCACCGACACGGTCTACGGCGTCGCGGCAGACGCGTTCGCCCCCGATGGAGTGACGGCAGTCCTGGCCGCTAAGGGCCGCGGCCGACAGATGCCGCCGCCAGTGCTAATCCCCGATATTCGCACGGTCGACGGCCTCGCGCGCGAGGTTCCACCGTACGCCCGCGCCCTGATGGAGCGCTTCTGGCCCGGACCCTTGACCGTGATCGTGCTCGCGCAGCCGAGCCTCGCGTGGGACCTCGGAGACACGCACGGCACCGTCGCGCTGCGGGTCCCTGACCACCCCGCCGCGCGAGCTCTGCTTTCTCGCACCGGCCCGCTCGCCGTGACGAGCGCAAACCGCACGGGCCATCCGGCTGCCACGACGGCGGCCGATGCGCAGGAGCAGTTGGGCGCGGCCGTCGCCGTCTACCTCGACGGCGGTCCCAGCCCACTTGGCGAGGCGTCGACCATCGTGGATGCCACAAACCCAGCCGGACTGCGCATCGTCCGCGACGGGGGCGTGAGCCTGGCCGACATCGTCGAGGTTGTAGGCGAGGACGCGCTGCTGAAGCCTGACTCCGCGGAAGCCGACGCCGACACCCACGCCGACTCCGGTGCCGACTCGACTCCAGCCTCCGACGGCTCCGACGCGCCCTACGGCCCAGACGGCCCCGACGCGCCCGCGGCCGACCGCGGGGAAGAGCCCCGCCCGTGAAGGTCTACCTAATCCTGCTCGCGGTAGCGGCCCTCGTCTCCTACCTCGCGACCCCCTCGATGCGCCACCTCGCCATGCGGGTGGGCGCAGTCACCGCGGTCCGGGATCGCGACGTGCACTCGACCCCCACCGCGCGTCTCGGGGGGATCGCGATCTTCCTGGGCGTGCTGGCAGGCGTGGTCATCGCCAGCACCATCCCGTTCCTGAACGGCGTCTTCGACGCCTCGCATGCACCATGGGCGGTCGTCGCCGGCGCGGGAATCGTGTGCGCGCTGGGCGCGGCCGACGACATCTGGGACCTCGACTGGATGGCGAAGCTCGCCGGCCAAGTGCTAGCGGCGCTCGTCATGGCGTGGGGCGGCGTGCAGCTGGTCACCGTGCCCATCGCGGGTCTCACCATCGGCTCGAGCTACCTCTCGCTGATCGCCACCGTCCTCGTGATCGTGATCGCGATGAACGCCGTCAACTTTGTGGACGGACTCGACGGTCTCGCGGCCGGAATGATCGCCATCGGCGGTCTCGCGTTCCTCACCTACACGTACCTGTTGGCGCGCTCGGCGACGCCTGGCGACTACTCGTCGCTTGCCACGCTGATATTGGCCGTGCTCGTGGGGGCCTGCCTGGGCTTCCTGCCCCACAACATGTTCCCCGCGCGCATCTTCATGGGCGACTCGGGCTCGATGGTGCTGGGCTTGGTGATCGCGGGCGCCGCGATCATCGTGACCGGTCAGATCGACCCCGAGGTCGTGTCCGAGCGAGAACGGATACCGGCGTTCATCCCGATCGTGCTGCCGCTGATGGTGCTGGCGGTCCCGCTCATCGACATGGGGCTAGCAATCATCCGGCGGACGCTTCGCGGCGAGTCGCCGTTCGCCCCGGACGCGCACCACCTGCACCACGTGCTGCTGCGCGCGGGCCACTCGCACCGCTGGGCGGTGGGCGTCCTCTACGTGTGGACCGCGGTGCTCTCCTTCGGCACCGTGTCGCTAGTGTTCCTGCCCCCGGTTTGGGCCGCGCTGTGCATCGGCATCGGCGTCCTAGGCGCCGTGCTGATCACGTTTTCTCCGGGCCTGCGGAGGCTGTTCTCGCGCACGTGGCGCCGCGCGGGCGACTCCGCGGCACCCCTGCGGACCCTCACCCCGGAGGGTCACGCCCGCGTGCACGCCGGTGCCCGCGAAGACGCGCCGGACCAAGAAACCGTCGAAACATCCACCCCAGACGTAGCCCCCGAGGAGAAGTCATGACCCCCCAGCCACCAGCAGCCGATGGCAGCGGACTAGAGAGCACAGGGGCTACCGAGGCTCCGGCGACCGGCCCCGAGACGGCCGAGGCCCGTGTGTACCGGTTGGCGCTGGTGCGCACCGGTATTGGGCTCGGGATACTAGCCGTGCTCGCCATTGCCGTGGGCGCGGTAGTCGCTGGCGGCAGGGGCGTGGTTGCCGCGCTCGTGGGAGTAGCGGTCGCGGCGCTGGCGGGTCTCACGACCCAGGCGGCGATGGCGTGGGGACACAAGCGCTCGACCGACCAGATGACGATGGCCATCGCGGGGTCTTGGCTCCTGAAGATGATCATCATCGTCGCCGCGCTCCTGATCCTGCAGGGCATCGACGGTTTCCATAAGGAACTGTTCGCGGCCTTTGCCGTGACGGGCGTCTTGCTCACGCTCGCGGTGGACGTTTGGGTCCTTCGCGCATCCAGGGTTCCCTATGTCACCCCGGGTTCGAAATCCTCCGGCGCATAGGCTAGGCTTGCCCCAGTTCAGGGACCTCTCCCGACCCGCTACGGCGCGTGATCGGGACAAAAACCGTTGGAGTATTCGTGCGATTTCTCGCTCTTGATGGAGCCCTACACGCGGCTGTAGCGGAAACTAGCGACGCCGCGCAGAGCTCGAGCGGAACGCCGAGTTTCATGGAGTGGCTTTTCACCTCAGATGGATTCCATGCGCCCGCTATCACCGAGTTCTACCCGGAAGCCCTGGCATTCGCCGGTACCGTCTTCGAGTTCAACCGCATCGCGTTGGTCCGCATCATCGCGGCCCTCGTTGCGATTCTGATCTTCGGCCTCGTCGCACGTAACGCCAAGATCGTCCCGGGCCGTGGCCAGGCCGCGATCGAGATCGTGCTCGACTTCATCCGCATCCAGATCGTTGAAGAGGTGATGGGCAAGGAGCGCGCCAAGCGCTTTGTGCCGATCCTGACCACGCTATTCATAGCGGTGGTGCTGTTCAATATCACCGGCGTGATCCCGTTCCTGAACATCGCCGGTACGTCACTGATTGGTCTGCCGATCATCATGGCGCTGTGGGTGTACGTCATGTACATCACCGTGGGTATCAAGAAGCACGGACTGGGCGGCTACTTGAAGGCCAGCCTGTTCCCCCCGGGAGTGCCAAAGCCGATCTACCTGCTGCTGACGCCGATCGAGTTCCTGCAGGTCTTCATCCTGCGGCCCGCGACGCTCGCGCTACGACTAGCTGCCAACATGATGGCCGGGCACCTGCTGCTGGTGCTGTGCTTCGCGGCAACCCAATACTTCTTCTTCGAGGCCACTGGCGCGCTGAAGGCTGCGGGAGTAATCTCGCTCGCGGCGGGCTTTGGATTCACCCTCTTTGAAATCTTCGTCGCGCTATTGCAGGCGTACGTATTTGTCATGTTGTCGTCTGTGTATCTCAACATGGCGCTGGAAGAAGAGCACTAAACACAAGCTTGTGGAGCCGAGTGGCTTCGCACCAAAGGAAGGAAACACAGTGGACACCACCACTCTCGCCGAGGTCTCGGGTAACGTCGCGACCATCGGATACGGCCTCGCCGCAATCGGCCCCGGCATCGGCCTGGGCATCCTGATTGGTAAGACCATCGAGGGCATGGCTCGCCAGCCCGAGGTTGCGGGCCAGCTCCGTACCACGATGTTCATCGGTGTGGCCTTCGTTGAGGTGCTCGCGCTCCTCGGCCTCATCACCGGCTTCCTCTTCACGTAATGCTCACCCTAAGCAACATCGTGTTGGCGGAACCTGAGGCGACTTACAACCCGATTCTGCCCGCGAACTACGACATCCTGTGGTCGACGGTTATCTTCGTCGTCCTGGTGATCGTGTTCGTGAAAGTCATCCTTCCTAAGTTGCAGGTCGTGTTCGATGAGCGCGCTGCGCTGATCGAGGGCGGTATCTCGAAGGCTGAGAAGGCACAGGCTGAGGCGGCGGCTGCTCTTGAGGAGTACACCGCACAGCTGACCGAGGCACGCGCCGAGGCAGCGCGCATCCGCGAGGACGCACGCGCCGAGGCCACTCAGATCCTGAGTGAGTCGCGTGACAAGGCTTCGCACGAGGCTGAACGCATCGCCACGTCTGCGCAGAAGCAGATCGAGGCGGAGCGTCAGCAGGCAGTCGTGTCGTTGCGTGCCGAGGTGGGCTCGCTCGCCACGGAGCTCGCTTCGAAGATCGTGGGCGAGGCACTGGCTGACGACGCTCGTCAGCAGCGCATCGTCAACGGCTTCCTCGACGACCTTGAATCCACGGTAAAGGCGGAGGCGTAAGTCTGATGCGAGGAACGAGTCAGGCGTCTCACGACGCCGTACTGCGGGAATTCGAGCTTGTCCTGTCCGCAGGAGGCAAGGATGGCCTGAGCATTGGCGATCAGCTCTTCTCGGTTGTCGACGCTCTCGACTCCTCTGGCTCGTTGCGCCGTGCCCTGACGGACCCGGCGCGCCCTGGCACTGACAAGGGCGATCTGGTCACTTCACTGTTCGGCAAGCTCGACGTGCGGGTCCAGGACATCCTGGTCTCGCTCGTTACGGCGCGCTGGTCTGAGGAGCAGGACCTGGCCCAGTCGATCGAGGATGCTGGCGTCGCTGCAGTGCTTGCGTACGCCGAGTCAGCGGGGAGCCTGGTCGAAGTCGAGGAGCAGCTGTTCCGCGTCGAGCGACTCCTGAGCGGCGAGCGCGAACTCTTGGTGGCAATGAGCAATCGCTCGGCTACCAAGGAGGCGCGCCTTGCGCTGCTCGACGGCGTCCTGGGTGGAAAGCTCACCCCGGTAAGTCAGGCACTTCTCACGCGGGCAGTCGGGATGCCGCGAGAGCGTCGCCTGGTACCTGCGCTCGAGGCGTTCATCGATGCAGCTGCGGAGCGCCGCAACCGTTCGGTTGCGAACGTCACCGCCGCTGTCGAGCTCAGCGCGGCGCAGCGCCAGCGACTGGCGGGCATCCTGTCGGATGCCTACGGCCGCGACGTACAAATTAACGTTGCCGTTGACCCCGAGGTCATCGGCGGTATGCGAGTTCAAGTGGGGTCGGAGGTCGTGGACGGTACTATCCTCGCCCGACTCGACCAGGCACGACGACGACTTGTCGGCTAACACCGACCAATCTCCGCTAACGCGGAACTGACAGGAGAGATGTAATGGCTGAGTTGACGATCAGTCCCGACGAGATTCGGGCGGCGCTCGACAGCTACGTGAAGTCGTACGAGCCCAAGGGAATCGTGACCGAAGAAGTCGGTCAGGTAACCCAAGCGGGCGACGGCATCGCGCAGGTCGAGGGACTTCCCGGCTGCATGGCCAACGAGCTGCTTCGCTTTGAAGACGGCACGCTTGGCCTAGCGCTCAACCTCGACGTCCGCACCATCGGAGTGGTGGTGCTCGGTGAGTTCACTGGCGTCGAAGAGGGCCAGGTTGTCCAGCGCACCGGCGAGGTTCTCTCCGTCCCGGTTGGCGAGGGTTACCTCGGTCGCGTTGTCGACCCGCTCGGTGAGCCCATCGACGGCCTCGGCGAGATCGAGACCGATGGCCGCCGCGCACTCGAGCTTCAGGCTCCCGGCGTCATGGACCGCAAGTCTGTGCACGAGCCGATGCAGACCGGCCTCAAGGCTATTGACGCCATGGTGCCGATCGGTCGCGGCCAGCGCCAGCTGATCATCGGTGACCGCCAGACGGGTAAGACCGCCATCGCGATCGACACGATCATCAACCAGAAGGCGAACTGGGAAACCGGCGACCCGACCAAGCAGGTTCGCTGCATCTACGTCGCCATCGGTCAGAAGGGTTCCACCATCGCTTCGGTGCGTGGCGCCCTCGAAGAGGCTGGCGCGCTCGAGTACACGACCATCGTCGCGTCTCCCGCATCGGACCCCGCAGGCTTCAAGTACCTCGCCCCCTACACCGGTTCGGCTATCGGCCAGCACTGGATGTACTCCGGCAAGCACGTCCTCATCGTCTTCGACGACCTGTCCAAGCAGGCCGAGGCATACCGCGCCGTATCGCTGCTGCTGCGCCGCCCGCCGGGCCGCGAGGCTTACCCGGGCGACGTCTTCTACTTGCACTCTCGCCTCCTCGAGCGTTGTGCGAAGCTCTCCGACGAGATGGGCGCTGGCTCGATGACCGGTCTCCCGGTTATTGAGACC
The DNA here is from genome assembly GCF_050598105.1 of Demequina aurantiaca. Classification (GTDB taxonomy): domain Bacteria; phylum Actinomycetota; class Actinomycetes; order Actinomycetales; family Demequinaceae; genus Demequina; species Demequina aurantiaca_A. Next base: position 719,706 of record NZ_CP192436.1, read on the forward strand.
AAGGCGAACGACGTTTCCGCCTACATCCCGACCAACGTGATCTCGATCACCGACGGTCAGATCTTCCTTCAGTCGGACCTGTTCAACGCCAACCAGCGCCCCGCAGTCGACGTCGGTATCTCGGTGTCACGCGTCGGTGGTTCGGCACAGATCAAGGCCATGAAGAAGGTCTCCGGAACGCTGAAGATCGACCTGGCGCAGTACCGCTCCCTCGAGGCCTTCGCGATGTTCGCATCCGACCTCGACGCGGCCTCTCGCCAGCAGCTCACCCGTGGTGCGCGTCTCATGGAGCTGCTCAAGCAGCCCCAGTACACGCCGTACCCCGCGGAGGAGCAGGTCGTCTCGATCTGGGCCGGGACCAAGGGCAAGCTCGACGAGATCCCTGTCGCCGACGTACTGCGCTTCGAGCGCGAGCTCATCGACCACCTGCGTCGCAACACCTCGGTGTTGACCGACATCGCCTCGAGCGGAAAGCTCGAAGACGACACTCAGGCGGCCCTCGAGACCGCGGTCGACGACTACGTGTCGACCTTCCTGCAGACCGAGGGCACTGAGCTCTCGACCGACTCCTCTGTCGCCGATGGCGAGGGCGTGGCTGTCGAGCAGGAGACTATCGTCTTGAAGAAGAAGTAGCCGATGGGTGGGCAGCAGCGCGTCTACCGACAGCGGATTCGGTCGACACAGTCGCTGAAGAAGATCTTCCGTGCGATGGAGCTCATTGCGGCTTCACGCATCGGTAAGGCGCGCGCCCGTGTAATTTCGGCCGCGCCATACTCGCAGGCGATCACGCGTGCGATCAGCGCTGTGGCATTGCACTCGACCGTTAAGCACCCGCTGACGAGCAAGCGCACGGACACCAACAGGGTTGCGGTTCTCGCCATTAGCTCGGACCGCGGTATGGCGGGCGCCTACTCGGCGAACGTCATTCGCGAGGCCGAGCGGTTGCGTACGCGCTTGATGAAGGACGGCAAGGAGGTCGTGCAGTTCGTTGCCGGCCGCCGCGCACTGTCGTACTACAACTTCCGCAACCGCGAGATCGCGGGTGAGTGGACCGGCGCGTCCGACGCCCCCGAGATCAGAGTGGCGAAGGAAATCGCACAGGCACTGTTCCACGCCTTCGAGGCCGATGTTGAGGACGGCGGAGTGAGCGAGATCCACGTCGTCTTTACTCACTTCACGTCCATGGTTACCCAGGAACCGCGCGTCATTCGGTTGCTACCTCTCGAGATCGTCGAGGGCGTGGCAGAGTCCGATGCCGAGGTGGAGCCGCTTTACGAGTTCGAGCCGTCGTCTGAAGACGTGCTGGACGCGTTGCTACCCCGCTACATCGAGTCCCGTATTTACAGCTGCCTTCTCCAGGCGGCTGCGTCTGAACTTGCTTCGCGTCAGCGTGCAATGAACACGGCCACCACTAACGCCGAAGACATCATTCGTCAGTACACCAGGCTCGCCAACTCGGCGCGTCAGTCTGAGATTACCCAGGAAATCAGCGAGATTGTCTCGGGCGCCGACGCGCTCGCGGCCTCGTGACCGGAAGCGAGAGACACATGACTCCCACTGCGAAGCCCGCCGCTAACAAAGCGCCGGCCAAGAAGGCACCCGCGGCGAAGACGCCTGCGGCCAAGAAGCCCGTGGCTAAGAAGCCCGCGGCTGCCACGAGCGCACCCACGGAGGCCGTTGTCGGTCGCGTGGCTCGCGTTATTGGCCCGGTCGTCGACATCGAGTTCCCCTCGGACGCGATTCCCGACATCTACAACGCGCTCACCACTGAGGTCGACCTGTCGGCTCAGGGCGAGGGCGAGGGTGGCGGTATCCTCCACATGACGCTCGAGGTTGCCTTGCACCTCGGCGACAACATGGTGCGTGCCGTTGCGCTCAAGCCCACCGACGGCCTCGTGCGCGGCGCCATCGTGAAGGACACGGGTGCCCCCATCTCCGTGCCAGTTGGCGACATCACCAAGGGTCACGTGTTCAACGTCACCGGTGAGGTCCTGAACCTCGAAGAGGGCGAGACGCTGGAGATCGGCGAAACTTGGCCGATTCACCGTAAGCCCCCGGCATTCGACCAGCTCGAGTCCAAGACCTCCATGTTCGAGACCGGCATCAAGGTCATCGACCTGCTGACGCCGTACGTCGAGGGTGGAAAGATCGGCCTCTTCGGTGGTGCCGGTGTTGGTAAGACCGTCCTGATCCAGGAAATGATCTACCGCGTGGCCAATAACCACAACGGTGTGTCAGTGTTCGCCGGTGTCGGTGAGCGCACCCGTGAGGGTAACGACCTGATCGCGGAAATGACCGAGTCGGGCGTCATCAAGCAGACCGCGCTTGTGTTCGGCCAGATGGATGAGCCGCCGGGAGTGCGTCTTCGTGTCGCTCTGTCCGCGCTGACCATGGCGGAGTACTTCCGCGATGTTCAGAAGCAGGACGTGTTGCTCTTCATCGACAACATCTTCCGCTTCACGCAGGCCGGTTCCGAGGTGTCGACCCTGCTGGGCCGCATGCCCTCCGCCGTGGGCTACCAGCCCAACCTTGCTGACGAGATGGGTCAGCTCCAGGAGCGCATCACGTCGACGCGTGGTCACTCGATCACGTCGCTGCAGGCCATCTACGTGCCCGCGGATGACTACACCGACCCGGCTCCGGCCACGACGTTCGCTCACCTCGACGCTACGACCGAGCTCAGCCGTGAGATCGCCTCGCGCGGTCTGTATCCCGCAGTGGACCCGTTGACCTCGTCATCGCGTATTCTCGACCCGCGCTACGTGGGCCGCGAGCACTACGACACCGCCACGGACGTCAAGACGATCCTGCAGCGCAACAAGGAGCTTCAGGACATCATCGCCATCCTCGGTGTCGACGAGCTCTCCGAGGACGACAAGATCATCGTCGCCCGTGCTCGCAAGATCCAGCAGTTCCTGTCGCAGAACACCTACATGGCTGAGCAGTTCACCGGCGTCGCCGGCTCGACCGTTCCGCTGACCGAGACCGTCGAGGCCTTCAGCGGCATCGTCAACGGTAAGTACGACAACATCTCGGAGCAGGCGTTCTTCAACATCGGTGGTCTCGAAGACCTCGAGAAGAACTGGGCGCGTATCCAGAAGGAGATCGGCTAAGTCATGGCCGATGCACTCACAGTCGACATCGTCGGCCCGGACAGCGTCTTGTGGTCCGGGACGGCGAAGAGCGTCACCGTTCCCACTGTCGAAGGCGAAATTGGCCTGCTGTCGGGCCACGTGCCGGTGCTGTCCGTGCTGCGGCACGGCAGCGTGCGCGTTCACGCTTCGCAGGGTGACCCGCGCTCGCTCGACATCATCGGTGGGTTCGTCTCCTTCGACCACGACGTCGTGACCATTGTCGCGGACCTGGCTGACGAGTCCGACGAGAAGTAGCCGATGCGAGTTGTGATCGCTCGCTGTGCCGCGAGGTACAGCGGGCGGCTCAACGCCCACCTGCCGCTGGCAACCCGGGTCATCATGGTCAAGGCCGATGGCTCGGTGTTGCTGCACTCGGACGGCGGCTCGTACAAGCCGCTGAACTGGATGAGCCCGCCGTGCTCGCTGCGCGTCGGCGCGCCCGACCCTGAGCAGTCCGATGCCGGCGTCGCCGAGGTCTGGGCTGTCCAGCACGACAAGTCCGACGACCGGCTCGAGATCGAGATCTACGAGATCCTCGCCGATGCCCAGCATGAGCTCGGCACTGACCCCGGCCTGATCAAGGACGGCGTCGAGGCGCACCTGCAGGAGTTGCTTGCCGAGCAGGTAGGACTGCTCGGAATCGGCCACACGCTGGTGCGCCGCGAGTTCCCCACGGCCATCGGGCCCGTGGATATCCTCGCGCGCACTAAGACCGGTTCCACCGTGGCCATCGAGATCAAGCGCCGCGGCGACATCGACGGCGTCGAGCAGCTCACGCGCTACCTCGAGCTCCTCAACCGCGACCCGCTGCTCAGCCCCGTCGAGGGCGTGTTCGCGGCACAGGAGATCAAGCCGCAGGCTCGTGTCCTCGCAGAGGATCGCGGCATTCGCTGCCTAGTCCTCGACTACGAGGCGATGCGCGGCGTCGACACCTCGTCGACTCGCCTGTTCTAGCCTCAGTATTTCCTAGGATTGTGGGAATATCCCCACACTGCCTATAGTGGACTTATTCCCACATTGATAAAAGTGGGTTTATACCCACACCTGGAGGCGTCGATGCCGTCATTGCCCGTCCGCAAGCCCGCCGACCTCGCCGCCGTGATTCGTGCCGCGCGCGAGGACGCAGGCCTGAGCCAGGTCGAATTGGCTGACCGCCTGGCGTTTTCCCGCGACTACATGATCGATCTAGAGTCTGCGAAGTCGAACCTCTACGTGACGCGGCTCTTTCGTACCCTCCATGAGTTGGGCGTTACCCTGACCCTCGAGTACGGGGATGATGATGTCCGCGCTTGAATTGTTTCTCCACGACGCCTATGTCGGAACGGTGGAGGCCGCGTCCCGCGATCAGACTCGTGTCACGCTCAGCGTCGATGCTGGCTACCGTCAGGGCGTCCTGTTGAGTGAGTCGTTCGCCACAATGCCCGGCCGCAGCCCAGCCTCGGCGGGCGTCTCTAACTTTCTCGGTGGCTACGTGCCCGAGGGGAATCATCGTGAGCGCATGGCCGCCAAGCGCCGGGTGGACAAGGAGGATCTATTCGCGCTGTTGAGCGAGTTCGGGGGATCCGTCGCCGGTGCGGTCACGCTGAGCAAGCAAGGTGAGCCAGGCACTACTGAACCCGCGTTCGAGCCAGTGAGCGACAGGGAGCTCGCGACGTTGCTCAAACAGGCACTCGACGAAAGTGATCAGGGCATCGCGGACGACAGTCGCTCTACGTTGCCGGGGTATCAACCCAAGGTTCTTGTCGCGCGGTTCGATGGTCAGTGGTTTCAGCCGCACGGTGGCGCTCACTCGACTCACATACTGAAGCCGCAGGTGCCGTCCCGGCCGCATCGGATATACGACGAGGCCTACAGCCACCAGCTCACTCGGCACATGGGTCTATCCCGGTTCGGTAGCGAAGTACGGACCGCCGGCCGCATGACGTACCTCGAGATCGAGAGGTTCGACCGGACCATTCGAGGGGATCGGGTATTGCTGCATCACCAAGAGGATCTGGCTCAAGCGCTCGGCTTGGACTGGCGCAACACGGAGGTGAAGTTCCAGGAGCGCAATTGGCCTGCGGATCCCAAGCGAGCGTCGGCCCAGCGCGTGGGGGAGTTGCTCGGGTCGATCCCAGGGGGTCAAGCTGCAGTCGAGGCGTGGGTGCGCCAACTCACCTATCACGTGGCCATAGGCAACAACGATGCTCATGCAAAGAATCTCGCCCTGATGCACCTCGCGACGGGCACAGAGCTGACCCAGGTCTACGACGCCGTTCCCAACCTGTTTCAGGAGGGCATCGTGAATTGGGACCTGGCGCTTGCCGTGGATGGGGAGTTTGACCAACGCCGGATGTCGACCGAGGGAATTCTTGCCGAGGTGGCCACCTGGGGCGTAATCGCGGCGACGCGCGCGGAGGCGCTCGTCGCAGAAACGCTCACTTCGTTGGACGAAGCGCTGAGCGTGGTTGAGCCCGACAAAGACGCCTCACCGGGCATGGTCGAGCGACTGCAGTGGAACGTGACCCGGCTGCTAGGCGGCACGCAGATCAGTGAGCCCAAAAGGTGACCTACCGCAGCGCCACTAGTCCTGGGGCTTGAGGCGGAAGAAGCCGGCCTGCCAGGGCTGCAGGTCTCCCGGCGCGGGGCACTCCTTCCAGCCCAATGGCGAAACGTGCGAGACGTACTTGTCGCCAATCTGCGCCAACCCGCGGCGGTAGGACAACAGCGTGGTGTGGCCGGCAGCCACTCCTTCCCGGACGCGCACTCGCCACTGCTCGTGCATGCACCAGGTTTCGACGTGGCTGAGGGCGTCCGCGGGCGCTACCAGGATTCCGGTTGCGTGTTCGCCGAGGAATACGACGGGCTCGGGTGCGCCGGCCTCGCGGGCCAAGCGGAACTGGATGGGGTGCAGGGCGTGGCCCGAGGCCGAGCGCCTGCAAGTGATGACGTCGCCGTCAGTCATGGCTGTCTCTCTTCTGTCCGGTGTTCCCCGCGATGAGTTCACGCGGGGCGGATCTTCCTCCGGGGGCACCGCGCCGGAACGCGGTTGCCAGTCGACCTGCCGGAGGGCTTGTGGCCGAGCTTCATAATCCACCTCAAACTCTAGGGCGGGGGACTGACAACCGCGCTTCGATCCGCGAGGGCCTGCTCGATCAGCGACTTGGCGCGGGCGTAGCGACTGCGCACGGTGGATGGCGCCACGTCCTCGAGGATCGCGATCTCCGCCAGAGTGAAGCCCTCCCAGTGGACCAGCCTGACCACCTCGGCAAGCTCTGCGGGTAGCCGCGCAATGGCGTCCCGGACAGCGAGTCCAGCGTCCGCTGCGGGCGAGTTCGTCGCCGTCCTACCCGAGATTGCCCGCAGGCGATCCGCGAGGCGCTGCCTGCGCACCTGACCACGGACGGCGTTCGCCAACACCCCCTTGGCGATGCCGAACAGCCACATGCGCGCCTGCTCGGGGTCCCGGGGCAGGTCCTTCTCCCTGCGCCATGCGACCGTCAGGGTCTCGGTGAGCAGGTCGGGGGCATCGTCCAGGCCGATGCGGCGCTCGAGGTAGCGCAGCAGGTCGCCCGCGTTGGCGTCTAGCTCGGTGACGAGGTCACTCATCGTTCGAGGCGAGCCGGTTGGCGTCATACTCAGACAGCGCTCTGCCCGGGCAGTTGTATTCGCCTTCCCAGTTGATTCCGTCGCGATCTATGTTTTGAGTTTCTAGGTCAGCCAGCATCGCGTCGGCCGCCGCGGTTCCTACTGCGATCTCGTAAGCGCTGTCGTCGCTCCAGTACGGCGTTCCTGGGCCGCCGTCGACGACGGTGCCGTTCTCCAGATGTTGAGTGAAGGTATCCGACTCGTATTCGCTCAGCGCTGATTGAATGTCGAGCGTTTCTACGAGATTCGGCTGTGCCATGAAGGCCTCGGCTGCTCTGACGGCGTCCGCGTCCCCCTTGAAGTTTCCGATGATTCCCGTGCACACGGCGCCGCTCGGCAGCGTGTAGGTAATCTCGGCCGCGGCATCGTCCGCCCACGGCGAATGCCAGTCGAACGCGCTGGCTGCGGCCGCACCGCCGATTCCGAGTGCCAGCACCCCTGCGATACTGCCGATCACCACCGACCTGCGATGCCGGGTTGTTGGCGGGGGAGCGGTCTCGCGCGCCAACGCCTGCAGCGCTGCCGCGCTTTGGACTGTGCTGGGGCTCGTGGGTGGCTCGCTCGCGTCGAGCTGGTGATCAAGCGGAGAGTCCCCGCGTAGGTCGTCGGTCATGGCTGCCTCATCTCAGTTGGTCGTCATCGGGTACATGTCCGGACAACAACGCTTTGACGAGAGAGTTTTTCTAGAAGCCCCATCAAAGCGAACCGACCCGACTTACCGGGCCACAGCATCGGCCGCCGCTAGTGCCTTGCTAGTCCTGAGCGGCGTTGAACTGACCCGCGTCGACAACCTCGCCGACGAGACGCTCGATGACATCCTCGAGCATCGCAGCGCCTACTACGGTGCCCTCGGAGTCGCGAACCATCGCGATGTGCGTGCCACGTGCCTGCATCGCGGTGAGCGCCTCCTCCAAGGAGTCATCGACTGAGATGAAGGTCAGCTGGCGAATGTTGTCGACTGGGACCGGCTTGGTTGCGCTCCCGCGGGGCACCACCACGAAGTCCTTGAGATGCAGGTAGCCAACGTAGTCGCCGTCGGCATCGACCATAGGAAAGCGCGAGAAGCCGGTCCGCACGCACTCCTGATGCGCAAGCTTTGGCGTCGCGTCGGCGGGCAGCGTCACCAGTTCGGACGCGGGCGTAAGCACGTCCCCGACGGTCTCGAAGCTCAGGGAAATCGAGCCCGCCATGACGCGGTGCTCGTGCTCGTCCAGGAGACCTTCCTCTCGTGACTCGGCGACGAAGGCGGACACCTGGTCCACGTTGAAGGCGCTCTCCACCTCGCTAATGGGCTTGACGCCTATCAGCTTCAGCACGCCGTTGGAGAACCAGTTGAGCATGTAGATCAGCGGCTTGAGCGCCATCACGATGCCGTACATGGGCGGTCCCAGGACGATCGCGGACCGCTCGGGGCTCGCAATGGCCATGTTCTTGGGCACCATCTCGCCCAGGACCATGTGAAGTGCGACGACGATCGCCAGCGCCAGCACAAAAGAGACCCCGTGTAGCCACGCTCCGGTGATACCGATGGCAGCCAGCGGCTTCTCGAGCAGGTGGGCTACGGCGGGCTCGCCCAGCGCACCGAGGCCCAGGGAGCACATCGTGATTCCGAGTTGAGCGCCCGCCATCATCAGCGAGACGTTGTCCATGGCGCGGACCGCGATGCGGGCCGCCCAGGAACCCTCGGCCGCGCGCGGCTCGATCTGCGTGCGCCGCGCGGAGATCAACGCGAATTCGGCGCCCACGAAGAACGCGTTGCCGGCCAGGAGTAGTAGCGCGAGGAGTATCGCGACGTAGTCAGGCATCCGACGCCCCCTTTCGCTTGTTGGACGCGGTGGCGGCCTGATCGCTCGTTTCCGACTCGACGGGAACGACGGCAAACACCAGTCGATCAACTCGATGCCCGTCGACGCGCGTCACTGTGAGGCGCACGACCACGGGGGTGGTGAGGTCGTCCTCGTCACGGTTCTCGAGGTCACGGGCGTCCACCTCCACGGAATCGCCGACCTTGGGGAAGCGTTCGAGCCTCTCCGTCAGCAAGCCGCCCAGCGTGTCAGACTCGCGGGCCTCCTCCATCTCGACGTGGGCGATGTCGCCCGCCTCGTCGGGGCGCAGCAGTCCTGACAGCGACCAGCGTCGCTCGCCGATGCGGCGGAAGCGCGCCACCGGCTGGTCCTGCTCGTCCTCGATCTCGCCGACCAGTTCCTCGACCAGATCCTCGAGCGTGACGATGCCGTCCGTGCCGCCGTATTCGTCGACGACGACGGCCACCTGCACTCCCGTCCTCAGCGCATCGAGCACTGCGGACAGGGGCATGGTGGAGGGCACGTGCGCGACGGGAAGGCAAATATCCTTCACGGTGGTGGACTTGCGCTGCCGCACGGGTACCGCGAGTGCCGCCTTGAAGTGCGCCACCCCCACAATTTGATCGACGTTCTCGCCGATGACGGGGAAGCGCGCGTGGCCGGTGCGAGACGCGGTCAGGAGCATGTCGGCGACGGAGTCGTCGGCCTCCATGAAGTGCACGCGGGTCCGCGGAGTCATCGCGTCGGAGGCTGTCCTGTCCTTCATGTCCGCGGCGTGCGCGAGTCGACGTGCCACGCGCGGTTCTAGAGTCCCTTGGGCGGCCGAGCGCTGGGCGAGGGAGTCCAATTCCTGCGCCGAGCGGGCGGACGCGAGTTCCTCGCGGGGCTCCATACCGAATGCCCTGACAATGCGATTGGCGGAACCGTTGAGTACCCGGATGAGCGGGCCGGCGAACCAGGTGAAGCCCCGGTTGGCTCCGGCGACGGCTCGGCCCACGCGCATGGGCTCCGCGATCGCCCAGTTCTTGGGTACTAGCTCGCCAAAGACCATCTGCGTCACCGTGGCGAGGATGAACGCCGCCGCGAGTGACACGGCGAGTGCGGAACTCTCCGGCAACCCCACGCTCTCCAGCGGGCCGCGAATCAGGGTTGCGATGGACGGCTCGGCGATGAATCCCACCATCAGCGAGGTGACCGTGATGCCCAGTTGGGCGCCCGACAGCTCGGTGGAGAGCTTCTTGATCCCGGCCTGAAGCGATGCGGCACGCTTGTCCCCGCCCTTGGCGGCCTTGTCGACGCTCGGCCGGTCCACGGTGACGAAGGCGAACTCGGCGGCCACGAAGAGCGCGTTGGCGGCGATGAGGACGAAGGCAAGGAAGAGCAGGAGCCAGGCCTGGGTCATGAATTTCCCCCGATGCGCGGCGCGTTGCGTGGTTCGTGGGCGGTGGGCGGGCGCGTGAAACTATGACCGTCAGGCATGACACGAGGTTACTTCACCACGCCTTGAGCCAGAAACTTTTCAATTTTACTGACCGCTTGGTAGGAAAATCTCGAATCGATTCGGTATCATGGTGCGCATGACAACGACGCCATCCGACTTCCCGGCCGACTTCCTCTTTGGCGCGGCCACCGCCTCCTACCAGATTGAGGGCGGTGTCCACGAGGGCGGCCGCGGCACCTCCATCTGGGACACCTTCTCTGCGCAGCCTGGGGCCGTGGTCGGCGGCGACAACGGCGACGTGGCGTGCGACCACTTCCACAAGTGGGAAGCGGACATCGACATGATGGAAGAGCTGGGCCTGCAGGCCTACCGGTTCTCCATCGCGTGGCCGCGCGTGCAGCCGCTCGGCACCGGCGAGTTTAACGACGAGGGCATCGCGTTCTACCGGGGCATCGTCGACCGTCTCAAGGAAAAGGGCATCAAGCCCTTCATCACGCTGTACCACTGGGACCTGCCCCAGGCGCTCGACGACGACGGCGGATGGCTCAGCCGTGACACGGTCGACGCCTTCGTGGTCTACGCCGAGCGGATGGCGCAGGAGTTCGGCGCCGACGCCGAGATGTGGGCCACATTCAACGAGCCCTGGGTCTCCGCGTTCGTCGGCTATGGCGCGGGCGCACACGCCCCCGGACACGCGGATGACGCTGAGGCACTCGAGGTCGCGCATCACCTCAACCTGGCTCACGCCCGCGCCTACAAGGCCATCAAGGCAGTGTCTCCGGGCGCCCAGGTAGGCATCGTCAACAACTGCCACCTGCCGCGCCCGTGGGACCCGTCGAGCGAGCTGGACCGTGCCGCATCGGCGCACATCGACGCCCTAGCGAACAAGACGTTTCAAGAGCCCTTCACGCACGGCACCTACCCGGCGATTCTGAAGACCAACACGGCCCACCTGACCGACTGGTCGTTTGTACACGCTGGCGACCTCGCGGAGATGAACGGCGCCGTCGACTGGTTCGGAGTCAATTACTACGCTTCGCACCTGGTGCGTCACAACGACCACAAGGGCAAGGAGCAGTCCAAGCTCGCGACCCTGGCCGACGGACACAAGGCTGGCGCGAACTCCCCGTGGCCCGGCGACGAGCAGATTGAGTTCATGCCGCCCGCCGGCAAGATCACGACGATGGGTTGGAACGTCGACCCCTCCGGGATGCACGCCCACCTACTCAAGATCCACCGCGAGACGGGCAAGCCCCTGTACGTCACGGAGAACGGTTCGGCCTGGGATGACCAGGTTGACTCCGACGGCCGCGTGCGCGACTCGGACCGCGTCGAGTACTTCAACGGGCACATCGACGCCGTTCGCAAGGCGATCGCCGAAGGCGCCGACGTGCGCGGTTACATGGCGTGGTCGCTCATGGACAATTTCGAGTGGGCGCAGGGCTACGCCAAGCGCTTTGGCATCGTGTGGGTCGACTACCAGACCCTCGAGCGCCGCTGGAAGGATTCTGCGTACTGGTACGCGGAGACCATCCGCCGCCGCGCCGTGGTCCCCATCGAGCAGACCGAGTCGCTGGTGTCCACCCCTCCCCGCACAATCTAGCCCGCAGTACGGAGCCGGCGCGGGAATGGGCCCGCGCCGGGACCGTCCACTATCGGCACCCGGACCCACCGCGTAGACTCGCAGCATGCCGTCCAAGCGCCGTTCCACTAAGCGTCCCTACGGGCAGCCGCACCCCGAGTTCGACGCGAACCGCGGTCGAGGCGGTGGCGCCCGTAGCGAGACTGGTCCCGGCGGCGAAGAGTATCTGGTGGCCGTGCCGCACCCCACGGACAAGACCTACGTGTGCCCTAGCTGCGGACGGGATATCCCTCCCCAGACTGCGCACCTGGTCGCGTGGGCGGCGGACGGGCTGTTCGGGCCAGAGGCCGCGGCGGCCGATCGCAGGCACTGGCACACCCGCTGTTGGGAAACGTTTGGCCGCAGTCGTGGCTAGGAATCGGGGATTCGGTGGCTGAGCAGCTCGATTTTGAGGAATTGCGGTCGATGTCGGTGCTGCCCGCGCAGCGCGAGGACATCACGCTAATGACCGAGGACGGGCTCACGCTGGTGGGCGAGTTGTCCCTGCCGAGCTCCGGCAAGATCTCCGCGACCCTGATCACGCTCCACCCGCTGCCCACGCACGGCGGCTTCATGGACTCTCACGTATTCCGCAAGGCGGCGTGGCGGCTCCCGTATCTGGCGGACATCGCCGTACTCCGGTTCAACACCCGCGGCACGTCGTCTCCGCGCGGCACCTCCGAGGGCGCGTTCGGCGAGGGAGTGGGGGAGGCGGCCGATGTTCGCGCCGCAGTGGACTTCGCGGTCGCCCGCGGACTGACCAACCGCTGGCTGGTGGGCTGGAGTTTTGGAACTGAACTCGCGCTGATGCACGGAGCCGACCTGGACGTCAAGGGCGCGATCCTGCTCTCCCCGCCGCTGCATCGGGCACAACCGAGCGATCTGGAGCGCTGGGCAGCGACGGGCAAGCCGGTGACGGCTCTGGTCCCGGAGTTGGACGACTTCTTGCAGCCCGACGAGGCGCGCGAGCGCTTCACCCCGCTGACTCAACTGGAACTAGTTCCCGTCGAGGGAGCCAAGCACCTGTGGGTGGGCGAAAAGTACGTCAGGATAGTCCTGGACGCCATCACCGCACGAGTGGCACCGGGCCGCTCGCCTCTTCCCGACCGCGTACCTACGGAGGACGTCGCATGACCGCACTGCTACCCACCGGCTCACCCATCGTCTTGCTCAACGCGTTTCCCGTCGATCGCTCGCAATGGGACCCCCTCATCGACCTGCTGGCCGACTACGACGGCGACATTATCGCCTTCGATATGCCGGGCATCGGCGAGATGCCGCTGCCCGACGAGGAACCGTCCCTCGACCTGATCGCTGACGCCGCCGTGGTGGCCATGCGCGAGGCGACCGGCCACGACCGCGCCATCTGGGTGGGTTGTTCGATGGGCGGCTACGTCGCGATGTCGGTCGCGGAGCGCCACCCTGGCGCGATCGCGGGACTGGCGTTGCTGGATACCCGCAGTACCGCCGATGACGAGGCGGGGGTGGCCAAAAGGCTCGCCCTCGCGGAGAGCCTGGACGGGCACTCGAGCGCGGCGGACCCTGTCGGCATGGCCGAGGGGCTCGTGGGCACCACTGGAGACGAGCGCGAGCGGCTCGTCACGCAGGTAGCGGAGAACATCGCGCGCCACTCGGGCGACGGAATCGCGTGGGGTCAGCGGGCCATGGCGGCGCGTCCCACGCGCACGGAGGCGCTGCGCACCGTGAGCGCGCCCGCAGTCGTGATCGTGGGGGAATTCGACGCGATCACCGGTACAGAGCATGCGGCTGTCATGGCCGAGGCGCTTGGCGTCGACGTGACCGTCATTGCCGGCGTGGGGCACCTGAGTGCGCTAGAGGCGCCGCAGGCCGTGTACGACGCGATCGCGCCGCTGCTCAGCGCCTAAGCGGCTAAACGACTAAGCGCTGGGCCAGTGCGACCCGCACTACCACGCGTTGCCGCCGGCCAGCCGCTTAGCGAGCGCCGTCGCGATTGGCATGGACTCGCCGTCGCGCCCGCCCTTGCCCAGTTCGAGCGGCGGGGGAGACGGCTCGACCGTGGTGCCCGTGAACCGCGACATGAATCGCGGGGGAGCGGTCAGCACGTAAAATTCGCCCGCGGCGTCCACCCCTACCGAACGGTCGTGCTTGAGGTACCAGCCAGTGACGTTGGTGCGGTAGCGAGATCCGCCGTCGTACGAGCGGGCGGTCAACACCTCGGCAGTGATGCCCGCGGCTGTCGCATCTGCCGCGAACTGCGCGATCAGCACCGCCGCCTGGCGCGACTCGCTGGCCTCGCGGCGAGCGAGCGCGTCTGCCTTCCGCAGCGCGGCGTCGCCCCTCGTCTCAGACCACTGCGAGTCGGTCACCGTCGCTACTTGGAGTCCTCTGCGTCCGGATCGGAGGCAGCCTCGTGCTCATTCTGCAACTTCACCGCGGCGGCGAGGTTGGACACGGGATCCGTGCCCAGGAGCGAGCGCAGGTCGTCGAGGTAGCCGGTGATCGACTCGCGTTGACGGTTGAGCTCGTCCACCTCGCGTGACGCCATAGTGCGCTCGCGCTCGGCATCGCTGACGGCCTCGGAGATGATGGTCTCCGCGTGCTCGCGGGCATCGGACACGATCTCGTCGGCGTTGTTGCGCGCATTGGTGAGCAGCGTCTGAGAGTGGACCTCCGCCTCGGAACGGACTGTCTCCGAACGCTCGAGAGCGGCGGCGAGTCGGTCCTCGGCCTCGGTCGCACGCTCCTCCGCGTCCGCGACCAGAGCGGCGGACTCGCTCTTGGCGTCCGCGTAGCGTTGCGACAATTCCTGCTCCGCGGCCTCGCGGCGCTGAGCGACCTCGACCTGCAGGTCCTCGCGAGTGCGTCGGGCGTCGTCCCGGGTGGACTCGGCCTCCCGGTGTGCGTCCGCGCGCTCCTGAGCGGCGGCGGCCGATGCGGTATCCGTCGACTCCTTCGCGCTTGCCACGGCACGCGCCGTAGTCGCCTTGGCGTCGCGCTCGGCGGCGGCGCGCAGTTCGGCGGCCTGTTGGCGAGCGGTGGCAAGAGTGGTCTGCGCCTCGGTGACGAGCTGCTGCGACTGCTCCTCCGACTGCTCGCGCAGCGCGGTGACCTCGGCGTCGGTGTTGGCACGCAGGTCGTTGGTGTCGGCCTCCGCGGTGGCACGCAGCTGAGACACTTCGGCATCCACGGTGCGTCGCAGGGTGGTGGTGTCGCTGTCGGCCTTGGCCCGCAGCTGGTCCGTCTCCCGCTTCGCGGTGCTGCGCAGTTCCGCGACGTCGTCGCGGGCCAGGGTGCGCAGGTCCGTGACCTCGGCCTCGACCCGCGCACGTAGCGACTGGGTCTCCTCCTCGGTGACCGAACGGAGGTCGTCGGTCTCGCGCTTGGCGATGGCACGCAACTCGGCCACCTCGCGGTCGGCCACGGCGCGCATGGACTTGACGTCCTGCTCGGTGCTGCTGCGCAACTCATCGGTCTCTCGGTTAGCGAGGGCCCGTAGCTCTTGCGTGTCGCGGGTAGCGAGGGCGCGCATGGACTTGGCGGCTTGCTCGGCCCCAGCGCGCAGTTCGTTGGTCTCCTGCTCGGTGAGAACGCGGAGTTCGTCCGCTTCGCGCTGTGTGGTCTCGCGGAGCGCGCTGGTTTCCTGCTCGGCGAGTGCGCGGAGTTCGTCGACCTCGCGCTGCGTGTTCTCGCGGAGTTCGTCTGCTTCGCGCTGTGTGCTTTCGCGCAGTGCGCTGGTTTCCTGCTCGGCGAGTGCGCGGAGTTCGTCCGCTTCGCGCTGTGTGCTTTCGCGCAGTGCGCTGGTTTCCTGCTCGGCGAGTGCGCGGAGTTCGTCTGCTTCGCGCTGCGTGTTCTCGCGGAGCTCGTTGGTCTCCTGCTCGGCGACCAAGCGGAGTTCCCCGAGCTCGCGCTGCGTCCGATCGCGAAGCTCCTCCGCGTTGTGCTCGGTGACGGCGCGAAGTTCGCTGGTCTCGTGCTCAGTGATGTTGCGGAGCTCGTCGGTTTCGCGCTTCGTGACGCTTCGCAACGAGTCCGTCTCCGCCTTCGCGGTGGCGCGAAGCTTGGCGACCTCGTCGCCCGCCTCGGTGCGCCAACGGGCAACCTCGCTGGCCGCTTCCTCACGCATGCGTTCGACTTCGATGCCCGCGTTCTGCAGGGCGGCGCCGGCCTCCTCGCGCAGCGAGGCAGCATCGTTCTCAGCGGTCATACGGAGGTCGGAGGCCTCTGCCTCTGCAATGCTGCGCAGGCGCACGATGTCGGAGTCGGCTTCCTTGCGCAGTCGCGCGGCCTCAACGGTCGCGGCCTCGAGACGGCTAGCGGCCTTGGCCTTCTTGTCCGCGGACTCCGTGCGGGCCACTTCCTTGATGCGGACGACGTCTTCCTTGGCGGCGATCAGCAGCGCGTCCGCCTCCTCGCGGATCCGAGCGTCGTCGGCGGCAGCGGTCTCGGCGATCTTCTCCGCCTCGGCGCGTGCCGCTTCCACGAGTTCCGAGGCCTCGCGCTGGCTCTTTACTCGCAGTTCCGTAGTTTCGCGTTCGGCACTCGCGCGCATCGTGTGCACGTCGCGCTCGGCGCCGGCGCGGATCTCTGCGACGTCCGCCTCGATGGAGCCGCGTACGCGCTCTGACTCACGGCGCGCCTTGTCGACGAGTTCCGCACTCTGCCTCTCGGCTGATTCGCGGACGGATGCGGCGGATCCCTCTGCCTCTGTCTTCACCGTCTCAGCGCTGCGACGGCTCTGCGCGAGAATCTCAGCCACCTCGTTGTCGGCGCGTGCGCGTAGCTGCTGGGCGGCCACGGTGGCGCGGGCCACAGTGTCCTGCGCGTGAGTGTTCGCGCGCGCTACGACGTCAGAGGACTGCTCCTCTGCGGAGCGCAACAGCTGCTCGACGCGCGAGCCGAGGCCCTTGTAGGTGGGCTGGTCGTTCTCGCGCAGCGTCTTCTGAGCCTCGTCTAGCGATGTTCGTGCTTGCTGCGCCTCGCTGCGCGCCTGCTGCTCAGCCTGCTGCGCACCGCGAACCGAATCCTCGAGCCGCGCAATGTGGGCGGCGACCGCTTCGCGATCGAATCCGCGCATTGTCACTGGAAACGGGAGGTTCTCTTCCGACATTTTTTCTCCTTCGGCGCTCAACGCGCAATCGTACCCAGGGTAGTCTGCGCGCGGGAGCGTGACAAAGCGACATTTCGCCGTCGTCGCGCGTTTACTCGTAGAGTGTTCTAGACGGAATGGAGATTTACGTGTCACTGCGCACAACTGGGCTGATTGCCGGAGTCATCGGCGTGATCCTTCTCATAGTGGGATTCGTGGCGGACTCGGTACGCCCGCCGGAAGACGTCGTCGCTCACGCCGACGTCGATACTGCTGTGGTTGTTTACCAGCCGGACTTCCTGACCATCTCTCCCGAGGGTGACCTCTCGGTGCAGGGCGAGGGCGGGATCGTCGCCTACACCGCGCGGCCGGTGGACGCCGAAGCGTGGCTCGCCACCGTCGACTACACGGAAGTGACCAGCCTTCCCGACTGGCAGGTACTGGGCACGCGTGACGTAACCGTTCCGGCCCCCACGCCGTCTCCTGCGCCCTCCGGCTCCGCGAGCGCATCGGCCTCGCCGTCTCCTTCCGAGACTGCGGAGCCGAGCGCGTCACCTAGCCCCTCCGTTAGCCCCTCGCCGGTCGCGGTCCCTACGGAGACTGACCCGTTCGTGTCCGCAGAGGGTCGCACCACCGACATCTGGCGTGAGGGCTTCACCGGCACCGACACTCTCAGCATCGCCATCGCCAGCGTGCCCGCCGGGCAGACGCTGGTCGTCATGAGTACCGATGGCGCCGCACTCACGGGCACCGACGTATCCCTGACCCGCGTCGTAAACGACGACTGGATCACCCCGCTGCTCTGGTGGGGCGCGATCCTGGTCCTCGCCGGCCTGGTAGCGCTGGTCGTGCTGTTCATCGATCTGCGCCCCGCGCAGTCTCGCGGCGAGTCCTGGATGGCTTCGCGCAAGTCCGGGAACAAGGACGATGCCGAGTCAGGTTCGCGGCGTTCGCGTCGCGCCGCAGGTGCCGTCATCCCGACGGCGAGCCTGGACGACGCGCCCGCCATCACCGACGGCGCGAGTGAAGCGGATGACTCAACTGGCTCGGTGCCAGCCGACGAGGCCGCCTACGTGTCCACTGTGGATGAGGAGACTCCCGCGGACGACGCAGAAGACGCAGACAGCGCAGACGATGCGGGCAGCCCCGACGCCTACGAGCCCACTGAGGACGAACCCGCTGACCATTCGGATTCCGAAGGAACGGAGGACCGCTCATGAGGCGCATCACTGTATTGACCGTGGCCGCAATCGGAGGCGTAGTGCTGGTGGGCTGCACGCCCGCCGTGCCCGTCGCAGGCGTCGCCGCACCAGTAGAGGTGACGGCGGCGACGACCGAGGAGCAAGGCGCCCGCGTCCAGGAGGAGACCTTCGCGGAGCTCGCCGCGGCGGACGAGGAGTATTCCACGGCGGAGATGGGCGTACGCGTGGGTGGCGACGCGTTGCTCATGCGTCGAGCCGAATACAAGCAGGCCAAGGAAGACGAAAAGGTCACCCCCGAGGTGCTGCCGTCCGAGATGCAGGCCGTCTACGTCTCGAGCGCGGAGACCTGGCCGCGCCTCATGGTGACAGTGTCTGAACAGCCGAGCGAGGACACGACGCCGGTGGTGTCGGTCTGGGTTCAGGACGACGTCGACACGCCCTATCAGCTGCGCAACTTCGCCCACATGGTGCCCGGCGCCACCCTGCCCGCGATGCCCGGCCCCTCGGTGGGGGCGGACCAGCTCGCGATGGATACCGACATTGGGGACTCCTCCCTCCAGGCCGTCTTGGAGAACTACCTCACGCTGCTCGACGAGGGCGAGGACAGTGACCTCAACGAGACCTTCGCGGAAGACAGCTACCGCAATCAGTTGTTCGCGAATCGCGCCGCGCTGACCAAGGTAGCCAAGACCGCAGACGGCAAATACGCCGATGAGATCGGTCCCGTGCAGGACGGAACGTACGCCATGGCCACGGCGGACGGCGGTGCGCTGATCTTTGCGCCCGTGAGTATGACGTCGTCGGTTTCCGTAGAGGACGCCAAGGTGACCATCCCCGACGCGGACGAGCCGCTGGTGGATGGCAAGATAGTCGACAAGGCGACGTACGAGTACATCGACATGGTGATCATGTACGTCCCGCCCGCAGACAGCGAGGACCTTCCCGCAGTCGTGGCGGCACAACACCGCCCCATTCGAGTGAGCCCAGACGGAGCAAAGTAATGTCAGTTAGTCCCGAACCCGCAATCATGCGAGGTGCGGTTGATCTTGCCGCGCTCGCAGCGCAGCAGCAACGTGCCGCGACCAAGCCCGCAGACTCGCCCTCGATCGAGTTGACGGAGGAGAACCTCCAGGACGTCGCCCAGCAGTCGGCGCAGGTCCCGGTCATCGTCGCCTTCGTGTCCGCCACGTCGGCCGCGAGCACCGAAGTCGCCGCGCTCCTCGACGCCTTGGCGGCGGAATACGGCGGCAAGTTCTTGCCGGCGCAGTGCGACGTCGACGCCCAGCCAGGAATCGCGCAGGCCTTCCAGATTCAGGCGGTGCCCTCCGTGGTGGCCCTGATCGGCGCCCGCCCCGCGCCGCTGTTCCAGGGCAGCGCGCCAGAGGAGCAGTTCCGAGAGGTGCTGGACCAAGTGCTCGAGGTGGCCGCGCAGGCGGGCATCAACGGCGCACACGCCGCCACCGAGGCCCCCGCGGAGCCTGCGGCGGAGCCGGAGCCCGAGCCGTTGCCGCCGCTGCACCAGGAGGCGTTCGACGCCATCGAGCGCGGGGAGTTCGAGGCCGCTGAGGCCGCGTACGACCGCGCCCTGGTCGAGAACCCCAAGGATGCTGACGCTCGAGCCGGTCGCGCACAGGTGCGACTCATGGGCCGCACTCTTACGGCGGACCTCGCCGCGGTGCGCAAGGCCGGCGCGGAGAACCCGGACGACCCCGCAGCGCAGATGGCGGTGGCGGACATGGACATCGTGGGCGGCCAGGTCGAAGACGCCTTTGTGCGTCTGCTCGACACCGTGCGCGTGACTCAGGGCGACGAGCGCGAGGAGCTGCGTCAGCGGCTACTCGAGCTGTTCGATGTAGTCGGCAGTGCCGACGCGCGCGTGCTCAAGGCACGTCAGTCGCTCGCGTCGGCACTGTACTAGCGCGTTAGGCCTTCCTCGGGGTGAAGATCACCGCGCCCAGCGGGGGTAGGCGCACGGTGGCGTTGGCGGGGAAGCCGTGGGTCGACTTGGCCTTGGCCTTCACGCTGCCGAGGTTTCCGACGCCGGAGCCGCCGTAGATCTCGGCATCCGTGTTGAGAATCTCGTCCCAGTCGCCGGCCATCGGCAGCGCCAGCTTGTAGTTCTCGTGCGGAACGCCCGCAAAGTTGATCACGACCACCACCGGGGACCGGTTGTCGTCGTACCGGATGAACGACAGCACGCAGTGCTGAGAGTCGTCGGCGTCGATCCACTGGAAGCCGGCCGAACTCGAGTCGTCCTGCCATAGCGACGGGTGATCCTTGTAGACCTTGTTAAGGTCGCGCACCAGGTCCTTGAGGCCGCTGTGAAGGTGGTCTTCGAGCTGCCACCAGTCCAGCGAGCGGCCCTCGGACCATTCCGCCTCCTGGCCCATCTCGCAGCCCATGAAGAGGAGCTGCTTGCCGGGGTGGGTCCACTGGTATGCGTACAGCGCGCGGGCGCCGGCGGCCTTCTGCCAGTCGTCGCCGGGCATGCGTTCCCACACGGAGCCCTTGCCGTGCACGACCTCGTCGTGGCTGATGGGCAGCATGAACTGCTCGGAGAACGCGTACATCAGCGAGAACGTGACCGAGTGGTGGTGGTACGACCGGTTCACGGGGTCTTCGCCGACGTACTTGAGGGTGTCGTTCATCCACCCCATGTTCCACTTCAGGCCAAAGCCCAGTCCGCCGACATTGGTGGCCTGGGTGACTCCCGGCCACGCGGTCGACTCCTCGGCAACCATGACGATGCCGGGGCAGTTGCGATACGCGGTCGCGTTCGCCTCCTGCAGGAACGCAATCGCGTCCAGGTTCTCGCGACCGCCGTGAATGTTGGGTCGCCACTGTCCGGGCTGGCGCGAGTAGTCCAGGTACAGGATCGACGCGACGGCGTCCACGCGCAGTCCGTCGGCGTGGAACTCCTTGAGCCAGTAGACGGCGTTGGCCACCAGGAAGTTGCGCACCTCCGGGCGCCCGAAGTCGAAGATGTAGGTGCCCCAGTCGGGCTGCTCGCCGCGTAGCGGGTCGGGGTGTTCGTACAGCGGGGTGCCGTCGAAGCGTCCCAGCGCCCACTCGTCCTTGGGGAAGTGCCCGGGGACCCAGTCGAGCAGGACGCCGATTCCCTCTTGGTGAAGGGCGTCCACCAGGAAGCGGAAGTCGTCGGGGGATCCGAACCGTGAGGTGGGCGCGTAGTAGGACGTCACCTGGTAGCCCCAGGAGCCGCCAAACGGGTGCTCCATCACGGGCATGAACTCGACGTGGGTGAATCCGAGTTCCTTGACGTAGTCCACGAGTTCGGTGGCGAGCTCGCGGTAGCCCAGCCCCTGGCGCCACGAGCCGAGGTGAACCTCGTACACGCTCATGGCCTCACGGTGTGGCTGGCTGTCCGCGCGGGCTTCCATCCACGCGTCGTCGTTCCACGCGTACGTGGTCTCGGTCACGATCGAGGCGGTCTGCGGCGGCACCTCGGTGCGTCGCGCCATCGGGTCCGCCTTCTGCTGCCAGCGGCCGTCCTTGCCTAGTACCTCGTACTTGTACGACGTGCCGTCGCCGATGCCGGGGACGAACAGTTCCCATACTCCGGAGGAGCCGAGGGAACGCATGGCGTGAGTCGCGCCCTGCCACATGTTGAAGCCGCCGACCAGGCGAACGGCCCTGGCGTTAGGCGCCCACACCGCGAACGCGGTTCCGTGCACCTCGCCGAGCACGGACTCGTACGTCTTGACGTTCGCGCCAAGAACGTCCCAGAGGCGCTCGTGGCGTCCCTCGCGGATCAGGTGCAGGTCGAGCTCCCCGATCGCGGGCAAGAATCGATACGGGTCGTCAGTAACGACGGGCGCGCCGTCGTACGTGACGTGAACGCGATAGTCCGGAGACTCCGTGCCTGGCACATACGCCACCCACACGCCCTCGTACTCGTGGGTTGCGGGGAACGTGCCATCGAGCGTCTCGATCTGAACCGACGCTGCCATCGGCCGTAGCACGCGCACGGAAACGCTGTCGGGCCCCACGTGCGGCCCGAGGACCGCGTGAGGCTCGTGGTGCGTACCGAGCGCGATGTCGTGCAGGATCGCCTTGTCGACGCCATTAGGCATGTTTAACCACCAACCAGTAGAAGGACTGTGGACCGAACGTCAAACGTAGCGTGCCGTCGTCGCCTACGTCCTGGAACGGTGTCTTGGAAACGATTGTCTTGACCTTGCCGCCGGCGTAGTCCTCGAGAGTCAACAGCGCAGTCGACTGGTGCGTCGAGAAATTCATCGCCACCAGTACGGACTCGTCCTCGTGAGTGCGCAGGAAGGAGAACACCGCAGGGTTGTCTGACGGGACGTCCTTGTAGCCGCCGTCGGAGAACGCGGGGTGCTCATTGCGAGCCTTCAGCACCCGGCGCAGCCAGAACAGCAGCGACGTGGGTTGCATGAGGGAGCGTTCCACGTTGACGCCGTTGTAGTGGTGCAGCAGCGACTGGACGGTAGGCAGGTAAAGCGCGCCCGGGTCCGCGCCGGAGAAGCCGGCGTTGCGGTCGGGGGTCCACTGCATCGGGGTGCGTACCGAGTCGCGGTCGGGCAGCCAGACGTTGTCGCCCATCGCGATCTCGTCGCCGTAGTAGAGGCAGGGCGTGCCGGGCAAGGACAGGATCAGCGCGTGCGCTAGTTCGAGCGCCTGCTCCGAGTTGTCCAGCAGGGGAGCGAGCCGTCGGCGGATTCCGGTGTGCGCCTTCATCTGCGGGTGAGGCGCGTACCAGTCGAGCATCTGGTGCCGCTCGTCCTCCTCCACCATCTCGAGCGTGAGCTCGTCGTGGTTGCGCAGGAACGTCGACCACTGGCCGTGGGCCGGCGGCACTGGGGTGTTGTGGAGCACCTCGCGCAGGCGGGTGGCGTCCTCGGCTTTGATGGAGTGGAAGATGCGCGGCATGACCGGGAAGTGGAAGCACATGTGGCATTCCGGCTCTTCCTCGGTGCCGAAGTATTCGGCGGCCTCGTGCGGGGGCTGGTTTGCCTCAGCGAGCAGGATCGCGCCGGGGAACTCGGTGTCCACCATCTTGCGCAATTCGCGCAGGAACTGGTGCGTGCGAGGGTCGTTCTCGCCCGCGTTGTCCTCGTCCTCGAACAGGTAGGGGACGGCGTCCAGGCGGAAGCCGTCGATGCCCTTCTCCAGCCAGAAACGGGCGATGTCGAACATCTCGCGCTGAACGGCGGGGTTCTCAAAGTTGAGGTCGGGCTGGTGCGCGTAGAAGCGGTGCCAGTAGTACTGCTCGCGGTGCGCGTCCCACTCCCAGTTGGAGGTCTCAACGTCCGTGAAGATGATGCGCGCGTCGGTCCAGACCTGGTCCGTGTCCGACCACACGTAGTAGTCGCCGTACGGGCCGTCCGGGTCGGTGCGAGACGCCTGGAACCAGGGGTGCTGGTCAGAGGTGTGGTTCATCACCAGGTCAATCGTGATGCGCATGCCGCGCTGGTGCACCTCCTCGATGAGTTCCTCGAAGTCACGCATGGTCCCGTAGCGGGGGTCGATGCCGCGGTAGTCCGCCACGTCGTAGCCGCCGTCGCGCATCGGCGAAGGGAAGAAGGGAGGCAGCCACAGGGCGTCCACGCCCAGCCACGCGAGGTAGTCCAGCTTGTTGATCAGCCCGCGGAGATCGCCGATGCCGTCGCCATCACTGTCGTGGAAAGCCCGGACCATGACCTCGTAGAACACCGCGTTGCGGTACCAGAGGGGGTCATTGGTGAGATCACGTTCGCGCTTGGGAAGGGAATTCAACATATCCTTCATGACTTATCTCACCTCAACAACGTGCGCCGTTGTCACCATGGGGTCTAGCCGCACGTAAAACTCGCGACCCCAGGTGTAAGTTGCCCCCGAGAGAGCGTCATCAACGGTGATGTGGTCCTCCTCGGTTAGTCCGATGGCCGCCATGTCGAAGGTCACCACCGCATCGTGCACGACGTCCGCGTCGAAACTCACGACGGTGATGACCGCGTCGGCCTTCCCGGTAGGTGAGTCGGCGGCGCTCACGAAGCGGCTGAAGCACAGGATGTTCGGATTATTGGTCGTGTGGACGTGCATCCCACGTTGCCTGCGCAGAGCCGGGTGCTTGGCGCGCAGCGAGTTGAGCGTGGTGAGCAGGGACTCGATTCCGTAGTCGTCGGCGCGGGACCAGTCGCGCGGCTTGTACTCGTACTTCTCGTTGTCGATCTGCTCCTCGGCGCCAGGCCGGGGGACGTCCTCGACGAACTCGTAGCCGGTATAGATGCCGTAGGAGGGGGACGCCGTTGCCGCGAGGACCGCGCGCATCTTGAACATCGGCGCGCCGCCTCGTTGCATGTCGGGCGTGAGGATGTCATGCGTGGTGGGCCAGAAGTTGGGGCGCATGTAGAACGAGCTCTTGCCCGCAAGTTCCTCGAGGTACTCGCCCATCTCCGCGGCACTCTGGCGCCACGTGAAGTAGGTGTAGCTCTGGTGGAAGCCAATCTTGGCGAGCGTGTGCATCATCGCGGGGCGGGTGAACGCCTCGGACAGGAAGATCACGTCCGGGTGGTCCTTCGCGATGTCCGCGAGCAGCCACTCCCAGAACGTCAGCGGCTTGGTGTGCGGGTTGTCCACGCGGAACAGCGTGACGCCCGCGTCGATCCATACCTGCAGCACGTCGCGCACGGCCTGCGCGACGCCGTCCGGGTCGTTGTCAAAGTTCAGGGGGTAAATGTCCTGGTACTTCTTGGGAGGGTTCTCCGCGTAGGCGATGGTCCCGTCGAGCTGGGTGGTGAACCACTCGGGGTGCTCGGTGACCCAGGGGTGATCCGGGGAACACTGCAGCGCGAGGTCGAGGGCCACCTCGAGGTCGAGTTCCCGAGCCTTCTTCACGAAGGTCTTGAACGTGCGCATCGTGCCCAAGGCAGGATGAATCGCGTCGTGCCCGCCCTGCTCCGCGCCGATCGCGTAGGGGCTTCCGGGGTCTCCCGGTTCGCAGGTCAGCGAGTTATTGCGGCCCTTGCGATGCGTGATGCCGATGGGATGAATGGGGGTCAGGTACACGACGTCGAAGCCCATCGCCGCGATGCCAGGAAGTCGCTTGGCAGCGGTGGTAAAGGTGCCCGACGTCCACGCGCCCGTGCGCTTGTTCAGCCGCGCGCCCTCGGAGCGGGGGAAGATCTCGTACCAGGACGAGGCCAGGGCCATCTCGCGCTCGACGTTCAGCGGATAGTCGCGAGAGATGGTCACCCAATCGCGCAGCGGGGCCGCGGTGAGCACGGCCTTGACGGCATCGGAGACAGCAGGAGCGAGGCGCGCATCGGGCGTCAACGCCTTGTTCGCGAGCGCTGTGATGGCCTCCCTCAGCACCTTCTGCCTGGCGGCGGGGCGCTTGACCTCCGCGACGGCACGAGTGAGTACCGCGACGCCCTCGTCAAGCATCAGGTGGACGTCCACCCCGGCCGGAATCTTGAGCTCCGCGGCGTGTGCCCACGTCGCGTACGGGTTTGACCACGCCTCGACGCGGAAGTGGTGCAGACCCTCACGCGAGGGAACAAATGACGCCTCGTAGCGCGCATTGCCAAAGTCGTCGAGCGGCATCGGGAGAGTGGTGTCGGTGCCGTCAGGGAGGGTGACGACCACCGTCGCGCCCTCGGCATCGTGGCCCTCGCGGAAGATGGTCGCCGTAATGGGGACGGCCTCGCCGACCACCGCCTTGGCGGGCCAGCGGCCCTCCTCGAGCGATGGCTGGACGCCGACAATCGGAATGCGGCCTACGGACATGTCGCGTGCGTGCTCCATGCACCGAACTTACCGGTCATTGGTGCCAGTGTGTAGCCACATCGCGGGTACGAGCACAAAGGTTCCACATATGGGCGCTCGCGGCGGCCCTCGCCGCTACCAACTCAGATACAGCCGCAAGCTCGCGGCGGTCATCTCCTGCTGCTGCCCTGGTTCGATGAGTTCCTCGGTGGCCTCGGAGGGCGACTCCCACGCACTGTCCCACACCAGTTTCCACAGCGGGCCGTTGTCCGCCGGGAGAGTGATGGCCGCACCCTCCCGCGAACCGTTGATCACGACCAGCGCATCCGCCTCGCCCTCGGTGGGAATTGACCGCATGAACTGGAGTGCGCGGGTCGACGGGTCATCCCACCAGCCCTCGTCCTCGTGCGAGCCGTCGGCCTTGAACCAGGCGGAGTCCGCACGGAACTTCTGGTCGGTGGGGTCCTGGTCGACACCGTCGTAGAACCTGGACGGGCGCAGCACCGCGTTGTCGCGGCGCAGGTGGATGAGACTGGCGATGGTGTCGCGCAGGTCGTTCTGCCAGTCCGCCAGGTCCCAGTTGACCCACGAGATCTCGCTGTCCTGGCAGTATGCGTTGTTGTTACCGCCCTGGGTGCGGCCAATCTCGTCGCCCCCCAGCAGCATTGGCGTGCCGGCGGCCACCAGCGTGGTGCCGAGCAGGTTACGTAGCGACTTGCGCCGCGCGGCGAGGATCTCCGGATCGTCCGTCGGGCCCTCGGCGCCGTGGTTGTAGGACCGGTTGTTGTCGGTGCCGTCGCGGTTCTCCTCCTCGTTCGCCTCGTTGTGCTTGCCGTTATAAGCGGTGAGGTCGTAGCCGGTGAAGCCGTCGTGAGCCGTCACGAAGTTGACTGACGCGACGGGGCCGCGCATGCCCCACGGCTCGGAGTGGCCGAAGAGGTCGGAGGAGCCCGCGAGCCGGGTCGCGAGTTCGGGCGCCGTGGGGTGGTGGCGGCCGCCGTTCTTTCCGACTCCGGTCTGGAGCCACCAGGTGCGGGCGTAGTCGCGGAACCTGTCGTTCCACTCCGACATGGGCTGCGGGAAGTTGCCCACCTGCCAGCCGCCGAGTCCCACGTCCCACGGCTCTGCGATGAGCTTGACGCCGCTGAGCACGGGGTCGGTGATCAACGCGACGAGGAAGGGGTGGTTGGTGGAGAAGCCCTGCCCAGTACGGCCCAGGGTCGCGGCCAGGTCAAAGCGGAATCCGTCCACGCCCATTTCGGTCACCCAGTGGCGCAGCGAATCCAGGGCCATCTGAGTCACGCGCGGGTGGCCAAAGTCGAGCGTATTGCCGGTACCGGTGGTGTCGTCGTAGTGCGCGGGGGCGTGGGACTGGTTGCGGTAATAGCTGAGGTTGTCCAGGCCCTTCCAGCTGAGCACCCGGTCACTTGAGGAGCCCTCGGACGTGTGGTTGTAGACCACGTCGAGGATGACCTCGAGGCCGGCCTTGTGGAGTAGGTCCACCATGCCGGCGAATTCCTCCTGGACGGCCTGCGCGCCGGCCGCGCGAGCCTCGGCGGTGGCATAGGCGGCGTGTGGCGCGAAGAATCCCAGAGTTGAGTAGCCCCAGTAGTTGGTGAGGCCCGCGTTTTCCAGGTGGGGTTCGTTGGCGAAGGCCTGGATGGGCAGCAACTCCACCGTGGTGACGCCCAGATTGGTGAGGTATTCCACGGAGGCTGGGTGTGCGAGGCCGGCGTACGTGCCGCGCAGGTGCTCGGGCACGCCGGGCATGAGGTGGGTGAAGCCCTTGACGTGAATCTCGTAGACGATCGAGTCGACCCACGGCACGTGCGGGCTGGGGTGCTTCCAGTCGTGCCCGGTCCTGGTGGTGACCACCGAGCGGGGCATCGCGGGGGCGGAGTCCTCCTCGCCACGGTTACTCAGCAGAACCTTGGACGCAGGCTCGCTCATGTTGGCGATGGTGCCGTCGATGCCGCGGCCGTAGGGGTCAAGTAGCAGCTTCGCGGGGTTGTAGCGGTGGCCGCGCTTGGGTTGCCAAGGCCCGTGGGCGCGCAGGCCGTAGCGCTGGCCCGCGTCGATGCCGGGAATGAAGGCGTGCCAGTTGCCGGTGGTCGGTCCCACCAGGTCGATCCGCGTCTCGCCGCCGTCGTCGTCAAACAGGCATAATTCGACGCGGTCGGCGTGTGCGGCGTAGACGCCGACGGTCACGCCACCTTCCACTAGGTGCACGCCAAGACGGTGCGGGGTGGGGGACGGTTGGGTGGTGTGCGCGGAGACACGCTCGTTTGTCATTGCACTATTGTGCAGGATGCCAGTGATGCGACGGTGTACTCCGCGTGTCGTACGAGGAACGCCAGGTTGCGTGTTGCCCTACGCTGGCGTCATGAAAAGTGCACGCTTCCTGCGGATGCGCCGAGAGGCCATCGGCTTCGCGATCGGCTCCACGTTCTTCTTCATCGGGCCATTGCCCTGGTACGCCGACGCGGTGGGGGCGGCCAACGCCAACCTCACCTTCTTCATCGGCTCCATCTTCTTCACCACTGCCGCGACACTGCAGCTACTGCTCGCGGGGCGGCGCCCGCCGTGGAAGTCGACCACCTCCGGCGACGCGCTCGACTGGTGGGCCGCGGCCGTCCAGTTCGTCGGAACCCTGCTCTTCAACATCAGCACCTTCCGCGCGTGGCAGGCCTCCATCGACACTCCCGACGCCATGGGAGTCGGATGGAGCGCCGATGCGTGGGGCTCGGTGGCCTTCCTGGTCTCGAGCGGCTTCGCACTGGGCGCGCTGCGCCGAGCCCACGAGCTGTGGGACATCAACGCCCGCACGCCCGCCGCGGTGTGGGCGGGCATGGCGGGCTCCGTCGCCTTCGGATTCTCCGCCGTCGGCGCGTACGTCCTTCCCAGTACCAACGCGCTCGCGAACCTGACGTGGGTCAACGTCGGCACCTCGTTCGGCGCGTTGTGCTTCTTCACGGCCGCCGTCGTCACGCGGCCCGGAGTGATGCAGGAGGAGGCGTCTGCCCCGACCGAGTAGGCGCAGCGCCCCCAAAAATCGAGAAAAGCCGCCACGGACCAGTTGGTCCGTGGCGGCTTTTCTGTGTCTAGTGAGGCGTGAGGCCTAGTGGGTGAAGCCGGGCTCCACGTGCTCGGACGGGATGGGGCCGTCCAGGCCGTCCAGCCAGTTCACGCACTCCTCGATGTCCGCGAGCAGGTCGCGGGCCAAGTTGAAGCCAAGCCCGTTGCGAACAACAATCCGCTGGACGATCACGTCCTCGAGGTCCTCCGGCAGCGGGTAGGCGGGAATGAGCCAGCCCTTCCCGCGCAGGCGGTCGGACAGGTTGTACAGGTTCCACTTGTCGGTGTAGCCGGCCTTGAGCTTCCACGCGAAGACGGGGATGTCGGAGCCGTCGCTGACCAGCTCGAACGGCGCCATCTTGCCGATGTGCTCGGACAGGTGCAACGCCACGTTGCGGGTGGCGTTCTGCACGGCGGTGTAACCCTCGCGGCCCAGGCGCATGAACAAGTAGTACTGGAGCAGTACCTGTGCACCGGGGCGCGAGAAGTTAAGCGCGAGGGTGGGCATGTTGCCGCCCAGGTAGCTGACGCGGAAGATCATGTCCTCCGGCAGGTACTCCTCGCTGCGCCAGATCGCCCAGCCAAGGCCGGGGTAGACCAGTCCGTACTTGTGGCCCGACGTGTTGATCGACACCACGCGCGGAAGGCGGAAGTCCCAGACCAGGTCGGGCTGGATGAACGGGGCAATCATGCCGCCCGATGCGCCGTCGACGTGGACGGGGACGTTGAGGCCGGTGCGCTCCTGCAGGCCGTCGAGCGCCGCGCAGATCTCCTCGACGGGCTCGTACACGCCCGTGTAGGTGACGCCCATGATCGCGACGACGCCGATGGTGTTCTCGTCGACGAACGGCAGCATGGCCTCGCCGTCCATCGCGGGGTGCGCGGTGGAGACCGGTACCAGGCGCATCTCGATGTCCCAGTAGTTGCAGAACTTCTCCCAGCACACCTGCACGCCGGCGCTCATGACCAGGTTGGGGCGGTCGATCGACTTGCCCTCCTCGCGACGCTTGGCGCGCCAGCGGCGAGTCATCGCGAGTCCCGCGAGCATCGCGGCCTCGGAGGAGCCGACGGTCGAGGTGCCGATGGCCTTCTCGGGGTCCGGGGCGTTCCACAGGTCCGCGAGGATGCGCCAGCAGCGCGTCTCGATCTCGGCCGTCTTGGGGTACTCGTCCTTGTCGATCATGTTCTTGTCGACGGTCTCGGCGTACAGCTTCTGCGCGGAGCTGTCCATCCAGGTCGTGACGAAGGTCGCGAGGTTCAGGCGGGCGTTGCCGTCAAGCATCGCCTCGTCGTGAACCAGCTGATAGGCGACCTTCTCGTCGAGTTGCCCTTGGGGCATCTCGAACAGGGGGATGTCCTGCGTCTCGCCCGCCGACGCGAAGAGCGCGTTGATATCGACGTGATGGGGCTCGCGGCCCTGCGGTACTGGTGCGCTACTCATGCTCGAATTCCCTCTCTTGGACACGTCGAACCGCGGTGCTCGGCGTGTTGTCTAAACCTAGCGCGTCGACTCCCTCCGCGCACCAGTACCCGCAGTCGCGTAGGGCAGGCCTCCGGCTAGTTACGAGGCGACACGACGGGCGGCCGATGCGATGCCCAGCCACGTGTGTTCCACGCCCTGGAAGCACCAGCCGAGTTTTGGTGCTCCTTTGGAGATCCAGATTGCGGGGACGCGGCGGTTGCCCTCGTGTGAGCCCGCCAGCATGAAGCAGTGGTTCTTGATGAGCAGGTCCGGGAACGCTGCGTTGAAGGACAGGCCCTCCACGATGGTCAGCACCGTGCGCCCGCGCTCGGCGATGACGGGGGTCGCGTTCATCGGCTTGACGTTCTTGAACTCGTCGCCGCGCTGGACGTCGAGCAGCAGGTACACGGGGGCGTCCGGCACGCCTAGGCCGTCGACTGCGCGGTACGGCGCAATCCCGTTCTCGCCGTAGTTGCGGTCCAGAATTCCCTCCTTCTTACCCCGGCCGGCCCGCATCGTCGGCACACGGAGTTCCGGAGAGATGACCGCATCGGCGATGACGGCCACGAACGGAACGCGGTTCTCGGTGACCGTGAGATCAAGCCCGGCGGCGAGGGCATCGGCGAGGCACTGGGCCAACGGCGCCATGAGCGTTCGGAACGCCGCCTCATCCAGACCGGCAAGGCCGGGGTAGCCCATCGCGACGTACGCGTCGACTTGGCGAGCCAATTCCGAGACTGGATTCACCGCAAAGGAAGCTGGGGCGGCGGGGGCGGAAACGACGTCTGGCATGGCGCTCCTTGCGGGAGATGATGGGGTGAGCTGTGAACGTTCGCGGCCCCCGGCGTGTTCCTGCGCCCGACCCGCGCGGAAGGTCCTGGATCGATGGGCGCGTGCCCCACTAGTCTGTACTCATGCGTATTTTGGTGACAGTTAAGTTCACGCCCGACCTCCAGTCGAACCGCTCCTTCAGCGACGGCGCCGTGACTCGGACAGCCGACGACGGCTCCATGAACGAGCTCGACGAGAACGCGGTCGAGGCGGCGCTGCAGCTGGTCGAGGCCGCGGGCGAGGGCGAGGTCTACGCGCTCACCGTTGGCGGACCCGATGCCGTGGCGGCCGTGCGCAAGGCGCTCCAGTTGGGCGTGAACCACGCGATTCACGTGGACGACGATGCCGTGGCGGGCTCGGACGTTTTCGGCACCGCCGCGGTGCTCGCAGCCGCGATCCGGAAGGTGCACGACGAGGAGCCGCTCGACCTGGTAATCACCGGCATGGCCGCGCTGGATGGGCTGACCTCGATGCTGCCCACGGCGCTCGCGGCCCAGCTCGACTGGTCGCAGCTGACCCTCGCGTCGTCGCTCGAGGTCGCGGACGGCCAGGCGACCATCGTGCGTCACCTGAGCGACGCCCACGAGACCGTTACCGCGCCGCTGCCCGCAGTGGTGTCCGTGACCGACGAGCTGAACAAGCCCCGCTACCCCAACTTCAAGCTGATCATGGCGGCACGCAAAGCCGAGGTCGCCACCTGGACGCTCGCGGACCTGGGGGTCGACCCATCTTCCGTGGGCGCCGGCGCGTCGCGCACTACCGTGGTGGACGCCTCCGAGCGTCCTCCTCGCGCCGACCAAAAGATCGTGACCGACACGGGGGAGGGCGGCAAGCTCTTGGCCGACTTCCTCATCGAGAAGGGCCTGGTATGAGCGACGCGACCATCGCAGTACTGATCGAGCAGCGCGACGGGGCCGTGGCCCGCCCCTCACTGGAGGCGCTGACGCTCGCGCGCACCCTGGGCACCCCGGTGGCGGTGTGGCTGGGCGAGGACCCCAGCGCCGATGCCGTGGCCCAGCTGGCCGAGTTTGGCGCCGCCGAGGTTCGCGTCGCGGGCATCGGTGCGGAGTCTCGCTACCCCGCGAAGGCGGCCGCTGGCATCGCGGCCGCGACCACGGACGCGAAGCTGCTGCTGTTTGTGTCGACCTTCGTCAACAAGGAGATCGTGACCCGACTGGCAGCGAAAAGCGGCGCGGGCGTCGTGGTTGACGCCGCCGGAGTCGAGTTCGTCGACGGCACGGGTGAAGACAGCGCCGTCGAGGCCTTCCAGACCGTGTTCGCAGCAACGTGGAACGTACGCACCCGCATCCCGGGGACCGGTGTCGTTAATGGACCCGGCGCCATCGTGGGCCTGCGTCCCAACACCACCGCGGCATCGGCCGCAGAGGCCCCGGGCGAGGCAATCCTCGTCCACCTGGTCGTCGAACTTCCAGCGACGCGCGAGACCATCACCGCGGTCGAGCCCGTCGTGCAGGCCGAGGGCGTGCCCCTGGCCGAGGCTCCTGTGGTGGTGTCCGGAGGACGCGGAACCGGCGGCGACTACGCGCTCGTGACCGAGTTCGCGGAGCTACTCGGTGGTGCTGTGGGCGCGAGCCGCGACGCCACTGACGAGGGCTGGATTGGCCACGAGCACATGGTGGGGCAGACCGGCACCACGGTGACCCCCGCGCTGTACGTGGCGTGCGGGATCTCCGGCGCCGTCCACCACCGTGGCGGCATGCAGGCTTCCGGCACCGTAGTCGCCATCAACATGGATCCGGACGCGCCTATCTTCGAGATCTGCGACTTTGGAGTGGTGGGCTCGCTCTTCGACGTGTTGCCGCAGGCCATCGCGGCTGTCAAGGCGCACCGCGGCGAGTAGCCGCACTGGCAGCGCATCGGCCGTGCGTATTGACGCCTAGAACAGGCGGTCGTCCGTCCCTGCGTATGCGGGGTTGCCAAGTTCCCCAAAGCCACCCGGGGCGTCGGCGGGCCGGTAGCGTTGGATGAAGGTGAGGGCGCTGGGCCCGCCGCGCTCCTGGGCCACGATGTACACGGCGTCAAAGCGGCCGGTGTCATCGGTCAGGTATCCGTCGAAGCAAAGGGCAACGCGCTCCGCTGCGGAAACCGCCGCGGCTTCACGCGCGCGAGCTACGGACTCTTGCAATTCGCCCGCGTCAAATCTGACGATTTTGCGGGTGCCGTCGACGTCCTCCTCTACGAGGAAGGGGATGACGGCCCCACCGTCACTCGCGGACTTAACACCATGGTCCAGTGCGGTGAACATGAGGTCTTGCAGCGCGTCGCTGGCGGGCAGATCGGTCATGCAAACAAAAGTAGCCCAGTTTGCAGCCGCGTGTAGCGGTAGTTCCCCAGGTATTCGCCGAGCGACACCTGGACCGCCCCCCGGCGAACGCGAGGCCGTGTTGTGGCCTGGGCGCAGGCTCTAAGACGCCAATTCTGGGATTAACCTCCTGGTAACTAGTTGTTCGTGTGCCGTTCAACGTCCCGCCGAGCGAATGTCGGCGATGCCGGTTAACGTGGGACATACCGGACAAAAGGGAGAACCTGGAATGCAAAGACGCGCCATCGCCACAGCCGTAATCATCGCTCTGGGGGTGACCGTCGCATCGGCGGTCCCGTCGGGTGCCGAACCTGAAACAGGGGCCACGGCCACGGACCTGTTCTTCTCCGAATACGTCGAGGGCAGCTCGAATAACAAGGCGCTGGAGGTCTACAACGGCACGGGCGCCGATGTCGATCTGTCGGACTACGCGATCCAGCAATACTCGAACGGCTCGGCCTCGGTGAGCGCTACGTTCACGCTGAGTGGGGTCGTCGCGGCGGGGGACGTCTTTGTCTTCGCTCACAGCTCTGCCGACCCGGTGATCCTCGCGCAAGCGGACCAGACCACCGGCTCGGGACTCTTCAACGGCGATGACGCGCTCGCTCTGGTCAATGGCGCGGACACGTTGGACGTCATCGGTCAGATTGGCCTCGACCCCGGCTCGCAGTGGGGCGAGGGGCTCATCAGTACCGCGGACAACACGCTGCGGCGCAATGACGACGTCTGCGTGGGGGACACCGATGGGTCTGACGACTTTGACCCCACCGTCGAGTGGGCGGGGTTCGCCGCGAACACCTTCGACGGGCTCGGGTCCCACACCGCGACCTGCGTGGGTGACGGCGACGGTGATGGTGATGGTGATGGTGATGGTGATGGCGACGGCGACGGCGACGGCGACGGTGATGGTGATGGTGATGGTGATGGCGACGGGGACGGGGACGGTGACGTCGCGACGCCCGCGTTGATCAGCGCCATCCAGGGCGCCGGCGAGACGTCTGGGATGCTCGACCAGGTCGTAGTAATCGACGGCATCGTGGTCGGTGACTACGAGGGTGCGCAGCCCGCACTGCGAGGCTTTTACGTGCAGGAACAGGACGCCGATGCCGATGGCGACCCAGCCACATCGGAAGGCATCTTCGTCTTCAACGGCGGCGCGGACCAAGTGAGCCTCGGAGACCAGGTGAGCGTCACCGGAACTGTCGGCGAGTACCAGGGACAGACCCAGCTCTCGTCGGTGACCGACGTCACCGTGACGGCGTCCGGCCAGGCAGTCACGCCCGCGACGGTGGCGTTGCCATTCGCGGCCGCCGACTCGGCCGAAGCCTACGAGGGCATGCTCGTGACGGTTCCCCAGACGCTGTACGTGACCGAGATGTACCTCCTCGGCAGGTTCGGGGAACTCACGCTGTCCGGCGACGGCAAGTTGGACCAGCCGACGGCCATTGCAGATCCGGGCGCCGCAGCCAATGCGCTCCAGGCGACGAACGACCTCAACAGGATCAAGGTCGACGACGCAACGCAGGCGCAGAACCCTGACCCCATTGTGTTCGGTGGCGGGGGCAACCCGCTGAGCGCGACTAACCCGCTGCGCGGCGGAGACACAGTGGACGGACTCACGGGCGTCATGACCTATACCTGGGCTGGCAACTCCGCATCGGGAAACGCGTACCGGATCCGCCCCGTCGGTGACCTCAGCGACGCCGGCTTAGTGCCCGGCGGGGTGGTCCCCGCTTTCGAGTCGGCAAACCCCCGGCCCACTGCCGCACCCGAGGTTGGCGGCACGCTGAAGTTCTCCAGCTTCAACGTGCTCAACTACTTCCTGACCCTCGACGCCAGCGGAAGCCAATGCGGACCGGAGGGAAACAAGCAGGGTTGCCGAGGGGCGAACACCGCAGAGGAGTTGGACCGCCAGCGGGCCAAGCTGGTCTCCGCGCTCGGCAAGATCGACGCCGATGTCCTGGGACTGATGGAGCTGGAGAACTCCACGGGAGTCGAGCCGCTCGCGGACCTTACCGAGGCCCTGAACGCTGCCCTTGGCGAGGACGCGTACAGCTACGTCGACACTGGCGTGGTGGGCACGGACACCATCCGCGTGGGCATGATCTACGACACCCGGACGGTTGCCCCGGTGGGCGACTTTGCTGTCCTCGACTCATCGGTCGATCCGCGTTTCGACGACAGCCGTAACAGGCCTTCGCTCGCCCAGTCCTTTGAGCAGTTGAGTAATGAGGAGACCTTCACGGTGGTTGCGAACCACTGGAAGTCCAAGGGCAGTTGCCCGTCATCGGGCGCGGACGCCGATCAGGGTGACGGGGCTGGCTGCTGGAATGCGACGCGCACGGCTGCCGCCGAGGCGGTGGTCGACTGGATTGACTCGGACCCCACCGGCGTCGACGACACCGACGTCATGCTGGTGGGCGACTTGAACTCCTACGCCATGGAGGACCCGATCGATGTCCTGCGTGACGCGGGTCTGACGGACCTGGGGGCTGGCGACTACTCGTACGTCTTCGACGGCCAGTGGGGCACCCTCGACTACACGTTCGCCTCCGCCAGCATCGTCGACCAGATCACCGAAGCGGCCGAGTATCACCTCAATTCCGACGAGGCATCGGTGCTGGACTACAACACCGACTTCAAGACGCCGGCTCAGATAGCGGACCTCTACGCTCCCAACGAGTTCCGAACATCCGACCACGACCCTGTGGTGGTGGGCCTCGCGTTGGCCTCGGAGCCCGAGGTCGCGACCTGCGCCGTGCAATACACGGTGCACGGCACGTGGCCAGGAGGGTTCATCAGCCAGATCTGGGTCACCAACCTCGCTGATGAGCCTGTAAGGGGATGGGACCTCGAATGGGACTTCACTAGCGGCGAGCGGGTGTCGAACCTCTGGAGTGGCAACTCCACCCAGTCGGGCGCACACGTGTCGGTGCGTAGCTTGAAGTGGAACTCCACCATCAAGCCTGGCAAGTCGACCACGCTCGGATTCGTGGGATCGCAGGCCGCGGGCACCGCGCCTATTGAGAATGTGACGCTCAACGGCGCACGCTGCGAGGCTCGCTAGCCACTAGTTGGTGCCCGCGGTGTCAGCCTTCGGGCGGCTCTGCGGGCACCGAGTAGTGCCGCGCGGCAACCTGCCCTAAAATCGGCAAGATGGCCACTCACTACCTCGATCACGCCGCGACGACTCCCATGGTGGAGTCGGCGCGAATGGCGTACTTCGAGGAGCTGGCCCGAGTCGGAAACCCGTCCGCGCTGCACAAGTCGGGGCGACTCGCGCGCTCGGTGGTCGAGGACGCGCGCGAGCGGATGGCCAAGGCGCTGGGCGCCCACCCGACCGAGGTCATCTGGACGTCGGGCGGCACCGAGGCGGACAACATCGCTCTCAAGGGCCTGTACTGGGCGCGCCACACCGCCGATCCTCGCCGCACCCGAATCGTCACCACGGCCATCGAGCACCACGCGGGAATCGACCCCGCGCAGTGGCTCGAGAATGAGCACGGCGCGACCGCTGTGGTGTTGCCGGTGGGGCACGACGGGATCGTCGACCTGGCGGCCCTGCGAGCCGAGGTCGCCGCGCACTTCGACGAGATCGCACTGATCTCCGTAATGTGGGCCAACAACGAGATGGGCGCCATCCAGCCCATCCAGGACATCGTGAACATCGCGACGGAGCACGGCATCCCCGTCCACGCCGATGCGGTGCAGGCGGTAGGCCACGTGCCGGTGGACTTCCGCGGCTCGGGCCTCGCGACCATGGCGGTGAGCGCGCATAAGCTCGGCGGCCCCGTGGGCGTGGGCGCCCTGGTGGCCAAGCGGGAACTCACCATCACTCCCTTGACGCACGGAGGCGGTCAGGAGCGCAAGGTGCGTTCCGGCACCCTCAACGCGGCGGGGTTCCACTCCGCGGCGATCGCCGCCGAGACCGCCGTCGCGGAACTCGACTCGGAGGCGGCCCGCCTCGGCGAGCTGCAGCGCGACATGATCGCGCGCATCCGCGAGGCGATCCCCGACGCGGTGCTGTCCGGACCGGAGCCAGGTCCTCGCCGGCTGCCGGGCAACGTGCATTTCGTCTTCCCCGGTTGCGCGGCGGAGGCGATGATGTTCGTGCTCGACTCGCACGGGGTCGAGGCGTCCAACGGCTCGGCCTGTACCGCGGGAATCGCCCAGCCGTCGCACGTGCTGATGGCCATGGGGCGTACGGAGAGCGAGGCGGCGTCGACGATGCGTTTCTCGCTCGGCCACACCTCCACTGAGGCCGACGTCGAGGCGCTGATGGAGGTGCTGCCCGATGCGGTGGTGAGGGCTCGCAAGGTCGCCGGTACGTTCCACGGCGAGGCCTTCGGCTAGCTACCCGTGCGTGCCGCTCACAGGGTCAACCGTGACTGGCGCGCGCGACCACCTGATACTCCGCCCACACCCCAGCGAAAGCGCAGACGATGACGTTCCAACTTCCCCCGGCCCAGTCCCATCTCGCGAACGCCCGCGACCTCGCCGATGCCGCGCCCGGCCTGCGCCACGGAGTGGCGTTCCGTTCTGACGCGCCGCAGGAGGGTGACGAGGTACCCGCCGGACTAACCCCGTGGCCCCCGGCGACGGTCCTTGACCTACGTGGGGCGGACGAGAAGGGGAAGCCGAACTCGTTGGCCGCGACGTCACGCGTGGTGGAGCTGGACGTCCTGGCCGACGCGAACCTCGCCGGCGACGCCGCGCAGCATTCGCTCAGCTCACTCGATGCGTTGTACGGGACCATGATCGTCGGCGTGCCGGCGCGGGGACTCACTCAGGTCATCGCGGAGGTCGCGCGCGACGAGGCGCCGGTGCTGTATCACTGCTCGGCAGGCAAGGATCGGACGGGGGTCTCCTCCGCGCTGATCCTGCGGCTGCTCGGCTACGACCGCGACGTGGTCGTGGCCGACTACACCGCCACCGCGCCCAACATGATGGGCGTCATCGCGCGCATCATGCGAGGCCTCCCTCAGGAACTGATCCAGGGTGGCAACTCCCCGCTCTCGGCGGTGCCCCGCGAGATTCTCGATGCGCCCGCCTCGGCCATCGAGTCGGTGCTCGACGCGTGGGACGCGCACGACGGCGGCACCCGGGGATGGTATTTGGCGAATGGCGGGGACGAGGCGACCCTCGAAGCGCTGCGGGAGCGCCTAGTCGCGTAACCGGCGACTGCGCCGGCCGCGAGACGGTAGGCGGGCGGCTGGAGGCGGTCCCGGCATCGGCCGCCGGTTTGCGCCCCTCGTTTACACTTGACGGGTTCACCAATCTGGAGGTACCCATGCGCGTCCTAGCCGCACTTTCCGGCGGAGTCGATTCCGCGGTTGCCGCAGCGCGCGCAGTCGACGCCGGCCACGACGTCGTCGGCGTCCACATGGCACTGTCGCGCAACCGCGACGAGTACCGCTCCGGATCGCGTGGGTGCTGCTCGATCGAGGACAGCAACGACGCGCGCCGCGCCGCCGATATTTTGGGCATCCCGTACTACGTGTGGGACCTGAGCGGCGAGTTCCACGACCTGGTGGTCAAGGACTTCCTGAGTGAGTATTCGCGGGGGCGCACGCCCAACCCGTGCGTGCGCTGCAACGAGCACATCAAGTTCGACACGCTCCTTGAACGGGCGGACGCCCTCGGCTTCGACGCGGTCGCTACCGGGCATTATGCCCGCATCGACATCCGTGAGGACGGGTTACGCGAGCTGCACCGCGCGGCGGATATGGCCAAGGACCAGTCCTACGTGCTGGCCGTCATGGGCCCAGACAAGCTCGCCAAGGCGATGTTCCCGCTGGGGGAGATTGAGACCAAGGCCAAGGTGCGCGCAGAGGCCGAGGCGCGCGGGCTGGGAGTCTCAAACAAGCCCGACTCGTACGACATCTGCTTTGTAGCGGACGGCGACACCAAGGGCTTCCTCGAGCGCGCGCTCGGCCAGGAGGAAGGCGAGATCGTGGACGAGACGGGCGCCAAGGTGGGGGAGCACACCGGCGCGTACGCGTACACCGTCGGCCAGCGTAAGGGACTCGGCATTGGTCGTCCCGCGCCGGACGGCAAGCCCCGCTACGTCACCGAGGTCAACACCACCTCGAACGTGATCGTGGTGGGACCCGAGACCCTGCTCAGCGTCTACGAGCTCACCGGCGAGGACGTGGTGTGGCTCGCGCCCGATGTCCCCGCCACAGAGTCAACTGAGTGCACCGCGCAGGTGCGCGCGCACGGCGACGCGGTGCCTGCGACGGTTCAGCGCGTGATCGATGAAGAGGGGGGTGACCGCATGATGGTCAGCCTGCTCGAGCCGATGCGCGGCGTGGCGGCGGGGCAGTCTCTGGTGGTTTACCAGGGGACTCGCGTCATCGCGCAGGCGACGGTGGCTAAGCGCGTCGTCTAGGGGAACCGTGCCGGTACGCGGCTTCGCATCGCGCCGGCTGCGGGAAATGTCGCTCGCGTCGCTTGCGGGCATACAAAGCGCGCGTCGTGCGTTGGAGTACGTAGACGCATCCCCCTCGACGAAAGGCGCGACGATGACCTACCTTGCCAATGAAGACCGTTACGACGGCACTATGAAGTACCGCCGCACCGGACGCTCGGGGCTCGACCTGCCCCTGCTGTCACTGGGTTTGTGGCACAACTTTGGCGGAGACCGTCCGTTGGAGACGCAGCGCGAGATTCTGACGCGCGCGTTCGACCTGGGAATCACCCACTTCGACCTGGCCAACAACTACGGCCCGCCCGCTGGCTCCGCGGAGGAGAACTTCGGACGCGTGATGGCGACCGACCTCAAGCCCTACCGCGACGAACTGATCATCTCGACCAAGGCCGGCTGGAACATGTGGCCCGGCCCGTACGGCAGCGGTGGTGGCTCTCGCAAGTACCTTTCCGCGAGCCTAGACCAGTCGCTGAGCCGCATGGGTCTCGACTACGTTGACATCTTCTACAGCCACCGTTACGACCCCACGACGCCGCTGGAGGAGACCGCAGGCGCGCTCGACGCCGCGGTACGAGCGGGCAAGGCCCTCTACGTCGGGATCTCGTCCTACGACGCGGAGAACACCCGCGAAATGGCGCGCCTGCTGCGCGAGCTCGGGACTCCGCTACTCATCCACCAGCCCTCCTATTCGATGCTCAACCGCTGGATCGAGAACGAGGGACTGTTGGACGCGACGGACGAGGTAGGCGCCGGTGTCATCGGCTTCTCACCCCTGGCTCAGGGGCTGTTGACTCCCCGCTACCTGGACGGGATCCCCGAGGGCTCTCGCGCGACGGAAGGCTCCTCGCTCAACAAGGAATGGCTGGATGGCGACATGATCGAGCGACTGCGCTCGCTCAACGCCATCGCAGAGCGTCGCGGGCAGACCCTCGCGCAGCTTGCGCTGGCGTGGGCGCTGCGAGACGACCGGGTGACGTCACTGGTCATTGGGTCGAGTTCGGTCAAGCAGCTGGAGCAGAACGTGGGTGCGCTAGAGAACCTCGAGTTCACCTCGGAGGAGCTCTCGCAGATCGACGGATTCGCCACGGATGCCGGCATCGACATCTGGGCTGGTGCCCGAAAGGGAGAGCTGTAGCGGCCGCCGACAGCTACCCGCAAAAACCTCGAAATGTAACAAACGGGGAGCATTCGTAACGTTTCGACATGGGTTCGTAACGATTCGGTGACGAAACGCCCCTAAAGGCCCGTTCTGGATTGACACCACTTGTGGCTCAGGCCTACGGTGAACTCGATTCGTGGGAGCGCTCTCACGCACAAAGAGAGCGCTCTCCTGAGTCTGGACATCAACCCTTACTCACAAAGGAGTGAACGTGACCTATTCACGTCGTAAGACTGCACTCGGCCTCACCGCCGGTGCCGCAATCCTCGCTCTGACGGTGGCAGGCTGCTCCAGCAGCGATGACGCTGCAGAGCCCACCTCGTCGGCGACCGGCGCTATGTCGGCGTCGCCTGATGCGAACGCCGAGCCCGTAACGCTCACGCTCGCTACCTTCAACACGCCTGGCTACAACTCGATCGAGCAGCCTGACGCCGACTACCAGTTCGACCTCATCCAGGAGTACATGGACGAGAACCCGAACGTGACGGTTGTCTACGACCGCAAGGCCGAGTCCGGCGACGCTCGCACCAACTTCTTCGCAAAGCTCGGCCCGGGTGGCCTCGCTGACGTCGAAATGGTCGAGGTTGACTGGATGCCTGAGGTCATGGGCTACTCCGACCTTCTCGCAGACCTGTCGGACCCGTCGCTTGACGGCCGCTGGCTCGAGTCCAAGACGGCTGACGCCACCGACGCTGAAGGCCGCCTCATCGGCGCCGGCACCGACGTTGGACCGCAGGCCGTTTGCTACCGCTCCTCGCTGTTCGAGGAAGCCGGACTGGCTTCGGACCCCGCAGGCGTCGAGGCACTC
Source organism: Demequina aurantiaca (assembly GCF_050598105.1). Taxonomy (GTDB): domain Bacteria; phylum Actinomycetota; class Actinomycetes; order Actinomycetales; family Demequinaceae; genus Demequina; species Demequina aurantiaca_A. Next base: position 761,420 of record NZ_CP192436.1, read on the forward strand.
CTCGAGGGTGACTGGGCAAACTTCTTCTCGGTTGGTCAGGACTACTACGACGCAACCGGCGAGGCGTTCTTCGACTCCACCGGTGGCATCTGGCAGGGCATGATCAACCAGATCGACCCCGCTTTCGAAGAGGCCGGCACGGACACGATCATCGCGACCGAGAACCCCGAAGTTAAGGCAGCGTACGACCAGCTGACCGAAGCCTCGATCGACCAGTCCACGCACCTCGGACAGTGGAGCGAAGACTGGTTCGCCGGTATGCAGAATGGCGCATTCGCGACCATGCTGTGCCCGCCGTGGATGCTCGGTGTGATCTCCGGTTCCGCTGGTGACACCACCGACTGGAACATCGCCAACGTGTACCCCAACGGTGGCGGCAACTGGGGCGGTTCATGGCTCACGGTTCCTGAGAACGGCGCAAACGTCGAAGAGGCAAAGAAGCTTGCTCTCTGGTTGACCTCGGCTGACAGCCAGGCCAAGGCCTTCGACAACGCAGGCACCTACCCCAGCCAGCCTGAGGCATACACGAACCCGCTGGTTGCTGAAGCATCCAACGAGTTCTTCAACGACGCACCTACGGGCACGATCTTCGCGGACCGCGCCACGGCAGTTCTTCCGTCGCCGTACAAGGGCGCGTTCTACTTCCCGATTAACACCGCTTTCTCTGACGCGCTTACGCGTGTCGACACCGGTGTTGACTCTCCTGCGGCATCGTGGGACAAGGCAGTAACGGAAATTAACAACCTCTAGGTTTTAATTTCAACCGCGGTCCGGGTCGTCGTCCTTAGGGGCGACGACCCGGATCCACCCTTGCATTCTGCATCCTGACCTCAAGGAAACCCATGGCAACCACCGACTTGCATACAGTCACCGAGACCAAGCGCGATCTACGACGCCAGCGCCTGGGCCGGTGGGACGTGAAAGCGTCCCCCTACGTGTACATAGCGCCGTTCTTTATTCTCTTCGCCATCTTCGGCATCTTCCCGATCGTCTACACCGCCGTCATCTCGATGATGGACTGGGACACGATCCGCAACACCGGCTCCTTTATCGGATTCGAGAACTTCGCTGATGTGCTCAACGACCGCAAGTTCTGGGTTGCACTGAGAAACACCTTCTCGATCTTCTTGCTATCAGCCGTACCCCAAATTCTTCTCGCGACGTTCATCGCCGCGATGCTCGACCATCAGCTACGCGCGAAGACGTTCTGGCGCATGGGCGTACTTGTGCCCTTCGTAGTGATGCCGGTCGCAGTAGGCATCATCTTCTCCAAGCTCTTCGCCGACGAGAGCGGTCTCTTCAACCAGTGGCTCGGGATGGTCGGCATCGAACCAATCAGGTGGCACGTCAACGTGCTCGCCAGCCACTTCGCGATCGCGACCATGGTGAACTTCCGCTGGACCGGCTACAACGCGCTGATCTTGCTTGCTGCCATGCAGGCGATTCCGCGAGACCTCTACGAGGCAGCGGCTATCGATGGCGCCGGCGCCGTCAGGCGATTCGTTTCGGTCACGCTCCCGCAGATCCGCCCCACCATGATCTTCGTGATTCTCACGTCGACCATCGGTGGCCTACAGATCTTCGATGAGCCCCGCATGTTCGACTCCGCCGGTAACGGAGGCGCGGACCAGCAGTGGCTGACCATCACGATGTACATGTACAACATCGGTTGGGGCGACCTGAACTTCGGTAAGGCATCCGCAGTGGCGTGGCTCCTGTTCCTCATCATTGTGGTCTTCAGCCTCATCAACCTGCTCATCACCCGTAAGTTCATCAAGAGCGACTCCCCAGGAGGCAAATAATGGCATTCCGCAAAAGCAGTGCTGTTTCCCTCAGCCGACCAACGTGGTTTGTTTACGGCGCCCTGGCCGCAGTCCTCATTGGTTCACTGTTCCCGCTGTATTACTCCTTCCTCATCGGTTCGGGCGACGCGTCATCGGTTACCGACCAGAACCTGTCGTGGATTCCCGGCGGAAACTTCTTCTCGAACGCGTCCGCGGTCCTTTCCAACCCCGCGGTGAACTTCTGGAAGGCGCTCGGAAACTCGATCATCGTGTCGACAACCGTCGCCCTTTCGACCGTCATCTTCTCCACGATCGCCGGCTACGCCTTCGCGAAGCTTAAGTTCAAGGGCAACAGCGTGCTCCTGGCCGCGGTCATCGCGACCATGGTGGTTCCGATTCAGCTGGGCGTTGTCCCGCTGTACATCCTGATGAACAAGTTTGGATGGACGGGCGAGCTCGGGGCGGTCATCGTTCCCGCGATGGTTTCGGCCTTCGGTGTGTTCTGGATGACGCAGTACTTGAGCCAGTCGCTTCCGGGCGAACTGCTCGAGGCAGCTCGGGTCGATGGTTGCAACCAGATCCGTACGTTCTGGCACATCGCCGTTCCCGCCGCTCGACCAGCTGCAGCCATGCTGTTCCTGTTCACGTTTGTCGCGGCGTGGAACAACTTCATGTGGCCGCTGATCATCCTTGATCAGTCCAACCCCACACTGCCTTTGGCGCTGTCTCTGCTTCAGGCAAACTTCTTCGTGGACTACTCACTGGTACTTGCCGGTGTGATGCTCGCGACGATCCCACTGCTGCTCCTGTTCGTCTTCGCTGGCCGCCAACTGGTCTCCGGCATCATGGCGGGCGCCGTCAAGGGCTAAGGACTCTTCATAGTCCTGATTGGAGTCGACAGTGTTGTCGAACAGTTTCACCGTCGATCGGTGCCGTCACCACAGCCTGGCTGTGGTGACGCGCCGGTCGACGCCCCGGGCCCGACCGTGAGCGGCCTCCGTACCGCAGCCCCCACTCTAGAACTGGTGGCTGAGCGGGCAGGTGTCTCGCGGGCCACGGTTTCGCGCGTGGTCAACGGCTCGCCCAAGGTTCATCCGTCGAGCGCGGCAGCGGTTCGCGCCGCGATCGCGGACTTGGGCTACGTGCCCAACAGGGCGGCTCGCTCGCTCGCTAGCCAGCAGTCCCTCGCGATCGCGCTAGTAGCTCCGGAGGACGTCACGCGCTTCTTTGGCGACGTCTATTTCGCGTCGATTGTGGCGGGCATTCACAGTCGGCTCGATCAGAGTGACTACGTGCTGAACCTGATGGTGGCAAGCCCCGACCCGAGCGCGAAGATGATGCGCTACCTCGCCGGTGGCGCGGTAGACGGCGTCGCGGTGGTCTCTCACCACGCCAGCGACCGATCCCTCGAGCGCATCAGCGGCATCCTGCCCATCGTCTTTGGCGGGCGTCCCAGCGTCGAGGGTCTCGACGCCTACGTTGTGGACGTCGACAACGTGGAGGGCGGCGCGACGGCCACCCGCAGGCTGGTCGAACGCGGCTGCCAACGGATCGCCACAGTTTCAGGACCACGCTCCATGCAGAGCGCGCTCGACCGCATCAGCGGCTGGCGGCAGGTGCTGGCCGCGAACGGACTCGAACCCGGCCCCTGCGTCGATGGCGACTACACCGTGCTTGGCGGGCAACGCGCCATGCGAGAGATTCTTGATAGCGACCCGAGCATCGACGGGGTGTTTGTGGCCTCGGACCTGATGGCCTCGGGCGCCATGCCTGTGCTCTTCGAACGCGGGTACGCCGTCCCCAATGACATCGCCTTGGTTGGCTACGACGACAGCGCCGCGGCGCAGGCGTGCAGCGTCCCGCTGACGACCGTGCGTCAGCCGTCCATGGAGATGGGGCGAGAGATGGCGAACATTCTGATTGATGTGCTCGCCGGAAACGTGGACAAGCCGCGCACCACGATCTTGCCGACGGAGCTCGTGCTGCGCGAGTCGGCGTAGCACAGCCCTCCCCGGGGCTGACCCCGGGGAGAGCGGGCGGAGATAGTGCCTTAGGGTACGACCACGATCTTCCCGCGCACGTGCCCGTCCTCGAGCGCGGCGTACGCGTCCTTGGTTTGGGCAAGTGGGAAGGCCTGCGCGAGTTCAACCTTGAGCGTGCCAGCGTCGATGAGTCGCGCGAGCTCGGTCAAGTCCGAAGTGTCGGGTCGCACCCACGCGTAGTGTCCGCCGAATTCGCTCTGGGCGCGCGGGTCGGCGACAGAGGTCACCACGCCGCCATCAGCCAGTAGTGCCGCAGTGTCGTCGAGGGAGCTGCCTCCCGCGTAGTCGAGGATGACGTCGTAGCCGCCGGGCTGAGCCTCAAGCGCGCGATCCTTGAGCCCGTCGCCGTATTCAACTCCGGTGGCGCCGAGCTCCGCGAGGTAGTCGTGGTTGCGAGCCGATGCGGTGCCCACCACGGTTGCGCCGGCGTGGACCGCTAGCTGCACCGCAAAGCTCCCGACTCCGCCCGCGGCGCCGTGAACGAGGACCTTCTGGCCCTGTTTCACGCCGGCGCGTCGCACCGTCTGGATCGCCGTCAAACCAGCGAGGGGGACCGCGCCCGCCTCCTCAAAGCTGAGGCTGGAGGGCTTGAGGGCGGCGGTACGCGCGGGGACCGCTACGCGCTCGGCGATAGTGCCGCCAACCCCGAGGATGTCCTTGCGTGCGTACGCGTACACCTCGTCGCCCACCTTGAATTCAGGGGTGTCTAGCCCCACCTGGACCACCACGCCCGCGACGTCCCAGCCCGGGACAACGGGAAAAGTGGTGTCGATCAGCTGGGCGAGGTAGCCCTCGCGGATCTTGTAGTCGACGGGATTGATGCCCGCAGCCTTGACCTCGACCACCATCGTGTCCGGACCGATGTGGGGCTCAGCGATTTCGGTCACTTCAAAAACGTCGCCGGAGCCGTACTTCTCATATGTGATTGCCTTCATGTCTGGCTCAACAGCGCCACCGACCTACACATTCCTGTCCGAGTTCGCATCCGCCGCAAGCAGAACTCCGTCAACCATGCGCAGCACGCGATCCATGCGAGCAAAGTGGTGGGCGTCGTGGGTGACGAGCAGCGTGGAGGTCCCCTCCGACGCGGTCAGTTCGAGGACAATCTCGATGATCTGGGCGCCCCGGTCCTGGTCGAGTGCGCTGGTGGGCTCGTCCACCAGTAGGACGCGGGGGCGGTTCATGAGGGCGCGCGCGACGTTCACGCGCTGGCGCTGCCCGCCGGACAATTGATGAGGGCGCCGGCCCGCCTGATCTGCGAGGCCGACCGCCTCCAGCAGGTGTGTGGCCCGAGCCGTCGCGGCCCCGCGGCTATCGCGGCTCCCGGGGGCGCCCAACTCGTTCATCACCTGCAACTGCTCGAGTGCGGTCAGCGAGGCAATGAGGTTTGCCTGCTGGAAGACGATGCCGATGCTGCGTCGGCGCAACTCGCTCGCCTGAGCGCCGCTCATCCGGGTGGCGTCGGATCCTGCGATAGCGACCCTGCCCGAGTCAGGCCTGATGAGAGTTGCCGCGAGCGCCAGCAAGCTGGACTTGCCCGACCCGGACGGCCCGGTGAGGCACGTGACGGTACCCGGCTCTACCGTGAGCGAAACAGAATCGACCGCGGTCACCCTGCTCGCGCCGTCGGGATACGTGAGCGTGACGTCGTCGAACTCGATCATCGGGCACTCCCTAGCGCTGAAAGCGGATCCACCGAGGTGACGGTGCGTACTCCGACGGCGGCGCCGCCGAGGCCCAACACGACCATGAGTGCGGCGGGCAGCGCGGTGGTGATCGGGCTGATTAGGAACGGCAACGCGGAGGGGGAGAGTGAGCCGAGGGCTATCACCACGGTGATGCCGATGCCGATGCCCACGGCGAGCACGATGGCCGCCTGGCCCAGGGCGTCCAGGGTCAGCGTGCGCGAGGACGCGCCCAGGGCCTTGAGCACGGCGATGTCGCCCGCTCGCTGAATGGTCCAGACGGTGAAGAATGCGCCAATCACCAGCGCGGAGATGCCGAAAAGCATCCCGATCATCATCCCGAGCGAGCCCACTTCCGAGGCGAACGCCGGAATCGCGGTGAGCGACGCCAGCCTGCCGCTTGCAGTGGTGTCCGTCGTCGCTGCAACGTCGTCCCACGCGGGGGCTCCCGTCACGGCGATGGCCGTCGCGTACAGGGAACTCTGCCGTTGGGCGCCGGCGAGTCCCTGCCAGTCTGAGAGCGAGGTTTGCACCACCGCAGTGTGGCTGTACCACCAGTCGCCGCCGATAGCCGATACGACAAACTCCGTGCCTGCCACGGAGACGGAGTCACCCACAGCAGCACCCAAGTCGCCCGCTGCGCCGCTCGACAGCACGATGTTCCCGGACGCGACGGACGCGAGTTCGCCGGAATCTCCTTCTGGGATCCCGTCGTACCCGAAGATCGTCACCGCGGCGTCGCCCCAAGTCGATTCCGCGCGAGCCTGCGTGATGCCGAGGGGCACGGCGGAGGTGACGCCGGCAGCCGCGGCCCACGCGTCGAGCTGATCCGCGGTCACATTGGAGGAGGAGAAGTCGGCGGTGTCGCCGGTGCCGGAGGTCGCAATCACCAGCTTGTCGAAGGGTAACGCCAGGACTCCGGAGACGTTCTGAGACGCCAGTCCGCCGGCGAGTCCGCTGAGGAAGCCCACCAGGATGGTGACCAGCGTAATCACCGAGCAGATGAGCGCGAATCGCCCGCGGGCAAACTTGAGGTCGCGAAGGGCGACGAACATGTGGGTCCTCTCGGCGCGACGTTGGGGCCCTGGCGAGGGCGATGCTCCAAGTCTCACGGGGTGGAGCCGCCTGCGCATCGGCCGCGCGAAGGGGGTCGGCGTGGGGCAAATGGGTGAGCCTCGCTACACCTTTTAGCCGATGGCGAGCCGCTGCGCTGCGCGTACGCTGTGCCGTATGGCCCACGATGCGCTCCGACCTGTTTTTGTTGGGCTGCAGGTGGGTTTACACGCCCTCTTCGCGGTCCTCACGGGTCTGGTCATTGGCCGCGCGCTCCTCGCGCCGTACCCGGGCTCGACGGCGGCCATCGTGTTGTCCCTCTTACTGATCGCCACCTACGCGTTGGGCATCCGGAAACTGGGCGGCCACGCGCCTCGCGCGAGTGCCAGCGTGTGGCTGGCCGTGCTGACCTGCGAGTGGGCCGCGCTGCTGTGGTTCACCCCCGATGCGGCCTACCTGGTCTTCCCGCTCTTCTTCCTCTACCTGCACCTGCTGGGGCGCCGCATCGGGACTGTGGTCGTGGTGCTGACGACCGTCGTGGCGATCGTCGCATTGGGCGTGCACGGCACGTGGAGTGTGGGCGGTGTAGTGGGCCCTTTGGTGGGCGCCGGCGTCGCGTTGCTGATCGGCTACGGGTACGAGTCGCTGTCGCGTGAGGCGACCGAGCGCGAACGGTTGCTCGCCCAGCTCACTGCGGCCCAGGGGCAGCTCGCCGCCACGGAGCGAGAGGCAGGGGTGCTCTCGGAGCGCTCGCGGCTTGCCCGTGAGATACACGACACCCTCGCGCAGGGTCTCTCGAGCATCCAGATGCTGCTTCACGCTGCGGAGCGGGCCGACCCAGACGGACCGGGTGTCGAACACATTCGCCTGGCCCGTGAGACGGCGGCTGCGAGCCTCGCGGACGCGCGCAGCTTCATCCGCGAACTGACGCCGCCGGACCTGGACGCACACGGGCTTGATGATGTCCTCAGGCGGTTCGCCCGCGACCAGTGGATGCGAGGCGGGCTCGAGGTGACGGTGAGCTCGGCGGACACCTCCGGGCTGCCGATGCCTGTCCAGACGGCGCTGTTGCGAATAGTCCAGGGGGCGATGGCCAACGTGATGCAACACGCGCGGGCCAAGGAGGCCAGGATCGAGCTCGTGGAGGACGCGGATACCCTCACCCTCACGGTTATCGACGACGGCATCGGTTTCGACGTCGCCGCCGCCGTGCCCACCTCGCCCGGATCGGGACAGGGTGCGGCGTTCGGCCTGCGCGCGACGCAGGAACGCGTCGAACAACTGGGCGGCACCTTCGCGGTTGAATCCGGCATCGGCCGTGGTACCTCCGTCACCGTCACGCTCGACCTCCGGGACGCATCGTGATTCGCCTCGCGATTGCCGACGACCACCCGATAGTGCGGGCGGGGCTACGGGCGATGCTCGAACCCGAGAACGACATCCACATTGTGGGCGAGGCGCCGACCGCCGACGATGCGGTGGCGATCGCCCGCGAGCTCGCTCCCGACCTAGTCCTCATGGATCTGCAGTTCGGCGCTCGGGCGGTCATGACGGGGGTGGAGGCGACGGCGCAGATAAGGGCGTTGCCGGACCCCACGCCCCACGTCCTGGTGCTGACCAACTACGACACGGACCTGGACATCCTGGGCGCGGTCGAGGCGGGCGCGAGCGGGTACCTGCTGAAGGACGCGCCGCCGGCTGAATTGCTCGCGGCTATTCGCGCGGCGGCGGCGGGGCAGAGCGCCCTCGCGCCGGCCATCGCGTCGCGACTGATGAGGCGGATGCGTGAGCCCCGCGTGCGGCTGAGTGCGCGTGAACTTGAGGTGCTCGAACACGTCGCGCGAGGCCAGGCCAACACGCAGGTGGCGGCGGAATTGTTCCTGACGGAGGCGACGGTGAAGTCCCACCTTGCGCACGTGTTCACCAAGCTTGGAGTGACGTCGCGTACCGCGGCGGTGGCTTCGGCCCGGTCCCAAGGCCTGTTGCGCTGACGCTAGCCTGACGTCATGAGACCTGAACGCTTCGACAGCCTGCTGCGCAACGCGCGCATCACCGGCGGTGCAGACCTTCCCATGGACGTTTTGCTGCGCGCGGGTCGGATCGCGAAGATCGCGCCTAGCATCGCCGACGCCGACGCTGGCGACGCGGAGCAGATCGACCTCGACGGACGGTTCCTAGGGCCCGGCATGTGGGACGCGCACGTTCACTTCGCGCTGTGGGCGCGCACGCGCAGGCGCTTTCACGTGGGTGGCGCCGGCTCGGCCGCTGAAGTGTGCGCGATGGTCGGTCGCCGCGTGGAGTCGGAGCCGGCGAACCCGGACACCTTGGTGGGAGTCGGATTCCGCGACGCCCTCTGGCCCGACGTGCCGACCACGCAGGCGCTCGACGCTGCCTCCCCGCATCGTCCGGTGGTCCTGATCAGTGGCGACGTGCACTGTTGCTGGGTCAACACCGCCGCCGAGCGGCACTACGGCCTGGCGCACTCCGGCCTGCTCCGCGAGACCGAGGCCTTCGACCTGCAGCGCAAGCTCGAGGTGGAGCCAGACGACGAGGAACGCGCCTACGCCGTGGAGGCGGGCGCGGCCGCGGCGGCGCGCGGCACCGTGGGCATCGTGGACCTCGAGATGGCCGACAACATGCGGCTATGGGTGCGTAACACGGCGCAGGGCCTGGGGCTACTCCGAGTGCACGCGGGTTTCTACGAGGAGATGTTCGACACCATGGTCGAGCGCGGCGTGCGCACCGGCGACGTCGTGGAGGGCACCAGCGGCCTGGTGACGGTGGGACCGCTCAAGATCATCACGGACGGCTCGCTCAACACCAAGACCGCCTACTGCCACGACGCCTACCCCGGCACCGCCGACCACGGTGTCATCACGGTGCCACCCAACGACCTCGAGGATTTGCTGGACCGCGCGACTCAGCACGGGTTCGAGGTAGCGGTACACGCGATCGGCGACCTGGCCAATACCTTCGCGCTCGACGCCTTCGCGACCAGCGGGGCGCGCGGCACTATCGAGCACGCGCAGTTGGTGCAACCCAAGGACCTGGAGCGCTTCGCGCAGCTCGGGGTGACCGCGAGCGTGCAGCCCGAGCACGCGATGGATGACCGCGACACGGCCGACGTGCTGTGGGCGGGGCGGACCGGCAGGTCGTTCCCCTTCGCGGACCTTCATAGGGCTGGGGCGCGTATTGCGCTCGGCTCCGACGCCCCCGTCGCCACGCTCGACCCATGGATCACGTTCGCGGCGGCAGTTTCCAGGAGCAGGGACGGCCGCGAGCCCTGGCACCCCGAGCAGGCACTCACGCGCCAGGCCGCCCTCTTCGCGTCGACCTACGGCAAGCGCGTCGAGGAGGGCTGCGTCGCGGACCTCGTCGTCACCGAGGAGAATCCCCTGACCGCCGACCCGGAAGTTCTGCGCCGTATGCCCGTGGCCGCGACGCTGGTGGGCGGCGCCTTTACCCACTCCCGTTTGGAGGAAGTCGGAGCGCTCGCGGAATGAACTGCGCCGTAGGCGCGTTGGCGACTACGAGTTCAGTCCAAGAGTCTTAAGGAGTTTTCAGTGGTCAAGGTTGAAGTTTGGTCCGACGTCGCGTGCCCATGGTGCTACATCGGCAAGCGCAGGTTGCAGAACGCGATCTCCGAATTCGACGGCGACGTCGAGGTGCAGTGGCGGAGCTTCCAGCTCGACGAGACCCTGCCCAAGGGCGAGGCGATGCCGCAGGCGCAGATGTTCATGGAGAAGCGCGGCTTCACCGCGGAGAAGGTCGTCGAGGTTAACGAGCGCATGTCCTCCGTCGCGGCTGAGCTTGGGCTCGACTACGACCTCGACAGCTACATGGTCGCCAACACCAAGGACGCGCACCGGCTGTCCCACTTCGCCACCTCGCGCGGAGTAGGCGACCAGATGCACGAGCGCCTCTTCCAGGCGCAGATGATGGAAGGCAAGATCCTGGACGACGCCGATGTGCTGGTGTCGCTGGGTGAGGACGTCGGCATTCCCGCCGAGGACACCCGGGCCATGCTCGCCTCGGACGAGTACGGCGACGACGTGGATCGCGACATCGCCGATGCGCGTGACGTGGGAGTCCAGGGCGTCCCGTTCTTCGTGTTCGACCGCAAGTACGCGGTCTCCGGTGCCCAGCCGCAGGAACTCTTCATGCAGGCGCTCACCACGTCTCGCGACGAGGCGGAGGCAGAGGTCGCAGCGCGCTAGTTTTTTCGCACCAGTAGCACGGCAGTAGTCCTAGTGCGGAGGTCCCTGCGCACTAGTCGCTGCATATACGCAAATGGCGGTTCCCCACCCTCGCGGGATGGGGAACCGCCATTGACGTTTACGGCGCTTAAGCGCGCGCAGATCGGCCGGTCTACGCGGCCCTACGGCTAGGAGCCGTCGGCGTCGGCTGCCTTGTCCGCGGGGGTGCGGCTCAGGTGGCCCAGGATCGCGACCGCCAGCGTGATGACGGCTGACAGCGCCATGCCGACGGTGATGTCGATCTGCAGCAGAGCGGCTCCGATCGCGGCGCCGGATCCAATCAGCACGATGGCCGCGACGCGGCGCTTCCAGGGCTGAACTCCGCGGTCGCCCAGCAGGGCGTCGGCGGCGAGACCCGTGATGGTCGAGGTGACCACCACCGTGGTGACGTCCTTCACGGCGATGTTGCGCGCGGTCGCGGCCTGGAGCCCCATGGCCAGACCCAACGCGGTGGTGACGCTCAGCAGTACCCAGTGCGGCGGGTCGTTCCACGCCAGGATCACGATGATCGCGGCGAACAGGGTGGCGGCCACGGAGCCGAACATGACGGTGGTGCGGTTCGCCCACGCGGCCTTGGTGTCGCGCAGCACGCGCCCGGCGATGGCGGCGCCCGCCATGAAGCCGACGAGGGCCAGCACGGGGCCCAGGATCGGCAGTCCCGTGCCTGATACGAGCGCCATTCCGAGGATCACGACGTTACCCGTCATGTTGCCCGTGAAGACCTTGTCCAGGCCTAGGTAACCCACGGCGTCGATCACGCCTGTCGACAGTGTGAGCGCGAGCATCAGTCCAAGGTGGGTGGACTCTTCGTCGCGGCGAAGTAGGTGAATCATGGGGCCTCCAGCGGTGAATACGCTGGCACCGAGAGTGCCGAGCGCTAGGGCGAGCAACGGTACTCTCGGTAAACAATAGGGCAAGATTTACTCAATACCTTCCGATTGGTGGCACCCGCATGGCTACGTTTAACGCAATTCTCCACTCTGGCGTGGACGTACCCGAGGGCCTCGACTACGTGCCCTCCACCCCCGAATCCCTGCGATGGGGACGCCTGCCCAGGCGCGGTGACCAGCCGGTCCTGGAGGTCGCATCGGGCACCACGTTGGTGATCGATACCCTGAGTCACGAGGGCATTCTTGAGGATCAGGGCGCCGATGCGGCGGCGTTCTTCGCGTCGCACGGAGTGCCTCGCGGCGAGGTCCTGAACGACGCGGTTGAGATCGATTCGCTGCGCGGAGCGCGCGACGTCGCCACCGACGGCCCGCACGTGGTGACGGGTCCCATCGCGGTCACCGGCGCGAAGCGAGGCGACCTGCTGGCCGTCCGCATCGACGAGCTCACCCCTCGCGTCCCCTACGGGGTGATCTCCAACCGCCACGGCCGCGGCGCGCTTCCGGGAGAGATGCCGTCGTCCCCGGGCAACGTCTCCGTGTTCACCCCCATCGCGCCCGATGCGGAGGGTCAGTGGCGCGGCTGGCTCCCCGCTCGCGAGGGCGGCGCCCCCACGGTAGGCTTCCCGCTCGCACCGTTCTTAGGGATCATGGGAGTCGCCACGGACACCGACGAGCGCGCGCATTCGGTGCCGCCCGGCCCGCACGGTGGCAACATCGACGTCAAGGAACTCGTCGTCGGCACCACGCTGTATCTGCCGGTGCAGGTCCCGGGCGCGCTGTTCTACGCGGGAGACCCGCACTTCGCGCAGGGCGACGGCGAGGTGGCGCTGACCGCGCTCGAGGCCTCGCTGCGCGTCACGGTGACTCTCACGGTGATTCCGCAGGCCGACGCGCTGCGGGCCTTCGGGGAACTGGCCGGGCCGCTGGGCGAGACGTCCGAATACCTGATCCCCACGGGAATGGATGCGGACCTCGACGAGGCGATGCGTGCGTGCGTGCGTCAGGCCGTCGCGATCCTGTGCGCCCGTTACGGCATGGACGCCCACCTGGCCTACGCGTACCTCAGCGCCGCGACCGACTTCCGCATCTCGCAGGTCGTGGACCTGGTCCAAGGAGTGCACGCAATGATCCGGGTGTCCGACTTCCATGCGCAGCCCGCGACGGAGGTGCGTGATGCGTGAGTATCAGGCGTCCGTGCCCGACGGCGAGTTGATGCCCGCGCAGCTGATCGACGCCCTCATGGGTTACGAGGCGGCGCTCGCGTCGGACGACGTCGAGTTGCTCGGCGCGTACTTTGTGGACGGCGACGAGGCGATGCGCGCGGACGCGGCGGGCCTGCTGGTGGGGCGCGACCAGATCGACCGCTTCCGCGGCGGCCGTGGCGGCGCCCCGGCTCGCGTCCTCGGCGACATCCAGGTGCGCCCGGTGGGAGCCGACCACGCCTACGTCACGTCGGTCACCGCACCCGCCAAGGGTGGGCGCGGCTTGGTCACCCAGCTGTGGCGCCAGACCATCTCCGGCGCGACCCCAGGAGGCTGGGTGATCGTCGCCGCTCACGTCAGCGCGCCGCCCGCCGCTCTGGACGCCCGCATCTGGCGCGTGGTGGGCAACCCGCTGGTGGCGCCGTCCGTCGAGCACGGCCCGCTGTCCGGTCACACGGTCGCGGTCAAGGACGTGTTCGCCGTACCCGGGTTCGCGATCGGAGGGGGAGTGCCTGCCTACCTTGCGCAGTCGAGGGTCGAGGACGCTCCGGCCGATGCGCTGGCCGCGCTGCTCGACGCGGGCGCCTCGGTCGCTGGCATCGCGCAGACGGATCAGTTTGCGTACTCGATCGCCGGCGTGAACGGTGCTTACGGCACCCCGCCCAACGTGGCGGCGCCGGGCTCGATTCCGGGCGGATCGTCGAGCGGTCCGGCTGCGGCCGTCGCCTCCGGTCACGCGAGCATCGGCCTCGGGACCGACACCGCCGGGTCGATCCGCGTTCCGGCTTCTTACCAGGGTCTATGGGGATTACGTCCTACCCACGGCGCGGTTTCTCTGCGCGGCGCACTGCCGTTGGCGCCCGCGTATGACACCCCGGGGCTGTTGACGCGCGACGGAGAGACGCTGCTCGCGGCGGCCCGCGCAATGCTGCCTGCGGGTACCCAACGCGCGGTGGGCTTGCGCGACATCGCCGTGTCGTCTGCACTCTTCGAGGCGGCGGACCAGGACGTCCACCTCCATCTCTTGTCCGTGATCGACGCGATGATGGGCGGCGACGTCTTCGATGTTCCCCGCAGGGTCTCGGTTCCGACGACCGCGGAGCTGTTCCGCATCTTCCGCTACACGCAGTCGCCCGCGGCCGCACGCTCGTGGTCCGCTTGGATCGACGCGCACCCCGGCGCGCTCGCCGACGATGTCGCGGCCCGGTTCGCGTGGGCGGCCACGGTCACCAGCGAGCAGGAGGCCGAGGCTCTTGAGGCGAAGGCGGCGGCCCGCGAGGCACTGGACGCCGCGCTCGGCGACTCGATTCTGGTGCTGCCCAGCGCATCGTCCGCCGCTCCTGCCTTGGACGCCAGCCCGGAACGTCTCAACTCGGTTCGCGAGGCGACGCTAGGGATCACGGCGGTGGCCGGTATCACGGGCCGCCCCGCGCTGTCCGTGCCCGTGCTTCAGACCGATGACGGTCCGGTGGGACTGTGCCTCGTGGGACCGCGCGGGAGTGAGCTCGCGCTGATCGAGACCGCCCTCGCCTGGATGAGCGCTTAGAGAGTCATCTCCGCGCTGCCTCCCCTGATGGGGGTTTTGAGTTTATTCTGAGGCTGTGAACACCACCGCGCACGTCGCCATCGTCGTCAATCCCTCGAAGACCAGCAGGAAAGATCTTGAGGAGGCACTGAGTTCCCTCGGGAACGATGCCCCATCACCGCAGGTCTCCTGGTTCGAGACCTCCGTCGAGGATCCCGGATACGGAATGACCCAGGATGCCCTGGACGCGGGGGCTGACCTGGTCATTGCCGCCGGGGGCGACGGCACCGTCCGCGCCGTCGCGCAATGCCTTGCTGACGGCGACACCTCGGCCCAGCTCGGCATCGTTCCCCTGGGCACCGGCAACCTACTCACACGTAATCTCGGGATACCCCTGAACGACATCGCGCAGGCACTCGAGGTGGCGCTGAGCGGCCGGACCCGGACCATCGACCTCGGTTGGGCCCAGTTCGACGGTGGCGACGGCGACCAGCGCTTCGCCTTCACCGTGATGGCGGGCGTGGGCGTGGACGCACACATGATCACGGAGACCGACGAGGACCTCAAGGACAAGGTGGGCTGGCTCGCCTACGTCGAGTCCTTGGGCCGCGCGTTCAAGGCGAGCGACATGGTCTCGATGGACCTGTCGATCGACGGCAACGACCCGTCCAGCACGGAGGCCCACACGCTCATCGTCGGCAACTGCGGCGTTCTGACCGGAGGCGTCACGCTCCTTCCCGACGCCGACCCCGCGGATGGCGAGCTCGACATGCTGGTGCTGAGCGCCGAAGGCGTCACCAGTTGGTTGGACACGCTGCGCACCATGGTGTGGGACAACGGGATCATGCGCATGGTCGGGGGAACGGACTCGGCGCAGAGCAGCGAGTCGGTCGACCACCAACGCGTCACGTCGGTCACCGCCACCCTAGGCGAGGCGCGCACCCTGGAACTCGACGGCGACGACGTGGGAAGGTGTTCCCGCATCGAGGTGACCATCCAGCCGGAGGCCATCCGCGTGCGGGTCCCGCAGGACTAGAGTCGCTCGCGTCAGTCGACCTCGGGCGCACTCTCACGAGCGGCGCTGCATCAGCAACGAAGCGCGCGCAGCAACGAGTCCCGGTCGTGAGGCGCAGCGTCCTCAAGCCGCGCCCGCGACTCGTGGACTACCCGACCAGGCCTGTCGGAGAGCACTACGATCCGGTCGGCCAGCATGATCGCCTCGTCGATGTCGTGGGTCACCAGGACGACGGCCGAACCAGACCGTTGCTCGCCCGACTCCGCGTCGGCTGCGCGCTCGGTGAGGCGCATCGTCGCAAGCCAGGCGTTCATGCGGCGGCGCGTCACCGGATCGAGACCGCCAAACGGCTCGTCGAGCAGCAGCACGGGCCGCTCCGCCAGGCACGTGCGCAGGAGCGCGAGGCGCTGCCGCATGCCGCCGGAGAGCTCGTGGGGCCAGGCCCGCTCGAACCCGGTGAGGCCGAATTCGTCGAACAAGCGTTGCGCGCGCGGATACGCCCGCTCCCGCGGCACGCCGGCAGCGATCGCGCCGACCATCGCGTTGGGCAGCGCGCGTCTCCAGGGCAGCAGGCCGTCGCGTTGAGGCATCCACGCGGTGGCCCGGCGGCCCCTCGCGTCGCGCGGCACTCGAATGTCGCCGTTCACCTCGGCGCGCGCGTCGAGCAGGCCGCCGAGCGCGCGTAGCAGCGTGGACTTGCCGCACCCCGACGGTCCGAGCACGGCAACAAACTCGCCGTCGCGGACCTCCAGGCTGAGCGCGTCGAGCACCTTGAGCCCTGGGTCGCCGCGCCTGGCCGGGGGGAAAGTGATGGTCAGGTCGGCGACGGCGAGGACCGGCTCGGCGCCGGTCCTCGCCGCACTCGCGTCGATCGCTTGGGTCACGACTGCGACGGCAGGAACTCGTTGGTCCAGGCCGCGTCCACGCCCGGGTCGCCAGCGAGCATGCCGCCGTCGGACAGCCACTGCGAGAACGTGTCCCACGTGGCCGCGTCCTGAACGCCCCAGGACTCGGGGGAGTCCGCGTACTTGTCGGCGAGCCACGCCGCGCTCGCGGTCACGAGTTGTTCGTCCAGTTCGGGGGCCGCGACCATCAGCGCATCGGCCGCCGCCTGGGGGTCATCCATCGCCGCCGCGTACCCGCGGGCGGTGACGTCGACGAACGCGTCCACGGTCTCCGGCGAGGACTCGATGGTCGCGCCGGTGGTGGCCAGCAGCGGCGTGTACCAGTCGGGGATGCAGTCGAACCAGTCGCGGAACGCGATGGTGTCCACGTCCATGCCGTCCACCTCGCCCAGGCGCACGGTGTCCCACGCGTCAAAGACCCACGCGACGTCGAACTGATCCTGAGTGAGGCCGATGCGGAAGTCGTCGCTGACCAGCGGCACGTGATTGACCAGGGCGGGGTCGCCGCCGTCGCACTCGACCAGGCTCGAGATGATCGCCGTCTCCAGGTCAGATCCGTACGAGCCGTAGTTCTTGCCCTCCAGGTCGCGCGGGCGGGTGATGCCCTCGTCCGCCAGCGACAGCAGGGACGACGTGTTGTGCTCGATGACCGTCGCAACGGAGACCACGTCCGCCCCGGCGGCGCGCGCGGGCAGCAGCCCCTCGGCGACGGAGTAGGCGAAGTCCGCCTGGCCGGCGGCCAGCAGCTGCAACCCGGAGGTCTCGCCGGGCTCGATCACGGTGACGTCGAGGCCGGCATCCTCGTACCAGCCGTTCGCCAGCGCCAGGTAGAGCCCGGTGTGGTTGGTGTTGGGCGTCCAGTCCAGCACCACGGTGACGGGCGTGGCTGGGTCGGCCGCGTTCTGGGAGTCGTCAGGGTCGGTCGAATTGGTGGCGGCGGAGCACGCGGACAGCAGCAGCGCGGTTCCGGCAGCGAGGGCGGTGCCTGCGGCGAGGCGGGGGGTGAAGGTCATCGGTTTCTCCTGAGTTGTTGAGGATGTGCGGGCGTGATGGTTTGGGGTGGTGGTGGCGGCGTTAGTGCGCCGTCGAGTCGACTTGCCAGGGGGTGGCGACGCGGCGCAGCGCCACGATCGCCGCGACCATGAGGGCCGACAGCAGGGCGATGAGCGCGATGCCCACGAAGATCTGGTCCACGGCGTAGGCCTTTCGGGAGCGTTGGATGAACACGCCGATGCCGGACTCGCCGGCCAGGTACTCGGACACCACCGCCGCGCCCACGGCGTAGGTGGCGGCGATGCGCAGCCCGGACAGCGCCCCGGGGACGGAGGCCGGCAGGCGCACCAGCCACAGCTGATGCGCGCGCCCGCCTCCCAGGCCCGCCACGGTGTCGGAGTGCTCGGCGTCTACCTCGCGGATCGCGGCGGTCGCGGCCACGAGCACCGGGAAGAACACCGTCAGCGCGACCAGCACCACCTTGGAGGTGAGCCCAAACCCCGCCCACAGAATCATGAGCGGGGCGAGCACCACCGTGGGGATGGTTTGGCTGAGCAACACCACGGGCTGGGCGACGTGCCCGGTGGTCGGGATGGCCGACGTGAGGACGGCAAGCAGCCACCCGAGCGTCGCGCCCAGCGCGAGCCCCAGCACGGCCTCGGTCGCCGTCGTCGCGACGTGTTGCCCGAGCACGGGGGCCTGGGCGACACCGGCCGCCACCACCTGCGACGGGCTGGGCAGCACGAACGCCGGGAGGTCTCCCAGGCGCACCGCAGCCTCCCAGCCGCCGATCAGGAAGGCGACGGTCGCGGTCCCGATGAGTGCCGCGCGCATGCGGTGGCTCCGCACGCCGCGGGACATCAGCGGTGCTTGCCGACGAGGTCCTGGACGCTCGGCCCGTCGTCCTCGGCGCCCGCAGACACCTTGATCACGGACAGGCAGCCGTCGGCGCCGGCAGCGAGCGTCGCCTCGTGGACGGTACGCAGCAGGGCCCAGACCTGGTCGGGCGTGCCCTCGAACGTGGTGCCCATCGCTCCCACCTCGTAGGACAGGCCGGACGCGGTGATGGCCGCGATCGCGGCATCCACGTGGGCGTAGCGGCTCTCGGCGGTGCCCAGGGGGCGGGGCAGGACTTGGATTTCAGCGATCACGGGTGACTCCTAGGGTCAGACCCGGGGTACGCGCAGCGCACGGCTCGCTGTCAAAAAAGCACAGTCGCCAACAAGCAACGGGGAGTGCGCCAGGCGGGTACGAGAAACGACCTACCGTGCGAACGCCCGTGCCGAAGACACGTCCTTACGCTGGCATTACCCAGGTCAAGTTCTCGGGTCGATGGCGCTGTTGGCCATCCTCTCAGCTCGGCTGCCCCGAGCTCCCCGCGTTTGCCCTTGCATCATGGCACATCCCCGAGCCGTGGTAAAGAGACCCCAGCAATGCCGTCAGGACACGCTGAGGCATTGGCCGCGAAACGCATCGGAAACGCGCAAGGGTGACAATGTCAGGGTGAACCTTCCTGGACCAATCAACCCCCCTGCCCGACTCCTCATGGGCCCGGGCCCCATCAACGCGGACCCGCGCGTGCTGCGCGCGATGTCCGCTCAGCTGGTGGGTCAGTACGACCCCGCGATGACGCAGTACATGAACGAGACCATGGCGCTGTATCGCCAGGTCTTCGTGACGGAGAACCAGCAGACGATGCTGGTAGACGGCACGTCGCGCGCCGGCATCGAGGCCGCCATCGTGTCGCTCATCCAGCCGGGGGACAGGGTGCTGGTTCCCGTGTTCGGGCGCTTCGGCCACCTCCTCAAGGAGATCGCCCAGCGCTGCGGCGCGGAGGTCCACACCATCGAGACCGAGTGGGGACAGGTCTTCACCGAGGCTCAGATCGACGAGGCTCTCGAGAGGGTGCGCCCCAAGCTCCTTGCGGTGGTGCACGGCGACACCTCCACCACGGTGGCGCAGCCGCTCGCGGGGCTCCGCGAGCTCTGCGACAAGCACGGCACGCTGCTCTACACCGACTGCACGGCAACACTGGGCGGGAACGAATTTCTCGCCGACGAGTGGGGGATCGACATCGCCACCGCGGGCCTGCAGAAGTGCCTGGGCGGGCCCTCCGGCTCCGCGCCCATCACGCTGTCCGCACGCGCCGCCGCGCTCATCGAGTCCCGCAAGTCCATCGAGGAGGGCATCCGCGACGTGGGGGATCCCGTCTCCGAGCACCCCGTCGCCTCCAACTACTTCGACCTCGGCATGGTCATGGACTACTGGTCCGAGCGCCGCCTCAACCACCACACCGAGGCCACCACCGCGCTGTACGGCGCTCGCGAATGCGCGCGCATCCTGCTCGAGGAGGGCCTCGACGGCGCCATTGCGCGTCACGACCTCCACGGCCGCGCGATGCTGGCGGGCACCACCGCCATGGGCCTGAAGCCGTTCGGCGACCTCGAACACAAGATGACCAACGTGCTCGGCGTGCACATCCCCGCCGGCGTCCAGGGTGACAAGGTGCGCGGCGAGATGCTGAACGACTTCGGCATCGAGATCGGCACCAGCTTTGGGCCGTTGCACGGCAAGATCTGGCGCATCGGCACCATGGGCTACAACGCCCGCACCGATGCGGTGCTGACCACGCTCGCCTCGCTCGAGCAGGTCCTGCGCCGCGCCGGGCACTCCGTGACCTCCGGGGCGGCCATCGACGCCGCGTACGGCGTCTACGACGAGGTGTCCGCGTGAGCCCCACGACTTCCACCGGCCACGACGCGGCCCAGGTGCTGGCTCGCTGCGACACGCTCGCGACGTTCTCCGCGGCCGTGGACGGCATCGAACGTTCGTACCTGACCACCGAGCACGCCGACGCCAACTGGAAGGTGGGCGAGTGGATCACCGAGGTCGGGATGAAGGCCTGGCAGGACGCCGCCGGCAACCAGCGCGGCACGCTGCCCGGCCCGACGCCCGATGCTCCCGTGCTTGTCATCGGCTCGCACCTGGACACTGTCCCCGGCGCCGGCCGCTATGACGGCATCCTGGGCGTGATGATGGCGATCGCCGTCGTCGGGCGCCTGCGCGACCGCGGCATTGAGCTGCCCTTCGGGCTCGAACTGGTCGGCTTCGCGGACGAGGAGGGCACCCGGTTCGGCCGGACCCTGCTGGGCTCGTGCGCGCTCGCGGGCACCTGGGACGACGCGTGGTGGGACCTGACTGATGCGAGCGGCACCAGCCTTCGCTCCGCCTTTTTGGCCTTCGGGCTCGACCCCGAGCGAGTGGGAGACGCCGCGCTGGAACGCGACCGCGTCATCGGCTATCTGGAGGCGCACATCGAGCAGGGGCCGCTGTTGCAGGACGCGGACCGCGCGCTCGGAGTGGTCACCGGAATCATGGGGGCGCGCCGGTTCGAGCTCACCATGACGGGTGAGGCAGGCCACGCCGGCGGCATGCCGTACGGGCGACGCCGCGACGCGCTGCTTGGCGCGAGCGAGGTCGTGACCGCGGTCGAGACGCTGGCCAGGGACGCCGGGGCTATCGGCACCGTCGGCAAGCTGCGCGCTTTCCCCGGCGCGATGAACGTGATCCCCGGGCGGGTGGAGTTTTCGCTGGACCTGCGGGCCGACACGGATGAGTTGCGCGACCGGGTGTGGCTGGAGATCGAGGAGACCGCACGCAAGGCCGCGGCCGCCCGCAACCTCGACTTCGACATCCACGAGCTGCATGAGGCCCCGGCCACCCACGTGGGCAGCCGCCTCGCGAGTGCCGTCGAGGCCGGCATCGTCGCGACGGGGGACACCCAGCCGATGCGCCTGCTGTCCAAGGCGGGTCACGACGCGATGGCCGTGGCCTCGCTCACCGACTACGCGATGCTCTTTGTGCGGTGCCACGACGGCATCAGCCATCACAAGGACGAGAATGTGCGGGAGGACGACGTGGCGCTGGCGCTGGACGCGTTCGAGGCCGCGATCCTGGATCTCGTGACGGACGATCGGGCTTCGACCTCTAGGTAACTAGGCTGTTTTGTTGCGCTGCTTCCTGGACTTGATGATCGCGGACTGCAGGGCCAGGCCGACGATCCCGATCACCACGCCGAGCAGGACCCCAATCATTCGCTGACCACCCGCGAGGGTGAAGTTGCCCACCTCGTGGCCGTAGTAGATGACCACTGCCTGGGTCATGAAGAAGGCGTAGATCATGTAGTTCGCCCAGTAGAACATCACGCACAGGGCCGTAGCCACGAGGAAATACAACACGAAGAAGCCGGACGTGACGAAGTCCGGGAAGGCGGTGATGATGGTCAGCGCCAACAACCCGCCCACCGCGGAGCCGATGGCTCGCTGAATGCCCGTGCGCCGGCCCTTGGCGACGTCGGGTTGCATGACCACCAGCAGCGTGGACGCTACCCAGAAGGGCTCGACCGACCAGAACGTGTATCCGAGCCCCACGGCGACGGCCATGGTCAGGGCCCACATGGCGGCGAAGACGCCGATGTCCGACTTCGCGACGTCGCGAAGTCTGGGAGTGCTCGTCGGTTCCATTGCGGAGTCGTCAATCCAGCCGAATCGCAGCCGCACGGCCATGACGATCAGCGCGATGATTCCGCCGACGAGGAAGCTTGCCGCGTAGTAGATCGGCTCGCCCGGGGAGCGGGAGGCCGCGAGCATGGCGAAGAGCACCCAGAACACCAGGAAGTAGCCGGCGTAGAACACGGACTTTCCGTACGCGACAGCCAGGCCCGCCAGGTAGATGGTGACCGGCCACAAGATGATGGCGCGCAGCGTGTCATCGCCCACCACCAGCGACAGCAGCGACAACGTGACTCCAGCAGCGATCGCGATCCCCATGTACGACCAGCGCTGGCGTCCGCGTTTGTGAAAGCCCACGCGGGACACAAAGTACGCGGCGATGAGCGCGCCGATGCCGAACAGGGCGGCGTCCCCGAAGACCATCTCCAGCAGGGCTGCGGCCGCGACCACTGCGACCACGATGAGCCCTCGTTTGAGAGCGAGTTTCTCGCGATCAACGTGGAAAATGTTCTGCATCACGTGGTTGCCGTCCTTGTGCTTAGCGTCATGTCCCTGCCCCACCTGCTCGTTTGCTCAGCGGTTCGCCGAGACGATCATGGCAGAAGAGGGGTGCGACCGCGCAGGACAGATGCTTTCCCGTGGAGGATTAGGGATGGTCCGATGGCGCGTTGAACTAGCCCCATGGCGCTGAGAAAGTCATAATCCCCAAACCGAAAATTATGAGTTACGCCAAAAGTCATAATTTTGGGAGAGTGGCGTATGACTTCTCGTGGCTGTCTACGGCGTCGTGAAGCGTCCGGTGCTGTCGACCACACTCGCCGCGTGCCGTGCTGGGTGACGTGAGGTGAACTAGGTTTCCGGAAAGAGGCGAGTGCACACGGGGACCCCATTCGGGGCGACCGTCGTACCCGCGCTTAGTTGCTGACTCAGGACTCAGGCTGATCCAGCAGCCGGGACTGAGAGTTCGGCGGTAAGTCGACTGCTGCGTACCGACTTCACAAGGCGCAGTGTTCCCTGATGGAGTGCAACTCCGACACAGGTGTTGGCTAGCCCAAAAAACGCGGCTCCGAATATCAGTGCGGTCTCAGAAGGTTCAATGACCCCCGTAGTCAGCAGGACCGCGACCCAGCCGACGGTTCCTACAACGAGGGCAGACTTCCACCAGCGTCCAGCGAGCAGGCCAAAGATGATCATTGTTGGAATCATGGGAACCTCCAGTGGCCCGGCGCCTACCGTTCACGTTACTCCTCGTGCCCAAGCCATTCGGGCTCCTGGAACGGCGTTAGTGTTGCGGACCGTCCGAGTCGTGACCGCCGCCCAGGTCGCTGCAGTCGACCTCGACGGTCAAGTGCATGCGGAGGTAGTCGCGCGCGCCGGCGTCGCCGTGCGCCGCGGCCGCGATGTCGCGCCAGTGCTCGCGCCCCACGAGTACGGGGTGACCGGGATTGCCGTCAAAGTTGGCACGGGCGAGGGCCTCGCGACCGTCCTTGGCGCCAGCTGCGATGACGCGGGTCCCTGCCGCCGCGTTCTGTTCGGGCAGGTCGACGAGGGTGAGCAGCACCGCATCGGACGCGGAGGTCGCGGCGGCAGCAAGCCCGGCGCGAAGTGATGCGGCCTGGCCGTCGTGCCAGTCGGTCGCCACTACGGCGAGGGCCCGCGGGGGAACCAGCGCCGCAGCCTCGTCGGCCTGGGCGCCGAGCACCACGATGACCTCGCGGCAGCCGGCGTCACGCAGCGCGGAGCACGCGATCTCCAGCCAGGCCACGCCATCGGCCGTGCGTCGAAGGGCCTTTGGTCCGCCGGCACGCGTGCCAGCCCCGGCGGCAAGTACTACTCCAGTGACGTCCATCCCACCATCCTAGAATGGGCACATGACTCTGGACCGGGACCGACTGCTCGAATGCCTACGAATCGAGCGATGGGCCGATTCCCTGACCCCCCTTGAACCCGCCTCCGTCGACGAATTGGTCGCCGCCGCCATGGTCGCGGCGACCCCGCTGACCGACGCGGACGTGGCCGAGGCGCTGACCGCCCACCCCCGCATCGGCGAGCGGCACGCGGGCACAGGCGCCGAGGCGAAGCTGTCGGCGAGCGAGCAGGCCTCCAGCCAGAGCGACGATGCGACGCTCGCCGAACGCCTAGCCGCGGGCAACGCCGCGTACGACGCCCGATTCGAGCGCGTGTTCCTGATCCGCGCGGCGGGACGCGACCGTCAGCAGATCGTCGACGAGCTCGAGCGCCGCCTCGCCAACGACGACGCGACCGAGTCAGCCGAGGTCGCCGAGCAGTTGCGACAGATTGCCGAGCTGCGGTTGCGGTCGGTCTTTAGTTACCTAGATGAGGAGCACGCATGAGTCACGTCACCACCCACGTCCTGGACGCCGTCGCTGGAACGCCCGCCCAAGGAGTCGCCGTGGCACTCTCGCAGCGCGGTAGCGACGGCTGGGAGCCGCTCGCCTCGGCGGTAACCAACGCCGATGGGCGCGTTGGCGACTTTGGCCCCGACAAGTTGGAACCCGGCATCTACCAGGTCCACTTTGACACGGGAATGTACTTCTCCAAGCGCGACCAGCCCACGTTCTACCCCGAGGTGACTATCGTGTTCGAGGTCACCGATGGCGCGCACTATCACGTGCCGTTGCTGCTGAGCCCGTTCGCGTACTCGACGTATCGCGGCAGCTGAGCCGCCCTACGAGGCGAGCGCCCCGGCGAATACCTGCCACGCCAGCGCCGTCTTGGCGACCAGGCTAAGCACGATGTAGACGCGCTCGCCGCGCAGGTAGTCCGCCCACTTGCCCTTGGCCTTGTACTGCTTCCACTGCACCAGCGCGAACGAGTTGAACAGCACGAACAGCGAGATGATGATTCCCCACACGAAGCCGGGGACCGCGACGTCGCTGGTGTTTCCGGGGCCGGCGAGTGAGATCGCGATGATGATCCAGGGCACGATGCCGACCATGCTGCCAAAGACGAAGGGCAGCAGGTCGCCGTCGCCGGGGGTCGCGTAGCGCTCCTGAAGCCACCCGAACAGGATCATGCTCGCGTTCACGGCGAACAGCCCGGCCAGCGCCGCAAAGTTGGCGAGGCCGTTGAGCTGCAGGATCAGCACGATCATGATCGACGACGACAGCGAGTACTCGACCCAGCGGAACGTGTTGCGCTTCTCACGCAGGCCCCCGGTGTAGCGGGGGAACATCTTGGGCGTGATCACCAGGAAGTGGAAGAACGCGGACAGCAGCAGGAAGCCCGCCACCGCGTACGCGATGTTGATGGAGAACAGCGTGACCGGGTCCCCGTACTCACCTGAACCGGGCGGGCCGTTGAGGTAGGTCGCGGTCACCGGCAGTGACGCGTTGTTCGCGAGGAACAGGATCGCGACGAACGATGCGAGGTGCAGTATTCCGGCCGCAAGGTTGAATGGCCGTAGTTTGGCGAGTGCAGTGTCCATCGTGTTCTCCCTGGTGTTCATCATTGAACTTGTCTCTCGATGCAACAACCGGAGGCGGGTTTGTCTTCCCCCCAGCGCCTCCGCAGTGACGCGGAGGACTAGCTCTTGGCGTTCGACTCGGAAGTGTCGGGCTCTTGAACCACCACGGGCACGCCGTACTCAGCGGAGTCGGGCGGCGACGAGTGGGTGAACTGGCTGGCGCGCTCCTCCGCCTCGGCGCTGCCGGTGAAAAGCCCCGAGTCTCCGGCTTGCTCGGAGGGCTCGGCCCTCTTGCCACGGCGCTTGGGAGGCTCATGAGCCGACTCCGCCACTAGGATGCGCTGGGCGGGTGCCGCATCGGGCATCTCGCCCTGAACCCACAGCACCATCGACTCCCGCACGAAGCATCGGAGGTCGAACAGGGTGGGGGCGTCCATCGCCGTCACTAGGATGCGCACCCGCACGTAGCCTCCGGTCGCTTCGGTGACCTGGAGAACGGAGGCGCGGCCGTCATACAGCGGGGTCTGGGTGAGGATCTCGTCGAGGTGCACGCGCATGCGCTCCGGGGACACCCGCCAGTCGAGGTCAAACTCCACCGAGCCGAGCAATTCGGTGCCCTCGCGCGTCCAGTGTTGATAAGGCGTGGTGGTGAAGTAGGTGCAGGGCAGCACCAGGCGGCGGTCGTCCCACAGCTCGAGCACCACGTAGCTCAGGGTGATCTCGCCCACCCGGCCCCACTCGCCCTCGGCCACGATCACGTCGTCCACGCGTAGCGCGTTGCTGAAAACCAGCTGAATGCCCGCGAACATGTTGGCGAGCGCGGACTGTGCTGCGAGGCCGGCCACGATGGAGATGATTCCCGCCGAGGCGAGGATGCTCGCGCCGATCGCGCGCACGGAGTCGAACGTGAACAGTGCGGTGCCGATGGCGATCACGATGATGAGCGCCGTGGCCAGGCGGCGCATGATGAGCGTCTGCGTGCGGAGGCGACGCGCCACCGTGTTGTTGGGGACGTCGATCGGGTTATAGCCGAGCGCGATGTTCGCGACGAAGCCCACGAGCGCCACGAGCAGCCACGCCAGCGCGCCGATGACCGCGATGGTGAACACCTGAGAGAGCGTGGGCCACCAGTCCTTCGCGTCGAGAGAGGCTGCCGCTCCCGCCCACGCGCCGCAGATCAGCAGTAGCGTCCAGAAGGCGCGCCTTGCCGCCGAGGTCAGGGCCCGCGCCCACTGGTGCCGTCGGCCCGCCACCCTCATCGCGAGGTGCACAATCAGCGCTACGAGCGCAGCCGCGCCGATACCGATTGCGATGGCGATGCCGAACTCTAGCCAGTCGTTGAGCATGCTTCTCCTTGAGGGGTGGGGGCGTCACGCCACTCTAAGTGTGGACCGTTTGGTTCGCGTAAAGCGCGCCCCCCTGAGCGCCGAGCGACTACAGCCTGTGGCTCCGGCGCGACAAGTGCCCGTCGTCCTAGGATATTGAGATGGCCAAGCGCGACAGAATCCGATGGGGATGGTTCGGCGCAGCCGTCGTTGCGCTGGCATTGACTGTCGTTGCGCTGGGCTACCGATCCGGCAGTTGCGCTGACGGCGACCTGGTCAACACCTGTAGCAGCATCGACGCGACCAGCACCCCGGTCCTCGGGGTCGTTCTCGTCGGTCTCGCAGTGACGGTGGGGTGTTCCGTGAAGGCGTTTCGCGGGGGAAGACGCTAGTACGCACCATCAGTGTCCCTGGTTCGCCTCACGTAGGAATCGATGCCCGAGCCCTGGCTCACCGTCCAGACGATGCGCGCGAGCAAGACCCACGACAAGGTCAGCGCGATGGCGTTGAGCGGAGCCGACACTAACACCTGAGTCTGGGTGGTGACCCCGTCGATGGTGGTGGACTCATCGGACGACCAATACATGACGGTGCCCACGAGCCAGGCAATCCACCAGAGACCTAGGTTGCGAACGGGGAAACCCTGGGTCGCGTCCTTCATGTACCGATAGGGCGCCCAGAGGCTCCAGACCGGAATGGCCCAGCCCCACCATGCCACCCACGGTTTGTGCTTGACCGGGTAGCCGTTCCCGGCTGCCCCGCGCGCGGCGGTCGCCATCCACTGGGCCAACAGTAGCCAGGCGATGACTCCTATGAGCCCGAAGGCTTGACTGGGGTGAAAGGTGACGTCGCTTCCCGCAGGTGGGGATGAGCTGTAGCCGAGTGTGGGCGATATTGCGGTGGCAATGCTTAGCAACGTGAAGAG
The DNA here is from genome assembly GCF_050598105.1 of Demequina aurantiaca. Taxonomy (GTDB): domain Bacteria; phylum Actinomycetota; class Actinomycetes; order Actinomycetales; family Demequinaceae; genus Demequina; species Demequina aurantiaca_A. The sequence goes on from NZ_CP192436.1 coordinate 788,958, forward strand.
CCCAGTCGCCACCAAAACAGCGATGCCGAGGCCCCGTTGCGCAGGTACGCCCCGCATCGGCGCTGGGGGGAAAAGTGCTGGTGACACGGTCATGTGTGAACAGTAGCGCCGAAGGTGGGGCGCCGCCCAGCGGGGGCGTTGGCCGTCTGGGGGCGGAGGACTTTCAATGTGAGGTTTCTCGCGCTACGAGCGCTAGAACGCGTCCTTGGTGTCGACGGCCCAGGTGCCCACCCAGTCGGGAATGTGGTGACGCTCTGGGAATCCTCCGACGAACTCCTCGATCTCCTCGCGCTCGACGGCACCGCCGCTGCGCTTGAGGAAGCGCACTCTGATGACCGCGTGTGCGGACACCGTGTCCCCGAGCCGGAAGATCTGCTGGACGTAGAGCCAGCGGTCGTCCATGCCGAGCACGCGGCTTTCCACGTCGAACCGCTGGCCCAGCTTGAGGGACTTGCGGTAGGTGATGGTCTGACCGGCCACGACCGGGTACCAGCCTCGCCGACGCAACTTGTCCCACAGCCCGGATCGCATCATGAGGTCGATGCGAGCCAGGTCCATGATCGCCAGGTACTTGGAGTTGTTGACGTGGCCAAGGATGTCCAGGTCGCTCACCACCACACGGAACGGGGTGAGGGACGTGTCCCACGTGTCGAGGCGACTGCGGCGACGCGAGCGAAGGCGCAGGAACATCAGGCGGAAGTACAGATTCATGTGGTGCGGATTACCTCACGGATTGCCCAGGGCGATGCGCTCGCCAAGGTCGGTAGGGATTACCGCAATGCTACGCCCGCGGGCGATCTGAAAGGTCCTGGTTCCCGCAGATATTTGCATGCCTCAAGATCGAATTCGACTCCGGCAGTTTCCACGACGTCTACCGCGCCGAAAGCCCTCGTACACCGGGAGTTCATGCGAGGTCAATAGCGTGGGCGTGGCAGAAAACTTCTTCCCACGAAAGGACTCCCATGCCCACCCCACACAGTTCTCGCTGGCTCGCCGCGGGAGCGGTAGCCACGGCGGCTTTAGTCCTCTTCGCAGGTTCGCCCGTAATTGCGGACGCAGCCGACGCGGACCCGACACGCTTGGTGCTGACCCCTACGGAGGATCCGGCTACATCGCAGTCCTTCACCTGGAGAACCCCGGTTGCTGAGGATGCCGGAGCGGTGCATCTGCGCGTGGCAGGCACTACCGAGTGGAGGGTGATGGATGCGCATCTACTCGCGCCGCTCGACCCCGCCTTCGTGCATCACAGCGTGACGGTCGATGCGCTTGAGCCTGGCACCACATACGAGTATTGGGTTGGCACGGATGAGGCCGCGAGCGACTATTACGAGTTCACGACCTCTACTGCTGCGGGCGACCCCTTCACGTTCATTTACTTTGGCGACGCGCAGAACGACCTTGCTGCTCAGTGGGCGCCCGTGGTGGAACAGGCGTTTGATCGCTACCCCGGCGCCGTTGGCACAGTCAACGCGGGGGACCTCATCAACAGCTCCAACAATGACTCCGAGTGGGACGACTGGTTTGGCGCAATGGATGGCTACAGCCAGACGAGCAACGTCATCGCTGCACCGGGAAACCACGAGTACACCGGCGACGCTTTCCTTCGCAACTGGAAGGCGAACTTCGAATACCCCCTGAATGGTCCGCAGGTGATCGGCGGCTACGGCGACTCGGCAGGTGAGGCGCAGCGACAGGCGTATGAAGAGCAGATGGTGAAGGCACTCGAGGAGACTGCGTACTACACCGATTACCAGGGAGTACGTTTCATCTCCATCAATGCTTCGCGTTCGCAGGCCGTCAATATCTTCACTCCCGACGAGCTGCCGAACTGCGTAGCGGACTGCCCCAATCCCATCGAGCTGTGGCTCGATATGCAGGCGAACTGGGTAGATCAGATGCTCGCGGACAACCCGCACCAGTGGGCAGTCGCAGTATTCCACCAGCCGGTATTCTCCACTTCCGAGGGCCGCAACGAAGTGGACCTGCGGCGCGCGCTATTGCCAGTTTTTCAGGAGAACAACATTGACCTGGTGCTCCAAGGTCATGACCACACCTACGCGCGTGGTTACGTCGCTGACGACGCCACGAGCATCGATGGTGTGACCGCGGGTCCGGTTTACGCGGTCGCGGTGGCAGGTCCCAAGTACTACGACCTGCAGCCCGAGGGCGAAAACGTCTGGACCGCCAATGGTGCGGTTCAGGTGACGCGGGCAGCCCAGACCTCGACCTACCAGGGCATTACGGTTGACGGTGACACCTTGAGCTACGAATCGATAGTTGCGAGAAAGGGTGCCGCGTCGAGCACTAACCTCGAGATCGGCGAGACTCTCGATTCCTTCTCCATCACGAAATATGACGACGGAACCAAGTGTGTGGTGGAGGAGGGCGTCACGGCGCCCGGCCCGGGAGTGTGCGAGCACAGCTACGAGTCTGACGGGGGTGAGGGCGGTCCCGCTCCCGTAGAGGTGCCCCTGGGGCATGAGGTTGTCGATCAGCTGGATCTTGACCTCACTGCCGCAGGACCGTTGGCCTTCGATGAAGACCACGGAACCCTCTTCATCGCCGATGCCCAGGAAGTAGGAGCGCGCATCGTCGAGGTGGATGCGGTTACGGGTGCCGAGCTCCGGGAGTTTCCGTTGAATCACATGCCGGTAGATATGGCTTTTGGCGCCAACGAACGCGCGCTACTACTCGGTTTTGCTGAGGGTTACGTGGGGGCTTACTCCGCGGACCCCTGGTCATTCGGTGAGCCCGTGATCGATGAGACGCCAGTGAGCGCCGGGATTACCGGCGTCACCTTTGATGCGTGGCGAGCTGTGGGCTACGTCGCGGTCGATGCCGGAGCGTACGGGGCAATCCTTGCTCTCGACCTCGAAAGCGGCGATCTGTTAAGCCAGACTGTCACTGCCGGCGGCATCGGGGCAATGGACGTGGATCCAGCTTCCGGTTTGCTGTACGCGACGTATGGCAGCGACATCGGGGCGCGAGTGTTCTCGACGCTCGAGGACATGGCGGTTGTCGACGAATACGCACTCGATGGTGACGTCTCAGCAGTCTCTATCGACCGTGCGGCTGGGCTTGTTTACTTTGCTCATGGGGGTGACGGCGAGGCTGGCGGTTTGAGTGTTGTCGACCGCGCAAATGGGCAGGTGTCGCGGCTCGAGGGGCCGAAGTATGGTTCCGCGGTGCAAGGCGTAGCGCTGGACACGAATGAAGAGCGCGTCTACATCGCTACGGCAGCGGGCGACCCCGCGCAGGTCGTGGTCGCGGAGCGTTGGGAGGCGCCGGTGGTAACACGCCAGCCCATGGGCGTCTCAGTAGACGAGGGCGACGAGGTTGTGCTCACCGCTTTAGCGACGGGGGTGCCGGTCCCGACGGTGCAGTGGGAGCGCAAGGTGGCCGGCGGCACGTGGGCTTCCGTCAGCAGCGCCGACAGTGCTGACCTCACCTTCAACGCCACCGAGCACGATGCCGGCGCGGCCTACCGCGCGGTCTTCACCTCAACGATGGGCGAGGAGAAGTTCACTGCGGTCAGTTCCGAGGCGAGTCTGATGGTCGCACTCGACGATTCGGGTGACGGCGGTGACGGTGGTGACGGCGGCGGTGGTGACGGCGGCGACAGTGACGGCTCTCAGGCTCCGGATGAAAGCGATTTGAACGCATCCAATATGGGCAACCTGACCATCCCGGGTGTGATCACGCTCGGCGTCCCCACCAGCATCGGCCTCGGTAGCGGCTTTGCGGGTCAGGACGTTACTCCGGTGCTGTTCTCGGAGCCGCTGATGCTGGGTACTCACTCGGCCGCCGGTGACGGATCGATCGTGGTGACCGTGCCCATCGATGCTCCAACGGGTGCGCATCGACTCGCGATATATGGCGAGTCAGGAGAGGTCATCGGGTGGGCACCAGTGACGCTGGTGGCACCCGTCGAGACGCTCGAGGGTGAGTTCGGCTCTGACTCGGGCGACCTCGCCTCCACCGGCGCCGAGTTTGGCCCCTGGGTGGCAACGGCAGTTCTGCTGCTCGTCGTGGGATCCGCGCTGGTCATTGCGAGACGACGCGTCTCTTAGCTCAGACGTCACGGGCGCTGTGAAGAGTCACCTTCGAACTCTTCGCAGTGCCCGTGGTGCGTCTAGGCGGGAGGGTTGTCGCCAAACCCCTCGTCGACAACGTCGCGCCAGTCCTCGGCCGCCAGGCCCGTGCGGTCCAACAAGTCACGCCAGTCCTCCTGGGCGTGCTCGAGGGCGTCCTCGAACAACGTCTGGCTGCCGCGCGAGGCCAGCAGGATAGCCGCGTGGATGCGCTCGGGGTCGACCTGCTGCGAGATCTCCAGCCGCTCGAGCGTGGTGAGCATCGAGGGCGCGGACGGACCAAAGTCGGCTGAGAGACGCTCGGAAATGCGGGGGCTGGGCACGGTCATGAGAGGAAGTCTGACACGCGCGCGGCGTCGCGCATCACGCACCGGCCCGCGGCTCAGTTGAGGTGCCGACCCCGACTAGGGGATGTACAGGCCCCTGCGCGGTCGCAGTGGCGGACTCGCCGTCCCGGCGCCCTCCACCATCCCGTCGAGCACCTCGGCAACCGTGTTCAGAGCCGTGTGCCGTGGCGCCCACCCGAGTTCGGAGCGAGCCCTGTCCGTGGACATCAGGGGGATGGTGGCGGCCATGTCGATCCAGCCAGGACTGACCGGCAGCGCGCGCGCGTTCCATCCTGCGGACACCGCGGCGCGAACCGCAAGCGTGGGCACTTCCTGGAACCTCCCGCCGGAGAGCAAGCTAGCGATCTGCGGACCGCCAAGCACGTCATCGGCCGCAACGTTGAGCGCGCCGCCCGGCCGCACCCGGACCGCGCCCAGGTAGGCCTGGGCGACATCGTCCGCGTGGAGGGCCTGAACTCGCATGCTGTCCGGCCACGTGATCGTGGGCAGGTGGCCGCGGAAGACGCTGGCGGGCACAAAGCGACCTACGAAGTAACGCATGATCTCGGAACCCGCGTCGCGCTGGAAAATCAACGCAGGCCTCAGGCGGGTGATGAGGACCCCGGGGTGGTCCTGCTGATGCTCGTCGAGCAGCTGCTCAAGGTCGGCCTTGTCCACGCTGTACTCACACGAGGGGACGCCCTTGGTGGGCCAGCTCTCGTCGTGCAAATCGTCGTCGTGGCTGGGCGAGTACGCGCCCACTGACGAGGCCACCACCACGTGATCGACGCCCGCGGCTCGTGCCGCTGCCAGCACCCGAGTGGTGCCAAGAATATTCGTGCGGCGCAGGCGGTCCCTGTCATGGTTGGGCTGAATCGCCCACGCGAGGTGAATCACGGCGTCGGCACCCTTCATTACCTGCGCGAGGCTACGGATCACCGCCTTGCCGTCGCGGGCGCCCATGTCGACGCTGGTCCACGTGGCGAAGTCGTAGGGAGCCGGCGGGACGCGTCGCGGCACGCGTCGGGCCACCGCCACCACGTCGGAGACGTCATCCGCCTCGCGCAAGGCGCGCAGTACGGCCGTGCCCACATTCCCGCTCGCACCAATGACGACTACCTTCATGGCTTCTCCCTTATCCGGCGGCCAACGTTCGTTGCCACAGCGCCATCTGATCCAGCGCTATTTTTAACACATTCGCTGGCGGATCTATGCCCGGTGCGCGCGTAAAGATGCTTCAAGGCTCAAAGCGGCCAAAAGGCCGCGCAAACTCTACGTCTAAGACGTAAAACTGATGGCGTTCGCGACGTTGTACCAGGCCATGCGTGCCTGGTCATCGTCCTGATAGATCGTCAAGGTAAGGGGCGTGACAACCCAGTTATGTTCATCCGCGTCGATGTGGACGCTGGTGGGAGGCTCTCCCTCTGCATACGCGGTCGCTCCCGCGATCTTAGGAGTCCAGGTCGAGGCATCGACAGGAGCAGCCACGGAGTTGGTCTCAGTGATGTGGAAGGCGTACCCGGGGTCAGTCGGGTCGCCTTCGGGGGTCGATGCCAGCCGGATGTTGAATCCGCCGTCGACGGCGTCGACCCGCCACTCGTCGGACACTGCGATCCCCAACGCGGCCGCCGCTTCACGCGCGGCAGCATCGCTTCCGGGCGGCCGGAAGACCAACCAGGCGACGAACACTGCGAGAGCCAAAATGGCGACCATAGCGCCGATGAGCATCACGAGCTGCGGCCGCGTGGTCGCGGGTTGCGAGTCGTCGCCAGGCGGGGTCACCCCGGGAATGCGTGGATCCGATGTCGGCGTTGATCCGTGATGCGCGGCCGGGAGCGGGGGGCGGTGGGTTGGCATGAATTCTGGCATCGGGCCTACCCCCTTTCAGCGCGGATGTCTCGATCCTATGTCCGGGCGTCCTTGAAGGGAGGGTTTAAGGAGGACGGGTTTCGCAGAATCTCGTATCGACCACCACGCGCCAGCCGTTGCCTGGCCCGGAACGACAGATAGGCTCGGGAGTATGCCTACTCCTCATATCTCTGCCGCCGACGGCGACTTCGCGCCCGACATCCTGCTTCCCGGCGATCCTCGCCGTGCCACCCGCATCGCAGAGACCTTTCTGGACGATGCCAGGCTCGTGACCGAGGTGCGCGGCATCGTCGGGTACACGGGCACCCACCAGGGGCGCCCAGTATCCGTGATGGCTACCGGGATGGGAATGCCGTCGGCCACCATCTACATGACCGAACTCATTCGCCACTACGGCGTAAAGCGCCTGGTACGCGTAGGAACCGTGGGCGGTATCCACCCCGACCTCGCGCTGGGAGACGTGGTGGCGGCATCGTCCGCGCACACCGACTCGGCCATGACCGCGAACCGACTGCCCGGCGTCCATTACTCGCACGCGCCGTCCTTCTCTCTGCTGCGCGCAGCAGCCGACCACGCGGACGATGCCGGGGTCACGCTGCGCGTGGGTCCCGTACTGACGTCCGACGCGTTCTATCACCCGGACCCCACGCTGGTGCCGCGCCTGGCTGCCTACGGCACCCTGGCCGTGGAGATGGAGGCGGCTGGACTGTATGCGGTGGCCGCGGCGGAGGGCGTCGAGGCGCTCATGATTGGAACGGTGTCGGATCACGTGGTGCGCGGCGAATCACTGCCCGCAGACGACCGAGAAAAGACGTTCGCGGGCATGGTCTCGGTGGCGCTCGGAGCGCTCGCGCGCTGACGTGATTCCCGCGCGCCCGTCGCAATCGCCCGATGGTCAGGCCTTGTCGGCCTCCGGGTGATGGCCGGTCGCGTTGATGTAGGTGCGGGTGGACTGGCGGGTGATGGCCATCCGGATGACCTGCGCGAGCGCCCCGGACAGCGCCGCAAAGGCGATGGCCTGACCCCAGTGCACGTTCGGGTGGTCCGGGTCGTCGGGGGTGTTGTTGCCGGTGGCCTTCTTCCACGCCACCTCGCTGATTTTTTTGGCGGCCGACGCGCCCACGAGAGCTGCAGCGGTAGTGCCTAGGTTCCACATCGTGTCACTCATAGTTCAACTCCTCGGTTCGTGATTTTTGCCATCCGCTCGGCAGGTCGCCCTTGGCTTTGGGCCTAGTGGGAACGATTCTGCGCGTATTTGCGTTGACCGGTTTGTCCAGTTTAGGTTTTAGATCGTAAGCCCGGGTTGTCAATTGCACCACCCCTGATCTCGCAGTAGGGGCGGCCGTATGTGACATCAGCCGGTATCTATTTGGAAGACGAGGCTGACATGAGCAAAGCGACAATCGTCCTGGTGTTCGCCGCAGGCTACGTTGTGGGCGCACGCGCAGGGCGCGGGCGCTACGAACAAATCAAGGGCCGCGCACAAGGGCTGTGGGCCGCCCCCCTGGTGCAAGAACAGGTCCAGAGATTATCTGAGCAAGCCACCAAGGTCACCGAGCAGGCAGTGCATCGGCTCTTCGGGTCGGCGGACACGCCCCGCGCTTCAACCTATCCAACCGAACTTCGCCCGATGCCAGCAAGCGGGCTTACAGGAGGTCAGAATCGTGGCTGAACAAGTACCCCCTCCCAAGGAAGAGTTGTCCACCGGGGAACTCATCGCTCGACTGAGCGAGCAGACCAGCACCCTGGTGCGCGATGAAATCCGGTTGGCGCAGGCCGAGTTGGAGTCCAAGGCAAAGCACGCGGGGATCGGCCTGGGACTGTTCGGCGGGGGCGGACTATTCGCGTTCTTCGCCTTGGCCGCTGCCATCGCCACCGCCATCGTGGCGTTGGCCATCGTGCTGCCGGCATGGTTGTCCTGCCTCATCGTCACCGTGCTGCTCCTCGTCATCGCCGGAGTGATGGCGTTGGTAGGCAAGAAGCAGGTCGCGCAGGCCAAGTCGCTGAAGCCAGAGAAGGCGATAGACAACTTGAAGCAAGACGTCACCGAGGTCAAGGAGCAAGCCACGTCATGAGCAACAACGAGAAAGCTGACACCTCCAAGAACGACAGCAGGGGCGTTGCCGAGATTGAAGCCGACATCGCTCGCCACCGCGCCGAACTGGGACAGACTGTCGATGAGCTAAGCGCCAGATTCGACGTCAAGAAACAAGCCAAGGCCCAAGTCGAAAATGCCCGCCAGGCGGTGCAGGACGCCTCCACCTCAGCGGCCGACCAGGCCAAGTCCGTGGTGCACTCTGTAGAGGACCAGGCGAAGGGGTTTCAGGCACGCGCCAAGCAGGCAAGCCCTCGCGAGCTCGCCGCGATGCTCGCTCCAGCCGCGATTGCGGTAGCCGGCGTCGCCGTGGTGATCACCCTGGTGAGGCGGCCATGGCGTTGAGTTCACGGGCCGGCGCGGACTCGCGCAGCAAAGAAACAGGCACCGATTCCGATCCGAGCGACGAGGGTGGGCCGGACGCGCCCACCGACGTGCCCGGTCCCGGCTGGGCCTACACCGCCCGCAAGGCGTTCCGCGAATTCCTGACCGACCAGTGCACCGACCTGGCCGCGGCGCTGACCTACTACGCCGTCCTCGCGATCTTCCCCGCCTTGATTGCCATCTTCGCCCTGCTGGGGGTCTTCGGCCAGGGCCAGCAGACCGTTGACACCGTCGTCCCGATCCTGAATGACGTATTGGGTCAGTCAGGCGCGGACACGCTCACTCCAGTCATCGAGACGCTCGCCACCGCACCCGGCGCGGGGCTGGCGGTCATTTTGGGCCTGTTGGTCTCGTTGTGGTCCGCCTCCGGCTACGTCACGGCCTTTGGCCGGGCAATGAACCGCGTCTATGAGGTGGACGAGGGGCGCCCGGTCTACAAGCTGCGACCGATCATGCTCCTCATCACCCTGATCGTGCTCGTGTTAGTAGTCCTGGTTGCGCTCATGCTGGTGCTTTCCGGACCCGTTGCGACGGCGATCGGAGAGGCGCTGGGGCTGTCCACCGCTGTCGTCGCCGTGTGGCAGGTCGTCAAGTGGCCCGTTGTCCTGGTGTTGGTGATGCTCATCGTGGCGATCCTCTATTACACGACTCCAAATGTGAAGCAGCCCAAATTCCGCTGGATCAGCGTCGGCGCGGTCGTCGCGATTGTGGCATGGGCGGCGGCCTCGGCTGCCTTTGGTTTCTACATCGCGAATTTCTCCAACTACGGCAAGACCTACGGAGCCTTCGCCGGCGTCATTATCTTCTTGCTGTGGCTGTGGATCACCAACCTCGCGCTGCTCTTTGGCGCCGAGGTCGATGCGGAGCTCGAGCGCACTCGCGAGTTGCTTGCGGGCACACCGGCGGAGGAGGAGATTCAGCTACCGGTGCGCGACGACACCAAGATCCTCAAGGACCAGGAGAAGGATGCGACGGACGTCGCCAAGGGCCGCGAGCTTCGCCAGAACCACGGCGAATCGGACGAGTCCTAGAGCCTGAATGCCTGCCCGACGTCGTGAGTGACGGCGTGGGCAGGCGGAGCGGTGGCCGCAGCGTAGTGTTCGATCTTCTCGTCGAGCACAGTGATCGCCGCAGCCAGCGCTCCGGCCTGTCTGACCAACTCGTCCCGCCGACCTGTCAGGAACTCCACCCGCTCACCAGCCTCACCATCGGTGCGGAGCAGGCTCGTAAACCGGCGCAGGTCCGCAATGCCCAGCCCTGCGTCGCGTAGGCACGTCACCACACCGATCCACGTCACGTCGTTGTCGGTGAACCTCCGATGGCCGGACGCATCGCGCGCGATGGGCCCCACCAGGCCCTCACGCTCGTAGTACCGCAACGTGTCCTCGGTCAGTCCGGTGACAGTAGCCGCCTTGCCGATGCTAATTCCCTGTGTGACCCTCATGACACCGAGTCCAACACAGATAGAGCCTCGGGGTCCAGGTGCAAGTCGCGGGAGGCCATGACCTCGTCGAGCTGCGCGACCGACGAGACCCCCACGATGGGCGTGACCGCGGGAGTGCCGCCCATCAGCCACGCGAGCACCACCTGGTTGCGCGTGGCGCCCAGGGACGTGGCGACCCGGTCGAGCGCGGCCAGCCGAAGTTCGGTGTCGGAATGCACGTAGGGCGCCGGGAGCGGACGGTCGGGCCGCGCGTAAGCCCCGGCGAGCAGGGTGTTGTACGCCCAGAACCCCAGGTCCTCGGTGCGCGCGTAGTCCAGCGCATCGGGCGTGGCGACTACATGCCCGCCGTCGGGCAGATCGGCGAACGGGATGGGCTGCAGGTAGGTGTGCCGCAGTTGCATCGCCGAGTACGGTTCCGCTCCCTGCGCCGATGCCGTGGCTCGCGCCCGTTCCAGGCGCCACACGGCGTGGTTAGAGGCGCCCAGCTGCTTGACCCGACCATCGGCGACCGTGGCACCCAGAGCGGCCACCTGATCATTGAGCGGAACGGTGCGGTCCTCGACGTGGGCCCACAGCAATTCCATGTGATCGGTGCCGAGGCGTTCCAGGGAGCCGGCGAGCGCGGCCTCGATCGCGGCGGGGGACAGTCCCTCCATCGACTCGGGCCACGTGCCGGCGACCAGTGGTGCGGCGCCCAACTTGGTGGAGACCCACATCTGCTCGCGGATGCCGGGGTTAGCGCCGAACCACTGGCCCAGCATGCGCTCGCTCGCGCCGCCAAAGCCGGTCTGGTCCTCCCAGAAGCTGTAGTTGTTCGCGGTGTCGAGCCAGCGTCCGCCGAGTTCCGCGAAGCGGTCGAGGATCGCGAACGACTGATCGCGGCCCTGCCGAGTGCCGAAGTACATCGCGCCCAGCGCGATCTGACCCTTGTGTGTGATGTCCATTTGTTCAGGGAACACCTTGGAGTGCGCTCCAGGTCAAGCCAGACTCACCGCAATGCAGACCAGCCGTCGTCGCCCATCGAAGACCGGCCGGTCGCAGCGCGGGAATCGTAAGGCGAGCGGGGCCGCCTGGATAACTCCGCATCGGCCGTCGACCCCTCCTTGCTAAGAGCCGAAGGTCGCGGCGTCGACGAGTGTAGGCAACGCCTTTTCAATGGTTTCCATCGTCGCTGTGAGGCTGATGCGGAAGTGTTCCGGTCGGTCAAACAGGCTTCCGGGCATGAGGTGGACGCCTCGCAGGGCCATATGCGTGCAGAATGCGTCACCGTCGCCACCGGGCGCCCTGCCCCATAGATAGAACGTGCCCTCCGGGCGGGTAATCTCGTATCCCGCGTCGCTCAGAGCGCCATACATTCGGTTTCGCTTGGCGGTGTACTCGACCATGTCGATCGACACCGACTCCAAGGCGGGTGCCGCGTACTGCATGATCGCATTCGGGTAGTTCCAACCTGTCGCTAACTGGACAGGCGTGAATGCACTGCGAAACGCTTGCTTGTCGGCCTCCGGTATGGACGGTGACAGGGCCAGATATCCGAGGCGCTGACCGGGAGCGAGCAGCACCTTGCCGTAGCTGTAATCGATCATTGTCCATGGGTACGCGGCCGCTGGGCTCGTGAACGGGATGTCGTCAAAACGGATGCGACGGTACGGCTCGTCGGACAGTAGCCAGATACGGCGGCCGATGCGCTCTGAAGCCTCGTCGAGGATATCGGCTAGGGCTTCCAGGCGGGCACGGGAGTAGACGCGTCCCGTCGGGTTGGCAGGCGAATTCACCACGACGATGCGCGTGTGGGGTGTGATCGCACCCGCGATGGCGTCTACGTCGAGGTCGAACGACACCGGATCGAGCGGTGCCTCCACGGGTACGAGGTTGGCGGCCCGCAACATCGGGGCGTAGCAAAACCAGCCCGGCACCGGGATGATGACCTCGTCGCCTGCATCCGCAAGCAGGTGAAAAGCGAGCTCAATCGCACCGAACGCGCCCTGCGTCATGGTGATGTCGTCAGGCTCGAACGACAAGGACAACTCGGCGGTAAGGCCATCGGCGACGGCTTGCTGTGCTGTCCGGACGCTGGACTTGTAGGCGAACCAATCGACCGTCTGAGGCTCCACCTGCGCGCGCATCGCCTCGACGAGCTCAGGCAATGGCATCTCGTGTGGGTTCCCAAAGGTGAAGTCGAGGGAGTCTGGTTGATCCGCTAGCGCCCCCATCACCGCAAAAAAGTCAGTGACCTTATCGATCTCGATCTGCGCTTGGCGCGCACGCTCCGAGAGTTCCATGAGTCCCAACTTCCCGGGTGTGGCCAGGCGCCTACGCCCATATCGATCATGACAGTGCTGTGCGAGGCCGTCAATGGTGGTCGACACGGAAGATTGAGCAGCATGCGCGTGGATGGCCGTCGCTTTCGACCGTGGCTCAGGTCGGCGCAAGTTGACATCATGTTCGACGAACAGACCATGGTCTCCGTACCCTTGGGCGCGCTCACGCGGCCGCGGGCTGCATCGTTAGTCGCTAAATGCTGGGGAGCAGGCAGGGTCCGCTCCGTGTCCCGAGGTGGTGCCCGCCATGTAGGTGGCGGGGAATTGAACTTCAAGGCTGCGGGTGATCCCGAAGGTGGTCACTTCCACGATGGCGACGTCATTGCCCGCTGCACTCCCTGCCATCATCTGCATGCATCGATCGGTAACCTGCATGATCACCACGATGTAGCCGCCAGCGGGCACATCGAGTTGAGCCGAAGTTGTCAGGAGATCGGGTGAAATCAGTCCCGACGGCGGGGAGTCCATGGCGGCGATCTCTACCTGGGTTGCGGGACTCGCGGGCCCTGGCGAGACGGTGATCGGGTAAGGGCGGTCGTTTTGCACGACCACGCTGGTCTTCGCTCCAGTGTCCAGGTCCCAGACCGTGAACGTAGATTCTTCATCGTCGAACGCGCTATCCGCAGGTTCCTCGACGAACGCGGGGTCCTGCCATGAGATCCCGCTGGAGGCCAGCGAGGGATTAAGGCCACCCAGAATCCAGGCGCCGGCCACCGCGAAGACGAGGATGGCGACTCCCCAGAGCACCACGGCGCGGGTGCGTGCTTGCCGGCGGTCGGCGGCGCCAGAGGGCGTCACGATCTGCTCAGCGGAGCCAACCCCTGGGGCAGTCTGCTCAGTCATGAAGTGATCCCCCAGGCTCCTGCGATATCTCTAGGCGCGGTTGGCCTCGTAGTACGCGATGAGCGCCTGGGTGGAGGCGTCCTGCACTCCTAGCGCCTCGACATCGCCCATGATCGCGGGAGCGATCTGTACGGCGAGCTGCTTGCCGAGCTCAACGCCCCACTGGTCGAAGCTGTTGATGCCCCAGATCGCGCCCTGCGCGAACGTGATGTGTTCGTACAGCGCGATGAGCTGGCCGAGCACCTGCGGGGTGAGCGCGGGCGCGAAGATGGACGTGGTGGGCTTGTTGCCTGCGAAGGTGCGGGCCGCGACGAGCGCGCCCTCGGTGCCCTCAGCCTCGACCTCGGCGGCCGTCTTACCGAACGCCAGCGCCTTGGTCTGCGCGAGGAAGTTGGCCAGGTACAGCGAGTGCACGTCCTGCTCGCCGTCCTTGAGCGGGTAGGCCGGGTTGACCATCGCGATGAAGTCCGCGGGGATCAGGCGCGTGCCCTGGTGGATCAGCTGGTAGAAGGCGTGCTGGCCGTTGGTGCCCGGCTCGCCCCAGAAGATCTCGCCGGTGTCGGTGGTGACGGGGGAGCCGTCCCAGCGCACGGACTTGCCGTTGGACTCCATGGTGAGCTGCTGCAGGTACGCGGGGAAGCGGTTGAGCTGCTGCGCGTAGGGCAGGACGGCGTGCGACTGCGAACCCAGGAAGTTGCCGTACCAGACGTTGAGCAGCCCCATCAGGACGGGGACGTTCTTCTCAAGCGGCGTGGTGCGCACGTGCTCGTCCACGGTGTGGAAGCCGGCGAGCAGGTCGCCGAACACGTCCGGGCCGAGCGCGACCGCGAGCGATAGGCCGATGGCCGAGTCGACGCTGTAGCGTCCGCCCACCCAGTCCCAGAAGCCGAAAGCGTTGGTGGGGTCAATGCCGAACGCCTCGACCTTGTCCAGCGCCGTGGAGACGGCCACAAAGTGGTGCGCGACCGCATCGGCCTGCGAGGCGTCGTCGCCGGTAATGGCGCCGGCCTTGCCCAGCGAGTCCCAGAGCCACTGGCGCGCGAGGCGCGCGTTGGTCAGCGTCTCGAGCGTGGTGAAGGTCTTGGACGCGACAACGAACAGCGTGGTCTCGGGGTCCAGGCCCTCGAGCTTCTGCGCCACGTCGGTGGGGTCGATGTTGGACACGAAGTGGGCGGTGATGCCGGCGGTCGCGTACGGCTTGAGCGCCTCGTAGACCATGACGGGGCCTAGGTCGGAGCCGCCGATGCCGATGTTTACGACGTCCGTCACCTTCTTGCCTGTGACGCCCTTCCAGTCGCCTGAACGCACGCGCTCGGCGAAGGCGGAGAGCTGGCCGAGGACCTCCTGGACGTCGGCGTCGATGTCCTGGCCGTCGACCACTAGGTGAGGCTCGGAGTCGGCCGGGCGGCGTAGCGCGGTGTGCAGCACGGCGCGGTCCTCGGAGGTGTTGATGTGCTCGCCTGCGAGCATCGCCGCGAACCGATCGGCCACGCCGGTCTGCTCGGCGAGCTTCACGAGCGAGGCGAGGATGTCGTCGGTGACGAGGTTCTTCGACAGGTCGACGTGCAGGTCACCGACCGACATGGTCATGCGCTCCACACGGTCGGCGTCGGCGGCAAACCAGCCACGCAGGTCCGGGGAGAAAGAGGAGTGGTGTGCGGTCAGTTCCGCCCAGGCGGACGTGGACGTGGGATCGATAGGTGAATTCATATTCCCTATGCTAGCCATGCGTTACCGTCTCCACGCCTGGTACGGCGGCCAAATAGTGTTGAATTGGTCAAGACACGTATGAATCCAGGTGCGACGGCGCTCCAAAACGATTCTCGGCGAACTTAGACGAACGGTGGCGGGGGACATATGGGCAGCACGATGGTGGCCAAGGTAAAGGCGAGTCGTAAGGAAATAGTCCTGCTCGTGGTTTCCCTCGCGTGCTACGTGGGGCTGTCGGCACTGGTCCGTGAAGGGTGGACCGACACCCACATGGATACGTGGATCGCCGTACCCACCATCGACCCCCGTTCCACCGTTGGGCAGTTGCTCCAGACCTTCTCTGTCATGACCCAGCCGGTCGTCATGCTGATCGTCACCGCGATTCTCGCCGTGCGCGCCGTCCAACAGCGCCAGCGCAGGCTCGCGCTCGCGCTGGTCGTCGCGCTGCTCGGCCTGCCGGTCTGGGAGATTGTCCGCAACCTGGTGGCGCGCCCGCGCCCGGAATCCGAGTTCAGCGAATCCATCTCCGCGATGGGCTACTCGTATCCCGCGGGCCACACGCTGTCGATGACGCTCCTCGCCTGGGTCTTCGTGGCATTGTCCAGCGCGCAACTGCGCTCCGTGGGCAACCTGAGGCGTTGGCAGGTGCTGGGTGCGCTGGCGGTCCTGCTCGTGGCCGTGGACCAGTTCCTCATGGGGATCCAGTACCTGTCCGACCTGATCGGCGGGGTGTTCCTGGGGCTGACGATGGCCACGATCTCGCTGCTGGTGAGCCGGTTCGAGGGAGTCGTGCCTGGCGCCAAGACCGCTAAGCGGTTGCCTAAGTCCGGGCGCGTCGCCGGAGTGATCTACAACCCCACCAAGGTGCTCGACCTGGGAGACTTCCGCCGTCGCATGTCGACCGTCGCGGAGACCAAGGGCTGGGAAGCGCCCAAGTGGTGGGAGACCACCGCCGAGGACCCCGGCACGGGCATGGCGATTGAGGCCTCCGAAAAGGGCATGGACCGCGTGCTCGTGGCGGGCGGCGACGGCACCGTGCGCACCGTCTGCGCGGCGATGGCCGGCGGCAAGATTCCTGTGGCCATTGTTCCGGCAGGCACCGGAAACCTGCTGGGACGCAACCTGGGCATCCCGCTCGACGAGGGAGAGGCCACCGCGCTCGCCCTGCACGGTTCCCCGCGCCGCATCGACGTGGTGCGGTTCAAGGCCGAGGAAAACGAGCAGACCTTCGTGGTGATGGCCGGCGTGGGACTCGACGCGCAGATCATGCGCGACACCAACCCCAAGGTGAAGAAGTTGGTCAAGGGCGGCGCGTACGTCCTCGCCGGTGCCCAGCAGCTGAGCAACACGTCCTTTAAGGCCACCGTCACCCTGGACGGCAAGGTGGTCCACGAGGGTGATGCCGCGATGGTGCTGGTGGGTAACGTTGGCAAGCTCCAGGGCGGGATCGACCTCATCCCTGGCGCCGACGCCTCCGACGGCCTGCTCCACGTCGTGGTCGCACACGGCGAGGGAGTGCTCGGCATGGGGCGCCTCCTCAAGGCACTGAGCAGCGGCAAGGACGACTCGGTGATCCAGCACTTCGACGGCCGCAAGGTATCAGTGGTGCTCGACCGCGCCGTGCCGTACCAGCTCGACGGCGACGTCGAGGGCGAGACGCAGACCTTCGAGGCAGAGGTCGACCCGGGCGCGCTGTCCGTGGTGGTTCCCAGCTAGCAATGCAGCGCCAGGAGGTTTGAGTTGTCTTCATCGGAGACCGTCGAGCAAGCCCCCGGCGCAGCGAGGCCCGATGCGTGGCGCTTCTTCACCTTTGTGGTCGCCGCGGTGGGGGCCGTCGCCATCTTCCTCAACGCGACGACGGAGTCCGAGATCATCCTCATCGTCACGGTGCCGGTGTTGGCGATTCTGGGGGCAACCGCCAATTCGCGTCTGGCTCAGAAGCCTCGGTTCTACTCGGCATTCCACCAGATCGCGCTGATATGGATGGCCGCCGCGGCCTTGCTGCCGCAGTGGCTCGACAAGACCCCGCTAGGGATTGGCCAAGCCCTAGCGCTCGTCGCGATCGGCTCGGCGCCCATGTTCGCGGTCGCCATTTGGTTGGGCGCTCGCGCCCGTCGCTAGAGGCGGTCGGCCACCGCCGCGTTGCGGCCCTGCACGTAGACGCCCGCGATGGCGGGCTGGCGTAGCCCTACGAGCAGCGTGAACAGTTCCTCCAGGGTGGCCTGCTCCTCGTCGTCCGCGCGGATCCCCATGGACAGCATTCCGTCCAGCGGCTCCCAGCGGGACTTCTCGATCAGCAGGAAGTCCGCGTCCTTGCCCACGTCCAGGTTGCCGAACGCGTGCTCCATATCTAGGGCGCGCGCGCCCGCGAGGGTGGCGGCGAAGAGCAGCTCGGCGGGGTGCAGCGCGGAGCCGGCCTCGCCGGACTCTGAAATGTGGACCTTGTAGCAGTCTCCTGCCACTCGTGAGATGAGCCATTCGTCGCCTGCGCCGATGTCCGTGCCAAGGGCGATGTTGACCCCGGCGGCGACGGTCGCGCGCCACGGCATCGTCCCGGAACCCAGGAAGAGCTGCGACGTGGGGCAGTGCGCGATCGACGTCTCCGTCTCCGCCATGCGCGACAGCTCGCGCGGCTGCGAGTGGACGGCGTGGGCCAGGGAGGATCGGCGTCCCAGCAGGGAGCTGCCGCCCACCTTGGACCCCTCCAGGAAGCGTCCGTCGTAGGTGTCGAGGTAAGTCTCGACCCCATAGGACCCCAGCACGGCCGCGATCTCGCCGTCGCCAGCGCGGTTGTTCTCGTTGAGGTGGGAGTGGAAGTAGACGCCCCTGGCGCGCTGCTCGTCGTAGAGCTCGCCCATCGCGCCCAGCGTCTGTCGGGTCACCGACAGCGAGAAGCGGGGGACGATCGCGACCTGGACGCGGGCGGTACGGGGGTCGCCGGTGTCCACCGCGTGCCAGCGGTCAATCTCGTCGGCGACCAGCTCGATGGCGCGCGCCTCGGAGGTCATCAGCGCGGCGGCGGCGGGCGAGCCCACCGTCTGCACGCCACGCCCGGAGACGATGCGCAGTCCAGCCGCCAAGGTCTCGCGGTACAGCGCGTCCTGGGCCACCGGGAAGGCGGACCCGAACACCATCGCGGCCGTGGTGCCGGCGGCAATGCGGCGACGAGTGAAGAAC
This sequence comes from Demequina aurantiaca, assembly GCF_050598105.1. GTDB lineage: Bacteria > Actinomycetota > Actinomycetes > Actinomycetales > Demequinaceae > Demequina > Demequina aurantiaca_A. The sequence goes on from NZ_CP192436.1 coordinate 807,218, forward strand.
CGCGCCGCCTGCGTGGCGAACTCCTCGTCCACGTACTGCGCCTCGGTGGGGAAGATGCAGTGGTCCAGCCACTCGAGCAGCTGGCCGCCGCCGTGCGCCGCCGTCGCGTAGACCTGCGGGAAGTGCACGTGGGCGTCCACGAACCCGGGGATCAGGTAGTCGGCCTCCACGACGGGGTTGAACGCGTACTCGTCGGGAAGGTCGGCGAACTCGCCTACCCACTCGATGCGCCCGTCGTCGCTGACCGCCATCGCCCCTTTGGGGATGGAGACCAGGTGGCTGGTGACGTCGTTCTGCGCGGGCGCACCCGCAATGTGGAAGATGTGCGCCCGGTACACCCTGCTCATACGAGGCCCGAGTACTTCTCCCATGCCGAGCCGGCATCGGGGGCGTCGTCGCGGACCACGTTGGCCTGGATGAGGCCGTACGGACGGTCGTCCGCGTGGAAGACCTCGCCGTTGTTCTCTACCCCGAACGTCTCGAGGTCGAACAGGAAGTGGTGCTTGTTGGGCGCGGACAGGTTGACCTCGACCACGCCGTCGACCGCCTCGAGGACGGCCTTGCCCATCTGGAACAGGGTCTGCTGGAGCGCGAGCGAGTGCACGGTGGCGAACGCGGAGGTGAGGATGGACTTGATGGTCGCGTACATCGCGTTCCAGTCGCCCTCGGTGCCGGCGTAGCGCCAGGTGGCGACCAGCGAGGTGGCCATCACGCGGTCGGTGGTGGGCTGCAGGCGCGTGTACTTGTCCTCGAGGAACCCGGTGAACTCCGACCCGGTGGACTTGAGAATCACCAGGTCCTTGAGACCCCCGGTGACCCATTCGCGGCGGTCCTCGCCCGAGCCCTCGACGGTGATCGCGGCGGTGCGGACCTCCTGGCCGGTGCGGACCCAGGTGTGGTCGTGCTCGGAGCCGTCGACCAGCACGCGCTCCCAGCCAAACTCCTCGACCTCGACGCGCGAGGAGTGCACGGGGTCGACGTCGTCCACAAAGTGACGCGCGAGAGCGAGCGAGTAATCCTCGATGGAGTCGACGCCCACCTCCTTGGCGTACGCGTAGGCGGTCTGCTTCTGGGTGTCGGTAGGAAGCACAGCCGACTGGTCGCCCGTCAGGTACGCGGCCTCGAAGTCGCCGCGCAGGCACGTCGACACGTTGATGTCCTTGATGTCGTGACGCGGCTGGTCACGGTAGATCCGGACGATGTGGTTCTCGGCCTTGCCGTACTGGTGGCCTCCCAGGCTGATGCCCATGCGTGCGTCACTCTCCTTGAGCGAGGGTGGTATTTCCGTGTCCCGCTGCGGAGATAATTCTCACCCCGCGCAGGCTAGGTCCACGACCATTTTGCGGCGCTACCAGGGGCGATGCTCAAGAAATTAACGCATCCTTAACATGCGCGGAACATCCAAGCCACATTCGGGCCGCGAATCAGGGTCGGCTGAGCAGCTGTCCCTGGTTCGGGGCGTCCGGCTGCGCGGGGAAGACCTGCGCGCCGGCCAGCCAGGTGCGCGAGGTGATACCGGTGAGGCTCGCACCGTCGAACGCGCTGACGCGGTTGCGGTGGAGCAGGTCGCCCACGTCCACCTGCCATTCGCGGTCCGGGCAGAACGCGACCAGGTCGGCCCGCATGCCCACCGTGATGGCGCCGCGGTCAGTCAATCCGACGAGCGCCGCCGTCTTGGCGGTCATCCATTCCACCGCGGTCTCGAGCGCGATTCCGCGCTGTTTAGCGCCCGACGCGATGGCCGCGAGGCTGACCTGCAGGCCGGAGATTCCTCCCCACGCACGGCCAAAGTCGCCGTCGGCTCCCAGCTTGAGTTCGTGGGTCGCGGGGGAGTGGTCTGAGGCGACGATGTCGATGGTGCCGTCCACCAGGGCCTCCCACAGGAGCTCCCGGTTGGTCTCGCCCCGCACGGGAGGGCAGCACTTGAATGCCGTCGCGCCATCGGGGATGTGCTCGGCGTCAAAGGTCAGGTAGTGCGGGCAGGTCTCTACGGTGATGGCGAGGCCCTCCGCCTTGGCCGCCCGGATCGCGGGCAGGGCGCTCGCGGAGGACAGGTGCAGGATGTGGGCGCGGCCGCCGGTCTCGCGGACGGCGTCAATGATCGTGTCGATCGCGCCGGTCTCCGCGCTGTCCGGCCGGGACGCCACGAAGTCCGCGTAGGCCACGCCCCCGGCGTTCGCGTGGGCGTCCAGCTCGTCGGGGTCCTCGGCGTGGACAATCACCATGCTGCCGAACTTCTTGGTCTCGGCCAGGGCAGACGTGAGTTGTTCCCGCGACAGGTGCGGGAACTCGTCGACGCCGGAAGGGGACAGGAACGCCTTGAAGCCAAACACCCCGGCATCGTGCAGCGGCTCCAGGTGGCCCAGGCTGGACGGGATGGCGCCGCCCCAGAAGCCCACGTCGACCGTGACCTGAGGAATGGCGGCCTCGCGCTTGAGGCCGAGCGCCTCCACCGTGGTCGTGGGCGGCAGGGAATTCAGCGGCATGTCGATGATGGTGGTGACGCCGCCGGCGGCCGCCGCCTTGGTGGCGCTCGCGAAGCCCTCCCAGTCGGTGCGACCGGGCTCGTTGACGTGGACGTGCGTGTCCACCACTCCGGGGATCAGTACCTCGTCGACGGTCAGCGACACGGTCTGGGTCCCGCTCCAGTCGGCGTGACGCGGGCCGATGCGCACGATCATGCCGTCGCGCACGGCGACGGCCGCCCGTTGCCAAGTTCCGTCGATCAGGATGCGCTCCGCGCGAATGACAAGGTCGAAGTCTCTGCTCATGGTGGTCAGCCTAGACGGCCAGTGTTGCACCGGCGTATCGTCCCGCGACTCCTGGCCTCAAGACGGCAACATTGCGGAAATCCAACGCTCTTACACTGGCCGCAAACCACGCGGAGAGTAGGGCGGCACACCATGCAGGTCAGCGATGTTTGACATTGCCCCGGCGCTCGAGCGCGAGCTCGCGGCGGGACGCTCCCTCGCGGTCGTCATGGTGGCGAGGGTCGACGGCTCCGCGCCGCGCGCGTTGGGGTCCGCGATGGCGGTCACGGACGACGGCCGCGCGATCGGTTCGATTTCCGGCGGCTGCGTCGAGGGCGAGAGCTACGCGCTCGCGCAGGAGGTCATTTCCGACGGCGTCGCCCGCATGAGCGAGTTCGGCTTCTCCGACGAGGACGCGTTGCTCGCGGGGCTCAGCTGCGGCGGGCACATCACCGCCGTCGCGGTGCGCCTGACCCCGGCCGATGCGTGGGTACGCGAGCAGTTGCGCGCGGCCGCGCGCGGCGACAGGGCGGCAATGTCGGTGAGTCTGGGCGCGACGCCGGGTCGTATCGCCACTGCGGTGGGCGGCGGAACTTCGGCCGACCTCACTCGCGCTGACGACCAGTCACTGACCGTCGTGTTCCAGGCGCCTCCGCGCATGGTCATCGTGGGCGCGGTGGACTTCTCCGCGGCCCTTGCCGATGCCTCCCGGATGCTCGGCTTTCACGTCACGGTGGTCGACGCCCGCCCGGTGTTCGCGACCGCCGAGCGCTTCGCGTCCGCGCACGACGTGGTCTGCGCGTGGCCCGACGCCTACCTGGCAGAAACCGAGATCGACTCCCGCACCGTGATCTGCGTGCTGACCCACGAGGAGCGTTTCGACGTGCCCGTGCTGGCCCAGGCGCTGGCGTCTCCGGCTGCCTACGTGGGCGCCATGGGCTCGCGACGCACCCACGACCGCCGCATGGCGCTCCTGCAAGAGCTCGGCATCGGCGAGGATGCCCTCGCGCGCCTGCGTTCGCCCATCGGCCTCGACCTGGGCGGCTCGACCGCGCACGAGACGGCCATCGCGATCGTCGCGGAGGTCATCGCCGACCGCACCGGCGCATCGGCCGCGCGCCTGTCGGGAACCACTGGCCGCATCCACGGCTCCGCTGGTGCCCGACCCGTCGCGAAGCCAGTCGCTTCTGCTCACCAGTCGCTGAGTGCTGGTGTGGGCCGAATTGTGGCCCTTAGCGACTGACGCTAGGCCGACTCGGCCACTCGCCACACGCGCTCGCGCGTCATCGGGATCTGGAACGGACGCGCGCCTATCGCCCTGCGGATCGCGTTCGCCATCGCGGGAGCCACCGGGTTGTACGGCGACTCGCTCATCGACTTCGCACCGTACGGCCCGTAGGCGTCCGAGGTTTGGGCGAAGTACACCTCGGTGTCCGGGATGTCGCCGATCTGGGGCACGCGGTACACGCGGAAGGCGGGGTTGGAAACGGCCCCCTCGGCGTCGATCAGTACCTCCTCGTACAAGGCGGAGCCGATTCCCTGGGCCACGCCACCCTCGATCTGCCCGCGGCACTGCTCGGGGTTCAGCACGGTCCCCGCGTCGGCCGTTTGGATCGACTGCAGGATCCGGACTGACCCGGTGAGGCGGTTGACGGCGACGCGGAACGCCTGCACGTTGAACGCGACGGACCGGGCGGCGCCGTTCTCCTCGCCGCTCGCCCACACGCTACCGTCGCGGACCGAGCCGGGAGCGGCCGCGGCGGCGAGCTCAGCGAAGGTGACGACCCTCTCCCCGGTGCGCACGCCATCGGCGGACATCTCGCAGTCCGCGACCGGTACGGAGGCGATGCCCGCCGCGGTCTGGAGCAGCGTGGTGCGCAGGGTGAGGCACGCCGCGTGCAGGGCCTTGCCCGCCACGGTGATCCCGGTGGATCCGAACGCGCCGGTGTCGTACTCGGCGGCGTCGGTGTCCGAGTGCAACAGGCGCACTCGCGCGGGCGAGGTGGCCAGGTCGGTCGCGACGATCTGAGTGTGGATGGTGGAAGTGCCGTTGCCGAACTCGGAGGTGCCGATGCCGACCGTGTAGGTCCCGGCGGCGTCCACCTCGACGGTGCACTTGGAGACGTGGCCGTTGGGAGGGACGGTCGCGATCATCGAGGTGGCCATTCCCTCGCCGACGGACCACTGCTCGCCCGACGGGGCCTCGACGCCGTTGCCGCGCGCGAGTGCCTCCTGAGCCAGGTCCAGGCACTGGTCCAGGCCGTAGGAGCCAAAGGTGAGGTCCTCCTCAGGCGCACCAGCGACCACAAAGGGATCGCCTGGCTGCACGGCGTTGATGCGACGAAACTCGAACGGGTCGATGCCCAACTTGATCGCGAGCTCGTCCATCGCCGACTCGATGGCGAAGATCACCTGACCCAGCCCATACCCGCGGAACGCGCCGGAGGGCATGTTGTTGGTGTAGACGGCCGCGGCGTCCAGCCACTTCACGGGGGCGTTGTAGACCGCCATCGACTCGGCGCACCCGTGGAACAGGACGCCGATGGAGTGGTTGCCGTACGCGCCCGTGTCGGAGAGAGCGTCGACCTTGAGCGCGGTGAGGCGCCCGGTCTGGTCGGCGCCCATGTCGACCTTGACGCGGAAGGGGTGGCGTACCGAGGTGCGCACGAACTCTTCCTCTCGGGTCATCTCGTACGCGACGGGCCGGCCCGTCTTGAGAGCGCCCAGCACGGCCAGGTCCTCGGTGAAGATCTCCTGCTTGCCGCCAAAGCCGCCGCCGACCCGTGCCGTGAATACCCGCATCGCCGACTGGTCGAGGCCAAAGATGCGAGCGAGCTCGTCACGCACCAGGAACGGCACCTGGGTGCTGGTGCGCACGGTCAGGCGACCGTCCGCGTCAGGCCAGGCGATTGACCCGTGCGTCTCGAGTTGAGCGTGGCTCACCCGGGCGGTGCGCCAGGTTCCCGACGTGCTGACGAACGACTCGGCCAGGGCGGACTCCGCGCTCGCGAGGGCCTGGGCCGTGGCATCGGGGGTGAGGTCGTCGCCGCTGGTAGTCCCGCCGCTGAAGCTCACCACCGTGTTTCGGGGCGCATCCGCCACGCGCTCGGCGGGGGTGCGGTCGGGGTGCAGCACGGGTGCCCCGGGCGCGCGCGCCGCCTCGGGGTCGAAGACGGCGTCGAGCACCTCGTACTCGACCTCGATCAGCCGGCATGCTGCCTCCGCGATCGAGGGGGTGGCGGCCACGACGGCGGCGACTCGCTGACCCACAAAGCGCGCCACGTCGTCGAGGACTCGGGTGTCGTCCGGGTCGTCCGTGCGGTGCTCGTGGCGGGCCGTGGAGAACCGCCCGGCAGGGGCATCGGCGTGGGTGAGGACGGCCTCGACCCCCTCCAGTGCCTGGGCGGCAGAGGTGTCTATGGACAGGATGCGGGCGTGGGCGTGAGGGGATCCCAGCACCTTGATGTGGAGCAGGCCGTCGACCGCGGTGTCGAACGTGAACGGCTCGCGGCCCTGCACAATCCGGCGTGCCGCGGCGGGGGTGGCTGAGGTGGCGACCCCGGCCCCTGCGGAGCGAGAACAGCCCCCACAGGCACCCTCGCATTCCGAGGTGGCCGGTTCGGCGGCGGGAGAATTCGGCTCGGTGGGGGTGGGAGCGGCGTGGGTGATGGCCTCGCGGATGGAACGGTAGCCGGTGCATCGGCACAGGTTTCCCTTCATCCGGCGCGGCAGGTCTTCCAGGTCCGCGGGCGAGAGCGTCGAGGCTGTCACGGTCATGCCGGGGGTGCAGAACCCGCACTGGAAGCCAAAGTGGTCGACGAACGACTGCTGCATGGGGTGCAGGTCGTCGCCATCGGCCAACCCGGAAGCCGTGGTGACCTCGGAGCCGGCCGCGCGCCGGGCGGGCGTGATGCAGCTGTGGACGGGGGTGCCGTCTACCAGGACCGTGCATGCGCCGCAGTCGCCAGAGTCGCACCCTTTCTTGACCTCGGTGTGACCGGTCTCTCGCAGCAGCGTGCGCAGGCACTGACCTGGCGCCGCTGCGACGTCGTTGGAGTGGCCGTTGACGGAAATCTTCATGCTGTGAGTTCCTCCAGCACCTCGGCTAGCAGGACCGCGCTGACCTGACGGCGCCAGTCCGCGGAGCCGAGCGCGTCTGTGTAGTAAGTGGTGACCGCGCGCACGGCGGCGTCGAGAGCATCGGGGGAGGGGACGGATGAGAACCTCAGCACCGTGGGGGTCGAGGTGGCGGCGGTGATCACGAACGTCGCCGAGCTGTCCGCGTCGAGGCGCCCGGCGAGCAGCGCCCCCGAGCGCCCGTGCTCGGCCAGCGCGATCTTGCGCGAGGCGGTGCGGGCCGCGAGCGCATGCGCGGGGAAGTTGATCGCGCGCAGGACGTCGCCGTCGCGCAGCGTGCTCACGCCGTTGCCGGCGATAAGTGACGTCACCGGGACGCTCGAATCGCTGCCGTCCGCGTGCCAGATCTCCGCCTGGGCGTCGAGCGTCACGGACAGCGCGACCATCGACGCCGCCGCATAAGCGCGGCAGATGTTCCCGCCCACGGTGGCAGCGTTCCAGATCTTGAAGGAGGCGAGCAGCGCGTTCGCGCAGTCCTCGAAGAGCGGCGCCGCCGCCCAGTCGCTGTCGCGCGCGGCGCTAGCGAGCGCCGCGATGGTGCACGTCGCGGCCACTGAGAGGTCTCCGCGGGCGCTGATCTCAACGTCCGCCCAACCCATGCCGGTGAGGTCGACAAGCCCGGAGGTCCCTGGCTGCGGCTCGGAGTACATCCACGTGCCGCCGGCGATGAACCGCTCGCCGGGGTGGAGGTGAAGGTCCGTCCGGGTGGTCGCCTCGCGAAACTTTGTCACCGTGCCGAGGTCCATGACGCCCGTTCTCCTTACCGTCGCCTAGGCGATGCTCGCAGGCCCGCGAGTCGGGCCTTCACAAGCAATCTGCCATGCCGGAAACGGTGGTTTAGACCAAAGAGCCATAAATTAACGTCCCGGCAACATGGAGGGCGAGGTGGCCGAAATAAACCGTCCGTAGTGTTCCAGATTGTGACGCCCTCGGATTTTCAGGGGAGCAGCTCGGCAATGGCGGCGAGTGCGACATAGCGAGTCCCTGGAGGGGGACGCGCTCTCAACACCTATACAAGGAGAATGCTGATGTCCGTACTTTCATCCCTGACTGCGAGCAAGCGCAAGGCCGCAATGCTCGCTTCCGTCACCGCAGTCGCCGCGCTTACGCTCGCTGCTTGCTCGTCCGATTCGTCTGACGACGCGTCGACCAGCGCGACGGCTTCCACCTCCGCCGAGGCATCGATGGCCCCCGCCGCCGACTACGGCGACTTCAACGTTCAGCTGTCTTGGATCAAGAACGAGGAGTTCGCGGGCGAGTTCTTCGCAGACTCGTTGGGCTACTACACCGACGCTGGCTTCTCCAGCGTGAACCTGACCCCCGGACCGTCGACCGGCGTTGCCGAGCTCGTCTCCGGCTCGACCGACGTGGCTCTGAGCGACGCGGTGTCGATCGGTGCCGCAGTGGCCAACGAAGGCGCCCCGCTCAAGATCATCGGCGCGACCTACCAGAAGAACCCCTTCACAGTGCTGTCGTTGGCCGATGGCGGAAACATCCTGACCGCTGAGGACCTGATCGGCAAGAAGATCGGTGTGCAGGACTCCAACACCAGCCTCTTCCTCGCACTTCTCTCCGCGAACGGCATCAGCCCCGACGAGCTCGAGATTGTGCCCGTCCAGTACGACCCGGCACCGCTCACCAACGGTGAGGTCGATGGCTTCATCTCCTACCTCACCAACGAGTCGATCATCGTCGCCGCAGCCGGCTACGAGGTGGCGGACCTTCCGTTCGCTGACAACGGTCTGCCCTTCGTCGCCGAGACGTTCTCGGTGACCGACGACGCGATCGCGAACGACCGCGAAAAGCTCAAGGCGTTCCTGTACGCAGAGATCCTGGGCTGGACCGACGAGGTCAACGACCCGGCTGAGGGCTCGCGCCTTGCAGTCGAGGAGTACGGCGTGGACCTGGGACTCGACGCAGCGAACTCGCTCGCGGGCTCGATCATGCAGGCCGAGGCGCTCGTCGTCTCCGACGAGACCGTCGCAAACGGTCTGTTCACCATCTCCGACCAGCTTCAGACCGAGACCGTCGCTTCGCTCGCAGGGGCCGGCATCGTGCTCGAGCCTGCCGACCTGTTCGACATGTCCTTGCTCGCAGAGGTCTACGAGGCTTACCCCGAGCTCATCGAATACATGAAGTAAGTAGAGGAACTCGGCATCGTGACAAACGACACCGCAACGACCGGTGCCCAGGGTGTAACCCTGGGCACCGGCCTGCAGATAAGCGGACTCAGCAAAACGTTCACCATGGGCAAGAACAGCGTGACGGCCCTGGACGACACCAACCTCCACACGGACCGCGGTAGCTTCCTGGCCTTGCTGGGCCCGTCCGGCTGCGGCAAGTCCACGATCCTGCGCATCCTGGCTGGGCTCGAGGAGCCCACCACCGGCACCACCCGCGTCGACGGTCGCACGCCCAAGGACCTGCGCGCCTACAACGAACTTGGCATCGCGTTCCAGGACGCGGCGCTGCTGCCCTGGCGCAGCGTCTACGCCAACATCAAACTCCCGTTCGAGGTTGCCGGTGTGCCCGTCGACACTGGGTACATCGACGAGCTGATCAAGCTCGTGGGTCTCACGGGCTTCGAGAAGGCCAAGCCGGCTCAGCTCTCCGGGGGCATGCGCCAGCGTGTTTCCATCGCCCGCTCGCTGGTGCTGAAGCCCTCGGTCCTGCTGCTCGACGAGCCCTTCGGCGCGCTCGACGACATGACGCGCCAGAAGCTCAACCTGGAGCTGCTACGCATCCTCGCGGAGAAGCCGGCCACCACCCTGCTGGTCACGCACGGCATCAACGAGGCGATCTTCCTCGCCGACCAGGTGGCGGTCATGAGCCCACGTCCGGGTCGGATCAAGGAGATCATCGACATCGATCTGCCGCGCCCCCGTACCCCCGACATTCAGCGCAGCCCCGAGTTCCACGCGTACGTGGATCAGGCCTCCGAGCTTCTGTTCGGCGAAGGCGGCGCTGCCATGGACGACGACCACTAGGCCCGCGACATGACTACTAAGAAGCTGCCTCCCAAGGCGATCGGCGCCATCGGCGTCGTGGCGATGTTCGCGGCGTGGTGGGTGCTTTCCCTCACCGTGTTCGCCAACGTCGGCGTGGGAGACACCAAGGCCATCCCGTCTCCCATCCAGGTGGCCTCCGGCTACGCGGAGAGCGGGTTCCAGTTCTACTGGCGCAACTTCTCCGTGACCATTAACGAGGCCGCGCAGGGCTACCTGTGGGGCTGTGGCCTGGCACTCCTCTTTGCCGGCCTGGTGCTGCTGGTGCCCAAGCTCGAGGCGCTCGTGATGCAGCTCGCCGTGATCACCTACTGCATTCCCATCGTGGCCATCGGCCCGCTGGTCCTTATCGTCCTGGGGCCCCCGCCCAGCGGCGAGCCCTCCGGCACCGCGGTGTTCCTGGCCGCGCTGAGCGTGTTCTTCACCACCGTGGTGGGGTCCCTGCTGGGCCTGAAGTCCGCGGACCGTTCCTCGCTTGACGTAGTGACCGTCTACGGCGGCAGCAAATTCACGCAACTGCGCAAGGTGCGTCTGGTTGCGGCGCTGCCCGCCATCCTGACCGCCCTCCAGATCGCCGTCCCCGCGGCCTTCCTCGGAGCGGTGCTCGGCGAGTTCTTCGGCAAGGTGGAGGTGGGAGTGGGGCCGGCGATGTTGTTCGCCCAACAGTCGCTCAACTCGCCGCGCGTGTGGGGCCTCGCCCTCGTGTCGGGCGCCGTCGCCCTCATCGGTTACCTGGTCGTGGGGCAACTCACGCGCATGGCGGCCCCGTGGGCCAAGGGCGCGGAGGTGTCCGCATGAGCATCGACACCACTACCCCGGACCCGACCAAGAATTCCGTGAGCACGGCGATGAATTCGCAGGCGACGACGGCGGCCCTCAAGGCGCTGCGCACCAGCCTGATCACCTTCGCGGCCACCATGTTCACCGTGCTGGTGCTTTGGGTGGGCACCATCCAGCTCTTCGACCTGTCGCCGTTCATCGCCAAGACGCCGGCGGACGTGTGGCAGTACCTGTTCACGGAGCCCGATTCTGCGGCCGATCGCGCCGAACTCATGTCGAAGCTAGGCGAGACGCTGGTCGATGCGGCGGTCGGGTTCTCCGCCGGGCTGCTGCTCGCGCTGGTGACCGCGATTGTCTTCCAACTCTCCAAGGGCGTCGAGCACGCGCTGATGCCGATGGCGTTGCTGCTGCGGTCCGTCCCGCTCATCGCCTTCGCCCCCGTCATCATCATGATCTTCGGTCGGGACTTCTGGACCACCGCCGTCATGGGCGGGATCGTGGTGCTGTTCCCGGCGCTGGTGAGTATCGCGTTTGGGCTCAAGTCCTTCTCGCCTCAGATGTCCGACCTGGTTACCGTGTACGGCGGCAATGCCTGGACGTCCCTGCGCAAGGTGGGGCTGCCGTCATCGCTGCCGTCCTTCTTCGCAGCGGTACGCATCTCGGTGCCGGGCGCCATCACCGGCGCCCTGCTCGCGGAGTGGCTGGCTACCGGGCGCGGCGTGGGCGGCGCGATCGGCGGCTACCTGGCCGCGGCGCAGTTCTCCGCCGTGTGGGCCGCGGTCGTGGTGGTCACCGGCGTCTCGCTGGTGCTCTACAACCTGGTACAGATCGTGGAGAACGTGGTGCTGGCCCGCATGAGCATGCACCCGGACCGGCGGGCCTAGGCCCAGACGCCGGTGCGCGGCGGGTTGTGCGCGCACCGGGTCGGGTCTGCCCGACCGCTAGAGGCGTGCTGCCAGTTCCGCGCTCGCGGCCTCGACGCGGCGGGCGATCTGATGCTCGTCCGCGCGGGTGAGGTGGCCGTCGGAGACTGTCATCTGGCCGTTCACGATGAGGGCGGTCAGCGGCGGCATCCCCGCCAGCCCCAGTGAGGCCACCGGGTCAGCGATGCCGGCGTGCTCGACGCCGCTCACGTCCCAGACGGCGATGTCGGCGAGCTTGCCCACCTCGAGTGAGCCGATCTGGTCCTGGCGGCCCAGCACGCGGGCGCCACCCATGGTCGCCACGTAGAGGCCGTCTCGGGCGCTCATCGCGTCAGCGCCGTCGCGCAGGCGGTTCATCAGCACGGCCTGGCGTATCTCGGTACCCAGCTGCCCGGACTCGTTAGACGCGGCGCCGTCGACGCCGAGTCCCACCGCGACGTTCGCGCGCAGCATGTCGCGCACGGGCGCTATGCCCGCGCCCAGGCGACCGTTGGACGACGGGCAGTGTGCGACGCCGGTGCCGGTGGCGGCGAACTTGGCGATGGCATCGGGGTCGAGGTGGACGCAGTGCGCCATCCACACGTCGTCTCCCAGCCAGCCCACGTCCTGCAGGTAGTCGGTGGGGGACATGCCGAACCGCTCGCGGCAGAACGCATCCTCCTCCACCGTCTCCGACCCGTGGGTGTGCAGGCGCACGCCCAGGTCGCGGCCCAGGATTGCGGCCTCGCGCAGGAGTTCGGAGGTGACGGAGAACGGCGAGCACGGCGCGATCGCCACTTGGGCCATGGAATCGAACGAGGGGTCGTGGTGGGCCGCTACGGCATCGGCGCTCGCCTGCAGGGCCGCGCCGGTGGTCTCCACGGCGAAGTCGGGCGGCAACCCGCCCTGGCTGCGCCCCAGGTCCATCGACCCGCGCGTGGCATGCAGGCGCACGCCGAGCGACGCAGCCTCGTGGACGATCGAGCCGACGATGTCGCCGCTGCCCTGAGGGAAGATGTAGTGATGATCGGCGACGGTCGAGCAGCCCGACCTCGCGAGCACCGCCATCGCCCCCGCAGCGCCCGCGCCGGTGAGGTCCGCGTCGATGCGCGACCACGCGGGGTACAGCGCGACCAGCCAGTCGAACAGGATCGAGTCCTGCGCGAAGCCGCGCGTGAGCCACTGGTACAGGTGGTGATGCGTGTTGATCAGGCCCGGCGTGACCAGCTTGCCGGTCGCATTAATGACCGCCGCGCCGGGGTAGTCGGCCTGCGGCGCGCGGCCGGCTCCGACTGCGACGATGCGGGTGCCCTCGATCACCACGTGACCGATGGGGTGCTCGACGCCGCGGGAGTTCACGGTCGCGATGTACGCGTTGTCGATAATGAGTGCCGGCATGAGAGGAGCCCCTTGGTGTCGTTGCGCCCAGCCCGCGGTCGAGCCATCGTGCGGCTTGTGGCGGGCGCGTAGCGCAATGGTACGGAACCGATGTGTCGGCAGTATTGCGGCGCGGGCGGCGACTAGGCGACGGGCGCGACCACGTTCGCGCCGCACAGCATGACGCCGATGCGCGAGCCTGGCTCCGGCACCCAGCGGCCCGTCATGAGGGCGGCGAAGGGGGCCGCAACGCCGGGCTCCACGATCACCCTGAGCAGGCGCCACAGTCGTGCTTGCGCCGCGGTGACGTCCGCATCGGTCACCACCACGGATTCCACGTTCGCCTCGTTGAGGGCGCGCCAGGGCACGTCGCCGATGCGCCGGGCGCCGAGGTGGTCCGCAGCGACGCCGGAGATCGGCACGTCTACGGGGTGGCCGGCCTCCTTGGCGGCCGCGAAGGAGGCGGTCCCGACGGTCTCGCAGCCCACGATCCGGATGCGGTCGCCGCACCACGCGGCGGCCCCGCCCGCGAGTCCGCCGCCGCCGACGGCCAGCAGCATCGCGTCCAGGGGGCGCCCGTCCGCCGTGACGCTGTCGAGGTCGAATTCGCGCGCGGCGGTGCCCGCGCCGGCCATTACGACGGGGTCGTCGAAGGCCTCGATGGACGTGGCCTTGTTCTCAACCAGGTAGTCGGCCGCAGCGTCCTTGGCGTCGCCGTACGTCTCGCCGATGCTGTGGATGTGGGCGTTGAGGCCCACCAGCCGCTCGACCTTGGAGGGGTTGGCCGTCGTCGGCACAAAGATGTGCGCCTCGTGGCCGAATTCGCGGGCGGCGTAGGCGACCGCGGCGCCGTGGTTGCCGCCCGACGCGGCGACCACCCCGGCATCGGAGATGGGCTGGGTGGCGACGTAGTGGCACGCGCCGCGGGCCTTGAAGGCGCCGGTGACCTGGAGGAACTCGAGTTTGAAGACGAGCGTGGCGTCGATGCCGATGGTGGAGCCGGGCACCTCGATCACGGGGGTGTGGCGCACGTGCGGCGCGATGGCAGCGGCCGCTCGGTCGATGTCGTCTGGGGTCACTACTGGGATGTCGGTCACTAGACCATTGTCACCCCCACGAGAGCCGGCGGGGGATTAGCCGCCGTTCTTGGAGAAGTGCATCCAGTCGTCAAGAGCGTCCCAGTGGCCGCCCCAATCCCAACCGATTTCTGTGAAGGCGTCGTAGACCAGACCCGGATCCGCGATCATGCCAGGGCGCTCGTCGTCGCGGTCGAGGTAGGCCTCTGACAACTCGGGGAAGAGCGCCTCGTCACGGATGTAGGGGTTGTGGAACGGGTTGATGTCGATCGCGTAGCCCTTGGAGTGCTCTGACCACACATCGGACGTTCCCACGATTTTGCGACACGTGAATCCGCTCGTGATGTTCTGATCCCCAGTCGGCGGCGCCTCGTTCTCAAATCTGGTGATGACCCGCATTTCCTCGATAGGGAACTTGGCGGCGTAGATCTTCTCGAAGGCGGTCACCACGTCCGCCGCGACGGTGCGGTGGATCAGCATCTCGCCCTGGTGAACCTGCTGGTCAAAGCCCCAATACGGCATGGTGACGTAGCTGAGGTCGTCGAGCGCGACCGGGCAGTTGGAGGCCCACGTGGACCGTTCCAGCACGTCCTCCGGTACGTCGGAGACAGTCGCCGTCCACTCCTCGGAGGTGGGGTCGGGGAGGAAGGGGCGCGGCTCGAGCTGGCGGTCGCGCAGGGCCTCGGGGGTGTCAGCGCGCTTGCCCAGCTCCGTGGCGGAGTCGATGGCGAGGGGGTTGGCCCCCAGCCACAGGGGGCGCGCGTACTGGTCGTCCGCCGCGGCCGCGACGGGCGACGGCGATGCCGTGATGGTGACCGGCGCGGGGGTGTGGGTGACCGTCGCCGTCGCCGTGGCGGTCGGTATTGGCTCAGCGGACCCGGAGCAGCCGGCGAGCACCACGACGCTGAGCACGGCCGCAGAGGCGAAAACTGCGGTGCGCGAGACGGCCCCGTGCGAGGCGGGACGTGAGCGGCGAATTGTGTTGCGCATTGGTACACGCTAGCGGGTGAGCCAGCCCGACGTCAGCCCTTCGTGGTGAGATAGTCCCGTGACTGACAACACTGCGCGACCCCCAGTAGCCGATGCCCGGGCCCGCCACCAGGAATTGGTCCAGGAGGTAGAGGCGCATCGCGCCGCCTACTACGGCGACGATGCGCCCACCGTGTCCGACGCGCAGTACGACGTGCTCGAGCGTGAGCTCCAGGACTTGGAGGCGCTGCACCCGGAACTCGCGACGCCGGAGAGCCCCACCCGGACGGTGGGGGCGGCCAGTGCGCCGACGGGATTCGAGTCGGTCAAGCACCGCGAGCGCATGATGAGCCTCGACAACGCCTTCGGCATCGACGAGGTGGAGTCGTGGCTCGCCCGCGTGGGCAAGGAGGCCGGCGACCAGGAGATTGTGTGCGAGCCCAAGATTGACGGGCTGTCTATTTCGCTGACCTACGTTGATGGCGAGCTGACGCGGGGGGTCACGCGCGGTGACGGCACCACTGGCGAGGACGTGACGGCCAACGTGCGCACCATCGCCACGATTCCCCAGCGGCTCACGGGAGCCGCGCCCGCCCTTGTGGAGATACGGGGCGAAGTGTTCCTGCCGGTCGCCGCCTTCGAGGAGTTGAACGCCGGGCTGGTCGCGGAGGGCAAGGCGCCCTACGCCAACCCCCGCAACACCGCCGCAGGGTCGCTGCGCCAAAAGAACTCCGAGGTGACTGCGAGCCGTCCGCTCGACGTGACGACCTACGCGCTCGGCGCCCTGGAGTGGGGCGCGACCCAAGTCGACGCCCGCGTGTCCACCCAGGCGGGGATCTACCGGGCGCTCGCGGACTGGGGCCTGCCGGTGAGCGAGTTCACCGCGGTGTTGCGCGGGCGCGAGGCGATCGACGCGTACCTGACCGACCTCGAGTCCAAGAGGCACGACCTGGTGCACGAGATAGACGGCGCCGTGCTCAAGGTCAACGACCGCGCGGTGCAGGCTGAGCTGGGCTTCACGAGCCGCGCGCCGCGCTGGGCCATCGCGTACAAGTTCGCGCCCGAGGAGGTCCACACCATCCTCGAGGACATCCGGGTGGACGTGGGACGCACCGGTCGGGTCACTCCTTACGGCGTGATGACCCCGACCCTCGTGGCGGGCTCGACGGTCACGTACGCGACGCTGCACAACGCTCACGAGGTGGCCCGCAAGGGCGTGCGCATCGGCGACACCGTGGTGCTGCGAAAGGCCGGCGACGTGATCCCCGAGATAGTGGGGCCCGTCGTCGCGGCGCGCACAGGGGCGGAGCGCGAGTGGACGATGCCGGCCAACTGCCCGTCATGCGGGACGCCGCTCGCCGAGCAGAAGCAAGGAGACAAGGACCTGCGCTGTCCCAACTCCCAGTCCTGCCCTGCGCAGATCGTTGACCGCATCGCATTCATCGGCTCGCGGGGGGCCTTCGACGTCGAGGTCCTGGGGGAGAAGGGCGCGCACGCGCTCGTCGAGTCCGGGGTGCTTCAGAACGAGGCGGGACTGTTCTCGCTGTCGATGGAGGACCTGCGCCGAGTGCCGCTACTCACGTACGAGTCCGACGAGAAGCTGACCAAGAAGCAGGTTGCCGCGGGGGAGGGTGGCCGCAAGGCGGGCGACGTCTCCGCGAACGGGATCAAGCTCCTGGACAACCTCGAGGAAGCGAAGTCCCAGCCGCTGTGGCGCGTCGTGGTGTCGCTGAGCATCCGCCACGTGGGCCCGACGGCCTCGCGTGCGCTCGCGACGGCCTTCGGCTCGATGGACGCCATCCGCGCCGCGGACGCCGAGACTCTTGCCGCGGTGGATGGCGTGGGCCCGGTGATCGCGGAGGCGGTGCAGCAGTGGTTCGAGGTGCCGTGGCACGTCGAGATCGTCGAGCGATGGGCGGCGGCGGGCGTGCGCATGGAGGACGAGCGCGACGAGTCCCTGCCCGACACCCTCGCGGGCCTCACCGTGGTCGCGACGGGCTCGCTCGAGAACTTCACCCGCGACTCCGTCAAGGAGGCGATCATCTCCCGCGGCGGCAAGGCGGCATCGACCGTCTCCAAGAACACCGACTACGTGGTGGCCGGCGCCGGGGCGGGATCCAAGGCGACCAAGGCGGAGGCGCTGGGCGTCACGATCCTGGACGAGGCCGCGTTCCAACTTCTGCTGGAGAGCGGCCCCGACGCGCTCTAGGCGCGCCGCCAGCCATCCTTCGCGCGACTGCCGGGCGCGCTCTGCGCTTGGGGCGAGAAGAGCCGCGGGGTGAGCGTCGGACTCGTCGTGATCAGTCGTTGGCGTCGGAGACGGAAACGGTAGAGCGCGCGCGCAGGTCACGTACCGAACGTCCGACGGCGATGGCGTAGTCGCCGCCGGGCAGGTTCCAGGCGTGTGTGGCGCTATTCCACACCTCGAACGCGCGCCGGGGGACGCGGACGGTCACGGAGACGGTTTGGCCCGCCTCGACGCGCACCCGCTCAAATCCGCCGAGCCAGCGGGCGGGGCGATCGATGCCAGCGGGGAACGGCGTCGGCGCTTCGAGGTACGCCTGCACCACCTCGGTGCCCGCGCGGCTACCGGAGTTCGTGACCTCCACGCTCACCGTCACGATGCCCGCATCACCGACGACAGCCGATGCCGCCGTCGAGTACTCGAAGTCGGTCCAGCCGAGCCCGTGGCCGAAGGGTGCGGCCGGGGTCTTCTGGTTACGTTCCCATTCGCGGTAGCCAACGTGAACGCCCTCGGGGTAAAGCAGCTTCATGTCGGCGTCGGGCGCCGTGTCCATGACTTGGACGTCGGACTCGGATGACGGCAGCGTCCAGGGGAGGCGACCCGCGGGCTCGGTCTTGCCCGTGATCACGTCGGCCAGCGCGTTGCCGCATTCCTGACCGGGGAACCACGACCACAGGACGGTCTTGGCGTCATTGAGCCAGGGGAGCAGCACCGGCGCCCCGGCGTTGATGGAGATGATCGCGTCGGGCGCGACCTCGAGCACGCGGCGTACGAGCTCGTCCTGACGGCCTGGCAGGGACAGCCCGAGGCGGTCGAACCCCTCGGACTCGACCTCGGAGTTGGTGCCCACCACGAGCACCACGAGGTCGGCCTCGCGCGCCGCGTCGACGGCCTCGCGAATCTCGTCCTCGATGGTGGGACCCGGCTTGGCGTGACGGAAGTCCGCGCGAGCGAAGCGCCCGAAGCCGGCCGCGTCGATGGTCTTGAGTTCCACTCGGATTCGGACCTTGCGCGGCTCGGTGGCGGAAACAGTCAGGCCAAAGCCGGGAGGCGCGTCCGTGCTGGAGTTGAGGATGGCCTCTTGCCCCACCGTGGTCTCGGACCGCGAAGCCTCGATGCCGTCGATGACAATCCGGTGCGCTCCGACTACGCCGACGTCGACGCGGTGGTCGCCGGCCTCGAGCAACTGGAGGTCGGCCTCGAGCACCACGTCGGTGCAGGCCGCGGAGGGGTGACGGTGCCAGCCGTTCCAGGTCGCGTCGACGTGGCTCGTAATGCTCCCGCCCGCAGAGTCGAGCTCGGTCACGGACACGCCCGGAGCGCCGGTGGCGGGGTCGGTCAGGTCGGTCTCGACGTCGACCCGTGGGGTGTGAATGAGCGTCGAGCCGCCGCGCAGCAGCGTGATGTCCGCGTCCGGGAACGCGGACTGCAGTCCCTCGCGGTGGCTGATCACGTAGTGCGGGTAGACCGTCGAGCTGCCGCCGCCCAAGACGTAAGCGTTGACCGCATTGGCGCCGATCAGCGCGATGCTCCTGACCTGCGGCTGGTCGACGACGAGGTCGTCCTCGCGACGCAACACCACGGTCGCCTCGGCCGCCAGCGTGCGCAGGAAATCCGCATCGTCCGGGCGGGACGGCGCCGGGAGGCTGTCGCCGTGGCCGGCGAGGGCTCCGGTGCGCTGGGCCAGGAGAAGCAGCCGGGCCACCTTGTCATCGATCACGGACTCGGGGACCTCGCCCCGGCGCACTGCCTGGACCAGGTTGTCCTCCCACGGCCCTCCGGGGCCCGGCATGACAAGATCGAGTCCGCCGAGCGCCGACGCGACGGTGGACTTGGTGGCCATCCAGTCGCTCATCACCACGCCGTCGAAGCCCCACTCGCCCTTGAGGACTTCGTTGACAAGGTAATCGTGCTCGGTCATGGGTGCGGCTTCGCCTTGAGCGTCGGCCCCGTTGTACGCGGCCATCACGCTCCAGACGCCTACCTCGGTGACGAGGTGCTCGAAGGGCGCCATCAACACCTCGCGAAGGGCCTGCTCGGAGGCGTAGGAGACGTACTCCGTGCGGTAGTTCTCGGAGTCGTTGGCGACGTAGTGCTTGGCGCACGCGGCGACGCCGCCTTCCTGCATCGCACTCACGACGGCCGAGCCGATCTGGGTGGTGAGGTACGGGTCCTCGGAATAGCACTCGAAGTGGCGCCCGCCGATGGGGGTTCGCTGAATGTTGACCTGCGGTGCGAGGACCACGTCGACGCCGAGGCGGCGGGCCTCTGTCGCAAACATGACGCCGGCGCGGCGCGCTGATTCGATGTTCCAGGTGGCTGCGAGCCCGCTGGGTGACGGCATCATCAGGCTGGTCGCGCCCTCGATCTCGCCGGTGCCGCGCACTCCGACAGGTCCGTCCGACATTGCTACTGAGCGAAGACCGATGTGGGGCATCGCGTGCATCCGCCAGATGGTCTCGCCTGTGAGGAGGCGGACCTTCTCGTCTAGGCTCAGTTTGGCCACGAGCGAGCCGAGGGAGTCGAGGTTCGCGCCGCCGGGGGCCGGTGCTGCAGAAGAATTCATTGTCATGTGTGCTACTCCACATTCACTTCGTTGGGCGGGAACTAATGAAACCTTACTTACTGGTCAGTAAGTTTGGCAACCCGTGGGACGATAGGCGCTGAACTGTTACGTTTCCGTTACTGTGGCGGCATGACTCAAAGTGCAGCGTCCCGGGTGACGAAGCCTCGTGAAGAGACGCTTCGCAAGCGCGAAGAGATTCTCAGCGCGGGTTTAGAGGTCTTCGGGAATCGGGGCTACAAGAACGGCTCCCTCGCGGAGATTGCCGAGCAAGTCGGTATGACTCACGCGGGCGTCCTGCACCACTTTGGGTCTAAGGACCAGCTACTCCTTGAGGTGCTGCTTTATCGCGACCGCACTGACGTCGAGCACATCGAGGGCCAGCACATCCCCGACAATCTGGAGCTCTTCAACCACCTGATCGCCACCGCCAGGAAGAATGAGGGTCGGCCGGGAATCGTGCAGGCGTTCGCGGTGCTGTCTGCCGAGTCGGTAACTGATAACCACCCCGCCAAGGCATTCTTCGCCAATCGCTACGCGAACCTACGTGACGAAATCAGGGTTGCGCTAAATGCCGTGTGCGACAAGGACGACCCGCCTACGGACGACGCGATTGAGTTCGCTACGTGCGGGGTCATCGCGGTCATGGACGGGCTTCAGATCCAGTGGCTACTCGCCCCCGACGTGGTGAAGCTCGCGGACTCCTCGGCGTGGGCGATCAATGCGCTGCTCTCCTCCGCTATCTCCGGTCACACTCGGCGTATTCTGACCTGAGAGTGTTCCGTCGTGAGGGAACTCGCCGCGGCCAATTGTGGCGAAGTTGCGACTCGCGGGGCTAGATTGGTGGCAAAGATTTTCCCAATGACTGGCAATGATCGCGAATATTGAGGGAACGCGACGAGCAGAGTCTTCCCGAGATAAACCGATGAGGAGTATCCGATGACCGAGTCGATTCGCGAAGTTGCACCTACCGAGACCAGCCGGATCGTGGAGATCGGTGAGCTGTCAGCCTTGGCGTACTTGGCCGATGGCCTGGTCAACTCCACGCACCCGTACCTGGTGGCTTTGCGCGACGCGCAGGCTCGAGCCGAGGACGCGCACCTCCTCATGATGTGCGACGGAGAAGCGGGTGCCGGCCCCATCGTCGGAACGCTGACCGTGGTCGAGCCGGGCAGCCCGTTCATCGAGGTGGCGGGTCCCGACGAATTCGAGTTCCGGATGCTTGCAGTGTCGCCCATCGAGCGTGGCCGGGGGCTGGGAGCCAAGCTCACCCGCGCCGGCATGGACTTCGCCGCCGAGCGAGGCGCGAAACGCGTGGCGCTGTCGACCATGTCGCACATGCACGCCGCGCACCGGCTCTACGAGCGGCTTGGCTTTGAGCGTCGCACGGACCTGGACTGGGTCGTGATTGACAACCCCGACGGGACGGTCACGCGGGTTCCCGCAGCGGAGGTCGAAGGCGACAGCGAGGTCGCGGCCAGAGGTATTCAGCTCATCGGCTATTCGTGGGAACCGCGCTAGACGGAGCTGGCGGGTGGCGGCGTCGAACGCAGCGCCCTGCGGACTGCGACTAGACGACTGAGGTGGGGCGCCCGACGCATTAGACTCGCCTCATGTCTTCCCTCGAACGCTCCGATGTGGCGCGCCTCGCGGCGCTTGCCCGCATCGACATGACCGACCAGGACCTGGACGTCATGTCCGGTCAACTCTCCGCGATTGTGGACGCCGTCGCCAAGGTGGCTGAGGTCGCCGACTCGGACGTGGTCGCGACTTCGCACCCCATCCCGATGGCGAACGTGCACCGCGAGGACGTGGTGCGCCCGTCGCTCACGCAGGAGCAGGCGCTCTCAGGGGCGCCCGCCGCCGAGGACGGACGCTTCCGTGTGCCGCAGATTCTGGGGGAAGAAGCATGACCGACTGGAACAACCCCACCGAGATCGTCCGCGCCACCGCCGCGCAGATGGCCGATGCGCTGGTCGCCGGCGACGTCACCTCCGTTCAGCTCACCCAGGCCCACCTCGACCGCATCGGCGCCGTGGACGGTGACGTGCACGCGTTCCTGCACATCGACGCCGCGGGCGCGCTCGCGACCGCGGCCTCCGTCGACGCCGATCGCGCCGCGGGCGCGGCTCTGCCGCCGCTCGCCGGTGTGCCGATCGCGCTCAAGGACCTGCTCGTGACCAAGGGGCTGCCCACTACGGCCGGCTCTAAGATTCTCGAGGGCTGGATTCCGCCTTACGACGCGACCGTCACGCGCAAGATCCGCGAGGCGCGCATGCCGATCCTGGGCAAGACCAACCTCGACGAGTTCGCGATGGGCTCGTCAACCGAGCACTCCGGCTACGGCCCCACGCACAACCCGTGGGACCTCGAGCGCATCCCCGGAGGCTCGGGTGGCGGCAGCGCCGCCGCGCTCGCCGCGTGGGAGTCCCCGCTTTCGATCGGCTCGGACACGGGTGGCTCGATTCGCCAGCCCGCCTCTGTCACCGGAACAGTGGGCGTGAAGCCCACGTACGGCGGCGTGTCTCGCTACGGCGCTATCGCGCTGGCCTCGTCTCTTGACCAGCTCGGCCCGTGCGCCCGCACTGTGCTCGACGCCGCTCTCTTGCACGAGGTCATTGGCGGCCACGACGAGATGGACGCCACCTCGCTCAACGCCCCCGTTCCTGCCGTGGTCGCAGCCGCCCGCGAGGGCGCGCTCGGTGACCTGACCGGCGTGCGCGTCGGCGTCGTGAAGGAATTGCGAGGCGACGACACCGGCGAGGGTGGCGGATACCAGCCGGGCGTGAAGCAGCGCTTCCAGGAGAGCCTGGACAAGCTGCAGGCCGCCGGCGCAGAGATCGTCGAGGTCTCCTGCCCCAACTTCCAGTACGCGCTCGCCGCGTACTACCTGATTCTTCCTTCCGAGGCCTCGAGCAACCTGGCCAAGTTCGACTCGGTTCGCTTTGGGCTCCGGGTAGAGACCGGGACCGTCGAGCGCACGATGGGCGCGACGCGTGCGGAGGGCTTCGGTGACGAGGTCAAGCGCCGCATCATCCTGGGCACGTACGCGCTGTCGGCCGGCCACTACGAGGAGTACTACGGCGCGGCGCAGAAGGTGCGCACGCTCATCCAGCAGGACTTCGCCGCGGCGTTCGAACACGCGGATGTACTCGTGTCGCCCACCACCCCCACGACTCCCTTCAAGTTGGGGGAGCGCATCGACGACCCGCTCGCGATGTACCTCAACGACGTCGCGACCATCCCCGCGAACCTCGCAGGGATTCCGGGCATGTCGCTGCCGTCCGGCGTCGCGCCGGAGGACGGACTGCCCACGGGCTTCCAGATCCTGGCCCCCGCCCACGAGGACGCACGCCTGTACCGCGTTGGCGCAGCCCTCGAGGCCGCCCTCGCATCCGAATGGGGTGGTTCCTTGATGGACCAGGCCCCCGAGTTGGAGGTCCGCGCATGAGCTACAACTACGAGACCGCGACCCGCGACTTCGATCCCGTCTTCGGAATCGAAGTGCACGTCGAGCTGAACACCAAGACCAAGATGTTCTGTGGCTGCGCCAACGAGTTTGGCGCCGAGCCCAACACGCAGGTCTGCCCGGTGTGCCTGGGACTGCCCGGCGCCATGCCGGTGCCCAACCAGAAGGCGATCGAAAGCGCGATCCGTCTGGGGCTCTCCCTGGGTTGCTCGATCCGCGAGTCGAGCCGCTTTGCGCGCAAGAACTACTTCTACCCCGACCTGTCCAAGGACTACCAGATCTCCCAGTACGACGAGCCCACGTGCTACGAGGGTGAACTCGAAGTGGTGCTGGACGACGGCACCGCGGTGATGATCGGCATCGAGCGTGCTCACATCGAAGAGGACGCCGGCAAGAACACTCACAAGGGTGGCGGCGGAGGTATTCAGGGCGCTGACTATTCGCTGGTCGACTACAACCGTGGCGGCGTGCCGCTGGTCGAGATCGTGACCCACCCCATCGAGGGCATGGGCGATCGCACCGCAGAGGTGGCGCGCGCCTACGTCGCGACCATCCGCGACATCGTCAAGGCGCTAGGGATCTCCGACGGCCGCATGGAGCAGGGGTCGGTTCGCGCCGACGTCAACCTGTCGCTGCGGGCCAAGGTGGCCGAGGGCGAGGATCAGTCCGCGGTGCCGCTCGGCAAGCGCTCGGAGACCAAGAACGTCAACTCGCTGCGCGCCATCGAGGCGTCAATTCACCACGAGGCCGGCCGCCAAGCTGACCTGCTCAGCGCGGGCAAGCCCGTGGTGCAGGAGACTCGCCACTGGCACGAGGACACCAAGTCCACCACGCCGGGACGCTCCAAGGAGGAGGCAGAGGACTACCGCTACTTCCCCGAGCCGGACATGCTTCCGGTGCAGCCGTCGCGCGAGTGGGTCGAGGAACTGCGTGCCACCATCACCGAGCACCCGGCCAAGATGCGCAAGCGTCTGCAGGCCGACTGGGGCTTCGCGGACATGGAGATGCGCGACGCGATCAACGCGGACGCGCTCGACCTGATCGCGGCCACCGTCGCCGCAGGAGCGAAGCCGCAGGCCGCGCGCAAGTGGTGGATGGGCGAGCTCGCCCGGGTCGCCAACGAGCGCGAGGTGCCCGTGGCGTCGCTGCCAGTGACGCCCGAGAACATCGCTGAGCTGCAGGGTCTGGTTGATGCCGGCACCCTGAATGACAAGCTCGCGCGTCAGGCGCTCGAGGGAGTGCTTGCGGGCGAGGGTTCGCCCAAGGAGGTCGTCGCGTCACGCGGACTCGCGGTGGTGTCGGATGACTCCGCTCTCGAGGCCGCCGTGGACGAGGCGCTGGCGGCTCAGCCCGACGTGCTGGCGAAGCTCCAGGACGGCAAGATTCAGGCCGCTGGCGCGATCGTGGGAGCGGTCATGAAGATCACCCGTGGGCAGGCCGACGCAGGCCGAGTCCGCGAGATCATCCTGCAGCGCGCGGGCGTCTCCGAATAGTCACTGCATTGCGGGCGGTCACACGGGATCTGACGGCGCTTCGCTGACGCGCGGTCTTCCCGTAGCGGTCCGTGGTTGCAGCTAGCGGAACGCGGGTGGCGCCGTCGACTCGCGCATCACGAGCGACGTCGCGAGCTCGACTCGCGGCTGCGGGGCAGTGCCCTCGCGCGCTAGGGCGAGGACCGTCCGGATCGCCTCGCGGGCCATGAGTTCCATCGGCTGGCGGATCGTGGTCAAGGTTGGTTGGAGCCACTCACAGATGATCACGTCGTCGAACCCGACGACGGATAGGTCGCGCGGGATGGAAAGGTGGCGCCTGCGCGCCTCGGCGTAGACGCCGGCCGCCTGCTGGTCAGAGCCTGCGAAGATCGCCGTGGGGCGGTCGGGCAACGCGAGTAGTTCCGCGGCGGCAGCCTCGCCGGACGCCGCAAGAAAGGTGCCGTAGCGCTCGAGTGAGTGGTCGACGGCGATCCCGGCGCGCGTGAGGGCCGCTCGATAGCCGTCGAGGCGGTCGCGCGCGCACGCCACCTTCTGGGGTCCCGTGACAACGCCGATCCGGGTGTGCCCCAGGCTCAATAGATGCTCGGTGGCGGCCAGCCCACCCGCCCAGTTGGTGGTGGCGATACTGGGAATGTCCGACGCGGTGCCTACCGGGTCTACCAGCACCACCGGGGTGTTGAGCTTGCGAAGCTCATCCTCCGCCCCGGGCTGCAACTCCGACACGACCAGCACGACGCCGTCGCTACGCCGACTCGCGAGCTGGCGCATCCAGTGTCGGTTTCCAACACGGCGACCATGAGTCGACGTGACGACCAAATTGATGCCTGCCTTGGCGGCCTCGTCCTCCGCGCCCTGCAGCAAGGGCATCGCCCAAATGCTGTCCAGGTCCCGGATTACGAAGTCAATGAGGCCCACCTGCTGGCGCTTGGTGGTGCCGCGGCGGCGGTAGCCGTGCTCCGTCAGGAGTTGCTGGATGTGCTCCCGAGTCTCGGGTGAAATTCCGGCGCGACCGTTGAGCACCTTCGAGACGGTCGGCACGGAAACGCCTGCAATTTCGGCAATTTCGGCAATGGTGGTGCGTCGGTCGATGGCCATTTCTCACTCGTCACTGGGGACTCTTGTAGTTGGAAAGTTACCTTTCTGTTATGGCAACTTTCTTAGCGTATTGAGCTAATAGTGCCCGAGATGTTGACCACTGTCTAGCCCGCTATCTAGGTTGAGCCTCACACCACCGGTTGGGAAAGTCGGACCGGTGGTGAACGCAACTGTCGGAAAGTTAACTCTCAATGAGGAGAAAAATAATGCACATCCGCACCCGCAGAACAGTGCTCGGTGGCGCCGCCGCCTTCACCGCTCTCGCACTCACGCTGACTGCCTGCAGCTCGAGCGATTCGACTGACCCCGCCGCAACGGGAGCTCCGGACGCATCGTCCTCTAACGCCGCTACTGGCGGTGCCGTATCAGGGCCCGCGCTGGTCTGGGCGATCGAGGATGCCTCCGTCAACGGAATCACCGAGGAGGCGATCACGTCGTTCAACGATGCCACGGGTTCGACCGTGAGTTTCGAGACGTTCGCCAATGACCCGTACAAGGAGAAGCTGCGCACCGGCATCGGCTCCAAGAACCAGCCCGATCTCTTTTATAACTGGGCCGGCGGCAACATTAGCCAGTACTCGGATGCCGGGCACGTCGCGGACCTGACCTCGTGGCTCGACGAGAACCCCGATTTCAAGAACAAGTTCCTCCCGTCCGTGCTCGACGTAGGCACCATTGACGGCAAGGTTTATGCGCTGCCGATGCAGGGCGTGCTGCCCGTAGTCATGTATGCCAACAAGGAAGTACTGTCCGACGCCGGCATCGACTCGATGGCGACCACGTGGGACGAACTCCTCACTCAGATCACCCAGCTCAAGGACTCCGGAGTGCAGCCGATCGCGCTCGCCGGCAACCAGTCCTGGACCGAGCTGATGTGGCTCGAGTACCTGCTCGACCGCGTTGGGGGACCGGAAAAGTTCCAGGCAATCGTCGACGGCGACCCTGGCGCATGGACCGATCCTGCAGTGATCGAGGCGCTCAGCATGATCCAGGACCTGGTCGACGCAGGCGCGTTCGGCACCAACTTCGCGTCCGTTGGTTACGACGACCAGGGAACCATCGCGTTGATGGCGGCAGGCAAGGTCGGCTACGACCTCATGGGCACTTGGCACATTGGAGCGCTCAAGGGCAACGGTTTCGAGGACTTCGCTGACTCGGGCAACCTCGAGTGGGGTCCCTTCGTGGCAGTAGAAGGCGGCGCCGGCGATCCCAACAACATTGTGGGCAACCCGTCGAACTACTACTCCGTGACGGAGAGCTCTCCCAACCAGGCCGTGGTCAAGGAGTTCATGCTCGACACGCTCACCAGTGACGCGTACGTCGACGCGCTCCTCGAGATTGGCCAGGTTCCCGCGGTAGCCGGAATCGAGTCAAAGCTCACCGACCCGTTCAACAAGTTCACGTACGAGCTTGTGGGCGACGCACCGACGTTCACGCAGTCCTGGGACCAGGCGCTCGACCCGGCCACCTCCGAGGCGCTGCTTCAGAACCTTTCGAAGGTCTTCTTGGGGCAGATGACTCCTGAGGAGTTCGGTCAGGCTATGGACGCGATCTAATGACCAGCCCGGCAACGGGACAGGGACGGCCCAGCTTTGTCTGGGCCGCCCCGGCGTTCCTCTTTTTCGCGTTCTTCGCGATCCTCCCGATGATCGTGGTGGTGTGGCTGTCGTTCACCTCGTGGGATGCGCTCTCCGCCCCCACCTGGATCGGACTAGATAACTGGGTAAAGCTTGGTAGCGATCCGATTCTGATGGAGTCGATCAAGATAACGCTCGCCCTGACGGTCTTTGGCTGGCTGATTCAGACGCTCATCGCGCTTCCACTCGGAGTGTGGCTCGCACGGCCCGGCCGCTCGCGCGCCACTGTGGGAGCGGTGCTCTTCATCCCACTCCTGATCTCATCGGCAGGCATCGGCGTTCTCTGGGGCATGCTCCTTGACCCCAACTTTGGAATGGCAGCAATCGTCGGACCGTGGATTGGCGTCCCGGATGGAAACTTCATCGGGGATCCCACCCTGGCCTTCTGGGTGGTCGTCTTTGTCGCCTCGTGGCAGTTTGTGCCCTTCCACGCGTTGCTCTACCAAGGTGCGACCAGGCAGATACCGGCTTCGCTCTACGAGGCCGCGCAACTGGACGGCGCCAACTACTTCCAACAGTTCAGGGCGATCACCATCCCGCAGCTCAAGCACACCATCGTCACGTCCTCCGTGCTGATGATCGTAGGGTCGCTCACGTTCTTCGACCTCGTGCTGATCCTCACCGATGGCGGGCCGGGTACTTCGACCACGACGCTCCCGCTGCACATGTATAAACAGGGCTTCCGCGCCTTCGACTTTGGGTACGCGTCGGTGCTTGCAGTGATCCTGCTGGTCCTCGGTACCACCGTGTCGGTAGTGCTGACACGATTTACCGGTTTTGCAAAAATGGAAAGCCAGAGGGACGGGGCATAATGACCACCGAAACGTCAACGAGTCACCCAGTTGGGCATGGTTCGCACGGGCAGGGCCCGGACGCTCCGCATCCCGCCAAGGCGCGAGCGAACAAGAAGCGCAACCGGCCCGCGTGGCTGACGGGATCGCTCGTCGCAGTGTGGACGATCGTCGTCGCCTTCCCGCTGTACTTCCTCGTCACCACGTCGTTAAGGCAGCAGGGCGGGTACATCGTCGATGGGCCGCTCGCGTTGCCTTGGCCCATCACCTTTCAGAACTATTTCGACGTGCTCAATTCGCAGTTCATGCGCTACTTCGTCAACAACATCATCGTGACGGTGGGCGCCGTCAGCCTTTCGGTGGTGTTCGCGCTGTTCGCGAGCTACGCGATCGTGCGCTCTAGGAGCAAGCTGCTTCGCAGGTTCTTCTACTTCATGCTGCTGGGGCTCGCCATCCCGGCGCAGGCCGTGATTATTCCGCTTTACCTGATCATCAACGAACTGCACCTTTATGACACGTTGTGGGCCATCATTCTGCCCGCCGCGGCATTCGGGTTGCCCCTCGCGATTTTGGTTCTGGTGGGCAGTCTGCGCGACATCCCAGGGGAGCTCTACGAGTCCATGGAACTCGACGGTGCTACGCCATGGGTCGCCTTCCGGCAGCTTGTCATCCCGCTCTCGCGCCCCGCCATCAGCACCGTGACGATCTACCTCGCGCTCGGAGCCTGGAACGGGTTCCTGTTCCCGCTGGTGCTTACTCAGAGCGAGGACGTACGCGTGCTGACCCTCGGCCTGTGGGACTTCCAGACCCAATTCGGAGTGAACATTCCCGGGCTCACGGCCGCAGTCACGTTGTCGCTGATACCCCTAGTGGTGCTCTACCTCTTTGGCCGCAAACAGCTGCTGTCCGGCCTCACCGCCGGTTTCAGCAAGTAGCCAACCTTGCCTTCTAAAATTTCGAGATACGACACAAAGGATTTCTCATGACTGACGTCGATGCCCTACCCAGCGTCGCGGCCAACCGCCTAGGCGGCCTCTACTCCCCAGCCGACAGGGACCGCGTCGCGGCGCTGATCGCCCAGATGACGGTCGAAGAGAAGCTCGCCCAGCTGTACGGCATGTGGCTGGGGGCTTCGGGCGAGAGCGGCGAGATGGTGGCGCCCATGATGGACGAGATGCTTGGGCATGTGCCGCCATTTGACGAGTTCGCCAAGGACGGGCTGGGTCAACTCACCCGCGTGTTCGGCACCCACCCGGTGGAGCCGGCCGCGGGCGCAAAGGCTCTCCTCGAGAGCCAGCGTTGGCTGAAAAACAACACCCGGCTCGGCATCCCCGCGCTGTCGCATGAGGAGTGCCTCACCGGCCTCGCTGCTTGGAAGGCCACCACGTTCCCCACGCCGCTCGCCTGGGGATCTTCCTTCGACCCCGAACTGGTGGGCCAGATGTCTACGGCCATCGGTGAATCGATGGCCAAGCTGGGTGTCCACCAGGGCCTCGCCCCAGTGCTGGACGTCATTCGCGATGCACGCTGGGGCCGAGTCGAGGAGTGCATCGGCGAGGATCCCTACTTGGTGGGCAGCATAGGCTCCGCGTATGTGAAGGGGCTGGAGGACGCCGGAATCATCGCTACCCTCAAGCACTTTGTGGGCTACTCCAACTCGCGCGCCGGGCGCAACCTCGCCCCCGTGCACGCCGGTCCGCGCGAGATTGCCGATGTGCTGCTGATCCCGTTCGAGATGGCGCTCCTCGACGCGGGCGCTCGCTCAGTCATGAATTCCTACGCGGAAATCGACGGAGTGCCGGTGGCGACCGACCCCAAGCTCCTGACCGACCTCTTACGCGATAAGTGGGGGTTCGAGGGCACCGTAGTAGCCGACTACTTCGCGTTCCAGTTCCTGCGCGATCTGCACGGGGTCGCGAGCGACCTTGCGGACGCGGGGCGCCAGGCCCTCACCGCAGGAATCGATGTCGAACTTCCCACCGGCCGCGCGCTGCGCCAACCGATGCTCGACGAGATCAACGGCGGGAAGATGGACATGTCGATCATCGACCGCGCGGTCGAGCGGGTCTTGCTCCAGAAGGCGAGCATCGGCCTGCTGGATGCCATGTTCCAGGATGACGCGCCCGTGGAAATCGACCTGGACCCACCGGAGCACCGTGCCATCGCCGCGCGGCTCGCGGAGGAGTCGGTGGTGTTGCTGGCGAACGACGGTAGCTTGCCGCTCCCGGCCGGCAGATCCATTGCGGTAGTGGGCCCCAACGCCGACCGCGCGCCGGCACTGTTCGGCTGCTACTCGTTCATCAACCACGTGCTGTCGCAGCACCCAGACACCGACCAGGGGATCGATGTCCCCACGGTCTTGGACGCGGTACGCGGCGAATTCTTGACGGACGCCACGGTTACCTACGCCGCCGGGTGCGCCGTGGATGACGCCGATACCTCGGGGTTTGCCGCCGCGGTTGAAGCCGCAGAGGCGGCCGATGTCGCCGTTGTGGTGGTGGGCGACCAGGCCGGATTGTTCGGCCGGGGAACCGTGGGCGAGGGGTGCGATCGCGACTCGCTCGAGTTGCCCGGGGTGCAACGTCAACTGGTCGAGGCGATCCTCGAGACCGGGACCCCCGTGGTGCTCGTGCTGGTCACGGGTAGGCCCTATGCGGTGGACTGGGCGCTTGACCGATGCGCGGCCGCAGTACAGGCATTCTTCCCGGGCGAGGAGGGGGCGGCCGCGATCGCGGGAGTACTCTCCGGACGAGTCAATCCATCGGGACGGCTGCCCGTCAGCCTGCCCCGCTCGGTGGGGGCGCAGCCTTACTCGTACTTGCACCCACCGCTGGGAGGCCAGAACAGCACCAGCAACCTGGACACCGCCCCGGCGCGTCCTTTCGGGTTCGGACTGTCCTATTCGGAGTTCGCCCACAGCGACCTGCGCGTCGCCGATGCAGAAGTCCAGTCCTCGGAGTCGATCGTCGCCACGGTGCGGGTCTCCAACACCGGAGACCGTGATGGCACCGACGTTGTTCAGCTGTACGGCCACGACGTGGTCGGGTCGGTGACGCGCCCCGTGGCTCAGCTGCTCGGATACGCGAGGGTCGACGTGGCCGCCGGTGCCAGCGTGGACGTGACCTTCACCGTGCCCACCACACGGCTGGCGTTCTCCGACCGCGAGTTGGTGCGCATCGTGGAGCCCGGGGCCGTCGACCTGTGGGTTGGCGACTGTGAGACGCGAGACACGCAGGCCTCCGTAGACATCGTGGGCGGCGTCCACGCGGTGAGCCTGAAGGACGAGCGCATCACGCGG
This sequence comes from Demequina aurantiaca, assembly GCF_050598105.1. Classification (GTDB taxonomy): domain Bacteria; phylum Actinomycetota; class Actinomycetes; order Actinomycetales; family Demequinaceae; genus Demequina; species Demequina aurantiaca_A. The sequence goes on from NZ_CP192436.1 coordinate 838,805, forward strand.
GTCAAGATTGACCCGCAGGCCGACGCCAAGGCCTGAGCAACGCACGTTCGCCGCGCGGATTGAGAGTGAGGCCCTACCGGCCCAGCTCCTCCGCGCGGCGAATGAACGTCGCCATGCCGGGCACAGTGAACGCGATCTGCCCGCGCTTGGGGGAGAACACGATTCCCTTAGCCACCAGCCGGCCGCGAATCGCGCTGAGCGCCTCTTGCGTCCGGCCCAGCCGCTCGGCCACCTCGCGCGCGGCCGACGGGCCATCGCCGTCGGTTGCCATCGCGGTCAGGTAGCGCTGCTCCGCCGAGGTGGCGCGGTCCCATCGGGCCAGGAAGAAGCCCTGGTCCAGCTCCTCGAAGCCTATTGACTTGGCCACCTTCGCGTCGGCCTCATCGATGGGGGAGAAGGCGGCCACGTCCCACGCGGCCTTGCCGAAGACCTGGATGAAGTACGGGTAGCCGGCGGCGATGGGCTCCAGCACGTCGAGTGCCTCGGCGGTCCAGGCCTCCCCGAGGCTCTCAACGGGTTCGACGAGCGCGCGTCGCGTGGCGGCGGCGTCCAGCGGGCCCAGGCTGCGGTAGTCGAACATGCGCTCCGCGTAGGACCGCGCGGTGCCGAGGATCCGCGGCAGCGACGGCAGGCCGGCGCCGCACACCAGCAGCGGCAGGTTCTCGAGATTCGCGTCCTGGACCGCGCGCAGCAGCGCGTTCAGCTCCTCGCCGGTGAGGTCCTGCATCTCGTCGACGGCGACCATGATGCCGGCCTTGTGTTCCGCCTGCGCCTGCGCGATAGTCACCAGCAGGTCTGGCAGGTCGAGCGTCACCTTGCCCGTGTAGGGGCGCCGGTACTGGGGGTCGATTTCCAGCCCGAACGACACCTCCTCGAGGCCCACCGCTAGGCGAAACGACGTGAACGCGCCCAGCGCGGCGCGGGCCCGCTCGGACATGCTGGGCTTGACCAGGATCCGCAGCTGGATGGACAGCCGGTCCGCGAGGCGCTCGATGAACGAGCTGGACGCGCTGGGGTCGGACTCGACGCGCAGCGCCATCCACCCGTGCTGCGCTGCAATGGACGTGAACTGGCCCAGCAAGACGGTCTTGCCGGTGCCCCGTAGCCCGTACGCGACGATTCCCCGCGCGCCCCTGCCCAGGGAGAGGCGCTCGACGGCCGCCGTGCACGCCGCGAGTTCCTCGTCGCGGCCCACCAGCGCGAATGGCGGATTTCCGGCGCCCGGATTGAAGGGGTTCGTATTTGCGTGCATGGCTCACACTGTACGTCTCTATGCTGACACGCGCATAGGTGACGCCAGAACGAGCCGGTCCCACGCATCGGCCGATGCTTAGGTCACCCGGGCAGCGGGGGTTCGGCGGGGCGCCGGGTATGCAAAACTTGCTAGATGATCACCGTCTCCGTTCCCGATTCCGCCGTAGCCGATGCGATTGGCGACCTGGGCGACGACGCCCGCCTCGTCGTGTGGGACCCGCAACAGGGCGACGCGCCCGAGGACGAGCGGGAGCGCATCAACATCGTGTGCATCCCACACCTGTCGGGCGGTCGCGCCGTCTACGAACGGATCGGCGCTTGCCCCAATCTCGCCGTGATTCAGATCCCCTCCGCGGGGTACGAGCACGCGGCGCCCTTCGTGCCGGAGGGCATCGCCCTCGCGAACGCCAGGGGAGTGCACGACACCCGCACCGCCGAGTTCGCCATCACGCTGGCGCTCGCGAGCCAGCGGGGCCTGCCGCACGTATTCGACGCGCAGCGCCGCGGAAAGTGGGAGCCGTACGTCCTCAGCCCGTCGCTCGCCGACCGCAAGACGCTCGTCGTGGGCTATGGCAGCATCGGCGCGGCGATCGGTTCGCGCCTGCGCGCCATGGAGGCGGAGGTCGAGGGAGTGGCGACTACGGCGCGCACGGCGGACGACGGCACCGTGGTGCACGCGATCGCGGACATCCATTCCGTGCTGCCCGGCGCGGAGGTCGTCTTCGTGGTGACTCCGCACAACGCGGCCACGGACAAGCTTGTCGATGCGAAGTTCCTGGCAGCGATGCCCGACGACGCGCTGCTGATCAACGTGGGTCGCGGCGCGTGCGTCGACACCGACGCGTTGGTGGCGGAGCTCGAGTCCGGGCGCCTACGGGCGGGACTCGACGTCACCGATCCCGAGCCGCTTCCGGAGGGGCACCCGCTGTGGACCGCGCCGGGAGTGATCATCGCGCCCCACATTGCGGGCTTCAACCAGCTCACCGACCGTCGCTACGCGAACCTGGTGCGTGCGCAAGTGAAGGCACTCGTCGCGGGCGAGGAATCCGTCAACGTCGTGATGGTCGGCGGTCAGCCCTAACAGGCGGGAGCGCATTGCGGCCTTGTGCCGCGACCCTTCCGACTTTCGTTGAGCCTCGGGTAAGGGGGCTAGCCAGATCCTCGACGGTCGTCTAGGGTGTGAGGTAATCCACACGAACGACCCGGATAAGGCAATCCGCTGGGTCGTTTTTGTGCGTAACTCACTTGCTCAGAAGGGCCACCATTAAAATGCTTGATTCAAATCTGTTTCCGCGCGCCGGCTTCCGAGGGGGTCTACGAGGTGCAGTAGGCGCTTCCGTGCTCGCCTTGGTGATGACAGCAGGTGTAGCTTCCACGTCTTCCGCGGCGGACGAGGAATGGGTAAACCCCTTGGCGGCTCTCACTGGCGGATTCACGGTGTTGAGCTACGGCGACACGGTTCTTGGGAACGCGGAACTTGAGGGCAGCCTGGCGGTCTTCGGTTCGGTGCGGTCCGTGGGCTCGTACCCCATTGTCCACACCACCGGTTTGACGCCAAGCGGGTACTCGATTCCGGTAATCGATGGAGTTCCCACTCGGCTATTGGCGGGCTCTCTTGAGACCGCAGCCAGTGGCGGCCTGATCGACGTCTCGTCGAGAAATTGGGTGGAGGAGGCGCAGAAGGGCTTCGTTAAGCTGTCTGACGTTTCCAATATTCAAATCTATCCGCGCGGAACTAGCGCCATTCAGATCACTGAGGCTGGCAAGGGCCCGGACATTACGCCCGCAATCTTCGTCACGGACGACGTCGCACAGCCTGCGGACGAGGTTGCATCGGTCAGCGACATTGCGACCTATTTCGAGGCGGTTGAAGCCGATGCCATTGAACTTAATACAGCGTTGAGGGACAAGGACTTCCTTAACGCGAACCCCGTCAGCTTGGTAGGCGGGGCGTCCGTCGACAAGCGCGAGATCACTCTGGTCGCCGGCAAAGCCAATGTGCTCACGCTTGATCCGACGGCCGATAACAACTTCAAAATAGTCTTCAGCGATGATTCGGCTCCGCTTGGGTCCGACACCACACTCATCGTAAACGTGCTGGTCTCTGACGGCGTGTCGGTATCGTTGCCCTCGTTTGAAATCGCGAGCAACACTAGTGCAGACGCGCCTAACCCTGTGGCACCGTACGTGTTGTACAACATTCACTCCGAAGGGGACGGGATCTCTTACACGCTGACTGGCACCAAGGTCTCCGGAAGCATTCTTGCCCCCCAGGACAACACGCTGACTCTTAACGCGGGCAGCCCGGTTGAGGGTCAGATCGTCGCCGGGAACTTGATCACTGCAGGCGGTGAGATTCACGCGTATGGTTTCGCTGGCTCGCTCGCATTCGCGGCGGAAGAAGACTCGGAAGAGGGCGACGGTGGCGGTAGCGACACTGGCAGCGGCGACGACTCCGGTAGCGGTAGCGACTCCGGTAGCGGTAGCGACTCCGGTAGCGGTAGCGACTCCGGTAGCGGTAGCGACTCCGGTAGCGGTAGCGACTCCGGTAGCGATGACGAGGGCACCGCGGGTACTGATGATGCCGACGCAGTTGACGACAGCGACACCAGTAGTGCCGACTCGGATGCACTTAGCGACAGCGACAGCGCGGCTGCAGTGACGAGTACCACAGGTGAGTCCTACGATGAGAGCGGCGCCGAGCTGTCTCAGACGGGTCTCGGCGGAGGGCTGACCCTCGCCGCGCTCGCAGCGGGAATGCTCGTCGCGGGAGCAGTTGTGACCGTGGGGGCGAGCGCTATCCGCCGCAGGAGCGGCCAAAGCCGAGCAGCACTCTAGGCGCGGGAGCCGAGACGCACCGGCGACTGCGGGCCGAGGTCCGCTAGTACTCGCTCAGCAATATCATCCGCCCGCTTCATTCCGATCGCGGCGAGTGAAAGTCTCGTGAGGTGCAAGGGGGAGCGGTCTCCCCCGCGGGGGGATCGTTCGCTTGTGATGATCCCCCCGACAGTCGCGGCAAGTAAGTACTCGGAAGCAGTAAGTGGATCTGTGTACGGTTCCAAGTCGCCTTGATCGTGAGCGCCGGTCAATAGTGCGGTGACGTGGGAATTCCACGTATGCGCTAGTTGAATGACTTCTTGGGGCGGGATTGCTCGGTCGAGGTATAGCGCTGATCCCGCGCGCACTACATCGTGCTCGCTTACCGTTGCGCCAAGGTGGACGAAGAACGCGACAAGGCCAACCGCCGCCGACTCTGGGTATTGGGTGCGTGCACGGGAGTAGGCCTGGTCAATCGCGTCCTTTAGGCTTTGGATGAGGTGGGTCGCGAGTAGATGTTTGGTCGGGAAGTGGTAGCTCAGCGCACCCTTTGAGAGCCCCAGTCGGAGCGCGATCGCGGATAGCGAGGCCTCGGCATAGCCGTGGTCAAGGATCTCGAGCGCAGCAGCATCGAGAATTGCCCCACGGTTGTGAGCGGCGCGTGTCATCGTGCCTCCTAAGGCCCTATTTTCGTCATGGGCCGAGCGTACTGGGGGCACCCACCTACCGGCAAGAGTGCCTTTTTGGACACGCTGGACTATTGCCGGCACGAGAGTCTATGGTTTTGACGCGGCGCAAGCGAATCACCGGTTATCAAGGTCGTCCTAGTGGCTGGCGAGAGACTCCTCGCGCAGCTCGATCCACGCATGGATGATCGACTCGAGCTCGTCCCGACGCTCCTCGGCCTCTGCGATTGATACGAATTTCATGGCGCGTGCCTCAGTTCCCTGTCCCTGCAGATGCGGATAGTCGCCCGGAATCAGGGCGCCCTGGTGGAACATCAGCGTCGCGTGATTCATGGATTTTGGGTAGAAGCTCGCGAGGTTGCCCTCGTACACAAAGGTGGGGGCCTGCCACTTCACGCACTCGCTGATGCGGTCGTCGGTAGCGAGGATGATGTGACGGATCCGCTGGACGACTTCCTTCAAGGGATTGTCGTAGCCAGCCATCCAAACGTCGACCGGGTTGTGTGACATACGTCACACCATACGCTCACGGCTGTGGAATTTCCCGACTTAGGGGCGCGACAGCCTCAGCGTGTCGAGGGTGACCGCCCGCTCGACGGCGTGGTCGACGATGGGGGCGGGATAGGCGGGCGTGTCGAGGTCCGGCAGCCATCGGCGCACGTATTCGCGCTCCGCGTCGAACTTCTGAAGCTGTGTGGTGGGGTTGAAGACCCGAAAGAACGGCGAGGCATCGCGCCCCGTGCCGGCCACCCATTGCCAGTTGAGTTGGTTCTGGGCGTGGTCGTAGTCCAGCAGCGTGCGCCGGAAGTAGTCCGCGCCACGCTGCCACGGCAGGTGGAGGTCTTTGATCAGGAAGCTGGCGACCACCATCCGCACCCGGTTGTGCATGGTTCCCGTCGCGGCGAGTTCGCGCATCCCGGCGTCGACCAGCGGGTATCCGGTCAGCCCCTCCCGCCAGGCGACGAAGGCCGCATCGGCCTCCTTGCCGGTATTCCACGCGTCCTGGGAGAGCACCGGCTTGATGGACTCGCGCCGCGCGGACGGGTAGTTCCACAGCACGTCCGCGTGAAAATCGCGCCAGGCTATCTCCGACTCAAAGACGCGCGCCGATGCGCTGGGGTCATGCGCGGCCCAGCCCAGCACCGTGCGCGGGTGGATCTGCCCAAAGGCGAGCGGCACGGAAAGGTTGGAGGTGCCGTCCGCGGCGGGGAGGTCGCGGGTGGCGTCGTAGTCCCCCAGCGCGGAGTCGATGAAGGCACCGGCGTCAGCGAGCACGCGGTCCTCGCGGAACTCGCGCCGCGGGGTGACGGGGTCGGTCGTATCCCCGTGCGCCGCGTACAGGTCGAGGCCAACGTCCGATGCGGTCGGCACGAATGCAGTGGCGTCGGCCGTCTCGGCTGCAGCGTCCCAGCCGTGCTGGCGCCAGGCGTTGCGAAACGGGGTAAAGACCTTGTATTCGGTGCCGTCCGCCTTGGTGATCGTCCCCGGCTCAACCGCGTAGGGCGAGCCTTCGAGTCGCAGCGCGCGCCCGTCGGACTCGAGGGCCTCGCGGACCGACTCCTGCTCGACGATGCCGGCGGGCGAGAACTCCCGCGCGGCCCAGACCACGGGGGCGTCGTGCTCGCGCGCGGCGGCGAGGACCGCATCGGCCGCGGGTGCCCTCTTGATTCCCAGGCGCCCGCCGGTGTCCTGGTCGAGGCTCCACAGCACGCGGGCCAGGTGCGCGACGCGGCGTCCCGACCAGAAGTGCAGCGCGGGCACCCACGCGAAGACCGCGGCGGCCGGCCCACTCGCCTGCGCTCGCAGCAGCGCGGGGTTGTCGCTTAGCCGCGCGTCGCGGCGCACCCACCAGACCTCTGTCATGGGGCCATTCTCCCGGCTACCTGGGAGTGGGGTGTTGCCCGCGGGGTGGGGGAGTCGGCATCGGCTGTCATGCGTAGTTCAACCGCGGAGCGGGCGCGTCTGTTCCCTCGCTCGACGTAAAGCCGGGTGAGTTCAGGCGGGCAAGTGGATCACTTGCCCGCCCGAACGGCCGTCAATCACACTCAGACGGACAAGTGCGGCGGTGAACCGTCTGAATGCGCCTGCTGGGGACGTTGAGTTAGGCGTTGACGCTCTCGTGCGTGTGCAGCTCGACGTGGGCGACCGTGGCGGCCACGAAGCCCTCGAGCAGAGCGAGGGTCGCGGGGTTGTTGACCTCGCCGTTGGCGCCAAAGTCGTCCGGGCTGAACTTGAGGAAGACCTCGGGCTGACCCAGCGTGGGTGCGTTGAGGTGTCCGAGGATCGCGCGCAGGTGCTGCTGCGCGGCCGCGGTGCCGATGGCGCCTACGGATGCGCCGGCAATGGCGACGGGCTTGCCGTTGAACGAGTTGGTGCCCCACGGGCGTGACGCGAAGTCGATCGCGTTCTTAAGTGCGCCGGGGATCGAGCGCAGGTACTCGGGGGTGAGGATGACGACGCCGTCGACGTCCTCGATGGCCTGCTTCCACTCGCGGGCCGCGACGGGGTAGTCCGCGTCGAGGTCGTAGGAGTACTGCGGGAGCTCCGAGTAGTTCAGTTCCACGAACTCGACACCCTCGGGGGCGAGGGACGCGATGGCCTGGCCGACCTGGCGGTTGATGGAGCCTGCGGCTAGCGAGCCGATGATGTATCCGATGCGGGTCATGATGTGTCTTCCTAACGTTTAGGGGGGAGCGGCGACTTTCTCAGCCGCTGCCACGTGTAACGCTGGGTGACGTATCAACTATTCCCGAATCGCCCAAGCTTTTCTCAACTCGCCGGCGGCCCCTCACAAACCGTGGGCGTAGTGCTCCATCGCGTCGCGCAGGAACTGCGCCGTGCCCGCGCCGTACTTGTCGTAGCTGGCGCGGAAGCGCTCGTCGTCCACGTACATCTGCGCCAGGCCAGCGTAGGACTCGGCGTTGGGGGTCCACAGCCGGCTGACCCACGCGAAGTGCCGCGCGACTGTGTCTTGGGCCGATGCGTCGGTGGGGTCGGCGCCGGACGCCGCCAACCGCGCGATCTCCATCGAGATGGATTCGTGCTCGGCGAGGTGATCGCTCTGCGCGTCCGCGCCCAGGTCGCGCCACTGCGTGTACGCGCGGTCCACCACGGGGGCACCCCAGCGCTCGCGGGCCTCGGGGGCGTACTTATGGTGGTTGAAACCCTCGAGGATCTGGTCGGAGGTCATGGCTGCTCCCTGCTCTAGTGAGGTGATGGTGCGCTCGACGGTGGCGGCCAGGGTCGCGAACCGGTCTCGCTCGCTCTCGAGCGCGCGCCGATGCTCGCGCAGCAGGGAGATCGTGGTCGCGTCGTCGTCCGTGTCGACGATGCTCTGGATGGTGGGCAACGGGGTTCCCAGTTCGCGCAACACCAGAATGTGTTGCAGGCGCAGGATCTCCGGCTGGCCGTAGTGGCGGCGCCCGTCCTGCCCGGTGCGGGCGGGCCGGAGCAGGCCGATCGCGTCGTAGTGGCGCAGGGTCCGGCTCGTGACCCCGCTCATCCGCGACAGGGCGGAGATGTCGTGTGTGGTGCTCATGAGGACAGCCTAGAAGTTGACGCCGCGTCAATGTCAACCCCGCGCCCTCCGCGAGTTTCCCGCGTGGCGGGCCACGGCATCGGCCGCCCGCCTGCGAGTTCCGCGCCCGCGCCCCGCGCGGAAGTCCTAAACTCGCTTGCATGACTGAATTCGACATTAAGCCCCGCTCACGCACGGTCACCGATGGCATCGAGGCCACCGCATCGCGCGGCATGCTCCGCGCAGTAGGAATGGGCGACGACGACTTCGCCAAGCCGCAGATCGGCATCGCGAGCTCGTGGAACGAGATCACCCCCTGCAACCTCTCGCTGCAGCGCCTCGCGCAGGCGTCCAAGGAGGGCGTGCACGCCGGGGGCGGCTACCCGCTCGAGTTCGGCACCATCTCCGTGTCAGACGGCATCTCCATGGGCCACGAGGGAATGCACTACTCGCTGGTGTCGCGCGACATCATCGCCGACTCCGTTGAGGTGGTCATGCAGGCCGAGCGACTGGACGGCTCCGTGCTGCTCGCCGGCTGCGACAAGTCGCTTCCCGGCATGCTGATGGCCGCCGCGCGCCTGGACCTGGCCTCGGTGTTCCTCTACGCGGGCTCGATCATGCCAGGCCACGTCACGCTGGAGGATGGTACCTCCAAGGACGTCACCATCATCGACGCGTTCGAGGCCGTGGGCGCGTGCGCCGCGGGACTCATGTCTGAGGCTGACCGCCTGGCGATTGAGAAGGCGATCTGCCCCGGCGAGGGCGCGTGTGGCGGAATGTTTACCGCCAACACCATGGCGTCCGTTGGAGAGGCGCTCGGAATGTCGATTCCCGGCTCCGCCTCGCCGCCCAGCCCCGACCGTCGCCGCGACATGTACGCGCACAAGTCCGGCGAGGCCGTGGTCAACATGCTGCGCCAGGGCATCACCGCGCGCGACATCATGACCAAGCCTGCCTTTGAGAACGCGATCGCCGTAGTGATGGCGTTCGGCGGATCCACCAACGCCGTGCTGCACCTGCTCGCGATCGCCAAGGAGGCCGACGTCGACCTCACGCTGGCCGACTTCTCGCGCATCGCGGACCAGGTCCCGCACCTGGGCGACCTCAAGCCCTTCGGCCAGTTCGTCATGAACGACGTTGACCGCGTGGGCGGCGTGCCCGCCGTCATGAACACGCTGCTCGAGGCCGGCATGATGAACGGCGACGTGATGACCGTGACCGGCAAGACCTTGGCCGAGAACATGGAAGACCTCAAGCCCAACAAGATCGACGGCCGTGTGGTCCGCGCGCTGAACAACCCCATCCACAAGTCGGGCGGCATCACCATCCTGCACGGCTCGTTGGCTCCCGACGGAGCCGTCGTGAAGTCGGCCGGTTTCGACACCGACGTGTTCGAGGGAACCGCGCGGGTCTTCGAGGGCGAGCGCAAGGCGCTGGACGCACTGACGGCCGGCGAGATTGTCGCCGGCGACGTGGTCGTCATTCGCTACGAGGGCCCCAAGGGCGGCCCGGGTATGCGCGAGATGCTCGCCATCACCGCCGCCATCAAGGGCGCTGGCCTGGGCAAGGACGTACTGCTGCTCACCGACGGCCGCTTCTCCGGCGGCACGACCGGCCTGTGCGTCGGTCACGTGGCCCCCGAGGCGGTCGACGCCGGCCCCATCGCGTTCGTCAAGGACGGCGACAAGATCACGCTCGACGTCGCGAACAAGTCGCTCGACCTGCACGTGGATGAGGCGGAACTCGCGGCGCGCGCCGTTGGCTTCGAGCCCCCCGCTCCCAAGTACACCCGCGGCGTGCTCGCGAAGTACGCGAAGCTCGTGGGCTCGGCGTCCACCGGGGCAGTGGTTGGGTACTGACGCTTCGACGCCTAGTCCCTACGAGTCCTGGGACGACCACGCGGAGAAGGAGAGTGGCCGGTACACGCCAATCACCGGGATTCCGCGCTGGTTGTTCTGGGCGGTTCCCTTTGGGCTGATCGTCCTGATCGTGGCGGCGGGTTTCCTTGCGGGTGTCGTGACGAGCGTGGACGGCGGGCCCGGTTTCGCGACGCCCAGCCCGCGCGCTCCGGCGCAGTAGCGCCACCGTTCGGGCCGGTCACCCCGCGAATTCGGGGTGTGAGATGCCGGATTCGCTGGGGCGCCGTGCGCCTGGGAGTTTTCTGGGAATCAAGCCGATTTTGCCGCATCCGGCCGCCACGCTATCTAGCCTTGTGCGTAAGAGGCCGGCGACACCCGCCGACTCAGAACCGCTCTAAGGCAGGCAAACAATGCGCAAGAACCAAGTCCCCCTGACGCGACGGGCGACGCCCGTCGGCCTCGCCGCCGTCGCCGCGTTGGCCCTCATGCTGAGCGCCTGTAGCGCCGCCGGCGACGACGAGGCGAGCTCGACCGCGACGGCCGTCGTGGAATCCTCGACCCCCGCCGCCACGGCCGATGAGTTGAGCCCCAGCGCCTCGGCCGTCGCGTCGAGCGCCTCGTACGGCCCGACCACGGGCGACTGCGAGGCCACGGCCGCGACGTTCCGCGACGTGGAGTCCGCGAACGCAGACCTCGACGACCCGGAGCTGAGCGCGGTCTGCGACGGCGACAGCATCGTCGTGACGAGCAACTCGATTCCCGACTACGTATACGTCGCGACCACCCCGGGTTCCCCGAACGCCGTCGAGGCGACCTACGTGCTCCCCGCGACCCCCGTGCCGGCGGCGGACCCCAGCCCCGACGACGTCCCGTTGCTGGGTGCCGTGGCTGTCGCGATCGACGGTGTCGCCATGTACGGCCCCACGGAGGGCACCGGCGGCGACGTGCTGTCACTGGAGGGCGCGATCTCCGAGTGCGGAAGCCACAACGGCCCCGTGGACTTCCACGCGCACCTGTTTGGCTGGGCCGAGGACGTGGACTGCCTGTATAGCGCCGACGAGGTGAACTCGGGGGAGCCGATCCTGGTGGGATGGGCCGCGGACGGGTACCCGATCATGTCGGGCCTGGTGTGCGAGGACGACGACTGCTCGTCGATGACCCAGCTCGAGAGCAGCTGGGAGCTCACCGACGAGACCGCCTTCGCCACGGACACCTGGGCGGCGCACACCTACGTCGAGGGCTTGGGCGACCTCGACCAGTGCAACGGTCGCGTGGACGAGGACGGCCAGTACCGGTACTACACCACCGAGACCTTCCCATACTTCATCGGCTGCTACTACGGAGAGGTGTCGGACGATGCCATCGCGGCGGGTGGCGACGCTGGCGGCCCGGGTGGGCCGTGACCGTGACTGACCACTCCTCGCGCCAATACGGCCGCCGCGCGCTGCTGTTTGGCGCGGGGTCGGTTGTCGCGGCCGCGAGCCTGGCGGCCTGCGCCGGTGACAGCGAGGCCGCCCCGCTTCCCAACGCCGTCGACATCGGCTTCAGCCGTGACATGGCCTTTCATCACGAGCAGGCGCTGGCGATGTGCCAGCGCGTGCTCGGGGCGGACACGGGTGGGGCTGTCCAGGCGTCAGCGGCCGAGATCCTCCAGACCCAGTCCTACGAACGCGGCATGATGCACGCGTGGCTGGCCTCTTGGGGGCACTCGACCGCGCCGCCGGAGACGGTCATGGCCTGGATGGGTCACGCGGTCCCCGCCGAGCAGATGCCGGGGCTGGCGACCGATGAACAGATGGCCGAGCTGGCTGCGGCGACGGGCCTAGAGAAGGGGCGCCAGTTCCTGACCCTGATGCGCGCGCACCACGTGGGCGGTGTCGAGATGGCGGATGAGGCGCAGCGGCAGGCCTCGATCGAGGACGTGCAGTCGCTCGCCTCGCGGATGTCCGCCACCCAGACCTTCGAGATCAATCAGTTCGACTACCTTCTCGCGAACGACTACGCCTAGTGCCCGTCATGTCTCACTATTTAAGATGGTGAGCCACGATGTGAGATTAGTGAGTTATGGCGTGACATTCGCCGTGGGCAGGCGTACAGTCTTCTCTATGCAGACGACTCTCGTACTAGTTATTGGGCGCGCGGACATCTAGTCCTCGACCCGGCATCGTCCGCGCGCATACCCCGACAGCCACTCCAGGCCCAGGGGTTTTTCCATGCGAGGCGGATTGAGAGAACCGCCTCACCACATCAGACTCAATGGGAGAGAAGATGGCACAGGCCCCGGCCCCCAAGCCGTCCGCGCCGAGCGCGACTGCGACTTCGGCACGACCAGCCACCAGCGCCTCGGCGCAGGGCGGCGAGGCAATGAATGGCGCGCAGTCGCTCATTCGTTCGCTCGAGTACGCAGGCGTCACCGACATCTTCGGTCTGCCGGGCGGCGCGATCCTCCCCGCGTATGACCCGCTGATGGACTCCACCCAGCTCCGCCACATCCTGGTGCGCCACGAGCAGGGTGCCGGCCACGCCGCGCAGGGCTACGCCCACGCGACCGGCCGCCCCGGCGTCTGCATCGCGACGTCGGGCCCCGGAGCGACCAACCTCGTGACCCCGATCGCCGATGCGAACATGGACTCGATCCCCATGGTCGCCATCACCGGCCAGGTCGCCGCCGCGAACATCGGCACTGACGCCTTCCAGGAGGCGGACATTGTGGGCATCACGCAGCCCATCACCAAGCACAACATGCTGGTGACGGACCCTGCCGAGATTCCCCGTGCCATTGCCGAGGCGTTCTACATCGCGACCCACGGACGCCCGGGCCCCGTGCTCGTGGACGTCACCAAGTCCGCGATGCAGGCCATGACGGAGTTCAACTGGCCGGGAAAGATCGAACTGCCCGGTTTCAACTCCGGTGCCAAGCCGCACTCCAAGACCGTGCAGGAGGCCGCGCGCCTGCTCGCGACTGCCCGTAAGCCAGTGCTGTACGTGGGCGGCGGTGTGATCCGCTCGGGAGCGGCCGAGGGTCTGCGCAAACTTGCGGATCTGTCCGGCGCGGCCGTGGTGACCACCCTGATGGCCCGCGGCGCGCTGCCCGACAGCCACCCGCAGAACCTCGGGATGCCCGGCATGCACGGCACCGTGCCCGCCGTGGCGGCGCTTCAGCACGCCGACCTGGTGGTCGCGCTCGGCACGCGGTTCGACGACCGGGTGACCGGCAACCTCGACTCGTTTGCCCCGCTGGCGACCATCGTCCACGCGGACATCGACCCCGCGGAGATCGGCAAGAACCGCCACGCGGATGTGCCGATCGTGGGCGACCTCAAGGAAGTCTTCGCGGACCTGATCCCGGCCCTGGCCGAGGAGCACATCAAGCACGGCCTTCCCGACCTCGAGGGGTGGTGGAAGCAGCTCGATGAGTGGCGCACCACCTTCCCGCTGGGCTACGCGACACCCGACGACGGCCTGGGTTCACCCCAGCACGTCATTCAGCGCCTGGGCGAGATCTCCGGTCCCGAGTCAATCTTCGTGGCGGGCGTCGGCCAGCACCAGATGTGGGCCAGCCAGTTCATCAAGTACGAGCGCCCCAACTCGTGGATCAACTCCGGTGGCCTCGGCACGATGGGCTTCTCGGTTCCCGCGGCGATGGGCGCCAAGGTGGGGGCTCCGGACCGCACGGTGTGGTCCATCGACGGCGACGGCTGCTTCCAGATGACCAACCAGGAGCTCGTCACGTGCGCGCTCAACGAGATCCCGATCAAGGTCGCGATCATCAACAACTCTTCGCTGGGCATGGTGCGCCAGTGGCAGACCCTGTTCTACAACCAGCGCTACTCCAACACCGACCTCAACACCGGTCACGGCACCAAGCGCATCCCCGACTTTGTGAAGCTGGCCGATGCGATGGGTTGCGTTGGCTTGCGCTGCGAGTCCGACGCGGACGTGGACGCGACCATCAAGCGCGCGATGGAGATCAACGACCAGCCAGTGGTCGTGGACTTCACCGTGTCGCGCGACGCGATGGTGTGGCCGATGGTCGCAGTGGGAACCAGCAATGACGAGATTCAGTACGCCAAGGGCATCGCCCCCAAGTGGGACCGTGAGGACTAGAGCATGACGGACAAGCACACTCTCTCCGTACTCGTTGAGAACAAGCCAGGCGTGCTCGCGCGCGTCGCTGGGCTGTTCTCGCGCCGCGCCTTCAACATCCACTCGTTGGCTGTGGGCCCCACCGAGCACCCCGAGATCTCCCGCATCACTGTGGTGGTTGACGTGGACGAGCACCCGCTCGAGCAGGTCACCAAGCAGCTCAACAAGCTGATCCACGTGCTCAAGATCGTGGAGCTCGAGCGCGACCGCTCGGTGCTGCGCGAGCTGCTGTTGGTGAAGGTGCGCGCAGACTCGCGTCAGCGCACCGAGATCCTGCAGGTGGTCGAGTTGTTCCGCGCCAAGGTGGTGGATGTCTCCACGGACGCACTGGTGGTGGAGGCCGTCGGCACGCCCGAGAAGCTGGAGGCGCTGCTCGCGGCGCTCTCACCTCACGACATTCGCGAGATCGTGCAGTCGGGCACGGTCGCGATCGGTCGCGGCTCGCGCTCCATCACGGAGCGTGCTCTCGACCGCAATCACGGCCTGTACAACACGGTCTCCTGACCGTCGGTGGCGCCCCGCGGGCGTCCTGACGCGGTCACGCCTCAAGCCGATCGCCGCATCGGCCGCCTGAAATTTTTACGCAAGTTCTATTCAACGGAATTCGTTTAACACGAGAAGGAGAAAACCATGGCTGAATTGTTCTACGAAGAGGACGCAGACCTCTCAATCGTCCAGGGCAAGAAGGTTGCCATCGTGGGTTACGGCTCGCAGGGTCACGCTCACGCGCAGAACCTCCGCGACTCTGGCGTCGAGGTGCGCGTTGCGCTGCGCGACGGCTCGCGCTCGACCATCAAGGCCGAGAACGACGGCTTCACCGTGTCCTCGGTCGCCGATGCGACCGCTTGGGCAGACCTCATCATGATCCTCGCGCCGGACCAGTTCCAGCGCACCATCTACAACGACGAGATCAAGCCCAACCTCGCCGAGGGCAAGACCATCGCGTTCGCGCACGGCTTCAACATCCGCTTCGGCTACATCGAGGCTCCCGCGGGCATCGACGTCATCCTGATCGCCCCCAAGGCTCCCGGACACACCGTTCGTCGCGAGTTCGTCGCGGGCCGCGGCATCCCGGACATCATCGCCGTTGAGGCCGATGCTTCGGGCCAGGCCTGGGACATCGCCAAGTCGTACGCGAAGGCCATCGGTGGCACGCGCGCCGGAGTCATCAAGACCACGTTCACCGAAGAGACCGAGACCGACCTGTTCGGCGAGCAGGCCGTGCTTTGTGGCGGAACCTCGCAGCTGGTGCAGTACGGCTTCGAGGTCCTGACCGAGGCTGGCTACCAGCCGGAGATCGCCTACTTCGAGGTGCTTCACGAGCTCAAGCTCATCGTCGACCTCATGCACGAGGGTGGCATCACCAAGCAGCGCTGGTCCGTGTCCGACACCGCCGAGTACGGCGACTACGTGTCCGGTCCCCGCGTCATCACCCCCGAGGTCAAGGAGAACATGCAGGCCGTGCTCGCTGACATTCAGAACGGTGCCTTCGCTAAGCGCTTCATCGACGACCAGGACAAGGGTGGCCCCGAGTTCCAGGAGCTTCGCAAGAAGGGCGAGACCCACTCGATCGAGGACACCGGCCGCGAGCTGCGCAAGCTGTTCGCATGGTCCGGCGTTGACGCTGCTGACGCCGACTACGTCGACGGCCAGACGGCACGTTAATGAGTGAGACCGCGACCTCCACGTACCGCCTCGCAGTAGTTGCCGGCGACGGCATCGGCCCCGAGGTCGTAGCGGAGGGGCTCAAGTGCCTCACCGCCGCGACCGAGGGAACCGACATCTCGTTCGAGACGACCGAGTTCGACCTGGGTGCCAAGCGTTGGCACGCGACGGGCGACACGCTCACGGAGACTGACCTCGAGGCCATACGTGGCCACGACGTCATTCTGCTGGGTGCGATCGGCGACCCGTCGGTTCCGTCCGGCACGCTCGAGCGCGGCGTCTTGCTGCCGCTGCGCTTCGCGCTTGACCAGTACGTGAACCTGCGTCCCTCGCGCCTGTACCCGGGCGAGGTGTCGCCGCTGCGCGACGTGACCGAGGTCGACTTTGTGGTGGTGCGCGAGGGCACTGAGGGACCGTACGTGGGCAACGGCGGCGCGCTGCGCGTCGACACGCCTCACGAGATCGCGACCGAGGTCTCCATCAACACCCGTCACGGCGTGGAGCGCGTGGTGCGCTACGCGTTCGGCGTGGCTCAGGGCCGCGACCGCAAGCAGCTAACCCTGGTGCACAAGCACAACGTGCTGGTTCACGCCGGTCACCTGTGGCGTCGCACCGTCGAGGCTGTGGCAGTGGAGTTCCCGGACGTTACCTGGGACTACCTGCACATTGACGCCGCGACCATCGTGATGACCACCAACCCGGCCAAGTTCGACGTGATTGTCACGGACAACCTGTTCGGCGACATCCTGACCGACCAGGCGGCTGCCATCTCCGGTGGCATCGGCCTCGCGGCATCGGGAAACATCAACGCCGACAAGACGGCGCCGTCGATGTTCGAGCCCGTTCACGGCTCGGCGCCGGACATCGCTGGAAAGGGCATCGCGGATCCGTCCGCGACGGTCCTGTCCGTGGCGATGCTGCTGGACTTCCTTGGCTACGCGGAGCTCGCTGCGCGCGTCGAGGGAGCAGTGGCGGCCGATGCTGCGGCCAAGGATGGCTCGGTACGTTCCACCAGCGAGGTCGGAGACGCCCTCGCCGCCCGCATCCGCGGGTAGTCGCTTTACAGCAGTACTGATGTACGGCGGGGTCGCGACTGCGGCCCCGCCACTTCAATCGAAAGGCCCGACATGAGCACTGGCGTCCCAGCTCTTGGATTTGGTGATCAGGTGCCCTCGGCATCCGCTCCCTCCGCAGTCGAGGCCTTCGAGGTACGCGCGAATCCCGCTCCGCTACCCGTAGCGGAGCGGGAAGCCGCGCTCGCCAACCTGAACTTTGGCACGCAGTTCACCGATCACATGGCGCGCGCGCAGTGGCGCTCGGGAACCGGCTGGCTGGACCGCCGCGTGGAGGCCTACGGCCCGCTGT
Organism: Demequina aurantiaca; assembly: GCF_050598105.1. Taxonomy (GTDB): domain Bacteria; phylum Actinomycetota; class Actinomycetes; order Actinomycetales; family Demequinaceae; genus Demequina; species Demequina aurantiaca_A. The sequence goes on from NZ_CP192436.1 coordinate 856,114, forward strand.
CGCTGGACCCTGCCGCCGCTGTGCTGCACTACGGCCAGGAGATCTTCGAGGGGCTGAAGGCCTACCGCTGGGCCGACGGCTCGGTGTGGCTGTTCCGCCCGGAGGCCAACGCCGCGCGCTTCAACAAGTCCGCGCAGCGCCTCGCGCTGCCTCAGCTGCAGATTGACGACTTCATCGGCTCGATCGAGGCGCTGGTGCGCACCGACGTTGAATGGGTGCCCAGCGGCGACGAGTCCTCGCTGTACCTGCGCCCCTTCATGTTTGCCTCCGAGGCGTTCCTCGGCGTGCGACCCGCGCAGATCGTCGACTACCTCCTCATCGCCTCTCCCGTAGGCGCATACTTCCCGGGCGGCATCATCCCGGTGTCCATCTGGGTGGCGCAGGGATATCACCGCGCCGGACCCGGCGGCACGGGTGACGCCAAGTGCGGAGGTAACTACGCATCGTCGCTGTTGCCGCAGATGCAGGCGGCGGACAACGGCTGCCAGCAGGTGCTGTTCCTGGACGCCAAGGAGGACAAGTACCTCGACGAACTCGGCGGCATGAACGTATTCGTGGTGCGCGCGGACGGCTCGGTGGAGACGCCGCGCCTGACGGGCAACATCCTCGAGGGCATCACGCGCTCCTCGGTGATCCGTCAGCTTGAGGACACCGGCCGCAAGGTGCTGGAGAAGGACATCACGCTGGACGAGGTCCGCTCCGGAGTCGAGTCCGGCGACATCCTGGAGGTGTTCGCGTGTGGCACCGCCGCCGCTGTGACCCCGGTGGGGCGCCTGGCCTCGCCCGACTTCGATCTCACCATCAACGGGGGAGTGGCCGGAGAGGTCACGCTCGCCATCCGCAAGTCGCTCACCGACATTCAATACGGCCGCGCGGCTGACCCGTACGGCTGGATGCGCCGCGTCGCCTAGCCGTCTCCGCTCGGCCGTTGGCTCTCTCGTGCACGCTTGCCCGCGCGAGGGAATAACTTCCGCTCGGGAGCGGTTGAGGGAATCATGAGCTCATCCGCCAACACCGCATTGTTCGTGCTCGCGCCCCGCGCGGCTGGCATGTGCTGTCTGTGCGGAGCTGGGTCTTACTGCTGACGCACGAGTCAACTACGACCTAGCCCCGCACCCTCCTAGGATCGGCGCTGCTTGTCATGCCCGCGCCCGCGTCCGGCCCGCGCCCTTGAGCCGTAACCGCATGACCAACTCCTACCGCCGCGCTCTATTCCTGGGTTGCGCTGCGGCTCCGCGGTGTTTACGACTCCGCGGCGTAAACCCATCTACTGTTCTTATGACTCCACGTTGTTTATGAAAGGTCTTTCTGATGAAGTTCCGCTCTGCACTTCCCGCCGTTTTCGCCGCCTCCGCCCTCGCGCTGACGGCGTGCTCCTCCACGGCCCAGGATGTCGACGCGACAGGGGGAGCGGACGCTGCGGCGGACACCTCCTGGTCGGACGTCGAGAACGCTGGCGTGTGGGTGGTGGGCACCGAAGGGACCTACCGCCCCTTCACGTTCCACGAGGACGGCACCGGTGAACTCACTGGGTTCGATGTCGAGGTGGCGCGGGCCGTCGCACAGGAACTGGGCGTCGAGGTGGAGTTCGAGGAAACGCAGTGGGACGCGCTGCTCACCGGCCTCGAGTCGGATCGCATCGACGCCGTGGCGAACCAGGTAGGCATCACGCCCGAGCGCGAAGATGTCTATACCTTCTCTACGCCGTACACCTACTCCAACGGCGTGTTGGTGGTGACTCAGGACAACACCGACATCACTTCCTTCGATGACATTGAGGGTCGGACTCTAGCGCAGTCCCTGACCTCGGCATTCGGCCAGCAGGCTCGCGACGCTGGCGCCAATATTGAGGCCGTCGAGGGGTGGGCGCAGTCCGTGGAGCTGCTCCGGCAGGGACGCGTGGAAGCGACCATCAACGACAGCCTCACGTGGCTTGACTATCAGCAGACGTTTGGCGCCGACGACCTCAAGGTGGTGGCTACCACCGAGGACGGCTCCGTGAGTGCGTTCGCGTTCGCTGGTGGGGACGAAGCGCTGGCTGAGGCTGTCTCCGACGCACTCGCCACGCTCGCCGCCGACGGCTCGCTTGCAGACATCTCCGCCGAGTTCTTTGGGGATGACGTCACCAAGGAACCCGCCGTCTAATGAACATCGACTGGTCGTTATTTTGGGACTCGCTGGGGCCGCTCACGGCCGCAGCGGTCCTCGCCACCATTCCACTCGCGTTGGTCTCCTTCGCGGTGGGCATGGTGCTGGCGATCGGTGCCGCACTCATGCGGCTGTCGGGCAACCGACTGGTGTCAGGCATCGCGAGATTCTATATCTCAGTGATCCGCGGCACCCCGCTGCTGGTGCAGCTGTTCGTGATCTTCTACGGGCTGCCGTCGCTGGGCGTCACCATCAACCCGTGGCCCAGCGCCATCATTGCGCTGTCGCTCAATGTGGGCGGTTACGGTGCTGAGGTGGTGCGCGCGGCGATCCTGTCGGTGCACAAGGGTCAGTGGGAAGCCGCGTACATGGTGGGGATGTCGCGGCGCACTGCGCTGCGCCGAGTCATCCTGCCCCAGGCCGCGCGGGTGGCGGTGCCGCCGCTGTCCAACACCTTCATCTCGCTAGTTAAGGACACGTCGCTGACGTCGCTGATCCTGGTCTCGGAGATGTTCCGCAAGGCGCAAGAGATTGCGGCCTTCACGCAGGAGTTCATGCTGATGTACGTCGAGGCTGGCATCGTGTACTGGGTGATCTGCCTCGCGCTGTCCAGCGCGCAGAACACTATCGAGAGGAAGTTGGACCGCCATGTCGCCGTTGCCTAATTCGCACGAGTCCGCAGGGGCCCTCGCACCGCTGCTGTCCGTGAGCGGGGTGACGAAGTCCTTTGGTACCAACGAGGTGCTCCGCTCCGTTGACCTGACCGTGGAACGCGGCGAGGTGGTGGCCGTCATCGGCGCCTCCGGGTCCGGCAAGACCACCCTGCTGAGGTGCCTCAACGGTTTAGAGAGGCCCGATGCTGGGGTGGTCACCCTTGGCGACGCCACCGTGGATTTCGGTGCCGTGCCGCGGCCAAGCGCGAAGGCCGCGAACGCGCTGCGCGACCGCTCCGCGATGGTCTTCCAGCATTACAACCTGTTTCCGCATCGGACCGTCCTGCAGAATGTGATCGAGGGCCCCGTGGTGGTTCAGAAGCGCCCGCGAGCCGAGGCAGAGGCGGAGGCGATCGCCCTGCTGGAGCGCGTGGGCTTGTCCGACAAGCGCGATGCCTACCCGCACGAGCTGTCAGGTGGTCAGCAGCAACGCGTAGGGATTATCCGCGCCCTGGCGCTTAAGCCCACGTTGCTGCTGTTCGACGAGCCCACCTCCTCATTGGACCCGGAACTAGTGGGCGAGGTGCTGGTGCTGATGCGGGACCTGGCCGCTGAGGGCTGGACCATGGTGGTGGTCACCCACGAGCTGCAGTTCGCGCGCGAGGTCGCCCAGAAGGTGGCGTTCGTCGACGCGGGCCGGGTGCTCGAGGTGGGACCGCCGGCCCAGGTGCTGCGCGAGCCCCGCGAGGAGCGCACCAGGCAGTTCGTCCGCCGGCTCACGCACCCCCTCTAGGCGGACCGCGAGCCCCGGGGGCGCACCTCCTCGATCCAAGTTCTGGATCTACCTGGGTCGACTTTTGTGGGACAGTACCGTGTGATTGATTCTTGGTGGGGCGACGTAACGACCCAGGTCGACGCCTCGGCCTCCACCGCGCTGTGGTCGCTTGCTGCCGTCATGGTCTGCCTGCTGATCCCGCAGTTGTGGCACGTGGTGCGCCACGTGGTCACTATCGCGCACGAGGCGGGGCACGCCGGGGTCGCGGCGCTGCTGGGGCGCGAGGTGCGCGGAATCCGCCTCCACTCGGACACCTCCGGGCTGACCACTCATTCGGGGTCGACCAAGCGTTTCCCGCTGGCGCTCACCGCGTTCGCGGGATATCCAGCTCCCGCCGTACTGGGCTTAGGTGCGGCGGCGTTGCTCAGCGCAGGGTACGCGTTCGCGCTGCTGTGGATTGTGGTAATCGTGCTGCTGGTGGTGCTGTTCCAGATCCGCAACGTGTACGGATTCCTGGTGATGGTGCTGGCCGCCGGCGGGATGGGATGGCTGGCGTGGGCCGCCCCCGATCCCTGGCGCATCGGCGTCGCCTACGCGGTGGCGTGGCTGTTGCTGCTTGGCGCGGTGCGCGCCGTCTTCGAGTTGCAGGGTTCGCGCCGGTCGGCCGCCGGCCGGGGTTCGGATGCCGATGCGCTGGCCCGGGTGACCCCGTTTCCCGGTGCGATCTGGGTGGGCGTGTTCTGGCTCGTGACCCTCGCTTGTGCTGCAGGCGGCGCCTGGCTGATGGTCGGCGAAGTGATCGGTGACGCAGTCGGCGGCTAGCCCTCACACCGCCGCTCGTTTTGGGTCATCGGCGAGGGACCTAGGTCCCCGTCCTGTCGCGGACGGCTTCGTAGGCTGAAGGTAGTCCTCCTCTGCTTAGTCGGTCACGCGGGAGCGGTTCCGGCGGAGTCGCCTCCATCCCGCGTGGATAGTGATGGAGCGAGATCATGGCAACCTTCCAAGCGACAGCAGTTTCTACAACGGACACCGGCCTGACGGTCAAGGCGCGCGAGTTCGAATGGCTCGTGGATGAGCCCCAAAGCCTGGGCGGCGGCAACTCCGGCCCCAACCCAGTGGAGTACGTGCTGGGCGCGCTGCTCGGCTGCCTCAACGTGATGGTGCACCTGGTAGCCAAGGAACGTGGGGTCACCCTCACCTCCTTCACGGCCACAGCGAAGGGCGAGCTGGATCCCGCCAAGTTCGCGGGTACCAACATGGACGAGCGTGCGGGCTACGAGTCGATCGAGGTGGACATCGTGGTCGAGGGCGACGCGGACGCTGCCGAGCTCGAGGAGATCGCGAAGATCGCCGAATCCCGATGCCCCGTCTCCGACAATCTGCAGAACGTCACACCCGTGTCGATCCGGATTCACAGCAAAATCTAGGAAAACACGGACCAACGTCACCTATTAACTTACGGTTCCGTAGGTTAGAATCTGGCATGACCCAATTTGAGATGTCGTCGCCCGGCCTAGCAGTAGTCGACAACCGCATGCACCTGACCGCGATGCTCGACGCACGCGCAGCCAGTTTCCCTGAGCGCGTTTTCGCCGAGGTAAAGGGCGAGAACGATGCCTGGATTCCGGTGTTGCTCACCGATTTCCGCGACCGCGTGCGTGCGGTGGCCAAGGGGCTCGTCGCCTCGGGTCTCAAGGTGGGAGACCGCGTCGGGATCGTCGGCGACACCCGCCTCGAGTGGTCGGTTATGGACTTTGCCATCTTCGCCGCAGGTGGCGTGAGCGTGCCGATCTATCCGTCGTCGTCAGCGTCGCAGGTGGCTTGGATCGTCCAGGACGCCGGGGTCAAGATTGTAGCGGCGGAGTCCCCAGAGCAGCGGGCGATGTTTTCCGCGCTCGACGCCGCACCCAGCACCTTCTCACTTGATGAGACCGGCATGGATCGGCTGGCCGCGCTCGGAAGTAGCGTCTCGGACGCTGACCTCGACGCGCGCACCGAGAACGCAGTCCTCGACGACCTCGCGACCATCATCTACACGTCCGGAACCACCGGCCGCCCCAAGGGTGCGATGCTCACGCACCGCAACATCGTGGAGCACTCCGCGAATGTCGAGCTGGACCCCGACTTCGGTCCGTTCGTGCAGGGCGACACCCGCGTGCTGCTGTTCCTGCCCCTCGCGCACGTGTTCGCGCGATTCGCCATGATCCTGGCCCTGAGCTCCGGGGCCGTCATCGGCTACGCGCCGTCGCACAAGACGTTGGCTGCAGACATGGCCTCCTTCAAGCCCACCTGGATGCCGCTGGTCCCGCGCGTGCTGGAGACCATCCTGAACCGCGCCGACACCTCGATGACCGGCATGAAGAAGAAGATCTTCCGCTGGTCTGCGGGTGTGGCGCGCGACGCCTCCAGGGCGCAGGAGACTGGCGGACCCGGTGCCGCGCTCAAGCTTCGCTACGCGATCGCCGACAAGCTCGTCCTGGCCAAGATCCGTCACTTGCTGGGCGGCCAGCTGGGCTTTGTGCTCTCCGGGGGAGCGCGCATGCTGCCCGAGGTGGGGCACTTCTTCCGAGGCCTCGGCGTCACGGTGATGCAGGGCTATGGGCTGACGGAAACGACGGCCGCAGCGACGGGCACCCCGGTGCTGGGAAGCACCATGGGAACCGTTGGCAAGCCCATCGCCGGCTGCGCCGTGAGGCTCAGCGACGACGGCGAGATCTACGCCCGGGGCACCAACCTCTTCACCGGCTACTGGAATGCGCCCGATGCCACGGCCGAGGCGATCGTCGACGGCTGGTTCGCGACGGGCGACCTGGGCGTTGTCGAAGACGGCTGCCTGCGCATTGTGGGCCGCAAGAAGGAAATCCTGGTGTTGTCGTCCGGCAAGAACATCCAGCCGGCGGTGCTCGAGGACTTCATGCGCGCGCACCCGGCTATCCAGGACGCGATCGTGGTGGGCGAGGGACGCAACTTTGTGTCAGCCCTAGTCGCGCTCGATGAGACGCTGCTGTCCGCATGGCTGACCGCGGAGAACCTGCCGCAGATGAACGTGGCCGAAGCCTCGGTCAACGAGCGCGTGCGCGAACTGGTGGGCAAGGTCATCGCCGCCGCTAACGAGCAGGTGTCCAAGGCCGAGGGCATCAAGGAATACCGCATCGTTTCCCGCAGCTTCTCCGAGGCAAAAGAAGAAGTGACCGCATCGCTGAAGGTGCGTCGCGACGTGGTGCTCGCGCACTTCGCCGACGTGGTGGAAGCGATTTACACGAAGGCGAAACCGCAGTCGACCCCTCCGGCTTAGCGACCGACCGCGGGCTAGTTCATCGACGCCGCACGCTCGTCGGGGGAGAAGCCCTCGCGGGCGCCAGCACGCACCGAGTGAATATAGCGGCTCGTAGCGTCGTGCATCGCTCCGACGGCCTCGATGTCGACGCTGTAGGTCATAGCGGCGTCGCCGTCGATGCCCAACTCTTGCGCCGTCGCGACGGCGTCCTGGTTCGCGCCGAGGAAGACGAAGTCCCACTTGTAGGTGTCCCGCTGGTGCGTGATGGCCTTGTTGACCTGTGCGCCGGTGTACTCCTGGCTGGAGTTCTCCATGCCGTCAGTGACGATGACCACCTGGACCATGTCCGGCCGGTGCAGTTCGTCGAGCGAAGCGAGTGCCGCGCCGAAGTTGTTCACTGCGATGCCGATCGCGTCCCAGAGTGCGGTCATCCCGCGTGGCTCGAGCTCGACGATGACTTCCGTTGGGTCCGCGAACGAGTGAGTGTGCTCGATCTTGTCGTCGAACGTCACGATGTCCACGGTGAGCTTGCCGGGGGTAGACGCCTGGTCGTCGACGAGCTTCTGTAGCCCGCCAACCATGTCGTCGCGGATCTGCATCATGGAACCGGAGCGATCCACAATCAGCAGCAGCGCGGTGTAGTTCGGGTCAGTCATCAGGACTCCTCAGTCTCAAGTGCTCGCCATGAGCAACGTGATCTGACTCTCGCACCGGGGTCTGACACACGTATCGGGCCCGAGCAGCCAACCGCAGGCGCGCTTACGATGTTGAGGACGGCTATTCAACGGTTGGGAGCGAACGGGTGCACACCGCTAACCCAATTGCCCCATAGCGAGAGGCGACGGACCATGGAAAAAGTACTCGGCATCGGCGGATTCTTCTTTCGAGCGAACGACCCCGAGGCGTTGGCGAAGTGGTACCTCGAGCAACTCGGGGTATCACTGGTGCCCAACGGGCCGTCGGACGCACCCTGGATCAGCCAGGAGGGGCCAACGATCTTTAGCCCGTTCCCTCAGGACAGCGACTACTTCCCGGCGGACCGCCAGTACATGGTGAACTTCCGCGTCCGTGACCTAGACGCGATGATCGCGCAGCTGGCCGCGGCCGGGCACGAAGCAACTCACCAGAGGGCCATGGACGGCATCGGGAAGTTTGCCCGGGTGCACGACCCCGAGGGAAACCCGATCGAACTGTGGGAAGCCGAATAGTAGGGACTACGCGCGCCGCCGCGATACGTCAGAGTCTCTCGATAAGCTGCGGGTGATGCTGAGGAGGGCACGTGGCGAAGCTTATTGAGGTCGTTGGAGCAGTAATCGTGCGAGACGGCAAGGTTCTGTGCGCGCAGCGAGGTGCAGAGAGCTCCTTGGCGGGCTTGTGGGAGTTTCCCGGCGGAAAGGTCGAGCCTGGTGAAACTGCTCGCGACGCACTCGTCCGCGAGATCACCGAGGAGCTCCAGTGCGTTGTCTCCGTAGGCTCCGAGCTTGAGACAACTTCCTACGATTACGACTTCGGCACCGTCATCCTGACCACTTTTTTCTGCGAACTAGTATCTGGTGCGCCGCGGTTCACCGAGCATGCAGACGTGCGTTGGCTACCGCCCGCTGATCTCCCTGCTCTCGACTGGGCGCCGGCGGATCTCCCCGCCGTCGCGCGTATCGTGACTGAGGGAGTTCCTGTTGTCAGTTGAGGACTACTTCTCTGGGCTCATCGAGGGCGACGTGCGTTTCGGATTTCTCGATAGCAGGGCGAAATCTAAGCGCAAATTCAACCCCGAGGTTGTACTCAACACCGGCTCGGGCTCAATGCTTAGGACTCTTCGTGAAGAGCTCAAGCGATGTGACTCATTCTCGTTTTCGGTTGCATTCGTCTCGCCGCGGGCGATTGCGTTGCTCAAGCAGGAGTTCGTGGATTTTGCCGGCAAGGGCACCATCGTCACGTCGGACTATTTGGGATTCAATTCACCTGAAGCATTTTCTGAGATTCATGCGCTTACGAATCTCGGCATCGACTCGCGTTTACATTCTCAGACTGCGTTCCATCCCAAGGGATACATTTTCGAGTACGAGGACACAGTCACCGCGATCCTAGGTAGCTCGAACCTGACCGAGAGCGCCCTGGTCAAGAATCACGAATGGAATCTCAAAGTTTCGGCTGCGAGAGGAAGTGACCTCGCCGACCAGCTACTGGAGTTGGCCGCGGACCAACGCCGAAACTCGGCGCCACTTAGTCAGCAGTGGATTGATGCCTATGCGCTCAATTATGTAGCCCGCATGCACCGACCTTCGATGCCATCCCGACTGGTGGACCCGATTCTGTTGGGGCGCGATTCGGTTCCCCTAGAAGCGCATGTGCCTTTGAACAGGAACGGGCAAGAACCATCCACTCACGAACTAGAGCAAGATCGAGTTGAGCCTGGAACCGTCCGCGCGAGTGGATCCAACTGGCCTGCGCCTGAGCAACACGACGCAATTCCAGGCCGATTCGATGGTGACTCGCCGGAAAACGACCGACCGACGAGGATCACGCCAAATCTCATGCAGCAGGAGGCGTTGCACGCTATCGCGACTATGCGAAACGATGGCGATCGCAAGGCCATCGTTATCTCCGCTACGGGCACGGGGAAGACCATCCTGTCTGCGCTGGATGTGCGTGCAGTAAACCCCAAACGGATGCTCTTCATCGTCCATCGCGAGCAGATCCTCGATAAGGCCATTGCTGAGTTCAAGCGAGTTCTAGGTGCTCCTGCTTCTGAGTTCGGAAAACTCACCGGTGGCTCAAAGTCTCGCCACACGCGCTACGTGTTCGCGACGGTACAAACTCTGTCGCGCCCCGATGTACTGGCGAGGCTCGAGCCGGACGCTTTCGACTACGTGCTTATCGACGAGGTTCACCGAGCTGGAGCCCCGTCATACGAACGTGTGCTCGGGCATTTCGAGCCCGCGTTCCTTCTTGGAATGACCGCTACGCCTGAGCGACCGGACGGATTCAATGTCTTTGAACTCTTCGACTTCAACGTTCCGTACGAAATCAGGTTGAGCAAAGCCCTTGAAAGCGGCATGCTCGCGCCCTTCCACTACTACGGCGTCGCGGATGTCGAATTCGACGATGGCACGACCACGAACGTTGAAACGGACCTCGGGGAACTTGCTTCGCGGGTGCGCGTCAACCACATATTGTCAGCGCTCGACACCTACACGCAGGCCGGGGTCGAACCGCGGGGACTGATCTTCTGTAGCCGCAAACTAGAGGCGCATGCTCTCTCGAGGGCGCTCAATGGCTCGACCCTCCGGGGTCGGTTGCTACGGACTGTCGCGCTTACCGGGGACGACTCGATTGACGAGCGCGAACGTGTCGTGTCCCGACTTGAAGCCGGCGAGCTCGACTACGTACTGACGGTGGACGTATTCAACGAGGGCGTCGATATTCCGTCCATCAATCAAGTGGTGATGCTCCGTCAAACCCAGTCGAGCATCGTCTTCGTGCAGCAGTTGGGCCGCGGGCTCCGTAAGCATGACGGCAAGGAGTATTTGGTCGTCATCGATTTCATCGGCAACTACGCGAACAACTACTTGATTCCTGTGGCGCTTTTCGGTGACGAGTCGCTGAACAAGGAATCGCTGCGGAAGAGCCTCATCGATGCCGAGGAGGTCGGCGTACTTCCAGGACTATCGAGCGTGCGATTCGATCGCGTTGCGCAGGCAAGAGTTCTGAGCTCGATTGCGGTGAACAAGCTTGATAGCCTCGCGCACCTCAAATCTGCGATTGAGATGCTGAGGAATCGACTCGGCACGCTACCTTCGTTAAGCGATTTCCTTCGGTTCGAGTCGGTCGATCCGCTGATCCTTGCAACCAAGGTCGGTAGTTATCCCGCGCTCATCTCAAAGCTGTTTAAGGTCGATCACGGGCTAAGCGAAGCCCAATTGAGGGCGTTGAGTCTGCTCTCAAACGAGGTGCTGTCGGCAAAGCGGCCGCTGGAGCTGAAGCTACTTCGCGAGCTCATCAACGTGGGTGAGTCCTCAAGCCAGCAACTAGAGGCGAAACTGGGTTTGGGCGGGGCCAATGCTCCGGCGGCGGCGGTGATGAGCGCGGCGCGATCTTTCCAGATGGACTTCTATACCAAGCAGGAGCAGAAGCGGTACGGAGACGGGGTGATCGTTGCCTCGGGCGAAGGATTCGCGCTTGCGCCAGAGTTCGCCCGATGGATGCGCGAGAACAGGGCGTTTGCAACCGCCGTGGAGGATTTGCTTGATACCGGGTTGACGTTGGTGGATCAACGGTACGACTCCCACCGCCCGTTCACGCCAGGCAGACAGTACTCGAGGAAGGATGCCTGCCGGTTGCTGGGGTGGGAAAGCAATATGGCGTCGATCGTCTACGGATACAAGGTGGATGCGGCGACGATGACCTGTCCAATCTTCGTGACCCACGATAAGTCAGAGGACGTGTCCGCGAGCACCGCCTACGAGGATGCGTTGCTGGACCGGTCGACGATGCGATGGTTCACCAAGTCGAAACGAACGCTGCGGGGCGCCCAGGAAGCAATGATTGCGGAAAACAAGGTGGCAATCCACGTCTTTGCTAAGAAGGACGACGCTGAAGGCAGCGGCCACTTCTATTTGGGCGAAGCAGTTTCGCGCGATGCTGAACAGACTCAGATGCTTGACGATAGCGGCAAGCTCGTGAGTGTTGTTCGGATGGACTTGCACTTCACCGAGCCGATTGAGCAGGGCGTCTATGACTACTTCCACCCTGTCGTCTCTGTTGCTGTTTAAAAGCAAGGGGCGCTGAAAGTTCGCGAACACGTGCCACTAGGCTGAAGCAATGGACAGCGCCACATCCCCCCGCTCCTTCGAGGTCAGCCTCAACCCCGCCGCAGCCACGGACGAGGAGCGCGCCGCCGCCATGGCAGCGCCCGCGTTCGGCCAGGTCTTCACCGACCACCTCGCGCGCATCACATGGACGCAGGCGGACGGCTGGCACGACCGGCGCATCGAGCCCATGCGGGACCTGGCTCTCCACCCGGGCGCCACCATTCTGCATTACGGGCAGCAGGCGTTCGAGGGGCTCAAGGTCTACACCCACGCCGACGGCTCGCTGTGGCTGTTCCGCCCGCAGGCGAACGCCGCCCGTTTGGCAGCATCGGCCGCCCGTATGGCCTTGCCGGCGGTCCCTGAAGAGGACTTCCTCGCCGCGATCGACGCCCTTGTGAACGCGGACCGCGCGTGGGTGCCCACCGCGCCGGAGTCGAGCCTGTACCTGCGCCCCCTTCTTATAGGCACCGAGCCGACGCTGAACGTGCGTGCCTCGCACGAGGTCGAGTTCCTGGTGATGGCCTGCCCCGTGGGCGCGTACTTCCCCGACGGCGTGAAGCCCGTCTCCATCTGGGTGGCGCAGGGATATCACCGCGCGGGCCCCGGCGGCACCGGCACCGCCAAGAGCGCCGGCAACTACGCCGCGAGCCTCCTGCCGCAGCAGCAGGCGCAGGACAACGGCTGCCAGCAGGTGCTGTTCCTGGACGCGCGCGAGGACAAATACATAGAGGAGCTCGGCGGCATGAACGTGTTCGCCGTGCGCCGCGACGGATCCGTGCTCACCCCGCGCCTGACCGGCACCATCCTCGAGGGCGTGACCCGGTCATCGGTCATCACGCTGCTTCAGGAGTCCGGCCGCGAGGTTGTGGAGCGCGACGTGACGCTCGAGGAGCTGCGAGCGGGAATCGAGACGGGCGAGGTCGCCGAGGTGTTCGCGTGCGGCACGGCCGCGGTCGTCACGCCGTTGGGCAGCCTCAAGTCCCCAGACTTCGACGTGGTCGTGGGCGACGGCTCAGCAGGGCCAGTCACCATGGGCATCCGCCAGACACTCACGGACATCTACTACGGCCGCGCCGAGGACACGCACGGATGGATGCGGCGCGTCGGCTAAGCCCGCCTGGCGAAAGAGCTGCCGGGCGATGTCGGAGGCGCGACCTCTGGCAACCGCGCGAACGTCGGGCCACGTGGATACGCTCGAGGCATGTTCACGACGCACTCCACCGAGGGCCCCAGTGGTCGCGCGCTCCAGTATTACGTTGCGGACGCACAGGCGGCGGACGATGCCGGGGTCGCCTCTCCCATCCCCCTGATTTGGCTGCACGGGTCGCCAAATGTGGGCGAGCCACCCGTGCCGCTGTATGACGCCGCGGCCGGCCACGGCATCGGCTGGTTGGGGTATGACCGGCCAGGGTACGGCGGGTCAGCAGAGTTTTTGGGGCGCGACATTGCGTCCGCCGCGCGGGACGTAGAGGCGGTGGCCGATGCGCTTGGCTTCGGACGCTTCGCCGTCATGGGGCATTCGGGTGGGGGAGCGCACGCATTGGCTTGCGCCGCGCTGCTGCCCGATCGCGTGGGCGCCGTGGTGTCGATCGCCGGCCTCGCTCCGTCGACGGACGAGGGCCCAAAGCGCGCGGAGAAGCTGAGGATTGTTGAGGGTTTACGGTCGGACGATGCTGTGGTCAGGCAGGAGGCGACGGCCGGGCGGGCGGCGCTCGTCACCGGCGACGAGTTGGCCGAGTTCGACATGGACGCGTTCTTCACTGCCTCGGACCAGGCTGCGCTGGGCGGCAAGTGGAATTGGTTCAACCACGTGGTGACACTCGGCAACGCGAACGGCGATGGCCCCTTCGTGGATGACGAGCTCGCGGCGGCGAGCGACTGGGGATTCGACGTCGCGGACATCCGCGTGCCGACGCTGATCGTGCACGGCGTCGACGATCGGCTGGTTCCCGTCGCAAATGCGCGGTGGCTGGGGGCGCACGTACCGGGGTCGCAGTTGTGGCTGCGCGAAGATGCGGGCCACATCACCGTGTTGGAGGCAGCTGAGGACGCCCTGGCTTGGGTAGCTCAGTCCATGGCGGCGGGGCAGAAGTAGTCGGACGCCTTAGCCGGGCTCCGTAGCCAACGGCAGCATCGGCCGCTGGAAGTGACGTGTTGTGCTTGCGGCGGAATGAGCTCCGGCGCCGGAATGGGCGGGCCGCCCCGATGGTTGACGGTGGCATGACAACTATAGGAATTATTGGTGCAGGCAACATTGGCTCGAACGTCGCGAAGGCGGCGATCGCTAAGGGCTACGACGTGGTGATCAGCAACTCACGCGGGCCGGAGACGCTCGGAGACCTGATCGACGAGTTGGGCGCGAAGGCCACCCCGGCTACGGCGGAGGGTGCTGCGGAGGCCGGCGACTTTGTATTGGTCGCCGTCCCGCTTAAGAACTACCGCGAGGTACCGGTGGAGCCACTCAAGGGCAAGCTGGTCATCGACGCGAACAACTACTACTTCGAGCGTGACGGACAGATTCCCGCTCTCGACAACGGCGAGACCACGACGGCGCTGATGCTCCAGGAGCACCTCCCCGAGTCCACCGTGGTGAAGGCGTTCAACAACATCCCAGCCAAGGACATCCCGTCCGATGGCACTCCCGCAGGTTCCGAGGACCGCCGCGCCCTGCCCGTCGCAGGGGACGATGCCGAGGGTAAGGCGCGCGTCATCGCGCTGCTGGACGAGTTCGGGTTCGATGGCGTCGACGTCGGTTCCTTGGCCGACAGCTGGCGTGTCGAGCGTGACCGTCCCGCGTATGTGGTGCGGTCCAACGCCGACGAGCTGGTCATGCGAGTAGCCGAGGCCGTTCGCTAGCCCGAGAAGCAACTAACTTCGCGCGCCCACGACGGCTCCCTCCCGGGTCGTGGTGGGCGCGCGACCTTGTTCCCGGGTAGTGCCGGAGTGGGGTGGCGAAGTGCCGTTAACCTAGTGGGAACGCGGCGCCCAGGAGGTTCTCAAAGGGGGCGCCGAAGGTGGTCAACAGCCGCTCCGGATTCATGTATTGTTATGGCTCTTGCCAAGCAAGCGTTGGTCACGAAAGTGGTCAAAGCGAAGCGAGGCAGAGACTCCCTCCAGAACAGAAAATTGGTCACTTTAGGTGCCCAATCTGATGTAAGGTAGAGACTCCTCCGAAACAAAACGCCGGTCGCTAACGTGCCCGGAGTGATGTAAGGTAGTGAAGCCCCCAAGTTGTGAACATGCCGAATCGGTAAGTTGACAGCGAGGAATAAAGGGTGTAAGATAGAAGGGTTGCCCCAAAACAGACTCGGAAGAGTGTGTGGAGGTGCGCGTCCGAAACTTGAGAACTCAACAGTGTGCCACATAAGTCGATGCCAAATTGTTTGGTGTTGCATTGATTAGGACCTTCGGTTCTGGTGGGTGTGATGCTGAATACCTTTGGTAAAGAAATGAATGTCAGTGACATTTGTAATTTGCTAGAGATTAAACGGTTCTTCGGAACCACTTCGTTTGTCTGTGAACCGCTTCGGCGGGTTGCTATTAAACATTAACGGAGAGTTTGATCCTGGCTCAGGACGAACGCTGGCGGCGTGCTTAACACATGCAAGTCGAACGGTGACAGAGGAGCTTGCTCCTCTTGATCAGTGGCGAACGGGTGAGTAACACGTGAGTAACCTGCCCCAGACTCTGGGATAAGCCTTGGAAACGAGGTCTAATACCGGATACGAGACGAGACCGCATGGTCATTGTCTGGAAAGTTTTTCGGTCTGGGATGGACTCGCGGCCTATCAGCTTGTTGGTGAGGTAATGGCTCACCAAGGCGACGACGGGTAGCCGGCCTGAGAGGGCGACCGGCCACACTGGAACTGAGACACGGTCCAGACTCCTACGGGAGGCAGCAGTGGGGAATATTGCACAATGGGCGAAAGCCTGATGCAGCGACGCCGCGTGGGGGATGAAGGCCTTCGGGTTGTAAACCCCTTTCAGTAGGGAAGAAGCGAAAGTGACGGTACCTACAGAAGAAGCGCCGGCTAACTACGTGCCAGCAGCCGCGGTAATACGTAGGGCGCAAGCGTTGTCCGGAATTATTGGGCGTAAAGAGCTCGTAGGCGGTTTGTCGCGTCTGCTGTGAAAGTCCGAGGCTCAACCTCGGATCTGCAGTGGGTACGGGCAGACTAGAGTATGGTAGGGGAGACTGGAATTCCTGGTGTAGCGGTGGAATGCGCAGATATCAGGAGGAACACCAATGGCGAAGGCAGGTCTCTGGGCCATAACTGACGCTGAGGAGCGAAAGCATGGGGAGCGAACAGGATTAGATACCCTGGTAGTCCATGCCGTAAACGGTGGGCACTAGATGTGGGGCTCTTTCCATGAGTTCCGCGTCGCAGCTAACGCATTAAGTGCCCCGCCTGGGGAGTACGGCCGCAAGGCTAAAACTCAAAGGAATTGACGGGGGCCCGCACAAGCGGCGGAGCATGCGGATTAATTCGATGCAACGCGAAGAACCTTACCAAGGCTTGACATATACGGTTTATCCCTAGAGATAGGGAGTCCTTCGGGGCTGTATACAGGTGGTGCATGGTTGTCGTCAGCTCGTGTCGTGAGATGTTGGGTTAAGTCCCGCAACGAGCGCAACCCTCGTTCTATGTTGCCAGCACGTTATGGTGGGGACTCATAGGAGACTGCCGGGGTCAACTCGGAGGAAGGTGGGGATGACGTCAAATCATCATGCCCCTTATGTCTTGGGCTTCACGCATGCTACAATGGCCGGTACAAAGGGCTGCGATACCGTAAGGTGGAGCGAATCCCAAAAAGCCGGTCTCAGTTCGGATTGAGGTCTGCAACTCGACCTCATGAAGTTGGAGTCGCTAGTAATCGCAGATCAGCAACGCTGCGGTGAATACGTTCCCGGGCCTTGTACACACCGCCCGTCAAGTCACGAAAGTCGGTAACACCCGAAGCCAACGGCCTAACCCGTAAGGGAGGGAGTTGTCTAAGGTGGGATTGGCGATTGGGACTAAGTCGTAACAAGGTAGCCGTACCGGAAGGTGCGGCTGGATCACCTCCTTTCTAAGGAGCACTTGGCACCCTCGGGTGTCCAGGAACTCGTTTCGTTCTCAATGTAGAGCGGCGAGTGCTCATGGATGGAACATCGACTATGGCAGCTGCTCGAGAGAGTTTCGCTTAGTACACCTTCGGGTTGGAACGGTTGAGGCTCTGGGTAGTGACTGCATGGCACACTGTTGGGTCCTGAGGGATCGGGCGAAAGCTACGAAACTCAGGCCAGTCGAAAGACAGGCTGGACGGACTATCGGATTCGGATGAACCACCTCGAAGCTGCATTATTGCTGCGTGAGGTAGGCGTCGAATGAAGGTAGGACCGCCCGTACCTTGAGAACTGCACAGTGGACGCGAGCATCTTTAAATTTGAATGCAAATTCGAATGTAAGTTAAGTTTTTAAGAGCACATGGTGAATGCCTTGGCTGTAGGAGCCGAAGAAGGACGTTGTAGCCTGCGAAAAGCCTCGGGGAGCTGGCAAACAAGCTTTGATCCGAGGATGTCCGAATGGGGAAACCCCGCTGGAGTCATGTCCAGTGACTCTCGCCTGAACACATAGGGCGAGTAGAGGGAACGTCGGGAAGTGAAACATCTCAGTACCGACAGGAAGAGATATTCCGTGAGTAGTGGCGAGCGAAAGCGGAAAAGGCCAAACCGTTAGCGTGTGATAGCCGGCAGGCGTTGCGTTAGCGGTGTTGTGGGACCTTTCAGGTGGATCTGCCGATCTACCAAGGAGTCAAAAATCTGCGTGATAGTCGAAGGGCATTGAAAGGCCCGGCATAGAGGGTGTAACCCCCGTAGACGAAATTTCGTAGACTCCTGAGAGTCATCCCAAGTAGCACGGGGCCCGAGAAATCCCGTGTGAATCCGCGAAGACCACTTCGTAAGCCTAAATACTACCTACAGACCGATAGTGAATCAGTACCGTGAGGGAAAGGTGAAAAGTACCCCGAGAGGGGAGTGAAATAGTACCTGAAACCGTGTGCTTACAATCCGTTGGAGCCTCCCTAGCAGGGGTGACAGCGTGCCTTTTGAAGAATGAGCCTGCGAGTTAGTGGTATGTGGCAAGGTTAACCCGTGTGGGGAAGCCGTAGCGAAAGCGAGTCCGAATAGGGCGTTTGAGTCGCATGCTCTAGACCCGAAGCGAAGTGATCTATCCATGGCCAGGTTGAAGCGCGGGTAAGACCGCGTGGAGGACCGAACCCACTTCAGTTGAAAATGGAGGGGATGAGCTGTGGATAGGGGTGAAAGGCCAATCAAACTTCGTTATAGCTGGTTCTCCCCGAAATGCATTTAGGTGCAGCGTTGCGTGTTTCTTACCGGAGGTAGAGCTACTGGATGGCTAATGGGCCTCACCAGGTTACTGACGTCAGCCAAACTCCGAATGCCGGTAAGTGAGAGCGCAGCAGTGAGACTGTGGGGGATAAGCTTCATAGTCGAGAGGGAAACAGCCCAGAGCACCAACTAAGGTCCCAAAGCGTGTACTAAGTGGGAAAGGATGTGGAGTTGCCCAGACAACCAGGAGGTTGGCTTAGAAGCAGCCACCCTTGAAAGAGTGCGTAATAGCTCACTGGTCAAGTGATTCCGCGCCGACAATGTAGCGGGGCTCAAGTACACCACCGAAGTTGTGTCATTTATACATCAGCATGGCCCTTAGGGGTCCAAGCGTATGGATGGGTAGGGGAGCGTCGTGTAGCGAGTGAAGTCGCGGGGTGACCCAGCGGTGGACGCTACACGAGTGAGAATGCAGGCATGAGTAGCGAAAGACGGGTGAGAAACCCGTCCGCCGAATGATCAAGGGTTCCAGGGCCAGGTTAATCCGCCCTGGGTAAGTCGGGACCTAAGGCGAGGCCGACAGGCGTAGTCGATGGACAACGGGTTGATATTCCCGTACCGGCGAAGAACCGCCCATGCAGAATCAGATAATGCTAAGCGCCTGAAGCAGCTGAACCCTTCGGGGGAATGTCTGTGGAACGCGTAACCCGAGTCTGTAGTAAGCAAGCGTATTAACAGAGGTGACGCAGGAAGGTAGCCGAGCGTGGCGATGGTAGACCACGTTTAAGGGTGTAGGGCGAGTCGTAGGCAAATCCGCGACTCACATAGCCTGAGACCTGATGATGACAGCAATAGCTGGAAATCGGTGATCCTATGCTGCCAAGAAAAACCTCGGCGCGAGGTTCTAGCCGCCCGTACCCCAAACCGACTCAGGTGATCAGGTAGAGAATACTAAGGCGATCGAGATAATCGTGGTTAAGGAACTCGGCAAAATGCCCCCGTAACTTCGGGAGAAGGGGGGCCTGAGGCGTGAAGGAACTTGCTTCCTGAGCGTTCGAAGGCCGCAGAGACCAGAGAGAAGCGACTGTTTACTAAAAACACAGGTCCGTGCGAAGTCGCAAGACGATGTATACGGACTGACGCCTGCCCGGTGCTGGAAGGTTAAGAGGAAGGGTTAGCCGCAAGGCGAAGCTCAGAATTTAAGCCCCAGTAAACGGCGGTGGTAACTATAACCATCCTAAGGTAGCGAAATTCCTTGTCGGGTAAGTTCCGACCTGCACGAATGGCGTAACGACTTCTCTGCTGTCTCAACCGCGAACTCGGCGAAATTGCATTACGAGTAAAGATGCTCGTTACGCGCAGCAGGACGGAAAGACCCCGGGACCTTTACTATAGCTTGGTATTGGTATTTGGTGTGGTTTGTGTAGGATAGGTGGGAGACTTTGAAGCTGATACGCCAGTATTAGTGGAGTCATTGTTGAAATACCACTCTGATCATTCTAGATATCTAACCTCGGTCCGTAATCCGGATCAGGGACAGTGCCTGGTGGGTAGTTTAACTGGGGCGGTTGCCTCCCAAAAAGTAACGGAGGCGCTCAAAGGTTCCCTCAGCCTGGTTGGCAATCAGGTGGCGAGTGCAAGTGTACAAGGGAGCTTGACTGTGAGACTGACAGGTCGAGCAGGGACGAAAGTCGGAACTAGTGACCCGCTGGTGGCATGTGGAAGCGCCAGCGCTCAACGGATAAAAGGTACCCCGGGGATAACAGGCTGATCCTGCCCAAGAGTCCATATCGACGGCATGGTTTGGCACCTCGATGTCGGCTCGTCGCATCCTGGGGCTGGAGTTGGTCCCAAGGGTTGGGCTGTTCGCCCATTAAAGCGGTACGCGAGCTGGGTTTAGAACGTCGTGAGACAGTTCGGTCCCTATCCGCTGCGCGCGCAGGAAATTTGAGAGAATCTGTCCCTAGTACGAGAGGACCGGGATGGACAAACCTCTGGTGTGCCAGTTGTTCCGCCAGGAGCACGGCTGGTTGGCTACGTTTGGAACGGATAACCGCTGAAAGCATCTAAGCGGGAAGCCGGTCTCAAGATGAGATTTCCATGGACTTCGGTCCTGAAGGCCCCCAGCAGACCACTGGGTTGATAGGCCGGATGTGGAAGAGGGGACTAAAGACCCTTGAAGCTGACCGGTACTAATAGGCCAATAACTTAACTTCATTTAATTATGCTACGCGTCCACTGTGCGGTTCCCGAGATACGGTCGGGAAACCGAAAATCTAGGAAACTAGATTGATATCTCCATAGAGTTTCCGCAACCATAGCGGGAGGGAAACGCCCGGCTCCATTCCGAACCCGGAAGCTAAGCCTCCCTGCGCCGATGGTACTGCACTGGTGACGGTGTGGGAGAGTAGGTCGTTGCGGGACATCCTTTACACGAAAGGCCGCCCAACGCTGGGCGGCCTTTCGTCATTCCCCCACCAAAAACGGGGGGAGCGAGGCTGTCCATGAGGCACGGCTACGCTAAAAGACAGTGTCGCCCTAGGCCTCATATTGAGAAAACTTCACGGACGGAGCATCATGGCACCCGAGGAAACTCGACCCCCAGCCAACGGAAAGCCCCACAAGGACTCCGACAACGCTGGCACCACGCCACGCTCCGATACCGCCGCGCCGGATCGCACCCCCAAAACCACCAGCTACACCCGACCCACCCGCAACAACAGCGGAGGCGACGGTGGCAACCAGAGCAACACCACTCGTGGTGGCACCACTGGTGGTGACAGCGGTGGTCGCGACAAGCGATCCAGCAGCAATGACAGCTCGACAACGCGTCCACTGAACAGTTCTCCCACTTCGGATAACTCTGCCCCCCGCACCTCTAGCGCAGGGGGCTACAAAGGCCACCCCAATAACAGACGTGACATGTCACGCAACACCGGCGCTAACGATCGAGGAAACACCTCTCGTGGGGCGACCGGCGGTTACCAGGGCAAGCCCGAGAACTCTCGCGGCGGCGCCGGCAACACCGGCGGCAGCGGCTACCAGGGCCGGCCCTCGAACGAGCGCACCAACGATTCTCGCAACGACTCTCGTGGCACACAAGGCGGCTACCAAGGCCGACCCGAAAACGCCCGGGGCGCAACCGATCGCCCCGCGAAGTCCGGTTACCAGGGCAACCCCGCGAACGCCCGGGGCGGCTCCGGCAGCGCGGGTGGATACCAGGGTCGACCGGAGAACTCTCGTGGCGGCGCCGGTAGCACCGGTGGTTATCAAGGACGTCCCGAAAACGCTCGTGGCAGTTCAGCTGATCGCCCGGCAAAGTCGGGTTACCAAGGCAACCCCGCGAACGCTCGCGGTGCAGCCGGCGGTCCCGCGAAGTCGGGTTATCAGGGCAACCCTGCGAACGCTCGTGGCGCAGCACCCCGCAGCGGCTATTTGGGTAAGGGTGGAGCTTCCAACGTGGAGGAGGACCGCCCGGCACGCAATGAAGGCCTGGTGCGCAAAACCCCCATTGTTGCCCCCGAGATCCCCGACGAGGTCACGTTCGACCTGTTGGACAAGCCCGCCCGCGCACGCCTGCGCACCTTGTCTAAAGACAACGCCGAAGACGTCGCCCGCCACCTCATCATGGCCGGCCGCCTCATCGACATCGACCCCGAACGCGCCTACCAACACGCCCAAGTAGCCGTCGCCCGCGGAGGACGCGTCGACATCGTGCGCGAAGCCGCAGCACTGACCGCCTACGCCTCCGGCCACTACGCCGACGCTTTGCGCGAGTTCCGCACCGTCCGACGCCTGAACGGCTCCTCCGAACACCTCCCCCTCATGGCCGACTGCGAACGCGGACTCGGACGCCCAGAACGCGCCATCGCACTAGCCCAAGAGCCAGAAGCGAAAACACTCGACCCCGACACCACCATCGAACTACAGATCGTCATCGCGGGCGCCCGCACCGACATGGGAAACCTCGAAGCAGCCCTCCTGACCCTGAACCGCCTCACCACCAAAAACCCCGAATCCCAAAACCGCATCAACGAAGCCAAAATCACCATCCTGCACAAACTCGGACGCGACAAAGAAGCCAACACCCTCCAAAACACCACCACCCCCACCACCAACAACGACGACCCCACCTGGGCCGACGAAATCTACCTCTACGACACCGAAGAACTCCCCGAACCCGAAGAGCCGGAGCTGGCTCTCGACTCGGACCCGGGAGCGGATGTTGACCCTGTGGTAGATGGAGGCGATGAGGAGAAGGCCGACGGCGACGTCGTTTTGGACGCAGAGGAGACAGGCGCGGTTGTGGCGGATGTTGAGGGTGTCGACGAGACGCCTGTGGAAAACGCGGAGCCTCGCGACTAAGGGACTTATCCTGGACGCACTATGAGTCCTGAACCGTCAGACGCCAACGCGGTAGACACCCCGCGTTTTGATCCTGACGGCTCTGGCACGCCCCTGTTGCAGCAACTTCCGTTCCCCGAGTACACAGTCACGCGCAAGCGCATGAAGCACCTTCGCATGAGGGTCAAGGCGCCGCTCGGCACCGTGCATGTCAGCGCGCCCACGTACGCGAAGCAACGAGATATTCACGCCTTCGTGGTGAGCAGGGTGGATTGGATCCGGCAGCAGCAGAAACTGGCGCAGGACTTGCCCGCACCGCTCTCCGCTGGTCCGAAGGCTGAGCGCTTGCGTGCGGAAATGCGTGGGTCGGTGCCACCGCTTTTGGCCTACTGGGCGGACCGTATGGAACTCGAGGTGCCCACGTTCACTCTGCGGCGCATGACCTCACGCTGGGGAACCTGCAACTCGGTGAAGCGCCACATCACCCTCAGTTTGGAACTTGGCAGACGCGACCCCGAGCTCCTCGAGTACGTGATCGTCCACGAGCTCGCTCATCTTTACGAGGCGAATCACTCCAAGCGTTTCTACGCCGTGATGGATCGCTACCTCCCCGAGTGGCGCGAAAAACGGGCCGAGCTCAACGGTCGGTGACTACGGTTCCATGGCGCTTCTACCGACGGTCATGGAGGAGTTGCTGAGCCCAAATTGCAGCAATAGGTCACGGGTGTCCGATACGAACGGCGCTACTCGAACTGTCGCGGTGGGCGTGAAAAAGATGTTGTCGCGAACAATGCGATCGACGAGCGAGTCCTCGCCGTCGTCAAGCGTGGCGGTGAAGGCGGTGCTGCCTTCGATCGAGCGATGAGGCGCGATGGTGACGAGATCGACCTCGCTTCCCGACACCGTCAGCCGATGGCTGTCGTCGACCCAGAAGGTATCGGAGGTGGCGGTGAGCCCCGATACCTCCGGAACCGACTTACCTGGTGTTGGAGCGGCATCGCTAGGCCCCTCCTCCAGCAGCACCGCTATCGAGGCGCGGTCCACGGTCAACGGTTGGTCCGCCGAGTTCATCAGCTCCCAGTAGACCGTCACTGTTGTTCCGTCGTCTTCCAGGGCGGCGGAGAAGTATGAAGCCTCGTTAACGAATCGAGAGTCGCCAACCCACACGGTTTCGCACTCCGACGCCACAATCCTGTCGCCGGGGAGCTCCGGCTCGGGCAACGTTCGTGGGTTGTCTCCGTCCGGCCACTCGCAGATCAGTGCCGGTTCCGCGAGATTACGGTTCGGCTCATCGATGCTGCGGGGACGGGCCGTCGCGATCAGGTCCGCCGCGGTTAGTGGCGGCAGCTCTGACTCCACTGTGGAGGACGCCTCGGCACTGGGGTCGGACGCCGATTCGCCTGCGCTTTCACTCGGCGCGGCTGGAGTGGGGGAGAAGTCTGAGGAATCCAATGTGGTGATGCCCCAACCGATCACTCCGATAGCGACGACGCCTGCCACCCCCTGACCGATGGCGCGCCGGGCTCGCGCATGGCGAACACGTCGCTTGATGGTTGCTGGCGCCCCGCCGGGCTCGGACTGTTGGGCGCCGAGCTGGTTCAGGTCGGAAGCTTGGTACTGCGCGGCGCCCTGCTCGAGGGCCCCGTCGAGCGCTGATCCGATGCTCGCCGGTTCATTGATGTAGGTCATCGCTGTGCTCCCGTCTGCTCAACCTCGGTCATATCCGCACCGCCGTCGACCACGTCATCGTGGTCATGTGCCCATTCGGGTGCGCGTGCCCTGAGAGTCACGACGGCCTCGCTGAGGTACTTGCGGACGGTGCCTGGCGCCAGGCCGAGTTCCCTCGCGATAGACGCGGCGTTGAGTCCATCGACATAACGCATGACGAGGCAGGCGCGTTGGCGTGGGGGCAGCGTGATGATCGCTCTGTAGAGGTCCAACCGGGCATCGGTCGCGGCGAATTGGTCTGGCTCGATCTGCGCGAGGCCAGCTGCGCGGGATCGTCGTGTCCCTGCACCCGCATCGGCCGCCGCTACCTCGTGAGGCACGGTCGAGGGACGTGCTTTCGCGCGCCGGCCGCCGTCGATGAACGCGGTCAGCATGGCGCGCTTCACATACGCGTGGGCCGCATTGAGCGGCATGTCGCCGCGACCCTTACGGAAGGTGCGTATGAGCGCATCTTGAACTAGGTCATCGGCCGCGTGGCGGTTGCCTGTGAGGACGTAGGCGTAGCCGAACAGTGCTGAGCCGCGTTCGCGTACCAGCGTGTCCAACGTGTCGGCCCAAATGCTCACGCGCCCGTCCCTTCGTCAGCGTCCATTCATGGTGTCACTAGGTCATACGCATGTGCGGCAAGAAGTGCGGGGGTATTTCTTGTGCCGTCCCTGGTCGACGTGGTCTCGCGCGCGCAACCAGCGACCGCTGGGGCTCGCTCGCGCCCCGCGATCCGACGCGGCGACCCTTCGCATCGGCCCTGATGTGCCACAATGAAACCAATGAGCACCTTCATCATCATTCTGTAGCGCGTCAGCCACCATCGCCGACGCGCAGCCTCCCGTACCCTGGGGGGCTTTTTTGTTGGATGATGGAGGTCGCCCCGCCGGGATGGCACGAACCGAGGAGAGTCCCATGACGGACACCAACGCAGGTACCAACGTCGCGCCGGCCGTAGCCGCGCCGAAGGCCGTCGAGGTCTACGACACCACGTTGCGTGACGGCGCCCAGCAGGAGGGCATGAACCTCTCTGTCGCGGACAAGCTGGCCATCGCGCCGCTGCTCGACGAACTCGGCGTAGGCATCATCGAGGGCGGCTGGCCAGGCGCGGTCCCCAAGGACACCGAATTCTTCCAGCTGGTCCACAAGGAGCTGCGCTTCACCAACGCGCAGTTCGCAGCGTTCGGCATGACCCGCCGCGCGGGGACGAGCGCCGCGGCGGACCCGCAGGTGCGTGCGCTGCTCGACTCCGAGGCGCCCATCATCACCCTGGTCGCCAAGTCGGACCTTCGCCACGCGGAGCGCGCGCTGCGAGTCAGCGGCGACGAGAACCTCGCGATGATCGAGGAGACAGTGGCGTTCCTGGTGGCCGAGGGCCGTCGCGTGATCCTCGACGCCGAACACTTCTTTGACGGCTACAACTTTGACGCCGACTACTCGCTCAAGGCGCTGCTCGTGGCGGCCAACGCCGGCGCCTCGACCCTGGTGCTGTGCGACACAAACGGCGGCATGCTGCCCGAGGATGTTCAGCGCATCGTCCGCGAGGTGGGCACGCACACCGACGTCCAGTTGGGCATGCACGCCCACAACGACTCCGGCTGCGCGGTGGCGAACTCGATGGCCGCTGTGGCCGCCGGTGCCACCCACGTCCAGGGCTGCATCAACGGCTACGGCGAGCGCACCGGCAACGCCGACATCGTCGCCGTGACCGCCAACCTGGAACTCAAGAAGGGCATCGCCGCGCTCAAGGGCGACGGCCTGCGCGAGTCCAGCCGCCTGTCCCACGCGATCTCGGAGATCACCAACATCGCGCCCTTCGCGCGTCAGCCCTACGTCGGCGCATCGGCCTTTGCCCACAAGGCGGGACTGCACGCGTCCGCCATCAAGGTGGACCCCGATCTTTACCAGCACATGGATCCCGCGCTCGTCGGAAACGACATGCGCATGCTGGTGTCGGAGATGGCCGGCCGCGCGTCGATCGAGCTCAAGGGCAAGGAACTGGGCTTCGACCTGTCGGGTCAGAAGGAGCTCCTCACCCGAGTCACGGATCGCGTCAAGCACGCCGAGGCCGCGGGTTACACCTTTGACGCGGCCGATGCGTCGTTCGAGTTGCTCCTGCGCGACGAGTTGGGACAGACCCCCGCCTACTGGGCGACGGAGTCCTGGCGTGTCATGGTCGAGACCTCGCCCGACGACGTCAACCAGGCCGACGCGGAGGCGATCGTCAAGCTCGTCGCCGGCGGAGAGCGCCTGGTGTTCACCGGCGAGGGCAACGGTCCCGTCAACGCACTCGACCACGCGCTACGCCAGGCCCTGATGAGCGTCTACCCGCAGATCGAGAACTTCGAACTCAGCGACTTCAAGGTGCGGATCATGGACGCGTCTCACGGCACCGACGCTGTCACCCGCGTCCTCATCACGACGGTTCACACGGAGACGGGCACCACGTGGCGCACCGTGGGCGTGGGACCCAACATCATCGAAGCCTCCTGGGAGGCGCTCACCGACGCGATGTTCTACGGGCTCGTGAAATCGGGAGTCGAGCCCAAGTAGTCGGCGGGGCGCCCGCGTCGCGGGCGTCGCTGCCAGCTTCGCCACCGCATCCACCGCATCGGCCGTGCGAGTGGAAGTTGCCCCGCGCTCAGCAGGGCAAAATGGAGGCATGCATGGTGAATACAAGGTCCCGGGCGGCAAGCTTGTCGTCGTAGATGTCGACGTCGAAGGCGAGGGCGAAGACGCCGCGCTGGCGAACGTCGTGGTGTCCGGGGACTTCTTCCTCGAGCCTGCGGAGGCGATCCTCGAGATTCGCGGGGCGCTCGATGGGCTGCCGGCGGCCACCTCGGTGGGCGCGCTCACCATGGCGGTGACTAACGCGATGGGCGCCGATGCCGTCATGGTCGGCTTCAGCGCGGAGTCCGTCGCGATCGCAGTACGGCGCGCGCTCGGCCACGCCACCAGTTGGGGCGACCACAAGTTCGACGTCATTCACGACGAGCCGCGGGAGCCCAACCTGCAGATGGCGCTCGACGAGGTGCTGTCGCAGGGCGTCGCCGCGGGTACGCGCCCGCCCACGCTGCGCATCTGGGAGTGGGAGCGTAACGCGGTCGTCATCGGATCCTTCCAGTCCGTGCGCAACGAGATTGACCTCGAGGGCGCCGCGAAGCACGACGTCACCGTCGTCCGCCGCGTCTCCGGTGGCGGGGCCATGTTCATCCAGCCCGGCAACACCATCACCTATTCGATCTCGGTCCCGTCCTCGCTGGTCGAGGGCCTCACCTTCGAGCAGTCTTACGCGTTCCTGGACGACTGGGTGCTGGGCGCCCTGCGCGAGGTGGGCATCGAGGCCACCTACGTGCCGCTGAACGACATCGCGTCGCCCTCGGGCAAGATCGCCGGCGCCGCGCAGAAGCGCTACGCCGCCGGGGCGGTGTTGCACCACGTCACGATGGCCTACGACATCGACGCGAACGCGATGCTCGAGGTGCTGCGCATCGGCCGCGAGAAGATGTCGGACAAGGGCACCAAGTCCGCGAACAAGCGCGTGGACCCGCTGCGCAGCCAGACCGGCATGACGCGCGAGGCGATCATCGATGCGTTCCTCGCGCACTTCGCGTCCCGGTATGCGACCGTGCAGAGCGCCGTCACCGATGCCGAGTTGGTGGAGGCCGAGCGGCTTACCGAGGAGAAGTTCGGCACCCCGGAGTGGCTCGCGCTGGTTCCCTAGCCGTCCCTACTACTGCGCGCCCACGCTCAGCAGTTCGATGACGGGGGAGCCAGCCTCGTCCGAGGCGTCGAGGTTCACGATGGCGACGATCGCCCAGTCGTGGTCGCCGTCGAGGTCGTCGAGCACCTGACGCACCAGCCAGCTTCCCTCAGGCAAATTGCCATCGGGCGTCGCGACGAGCGCCGCCCGCGCGTGGGGGTGTTCGTGATCCCCGCCGGGCTCGACGAACGTCACCAGCGAGGCGGACCTGGCGTTGGGACCGATGCCGATGGCCTCGTTGCCCTGCGCCTCGAACAGCGGATCGAGCGCTTCGCGCCAAACGTTTCCGTTCCATCCGGCCGCCCCGTCGAGGGCGCCCAACGCGGCGTACTGCTCGCGCGAGGCGAGCTCGATGCGACGGAACAGCGCATTGCGCACGAGGCGCCGCAGCATGGTCGGGTTGCCCGACATCGGGCGGGCGGGACCGGTCATGCCTGGGGACAACGCGGCAGACGCGGGGTCGGCATCGTCGGAAATGACCGCGTCGGGGTTGTTGAGGTGCTCCCACTCGTCCAGCAGCGACGAGTCGGTGGAGCGGACGATGGTCCCGAGCCACTCGGTGATTCCCGTCACGTCCTCCGTGCGGTGATCCTCGGGGACGGTCTGCCGCATGGCCCGGTAGGCCTCCGCCAGATACCGCAGCGCGATGCCCTCGGTGCGTTCCAGGCCGTAGACGGAGATCAGGTCGGAGAAGGACATGGCCTTCTCGAGCATGTCGCGGACCACTGACTTGGGCGACAGCTCGGCGCCCAAGATCCAGGGATTGGTGCGGCGGTACGCGATGAAGGCGGGTTCGAGTAGGTCCGCGAGCGGCTTGGGCCACGTGACCTCCTCGAGCAGCTCCATGCGCTCCTCGTACTCGATGCCGTCGGACTTCATCGCGCCGATGGCCTCGCCGCGGGCCTGGTGCTGCTGCGCCATCAGGATCTGGCGGGGGTCGGACAGCGTGGCCTCGATGACGGACACCACGTCGATCGCGTGGTCCGGCGACTCGACGTTGACCAGGTCCATCGCGGCCAGCGCGAAGGGCGACAGCGGCTGGTTGAGGGCAAAGTTGCGCGGGACGTCCACCGTGAGGCGCACGGACGGCCGTTCACCCCGGGGGTGGGAGGGGTCCGGAACCCTGATGTGCTCGACCACTCCGGCGATCCGCAGCGACCGGTAGATCCTCAGCGCCTGGCGGATGTGCGCCGACCGCTGGGCGGGGGTCTCGTGAACGGCCTCGAGCAGGTTGCGCATGGCGAGCACCGGGTCCTGCGCCGCGCGTCCCACGTCGGGGTTGGCGGTGCCGCGGGCCAGCACGTTGAGCACCATGGCGTGGTTCACCGAGAAGTGACTGGTGAGGGCCTCGGGGGGTGCGTCGCGCAGCCGCTCGAACGTCGCATCGGTCCAGTTGACGGAGCCCGCCGGCGCGCCCTTGCGCACGATCTTCTTGATCTTCTTGGGGTCGTCCCCGGCCTTCGCGAGCATCTTGCGGTTCTCGATCACGTGCTCGGGCGCCATCACCAGGACGTCGCCCTCGGTGTCGAACCCGGCGCGGCCCGCGCGGCCCGCGATCTGGTGGAACTCCCGCGCGCTGAGGTGGCGCATGCGCTCGCCGTCGTACTTCACCAGCGAGGTCAGCAGCACGGTGCGGATGGGGACGTTGATGCCCACACCCAGGGTGTCGGTGCCGCACACCACCTTGAGCACGCCCTGCTGGGTCAGTCGCTCGACGATGCGGCGGTACTTGGGCAGCATGCCCGCGTGGTGGACGCCGATTCCCGCGCGCAGGAACTTACTCAGCGTCTTGCCAAAGCCGGTGCTGAAGCGCACGCCGTCCAGCGCATCGGCGATTACTTTGCGCTCCTCCTTGCTCGTGACCTGCTGACTCAGGAGGGCCTGAGCCCGGTCGACGGCGTCCTTCTGGGTGAAGTGCACGATGTACACGGGCGCGTGGCCGGTCTCCACCAGGCGCTCGACCACCTCGGGCAGCGGCTCCACGCAGTAGTCGAAGCTCAGCGGCACGGGGCGCACCAGCGTGGTCACCGTGGCGACGGCGCGCTCGCTGTCGCGCTCGAGCTCCTCGACCAGCCAGTCGGTGTCGCCCAGGGTGGCGGACATGAGGATGAACTGCGTGTCCGGCAGCTCGAGCAGCGGCACCTGCCACGCCCACCCGCGCTGCGGGTCTGCGTAGAAGTGGAACTCGTCCATGACGACCACCGCGGCGTCGGTCGCGGAGCCGTCGCGCAGCGTCAGGTTCGCGAGGATCTCCGCGGTGCAGCAGATGATGGGTGCGTCGGGATTGACCGCAGAGTCACCCGTCATCAGGCCGACGTTCTGCGTGCCGAACAGCTTGATGAGGTCGAAGAACTTCTCACTCACGAGCGCCTTGAGCGGCGCGGTGTAGAACGTGCGTCCGCCGGTGCCAGCCCGATGCGCCGCCAGGGCCGCGAAGTGCGCGCCCGCCGCGACCAGGGACTTGCCGGAGCCGGTGGGGGTGGCGAGAATCACGTGCGAGCCGGACACGATCTCCATGAGCGCCTCGTCCTGGTGTGCATACAGGGGAAGGTGCTGGTCGTCGGCCCAGCCCGAGAACGCCTCGTAGAGGGCGTCGGGGTCGGGCGCCACGCCCGGTACGGGGTCGGGCAGGCGGTCCAGGAGGGGCGTGTCGGCGTCAGTCATCGGTCCTATTGTCTAACAGGCGCTGGCGGCGTGTAACTACGTGCCGCGCCACGGCTAGCCTTGGCCAATGATCACCCGCGCGCTTCCCGCCACCATCGCGGCGTCGGTGGAGCATCGCCTGGTGATCAAGAAGTCGGTTTTTCTTACCAACGTGATACCCGTGACCTCCGTCGAGGCGGCCGATGACGTGGTCGCCGCGATCCGGAAGCGGCATTGGGACGCGCGTCACCATTGCACCGCGCTGGTGGTGGGAGTCGAGGCCGACCGCCAGCGTTCGAGCGACGACGGGGAGCCCGCGGGAACGGCAGGAGTGCCGATGCTGGGTGTGCTCCGCCAGCGCCACGTCACCGACGTGGTGGCGGTCGTCAGCAGATGGTTCGGCGGCGTGAAGCTGGGCGCGGGCGGGCTGGTGCGGGCGTACGGCTCCGCGGTGTCGGCGGCCCTCGACGAAGCGGCGTGGGTGGACCGCGTGCCCCTCACCTCCTTGAGCATGGACGTGGATCAGGCGGATGCCGGGCGGGTGCTGTCGTCCCTGCACGCCTGGTGTGCCCGCCACGACGCGGTGCTCGACGAGCCCACCTACGGCGCAGTCGTGACACTGGGGCTGCGGGTGGCGCCCGACTCGGTCGAGGCCGCCCGGGCAGAGGTGGCCGCGCTGACGGCCGGAGCGGTAGAGGCCCACGTTGGCGACACGCTCATCGTGGACAGGCGACGGTGATGGGCAACGACTCTCGCGTGGCCGCGATGCCGCTCTTCGTGATCATCGGGCTGATCTGCCAAGAGGCGGGGGCCGCGGTTGCGGTGGGCCTCATTCCCGACGTCGGTCCGTGGGGCGTGGTGGCCCTTCGGCTCGTGTTCTCGGCAGTGGTGCTGATGCCCTTGGCCTTTGTGAGCCTGCGCCGAGGCGCCGCCATCTCGTGGCGCCATGTGTTTGCGTTTGGGCTTTCCCTCGCGGCGATGAACGTCTTCTTCTACCTCGCGCTCGAGCGCATCCCGCTGGGAGTGGCGGTCACGATCGAGGTCACCGGGCCCCTGGTGCTCAGCGTGGTGGCAAGCCGCAGCTGGCGCGGAGCCCTGTGGGCGGCGCTCGCGGCCACGGGCGTCGCAGTGCTGGGCGGGTCGGGGCTGTTGCACGGAGGGTCGAGCAGCCTGGATCCGGTGGGTCTGGCCTTCGCGGTGGGAGCCGCCGTGATGTGGGCCGCGTACATCGTCACGGCGCGGGCAGCCGGCGCGTCAATGCCCGGAGTGGTCGGGCTCGCGTTGGCCATGGTGGTGGGATCCGTGGTGACGCTCCCGGTGGCCGGGGCGTTGGCCGGGTCGGCGCTGCTCAAGCCGGAAGTGCTGGCCCTTGGCTTCGCGGTGGCAGTGCTCTCCTCCGCGATCCCCTATGGGATTGAACTGTCCGCCCTGCGCCGGATGAAAGCGGAGACCTTCGCTATTTTGCTTGCCCTCGCTCCGGCCATCGCCGCGCTCGCGGGCCTGGTCCTCCTAGACCAACGACTGACCTGGGCCATCTCCGTCGGAATCGCGCTGGTGACGGTCGCGGGAGTGGGGGCCGTGGCATCGGCCGGTCGCAAGGCGGTGCCCGCCGTGGAGGAGGCCGCCATCGAGATGGCGGTCGAGGGCGACGAGCCTCGTTAGAGCACGTGCGTGCCGAGCAGCGCGCCGATTCCGTAGGTCACTGCCATCGCCAGCGAGCCGCCGATGACGTTGCGCACCAGCGCCCGGACCTTCGATGAGTGAGCGACGCGGGCGGAAACGAGTCCGGTGATCGCTAGCGCGGCGATGACGGCGAGGAAGGTCGCCGGGATGGCCAAGGACTCCGGTACGAGCAGGATTGTCAGGGTGGGGATGAGCCCGCCCACCGTGAAGGCGAGGAAGGACGCGATTCCCGCGGCCCACGGATTGGTGTACTCGTTCGGGTTGATCCCTAAGTGCATGAGCGCATGTATCGCGAGGGCGTCGTGCTTCATCTGCTCCGACGCGGCCTCCTGCGCCACGGCTCTGGACATGCCCGTCTTCATGTTGAGCTCGACAAGCTGTTCCAGTTCCCACTCGGGGCGCGTGTCCTGCCACTTCCTCTCACGGGCAATCTGCGCCTGCTCAGCGTCGCGCTGGCTCGAGACTGAGACATATTCTCCGATGCCCATCGAGAGGGCTCCGGCGCTGAGACCCGCGACTCCCGCGACAAGGAGCGCGCCGTTGGTTGGCGACGCCGCGGCGACTCCTACCAGCAGTGCGGCCATCGAGACGATTCCGTCATTCGCACCGAGGACACCCGCGCGGAGCGCGTTCATCCGCGCGGAGATCGCAGCCTCGTTGGGACCTGGAAGGTGACTTTCGTCGCTAATGCTCGTGCTCATGCTGCAAGATTAGCCGCGAGATGTGCGCGACCGCTAGCAAGGCTCACCTGTCTTCGGCATGCCGAACTTCCAGGTAACAAGCCTCTTTGGGTCCTGCAATGCCGGTTCGACTATGTGCGCCGGGTGCGGATCACCAGGCTCGTCGCGCCGGTAAGGAGCCCCACCCACAGTATTGAGCCGGCAACCAGGGGCGCGGGCATGCCGTACATCCCGGCAATCAAACCGCTGATGCACGCGACTCCCATGCCGTACCCGGCATCGGCGACCGCCCTGGTCGTGTTGAGACGTTCGCGCTCGTCGGACTCCCCGGAGGCGATGCGTGCGGCGAGCCCAAAACGGGAGCCGCCGAACCAGAGGACAGCTATCACCAGCAGCGTCACGGAGGCTCCTTGGAGTGCTCCCTTGGCGATCGAGTTATATCCCGCCGAGTGTGCGATGAGTGCCAGCGCGGTCGCTGCGGCCGCGCCGCAAATTAATGCGAATACTCGGACCAGGATCGACTGGCCCTTGGTCGTTTTGCGCGAATTGTTAGTCGACATGGAAGATCTCCTCGATGGTCGAGTCAAAGTAGGCGGCGATGGCGAACGCGAGCGGCAAGGAGGGGTCGTAGCGGCCCTTCTCGATTGAGTTGACCGTCTGGCGTGAGACGCCGAGCGCCTCCGCGAGCGCTCCTTGCGAGAGGGTGCGGAGGGCCCGGCGGGCGGGGATGTCGTTGTTCATGCTGGCGACCAGAGCTAGCGCGCGTCGCCGGGGTGTGCGTCCCGGTGGTCGTCGCCGTTGGCGGTGTCCTCGTGACGCTTGAGCTGCGCGTTGCGGGCGGCGAGGGTGATAGATACCGCCGCGATGCCGCCCACGAGCGCGCCCGCGGTCGTTGACATGTCGATGCCGTCCACGCCGAGTGCGGCCGCGACGAAGCCGGCCACGATGACGACGAGCATCAGGATCACCACGCGGAGTATCGCGAGGCTGACGGGGTCCCTACTGAGTCGAGCGAACATGATGTCCTCCTAGGTACGGGTCGCCTGGCGGTGCGCACGGACGCTGGTGGCCCGTGGTGCCCGCGGCTTCCGAGTAATCCGGAGTGACAAGCGACCTTTACATGACAAGTCTGCTTGACAGGTGGACGTCTGTCAACCGCAGCGTCGGAGCCCTCCGCTCTCGCGCGGCTCCACGTGGGTTGAGCGGTGAAAGTGTCCGCGGGTGGCGGCGCCTGGTCGGGCTAGCGCTCGCCCATCACCGCGGTGCCGATGCGCACCATCGTCGCGCCTTCGTCGATGGCCCACTCCAGGTCGCCGGACATCCCCATGGACAGGTTCCAGGCCTCGCGCAGGTTTCGCTGGCCTCGCTCGGACAGGATGAGCGCTTCGTCGCGCAGTTCCCGTAGTTGGCGGTAGCCCGCGCGGACGGACTGCTCGTCTGGGGAGTTCAGGCCGATTGTCATGAAGCCGATCACGGTGAGCGCGTCCAGCGACTGGACGGCGCTCGCGAGGTCCAGCGCCTCCTCGGGGGCGACTCCGGACTTGGACTCCTCGCCCGAGACGTTGACCTGAATCATCACATCGAGCTCGCGCCCGGCCTCTACGCAGAGTCGAGACAGGCGCTCCGCCAACTTCAGCGAGTCGACGGTCTGCACGCACTCGGCAAACTCGACAGCGATTGCGGCCTTGTTGCGCTGCAGTTCGCCGATGACGTGGACGTGGGCACCCGCTGCGCGAAGCGCCTCACCCTTGAGCGCCAGTTCCTGCATGCGGCTCTCGCCCACGAGCACGGCGCCTGCTGCCGCGGCGGCCGATGCGGCATCCGCGTCCCACGACTTGGTGGCTACCAGGAGTTTCACTCCTGAGCCTGCTCGCCCGGCCTGCGCCTCCGCGATGTGGATCCGTGCCTTCGCATCCGCGATGGCGGCGACATAGTCCCAATCGGCGGGGGACTGTGCGAGTTCGCGTGCCAAGGTAGTGCTCCTCGTGATTGGTGAGAACGTGAGATGTCCCCAACAGGGTATTGGGAAGGCGTGCCTGCGGACTACCGGGGCTGGTTCCGTTGGCGCTGCTCGAGCCGCGTCGTTGGCTCTAGTTGCGCTTGGTGATAGTGGCCGCGCCGCTGTGGCGGGACGACGGGTCGATGGGGGAACGTTAGCCGCGCTTCGCGATTGAGGCGACGCTCCCGCTCGTGATCGCAACCAAGTCGGCCGGTGCCATGCCGATGTCGAAGCCGCGGCGCCCGCCCGAGACGTAGATTGCCTCGAAAGCGATTGCCGACGAGTCCAGCACGAGCGGCAAGCGCTTCCGGCCGCCGATCGGGGAGATCCCGCCCACCACATAACCTGTGGCGCGTTCGGCGTCAGCGGGATCCGCCATTTGCGCCTTCTTGGCGCCTAGAGCGTGTGCGATCGACTTCAGGTCGAGCATCGCGTCCACTGGGACGACGCCCATGGCGAGGGCTCCGTCCGCGACGACGCACAGTGTCTTGAACACCTTGGCCGGTTCGATTCCGATGGCCTGCGCGGCCTCGAGTCCATAGCTGAGCTCCGAGTCTAGGTCGTGCGCGTACGCATGCAACGTGTGCTCGATGTTCGCCTTGAGTAGCGCGGCCACCGCGGGGGTGCTCGCGTGTTCGGCGTGCGGGGACTTTCCTTGTTTGCTCACCTGTGAAGTCTGGCACTGAGAGCGCGGGACCCCCAACCCGGGGACACTCGATCGGCACGGTGACCTGGTTGCTGTCATCGCCGCGGATCAACCCTGACATGAACGGTTCCCGGGGATTCGGCCATTTTGTAACCACCACGTGAACGCACAGGTGCTGGGCTGGACTGGTGCTGGGCAGGTTGGAGGAGGCAGGACGGTTGCTATGAGGACGGTTGCTGGCGAGCGAACCTCCTCGGGCAGCCCGATTTCTCCCTGCGTTCACGTGGCGGTTGATGTTGGAGCGATATTGGCCGGACCGTTCATTTGCCGGCTGATCGATCCGGGTGCCATAGGGTAAACGGCGTGAGCAACGAGACGCGCCCCCAGGTGGACATGTGGACAGACGGTGCCTGCAAGGGCAACCCCGGAATCGGCGGCTGGGGAACGTGGATGCGCTCCGGTGGCAAGGAGAAGGAAATCTGCGGTGGCGAGGCTCACACCACCAACAACAAGATGGAGCTCCAGGCAGTGATCGAGGGTCTGCGCCTGCTGAAGAAGCCGTGCGACATCACTTTGCACATCGACTCGCAGTACGTCATGAACGGCGTCACCAAGTGGATGAAGGGCTGGAAGCGCAACGGGTGGAAGACCGGCGCCAAGCAGCCAGTGAAGAACAAGGAGCTGTGGCAGGAGCTAGACGCCGAGGTGGCCCGCCACGAGATCACGTGGGTCTGGGTCAAGGGTCACGCCGGGGATCCCGGCAACGAACGGGCTGACGCGCTCGCGAACAAGGGCGTCGACATCACCCGCGCGGGTCTTTAGCCAGTCGGGCTAGCCCTCGTCCTCAACGAACGTGTCCTCGGCGGGGCCGAGGTCTTGCGGTAGGTCCATGGTCTCCAAGAGTTCGCCAGTGCGGGCGTCAATCAAGACGAGCACGCCCGCTGGCCAGTGCGGGTCGGGATTGGGAACAACAAAACCGTCGCCCAGATCGCGGTACTGGTCGAGCGCGCCGGTGTGCGTGCGGTCGTAGCCCTCCACGAACGTGTTGTCGGTCGTGTTGATGAGTGCGCTGTCCGGGTGGTCGAGGATCTGCTGATCCCACTCATCGCAGGGCAGCGAGGACCCATCCTCGTTGGTCGGCGTGCCGTTAAACGGCCCCTCCATCCCGCCCACGGTGGCGGAGATCGGCTGGCCGGGGATGACGCTCGCCGGCTGACAGGTGGCGGCGTTCTCACTCGTTGCGTCGGCCGCTTGCGTGGGGGCCCCGGCTACTTCCATGGCGCTCTGAGCGACGGTGGACGACGTTCCGCTGGACGCAGTCGCCCCGAGCGAGGCGCACGACGCCAGGGTGAACATCGCGATCACGGTGGTTGTGGCAACTAGTGCTTTTCTGGCCTGCATAGAGGTAAGTTTCACACAAGGTCCGCCGCCTCGCTCAGCGAGCGGCTAAGTCCGCCTAGGCCGCCGCGCGAACGGCCCGGCAGGCGTCGACGATCCGCAGTCGTAGCTCCGCTCCGCGCGCCGCGAAGTCGCGCTGCATCGCGGCGTAGAGGCGCTTGCCCTCCGGCGTCTCAACGGCAATCGCGTCGAGCCCGTACGAACTCACGTCATAAGGCGAAGCCCGCATGTCCACGCGGCGCACCTCTATCGCCAGGTCAAAGCAATCCTGCTGCAGCCCGCTCGCAATCGCGGGGGAGAGCTTGAGGCACCACTTGAACAGGTCCATGGTCGCGTGCAGGCAGCCGGGTTGCTCCGAGGCGACCTGGGTCTCGCGCGTTAGCTCCGTTGCGTTCAGCGGCCTGGCCTCCGGGGTGAAGAACCGAAAGGCGTCGAAGTGAGTGCACGCGATGGGGTGCGCCTCGACCACTGCGTCGGTGGCCTCGGCGCCCAGCCGCAGGGGCAGCGTGTGACGCCGATCGGGGTCGCCCGACTTGTAGACCATCGCCCACTCGTGCAGCCCAAAGCACCCCACGTGCAGCGGCCGCTCGGCGGTGCGCTGCATGAGCGTCTCTACGAAGTCGACGGTGCGCCCGCGCTTGGCCATGAACGACGTCGCGTCGAAAACGGTGGCCGATGCGGCCGGATCGGCGTCCGCCGAGCGGTACCACTTCCACCCGGCGTGGGCATCGGCGTCCTGGAGGACGATGCCGGGGCCGGGGTGCCACCGGCGCAGCTGGCCGGGGGTGGCTGAGTTGTATTCGTAGAGGAAGTCCTCGACCGCGTGGGTCTGACCCGCGCGGCGGCGCTCACGGTGACCCGCGGTGGCCGCGTCGACCCTGGTGTGAAACTCGGCCTGCATCTGCTCCCACTGCGCTCGCGTCAGGACACGTGGCGCCACTGGCGCGGCGGGCATCCCGGGGGTCGCGGACTGAGCGGGGGAGGGCATGGATCTATTGTCGCCCAGCTTCGCTGCCCGGAACGGCGCGCGGTTGCGACCATCGTGCCGGGTGCCGCGCGCTAGGCGCTCGCGGCGAGCATGATGGCCAGGGCGGCCATGATGACCGCGATCACGCCGTCCAGCACGCGCCACGCCTGCGGGCGGTTGAGCCAGCGGTTGAGGAGCCTGGCGCCGTACCCGAGCGAGACGAACCAAACCAAGGAGCCCACGACCGCGCCCGCCGCGAAGACCCACTTGGTGTCTCCGTAAGAGGCGGCCACGGTGCCGAGCAGGAACACCGTGTCCAGGTAGACGTGGGGGTTGAGCCACGTCAGCGCGAGGCAGGTGAGGACCGCGGTGCGCAAGGTGGTGCTGGCGGCCGACGACCCGCGCGTGTGCCCGCCCGGCTGCGCATCGGCGACGTCAAAGGTCTCGGGGACCTTCTGCCACGCGCGCCGCGCCGCCAGGATCGCGTAGCCGAGCAGGAATGCTGCTCCGGCCCAGCGAGCGCCCGTCGCGAGCCACGGCAGGCCCACGACAGCCGCGCCCATGCCGGAGACGCCGAGCACTATGAGCAGCGCGTCGGAGATCGCGCAGATCGCCACTACCCAGCCGACGTGCTCCTTGCGCAGTCCCTGTCGCAGCACGAAGACGTTCTGCGCGCCGATGGCGACGATAAGTGAGAGTCCGAGGCCAAGGCCTGCGAGGAAGGGCATGGGGACAGGCTACGGAAGCCCGAGCATCACGAGCCGGCGCCGCGCGAAACTGAAGGGCGCGAGTCTTCGCCAACCACGGCATCGGCCGCCGCCATGGATGCCACGGACAGCACCTTTTCGAGCGGCCCCTGGTCGACGAGCCAACGCCACAGGCTCGCGAAGGCGATCGCGCTCAGGCAAACTGCGAGGTAGGCGACGTTCGTGGACTCCCACACGATCTCGTCGCCGACTACAGCGATCAGGATGATGTGCGCGACGTACAGCGTGAGGGCCATCGAGCCGGCGGCCATGAGCGGCCACATCACTGGCCTGGCTACCTGCCCCAGCCACAGGCACAAGCCGATCACGAGGCTCGCGGAGGCGAGATTGCCCGCCATCTCCAGCGGGGAGTACGTGTGCGCGACAGTCGCCAGCCAGGCGGATTGCGACGTCGCGTCGGCCCCGCCAGCGAGCGCCTCGACCCCGGCCACGAGCGCGAGCCCCACCAGGCCGGCCGCTCCGAGCAGGGCTTGGGTGCGCCGCAGCGTCAGCGCGAGTCGGCCGATCGCCATGCCGGCAAGGAGGTAGCCCATCCAGGTGATCGCGGGGTAGTGCTCGCTCCACAGTTTCTCGAGCGGCGGCGTGCCGTACACCCCCCACTCCTGGACCGCGGGCGTGATTGAGCGGACCGCGAACTGGCCCAACGCCACGCACGCCGCCGCCCCCACCCACAGCCACCGGGCGCGCCAGCGGAACGCCACGAGGGACAGCAGGAACATCACGCCCAGGTTCGCGAGAATCACGACGACTGGCGTCTCGAGCCACGAGAGCACGTAGCCCATCGGAATCAGGATCAGGGCGCGCACGGCGACGCGCACCCGGGTGTGGGCGACGGCCGATGCCGGGGCCAGGTCCCCGGTGACGCCGGCTCGGCGCGTGAGCATCAGCGTGATCGAGATGCCGGCCAGGACCGCGAAAAGCGCAGACGGTCGGCCGTGCGCGACCGAAAGCCACGGCCAGCCGTCCTCGGCGGAGTCGTTGCCGATGTGCGCGGCGAACATTCCAAAGATCGCGAGGGCTCGCGCGACGTCGAGGCCATCGATTCTGGCCGGGCGCGAGGTGAGCGGCATGACGACATCGTAGGCGCGCCGGTCGCGCCACGCCGCTCTACGCACGACCGGTTAGGCTGTTGGGCATGCGCATCGCGAGATTTACGACTGGAAACGAACCCCGCTACGCCATGGTGGACGGTGATCCGGGCTCCGAAGAATTGGTGGTCCTCACCGGCGATCCCATGTACACGCCAGGAACCGTGACGGGGGAGCGGATCCCGCTCACCGACGACATCCGCCTGCTGGCGCCCGTCATTCCCCGCTCCAAGGTGGTGTGCCTGGGCAAGAACTACATGGCGCACGCCAAGGAGATTCCTGCGCGCGGACCCGCGTCCGACGTGCCGATCCTGTTCCTGAAGCCCAACACCGCCGTGATTGGGCCGGACGACCCCATCGTGCTGCCGTCGTACAGCGAGGACGTGCAGATGGAGGCCGAACTCGCGATCGTCATTGGGCGCGTGGCCAAAGAGGTCTCCGCGGAGAACGCGGAGCAGTACATCTACGGCTACACGTGCGCGAACGACGTTACCGCGCGCGACATGCAGCGCATGGAGGACCAGTGGTTCCGCGCCAAGGCCTTCGACACGTCGCTGCCCCTGGGCCCGTGGATCGAGACCGACCTGGCTCACGACGACGTGGAAATCTCCTCTCGCCTGAACGGCAAGGTGTGCCAGAGCGGCAACTCCAGCGACATGATCCTCGACGTCGCCGGCGCGGTCGCGATGATCAGCCAGGTCGTGACCCTGCTGCCGGGCGACGTCATCCTGACTGGCACGCCTTC
This sequence comes from Demequina aurantiaca, assembly GCF_050598105.1. GTDB lineage: Bacteria > Actinomycetota > Actinomycetes > Actinomycetales > Demequinaceae > Demequina > Demequina aurantiaca_A. The sequence goes on from NZ_CP192436.1 coordinate 896,548, forward strand.
CGGCGTCACCACCATGAACCACGGCGACGTGGTCGAGATCGAGATTCAGGACCTGGGTGTGCTTCGCAACCCGGTCATTCGTCGCGGCTAGCACCGCCGGCCGCCGATGCGCGGCCAACCCCCGTTGAGTTGAAGTTCCCTAGGAAGGCCCCATGAGCAACGTTCGAGTCCGATTCTGCCCGTCTCCTACCGGCGTCCCGCACGTCGGCCTGATCCGCACAGCGCTGTTTAACTGGGCGTATGCGCGTCACACGGGCGGCGACTTTGTGTTCCGCATCGAGGACACGGACGCCTCGCGCGACTCGCAGGAGAGCTACGAGCAGTTGCTCGACGCGATGCGCTGGTTGGGTCTGAACTGGGACGAGGGCCCCGAGGTGGGCGGCGAGTACGGCCCCTACCGCCAGAGCGAGCGCAGCGACCTCCACATGGACGTGGCGCGCCGCCTGCTCGAGGGTGGCTACGCCTACGAGGCGTTCTCGACCGCCGAGGAGGTTGACGCCCGTCACGAGGCGGCCGGAACCCACAAGGCGCTGGGCTACGACGGCTTTGACCGCGACCTCACCGAGGAGCAGAAGGCCGCCTACCGCGCCGAGGGGCGCCTGCCGGTCATCCGCATGCGTATGCCCGACGAGGACATCACGTTCACGGACCTGATCCGCGGCGAGGTGACGTTCCCCGCCGGCTCGATCCCCGACTATGTGATTGTGCGCGGCAGCGGCGACCCGCTGTACACGCTGGTCAACCCGGTGGACGACGCGCTCATGAAGATCACCCACGTGCTGCGCGGAGAGGACCTGCTGAGCTCCACCCCGCGCCAGATTGTGCTGTACCGCGCCATGGTGGAGCTGGGAATCGCGGACCTGGTCCCCGACTTCGCCCACATGCCCATGGTCACGGGAGAGGGCAACAAGAAGCTGTCCAAGCGCGCTCCCGAGTCCAATCTGTTCCTGCACCGCGAGCGAGGCTTCCTGCCCGAGGGCCTGCTGAACTACCTGTCCCTGCTGGGCTGGGGCATTAGCGCGGACCGCGACGTCTTTACGGTCACCGAGCTGATCGAGGCGTTCGACATCGCGGACGTGAACCCCAACCCGTCGCGCTTTGACCTGAAGAAGGCCGAGGCGATCAACGCCGAGCACATGCGCCTGCTCCCTCTAGGGGACTTTGTCGAGAGGTTGGTGCCGTACCTGCACGCCGCCGGTATGGTGTCGTCGCCCGACGCGCACGCGCTCTCTCCTCACGAGGAGGCCACCCTCGCCGTCGCCGCCCCGCTGGTCCAGACCAGGATGAGGCTGCTGGGCGAGGGTCCGGGCATGCTCGGCTTCTTCTTCATCGCGGACGATGCCGTGGTGGTCGAGGACGCGGCCCGCGCCAAGCTTCCGGAGAATGCCGCCGAGGTGCTCGACCGTGCGATCGCTGAGCTCGACGCGCTTGAGGATTTCAGCCCCGAGTCGCAGCAGACTGTGCTGACCGCGGCGCTGGTGGACGACATGGGTGTGAAGCCGCGCCTGGCCTACGGGCCTCTGCGCGTCGCGATCACCGGACGCCTGGTGTCGCCGCCGCTGTTCGAGTCCATGGAGATTCTGGGCAAGGACCAGTCGCTGACCCGGCTGCGTGCCCTGCGCGCGTCGCTCTAGTCCTAGCTCCACGCAAGAAAGCGGCCCCCCGAGTTTCAGACTCGGGGGGCCACTTTCGTTTGTTAGGGGTCACGCCCGGCAAAGTTTCCCCGGGGCGCGACGGTTGGACAGGTGGTTGTTAGTGGTCGTGCCCCTCGTGGGAGTCTGAGTCTTCATCCTCGTCGTCTTGGTGTTCTCCCTCTTCGTCCGCGTGATCGTCGTGAGTCTCGGCTACGGGGGCAAGCCCCGTCACGACGATGCCGACAGGCGCCTCCTCCAGCGGGTGCTGCGAGGTGACCGCGTAGTCGTGGAGGTCGATGGTGACGAGCTGCATTCCTGCGTGATCTGAGACGATCAGCGTCTCGCCAGCCACGGCGAGCGCGGGCCTTTGGGTGCCGTGTCCCTCCGGCAGCGTGAACGCGTCGATGGCGGCAGTCGACCCCACTACGTTGCCGTGGTCGTCGTGGACGGTGACCACGCCATCGGTGGACAGGACGATGATCTCGCCCTCGTCGCCGCGCGTGATGGCCGCCACGGGTGCGTCGGTGTCGACCACGGAGATCTCCTGCTCGTCCAGGTGGATCACGGTGAAGGCCGACGCGTTCCAGCCGCCCACCAGGGTGTGGCCGCCCGCGTAGAAGGCGCCGATGCGTCCCTCGCCGGCGTCCGTCGGGTTGGGGATTGACGTCGCGGTCTGCTGCTGCGGATCGATGACGGTGATGGAGTCCTGGCAGCCGAAGACCACGAGCGAGTCCACACTGGCCTCGCCGTGCAGCCCGACGCACGCGTCCTGGTAGGTCTTCACCGTTTCGCCGTCGAGGTCTGTCTGGCGGATGCTGCTGGGGAGTTCCCCGTCACTGGATTCGGTCAGCAGCAGCCCCGATTCGATCGGCACGGCGACCCCGTGGTGCGGCAACTCAGCGGCTGCCTCGGCGACGCGCAGGCCGCCTGAGGTCAGGCCGATCTCGTCGAAGACGTCCACGGTGCCGTCCCCGTCGTTGAAGATCGCCACTCGTCCGTCATGGCCGATCACGTGAACGGGCACGTCGCCTTCGATGACGTCAGGGCGCATTTCGGGCTCGCGCGTGTAGAAATGGGAGTGGTCGCCGTGACCCTGGGCGTAGCTTCCGGTGTCGAGCACTGTAGTCAGCGAGTTCGCGCCATCCACCAGGTAGAGGTGGCGAGCGTCGGGGCCAGCCACCGCCCGCACCTCTGCCTCGGTGGGGAATTCTGCGAGCGACGTGAATTGGTTATCCAGGAGAGAGAAGACCTCGACTCCGGACTCGTAGGTCACCGAGACGCGGGTCTGCGCCTCGGCCTGGGCGGTAGAGACTGCGGGGGTCTCCGATGCCGATGCGGACGCGGTTGCGGACACGGTGTTGGTTTCTGCTTCCGTCGACCCGCAGGCGCTGAGGAAGAGGATGGACGCGGCTATGGCCGTATTGCTAATGATTATCATTCTCATAAACGGAGACGGTAGTGATGTTTTCGGTCGGTGTCAATCGCCGTGCTGCCCGCCGACCTGGTGGCTCGCGCTGGGCACACCCTCGGTGACTAGGCGATTTACCTGCATGACTTTGGGTGATGACAGACTTGGTGTCCGGCGCGCTTCCGCCGCCGTTCACACGAGCAGAGTCGAGGCAGTATGAGTCCGTCCAGCAACCCGCAGGCAGTGAGCGGCGTGCTCTTCGACGTCGACGACACGCTGGTCGACACCAAGGGAGCCTTCCGCCACGCACTGTCTGCCGTGGCGAGCGAGTACCTGCGCACTGGTGCGGATGTGGACGAGGTGCTGTCCTTCTGGCGGTCGGATAGGCAAGGCTCCTACCGCGCTCACACGCGCGGCGAGATGGATCACCGCGAGCAGCGCATGCGGCGCGCGAATGACCTCCATGCGGCGTTCGGCGGGCCCGAGATGGGTCAGGACGACTACGAGGCGTGGGACCTGGTCTTTGAGCAGGCCTTCCGCGACGGCTGGCGGGCCCACGACGACGCGCACGCGTGCCTTGACGCGCTGGAGGCCGCAGGCGTCGCCTACGGCGCTCTCAGCAACGCGCGAACCGAGTATCAGGAGGAAAAGCTGGCGGCGGTGGGACTGGCGCGCGTGCCGATGCTCGTTGGTGTGGACACCTTGGGGTTCGGCAAGCCGGATGCTCGCGTGTTCTTGCTCGCCGCGGAGCGCTTGGGGTTTGCCCCGGAGGCGACGGCGTACATCGGGGACGAGCTCGACATCGACGCGGTTGCCGCGACCCGCGCGGGCCTGCGTGGCTACTGGCTTGATCGTTTTGAGGCAGGGGAGTCCGTGGCGACACACGACGATGTGAGCGTCGTGAGGATCGCGTCTTTAAGCGAGATTCCGGCCAAAATGGGACCGGCCGCGACACGCCCAGCGGCCTCGGTTTTGGATGGGGCCAGGAACAGGCTAAAGTAGTGCCTCGGCCCGGCCTTCGGGTAAGGCCTTTGGGGTATGGTGTAATTGGCAGCACGAGTGATTCTGGTTCATTTAGTCTAGGTTCGAGTCCTGGTACCCCAGCCAACAAGGTAGGTCTGCGAAAGCAGACCTTTTTTGTGCCTATGTCAGCCGAATGTCACGCAAGTGAGTCGGATTGGCGCAGGGGGATGTACATGCTGTAATCTTTGTAATCGCGTTCCCCGCCAGTTTGGCGGAGAATGTCGCTAGGGCCCCGTTGTGTAGCGGCCTAGCACGCCGCCCTCTCACGGCGGTAGCGCGGGTTCGAATCCCGTCGGGGCTACCAAAATTCTCCTCATCGCAATAGCGGTGGGGAGTTTTTTATTTTCCGATGTCCTCGAGGGTGGCTAGCCGTGACCGCCAGAGCTCGACCAGTTCCGCCGGCGGCACCCCGCAGGAGGGATCCTCCGCCTCGACGCGTGCCCGGCGGGCTGCGATCGCGCCGTAGACGCGGTCCCGCCAGGATCGCGGGACGATGCGGGCCGCGCGGGCCGCCTTCCACGGCAGTCCGAGCCCGCCCAGGATAGTCAGCACCGCGTCAGAGCGCGTCCGCGCTGCGTAATCGCCGTGGCTGCCAGTCGCCTCGCCTGCCGGGGTCGCGTGCTCCCACAGCACAATCGTGGAGGCGCCCACGTCTGAGGGCAGGCCCGCGCGCCGGATGACCTCGCGACCTACCTCGCCTGCGGAACCGGCGAGAAGATAGCGGCCCTCGCGGTCGTGGCGGATCAGCCACGATACGAACCCATTGCACAGCGCACACTCGCCGTCGAAGACCACGATGCTAGACATTTCCACAGTCTAGGCAAGGAAGCGGGTGTGCTCGATCCTGCTATTTCGCTAGGGTCGATGAAGATCCATCAGTGCCGACGGGACGCTCAATGCGCGTCAGCCGAGCAAGTTCGAGCCATGAAGGTCGGCGATCGCCTCAAAAACGTCGCGCTAGTGCTCGGGATCCTTGTCGTCGCGGCTGAGGTAGAGCACGTAGGCCACGCCGGCTCCGTTCACGGCAAGCGCCAACAGCAGCACGAACCACGAATTGTCCGACGTGTCCGAGGAGCCCGCGGCCTGTGCGCCGCCTTCAGCGCTGCCCTGATCCGCGGCGAACGAGGCGACCCAGCTGAGCGCCGAGTTCCAGTTCACCGTGATCTCGTTGGTGGCCCACGACTGGATGTCGTCGACGTAGCAAAACTGGGGCGCGCAACCGGCGGCGAAGAGCTCGTTGGCTACCGGATCCCACGTTTCGGTCTTGGCATTCGGGCCGCCCGCCACCGATCCCGCAGGCGGGTGAGGCAGCTCTCGGTTGAGCTGGTTGGCGAACCATCGCGAGTGCTGATTCTGGGCGTACTGCGTGCCGTAGCCGGTGACGTAGGACATGTTCAGCGCGTTGCGCCCCAACACGTAGTCGAGGCTTTCCAGGGCGCCATCGCGGTACTTCTCGTCCCCGCTGAGGTCGTAGGCCGTGCCCAGAACCACGATGTTGTTGAGGATCTGGCTGTTGGAGCCCCACACGAACTGGTTGGCCGCGAGCGGCTGACCAAAGGGCTGCCGCGACTGCTCGGCCAGGATGCCGTCGGCTCCGGCAAGTACCGAGGCGACCACGGCATCGTGCCCTGGCAAATCGCTCGGCACGGTGGCAAGGTCCATGCGGGCGATGGCCGCCATGGAGTCCCAGCTGAAGCCACCCGTGGGGAAGACGTTGCGCTCGTGCAGCGGCGACTCGAGGACATAGTTCAGGAACTCCTCCTCGCCGGTCGTGAGGAAGAGCTCGGCCGCCGCCCAATAGAATTCGTCCGAGACGTTCTGATCGTCGTAGGGTCCACCGCCGTTGGACCCGTCGGCGGCCGGCGCGTAGACCTCGGGATTCGCCAGCGCAGCGGCCCAGGCCGTGCGGGAGGATTCGAGGAGTTGCTCCGCATACGCGGGGTCGTACTTCTCGAACAGGCGCGCGCCCTGGGCGGCCGTGGCCGCGAGGTTGAGCGTCGCCGCCGTGGAGGGCCGGTGGAGGTAGCGCACCTCGGGGTCCTGGGCGGGCAGCAGCGGCAGCCCCGTCCACCCGTAGTCGTGCACCTTGTGGTGGACCATCCCGGCGTATCCCTCGCCCTGAGGCACCATCATCGAGCTCATGAAGTCGAGCTCCCACTTGGCCTCGTCGAGCACGTCGGGGATGCCGTTGGAGGACTCGGGAATCGCGAGGGTGCCGTCGTCCAGCGCTCCCTGCACGGCCGATGCGGCGGTGAGCGAGCGCTCGTAGGTCGACAGCAGCTGGGCGGTGGCGATCCCGCCGTTGACCACGTACTTGCCGTGGTCGCCGGCGTCGTACCAGCCGCCCACCACGTCGAGCGTGTAGTCGCAGGTCCACGGCTCGTCGTAGATGGGCTGAGGGTTATCCCCGCCGGTGGTGTCGCCCGCGGGCTGGCAGGCCACCGCGAGGTCGCCCTGGTTGGTGTCGGTGCCGCCGGCGGTGCTGACGTGCCCCGCGTCCCGCGCGTAATCCTCGCCCACCAACGCGGCGTCGATGTCGGTGCCGGAGCGCGCCAGGTAGAAGTAGGCGAGCGAGTCCGTGCGGAGCTGTTCGTAGGCTTCCGTGCCGATGACGAACTCGTAGGACGTTTCGCCGTCGGCAGTCAGCGTGTAGGTGCCGGGGGCGGTGACGTCCGAGAAGTCGATGGTGTGGACGGTAAGCAGTGAAGACGGGTCCGAGGGCGCGGGGACACTCTCTCCTGACGCGACAGTGGCGCTGCCGTCTAAGAGCGTCCACTCGACGGGTGCGCTCTGGTCGGTGACCAGGGTGGCACGCTTGGGGGCGTCCGGGAGGTAGCCCACCTGGTTGACGCGCACTCGTGGGCCGGTCTCTGCGCCGTACGCCGGGAGCACCTTGCCGGCCTCGAGTACGACGTTGTCGATGCAGAACGTCCACGGCGCGGTGGCCCCGCCAATCTGGAAGGCCATCTGGCGGTCTTCGTAGTCCTGGCTCAGCGCGAATCCCAGATCGAAATGCGAGGAGTCGGGCCCCACCTGGACGGTCTTGTCCAGGACCGTCGCGTAGTTAATCGGATCCTGCATGAGCGCGCGCACGGCAACGGGTTCGCCGTCCGCGGTGGCTGCGCTGACGTCGAAGGACAACACGTAGTCGTCGAGCGGCAGGTTGAACGAGTCCTGCCCGACGATCGCGTCCCAGGGATTGACCGTGCCGCCGGGGACGTCGACGCACATGGCGCCGGAGGAGGTGTCTACCGAGTCGACGAGGTCTTCGGTGGCCCACCACGAGTCATCGCCGTCGTCGAACGCGCCGTTGGTGACCTCGGGCGCATCGGCGGCCGATGCTGCAGGAGTGGCGACAAGCGCCGCGGCAATGGCGAGGGAGGCCGCGAGGGCTAGGGCGGGGGCTCTCAAGCGCGGGGCCCGCGGGCCTACAAGGTGGTGTCGCAACGTCATCGTCGGCATCATCGTCTCCAGGAGCGGTGTCACCGGGTTGCCCCGGGCGCGCATCATCGCGCGTGTTGGAACACTACACGAAACGTTTCGCGTGACCGGGGCGAGTCGCTCCCGATGCGCGAATCTGATGCCCAAACGTGACAGCGAGGGCGATGCGACTCAGCATCGCACCGCCCCCGCGGCCACGCCTACCTGTGTTGACCTACTTGGTGGAACAGGGCTTGCCGTTGAGCCAGAACTGGGACGGGCTAGCATCCGCGATCACGTGCGTCGCGGCGAGGAACCCGATCGTGGTTCGTGCTCCCGGCTTGATCTTCGCGTTCCACGACAGGTTCGACGCGGTGACCGTGGCCCCCTCTTGCGAGTAGTTCGCGCTCCAGGCCTGTGTCGTGACGGTGTTGTCGCCCGGGTACGCCCAGGTGAGGTCCCAGCCGTCAATCTTCGACGACCCCGTGTTCTTGATCCATACCTGGTTGTTGTTCGCCCCCGGCCATGAGCCGTGAGTGATGAACTGGATCTCGCAGCTGGGTACAAGAATCGCGTTTGCCCCTGATTGATCGTCCAGGAAGGACGCGACCCAGCTCAGCGCGGAGTTCCAGTTGATGGTGATCTCGTTGGTCGACCACGACTGGATGTCGTCCACGTAGCAGAACTGGGGTGCGCAGCCGTTCGTGAACAGCCCCTGTGCGGTGGGATCCCAGGTGCCCGTGACCGGGTTGGGCCCACCCGCGACGGAACCCGACGGTGGGTGAGGGAGGTCCGGGTTGAGTTGCGCCGCGAACCAGCGCGAGTGCTGGTTCTTGGCGGTGATGTCTCCGTAGTCCGTCACGTAGGACAGGTTGAGGGCGTTGCGCCCCAGCAAGTAGTCGGTGCTCTCGAGCGCGGCGTCGCGATACTTGGCGTCCCCGCTCAGGTCGAACGCGGTGCCGAGCACCACGATGTTGTTGAGTACCTGGCTATTAGAACCCCAGTCGAAGTCGTCCGCGGCGAGTGCCTGGCCGAACGACTGCGACTGCTGGACCGCGCGAATCGCGTCGGCCCCCTCGAGAACCGAGGCGACGACTGACGCATGCCCAGGAAGCGTGTTCGGCACGGTCGCCAAGTCCATTCGTCCCAGCGCTCCCACGGAGCCCCAGTTGAACCCTGCCACGTCGAAGACGTCCTCGGTGTGAACGGGCGAGGCGAGCACGTAGTTCTTGAATGTCGCCTCTGCGGTGGTGAGGTAGAGCTCAGCCGCCGCCCAGTAGAACTCGTCCGACACATCGTCGTCGTTGTAGGGGCCGCCGCCGTTATTGCCGTCGGCCGCCGGGGCGTAAATCGCGGGGTTGGCGAGTGCTGCCGCCCACGCGGTTCGTGCCGACGCGAGGAGCTCCTGCGAGTACGCGGCGTCATACGGAGCGAACAGGCGTGCACCCTGCGCTGCTGTCGCAGCCAGGTTCAGTGTCGCGGCCGTCGACGGTCGGTGCAGGTAGCGCGTCTTCGCATCGTTGACGGGCAGAAGCGGAAGTCCCGTCCACCCGTAGTCATGGACCTTGTGGTGCACCATGCCTGCGTACTCCTCGCCCGAGGGGACCATCATGGACATCATGAAGTCGAGTTCCCATTTGGCCTCGTCGAGGACGTCGGGGATGCCGTTGTCCGTCTCGGGAATGGCGAGGGTGCTGTCCCCGAGTGCCGCGGCATCGGCGGAGGGCGCGTTTTTGGTGCGCTCGAAAGTGGACAGCAGTTGCGCGGTGGCGATTCCACCGTTGACTACATACTTGCCGTGGTCGCCGGCGTCGTACCAGCCGCCCACCACATCGAGGGTGTAGTCGCAGGTCCACGGCTCTCCGTAGATGGCCTCGGAGTCGGCTGCTGGCTGGCAGGCCACGTTGTTGTCGCCCTGGTTGGTGTCGCTTCCACCGGCCTCGCTCACGTGTCCGGCGGCCCGGGCGTACTCTGCTCCAGCGATGTCGCCGTCGATCGCGATTCCGGAGCGTGCGATGTAGAAGTAGTCGAGCGAGTCCACGCGGAGCTGGTCGTACGCTTCGGTGCCAATCTCGAACGGATAGCTCGTTTCGCCATCGGCCACGAGCGTGTACGTGCCCGGCGTCGTGACTCCAGAGAAATCGATCGTATGGACGTTGAGCCCCGAGGAGGCGTCCACGCCCTCAGGCGAGGTGTCCCCGGACTTCACCACGGCATCGGCCGTGCCCTGTAGTTGCCAGGAGACAGGTTCGGTGGAATCGGTCACGAGCGTGGCTCGCTGAGGCGCGTTGGTGAGGTATCCCACCTGGTTGACGCGGACACGGGGTCCGGTCTCGGGCTCGTAGACCGGTAGTTCAGCGCCCCCGAGGAGTGAGACGTTGTCGACGCAGAAGGTCCAGGCGTTGGCGCTGCCGCCCACCTGGAAGGCGACCTGCAGATTGCTCATTTCCTCGTCGAGGGTGAAGCCGACCTCGTAGCCGTCCCCGTCGCCGGGCAGGGCGTTGACCTCTGCGAGGACTGTGTACGGGGCGCCGTTGAGGCCGACGATGGCGCGCACCGGGCCTGCTCCCGACGCCTCGAAGCTCAGCACGTAGTCGCCTGCGGGCAGGGTGAGGTCGTTGTAGGCGAGACCCACGTCCCAGGGGTTCGACGTGCCTGCGGGAACCTCCGCGCAGTACTGGGCGTCGGCGGTTGACTCGGTGCCGAAGCCGTAGGACACCCAAGGGTCCTTGCCGTCGGCAAAGTCTCCGTTGGTGAGAAATTCGGTGCCTGGCGCGTTTACCGAGACGTTGTCCACGCAGAACGTCCAGGCGGTGGCGCTGCCGCCGAGTTGGAAGGCGACCTGCGGGTCCACGGCGTCGGCGTCCAGCGTGAAGCCGTTGTCGTAGTGAGTCAGGTCGGGAGACGGGGCTGGGCTGGACTCCGAGTAGGTGGCGTAGGAGCCGCCGTTCTGGGCGACGATCGCGCGAACGGGGCCCTCGCCGGACACGTCGAAGCTGAAGACGTAGTCGCCCGCAGGCAGGTCAAGGTCGTTCTGGCCGAAGCCGACGTCCCAAGGGTTGGTGGTGCCGGCGGGAACGGTCCCGCAGAACTGGCCGTTCTCAAATGACGTCGAGCCGGGGGCGAAGCCGTAGCTGAACCAGGCGTCGGTGTTTGCGCCCTCAAAGTCGCCGTTGATGACGTCCGCGGTGGCGGCGGTTGCGCCGGTAGTGACCAGAATGGCAGCCGCGCCAAGCGCGGCTACTGCGATGCGTGTTGACTTCTTTGTGAACACTAGGATTCCTCTTCTGATGGAGTAGAGCCCCTCAGCACATGGGCATCATTGCCCACGAATCGAAAAATAGCACGAAACGATTCGATGCGCTATGGCAACGTTCACGTGGCATTCGCGGGTCGCCAAGAACCTGGGGATGCGCGAATATCGCACAGGTGGACCGCTGCGAGGCGGGGCTCAGTAGCGACTACCGGCTGGTGGGGGTGTCCGCCAGCGCGGCGTCCAAGGCGGCGATCTGCGCCGTGAACTGCGCGCGCATCGACCGCTTCTCGTCGTCGTCGCAGAACGCGCCGTCGATTCCGGCCAGCGCGATGTTCTTCGCGTCGTCGAGGTCCAACCCGAAGGCGGGGATCGCCTCCTGGAACTCGCGCGCCATGTCGGTGCGGAAGAAGAGAGCGTCGTCGGTGGAGAAGGAGACGTTGAGGCCCGCGCGCACCATCTGCGCGATGCGGTGGTTGTGGTCGAGTGTCCACCCGGAGCAGATGGTGGTCGACAGCGGGGTTGCGGCGAAGGGGATCTGGCTCTCGCGGGCACGCTCCGTGAGTTCCGGGTCCTCGACGATCATGTAGCCGTGGTCCACGCGGTCCACCTTCAGCACGTCGAGCGCGACACGCACGTTCTCGGCCGAGTCCAGGTGACGCTCACCCGCGTGGGCGGTGGTGCGCAGCCCGTGGCGCCGCGCGAGCGCGTAGGCGTCGGCGAAGCGGGCGGGGTCCTCGGTGAGTTCGGGCGTGAGGTCATCCTGGCCCAGCGCGACCACCTCGGGCAGAGGGTTGGCGACCATGGTCTCCACAAGTTGGACGGCATCGGCGGGGGAGTCGTGGCGGTTGATGGCGACGACGATCCTGAAGCCGACGCCCAGGTCGGTCTGGGCGGCGCGCAGGCCGTCGATGATGGGGTCGAGGATTTCGCGATAGCCGATGCCGCGGGGAGCAAAGTACTGCGGGTTGATCGCGTACTCGCGGTAGCGCACCGATCCGGCGGCAACTGCCGCGCGCACCCCGTCGTATGCCACCTGGGCAAAGTCATCGGCCGTGGTCAAGACCTGGTGGGCGGCGCGGAAGGCCTCGAGGAAGTCGGCGAGGTCCGTGAAGTTGAACAGGAGCGCGGGGTCGGTGGTCGGAAGTACGACTCCCTCGCGGTCCGCGAACGCGATGAGCTGCGCGGCCGACATTGTCGACGCGAAGTGGCAGTGCAATTCCGTCTTGGGCAGCAGGCGCAGGTAGTCGTTGGTGTTCATGTGCCTATTTGACACTGTCAATGTTGCGACTCGGTTTCCGCGCCGTGGCGGTCGCGAGCTGGTCACCCGCAGGTCGTGTCACGATCGTCGGTGGTCCGGACTTGTAGGTAATGTGGGCGCGAGTGTGCTCCGGTGGGAGTGGCTCCCGCGCGGCGCGCAAGCGGCTGTCGAGGGCGCGTGCTCGGTTGCGGGGCGCGATGCAGTCGCCTTAGCGCCTTGCGCGGGAGGTGCAGATCGGACCCATAGGGCTCAGCGAGGCGCGGATACGTGCGGAATCGGACCCATAGGGCGCTCGGGTCGAGGCGAGGCGGGGTGAGGTGGGGTGAGGTGGGGCGTGGCGGGGTAAGGCCGAGGCTAGGACTCCGTGCGGCGCAGGACGTCGCTGAGCTGGCGCGCGGCGTCCATGACGGACTCCGCGTGCTCGCCGGCGGGGTGAGCGGTGAGGCGCTCGATGGGCCCGGAGATGGAGACTGCCGCGATGACGGTGCCGGCGGTGCCCCAGACAGGGGCGGAGACCGAGCTGACACCGCTCTCGCGCTCCCCGGCGGACTCGGCGTACCCGTACGCACGCACGTGTTCGAGCTCGGCGGCGGTGAAGCGGGCGCCAGCAAGGCCGCGGTGCATGCGCGTGGGTTCCTCCCACGCCAGTAGCACCTGCGCCGCGGATCCGGCCGTCATGGTCATGGTGGTGCCCACCGGGATCGAGTCGCGCAGTCCCACGGGGCGGTCCGCCGCCGCGATGCAGATGCGCTGGTCGCCGTGCGGGCGATAGAGCTGAGCGGACTCGCCGGTGCGATCCCGCAGCACCGTCAACACTGGTTGCGCGGCGCTGACCAGTCGGTCTTCGCCAACGGAGGCCGCGAGTTGAGCGAAGCGGCGTCCCAGCACGAAGGCCCCGTTGGAGTCGCGCCCTACCAGGTGGTGGTGCTCTAGGGCGAGCGCGAGCCGGTGAACCGTGGGCCGCGCGAGGTGCGTGGTGGTGACGAGTTCTGCAAGGGTCGACGGGCCCTGCTCGAGCGCGCCGAGTATCGCGGACGCCTTGTCAATGACGCCAACTCCGCTATGATTGTCCATACAGCGATACTAGCGTCTCGCATCGTGAGATGTCTAGGTCAAGGATGAACATCGCTACACGGATCTGACACCCCCGCTGGGTGCCGACATTGGAGGAACAATGGGAACCACTCTGGCTGAAAAGCTGTGGGAGAGCCACCTGGTGCGCAAGGGCACCGACGGCGCCCCGGACATCATCTACATCGACCTGCACATGTGCCACGAGGTCACGAGCGCCCAGGCGTTCGAGGGCCTGCGTATCGCTGGCCGCACCGTTCGCCGTCCCGATCTCACGATCGCGACCGAGGACCACAACACGCCCACGCTGGACATCGACCTGCCGATCGCGGACGAGACCAGCCGCATCCAGATCCAGACGCTGCGCGACAACGCCGAGGAGTTCGGCGTCCGCATCCACTCGCTCGGTGACGCCGACCAGGGTGTCGTCCACGTCGTGGGCCCGCAGCTCGGACTCACGATGCCCGGCATGACCGTGGTGTGCGGCGACTCGCACACGTCGACGCACGGCGCGTTCGGCGCGCTCGCGTTCGGCATTGGCACCTCCGAGGTCGAGCACGTGCTCGCGACCCAGACGCTTCCGCTCGCACCGTTCAAGACGATGGCGATCAACGTCGACGGCGTACTGCCCGAGGGCACCACCGCCAAGGACATCATCCTGGCTGTCATCACCAAGATCGGCACCGGCGGGGGACAGGGCTACGTGCTCGAGTACCGCGGCGACGCGATCCGTGCGCTCTCGCAGGAGGCGCGCATGACGGTGTGCAACATGTCGATCGAGGCCGGCGCTCGCGCAGGACTCATCGCCCCGGACGAGACCACCTTCGAGTACGTCAAGGGACGCCCCCACGCACCCGAGGGTGCCGACTGGGACGCCGCCGTCGCGGACTGGAAGCAGCTCGTCACGGACGACGACGCCACCTTCGACGCGGTGGTCAACCTCAACGCCGCTGACCTGGAGCCGTTCATCACCTGGGGCACCAACCCCGGCCAGGGTGCGCCGCTCAGCGCGTCAGTGCCCGACCCTGAGGACTTCGCCGATGCCGATCAGCGCGAGGCCGCGGCCAACGCCCTGAAGTACATGGGCCTGACGCCGGGCACCCCGTTCCGCGAGGTCGCCATCGACACGGTCTTCTTGGGTTCGTGCACCAACGGTCGCATCGAGGACCTCCGCGCCGCGGCGGACATCATCGCGGGCCGCGAGAAGGCGCCGAACACGCGCTTCCTGGTGGTTCCCGGTTCCGCCCGCGTCCGCCTGCAGGCGGAGGCCGAGGGTCTCGACAAGGTGTTTCTTGACTTCGGTGCCGAGTGGCGCAACGCAGGTTGCTCCATGTGCCTGGGAATGAACCCCGACCAGCTCGCCCCGCAGGAGCGCAGCGCATCCACCTCGAACCGTAACTTTGAGGGTCGCCAGGGTAAGGGCGGACGCACGCACCTCGTGTCGCCGCTCGTCGCCGCCGCCACCGCGGTGCGCGGAACGCTATCCAGCCCCGCCGACCTCGAGCCCGCCGCAGCGCTGGCGTAAGGGAGATACTCATGGAAAAGTTCACCACTCACACCGGCATCGGCGTCCCGCTGCGTCGTTCCAACGTCGACACGGACCAGATCATCCCGGCCGTCTACCTCAAGCGCGTCACGCGCACGGGTTTCGAGGACGCGCTCTTCGCCGCCTGGCGCGGGGACGACACCTTCGTCCTGAACCAGCCCGCATACAAGGCCGGCTCCGTCCTCGTGGCGGGCCCCGACTTCGGTACGGGCTCCTCGCGTGAGCACGCCGTCTGGGCGCTCAAGGACTACGGCTTCAAGGTCGTCATCGCGAGCCGCTTCGCGGACATCTTCCGCGGCAACTCGGGCAAGCAGGGCCTGCTCGCGGCCATCGTCGAGCAGAGCGACATCGAGCTGCTCTGGAAGGCGCTTGACGCCGAGCCGGGCAAGGAGCTCACCGTCTCGCTCGAGGACCAGACCGTCGCCTGTGGCGACATCACGGTGCCCTTCGAGATCGACGGCTACGTCCGCTGGCGCCTCATGGAGGGCCTCGACGACATCGGCCTGACGCTTCAGCACGAGGCGGATATCACGGAGTTCGAGAAGACCCGTGCCGCGTGGCGCCCCAAGACGCTCCCCGCGAAGACCGAACCCAAGCAGGAGATCGTCGCGGCACGCCCAGTCAGCTAGCATTTTCGCTCGAATCTGAGTGCTCCAGGAGCCGCCGTCCCCCCAAGGAGCGGCGGCTCCTGGCATGCTCGGGGCATGGTCGACGCACCCCAGTCCCCGCCCGCCGATGATGTGGCCGCCGCAGTCCCTGCTGCCCAGGTCTCGTCGCCGCCGCCTCCCACGCCGCCTGTGCCCCCGCTGGGGGCCGATGCGCTGACCGCGGCTCGTCTGCTCGCCGCCGCCCTCGTGTGTGGATCGGCCGTGCTGCTGTTCGCCATACACGCGCGGCCCTTGGGGTACATCCCGCTGGTGCTGGGCGTCGCGCTCGCCCTCGCGGTGGACAGGCGCCTGGGTCGCGACCTGGGGATCATCGCGCTGGCCCAGGTGATCATCTCGACGATCTCGCTGCGCGCGGACCTGTCGGATGCGGGCATGTTCCGATTCACGCTGGTGCTCTCCCTGGCAGTGCTGGTGCCCTGGGCGCTGTCGCGCTTCGTCTTTGGCAACCGCACCATCGTCTTCCCGGTCGGTACGGGGAAGCGGTGGTCCCGTGCGCAGTGGCTCTACCTAGGGATAGTGGTGGCCTTCGGGTACCTGGTGTTGCCCATCTACTTCATCGGTTCCGGGGCATATCAAAACTGGCCCGACCTGGAGGGCTCCACCGACATCGCTCGGCTGTTCGTGGGCGTTAACGCGGTGGGACTGTGGGACGAGCTGTTCTTCATCTGCGTGGTGTTCGCGCTCCTGCGCGCCCATTTCCCGATGTGGGTGGCGAACGTGCTGCAGTCGATCGTGTTCGTCTCGTTCCTTTGGGAACTGGGCTACCGCGAGTGGGGTCCGCTTCTCACCATTCCGTTTGCTTTGGTGCAGGGCTGGATCTTCTCGTGGACCAAGTCGCTGCCGTACGTAGTGACGGTTCACCTGCTATTCGACGCCGTGGTGTTCGGGGTGCTGGTCCACGCGCATCACCCGGAACTCTTCGACATCTTCGTGACCGCGCCGACGGTCGGTCCCTAGCGACCGACGACGACTCGCGAACGCACCAAGGCCCGCGCCTCAGTGCGAGACGCGGGCCTTGGTGTTCGGGATTAACTCACGGGAGCGGCGTTGCCGTTCTCGTAGTATTCGGTCACGTTGGTGCCGCCGATGAGCGGAACCACGTGGTCGAGTCCGACGAACTCGCCCGCGTTGTCCTGCCACAGGGCCGGGTCGAGGAGCGTGAGCTTCTCCTGGTCCCAGGTGGTCCAGTCGTCGAGCAACAGGCCGCCGGTGTCACCCGAGTTCGGGTTGATGGTCCAGAAGGTGTGGCTGATCTTCTTCTCCGCGATGAGGTTGCGGAGGTAGACCAGCCAGTCGTCCTGGCGCTGATCCTGGCCCACGCGGCCGCCCCACTCGCCAATGAGCAGCGGGTACTGGTCGTTGTCGTGGAGGTAGAGCCAGTTGGGTCCCCACACGTCCTGCGTGAGGCTAGCCTGCGAGAACTCGCCCGCGAACCATTCCTGCTCGAAGACCAGCGGTCCATAGTCGTGCGGCGAGTAGACAAGCTGATCCTGGTTGGATCCCAGTTCCAGGTCGTGGTCGGCCACGCCGCGCAGGTTTCCGCCCCACCAGTTGGTGTAATAGTCGTCCTTGTTGGTCGAATCCCAGGACTCGCCGTCCTTGGGGTAGGTCTCGATCCCCTCGACGAGGATCAAGGCATTCGGGTTGATGGCGAGAATCTTGTTCCCGGCCGTCTCCGCTACGTGCTTCCAGTTGTCGGAGTCCGTGGAGTCGTCCCACTTGGCGCGGGGAGTGTCCTTGAACGAGCCGTGCGGCTCGTTCTCGAGGTCGTAGCCGATGATGGTGTCGTCATTCTTGTAGCGCTCGGCCGTCCACTCCCACGCCTCGTAGAAGTCCTCGGTGGTGATGTCGCCCGCGTACCACATCGGTGCGATGTGACCCGAGTTGTCCGCCTTTGCCGAGTGGACGTCGAGGATGACCTTCACGCCGGCGTCCTTTGAAGCGTCGAGGAACGCGTCGAACACTCCCAGGGTGGTGAGGCCCTGCAGTTCCGGGTTGGCGTAGGTGTTGACGCCCGAGGGCACCGCGGCCTGGCCGTTCTTCCATTCCATCAGCAGTTCGGTGGAAATGGGGACACGCAGGACGTTGAACCCGTGGGCACTGATCTGGTCGATGGTGTCGTACAGATTGACCGACCACAGGCCGTGAGGAACCCGCTCGGTGGTGTTGAACCCGAACCAGTTCGCTCCGGTGAGCCAGACGGGGTTTTCGTCCGCATCGACGATCGTGTTGCCGTCAATGTGCAGCCAGTCGTCATTGCTCTCGCTGGGCTCCACCGGATCCGGGGTCTCGGTCGGGTCTGGCGTCGGCGTCGGGGTCGGGTCCGGTGTCACGGTCGGGTCGGGAGTGGGAGTCGGGTCGGGAGTCACGCTCGGGTCCGGGGTGGGGTCCGTGGTGAGGGCACCGTTGCAGGCGATTGGGCCTGCGGTAGGTGTGGCGCCGGAGCCCTGGAAGCCCCAATCCGCGAATTGGCCGCTTGCCAGCGTGCCGTTCCATCCCACGTCCGAGGCGTTGGCCACGCCCGTCGCGCCAGTCGCCAGGGTGGAGTTCCAGGCGTTGCCGACGGTGGAGCTGCCAAGGCCCACCGCTACGGTCCAACCGTTGACGCCCCCCGCGCCGCCGGTGACCTTGACGTTGCCGATGTAGCCTCCCGGCCACGAGTTCGCGATGGTGAGCTCCGCGCTGCAGTTCTCGGCTGCGGACGCGCTCGCGGCCACCATCGTTGCTCCCGCGAGAAGTGCCGCGGTGGTCGCCGCCGCGGCAACAATTCGTGTTCGGCCGCGCTTGCCACTGCGGGGTAACTGTGCCTGGTCAATATCTTTTTTCATGTCGATCTTTCCTCCGGCTTCGTTGGCGGATCGGGAGCTAGGGAACCCCCAAAACGGACATTAGCCGCACTCGTAACGTTTCGCTACCGGTGGTGGAGAGCGACCCATCCCGTGTGCTGAGGGTGTGACAAATCTGACGCGGAACTGCGGCGGCGCGGCAAGTGGCGACCGGGGGAGTCGCCAATGGCCCGGGAATCGAATGGCTGCGAGCCGCCCGCGCACCCGCGCTGGCCGTTTGGCCGAGTTTTGACGCCTACGCGCAGGCGAGCTATCGCCCCACGGGGGCGGCGTTGCCGTTCTCGTAGTATTCGGTCACGTTGGTGCCGTCGATGAGCGGAACGACGTGGTCGAGGCCCACGAAGTCACCCTCGGAGTCCTGCCACAGGGCTGGATCGAGGAGCGCTAGCTTCTCCTGGTCCCACGTAGCCCAGTCGTCGAGCAGCAGCCCGCCGGTGTCAGCGGAATTGGGGTTGACCGTCCAGAAGGTGTGGTTGATCTTCTTCTCGGCGATGAGGTTTCGCAGGTACAGCATCCAGTCGTCCTGGCGCTGATCCTCACCGATGCGGCCTCCCCATTCGCCGATGAGCAACGGGTACTGGTCGTTGTCGTGGAGGTACAGCCAGTTGGGTCCCCACACGTCCTCCGTGAGGCTCGCCTGAGAGAACTCGCCGGTGAACCACGGCTGCTCGTACACCAGCGGCCCGTATTCGTGCGGCGAGTACACCAGCTGGTCCTGGTCGGATCCGAGGTCCAGGTCGTGGTCGGCCACGCCGCGCAGGTTTCCGCCCCACCAGTTTGAGTAGTAGTCGCCGCCGTCCGTGGAGTCCCAGGACTTGCCGTCCTTGGGGTAGGTCTCGATGCCCTCGACGAGGATCAGTACGTTGGGGTTGATGGCGAGGATCTTGTTCGCAATCGTCTGGGCTACGTACTTCCAATTGTCCGGGTCCGTGGAGCCGTCCCACTTGGCGCGAGGCGAATCCTGGAACGTGCCGTGCGGCTCGTTCTCGAGGTCGTAGCCGATGATCGTGTCGTCGTTCTTGTAGCGCTCGGCAGTCCATACCCACGCGTCGTAGAAGTCCTCCGTGGTGATCGAACCCGAGTACCACATCGGCGCGACGTGACCCGCGTTGTCGGCCGCGGCGGAGTGAACATCGAGGATGACCTTCACGCCGGCGTCCTTGGAGGCGGCCAGGAAGGCGTCAAAAACGCCGAGGGTAGTGAGGCCCTCCAGCTCGGGGTTGGCGTGCGTGTTGATTCCCGAGGCGACGGCGGCCTGGCCGTTCTTCCACTCCAGGAGCAGCTCAGTGGAAATGGGGACGCGCAGCACGTTGAATCCATGGGCACTGATTTGATCGACGGTGTCGTTCAGGTTCGCCGTCCAAAGACCGTGTAGTACGCGTTCAGTGGTGTTAAAGCCGAACCAATTCGCGCCGGTCAGCCACACAGGATTTCCCTGCGAGTCCACGATCGTGTTGCCGTCAGTGTGGAGCCAGTCATCATTGCTTTCGCTGGGCTCGAACCCGTCGGGAGACTGGGTGGGTTCCGGGGTGGCACTCGGTTGCGGTGTCAGGCTCGGCGCCGAGGCGGGGTCCGAGTCCGGAGTCACGCTCGGGTCTGAGGTATTGGCCACCGCAAGTTCGCCGTTGCATTCGAGCGGGCCTGCCGCCGGTGCGGCGCCAACGCTCTGAAAGCCCCACTCGGTGACCTCGCCGCTCGCGAGCACGGCGTTGCGGCCCACGTCCGATGCGTTGGAGTCGCCAGTCGCGCCGGCCGCCAGGGTGGAGTTCCAGGCGGATTCGACGGTCGAGTCACCTAGCCCGACCGCTACTGTCCAGCCGTCGACGCCATCAGCGCCGCCGGCTACTTGAACTCGCGCGATGTAGCCTTCCGGCCACGACTGAGCGATGGTCAGCTCGGCGCTGCATCCGTCGACCGCAGAGGCGTTCGCAGCCACGAGTGTCGCGCCCGCCGCAAGCGCTACGACGGTGACACCGGCGGCGATAATCCAGGGTTGGGCCCGCCTATTGCGACCCGTGCTAAGCGGCGGACGTCTGCCGTCAAGTTCCTGATTCATAGTGATCTTCCTCCGGCGTCGTAGGCGGATTACGAGCGGGCGGCACTCCCAAAACGGATAGTCGCCGCGCCCGCAATGTTTCGCCGCCCGTCGGAGTGGGCAGCGCTTCCCATGTGCGCAGGAAGAGACAAATCTGTCCTAGGGTACCCGTAGCCCGGCAGGCGCCGCCTGGCTGCGGCATCTATGACAGGGCCACCTTTTCGTCCAGGTACTTGCCCTGGCGGCCGCGGGCGTGGCGTGGCGTGGCGTGGCCCTTGCGGCGACATAGGGGAAGATGGACTAATGACCGACTCAATTCGCATTCACGGTGGTCGTCCACTTGAGGGTGAGATCACCGTCCGCGGGGCAAAGAACTTTGTGTCCAAGGCGATGGTGGCGGCCCTGCTGGGCTCGACCCCATCCACCCTTCGCAACGTCCCCGAGATCCGTGACGTGGGCGTGGTAGCTGGCCTCCTACGCCTCCACGGCGTCGAGGTGAACTACGACGTCGAATCCGGCGTCGTCAACATGGATACGTCTGACCTGAACCCCGCCGAGGCGATAGACATCGCCGCGCACGCGGGTTCCTCGCGCATCCCCATCCTCTTGTGCGGGCCGTTGCTGCACCGCTTGGGCGAGGCAGTCATCCCCGACCTGGGCGGCTGCCGTATCGGCGACCGGCCCATCGACTTCCACCTCGAGATCCTGCAGAAGTTCGGCGCGACGGTGTCCCAGTCCGGCGACGGGCTGCACCTCACCGCACCCAACGGCCTTAAGGGCATCCGCTACGCGCTGTCCTACCCATCGGTGGGCGCCACGGAGCAGCTGTTGCTGACCGCCGTGATGGCCGAGGGGACCACGCTGCTGGAAAACGCCGCGGTGGAGCCGGAGATCAAGGACCTGATTGACACGCTCCAGAAGATGGGCGCGATCATCTCCGTCGACACGGATCGCACCATCCAGATCGAGGGCGTCAAGTCCATGCGCGGGTACGACCACACCGCGCTGTGCGACCGCATCGAGGTCGCGTCGTGGGCGAGCGCGGCACTGGCGACTAAGGGCAACATCTTTGTTCACGGCGCGCAGCAGCGCACCATGGGCACGTTCCTCAATGTCTTCCGCAAGGTGGGCGGCGAGTTCGACGTCGTCGACGACGGCATCCGGTTCTACCACCCCGGCGGCGAGCTTCACTCAATTGCGTTGCAGACCGATGTCCACCCCGGCTTCATGACCGACTGGCAGCAGCCGCTGGTGGTGGCGCTCACGCAGGCGACGGGGCTGAGCATCGTCCACGAGACCGTCTACGAGCAGCGGTTCGGCTTCACCTCCGCGCTCAATGCGATGGGCGCCCAGGTTCAACTATTCCGCGAGTGCCTGGGTGACCGGACCTGCCGCTTTGGGCAGCGCAACTTCCAGCACTCTGCTGTGATCTATGGGCCCACGCCGCTGACCGCGGCAGACATTGAGGTCCCCGACCTTCGGGGCGGCTTCTCCCACCTGATCGCGGCGCTCGCCGCGACGGGTACCTCCAACGTGTCCGGCATTGGCATCATCGACCGCGGTTACGAGAATTTCCGCGCCAAGCTTGTGGCGCTCGGCGCCAGCATCGAGTAATCGCGTATGACGACCGGCGCTCCGCCGTGGTACCGAGTGGTGGCGTCAGTGATGCGCCCCGTGGCGTCCCTTGCGATGCGAAAAGACTGGCACGGTGCCGAGCACCTTCCTGTCGACACGGGCTACATCGCCGTCTCCAATCACGTCTCCCCGGTAGACCCGCTCACGTTCGCGCACTTCCTCTACAACAACGGTCGGCCGCCGCGTTTCCTCGCGAAGGCCAGCCTGTTCGACCTGCCCGTGGCGGGCTGGCTGCTCACCAAACTTGACCAAATTCCCGTGTATCGAGGCACCAAGCGCGCCCGTGACGCGATCGACGCGGGCGCCGTTGTGCTCGCGCGAGGGGACATGATCGCGATGTTTCCCGAGGGCACTCTGACTAAGGACCCCGACCTGTGGCCCATGACCGCGCGCCCTGGCGCCGCGCGGATGGCCCTCGAGCAGAACGTCCCCGTCGTCCCCGTCGCTCAGTGGGGAGCGCATCGGCTCATCGCTCAGGACTCCAAGAAGCTTCACCCGTTCCCACGCAAGGAAATCACTGTGGTTGCGGGGCCGCCCATCGACCTCGACGAGTTCCGAGGCAAGCCCATCGACGCCGCACTTTTGCGTGCGGCGACTATCAAAATTATGGCGACGTTGACCTCTATGCTGGAGGAAATTCGGGGCGAGACCGCTCCCGCCGAGCCGTTCGACCCACGCGACAGGAAGCGAGACGCATGACTAAGGCTGCAGTCCTAGGAGCCGGCGCGTGGGGAACCACCTTCGCCGCCGTGATGGCCGACGCCGGCACTGAGGTGTCGTTGTGGGGTCGTGACGCCGACGTGGTCGCGGGGATCAACTCTCACCGTCACCACGAGCGCGCACTGCCGGGACTCGAACTCCCGTCCGGCATCCGGGCTACCACCGTGATGGACGATGCCCTGGCCGGCGCGGACATCGTCGCTGTTGCCCTCCCGTCGCAGCACGTGCGCGCGGTGTTAGAGGGGCATGGCGCGGCGCTTCCCGCCGATGCCATCGTCACGTCGCTGATGAAGGGTATCGAGCTCGGCACGCACGAGCGCATGAGCGAGGTCCTGGCCGAGGTTTGGTCGTTGCCCAAGGAGCGGATCACCGTCGTGTCGGGGCCCAACCTCGCGCGCGAAATCGCGGCGAAGCAGCCCACGGCCACCGTTGTCGCCGGGTACGAGATCGAGGCGGCGGAACGCCTGGCTGAGGCCACCGCCTCGAGTTACTTCCGCCCCTACACGAATACCGACGTGGCGGGTGTCGAGCTCTGCGGAGCGTACAAGAACATCATCGCGGTCGCTGTGGGCATCACCGCGGGGCTGGGGTTCGGACACAACACCACGGCCACCGTCATCACCCGCGGGCTTGCTGAGATCACGCGACTGGGGCTGGCGCTTGGCGCGTCGCCAGAGACGTTCTCGGGCCTCGCGGGAATGGGAGACCTCATCGCGACATGCGCCTCGCCGCTGTCACGCAACCACACGCTGGGTGCCCACATCGGGCGCGGCGCGACGCTGGAGAACGCCATCGCGCTGACGGGTGGCACCGCGGAGGGCGTGAAGACGTCGCTGTCAGTGCGGGAACTCGCGGCGACTGTCGGGATCGACATCCCCATCTGTGACGCCGTGGTCGAGATGCTGCACGAGGGCAAGCCGAAGGAAGCGGTTCTTCAGGCGCTGCTGGCTCGACCGCGCAAGGCCGAGGGAAACTAAGCGCGTGGACAAGCCCACTGTCGCCGTCGCGTTTGGCGGACGCTCGTCCGAGCACGGAGTCTCCTGCGTCACTGCGGGTGGAGTTCTCGGTGCGATCGATCGTGAACGCTGGAATGTGGTCGCGCTGGGGATCACCTCGGACGGCCGCTGGACAGTTGCTAGCGATGCGCCCGAGGACTGGGCGATCGTCGACGGGAAGCTGCCGACGGTCAAGGATGACGGCGAGACCGTCCTGCTGCCCGTCAGCGCCGGTGACAAAATCTGGCGGGTCGAGGGTCACGACGGCCACATCCGCCACCTTGCGAACATCGACGTGGTGTTCCCGGTATTGCACGGGCCATATGGAGAGGACGGCACGCTTCAGGGCGCGCTGGAGCTCCTAGACATTCGTTACGTCGGCGCTGGCGTCCTCGCCTCCGCTCTCGGCATGGACAAAGAGTTCATGAAGACTGCTTTCAAGGCCGCGGGTTTGCCCGTCACCCCCGACGTGGTGTTGTACCCGGGCGACGACGTTGAGGGCCACCGCGCCGACGTTGAGGCGCTCGGCCTGCCGCTCTTCGTCAAGCCGGCGCGGGCGGGCTCCTCGATGGGCATCTCGCGCGTCGACGACCTCACGGAGCTCGAGGCAGCGGTCGCCGAGGCGGTGTTGCACGACCCCAAGGTGCTGATCGAGCGCGGGGTGAGCGGTCGAGAGATCGAGACCGCGGTGCTCGCGACGGCCACCGAGGTGCGCGTCTCGCCCGCCGGCGAGATAGTCGCGGGCGACGACCACGCCTTCTACGACTTCGAGGCGAAGTACCTGGATGAGGGCCACGTGCGACTGCTGTGCCCCACGACGCTTCCCGCAGGGGTGGCGGATGTGGTCGCGGACTACGCGCGGCGCGCCTTCCGAGCGGTAGGGGCGGAGGGACTCGCGCGTGTCGACGCGTTCGTGGCCGAGGACGGCACCGTGACGGTCAACGAGATCAACACGATGCCGGGCTTCACCACCACGAGCATGTACCCGCGGATGTGGGCCTCGGCGGGCGTCGAGTACCCCGAACTGGTGCAGACTCTGCTCGAGACGGCGCTGGAACGCCGAATCGGCCTACGCTAAGGAACTCGCCGGGCCATATCGGACCATTAGGACTCAGTCGGCGCTCAAAACGTGCGTTAACGGACCCCTAGGGCGCCACGACGTGGTCGTGGCCGTCCAGGGGAGGCGCTAGCGGCACTCCAGGCCGTTGCTCGGCGCAAGTGCGGCGGCGTCGGAGATCTCCGCGAGAACGTCGCCGACCGCCGCGTCGGCCCGGACCTTGGGCACGCGCAACTCGAGGGCGGGGGAGTGCCCGAAGGTTACTGCGAGCCAGTCGTCGCCGTCCTCCTCGACCAGCCAACCCATCGTGACGGACGGGGTGTCCACCTGCGTGCAGGACTCGGCGGTGGGTCCGGGAGGCTCTACACCGCAGCGCGCGACGATGGGGAACTCCTCTGCCCACGCGCTCGTGGCCTGCGAGGAGGTTCCGCGCACCGCGAGGCCGCCGAGGACGTCGGGGACCGCCAGCATCACATCGGCGCAGTGGGGATCGGCCGCGTACAGAGCCGGTTCCACGATGAGGGGCTGTGTGCATCCGGCCAGGGCCATTGCAGTGAGCACGCCCAGGGCGGCGAATCGGGCACGAAGCATGGATCAAGCCTACGGCCGCCGCGGGGGTGTGCGGCACGCCGTGGCGCGACCAGTATGGTCGGAGCGTGAACACCGCACGCCAACTAGTCTCGGGGCTGCCGCACCGGCGCGCGTTCTCGCTGGCTTGGCCCGCGATCCTGTCCAATATCTCCGTCCCGTTGGTGGGGCTGGTCGACACCGCCATGCTCGGGCACTTCTCGGACGAGCTCAACCTTGGTGCCGTGGCCCTGGGGGCCACCGTGCTCGGCGCCGTCTTCTGGCTAATGTCCTTTCTGCGCACCGGCACCACCTCGCTCGTGGGACGCGCGCGCGGAGCGGGCGACGACGCCCTCGCCGTGAAGCACACCCAGCGAGCCGTGCTGCTCGCGCTGGCGCTCTCAGCGGCGGTGCTGATAATCCAGGCGCCCATCGTGCCCTGGGTCATGGGCCTGCTCACGCCGGAGGGCGCTGTGGGCGCCGTCGCATCGGACTACACCTCGATCCGGCTGCTCTCGGCGCCGGCGGTGCTCCTGACGCTCGTGGTCACCGGCTGGTTCATCGGCTCGGGCGACACCAAGCGGCCGCTCGCGACGGTGGCGGTCGTGGCGACTATCAACATCGTGCTCGACGCGACCTTTGTCGCGGGCTTTGGATGGGGCGCGCAGGGCGCCGCTGCCGCGACCGTGATCGCCGAGTGGGCGGGGCTGGCCGTGGCGCTGTGGCTGTGGTGGCGCATGGCCGGCCCCACCATCCGAGCGATGGTGGCCAAGTGGCGCGGGCGAGGTCTGCGCAGCGGCTGGTCCTCGCTGCTGGGCATGAACCGCGACATCTTCCTGCGCACGCTGATCCTCTACGCGGTGATCACCTTCGTCACGGCGTACGGCTCGCACATTTCGCTGACGGTGCTGGCGGCCAATGCGATCCTCATGCAACTGATGTACCTGGCTTCGTACGGGCAGGACGGGTACGCGGCCGCGGCCGAGTCGATGGCGGCGCGCGAGATTGGTGCCCGAGACGTCCGCGGTCTGCACCGCGCGGTTGCCGCTGCGACGCTCCCCGCCTTGGCCATTGGCGCCGTCTTCACAATCGCCTACCTGGTGGCCGGACCGACGTTCATTGGGATCCTCACGTCCTTGCCCGACGTGACCGATGCCGCGCTGGCGGCGCTCCCGTGGGTCGCGGTGTTGCCGCTGGCCTCCGCCGCCGCTTACCTGTTCGACGGGGTGTTCCTGGGCAGCGGCAAGGTGGGATGGATGCTGCTCGGCATGGCGGTCTCCGCGGCGATCTTCGCGCTCGCCTGGTGGCTAGGCTCGACCACGGATGACCCCAACGGCAACCTGTGGCGCGCGTTCGCCATCTTCAATTTCGCTCGGGGCGCCACCCTGGGGCTCGCCTACTGGCGTCAGACCGTCGCGGGCACCTGGTTGACTCGCGCGCACACCCATCCTTAAGCCCTATGTGGGGGCAGTGGGCGTGAGCGAGGTGGCCGTTTTTCACCCGTAGGCTCGTGTCATGACGACTATCGGTGAAATCGACGAGGACGCGCTCATCGCGTTGTTCGCCCCACGGCTGCCCACTTCCGATGCGGAGATCCTGGGGGCGGGGGACGATGCGGCGGTGATCTCCGTCGACGGCGACTTGGTTGTCTCGAGCGACGTGCTGATCGAGAATCGGCACTTCCGCACCGAGTGGTCGACGGGAGCGGACGTCGGCTGGCGCGCCGCGATGCAGAACCTCGCGGACATTGACGCGATGGGCGCGGTTCCCACCGCGTTGCAGGTCACTCTCGCCGCCCCGGCCAGCACCCTCGTGGAGTGGGTCCTGGACTTCGCCGACGGTCTGCGCGAGGCGTGCGAGCCTCACGGAGTCGGCGTGGTGGGCGGAGACCTCAGCGGCGCGAGCGAGATCGCCATCTCGGTCACCGCGCTCGGCGAGACACACGGCACCCAGCCGGTGACCAGGGCCGATGCCGTCTTTGGGCAGGTCGTGGCGGTGGCAGGGCCGCTGGGAGGCGCCAAGGCGGGATTCGAGCAGCTCACCCGCGGTGTGCGTGCCGACGAGGCCACCATCGCGTTGTTCCTGCGCCCCTGTCCGCGCATCGGAGCCGGGCTTGAGGGAGCGCTCTACGGGGCGACCGCGATGATGGATCTCTCCGACGGCCTGGTGCGCGACGCGGGTCGGATTGCACGCGCCTCCGAGGTGGGGATCGACATCGACTCGACGTTGGTGCCGATCCACGAGGGTGCCCGCATTGCAGGGGCCGCGCTGGGCATGGACCCGCTCGACTGGGCGCTGGCGGGAGGCGAGGACCACCACATGGTCGCCGTGTTCCCGAGTGAGTCAGCGGTACCGCCGGGCTGGACAGTGGTGGGGGTCACCACCGACGAGTTCACCGGGGTGCGCGTAGACGGCGCCGCGCCACTCTCGCGCGGCTGGGATCACTTCGGCGGCTAAGGCCCTCGTCTGCACGCCCGATGGGCGGTGGGCGGCGCGCGCCCGGGGCAACCGAGCATCGGCCGCCGGGGCATGAAAAAAGCGGGCATCCCGTGAGGGAGTGCCCGCTTTTCGCAGTCAAGCAGAAATTAGATGTTGCGGGTAACCTTGCCGGCCTTGAGGCACGAGGTGCACACGTTAAGGCGCTTAGGTGTTCCGGCAACCACAGCACGGACGCGCTGGATGTTCGGGTTCCAGCGACGTGAGGTACGGCGGTGAGAGTGCGAAATAGAGTTACCGAATGACGGACCCTTGCCGCAGACCTCGCAGTTGGCAGCCACGATAGTTCTCCTAGGATTATGCGCGAACAAGTTGTATACCGTCGCGCCACGTTGTCATGCCCGATGCTCGGGCAACCGCACAATCGTATCCGACGAAGCCCCTTCACGCCAAACTTGAACTGCAAGTGGCGTGTGTAGTGCAAGGCTTGTGGGTGTGCCGTGTCACCATTGTGCAGTACAAATGGAGCTGGGCAGTTGAAACTGGGCTGAGCAGGAACGATTGTGCTGCGCAGGGGAAACACTGCTCTGGACTAGAGGCAGCGTGGAGACGGATCTGATCCGCGCTGCGAAACCACGACGGAGGGCGAACGCGTGAGCGATACCGCGAACCTGCGGCGCTGGCTGGAATCGGGTGCGAAGTCCGTCAAGGGCGCGCGCACCAAGCTCGACGCGATCAACGTCTTCCCGGTGCCGGACTCCGACACCGGCACCAACATGTACCTCACCTTGCAGGAGGGCAACAGGGCCATCTCCAAGCTGCCCAAGGGCGCCTCTCACCGCGAGGTAGTCGCGGCATTCGTGCGCGGCGCGCTCATGGGAGCCCGCGGCAACTCGGGCGTGATTGTGAGCCAGTACCTCAGCGCGTTCCTGACCTCGATCGACGACCGAGGCGGGCTGGACAAGGTGGGACCCGCCGGCATCGCCGAGGCGTTGGAGATTGCGTCCGACGCCGCCTACGGCGCGGTGGTCGACCCCGTCGAGGGCACCATCCTGTCCGTGGCGCGCGCCGCGGCCAAGGGGGCCTCGGACACACTCTCCCCATCCGCCGACCGCTCGACCGTGATCGTGGCGGCGGTGTTGTCCGCCCGCACCGCGCTCGCTCGCACCAACAAGGACCTTCCCAGTGCCGAAGCGGCAGGCGTTGTCGACGCGGGAGCCGCGGGATTGGTCCTGCAGCTCGAGGCGCTGGCCGAGAACATCGCGGGGCCGGACGCCCTCAGCTCGCTCGACGAGGTTGACTGGGAGATCGGCAGCGGACGCTCGCGCGTAGGCAAGGATGAGCTGTCCTCGGTGGGTCCGCACGGCGGAGCCTACGAAGTGATGTTTGTCGTCGCGCACGACAAGGACGCTGGTGTCTCGTTGCGCGAGGATCTCGTGCGCATCGGGGATTCCGTCGCGCTGACTGGCTTGCACGGCCTATGGCAGGCCCACGTCCACACGGATACCCCGCACCTCGCGGTCGAGGTGGCCCAGGCCCACTCGGCACGGCAGATGCTGGTCCGCAACGTCGCGCTCAGCCACATCGCGGACCGCGCCTCCACCGGAATTGTGGCGCTGACGAGATGCCCGGGGCTCGCGGAGCCGCTGGCCGACGCCGGCGCCGTGGTGCTGGTGGTGCCAGATCCGCAAGCGCTCAAGCCCCGCGCGCTGCGTCGCGCAGTCAAAGACGCATCCGGCCGCGCCGCCGTCGTCGTCGCGGGACACCCGGCGCTGCGCGCAGCGGCGTTGGAGCTCGCGGACAAGCGTCGTAAGCCCGAACTCACCGTGCTCGACTGCGCCCACGAGGCGCAGGTGGTGGCTGCAGTTGCGGCAAGCGCACTCGCGACGCCGGGTCAGGACCTCGCCGAGCAGATGGCGGAGGCGGCGGCCGCCACGGTCGTGGGGTCGAGTTCCGGCGACGCCCTTGACCACGACGTGGACCTGCTGCTGAGCCGCTCAACCGAGGTCGTCACCCTGGTGCTAGCGGACGGGGTGAATCCCTCAGTGGCGGACGCGGTGCGGATTTCCGCGCGAGCGAGCGCGCCGTTCGCTGACGTCAACGTCTACCGTGGGGGCCACCTCGAGCCTGCTGTGCTGATCGGCGTCGAGGATATGCCCTCGTAGCGAGGGTGTCGCTCGAATGGGAAGGGCTGCGTGGTGACCGACTTTGAGTCCGCGGCGCGTCAGCGAGAACCGCTCGCGAAGGTGCTCGGCGCGCGCACGGCGAAACAACTGGCGAAGCTGGACCTGGTCACAGTAGAGGACCTCCTCCGGCACTACCCGCGTCGCTACGGTGATCCCGGCCAGCTGACTGACATCTCGCAGCTCGCGGTGGGCGAGCACGTCACCGTGATGGCTCAGGTCCGGTCTGCGACCATCCGCACCATGCACTCGCGCGGGGGAGCGATGCTCGAGGCGATCGTCACGGATGGCACCCACACGCTCCAGCTCACCTTCTTTGCCAAGCGCGCGGGCGTGCTGCGCATGCACGAGGACAAGCTGAGGGCCGGTCGCACCGGGTTGTTCACCGGCACCGTTGGTGAATACCGAGGCCGACGCCAGCTGACTCACCCGGACTACCTGATCGTCGGCGTTGACGCCGCAGACGAGGACGAGGCGGTGCTCGAGGCGTCGCGGCCCATCCCGTTTTACCCGGCCGCCGCGAGCGTGCCCACCTGGCGCATCGGCCGCGCGGTCAGGACGGTATTGGACCCGCTGCCGGACGACTACTTCGACGACCCAGTGCCGGCCCACCTGCTGGCACGGCACGGGCATCCCGCCCTGATTCAGAGCCTGCGCGACGTGCACATCCCGGACGATCAGGCAGCACTCAAGCGCGGGCGCGCCCGTTTCGTCTACGAGGAGGCGCTGATCCTGCAGGCTGCCCTCGCGCGCCGGAGGGCCGCGAACGACTCGCTCACGTCGGTGGCGCGCCCGCGCCGCTCAGACGCGATGGCGGCCGCATTCGACGCGCGCCTACCCTTCCCGCTTACACAGGGCCAAAGGGACGTGGGGGAACAGATCGCGCTTGACCTCGAGCGCGACACCCCGATGATGCGGCTCCTGCAGGGAGACGTTGGCGCGGGCAAGACCGTGGTGGCCCTGCGCGCGATGCTGCAGGTGGTCGACGCCGGGGGGCAGGCGGCCCTGCTGGCCCCCACGGAGGTGCTCGCCGCGCAACACCTGGTCACTCTGCGGGCCCTGATGGGGCCGCTCGCCGAGGCGGGGATGCTCACGGGCACCGAGGGCGCGACCCGGGTGACGCTGCTGACGGGTTCCCAGGGGTCGAAGGCGCGGCGCGCGGCGCTCGCCGAGGCGGCCTCCGGCGGGGCAGGAATCGTGGTGGGTACGCACGCGCTGCTGAACGAGACCGTGCAGTTCGCTGACTTGGGGCTCGTCGTGGTCGACGAGCAGCACCGCTTTGGCGTCGAGCAGCGCGATGAATTGCGCGCGCGCGGCGATCGACCACCTCACACGCTCGTGATGACCGCCACCCCCATTCCCCGAACCGTGGCGATGACCGTCTTCGGCGACCTCGAGACGTCGGTGCTCGCTGAGAAGCCTGCGGGGCGCGCGGAGATCGCGACGCACGTGGTCGCCGCAGACAACGCCGCGTGGCTGAACCGCGCGTGGGGCCGGATTCGCGAGGAGGTGGACGCGGGAAGGCGGGCCTACGTCGTGTGCGCTCGAATTGATGGCGACGAGGCCGCCGGTTCGGACCTTGCCGGCTCGGTCCTGGCAGACGCAGCGGCCGGGGAGTCGCCCGATTCCAGGGCCTCCGACGCCTCCGCCCAGCCCGGAAAACAGGTGAAGCCGGGCCCCGAAAAGGCTCCTCTCGCGTCGGTGACGGATACCGCGGCGATGCTCGGCGCCCGCCCGGAGCTAGTCGGCATCGGCATCGGCGTCATGCACGGGCGGCTATCTGCGGATGCGAAGGAATCCGCGATGGCCCGCTTCGCGTCCGGAGAGACTCCCGTCCTGGTGTCGACCACGGTGATTGAGGTGGGCGTGGACGTGCCTCAGGCGACCGTGATGGTGGTCCTGGACGCGGACAACTTTGGGATCTCGCAGTTGCATCAGCTGCGTGGCCGCGTGGGACGGGCGGGGCACTCCTCGCTGTGCCTGCTGGTGTCGCGCGCGGGGCCTGGGACTGTCGCGCACGAGCGACTCGAGGCTCTGGCGGCGACCACCGACGGGTTCGAGCTCGCGGAGAAGGACTTGGAGTTGCGCCGCGAGGGGGACGTGCTCGGCGCCGCCCAGTCCGGCGGACGTAATTCGCTGCGCCTGCTCCGCGTGGTGCGCGACGCGGCGATCATCGACCAAGCCAGAGTTGACGCCCGTGAGCTCGTCGCGGCGGATCCGGAGTTTGTTCAAAGCCCAGCGCTGGCGCGCGCAATCGCGCAGTGGCTCGAGCCCGAGCGGGAGGACTACCTTGAGAGATCCTGACCAGGGCTCAAGTCCCCCTAGGCTTGCCTCATGACGCGAATCATCGCTGGCACCCTGGGCGGCCGCCGCATCGCCGTGCCAGCCAAGGGCACACGCCCCACCACCGACCGCGTGCGTGAGGCCGTGTTTAGCCGCCTCGACCACTCGAACGTCTTGAGAGGCGCACATGTCCTCGACCTGTTCGCCGGCTCCGGAGGACTAGGGCTGGAGGCCCTGAGCCGGGGCGCCGCGGAGGCCACCTTCGTCGAGGCCAACGGCGCCGCGGCGCGAGTGCTCCAGACCAATATCCGTGACCTCGGGGTTGGGCCCCGCGCGACGCTAGTGCGCGAGCGGGTGCAGCCCTACCTGAACCGAGGCGGGCCGACCATCAAGGTGGACCTCGTCTTCGCTGACCCGCCGTACGACATCTCGCCGGGGGACCTGGCGCAGGTCTTGAACTCCCTCGAGCCCGCCCTCGCATCGGGCGCCGTGGTGGTGGTCGAATGGTCCGCTCACGCGCCGCTGCCCAACTGGCCAGACTTCCTCGTGGCGGTCGCGCGCAAGGAGTACGGCGACACGGTGCTGCATTACGCCGACTACCAGCCGAGCGCGGCCCGCGGCGACGCAGACTAGCGCGTGGGGTAGCGTCGAGCCATGACCATCGCTGTCTTTCCTGGCACCTTCGACCCCATCACCGTGGGCCACATCGACATCGCCGTGCGCGCGCGCAAGTTGTTCGACGAGGTGATCCTGGGCGTCGCGCATAACTCGTCGAAGTCGCCGCTCTTGGACGCGCAGGCGCGCGTCGACGTCGCGGCCGCCGCCGTGGCGCCCCTGGAAGGGGTGCGCGTCGAGCTCATAGAGGGCTTGCTCGCGGACTTCTGTGACCGCGAGGGCGCGGACGTAATCGTGAAGGGCCTACGAGGCGGCGCTGACTACGACGCGGAGCTGCCGATGGCGCTCATGAATCGATCGCTGACGGGCATCGAGAGCATCTTCATCGTGGGAGATAGCGCGCTCAGCCACGTGGCGTCCTCGTTGGTGAGGGACGTCGCCAAGCATGGAGGGGACATCTCCGCTTATGTTCCGCGAGGCGTCGCCACCGCGGTATCCGACGCGCTGAGCCGCCGGGGTTGAGTTAATCCCCCTACATCGCGTAATGTAGGGCGCTGGCCCTGCCTACTGCGGCGGGCCAAGGTCCACGAGGGCTAAGGATATTGGGAGGCGTGTGTGTCACACTCGCACCGACCTGCCACCTCGCCGTTGACATTCTCCATGCGAGACATGTCGCGGCGGCCAGGTGCGCAGCGTACAGAGACTCTCAAGTTCCCGGCCCCCGTGGTGCTTGGCACCGACGTGATTGGTGTGCCGAAGGACGCTGACGTGGAGCTCGAGTTGAGTTTCGCGTCGATGTCCGACGGCATTTGGGTGTCCGGAACCGTCAAGGCGCAAGCCGTGGGGGAGTGCGGACGATGCTTGGATACGGTGCGGATAGACGTCGACACCGCGGTCCAGGGATTGTTCATGTTCCCCGATGCGGACAGCGAGGCGGAAGAAGGAGAGACGGAGGACGTCCACGAGTTTGATGGCGACATCATCGAACTCGAGGAGGTCGTGCGGGACGCGGTGGCTACTAGCTTGCCGTACACCCCGCTATGCTCTTCTGGTTGCCCGGGGTTATGCGACCAATGCGGCGCACGGCTCGCGGACGATCCGGGCCATGAGCACGAGGTGATCGACCCCCGGTGGTCGGCCCTGCAGAATTTGCAAGACAACTAGGGTCTTACCAGTACTGGTCTGATCGAAACACTGGGATTCTTCCCTAAAGAGAGTGAGCAAATCGTGGCAGTTCCGAAGCGCAAGATGTCGCGCAGCAATACCCGTTCGCGCCGTTCGCAGTGGAAGACCACTCCTTCGAACACCGCAACGTGCCCCTCGTGCAAGGCCCTCAAGCTGACGCACGTCGCATGCCCCTCGTGTGGCGCCTACAACGGCCGCCAGTACGCCGAGGCGCTGCGCACCGAGCACGAAGTATAAGGTTCGCGCCGTGAGGCGCGAGGTGAGTCGATGAGTATCCCAGGGCAGGCCGCGGCTGACGCGCTGGTGAAGCGGTTGGGTGTATCAATAGACCCCGATTTGCTCGTCTTGGCCTTGACGCACCGTTCCTTTGCTTACGAGGCGGGCGGCTTGCCCACCAACGAGCGCCTGGAGTTTCTGGGCGACTCGGTGCTGGGCATAGTCGTCACCGACAAGCTGTACCGCTCCCACCCCGATCTTCCCGAGGGCGACCTCGCGAAGATGCGGGCGGCGAGCGTGTCGCAGAAGGCGCTATCCGTGGTCGCCCGCGAGGTCGGCCTGGGTCCGTGCATCTTGCTCGGCAAGGGCGAGCGGGCCACGGGCGGTGCAGACAAGGACTCGATCCTCTGCGACGGTCTCGAGGCGATCTTCGGCGCCATCTACCTGTCGCACGGGATAGAGGTCGCCACCGACGCGATCCTGCGGATGGTCGGGCCGACGCTCGACGCCGCGGCGAATTCCGGCGTGGCACTCGACTGGAAGACCTCCCTGCAGGAGGCCTGCGCAGAGCGCGCTCTCGGCAGCCCCGTCTACGAGGTTGTAGGTAGCGGGCCCGACCACCTGCGTCATTTTGTCGCGACCGTGCTGATCGCCGGCGTCGCCCGCGGCACCGGTAAAGGGTCAGCGAAGAAGCACGCCGAGCAGGACGGTGCGGCTGCCGCCTATGCGTCCCTGATCGCGGACGACGCGCCGGCAATGGACAATGCGTCGCACGACGCCGCGGCGCCCGGCGTCACGCCGCCTGCCGAGTAGCCTCACCGCCGTACGATGCCCGAACTGCCCGAGGTCGAGACGGTAAGAGCCGGTCTCGAGTCCCTCACAGCGGGCGCGGTGATCGTCGACGTCGACGTGCGACGCGATTCCTGTGTACGCCTTGTTTCCGGTGGGCCGGAGGAGTTTCGCGCGAGCGTTGTCGGCCAGCGCATCGACGAGGTAGCCCGTCGCGGCAAGTACATGTGGATGGCCCTGGTTCCCTCGGACGATGCGGCGCGGCCCAGTTCACAGGCTCCGCGAGAGTCGCTGTCGATTCACCTCGGCATGTCCGGGCAGTTCCGCGTCCACGAGGGGCCGTGGGCAGAGGCGCCCGAGCCGCATCCGCACTGCAGGGCAAGGCTGTCGCTCGCGACGGACGATGGCGCCCAATACACTGCGGATTTCCTCGACCAGCGCACTTTCGGGTACCTCCACTGCGAGGCAATGGTGGAGATTGACGACGGTGAGCCGGCCGGGGCGGGAACCCGTTGGTCGGTGTTGCCAGCGTCGGTCGCCCACATAGGCCGCGACGCGCTGGACCCGCACCTGGACCAGGGGCAGGCTGTCGCCTCGTGGCGACGGGGCTCGCGCGGCATCAAACAGGTACTGCTGGACCAGACCCTGGTGAGCGGCATCGGCAACATCTACGCCGACGAGGCGCTGTGGGCCGCGCGAGTGCACCCGGAGCGCCCCGCCCACGCGGTCACCAGGCCCCGTGCGCTGGAACTACTGGAGGCGGCCCAACGTGTGATGGCGAGCGCGTTGGAGCAGGGTGGCACTAGCTTCGACGCGCTGTACGTGAACGTGAATGGTGAGTCAGGGTACTTCTCGCGTTCACTCGAGGCCTACGGGCGCGAGGGCGAGCCATGCCGGCGCTGCGGTACTCCGCTGAGGCGCGCGGCCATCGGCGGGCGGTCTACCCACTGGTGCGCGCGGTGCCAGCGAGAATGGCGCCGGACCCAGGCGCGGTAGCATCGAGCCATGTCTGACATCACTGTGATGGTCCTCGATGACCACGAAGTAGTACGCCGCGGCATTTGCGACATCCTGGACCGCGCGGAGGGAATCCAAGTGGTCGCGGAGGCGGCTACCGTCGCACAGGCCATCAGGCGTGCCGACGCGGTCCGCCCACAGGTCATCATGTCCGATCTGCGCCTGCCGGACGGTACCGGACTGGACGTGGTCGCCCACGTCCGCGAGTCGCTCCCGGACACTCACGTCGTGGTGCTCACCAGCTACGACGACGACGGGGCCAAGGCCGCGGTGCGGGCCGCAGGCGCTGACATCTTTCTTGCCAAGACCGCCACCTCCGCGCAGATGCTTCAGGCCGTCCGAGACGCGGCATCGGGGCGCGAACACGGGCAGCACATCTCCGTCCACGAGGACGACGAGATCGCGTCGCTGACTCCCATGGAGCGCCGCGTCTTGGAGCAGGTGGGGGAGGGGCTGTCCAACCGCGAGATCGCGGAAGCCCTCGGCATCGCGGAGAAGACGGTAAAGAATCACGTGACCGCGGTGCTCTCAAAAATGGGTCTCCAGCGACGCACCCAGGTGGTCGCGTGGGCGACGGCCAAGCGCTCCGGTTCGTTCCGCGCCTAGCCGGCCCGAGCCCGTCATAGCCGGCCCTAGCGGGCTCTTACCAGGTACTTAACGCCGTTCTGGCTTGGCTCCGGCGCGCCTCGCCGCAACCGCGATATTCGCATATCGGACATAATTTGTTGTGACTGTAGACAACAAACAAGACATCGTTGTCGGCGTTTATTTGTTGCGGCGAGGCACTTATAACGATTTGGCAATTGTGTTGTCACGAAACAAATCGAGTGCGTAAGGTCACCGATAACGACTTGCCACAGTGATGTGTCGAGCCGTAACCAACGCAGTCAAAACAGGCGCCGCAACGATGCGGGGCCCGAGAGGATCACTTCCTTGTACAACTACGTACGCCGTCAAAGTCCTCGTGTCACAGCCGCGGTGTTGAGCGCCATGCTTGCGCTCCCGCTTACGGCTCTAGGCACTTCACCAGCGCAGGCGAGCACAGTCCCTGCCTCTAACCTCGAGGGCGCCGTAGTGCCCCTCGCTGTCGAACCCGTGGAACCCGAGTTCAAGGCATTGGTCTTCTCCAAGACCGCCGGCTACCGGCACGGATCCATCCCCACCGCAGTAGCCGCCATCGAGCAGATGGGAGTGGACGAGGGCTTCGAGGTCGACGCCACCGAGGACGCCGAGGCGTTCACCGCGGCGAACCTCGAACAGTACGACGTCGTCGTGTGGGTCTCCACCACGGGCGACGTTTTGAACGCTAACCAGCAGGCGGCCTTCGAGTCCTACATTCAGGCCGGCGGCGGTTACGCAGGAGTTCACGCGGCTTCCGACACCGAGTACGACTGGGAATGGTACGGCGATCTCGTGGGCGCGTTCTTCCAGGGCCACCCTGCGCAGCAGAACGCTGACGTGATCGTGGAGGACTTCGCGCACCCGTCGACCGAGCACCTCGACGAGGTATGGCCGCGTTTTGACGAGTGGTACAGCTTCCGCGACAACCCGCGCAGCGACGTCCACGTGCTGATGTCACTCGACGACGACTCATACAACGGCGGGACCATGGGGGATGACCACCCCATCGCGTGGTGCCAGAACTACGACGGAGGTCGCTCCTGGTACACCGGAGGCGGACACACCAACGAGTCGTTCGCGGACGCCAAGTTCTCCGAACACCTGTTGCAGGGCATCCGTACCGCAGCCGGCGCGGAGAAGGCCGGTTGCAATGTCAGCCAGAGCGAGAGCTACGAGCTCGTCACGCTGGACGGCGAGACCAAAAACCCCATGTCGATGAACATCGCGGAAGACGGCACGGTCTTCTTCCTTGAGCGCCAGGGCACGGTGCGCCGCATCGATGCTGATACCCAGCAAACGTCTGATGCTCTTGCTCTTGAGGTGAACCTTAGCGGCGAGGACGGCCTGATCGGCATGGTCCTCGATCCGGGCTTCGCTACCAATAACTGGGCGTACATCTACTACTCGCCCAAGACTGTCACTCCGGCGGATGGTCCCCACAACCGCATCTCGCGCTTCACGTATGACCCCGCAATCGGGACCTTCGACAAGGCGTCGGAAGTGGCGGTCCTCAAGGTCACTACTCAGCGTGACGAGTGCTGCCACGCGGGTGGCGACATGGTGTTCGACCTCGACGGCAACCTGATTCTTGCCACGGGCGACAACACCAACCCCTTCTCCTCCAACGGCTACTCGCCGATCGATGAGCAGGCCGGTCGCTCCTCCTGGGACGCGCAGCGCACCTCGGGCAACACCAATGACCTGCGTGGAAAGATCATCCGAATCACCCCGCAGACCGACGGTTCGTACACGATCCCCGAGGGCAACCTGTTCGATGAGGAAGCTGACGCGACTAACAAGACGCGGCCCGAGGTTTACGCCATGGGCTTCCGTAACCCGTTCCGCATTGGACTGGACCCGTACACCGGTAGCGTGCTCGTGGCAGATTATGGTCCCGACGCCGGTAGCCGCAACGCAAACCGCGGCCCGGCAGCTACCACCGAGTGGAATATCGTGTCGGAGCCTGGCAACTACGGCTGGCCCTTCTGCACGGGTATTACCTGCTACAACGACTACAACTTCGCTAACGGTCAGTCGGGTGCGGTGTTCAATGCCGCGGCGATCACCAACGACAGCCCGAACAACACGGGTTTGACCACACTGCCCCCCGTGATCACCCCCGAGTACTACGGCGAGAAGAACCGCAACGACAACCCGTGGCCTCAGGTGGGCAACGGTTCTGGTTACACCGGCGCGCCCATGGGCGGTCCTGTGTACGAGTACGACGAGGGCCTAGACGTCGACACCAAGTTCCCGGAGTACTGGGACGGCAAGGCGTTCTTCGGCGATTGGAACACCGGCGAGGCATTCTCGATCCAGATGAACCGCGAAGGCGCGGAGCCAGGAACCGAAATGCTCAAGATGGTTCCGATGCTTCCTGACCTGATCGGCGATGAGTCCGGCTTCAACCGGGTCATGGACGCTGAGTGGGGCCCGGACGGATCGCTCTACGTGATCGACTGGGGCTCCGGCTTCGGCGGCAACAACGCCAACTCCGGTGTCTACCGCATCGACTACGTCGAGGGAAACCCCTCGCCCGTTGCTCGCGCATCCGCTGACGTCACGCACACCGCGGACACGTCACTCGAGGTGAACTTCTCCTCGGAGGGCACGCGTCACCCCGCAGCTCTTCCGCTCAGCTATGAGTGGGACTTCGGCGACGGATCGGCTACGTCCAGCGATCCGAACCCCACGCACACCTACAACGGCGTGGGCGATTACAACGCGCAGTTGACGGTCACGGACCCCGATGACCGGAGCGCCATCGCAACGGTCTACCTGGTGGTTGGTAACGAGCTGCCCACGGTGAGCATTGTCTTCCCCGAACAGGGTGGATTCTTCTCCTGGGGAGACGAGGTCGCCTACAAGGTGATTGTTGAGGACCCCGACGGCGGAACGATTGACTGCTCCAACGTGGAGGTCGGGGCAGCGCTTGGCCATGACTCTCACCAGCACCCAATGCAAACTATGACCGGGTGCGAGGGCAGCATCGCTACTCAGCGTGACAGCGGACACGGTCTCACGGCCAATATCTTCTGGGTTGTTGACGTGGCATACACCGACGATGGTGGAGCTGCCGGCGTGCCCCTCACTGCCAACGCGACGAATGTACTCAACTCTAAGCACTTCGAGGCTGAGTACTTCGACGAGACTGGTGGAGCGAAGGACGGCGTGCGGACCGAGACCACTGGCGACGAAGGCGGCGGACTCAACTTGTCCTACGTCGGCGCCGGCGACTGGTGGTCTTACGAGCCCGTCAACTTCAAGGGCATCACCGGTATCGAGATGCGTGGAGCGTCGCCGAACAAGCCGGGCACCATCACGATGCGTTGGAACGCGCCCGATGGTGACATTCTGGGTACCTTCAACTACACCAACACCGGAGGATGGCAGGCCTATCAGGACTTCGGTACTGAGCTGACCGACCTTCCGACTGAAACCGGAACGCTCTACTTCGTCAACTCTGTCGGCGAGGTGAACATCAACTACTTCGAGTGGCTCGGAACTGGCGTTGACGCCAATCAGCTGCCGGTCATCGATCTTGATGTGCCGGTAGTAACGGGTGACGCTCCGTTGACGGTGGATGCCACCGCGACGGCGACCGACCCCGAAGGTACCGACGTCACGCTGACGTGGAACCAGGGCACTGGTGCAGGATTCGTTGCAGGAGATGCCACCGAGCAGTTCCTCTACGACACCCCCGGCCAGTACCTACTCAAGGTGCGTGCCACCGACGAGGAGGGCGCTTACGGCGAGGAAGAGGTCACGATCAACGTGACTCAGGTCGACGGAAACACGGGCACTCAGATGTGCTTCAGTGGCCGCTCGGACGACTTCCTTGGCGATACGCTCGACACTGATCGCTGGGACGGCATTGTTCGCGCCAACCAAGATGCTCGCATCGAGGACGGCGACCTGATCATTCCGGCAGCTCGGACCGATCTCTATCAGGGCACGAATACTGCTGGAAACCTCGTGCTGCAGGATCTTCCTGACGGTGCATGGACCGCTACCGCGAAGGTGACGTTCCCTGCCCGGGATCGTTACCAGCAGGCGGGTCTCGTGATCTATGGAGACGACGACAACTACGCCAAGATGGTGCTTTCGGCACGTTCGACGAACAATGCTGCTAACCGGATCTTCCAGTTTGTTAGGGAAGAGAATGGATCAGCTAACGAGGTCACGGCGTCCAACACCGCGAACCTCGGAACGGAGTTCCCGGACACGTACTACGTCCGCTACACCAGCGATGGCACCGACCTCAACGCGTGGTACTCCGCTGACGGCGTGGACTTCACGATGATGCCGCAGACCAAGCAGCTTGCTGGGATGGAAAACCCCCGTATCGGCGTGGCTGCTTGGGCCAACTCAGCAGCTCCCGCCACCCTGGTGGAAGCTGAGTTCGATTGGTTCCACATCACTCCTGACGACACCGCATCCGCGGTGGGTGGCCCGGATGACGAGTTCGACGGCTCTGCCCTCAACAAGTGCATCTGGACCGTCGTCAACGAGGACACCGACGGCTACCGAGTGGCTGATGGTGAACTACAGATCGACACCACCCCGTTCGACATCTATGCAGGGCTAGCGGGCGACGTTACCAACTTCGTCGTCCAGGACGTCGAAGGTGACGAGTGGGTAGTCGAGACCAAGGTCGACGCCTCAAGCCTCGACCGTCGTTTCCAGCAGGGTGGACTGATTGTCCGTGCAGATGACGACAACTACCTGAAGTTGGACATCCTGTCCACCAACAATGCGGGTACCGCACTCAAGCGCAACATCGAGATGCGCAGCGAAATTGGCGGTGCGGTGCAACAGCCGCAGCCCAACGCCACTGCGCCTGACAATGGAATCGTGTGGCTTCGCCTCGAGCGCAGCGGCGATGACTTCACCGGCTACTACAGCGTCGACGGTGAAACGTGGGCGCAGGTAGGCACTGCGGCAATGACTAACGCAGCCGCAGCTGCTGGAGAAGTTGGACTGTACGCCCTGGGCAACCCCGCACAGGGATCCCAGGTCAACACCGCGCACTTCGATTACTTCCGGGTGATTGAGGACGTCGTGGTGGAGCCTCTCGAGGTCTCCGCGACGGTGAGCCCCGAGAGCGCTTCGGGTGCGAACGGTTGGTACAACGGTGACGTCACGGTGGAGATTGATGTCACCGGTGGTGGCGAGAGCAGTGTCTACCGTGAGTTCCTGTTCGACGGTGAGCACGTGTGGGCGGAGTACACCTCGCCCATCGTGGTGAGCGACGACGGTGAGCACACCATCTACTTCAAGGCCTCGAGCCCTGAGGTGGACGAGGTTGAGGGTCAGGTGTCGTTCAAGATTGACGCCACCAAGCCTTCAGTGACCGGTGCTGTTGCTGACCTGGAAGCTGATCCTCGTGTCTTTGAGGTGACGGCGACCGATGCTGGCAGTGGTGTGGATCTGGTCGAGTACCGGATTGACG
The DNA here is from genome assembly GCF_050598105.1 of Demequina aurantiaca. Classification (GTDB taxonomy): domain Bacteria; phylum Actinomycetota; class Actinomycetes; order Actinomycetales; family Demequinaceae; genus Demequina; species Demequina aurantiaca_A. The sequence goes on from NZ_CP192436.1 coordinate 938,484, forward strand.
CTGGTGCATGGACTGAGTACACCGAGGGCGTCGTTCTCACGGACGATGCTCAGACGGTTGAGTTCAGGGCCACCGACGCGGCGGGCAACATCTCCGCTGCTGGTAGCACTGACGTTCCTGAAGTTGAGGAAGAGGTCTCGGCCCCCGCGCTGAGTGCCTTGTCTCCGACCTCGGGTACGACTGCTGGTGGGACGACGGTGACCCTGACGGGCACTGACTTCACCGGTGCGACCTCGGTCAAGTTCGGTACCGCTTCGGGAACGAGCTTGGCTGTTGTTTCCGATACCAAGATCACGGTGAAGACTCCGGCCCACGCGGCCGGCACGGTCAACGTGGTGGTCACGACTGCAGCCGGTTCCTCTTCGGCTAAGTCATTCACCTTCGTGTCTCCGACGGTGCCGACGACGTTCATTGACGTCAACGCTTCGACGAAGTTCTTCAAGGAGATCTCCTGGCTGGCAAGCACGGGCGTTTCGACGGGCTTTGCTACTGAGGCGGGTAAGGAATACCGTCCTCTGTCGGACGTGAACCGCAACGCGATGGTGGCGTTCATGTACCGCTACGCGGGTTCACCTGCGGTGACGTTGCCGTCGAAGTCTCCCTTCGCGGACATCACTCCGAGCACGCAGTTCTACAAGGAGATGGTGTGGGCTTCACAGGCAGGCATCTCGACCGGTTGGCTTGAAAAGAACGGAACTAAGACGTTCCGTCCGTACGAGCCGATCACGCGAGACGCAATGGCGGCGTTCCTTTACCGCTTCGCTGGTAAGCCTGCTCACACCAGCCCCTCGAGGTCTCCGTTCGTCGATATGACGACGAGCACCAAGTTCTACAAGGAGATCACGTGGTTGGCTGATACTCGAATCACGACTGGTTGGGGTGTGAGCGGCGCTAAGGAATACCGTCCTTTGAGCCTTACCAACCGTGACGCGATGGCTGCGTTCTTGTACCGGTACGACCGACTAGCTGACTAGTCGATAAGCACTACAGTCAAGGGGCCTCGACATCATCCAAGATGTCGGGGCCCCTTGAACTGCGCTGGCAGACAGCACTAAAGCTCCCCTTAAGAAAGAGAAAGGCAGCACGATGACAAGCTCACTAGGAACCTCTGACCGCCCGGACGCACGACGGGCACGAGTGGTTGTCGCCGCGATGATGGTCGCGTTGATCGCACTGGCTAGTGGGCTGATGTCGGCCACCAGCGCAGCGGCGCATGGCGGGCCCTTCGAGCTGCACGTTTCCAGTGACGCGGCGGGCGGCATCGCCCTCTACGCGACCTACCTTGAAGACGGCCATATCGTGACCGAGGTGATGGACCCGGTCGCGATGGCGATGTCTGCCGAAGGAGAAATGGTCGGCCCCATCGCGCTGATCTCCTCAGCCGAGGGAGAAGGCCGCTGGGTCTCCGAAGAGCCCTTCCTGGACAACGGCGACTGGACCGTCGACGTCACCACCACCGAGCCCGGCGAGGCCGCCGCGACCATCGAGTTCACGGTTGAGCCCCTCGAGGCGCCTATCGAGCCGCAACCCATCGAAGCCTCTACCGACGCCTCTGCGACCCCCGCGGCAGACGCCGACGGGCAGGACCAGAACGGTTCCACCGGGATGTCCACACTAGCCATCGCGGCACTCATCGCCGGCGCGGCACTCATCATCGCAGCACTCGTAATCTTCCTCCGAAAGCGCGCAACACCGACCAGCTAACCAACGGGGTCCAGACGCCCCGGTCAGGAAACCTCGATCGCCACCGTGCGCTCGTCTACAGAGCGCGGTAGGTCTGATAGAAGCCATCAGGAGTGCGCGCGCGAGACTCGGCCCCTGGCTGGCCTCAAGCAGGTCAGGAAGTGGCCCCTCCTTAGGGGAGGGCTGTTTCGCGCCGTAGAAGACGCGGCGCGGGCGGCTGCCCGCGCGAGGCCCACCACACCTGCGGGGGTCCAGGGTGCCTTCAATTGCCTCATTCGCACGTCGGCCGGATGTGCTACTTCCCCGTGCCTTGAGAAATCGTCGACGCTTGGGGCCGGGGGCATTTTTAGGCCCGACTGGATTGTCCTTTGCGGAGCTCGCTTTCGCAACGATTCGACTTTATGTCGACCTCCTACAGCTTTTCTTTGCATATGCGCGCCTTACACAAGACGTCGCGCATCTTTACGTTGACAGAAATCATAAGTGTAGTTATGGTCGCCGTTAACGACTTGGCACAGTGATGTGTCGAGCCGTAACCAACGCAGTCAAAACAGGCGCCGCAACGATGCGGGGCCCGAGAGGATCACTTCCTTGTACAACTACGTACGCCGTCAAAGTCCTCGTGTCACAGCCGCCGTGTTGAGCGCCATGCTTGCGCTTCCACTCACGGCCCTTGGCACTTCACCAGCGCAGGCGAGCACCGTCCCTGCCTCTAACCTCGAGGGCGCCGTAGTGCCCCTCGCTGTCGAACCCGTGGAACCCGAGTTCAAGGCATTGGTCTTCTCCAAGACCGCCGGCTACCGGCACGGATCCATCCCCACCGCAGTCGCCACCATCGAGCAGATGGGAGTAGACGGAGGCTTCGAGGTCGACGCCACCGAGGACGCCGAGGCGTTCACCGAGGCGAACCTCGAGCAGTACGACGTCGTCGTGTGGGTCTCCACCACGGGCGACGTTTTGAACGCTAACCAGCAGGCGGCCTTCGAGTCCTACATTCAGGCCGGCGGCGGTTACGCAGGAGTTCACGCGGCTTCCGACACCGAGTACGACTGGGAATGGTACGGCGATCTCGTGGGCGCGTTCTTCCAGGGCCACCCTGCGCAGCAGAACGCTGACGTGATCGTGGAGGACTTCGCGCACCCGTCGACCGAGCACCTCGACGAGGTGTGGCCGCGTTTTGATGAGTGGTACAGCTTCCGCGACAACCCGCGCAGCGACGTCCACGTGCTGATGTCGCTCGACGACGACTCGTACAACGGCGGCACCATGGGCGACGACCACCCCATCGCGTGGTGCCAAAACTACGACGGAGGTCGCTCCTGGTACACCGGTGGCGGACACACTGAGGCGTCATTCACCGACGCTAACTTCGTTGAGCACCTGCGCCAGGGTATCCGCACTGCCGCCGGTGTTGAGGCGGCAGGTTGCAACGTCACGCAGAGCGACAGCTACGAGCTCGTCACCCTGGACGGGGATACCGGGAACCCGATGTCCCTCAACGTGGCCGAAGACGGCACGGTCTTCTTCCTTGAGCGCAAGGGTACGGTTCGCCGCATCGACGGCGACACCCAGCAGGGCTCGGACGCTCTCCAGTTGGACGTTGCTCTGGGCCAGGAGGACGGGCTCATCGGAATGGTGCTCGACCCCGACTTCGCGAACAACAACTGGGCGTACATCTACTACTCGCCCAAGACTCCCACCGCACAGGACGGGCCTCACAACCGGCTCTCGCGTTTCACGTACGACCCCGCAGCCGGAACGTTCGACGCTGCGTCGGAGATCGCGGTCCTGAAGGTCACGACTCAGCGCGATGAGTGCTGCCACGCTGGCGGCGACATGGTCTTTGACCTCGACGGCAACCTGATCCTCGCCACGGGCGACAACACCAACCCCTTCGCGTCGGGCGGCTATTCGCCGATCGACGAGCAGGCCGGACGCTCATCTTGGGACGCCCAGCGCACCTCGGGTAACACCAACGACCTGCGCGGAAAGATTATCCGCATCACCCCGCAGACCGATGGTTCCTACACGATCCCCGCAGGCAACCTGTTCGACGAGGCCGCTGATGCGACCGACAAGACGCGGCCCGAGGTTTACGCCATGGGCTTCCGTAACCCGTTCCGCATCGGACTTGACCCGTACACCGGTAGCGTCCTCGTGGCTGACTATGGCCCCGACGCTGGTAGCCGCAACGCAAACCGCGGCCCGGCAGCTACCACCGAGTGGAACATCGTGTCCGAGGCTGGCAACTACGGCTGGCCCTTCTGCACGGGTATCACCTGCTACAACGACTACAACTTCGCCAACGGTCAGTCAGGGGACAAGTACAATCCCAATGCCCTCGTGAATGACAGCCCGAACAATACGGGTCTGACCAACCTTCCGCCCATGATTGCGCCCGAGTACTACGGCGAGCGTGGACGCAACGACAACCCGTGGCCTCAGGTGGGCAACGGTTCCGGTTACACCGGCGCACCCATGAGCGGACCCGCGTACGAGTACGACGAGAGCCTAGACGTCGACACCAAGTTCCCCGAGTACTGGGACGGCAAGGCATTCTTTGGTGACTGGAACAACGGTGAGGCGTTCTCGATCCAGATGAACCGCGAAGGCGCGGAGCCCGGAACCGAGATCCTGAAGATGGTCCCGATGCTGCCTGACCTAATTGGCGACGAGTCCGGCTTCAACCGGGTCATGGACGCGGAGTGGGGCCCCGACGGCTCGCTCTACGTGATCGACTGGGGCTCCGGCTTCGGTGGTAACAACGCCGATTCCGGTGTCTACCGCATTGACTATGTCGAGGGCAGTCCATCGCCCGTGGCTCGCGCATCGGCTGACGTCACGCACACCGCTGACACGTCACTCGAGGTGAACTTCTCCTCGGAGGGCACGCGTCACCCCGCCGCACTCCCGCTCGACTACGAATGGGACTTCGGCGACGGTTCGGCTACGTCCAGCGACCTGAACCCCACGCACACCTACAATGGTGTGGGCGAATACACCGCTCAGCTGACGGTGACCGACCCCGATGAGCGCACTTCTATCGCGACAGTTAACTTGGTCGTTGGAAATGCGCTGCCCACAGTGAGCATCGTCTTCCCCGAACAGGGTGGATTCTTCTCCTGGGGTGACGAGGTCGCCTACAAGGTGATTGTGGATGACCCCGACGCGTCCGGAGCTATCGACTGTGCAAACGTGCAGGTGCTTCCGGCGCTGGGTCACGACTCGCACCAGCACCCCATGGGAGAGCTGAATGGTTGCGAGGGGAACATTCCCACGCAGCGTGACAGCGGACACGGCCTGACGGCCAACATCTTCTGGGTAGTGGACGTGCGCTACACGGATGACGGCGGCGCCGCAGACGTCCCGCTGACCGCATACGGCACCAACGTTCTCAACTCCAAGCACTTCGAGGCCGAGTACTTCGACGAGACTGGCGGAGACTCAGAGGGCGTGCGTACCGAAAGCACTGGCGACGCGGGCGGCGGACTGAACTTGTCCTTCGTCGGCGCCGGCGACTGGTGGTCCTACGAGCCCGTTAACTTCAAGGGCATCACCGGTATTGAGATGCGTGGAGCATCGCCAAACCAGCCTGGCACCATTTCGATGCGTTGGAATGCGCCGGACGGGCCCGAATTGGGAACATTCAACTACACGGGTACCGGCGGATGGCAGCAGTACCAGGACTTCGGTACTGAGCTGACCGACCTCCCGACCGAAACCGGCACGCTGTACTTCGTCAACGTGTCCGGCGGCGTCAACATCAACTACTTCGAGTGGACCGGGGTAGGTGTCGACAGCAACCAGCTGCCGATTATCGACCTGGACGTTCCAGTAGTGTCCGGAGACGCGCCGCTGACGGTGGATGCCACCGCGACGGCAACCGACCCCGAAGGTACCGATGTCACGCTGACGTGGAACCAGGGCACTGGTGCAGGATTCGTTGCAGGAGATGCCACCGAGCAGTTCGTGTACGACACTCCCGGCCAGTATCTGCTCAAGGTGCGTGCCACCGACGAGGAGGGCGCATACGGCGAGGAAGAGGTCACGATCAACGTGACTCAGGCCGGCGGGAACACGGGCACGCAGATGTGCTTCAGTGGCCGCTCGGACGACTTCACCGATGACAACCTCGACACCGAGCGCTGGGACGGCATCGTCCGCCCCACGCAGGACGCTCGCATCGAGGACGGCAAGCTGGTCATTCCCGCGGGGCTGACCGACATCTATGGAACGAGGAACCAGGACTCGGAGAACATCGTCTTGCAGGACCTTCCTGCAGGTGCCTTCACCGCGACGGCAAAGGTCACCTTCCCCGCCAGGGATAAGTTCCAGCAGGCTGGCATCGTGATCTATGGAGATGACGACAACTACGCCAAGATGATGTTGCAGGCGCGTAAGGTTGACTCCGCTGGTGACCGCATCTTCCAATTCCTCAGGGAAGAGGACGCTGCCCCGAACGAGGTAGCCGTGTTGTCGAACACCGCGCTCCTAGGCGCTGAATTCCCCGACACGTACTACGTTCGGTTCACCAGCAATGGGAGCGATCTCAATGCGTGGTACTCCGCTGACGGCGTGGACTTCACGATGATGCCGCAGACCAAGCAGCTCGCTGGGATCGACAACCCTCGTATTGGCCTGATGGCAGTGGGTAGCACCTCCGCGCCGGCGACGCTGGTGGAAGCTGAGTTCGATTGGTTCCACATCACTCCTGACGACACTGCAACCGCGAGTGGTCCGAACGATGAGTTCGACGGGACCGCTCTCGATGGATGCCGTTGGAGTGTGGTGAACGAGGATGCTGCGGCTTACCGTGTAGCTGACGGCGAGTTGCAGATCGATACCTCGCCTTATGACATCTATGCGGCGGCAGCGGGTGACGTTACCAACTTCGTCGTCCAGGACGTCGAGGGTGACGAGTGGGTAGTCGAGACAAAGATTGATGCGTCGGAGTTCGACCGTCGTTACCAGCAGGGCGGCCTGATCGTCCGTGCAGATGACGACAACTACGTGAAGTTGGATGTCATCTCGCTGAACGTAGCGGACGCCGCCCTCAACCGTAAGGTAGAGATTCGCAGCGAAATTGGCGGTGTGGTGCAACAGCCGCAACCCAACGTCGACGCAGTGACCAACGACATCGTCTGGCTTCGCCTCGAGCGCAGCGGCGATGACTTCACCGGCTACTACAGCGTCGACGGTGAAACGTGGGCGCAGGTAGGCGATGTCGCGATGACCAATGCCGCCGCAACTACTGGAAAGGTCGGTCTGTACGCCCTGGGCCACCCTGCACAGGCGACTGCCTCACACACCGCGTACTTCGATTACTTCCGGGTGATTGAGGACGTCGTGGTGGAGCCTCTCGAGGTCTCCGCGACGGTGAGCCCCGAGAGCGCTTCGGGTGCGAACGGTTGGTACAACGGTGACGTCACGGTGGAGATTGATGTCACCGGTGGTGGCGAGAGCAGTGTCTACCGTGAGTTCCTGTTCGACGGTGAGCACGTGTGGGCGGAGTACACCTCGCCCATCGTGGTGAGCGACGACGGTGAGCACACCATCTACTTCAAGGCCTCGAGCCCTGAGGTGGACGAGGTTGAGGGTCAGGTGTCGTTCAAGATTGACGCCACCAAGCCTTCAGTGACCGGTGCTGTTGCTGACCTGGAAGCTGATCCTCGTGTCTTTGAGGTGACGGCGACCGATGCTGGCAGTGGTGTGGATCTGGTCGAGTACCGGATTGACGCTGGTGCATGGACTGAGTACACCGAGGGCGTCGTTCTCACGGACGATGCTCAGACGGTTGAGTTCAGGGCCACCGACGCGGCGGGCAACATCTCCGCTGCTGGTAGCACTGACGTTCCTGAAGTTGAGGAAGAGGTCTCGGCCCCCGCGCTGAGTGCCTTGTCTCCGACCTCGGGTACGACTGCTGGTGGGACGACGGTGACCCTGACGGGCACTGACTTCACCGGTGCGACCTCGGTCAAGTTCGGTACCGCTTCGGGAACGAGCTTGGCTGTTGTTTCCGATACCAAGATCACGGTGAAGACTCCGGCCCACGCGGCCGGCACGGTCAACGTGGTGGTCACGACTGCAGCCGGTTCCTCTTCGGCTAAGTCATTCACCTTCGTGTCTCCGACGGTGCCGACGACGTTCATTGACGTCAACGCTTCGACGAAGTTCTTCAAGGAGATCTCCTGGCTGGCAAGCACGGGCGTTTCGACGGGCTTTGCTACTGAGGCGGGTAAGGAATACCGTCCTCTGTCGGACGTGAACCGCAACGCGATGGTGGCGTTCATGTACCGCTACGCGGGTTCACCTGCGGTGACGTTGCCGTCGAAGTCTCCCTTCGCGGACATCACTCCGAGCACGCAGTTCTACAAGGAGATGGTGTGGGCTTCACAGGCAGGCATCTCGACCGGTTGGCTTGAAAAGAACGGAACTAAGACGTTCCGTCCGTACGAGCCGATCACGCGAGACGCAATGGCGGCGTTCCTTTACCGCTTCGCTGGTAAGCCTGCTCACACCAGCCCCTCGAGGTCTCCGTTCGTCGATATGACGACGAGCACCAAGTTCTACAAGGAGATCACGTGGTTGGCTGATACTCGAATCACGACTGGTTGGGGTGTGAGCGGCGCTAAGGAATACCGTCCTTTGAGCCTTACCAACCGTGACGCGATGGCTGCGTTCTTGTACCGGTACGACCGACTAGCTGACTAGTCGATAAGCACTACAGTCAAGGGGCCTCGACATCATCCAAGATGTCGGGGCCCCTTGAACTGCGCTGGCAGACAGCACTAAAGCTCCCCTTAAGAAAGAGAAAGGCAGCACGATGACAAGCTCACTAGGAACCTCTGACCGCCCGGACGCACGACGGGCACGAGTGGTTGTCGCCGCGATGATGGTCGCGTTGATCGCACTGGCTAGTGGGCTGATGTCGGCCACCAGCGCAGCGGCGCATGGCGGGCCCTTCGAGCTGCACGTTTCCAGTGACGCGGCGGGCGGCATCGCCCTCTACGCGACCTACCTTGAAGACGGCCATATCGTGACCGAGGTGATGGACCCGGTCGCGATGGCGATGTCTGCCGAAGGAGAAATGGTCGGCCCCATCGCGCTGATCTCCTCAGCCGAGGGAGAAGGCCGCTGGGTCTCCGAAGAGCCCTTCCTGGACAACGGCGACTGGACCGTCGACGTCACCACCACCGAGCCCGGCGAGGCCGCCGCGACCATCGAGTTCACGGTTGAGCCCCTCGAGGCGCCTATCGAGCCGCAACCCATCGAAGCCTCTACCGACGCCTCTGCGACCCCCGCGGCAGACGCCGACGGGCAGGACCAGAACGGTTCCACCGGGATGTCCACACTAGCCATCGCGGCACTCATCGCCGGCGCGGCACTCATCATCGCAGCACTCGTAATCTTCCTCCGAAAGCGCGCAACACCGACCAGCTAACCAACGGGGTCCAGACGCCCCGGTCAGGAAACCTCGATCGCCACATTCCACTCGGCGATCGAGCCCGGCGCTTCCGTGCCGGGTGAGGCCTCGGTGAGGGTGAACGAGCCGTTCCTGCGTAACGCACGGTTGGCGAGGTTGGAGGTCCCCGAATGGCGCTTGGTCGCACCCGCTGGGCCGATTCCGTTGTCTCTCACCGTGATGCTCAGCCGGCTGTCCGTGCACGCGACGCTCACCCACGCCGCACTCGCGCGAGCGTGGCGGGCAACGTTCGAGAGCAGCTCGCGAGTCACGGCGACGGCGTCGTCCGCGAGTGACTGGTCCGCAGCCACCGCGTCGGCGACGTCGTCCCACGGCGCCTCCACGACGGGGGAGAAGCCCAGCGTCTCGCCCGCCAGCACTATCTCGCGGATCAGTCGCGTGGAGAGGGGCTCGGCGCTTCGCCCGACCGCGAGAGTGCTCATCACCCCGCGCACCTCGAACTGGGCGCGACGGACGTGCTCCAACGTCGCGCCCAGCCGCCGTGCCACCTCGGGACTCGCGTCCTGGCTGATGCTCTCAAGCTGGATCGAGGTGGCAAACAGCTCCTGCGACACGAAGTCGTGCAGGTCGTCCGCGAGGCGCTGGCTCTCGTCGTTGAGCTTGGATACGCGCTTCATATGGGCTATCTCAGCCAGTCCCAGCGCGACCGCCGCGTTGGTGGCGAACCGCTGCGCTGTGGCGAGGTCCCTTTCGCCGAACTCTCGCTCGCCGGTCTCGCGCCACAGCATGAGGAGACCGACCGTGCGGTCGCCCGCACGCAGCGGAGCGTACATCGCTGGCCCAAAGTCCCTAATTGCCTTGAGCACATAGGTGCCAGGCGGTATGGACGCGACTAGTCCCACCCCGCTACGGACGGTCATCATCGCGTGCCCGTCGTCGGGCAGTTCGAGGCCCAGGAGGTGATCGGCTTGCGGGCCTGAGGTGAACTCCATGACCCACTTGTCCGCGACGCCGGGGAGCGCAAGCGCAGCGTGCGTGGCGCCGGCGATTCCGGTGGCCGAATTGAGGATCATCGTGAAGACGGACTCGTCCTCAGGGTCGGACAGGAGCGCGGTCACGATGGCGTTGGAGGCCTCGAGCCAGGCCTGTCGTTCCACCGTCTGGTGATACATCTGCGCGTTGTCGATCGCGACGGAGGCCGCGGCGGCAAGCGCCCGCACCACCCGGCCATCGGCCTCGTTGAAGCCGCCGCTCTTATTCGCGAGGTACAGATAGCCGAACGTCTTGTCACGTACACGGAGCCGCGTCCCGAGAAAGGCACCCAGCGGAGGGTGACCCTCCGGAAGGCCAAGGAAGGCGGGATGCTCGCTGAGTTCCTCGACGACGAGAATGTCGTCCCGCGGGATCACATGCAACACCCCTACGCCGTCGGGGGCGCGTCCGATGCGCTCCCAGACCGAGTCGTCCATGCCGGCGTATTGGAACTCGATGCTGCGGTCGTTGGCGTCGAGCCTGTTAATGGCGGAATACTGGGCGCCGGTCAGTTGCAGCGACGCGTCGACAATCTCCGCAAGCACGGCCGCGAGCGAGTGCTTGGCATTGAGGGCGACGATGGCATGCGTGAGCGCATCGATCGCGGGGATCGGCTGGTCAGGCATCTAGGTCCACCACTTGGTCGGCGCGGTCGAGGAGGTCGAGGTCGTGGGTCACCACAACAACGGTACGCCCCTGAGCTCTCATCTCATCCAAGACCGCTCTAAGCGCGTCGCGTCCAGCCCTATCGAGGTGCTCGCCGGGTTCGTCGATCAGGTGTACTCGTGCAGGCGTCACGAGCACGCGAGCAAGCAGCAGACGCCGCCGTTCGCCGCCGGACACGGAGTCGCCACCCGAGCCGAGCAGCGTGTCGATGCCGTCGGGTAGGCCCTTGACCCACGCGGTCAGTCCCACCGTCTGGAGCGCGGCCGCAGCCTGGTCCGCGGTGAGGTCGCCCCTGGCCACGCGCAAATTCTCCAGCACCGAGGTGCCGAACACGTGCGCGTCCTCGGCCGTCATTGCGACTACCGTGCCGGTGTCGGATTCGGTCGCCCGCTTGCCGTCCAGCAACACCTCGCCCTGGATCGGCGCAAGCGCGCCGGCAAGGGTCAGCAGCATGGTTGTCTTGCCGGTGCCCGACCGTCCGACGATTCCCAGGCTGGTGCCGGGCTCTACCCGCACGGTCACGGGGCGGGTGGGAATCGATGCGCTGTGATCCCTGCTGGCCGGCCAACCGACCGATAACCCATGGATAACAAGAGCGGGAGTCGCGGCTGCAGCGGTGACGGAGGCCGCATCGCGGAACGGTGCGGTCTCAGGCGACGCGGAGCCAGAGTCGCTCGTCATGGCTCGCACGCGCCGTGCCGCGAATCGCGACCTGAAGTACTGGCTCATGGCGGTGGGGACTGCGCCCACTGCCTCGAACGCCGCGAGGGGAGTGAGGGCGACTACCGCAGCGCCGGGACCACTGAGGTTCCCGGCGGCGGCGGCGCTGACGCCGATGGCGAGTCCGAGGACGAGCGCCGCGCCAGCTGCGAGGGACTGTAACCCGGCGGCGAACGCGGCGGGCGAGGCTGCAGCATCGGCCGCGTCCTCGGCCTCCTTGTTGGCCGACTCAAGTTCGTCGTGAACGGCTCCCGAGGTGTCCCACACGCGGTGCTCGGACGCTGCCTCGAGGGAGGAATGAACCACGGTGGTGACTCGCGCCTGCGCCGCACCGCCGCGCTCGGCGGCTATTCGCGACGCGCGTGCGGTCAGGATCCCGGGTAGGAGCGCCGCAAGGACGAGGCAGGTTGCCAGCGTGGCCGCTGCGAGAAGCGAGAAGTATCCGACGACCGCGACCGCCAGCGCGGACACGGTGAGGGCCACCCACGCGGGAATGATCGCGCGCACCACCGCGTCGCCGATCGCGTCGAGGTCGGCGCCAAGGCGCGCGATGATGTCGCCGCGCCGCAAGCCCATAATGGTCCGAGCACCCGAGGAGGCCAGCGCCTTGTAGGTACGTTCGCGCAGGGCGACCACGCCACGCAGCGCGGCATCGTGACTCGCGAGGCGCTCGAGGTACCTAAAGAACCCGCGGCTGATGCCAAAGAATCGGACGATGGTGGCCGCCAGCGCAATATCCGCGGGGGAGGGCATCTCCGCGGCCTTGGCGATCAGCCACGCGGCGACCGCGGCGAGACCAACCGCGGAGCCCAGCGACATCGTTCCGAGCGCGACGGCCTTGACGACCTGCCAGCGACGGATCTCGGTGTCGCGAAGCGCCTCGCGCAGCGCGGTCACGATTCCACCTGCGCGTGCGGGCGGATCGCGTCGCGCACGTCCACCACGACGTCTGCCGCGTCGATCATCTCGACCTCGTGAGTCGCCACCACCACGGTGGCGCCGCCCTGTGCGGCGGCACGGATTTGTTCGATGACCTCCGCGCGCGACTGGGAGTCGAGGTGCGCGGTGGGTTCGTCGAGCACCAGCACCGGGCGTCCTGACGCGAAGGCGCGGTCGAGCGCGCGGCGCTGGCGCTGTCCCAGACTCAGTGTCCGGCCTGCGGGTCCCAGGTCGGGTCGCTGGGGGACCCACGCGCACTGCGAGCTCCACGCGATGCGTTCGACGCTCTCGCTCGGGCTGGCGAGCAGCTGCAGGGAAGGCGTGTCGCCCGACGGGGCGGCCGCATCCGCGGAGATCGTGCCCAGGTCGGGGGCTAGCAGCCCCACCAACGCCATGAGCGCGGTCGACTTCCCCTCGCCATTGCTGCCGCGCAGCACGGTGACGCTTCCCGGCTGGGCGTCGAAGCTGAGCGCCGCCGGCGCCCAACGCCGTCGGTCGGGTGTTTCCACCGCGAGATCTCGTACCGAGAGGTTGACGCCGCGCAGTGCGGGCGCCGCTCCCAGGGTCTCCGTCTGCGGACTAGGCGCGCGGGCGTCCAAAATCTCAAACGCCGCGTCGGCGGCGGCGAGGCCGTCCGCCGAGGCGTGGAAGTGAGTGCCCACGTTGCGCAGCGGCAGGTAGACCTCCGGTGCCAGAACCAGAACGACCAGCGCGGTCTCGATGCCGATGCCGCCCGCGATGAGCCGGAATCCCATGGTGACCGCCACGAGGGCGACGGCCAGCGTGGTCAAGAGCTCGAGCACCATGCCGGACAGGAACGCGACGCGCAGAGAACTCATCGTCGCCGCACGGTACGCGTCGCCGAGTTCCCTCACGCGCGCGGCGGGACCCCGCTCGCGACCCAACGCCCGCAGGGTAGGCAGGCCCTCAATCAGGTCGAGGGTGCGCATAGCCAGGCGCTCCATGCTGTCCAGGTGGCGAGCCGAGCGCTCACGCGTCAGCAGGCCTACCAGGATCATGAAGACGGGCACCAGGGGCAGCGTGACCGCGATGATGACCGCGGAGAGCCAGTCGAGGCCAAGGACCACAATCAGCATGAGTGGCGTGACCGTGGCCGCCAGCATCAGCTGCGGGAGGTAGCGCACAAAGTAGGGGAGTAGGTTCTCAAGTCCGCGGGTGACGACGGTGGTGACCGAGGCACCCTCGCCCTGGGCGATCCAGCGCGGCCCTAGGCTCGCGGCGTGGTCGACTACCTGCGTGCGAATGTCGCTGATGACGCGGACGCCCGCCCGATGCGCGAGTCGTTCCTGCAGCCAGGTGACCGAGGCGCGCGCCACCACCACCACGGTGAGCCAGGTGAGACCCACCGCGAGGGTGCGCGTGCCCTCCGGGACTAGCCGTCCCCACCAACCTAGGCCGTCCTCGGTCAGCGGTTCCGGCGCTAGCACCGGGGCCAGCAGGCGCGCGATGAGTAGCGCCTGCGCCAGGATCAGCAACGCGGTCACGGCACCCAGGATTGCCGTGACGATCACGTACCGGCGCGCGGGTCCAATCTTGCCAATGAGTCGCGGATCGAAGGGGCGCATAAGCCCCTAGTCCTTGGCGAAGGTGAGCTCGTTGTGCTCGGGAATGTGGTCAGAGTGGATGCGCTTGTGGAACACCCAGTACGACCAGCTCTGGTAGAGCAGCACTACAGGCAGCATGAAGACCGCGAACCAGGTCATCACCGTCAGTGCATAGGACGTCGACGAGGCGTTGTAGACCGTCAGCGAGTTGGCTGCGTCGTTGCTAGCGGGCATCACATCGGGGAACATCGAACCGAAGATCAGCGCTGCGGCTCCGACGATGGCCACGGCATTGGCGGTGAAGGCCTTGCCGTTGTGTCCTTGCAAGGAGAATCTCCAGACAAGCACCAGGCCCACGGCTGCGGCGACGATGGGGATCCAGGTCCATGCCACATCGGAGTAGGCGAGCTGTGCCCAGATTGCCCACACCGCAGTGACCACTAGCGCGACGGGCGCGAACCGCACGGCCAGCTTCTGTGCACGTTCGCGCACGATGCCGTCCGTCTTGAGTGCCAAGAACACCGAACCGTGCGTCAGGAACAGCAGCAGCGTAACCGCGCCACCCAGCAGCGCGAACGGGCTGAGGAACGTGAAGAAGTTGCCGATGAACTCGTGGTCGGAGTCGAGCGGCACGCCGCGGACCAGGTTGGCGAAGGCCACCCCCCACAGGATTGACGGCACCCACGCGGTGACGATGATCGCGCGGTCCCAGTTGGTGCGCCATCGGGGGTCGTTGATCTTGGCGCGATACTCGATTGCGACGGCGCGCAGGATGAGCGCTAGCAGGATAAAGAGCAACGGCAGGTAAAAGCCGCTAAACATACTCGCGTACCACTGCGGGAAGGCGGCGAACGTACATCCGCCGGCCGCGAGCAGCCACACCTCGTTGCCGTCCCAGACGGGCCCGATGGTGTTGAGCGCGACTCGGCGTTCAGCGTTGTTCTTGCCGACTACCGGCATGAGCATGGCGACGCCGAAGTCGAAACCCTCGAGGACCAGGTACCCGGTCCACAGGAATGCGATGACGAGAAACCAGACGGTGGTGAGTTCCATAATGTCTCCTTATGCCTTCCGCCGCCGACTCAGTACGCGAACGACATCGGCTTGTCAGCCTCGTCGTCCGAGTCATCCGGCGGGGGTGCGATGACAGGCGCGCCTTCGCTGGCGTAGCGCTTCTGCAGTCGGAACCAGAACACGCCCAAAATCGCGTAGAGCACTCCGAAGCCAATGATCGAGGTCCATACCTCCCCGGCGCTCACCGACGCGGAGTTTCCAAACATCGTCATCAGCAGAATTTGATCATTCCCTGTGGGGTTAGGCGCGACGACGAATGGTTGGCGGCCCATCTCGGTAAAGATCCAGCCGAATGATGCCGCCAAGAACGGCATCGGAATCGTGAACAACGCGAATCGCTTGACGAAGGTGCTGCCGGTGGTGCGCTTGCCGCGGGTCACCCAGAACACTGTCAACGCGAGCAGGATGGAGAAGAACGCGAAGCCGATCATGGCACGGAAGGCCCAGTAGGTCACGAGCAGGTTGGGCTGGTAGACAATGGTCTCGCCCTCGGCGGTCGTGGTGCCGTAGCGCTCCTCGTATGCCGCCTGGGTCTCGGTTAGCCCGGTGACTTCCGCGCTCCAATCGCCCGTGGCGAGCCAGCTCAAAAGGCCGGGAATCACGATGATGTTGTTGACTTCCTCGCAGCTGGTGGTGCCAAAGTGGCCCACCGACAGCACCGAGAATCCGGCCGGTTGCTCGGTGGTGCACAGCGACTCGGCCGCCGCCATCTTGTACGGCTGCTGTTGGAACAGCAACTTGCCTTGCTCGGCACCGGTGTGGAAGACGAGGGCGAAAGCGATCACGATTACAAGCGCGCCGAATCGGGCTGCGGTGCGATACATCATGCGATCCGGGTGCTCGGGGTTCTCGGCGTGCTTGCGGGTGGATTTCACCATCCACCAGGTTCCGATACCGCACACGAAGGTGCCAGCAACAAGGAAGGCGGCCCCGAGTACGTGCGGAATTGCCCACAGTGCGGTGTTGTTAGTCAGCACGGCCCAAATGTCGGTCATCTCCGCGTAACCGGTCTCGGCGTTGAAGTCCGCGCCCACGGGGTGCTGCATCCACGAGTTGGCGGCCAGGATGAAGTAGGCGGACAGCATCGAGCCAATCGAGAAGGCCCAGACGGTCGCGAGGTGGACCTTCTTGGGAAGCCGATCCCATCCGAAGATCCACAGGCCGAGGAATGTCGATTCCAGGAAGAACGCCGCGAGCGTCTCCATCGCAATGGGACCGCCGATGACGTCGCCCACGAAGCGCGAGTACTCGGACCAGTTCATGCCGAACTGGAACTCCTGCACGATTCCGGTCGCAACGCCCAGCGCGAAGTTGATCAGCAGCAGCTTGCCAAAGAACTTGGTGAGCCGAAGCCACTTCTCGTTCCCGGTCCTCACCCACGCGGTCTGCATAATCGCGACCATCGTCGACAAGCCAATCGTGAGCGGCACCAGCATGAAGTGGTAGACGGTCGTGAGGCCGAACTGCCATCGTGCCAAGTCAAGTACGTCCACGGGGGATCCTTTCGGAGGGTGACACTTTTCGCTTTCGTGTCGCCCGCTCACCACCATGGCAGGTGGGGGCTACTCGACGAGGTGGGTAGGGCCCCATTCGCGTTGGCACTGATGCGACGGGTCTAATCTACACGCGACGCCCAGGTTTTGTGGTCAAAGCGAAATTCCGAAAACGGGGCAAATTCCCGCGATTTCCAGCCCAGTTGTGATGAGACCAAGCGCCGTAAGTGACGCGGTAGACAGTAACCGGTGACGGAACTCTCAGTCCTTAGAAAAGGTGAGCTCGTTGTGTTCCGGAATGTCGTGAACGGAGATCCGCTTGCGGAACACCCAATACGTCCAGCTCTGGTAGAGCAGGATCACTGGTACCAGGAACACCGCCACCCACGACATGACGGTGAGGGTGTAGTCAGTGGACGAGGCGTTGTACACCGTCAGGGAGTTAGCAGGGTCGTTGCTGGCAGGCATGACGTCAGGGAACATGGAGCCAAAGATCAGCACTACAGCGGCCGCGATTGCGACCGCGTTGGCGGCGAAGGCCCTGCCGCTTCGGCCCTTAACGGTGAACCACCACACCAGAACCAAGCTCACTGCTGCGCACGCCAAGGGGATCCAGGTCCACGTCACCTCGGAGTAGGCCAGCTGCGCCCAGATCGCCCAGACGGCCGTGACGGCCAACGTGATGGGGGCGAAACGCTTGGCGAGGGACTCTGCGCGTTCGCGCACCACCCCATCCGTTTTGAGCGCGAGGAAGACCGAACCGTGGGTGAGGAACAGGAGCAATGTCACAGCCCCGCCCAGCAGGGCAAAGGGGCTGAGCAACGTCATGAGGTTGCCGATGAACTGGTGATCGGCATCGAGAGGGACGCCGCGCACCAGGTTGGCGAAGGCCACGCCCCAGAGGATTGACGGCACCCACGCGGTGATGATGATTGCGCGGTCCCAGTTGGTGCGCCATTTGGGGTCGTTGATTTTGGCGCGGTACTCGATGGCGACGGCGCGCACGATGAGCGCAACCAGAATGATCAGCAGTGGAATGTAGAAGCCGCTGAACATGGTGGCGTACCACTCGGGGAAGGCGGCGAAGGTGGCCCCGCCGGCGGTGAGGAGCCACACCTCGTTGCCGTCCCAGACGGGGCCAATGGTGTTGAGCGCGACCCGGCGCTCCCTGTTGTTGCGTCCCACGATCGGCATCAGCATGCCTACGCCAAAGTCGAATCCTTCGAGGACCAGGTAGCCGGTCCACAGGATGGCGATGACGATAAACCAGACGGTCACGAGTTCCATGTCAATGTCTCCTTGAATCCCTGGTCCGGCCTAGTACGCGAACGACATGGGCTTGGTGGTGTCGTTGTCTTCGTCGTCTGACGGTGCCGCGATCACGGGCGCGCCCTCGCTGGCGTAGCGCTTTTGCAGCCGGTACCAGAACACTCCCAGGACCGTATAGACGATCGTGAAGGTGCTCATGGAGAGGATGACCTCGCCCGCGCTGACGGACGTGGAGTACCCGAACATCGTCATCAACATGATCTGGTCGTTCCCGGTGGGATTGGGGGCGACCACGAACGGCTGGCGACCCATCTCCGTGAAGATCCAGCCGAACGATGCGGCCAGGAACGGCATCGGCAGCGACACCAGTGCGAGTGTTTTAAACCAGGTCTTGTCGTACGTGCGCTTCTTGCGGGTGAACCACAGAATCGAAAGCGCCAGTGCTGCCGAGAACACGGCGAGCCCGATCATGAGGCGGAAGGACCAGTAGG
The DNA here is from genome assembly GCF_050598105.1 of Demequina aurantiaca. Taxonomy (GTDB): domain Bacteria; phylum Actinomycetota; class Actinomycetes; order Actinomycetales; family Demequinaceae; genus Demequina; species Demequina aurantiaca_A. The sequence continues at coordinate 956,839 of NZ_CP192436.1, forward strand.
TCACGAGGAGATTCGGGCGGTACTCGATGGCTTCGCCGTCGGGCGTGGTGGCACCGTAGCGCTCCGCGTAGATGGTCTGCAGGTCGTTCACCCCCAGCACCTCCGCATTCCAGTCGCCGGTCGCCATGAAGGAAAGCAGGCCCGGCACCTCGATGATGTGCCGCACGGAGTCGGGATCATCGCCGGCAGGGTTGCCGATAGACAGCAGGGAGAGTCCCGCTGGCTGGGCAGTCTCGATCAGGCCCTCGGCGGCGGCCATCTTGATGGGCTGCTGCTCAAACATGAGCTTGGCCTGCAGGTCTCCGGTGATGAGGAGCGCTACTCCCGCGATCATCATCACGTAGGCGCCGATTCGGGCAGCCGAGCGATACATCTGAGCGTCCTCGACCTGTTTGGCGCGCGAGGCCTTGACCATCCACCACACGCCAATCCCGCCCATGAACGTGCCCGCCACCAAGAACGCGGTGGCGATCACGTGCGGGAACGCCACCAGCGTGGTGCTGTTGGTGAGTACCGCCATGATGTCGGTCATCTCCGCGCGGCCAGTCTCTGGGTTGTAGATCGCGCCGACCGGGTGCTGCATCCAGGAGTTCGCTGCGAGGATGAAGTACGCGGAGAGGATCGAACCAATCGAGAAGGCCCACACCGTCGCGAGGTGGACCTTCTTGGGCAACCTGTCCCAACCAAAGATCCACAGCCCCAGGAAGGTCGACTCGAGGAAGAACGCGGCGAGCGCCTCCATCGCCAGCGGGGCACCAAACACGTCGCCCACGAACCGCGAGTATTCAGACCAGTTCATTCCGAACTGGAACTCTTGAACGATTCCCGTCGCCACGCCTAGCGCAAAGTTAATGAGCAGGAGCTTCCCAAAGAACTTGGTGAGCCGTAGCCATTTCTCCTTGCCCGTCACAACCCAAGTGGTCTGCAGAATTGCGACGAGGGTGGACAGCCCGATCGTCAGCGGCACCAACATGAAGTGATAGACGGTGGTGATTCCGAACTGCCATCGGGCCAACTCTAGGGCTTCCAAAACGAGTCCTTTCAGGGAGAATCTGGTGTAAAGGGTAGTTCAGCACTGCAGCGAGGAGGGCCGGACTTTGGTCCCAGATCCGCCCACGGATTCAGTGAGATCATGCGAGCGCGAGTTGACCTGAGGTTCGCGTGAGCGTGAGTTTGCTCGTCGCCGCTAGGGGCCACGCATCGTCGATATCGACGCAATCCGCGCTTTCGCTCGGGCGTGTGTCACAATGGACAACAGGTCAGCACCTAGCCACATCGGGTGCGAACCGCGCGATGTTCGCAGAGACTGAGGAGCAGCCAGTCCCGACAAGGTCCCGCCGGCTACAGCCATTAGCGGAGACACCGGGGGTAGGCGCTTAAGTATTAACTGTGGATATTCGCCGCGACCTGAAGACTTCAGTGGGCACGGGACCGTGACCCATAACCGACAATGATGTCGAGGCGACGTGTGGGTCGTCTCGATCTGAGGTACCCGCTTTGAGCGAGGACAACACTAACCCAGCAGCACCAGCTAGCGCCCTGGTTTTCCAGGCTCCTGAACCCGCGAAGTCGCGGCGAGCTTCGGCGCCAGCCGGGCCGCCCGCATCGTCCGCGGACAAGGCGCCGGCCAAGCCCAAGACGGGCGCCGATGCCGGGGCTAAGGCCCCCAGCAAGTCCGGCGACGGCTCCGGCTCCGAGGACGCTCCCAAGCGCAAGTCTTCCGGCGGCAAGTCCGGCGGCGGCAAGAAGCGCGACACGGCCAAGGGCGAATCCAATTCGGGGGACGCCTCGCAGGACAAGCAGTCGGCCGACGACGCTCCGGCGAGGAAGTCAGGAAGCAGGGGCAAGAAGTCCGACTCTGCGGATTCCTCGCAGAACGACTCGTCCGAGGGCAACGGCCCAGACTCCCGCGATGGCGGCGACTCGGACGACGGTTCGCCGCGTAGGCGCCGCCGTGGCGGCCGTGGGCGCGGGAAGAAGCGTACAGACGGCGCTGACGGAGGCGACTCCGCCTCGGCTAGCGACGGCGACGACTCCTCGCGCAACAACGACAGCGACCGCAATGGCGGCAACGACCGCGATGGCGGCAACGACCGCAACGACCGCAACGGCGACAACGGAAGCGACCGCGGCAACGACGGCACCTCCGGCGACGAAGGCAACGCCAACCGCGGCGGAAACGACAACGGTGGAGACGACGAGTCAGGCGAGGGCGGATCGCGTAGGCGCCGACGCTCACGCAGCGGGCGTAGCTCGCGCTCTGGCGGAAACTCGAACAGCAACTCGGGCGGAAACTCCGGTGGCGGCTCAGGTGGCGGTGACGACCAGCTCCAGGGCTCGACTCGCCTGCAGGCCAAGCGCCAGCGCCGTCGCGACAGCCGCGACGGACAGCGTCGCCGCCCCGTCATCTCCGAGGCCGAGTTCCTGGCCCGCCGCGAATCCGTTAAGCGCTCGATGGTGGTGCGCGAGAAGGACAGCCGCGTGCAGATCGCCGTCATGGAGGATGACGTGCTTGTTGAGCACTACGTCTCCCACCAGGCACAGCAGGCGATGGCCGGCAACGTGTACCTGGGTCGCGTCCAGAACGTGCTGCCCGGCATGGAGGCGGCGTTCATCGACGTAGGACGCGGACGTAACGCGGTGCTCTACGCCGGTGAGGTTAACTGGGACGCAGCCGGAATGGAAGGCAAGCCGCGCCGTATCGAACTCGCGCTCAAGCCCGGCGACACCGTCATGGTGCAGGTGACCAAGGACCCCATCGGTCACAAGGGTGCCCGCGTTACCAGCCAGATTTCGCTCGCCGGACGCTTCCTGGTCTACGTACCGGGCGGCGGGGTGACCGGCATCAGCCGCAAGCTGCCGGATACCGAGCGCGCACGCCTCAAGAAGCTGCTCCGCGAGGTCATCCCGGCTGACGCCGGCGTGATCGTCCGGACCGCCGCCGAGGGGGCTGCAGAGGAAGAGCTGCGCGCCGACGTCGACCGACTGAAGCGTCAGTGGGAGTCCATCGAGAAGGAAGCCAAGACCGGCAAGGCCCCGCAGTTGCTGCGTGGCGAGCCGGACATGGCCATCCGCGTGGTCCGCGACATCTTCAACGAGGACTTTGACTCGCTCACTATTCAGGGCGACGACACCTGGAACTCGCTGAGCGCCTACGTCGGCTCAGTCGCTCCTGACCTGGTCGAGCGCCTGCACAAGTTCACCGGCGACAAGGATGTTTTCTCCGAGTCCCGCATCGACGAGCAGCTTTCCAAGGGCATGGACCGCAAGGTCTGGCTCCCCTCGGGTGGTTCGCTCGTGATCGACCGCACCGAGGCCATGACGGTCGTGGACGTCAACACCGGCAAGTTCGTCGGTAAGGGCGGCACGCTCGAAGAGACCATGACCCTCAACAACCTTGAGGCCGCTGAGGAGATCGTTCGCCAGCTACGGTTGCGCGACATCGGCGGAATCATCGTGATCGACTTTGTCGACATGCTGCTCGAGGCGAACCGGGACCGCGTCCTGCGCCGCATGATCGAGTGCTTGGGGCGCGACCGCACTAAGCACCAGGTTGCCGAGGTGACGTCGCTCGGGCTCGTGCAGATGACGCGCAAGCGCGTCGGCCAGGGACTGGTCGAGGCCTTTTCAGAGACCTGCGAGTGCTGCAAGGGACGAGGCTTCCTGGTCCAGGGCGAGCCGGTCCCCGAGGCGAGCGAGAAGCAGCCTGAGCGCAGTGGCCGTCGCGGCCGCGGTGGCAACAGCACCGGCAACAACTCGGGTGGCAACAACTCCGGCTCCGGCAACTCGGGTGGAGGCAAGCGCAACGAACCGAAGCAGTCCTCACACGAAGAGGAGCCGCACGGCGAGACGCACGCCCTCGACGACCGCGAGGACGCACGCGCAGCAGTCAAGGCGACGCTTGCCTCGATCGCGGCGGCGGCGGAAAAGGCGCACCACTTCGACGAGGATGCGCCTGCCGAAGGCGGCCTGACGTCGGCGGACGTTGAACCTACCGATGCCGTCGTCATCGACATCGTGTTGCCAGAACCAGCCGCGTCGCAAGACGAGGCTCCGGCGGAAGGTGGCGCATCAAACGCCCCCGAATCCGACGGCATGCAGAACCAGCCCAGCGACTCAGCGGCGCCCGCCGAGGAGTCTTCAAACGAAGCAGACGAGCCGAAAGACAAGGACTAGCGAATTGCCTGCCCAGCGGGTTTGACCCGGGGGCATGCGAGGCGGTATCTTTGACAGTCGGCGCGCGAGCGTCCAACCCTGCCTGCGCCCTCCATGGGAACACAGGAGCGGCAGCGGTAGGGAAACAAAGAGACAGACTTTTAAGGAATAGATCATGGTGTACGCGATTGTTAAGGCCGGTGGCCGCCAGGAGAAGGTTTCTGTTGGCACCGTTGTGGTGATGAACCGCATCAAGGCGTCCGAAGGCGACAAGATTGAGCTTCCGGCTCTTCTGCTCGTCGACGGCGAAACCGTTACGACGGACGTCAAGGCACTGTCCAAGGTCAAGGTCACCGCAGAGGTCGTTCGCGACGAGCGCGGTCCCAAGATCGACATCCTGAAGTTCAAGAACAAGACCGGCTACCGCAAGCGCATCGGCCACCGTCAGGAGCTCACGCGCCTGAAGGTCACGGGCATTAAGTAAAGGCGAGGAATAACTCATGGCACACAAAAAGGGCGCGAGTTCCTCGCGCAACGGTCGTGACTCGAACGCTCAGTACCTGGGCGTCAAGCGTTTCGGCGGCGAGGTTGTGAACGCAGGCGAGATCATCCTTCGCCAGCGCGGCACGCACCACCACCCCGGACACAACGTCGGTCGCGGCAAGGACGACACCCTGTTCGCCCTCGCGGCGGGCTCGGTGGCATTCACCAACCGTCGAGGCCGCAAGGTCGTAGACGTGGTGGCGGCCGTCTAACGGACAGCACTTCATTTTTTACGTCAGGGGCGCGCCGAATGGCAGCGCCCCTGACGTGTATCTAGGCTAGAAAGCATGCCGCCGCGGTGATGATCGAATCCGGGCGGGTGCACAACTGCGTACGCGTGGACTCACGCGGCGATTGAGAGGCGACACATGGCATCGTTCGTGGACCGGGTGGTATTGCACGCCACCGGCGGTAACGGTGGCCACGGCGTGGCCTCCGTGCACCGCGAGAAGTTCAAGCCCCTGGGCGGACCAGACGGCGGCACCGGCGGCAACGGCGGCTCGGTGATTGTGCGCGTGAGTGCGCAGATGACCACGCTGCTCGACTACCACCACTCGCCGCACCGCGTCGCGGAGAACGGCAAGCAGGGCGCCGGCGACAACCGTCACGGCGCGACCGCTCCGGACCTGGTGCTACTCGTGCCCAACGGCACGATCGTGAAGTCACCCTCCGGCGAGTTCCTCGAGGACCTCGTGGGCGAGGGCGCGGAGTACGTGGTCGCGGCCGGTGGCCGCGGAGGCCTCGGAAACGCCTCGCTCGCGTCTTCGAAGCGTAAGGCTCCCGGATTCGCCCTCATGGGTGAGCCCGGTTTGGAAGCCTCGGTAGTGCTCGAGCTCAAGTCGATCGCCGACGTCGCACTCGTGGGTTACCCGAGTGCGGGCAAGTCGTCCATTATCGCGGCGATGTCAAAGGTCCGTCCCAAGATCGCCGACTACCCGTTCACCACCCTCGTCCCCAACCTTGGCGTCGTGGAGATTGGCGGGTCGCGGTACACGATCGCCGACGTTCCTGGACTCATTGAGGGCGCCTCGCAGGGTAAGGGCCTGGGGCACGCGTTCCTGCGCCACATCGAGCGTTGCTCCGTGATCGCACACGTGCTGGACACGGCGACGCTTGAGAGCGACCGGGACCCGCTGCGCGACCTCGACGTGATTGCCAAGGAGCTCGCGGCGTACACGGGCGACGACGCTATCTCCGGGGTGCCGCTCGCAGAGCGCCCCCAGATCATCATCCTTAACAAGATTGACATTCCCGACGGACGCGAGCTCGCCGCCATGGTGCGCGCGGAGCTCGAGGAACTCGGAATGCCGATCTTCGAGGTCAGCGCGGTCAGCCACGAGGGCCTGCGCCAACTCAGCTACGCGCTAGCGGAGATGGTCGCCGACGAACGGGCCAAGATGCCCGAACTCGAGAAGGCGCCCATGGTGCTACGACCTAAGGCCGTGGACGAGAGTGGCTTCACTGTGAAGCACGTGCGCGACGGTGCCGAGGACTACTTCCAGGTGCGCGGCCCGCGCGTTGAGCGTTGGGTCAAGCAGACGGACTTCTCGAATGACGAAGCCGTGGGCTACCTCGCAGACCGACTCGCTCGCGCAGGCGTCGAGGACGGGCTGTTCAAGGCGGGCGCAATCCCGGGTGTCGAGGTCGTGATCGGCCCCCGCGAGGGTGGCATCATGTTCGACTGGGAGCCCACCATGTACACGGGTGCCGAGCTCCTCGGGCAGCGCGGCACTGACATACGCGTCGAGGAACACGACAGCGGTGGCCGCGCCACACGTTCAGAGAAGCGCGCCGACCACAAGGAACGCATGGACGCTAAGACGGAGGCCCGCAAGGAGCTCTGGACCGAGCGCAATGCGGGACACTGGACGGATCCCAAGAGCGACGAATAGCCTCGCCTCACCGGCCAGGTAGGAACAACCCAGGGGGAGTAGTGCCTTCAGCCGCCCATTCCGCTGTGCGCGCGGAGATTGCCGATGCGCGACGCGTGGTCGTCAAGATTGGTTCGTCGTCGCTGACGGGAGCCAACGGGCACCTCGACGAGTCCGCTCTCGGCAAGCTCGCGGACGTCCTCGCGGAGGCTCGCCAGGACGGCCGCGACGTGGTGCTGGTGACCTCGGGCTCGATCGCCGCGGGCATCGGCCCGCTGGGTCTCGATCGACGCCCGCGCGACCTTGAGATGCAGCAGGCAACGGCGTCCGTTGGCCAGGGGATCCTCATCGCGGCCTACTCGGCGGCGTTCGCCCGTCACGGCCTGCGTGTGGGTCAAGTGCTGCTGACGGCTGACGACATGGTGCGCCGCGCGCACTACGGAAACGCCCAACGAGCGCTGCACCGCCTCCTCGAGCTCGGGGTCGTGCCTATTGTCAACGAGAACGACACGGTGGCGACCGACGAGATCCGGTTTGGCGACAACGATAGGCTCGCGGCCCTGGTCGCGACCGTCGTTCACGCGGACGCGGTGGTGCTCCTGACGGACGTCGACGGGCTCTATACGGCCGCGCCAGGCACGGCGGGCGCCACGCGTATTTCGATAGTCACGTCGATGGACGAGCTCGCCGGGATCGATATCTCGCGCAGGGGGTCGGCCATCGGCACCGGCGGTATGGTGACCAAACTCGAGGCCGCGGCCATCTCAACGTCCTCCGGGATCCCCGTGGTCCTGACTTCCGCGTCGTCGGCTCGTGAGGCGATGCGGGGCGAGGATGTTGGAACTGCCTTTGTCGCGACCGGGAAGCACAACGGTTCGCGGCTGGCCTGGCTCGCGCACGCGGCGCGACCGTCCGGTCAGTTGGTGCTCGACGCCGGAGCCGTACGCGCGCTGCGCGGCGGCAAGGCGTCCTTGCTGGCGGCCGGGGTGAGCGCCGTGAGGGGGGAGTTCGAGGCGGGAGACCCGATTGAGCTCGTTTCCCCCGACGGCGCAGTGGTCGCACGCGGGCTTGCGAGCTTCGCTGCGCATGAGGTTCCCGCCATGCTGGGGCTCAGTACTGCGCAACTCCGTGACCAACTTGGGCCCCACTTCGCGCACGAACTGGTCCACATCGACGCTCTCATAGTGGTGTAACTACCAGCACCTTCGGAGCCCTCGGCGCAATCGTTACGCGACCGTGACTTTATTTAGTGAAGACAAGAGCCTCTTCTGGATAATGTGAAATCTGTCGTTCAAAGATGAGCGGCTATGAGGGCTTTCCTCAGTTACACAGAGAGGTGTGATGTGAAGAACAAATCAGTTATCGGAGTCCTAGCTTTCACGATACTGTCCACGGCCGCATTGGCCGGATGCTCGAGCGACAGCACGACTGAGAGCACCGCTAGCGGTAGCGGTACCGCTGTAGCAAGCGCATCGGATTCACGTGCTTGCGTGATCCTCCCCGATGCGGCGTCGTCGCCGCGTTGGGAAAATGGTGACCGTCCCGCTCTCGAAGAGGCCATCACGTCTGCGGGCTTCGAGGTCGATATCCAGAACGCTCAGGGAGACACCGCGAAGTACGCGACGATCGCCGAGCAGCAGATGACCAGCGGTTGCGACGTCATGCTTCTTGTCGATCTTCAGGGTGCGGCAGTGACCGTCACGGAGAACGCTCAGGCCGAAGGCATCCCGGTCATCGCGTATGACCGCCCTATCGCGGGTGCGGACTACTACGTGTCGTTCGACAACTTCCACGTCGGCGAGCTCCAGGGCCAGTGCATCGTCGACGGCCTTGACGCCGCTGGCGTTGACGGAGCGTCGGCGACTGTCGTTTACATCGGTGGAGACCCCGCTGACGGAAACGCGGCCATGTTCCACGACGGTGCCGACTCGATCATGGCGGCTGCCGGAGTCGTCCCCGCAAAGGAGCCGGATGGCGCCTGGGACGGCGACATCTCGGCGACCAACATGGAGCAGGCATTGACCTCGCTCGATGGCAAGGTTGACGCGGTGTGGGCCGCCAACGACACCAACGCTGCTGGAGTCATCACGGTTCTCGACAAGAACGGCCTCGTCGTTCCGGTCTCGGGCCAGGACGCTTCGGTGGCCGGTCTGCAGAACATCCTCCTCGGCAAGCAGGCCTGCACGGTCTACAAGCCGTATCAGGTTGAAGCTGCCTCCGCTTCGGAGCTCGCTATCGCGCTCCTGAACGGCGAGTCGCCTACTACCGAGATGACGCTAGACGACGGCACACCGTTCATCGCGAGCGAGCCGATCAACATCACTCCCGCGAACGTGCAGCAGGTCATCGACGACGGCAACATCTCGTACGACGAGCTCTGCGCTGGCGACGTGAAGGCCGCTTGCGACGAGGCAGGCCTTACGCCCGCTGCGTAGGGAATCTCGCCATACACGAGGGGGTTCCGCACCAATTGGTGCGGAGCCCTCTCGATGTGAGCGCGGAAGTCGCCCGTTACTAGGTCAAAGGAGACAGAACAGTGGAACGTCCGATTATTGAGCTTCAGGAAGTGACGAAGAGCTTTGGGCCCGTCAACGTGCTGAAGGGAATCAACTTTTCCGCCCACGCGGGGCGCGTGACTGCGCTCGTGGGCGACAACGGCGCCGGCAAGTCGACGCTTATCAAGGGTCTTGCCGGAGTGCAGCCCTACGACGGTGGGACCGTGCTATTCGACGGCGAACCAGTTTCGATCCATCACCCGCGCGAGGCTGCTCGTTTTGGCATCGAGGTCGTGTACCAGGACCTCGCGCTATGCGACAACCTCGACATCGTTCAGAACATGTTCCTCGGTCGTGAGGAAGTACGTGGCGCCACCTTCGAAGAGGGCGAGATGGAAGTGCAGGCCGCGGCGGCTCTGCAATCACTCAACGTCCGCACCGTCGAGTCGCTTCACCAGAAAGTGGCGTCACTGTCAGGCGGACAGCGTCAGACTGTCGCGATCGCGCGCTCGGTGGTTAAGCAGGCGCGGGTCGTCATTCTCGACGAGCCGACTGCCGCGCTTGGGGTTGCGCAGACAGAACAGGTATTGAATCTGGTTCGCCGACTCGCCGACAGCGGCGTTGCGGTGATTATCGTGTCGCACAACCTCCAGGACGTCTTCAAGGTTGCGGATGACATCAATGTGCTTTACCTGGGCACGATGACGGCGAGCATTGAAACCGCTTTGACGAACTCGTCGGATGTCGTGGGATACATCACCGGAACTAAGAAGATGGAGCAGGTGGCCTCATGAGCGCAGAAGCACAGGACTCAGCGACGCCAGACGGGCCACGTGCGTCCGACGCCCCGAGCCTGCTCGGACGGGGTGTCGAGCAGGGCATCGGAGACCACTTCCGGGCCTACCTCAGCAAACTCCGTGGCGGAGACATGGGGGCGTTGCCAGCGATTGGCGGACTAATCGTCCTCATGGCAATCTTCGCACTCGCGAATGACAAGTTCCTGACGGAACGCAATATCGCGAACCTCATGACCCAGGCAGCGCCGTTGGTGATGCTTGGCATGGCGCTCGTGTTTGTCCTGCTCCTGGGCGAGATCGACCTGTCCGCCGGAGTCACCTTCGGCGTAGCGATGGCCGTATTCGTTCGAACAACGCAGCCAGGAGGGCTGTCGTGGCCGGTCGCATTCATGCTCGCGCTGGCCATCGGCCTAGCGATCGGTGCCTTCATCGGGTTCTTCGTTGCAAAAGTCGGGGTGCCGTCGTTTGTCGTGACCCTGGGTCTGTTCCTCGGACTGCAGGGCGTCATTCTGATGATCATCGGTGCTGGTGGAACCTATCGTGTGATCCCGGAACCCATCAAGGCAATCCAGAACAGCAATCTGCCGGTCTGGGCGGGGTGGTTGATGTTGGCCATCGCCCTTGTTCTCCTACTTGGGGTAGCGATGTGGGACCGATGGCGCCGCACTCGCTCGGGGGCGCCAAACCCTCCGGTCACCATCATCTTGGCGAAGCTGATCGGTGTCGCCCTCCTGGGCGCGTTCCTCGTCTATTTCCTCAACCTCGACCGCGGCACCAACGCCCACGCTGTGCAGGGCGTGCCCATTGTCGTACCGATTGTGCTGGTATTCGTCATGATTGGGACTTTCGTGCTAGACCGCACCAAGTACGGTCGCTACCTCTACGCGATCGGCGGGAATCGTGAGGCCGCGCGCCGCTCGGGCATCAACGTCACTCTCATTCGCTGGAGCGCATTCATGGTCTGCTCGACGATTGCGGTCATCGCGGGGGTGCTCTCCGTCTCGCGCATCGGTTCCGTGGATGCCGCTTCTGGGCGTGACATCGTGCTGTCAGGTGTCGCGGCGGCAGTTGTCGGTGGAGTCAGCCTCTTCGGCGGAAGGGGGCGGCTCATCTACGCACTCGTCGGCGCGCTCGTCATCGCTGTCATTGAAAACGGCCTCGGACTGCTGAGGCTCCCTGCGGGCGCGACCCTCGCGGTGAGCGGTGGCGTGCTGGTGCTCGCTGCCACAATCGACGCACTCGCTCGGCGCCGGAACGGGCAAATCACTTAGTGACAGCTGCCGTTTGAGGCGCATGGCAGGCAAGGGGCTCCCGACGCTACGGTCGGGAGCCCCTTTTCGCGTCCGAGGTGTCCACTCCACGTGACGGCTTACTCGGCTGCGCTGCGTCTCGGGCCCGCAGAGGAAAGCGTTCCAGTTGCCCGGGACCGGCCCTTGGAGATAGTCAGCGCTCCCGCGTAAACTGGGCGAATGACTGACACCGTCCAGAATTCCAGCGAAACCGACGTCGAGTTCGCCGTCCTTGAAGCCTGCCGTCGTGCCAAGATCGCCTCCCGCGCGCTCGCGACCGCGACGCGCTCCACCAAGGACGCGGCGCTGCTCGCTATGGCAGACGCGCTCGTCGCTCAGGCTCCGCGAATCATTGCTGCCAATGCGAAGGACCTCGAGCGCGGGCGCGCCAACGACATGAAGCCGGGACTGCTGGACCGACTCGAGCTGACGGAGGACCGCATCGGCTCAATAGCGCAGGCGCTGCGCTTCCTGGCGACGCTTCCCGACCCGGTGGGCGAGGTCAAGCGTGGCTCGACACTTCCGAACGGTCTGCGCCTGATCCAGAAGGCCGTGCCCATGGGCGTGGTCGGCATGATTTACGAGGCGCGACCCAACGTCACCGTCGACGCGGCTGGCCTCGCGCTAAAGTCGGGAAACGCGGCAGTACTGCGTGGCGGTTCCGCCGCGGCATCGTCCAACGAGGTCATCGTGGAGGTTCTCCAGGACGCGCTTGAGGGTACGGGTCTTCCCCGCGCTGCGGTGCAGTCGATTGACGCCTACGGCAGGGCCGGGGCGCGAGTGCTCATGAACGCCCGTGGGCTGGTCGACGTGCTCGTGCCGCGCGGCGGACGGGAACTCATTCAGGCCGTAGTGAGTGACTCGACTGTGCCAGCCATCGAGACTGGCGAGGGAAACTGCCATGTCTACCTCGACGCATCGGCGCCCGTGCAGCGCGCCGTCGATATCGTGGTGAACTCCAAGGCGCAGCGCGTTGGGGTTTGCAACGCGGCGGAGACTCTTGTGGTGCACCGTGACGCCGCCGCGCGAGTGCTGCCTGCGGTCCTCGCCGCACTGCACGCAGAGAACGTGGTTCTCCACGCCGATGCCGCGGCCGCCGGCTTCGCGCCGGAGGGGGTCCCCACGGTCCCCGCGACGGACGAGGATTGGGCGACCGAGTACCTCTCGCTCGACATGGCGGTCAAGGTGGTGGACGACCTCGACGAGGCGATCGCCCACATCAGCCACTATTCGACCGGCCACACCGAGGCGATCGTGACCGACGACATCGGCGCAGCGGATAAGTTTGTCGCCAACCTCGACACCGCAGCCGTGATGGTGAACGCTTCGACGCGCTTCACCGACGGCGCCGAGTTTGGGCTCGGGGCGGAGATCGGCATCTCGACGCAGAAGCTTCACGCGCGCGGCCCCATGGGTCTGGGCGAGCTCACTACGACAACGTGGGTGGTTTACGGCGACGGTCACATTCGCCCGTAGCGCCTTCGCGCTGGTGCCTGGTTTAGTGCCGGAACCGACCTCAAGCGCGTTTCCGCGACGTGGCGGCCCCAATGCCGCGCCGTACGTGGAATAATCGTCGCAGACCGTGATAGGAGTCACCGTGATTTTAGAAGCAGTTACCACCAGTGAGCACGTCGTCAACGAGTTGCCCATTTCGCCCGCAGCCATCGGCCTTCTCGCGTTCACGGGATTGATGACCTTGCTGTTCATCACCTTCGCGTTCCGGAGCATCGGCACCCGTCACTGACGTGTCCGCTCAACGCGCTCGGATCGGTGTCCTAGGGGGGACGTTCGACCCGATTCATCACGGACACCTGGCCGCAGCGTCGGAGGTGTGCGCGGCCCTACGCCTCGACCAGGTGCTGATCGTGCCGACAGCTACCCAGCCGTTCAAGCGCGATTCCGTGACCGCGTCACCGGCGCACCGGGTGGCCATGAGTGTCAAGGCTGTCCGCAACGACGCCCGCTTCTCGGTGTCAACGGTCGACGTGGACCGCGGCGGCGTGACGTACACCATCGATACCCTGCGTGACCTGTCGGCTCAGTACCCAGATGCGGACCTTTTCTTCATCACGGGCGCGGACTCGCTTGCCAGACTCGCAGAGTGGAAGGACACCGACCAACTTGGAGAGCTCGCACAATTCGTGGGAGTGACTCGGGCCGGCCATTCGTTCCCACAGTTAGAAACCACACATAGGGTCGTCGAGGTGCCGTCGTTGGCGATATCCTCGACTGATGTCCGTCGCCGTGTACGGGCGGGCGCACCGATCAGATACTTAGTGCCCGCATCGGTCGCTGACTACATCGCTACGCATGAGCTTTACCTCGGAGGACTGGATGACTGAGCAGGGCAAGCCCCTCTCCCGACGGGATCGACGCGCCATGGAGGCGCGCGCTGCCGGCGGCGCTCCGGATCCAACCGAGTCGCTCGAGAACGTGGGAGAGAACTCATCGCCGCCCACGGACGGGCTATCGCGCCGTGATCGGCGCCGCATCGAGCGCACTCAGCGCCCCATGGAGTCGTGGACCGCTGAAGAAGAGATGATCGCCACCGGCCAGCTGCCCGCGATGACTCCCGCTGTTATCGCCGAGCAGGAGCGCCTCGCCAAGGAGAAGGCGGCAGCCGCCGCCGCCGACGCTGAGGCCGCAGCCGCCGCGCTCGGCCGGACTGTGGACGAGGTCGACTCCGAGCAGGCCGACGCCGCGACCCCTGCGACACCTCCGGTGCGCGAGAGCGCCTTTGCGCGCGTCGCCGACGGTGACGTGGTGGCGGAGTCCGATGCCGCCGTGGCCGACGCAGATGAGATCCACGAGGATCACGAGATTCCTGAGCCCGGCGACGACGTCCAGGAGGACCACGAGAGTCCTCAGACCGGCGACGACGTCCAGGAGGACCACGAGAGTCCTCAGACCGGCGACGACGTCCAGCAGGCTTACGAAGACGACAAGGACGAGCAGGGTCACGACGCGGACGGTGCCTCAGCGGACCTCGCCGCGTCCGAGGCCAGCCACGCCGACCAGACTGAGGCTGAAGCGGAGTCGGCGGAACCCACTGCCGGCGAGGCGGAGGAGTCGTCAGACTCTGCTGAACCTGAACCGGCGCAGCCTGAAGAACTGGCACAGCCCGAAGTAGTAGAGCCGGAACCCGTTGGCGTAATGCAGCCGGCATCGGACCCCGCGCCAGTGCCCACCGGCTACGACGCCATTCCGGAAGCCTTCCGCGGGATGTTCCCTCCCGGATCCCTGCAGGCGCGTGCGATGGCGGCCCACGCTGAGGAACAGCAGAACGCGCGAGCAGACTCCGTCGAGCAAGCCGCTCAAGCCAAGGTCTCCGCCGCGACCGGCCAGGACTACGTCGACCCCGCGGAAGAGATTCGTCGTCTCACTGCCGAGGCGATGGCGGGCATCGAGAGCTCGTCTCACCGAGCCGCTGAGGCTGCTGTGGCTGTTCCGCAGTCGGACACGACCCCGGAAACAGAGAACTCGCAGTCGGTGTCCGAGTGGGAGGCCCCAGTCGCCGACTCGGAGCCTCAGTCGGACACCACTACCGACGCCGTCGCTCCCGCAGAGCACCACAGCGAGCAGCCCGTCGGGCAGTACGTCGATGGTCCCGCCGACGAATCCGTTGAGGAGCCCAGCGAGGCGCCTGCCAAGGCACCCCACCACGCCAGCTTCGACGAGGTCATCGCGACCCATTCCGGCGAGATGCCGCTGGTCGAGCAGACGGTTGACCCGGACGCGCCCATGGTGCCGGTCTCGGGATCCACCGTCACTGTTGCTCCCTCAATCTGGGACGCGCATCCGCTGAACTCGACCCAGTCGCAGAGCCGCGAGCTCGAGGATGCGCCTTCGCAGGCCATCCCGCGACCTGATTTTTCCACGTTGACCCCGGCCATCAACCCGGAGCACCCGGCACCGTTCTCCCCGGAGGCGTACTCCAATGGAGACGCCCCGTTGACGACGGGCAGCATAGAGGTAGCGCGACGTAAGGTTCCAGAACTTCATCCCGCGGGAGGCGCACGCCACTTCCGTTGGGCGCATATAGCCGTTATCGGTGCCATAGCTTTTGTTCTCGGCGTGCTCGTATACAACCTGGCAGGGCAAGGATAATGACCGCGACAGAAAGAGCTATTGAGCTCACCCAAATGGCCGCTTCGGCCGCCGACGACAAGAAGGCGGAAAACATCGTCGCCCTCGACGTGAGTGCGAGGATGCCGCTTGCCGACGTCTTCCTGATCGCATCGGGCACGAATGAGCGTCACGTTGCAGCTATCGCAGAGGGCGTCGAGGACTCCATGCGCGCGCAGGGGGTCGAGGCCAAGCGCCGCGAGGGCGTGCGCGAGGGCCGTTGGGCATTGCTCGACTTCAACGATGTGATCGTGCACGTAATGCACGACGAGGACCGAGGCTATTATGAGCTCGAACGCCTGTGGAAGGACTGCCCGGTCGTTCCACTGCCCTCGGTGCCATGACCCGCGTCTTTATCGCTCGGCACGGCCAAACCGACTGGAATGTAGAGGGCCGCCTCCAGGGGTCCTCGAACACCGCGCTCAACGACACCGGGCGCCAGCAGGCGCTAGGTGCTGCCAAGACGCTTGGACCCGCGGTGCGTGACGGCGTGCTCGTGGTGACCTCACCTCTCGACCGCGCCCACGAGACCGCGCGGATCATCGCGGCGCAGTGGGGGAGCGAGGTCCACACCGACGAGCGATTCGTGGAACGCGACTACGGCCCCTGGGAGGGCCTGTCCGCGGACGAGCGCGAGAAGTACGACCCGCTCCAGCACAAGGCCTACCGCAATGGCCTCGAGCCCGAGTACGAGGGCTACGAGAATCATGCCTCCGTGGGTGCTCGTATGGTCGCCGGGATCCTCGACTGGGTCGAGCGCGCGCCAGGGGACCTACTGGTCGTGACGCACGGCAGCGCGTCGCGCATGGCGATCATGCACCTGCTGGAGTTGCCGGTGTCCGGCCGGCGGATCGGCAACCTAGGCAACGCCTCCTGGTCGCGACTCGGTCTGCCCGAGGGCGGCGGCTGGTCGCTCGACTGTCACAACATTGGCGCCGAGTAGTCACGTCCTCTGAATAACTCGCTTCCTTCGGGTCGCGACTCGCCTTTTTGCGCCCTTGGTTGACCGACCGTCCAGACGGACTGTACGATTCCGGCATGGCCACAGACACCCGCACCTCCATAGTTCAGGCGACCTTTGACCTGACGCTCGCGAACGGCGCGGTGCCGTCGCTCGATGCTGTGGTGCGCGCAGCCGGCGTGTCCAAGGGCGGGTTGTTGCACCACTTTCCGACGCGAGTGGCACTGTTGCGCGGTCTTGCGCACTGGTTAGGTGCGAAGTCGATCGCCTGGTTTGACGACCTCTGTGAGAAGGGATCGGCGGTTGACGCGTGGCTGTCCGCCTCGACTCCCAAGTCGGAGGAAATGAACGAGGTCTTCGTCCTCTTCACCTGCATGCAGGCGCTACGCGCGGCGGGCGAGACGGGGGACAGCGACTACGGCGAGTTCCTCGATCACGTAGACCGTCGCATAGCCGAGGAGCTGACAGGCCCCGACGCCGCGCAGCGGGCCCTGCTGATCCGACTGGTGGGCGACGGGCTGTTCTTTGGCTCGTTACTCGGGGCGAGCGTGCCCGAGGAGTCTCGCCTGGCACTCAGTGCCCGACTGGCTTCACAGGAAGCCTCCAAGATTTAGCTGCGGTACGCCGCACCCAGATTTTCGTCACCGACGCGCGAATTCGTACCGCGGTGGCTCGCTTATTGACATGAAGGAATGAACGAATGCGCATCTTCACCAAGCCCAGCTCGGCAGCCGAGATGTCCCACCGCCGGCAATGGGCCGCCCTTGCGGTGCTCATGCTGCCGGTGCTGCTGATCTCCGTCGACAACACCGTCCTAAGTTTTGCGCTACCCATCATCACCGAAGACCTGGGGCCTAGCGCCACCATGCAGCTGTGGATCGCGGACATCTACGCGCTGGTGCTCGCGGCATTACTGGTCACGATGGGTAGCCTGAGCGACCGATTCGGGCGCCGGCGACTGCTGATCATCGGCGCCATCGGGTTTGGCGTGGTGTCGGCCTTCGCGGCGTTCTCGACTACTCCAGAGCAGCTGTTCGCCGCCCGTGCCGCGCTGGGACTGTTCGGCGCGATGCTCATGCCGGCCACGCTGTCGCTGCTTCGCAACATCTTTATCGACCCCATGCGCCGTCGCAAAGCGATCGCGATCTGGGCTACCGGTTTTGCCGCGGGAAACAGCCTGGGGCCGATCGTGGGCGGCGCGCTGCTCGAGCACTTCCACTGGGGGTCGATCTTCTTCATCGCAGTGCCCATCCTGCTCCCGCTAGTGCTGCTATACCGGTTCCTATTGCCCGAGTCCAAGGACCCCAACCCCGGTCGTATCGATCTGGCGAGCGTGGGGCTGTCCTTTGTCGGCATGTTCCTGGTGGTGTGGTCCATTAAGACGCTGGCCCACGATGGCTTGAGCGGTTGGCCGGTTGGCGCGGCCATCGCGGGCTCCGCGATCATCGCTTGGTTTATTGTGCGTCAGTTACGCGCGGAGACCCCGTTGCTTGACGTGCGACTCTTCAAGAGGCTTCCGTTTACCGCGTCGGTGCTTGCGAACTTCCTGTCTGTAGTCAGCCTGATCGCGTTCCTGTTCTTCATTTCGCAGCACCTGCAGTTGGTGTTGGGGCTCAGCCCAATGAACGCCGGCTTGGTTTTGCTCCCGGGCGCAGTGCTGTCTGCCATTGCCGGCGTTGGCGTGGTGGGGCTCAGTAGGAGGTTTGCGCCCATGTGGCTCATGGTGGTGGGGCTCTTGCTCCTCGCCCTCGGTTTCGTGTGTGTCTTCCTGTTCCGTGGCGACCTGACGGTGCCCGCGATCCTGCTTGCCTTCGGGTTCATCGAGATTGGCGTGGGTATGTCGCAGACGCTGTCCAACGACACCATCATCGGCTCAGTGCCAGCCGCGAAGGCGGGCGCCGCGTCAGCGATCTCCGAGACCGCGTACGAGCTTGGTGCTGTGGTGGGCACGGCGACGCTCGGCACCATGATCACCGCGTTCTATCGCACCAACATGACGGTACCTGCCGGGCTTTCCGCCGAGCAGGCATCCATGGCAGGGGAGACCCTGCCGGGTGCCGCCGCTGTGGCGCAGGATATTTCTCCGTCGGCGGCCTCCGGTCTTATGGAGTCCGCGGGAAGGGCTTTCGACTCGGGCCTGGGCTGGCTCGCTATCGCGTGTGTGGTCCTGTCGCTGGGCGCGGCCGTTGTCGTCGTAATCGGCTTCAAGGATCGAACTCCAGTGGACCGGGAAGACTCGGCGCCGATGCGGGTCGGCTAAGAGCCTGCCGGATCGTCCTGGCTGTGCCGGCTTTGGGCCTTTGCGATGGATTCGGCTCCCGATTAGGAAAGTCCGCCGCGCATTAGGTACTATGGCAGTCGCTCTTCGGAGTGCTTCGGTCGCAAGACCGCGGGGCTGTGGCGCAGCTGGTAGCGCACCTGCATGGCATGCAGGGGGTCAGGGGTTCGAGTCCCCTCAGCTCCACATTGCGTGAAGATTCATCGCTTGAGGCCGTCCTTCGGGGCGGCCTTTCGTGTTCCTAGGCGTCCCCCAGGTTCTGCTTCCGTCAGCACCTCGACGCGCGCCCGGGCGAAAGATGCGGTGCTAACCTTTCCTCGCAACTGTGATCATCGATTAGAAACAAAAGGACAACCGCCCCATGTCGACTTGGAAGATTTTCGCTGGAGCGGCAATCGTCGCCTTCTCACTCACCGCGTGCACGGCGAGCAGCGACTCGCCCGAGGCTTCGTCCACCGCGACGATCGCGCCGTCTGCGTCAGCCTCTCCTGAGGCGTCCGCAACCGTTGAGGCGGCCAGCTGCAGCCTTTCGACTGCACAGATCGGCGACGACACCATGGACGTGCTCGGAAGCTATCTGATCGATACCGATGGAGTCACGCTGCTGTGCGACCCGACCGCTGACGCGGTCGACACGTTCGCCATCTACACCGACCTGATCCCCGTCGGCTACCGCACCGGGGTCATCGGATTCGTCGCGATCGACCAGGAGCAGAGCGGCGGCACCGACGGGGCCATGCAGGACGTGAGCGGAGCCGACGACGAGCCGACCGGGGAGCGCTACCTAGCGCTGGACACCACCGGCTACAGCACCGAACTCGAGCGCACCATCGTTCACGAGGTGGGCCACACCATCTTCCTCACGGCGGCATCGGACGTCCCCACCGTGTACGCGACCGACTTCAACGACACCTTCACGCCCGGAGAGTCCTACGAGGACTACCCCGAGGACTTCGTGACCGAATACGCTGCCTCGCAGCCGGACGGCAGCGAGGACATGGCTGAGAGCTGGGCCATGTACGTCTTCGGCGACACCGAATACGCGGGTGACGCCGACGACGATGGCGAACTCGACGTCGTCGAGCCTGGCACGGTTGCCGCAGAGAAGGTGGCCTTCTTCGCCGACTACCCCGAGCTGGTCAACCTGAGGGAAGAGATCCTCGCGGCCGTCGGTTACTGACCGCGTACGAGATCGGCGGCGTGTGCCTCCATCTTGTCGAGTGCCGCGCCCCAGCCCTGAGCTCCGGGGGAGTCGGCGGGAACGCCAACGTGCGTCACGACCATAAGCGTGCGGCCGCCCGCATCGGTGAGGTCGACGACGACTGAGGTCTCCATGGGAGTTTCCGCGGGCAACCCCATTTGTTCTGCGGTCAGCGCGACTCCGGCTGAGTTAGCCTTAGCCTCGGTATAGACGAGCCGGCTTCTCGGTTCAACCTCGAGATACTGGCCGACAAAGTGCATTTCCATGACACCTCCGGGCGAGTCCATCGTCATGTCGATGGAGCGGCTACCGCCAACACGGACGTCCATGGCGGCTCGCGGGATCGCCGCGCCGGCTGGGCCGTACCAGGCGGAGAAATGGTCGGGCTGCGTCCACATTGCCCAGATCAGGTCGATTGGGGCGGCGAACGAGCGCTCGATCCGGACGTGGTCGGTGTCAGGCATCTTTTGATCCTTCCGCTCGGGGCCTGGGCGGCAACGGTGAAGGTGGGCGCCGGGTGGCTCGCCACCGTTCCCTACCTAACCTATGCGCAATTCATTGTGCGCGCAGGGGGCGTCTCGATGGCTCGGCCGTAGGCTGGAGAGATGCACAAGATCTTCACGATGCCCTTCGCCGACGTCTACCCGCTCTATGTGGCCAAGCTCGAGCGCAAGGGGCGAACGCGCGCGGAGTTGGACCAGGTGATCGAGTGGCTGACGGGGAACGACGCGGCAGCGCTCGCAGGGAAGATCGATAGCGGCGCCACATTTGACGAGTTCTTCGCGGGCGCATCCATGAATAAGGGCACCTCGCTCATCAAGGGTGTGGTGTGCGGCGTGCGCGTTGAGGACGTCGAGGACCCGCTCATGCAGAAGATCCGCTATCTCGACAAACTCGTGGACGAACTCGCCAGGGGCAAGACGATGGAGAAGGTGCTGCGCTCCTAGGGAGTGAGAACTACGAGCTCGCGGGTGGCGCGGGTCATCGCGACGTAGCGATCCACGGCGCCCTCGATCCCGTCGCCGAAGGCCTCCGGATCAACCAGCGCGACCAGGTCGAACTCCAGCCCCTTGGCCAGGGACGGCGTGAGGGATCGGACCCTCTCGGTCGCGACAAAGGATGGTGCGCCGATGACGCAGGCGGTGCCGTCGGGGTTCGCCGCGAGCCACTGCTCCAGCACCACGCCCAGGTCCGAAACGGGCGCGTGACGCACCGGGATCCCGCTCGAGCGCACCGACGTGGGCACGTTCGCGTCCGGCAGGGCCGCCCTGATGACCGGCTCCGCCTCCGCCATGATCTCCGCGGGCGTGCGGTAGTTGACGCCGAGGGTGGCGATGCGGGCGTCCAGCCCCACCGCGCCGAGGCGCTCGTGCCACGTCTGGGTGAAGCCATGGCGAGCCTGCGCGCGGTCGCCGACGATGGTGAAGCTCTTGGAGGGACAGCGACGCAGCAGCATCTGCCACTGCGCATCGGTGAGCTCCTGAGCCTCGTCCACGATGATGTGCGAGAACGGTCCGGCCAGGCGGTCCGCGCGCGTGGCGGGCCCATCGGCGTCTCGCGCCAGGGTGTTCTCCGCGTCGATGCCCATCAGCATGCCAACCGCGGCCTCGAAGTCGTTGTCCGCGGTGCTGGCCTCGTCGATCACCAGCGACATGTACTCGCGCTCCGCGGCGTCGGCCGCCGCGAGCCGGCGCCTGCGCGCGGAGGCTGTCGCGTCGCCCAGGCGGTGGCGCGCCGAGTCGAGCAGCGGCAGGTCGGACTGCGTCCACTCCTGCGCATCGGGGCGCTGGAGCAACGCGACCTCCTCCGCGGAGAGCCACGGAGCGCACATCCGCAAGTACGCGGGCACGGACCACAGGTCCGAGACCACGTCCTCCGCCTCAAGCAGCGGCCACGCGCTGTTCAGGGCGGTGGTGAGCTGGTTCTGGTGGGCGAGGGCGCGCCGCAGTTGATCTCTACCCGCCGCTAGTTCATCGGGATCGGCGTCCGGATCGTTGTGCTCGCGCTTGTCCCAGATCACGCCGACAAGCGCCTCCCAGACTTGGTCGCGCGCCTCGTTGTGCGGCGTGCTTGGCTCGGGGGCGTCGAACGCCTCGGCCCAGTCGCGTGCGCTCAGCCACACCTCCGACCACGTGGTCTCCACAATGGTGCCGTCCGCCGGAGGCTCCTCGTACATCGCGACCGCGGCGTCGATCGCGCGCTCCATCTGGCTCGAGGCCTTGAGGGCGGCGACGCGGGCATCGGCCTCCTCACGAGCGCGGGCGCCCTCGGAGAGCAGCCCGCGCACGGTGCACGTCTTCACGCCGTCCTCGCCGAGGCTGGGCAGGACGTCGGCGACGTAAGCGAGATAGGGGTCGTGCGGGCCCACAAAGAGCACGCCGCCACGCCTGTCTCCCAGGTGAGGCTCCGAATACAGCAGGTACGCGGCTCGGTGCAGCGCGACCACGGTCTTGCCCGTCCCGGGCCCGCCGTCCACGACGAGGGCGCCGCGTGACGGGGCGCGGATGATCGCGTCCTGGTCGGTCTGGATGGTGGCGAGCACGTCGCGCATGCGCTCGGACCTGCTCGCGCCGAGGCTCGCGACAAATGACGACTCGTTGTCCAGCGCCGCGTTGCTCTCGACCTCTCCGGAGTCGAAGACCTCGTCCCAATAATCGGTCACCTGGCTGCGAGCCCAGTGATAGCGGCGCCTACTCGCGAGGCCCATGGGATTGGCGTGAGTCGCGCCAAAGAAGGGCTCCGCGGCGGGCGCCCGCCAGTCGATCAGCAGCTGAGTGCCGTCGCCGTCGGTGAGGCCAACACGGCCGATGTACGCGGGTTCGCCGTCGCCCTCGCGAACCATGCGTCCCAGGCACAGGTCGATGCCGTAGCGGCTGAGGACGCGCAGGCGCCCCACGAGCCGATGCACCTCGAGGTCGCGGTTGAGCGCGGCCTCGCCCGCGCTTCCCGGCGCACGTCGTTCGGTGTCGAGGCGCTCGGTCAGGTCCGCGATCTGACGCTCGAGCCGGTTGGCGAGCCGCTCGAAGTGTCGCTCGTCGTGATCGGTGAGCGCCGCATCGGCCTTGGGGGAGAGTCGATCGGGGAGGTTGAAGTGGGAAAGCGACACGTGATTCATCTCCGTAGATCTGGGGCTGGCGTGCAGCGCGCTAGCCCGCCATGGCGTGGCGGGTCGCCGCCGCGTTTGATGGGATGGACCGCCAACAGGGCGCCGCCTAAATCTTATGCGGACGTCCGTGCCCCTCAGTCAATCGAGCCGGATTTTCGCCTACGACGAAAACCGTATTCCCGGCGAGCAAATTCGTCGATCGCGTGTTTATGATGGCGATGCTGAGGTCATTTACACATAAAACTGGAGGTAATGGCATGGGACTCGGAGACAAGATGGGCAACGCTGCGGAAGACGCCAAGGGCAAGACCAAGGAAGCTTTTGGCAAGGCAACCGACAACGAACAGATGGAAGCCGAAGGCAAGCTCGACCAGCAGAAGGCCGAGGCCAAGGACAAGATCGAAGATGCCAAGGACGGCCTGGCGGAGAAGTACAACGACGCTACCGAGTAGCGATTAAGGCATCGGGCGACTGACTTAGAGTGGGTGGCATGTCAGCCCTCTTCGCACTTCAGTCGCCCGATGCCCCGCTCCCCGGAGCGCAAGCAGCAACAGCCGCCGAGCCGGCCGAGTTTCTCGCCGTGTTCTTACACGGCTACGGCTCGGATGAACGCGACCTCGCAGGTCTGGCGGAGTACCTGCCGCCGACGCTGCCGTGGGCCTCGGTGCGGGCCCCGCTCCGTCTGCCCGGATCCGGGTACTCCTGGTACCCGCTGGAGGTGGATTTCTCCCCCGCGGAGGCCATCGCGGAGGCCACCGACTCCCTGTGGGAGTGGGTGGACGCGAACGTCGACGCGCGCACCTCGCTGATCCCCATCGGTTTCTCGCAGGGCGCCATGATGGCCAGCCAACTGCTGCGCACCAGGCCAGAACGCATCGGCGCGACGGTGGCGCTCAGCGGATACGTTTCGGACGCCCCGCGCAGCGCCGATGCGCGGCTTGCCCAGGCGCCGCCACGGGTGTTCTGGGGCCGTGGCGACCAGGACCCGGTCATCCCGGCGGACCTGGTGGAATCCGCGGGCGAGTGGTTCGCCAAGCACACCGCGGTCCAGGCCCACGTGTACCCGGGCATGGGTCACAGCATTAGCGGCGAGGAGTTGGGCGATATCCGCCGCTTCCTCGACGCGACCCTGGCCTAAGCCGCGCTGGGCTCGGACGTAACGCTGGGCGCGCCCTTGTGGTCGTGATCGTGGGGAGAGTCGGCGGGTGGCCGTACAAAGAACGCCAGGACGATCGCGATCAAGGCGAGGGAGCCGCCCACCGCGAACGCGGCCTGGATACCGGCGGCCTGGGCCTGCGTCGCATCGGCGCCCGAGTCGGCCTGGGACATTGTCACTCCGGACATGATCGCGATGAACAGCGCAGTGCCTGCGGCCGCGGCGACCTGCTGCAGGGTCGTCAGCGTCGCGGAGCCGTACGCGTAAAGGCGAGGGGGCAGTGAGCCCAGGCTTGCGGAGAACAACGGCGTGAACATGAGGGCCAAGCCGATGCTGAGGGTGACGTGGGCCGCCACCAGTTGCCAGGAGGGCATGCCGGGGGTCAGGACCGCGGTGAAGGTCCAGAGCACCGTCGCGACGATCGCCGCGCCCGGGATTACCAGTGGGCGTGGGCCTACGCGGTCGTAGAGCTTGCCGATGAAGGGCGCCAGCACGCCCATCACGATTCCTCCGGGCAGGATTACCAGGCCGCTCTGCAGCACCGTGAAGCCCAGCACGCCCTGCATGAACAGCGGCAACAGAATCAGCGACCCGAACAGCGACACCATCACGATCATGAACATGGCGGTGGAGACGGAGAACGTGGGAGTGCGGAACACGCGTAGGTCGAGCAAGGCGTTATCCGACCGCTGCAGCACCAGCTGGCGCCACACGAATAGGGCCAGGGCCACGGCGCCAACCGCGATTGCGGAGACGGTGGTGGCCGTCACGCCGCCCTCGATGGACTCGCCCAACTGGCTCAGGCCAAACACGATCCCACCAAACCCGAGGGCGGAGAGCACGACCGAGAGCACATCGAGTGGCGCGTGGGTGGGCTCCGTCACGTTCTCCATGCGGCGCCAGCCCATCCACAGCGCGAACAGCGCGACGGGTAGGACAAAGATGAACATGTAGCGCCAGTTGAAGGCGGACAGAATCAGGCCCGAGATGGTGGGGCCGATGGCGGGGGCAACCGCGATGACGATCGAGATGCTGCCCATGCGCCGGCCGCGGGTAGCCGCCGGCTCCAGCTGCATCACCGTGGTGATGAGCAGGGGCATCATGATCGCTGTGCCGCTGGCCTGAATCACTCGGGCAATCAGCAGCACGTCGAATCCTGGCGCGACCGCGGCCAACAGTGTTCCAGCGCTGAACAGGGACATCGCGGTGATGAAGATGCCGCGTGTGGGGAAGCGCTTGAGCAGGAACCCGGTGATGGGGATCACGACGGCCATGGTCAGCAGGAAGGCGGTGGTGAGCCACTGAGCGGCGACCGCGGTGATCTGCAGGTCCGTCATCAGGTGGGGGATCGCGACGCCCATGACCGTCTCGTTGAGAATCACCACGAAGGTCGACACCACGAGCAGGTTGATCACCGTGGAGTTGCGCTTGCTGTGGGCCGGGGGGAGCGCGACGCCGGTGGGGCTGGCGGGCTCAATGGGTTGGGCGTCGATCATGAGGGCGCTCGTCTTCCTGCGAAATCTTAAAAGGGGGGAGGGCGCGGCTCACGCGCCAGGCCCTGAGCCTAACTCAACGAATTCGCGGGAGCATTCGGGGTTAGGCTCGATGCATGCGATACGTAGCAATTGGAGACAGCTTTACCGAGGGCGTCGGCGACGACGTGGGCAACGATCAGGTGCGCGGCTGGGCGGACCTGGTCGCCGCCGGACTTGCGGCCGCCGGCCAGGACGTCTGGTACTCGAACCTGGCGATCCGCGGGCACCTGATCCAGCGGATAGTCGACGAGCAACTGGAACCCGCGCTCGCGTTGGACCCCGCGCCGGACCTGATGACGTTCAACGGCGGCGGCAACGACATGTTGCGGACGGGGTTTGATGTCAACAGGGTCATGGCGCTGGCCGAGCAGGTGGTCACGCGCTGCGAGGAGGCGGGTACCCGCATGCTGCTGGTCAGCGGCGGCGATCCCACGGCTGGACTGCCTCGCGGCGCCTCGATTCGTGCTCGCGGTGACGAGTTTCTTGACGCGACTCGCGTGATGCTGGCCCGGCACCCCGAGGTGACGATGGTCGACAACTGGAGCGACCAGGAGTTGCGTGCCCCCGGGTACTGGTCTGCGGACCGGCTTCACCTCAACGCGTTGGGCCACGCCCGGATTGCGGCGCGGATACTGACTGAGCTGGGCGTCGAGACGGAGCTGCCTCGGGCCGACGGTGCAGACATCGCCAAGCGCGGGGTGCTCACCGAGGCCAAGTATTTGGGTGCCTACGTCCTGCCCTGGATCGGGCGGCGCCTCACCCGCACATCGTCCGGCGACGGACGCCAGCCCAAGTTTGGCGATTGGGTGCGCGTCGACGGGTCGGCGGAGCAAGCGCGCGCCGCGGGTATGCCCGATCAGTAGCGCGGGTGCTAGTAGCGACCCGGTCGGGGCGCCCCAGGGGACTGAGCGGGTCCAGCTCCGCGTAGGGATCATCGGCGCGGGCCGCGTGGGTGCCGCCGTCGCACGGCTCTCGCTGGCTGCGGGTTACGACGTCGCGATAGCCGGATCGGGGGCGCCAGAGAGCATCGCCACCCTGGTGCGACACGAGGCGCCGGGCGCCACCGCAGTGACGGCGGCCGATGCCGCGCGGGCGGACATCGTGGTCCTCGCCATTCCGCGGGGCAAGTTCCGGGCGCTGCCTGTCGAGGCGCTCGCGGGTTCGCTCGTGATCGACGCGATGAACTACTGGTGGGAGTACGACGGCGCAGTACCCGAGCTCAGCGACCCGCTCACGTCCACGAGCCAGACGCTGCAGTCCTTTCTGGTGGGTGCGCGCGTGGTCAAGACCCTTAACCACATGAGCGTGTACGCGCTCGAACACGAGGCGCTGCCGGCGGGTGCGTCGGGGCGCAAGGCGCTGGCGATAGCGGGGGACGACCCACGGGACGTCGCCGCCGTGTGCGCCTACGTGGACGCGATCGGGTTTGACCCCGTGGTCGCGGGTGATCTGTCCACCGGTGTCATGCTCGAGCCCGACACTGCACTGTTCGCCGCGGACGAGACGGCGGAGGAGGTGCGCGCGATCCTGGACCGGTTCTGGGACTCCCAGCGCGGCCGAGTGGTGGCGCGCGCGAGGGCCGCACGGCTCGAGTAGTCCTATCGCGACGGGCTTGCCGCGGCGCGTGCCGGGTGGGAGAATCGGGGCAGACCGGCACGGTTGCCAGCGTGCACTCACTCGTCGAAAATGGAGCACGCCTCACTATGGACCACAAGCCAGCATCGGCCGCGATTCAGGCCCAGCACGCAGCAGCTCTCGAGTCGCTTCCGTTTGACGACACGCGAGACTTCGACGACGCGAAGCGTGGCTTCGTCGCCACCATCGACCCACTCGTTATCAAGGGTGCCGACGGCAGCGTCGTGTGGGACAACACCGACTACGCCTTCATCTCCGGCGACGCGCCCGACACGGTTCACCCCAGCCTGTGGCGCCAGTCGAAGCTCGTCGCGATGGATGGCCTGTTCGAGGTCACCGAGGGTATCTACCAGGTCCGAGGATTCGACCTTTCCAACCTGACGGTCATCGAGGGCGACACCGGTGTGATCGTTATCGATCCCCTCATTTCGCCCGAGACCGCTGCCGCCGCGCTCGCCCTGTACCGCGAGCACCGCGGCGACCGTGAGGTGCGCGCGGTCATCTTCACCCACAGCCACATCGACCACTTCGGCGGAATCTTCGGCGTGACATCGGCGCAGGACGTCGCCGACGGCAAGGTGCAGATTATTGCCCCCGCGGGCTTCGTCGAGGAGTCGGTGGCGGAGAATGTCTTCGCGGGCACCGCGATGAGTCGCCGCGCGGGGTACATGTACGGCGCTGCGCTCGAGCGCGGAACCCAGGGCCAGGTGGGTGCGGGCCTCGGCCAGAGCACGTCCAAGGGCTCGCCCGGCATCGTCCCGCCGACCCTAGAGATCACCGCCACCGGCGAGACGCACGTCGTCGACGGAGTCGAGATCGAGTTCCAGATGGCTCCGGGCACCGAGGCGCCCGCGGAGATGCACTTCTACTTCCCTGGTTCGCGCGCACTGTGCATGGCGGAGAACGCGACGCACACCATGCACAACCTGCTGACGCTGCGCGGTGCGCTGGTACGTGACCCGCACGTGTGGGCGCTGTACCTCACCGAGGCGATCGACACCTTTGCGGGCCGCACGGACGTGGTCTTCGCGTCTCACCACTGGCCCGCATGGGGGGAGGAGCGCGTCATCGAGTTCCTCTCGCAGCAGCGCGATCTCTACGCTTACCTGCACGATCAGACCCTGCGACTGATTAATCGCGGGTACACGGGCGCCGAAGCGGCGGAGATGTTCGAGTTGCCGCCAGCGCTCGAGGCCGCCTGGAACACGCACGGCTACTACGGCAGCGTGAGTCACAACGTCAAGGCCGTGGTGCAGCGCTACCTCGGCTGGTTCGACGGCAACCCCGCGCGCCTGTGGCCGCACCCTCCCGAGGCTCTCGCCCAGCGCTACGTCGATGCCATCGGCGGCATCGACCGCGTGGTCGAGGTGGCTCAGAAGGCGTACGACGAGGGGGACTTCCGGTGGGCGGCGACGCTTCTCGACCACGTGGTGTTTGCGGACGAGCGCCACGTCGCCGGGCGTGCGCTGTATGCCGACACCCTCGAGCAACTCGCGTACGGCTCTGAGAACGGGCCGTGGCGCAACTTCTACCTGTCGGGAGCCACAGAGCTGCGCGGCGCAAACTTCGGAACCCCTGTCAACACGGCGGCCCCGACGATCCTCGCGCAGCTGAGTCCCGAGCAGCTCCTCGACAGCATCGCGATCAAGGTCGATGGCCCCAAGGCCTGGGATCTGGACATCGCGTTCGCGATCGAGCTGACCGACCTGTCGCGCCGGTTCTCCATCACGCTGCGCAACGGCGTGCTGATCTACCGCGAGACTGATGGCGGCGACGTGACGCTGACCATCCGCGCGTCGAAGATGCGTCTGATCGGGATGCTCGGCGGCGACGCCGAGTCTGCGGGACTAGAGCTCGACGGCGACGCCGCGGTGCTCCGCGGCCTGCTCTCGGTGCTCGATATGGGTGACCCGGACTTCGCGATCGTCACGCCTTAGCGCCTCTGGCGTGGCGAATCTGCTAGCCCTCGGGTTGGCAGATCGCGCCGCGCCGGGCGGCAAGACTGGTCCGGATCAGCAGTGCCGCGACCACCGCGGTGGTCGCGGCGATCATGACTCCGGCGCCCCAGTTGTAGTCGAAGCCGCCGTGAAGGCTCGACGACAGGTACGCGCTCGAGGCCGCGGCGAGTGGGAACGAGTAGGCCCAGGAGGAGATCGCGAATGGCGTGCGCATCAGGGTGTTCGCCTGCACCGCCAGCAGGAGTACCTGCAGCGTCATCACCCCTACCAAAATGCGCGAGAACGGGTCATCCCACGAGCCTCCGAGTCGGTTCCAGGCGAGGGCTGCGACGGCCGGCGGCGCGACCAGGATGGCGAGAGTGGGAGCCAGCCTCGCAGGCAAGGTCCCCACGGTGAACAGGCGGGTAAGGATCACTGGCAGCAGGCCCGCCCAGTAGACGATACCGACGCCAAAGAAGTACCAGTTGACGGGCTCTGGCGCATAGTCGACGCCGGCGATCGGCGCGACCAAGTTGCCCACCACGGGGATAAACCACGCGGGGTGGATGTGGGCGGGCTGAACCGCCGCGTCGTGGATCCAGGTCCTCAGGACCATCAGCGTGATGAGGAAGAGCCCGACGGCGCCGGCCCACCAGAGCGCCTCGGCGAGCCCCGGCTCCCAGTCCTTGAAGGCGATGGCGAGCACCAGGAGCGACACGGGGATGGTCGCGGAGAAGGCCGCTTTGACGGGATGCGCCCATTCCGACGCGACGACGCGTGGAAACCTGACGGCCTTTGCGCCGTAGGCAACTGCGGCCAACGCGAAGACCCCCAGCGCGAAGACCGCGACACCTCGGCCGACCCACGGGGAAAGGTCCCACCGTTCTCCGGCAAGGTGCCAGGCGCCCGCGGTGCCGGCCAGGCCCATCACCATGGCGAAGGCCCCCAGTGGCACGTGCTGCAGGCGGGGCTCTGTGATCGACCGATCCTCGGGCGGTCGCGACGCGGGCTCGGGTGTAGCAGTTGACATGGCGGCGTCCCCTTTAGGTGTCGTTCTTCGGTAGCCACGATATACCCCTAGGGGTATAGTGGCGGCTATGAACTCATCGTCATCCTCCTCCTTCCGTCGCGTCGCCTCGCTACGCGCCCTCGTGGTCGCGGCCATCGGGGCGCTCGCTCTTGCCGGGTGCTCCAGCGCGGACGCGCCTGACGAGGTCGAATTCGCGGGCGAGCACGTGAGCGCGGCGACGTTCGCCGCAGCGACGGAGGTCGCGGGCGTCACGGTGATCGACGTGCGCACCCCCGAGGAGTTCGACGCCGGCCATCTGCCGGGGGCGATTAACGTCGACGTGCAGGCCGCCGACTTCGGTGTTCAGGTGAGCGAACTGGAGGTCGCGGGGGACTACGCCGTGTACTGCCGCTCGGGGAATCGGTCGGCCGCGGCAATCGACCTCATGGCGCAGGAGGGCATCGCGAACACCATTGGACTCGCCGGCGGAATCGGCGCGTGGACGGGCGACGTGGTCGGCGGCTAGACCGGCGTCGGGCGCTAGCCCACGAGCCCAAGCTCGGCGAAGGCCGCGCGGAGGCCCTCCTCTTGAGGCCCCTTGGCGGTGCGGTCGGCGGCCGCCAGCACACGGGGGTCGGAGCCCTCGATGGCCACGGACGTGCCGGCAAATTGCAGCATCTCCAGGTCGTTGAGTCCGTCCCCGAAAGCGACGATGTCGTCGACCGTGAGTCCAAGGTGTTCCATCGCGATCCGCATGCCAACGGACTTGTTGAGGTGGGACTGGTAGATCTCGCCAGCCGCCGACCCTGCATCCTCGATCGACATGGTGACCACCGCGACCTCGGGGCCGATCTCGCGCACGACCTCGTCGATGGGGGTGTCGCCGTCCAGGCAGACCGCCTTTCCGAAGGGAACCTGGTGCAGGTTGTCAGCGGAGGTGATCGGGGTGCGACGGGCCTCGGCCGAGTCGTCGTTTCCCGCGTACAGACGGCGTGCGCGCTCGATCAGCCCCAATGCTCCAGGGCGTGCGAACAGGCCCTCGGGGGACTCGAGGATATAGAGCATGCCGTGCTTGTCGAGCGCGCTGACGGTGCGGGCCGCCAGCTCCGTGGGGAACCGCACGTCCGACAGGACCTTCCCGCCTATCCGGACGTAGGCGCCCGCCGCTCCGACGAACCCGTCAAAGCCTGCGCTTGTGAGGGAGTCGGGCAGTGCAGATGCGGGGCGCCCGGAGCACAGCAGCACCAGGTTTCCGGCCGCGCGAGCAGCGCGCACCGCGTCGACGTGGCCAGGTGGGACCACGCCGTGACTCGCGTAGGTGCCGTCGATGTCGAGGAAGATCGCGCGTGGCTTAAGCATGACCCCAAAGATAGTTCACCTGTGCGACCTACTGGTGCGGGTCAGCGGCGCACCGGGTTGTGGTGCTCGCGAATGGCAGAGGCATCCGGGCCCACCTCCTCGGCCGTCCTGGCGATCTTGACGACGCCCGCAATGCGTTCTGCCTCGGAGGGGTAGGGCCGCTGATGGGGTTACGCGCGATGTCGCCACGGCAGTGTGGTGGCAGGCGTATCTGCCCGAGTTCCAGGTATTGTCGTCCCAAACCCGCCGACACTTAGGAGCATCGCAATGGCGCTCGAGCCAACCGAGGCGGCACGGCCGTCCGTCCCGCCTGTGTTGTATCTACCGCTTAGCGCTCAGTCGACCACTGAGGAGCAGACCGTCGAGATCAGGGAGCTTAAGGATGGTCGGCGCGCTTTGCTGGCCTACACTGCGTTGGACCGACTCCAGAACCTCGCGGGTGAACGTCAGCCGTGGATCCTTCTTCGCACAGAAGACCTCCAGCAAATCAAGGACGCCCAGCCATACGACGTGGTGATCTTCGATCTAGCTGTTCCTGCTCAGTACCGGCGCGACGGCGCAATCGCATGAGTCTAATCGCGATGGATCCTGAGGCGATGGCCCATCACGTGCGCCTACACCAGGAGGCGACGGACGCAATTGGTGAAAAGCTGTTGGAGATCCCTGCCGCCGTTGATGGCGGCCTGGCATCGGACTCGATTGCCGCAATCATGATGCGCGTTGGCGTCGGCGTTGATGCGCTCTACCGCATCAATGGAACGTTGGGTGAAGTAGTGGCTTCGGTGGCGTCAGACTCCGATATCCAGGAGCAGGACGTCATCGACCAGTTGGCAGCCGTCACCGCTGAACTCGAGGACCTCTCGTGACCATCGATACCACCACTCGTGGTGATGCATCTCAGGTGCGGGCGGCGGCGGAGTGGCTCGACCCCGCCCTTAAGGATGCCGCTGGCTACTCATCAGAAACCACGATGCTCATTGCTGTGGGTGTCCGCTCGCATTGGTTCGGGGAATCGGCGGACTCCTACGTGAGCATTCTGCTCAAGACCACCGATGCTGCGGACGAGATCGGTGTCCAAGCACGTGACGCAGCCGAGAAATTTCGCTCCTACGCAGGCCAGTTGGAGCGCATGCACGATGATTTTGCGGCGCACAGGTCAAGGGCCATCTCGGCTGGGCTTCCTGTCAATGGCGCGCTGATCCGCCGGCCCATCTCCTTGGTACCTACGATCCCAGCGTCTCGAGACGACCTGTATTGGGACGACTGGCAAAAGCACCTCGACCGGATCGAGCTTTACAACGAGATTGCTACCGATGTTGGTTCCTGGTGGGGCGAACTCGAGGTGTGGATCTCGGAGAATCTCGACGGTTTCCTCGAGGCCCAGCCAGAGCAATCGACGGCTCAGAAGATTCTGGAGGGGCTGAGCGACTCGGGAACTGTTCTCTCTCGCGAGTACCTCGACGGGGTTGGCCTGGTATGGGAGGCCAACGCGGAAAACCTTGTCGCCAACGCGGCGCAGCTGCGTGACGAGGCATCGGACTTTGTTCGAGGTCTGAGGTCCGGAAACCCGGCGGTAAGGGCTGCGGCGCAGAGTGCAAACCCTCGGGGAATGCGGTGGGCGGCTGACGAGGCGGAAGACCTGGCACGAGGATTTTCTCGCGCCGGACGCGCCGTGCCAATTGTCGGGTGGGCTATTGACCTCGTCACTTTCGGTTCCGACCTGGAGAGCGGGAATGACCCTTCGTCGACGGCGGTGGAGATCCTTGGCGGAGTTGCGGGCGCTGCGGCCGCCACAGTCGTGGTGGGTGGGCTTGCCGCCGCGGGAATTGTGACGTTGCCTGTGTGGGGAACGGCCGTAGTTGTTGGCGCTGCCGCGGTGGCTGTAGGTGCTGGTGCGGTATGGGCCTACGAGAGTTGGGTGCCGCAGGACGTCAGGGAGGCAATTGACGCCGGCTTGGGTGATGCGTGGGATGCCACCACTGATTTTGCTGAGGACGCATGGGAGAACACCACCGACCTCATTGGCGACGTAGGGCACGGTATTGGCAAGGCGTGGAATGGGGTGTTCGGGTGACTCCGCAAACGGCGCCCGCAATAGAGCAGGTGCGCGTGCCTTCACACGCGGGTTGGCAGGGTCAACAGGGCTCCACGACCGGCCTGATCGCGGTGAGCGCTGTGCTGATGCTGGCAGTGGTCGCCTACGGCGTAGTCATGATGAGCGACCCTGCGTCAGCGATGAAGGTTTTGGGTGCGGGTGTCATCCTGACTGTGGGACTTACGGGGTGGATGCTCGCCGCGCATTTGCGGGTATCTCGAGTGCGAGTGGTGCGAGTTAAGGTCAGTGACGACACCGTGGTGTTCAAGGGGGCGCAGGAGGTGGTGCTGCCTCTTCGTGCCTTCGCTGGTGGGGGCGCCATGATCCTTGCTGGGTGGGTTTGGGCAGTTGCGACGGTGCCGTCTGGCCGTCTGACACTACTCACTTTGCTGGTAGTGCCCGTGCTTGGCCTCACCATCACGGTGGTGGGGGTCCGCGCATGGTTCCGGGGGGCCCAAGGCCACCAGCTCACGTTAAGTCGCAGCGGGCTGGTACTACGCATACCCCGCAACCAACTGCGTGCAACTTGGGACGAGGTGCGGGAGGCAGGATTGCGAGGCAATCGCATCGAGGTGGGAACCACTTCGGGGATCAGGGCCTCGTGGGCGGCGATGGATCTCGCCAGCGACCCAGTGATTGTGGCGGAACTGGTGAATTTCTACGTCAGGCGGCAAGATGCGCGCGCCGAGATCGGACAGGGCACGCTCGCGCGTCTGCGCAGTGGTGAGTTCTGAGCCGCGACGCTAGACGTGCCCGGACGTTGAGGAAAATCTCGCGCGGCTGACTCGAGGCGTCAGCCTACTTCGTGTGCGGTGACTGTCATTCGTGAGGCGGCCGCTTGGGCTTGGCGGAGCCGCCGGTGGCCAGGCGCATGAGGTCGCTGGACAGGTCGATGCCCACCTCGGTGCCTCCCGCGGAACCATATTCGTGCTGGTAATGACCCCACGAGTCGTCGCGTACCGCGCGGGCGAAGCCGCTCTCCATGAGCAGAACCAACTCGAAGGCGGCGCGGTCGATGCGCTTGGTGAGCGCGTTGTCGCTCCAGTCCTCCGTCGCCGCGAATAACGACGTGGGGACCACGAGCGTACGCAGGTAGGCGAAGAGGGAGCGCAGCTCCTCGTCGACCACGAGCGCGTGGCGCGCGGTCCCGGCAGTGGCCGCGAGGATGACTGGCTTGCCTATCAGCAGGTCGTTGTCGAGCACCTGGAAGAAGGAGGTGAACAGCCCCGACGCGCCGGCCTTGTAGACGGGCGCGGCGGCGATGACCGCATCGGCCGCGCCGAGCGCCTCGATGGCGCGGGTGAACCCGGGGCCAAAATGCTGGGACGAGATTGCCGGGGCGAGCTCGGGGAGCAACTCGCGCAGGTCGATGGTCGTCACGCTGAGCGAGGCGCCCCGCGACTCGACCAGGCTCGCCACGCGAGCGGAGGCGCGGTCGGCCAGCAACTTGGTGGACGACGGATCGGAGACGCCCGCGTTGACTACTACTAGCCGGTAGGTGGTGGTCATGATGATGGCTCCTGAAGCTTGCTGGTGAGACTGATGAGGGTGGAGAGTTCGGCGGGGGTGAACGCGGCCCGCATGGTCGCCGCGACGGTCGCGGCGTGCGCGCGCCCCACGGTTCGCTGCGCTACGCGGCCGGGCTCGGTGAGGCCGATGCGCACGGAACGGGCGTCCGACGGATCCGTCGAACGCTCGACTAGCCCGCGCGTGGCGAGCCGCTCGACGAGCCGGGACAGGGCGGGCTGGCTCAGCAGCACGTGGCGGCCGAGTTCACCGATCCGTTGAGGCTCGTCGCACTTAGACAGCGTGTAGAGCACGTCGTACTCCCGCATCGACACCTCGCCCCAGATGTCCTCGGCCGCGAAGCGCCGCATGAGGTGGGCGTGAGAGGTCATCATCGCCTCCCATGCGTCGTTCGCGAGGCGAGTGCGCGACCTGGGCGCGCCCAGGTCCGCCGATGCTACGTCGGGTGAGGCGTCCGTGGCGGTCATAGCGTCGGCAGGTTGGCGACGGCGTCGTCGTTGCTGTCCTGGTAGGGCGAGCCGCCGGTGACGTTGTCGCCCCGGTTCGCGTTGGGACGACTCTGGCGCGGCTCGGCGTCGCCGTACTTGGCCTTGACCAGCGATTCGTGGGTCGGGACCTGGGCGGACGCGGGGTCTCGGCGGGATTCGAGTTCCTTGCGCAGCACAGGTACCACCTCGCCGCCCAGCAGCTCGAGCTGGTCGAGGACCATCGACAGCGGCATCCCCGCGTGGTCCATGAGGAACAGCTGACGCTGGTAGTCGCCGAATTCCGCCTGGAAGGTCAGGGTCTTGTCGATGACCTCCTGCGGGCTGCCCACGCTGAGGGGGGTCTGCGAGGAGAAGTCCTCGAGCGAGGGGCCGTGGCCGTAAACGGGCGCGGCGTCGAAGTACGGGCGGAACTCATCCTTGGCCGCCTGGGAGGTCTTGGCGATGTAAGCCTGGCCGCCGAGGCCGATGATGGCGTCCTTTTGGGTGCCGTGACCGTAGTGCTCGAAGCGCTGGCGGTAGAAGTCGATTAGCCGCTTGTAGTGACCGGCCGGCCAGAAGATGTTGTTCGCGAAGTAGCCGTTGCCGTAGAAAGCGGCCTGCTCGGCGATCTCGGGGGTGCGGATCGAGCCGTGCCACACGAACGGCGGCACGTCATCCAGGGGGCGGGGCGTGGACGTGAAGCCCTGCAGCGGCGAGCGGTACTCGCCCTCCCAGTCCACGACGTCCTCTCGCCAAAGGCGGTGCAGCAGGTTGTAGTTCTCCAGCGCCAGGGGCAGGCCCTGGCGGATGTCCTGTCCAAACCACGGGTAGACGGGGGCGGTGTTGCCGCGCCCCAGCATGAGGTCCATGCGGCCCTTGCTGAGGTGCTGCAGCATCGCGTACTCCTCGGCGATGCGCACCGGGTCGTTAGTGGTGATCAGCGTGGTGGAGGTGGTCACCGTCAGTCGCTCGGTGAGCGCCGCGATGTGCGCGAGCAGGGTGGTGGGCGAAGAGGAAAAGAACGGCGGGTTGTGGTGCTCGCCGATCGCGAAGACGTCGAGGCCGACCTCCTCGGCCTTGACCGCGATCTTGACGACCGCGTCGATGCGCTCCGCCTCCGAGGGGGTGTGACCGCTGACGGGGTCACGGGTGATGTCGCTGACGGACATGATGCCGAACTGCATGATGGTCTCCTAGTCGCTCACAATGATTATATGCGTTTGCATATATCAACGCGCAACGTGTCGGAGTATTCCCTGGTCAGCTCTGACGGGCGCTCCCTAGGGGGCGGAGGTTGGTTCCTTGCGGGGGGGACATGGCGCCCGCCAGCAGGAACACGAGCACGCCCATCAGTGGCACGAGCGCGAGCCCGGTGCGCAAGCTGGTCGAGTCAGCGATGGCGCCCACGACGGGCGGCGACAGCAGGAACGCCGTGCGCATGAGCCACGACAGCACGGTGAGGCCGGTGCCCGCCCGCAGTCCGGGTAGTTGGTCCGCGGCGTGCATGGCGCCCGGGATGAGCGTGGCCACGCCGAATCCGGCGGCGCCGAAGCCCACGATGGTGCCCCACACGGACGGGAACGCGATCGCGAGCCCCATCCCGAGCGCGACCAGGAGGCCTCCCCAGCGGGCGACGCTGCGCTGCCCCCAGCGGTCCACCATCCGGTCGCCAAGGATGCGGCCGATGAACTGGCAGCCCTGCATCGAGACGAAGCCGAGCGCGGCCAAGGTGGCTCCGGCTGACAGCTCGTCCCGCAGGTAGCTGGCCGACCAGGTCGACGCGGCGTCTTCGGCCCAGCCGCCGGCGATGGCGATGACGCTCAGCGCGGCGAGTAGGGCCCAGGTGTGCCGGGGTACCCGGCGCAACGGGGTGTGGGGCGCGGTCGCGGCGTGCGGGATGCCGGCCTCGTCCGCGCCCTCCTCGCCCGCGTGTGCGGGTTCGGGGCCCTTCAGCAGCATCGGGTACGCGAAGGCGTTGACCGCGATGACGAATACCGCGACGATGCCGAATTGCCAGGGCACGCTCATGCCCGCCCCGGCGGCGATTCCGCCCACCAGGCCCCCCGTGACGGCGCCGATGCTCCACTGTGCGTGGAACGAGTTGAGGATGGACCTCTTGTAGCCACGCTGCACCCGCAGGCCGTGCGAGTTCTGGGCGACGTCGACCCACGCGTCGGTAGTGCCGACGATGAACAGCGCCACCCCAAACCACAGAGGCGAGCCCGCGAGGCCGGCACCCAGCATGGCGATCGCGCTGAGGCTCATTCCGAAGGTCGCCACTCGCGAGGATCGATAGCGGCGGATGAGTGACCCGGCCGCGAGACCGAGCAGCAGTGAACCAATTGGCCACGCGGCCATCGCGAGGCCGAGTCCGCCGTAGGAGAGCTCGAGCGAGTTGCGGATCTCGGGGATGCGCGGCGCGAATCCGCCCAGCACAATTCCGTTCGTGAAGAAGATCAGCGCGACGCCGATGCGCGCGCGCTTCAGCTCCGTCGTGACGACGCGGCGTTCGGATGCGGGCATGATTCAACCTTTAAGTGCGGAATGAAAAGGGGCGGGGTGAGACTTGTGCCGCGCGGAACTCACGCTGCCACAGTGAACGTCGCCACCTCAAGGACGTCGAGGCGCGACGACGGGCCGACCAGCAACTGGAAGTCGCCCGGTTCGACCACGCGCTCCGCGCGGGCGTTGACCATCGAGCAGTCCGTGACTGGCAGCGACAGCTCGACCGTCGATGACTCGCCCGGCTGCAGCGCCACCTGGGTGTGCGCCTTGAGTTCCCTGTCTGCCCAGGTCGCGGACGTGTTCACGTCGCGCACGTAGACCTGGACGGTCTCAAGCGTGGGGCGCGCGCCGGTGTTGGTAACGGTGACGCTGGCGCTCACGGTGTCCTCCAGTCCGAGTTCGGCCTGGTGGACCTGGAGGTCCGAGTACTCGACGGTCGTGTAACTGAGACCCTCGCCGAAGACCCAGGCGGGCTCCTGGGTCAGGTCTGCGTAGCGGGTGCCGTGCTGCGCGTCGATCTGGTTGTAGAACGTGGGCTGCTGGCCTACGTGGCGCGCGAAAGAGATGGGCAGCCGCCCTGTGGGTTCGATGTGGCCGAGGACGAGCTCGGCGATCGCCTGCCCGCCTAGCATGCCCGGATTGGCGGCCCAGATGATGGCCGCGGCGGAGTGAGCCGAGGCAGGCAGAACGAGCGGCTTGGACGCCAGCAGCACCACGATGAGGGGGGTGCCGGTCTGGGCGAGGGCGTCGAGTAGCGCGACCTGCCCGCCGATCAGGTCGAGCGTGGCGGTGGACTTTCCCTCGCCGACGAGCTCGATGCGGTCGCCGACGACCGCGACCACGTAATCGGCGTCGCGCGCGGCGGCCACGGCGTCGGCGATCAGTTGCGCGTCCGGATCGCACGGGTGCACTACCTGCGGGCGCGGCTGGCCGTCAGCGAAGAACTCTCCGGCGGGGTCGGCTCCCAGCGTCAGGATGTCGGCGCCGCGCGCGTGGGTCACGGTCCAGTCCTCGGGAG
The DNA here is from genome assembly GCF_050598105.1 of Demequina aurantiaca. GTDB lineage: Bacteria > Actinomycetota > Actinomycetes > Actinomycetales > Demequinaceae > Demequina > Demequina aurantiaca_A. The sequence continues at coordinate 995,903 of NZ_CP192436.1, forward strand.
CCAGGGCGGTGAGCCCGTCGAGCACCGTGGTGATCTGCTCGCGGGGGTGTCCGTCCATGAGCCACGGTGCCTGGCCGGATGATCCGGCCCAGTCGCCGAGCTGTGTCTGGGCATCGTCCGCGTTGGGGCCGACGATCGCGATGCGCTTGGAGGTTTCGAGGGGCAGCGGCAGCGCGCCGTCATTCTGGAGCAGGACCAGCGAACGGCGCGCGGATTCGAGGTTCAACGCGGTGTGCGCGGGGGCCGCGATTTCGGTGGCCTGGCGCGCGACGTCGGGCATGCGCGGGTTCTCGAACAGGCCGAGTTCGAACTTCAGCGTGAGAATGCGCGCCACGTCCTGATCGATTCGCTTCTCCGCGAGTAGCCCCTGGGCCACCGCGTCCTGCGCGCCCTGGAAGAAGGCGGGGGTGGTCATGATCATGTTGTTGCCGGCGTTGACCGCGGCGGCGGCGGCGTGGGCGTAGTCGGGGAATAGGCGCTGCTCGCGGACCAGGTTGCCCACGTTGTCCCAGTCGGTGATGAGGGTGCCCTGGTAGCCCCACTCCTCGCGCAGCACGTCCTTCAGGAGCCATTCGTTGACCGTGATGGGTACGCCGTCCGTGGACTGATAGCCCAGCATGAACGTGGCGATACCCTCGCGTGCCACTCGCTCGAAGGGGGGCAGGTACCAGGCGCGCAACTTGCGGCGCGAGATGTCGGCCTCGGACGCGTCGCGCCCGCCCTGGGTATCCGAGTATCCGGCAAAGTGCTTGGCGGTAGCCAGGATTGCGGTGGGGTCTGACAGCCCGTCGCCCTGGTAGCCGCGCACCATCGCGGAGGCTAGCTCGCCGATCAAGTACGGGTCCTCGCCGAAGGTCTCGCTCACGCGGCCCCAGCGCAGGTCGCGGGTGATGCACAGCACGGGGGAGAAGGTCCAGTGGATCCCGGTCGCTGCGACCTCCACGGCGGTGGTCCTGGCGACGCGCTCCAATAGGCCCGCATCCCAGGAGGCGGCCAGGCCCAGCTGGGTGGGGAAGATGGTGGCGCCCCTCCAGAACGAGTGACCGTGGATGCAGTCCTCGCCCACGATGAGCGGGATGCGTAGTCGGGACTTCTCGGTCCAGGTGCGAGCCTCAAAGACCCGCTCGGGCGACGTGTGCAGAATCGAGCCCCCGTGAAAGTCCTCGATGATCGATTGCACGCCGTCGGTGGCGGTGAATTGCATCATCTGGCCCACCTTCTCCGCCAGCGTCATGCGGGAGATCAGGTCGTCGACGCGCTGCGCGGTCGGGAGCGTGGCGTCGAGGTAGGCGGCGTCGTTCATGGTGGTCCTTGCCTGGTAGCGGTGGGTGCCGCGGCTCCGCGGCGATTCATCTAGGAACCATGTTAACCGCATTACCTACCACTTGGTAAGTATGGGTTCGACGAGAGCCTTTCGCGGCGTGCGCGGGGAAGCTGATCGGTGGCACGTGCCGCGTTCAGGGGGTCTCGACCATGGGACAAAAGTCCTGGCAACCGGGCCCAAACGCTCCATAGTCTTAAGGAGTTAGATCGTTTGGCACGGCGCGGATCCCCGACGTCGCTCGCGACAAATTGTTTCTAGGAGTATTGACATGAGTGCAGAAACCAGCAGTTCCACCGCGGTAGCACCGGTGATTCAGGGCCGCACCGGATGGGCGTTGCTTGGCGTCACCCGAATCCTGATCGGATTCACGTTCCTGTGGGCATTCCTCGATAAGGCTTTCGGGCTCGGGTTCGCCACATGCAGCGACCGCGAAACTGGCGCGATCACCGTCAACTGCGACGCCTCGTGGATCAACGGCGGGCGCATCACCGAGGGATACCTCGGATCGTCTTCCGGTCCGTTCGCAGAATTCTTCCAGACTCTTGGTGGGCAGGCGTGGACCGACTGGTTCTTCATGCTCGGACTGCTCGGAATTGGCCTGGCGCTGATGCTCGGCATCGGCACTCGCGTCGCCATGGTGGCCGGCCCGCTCATGCTCGTCATGATGTACGTCTCTCACGCATGGCCCGGTGCCGTACAGAACGCCAACAACCCGTTTGTCGATGAGCACATCATCTACAGCGTCGCCATCATCGCCATCGTGATTCTCGAGGCCCGCTACATCCAGAAGATTGGTTTCGGAGAGCCGTGGAAGCGTCTCCCGATCGTTCAGAAGAACCGCTGGCTCGTCTAGCCGCGATCTTCGGGCGGGGACCGGCGCGCTGCCAGCGCGTAGGTCCCCGCTTTTGCATTTCCTACCGGGCGGTAGGCAAACTAGGGTGGCCTCATGAGTGCTGACACAGCGAGGGCCACGCGCAAGGGCGACCAGACCCGCTCCCTGATCCTCCGCACTGCGATGGAGCAGTTCGGCGAACATGGCTACCGCGGTGCGTCTCTGCGGGACATCGCCGCCCGGTGCGGGATATCGCACCCGGGCCTGCTGTACCACTTCCCCAATAAGGAGGCGCTGCTGCTCGCGGTGTTGAGTCACCGCGACGAGGTGGATCGCGCGGAGCAGGCTAGCGCAGACGACATCGGCATCGACGTCCTGAGACGGCTGGTCCGCTCGGCGTCCGTCAATCAGGGGCGCCCCGGCATCGTCGAGGTGTTCGTTGTGGTGTCGGCGGAGTCGACGGCCGTGGACCACCCCGCGCACGAATTCTTCAAGGAGCGCTACGCGCGCCTGGTGCGCGAGGTCGCAGATGCCTACGGCGTCGCCCGAGACGCCGGGCAACTCGCCGAGGGCGTCGACCCCGCTCTTGCCGCGCAACAGATGATCGCCCTGATGGACGGGCTTCAGGTGCAGTGGCTGCTCGACAACGATTGCGTGGACATGCCGGCATCGCTGCGTGCGCATCTTCAGCGTCAGCTGACCGTGCCCCTCTGAGGGCCACGGTCGTCGGCGATCGGAGGCCTGCCAGTGGGGGAGCGAGGATGCTTTGGATGCAAGAATGGTGCACATGAATCGCGTAGCCTTTAGCCCCCTCAGAATCGCCTCCGTAGCACTCGTGAGCATGCTCGCGCTGGCGTTGGCCCCTGCCGCCAGCGCGCACACGTCGCTCATCAGCGAGGTGCCCACCGACGGCGAGGTAATGACGGAGCTCGCCGACGTGAGTCTGGTGTTCTCGGACGAGCTCCTGGACATCGGCAACTCGGTGACTCTCACCGACGCGGCGGGCACGACGGTTGACCTCGAGGTCGACCTGTCGGTGCCTAGCGAGCTGACCGCGCCGCTGCCTGCCGATCTTGCCGCCGGCGAGTATGTGATCGACTGGCGCGTGGTCGCGAGCGACGGACACCCCCTGGAGAATTCCGTGGCCTTCACGTATACGCCCGAGGGTGCGGCCAGCACCCCCAGCGCCTCCGCGAGCGAGGCCGCGCCCGCGGTGGCGTCTGAAACTCCCTCACCCGTGCCCAGCCTGATCTCGGAGCCCGTCGCCGAGGTGAGCGCTGTTCCCATCAGCGCCCCCGCTGAGGAAGGCTCGTCAAACTTGGTGTGGTGGATCGTCGGCATCGGCCTCGTGGTGGGCGCGGTCGTCGGATTCGTCATGTGGCGCACCGGAACCAAGAAGGCAGAAGGCTCAGACGCCCCCCAGCAGTGAACGGGCAACCCGGATTGGTGAGACTGACATGAGTATGAATTTGCGCCTCGGTACGCGAGCGTCAACGCTCGCGACCACCCAGTCCGGCATGGTCGCGGACGACATCGTGGCGCGCGCCGCCGTGCGTGGCGTCGAGGTCACCGTCGAGCTGGTCGAGATCTCGACCAAGGGAGACCGCACCCAGGGCTCGCTGGTAGGGCTCAGCGAGGTGGGTGTGTTCGTCAACGCCCTTCGGGACGCGCTCCTGAATGACGAGTGCGACCTGATCGTGCACTCGCTCAAGGACATGCCCGTAGGCGCGCACCCCGAGCTGGACCTGGTGGCGGTGACGGAACGCGAGGACGTGCGCGACGCGCTGTGCGGAGGAGGCCTCACCCTCGCGGAGTTGCCCGAGGGCGCACGAGTCGGCACCAGTTCGCCGCGTCGCGCCGCTCAGGTCAGGGCCCTGCGGCCCGACCTCGAGGTCGCGGACTTGCGGGGCAACGTCGACTCGCGCCTCGCGCGCGTCGGCAACGACTTTGACGCCGTCATCCTGGCTGCCGCCGGGCTGGCTCGGCTGGGACGCTCCGACGAGGTCTCCGAGTTCTTCACCACTACGCAGATGGTCCCGGCGCCGGGACAGGGAGCGTTGGGCGTGGAGATTCGCGCGGATGCGGCGGCTGAAATTGCCGAAGTGGTCGGCGCGGTCAACCATCCGCACACCCGTGCGGCGGTGACCGCCGAGCGCACCATGCTGGAGGTGCTCGAGGCTGGCTGCGCCACCCCGGTGGCGGCGCACGCGGTGGTCGTCGGCAATACGCTACGGCTCACCACTCGAGTCACTAACCTGACCGGCACCCTGGTGCTGAACGAGACGGACTCCGGGTCCGTCGCGGATGCCGGCTCCGTCGGCAGGAGCGCGGGTTGGGCGCTCATGGGTCGAGGAGCTGCGCGGTTGATGGGTCGGTCGTGACCGACCTCACCGCCGCAGTGCTTGCCGGGGCGCGGGTGCTGGTGCCCGTGACCGAGCGCCGACGCGTGCTCGCTGAGCGGCTGAGCGCCGCCGGGGTGCTGGTGGACGCGGTGGAGTTCATCGCGATCGCGCCGTCGTCCACGCCGGCGGACCTCGCGATCGCCACGGCCAAGTGGTGCTCCGGCCAGTACGATTGGATGGCAGTGACCAGCCGCAACGCCGTCGCCGCGATGGCCGAACTCGCGCGCACGGCGGGGACCTCTCTGGCCGAGCCGCAGCCGTCCGCGCGCGTCGCGACTGTGGGGGAGGCGACGCTGGGCGCCTGCTCAGAGGCGGGGCTCGACGTGACACTGGTGCCGTCTGGCAAATCCACGGCAAGTGGCATCGTGGCGGACATGCTGGAGGGCCCCGGGCGCGTACTCGCGCCGCTGGGGAACCTTGCCTCGCCGATGCTCACCCGCGGGCTCGAACGCAAGGGTTGGGTCGTGGATACGGTCGAGGCGTACCGGACCGTAGACGGTCCCGGAATGAGCGACGAGCTCGCCGCGGCCTTGGGCGCGGGGGACGTGGACGCCGTGGTGCTGACGTCCGGTTCCGTCGCGGAACGCTTCGCGGCCCAGTCCCCGGATGTCGCAACCCGCACGCGGATCGTCGCGATCGGTACATCCACCGCGCACGCCGCCGAGGCCGCGGGGTTACGCGTCGACGCGGTGGCAGGCGTACCGTCGTATGACGGAATTGTGGAGGCGCTCGTCGGGGTTCTAGCCCCAGCGAGCGACGGCAACCCAGGAACTTCAACGGAGGACTCATGACCGCGATCGGACCCCAGCGTCGACCCCGCAGGCTGCGCGCCTCCGCACCCTTGCGCCGGCTCGTGCGCGAGACTCGGCCCAGCGCTGCCGCGTTGGTACTGCCCATCTTTGTGCACGAGTCGGTGACGCAAACCCAGCCCATCGAGTCGATGCCGGGGGTGAGCCACCACACGCTCGACTCTCTCGCGAGCCTCGTCGACGAGGCCGCAGCGGCGGGCATCGGCGGGGTCATGCTGTTCGCGATCCCCTCGCAGCGGGACGCGACAGGCTCGGCGGCGGCGGACCCGGACGGGATCCTCAACCGTGCGATCGCGCGCGCGGTCGCGGCGGCGGACGGCCGGCTCGTCGTAATGGCCGACCTGTGCCTGGACGAGTTCACGGATCACGGCCACTGCGGGGTGCTGGACGAGCGCGGGGGCGTCGACAACGACGCGACGCTTGAGGCCTACGGCGAAATGGCGCTGGCTCAGGCCCGTGCGGGCGCGCACGTGCTCGGACTCAGCGGAATGATGGACGGTCAGGTGGCGCACGTGCGCGCGGTCCTGGACGTCGCGGGCTACATGGACACGTCGCTGCTGGCGTACGCGGCCAAGTACGCGTCCGCCTTCTACGGCCCCTTCCGGGACGCGGTACAGAGCGACCTGCAGGGCGACCGCAAGACCTATCAGATGGACCCCGCGAACGGCCGCGAGGGCCTGCTCGAGGCGGAGATCGACGAGGCCGAGGGCGCGGACATCGTGATGGTCAAACCCGCACTGCCGTATTTGGACGTGGTGGCCGAGGTCGCCGCGGCGTCGCGAGTGCCGGTCGCCGCGTATCACGTCTCTGGGGAGTACTCCCAGATCGAGGCGGCAGCGCAGCGCGGCTGGCTCGACCGCCGCGCGGCCCACCTTGAGGCCCTGACCTCCATGATTCGCGCGGGCTCCGACATCGTCGTGACCTACGCCGCGCTCGACCTTGCCGCCTGGCTCTCCGAAAACTAAGGACATCTCATGACAGACGCATCGACCGGCTTCGACGCCGACGCCTTCGTACTCCGCTCCGAGGCGGTGACCCCCGGCGGCGTCAACTCGCCCGTGCGCGCCTGGAACGGCGTGGGCGGTCACCCCGTCCCGCTGGCCTCGGCCAAGGGCGCCTACGTGACGGACGCCGCGGGGCGCACCTACGTCGACATGGTGTGCTCCTGGGGAGCCGCGATCGTGGGGCACGCGCACCCGCTCGTGGTGGAGGCCGTCCAGCGTGCCGCCGAGCGCGGCCTCAGCTTTGGGGCGTCGACCGAGGCGGAGATCTCCCTCGCCGAGGAGATCCGCGCGCGCTACTCGCCCGCGCAGCGCGTGCGCCTGGTCAGCACCGGCACCGAGGCCACCATGACCGCTGTTCGCCTCGCACGCGGGGCCACGGGTCGCGACCTCGTCGTGAAGTTCGCGGGCTGCTACCACGGGCACTCCGACGGGCTGCTGGTCGCGGCGGGCTCCGGCCTCGCCACCTCCGGCGTGCCGGACAGCGGCGGCGTCACGGCCGCGATCGCCGCCCAGACCATCGTGCTCCCGTACGGGGACGATGCCGCGCTCACCGACGCCTTCGCCGAACACGGCGCGCGCATCGCCGCGGTCATCACCGAGGCTGCGCCGTCCAACATGGGCGTCATCGAGCCCCCGCTCGGTTTCCACGAACTCATCGCGTCGCTGTGCCGCAACGAGGGTGCCGTGTTCATCCTCGACGAGGTGCTCACCGGCTTCCGCGCCGGCCCCGCCGGCTACTGGGGAGTGGAGCGAGATGCCGCCATCGCCCGGGGCGTCGAGCCCTGGGTCCCTGACCTGGTCACGTTCGGCAAGGTCATCGGCGGTGGGCTGCCCGTCGCCGCATTGGCCGGCCGCGCGGACCTGATGGAGCAGCTCGCTCCGCTGGGCAACGTTTATCAGGCGGGCACGCTGTCCGGAAACCCGGTCGCCGTTGCGGCCGGCCGCGCGACCATGTCCCTGCTCGACGACGGCCTGTACCGCAATCTTGCCGAGCTCTCCGATCAGATGGTCGATCGTGTTTCGGGCGCGCTCACTGACGCCGGGGTGTCTCACGCAGTGGGTCGCGCCGGCACCCTCGCGTCGTTCTTCCTGGGTCTCGACGCCACCCCCCGAGACTTCGACGAGGTCTCCAGGCAGGACACCGCCGGGTACGCCACGCTGTTCCACTCGATGCGCGATAGCGGCATCTACCTGCCGCCTTCGGCCTTCGAGGCCTGGTTCCTGTCCGCGGCACACACTCCCGTGGACATCGACCGCGTGGGTGACGCGGTGGGCGCCTGGGCGGCTGCCAACCGGTAGCCTCCGGCGCCACCCCGCGCCATCGGTCTCACAGCCGACCCCCGGCACGCGTGAGAGAGAAGTTTCCCGCCCTTCACATGCGGAGGGCGCTCCCGTAACACCGCCTCCGTAGATTCCCTTGTGTCAGACGCTGACGTTGACGTTGCTCAGACGTCAACGCAGTCGATCCAGGGGACGGGAATCATGGCAATCAACGACACCACCGCGACACGCCAGGTAGAGCCGGGTGTGATTGGTAAGGGCCGCTGGATCGAACGCTGGGATCCGGAGAACGACCTGTTCTGGGAGGCCAAGGGTAAGGCGATTGCCTACCGCAACCTCTGCTACTCGATAGTCGCGGAGCACATCGGTTTCTCCGTCTGGCTGCTGTGGAGCATCGTCGTCGTGAAGATGTACGGCACCTTCGCGGACGATGGCACCCTCACCGCAGCGGGGACGGGCGGCTGGGCGCTGACGGCTGGCGAGGGGCTCACCCTGCTAGCCGTGGCATCGGGCGTCGGCGCCGTGATGCGCGTCCCGTATACCTTCGCGGTGCCCATTTTTGGTGGCCGCAACTGGACGGCGATCTCCGCGCTGCTGCTGCTGATCCCCACCCTGGGCATGGCGTGGGTGCTCGGCAAGCCGGACACGTCGTTCAGCGTGCTGCTCGTGATCGCCGCCACGGCGGGACTCGGCGGCGGTAACTTCGCCTCCTCCATGGCGAACATTTCCTTCTTCTACCCGGACAAGGCCAAGGGTTGGGCGCTGGGGCTCAACGCCGCGGGTGGAAACATCGGCGTCGCCGTCGCGCAGAAGATCGTGCCGCTGGTCATCGGCATCAGCGCGATCGGCCTGCCCGCCGCGGGCCTGATCTACGCGCCGCTGGCCGTCGCTGCCGCCATCCTGTCGTTCATCTTCATGGACAACCTCCGGGAGGCAAAGGCGGACCCCAAGCCCACCGCGAGGGCGTTGACCCACGGCCACTCGTGGCTCATGGCGTTCCTCTACATCGGCACCTTTGGTTCCTTCATCGGCTACTCGGCGGCCTTCCCGACCCTGCTCAAGGTGGTCTTCGACCGCGGCGACATCGCGCTGTCCTGGGGTTTCCTGGGCGCGCTGATCGGGTCGCTTGCGCGCCCGTACGGCGGCAAGCTGGCCGACCGGTTCGGCGGCGCCATTATCACCGCCACGTCGTTCGTGGTGATGGGGATAGGCGGCTACGTCGCGGTGCTTGGCGTGCAGCAGGAGAACCTCTGGCTGTTCTTCCTCAGCTTCATCGTCCTGTTCGCCTTCACCGGCATCGGAAACGGCTCGACGTACCGGATGATCCCCTCCATCTTCAACCGGTTGCGCGATCAGGACGGGGACGGCACTGCGGAGTCCGCTCTCGAGTACAAGCGTCAGTCGGCCGGCGCGGTCGGCATCATCTCCGCGATCGGCGCCCTGGGAGGGTTCGCGATCCCCTTCATCTACATGTGGTCGCAACGGACCTTCGACGGCTCGATCGTGCCCGCCCTGCGCCTCTACATCGGGGTGTTCGCCCTGATGGCGGTCCTGACCTGGGTGTTCTACCTGCGTCGCGGCGCACGGATGCAGAACGTCTAGCTGATGGAGGACCCCACGGTCGCGACGGCCGCCCCGGCGCCAGGTGCGGGCCACGCCGTCGCGAGCCACTGCCCGTACTGCGCGCTGCAGTGCGCCCAGACCCTGACACCAACCCCCGGCGGCGCGCTCCCGCTGGAGGTCAGGGGCCGCGACTTTCCCACCAATCGCGGCGGCTTGTGCCAGAAGGGCTGGACGTCCGCGGAGGTATTGAGCGCGAGCGACCGCGTCACGGAGCCGATGATTCGCACCGCCGATGGCGGCTTCCGCGCCGCTGGCTGGGACGAGGCGCTCGACCTTGTCAGTTCGCGGCTGCGCGACATCCAGGACCGTCACGGCAAGGACAAGGTGGCCGTGTTCGGTGGGGGAGGGCTGACCAACGAGAAGGCCTACGCGCTCGGGAAGTTTGCGCGCGTGGTGCTGCAGACCCCGTTCATCGACTACAACGGTAGGTTCTGCATGTCCTCCGCGGCGGCCGCCTCCAACCGGGCGTTCGGCATGGATCGCGGCCTGGGCTTCCCGCTGGCTGACCTCGGCGGTGCCGACGCCGTGCTGGTGCTTGGCTCCAACATGGGCGTGACGATGCCGCCCTTCGTCCAGCACCTGGCGGGATGCCGCGAGCGCGGCGGGCTGGTAGTGGTGGATCCACGCGAGAGCGTGACGGCACGCCTGGCCCGCGACGGGGCGGGAGTGCACCTGGCCGCAGTGCCGGGCAGCGACATGGTGGTGCTGCTCGCCCTGACCCACATCATCTTTGCCGAGGACCTCGCGGACCTGTACTACCTGAGGTCCCGCGTCCAGGGATGGGAGGCGGTCAAGCGCTCGGTGGCGCAGTGGTGGCCCGAGCGCGCGGAGGCGGTGTGCGGGATACCCGCGGACGAGCTCCGGCGCGTGGCGCGGCTGCTTGCGGCGGCGTCCCCCGTTCACGGCGGCAATGGCGCGTACGTGCTGACGGGTCGCGGAATCGAACAGATGTCCCAGGGCACCGCGTGCGTCACCGCGGCGATCAACCTCTCGCTTGCCTTGGGGCTGGTGGGCGTTGTCGGCTCCGGCTTTGGCCCGGTCACGGGGCAGGGCAATGGTCAGGGGGGTCGCGAGCACGGGCAGAAGGCGGACCAGCTGCCGGGGTACCGGATGATCACCGATCCCGCGGCCCGCGACTACGTAGCGGGGGTGTGGGGCGTCCCAGCAAGTCACTTGCCTGGCCCGGGCATCCCTGCAGTGCCGATGCTGAAGGCGCTAGGCACCGACGCCGGCGCGAGGGCGCTCTTGGTCCACGGGTCAAACGTGGTGGTGTCCGCGCCCAACGCGAGCACGGTCATCGACGCGCTCGGCAGGCTCGACTTCCTGGTGGTGTGCGACATGGTTCCGTCCGAGACGGCCATGCTCGCGGATGTGATCCTTCCCGTCACGCAGTGGGCGGAGGAGGAGGGCACCATGACCAACCTGGAGGGCCGCGTCATCCGTCGCCGCAAGGCAGTTGACGCGCCCGGCGGGGTGCGCTCGGAGCTGTGGATTCTGCGCGAGCTTGCCGCACGCTTGGGATACGCCACGGGCTTCTCAGCGGACGCCCAGGAGACGTTCGCGGAGCTCGCGCTCGCGTCCAAGGGCGGCACCGCGGACTACAGCGGCATCACCTACGCGCTGCTGGACGGCGATGACAACGACGGCGACGACAACGGCGGCGCGGGCGTGCACTGGCCGTGCCCGGCGACGGCCTCCGGGACACCAGCGCGGGGCACGCCGCGCGTGTTCCTGGACCGGTTCAACACTCCGGACGGCCGCGCACGCATGGTCGTGGTGGACCACCACCCTCCGGCCGACGACCTTCGCGCGGACGCCCCCACCTACCTCGTCACCGGGCGCGTGCTGCAGCACTACCAGTCCGGGGCCCAGACCCGCAGGGTCGACGAGCTCGTCGCCGCCCAGCCGGAGCCCTTCGTGGAGGTCCACCCGCTGCTGGCGGAGCGCAGGGGATTGACTGCTGGCGACTTCGCGGCCCTGACCACCGCCCGCGGACGCGCGGTGGCCCGAGTCCGCGTCACCGAGGACATACGCCCCGACACGGTCTTCATGCCGTTCCACTGGGCGGGCGAGGGCAGCGCAAACCTCCTCACCAACGACGTGACCGACCCCATCTCTGGCATGCCGGAGTTCAAGGTCACCGCGGTGGCCGTGGCCCCCGCCAGTGCGCCCCACCCGGTGGTCTCCTCATGAGGGTGCTCCTGGTGGGTCACGGCATGGTGGGATCGCGTTTCGCGGGCGACCTCGTGGCGCGCAGGCCCGATGCGCGGGTCACGGTGCTGGGTAAGGAGGACGCGGCGCCCTACAACCGAGTGTTGCTGTCGAGCGTGGTGGCGGGAAAGTCCGCCGCCTCGATGCTGTCGCTGCCCGTCGAGCCACACCCGCACGTCGAGGTGCTGCGGGCCGTCAGCGCGGTGTCCGTCGACAGGGGTAAGCGTTTAGTGACGGACAGCACCGGCGCGCTGCACTCCTACGACAGGCTGGTGTTCGCCACCGGCTCCGCCGCTCGAATCCCCAACATCCACGGCATCGCCACGGACAGGGGCCTGGTGCCCGGGGTCTCGGTGCTCAAGGATCTGGCCGATGCGGAGCGCATCGTCGCGCAGATCCCGCGTGCCCGCCGCGCGGTTGTCCTGGGTGCGGGGGTGCTCGGGCTCGAGGTAGCGACCGGCCTGGCGGCCCGGGGGCTCTCGGTCACCCTGGTTCACCACCACGGCCGCCTCATGGAACGCCAGCTGGGCGACGCCGCGTCAAAGGTTGCCGAGGGATCCCTGAGTCGCCTCGGCGTGAGTGTCGTGACCGACGCCTCGGTGTCGCGCATCACCGAGCGGCGCGGGGTGCTGAGCGCGGTCGAGCTCGACAACGGCACCCAGCTGCTGTCGGACATGCTCGTCATGTGCGCGGGCACCATCACCGAGTCGGCGCTCGCGCGCAACGCTGGGCTGGCTTGCGAGCGCGGAATCATGGTGGGGGACGACCTCGCGACCCTCGCCGACCCGCGCGTCTTCGCTATCGGCGACTGCGCGCAGCCCCCCGCGGGTGGCACCGGTCTGGTCGCGCAGGGCTGGGAGCAGGCGGCCCGCCTCGTCGAATACTGGTCGGCTGAAGTCGGCGCCGCATCGATACCCGCCGCGCGGCCCTCACGCGCGGAGACTGACGAGATTGACGCGGACCTGACCAACGTGGTGCGGGTGAAGGCCCCGGGTCTGGACGTCGTCACGATGGGCCTGTCGGGAAAATTCGACCACGGCGAGCGCGAGCTGCGCGCGGTGCGCATGAGCGACCCCGCCATCGGCCGCTTCGTGGAAGTGGTGGTGTCGCACGGGCTGCTCGTGGGCGCGACGGTGGTGGGAGACAAGGCGGCGGCCGCGGAGCTCAGCGCGATGTACACCCGCATGATCCCCGTGCCGAGCGACCCCGCCCACCTGATCATTCGCCCGCTGGCCGGCGCCGTCGCCTCGGCCGCCGTGGCGGTGAAGGACATGACAGACGACCACCCGGTGTGTCAGTGCAACTCGGTGACCAGGGGCGCGATTGCCGCCTCCGTGCGCGCGGGTTGCGTCACCACGGAGGACGTCGCCAAGGCCACGCGAGCCTCGACCGGGTGCGGGGACTGCCGCGCGCTGGTCGGGGAAATCGTGGACCACTGCGCATCGACAGAGACAACCAAGATCCCCGCACTCGCGGGGCGGACGAAGGGCTAACCCATGAGCGCAACATCTGATCTCGGCACGACGCAGCGGATTGTCGTGGTGGGCGGCGGCATGGTCGCGCATCGCTTCACGGAGGCGATGCGGGCGCGCGACGAGGCCGGAACCTACGCGGTCACGGTGCTCGCGGAGGAGCCCCGCCGCCCGTACGACAGGGTCGCGCTGACCAGCTACTTCACGGGGCGCCACCCCGAGGACCTCGAGCTCGGCGATCGCGGCCTGTGGGAGGACCCGCTCGTCACGCTGCGCCGCGACGCGCGCGTCACCGAGATCGACCGCGAAGCCAAGACCGTGACGGACAAGGACGGCCAGACGTACGGCTACGACCACCTGGTCATGGCGACGGGGTCCTACGCCTGGGCGCCTCCGCTCGAGGGCGCGGGCCTGCCCGGAGTCTTTGTCTACCGGACCATTGACGACGTCGCCGCGCTGCGGATCTACGTCGAGCAGCGCGCCAAGGAGGAGGGCCGCCCCGTGCGCGGCGCCGTCATCGGCGGCGGGCTGCTGGGACTCGAGGCCGCCGGCGCCCTCCAGGAGCTCGGCGCCACCAGCACCGTCATCCAGTCCGGCGATCGGCTCATGAACCTGCAGGTGGACCCCGGCGGCGGAGCGGCGCTGCGCCGCCTCGTGGAGAACCTGGGCGTCAAAGTCATGGTCAACACCGCGACCAAGGCAATCAAGGCGAACAAGACGGGCCGCGTGGGACGCCTGCTGTTCGCCGACGGAGCGGAACAGTTGGTCGACGTGGTGGTCTTCGCGACCGGAGTGCGCCCGCGCGACGAACTCGGTCAGCAGGCGGGACTCGAGATGGGCGCTCGCGGAGGCATCGTCGTCGACGACACGTGCCTCACCGCAGACCCCTCCATCAGCGCGATCGGCGAGGTGGCGTGCATCCAGGGGGCCTGCATCGGCCTCATCGCGCCTGGTAACACCATGGCGGAGATCGCCGTCGACCGGCTCCTGGGAGGGGCGTCGCAGTACCCGGGGGCGGACACCGCCGCGAAGCTGAAACTGCTCGGGGTGGACGTCGCTTCATTCGGCGACGCCCACGCCACCACGCCGGGCGCGCTCGAACTGGTCTACGCGGACCCCGTCGCCGGCGTCTACAAGAAGCTGGTTCTCACGGACGATGCGCGCACGCTGCTGGGCGGAGTGCTGGTGGGCGACGCCTCGGCCTACTCGTCGCTGCGCCCCATGGTGGGCAGCGAGCTGGGCGGCGACCCGGCCGGCTGGCTGCTGCCCGAGGGCGCGATCGAGCGTCCCAACGTTGACCTGCCTGACGCCGCCAACGTCTGCTCGTGCAACAACGTCACCGCCGGGACGGTGCGCGCCGCGGTCACGGAGCACGCATGCACCGACATCGCGTCCGTCAAGGCCTGCACCAAGGCTGGGACGTCGTGCGGCTCGTGCCTGCCGCTCGTGAAGAAGCTCGTCGGCGCCGAACTCGAGAAGTCCGGCATCGAGATCTCCAACGCGCTGTGCGAACACTTCGAGTTCTCGCGGGCGCAACTCTTCGACGCGATTCAGGTCAGCGACCTGCGCACCTTCTCCGCGATCATCGACCGGTTCGGCACGGGGCGCGGCTGCGACGTCTGCAAGCCCACCGTCGCATCGGTCTTGTCCTCGCTTCACAACGAACACGTGCTGTCGCAGGATCGGGCGGCGCTGCAGGACACCAACGACCGCGTCATGGCCAACATGCAGAAGGACGGCACCTACTCCGTGGTGCCGCGGGTGCCTGGCGGCGAGATCCTGCCCGAGCACCTCATCCTGATCGGCCAGATCGCCAAGGACTACGACCTGTACACCAAGATCACCGGCGGCCAGCGGATCGACATGTTCGGCGCCCGCCTCGAGCAGCTGCCGCAGATCTGGCGCCGCCTGGTGGACGCTGGCATGGAGTCGGGGCAGGCCTACGGAAAGTCGCTGCGCACCGTGAAGTCCTGCGTGGGATCATCGTGGTGCCGCTACGGGGTCCAAGACTCCACGACCATGGCCATCGCGCTGGAGCTGCGGTATCGCGGGCTGCGCAGCCCCCACAAGTTCAAGATGGGCGTCTCGGGATGCGCCCGGGAGTGCGCGGAGGCTCGCGGCAAGGACATCGGCGTGATCGCCACCGACAACGGGTGGAACCTCTACGTGGGCGGCAACGGCGGCTTCACGCCGGTGCACGCGCAGCTGCTCGCCGAGGACATCGACGATGCGACCGTGTTCAAGCTGATCGACCGGTACGTGATGCTCTACATCAGGACCGCCGACCGGCTGCAGCGCACCGCGCCGTGGCAGCAGGAGTACGAGGGCGGGCTCGACGCGATTCGCGCGGTGATCGTCGACGACTCCCTGGGAATCTGCGCCGACCTGGACGCGCACATGGACCGCCACGTCGACACCTACGAGGACGAGTGGAAGGCCGTGCTCGGGGACCCCGAGCGGCTGCAGCAGTTCAGCTCCTTCATCAACGCGCCCGACCAGCCCGACTCCACGCTCGCGTACGTGCCCGAGCGCGGCCAGCGCCGCCCCGCCACTGCCGAGGAGCGCAGGTCCTCGCCCGTGCTCATCGCACCGACCACACTGGAGGTTCGCTCATGACTAGTCCTACTCGGACGGCCGAGGTCAGCGCCCTCACGCCCGCGGCAGCCGCGGTGCACGTCTGCGCTGTCAGCCAGCTGACCCCCGAACTCGGCGTGGCCGCGCTGGTGGGCGACGCGCAGGTGGCGCTGTTCCTGCTGGACGACGGCTCGCTGTACGCCGTTCAAAACCTCGACCCCTTCTCCGGCGCCTCGGTGATGTCGCGCGGCATCACCGGCTCGAGGGGGTCGATCCCCACGATCGCCTCTCCCATCTACAAGCAGGTGTATTCGCTGCTGACGGGGGAGTGCCTCGCCACCATGGACAAGGAGCCCAAGCCGGGCAACGAGGCCAACTTGGCTACTTACGCCGTCACCCAGGACAATGGCCAGGTGTACATCAACCTGGCAGGTGGCGAGTGACCTCACTCTTTGGACTCGATTTGCGCGGCAAGCGTGTCGTGGTGGCGGGCGGAGGCAAGGTCGCCACCCGTCGCCTGCGGCGCTTCCTGTCGGAGGGCGCGGACGTGGTGGTCATCGCGCCCGAGGTGTCCGAGGACATCGAGAGGCTGGCCAGCCACCACGACCTCGAATGGCGACGCCGCGAGGTGGAGGAGGCTGACCTCGACGGCGCCTGGTTCGCGCTGCTCGCGACCAATGACGCGGACGTCAACGCCCGCCTCGCGGCCCGTGCCGCAGAGCTGCGCGTCTGGTGCATCAACGCGTCCGATGCGTCGCTGGGCTCAGCCCGCGCGGCGGCGACGTCAGTGCACGGAGACCTGGGCATCGGCGTCATATCGCTGGAGTCGCCTGACCCCGCGCGGGTGCGCGCCGTCCGGGACGCGATCGCGGCCGTGGTCGACGGCGGCGAGGTCGACCTCCGGCGACGACGCCCCGGCACTGGGCGCGTCATCCTCGTCGGCTCCGGGCCGGGGGATGCGGGCCTGCTCACCATTCGCGGTCGCCAGGCGCTGTCCGAGGCGGACGTGGTGGTCTCCGACAGGCTCGGATCGACTGCGATTCTGTCGACGCTGCCGTACGGCGTCGAGGTGGTCAACGTGGGCAAGTCTCCCGACAACCACCCCGTGCCGCAGGCCGAGATCAACAAGCTGCTGGTGGAGCGCGCGCTGGAGGGCAAGACCGTGGTTCGCCTTAAGGGCGGCGACCCGTTTGTGTTTGGCCGCGGAGGCGAGGAGGTCAACGCCTGCCTGAGTGCGGGCGTGGAATACGAGGTGGTGCCAGGCATCACCTCGGCGCTGTCCGTGCCCGCGTCAGTCGGGATACCGGTGACCCAACGCGGGGTCGCCGCCTCGGTGCTGATCACCACTGGGCACGCGGGCGCCGAGCCCGCCGCGATTGCCGCCATGCTCGCCGGCGCGACGGTCCTGGTGCTGATGGGCGTGACGGCGCTGCCCGGTATTGCTTCCGCCGCGATAGCCGCGGGGGTGGACGCCACAACGCCGGTGGCGGTGATCGAGAGCGGGACGACCGTCCACGAGCGTGTCACGCGTGGCCCGCTAGAGGATATTGCCCGAATCGCGTCCGAAACGGGGGTGAAACCTCCAGCCGTTATCGTCATCGGAGAGGTGGCACGGCCAGGCTTACTGGCATCGCCCATTGCCGGTACCCCAACGTAGAGGAGCCCAGCGTGACTGTTGTTGGTGAACCGCTCGCGGGTTGCGTCATGGTGATCACGGCCGACCGGCGTAAGCGCGAGCTGGCGTCGGCCCTTGAGCGTCGCGGCGCGACTGTTCAGCACGCGGCCGCGCTGAGTACCGTCCCTCATCTCGACGACGAACAACTGATCGCGGACACCAGGGCCCTGATCGCCGAGCCTCCGCACGTGGTCGTGGCGACCACCGGCATCGGCTTCCGTGGCTGGGTGGAGGCTGCCGACGCCGCTGGGCTCGCGGAGGACCTGCTGGCCTGCCTGCGAGGCGCGCGTTTAGTGGCCCGCGGGCCCAAGGCCAGGGGCGCGATCCAGGCCGCCGGTCTTGAGGCCGACTGGGTAGCGGAGACGGAGACGGCCGCGGAGCTGCGCGACTACCTCCTGGCGGAGGGAGTCGCCGGCCTGCGCATCGCGGTCCAGCACCACGGCAACGGCTCCGACGGACTCGACGAGGCCTTCACCGGCGCGGGCGCGCACGTGCGCAGCCTGGTGGTTTACGGATGGGGCCCGCCGGTCGACCCTCAAGTGCATCGCGAGTGGGTTCAGCGGGCGGCCGATGGCGGGGCGGACGCAGTCCTGTTCACGTCGGCGCCGGGCGCGCAGGAGTGGCTGACCACGGCGCGCGAGCTCGGTGTGGTCGACGACGTGGTGCGTCGCACCGCGGACAGGTCGCTGGTGATGGCGGCGGTCGGGCCCGTCACTGCCGCGCCGTTGGAGGACGCCGGCATCAAGGTCTGCTACCCGGACCGGTGGCGCCTCGGCGCGCTCATTCGCGAACTCGTGCGCCACTACTCGGAGAACTCCGCGGGGATCAGCACCGCGAGCGGCGTGCTGGTCATGCGCGCGACCGCCGCCGTACTCGACGGGCGTATCCTGCCGCTGACGCCCACTGGGCTGGATATTCTGCGGGCGCTCGCGGACGCAGAGGGGGACGTGCTGACGCGCGACCAGCTCGCGGCGCTCCTGCCCGGCGCGCAGGCGGGGCCGCACGCGGTCGAGGCCGCCATTAACCGCCTCCGCGAGAACGCGGGCGGCAAGGAAATCGTCAGGACAGTCGTGAAGCGAGGCTACGCGTTAGGAGTGACGTCATGACCAGCGAAGATGCCCCCAACTCCCCGGTGCTCATCGGGTGCGCCCACGGCACCAGGGAGCCGGCCGGTCAGCAGGTGATCCGGGACCTGCTCGACGCGGTCCGCGAGCACCTGGGAGTCGAGGTGAGCGAGGCCTACGTGGACGTGCAGGACCCCAAGGTTGACCAGGTGGTCGCTCAGATCGAGTCGAGCGAGGACGCCGACGAGGATGCGCTCGCCGCCGTCGTTATCCCGCTGCTGCTGGGCGGCGGCTATCACGTGTACGTGGACATCGCCCGGGCCATCGAGGACCGCCCCGACGTCGTCGCCGCTCCCGCGCTCGGCCCCGACGAGCGCCTCATCGACATTGTGCTCGAGCGCGTCGCCGCGGCGGGCATCCCCGCGACGGCCACGTTGGTCCTGGCCGCCGCCGGCTCGTCGGACCCGCGCTCGCAGGCGGACACCGAGGCCGCCGCGGACATGCTGCGGGTGCACTGGGGCGGACCGGTGCGCGTCGGCTACGCCGCGGGCATCAAGCCCAGCGTCGCGGAGGCCGTCGAGGCCGCGCGCGCCTACGGCGAGGACATGGAGGTTGCCGTGGCATCATTCCTGCTTTCTCCGGGTTTCTTCCAGGGGCGCATCGAGGCGGCGGGCGCCGACCACTTCACCGGCCCGCTCGCGCCGCACCCGCTGCTCCTGGAAATCATCGCCGACAGGTATCGTGAGGCGAGTGGAGCCTGACCGAGTCACCCCAGCCGCGACAGAGGTAGATCCTTTTGTGCGGCAGCGCACGCTCGCGGGGTTCGGTGAGGCCGGTCAACGCGCGCTAGCCGATGCGTCGGTGGCGATCGTGGGGGTCGGCGGGCTCGGGTGTCCCGCCGCGCTGTATCTCGCGGCCGCGGGTGTGGGGCGCATCACCCTGATCGACTCCGACACCGTCTCCGTCACCAACCTGCACCGGCAGGTGCTCTTTGGGCCTGACGATGTGGGCGAGCGCAAGGTCGACGCCGCCAAGCGCCGCCTCGCCGCCATCGCCCCGCTTTGTCGCGTGACCGCCGTTTTTGTCCGCCTGAGCGCGGCCGATGCCGAGGCCACCCTGGCGGGCCACGACGTGGTGCTCGACGCCACGGACACCTTTCACGCGCGGCTCCTGATCGACGACGCGACGGCCCGCCTGGGCATCCCGGTCGCGTGGGGCGCCGTCCAGGGATGGCACGGCCAGGTCACCGCCTTCGGTGCGCGAGTACGCCTGCGGGACGCGTTCCCCGCCGAGCCCGAGCTGGACCTGGACGTGTGCGACAACGGCCCCGTCATGGGCACCGTGTGCGGCCAGGTCGCCACGGCGATGGCCACCGAGGCCATCAAGCTCGCGAGCGGCGCAGGCTCCTCCCTCGAGGGGCGCATCGAAGTCCTGGACGGACGGTCGGGTCAGTGGAGGTCACTTCCGGTAGGTGCGGGACAGCGCGACGTGGGCAGCGACAATGCGTAGCGTCGACGATCACGTCGCCGCGGCCGTCGCGCTGGTCTCCACGCTTCCCGCGACGGAGTTGCCGCTCGCTGAGGCCCTGGGCCTCGTGCTGGCCGAGCCGGTGACCGCCCGGGTCGACTCGCCCCCGTTTGATAACTCCGCGATGGACGGCTTCGCGGTATTGATGGCGGACGTCGACGGCGCGACCGCGGACACCCCGGTGACGCTGCGCGTGGCCGGAGAGAGCGTCGCGGGGTCGGAATCTACCCCCACCGTCACGCCCGGCACGGCGGTACGCATCATGACGGGCGCCCCGTTGCCGTCCGGCGCGGACCTCGTGGTCCCGGTGGAGGCCACCTCCGCGAGTTTCCAGATGTTCGAGCCCGTCGACGCGGACGGCGCCGCGGTGCGGATCTTCTCAGCGCCGGCAGGACGCACCCACATCCGGAGACGAGGCACGGACGTCGTCGAGGGCCAGGTAGTCATGGAGGCCGGCGTGCTGCTGGGCCCTTCGCAGTTGGCGGCGGCCGCGAGCGTGGGAGCGGCCCGCCTGCGGGTGATTCCCCGCCCGGTGGTCGCGATCCTCGCCACCGGAGACGAGCTGGTGGCGCCGGGCCAGGCGCTGCGCGCCGGCCAGATCTACGACTCGAACTCGGTGGTCCTCGCCGCGAGCGTTCGCCGCGCGGGCGGCACCCCGCTGGTGCTCACGCGCGTGGGGGACACCGCCCAGGCGCTGCACGACGCGCTGGAATCTGTCGAGGCCGACCTGATCGTCACCTCCGGCGGGGTCAGCGCTGGCGTGTACGACGTGGTCAAGGGCGCGCTGGCGCAGCGCGGCGTCGAGTTCGTGCAGGTCGCGATGCAGCCGGGCAAGCCGCAGGGACTCGGGTCGGTGGGCTCCACCCCCATCGCGTGCCTGCCGGGCAACCCCGTGTCGTCGCTCGTGTCCTTCGAGGTGATCGTCGCTCCCATGCTGCGGGTGCTGCGGGGGCTGCCGCCGCATCGGCCGCGTGAAAGCGTCACCGTCGCTCTCGGCTGGACCACGCCTCTCGCACGTCAGCAGTACATGCCGGTGCGATTCCTGGCGGACGGCACCGTGGTGCCCGCCACCGTAGGCGGCTCCGGCTCGCACCTGGTCGCCAGCCTCGCGCTGGCCGAGGCGCTCGCGGTGGTCCCCGCGGAGGTCGACGCGGTCGCCGAGCGCGATACCGTTGAACTCATAAGATTTTCTGGTTGAGAGGCAAGAACCGTGTCGAACTTTACGCATTTGGACTCGGCGGGACACGCCCGCATGGTCGACGTGACCAACAAGCAGCCCACCATCCGCAGCGCGACGGCGCGCGGGTTCGTCGAGTGCGCGCCGCACGTGGTCGCCGCGCTGAGGGACGGCTCGGTGCCCAAGGGTGACGTGCTCGCCGTCGCGCGGATCGCGGGCATCGCGGGAGCCAAGAAGACCCCCGACCTGCTGCCACTGGCGCACGTCATCGGCGTGCACGGGGTCGTGGTCGACCTCGAGGTGGTCGACGCGGGCGTCGCGATTGAGGCCACGGCGCGCACCGCGGACCGCACGGGCGTGGAGATGGAGGCGCTCACCGCCGTCAGCGTGGCCGCGCTCAATGTCGTGGACATGGTCAAGGGGCTGGACAAGGGCACCTCCATCGGGCGCATCGAGCTGGTGGCCAAGACCGGGGGAAAGTCCGGGGACTGGAGCCGCGACGCATGACACTCTCAGCGATAGTTCTTGCAGGCGGGAACGCGCGCAGGCTGGGCGGCGCGTCCAAGCCGGACCTGATTGTGGGCGAGGACACCCTGCTTGACCTGACGCTGGCCGCCTGCGCGGCGGTTCAGGCGTCGCCGGTGGTTGTCGTGGGCCCGGACTCCTTGGCGCGCGACGGCATCCTCGTCACGAGCGAGGATCCGCCCGGCGGTGGGCCCGCGGCCGGCGTGGCGGCGGGACTGGAATCACTCGCGTCCTTGGTGGGCGACGCGGACGGCTTCGACCCGGAGGACCTGATCCTGTGCCTCGCGTGCGACATGCCCAATGCGGCCGATGCCGTCCAGGCGCTCGTCGAGGCGGCGACGGCGCGCGTCAGCGAGGACGAGGACTCGACCATGGACGGCCGCACCGTCGACGGCGCGTGGGTGGTCGACGACATCGGCCGTCACCAGCCCCTGCTGGCCGTGTATCGCGCTCAGTCACTGATGCACGCGGTGAAGGCGCTGCCGCAGCTGACGGGCGCGTCGATGAGCGACCTGACGTACGAACTGGTGATGGCGCCGGTGCTCGGATTGCACGGTGTGAGCGACGACATCGATACTTGGCAGGACGCGGACCGTTGGGGTGCGCGACCATGGCCCAGCAGGCTTGGGGAGGAATCATGACTTCACCCGCACAACTCGAATCCTGGGTGGCGGCGCTGTCCGTCGAACTCGGGGTCGACCTCGACGAGGTCGATGTCCAGGGGCTGCTTGACGTCGCGCGCGACGCCGCCCACTCGGTGACCCGACCCGCGGCCCCGCTCGCGACCTTCCTGGTGGGTTACGCCGCTGCGCTCAACGGCGGCGGCGTCGATGCCGTGGCCGAGGCATCGCGCAAGACCAGCGCCCTCGCGCTGGCGTGGACTGAAGAGATGCCCGGCTGATGGTGACCGTGAGGCTGTTCGCCGCTGCGGCGGAGGCCGCAGGTTGCGAGGAGACGTCTGTGCCGTCGGGCACGACCAGCCAGATCGGCGAGCAGCTGATCGAAACCGGCGGCGACGAGTTTGCCCGCGTGTGGCGCCAGTGCGCGCTGATGGTGGAGGGGCGCAGGGTGGGGCCCGACGAGGTCATCGCGGACGGCTCGATGCTGGACGTGCTGCCGCCGTTCGCCGGGGGCTAGGCCCGCCAGTGCCGCTAATCGAGGCCCGCGGCGAGTGGATAGACCCAGTCGTTGAGCACTGTCTCACCCGCGCCAACCGCCGGGTCGGTCGTGGTGCCCACCAACGTGAAGCCCGCCTTCTGGCACACGGCGTTGGATGCCCCGTTGGTCACGCTCGGAAACGCGCGCAGCACGCCGGTGTGGCCACGCTCGCGCAGCCAGTCGATCAACGCGATGGCGGCTGACGGCGCGATTGCCCGCCCGCGAAAACCTGCCTCGACTGACCAGCCGCATTCCAGCTCGTCGGGGACCTGCGGATCGGGGGTCCAGAACCCGACCATCCCCACTCCCTCGGGGTGGCCCGGGATGGTGACGCGGAACTGCTGGCCCTGGTTGATCGCGGGAAGCCGCAGGTAGCGCTCGTGACGTCGCAGGACCCCGGCGTCGTCCTCTACACCGCCCATCTGGTCCATGAGTTCGGGCGTGTTGGCGCGACGCAGCAGATCGAGGTCGGCCGCCGAGTAGGGGTAAATCTCGATAGCTGGAGGGTTGCTCGTCGTCATCACCCGAGTGAAGCATGTGGCGCTGACAAACGGCTAGCGCATGCTGCGAAGGGCGGGGCCTAGTGGTCAAGTGCCGAGAGGTACACGACGGCCTCCGCCGGGTCCACGTGCAGGGTGACCGTCTCGCCGATGCTCGGGGCTCCATCGCGGACCACTTCGAGGTCCAGATCCGCGATCAGCCCTCCCGCCCAGATTCGCAGCGACTCCGCGTGGGCCTCGACGGCCGTGACGGTCGCGGTCATGGTGTTGGGCGCGGTAGGCCTTCCTTCCGGGGACGGCGGCACAACCCGCACGGCCGCGGGCCTCACCGTCAGCAGTGCGTCCGTGCCCGGCGTGGCATGGGCTGGCGAGGCCGATGGCGGCGTGGTTCCGTCGGGCAGTGCGCGCCCGACGAAGGCGGAGCCCGCGAGTTCGGTTCCGTCGGGCAGTCGGAGGCCGGTCGCGGTGCGCACGCCGCGGACTAGCCCGCGCCCGGCCATGCGGGCCGTGAACGGGTGCTGAGGCCGAGCCAGGACGTCGCGGGTGGGTCCGGTCTCGACGATCCCGCCGTCGTGCAGCACGGCGATGTCGTCCGCGAGCATCGACGCGTCAACCACGTTGTGGGTGGCGAGGATGGCGGTGCGGCCCCGCAGCACGGTCGCGAGGAGAGCGCGGATAGTCACGGCCGCATCCACATCGAGCGCGGCCAGGGGCTCGTCCAGCAGCAGGACGGCGGGCTCAGCGGCGAGGGCGCGGGCGATCGCCACACGCTGTGCCTGTCCGCCGGAGAGGGCTGCCGGCCGCGACAGTGCGAGGGACTCTGCTCCCACCGCGCGCAGCCACGACAATGCGGACTCGCGGGCGACGGATCGGGTCGCGCCTGCCGCACGCAAGGGGAAGGCCACGTTGTCGAGCGCGCTCAGGTGGGGGAACAGCATCGGGTCTTGTCCAAGCAGGCCGATGGGTCGCGCGTCCGGGCGGGGCCACCGGGCGGAGGTGGGGGAGAGCTCGAACAGCTCGCCACCATCCAGCCGCGCGCTGCCGGCGTCGGGTCGCAGCAGGCCGGCCAGCACGCCGAGCAGCGAGGACTTTCCGGACCCATTGGGGCCCAGCAGCGCCAGCGTGCGCCCCGCCTCGACGGCGAGGTGCGCGTCCAGGCCGCGTGCCTTGATGGTGGCGGAGGCGGTGAGCTTCATCGGGCGCTCCGGCGGCCGGGGCGCCGGTAGGCGAACCCGACGATGGCGAGCGCGATCACTATTAGCAGCAGGGACAGCGCCACGGCGGCATCGGGGTCCACCTCGCGCTGGAGGTAGATCTCCAGCGGCACGGTCCGGGTGACGCCCTCAAGGCTCCCCGCGAAGGTCAAGGTGGCTCCAAACTCGCCGAGCGCCCTCGCGAAGCACAGCACCGTCCCCGCGATGAGCGCGGGCCACATCAGCGGCAGGGTGACGTGGCGAAACGCGTACCCGCGCCGCGCACCCAGCGCGGAGGCGACACCCTCGTATCCGGCGCCACGCCCGCGCAGCGCCGATTCGAGCGTGAGCACCATGAAGGGTAGCGCCACGAACGTCTGCGCCAGCACCACGGCCGCGGTGGAGAAGGCGATGTCTATTCCTAGGACCTCCAGCGTGCCGCCCAGGAGTCCGCGCTTGCCGAACGCGTAGAGCAGGGCGAGCCCTCCCACCACCGGGGGAAGGACCAACGGCACCAGCACCAGCGTGCGGGCGAGCGTCTTGAGGGGAAACTCGACGCGAGCCAACACCATGGCCATCGGCACCCCGAGCAGGATGCACAGCAGCGTCGCGACGAGGGACGTGCGCAGCGAGAGCGCGAGGGCCGCGACGGCGCTGTCCGAGGTCACCAGGGAACCAAAGTTCGCCCAATCAACCCTGGTCGCCATCGCGACCAGCGGGATCAGGATGAGCAGCGCGCCCACGGCGGCGACGGGCGGCAACCACGGCGGCACGTAGCCCGCCGTTGGCGAGGGCGAGGGCGAGGGCGAGGAGCGACGCGTCCCGGCGGCGGAGCGCGAGGAGTCCGACGGTGCGAGCGTCATGGTGTCCCGAATCCTGCGCTCGTCAGCACCACTGCGGCACTGGCCCCCGCGACATAGTCGACGAAGTCCTGCGCGGCGGGGCTCGAGCCGGCGAGCGCGGCAATCGGGTAGGAGGTGGTGGCGACGTCGGCGCCCGCGATGGTGACACCTAGGACGGCCGCCCCGGCCCGCACGACGTCGGTGACGTAGACGACTCCCGCATCGGCCTGGCCGGTGGTCACCTTGCCCAGCACGTCGGTGACCGAGGACTCCTCGCTGACGGGCGCGATGTGGATCCCCGTGGCTTGTTCGAGCTTCTGCTCCGCCACGCCGCACGGGACCTGCGGTGCACACGCCACGGTGGCGACGGCGGGGTTGGCGAGGTCCGCGAAGGTCTCGATGCCCGCGGGGTTGTCCGGCGGAACCGCGATGGCGGGCACGTTGGTCGCGAAGGTGACGGGCGCCGCGGCGGTGAGGCCCGAATCGGCGACGCCCTGCATCTGGGCCTGGTCGGCGGAGGCGAAGACGTCCGCAGGAGCGCCCTCGACTATCTGCGTGGCGAGATCTGACGAGCCCGCGAAGGAAAGGCGGATGCTCACGCCGGGGTGCTCGGCCTCGTAGTCGTCGGCGATCTGCGTGAATGTGTCGGTGAGGGAGGACGCGGCGAAGACGGTCACGGTTTCCACGGGGGAGTTCGCTTCCGCCGTGCAGCCGGTCAGCGACCAGCCGGCCAACGCGCAGATCGCCATCGCTGCCGGGACGACTCGCTTCACGAGCGCGCCTTGGCCTCTGCCGTCTCGATGATGACGGTGGTGGCCTTGACCACCGCGACGGCCACCGTGCCGACCTCCAGGCCCAGCTCCCGCACGGCCTCGGAGCTCATGAGGGAGACCACCCGGTGGGGTCCGCATTGCAGCTCGACCTGCGCCATCACGGTGTCGGCGGTGACTGCGGTGACGATCCCGACGAACTGATTGCGAGCGGACCGGGCCACGCCGCTGGTGTCGCTGGGGGCGACGGCGTGGTCGTGGGCGAGGCGGGCCACGTGTGCTCCGTCAATTAGCGCCCGGCCGGACTCGTCCTTGACGGTGGGCAGCGAATCGGCGTCGATCCAACGGCGCATGGTGTCATCGCTCACCCCGACGAGACGGGCGGCTTCGGAAATCCGTAAGTGCGGCATAAAGAACAGATTAGCGACGCATCTGCGGAGAAGCCAAGCGGGGGAGGCGCCCCGGGCTCAATTAGGAGGCGTCGCTGCGCAGCGAGTGCGCCATGGTCTGCAGCATGCGGAAAGCGTCGGACTGCTCGTCCTCGGTCAGCCCAGCCAGCATGCGAACCTCCACTTGCCGGACCGCGGCGGTCGCCTTGTCCAGCAGTGCCTTGCCGCGAGGGGTGAGACGCGTGGGAAGCACCTTCCCGACGGGCGCCGACTCGGGCCGGGTGACGTGACCGTCGCGCTCCAGCGTTTGGAGCAGCACGTTCATTGACTGTCGGGTCACGAACACGCCCCGCGCGAGTTCCGAGTTGGACAGGCCCGGGCGCTGGGCGAGTAGCTCGAGGCAGGAGTAGTGCGTCACGGTCATGCCGAGCGGTCGCAATTCCTCGACCATGGCGGCGCGTAGCGCGCTCGAAGCCTCCTTGAGGGCGTAGCCCAGGGAGGTCTCCAAGTTGATGCCGGTTCCGTCTTGACCCATGTCAGTATTCTGACATATATTGATCCGTGTCAGCAAACTGACATAGACGTAAGGAGCATCACCATGCCAGTTACCGGACCCGATTTCATCTCACTTCAAGTGCTGGACCTCGACGCCTCGCAGGCGTTCTACGAGAACTACCTAGGGCTGGTCCGCTCGCAGGCCGGACCGCCACACGCCGTGGTGTTCGAGACCAAGCCGATCGCCTTCGCGCTCCGCTCGGTCATCGAAGGCACGGATCTGGCGTCCGTATCTCAGCCGGGAATTGGCGTCGCGATCTGGCTGCACGCCACTGAGGTGCAGGCTATTCACGACGCCCTGGTCGCAGACGGACACGGCATCGTCGCGGCACCGATCGATGGACCCTTTGGCCGAACGTTCACCTTCGCCGACCCCAACGGCTACCACGTCACCCTCCACGACCGCGGCTGATACTCGACAGGCAACGGGAGCGCATAGCGGTTGCAGGGCTACTGCGGCAGGTACTCGACTGGAAGGGGTGCGCTACGCGTGGTGGGCAGCCACTCGAGATCCGTCGCCGCCAGATCGCGCACGAGGTCGTTGCTCCCGCTCACGATCAGCGAGTCGGAGTAGGCGGCGCAACCGACCATAAAGCCCAGGTCGCCTGGGATCAATGCGACGGGGAACTGTCGATTCTCTTGCTCGGTGAAGAGGTGCAGATCCTCGAAGCCGATGCGAGCGATTAGGTGGTGCCCGTCGTGCCAGCGGGTCCTACCGTCCGACCAAGGGATGCGAGTGAAGTCGAAACCCGCCGGAACTGCGTCGTCGCGCATGGGACTCAGCACGGCATACAGTTCGCGGCTCTCCGTGTGGGCAGGCAGTAGTTGCGTGAGGACCTTGACCACCGACTCGTCGACCTCCCCGTATGGGGACTGAAGGCCGCGTGCATTGGGTAGTCCCGTTTCGGCTAATTCCGACCAGGGTGTCTGGGCAGCGAGCTCGATGCCGGCATCGGCGGCGATCGAAGACCACGAGGTGGGGCCGCTGGCGCCGGGCACCGGAAGGAAGATTCGCGCCACGGCGGCGTGTTCGCGCTCGGCGATACTCCCCACCGTTGAGAGGTCTCTGTCAGTCTCGGGCCACTTCATGTTTTCCCCCTGAGCAACCGGACGCTCCATAGCCGTCGGAGCCCTCAGTATTGCTTAGCCAGGCCGTATCTACGGCTGCGCTCTGGCGCATTGGCAGTCAAGAGGGCGGCGCTTACCGACGCTCTAAAAAGAAACGACTCGTCAATATGACGACTATTCAGTGCTCCCGGGCCTTTCTCCGTATAGCGTGTACAAAGACGGGGGTGGGGATGAATCACGCGACGGTTGTCAAAGGTCTAGCGGCGATGGTGGGGGTCTTCTTGCTCTCGAGTTGCGCCTCTGGTGGCACCGAAATTCGGGTGACAAATGACTGCGTCGAGGATCTTCAGTTCGGCGTATACGACACTCGCGTTGACTGGGAAACCCATGATGATATGGAGATCGCGACTGGGGACTCCCGGGTGTTTAGCGTCAATGGGAGCGATGTCGTCTCCGTCGATTTGGTTGCATCGCGCGTAGTTGATTCCGCGGAAGCCATTTCGAGGGTCAGTGTCAGCAATGAACTGACGATGGCAGACCTCTCGGCCGAATCGGACGGAACTCTCGCCATCACCGCGAATGGTGACATGTGCCCAGAGCCGTTATCGGCGGGTTAGGCGACACCAGCTCTCCAAAAGGGAACACCTCTCCGATGCCCCCACTCCCGCGCGCGATCGGCACGAGGTGCGCTCGGGCCAACGACTACACGACTGACTCCAGACCCGGCCTGTCGTCAATCCAGCCAGTCTGGCGGACTCTGACATTCTTCGTGGGCACCGTTGCTCAAACAGTTCAAGACATGAGTAATGGACGAAATCCGGTATACAGACGCCACTGTCGAAGGTCTCACAATTCCATGTACATCAGATACGGAGACCGCGGCAATGCGGGGATGCGCGCGCATGTTCGAGCCAGCGCGATAAGTCGGCGCTAGGCCCGGATAAAGAAATACCACGACAGCAAGAGCGCGATCTGCACGACAGTGATAGACAACCCCGCGATCGCAATTCCTCGGCCACTCCGATCCCCGCCGCTAGTCTGGAGAAGCCCGCCTATCGAGAACGCGAGGCCGAGCGGGATGATGCCGAGCAACGCGAAGACCAGGCCGATGATCGCTGAACTCGAGGTACGCTGTGGCGCCGTCTGTGGCGTGACTCCCTGGTACGTCATGCTCAACATCGTACGGCGACCTTCGCGGACACGCTCGCTCTCAACGGGGTCCTGCTGTGCACACCGCCTTGACTGAAGACCGAGGACTCAAATTAGCCGCCGATTGCGCTCATGGGACGGTCGGGCTGTAGGAAAGCCGGGTCGTCGATGTCGTGGCCGGGCTGCTTGAGCTGCAGGCAGGCGGTGATTGCGGCGGCGATGGCCTCGTCGTCCGAGCCGTCGCGCACCAGGGCCCGGATGTCCGACTCCTTGCGCGCGAACAGGCAGGCGCGTAGCTGGCCGTCGGCGGTGAGGCGCACGCGGTCGCAGGTTCCGCAGAACGGCGCCGTGACGGAGGCGATGACGCCCACCGAGGCTGGTCCGCCGTCGATGTCCCACACCTGAGCTGGTGCGGCGCCGCGGTCGCCGCGCTCGGTGAGCGTGTAGTGCCCGGTGAGCTGGGCCAGGATTTCCTCGCCCGTCACCATCTCGTTGCGGTCCCACGTGTGCCCGGCGTCCAGCGGCATCTGCTCGATGAACCGCATCTGGTACCCGTGGTCCACGCAGAACTGCGTGAGCTCCACGATCTCGTCGTCGTTCACGCCGCGCATCGCGACGGCATTGATCTTGATGGGGGACAGGCCCGCCGCATCGGCCGCAGCAAGTCCGGCGAACACGTCGGTGATGCGGTCGCGGCGCGTGAGCTCGGTGAAGCGTTCGCGGCGCAAGGTGTCCAGCGACACGTTGACGCGGGCGAGGCCGGCGTCGCGCAGCTTGGCGGACAGCCCGGGCAGGCGCAGGCCGTTGGTGGTCAGCGACACCTCGGGGCGACCGTTGGGCCCCTCAAGGTTGGCCATGCGCTCCACGACGTCCACCACGTCGGGGCGCAGCAGGGGCTCCCCGCCGGTCAGGCGGATCTCGCTGATGCCCATCTCGACCCCGACGCGCGCCACGCGCACCAGCTCATCGGTGGTGAGCATCGTGTCAGCCTTGAGCCACGGCACGCCCTCCGCCGGCATGCAGTACGTGCAGCGCAGCGAGCAGCGGTCGGTGAGGCTGATGCGCAGGTCGCGGTGTTCGCGGCCAAAGCGGTCCAGGAGTGCGCCGGTGGTCATGAGATACCTACCCAGGTCTGTGAGCCGTCGGCCAGAATTTCGCGCTTCCACACGGGCAGCTCGGCCTTGATCCGCTCCACAAGTAGTCGGCAGGTGTCGAACGCCTCCGCGCGGTGGGCGCTGGAGACGGCGGCCACGATCGCGGCGTCGCCCACTCCCAGGAGGCCGATGCGGTGGGTCACGGCGGCGGAGACGTCGCCGGTGCAGGTCTCCCCGGCGATTCGCTCGATGGTCGCCTGCGCATCGGGATGGGCGGTGTAGTCCAGGTGAGTCACCTCGCCTTCGACCGAGGGGTCGTGATCACGCACCGTCCCGATGAACGTCGCGATTGCCCCGCGACTCGAGCCCGCGACTGCACTGACGTGCTCGTCGAGGGACAGCGGGTCGGCGGTGACGCGCGCGAGTGAAATCAATGGTCCTCGCCGTCCAGCTGCGCGATCATATGCGGCAGCAACGGCAGCAGGGTGTGGATTCCGGCGGTCGCGGAGTCGAGTGAGCCCGGCAGGTTGATGACGATCGCGGTGATCGGGCCGCCGGTGACGCCGGCGATTCCACGCGAGAGTGCTGCGGTGGGGACGGACACGCCGCTGACCCTGCGCAGGAGTTCAGGGATGCCGGGAATGGGGCGCGCGATGATGCTCGCCGTGGCCTCCGGAGTGAAGTCGCGGGGCGCAATGCCCGTGCCGCCGGTGGTGATCACGACGCGCGCGCCGGTGCTGGTGGAGGCCCGCAGCGCGTTGAGCACCGTGTCCACACCATCGGCCACCACGCTGTGCTCTACTTCGGCACCCGCGTCCTTCAGGGCTTCGGCAATGACTTTGCCGCTGGTGTCCACGCGCTCGCCTCGCGACGCACGGTCAGACACAGTGATAACGGCGCACAGGACATCGTTAAGTTCGTTTGTCATATACGCAGTCTACGAGTTGTGACGAGTGGGTGGGTTGTCCGCGCTAGCCGCACCCATCTATCCGGGACGCGCCGAAGTTGAACCTTGAAACCGCGCGGTCACGAGATTGAAACCCCGTGGCGTTAGTGTGGTGCAATGACGTCAGAATCGCCGCATACCCCGTGGACGGGGTACACGCCAGCCGCAGCTTGGGACGAAGCAGTCGATGTCAAGGGCAAGGTGCGCGAACCCTACGCCCGCGTCTACGCGGAGATCGACCGCATGTCGGGCGACGACCTTTTTGCCCGAGCCGAGGCGCTCGCGAGCACGTACCTGGCGCAGGGTGTCACGTTCGATCACGCCGGCGAGGAGCGCCCCTTCCCGCTGGACATCGTGCCGCGAGTGATCGGCGCGGATGAGTGGGACATCATCGACCCCGGTGTGTCGCAGCGAGTCAGGACGCTCGAGGCGTTCCTCGCGGACGTCTACGGCTCTCAGCACTGCGTCACGGACGGCGTCATCCCGCGCAAGCTGATCGCGTCGTCACAGTATTTTTACCGCTCCGTCGCCGGCGTGGACCCCGCGAACGGCGTGCGCGTGCACGTGTCGGGAATCGACCTGGTGCGCGACGAGCACGGCATCTGGCGAGTCCTAGAGGACAACGTGCGGGTGCCCTCGGGCGTCAGCTACGTGCTGTCCAACCGTCGGGCCATGTCGCAGATGTTCCCCGACATGTTCGGCGCCATGGGCGTGCGTCCAGTGTTGGAGTACTCGCAGCGTCTGAGGTCCGCACTCGCGAAGGCGGCACCCGAGGACGTCGACGACCCCACCATCGTGGTGCTCACGCCGGGCGTGTTCAACTCCGCCTATTACGAGCACTCGTTGCTCGCGCGCACCATGGGCGTTGAGCTCGTCGAGGGCCGCGACCTTGAGACCCACAACGGGCGGGTGTACATGCGCACCACGGCGGGACGCCGGCGCGTCGACGTCATCTACCGACGCATCGACGACGACTACCTGGACCCCATCGCCTTCCGCCCGGACTCGACCCTTGGCGCGCCGGGGATCATTCACGCCGCGCGTCTTGGCAACGTCACCATCGCCAACGCGGTGGGCAACGGCGTCGCGGACGACAAGCTCATCTACACGTACATGCCCGACCTCACTCGCTACTACCTCAGCGAGGAGCCCATCCTTCCCAACGTCGATACCTGGCGCCTCGAGGAGCCGGAGGCTCGCGAGGAGGTCATGGACCGACTCCACGAGCTGGTGGTGAAGCCGGTCGATGGCGCGGGAGGCAAGGGCGTGACCATCGGCCCCAAGGTTTCCAAGGCAGAGCTTGAGGCGGTTCGCAAGCAGATCCTGGCTGACCCGCGCGGCTGGATCGCGCAGCCCGTGGTGCAGCTATCCACGGTGCCCACGCTCACCGACGACGGGCTCGACCCGCGCCACGTGGACCTGCGGCCCTTCGCTATCAACGACGGCGACGATGTCTGGGTGCTCCCGGGCGGGCTCACGCGCGTGGCAATGGCCAAGGGTCAGCTGATCGTCAACTCTTCCCAGGGTGGCGGCTCCAAGGACACCTGGGTGCTGGGTGGCGTCCGCCACCGCGGCACCGCTCCTCCTCCCGCCGAGGCGCACGCGGACTTCTCCGGCCTAGGAGCCGTACCCCAGGCCGCGCACCCCGAGGACTACGCCGCGGGCCAGGAACAACAACAGCAGCAACAACAACAGGGCGGTGAGAGCTAATGCTGAGCCGCATCGCTGAGTCTTTGTTCTGGATTGGTCGCTACGTGGAGCGCGCGGACAACACCGCCCGCCTGCTGGACGTGCACCTCAACGTGCTGCTCGAGGACCCGTGGGTCGACGAGCCCAGCGCCAACGCCTCGATTCTGGCTGTCATGAACTGTGAGTTCGAGGCGCCCGTGTCGCGATCCGACGTGCTCGAGCAGCTGGCCTTCGACCGCGACCGCTCCTCCTCCATCGCGGGCACGCTGTCAGCGGCCCGCGAGAATGCGCGCCGGGCCCGTGAGGTCATCTCCACGGAGGTGTGGGAGAGCCTGAACATGACGCGCAACCAGCTCCCGCGCTGGTCGCAGGCGTCCCGGCCCCACGAATACTTTGTCTGGGTTCGCGAGCGCGCCGCAGTGGTGTGGGGCCTGTCGAGCGCGACCACCTCGCGCGACGACGCGTGGCACTTCATGGAACTGGGACGCTCGCTGGAGCGCGCCGACATGATCGCGCGACTGCTGATGACCCGCAATCTTGAGGGCACCACCGGGCCCAACTGGACCACGCTGCTGCGCACCTGTTCGGCTCACGAGGCGTACCTGCGCACGGTGCGCTCGCTGGTGACCGAGGAGCGCGCCGCGGAGTTCCTCCTGACCGACCCGCTGTTCCCCAGGTCGATCGCCTACAACCTCGACCGCGCGGAAACCATCCTCGGGCAGATCGACGGGGCGGGATCCAGCCGCATTCTCGCGGACCGCGCCCGGCTTTCCCTGGGCCGCGCCCGCACCAACCTTGAATACACGGACGTGGGCGACATCCTTGCCGACCTGCCGTCCCAGATGCGCGAGGTGCAGCGAGCCTGCACCACCGCATCGACCCTCATCCGTGACCGCTACTTCCTGCCCGCCTCGACGGTCATGTGGAGCCAGGAGGCATTGTGACGACGCTGCGCATTGAACACAAGACCGCTTTCCAGTACGCCGAGCCGGTGGTGTCCTCGTACAACGAGGCGCGCCTCACGCCCGCGTGGCTCCCGCGCCAGCGGGTGCTCGACTCCAATGTGGAGATCTCGCCAGTGTCGTGGCGGTCGACCTACCGCGACTACTGGGAGAGCGACGTGACGGTGTTCGAGGTCACGCAGCCGCACTCGTCGCTGACAGTGACCAGTCGCTCGCTCGTGGAGGTGCTGCCGCAGGTTCACCGCGAGGAGCGAGCAGACTGGAGTGCGCTTCAGGGCCCACGTTTCAAGGACCTGCTGTGCGAGTACCTCGCGCTGACCCCGGTGACGCAGCCGACGGACGAGCTGCTCGCTTTCGCGCAGGAAGCGGCCGGTAAGGCCGAGCCCGACGAGGCCGCGCGCCAGATCTGCGACTTCCTACACGACCAGATCAACTACGTTCCCGGGGTCACCAACGTGCACACCCCGGCGACCGATGCGTGGGCGGCGAGGTCCGGGGTCTGCCAGGACTTCGCTCACCTGGCCATCGGCGCGCTGCGGGCCGTGGGGATTCCCGCCCGGTACGTGTCTGGCTACCTCCACCCCAACCGCGAGGCGGGTATAGGGGAGACCGTCAGCGGCGAGTCCCACGCCTGGGTCGAGTGGTGGGGAGGCGACTGGTTCGGCTACGACCCCACTAACTCGTCAGAGGTGGGCGACCACCACGTGATCGTGGCGCGTGCCCGTGAATACCGTGACGTACGCCCGCTGTCGGGCGTCGTCGCCGGGAACACCACCGGTCTGGACGTCACGGTGAAGGTCACAACGGTCTCCTAGCGGCCGCATCGGCGACGGGGAGGAGCGGGAGAGCCTGCCGAACCGCCGGTCGAACGCGCTCAGTCAGCCCGTGTACTCGAAGTGCCAGGGCTCGGGCTTGCTTCCTGACGGCCTTGCCCAGGTGGGCGAGTTCCAGTTGTATCCGGTGAGCTGGTCCCGCAACCACAGGTACGCGGCTCCGGAGTAACCCCCCGGCAGGGACTTTCCCGAGATATCGATCGCAGCCCCCCAGCCATGGTTCGAGGTGCCCGGAATCGCGGCGAGGTAGCCAAGGACCTCGCGAACCGCGACCTGCTCCGCGTAGCTGCGGTATGTGTCGTTGATGGGAATGTTTATTCCATAGCGTCCTCGAAACGTGATGTTGAGGCGTTCGAGGTCGTCCGCCGCCTGGCAGAGGAGCAATTCCGACCGGTCCCACGACAACGAGCACAGATGAGAGCCGGGGATATTGCCGTTGGAGTACGCGGACTTGGCCCGGGTGATTGCTACTCCTCCCGAGCCGGCAAGGTAATAGCCCCATCCCCATACCGTTGCGCTACCGAGCTGAAGCTCAACCCAGCCTGCTGGGGAAACGGCACCCGTGGGCGTCAGTGCGGTGCCTTGCGTGCGCTGCGCGACTACTGGACTCGACGTTGACGGTCCAGACCGCAGATTGAGAGTTGAGGTGCCGTACACGTACACGACGGAGTGCCGCAGCAGCGGGCCCGACACGGAAGCAGGCGCGTAGGTCACGCCGGCGCGATCCAGGCGGTACAGGAACGCCGCCATGGCATCACGCGTGATGGTGGCACTCGGCCTGAACTCTGCGCCCGTGGAGGTCCGCCAGCCGGTGGTCGCACCCGTGGAGGCGAGCCACACGATTGGCTTATAGAACGGCGAAGAAGTAGCGACATCCTTGAATGGCGACTTAGTGGGCACGGACACCTGGGGGGACCCGGCGTAGCGGTACAGGAACGCGGCCATTGCCTCGCGTGTGATGGCGTCGAACGGGCGGAATTCGTGCCCACCCGTCACTGTCCAGCCCTTCGAGATCCCGGATTCCGCGGCCCACGTGATCTCGGCGTAGAAGGCGGAGGAGGGCTTCATGTCGAGGAAGGGCGAGCGCGGAGCCGCGACGTAGGCGGGCTTGCCCGCGAACCGATAGAGGAAGGCAGCCATCGCGTCCCTAGAGACAGACGAGTAGGGGCGGTACTCCCGCGAGCCGCTCGGCATCTTCCATCCGGTGCTCACGCCGTTATTGGCAAGCCAGTTGATCTCTGTGGCGAACTTCGAGTAGTTACGGGCGCCCACGGTCCCAGAGACGTCGGTAAAGCTGATCGCCGAAGCCGTCCGAGCGGCTTCAGGACTTGCTGACCTCAGCATCGTCGTCGCCGGGGGCAAGGCGTCGTCATCAGGGTCGCGCGGCACGTCCGCGTCATCGGAGTGCTCAGGAGTGGAAGCATCCTCGAGCGGGGGCTCTTGCCCGGGGCCCTCCTCGGGCTTCGTCGTGGGGGAGGGAGTTGATGCTGGATCCTGCGACGGTGTCGGATCCGCGGTCGCCGAGGGTTCGGGGCTCGGGGCCTCAGTGGTTTGCGGCGATGCTGAGTCTGACTGTGCCGGAGTCGACGCGAGCACTATCGGTTGCGCCTGCGCATTAGTGGCACCGAGGACCAGCACGGCGCCGACCGTGACCGTGCATGCGAAGCGCACGGCGATCAGCCGGGCAATATTGCGTAAAGCGGGAATGAACCCTTCTCCTCTGGCATTGATGACGACGCGTGCCTGGGAAGCACACCGATTGCTATAGGGATAATCGGCGTAATTCGGGCGCAAGTAAACCCCGTGTGGCGCATCCCACTGGCGCGGCGCAGCCAATCCGAGCGACGCATCGGCCGCTGGCGGGGCGTGCAACTGGGGGGCGTGACTGCGTTGCGCGCATCCCCGCTAAAATCGGGGAGTGACTTCCGCGAACCCAGAATTTGATGAGAACCGCTACGACTTCCACGCGCTCGAGGAGCGCTGGCAGCCGGTGTGGGCCGACAGCCAGCCCTTCAAGGCCGGGGATGCGGACGATGCTCGTCCCACCAAGTACGTGCTCGACATGTTCCCGTACCCCTCGGGCGACCTCCACATGGGTCACGCGGAGGCATACGCGCTCGGCGACGTGATCTCGCGCTACTGGATTCAGCGCGGGTTCAACGTGCTGCACCCCATCGGGTGGGACTCGTTCGGGCTGCCCGCGGAGAACGCGGCCATCAAGAACAACCTGGATCCCCGCGACTGGACAGAGGCGAACATCGCGCAGCAGCGCGCCTCGATGGAGCGCTACGCGTGCTCGTTCGACTGGGACCGCGTGCTCGCGACCCACCGCCCCGAGTACTACCACTGGAACCAGTGGATCTTCACGCGCATGTTCGAGCGCGGACTCGCGTACCGCAAGCCGTCGCTGGTGAACTGGTGCCCCAAGGACCAGACCGTGCTCGCCAACGAGCAGGTGGTGCAGGGGCTGTGCGAGCGTTGCGACACCCCCGTCACCAAGAAGAAGCTCACGCAGTGGTACTTCAAGATCACCGACTATGCGGACCGCCTGCTGGACGACCTCGAGGGCCTCGAGGGCAAGTGGCCTGACAAGGTCATCGCGATGCAGCGCAACTGGATTAACCGCTCGCACGGCGCGGACGTCGAGTTCGCGATCGAGGGCCGCGACCAGCCCATCAACATTTACACCACGCGCCCGGACACCCTCTATGGGGCGACGTTCATGGTGGTAGCCGTGGACTCGGACCTGGCCGCGGAGCTCGCGGCCGATGCGGACGACGCCACCCGTCAGGCGTTCGACACGTACGTCGCCGCGGTCAAGGGCGCGACGGACATCGACCGTATGGCCACGGACCGCCCCAAGACCGGGGTGTTCCTGGGCCGCTACGCGACCAACCCTGCCAACGGCGAGCGCCTGCAGATCTGGGCGTCGGACTACGTGCTGGCCGACTACGGCCACGGCGCCGTGATGGCCGTTCCCGCGCACGACCAGCGAGACCTGGACTTCGCGCGCACCATGGACCTGCCTGTGCGCACGGTCCTGGACTGCCGCGACGAGGACGGCACGCCGCTGGGCGACCCGGCCCAGACCGGCGTGGCCGCAACTGGCGACGGCGTGCTCATCAACTCCGGAGACCTCGACGGACTGGACAAGACGGCCGCCATCGAGGCCATCGTCGCCCGCCTGGCGGCCGATGGAGTAGGTAGCGAGACCACTAACTATCGCCTGCGCGACTGGCTAATCTCCCGCCAGCGCTATTGGGGCACGCCTATTCCGATCGTGCACTGCGAGGCCTGCGGGGAGGTCCCCGTCCCGGACGACCAGCTGCCAGTGGAGCTTCCGCCAACGGACGGACTCGACCTCACGCCCAAGGGCAAGTCGCCGCTCGCCGCCGCCACCGACTGGGTCAACACCACGTGCCCCAAGTGTGACGCCCCCGCGCTGCGCGACACGGACACGATGGACACCTTCGTCGACAGCTCCTGGTACTTCCTGCGCTTCCTGTCGCCGGGCAAGTCCGACGGACCCTTCGACCCGGCAGAGGCGTCCCGCTGGGCGCCGGTGGACCAGTACGTGGGTGGAGTGACGCACGCGATCCTGCACCTGCTGTACGCGCGCTTCTTCACCAAGGCCCTGAGCGACATGGGCTACGTCGACTTCGAGGAACCCTTCCTGGCCCTGCTGAACCAGGGCATGGTCCAGATGGACGGGTCCGCGATGTCCAAGTCGCGCGGCAACATCGTGCGCCTCAGCGACCAGCTCGACGAGTATGGGGTCGACGCCATTCGCCTCACCATGGCCTTCGCGGGTCCGCCAGAGGACGACATCGACTGGGCGGATGTCTCGCCCTCCGGCAGCGCCAAGTTCCTGGCCCGCGCGTGGCGACTCGCGCGCGACGTGACGAGCGAGCCTGGCACCGACCCAGCATCGGGCGACGTGGCGCTGCGCGCCCACACCCACAAGACGCTGGCCGAGTGCGCCGAGCTGGTGGAGAGCTTCCGCTTCAACGTGGTCGTCGCCCGCACCATGGAGCTGGTGAATGTCACTCGCAAGGCCATTGACACCGGCGCCGGGGCGGACGACCCCGCGGTGCGCGAGGCTGCCGAGGTGGTGGCGATCCTGCTGAGCCTGTTCGCGCCGTACTGCTCGGAGGACATGTGGTCGATGCTCGGCCACCAGAACGTGGCCCACGCCGGCTACCCCGAGGTCGACCCAGCCCTGCTGGTGGAGGAGACGGTGACCTGCATTGTCCAGGTCAAGGGAAAGGTGCGCGCCCGGCTCGAGGTGGACCCCGGCATCGGCGAGGATGCGCTGCGCGAGTTGGCGCTGGCTTCCGAAGCCGTTCAGCGCTCGCTCGACGGCGCGGGAATCCGCACCGTGATCGTGCGTGCGCCCAAGCTCGTGAACATCGTTCCCGCCTAGCGCGGAGCGCATCACTCGGAGTTGGCGTGCCCGTTAAGTATTGACCTGTCTGGAAGCGGGCAAACGTGACCAACGCCACGTTTCCGAGACCCTTTTTTGGCCGAGACCGCACGTACACTTGCTTCAGTCGCACCGTTCCGCGGCACCACCCAAGCCTCTCCGCCAAATGGCGAAGGCTTTGTTGCGCGCCAGTCCGGTTTTGGTAGCGCCCGAAAGGATTTCACGTGGCTGAACGCACGGTAGCCGTCATCACCGACTCGGTATGCGGCCTGGCAGGGAGCATCGCGGCCGAGTTTGGCGTGTACATGATCCCGGTTCGCGTCACGACGCCGGACGGCACCTTCATGGACGGCGTGGGCTTCGGTCCCGACGAGGCGATCGCCGCGATGGATGCGGGCAAGAGCGTGGAGACGGCAGAGCCCCAGGTCGCCGCTATGCAGACGGCATTTACGGAGTGCGCGAACGCGGGCGCCAAGGCAATCGTGTGCGTGCACGTCAGCAGCGAGTTGTCCGGGACCGTCAGCGCGGCACGTGCAGCCGCCGCCACCTCCCCCATTCCCGTGACCGTGATCGACACCGGCACCACCGGAATGGCCCAGGGCTACGCGGCGCTGGCGGCCGGCGCAGTGTCGCTTGCGGGCGGCTCCGCGGACGAGGTTGCGGAGACCGCACGCGCTACCGCCAAGAGTTCGCAGGTGTACTTCACGGTCGACACGCTCGATTACCTGCGTCGATCCGGCCGTATCTCCGGTGCGATTGCGACGTTCGGTTCGATGCTGAAGTTGCGCCCGATCATGAGTATCCGGGAGGGCAAGGTCGAGTCCATCGACCGCAAGCGTGGCACGGACGCCGCTCGAGCCGACGTGCGTGGACTAGCCGAGCGAAGCGCTGCAGCGATGCTGCGCCCCGCGGGCGCCGTCGGATTGGTGGGATCGCAGTCGGTTCCCGCCGAGTTCCACATGAGCATCCACGGGCCGACGCTCGAGTCCGACCCCCCGACGTCCCTCGCGATCCACACCGGCCCCGGCATGTACTACGCAGCCGTTGCCCAGATGCCGCAGGCGTACTTCGACGTGCTGCGCGGATCGAGCGTCGGCGCACCCTAGCCGCAGTCCCGCGCGAGCGGGCACTTCGCCGCTACTGTGGTGACCATGAACACAGTCGCCGTGATCGCGGATTCGTCCGCATCGCTGCCGCCCGCACTGGCCAAGAAGTGGGGCATCATCGTGGTCCCGCTTCAGGTTATTGTCGACGACCGCGCGTTTCGTGAGGGCGAGGAAATCAGCCCCTCGGAAGTGCTCGCACACCTCGTGGGTTCGCGAGCGGTGTCCACCTCCCAGCCCGGCGTCGAGGCGTTCCAGGCGGCGTTTAGGCGCGCTGCCGAAGCAGGGGCGACCGCGGCGGTGGCGGTGCTGATCTCCGGCGAGATGTCCGGCACAGTAAATGCTGCGCTGACGGCCGCGCAGAGTGCCTCGATCCCGGTCGAGGTGGTCGACACTCGCAACGTGGCCATGGCCTCCGGCTTCGCGGCGTTGGCGGCGAGCGCTATCGCGGCAACGGGGGCGGAGATGGCAGCGGTCGCGCAACGCGCCCGCGAGGTGGCGGCGTCTGCCTTCTGCGTGTTCACCCTCGATAGCCTCGAATACCTTAAGCGCGGCGGGCGGGTGAGCGCAGCGACGGCCATGATCGGCGACGCCCTCAGCCTGCGCCCCGTCGTGGAGATACGCGAGGGCAAGCTCGTGGTGTTGGACCGGGTCCGCACCACGGCGCGCGCGCGCCGAAGCATGCTCGATACGATCGATGCCCGGTTGGCGACCTATGCCCGGCCCGCCGCGGCGATTATGGTCCTGGGTGAGGAGCAGTTCGGGAACGACATTGCGCTCCTCGTCGAGAGTAGGCACCCCGAGCTCGCGATGCTGGTGCGAACCCCGGTCAGCGCAGTGCTCGCGGCGCATGCCGGACCGGGTGCCCTCGCCGCGGTGGTCGTGGACCTGCCCGGCGACGTCGCCTAGAGAGAGTCGTGCGGGTGGCCCCCGACTGATGCTCACAGGCCCAGGCACTGGTGTGGCGGTCCGCTTTGGCGAGCGTAGGCGGACGATGGCGCAGTTCGTTATTTAGCCTCGAACGATGGACGATGATCATTCGGATCCTCACCGCGATACGGTCGGTGAGCGCTGGCGCGAGGGTGTCGCGCGCCAGGCGCGGGCCGTCTACGAGTCTGCGCACGGCAACCCAGTCAGCGACGAGGCGCGCGGGGTGCGGTGGTCTCTCACGCCGCGCGTCGCGTTGACCGCGTGCGTGGTGATCCTGGTCTTGGGGGCGGTCGCGCTGTGGGTGTCACGGGCGCCGGTCGGGACCCTGCTCACCGGTTTGGGCCCGGAGAGCGCGGCCCCCTCGGCATCGGCCGGAATTACGCAGGCTTCACTCGATCCCGACGCGGGAAGCCAGGAGGGCTGGGCGAGCGAGGGCGACAGCACGATCGTGATCGTGGATGTGGCCGGTTACGTCGCCGCGCCCGGCGTGCGGGAGCTTCCCGCTGGGTCAAGGGTGGGGGACGCGATCGACGCCGCCGGCGGTCTGCTTCCCGATGCTTCGCGGGACACCCCCAACCTGGCTCGCGTGCTGGTCGACGGCGAGCAGGTCTACGTGGCGGGAGCAGAAGACGAGGGCGCCTCCGCGTCCCAGCCAGGAAAGATCAACGTCAATCGTGCGGACGCTCAGGAGCTGGAGGAGCTCCCCGGGGTGGGCCCCGTGCTCGCTCAGCGCATTCTTGAATACCGCGAGGGGCATGGCCCGTTCACGTCGGTGGGTGACCTCGAGGAGGTGTCCGGGATAGGGCCGTCCTTGCTCGCGCAGTTGGCCGAGGCGGCAACCGTGTGAAGCCGCGCCACGACGCGAGGTTGGTTCCCGCCGCGATTGGGGCTTACGCCTGCGCGGGCCTGGCCACGGGAGAGGTGCTGGCGGTGTCGCAGGTGCGCGCGCTCGTAGCGGTGGCAACTTGGGCCGCGTGCGCCGCGACACTCGTGTGGGTAGTCGCGCACGTGCTTTCCCACAGAACCGCGGCCCGGCTAGGTTCCGCTCTCGCGCATGTCCTGTTGGCGGCCACGGTGGCCATCGTGGTGACGTGCAGCGCCGTGGCGCACATGAACGCACGTTGGGAGGGAGGGTTCGCTGAGGCGGTGTCCGGTTCCGGGCCCGTAGACCTCCAAGCGGTCGTCGCCCGTGAACCGGTTCCCTTGACGAACCCGGGGTTCGACGGGGAGCCCCGGCACCGAGTGGAGGTCGCTGTGCGGAGTTGGCGGCCGGAAGGACCTGCCGGGGCGAGCCAATGGCCTTCGTCCGTCGACGCCGCCACCATCGCGGGCCCCGGTGCTGCCTGGCTTCCCGCGGCGGCGACGATCGAGGTGATAGGTGGCGAGGACATCGCGGCGCTTGCCTACGGCGACCACATCACGCTCGAAGCCTCCCTCAGCCGGGTGCGGGGCGAACGCGCGGTCGCCATCGGCTGGGATGGACGGGTCGGCACCACCCGGCCCGCGACCGGTACCGCCGGTGCGATCGCGAATATCCGGGAGAAATTTCGCGAGGCGACGGACGGGCTACCCGCGCCGGTGCGGGGGCTGAGCCGCGGCATGGTGATCGGCGATACGCGTTCGATGCCAAGTCAGCAGCGCGACGACATGCGCGTGTCAGGCCTGACGCACCTCACCGCGGTGTCCGGCGCCCACTTCGCGGTCGTGGCGGTGCTGCTGCATGGCGTGTTGCGCAGGCTGCGGCTAGGTCGGGCGACCCGCGCGGTCGTGGCGGCAGTCG
The DNA here is from genome assembly GCF_050598105.1 of Demequina aurantiaca. GTDB lineage: Bacteria > Actinomycetota > Actinomycetes > Actinomycetales > Demequinaceae > Demequina > Demequina aurantiaca_A. Next base: position 1,038,787 of record NZ_CP192436.1, read on the forward strand.
GAATGGGAGCCTTCGCACTGCTGGTGTTTCCGGATGCGTCGGTGGTGAGGGCGCTGGTCATGGCGCTCGTAGGCGCGCTCGCCATCCTGTGGGGTCGCCCGGCACATGGACTTCCCGCGCTGGCAACCGCCGTGATCGCCCTGGTGTGGGTGGATCCCTTCGTGGCGCTCGAGCCGGGATTCGCGCTGTCGGTGAGCGCGGTCGCTGCGATCATCCTGTGGGCCCCGCGCTTACGGGTGCTCCTGGAGCGCGTCGTGTCGCCGACGCCCGCCCTGCTCCTGTCGGTTCCGCTCGCCGCTCAGGCGGCGTGCGCGCCAATCCTCATCCTGCTCGAGCCGCGGGTGAGCCTCTACGCGGTGGGCGCGAACCTGCTTGCCGCGCCGTTGGCCGCGCCGGTGACGCTCACAGGCCTGGGCGCCGTGATCATCGGGCCGGTCTCCCACAGCGTCGCCACCTTCGCGGCGTGGCTCGCTAGCCTCCCGGCCTGGCCGGTGGCCGTCGTAGCGTCCGCCGCCGCCTCGCTGCCAGGCTCGACAGTGTCTTGGCCGCAGGGAATTGCAGGAGCGTTGTCGTTGGCGGCGCTCACGGCCGCGGGCATGTGGTGGACGGTGGCACGCGGGCCGCGACTACTCAAGACCCTCGCCACGTTGGTCGCGCTCATCGCGATCATGGTCACGGCGAAGGCGGACCGCGTGTGGGAGTGGACGAGCCCTGTGCCCGGCGAATGGGCGGTAGTCGCGTGCGACGTGGGTCAGGGCGACATGATGATGCTGCGAGTCGATCAGCACTCCGCGGTGCTGATCGACGCCGGGCCCGGCGACGGCACCGCGGCCGCGTGTCTGCGCCGCTTTGGGGTGTCGAGGGTCCCGCTACTCATCCTTACTCATCCCCACGCCGACCACGACGGGGGAGTTGCCGAGGTGCTGGCGGCCGCTCGCGTCGACACGGCGTGGGTCCCGCACCTCGCGACGGTTAATGGCCTCGACGAGGCCGCCGAGATGATGCGGCGCGGCGGGGTCTCAGTCGAGGTCCCGCGCCCAGGTGCCTCGTGGCGCGCCGCGCAGGTCGACGTCACTCTGCGGCTGGCGTCGCCGGCGGCCTCGGCTCCTGCTCCCGCACCGCGGGCGGACGGCGAACTTTGGGCGTCGCAGCTGGACGGCACCGACCTCAACGACGCGTCGCTGGTGGTGTCCGGCATTACCCAGGGGGTGAGTTTCCTAGCGCTCGGAGATGTGGAGACGGAAGCTCAACGGGACCTAGAAACGACCATCGAGGGCACGCTCGCGGTGGACGTTGTCAAGATCCCGCATCACGGTTCGCGGGTGCAGGAAGCGGGTCTGGCTGCTCGCATTGAGGCGGCCGTCGCAGTAGTGAGCGTTGGCGCGGCCAACAACTACGGGCACCCCTCGAGGGAGGCGCTCGAGCTGTACGGGCGGGGCGGGACGAGAGTCATCAGGACCGACGAGTGTGCGGATGTGGTGGTGTGGAGAGAGGACGGCCTGCGCGTGGCGTCCGGTTGTCAGTAACGCATGGCAGGCTAAGCACATGGCAGCACGCAACCCCACCTCGGAAGCGACCTGGTTTAAGGCCGCCCCCGCGCCGCTGGTCCTAGTATCCGGCCCGGAGTCGGTTCTGGGCGAACGGGCAATCGACAGGATCGTGCTCGCCGTGCGAAAGCGCGAGGAGTCGGTGGCAGTGACCCGGCTCGAGGCCGGCGCCTACAGTCGCGGCGCGCTCATGTCCGCGACGAGTCCCTCGCTATTTGCGGAGCCCGGCATAGTCGTGGTGGAGGGCGCCGAGGCGATGAACGACGAGTTCCTCGCGGACGCCCTGGCCTACGTCGAGGCGCCGGATCCCTCCGTAGTCGTTGTTATTCGCCACGGAGGGGGAGTGCGCGGCAAGAAGCTGCTCGACGCGCTGAAGGCCGCGGGCGCCCCGCAATACACCTGCCCCGCGATCAAGAAGGACGCAGAGCTGGTGGACTTCGCGATGGGGGAGTTCGAGCGTGGCAAGCGACCTGCGCCAGCCAAGGCAGTGAGGGCGTTGGTGGACGCCATCGGCGGCGACGTCGCCGAACTGGCCGCCGCCTGCTCGCAGCTGATGAGTGACGTCGACGGCACCATCGGCGAGGAGGCGGTCACCAAGTACTACGGGACTCGCGTGAACGCCACCGGATTCGCCGTGGCCGACGCAGCTGTCGCGGGCAAGGTGGGCGACGCTCTCGCACTGGTGCGTCACGCGGTGTCGACTGGCACAGACCCCGTGCCGCTCGTATCCGCGCTGGCCCTCAAACTCCGCACGCTGGCCAAGGTGGGCGCTGCGCGGGGGAGAGGCCTCGACCCCGTGAGGGATATGAAGATGGCGCCGTGGCAGGTCGACCGCGCGCGACGCGAACTGCAACATTGGAACGCCAACTCGCTGGCGGAGGCCATTGAGTTGGTCGCGCAGGCTGATGCGGACATCAAGGGCGGCGGCCGCGCGCCGGACTTCGCGCTCGAGCGAGTGGTACGCCGAGTGGCGGGCCTCGCCTCGAGTTAACGGCGCGTCAGCGAGCCAGGGCCGTACTCGGCGCTGGGGGCGACGGGACGCTGACCACCTCGGTGGGTTCAAACAGGTGCCCCTGAAACTGGTGGAAACCGAGCGTCACGGCCTCGGCCAGCTCCGCCTGGGTCTCGACGCGTTCGGCGACTAGGACCCTGTTGTTGCCCCTCGCATGGCTCAGGAGTGCGTCCTCGCGCCCGGAAATATCGCGAAGATCTATCTTCACGAAGTCGGCGAAGGGAAGCAGCTGGCATTGAGTGTCAGTTGCGACGAAGTCGTCGAGCGCGACTCTAAAGCCCTCGGCGCGCAGTTCCTGTATGCGGGTCAGGAGCGCGTCGGACATCACGGAGGATTCGGTAATCTCGATGATGACTTTGCGAGGATCGCAGCGAAGGTCGCGGTGCGCGAGTAGGTAGGTATCGCTGAAATTCACCGACGCGTCGAGCCCGCGGGTGACATCCGTGCCCTGGTGGAGGGCGGCCGCGATGACGTGCTCCGTGGCGAGGTCCTGCTCCTGGTGCGTCCACAGGTCGCAACGGGAACCCTTGAACCCGGCCGCGCGGAAGAGTAGTTCGTAGCCCAGCAGTTCGCCGGCGGCGGTGAACAAGCCTTGACGACCCACGAGGATGGGTACCGACTTGTGGGTCGCAGTGGCCTCGGGGTGGGTGTGGTGCCACAGCCTCGGCTCCGGGGAAGGCGAGACCAGATCGCTTTCGGGCAGCACAAAAGCCCCGGTCGCGCGCGGCGTGCCGGGGCTATATGTGATGAGACTAGAGAGCTGCGACCTGCTTGGCGAGGGCCGACTTGCGGTTCGCTGCCTGGTTCTCGTGGATGACACCCTTGGACGCAGCCTTGTCGAGCTTGGTGGTCGCGGTCAGCAGCGCGGTCTGCGCTGCAGCCTTGTCACCAGCTGCGATAGCGGTACGTACCTTGCGGATGTGCGTCTTCAGCTGCGACTTGACGGCGACGTTGCGCGCGCGAGCCTTCTCGTTGGTGCCGATACGCTTGATCTTCGACTTGATGTTTGCCACGTGGATCCTCTAACGGTGATGGTAAGAAACTTGGGGTGACACGCCCGACGGGCGCGCACACGACCGCTAATGCTACCAGTGATGGCACTCAATTAGCGAACGCGAGACCTGTTCGTACCGAGCGTACGGGAGAATGGCGCCTTCGCGCCGCACCGCGCTCGGGTCGACACGCAACACTCTATCAAGCCGCACCTCGCTTGGCCGTCCCTGACGGTCCCAATCTCCGGATCCGAGGTCGAACCAGTATCGGCCCCAGTGCGCCTCAGTGGCAGCATTGCGATCGCGGTCCTTGCTGGTGAGCATGAGCCCCAGTAGCCAGTCGCCGTCCCGGCCGATCAGTAGTACCGGGCGGTCCTTGCCGTTCGTGAAGTCCTCCTCGAAGGGCACCCAGGTCCACACCACCTCGCCTGGATCGGGGTTCCCGTCCAGCTTGGGAGAGTATTCAATGTCGAAGCGGCCCTCAAAGTCACCCGGGTACGCCGGTGGGCCACTGCGCGCCGAGCGGGGCTTGAACGCGCTTTTCAGCCTCGCGAAAGCGCGGGACATCCGGGACTGTTTTGCGGTGCTCATGCTTGTTTACGCTAGCGCGACGGGCGTGGCGCCCGGCGCCCTGCCGTCGGCGTGTTCCGGGTTGACGGTTGGGTGAGGCCCGATGCTGTCGGCGGGTTCCGCGTGCCCGAACAGGAATCCTTGGCCGTACTTCCAGCCGTGCCGGCGGGCGATGGTGTACTGCGCCTCGGTTTCGATGCCCTCGATGACTCCGTACATTTCGAGCGATGCGGTCAGACCCGCGATGGCGGTGGAGATTCTGTCGCCAGTCGACCGGTCTCCTAGTCGCAGCGTGAACTCCCTGGCCAGTTTCAGGCCGGCGACCGGGTTCTGCAGCACCGAGGAGAGCGACGAGTAGCCCGTGCCAAAGTCGTCGATGATGAGGTCGACGCCCATGGCCGCCAGGCGCTTGAGGTCGGACTGCTCCGCCGGGGTGGTGGCGAGCATTCCCGACTCGGTGATCTCGAGGGCCAGGCGGTCTGCACCCACCCCGGTCTCCTTGAGCACTGACTTCACGACGCGGCTGAGGTCTGCGCTTCCAACCTGCCGAGTTGAGACATTCACTAGTACCTTGCCGCGAAACTCGGGGCGCGAGGCGATGAAGTGGCACGCCTCGATCAGCACCAGCCTGCCGAGCTCGATCACCAGGTTCGCCTCTTCGCAGACCTCGATGAATTCCTGGGGCAGAAGTAGCCCCCGCGTGGGGTGTTCCCATCGCACGAGCGCCTCGTAGGAGACGATCTCCCGGTTACGTAGGTCGACGACCGGCTGGTAGTGGACCCGTAGCTGCCCGTCCGTCAGCGCGGTGCGGAGCTCCGCCTCGACCGAAAGGCGCGACAGCGCGTTAGCGTGAACCTCGGCACGGAACACCTCCGACCGCGCCCTGCCCGCCTGCTTGGCGGCGTACATCGCGAGGTCTGACCGACGTACGAGGGTCTCCGCGGTGAGGTTGTAGTCGGAGAGGGCTATCCCGGTGCTGATGGTGAGTTGGATGGTGTGGTCCGCCACGTCGAGCGGAGCTTGGACGGCGTCGGTGACCACCGCGAGCAGACCCTGGGCGGCATTCTCGCTCAGGATCGAGCTGAGTACCACCACGAACTCGTCGCCCCCGAGGCGCGCGACGAGGTCTGAGGGTCGCACCGCACCAGAGATGCGACGCGCGATCTCGACGATGGCCTGGTCGCCTGCGTCGTGCCCGAGCGAGTCGTTGATGAGCTTGAAGTGGTCGATGTCGATGAAGAGAACCGCGATCGGCGAGGCGTGGGCCGCCTTGGCCAGGGTGCGGGTCAGGGTCTCGATCAGCAGGGATCGGTTGGGCAGCCCCGTGAGGTGGTCGTACTGCGCTCGGCGTTGCAGGAGCTCCTTAGCGCGGCGCACCTCCGTGACGTCCTCGATCTGCAACACGCACGTGTGCCGGCCCGAGTCCTCGTTGCGGGTCACGTCGGAGACGGTCACGCGGGTCCAAACGGTGTCGCCATTGCGGTGCACGAACCGCTTCTGCGCCTGGTAGTACGGCAGCGATCCGGAGGTGGCGGCGGTCATCATCTCGCGGTCGCGACGCAGGTCGTCAGGATGAGTGTGCGTCGAGTAGTGCGAACCTACGACGTCGGCGCTGTCGCGTCCGAGCATGCGGGCGAAGGCATCGTTCAGCGCGACGTAAGTGCCCGCCTCATCGATCAGCGCGATGCCGATGGGTGAGTCTCTAAACGTCGAATCGAATAGCGTGCCGTCGTGCTTCATGTGTCCCCCCAGGACGTTGCCTGTTGTGCTCGCGGCGCCGACTCGACGTCGTCGTCGGTCCGCGCCCACCTACGCAACATCTATCGGCAACCTCGGTCCGCGCATAAAGGTGGTGATTCGTGGGACGATAGAACCCTATTTCCGCCACCACCCAAGGAATATTCAGCAACGTGTCACTTGACCCTCGTATTCAGCCTGCCTCGACTGACCCGAGTCTGATTCGCAATTTCTGCATCATTGCGCACATCGACCACGGCAAGTCGACCCTGGCCGACCGCATGCTCGGCATCACCGGGGTTGTGAGCGAGCGTGCCTCCCGCGCGCAGTACCTGGACCGCATGGATATTGAGCGTGAGCGCGGCATCACCATCAAGTCGCAGGCCGTGCGCATGCCCTGGGAGGTCGAGGGGGGTGCTCACGCGCTCAACATGATCGACACCCCCGGCCACGTTGACTTCAGCTACGAGGTCTCGCGTTCGCTCGCCGCGTGCGAGGGCGCCGTGCTGCTCGTCGATGCGGCTCAGGGCATTGAGGCCCAGACCCTCGCCAACCTGTACCTGGCGATGGAGAACGACCTCGTCATCATTCCGGTGCTCAACAAGATTGACCTGCCCTCTGCCGACCCCGACCGGTACGCCGCCGAACTCGCGCAGCTCATCGGGTGCGATGAGAGCGAGGTGCTGCGGGTCAGCGGCAAGACGGGCCAGGGTGTCTCGGAGCTGCTCGACCGCGTGGTTCGCGACATTCCGCCGCCCCAGGGCGATGCATCGGCCCCCACGCGGGCCATGATCTTTGACTCCGTCTACGACACCTACCGCGGCGTTGTGACGTACATCAGGGTGATCGACGGCGGGCTCAAGCCAAAAGACAAGATCGCGATGATGTCCACGCTCGCGACGCACGAGCTCCTCGAGATCGGCGTGATCAGCCCAGAGCCAGTGCTCACCAAGGGGCTCGGCGTAGGTGAGGTGGGCTACCTCATCACCGGTGTGAAGGACGTGCGTCTGTCCAAGGTCGGCGACACGGTGACGCTCGCGAACAACCGCGCCAAGGAGTCACTTGGTGGCTACCGAGACCCGCGGCCGATGGTGTACTCGGGTCTGTTCCCGCTCGACGGCTCGGATTTCCCCATCCTTCGCGACGCGCTCGACAAGTTGCAGCTAAACGACGCCTCCCTCGTGTACGAGCCCGAGAGCTCGGTTGCGCTCGGCTTCGGCTTCCGTTGTGGCTACTTGGGACTGCTGCACCTCGAGATTGTTCGCGACCGGCTCGAGCGCGAGTTCAACATCGACCTCATCTCGACCGCGCCCAACGTGGTTTACCAGGTCGAGATGGACGACGGCAAGATCATCGAGGTCACCAACCCCTCGGAGTTCCCCGGCGGCAAGATCAAAGAGGTCCGAGAGCCCATCGTCAAGGCATCGATCCTGGTACCGAGCGAGTTTATCGGCACGGTGATGGAGCTTTGCCAGGAACGTCGCGGCACCATGGGCACGATGAATTACCTGAGCGAGACCCGCGTAGAGATGCACTACACGCTGCCCCTGGCCGAGGTCGTGTTCGACTTCTTCGACCAGCTCAAGTCGCGCACCAAGGGCTACGGATCGCTCGACTACGAACCCGACGGCGACCAGGCCGCGGACCTGGTCAAGGTGGACATCCTGCTCCAGGGGGAGACCGTCGACGCGTTCAGCGCCGTGGTGCACAAGGATGCCGCTTACGGGTACGGGTTGTCGATGGTGGGCAAGCTTCGCAAGCTGATCGATCGCCAGCAGTTCGAGATTCCCATCCAGGCGGCGGTCGGCGCGCGCGTGATCGCGCGCGAGACCATCAAGGCGATCCGCAAGGACGTGTTGGCCAAGTGCTACGGCGGCGATATCTCGCGTAAGCGCAAGCTGCTCGAGAAGCAGAAGGCCGGTAAGAAGCGCATGAAGAACATCGGCTCGGTCGAGGTTCCCCCTGAGGCCTTCATCGCGGCGCTATCGACGTCCGACGACGGTGCCGACAAGGGTAAGAAGAAGTAGCGGTGTCTGTCGCGCAGCCACAGTCGGCGCCGATGCGCGACTTCGGGGTCTACATCCATGTCCCGTTCTGTTCCGTTCGCTGTGGATACTGCGACTTCAACACCTACGCACCCGGCGAGGTCGAGGGCGCCACGCGCGAGGGTTACGTCGAGGCCGCACTGGGCGAGATGAAGCTCGCGCGCGAAGCCATGACGGGCGACGCTCGCGCCGCCTCCACTGTTTTCTTTGGCGGCGGGACGCCGACAATGCTGGATCCAAAGGCACTGATCGCCCTGCTCAACGGGGTCCGACAGCACTGGGGACTCGCCGAGAACGCGGAGATCTCCACCGAGGCCAATCCTGACTCCGTGACCGCAGCCTCCCTGTCGGCGCTCGCGGCGGCGGGGTTCACGCGTGTGAGTTTTGGGATGCAGTCAGCGGTCCCGAGCGTGCTCGCGACGCTCGAGCGCACCCACAATCCCGACAATGTCGAGAGGGCCGTCGTCTATGCGCGGCAGGCGGGTCTCGCCGTAAGCCTCGACCTCATCTACGGCACGCCGGGGGAGACGCTGGAGGACTGGAACGCGAGCCTAGACGCCGCGATTTCGCTCGGGCCGGATCACGTGAGTGCGTACGCGCTCGTGATCGAGCCGGGCACCAAGATGGGCGCGCAGCTTCGCCGCGGAGAGGTCGAGCCCGTCGATCTCGACACGCAGGCAGACATGTACGAGGCCGCGGAGGCACGACTGTCGGAGGCAGGCTTCGCCTGGTACGAGGTGAGTAACTGGGCCCGCGAGCCGAGCCAAGCGTGCAGGCACAACATGGCTTACTGGCGCAGCCAGGACTGGTGGGGAATCGGGCCGGGGGCACACAGCTACTTGGGTCCACGGGTCGGCTCCGACGGCACCACCCTCGGCGCTGAGCGCTGGTGGAACGTGAAGCACCCGCGCGCCTACGCGGCTCGCATCGGCTCGGGGGAAAGCCCCGCACAGGAGCGCGAGCCCCTGACCTCCGAGGACCTCGCCCTGGAGACGGTGATGCTGCGCATCCGGCTGGCGGAGGGAATCCCCCGGGATCTGGTGGCGCCAGACAAGACCGCCCAGATCGCGGCGCTCATCGGCGACGGGATCGTGGACGGTCGAGCCGCCATGGTGGGCCGGCTGGTACTCACGCTACGTGGGCGCCTGCTCGCCGACGCCGCCGTGCGCGCGCTCACCTAGCCCTCGGACCATCGTCAGGTAGTTACCCCGAGCGGGCGGTCCCTACTTCACAAAGGGAATAGAGAGCGGGACCTTGTAGTACTCACCGCGTTGCGCCGCCGCGCCGGCGATGAACGAGATCACGATCGAGTAGATCACGTACGCGATCCACAGCGGGATGGTGAGGAGGAACCCGAAGAAGAAGGTGATGAAGCCGATCACGACGGCCGCAATGGCGGCGAGGACGACGGTCAGCTGCAGGTTGAGGTTCTGCTTTCCGTGCCAGTCCACGAGCGCGCTGCGGTCTCGGTAGATCAGCCACATGATCAGCGGGATCATGAAGCCCAGCGTGCCCCCCGACAGGATCGTGGCGATGGCCGCTGCGAAGTGAATCCACATCGAGATGGTCCGCGCCTCGGATTCGTACATAGGCGCCGGGGTGATAGGTGGTGAGTAACCGCCCGGCTGGGGAGTCTGGGGAGGCTGGGGAAACTGCGGTGTTGCGGGAGATTCGCTCATGGCTAGAGACTGCCACGAAACGACAGAGCCCCGCATCCTTCCGTGGAGGGATACGGGGCCCTGGTTCGCGTCAGGGTGTGAAGTAAGGGTTGTTACTTCACCAAGCGAACATTGAGCGGGTACCGGTAGGTCTCGCCCTTGTTCGCCTTCATCGCGCCCTGGATGCAGAAGATAAGGCTCAGCACGAATGCGGCCAACACCAACAGGAAGCCGATCAGAACGATCGAAAGAATCCAGCCGATGACGTACATGGCGGTGATCAAGATGCCGAAGTTCAGGGCCTCTTTGGCCTCGTCGCTGACGAACTTGCTGCGGTCCTTGCCCATGAGCCAGAAGATAAGCGCCGGGACAAAGCCGAACAGAATCGTTCCGATGTGGGAGAGCGTGACCCACAGGCGTGCGTCGCTGTCGGACAGCGGCTGCGCAGCCACGGGCTGACCCGCTGGCTGACCTGCTGAAGGTTCGGGAGGGGGTGGGGGAGGTGTGCTGTCAGTCATGTGTTTTCTCCTCAGTGACTTAGAAGTGGACGGTTCGCTGGCCAGGCTCGCTGGGCACCGCGGATTGTCTGGACACAGTTGGACCGCGACTACGAGACTGTCAACTCGTCCAATGTATCGACAATGCGGACCCAATGTACAGATGTGCCCACGTAGGAGGGGCGATGGGCACCTATCGCGAGTCGCCAGGTCGCGCCAATGGCCCCATGGCGGGCCCTCCGAAGGCTCCTCGTCAGACAATGTAGAATTGGCACTCGGGTAATGAGAGTGCCAGCCGCGGGTGCGCCCCGCGCGGTGCGATGCCCAGCACCCGACCTATGACGACTCGCCGAGGGGAGGACACGATGATTGACGACCGCCGCCGTGCAGTTCTGCACGCCATCGTCGAGGGATACGTGTCCACCTCGGAACCAGTGGGATCCAAGGCGCTGTCTACGCGCCAGGAATTGGGAGTGTCGCCGGCGACTATTCGCAACGACATGGCCGCACTGGAGGAGGAGGGGCTCATCGCGCAGCCGCACACCTCCGCCGGGCGCATCCCCACCGACAAGGGCTACCGCTCGTTCGTCGACCACGTCGCGGCCTCCGCGCTGCAGGACTCCCAGAAGCGCGCGATCACTACCTTCTTATCCGATGCGGTGGACGTCAACGACGTCGTGGAGCGCTCGGTGAGGCTGCTGAGCCAGCTCACACGCCAGGTTGCCGTGGTGCAGTACCCCTCGGTGCGTGAGAGCGCGGTGCGGCGAGTCGAGCTGGTACGCATGAGCCCAGCGCGCGCGCTCGCCGTCGTGGTGTCGGCCGATGCTCGGGTCGAGCAGGCCACCATCGCGCTAGACGGCGACCCGAGCGGCGACGAATTCGAACGGGTCGCCCGAGAGGTCAACCAGGTCGCGGTTGGCTCGACTCCCTCCGGGCTGCAGGACGCCCTCGAGACGTGGTCTACCAGCGACGGCCAGCCGGACTGGGCCACAGCGCTCGCGACGGCGGTCTCCAAGTCCGCGCGCGGCGGTACCGTAGAACGCGTCGTTTTCGCAGGGGCGTCGAACCTTGCGCGGGCAGGAACGGACTTCGAGGCTGATGCCGTCGGATCGGTACTTGACGCTCTTGAGGAACAAGTTGTGCTGTTGCGGTTGTTACACGAGATGACCGGGCAGAGCCAGGACGTGGCGGTGCGCATTGGGTCCGAGACCCAGCACGAGGCGTTAGCGCGCACGTCCATAGTCGCCGCAGGGTACGGAGCCGACAACGGCGGACTGTCCCTGCTCGGCGCACTAGGACCTACACGGATGGATTACCCAGGGACGATGGCCGCGGTACGCGCCGTCGCCCGCTACTTGTCGAAGGTTGTGGAAGCTTAAGTGAATGACTACTACTCCGTCTTGGGCGTCCAGCGCGACGCCAGTGAGACTGATATCAAGAAGGCCTACCGGAAGCTCGCCCGCGAGTTCCACCCCGATGTTGCGGGGCCGAGCGGCGAGGCCCGCTTCAAGGAGGTGGGCGCCGCCTACGAGGTGCTGGGCAACTCGGACAAGCGCGCAAAGTACGACCGTGGGGTAGATCCCCGCGGCGGTCACAGCGGCCAGAACGCGGGCCCACAGGGCTTTGGCTTCGAGGACATCTTCGAGACCTTCTTTGGCGGCGGGCAGCAGCAACGCCGTGGCCCCGCGACGCGGATGCAGCGTGGCGGTGACACGCTGGTGACGGCGGAACTCACGTTGGACGAGGTGGTGTTCGGCGTCAAGCGGGACATCCAGGTTGACCTTGCCGACACGTGCAGCACCTGCAGCGGCAGCTGCTGCGCGCCCGGAACGTCGCCGCAGCAGTGCCGCCAGTGCAACGGTGCTGGACACGTTCAGCGCATGGCTCGCTCGCTGCTCGGCAACGTGATGACCACCTCGCCGTGCCCCGTCTGCGGCGGCTACGGGTCCACCATCCCGCAGCCCTGCGCGGAGTGCTCCGGCCAGGGGCGCACGCACTCCCGTCACACGGTGACGGTGCAGATCCCGGCTGGCGTCGAGACCGGCACCCGTATCCGGATGTCCGGCTCAGGCGATGCGGGAGTGGCGGGCGGCCCCAAGGGTGACCTCTACATCGAGATTCGCGAGAAGGCTCACCCGACCTTCGAACGCGAGGGTTTCGACATCCACTGCACGCTTCACGTCCCGATGACAGCCGCGGCGCTCGGAACGGTCATGGGCCTCGATACTTTCGATGGCGCTCAGGACGTCGAGGTCCGCGCCGGCGCGCAGTCCGGCTCCATCGTCAAGCTCAAGGGCCTCGGCGTAGGCAAGTTGCAGCGCTCCGGACGCGGAGACCTGCTGGTGCGCCTCGACGTTCAGACACCCGCAGAGCTGACCGACGAGCAGACGGACCTGCTCCGCCAGCTCGCCGCACTGCGCGGCGAGGAGATGCCCGAGGCTCACTTGGCTCCCATCGGCGGCGGAGTGTTCTCCCGTTTGCGCGACACGTTCATGGGCCGCTGATAGGCGCGCTCGGCGGGCGATCGTCTCGCGACAACCAAGGGGGCTTTACTCTAGAGGGATGACCGACACCGACTGCTTGTTCTGCCGCATCGTGGCGGGCGACATTCCCGGGGACAAGGTCGCCGAAACCGACACTGTCCTGGCCTTTCGCGACCTCTCTCCGCAGGCGCCCGTTCACGTGCTGGTGATCCCCAAGGTTCACTCGCCGAACGTCGCCGCGCTCGCGGCCTCCGACCCCGCGCTACTGGCGGACATGGCCGTGGTGGCGCAGGGAGTTGCCGACGCGGAGTGTGGTGGCGAGTTCCGATGGATCTTCAACTCGGGGGCCACCGCCGGTCAGTCGGTCTTCCACGTCCACGGCCACGTCCTTGGCGGCCAACAACTGGGATGGAGTCCCGCGTGAGCCCCAATCGAGTCGTAGTCGTCGATAACTCTCAAGTAGCCGAGCTGCTGGGGTACAACGACACCGTTATTCGCGTCGTCGAAAACGCTTACCCCGCCGTTTCCTTCCTGGTGCGCGGCAATGAGATCTCCCTTGAGGGGGCGGCCGCGGACATCGACGAGGCCGCCAACGTGATCGAGGAGTTGCGCGACATCTTGGCTGCGGGCGCGCCCCTCAACCCTGACGTCGCTCGCGAGACTATGCGCATGCTGCGCGCGTCTCGCGTCGAGGAAGTCGCGGTCGAGGCGGAACCCGAGCCAGCACCCAAACCCAAGCCCGCACCCCCAGTAGTGGTCCCCAAGCGTACGAAGTCCGCACCCGAGGCGCCGGTAGTGGTCCTTGAGCCTACGGACCCCGAACCTGAGATCGAATCGGACTCCATGCCGGTGGTTGAACCCGACCTCGCACCTGAGCCTGACGTGGATCCAGCAACGGGGAGCGAACAGGAGCCCCAGCTAGTGCCGGACGGCGCGCCTGAGGTTGAATACGAGCCCGAGCTCGCAGCGGAACCTTCTGTAGCGGTCCCTGAACCTACGGAGATCGAGTCGCCACTGGGCGAGTCCGAAACCGCTCAACCCGTGGCTGGCTTCCCGGTCGAGTTCATTGACACGCCGGAGCCCGCGGCGGCACTCGCCGTCGACGTCCCCGAGCTCGCGGGACTTGCGCCCGAGTCACCAGAGGCGGTCCCCTCAGGCGCGGAACCCGTAGCCGAGTCACCCGTGGCGGTCCCCGCCGAATCCAAGACGGCCACGGCGCCGCGCCCGGCCCAGGTGCTCGGTCGCACCGTGCTCAGTTCGCGCGGCCGCACCATTCGACCAAAGACCGAGGGTCAGGCGGACTACGTCAACGCGATCGAGCAACACACGATCACGTTCGGCATCGGTCCCGCCGGTACGGGAAAGACCTATCTCGCGATGGCGCAGGCCGTGGCGGCGCTACAGGCCAAGCGAGTTACCAGGATCGTCCTGACTCGACCCGCCGTCGAGGCGGGGGAGCGGTTGGGCTTCCTGCCCGGCTCGCTGAGCGAGAAGATCGACCCCTACCTTCGCCCGCTGTACGACGCCCTGCACGACATGCTCGATCCTGACTCGATTCCGCGCCTCCTGGAGGCGGGGACCATAGAGGTCGCGCCGCTGGCTTACATGCGCGGGCGCACGCTTAACGACGCCTTCGTGATCCTCGACGAGGCTCAGAACACCACCCGCGAGCAGATGAAGATGTTCCTGACGCGTCTTGGGTTCGGGTCGACGATGGTCGTCACGGGCGACGTCACCCAGGTCGACCTGCCGGGAGGCACGCAGTCGGGCTTGCGCGCCGCGAGCGAGATTCTGACGGGGGTGGAGGACATTGCATTCTGCCGCCTGAGCGCGGATGACGTGGTGCGTCATCGCCTGGTCAGCGACATTGTGACGGCCTATGCCACCGCGGACGAGACCAACGAATCCCCGGCCTCGCGCCGATCATCGCGCACGGACGGCCAGCAGCGCCGGCTCAACACCAATGGAGAAAAACCATGATCGACGTCAACAATGAGACCGATGCCGTGGTCGAGGAGATCGAGTTCGCCGAGTTGGCGACCTTCGTGCTGCGCGAGATGCACGTGGCCGATGGCGCGGAACTCGCGATCCTGTTTGTAGACGAGCCCACCATGGAGCAGCTCCACATTCAGTGGATGGACGAGCCGGGCCCCACCGATGTGCTGAGCTTCCCGATGGACGAGTTGCGCCCGGGCACCCCCGAGGAGCCGACCCCCGCGGGCCTGCTCGGGGACATCGTGGTGTGCCCGAGCGTCGCGGCGAGGCAGGCGAAGGTCGCAGGCCATGCGGCCGACGAGGAGATGCTCCTGCTTACCACCCACGGCATCCTGCACCTCCTCGGCTACGACCACGTCGAGCCCGAGGAAGAAAAGGAAATGTTCGCACTACAGCGCCGGCTGCTGCTGACCTTCCTCGCCAGCCGCGCATGACGCGAACCTTGACTGAACCCGGTATCCATGGATAGCGCCACCGTGACGTGGCTCATCGTGATCGGCGTCGTGAGCCTGATCGGTGCCGCGGTGTTGCACGCCGTGGTCGCCGCATTCGAGCAGCTGCCGTATGCGGACGAACGCAGGATCGCCGCCCGCGTACGAGGAGATGGCCGTCCCACGGCCGCAGCCAGGCTCGCGTCGCTCCCGGAACACACCGACAACGCCGCGTCCGTCGCGTACGCGATCCTCGAGGCTGTCGTGATTGTCTGCTGGAGCGTGCTCGCCTGGAACCTGGGCGTCGAGCTGGGGTGGGCGACGTGGTTCACCATCCTGATGGCCATCGTCGTCGCCGCGTTCATCGCGCTGATGCTGATTCGTGCGATTCCGCGCCAGTTGGCGAGGACCCACCCGTTGGCGACTGTCGCCACGGTGGCGCCCGTCGCATCGGCGCTGATCAACCTCACGACGCCGGTGCGAGCCGTCGTACCCGCGCTGCGCATGCCGGCACTGGCCGAGCCAGAGGACCTGGTTGAGCAGGCGCAGGACGCGCTGGAGGACGCCGACGCTGAGCTGCTGCGCAGCGTCGTGAGCCTCGGAGACACCCTCACCCGTGAAGTGATGGTCCCGCGCACCGACATGGTGACGATCCCCTCGGGCACCTCTGCGCGCAAGGCGATGGTGCTGTTCATGCGCTCCGGATTCTCGCGCGTGCCGGTCATCGGCGACGGCGTCGACGACACGCTGGGGGTCGTGTATCTCAAGGACGTAGTGAAGGCGACCTGGAACGATGCCGACAAGCTATCCAAGTCAGTTAACAAGTTCATGCGCGAGCCGGTGTTTGTGCCCGAGTCCGTGCCTGTCGACGACCTCCTGCGACGCATGCAGCAGTCGATCTCCCACATGGCGATTGTGGTGGACGAGTTTGGCGGAGTCGCCGGGCTCGTGACGATCGAGGACACGCTGGAGGAGATTGTTGGCGAGGTGGTCGACGAGCACGACCGCACCACCCCTGACGCGGTGGAGCTCGCGACCGGGGGGTACCGTGTGCCTGCGCGTTACCCGCTCGACGAACTGGGCGAGCTGTTTGATATTGAGATTGAGGACGACGACGTCGAGACGGCCGCCGGCCTGCTCGCGAAGGCGCTGGGCAAGGTACCGATTCCCGGCTCCAGCGTGACGACTCATGGGTTAGTGATGCTCGCGGAACGAGCAGAAGGGCGCAGGCGCCGCCTGACGTCGATTGTTGTGGTCAAGGAGGCCGAAGATGACGAGTAACACTCCCTTTAGGAGCGGGTTCGCGTGCTTTGTGGGCCGACCCAATGCGGGTAAGTCCACACTGATGAACGCGCTAGTGGGGCAGAAGGTGGCGATCATGTCATCGCGGCCGCAGACCACGCGCCGGGCTATCCGCGGAATTGTGCACCGTGAGGATTCCCAGATCATCGTGGTCGACACGCCGGGCTTGCACCGGCCGCGCACGTTGCTGGGAGAGCGCCTCAACGACCTGGTGCGTGAGACCTTCAACGAGGTCGACGTGATTGGCATGTGCCTGCCGGCCGACGAGAAGATTGGTCCCGGCGACAAGTGGATCGCGCGCGAACTGGCTCAGGCCCGCGCCCCCAAGATCGCGATCGTGACCAAGATCGACAAGGTACCCAAGCCTCAGGTGGGTGACCACCTGATCGAGGTCTCCGAGTTGGCCGACTGGTCCGACATTGTGCCCGTGAGCTCCGTCGAGGGCATCCAGGTCGACGTGTTGAAGGACGTGCTCACCAAGTACCTCCCCGAGGGACCGGCGCTGTACCCCGACGGCGAACTCACCGACGAGCCCGAGCAGGTCATGATCGGCGAACTCGTGCGCGAGGCCGCGCTGGAGGGCGTCCACGACGAGCTCCCGCACTCGATCGCGGTTCAGGTCGAAGAAATGGTCGAACGCCCGCAGGCCGCAGACGACCCGCGGGTGCCGCTGCTCGAGGTGCGCGTCCAACTGTTCGTCGAGCGCGACAGCCAGAAGGGCATCATCCTGGGCCACAAGGGCGAGCGACTGCGCAACGTCGGCACCAAGGCGCGCAAGGAAATCGAGGCGCTGTTGGGCCGCAGGATCTACCTGGACCTGCACGTCAAGGTTGCCAAGGAGTGGCAGCGCGACCCCAAGCAGCTGGGCCGACTCGGGTTTTGACAATGGGTAGTCGAAAGGGTTCGATAAAGGGGTGTGGTCGCGCTCTCACGGCGTGATGACCAACACGCCGGTAGGAACACTTTTGCCCTTGGAGGCATGCAATGAAGGACGAACTCGCGACCACTCTCAATTCGGAAATTGCACCGAACGGAGAAGTCGACGGAAGCCTAGTGTTCTTGGCCGGTGAGCGGTATTACCGCATCGGCCATTACGACCGGATGGATCCGTTCTTCATGAGCGTGGTGAGCGACTCCGACCACTGGATGTTCCTCTCCACCAATGGCGGCCTCACTGCAGGTCGACGCGACCCTGATAACGCCCTCTTCCCGTATTACACCGACGACCGCATCCACGACTCTTCCGAGACGACGGGTTCGATCAGCATGGTGCGTGCCACTCGCGACGGTCGAATCTCGCTGTGGGAGCCGTTCACGACGCGCCAAGAGGGCCTGTACCGCACGGAGCGCGCGCTCTACAAGAGCGTGTACGGCAATCGGGTGCTGTTCGAGGAGACCAACCACGATCTCGGTTTGGTGTTCCGCTACTCATGGTCCAACAGCGATGCCTACGGATTTGTGCGCCAGAGTGAGGTGCGTAACGTCTCAGACTCTGCAGTCGACATCGAGGTGCTTGATGGCATCCGCAACGTGTTGCCGTCCGGTGTCAGCCGACGCTTCCAGCTGGAGTTCAGCACACTGGTCGACGGGTACAAGCGCACCGAAACGGCCGAGGACACCAGCCTCGCGCTTTACCGCCTCAGCTCAATTCCTACGGATACCGCAGTACCCAGCGAGGCGCTGAGGGTGAACGTGGCATGGGCCACGGGCCTCGACTCCGCCACGGTGCTGCTCTCAGAGATCCAGTGCGACGCCTTCCGTGCCGGCGCGGCCGTGACGGCCGAGGCTGACATTCGCGGACGCCGCGGCGCGTACTTGGTATCGGCCTCATTCGCGCTCGCAGCAGGGGAAACGGTCGACTGGCTCGTGGTCGCCGAAGTCGAGCAGGACGCTTCCGGCGTGCGAGCCCTCATGCGTGACGTGGCGGTGCCCGGAATCAAGGACCGAGTGCTAGCCGACGTCGCGAGCGGCACCGCCAAACTCGTGCGGATCGTTGGCGAGACGGATGGACTCCAGGCCACCGCTGATGAACCGAGCGTGTGGCGCCACTTTGCGAACACGCTGTTCAACGCGATGCGTGGCGGTCTGCCCGATCACGGCTACCTCGTGTCTCGCGACGACCTGCGCGCCTATCTAGCCAAGACCAACGCGCCCGTTGGTGCTCGTCACGCGGACTTCCTGGACGCGCTTCCCGCGACGCTGTTGCGCAGTGACTTGGTGGAAAGAGTCGCGGCTGTAGGCGACGTCGATCTCGAGCGCCTTGCGGCGGAGTACCTGCCGCTGTCCTTCAGCCGTCGTCACGGCGACCCAAGCCGCCCCTGGAACTCGTTTTCGATTCGTCTTAAGGACGATCAGGGCCTGCCGATGCTGAACTATCAGGGAAATTGGCGGGACATCTTCCAGAACTGGGAGGCGCTCGCGCTGTCTTACCCCGACTTCGTGGAGGCCATGCTCTTCAAGTTTGCGGACTCGTCCACGATCGACGGCTACAACCCCTACCGTGTGCTGCGCGAGGGGTACGAGTGGGAAATGTTGGACGTGGACGACGATTGGGCGAACATCGGCTATTGGGGCGATCACCAGGTTATTTACCTTCTGCGATTGCTCGAAGTGGCGGATCGCCACCGCCCCGGCAGCCTCGTGCCCTTGCTCACTCGCAAGGTATTCACCTTTGCGGACGTTCCCTACCGGATTCGGCCGTACGAGGACCTGCTGCGCGATCCCCGCGACACTATCGACTTCGACCAGGCCGTCAACGATGCGGCAATGGAGCGTGCCGGACGCATCGGCTCCGACGGTAAGGCTGTTGTTGACGCCGATGGGGCTCTGCTACGTGCCAACCTCGCCGAGAAGCTGCTCATCGTCGCGCTCTCCAAGCTGTCAAACTTTGTTCCCGGCGGCGGCATCTGGATGAATACCCAGCGCCCTGAGTGGAATGACGCCAACAACGCCCTGGTCGGCAACGGGGTGTCGATGGTGACGCTGTGCTACCTGCGCCGCTACCTCGCCTTCGTGGACGAGCAGTTCGCGCACTCCGCGCTCGAGGAGGTCGAGATGTCGGCCTCGGTCGCAGCGTCCATGCGCGCGATTGCCGCGGCCTTTGACGATCACTCCGACCTTGCATCCGGGGCCGTCTCGGACGGCGACCGCAAGACGTTGCTCGATCGCCTCGGTGCGGCCGGAACGGCCTACCGCGCAAGCGCGTACGACCAGACGTCTCGCGGAGTTTCGACGACCGTGTCGATAGGGGAGATTCGCGCCTTCATTGAGGGTTCACTTCACCACGCCGACAACACGATCGCGACTAACCGCCGCGACGACGGCCTCTACCACTCGTACAACATCATTCGGGTGTCGGACGACGCGGTCGCCGTCAAGCACCTCAGTGAAATGCTCGAGGGTCAGGTGGCCGTGTTGAGCTGTGGGCTGCTCGGGGCTACGGAGGTTGCCGACCTGCTGGATGCGTTGCGCACGAGTGCGCTGTACCGCGCGGACCAAAACAGTTACATCCTGTATCCCGATCGCGAACTGCCGCACTTCCTCGAAAAGAACCTGATATCCGATGACGACGCCGCAGCGTCCGGACTCCTCTCAGCGATGCTGGAGAAGGGCGACACCCGCATCGTTGCCAGGGACGTCGACGGCGGCATCCACTTCAACCCGGCGTTTCGGAATGCCGCCTACGTGGGCGAGGCACTCACTGCCCTCGGCGAGGGGGAGTACGGCTCGCTCGTGGCGGACGACCGCGCCCGCATCCTCGACACCTACGAGGCCGTCTTCGAGCACGCGTCCTTCACGGGGCGCTCTGGAACCTTCTACAAGTACGAGGGTCTCGGCTCGATCTATTGGCACATGGTGTCCAAGCTGTTGCTCGCGGTTGACGAGGCGCGCCAGCGCGCGATCCAGACGGGGGCGAGTGCTGCCGTGGTCGAACGCCTCGAGAGGCACTACGACCAGATCCGCGACGGCATCGGCGTTCACAAGTCGCCGGCCGAATACGGTGCGGTGCCCACCGACCCGTACTCGCACACTCCCAGCTTCTCGGGGGTGCAGCAGCCCGGAATGACCGGTCAGGTCAAGGAGGACCTCATTACGCGTGCGAGCGAGATGGGTGTGGTCGTTGAGGACGGAGCGGTGCGCTTCGAGCCGCGACTCGTGCGCGCACAGGAGTTCCTTGACGCGCCCGCAGTGCTGACTTATGTGGGCCTTGACGGAGAATTCGCGGACGTAGCTCTGCAGGCAGGGACGATGGGCTTCACCCTGTGTCAGGTTCCAGTAGTGCTCCACCGCGATGGCACGGCGGGAATCGTCGTGACGCGCGGCGACGAGCAGAACCGCGTGGAGGGTTTGGGGCTCGACTTGACCGACTCCGCCGAGATGTTCCAGCGCACCGGCAGCATCTCTCGCCTCGACGTCTTCTTGGGGCTTGCTGGCTGACGATGCAGAGAACGCCTCGGTCACCGCAGAGGAGACCGAGGCGTCGCGGTGGCAGGCGGCAAGCGGCAGGGGATGCCCGGCGCTCCCACTGTTGGTCCGCTGGGTCACGTCGTGATGGCAACCCGGCCCATCAATCGGCTATGGTGAACTTATGTGTGCACCGCAGTTCAACCTGCTCCTTCGTTGCCGCGACGAGGCCTAAACAGCCGGATTCTCGTCGCGGTGGTTGGTGTGCCGGCTTACAAGCCCCCCACAGACTTTGAAGGATTGATATGAACCGCGAACCAGAAGCCACGCAGGACTACTACACCGGCGGCGAGCAGACCCGCTCGCAGATGCCCGTGCACAAGTACCTGCCGTTCCACGAGCAGATCACCGTGGACCTGCCGGACCGGACCTGGCCCACCAAGCGCATCGAGAAGGCGCCGCGTTGGTGCGCGGTCGACCTGCGCGACGGCAACCAGGCGCTGATCGAGCCCATGAACGCCGAGCGCAAGATGCGCATGTTCGACCTGCTGGTCGGCATGGGCTATAAGGAGATCGAGGTCGGGTTCCCCAGCGCGAGCCAGACCGACTTCGACTTTGTCCGCGCCCTGATCGAGCAGGACAAGATCCCGGACGATGTCGTGATTCAGGTGCTGACCCAGGCGCGCGAGCATCTCATCGAGCGCACCTACGAGTCCATCAAGGGCGCCAAGAACGCGATCGTGCACCTGTACAACTCGACCTCGGTCGTCCAGCGTGAGGTCGTGTTCCGCAAGGACATGGACGAGATCCTGGACATCGCGACCCACGGGGCAATGCTGTGCCAGAAGTTCGAGGAGACCGTCCCCGGCACCAACGTCTTCTACGAGTACAGCCCGGAGAGCTACACGGGCACCGAGCTCGAGTACGCCGTCAGGGTCTGCAACGCGGTCCTCGACGTCTGGAAGCCCACGCCCGACCGCAAGGTGATCATCAACCTGCCGGCGACCATCGAGATGGCGACGCCGAACGTCTACGCGGACTCCATCGAGTGGATGAACCGCAACCTGGACTACCGCGACTCGGTGATCATCAGCCTGCACCCGCACAACGACCGCGGCACGGCCGTCGCCGCCGCCGAGCTGGGCTACATGGCCGGCGCCGACCGCATCGAGGGTTGCCTGTTTGGCAACGGGGAGCGCACCGGCAACGTCGACCTGGTCACGCTCGGCATGAACCTGTTCAGCCAGGGGATCGACCCGCAGATCGACTTCGGCGACATGGACAACATCCGCCGCACCGTGGAGTACTGCAACCAGATCGACGTGCACGCGCGTCACCCCTGGGGCGGAGACCTGGTGTTCACCGCCTTCTCCGGATCGCACCAGGACGCGATCAAGAAGGGCCTGGAGTCCATGGACGCGAAGGCCACCGCGCAGGGCGTCGAGGTGGACGACCTGGTCTGGGCCGTGCCGTATCTGCCCATCGATCCGCGCGACGTAGGCCGCTCGTACGAGGCCGTGATCCGCGTCAACTCGCAGTCCGGCAAGGGCGGCGTGGCGTACCTTCTCAAGACCGAGCACCAGATCGACCTGCCCCGCAGGCTCCAGATCGAGTTCTCGCAGGTAGTGCAGCGCGAGGCGGACGCCTCCGGCCGCGAGATGACCGCGGACGCGATTTGGCAGATCTTCCAGGATGAATACCTGCCGGCAGCCGCGGCGGACGATGCGTGGGGCCGGTTCGCGCTGCACGGCACCCGAGCCACGTCCTCCGACGTCGGCCCCGACACCCTCGCGGCAGATATCGCCGATGCGGGAGTCTCGCTCACGGTCGAGGGCTCCGGGAATGGGCCGGTTGCCGCTTTCGTGGCGGCGCTGGGGACCAGGGGCGTCAAGGTCGAGGTGCTCGACTACCACGAGCACGCGCTCGGCGGCGGTGGCGACGCAGCCGCTGCTTCGTACGTCGAATGCCAGATCGGCGACCAGATTCTGTGGGGCGTGGGCATCGACCCGTCCATCACCACAGCGTCTCTCAAGGCGATTATCTCCGCGGTCAATCGCGCGGCCCGTTAGCGGCCGGTGCGGCGGCGACCCCGATTGATAGGGTCTTAACGACTTTGGTGGGGGCCCTGAGCAACGAGGGGTCGGCTTTCCCGCCTATGACGCACCGGCGCAAACCAGCGCCCGCGTCGTATGGAATCGAATCGTGCATTGCGCACGAAGTGCTGAGGAGTACACATGTCAGACAACGTCACACCCCCGTCTGTTCCGCCCGTCCCGCCAGTGGCGGCCACGGACCCGTCGGTCCCGGAGCAGCCCGAGTCCGGCTCGCGTAGCTTCGTCACCACCTGGCTGCTCTCGTGGCTCCTGGGTTTCTGGGGTGTTGATCGCTTCTACCTGGGTAAGGTCGGCACCGGCCTGCTGAAGTTGTTCACTTTGGGTGGCCTGGGCGTCTGGTACCTCATCGACCTGATCGTGACGCTCTCCGGCGGCACGCGCGACAAGGAGGGCCTCGCCCTCGCGGGTTACTCGCAGAGGCGCGCGCTCGCCTGGGCGGTCACCATCGGGGTGTGGCTACTCGGGGTGATCATCGCCATCGTCATCGCGGTCTCCGGCGCGGACGATGCGGCGCCGGAGGCGTCTGTCTCCGCCAGCCCTTCGGCATCGACCACGCCCAGCCCGACTCCGACCGCGACGGTCACGGCGGAGCCCTCCGACGAACCCACCGAGGAGCCAACCGTTGAGCCGAGTGGCGAACCTGTTGACGCCGTCGCGTGGGCCGACGAAACCTACGGCACCTTCGAGGAACAGACCTTCACGGGCAACGGCAACGACGTGCTAGAGCTTCCCGAGGGCGCGGTGGCCGGCATCGTGACCTCCTCGTACACGGGCAGCTCGGACTTCACCGCCTTCTCGGTGACCCCGCTCGACGCTAACAACGACCCCACCGGAGACGTCGTGGCGCTGTCGCTCGGCGACTTCGAGGGGTCGAACGTGTACGGAATGAACGGCGACCTCCTCGAGACCGCGACTCAGCTTGAGGTGGAGGCCGACGGCGAGTGGGAGATCACCGTCTCTCAGCTCAGTTCCGCCCCCACGCTGGCCCCAAGCGGGACAACTGACGGAGTCTTCCTTTACGACGGCCCCGCCGCCACGCTCACCGGAAGCTACGTCGGCGACGGCGCCTTCTCGGTGATGGAGTACGGGGGCGACGCCTTCTCCGGCAGCCTGTTCCTCGAGGTCGGCGAATTTAACGGAACCACCACCATGCACGCCGGTCCTTCGGTCGTCACCGTGGCCGGAATTGGTGAGTGGACGCTCGCCACCAGCTAGCCGCGAGCAAACCGTCGACCGCGCCCGAGCACCCTTAAGTGAGGTGTTCGGGCGCGGTGCGTTCACCCTGCCGCCCGGCTGCGGGACTCGATGCGGGTGCGCGTTTGCATGAACCAGTCAAAAGTGGCCAATTACCTGCTAACTTGGTCACGACCTTCGCGCCAACCTTGGAGTCTCCATGCCCCGATCTCGCCTCATCCTGCCCCTTCTCGTGGGAGGGCTGATCGCGCTGACTGGGTGTTCCGGCCCCGCCGGGGATTCGGGGGAGACCGGCACGTCTGGTGCCGATGGCGCGCAAGGCGAGACCGGCGCGAACGGCCTCGCAGGTTCGGCGATCATTAGTGGGCGTGGCGCGCCCGATGTCCTCACCGGCAATGATGGTGACTGGTATCTCGACACAGCGTCCGGAGTTCTCTACGGCCCTCAGGCTGACGGCACGTGGCCCTCGGCGGGACTCGACCTGATCGGGGCGGCGGGAGCGGCGGGTGAGCCCGGTGCTCGCGGTGCAGCGGGGTCCGCTGGGGCCTCCGGAACGGCAGGCGGGGACGGCACAGCCGGACCGACCGGGCCGATGGGTGTCGCCGGGCCGATGGGTGCCGCGGGGGCGCCGGGAGCATCCGGCGATGACGGAGCGGTGGGTGCAGCGGGACTCACGGGCCCGATTGGCGCAACGGGCCCGATTGGGGCAACGGGAGCAGCGGGGCTCGACGGGCTAACGGGTGCGACTGGTTCGACGGGACCAGCCGGCGCCACCGGGGCCACCGGGGCCCCTGGACCAGTCGGTGCCACAGGTGCCAAGGGAGACACTGGCGACACTGGTGCGACGGGACCCCAGGGCCCCACCGGGGCCAGCGGCACGGTCGCGGGCTTTGGTGACCAGACGGGGAATGCTTCCCCCGGTTATTCCGGCGCCGAGTGCACACTCGGCGAGGTGATGTTGACAGCCACTAGTACTGCAGTGGGATACAAGGCCGATGGCTCGCTGCTGCAGATCAGTAGTAACACCGCGCTCTATGCGTTGCTGGGTACCACTTACGGAGGGAACGGAACCACTACTTTCGGACTTCCGGACCTTGGCCCAATCACCCCGGACCACATGACCTACACGGTTTGCAGCGCCGGACTGTTCCCGCAGCGTAACTAGGCAGGCTGTCGCGGGTCTCCGGCTCCCCCCAAAACGGGGTCAATGCGGGTTCAATCCGTAGACCTCTCGCGCGGCGCAGATGCCGGGAGGTTGCGCGCGCGACAATAGAGCGTGCCCCTTTATCGAGATCATGCGATTGTGCTGCGCACCCACAAGCTGGGTGAGGCGGATCGCATCATCACGTTCCTGACGCGGCACCACGGCAAGGTGAGGGCGGTCGCCAAAGGCGTGCGACGCACTACCAGTCGCATCGGTGCGCGCACCGAACCCTTCATGCTGGTGGATGTCCAGTTTTATGAGGGGCGCAACCTGGACATCGTGAGCCAGGTCGAGACGCTGGAGCCGTACGCGCGCCGCATCAGCGAGGACTACGCGCTGTACACGTCGGCGACCGCGATGGTGGAGACGGCGGACAAGCTCGTGGACTTGGAGAAGGAGCCGGCCAACGAGCAGTACCGACTCCTGCACGGAGCCCTCGGCACGCTGAGCCGGCGCGGACACGATCCCGGCCTGGTGCTCGACAGCTTCCTGCTCCGGTCGCTTTCCATCGCGGGTTACGAGCCAAGCTTTCACGAGTGCGCGAGCTGCGGGAAGCCGGGGCCGCACCGGGCGTTCGTGGTTGCGGGTGGTGGCGCCGTTTGTGAGGCTTGCCGGCCGTCGGGAGCCGCGGCGCCCGCGGTAGAAACGTTTGAATTGTTGACTGGGCTGCTACGCGGAGACTGGGCGGCGGCCGATGCCTCCGAGGAGAGATACCGCCGCGAGGCGGCCGGGCTCATCGCCGCGTACACGCAGTTTCACCTGGAACGCAAGGTGCGCAGCCTCAGTCACGTGGACAGGTCGCAGCCCACCCGACAGGCGCGGCCGGTATGAGAATCATCGCGGAAGTGTCGGCGTGAGGAGCGGGCCCGATGGACGTTGACGACGCACTCCTGGACGAGATCGCACAGCGATGCGAGGCGGTCCTGGCCGGCACCGAGCCGCGCTTCGAGTCCTACGCATGGGCGGTGACGATGACACTGGCGGACGACAGCGCGACGTTCGGTCCGCTCGTGACCGACGGACTGCTCTTCCTCGGTGAGCTGACCCTGGTGGAGACCCGCCCGGGACGCATCGAGCGCGTCGAGATGCTCAGCCACTGGCAGGAATGGGCCGTGACCGACCGGGCAGTCCGGGACTGGTTCGTGCAGTGGAGCAACGCCGTAGCCGAGCATCGCGAGTCCAGGGTGGCGGCGGCGGACGGCTCCGACGACCCGGATCTGTGGATGGAGATCGACCAGATCGGGCGCGACGTGCTGGGAGACGAGGACCCAGGTACGTAGCGCGGCCACGGCGGGGTCCGGCGCTAGGCTGGCCCCATGCCCATCGCACCCCCTCCGCACCCATCCGGCGCGACCCCTCCCGATCTTCCCCGTAGCGCGATCCCTCGGCACATAGCAGTGGTGATGGACGGCAATGGCCGCTGGGCTAAGGAGCGCGGACTGCCGCGCACCGAGGGGCACAAGCGGGGCGAGGCCTCATTGCTCGACGTGGTCGCGGGAGGCGTCGAGGCCGGAGTGAGCCACATCAGCGCCTACGCCTTCAGCACCGAGAACTGGAAGCGCAGCCCCGAGGAGGTGCGCTTCCTGATGGGGTTCAACCGCGACGTGATCCGCCGGCGCCGCGACGAGATGAACGACTGGGGCGTGCGCGTGCGCTGGGCCGGTCGCCGACCCAAGCTCTGGAAGTCGGTGATCGACGAGCTGGAGGAAGCCGAGCGACTCACGGCCAACAACACCGGGCTGACCCTCACCATGTGCGTCAACTACGGCGGTCGCGCGGAGATCGCCGATGCCGCGAGGGAGATCGCGCGGAAGGTGGCGGCGGGTCAGATCAACCCCGACAAGATCACCGAGAAGACGCTCGCGGCGCATCTCGACGAGCCGGATATGCCGGATGTGGACCTGTTCTGGCGCTCGAGCGGCGAGCAGCGCTCCAGCAACTTCCTGCCATGGCAGGCGGCCTACGCGGAGTACGTTTTCAGCGACGTGCTGTGGCCCGAGGTGGACCGCACGCACCTGTGGGCGGCTATTGAGGAGTACGCCCGGCGGAATCGGCGCTTCGGCGCAGCCTGACCGCCAGCCAGGACACCACAATCACCGCGACGGTCGCGCCTATGAACAGCCAGGGCGAGGCCTGCCACGCGCGCACTACCGAGGCTCCTACGAGGAAGTATGCGCCCACCCAGAGGACGCAGCCGGGGAGCATTGCCAGCGTGTAGAGGTCCCAGCGCATGCGCCCGTAGCCTGCGGCCGCGTTGACGAGGGTCTGCAGGCCGATGGTCAGGAACGACAGGGGGATCGCGACGAAACCCCACTTCTGGGTGAACTCGTCTGCGCGCTGCATGCGGGGGCCGGAGAGCTTGTTGCTCCAGCGAGCGAGCCGGGGGTGCTTATCCGGCTCCTCCGCGAGGGTGGCGGCGCCCGCCCGGACCCAGCGTCCGACGAAGTACGTCGCTTGGGTGCGCACGAACACCACCCCAAACAGGAAGATCGCGACCGCCCACCAGCCGAGGTCGTCGATGAATCCTGGGACGCCGGCCATCTAGACGCCGGCGGCGGTGCACGCGCCACACAGGCCCGTGAGCTCGACGGTGTGGTCGATGCTCGAGTAGCCGTGGCGGTTCGCTATGCGCGACGCCCAGGCCTCGAACTCGGGGACGTCGATCTCCTCCGCGGTACCGCAATTACGGCATCGCAGGTGGTGGTGATGCACCTCGCCCGCCTCGCACCGGCGGTAGAGAGTCTCCCCGGAATCCGTGACGACGGCGTCGACCTCGCCGCCTTCGGCGAGCGACTGCAGGGCGCGGTACACGGTCGCGAGGCCCACGGTCGATCCCTCGTGGCGCAGCACGTCGTGCCACTGCTGAGTGGAGCGGAAGTCGCCAGTCGCCTCGAGCACGGTCAGGATCTCGGTGCGCTGGCGGGTCTGGCGCGGCTTGGGGTTATCGGGGGTCATGGGGCAACTTCCGTCCGCGAGGTGGTTCGCCGTGATCTGCGCCGCAGCAGCGACGTGACGACGCTGACCAGCAGGAACAGTGCCACGCCGAGCACGACGATGAGCGCTCCTGGCTGCAGGTTGTGTTCGAGCGTGATGCTCACGCCGGTGAGGCACAGCGCCGCGCCGATGCCCATGGCCAGCCACATGGTGCGCGCGAACGAGCGCGTGATGAGTTGGGCGATAGCCACCGGCAGGATCATCAACGCGGAGACCAGCAGCACGCCCACCACGCGCATGGCGACGGTAATGGTGACGGCGGCGAGGACCGCGACCACCATGTTGAGGAAGCGCACGGGAAGGCCGATGGAGAAGGCGAACTCCTGGTCGTGAGTGACCGCGAACAGCGCCTGGCGCAGGCCAAGACCGACTGTCAGGATGACGACGGCAAGGATGACCGTCATCCACACATCCGTCCAGGTCACGGTGGAGATGGAGCCAAAGAGGTAGCCGAGCAGGTTGGCGTTGGTGCCTCCCGCGGCGCCGATGAGGAGCACTCCAGCGGCGATCCCGCCGTAGAAAAGGATCGCCATGACGACGTCGGCGCCCGTGGTTCCGTGCGACCGCATGCGCTCGATGACGGCCGCCGCGGCGATCGCAAAGACGATGGCGCCGGGGATGGCGAGCGCGTCGCGTTCGGCGAAGCCGGCCCACGAACCAGCCAGCCAGCCGGCCGCGACGCCGGCAAGGGCCACGTGACCGATGCCGTCCCCGAGCAGCGCCATGCGGCGCTGCACCAGGTAGGTGCCGACGATCGGCGCGGCCAGGCCAACGAGCAGGGCGACCAGCAGCATGCGCTGCACGAGGGGGTCGGTCAGCAGGCTCATGAGGTCACCTCCCAGCTCAGGCCGGGCTCGCCTTCGTGCGGGTCGTCGTGGGGGTGGACGTGGTCGTGGCCGGGGAGCGCGTGCACCCCGAGAGCATGCGGGGGCTCGCCGACGTGCGTGACGCACCCGCGTTCGAGGACCACCGAGGTGTCGATGAGAGGGGCCAGTGCCCCGAGTTCGTGGAGCACGATGACGATGGCGGTGCCGGCCTTCCTGCGCTCCTCGAGTGCGTGGGCGAGCGCCTCCTGGCTGGGGACGTCGACGCCGGCCATGGGCTCGTCCAGGATCAGTAGGTCGGGGTCGCGCACCAAGGCGCGCGCGATCAGCACGCGCTGCTGCTGGCCCCCGGACAGGCGCGCGACGTCGCGGCCGGCCAGGTCGCCGATGCCGAGGCCGTCCAGCGTCTGCTCGGCGCGCAAGCGAGCGCCGCGGGGGGCGCGCAGGTGGCCCCCGCCGAGCAGGCCCGCAGTCACCACCTCGCGGGCGGTGGCGGAGACTCCCGACGCGGCGCTGACGCGCTGCGGGACGTAGCCGACCCTGGCCATCGTCCGGCGGGACGGCTGGTCGCCAAAGATGCGGATGTTGCCGGAGGAGTGAGCGATAGCCCCGACGGCGGTGCGGATCAGTGTCGATTTACCCGAGCCGTTGCCGCCCATGACCGCGACCACCTCGCCGGGTGCGCAGGACAGCGACACGCCGTGCAGGATCTCGGTGCCGCCCAGCGCGACGGTCACGTCCTCCACCTCGAGGGCCGGCGTCAAGTGCGCCGGAGTGGACTCAGGAACAGGCAAGTGCTTCTCGCAGGTTGGATAGGTTTTGGTTCATCACGCTCATGTAGTCATCTTGCCCGACGACGCCCTCGATTGGGTCCAGCACCGCGGTGGCGACCCCGGCATCGGACGCGAGGGCCTCTGCGACGTTGGCGCTGACGAGCGACTCCGTGAAGACGGTGGTCGCCCCCTCCGCGCCCATGAGGTCCCGGATCTCGCGGACCCGCGCCGGCGAGGGCTCAGCGTCCGGGTCGATGCCGCTCAGGCCCTCCTGGTGGAGTCCGTAGCGCCCCGTGAGGTAGCCGAAGGCCTCGTGGGTCACGAAGATGTCCTGGCGTTCGCACTGGGCCAGGCCCTCGGTGAACGTCGCGTCGAGTTCGGTCAGGTCGGCGGCGAGCGCGGCGGCGTTGGCCGTGTAGTCGTCGGCGTTGGTGGGATCGAGGCTCGCGAACTCCTCGCCGACGGCGGTGGCGTAGGTCGCCAGCAGCGTGGGGTCCAGCCAGAAGTGCGGGTCGATAGTGCCGTGGTCGTGATCGTCGTGGTCGTCCTCCGCCTCGGCCTCGTGATCCGCGGTGTCCTTGAGCTCCACGGCGCCGGCTGCATCCAGCGTGTGGACGTCGGTCGCGGCTATCGCGTCGTCCACCGCGGGCTGGAAGTCGGACAGGTAGAGCACCACGCTCGCGTCCTGCATCTCGCGCACCGTAGCGGGGGAGAGCTCGAGGTCGTGAGGCTCCACCCCGGGTGCCGTGAGCCCCTGAACGTTCGCGTGCTCGCCGGCCACGCCCGCGGCGACAAACTCGAGTGGGTAGAAGGCGGCTGCCACGTCGATCTGGGAACCGTCTTGCGCGTCCGAGTCCTCGGGACTCGCGGTGCAGGCGGACAACACTAGGGTGCCGGCTAGGGCGGCGGAGAGGAGGACGGGGCGCAGTGGTGTGGTCATGGCTACGACCCTAATGCTATTGATAATCATTGTCAATAAGGTTGGGACGCCACGCGCTGAGGCAACCACAGCATCGGCCGCACGCCGATAGACTGTTGCGAGCAATTCTTCCGTACGTATACAAGGAGTCTCCAGTGGCACAGCCGTCCCGTCTTGACAGCGCGATCTCGCTAGCGAAGCGTCGTGGCTTCGTTTTTCCCGCCGGCGAGATCTACGGCGGAACCCGCTCCGCCTGGGACTACGGACCCCTGGGCGTCGAGCTCAAAGAGAACATCAAGCGTCAGTGGTGGCGCGCGATGGTCAACACCCGCGATGACATTGTGGGCCTCGACTCCTCGGTGATCCTGCCGCGCAAGGTGTGGGAGGCATCGGGCCACCTCACGGCGTTCACCGACCCGCTGGTCGAGTGCACGAGCTGCCACAAGCGCTACCGCGAGGACCACCTGCTCGAGGAGTTCGAGGAGAAGAAGGGCCGCGTGCCCGAGAACGGCCTGGCGGACATCGCCTGCGCCAACTGCGGCACCCGCGGCGCCTGGACCGAGCCGCGCAACTTCAACGGCCTGCTCAAGACGTATCTTGGAGCGGTCGAGGACGAGTCCGGTCTGCACTACCTGCGCCCGGAGACCGCGCAGGGCATCTTTGTGAACTTCGCGAACGTCATGCAGGCCACGCGCCAGAAGCCCCCGTTCGGCATCGCGCAGATCGGCAAGAGCTTCCGGAACGAGATCACGCCCGGCAACTTCATCTTCCGCACCCGCGAGTTCGAGCAGATGGAGATGGAGTTCTTCGTGGTGCCCGGCACCGACGAGGAGTGGCACCAGAAGTGGATCGACGAGCGCACCGACTGGTACGTCGGCCTAGGCATCAGCCGCGACAACCTGCGCCAGTACGAGCACGCTCAGGAGAAGCTGTCGCACTATTCCAAGCGCACCGTGGATATCGAGTACCGCTTTGGATTCCAGGGCAGCGAGTGGGGCGAGCTCGAGGGCATCGCCAACCGCACCGACTTTGACCTTAAGACGCACGCCGAGCACTCGGGCAAGGACCTGCAGTACCGCGACCCGGTCACCAACGAGAAGTACTTCCCGTATGTGATCGAGCCGGCCGCGGGGCTCACGCGCTCGCTGATGGCGTTCCTCGTCGAGGCCTACGAGGAGGACGAGGCGCCCAACACCAAGGGTGGCGTCGACAAGCGCACGGTGCTGCGACTCGACCACCGCCTGGCCCCGGTCAAGGCAGCGGTGCTTCCGCTGTCCAAGTCCGAGGACCTCGCGCCCACGGCTCGTAACCTGGCCAAGGAACTGCGCGGGGCCTGGAACGTCGACTACGACGAGACGCAGGCCATCGGCAAGCGCTACCGTCGCCAGGACGAGATCGGCACGCCGTACTGCGTGACGGTGGACTTCGAGACGCTCGACGACCAGGCGGTGACCATTCGCGACCGCGACACCATGCAGCAGGAGCGCGTGGGCCTCAGCCAGGTCCAGGGCTACCTCGCGCAGCGTCTCATCGGCGCCTAGCGGTTCCGAAGGGTCGACGCGTTCCAGTGCACTCGCATACTGATAATCAGCCGCGTGCGTCCCGCCGGACCACCATAGTTCTCGCGATTCTCGTTGCTGTGATCGGCGTCGCCGTGGCGGTCGGCGCCGCGATGACCTGGCCGAGCAATCTCTCCACGCTCGGCTCCGAACAGCTGATCGCCGACGACGCCGAATGGGTCAAGGCGGACGTGGTGTCCGTCGACGAGGCGACGGGCCAGATCACGGTGGACGTGACGAGCCGGGGTGAGCCTCAGCGCGCGAGCGTCCAGCCGTCGGGCGTGCCCGGGATGCTGTTCGAGCCCGGGGACAGTATTCGGGTGCTCGAACTGCCGGACGGCTCGATGGTCTTCTCCGACTTCGATCGCACGGAGCCGATGTTGCTGCTCCTCGCTATCTACGTGCTTGTCGTGTTGCTCGTGGCGCGCTGGCGCGGGGCGGGTGCTCTGCTGGGGCTTGGCATCGCCTTCGGCATCGTCGTCTTCTACGCGGTTCCGTCGCTGCTCGACGGCAATAGCCCGGTGTTGGTCGGGCTCGTGACCGGCGCGGGGGCGCTGTTCGCGCTGCTGTACATAGCGCACGGCCCCAATGCCAGGACCACGACGGCCTACCTGGGGACGATCGCCGGGCTTGCGGTTACCGCGCTGATCGGCGTGTGGGCCGTCTCTGCGGCGAATATTCCGGGAGTGCCTGGAGAGGCCGAACTGAGCCTGATCTACATCAACGGAAACATCTCGCTGAGCGGCCTCGCGCTGTGCGGACTCATCCTCGCCGGCCTCGGAATCCTCAACGATGTCACCGTGACGCAGGCCTCGGCCGTCTGGGAGCTGCGCAGCGCGCGACCGGATCTGCCTCGCCTCGAGGTCTTCAAGCGGGGCATGCGAATAGGTCGCGATCACATCGCGTCCACCGTCTACACCTTCGCCTTCGCCTACGTCGGAGCGTCGCTGCCGCTAATCGTGATCGTGCTGCACTTCGACACTGGGGCTGAGACCGCTATCACCTCATCTGAGGTCGCGGGGGAGATAGTGCGCACGCTGGTGGGGTCCATCGGCCTGGTGCTGGCAGTTCCCTTGACCACCGCGATCGCGGCGCTCGTGGTGGGCCGCCACGCGGTACGCGAGCCAGCCCTGGAGCCAGCCAGCGCGTAGCCCGCCACCGGCGCTGTTCGGGGGTCTCTGCGCGTCCATATGGCGCCGATACTGCCGCGCCGGACGTTTCAGTAGGGTTGCCAATACCTCATTCTGGCGACGCAACATATTCTCCACGACGGCCCTTGGCGCATTTAGTTCCAGTGGGGATATCTCCTGGTAGACACCCCTGTCGGCGGCATGAAATTGGCACCCATTCGTCCGCGAATTTGCGCAGAGGTGAATATGAACATCGTGTAAATTCATGCCCGCTAACTTGCGTGTGATGTACATCACACCTTACGTTCGTCACGTCATCGAATTGATGGTCGACGGAGGTCCTGAGAGGGGCGAAACCGCGATCGGAGTTCATCAATGACGATGCGCTGTGGGACCAGAGCCCGCGGCATCGGTGGCACACCAACCAGTGGATTTTTCTAGTACTTGGAGGTGTGTCTATGGACACGCTGCTTGCTGAGGGCAAGGACCTGTTTGACAACGTGAGGGCGTTCTTTCCGCTCGCCATCGCGGGATCGATCGTCTGGGGATTGTGGCTCTACCGGGTGATCCTGTCGCGGCGAGCTCGGCCCATCGTGACCGACTTCCGCACCACCACGTCCGTGATCGTCCCGTCGTATCACGAGGACCCGAACATCCTGCTCCGGTGCCTCGACTCGTGGCGCAGCCAGAACCCCACCGAAATCATCATCGTGCTCGATGTCGCGGACGTCGAGGCCTACAACCGCATCACCGCGCTAGGGGATGACCGTGTCACGGCGGTGCTGTTCCACCACGTGGGCAAGCGCTCGGCGCTGGGCTGCGGGATTCGTCTCGCTACCTCGGAGATTCTGTTCCTGGTCGACTCTGACACCTGGTGGGAGCCCGGGCTGTTGCAGGCCGGGCAGATGCCGTTCGCGGACCCGGAAGTGGGTGGCTGCAGCACCCAGCAGAACGTTTTCGAGCGCAACTCGAGCATCTGGCGCCGCACGGCCGACTGGCTGGTCAACTTGCGCTACTACGACTACGTGCCCGCCATGGGGCGCGCGGGGGCGGTGCCGTGCATCTCGGGCCGCACGGCGATCTACCGTCGCGAGGCCGTCATGCCGGTCCTTGACAACCTCGAGAATGAGTTCTTCCTAGGCCGCCGATGCGTCGCGGGCGACGACGGCCGGCTCACCTGGCTCGTGCTCGCCTCTGGCTACAAGACAGTGCATCAGTCCACCGCTCGCGCGGTGTCTATGTTCCCGTCGAGCTTCCGCGCCTTCATCAAGCAGCGCGTGCGTTGGAGCCGTAACTCCTACCGCACGTACTTCACCGCAGGGGCCAAGGGGTGGCTGTGGAAGATGCCGTTCGTGACGAAGGTGACGATCCTCCAGATCCTGTTGACCCCCGTGACGATGGGCCTCACGCTGGGCTACCTGTTCCTCTCACGCTTCGAGGCGACCTGGCAGGGTTTCGTGATCGTGGCGACCTGGATGATGCTGGGGCGCGGCATCCGCGGCTGGTCAAACCTGCGGCGCAACCCGAGCGACATCTTCCTGCTGCCCCTCATGGTTCTCACCGTCATCTTCATCGCCCTACCGATCAAGCTCTACGCGTTCGTCACCATGAACAAGCAGGGGTGGCTCACCAGGAGTGCTGACGGGGTGGGCGGCGAGGGGCAATCTTCCTCGACGCTGACGTCGACCTCCGACCCGGTCCCCGCGGGGGTGTCCTCATGATGCGGTTCCGCACCACGGCTGTCGCCATCGGGCTCGCCTCGATCCTGGCGCTGGTAGCGGCGCCGGCTGGCGCGGCATCGTCCCTCGACGACGATGAGGGCACGGGGGCCCCGCTGCTGGGTGCCGATCAGGAGGCAGAGCCGCAGGCAGAACTGGACCCGGAGACGGAGTACGTCTACCCGGGTGACCCGGCCGCGGAGGCGGCGCTGGTGGCGGCGGAGGATCGCCGACTGGTCGACATCGACCTGGTGGCATCGGGCACGCTCGTCCCCGAGTTGGATACGACCAGGCCCTTCCGCGTGAGTGGGAGCGCGGTGTCGACACTCGTGCTCACCGCCCGCACTGGCCCCTACACGCTTGACGAGCTGAGCGAACTGGCTCCGCAGTCCGTCGCAAACCTCGGCGGCGGCACCTTCCGGCTCAATGAGAACGTCGCGATTCTGCCGGGGGCGACGTTCCTGGTCTCCGCTCGCGGCCCGGTCGAGCTCCTGCTCGCGAGCCAGCCCGAGGGCTTCGTCTCGGTCATCTCCCTGGGCGGTTCGCTCGTGATCCAGGGCAGCGCGGAGTCACCAGCGCGCGTGCGCAGCTGGGACGCGCCGCAGGGTCAGACCGACCTAGACACGTCGGATGGGCGCGCGTATCTGCGGGCCATCGGCGGACAGATCTCAATCTCCAACGCGCAGCTCGATGACCTCGGATTCTGGAGCGGCAATACCGGGGGACTGGCGCTCACGGGCACAGACGAGGTCTTCGGCCTAGTCGCCGGGATCGATGCGGTAGGCGGCGCATCGTCGCCGGACAGCCCGGAACCCGCCGCAGGCGTCGGTACAGACGCGGCCACTGCGCCCGAGCAGGGAGGCGGCATCGCTACCGAAAGCGCGGGGGAGGCCACGGCGACGTCGTTGGCGGCCCCCACCGACGAGGCGGTCGTGGACCCCGGCACAGGCGAGGGCCTCATTCCGTTGGGTGTCACGGCGTGGATCTCCAACGTGAGCGCGGTAGGCAACGCCTTCGGAATGTTCGTGTCGAACGCTGAGCAGGTGGAGATTCGGGACAGCTACGTCTCCGAGAGCCTGGTCGACGGCGTCGTCTTCCACCGCGAGGTCAAGAGCTCCAACGTCGTCAACACGGAGTCGAGCCGCAACGCCGGAGACGGATTCCGGATCTCCCGTGGCTCGAACGGCATTCTGCTCGACTCCGTCACCGCGGACGGCAACGGCAACAACGGCATCACGATCAACGCCGCGCCGCTCGCCACCGGGCCATCGGCGGTGGGCCTGTCCACCGAGTCGTACGGCGCCCATACGGTGCGCGACAGCGTGGCCAGTTCCAACGCGGACACGGGAATCGAGTTGAGCGGCGGCACCGATATCGCCCTCACGCGCAACGCCACGAACGGCGGTCAATTCGGCATCGTGGTGCGCGACGGCGCACAGGCTGTCGCACTTCAAGACAACGCCATCAGTGGGCCCGCCAAGCAGGGGGTCGCGGTCCGCGACGGCTCCCAGGTGGAACTCGCAGGCAACGAGATCTCCGAAACCGTCACGGGCGTGTACGCCCGCGACTCGATCGTCAATGTCAACGGCAACGACATCTGGGGCGTCACGAATCACGGCGTGACCATCACCGGCCTCACCGACGGCAGCGTCGTCGCCAAGAACACCATTGCGGGAGTGGGCGCGTCGGCCATCGATGTGTTCCGCGCCGATGCCGTGGCGGTTCAGGGCGACAACGACCTGGCGCAGTGGAGCACCAAGAGCGTCCAGCAGGTCGTTGTCGACTCCGTCACCAAGCCGCTGACCATGATGTGGATCCTGCTCGGGGGGCTGCTGATCCTGACCGCCGTCCTCGGGATCAGGCACCGCAGGCATGGGGTGCGACACCCTTACCGTGGTCGGACCCCGCTGTCAGAACTCACGCGCGGAATGGTGGACCCATCCTCGGTTCCGGGAGTCAACGTTCCCGGATCGGCTGACCTCTCGGATAGGGAGGCCCCCGAAGCGGCGGGTCCCGCGGTGCCGGTTCACGCACCGGTCGCTGGGACGGAGGCTCCCCAGCCTTCCGTGGCGAACCCCGGTCGCGCCCGGCGCGAAGACGGTGGCGTGACCCGTGTGGGGCTACCCCGTAGGTTCTCGGCGACGGACCACGAATCGGTGGGCGTATGAACCGGCGGGAGTGGATGATCGCCGCGTGCGCCGCCGCGGTCGGCGCGCTCGTGGTCGCGGCACCTGTCGCCCTGATCTCCACCGCCCAACACGCGTCCGCATCGGGAGCCGGATCCTCTCTGGCTGGTGCTCCCTCACCGGGCGAGGCGTCCTCCTCGCCGACCGCCGTCGAGCCGACGGCACCGTCGACGTTGGAGTGCTGCGGCTCCGGGACGCTCGACGCCGAGGGTGTTGGGGCAGCTGCGGCGGAGGGCTCGCAGGACGTCCAGAACGATGCTAAGCCCTCCACCAAGGAGTCCGAGGGGACGGCGGCATCGGCGGCTGCGGTGGTCTCCGCGGCGCCCCCCGCGGCCCAGGTGCCGCGTTGCCCGGCCGCGACCGTGAACGTGGGGACGGCCGATGCGCTGGCCGAGGCTCTGGAGGCCGCTCAGCCGGGCGACGTGATCGGGATGGCGGACGGCGTCTACGAGGGCAACTTCGTCGCCGAGGCCTCGGGCACCAGCTCCGAGCCGATCGTGCTGTGCGGGTCCCAGGACGCGATCCTGGATTCCGGGGGCCCCAAGGAGGGGTACGTCCTCCACCTTGACGGCGCCTCTCACTGGACCCTGTTGGGATTCACGGTCCGCAACGGCCAGAAGGGCGTCATGGCTGATGGAAGCCAGGGCAGCGTGATCGCCGGGTTGACCGTTCACCAGATCGGCGACGAGGCCATCCACCTGCGCGGGCACAGCTCGGACAACGCGGTGATCGGGAACACGATCTTCGATACCGGGCTGCGCCGCGACAAGTACGGGGAGGGCGTCTACGTCGGAACCGCCCAGAGCAACTGGTGCGACATCACCGACTGCAAGCCAGATAACTCCGACCGAAACCTGATCCAGGACAACACGATCTACGACGTCACCGCTGAGGCCATCGACGTGAAGGAGGGCACCTCGAACGGCGCCATCCGCGGCAACAGTTTTGACGGCTCCGCCGTGACGTCCGACGGCGGGGACTCCTGGGTCGACGTCAAGGGCAATCAGTGGCTGATTGAGGGAAACGTGGGCGAGTCATCGCCCAACGACGGCTTTCAGACGCACGAAATCCTGGAGGGATGGGGCGCGGGGAACGTCTTCCGCGACAACGTCGCTGACGTCGGCGGCCCCGGGTACGGCATCTCGCTGACGCCCTCCCTCGACAACGTGGTCGCGTGTTCGAACATCGTCACCAACGCGGCTGAGGGGTATTCAAATGTTGCCTGCATCTAATACGGGGTCCGTGAGGGGCGTTCCGTATGTCCACCGCACCATGCACACCAACCATGAGGAGAAATAATGTCTACCACCATTCCCACTGCCCTCGACGAGAACAACGTCCCAGCCAAGCCGCGGCTCACCGTGGTCGGCACTGGCTACCTCGGTGCCACCCACGCTGTCGCGATGGCGTCACTCGGGTACGAGGTGCTCGGTGTCGACATTGACCAGGCCAAGATCGATCGACTCGCCGCGGGCGAGGTCCCGTTCTTCGAGCCCGGCCTGCCGGAACTCCTCGCGGAGGTGTTGGAGACCGGACGGCTGCGCTTTACCACCTCCTTCGACGAGGCGGCCGAGTTCGGTGACGTGCACTTTATCTGCGTCGGAACCCCCCAGCTCGAGGGGTCGCACGCCGCGAACCTCGAGTATGTGGAAAGCGCCTTTACGGAGTTGGCCAAGCGCATCACGAAGCCGGCGCTGCTGGTCGGAAAGTCGACGGTGCCGGTGGGCACGGCCGAAAGGCTGACCGACATCGTGTGCCTGACGTCGCCCAATCCGGAGCTCGTGGAGCTCGCCTGGAACCCCGAGTTCCTGCGCGAGGGTTACGCGGTGCAGGACACGCTGCACCCGGACCGGCTGGTCTTCGGGGTGCAATCCGAATGGTCGGAGGAGATGCTGCGGGCGGCATTCGAGCCCATCCTCGCCGCGGACACTCCCGTCGTCGTGGCCGACATGAAGACGGCCGAACTCGTCAAGGTGGCCGCGAACTCGTTCCTCGCCACGAAGATTTCCTACATCAACGCGATGGCGGAAGTCTGCGAGGTCACCGGCGCAGACGTGAACCTGCTCGCCTCCGCGCTCGGCTACGACGACCGCATCGGCTCTCGGTTCCTCAAGCCAGGACTGGGCTTTGGCGGGGGCTGCCTCCCCAAGGACATCCGCGCCTTCGCCCACCGCGCCGAGGAGCTGGGCGCCGGGCAGGCGGTGGCCTTCCTTCACGAGGTCGACGCCATCAACAATCGTCGGCGACGCCGCACCGTCGACCTGGTGCGTGAACTCGCCGGAGGGGACCTCAAGGGCAAGCGCATCGCCGCCCTCGGTGCCGCGTTCAAGCCCAACTCCGACGACATCCGCGACGCGCCGGCGCTCGACGTGGCCGACATGATGCGGGCCGAGTCCGCGAGTGTCGTGGTGTTCGATCCGGAGGCGATGGACAACGCCCGTCGCGCGTACCCGCAACTCGAATACGCACCCAACTTTGCCGAGTGCATCCGCGACGCCGACGTGGTGGTGCTGCTGACGGAGTGGCAGAAGTTCCGCGACGCCGACCCGGAAATGATGGGCGTGTTGGTAGCCCGCCGGGCGATCGTCGACGGCCGGCACGCGCTGGATGCCGACGCCTACCGTGCCGCCGGTTGGGAGTACCGGGCGCTGGGTCGACCAGCCCAGCCCGCCACCGTGCGCCTGGTGGAGGACGCGAAGGATCAGGTGTCCGCCACGGCGTAACAGAATTGCGGCCGCTCCTCCCAGCCGCCGCGATGCCGTCCGCCCCGGGGCTCCCTCAGCGACCGGGGCGGACGTGCGCCCCTGTGAGGGCCCCAATGACTTCGAATAGGCGGAGGGCTCGGCGGCAACTGACCAGCTGCTGGGGATGGACGCCCCGTAATGTAGACCAGTCGGGTTGAGTCTTGGACCCACCAGTTCCAGTTGGCCAACTGGGCCTTCCGGAGCCGATATGTCGTGGGATTGGGAGTCCGGAGGTCTTCAATTGGCAAAAGTGCCTCGACCGCGGCATGGCGGCACGCATTGGTGGGGAGATCCCGATGAACGTCGTATTGAACTAGGGTTTGAGGTGTTGGCGCGGGTCGTGAGTTTGCGCGGCAAAACCGCTTGGCAACCGGTAGCATCAGAGGCCTAAGTGGGAGGGGTTAAGCATCATGCTCGAGCCGCAAAGCGGCCCCAAATCATCGCGGAAGACGTCGCGTTCCGGGGCAGTGACCATTTATGATATTGCCGATCTGGCGAAAGTGAGCCCGTCGACGGTGTCCCGGGCACTTAATCAGCCCGGAAGGGTATCGGCGGCGACGGAAGCGAGGATCCGCGCCGCGGCGGAGAAGCTTGACTTCCACGTCAACCCCATGGCGCGCGCGCTTCCCACGGGCCGAACCAACACGATCGCGTTGGTCGTGGCCGACATTACGAATCCAGTTGTGTTTGGCATAGTCCGAGGCGCTGAGCGAGCCGCAGCGAAAGCTGGCTACACGCTCGTGATTTCCGAGTCTCAAGAGTCCGGGGCCGTAGAGGCGGCAACGGTAGCGCGCATCGCGCCAGCCGTAGATGGCATTGTATTGGCGACCACGCGGCTTACTGATTCCGATCTAGCGAAGCTAGCTCGACGCAAGAAACTAGTCATGATCAACCGGGCAGCCGAGGGCATCAGGAGTGTCGAGCCTACTATTCGTACTGGTGCGGCCGAGCTTCTCTCTCATCTGGTGGCACTTGGTCACGAGGCGGTTGCGTTCCTCTCCGGGCCACGGGACTCATGGACGAGCGCGAGACGGTGGGAGGCGTTGTTGGTGGAGGCAAGGCAGCTAGGCGTTTCGATCTTCGAGATTGGCCCGAACTCGCCAACAATTGATGGAGGCAAGGCAGCGTTCGACCGGGTGTCCGCTTCGCCGGCCACCGCCGTGATCGCCTTCAACGATTTGCTCGCGATCGGCCTGATTCAAGTGGCCCGCGACCGAGGGGTGCGGATTCCTTCTGAACTCAGCGTTGCCGGATTCGACGACATTTTTGGTGCCGAGTTCATGGTCCCATCGCTCACTACTGTGCGGGTGGATCTGGCCGCGGCGGGGGAGCAGGCCATCGATATTCTCTTGGCGGAGATCGGGGTCTACAAGGAAGTGCCCGAACTCGAAGAGTTGGTGTCCACCCTGGTGGTACGAGACTCGACTGGGCCGAAGGTCGGTCCTTAGCCGCATCCGACGGTGGGAGTCATGGTTGCCAAGCGGTCTTTTGGCAACCGGTTGACAAGCAAGGCTTTTCCATGTCAAATAGTGCACATGAGAACGCAGCCGTTCAACGACGCACATCGACTGTTCCCTTCAGAACCAGGCACCCGTGCCATAGCCAGCGACTTGTACGACCGAGTCGCGGAACTTCCCATCCTGTCTCCGCATGGTCACGTCGAAGCCAGGGCTCTCGCCGAGAATCGGCCTTTCGCGAATCCCGCGGAACTGCTGATCCTCAAAGACCACTACGTGACGCGAGTCATGCACTCGCGGGGTGTCGGCCTCTCCGAACTCGGACAGGGCGATGAGGTCTCTGACCCGCGGGCGGTGTGGCGCCTATTTTGCGAGCGCTGGCACGAGTTCACCGGGACGGCGTCGTCGTACTGGTTGACTCAGGAGCTCTCCCAACAATTTGGTATCTCCGGTGAGCTGACCGGAGCGGACGCCGACGTCACATACGACATCATCGAGGCGGCCTTGGCCTCGGCGGAGTTTCTTCCGCAGGCACTTTTCAATTCCTTCAATATTTCGGCACTTGCGACAACGGACGATCCGCTCGACTCTCTCGAGTATCACGCGGCATTGCGTGACGGCGGGCAGCTTGCGGGCGCGGTCCTACCGACGTTCCGACCAGACGCGTACATTGACCCGGCTTCTCCCGACTTCGTCTCAAACGCAAAACGGTTGCTTGGTGTGGCCGGCCACAACTCCACTACATTTAGCTCATTTCTCTACGCGATGCGAGTCCGGCGAGACCACTTCATCGCCCACGGTGCGGTTTCCGCCGACCATGGGGTGGTGGAGCCATTCACTGCGGACATCGACTCGAATGAAGCTGAGCGTCTGTTCCAGGGAGCTATGCGCTGCGAGCTCGATGTGAGCCAAGCAAGGGTCTTGAGAGGCCACCTGCTCTTTCAGATGGCAAAGATGAGCGTCGAGGATGGTCTGGTGATGACGATCCATGCCGGTGTATTCCGCAACCACCACACCCCTACCTTCGCCAAATATGGACCTGATACCGGGCACGACATTCCTGTTCGCACTGATTTCACCAACAATCTGCGGCCCCTCTTGCAGCACTTCGGAGCCGAGCCGACGTTGAACTTGGTGCTATTCACTGTCGATGAGTCTGCTTTTTCACGGGAATTGGCTCCGCTGGCCGGCTTTTACCCGAGCGTCTATGTGGGCGCACCCTGGTGGTTCCTGGACGCGCCAGATGCGACGCAGCGGTTCCGCTCGGCTGTGACCGAGACTGCTGGTTTCTACAAGACGTCGGGATTCGTTGACGATACCCGCGCGTTTCTGTCCATTCCCGTGCGTCACGACGCCTCACGCAGGCTCGACGCAGGTTTCTTAGCGCGCCTCGTTGCAGAGGGGCGCGTCACCATGCCAGCAGCGGAACGAATAATCGTTGATCTGGTCGATGCCATCCCACGTGAGGTGTTCAAACTGTGAGCCCAGCAAACCCCATAATTCTCAGCCGCTCTTCTCAAGGGCTCCAAAGCCCGCGCGTAAGAATCGTTCATCTAGGTCTCGGTGCTTTTCACCGCGCCCACGAAGCCTGGTACACGGCACATTCAAGTGACGCCTCGGAGTGGGGGATCGCGGCCTTCACCGGCAGAAGTGCGCAAGCTGCCGAGGTTCTTAGCTCGCAAGATGGCCTGTATTGCCTGGTGACACGGGGAGCCACCGGTGACCAGGTAGAGGTGGTGTCCAGCATCGTCGCGGCACACTCAGGGGCCGAGCTTGATGCACTTGCCTCGTATCTCGGTCGGTCGGAGGTCGCCATACTCTCCACCACGGTGACGGAGGCAGGCTACCGCCTCACTGCGAGCGGCGGACTAAACACCTCGGATCCGGAGCTCGAGGCGGACATGAAGAACATGCTCACGCATGGAATCGTGCAAGCTAACCCGACTACTGCGCTAGGGCGGTTGCTCTTCGCGCTCCAGGTGCGGCGCTCCAGTGGCGCGGGCCCAATATCGGTGGTGCCCTGCGATAACGTTCCTGACAATGGTTGGTGGCTACGTACCGGCCTTCTCGCGCTGGCCGCACATGTCGACGAGACACTCGTTGGCTGGATACAGGACAACGTCTCCTTCGTGTCGACCTCGGTGGATCGAATAACGCCGCGGAGTGTTCCGTCCGATGAAGAGGCTGCGCAGAGAGCGGGATGGCTCGATGTTGCTCCCGTCGTAACGGAGCCCTTTAGCGATTGGACGCTGTGCGGTGTCTTTCCTGCGGGAAGGCCCGATTGGGAAAGCGCGGGCGCCCGGTTTGTTGAGGACATACTTCCATACGAGAGACGCAAATTGTGGCTGCTGAATGGCGCGCACAGCCTGATCGCGGCCGCGGGCCTGAACCGTGGACACGAATCAGTTTCTGAGGCAAGCGCGGATGCGGAAGTCTGGGCGATGGTCGAGGCGTTCTGGGAGGAAGGGGCGGCGCATCTCCCAGGAATCGAGCACGTTGCATACCGGGCGAGTCTGCGCGAGCGCTTCAATAATCCACGCATTGTCCACCTGCTGACTCAGATAGCAGGTGACGCGTCGACCAAGTTTCAAGTGAGGACCTGCGCGGTGGCAGCACAGGAGCTAGCCGCAGGCAGAGACGGTGCCGCGTGTGCAATCGCCATCGCGGAGTGGGCGGTGAGCACCACGTTGCCGCGACCGGCGAGCGACACTCGATCGGCTCAGATCGCCATGGCATCGAAGGGTCGCGATCCCGTACTTGAGTTGGTGCGGTTGCTTTCCGACGAGCTTGCCTCAACCCCGGCCTTCGTGGCGCAGGTGCGACGCCACGCGGCGCACCTGCAGTCGACGGTAGTGGGCCGCGCCTGAACCGCGAAGCATCGCCCACCATTTGATCCGCCAACCCAGGGCACGCGAGCCCACCGCAAGGCGCGACTGAGCGAGTCGTGCCGAACAAGAAACGAGGAATCAACATGATCA
Source organism: Demequina aurantiaca (assembly GCF_050598105.1). Lineage (GTDB taxonomy): Bacteria > Actinomycetota > Actinomycetes > Actinomycetales > Demequinaceae > Demequina > Demequina aurantiaca_A. Next base: position 1,083,254 of record NZ_CP192436.1, read on the forward strand.
TCGACAAAGCAGAAATCATCGTCACAAGTCCAGACCGAAACTTTGTGACGTTGCGAATCACTACGGATGAAGGCCACGTTGGGATCGGAGACGGCACTCTGAATGGACGTGAGCTTGCGGTGGTGGCGTACCTGAAGGAGCACGTTGCTCCATTGCTCCTGGGCAAAGACGCCGGCCGGATCGAGGATATCTGGCAGTACCTGTACCGAGGCGCTTACTGGCGCCGGGGCCCGGTCACCATGGCTGCCATCGCTGCGGTCGACATGGCGCTTTGGGATATCAAGGGAAAAGCGGCCGGCATGCCGGTGTACCAGCTGCTTGGAGGCGCAAGCCGCTCGGGTTTGATGGCCTATGGTCACGCGTCGGGAAAGACTATGCCTGAGATCTTCGACAGCGTGAACGAACACCTGGAACTTGGATACAAGTCGATGAGGATCCAATCTGGCGTTCCCGGCCTCAATGCCATCTATGGCATCGCCTCGCAGAGCGCGGACACGGGGGACAGCGCTGTGAGATACGACCACGAGCCCGCGCGGCGAGGTGCTTTGCCTGCCCAAGAGGACTGGGACACGCGCGCGTACTTGCGGCACATCCCCACTGTGTTTGAGGCCGTGCGCAACGAGTTTGGCCCTGAGCTCCCGCTACTGCACGACGGGCATCACCGCATGACGCCCATCCAGGCTGCGCAGCTCGGTAAGTCCCTTGAGCCTTACGATCTCTTCTGGCTTGAGGACTGCACCCCCGCGGAGAACCAGGAGGCGCTCCGGTTAGTGAGGCAGCACACGACGACGCCGCTTGCTATTGGTGAGATCTTCAACACGGTCTGGGACTACCAGCAGATAATCCGCGAACAACTCATTGACTACGTGCGTTCCGCTGTCACCCATACCGGTGGGATCTCACACCTCAAGAAAGTCCTGGACTACGCAGCTCAGTATCAAATCAAGTCTGGAATGCACGGGCCAACGGACGTTTCCCCGGTGGGGATGGCTGCGGCGATGCACCTCGGGCTCTCGATCCACAATTTCGGGATCCAGGAGTACATGCAGCACGGAGCCAAGACCAACGCCGTCTTCCACCAGACGTATACCTGGAACGACGGCTACTTGCACCCGGGGGACGAGCCCGGACTCGGTGTGACACTAGACGTGGACGAGGCAGGGAAATACCCTTACGAACAGGCCTACCTGCCGTTTAATCGACTTGCGGACGGAACGGTTCATGATTGGTAGCCACGCTGCGGCCCCTCTGATCGTCGTGATGGGCGTCTCCGCAGCGGGAAAGTCCACGGTAGGGCAAGAGGTCGCCTCGCGCCTGGCGGTGCCGTTTGTGGATGGTGACGACCTTCACCCACCCGCAAATAAGAAGAAGATGCTTTCCGGGAATCAACTCACTGACTCAGACCGTGCTCCCTGGCTAGACGCGGTCGGAGAGCGGTTCGCGATTGCGAGCGCCAAAGGGGAGGGCCTCGTGATCGCCTGTTCGGCACTGCGGCGCGAGTACCGCGACCGAGTCCGTTCCTACGCGCCCGACGTGATGTGGGTTCATCTGGACGGGACGCCCGAACTCCTTGCCGCTCGGGCGGTAGCGCGGACTGATCACTTCATGCCGGCCTCACTCCTGGGCTCCCAGCTCGCAACGTTGGAGCCGCTCCAGGCGGACGAGCGTGGCCTCAGGGTCGATGTCGCCCAACCGGTCGAGTCAATCGCGATCTCTGTGATGGAGGCGCTACGGTGAGCGGGATTTCACGACCCAACTCGTGTCTGATCGAGGCCTTCCCACGCCCCTCGGCAGCAGGGAATATTGAGGTTTGCTCAATGTGGTTGACGGCGGAAACCAAGTATGACAATATTCAGTTAGGCAGTTAAGAAACCGTGTTCCCATCTAAGGACTCGCTGATGCGTCCATACGTGACAATAAACGAAGTTGCGGCAGTAGCCGGAGTTTCGCGTGCCACCGTGTCTAAGTACATGGCGGACGCAGATGTGTATTACGTCGCGGAAGCTACTCGCGCCAGGATCGCCGCCGCGATCGAGGAACTGGGCTATGAGCCCAACGCTATGGCTCGAGGTTTATCCAACCGACGCTCCAAGACCATCGGAGTGATGGTTCCGAGCTTCCTCAATCCGTATTACCCGAGTCTTATGGCGGGAATGAGTGACGTTGCAGACGAGGCGGGCTACACGCTCGTCTTCGGTAGCTCGGATGATTCCGCCGTACGGGAGAAGCAGATCATCTCCTCCTTCCGGCAGCGGCAGGTGGAAGGGGTTTTGCTCGCGGCGGTTCCCAAGGAGGCGGGAGCGCTCAGCGCGCTCGTCGAGGCGGACGTCGAGGTTGTGCTGGTGAGCCGCGCGGCAGCCCATTTTGCCGCCGACACTGTCTTAATTGATGACGCGGGAGGAATGAGGTCGGCGCTCGACCACCTGCGTGGCCATGGACATTCTGCGATCTGGCACCTCGCTGGACCTGATCAAGTCGGCACGTTCCACAACCGTGCTGAGGCTTATCGCTCCTACATGGACGAGCAAGGGGTGGCGGAGTCGTCGCAGGGGCTGGTCCAAGCAGATCACGCGACGATGGAGGGTGGTGAACGCGTTGCGGAGGCCATCTTTGCGGAAGGATCCCCCACCGCGATTATCGCGGCAAATGATCTCCTCGCGCTCGGGGTCATGAACTACTGTGCAAGGGTGGGTAAGAAGGTCCCGGAGGACTTGGCGGTGGTCGGATTCGACAACGTGTGGGTGTCGAGGGTTCCAGGGGTTCAACTGACCACAGTTGATGGCCGGATTCGGGAGATTGGCCAGATGGCGGCCCGGCGCGTACTAGAGCGGATTCTTGCCCGCTGGGACTCAGACAACGGGCAGTCGCTGCCGGCGAAGAGCGTCATCCTGCCAGCGGATCTCGTCGTACGAAACACGTGCGGGTGCGGGTCTGGAGCTAGTCAGGCGTCGCAATAGCGCTAGCGCTATTGCGGCCGGGCAGGCACTCGAAGTGAGTTTCGTATTCGAGTAGGAAACCGGTATCATATAAATAGATGAAATGTTGAGCGGCTATATCCTCCATCGCGGACTTCAGGTACGGATCGTAAGACCCTGAAGAGGAATGCCAGCCAGAAATTTTACAAAAAATGGTAACAACCAACAAAGGAGTTAGATTGTGAATACCAATAACATTGCAGTGGGTGCGGTACTGGGCGCCAGTGTGCTTTTCCTCGGCGCGTGCAGCGGCGGATCTGCGGACCCGGTCGCCTCGAGCGATAGCGAAGGCGAAGAGATTAAGCTTTCGATCAACCAGACCGAAGATCACCCGGGATTCATCGCTCTGACCTCGTTCGCAGACGATGTGCGAGCGGACACGGATGGTCGGGTCAACTTTCAGGTCTATCCCAATGGGGTCCTTGGCGAGCAGCAGGAAAGTGTCCAGCTCGTGAGCAATGGCTCAGTGGGCGCTGCCAGCATCTCGGGGCCTCAGATGGTGAACGTCAACGACGACTTCGCCGTGCTGGACATGCCCCTGGTCTTCGACTCGGAGGAGCACCAGATGGCGACGATCAATGACCCGGAGATCACGGGGGAGCTGTTCGACTCCCTGTCCGACAGCAACTCGCTCGTCGTGCTCGGTGCGTACACGCAGGGCGCACGCTCGCTGTACAACAGCCGGGGGCCAGTGGTCGTTCCGGAGGACATGGACGAGCTCAAGGTGCGTGTCCAGGAAAGCGAAACACACATTGACATGATCAACGCCATGGGTGGTACTGCTACCCCGATGGCCTTTTCAGAGGTGTACACCGCGCTTCAGAGCGGAGTGATCGATGGTGCAGAGAACAACGCGGTCTCCTACTTCACGCAGAAGCACTACGAAGTCGCTCCGTTCTTCTCCTTCACCAACCACCTTATCGGTTCGGACTTCATCGTGGTGAACGCGGAGCTGCTCGATTCGATGAGCGAAGCCGACCGCGCAGTCGTCAACGAGGATTTCTTGGCTTCGGTCGATACCTTCGTTGACATCTGGGACGAGCAGCAGGCCGACGCGATCAAGCAGACCGAAGAGGCCGGCGCGCAGTTCAACGAAGTCGACGCGGACGCGTTCCGTGCGGTGCTCCAGCCGGTGGTGGACGAGAGCCTCCAGACCGACTCGCAGCGAGCGCTGTACGAGGCAATTCGTGACCAGGCCTAGTCGAAGCGAATGAAGGATGCTCTCATGAACCGATACCGCCGTGGGGTAGGTGGCGTACTCCGATGGGCCGTGGTCGCGCTTTTTGCGCTGCTGGTGCTCACAGTCTTGTGGCAGGTATTCACCCGCCAAGTGGTGCAAAGCCCTGCTGCATGGACTGATGAACTCGCGAGATACGCCTTTGTGTGGCTGAGCTTCTTCGGCGCTGCCCTGGTGTTCTCGGAGAAGGGCCACATCGCGGTGGAACTCCTGCGTAACAAATTGCATGGTCTCCCGCGCAGGTCGATTGAGGTCTTTGTCAACGCCGTGATTCTGGTGTTTAGCACCTGGCTTCTCGTCATCGGCGGCTACCTCACTTCGGTTGGTGCATGGGGGCAGAACGCAACGGCATTGCCCTTTCAGTTGGGGCAGTTGTATCTAGCGATGCCTATTGCGGGCTTGCTTATCAGTTCGTTCGCATTGCAAGACATGGTTCTGGCAGCTCGAGGAAGGCGGTGGGATCCCGTGGCGGGGTCCACCGTCCCTCTCGAGCAGCCGCAAGTCCTACCGCCGCTTGCCAAACAAGCAGAAGCGATTGAGAAGGATGGTAATGATGGCTGAGGCGACTGTAGTTGCACTTATTTTGGCAATCACCATCGCGATCGGCATCATTACCTCGGTGCCTATCGCTGTAAGTATTGGTGTCGCAAGTTTGCTCGCGGGCGTTGCTGTGCTTGGGCCCTCGGATGCGGGGGAGGTGCTCGCAGGCCGCACATTCACGGCGATGAACTCTTTCACGTTGCTAGCGATACCTCTCTTCGTGCTCGCAGGCGTGCTGATGGCTAACGGAGGTATTGCAGGGCGGCTCATCGACGCAGCGAAAGTTGTGGTGGGCCGCGCGCCAAGTTCATTGGGCGCCACGACAATCGCAGCGAACGGCATGTTTGGTGCCGTCTCGGGGGCTGCCGTCGCCGCCGCTGCGGCCGTAGGGTCCGTTACCGTTCCGCGGATGAAGGAGGAGGGGTATAACCCTCGCCTCGCGGCTGCAGTCAATGTAGTTTCGGCGCCTGCTGGAATGCTCATTCCTCCCAGCAATACGTTTATCGTCTACTCGCTCGTGGGCTCGACCTCGGTTGCGGCGTTGTTCATGGCGGGTGTGGTGCCGGGCATCATCTGGGTGGTGGCGTGCATCATCACGCTGATGATCGTGAATCGTGGGTACAAGGGAATTCGTGCGGAGCTCACGTTCAAGAAGGCATTGCGTGTGCTGTGGCGTGCAGTTCCATCGCTAGCGATGGTCGTCGTGGTGGTGGGAGGAATTCTCGCAGGGTTCTTCACCGCCACGGAGTCCGCTGCGATAGCAGTGGCTTACTGCCTGGTACTAGCGCTTGCATACGGCAATGTCGGTGTCTCGGACCTCCCAAGAATTCTTCTAGATGCCGGGCGTACCACCAGCGTGGTGATGATCTTGGTAGGTGTCTCCGGGGCACTCGCGTGGATTCTCTCCTACGCGCGGATACCTCAGTTGGTTTCCGACGCGATGCTTGGCATTTCCGAGAACCAATACATCATCATGTTGTTGATCTTGCTCATGATGCTCCTGGTCGGCACATTTATGGATCCGACGCCGGCGATCCTCATATTTGTTCCTATCTTTCTTCCGATTATCTCCGACTTTGGAATCCACCCCGTGCAGTTCGGGGCAATTGTGGTCATGGCGATGGCGATTGGCTCGATTACCCCTCCGGTAGGAAACGTGCTGTTTATCGGAGCCCGAATTGCGAGTGAACCCGTCGAACAGGTGGCTCGCAAAGCCCTACCGTTCTACGGCGCTTTGATACTTGCGCTCGTCGCAGTCGCGTTCATTCCGGCATTGTCGATGTGGTTGCCAACTGTGGCAGGGCTTGTCGCCCCATGACAGAAACCTGTCTCGATGTGAGAGTCCGTTTGCTGGGGGAGATGGCCTTGCAAAACGGGGTCGATCGTTTGGTCATAAGCGATTCGCTCACTGTTTCGTGGCTTCTGGGCATCCGTAGCAACGTCCGCCTCGGCGCCGATCAGCCTTGCTTCTCTGTGGAGTTGGACTGGCGGTCGGGTGACTGCGTAGTGAATTACGTGATCCCGCGACACGAGGCGGATCGCGTCCGGGCTTCGCTGCGCACTGACGTGAAGTACTCAGGATGCTCTCGGTATTCCGTTTACGAATGGTCCGGCTCCGCCTGGGACGACCTAGATTCATCCGGCAGCGTGGGTACTGATGTTCGCCGCGACGGGTTGCGGTTCTTGGGCCCCCAGATAGAGGACGTTCGGCGAGTTCTTCAACCCGAGCATCGACGCGATCTGCGGGCACTCACCGCTGAAGTGACGAACCTGGTCGAGACGATTGCGTTGCGCGTCACGCCGAGTTTCACCGAACTCGAGATTGCGGCACAGGTAGCCAGCGAGGCGCTGCTGGTCGATGGGGAACCCCTGGTCGTTCTGGTCGGGTCGGGACGGGATCAGTTTCGGTTCAAACACCCGGTTCCGCGCGCTGTACCCGTTTGCGGCAGGGTAGTGATCTCTGTTGGCGTTCGCCGGCACGGGGTCGTGACCAGTGTTACGCGCTATTTGACGTTTGATCCCCTCGCCCCTCACGAGCACCAGCTCTACCGCGGTCTTCTCGAAGTGGAAGCAGCGATGCTCAATGCGAGCGTTCCCGGGGCGCGGTTATCAGACGGTCTAGAAGCAGGAAAAGCCGCCTATCGGCAGCAGGGGTTTCCCGACGGAACTTGGCGCGAGCATCATCAGGGTGGGTTGGCGGGTTTTGCGCCCCGCGAGATTTTGGCAGGTCGAGACCAGGACCCCATTCTCTTGGACGGCGCGGTCGTCGCGTGGAACCCGTCCGCGGCCGGATTCAAGGTAGAGGAGGTCGCCTTGGTCCGTGACGGGGGTGCCCAAGCGATAGGCGCTCCGGGCCCGAATTGGCCATCGGTGGCGGTCGCCGGGCGCCAGCGTCCCGCCGTGTTGCAAGCATGACCACAAATTCAATTCAACTAAGAAAAGGGGAACTCGTGAACAGTGTGCATCTGCTTCCGAACGAGTTCGAGCGCAGGCTCGAGCCGCACGAAATAGGGCAAGAGCTGACGTCGGTACAGCGGCTTCAGGTGAGCGACAAGACGGCGCTCAAGACGGAGCAAGAGGAGCTCGTCGTCATCATCATCGATGGCAGCATTACGTTCAGTTCTAGCGAGGCGTCGGGTAACGCGACGTACCGGGACATGATCTATGTGCCTCGCAATTCGCAAATAGAGGTAGGTCCGTCGGACGGCGCCAGCGCTACTATCGTCTGCTTCTGGGCTCCGTGCGACCGGGATACATCGTTCAAGGTCGTTGCGTTCTCCGAGGTGGACTCTGACCCGAACCGGCACCACACCTACGGTGACGCGGCCAACGGTAGCCGCCGCGAAGTGTGGGATTTCATCGATGAGCCATTCGACTCCCAGCGGATGCTTTGCGGTCAGGCCTTAGGCGAGCTCGGGGGATGGACTGCGTGGCCTCCACACGAGCACGGCGAGCAGCGCGAAGAGACCTATGTCTATTTTGGGCTTGACGGCTCGTTCGGCGTGCAGCTCGTCTACGAGGGTGGCGATGGAATGGACTCTCCTCACAGTGTCTCCCTTGTGCGTGAAGGCCATTTGGTCTCCGTTCCTGGCGGCTACCACCCGAGCGTGGGCAGTCCTGCAGGAGGCTTGTCCTACGTGTACTTTATGGCTTCGCGTACCAAGGAGGATCGGAAGTTCATGGACCTCACGATCCAGCCTGAGTACGGCGTGAAGTTCGATTAGGGCGGGTGACGAGAGATGATTAACGCGCCTTCAATGGCTAACTCAAACATGCTGACACTCGGATCTGATCTGGACACGATGGTGAGCGGCGGTGTCGAGGCGATACACATCGACATCATGGACGGTCACTACGTTCCGAATCTCTGTTTTCCTGTGTCGGTGGTGAAGAATATTAAGCAAGCGCACCCAGGCCTCGTCGTCGATGGCCACCTGATGGTCGACGAGGTTGAGCCCTACATTGCCCGACTGGCGGATGCAGGTTGCGATGCGGTCAGTTTCCCCGTGGACTCGACGCGTTTCGCTCGCCGAGCGATATCCAGCATCCAAGCTTCGGGGATGCGGGCAGGTGTTGCTATCAATCCTTCGCAACCTATTGGGCTCTTGGAGCCGATCCTTGGGCTCGCAGACTATGTGGTGCTCATGACGGTGGAGCCAGGCTTCGCTGGACAGACATTCTTGCCAGGTTCCTTGGCGAGGCTCGAGGAACTTGTGGCTTTGCGGGCCAAGTTAGGTTCTGCCGCGCTCATTGAGATAGATGGCGGGGTCACCTACGAAGGCGCAGAGGCTTGTGCGCGACTAGGCGCAGAGATTTTCGTCACTGGAATCTACACGGTTTATGACCCGGCTTTGGGGCTCAAAAAGGGCGTTCAGCAGTTCGATGCTCGGATGGAGAAAGCTGGCTTTCCCACCAGCAGTTCCGAGTTGGATCGGTTGCGGCGAATAGCTCGCTGACGGGATCGCCTCAACTCTTCTTCACGACTCGTATTACTCACTGCCCGGGTGTCTCTCTAGACGCCCGGGCGGCTTTTTCTCGGGGCAGTGTCAAGGTGGGGCGGGCCACGCATGAGAAAATGTCCCAATGAGCATGACTGAGAAATCCGGCGATGCCCGTGCGGTCACGCGTGTGCTGCCACCCCTGACTATCGGGCCCATCACAGTCGACACCCCGGTCATCCTCGCGCCGATGGCGGGCATCACCAACGCCGCGTTCCGCAGGCTGTGCCGCGAGCACGGCGGCGGGCTGTACGTGGCGGAGATGGTGACGTCGCGGGCGCTGGTCGAGCGCACCCGCGAGTCCATGCGCATCATCCACCACGACCCAGACGAGAAGCCGCGGTCGGTCCAGGTGTACGGCGTGGATCCGTCGACTATCGGCGCCGCGGTGCGCATGCTGGTGCAGGAGGATCGCGCCGACCACATCGACATGAATTTTGGCTGCCCGGTGCCCAAGGTCACCAAGAAGGGCGGGGGAGCGGTCCTGCCCTGGAAGCGCGACCTGTTCCGCGACATCGTGCGCGCGGCGGTGCGCGAGGCGGATCCCTACGGCATCCCCGTCACCGTGAAGATGCGCAAGGGAATTGACGACGACCACCTGACGTACCTCGACGCTGGCCGCATGGCGGAGTCCGAGGGGGTCGCGGCGGTCGCGCTGCACGCCCGCACCGCCGCCGACTACTACTCCGGCGAGGCCGACTGGGAGGCCATCGCGCGCCTCAAGGAGGCCGTGACGACCATCCCAGTGCTGGGTAACGGCGACATCTGGGCAGCGGAGGACGCGCTGCGCATGGTGGAACGCACCGGTTGCGACGGCGTGGTGGTGGGGCGTGGCTGCCAGGGCCGGCCGTGGCTGTTCGCGGACCTGCAGGCCGCGTTCGAGGGTCGCGATGACCGGGTGCAGCCAAATCTGCGCGTGGTCGCCGACACAATCTACCGCCACGGCGAGCTCATGGTGACGTTCTTCGACGACGACGAGCAGAAGGCAATGCGGGAGATCCGCAAGCATGTGGCCTGGTACTTCAAGGGCTACCCGGTTGGTGGCGACGTGCGTCGCTCGCTGGGCCTGGTGGAGACGTTGCCGCAGCTGCGCGGCTTGCTCGACGGCCTTGACCTGGACCTGCCCTACCCGGGCGCGGGGGCCGAGGGTGCGCGCGGACGTCAGGGCTCGCCCAAGCGGCCATCGTGCCCGGACGGCTGGCTCGACACGCAGGACATCACGCCGGCAATGGAGCTCAAGCTGCGCGAGGCGGAACTGAGCGTCTCCGGCGGTTAACTCGCCCCGGCATCGTCCGCCGGTGAATCTCTACTTCGCGACGTCGTGCACGGGCGTCAGGTGAAGCTGCACCATCCCGGCGTCGAACTTGAGTACGTCGGTGACCGTGAGCTCTCGGGCGTTGTCCGCGCCCGCGAATAGCGCGTGACCGCGCCCCAGCACGGTGGGCATCTGAGTCACGATGATCTGGTCGATCTGGTCTGCGTCCAGCGCCTGCCGAATCAGGCTGCCGCCGTCGAGGTACACGTCCTTGCCGGCGGCCGCGTCTTGCGCCTCGGCGATGAGGTTCTTGATGGGGGCCGATGCCGTGGTCACCGTGGGCGGTGGGTTGTCCAGTGGGCGCGAGGTGGCGACGATGACCGGGGTGTCCCCGTAGGGCCACTGAGCAAAGGCAGACACCACGTCGTAGGTGCGCCTGCCCATGAGCATGGAACCGACGTCCCGCATGAAGTCGTCGTAGCCCAACGCGTCTGAGGTTCGCTCGGCCCAGTTGCCGCGTGCGAGTGGCGCTCGTTCGGCGCGCGGCTGCGTGAGCCAGTCGAGGCCATCGTGAACGTCGGCGATGAAGCCGTCGAGTGAGCAGGCGATGTAGACGCGCACGCGCCCTGGCAAGGGGTCCATGTGCCTCACGCTACGCCGCCCCGGCGCTGGCTGCCAACGGAGTCAGGCGGGGAGAATTGGGCGGTTCTCGTAGAACGTCTGCAGCACCACGGTGGTGTGGGTGTTGACCGAGGCGGCGGTGCGGATGTCGCGGATGAGCGACTCGAGATGCCGCGGCGATGCGACGCGCACCAGCAGCATGTAGGCGGCGTCGCCTGCAATCGAGTGGCACGCCTCGATCTCGGCGAGGTGCTCGAGGAGCTCTGGGGCGTTGTCTGGCTGGCCCGGGTCGAGTGGGGTGATCTCGACGAAGGCCGCGAGCGGCTTGCCCACCGCCTCGGCGTCGACCAGCGCGCGGTAACCCGTGATGACGCCGCGAGCCTCGAGCCGCCGCAGGCGCGCCTGCACGGCGGAGATGGACAGCCCGACCGCCGCAGAAAGCTCCGCGAGCGTCGCGCGGGCGTCGTGCGACACCGCCCGCACGATGCCCGCGTCGATGTCGTCGTCGAGCCGCGCGGGGGTGTCGTTGACCATTGCCCGACACTATCAGCGGAAAGCGCGTGCGCCGGAATCGTTCCGGTCAAACACGTGACTGACAGGAACATATCCCGTAGGATTGCGGGACGAGACCAACCCAGCGCAGGGACCGGAGGTTCACATGTCCATTCATGCTCACTCGACACAGCTCATCGTCGGCGAACCCGAGGTCGTCGAGGACGCTACGCTCGCCCCCACCAGTGGCGCCTGGCTGCGGCTCAAGGCTGCGGCCACCGCGATCCAGCGCCTCCAGGTGAAGGACGGGTCGATTCCCGCCCCGACGGAAGCGGCGGCCCCCGATCCCCGCGGCGAGGCCCGCACCCTGGTGGCAGAGATCATCGCCGGAATCCGCGCGCTCGCGCCAGCCTTCCCGCACGACTCCGAGTACCTCGCCGCGTCCGTGCTGGACTTTGAGCAGTGGAGGGACCAGGGCTTCGGCGTCCCAGACTTCCTGGATTCGCTTAGCGAGTTCCAGCCGCAGCAGCATCGGGTGGACGGAACCCGTCACCTGGTGGTGTTCCCGATGTACACCCAGAATGGCTCGCTTAACCGCCACGTCGAGGCGGTGCTGGTGGAGGCAATCTGGCCCGAGTTCATCGCGCAGCTAGAGGCGGGCGACTACGGCAACAAGCTGTTCGTGTCGCTGCGCTTCCTGGATTTCACTCCTGGCTATGACACCAATTCGGCCGTGCTGTTCCCGGAGACCATCGCGATGCGCGAGGTCCCCAACTTCACGTGGGGGGCAATCTTCGAGGACCGAGAGGCCGCACGCTACCGACGAGTGGTTCGCGCCGCCGCCGAGGTCACGAAACTCGATCTGCCTGCGGATGCCGCTCGCATGCTCGACGACCAACAGTTGACCGAGAAGACGTTCGTGATGTGGGACATGATTCACGACCGCACCCACATGCGCGGCGACCTGCCTTTCGACCCCTTCATGATCAAGCAGCGCATGCCGTACTTCCTGTACTCGCTCGAGGAACTGCGCTGCGACCTCACGGCCTTCCGCGAGAGCGTGGCCATCCAGAAGCGACTCGGCGCCCGGATCGACGCCGGCGAGACGCTGGGGGCCGTGGAGGCGGAGACGCACGACCAAGCGGGGCTGGTGCAATACGCGATCCTCTTTGACCGCATCTTCCGCTTCCCCATCACCGGCTCGCGCGTGCGCAACTACGACGGACTGGGCGGCCAGCTGCTGTTCGCCTGGCTGCACCAACGGGGCGTGCTGCACTGGACCGACACCTCCCTGGCGCTTGACTGGGACGAGGTTCCAGGGGCGGTCATCGCCCTCAGCGACTCCATCAACGAGCTGTATTGGCGCTCGATTGACCGGCCCAAGACCGCGCACTGGCTCGCGGCATACGACCTGGTGCGCTCGACGCTCACGCCTCACCCCGCCTCGGTGTGGGCGCGGGCGCTGCCGGACGAGATTCTCGCGGGATTGCCCAAGGGCTACACCGACGCGGTGCTGGACGACGAGTTCCCGCTGTCCATGTTCTTTGAGGCACTCGACAAGAAGATGAAGGCGGTCGTCGAATCTACCGCCGGGATCACCGGTCGCGAATCTTGACCGTCACGAACGCACGACGTGGGAGGCTGGGACCATGAGCGTCGCAGGCAGGCTAGTGCTTCTCCCGGGCGCCACCAGCGCGTCCGGGATCGCGGCGGTGCACGAACTCAAGAGTGCCGGCGCGAAGGTGATCGCCGTGGGTCGCGATTCCGACAAGCTCGACGAGCTGCTGCGTGTTGTTGCCTCAGAGCCCAGCACCGGCTCTCCAGGCGGCGACGCCGGGGGGAGAGTGCGCACCGAGGTGTGCGACCTGACCGATGAATCCGCGGTGATTCGGCTCGCGCAGCGGGTCCGCGAGACTGACGGCGCCGTGGACGGAGTGCTGCACCTGGTGGGCGGGTGGCGCGGCGGCGGCGGGCTCGCCGGGCAAAGCGATACGGACTTCCGGTTCCTGGAGGGGTCGTTCACTGCGCTGCGCCACGTCAGCCGCGCGTTCGATGCAGACCTCCGGGGCTCCGACGCAGGCCGACTCGCGGTGGTGTCCTCCACCGCTGTCTCGCGGCCACTGGCCGGGGGAGCGAACTACGCGGCCGTCAAGGCGGCGACCGAGGCGTGGACGCGCGCCGTCGCGCAGGGGTTCGCCAAGGACTCCCGCGATGCCGGGCGTCCGCTGTCCGCCGCCGCAGTGATCTTCAGGGTGAAAAGCCTCGCGGGACTCGAGGAGACGCTCGCGCGGCGCTTCGCCGGGCTCTGGACGGCGCCCGCCTCCCAAACCAACGACACGATCGTCGACCTCAGTTCCCCCTAGATCTGAAGAGATTGGAAACCCGTGACCTCCATTCACGACCCCGCCTCGCGCGGCTTCGCCTCCGACAACTACTCCGGCATCCACCCCGAGGTGCTCGCGGCGATCGCCGCCGCCAACGGCGGCCACCAGGGCGCCTACGGCGGCGACGCCTACACGGCGCGCCTGCAGGAGGTGATGGCCGGCCACTTCGGGGAGGGCGTGGAGGCGTACCCGATGTTCAACGGCACCGGCGCGAACGTGGTGGGCCTGCAGTCGATGCTGCCCCGCTGGGGCGCCGTGGTCACTGCCGCCACCGCGCACATCCACGTCGACGAGGGCGGCGCGCCCGAGCGGGTGGCCGGCATCAAGCTGCTCACCGTCCCCACGGACGACGGCAAGCTCACCCCCGAGCTCATCGACCGCGAGGCCTGGGGCTGGGGTGACGAGCACCGCGCTCAGCCGCTGGTGGTGTCGATCACGCAATCGACCGAGCTAGGCACCCGCTACACCGTCGACGAGGTCGCGGCGATCGCCGATCACGCCCACGGCCTCGGGATGCGGCTTCACATGGACGGCGCGCGCATCTCCAACGCCGCGGCGTCGCTCGGAGTTCCGCTGCGCGCCTTCACGCGCGACGCAGGCGTGGACGTGCTGAGCTTTGGTGGCACCAAGAACGGGGCGATGCTCGGCGAGGCGATCGTGGTGCTGGGTCCCGAGGCATCGCAGGGCCTGACGTTCCTACGCAAGTTCGACATGCAACTGGCGTCGAAGATGCGCTTCGTGTCCGCCCAGCTGCTCGCCCTGCTCGACGGCGACCTGTGGCTGCGCAACGCCACGCACTCTAATGCGATGGCCCAGCGCTTGCGCGCCGGTATCGAGGCGGGGCTGGCGGACGGCTCCATCAACGGGGTGGCCTTCACGCAGCCCACGCAGGCCAACGGCATCTTCGCGACCCTGCCCGACGGCGTCGCGGATCGGCTGCGCGCGGCGTTCGCGTTCTACGACTGGGACGCCGCCCAGAACGAGGTGCGCTGGATGTGCAGCTTCGACACCTCGGAGGACGACATTGACGCGCTACTCGCGGCGATTGCTCGGGAGACCTCCGCCTAGAGTCACTGCTGCGTCCATGGCAGGATGGCAAGAACGGCTCAACGTCGACCCGTAGGGAGTGCTTGTGTCACCAAAAATTCTGGTCACCACCCATCAGGGCATTGCTCACATAGTGCTGGCGAACCCCACAAGGTTGAACGCCATCGACTTCGACGCGGGACAGCAGTATCGCGACGCCTGCGTCGCCGCCACCTCCGCGGGCGATGTCTCCGCGATCGTCATCAGCGCCCAGGGGCCCGCGTTTTGCGTGGGCGGTGATTTGCTGGCGATGGCCAGTGAAGAGGTGTCCGGCTCGCAAGTGACCGATGCCGCTCACGTCATCCACGAGGGTATCGGCGCACTAAGGGGTTCATCAATTCCAGTTATCGCTGCCACGCGTGGCGCCGTGGCAGGCGGAGGCATCGGCCTGATGCTCGCCGCGGACTACGTCGTGGCGGGACCAGACCTCAGGGTCACGGGCAGCTACTCCGACGTGGGCCTGACGCCGGACCTCGGCGTCAGCACATTACTCACGCGCGCGGTGGGTGAGCGCCGCGCCCTGGAAATGCTGCTCACGCGCCGCGAGCTCGACGCGGCGACCGCCCAACAGTGGGGCATGGTCGCGGAAGTCGCGGAGGATCCCGAGTCTCGGGCGATGGAAATCGCAGGGCAGTGGGCCCAAGGCGCGAGCCGTGCCTTGGGGGAGGCCAAACGCCTGGTGCACGCCTCGTCTCAGCGCGATTTTGCTGACAGCCTCGCCGACGAGGCCCGCAGCATCGGAGCTGCCTTCGACAGCGCCGATGCCCAAAAGCGCATCGCGGCATTCGTCGCGGCCAGCGCTGCCCGGGGCGGAAAACTATGAGCTCTCGCTCCCTCTCCGGCAAGACGCTGCTGATTTCCGGGGGCAGCCGGGGCATCGGCCTGGCCATCGCGCTGCGGGCCGCGGGGGACGGCGCCAACGTGGTTCTGCTCGCGAAGACCGACAAGCCTCATCCGCGGCTCGAGGGCACCGTCCACACTGCGGCCGATGCCGTGAATGCCCGCGGGGGAAACGCGCTGGCGGTCGTGGGCGACGTGCGCAACGATGACGACATCTCGCGCGCAGTCGACCAGGCCGTGGCGGCCTTCGGTGGCATCGACATCGTGGTTAACAACGCAAGCGCAATTGACCTGTCGCCGTCGAGCGCTATTGAGGCGAAGAAGTATGACCTCATGCAGGACGTCAATGTGCGGGGAACCTTCATGCTGTCGCGCGCAGCCGCGCCGCATCTCGCGAAGGCGGAGAATCCGCATATCTTGTCGTTGTCACCACCCCTGAACCCGTCGGCAAAATGGCTGGGCGCGCACACGGCGTACACGGTCGCGAAGTTTGGTATGACGATGGTGACCCTGGGGATGGCGTCGGAATTCGAGCCACAAGGCATCGCGGCCAACACGCTGTGGCCGCGCACTACCATCGCCACCGCCGCGGTGCAGAACCTGCTCGGCGGCGACAGGATCATGCAGGCCAGCCGCACCCCTGAGATCTACGCGGATGCGGCGTACGTGGTGGTGACCACTGGATCCCGCGAGATGTCCGGTCAGAGTCTCATTGTGGAGGACGTGCTGGAGGGCTCGGGAGTCCGAGACTTTTCTCACTATGCCGCGAGACCCGGCACGCCCGACCACGCGTTGTTCCCTGACATCTTCCTGGACTAGGGCACACGGAAGCCCCACACCGACCCACCTCCCGGCGCGCACGCCGGGCTACGCCACCAAGCCCAGTAGCATCGGAACGTGAGCACACTACCCGCGGGCTACGGCGACGGCGACATCGAGCGCTACGTCGAGGAGCCCCCCAAGAGCGCCGCCCGCTCGCCCTTCGAGCGCGACCGGGCCCGGATAGTGCACTCGTCCGCGCTGCGCCGGCTTGGCGCTAAGACGCAGGTGCTCGGCGCGGGCTCCGGGGACTTTGTGCGCACCCGCCTTACCCACACCCTCGAGGTCGCCCAGGTGGGGCGCGAGCTCGGCAAGTCGCTCGGGTGCGACCCGGACGTGGTCGACACCGCGTGCCTGGCCCACGACCTCGGCCACCCGCCTTTCGGCCACAACGGGGAGCGCGCGCTCGACGAGGTAGCCAAGGACATCGGCGGCTTTGAGGGCAACGCCCAGACGCTGCGACTTTTGACGAGGCTGGAGCCCAAGTCCGTGCACCCGGTCACGGGGGAGAGCGTGGGGCTCAACCTCACCCGTGCGACGCTCGACGCCTCCGTCAAGTACCCGTGGCGCGAGAACGCGACCCCCACGCGGCCGGACGGCAGTCCCACCCGCAAGTTCGGGGTTTACGAGGACGATCGCCCGGTCTTCGACTGGCTCCGCGCCGATGCCCCGGAGCGCCACACTAGCTTCGAGGCGCAGGTCATGGACCTCGCGGACGACATCTCCTACTCGGTTCACGACGTCGAGGACTCGGTGGTTCACAACGCGGTGTCGCTCAGCGTGTTACGGGACCCGGGCCAGGCGCGCGAGGTCGCCGCGCACGTGCGCAAATGGTACGGGCGCGGGGACGAGGCCGAGCTGGCCGCGGCGCTGGACCGCATGCGCGCCCAGGACTGGTGGATGGACGAGTACAACGGCTCGCATCGCGCCCTCGCGGCGCTGAAGGACATGACCAGCCAGCTCATCGGCCGCTTGGCAGGCACCGTCACCGAGGCCACGCGCGCCGAGTACGGAGACGGACCACTGACGCGCCACAACGCTCAGCTCGTGATTCCGGCCGACGTCGCCAACGAGATCCTGATCCTCAAGGGCATCGCCGTGCACTTTCTGATGGCCCCGCGCGAGAAGAAGCCCGCCTACCGCCAGCAGCGCGAGCGCCTCATCGCGTTGGTGACGGAGTTGGCGCGGCGCGGCGCGGATGCCCTCGAGCCTCACTTCGCGGCTTCTTACGCAGATGCAGCGGACGATGCCGCGCGACTACGCGTCGCCGTCGACCAGGTCGCGTCACTCACCGACAAGTCGGCGTACGACTGGCACCACCGCTATTGCGGCTAGTTCTGGCGTGCGTCCGATGCGGGGGACCTCGGGGTCTGGACCGACGCATCGTCGCCCGTGCGGTGGCGCCCGGTAAGTAGCAGCGCGAGCGCGGCAATGGGGAGCACCAGCGGCACCCAGCCGTACGCGGACCCGAATCCGGTCCACACGGTCTCGTCCGGCCACCAGCTCGACTCGACGTAGCCGAGCGTGCCGACAATGAGCACACCCGCGAGCTCCACCGCGGTGCCCACGAGCGCGAGCTTGTAGGCCCCGCGCCAGATCGCAATCGCGATGACGGCGTAGAGCACCGCGGACAGCAGGGAGATCGAGTACGCCAGCGGCGCATCGGAGAGCTTGGTCGTGATCTGGACTACGGAGCGACCGGCGGCGGCGAGGCCGAGGACCGCGTAGAGGACGACCAGCGCGATGCGCGCCACCGGGTTCACTACTGGACTCCGTGGAAAATGACGTCGATGCGCCACGCCACTACCGCCATCGCTACCGCGACGATGATCGCGACGGCGCCGTCGACGCGGGCTATCTGATCGGGGGCGAGCACCGGACGGTTGGGGTCGGGGTCCTCAGCGGCGGCGTCGGGTTCGCCGAGGCGCCCGATGCCCAGCAGCGGCACCAGCGCGATCGCGGCGAGCATGTAGCCCAGCGTGATCACCACGGGTATGCCGCCGCCCAGCAGCGCGTTCGCGATCGCGAGCACCTCAATCAGGGCCACCACATACGCTGCGGTGACGACCCACTTGAGAACGCGGTGCGCTCGAACCCACACCAGCGTGACCAGGCCCGTGAGGGCCAGGACGGCGCTGAATCCCAGCACAAGGGGATAGACGAACCCCTCGAAAAAGCCCATGCGGAGCTAGCTGGTGGCTTGCTGCACGCGCATCGGCAGTCGGGTGGCCTCTTCGCCATCGACAGAGACGACCCACGTGAACATTCCGGGAGACTGGAAGCGCATGCCATCGACGGTGAAGGCGAAGCACGCGACCTGCTCGTCGCCGTCGACGAGGTGCGGCGGGCGACCCAGGGTGAATTCGCCACCCATGGCGCGCACGGGCTCGGCCTTGCCCTCGGCGTTCTGACGGACGCCAATCGGGTATTCCTTGCCGTCCTCAGTGAGGAGCTTGAGCTCAAAGGTGTGGCTCGCGTTGGTCGCGGTGAACGGCACGTGCACGGTCGATGCGACCGACAGGCGACGGTGGGCCGCGGGGAACTGGCGCACGTAGATGGTGTTCCAGCCCGCACCCAGCGAGTAGATCTTGCCCTGAACGACCTCGGCGGAGTCCGCCAAGAATGCATCGACTCTCACGATGGTTTCCTTTCGCTGATGATGCACCTAGCCTACCCAGGCAGATGCGGTCTGAGGACGAGCGAAATTTCGCTGAGCGAGTAGCCCTCACCTCGCCCGGGCGGGAGGGCGCCGCGGCCAGGTGCGACGTGTGGGCCAATGCCGCACGCGCAACTAGAGTGGGCACGTGGCTGGGACTATCAATCGGGACGACATCGCGACTGTTCGCGAGCGCGCGCCCATTGAGGACATCATCGGCCAGCACGTCACGCTGAAGTCCGCTGGCGTCGGCTCCCTGAAGGGCCTGTGCCCGTTCCACGACGAGCGCAGCCCCTCGTTCCACGTGCGTCCCGGGGCTGGCCGCTGGCACTGCTTTGGCTGCGGCGAGGGCGGCGACGTCATCGAGTTCGTCATGCGGATGGACGGGCTGCCCTTCGGCGAGGCCGTCGAGTACCTGGCCGAACGCTCGAACGTGACCCTGCGCTACGAGTCCGGGACCGGTCCGCGCAAGGAGGGCACGGTGGGCCTGCGCAAGCGGCTGCTCGACGCGCATCGGGTAGCGGCTGAGTTCTTCGTCGCGCAGCTCGCCACCCCCGAGGCCAAGACGGCCCGCGACTTCCTGGTGGGCCGCGGCTTCGGCAAGGAAGCCGCAGTGACGTTCGGCGTTGGCTACGCCCCGCAGGGGTGGTCCGCACTCCTGGAGCACCTGCGCAGCAACGGCTTCACGGAGCCGGAACTGCGCGCATCGGGCCTGGTATCCGAGGGTCAGCGCGGCATCTACGACCGTTTCAGGGGCCGCCTGGTGTGGCCTATCCGCGACGTGACTGGCGAGCCCATCGGCTTTGGCGCGCGCAAGCTCTACGAGGACGACCAGGGCCCCAAGTACCTCAACACCCCTGAGACGGCTCTCTACAAGAAGAGCAACGTCCTGTACGGGCTCGACCTGGCCAAGGGTGCGATCCGCTCCGAGCGCACCGTGGTGGTGGTTGAGGGCTACACCGACGTCATGGCGTGCCACCTTGCCGGCGTGATGAACGCCGTCGCGACGTGCGGCACCGCGTTTGGCGAGGACCACGTCAAGGTGGTGCGCCGGCTCATGGGAGACACCGGCGGCGCGCAGCTGAAGGTCGGCTCCAAGGGTGCCAAGGTGATCTTCACGTTCGACGGCGACGAGGCGGGCCAGAACGCCGCCCTCAAGTCGTTCTCGCTCGACCAGCAGTTCCTCGCGCAGACGTTTGTGGCCGTGGACGCGGAGGGCATGGACCCGTGCGACATCCGCCAGCAGCGCGGCGACGAGGGGGTGCGCGCGCTCATGGAGGCGCGGGTGCCGCTCTTCGAGTTTGTGATCAAGACCGCGCTGGGGGCGAATAATCTCGAGACCCCCGAGGGGCGTGTGGCCGCGTTGCGTGCCGCCGCGCCCGTCGTCGCCGGCATCCGCGACCGCGCCATCCAGCCCGAATACGCTCGCCGCCTGGCCGGGTGGCTGGGCATGGACGAGGTGGTGGTGCGCAAGGCCGTCACGGACGCGGGCAGGGCTCGCGAGTCCTCGGCTCGCTCGCACGCCGCGCAGTCGCGTGCACCGCAGGGAGGGCAACAACGCACTCAGGCGTCGCGATCGGGCCAGGGGGCCGGGGCATCGGCCGCCCGTAACGGCACTAGCGGCCCGCCTGACGACGTGCCACCGCCGGACCCCGACCAGGACGGCGGGGACCCCTACGCCGACCATGCGTCGGCTCAGGGAGCGTTTGGGGTGCACGAGGGGTACACGCGACCCAACCCGCGCGACCCGGTGGTGCGCTCCGAGGCCGTCGCGCTCGGCGTCATCCTGCAATTTCCCGATGCGATTGTCGCCCACGACGACGTGCGCCAGGTCTTCGACGGGCTCACGTCCGAGGCGTTCACGGTGCCTCAGTACCGCGCGGTGTTCGACGGAGTGCTCGCTGCCGGAGGGCCGCAGGCCGTCTCCGAGTGGGTCGCGATGGTCGCGGAACAGGTGGGCCCGATGCTGGCCCCGACCGTCTCCGAGATCGCGGTAACCCCCCTCCCGCACGACAAGCCCGAGGAGGCGTTCCGCTACGTGCGCTCGGTGCTCGCCAGGGTGGCTGACCTGAGCGTCACGCGGCAGATTGCGGAGCTTCGTGGCCGCATGCAGCGGGCCGGGCAGGGCACCGAGGCCGCGAGCGAGGCTTTCGCCGACGTGATTCGCCTGGAACAGCAGCGCCGTAGCCTCCGCGAGGAGTAGCGCGGGTCCGCACCGCTGGGTGTTCGCGCCGGTGGTGCTATCTGCCGGTCTGCCTAGTCGCTGGGCGTGGCTGCGCGCCGCGCCACCACGGCGCGTGCCACGAGGATCGCGGCCGCCCCGATGACGGGGCTCAGGGCGCCGATGCTCAGGCCGGGGCCCGCATCGGCATACGCCGAGGGCCAGGCGTTGAGGGCCACCCCGATGCCGGACGCGAGTCCAAGGATGACCAGGGCGAGATTGCGCGAGGCCGCGCCGGCGAACAGGAAGGCGATCGTGACGACGGCCCACGGCAGCGGCAGCACGACGACCGCGCCGAAGATCATCAGGACGATGACGGCGACCAACACGATGCCCAGCTCGCGAGCCGCATCCTTGTCGCGCCGCACCTGCGCCACGACGAAAGCGGCGACGAAGGCCAGAGTCGGGTAGAAGACGGTCGTGAGGTAAGTGTCCTGCGCGCCCCAGAACAGCCACGCGACGGACATCGCGACTCCCGCAGCTACCGATGCCCAGACCAGGTAGGGCGTGGACGCCTCGGTCGGAGACGGGGTTTGCGCCGCATCGGGAAGGGGAGTGGCCGCGGACATTTCTCGAGTCTAGGCGTAGTCGCCGACCTGAAATTTGACCTCTCAGCCCGGGTACACGAAAGCCCCGACGTCGCAACCTGGTGGGGCTGCGGGCCGGGGCAAACTGCTCCCTCTATTGGACTCGAACCAATAACCTGCCGATTAACAGTCGGCTGCTCTGCCAATTGAGCTAAGAGGGATTGTGCAGTCACAAACTTTACATGACTTGGAGGCGGACTACGTACACGGCGGTGATGAGCGTCGCTCGCAGATAGACTACCTACCGCTCGCCGATGATGGCGTGCACGGGCCAGTAGCTCAGCTGGTTAGAGCAGCGGACTCATAATCCGTCGGTCGTGGGTTCAAGCCCCACCTGGCCCACCCGTGCCGAGTGACGCCTCGGAGCTCGAGGAAGGTGGCAGGACGGTGACGAATACGTACGAGTTCGAAGCCCCACTGTGGCAATGGACCGCCCAGCAGTCGGTCTGGATGTTCGTGACACTGCCGGAGAACGTGACCGACGAGATAGACGATGCTCAGGCGGGTCCGCGTGCGGGTTTCGGGTCCGTCAAGGTGCGGGTCCGGGTAGGCGCCACCACCTGGGAGACGTCGATCTTCCCGTCTCAGGAAATGGGCGGGTTCATCCTGCCGGTCAAGAAGGCCGTGAGGCTCGCGGAGAAACTCGACGAGGGCACCGTGGGCCGCTTCGAGCTGGTCACTCTCACCTAGCCACTCGAGGTCACGCTTGCGCGGAGGCGGTCATTCGGATTCGGCGCGACGGACTTCCGCCGGGGTGCGGCTCAGCTTCAGCAGCGCCTGTGCTGTGCCCGAGTCCACGATCAATTCTGTGATCGTGCGGGCGCGGAGCGCGGCAAAAAGTGCGGTGTCCTTGGTGGGGGACGCGACCACCGCGATGCGCCGCGGAATGCGCGCAATCTCGTGTGGGGTGGGGCCGCTCGCGCGTGAGTTGATGGCGATGTCGCGCCAGGATCCGTCCCCGCGTAGGAACACGGTGCACACGTCGCCCACGACGTTGTTCTGGGCGAGGGTGTGACGGTCGATCTCGTCGAGGTAGCCCGACGTGTAGACGTGCGAGGGCACGGGCGAGTTGATGGTCCCGATGCCGAACAGCGCCATGTCCGCCTGTGCCTGGCGCTGGAGCACTTCCTTCACGGAGCGCTCCTGCCACATCATTTCGCGGGTGCGGGGGAAGTCGAAGAACGCTGGGACAGGGAACGGCATCATGTCGGCGTGGAACGCGCGTGCGATGGCGCTCATCTGCTCGGCGCCGAACGCGAGTCCGGTGGTGCTGGGGGAGACGGAGCCGTTGAGCTGCACCACCGTCGCCCCCGCAAGCGGCTTCTCCTTGAGGTGCGTGATGATTGAGGACACGGTGGTTCCCCACGCGACGCCAAGCGTCATGCCGTCCTCGAACCAGTCAGTCAGTGCCGTCGCGGCGAAACGAGCGACGCGGTCGAGGCGCTCTGCGTCGCCCATCGGCTCGCGCACCCGGACTACGTGAGTGCGGACCCGGAAGCGGCGGGTGAGTTCCTGCGCCACGTCGCTTGCGGTTCCGACGTCCCTCACTTGAATGCGCACGATGCCCGTCTCGCGGGCCTCTTTGAGCAGCCTCGACACCGAGGAGCGGGACTGGCCAAGTTTTCTGGCGACCGCCTCCATAGTGTCGTTTTCTAGGTAATACATGCCTGCGGCTTCACGCATGAGGTCTTCCCTCGCCTGTATTCCCGGAATCGGCTCGATGTCACGAGTTCCCATCTTCGGCTCCTTTCCATGCACATTTGTGCGCTCGGGTTGCGCATCCGTCCACGCTGGGCTTCGATGAAGGATAACAAGGAGGCACGCCACCATGAATAACAGACTGACCCCGCAGAGCAGGATCGCCGCCCTCGAGGCGATGAGTGACGAGCAGGGCCTCGATGTCCTCGTCATCGGCGGCGGCATCACCGGCGCCGGCGCAGCACTCGACGCGGCGACCAGAGGACTGCGGACCGGAATCGTCGAGGCCCAGGACTGGGCGTCGGGAACATCGTCGCGGTCGTCCAAGCTGGTGCACGGTGGTCTGCGCTACCTCCAGATGCTCGACTTCACGCTGGTGCGTGAGGCTTTGACAGAACGCGACCTGCTTATCGCCGAGCTGGCCCCTCACCTGGTTGAGCCCGTGCCCTTCCTGTACCCGCTCGAGCACCGAGTGTGGGAGCGTGCGTTCGTGGGCGCCGGAGTGGCGCTGTACGACACGCTGGCCTCGGTCAACGGCCGCCGCAGGCGCGCCCTGCCCATCCACCATCACCTCACTCGCGACGCGTTGGAGAAGGAATTCCCGGACCTGCGCCACGATGCTGCCATCGGCGCGATCCGCTACTGGGATGCCTCGGTTGATGACGCGCGGCTGGTGCTGACGGTAGTGCGAACGGCGGCGTCCTACGGCGCGCTCGCGGCCAACCGCACTCAGGTGGTGTCGCTCACGCATTCCGCAGTGGGCACCGTCACTGGCGCGGTCGTCGAGGACCTGGAGACGGGAACGCGGCACACGATCAAGGCCCGCCACGTGGTGAACGCGACTGGTGTGTGGACCGAGGAGACCGAGGCGCTCGCCCAGTCCGAGGGAGGACTCCAGGTGCTTGCGTCCAAGGGCGTGCACATCGTGGTCCCGCGCGAACTCATCCGCGGCGACGTGGGGCTGATCCTGCAGACCGAGAAGTCGGTGCTCTTTGTCATCCCCTGGTCGAGGTACTGGATCATCGGCACCACCGACACCCCGTACGACTTCGACCCCACTCACCCCGTCGCCACTCGCGCCGACATCGACTACATCCTCGAGCACGCGAATGCCGTCTTGGCGACGCCGCTCACGCACGACGACGTGATCGGCACCTACGCGGGACTGCGTCCCCTCCTCCAGCCGGGCACCAAGGAAGGCACCTCGTCGGCCAAGGTGTCGCGCGAGCACACTGTCGCGTCTCCTGCGCCGGGAATGACGGTGATCGCGGGCGGCAAGCTCACAACCTACCGAGTCATGGCCAAGGACGCGATTGACTTTGCGCTCGGTTCGCAACAGAAGGCGCTGCCGTCGATCACGGACCGCATCCCCCTATGGGGCGCCGAGGGGCTCAAGGCCGTCAAGCGGCAGGGTCGGGCCATTAGCACCAGCCAAGGCTGGACCCGGGCGACCTTCGACCACCTCATCCATCGCTACGGCTCGGGAATCTCGGAGATTCTCGACGCGATCGAGGCCCAGCCTGACCTGTCGCTGCCCGTGGAGCACGCCCCGGCGTACCTGCGCGCGGAGATTCACTTCGCGGCGACCCACGAGCAGGTCATCCACCTGGAAGACGTGATGATGCACCGCACGCGTTTGGTTTACGAGGTGTCCGACTCGGGCCTGGCCGCGGCCCCGGAGATCGCCAAGATCATCGCGGACGTCCAGGGATGGGACGACGCACGGGTGGCGCGCGAGATCGAGTCGTACCGCGCCCGCGTCGAGGCCGATGCTGCAGCCGCGCGCGAGCAGAGCGACCAGAGCGCGATTGATGCGCGATCGATCGCCTCTGACATCGCGCCGATGGTTGACCTGGACGAATCCGGTGGTGCACAGCACCCCGAATAAAATGTGCCCTCCCCGGGGCATTTTGGCGACGAAAGTCGCCTACTACTCACAATGAAGTGAACGAAAGGACAGAATCGTGCAAGAAATTTTCCTCTCAGAATTGATGGGAACGGCAATGCTGATCCTCCTCGGTGGAGGAGTGGTGGCCAACGTGCTGCTGACCAAGTCGAAGGGCTTTGACGGCGGCTGGCTGCTGATCAACTTCGGCTGGGGCCTCGCAGTCTTCGCCGGTGTCTACGTGTCATTCGCGTCGGGTGCTCACATCAACCCGGCCGTGACGTTTGGAATCTGGGCCTCCGGATCGACGGAGTTCGCGCCGGGCATTCCCGTCGACCCCGCGAACTTTGCGACGTATATTGTCGCCCAGATGATCGGCGCCATGATCGGTGCGGTGCTGGTCTACGTCGCGTACAAGCGTCACTTTGACGAGACAGACGACGCCGGCGCCAAGCTGGCCATCTTCTCGACGGGTCCCGCGATTCGCGCGTACGGCTGGAACCTCGCTACGGAGTTCCTGGGCACGTTCGTGCTCGTGTTTGTGGTGCTGAGCTTCGGCAACTGGCCCGGGGACATCGGACCGTTGGCCGTGGCGCTACTAGTGGTCGGAATCGGCGCGAGCCTCGGTGGGCCGACCGGCTACGCCATCAACCCCGCTCGCGACCTCGGTCCCCGTATCATCCACGCGATCATGCCGTTCAAGGGCAAGGGTTCCTCTGACTGGTCCTACGCGTGGGTACCGGTTGTCGGCCCGATCCTCGGTGGTATCGCAGCAGGTTTGCTGTCGAGCGCTGTCTACTAATCCAGAGCGGCCGCGTGCCGCTCTCCGCACAATGAAGTGATTGGAGATCACCATGACTGAATACGTACTCTCAATCGACCAGGGAACCACGAGTTCGAGGGCGATTGTTTTTGACTCGGCAGGACAGATTGTCTCGAGTGGCCAGAAGGAGCACGAGCAGATTTTCCCCAAGGCGGGATGGGTCGAGCACGACCCGCACGAGATCTGGCAGAACGTGCGCGAGGTGGTGGGTAATGCCCTCACCAAGGCCGACCTCACCCACGAGAACCTCGCCGCCGTCGGTATCACCAACCAGCGCGAGACGGCCGTCGTGTGGGACAAGACCACAGGCAAGGCCGTCTACAACGCGATCGTGTGGCAGGACACGCGCACGCAGAAGATCATCGACAAGCTCGCGGGGGACGACGGGCCGGATAAGTACAAGGCGAAGGTGGGTCTTCCACTTGCGACGTACTTCGCTGGTCCCAAGGTCATGTGGATTCTCGAGAACGTCGACGGGGCCCGCGAGAAGGCGGATGCCGGCGACCTACTCATGGGCACGATTGACACCTGGCTGCTGTGGAACATGACGGGCGGCACCAACGGCGGCATCCACGTCACCGACGTCACCAACGCGTCACGAACCATGATCATGGACCTGCGGACGTTGTCCTGGGACGAGTCGATCGCCAAGGACATGGGTATCCCGATGTCCATGTTGCCGGAGATTCGGTCCTCCGCCGAGGTCTACGGAAAGGGCCGCCACGGCGGCATGCTCCCGGGAGTGCCCATCGCGGGCATCCTGGGTGACCAGCAGGCGGCGACCTTCGGCCAGGCATGCTTTGAGAAGGGAATGGCCAAGAACACGTACGGCACGGGCAACTTCATGCTCATGAATACGGGCGAGGAAGTGGTGCCGTCCGAGAACGGACTGCTCACCACCGTGGGTTACAAGATCGGCGACAAGCCAGCGATCTATGCGCTGGAGGGGTCGATCGCAGTCACGGGCTCGCTGGTGCAGTGGATGAGGGACAACCTCGGAATGATCAAGTCTGCTCCGGAGATTGAGACGCTTGCCGCCACCGTTGAAGACAACGGAGGCGCCTACTTCGTGCCGGCATTCTCGGGGCTCTTCGCTCCGTACTGGAGGTCGGATGCGCGCGGTGCTCTGGTGGGCCTCACGCGTTACGTGACGGCCGGACACATCGCTCGCGCGGTGCTCGAGGCCACGGCGTTCCAGACGGCCGAGGTGCTGGACGCAATGCGCGCCGATTCAGGCGTGACGCTGACGGAACTCAAGGTTGACGGCGGCATGGTTGCCAACGAGGTGTTGATGCAGTTCCAGGCGGATCTCCTCAACGTCGACGTGGTGCGCCCCAAGGTAGCCGAGACGACAGCGTTGGGTGCTGCGTACGCAGCAGGCATCGCGGTCGGCTTCTGGTCCGGAGAGCAGGACGTCATCGACAACTGGGCCGAGGATAAGCGCTGGACGCCCTCCATGGACGAGGACGAACGCGCGCGCATGATGCGCAACTGGAAGAAGGCTGTCACCAAGACTATGGACTGGGTTGACGACGACGTCGAGTGACCTGATCGATAGCTCGGCCTGACGGCTGGCGAGCGGGCGGCGGCGACCTTCTAGGGTCGCCGCCGCTTCTTGCGTCCGAGCGGGTCCGGGCGCGCTCTACGGCGCCTAGCCTCGGCCGGGCCCATCAACCAGCAACGCAGTGATCACGGCCGGAATCATGTCCGCCACATCGAGGGCGCTGATGGGGCCGCCTCCCGAGGCCAGCTCTGCGGCCCTGGCGTGGACCCAGGAGGCGCTAGCCCCGGCATCGGCGGCACTGAGTCCGCCGGCCAGAAGGGCGCCCGCTATGCCCGCCAAAGTGTCCCCCGAGCCGGCGGTGGCGAGCCAAGGCGTCGCCGCGGGCAGCGACACCGCGACGCCGTCGGTTTGCACGACGATGGTGCGCGAGCCTTTGAGGAGGACCGTAGCCTTCGCTGCCTCGGCAAGCAGTCGGGCATGTCCCACGCGGTCTTGCGTGACGTCGGCGGCGACCACGTCGTGGCCGAGGGCTCGCAGCGTCGCGACCAACTCGTTGGCATGCGGCGTCAGGAGCACCTGGTCGCTGGTCGCCGCGCACTGACCGGACGCCCGGGCACGGGCCACCGGCACGAGCGCGCCGGCGTCGACGACCATCGGCAGGCCCGCCTCGGCGATCGACCCAATGACGGCGTCCTGGTCAGGGTGGTCCGCGACCCCGGGGCCGACGACCCAGGCCTGACAGCGGGGGAGTGATTCACCGGCGTCCGTCGACGCGTACATCACCGCCTCCGGGTGGCGAGCCAGCACGAGGTCCTGTGCGCGCCGCGGGCCAACGTAGCGAACAAAGGCGGACCCGGCCCTGATGGCCGAGCCGACCACGAGTACTGCCGCCCCCGGGTACGCCTCGGACCCCGCCACGATGCCGAGTACGCCGCGCGAGTATTTATCGTCGTGTGCGCCCGGCACGGGCCATACTCGCCGCACGTCGGACCTGGAGAACTCGAGGGTGTCGTTCATGACCTCAGCGTCGCACAAATGCGACTGGCCTAAGAGGATGCTGCGCGCAATATCTGCCGCGGGGAACGAAGCGAGCGCGACACCGTGAAAGAATGTGTGCCATGGCCTTCCGTGAGATCCGAGTAACCGGCGACCCCGTCCTGCGCACCGTGTGCGACCCCATCACCGACATCGACGCGCGGGTGAAGACCCTGATCGAGGACCTGCTCGAGACCGTCGACTACGACGGTCGGGCCGGACTCGCCGCAAACCAGATAGGCGTCAACCTGCGCGCGTTCTCCTGGAACATCGATGACGACATGGGTTACATCATCAACCCCGTGATCGTCGAACGCTCGGAGGAGCTTCAGGAGCTGGGGGACGAGGGCTGCCTCTCCGTGCCCGGCCTGTGGTACCCGTGCGAGCGGCCCGCGTACTCGCGAGCCGAGGGCATCGACCTGGACGGCAAGCCGGTGATACTAGAGGGCGAGGAGATCTGGGCGCGACTCATCAACCACGAGGTCGACCACCTGGACGGTCACCTCTACCTGGACCGGCTCAAGAAGGATGTCCGCAAGCGGGCGATGCGCGAGCTGCGCGAGTCGCTGGACGAGGCCAAGTAACCCAAGGCGCCGAGGGCTAGTCGAGTTCGACGCCCACGTCTGCGAGCACCACAAGCCCCGCCGATGCCTTCGCTGGCGTTGCTGCCAGGCATCGCTTGAGCGCGGTGAAGGTCACGGTGACGCCCGCATGCACGTGCGGTAGCTTCGCCTCACTGGAGTCGGCCTCGAGGCCGCTCGGGATGTCGACAGCGATGACGGCCGCTTCCGACGCTATAGCGGCGACGATTTGATCGGCGGGAGCGCGCAAGCCCGCGCGCGCCCCGAGCCCCACGATGCCGTCGATGACGCTATCGGCCTCCCGTACTAGGGTGAGGGCCTCGTCGAGCGCGCGAGCGGCATGAATCACTCGTCCGCCGGCAGCGGTGAACTGCTTGAGCCCGCGCTCGTGGGCGGTGGGGCCCATGAGCACCGCTACGCAGTCCGCCCCGTCGTCGCACAGCAACGCGCCCGCGAGCAAAGCGTCGCCGCCGTTGTTGCCCGTGCCGGCGAGGATCACGATCCTCGCCCTGCCCATGAGTCGAGTACGCGCCTCGGTGGTGCCGCGCGCCTCGGCGGCCACTGCGGCGGCCGCGTGGTCCATGAGCTCGGGCTCGGGCGTGGACTCCATGGTGGCGCGCTCGGCTTCGCGTATCTGGGCGGTGGACATTACTGCAGCGGAAGTAGCCATAATCTGACTCTCGCACGGACCGCCAAACGGCGCACCTCGTGCCGCGATGATAGCCATACTGCGCGTGCACGCTGGCGCATCCGCTCAAGATGGGGCAATATAGAGACACACCCGGTTTGCCGGACATTTCTTCAGAGGTCGTAGGGGAAGACGCACCTCAACAGGAAGGAAGGGTCATGGCTGCTATTACCCGTGGTGTTTTATTTGTGCACTCTGCAACGCGCGCAATGTGCCCTCACATCGAGTGGGCGGCGCAGAGCGTGCTCGGCACGCGCGCCAGCTTTGACTGGACGGATCAGCCCGCCGGCAACAACCTTTTCCGCGCCGAGGTGGCGTGGCAGGGTCAGCAAGGTACCGGCGCGAAGGTCGCCTCCGCGCTACGCGGCTGGGAGCACGTCCGCTACGAAGTCACCGAGGACCCCTCCTTTGGCTGCGACGGTGGGCGTTGGTCGCACACGCCCTCGTTAGGCATCTTTCACGCCGTCACCGATGTGCACGGCAACATTGTGGTGCCAGAAGACCGCATCCGTTCGGCCATCGAGGCCGGCGGGACCGCCGCCGACTTCAAGCGTTCCATGGATCTCGCGCTGGGCGCGGCGTGGGACCACGAGCTCGAGCCCTTCCGCTACGCGGGACAGGGCGCACCCGTGCGCTGGCTCCACCGCGTCGGTTAGTTCAGGATTGCGGGCGGCCCCGGGCCGTCTAGACGCAAAAGAGGGAGTGCCACGGTAAGTGGCACTCCCTCTTTTGCGTGTGCTGGGGTTAAGCGGTTCCGAAGATCAGCGCCACGTTGTGGCCGCCGAATCCGAACGAGTTGTTGATCGCGGCGAGCTGGCCCGATGCGGGCAGGTCGCGCGGGACGTCGCGCACCAGGTCTAGAGCCAGCTCCGGCTCCGGCTCCGTCACGTTGATGGTCGGGGGAGCCTTGCGGTCGCCCAAAGCCAGAATCGTGAAGACCGACTCCAAAGCGCCCGCACCTCCGAGCAGGTGGCCGGTCATGGACTTGGTGGCGCTAAGTAGCGTGCTGTCGGCGTGAGAGCCCAGGACGCTACGGATGCCGCGGGCCTCGATCATGTCGCCCACGGGGGTGGAGGTCGCGTGTCCGTTGACGTGGACGATGTCGCTGGCGGTCAGGCCAGCACCCTGGAGACCCAGTTTCATGGCGCGGGTCTGACCGGCGCCCTCGGGGTCCGGGGCGGCAATGTGATAGGCGTCTGACGTCATGCCGACGCCCAGGAGCCGACCGTAAATGTGTGCTCCACGAGCCTTCGCGTGTTCCTCGGACTCGACGACCATCACGGCGGCGCCCTCGCCCAGCACGAAGCCGTCGCGGGTCACGTCGTAGGGGCGAGACGCGCCTGCAGGGTCGTCGTTGCGCTTGGAGAGCGCCTTCATGGCCGCGAACTGAGAGATGGGCAGGGGGTGAATGGCCGCCTCGGTGCCGCCGGCGACAACCATATCGGCGCGCCCGGACTGGATGATGTCGTAGGCCATTCCGATCGCCTCGGCGCCGGACGCGCAGGCGGAGACGACGGCGTGTGCGCCGGCCTTGGCTCCCAGTTCCAGCGAGACGTACGCGGAGGGGGAGTTGGGCATCAGCATGGGCACGGAGAGGGGCAGGACGCGCGATGCGCCCCTGTCCCTCACCGTGTCCCACGAGTCGAGCATTGTCCACACCCCGCCGATGCCCGAAGACACTACGGTGGCAAGGCGTTCGCCGTCGATGTCGGGCGAGCCCGCATCGGCCCACGCTTCACGCGTCGCCACGATAGCCATCTGTGCGGACGGATCCATGCGCTTGGTTTCTGGCCGCGAGAGGACCTCAGCCGGAGGCACCACGAGTTTGGCGGCGAAGTTCACGGGCATGCCGTACTTCTCCGCCCAATCGTTGTCGAGCGTACGCACGCCGGACTTGCCGGCGAGAGCGTTCTCCCAGGTCGTAGCTACATCCCCGCCGAGAGGCGAGGTGGCTCCAAGGCCGGTGATTACGACATTCGTCATGGTGTGATTCTCCGTTTTAGGTCAGTCAGCACGGGCAGAGCGCAAAAAGCGCTGGTTAAGCCTGTGCCTTGGTGATGTACTTGACGGCGTCTCCAACGGTGAGGAGGTCCTTGACGTCCTCGTCGGGGATACGGACGTCGAACTTCTCTTCTGCGAGGGTGACGATGGTCATCATCGACAGCGAGTCGATGTCGAGAGCGTCGGTGAACGACTTGTCCATCTGGACCTGGTCTGCTTCGATTCCGGTCTCTTCGGCGACGATCTCTGCAAGTCCCGCGAGGACCTCGTTTTCGTTCAGTGCCATGCGTATCTCCTTATGTGGGTGTGATGCGGACGCATCGTGTTCGGTGATCGAACGATTGTAAATTTTTTGCGTCGACTTGGTCGGTCGAGCGAGCAATTATGGCAGTGCGATGACCTGCGCCGCGTACACGAGTCCCGCGCCGAAGCCGATCTGGAGTGCGAGGTCGCCGGACTTAACTTCGCCGTCACGGAAGAGTCGCTCGGTGGCCAGTGGAATCGAGGCTGCCGAGGTGTTTCCGGAGTCGACGATGTCCTTGGCTACTGCGACGTGGTCGGGCAGGCCGATCTGCTTCACGAGCTGGTCGATGATGCGAACGTTGGCCTGGTGGGGAATGAAGGCGGCGATGTCGTCGGGCGTGAGGCCGGCGGCGGCGATTGCCTCGCGCGCCACGGGGGCCATCTTGAACGATGCCCACTTGAAGACAGACGGTCCCTCCTGGACGAGGGTGGGGAAGGCTACGTCCTCGCCATCCCGCACGTCGATCCACGATGACGTCTGGCGGATCAGGTGTGACCCGGAACCGTCGGAGCCCCAGATCGTGGGGCCGATGCCGGGGGTGTCCGAGGCGCCGATCACGACTGCGCCGGCGGCATCGCCAAGCAGGTAGGAGATGGAGCGGTCGGCCGGGTTGATGAAGTCACTCATCTTCTCCGCGCCGATGACGAGGACGTTGCGAGCGGAGCCTGCGCGAACGAGCGCGTCGGCCTGGCCGATGCCGTAGCAGTACCCGGCGCAGGCTGCCGAGATGTCGAACGCGGCCGCCTGAATGCCGAGGCGGTCGGCCAAGACAGGCGCACCACCCGGAGTCATGTGCGGGTACGTGATGGTGGACAGGATGACCGTATCGATCTCGTCGGCGGCGATGCCGGCGTTGGCGATTGCCTCGCGCGCAGCATGCTCTGCGAGGTCGACGAGGGAGGTCTCCGGGTTAGCCCGCACTCGGGTCGAGATGCCCGTCATCTTGCGGATCCACTCGTCTGACGAGTCGATCGGCCCGATGATGTCTTCGTTGGGGACTACCTGCTCGCCGCGGTAAACGCCGAGTCCTAGGATTCGCGAGAACTCAGGTCCTCGGTTGATGGACATCGTGGTCACGCGTGTGCCTCCAAGAGTTCGCGGGCAGCGTCCAAGTCGGCTGGCGACTTGAGGGCAACCGCGGGGATGCCCTTCATAGAACGCTTGGCGAGGCCCGTCAGGACTCCGCCGGGCGCCACCTCAATGATGGCGGTGACGCCAAGGTCCAGCATCGATTGCTGGCATAGGTCCCAGCGTACCGGGTTGGCGACCTGAGACACGAGGCGGCCAAGTACCTCGGCGCCGTCGAATACGCGGGCGCCGTCGGCGTTCGACAGCAACACTTCCGCGACATCGTTGGGGCGCACGGACGATGCGGCGTCGGCTAGGGCGGCGACGGCCGGCTGCATGGTCTCCGTGTGGAAGGCCCCAGCGACCTGAAGCTCTATTACGCGGGCTCGCGCAGGGGGCGAGGAGACCAGCGCCTCGATCGCGCTC
The DNA here is from genome assembly GCF_050598105.1 of Demequina aurantiaca. GTDB lineage: Bacteria > Actinomycetota > Actinomycetes > Actinomycetales > Demequinaceae > Demequina > Demequina aurantiaca_A. The sequence continues at coordinate 1,116,978 of NZ_CP192436.1, forward strand.
TTGGCTCCGGCCGCAACAACCTGGCCGCCGCCGTTCATGTTGGCGGGTGTGAGCCCCAGTGCAGCGAGTGCCGCGAGCACGTCCTCGGGGTCACCGCCGAGTACCGCTGCCATCGACGTGGGCTCGGCGGCTGCCGCAGCGGCCGCCATCGCGTTGGCGCGCACCGTCACCAGCCGCATGGCCTCGTGATCGGTGATCGCGCCGGAAAGAGCTGCGGCAGCAAACTCGCCGACACTGTGGCCGGCCGTCACTGCGGGCAGCGCGTCGCCCAGCAGTTCGCGGGCGGTGGCGAGCGCGGTCGCGACAAGAAGCGGTTGCGCCACTGCCGTGTCGCGGATGGTCTCCGCGTCGGATTCCGTGCCGTGCTTCACCACGTCGACTTCTGTGGCTTCCGACAATGATTTGAGGGTTGAGGCGATCCCGGGGATTTGTAGCCACGGGGTGAGCATTCCAGGTGTCTGGGCGCCCTGGCCGGGGCAGAGAACGGCAATCATGTCTCTAGACTGCACTATGAATCAGGAAAACGTGGACTCCGTGCTCACTGATTCGCACTAATCAGACTGTAGGGGTTCTACAAAGGCGGGTCAGATTGCCGCACTATTGGAGTCCCGCAGGCGACCAAGCGCGAACGCCGTTTCGAGCACATGGGCATCGCGAGTGGACAAGACGTTCCACCCGGTGAGCTCCGAGACCTTCTTGAGGCGGTAGCGAACGGTGTTGGCGTGGACGAACATGAGCCGCGAGGCGAGCTCGAGCGAGCGACCGCAGTCGAGGTAGGTAGCCACGGTGTCGACGAGTGCGCCGCTGGCATTGACAATCGGGTCGTACGCCACGGCGATTAGCTTGGCGCGCGCGACAGAGTCGCCCACGAGGACGCGCTCGGGAAGCAGGTCGTCGGCCTTGACGGGGCGCGGGCACAGCGCCCACGCGGGTGCGGCGCTGACCCCGGTAAAGGCGGCACGGGTGGCACGGGCGACCTCGACCAGCGTGACCGCTGGGGGTCCGATCACCACGGGGCCGGGACCAAAGTTGGACATGAGCTGTTGAGTGAGTTCGTCCATGTCGGCGTCGGAGCGCGCAATGATGACCAGGTCGTCGCCGTGGATTCCCACCAGCGCGCCTGACGCTCCGCGGCGGATGGAGCGACGGAGCTCCGCAGACTGAACCTCGCCGAGCGTGCCGTCGGTGAGTCCCACCATGACTAGCGTCGGTCCGGACTTCCAGCCCAGTGCGGCCGCGCGGCTTGGCAGATCGTCGTCAACCTCGCCGCGGACCAGTGCGTCCACCACGAGGGCCTCGATACGTGCGTCCCACGCGCCGCGTGATTCCGCGGCGCGCGCATAGACCTCGGCTGCGCTGAAGGCGATCTCTCGCGAGTAGCGAAGGATGGCTTCGCGAAGCTCGCGCTCGCCGCCGGGGGCGGCGAACTCGTCGCAGTGCTTCTCTACGACCTCGACGACGGTGCGCACGATCCCAAGGGTGTGCTGCAGTGAGATGGAGCGGGTCAGCTCGGGGGGAGCGGCGGAGAACACCTCGCTGGCGGCACGGTAACTGCGAGAGACGTCGGCATACCACTGCACAAAGGAATCGATGCCTGCCTGGGCGACGGTGCCGACCCACGAGCGCTCCTGCGCCGGCAGGTCTCTAAACCAGGCGTACTCGGAGTCAAGGCTGGAGATGGCAGCAGTAGATAGCTTGCCCGTGCCGCTCCGCAGTCGTTTGAGTGTTTCTTGCCGAGTGTCAGTGATTGCCATGGGGAACATCTTACTGTGAACTTGTCTGATATCCACAGTGGCGCGCCCCCCGAATGGGGGGCAATTCGAGTCAAAAATACGGACATAAAGCCCAAACCTGGACACGTCATCGACTCGCCCCTGTGGGGAACAGCAATCTCGACCCCTCGTGATGGCGAGGCGGCCGGCGGCTCGTTGCGGCGGTTCTCGGGCGCTCTTGTCGCAGGCAGAGCGCAAACGCCCGCGTATCTGTAGGTTAGTGATTCAAACAAGGAGGTAGGCGATGAAGCCGCAGCCCAAGCCGGTGACAGGTGCGATATTCGGATTCTTCTTTGGGGTGGTGATAGTCGCGCTGCTCTGGCAGCTCGGGATCGTTCCCCCGGATCGACTCGTGGTGTTCGGCGTGGTGGGCATCGTCATGCTGATCTGCACTTTCGCCCTGACTCAGCGGGTGTCTTTGGTTCGCAAGAGATTCGTCGTGGTGGTCGTGTTTGCCGCACTGTTCGGCGGCGTCGCCCTGACCGGAATCCCCGAGTTCGTGAGCGGCGGGTCGATCAGTTCGGGTTGCACCGTCGAGGCGAGCTCGTCGCTGAGTGGGAAGACAGGGCCAGCCAACACCTCGGCGACCTCGCCCTTCAGAGCCGCGCTCATCGACGACGTCCCGTGGGTGGCGACCACGGACACGCCATTCACGTCGCCCACCAACGTGGCTGGCCTGGTGATTGTGGGCATCGAGATTCCAGTCTGGACCGGCAGCCTGGAGAAGTTCTCGGGTGTCCAGGAACTGTCGGGGACCGCGAATGTTCAGGATCTTCAGGACCAGCTCAAGGATGCGAGCGGTCTTGAACTGACGGGCGCGTATCACGTGTACGGGGGCGTCAACGCGTCGGACGGCGACTGCGAGACGGACGCCTACATCGCGGTGCCGCCGGCGAGCGCCTTCGGAACCCCGCTGCTGATCGGCGTTTGGGTCCTTGCCGGGATCCTGTTCATCGTCATTGTGGCGCTGGGAATTGGCGTGCGTCGCTCGATCCGAACCTCGGAGCGGCTCGAGGCCACCACCCCGCCGGCCGACCCTACGGCGGTGGACGCGACCACGACGAGCGCGCCTATCGTCCCTCAGGAGGTTCCGGAGAGTAGCGAGGCACCAGCACCAGCACCAGCACCAGCACCAGCACCAGCACCAGCACCAGCACCAGCTCCGACGCAAGCGCCAACACAAGCGCCGGGTGTGACACCAACGCCATTGTCGACGCCTGCACCGGCACCAGAGGCGAGCACAGCGCCAGCACCGGCGCCCGAGCCGAGCTCTACGACGGCCCCGCCAACCGACTCACCGGCCCCCGCGGCGCCTGAGCCCACCCCGGCGCCAGAACCCACCCCGCCCGAGGCAGCACCGCCGCGCGACGGGGATGGACAGCGCTAGCGCAGGTCATGCCGTAAACGAGGAAGGGCCCCGACTCCAGATGGAGTCGGGGCCCTTCCTCGTTAAGGAGCGAGTCGCGTTACGCGTCGCCGCCGGCGTTGCCCGACGTGCCCTTAGCAGGGTCGTGGAGCTCGTAGCGCTCGATCGCGGCGGCAGTGGTGCCCGCCTGGACCTGTCCCTTGCGCTCCAGCAACTGCAGGGCCTTGACCGCCATCGACGGACCGTCGATGTGGAAGAACCGCCGCGCCGCTGCGCGGGTGTCGGAGAATCCGAAACCGTCGGCGCCCAGGGTGGCGTACTCGCCCGGAACCCAAGCGCGAATCTGGTCGGGAATCAGGTGGTCGAAGTCGGAGGTCGCGATGAACGGCCCCTCGACGCCCTGGAACTTCTGGGTAAGGTACGGCACCTGCGGACCGTTCTCGGGATGGAGGAAGGACGCCTCGTCGGCGGCCAGCGCGTCGCGGCGAAGCTCGTTCCACGACGTCACTGACCAGACGTCCGCACGCACGCCGTGGTGGGCGAGTAGGAGCTCCTGTGCCTCGAGGGCCCAAGGAACGCCCACGCCCGACGCGAGCAGCTGGACGCGCGGCCCGTCACCCTCGGCGGCGTCCGCGATCTTGTAGATGCCCTTGAGGATGCCCTCGACATCGACGTTCTCCGGCTCTGCGGGCTGGAAGATCGGCTCGTTGTACACCGTGAGGTAGTACATGACGTTGGGGTCGCGACCGTCGTTGCCGTACATCCGCTGGATGCCGTCCTTGACGATGTGGCGGATCTCGTAGCCGAACGCGGGGTCGTACTGCACGACCGCGGTGTTGGTCGCAGCGAGGATGGGGGAGTGCCCATCGCCGTGCTGCAAGCCCTCGCCGGCCAGCGTGGTGCGTCCGGCGGTCGCGCCGATGATGAAGCCGCGCGTGAGCTGGTCGCCAGCTGCCCAGAACTGGTCGCCCGTGCGCTGGAAGCCGAACATCGAGTAGAAGATGTAGAACGGAATCATCGGCTCGCCGTGCGTCGCATACGAGGTGCCGACGGCCTGGAACGCTGCCGCGGAACCGGCCTCGTTGATGCCGGTGTGCATGATCTGCCCGGAGTCGGATTCCTTGTAGCTCAGCATGAGCTCACGGTCAACGGGCAGGTAGTTCTGACCCTGCGTGTTGAAGATCTTCGCGCTCGGGAAGATCGCGTCGAGTCCGAACGTGCGGGCCTCGTCGGGGATGATCGGCACGATGCGCTTGCCGAACTCCTTGTCGCGGACAAGGTCCTTGAACAGCCGCACGAACGCCATGGTGGTGGCGACCTGCTGCTTGCCCGAACCCTTGGCGAGAAGCTCGTAGTTCTTGTCGTCGGGAAGAGTGATTTGCGTGTTGGGGTCGCGACGCTCGGGGACGAATCCACCGAGCTCCTTACGACGGTCCAGCATGTACTGAATCGCCGGGTCCGAGGGATCGGGGCGGTAGTAGGGCGGGTTGTAAGGGTCCGCCTCTAGCTCCTCGTCCGTGAACGGGATCTCGAACGTGTCGCGCAGGACCTTCAGGTCTGCGGTGGCGAGCTTCTTCATCTGGTGCGTCGAGTTGCGCGCAGCGAAGTTAGCCCCCAGACCGTAGCCCTTGATGGTCTTGGCAAGGATCACGGTGGGCTTGCCGTTCTTCTCCATCGACTTTGCGTACGCCGCGTAGAGCTTGCTGTAGTCGTGACCGCCGCGCTTGAGCGCCCAGATCTCGTCGTCAGTCATGTCCTTGACGAGTTCCTTAGCGCGCGGGTCGCCGCCAAAGAACTGGTCGCGAATGAACGCACCGGACTCGGCTCGGAAGGTCTGGAAGTCACCGTCGGGAACGGTGTTCATGAGGTTGACGAGCGCGCCATCCTCATCGCGCTCGAGGAGCGGGTCCCAGCTGCGACCCCACACCACCTTGAGCACGTTCCAGCCGGCCCCACGGAAGTAGGCCTCGAGCTCCTGGATGATCTTGCCGTTACCGCGCACCGGGCCGTCGAGTCGCTGCAAGTTGCAGTTGACCACGAAGGTGAGGTTGTCGAGTCCCTGGTTAGCTGCGAGCTGCAGCATTCCGCGGCTCTCGGGCTCGTCCATTTCGCCGTCACCGAGGTAGGCCCAGACCTGCTGGTCCGAGGTGTCCTTGATGCCGCGTGCTTCGAGGTAGCGGTTGGTCCACGCCTGGTAAATGGCCGATGCCGGGCCGAGTCCCATGGAGACGGTGGGGAATTCCCAGAGCTCGGGCATGAGGCGCGGGTGCGGGTAGGACGATAGTCCACGACCCGTTGCCGACTTTTCCTGACGGAACGAGTCGAGGTCCTCCTCGGACATACGCCCTTCGACGAAGGCGCGTGCGTAGACGCCGGGGGCCGCGTGGCCCTGGAAGTAGATGTGGTCGCCACCGCCTGGGTGGTCCTTGCCGCGGAAGAAGTGGTTGAGGCCAACTTCGTACAGCGTGGCGACGGAGGCGTATGAGGAGATGTGTCCGCCCACGCCCTTGCCGTCGGCCTGAGCGCGCGTCACCATGACTGCGGCGTTCCAGCGGATCCAGCCGCGATAGCGGCGCTCCACGGCCTCGTCACCGGGGAACTCGGGCTCGTCCTCGTAGTGAATCGTATTCACGTAGGGGGTGTTCAGACTCAACGGCACGCTGAGCCGGCGCTGAGCGGCGCGCTCGAGCAGCTGGTCCAGGATGTATTCCGCTCGGCCCTCGCCGTTCGTTTCGATCATGTCGTCGAGCGACTCAAGCCACTCGTTCGTCTCGTTCGGATCCTTGTCAACGTCGCCGTGTGATGCCACCGGGAGCCTTCCTGCCGGGCGCGGGATAGTGCGCCAAAGTGTCAATGGGGGCGTATCGGGTGTGTCGCCTCTTGAACATTCTTGCCATTTTGCTGGTGATTGTCACGCCAGCGTTGGCGCTTCGAGCGAACACGCGCTCCACACTAGCGCCCGGCCCGCCGTTGCACTGCAGGCGCAGGTGCCTCTACTCTGGTCGCAGGTGCACGTGGAGGCGCCATTCCCCAAAGACAAGGAGCGACGCCGCCGTGGCGACACAGGAGGACCCGACATCAGTCGACGAGACGATGATCGCGAGGCTTGGCCTCGACAAGGGACACATCATCCAAGAGTTCGGATACGACGAGGATGTCGATAAAGACCTCCGCGTCGGGATCGAGGAAGCCACAGGCGAACCGATCGTGTTCGAGGACTACGGGGACGTTACCGACGGTGCGCTTGTGTGGTTCCGCCAGGGAGACGAGGACCTCGCCGACTTGCTGATGGACGCACAGTCCCTGCTCGACGACGGCGCCTCTATGTGGGTACTGACCCCCAAGAAGGGCATCTCCGGGCACGTCGAGCCGCGCGTCGTAGGCGAATCCGCCTCGCTGGCAGGCCTGCACGCGACGTCTACCTTTGTGGTGGGCGATTCCTGGTCCGCCACCCAGTTGGTGGAAAAGGGCCGCTCTAAGTGACCCCAACTTCCCTGAGCACGCCCGAACAAGTGGCGGAAGCCCGGGACATGAACGCTGAGGCGCAGCCTCTCATCGGCTCCCCGGCGCCAGATTTCAGCCTGTTGGACCAACACGGGCGCACCGTCACGCTTAAGAGTTTTCGTGGTGGCGGTGTGCTGTTGATCTTTGTGCCCTTCGCGTTTACCGACACCTGCACCAACGAGTTGGTTGAGCTCCAAGGCGCGACAGACTTGCTTGGCCACGATGACATCACCGTCACCGTCGTGTCGTGCGATTCCATTTATACGCTCAAGGCGTGGGCGGACGCGCACTCGTACGCGGGCGGGATACTGTCCGACTTCTGGCCACACGGCCAGGCGGCGCGCGCTTACGGCGTGTTCAACGAGGACAAGGGTCTTGCTAATCGAGGGTCCTTCCTGATCGACGGCGACGGCATTGTGCGCTGGGCTGTTGTCAGCCCCATCGGACGGCCCCGCGACTTGGACGCCTACCGCGCGGCGCTTCCCCTGGCGGTTCGCGGCGGTTAGCACCAGTCGCCGGTGTGGCGGATTACCCCAAACGGAACATCTACGCCACAATAGTTACGCCTGAAGAGGCGAGGGGCCCTTAGCTCAGTTGGTTAGAGCACTGCGTTTACACCGCAGGTGTCATCGGTTCGAGTCCGGTAGGGCCCACTCTTGCGAGTCATCCCGCACGTCGCTGCTGTAGTCAGAGGCGGGTCGCGTACCGCTATTTGCCGCATAGACCAAGCCCGCCCGCCCGCCCGTCGCGAGCGGGAAGTGTGTCTGTATGCTGAGCGGCAAGAAGCAGGCAGATTACGCCGCAAGCCGGGCGCCGTCACGTGACGGCGCTTGTCTGGCCGGTGCTTTCAGTTCAAGTCCGAGAACGCGCGCGTAAGCGCCAGGGGGTGCCGCCGTGGGATTCGCAGATGCCAAGCCGGATCGTTTTACGAAATACACCCATCACGTTGACAGGCTGATGCTGGTCCTCGCCTTCGTGTTCCTGGTGGTGTGGTCGACGCGCATCATCTTCCGCGAGGACCTGCCGCAATCCGTGCTGACCACGTTGCTGACCATCCAGTTTTGGATTTGGCTGGCTTTTGTCACGGACCTAGTGATCCGGACAGTGCTCTCGGAGAAGTCCTGGAAGTTCCTGTGGACCCATCCCCTGGATGTGGTCGCGGTGCTGTTGCCCGCCGCGAGGCCGCTGAAGATCCTGACTGTCTTTACTCAGGGCACGATGCTGGCGAGCTCGACAGGGCGCGTCAAGACCATGCAGGCCGTCGTCCTGTCCACCGCGCTGCTGCTGTGGATCGGCGCCGTGTGGGTGCTGTCCGCGGAGCGGGGAGCGCCGGGAGCCTCGATCGAGACCTTCGGTGACGCCCTATGGTGGGCCATCGTGACTGTGACGACCGTCGGGTTCGGGGACTTCACTCCGGTGACCACGACCGGGCGGATGGTTGCCTCCGGCATGATGCTGCTGGGCATCGCGCTCATTGGTGTGGTGACGGCCTCAGTCGCCGCCTGGTTCGTCAGCCTCACGTCGACCCAGGACGAGGCGAGCGACGACGTGCGTGACACCCGCGACGACGCGATGGCGCAGCGCGTGGTCGACCTCGAGGCGAAGATCGATCGCCTCCTGGCGATTCATGACTCCAACGCCGAGCGAGAACAACGTAAGCCGGGGCGCTAGCGAGTCGCTTGCCGGTGCGGAGAACCAGTAGCGTTGTGGCCATGACAACCGTCGCGGACGTAATCGAAGTTCTCGAGGCACGCTTCCCCCCGGAGCGTGCCGAGGATTGGGACGTGAATGGGCTCGCGGTCGGTGACCCTGCCGCCCCCGTCACTCGAATCATGTTCGCGGTTGACCCCACGTTGGCCGTGGTTGAGGAGGCGCTCGACCTGGGTGCCGACCTCCTCGTCACGCATCACCCGCTGATGCTGCGCGGGGTGACCTCGGTGGCGGCAAATACCTCGAAGGGTGCCGTGGTGCACAGGCTCATCGCGGGCGGCTGTGCGCTGTACAACGCACACACGAACGCCGACGTGGCCCACGGGGGAGTGGCGGACGCTCTGGCAGCCGTACTGGGTGTGGTCGACACTGCGCCTCTCGTCCCATCGGCGGACGATGCGACGGTAGGGGCGGGCCGCATCGGCCGCCTTGACGATCCGGTCACGTTGGGCGAGTTCGCCCACCGCGTTGCCGCGGCGTTGCCGACTACAGCTCACGGCGTGCGCATCGCGGGAGACCTGGACGCCGAGGTGACCACGGTCGCCGTCATGGGCGGCTCCGGCGACTCTTTCCTGGACGCGGCGCGCGCCCAGCGGGCAGACGTCTACGTCACCGCGGACCTGCGCCACCACCCCGCGTCCGACGCGCGGGACCTGGCGAGCCTGTCAGATGGAAAACCGTTCCTCGTCGACGTGGCACACTTCGCATCAGAATGGTCGTGGTTGGTCGCGGCCGCCGAGGGCGTCGCTGACGCCACCGGCATAGACACCATCGTTAGTAACCTGAACACCGACCCCTGGACCGCGCGCGTAGGCGCCTGAGTCCGCAAGGAGACAACCGTGCCCACTGCACCAGCCGCAGACCAGAAGCGAATCTTGGTTGTCCAAGACGCTGACACCCGCGCAAATCAGGCGCGTCACCGCCGCGACCACCACCCGTTGATCTCGCAGATCGACGAGCTGATGGGACGCGCGCTGGACCTCGACGAGGAACGCATCGCGCGCGGCACCGAGGTCAGCGACCTCAAGCGTGAGGTCACCAAGGCCGAGGACGACGTCCAGGCGGTTCGCACCCGCGCCGCGCGCGACAACAAGCGTCTCGAGTCCGGCCAGGGCACCTCCAAGGACCTGCAGGCACTGCAGAGCGAGCTCGAGGTCCTCACGCGCCGTCAGGACGTCCTCGAAGAGGTCGAGATGGAAATCATGCAGCGTCTCGAGGACGCGCAGAAGGCGCAGTCGGACTCGACTGAGCAGTACGACGCGATCATGACCCAGGTCGAGGGCCTCAAGGCTCAGCAGCTGATCGCGTTCAACGAGATCGAAGCCGAGTTGCAGACCATCGCCGCTGAACGCGAAAAGGCGGTCGACGGCGTGGACGCCACGCTCGTCGCGCTCTACGAGAAGATCCGCGCGCAGTACGACGGCATCGGCGCAGCCGAGCTCATCCGCGGCGCCTGCCAGGGCTGCCACATGAACCTCAACGCTGGGGAGCTGGCTCGTATCAACGCCGCCCCCTCCAACGAGGTAGTGCGCTGCGAGGAGTGCGGTCGCATCCTGGTGCGTGGGACCGGCGAGTGAGCGCCAGGACTTCCCCCAGCGCCGTGAGCGACACCGAATCCGTCAGCCCGCTGACGCTGGTCCTGGTCCGCCACGGCGTCACCGAGATGACGGTAGCCCAGCGGTTCTCCGGTTCCGGCACGCTGGGTCCGCACCTCAATCCTGCCGGGCGCATCCAGGCGGCGAAGGCCGCCGACGCAATCCAGCGCATCGGCCGCGATAGGTGGGAAGCGCTGCCCAAGGTCACGCGAGTAATCGCGTCGCCGATGAATCGCACCCAGGACACCGGCGCGGCCCTAGGCCGTCGCACGGGCCTGAACGTCGAGACCGACCCGCGCCTGCGCGAGGTGCACTTTGGCAGCTGGGAGGGCCTCACCGGGCCGGAGATCATCGCCGCCGACGGCGACGCGATCAGCGACTGGCGTTCGGGACAGGTCGCTGCTCCAGGTGGCGAGTCGATGCCGGACGTCGGACGCCGCATGGAGTCCCTGCTGGTGGACCTCGCTGCGGAGCACGCCGCAAAGTGTGTGGACGGGGACGAGGTGGGACGCTCCTACGCCTTCGCCACCCACTCCGTCGCGATCAAGTCGTGCATTGGACTATCGATGGGCATCGACGAGCGCAAGTGGAACTACATCTGGCCGTCACCGGCGTCTCTCACCATCCTGCAGTTGCGCGTCAACCGCACCGGCGAGATTGGCGAGCGCCACCTGATGTGCTTGGGTGCTGCCACCCACTAGGCGTGCCCTCCCACTAGGCGACGCGGCCCGCGACGCGCCCAAGCGACTTGGGGCGCTGAGTCTTGCTACCCGCCACCCTTGCCCCTAGGTTGCAACTATGGGGACTATGGACAAAGACATCTGGCGCGCACTGTTGGAGCGCGCGCGAAAGTATCCGTCGCCGCATAACTCGCAGCCCATCAAGGTGCGCGTGCTCGGCAACCGCGAGGCGGAGTTCTTCTACGACCTCGACTTGGGCCTTCCCGCAGAGAACTACGGGATCCCGTTTGGGCACGTGTGCGCCGGCGTGTTCCTGGAGTCGCTCGCGACGGTGGCGGCAGCCAGCGGGTTCCGGGTGGTCGAGTCGCTCGAGCACGGGGACATGGACTTCGACGCGCCAGAGCGCCTGCACCGGCTCGGGACTCTGCGACTAGAGCCGCACGACGTCGAGAACGAGGACCTCGCGCGCCTGGCCGCGTACGAAGCACGGCAGACGTCGCGCCTGCCCTACGACGCCGCTACCGTGCCCGCTGCGGTGCTGGCGTCCGTCGCGAGCGTGGTCGAGGCATCGGGCCAGCGATTCAGTTCCAGCGACCAGTCCGAGCTGGTCAACCGCATCATTCGCGTGAACCAGGAGACGCTGTTCGACGACCTCCAAAATGACGCCGTGCACGCGGAGATATTGCAGTGGCTGAGGTACTCCGAGGAGCAGGCGCGGGAGCGTGGCGACGGGCTGAGCGCGGCGACGATGCTGATGCCGGGCCCCGCGCTGAAGTTCGCGATGAAGCATCGCGGGCTGTGGCAGGCGCCGGTGATGGGCGCGGTGATACGTCGCATGTACCTGAGGACGATGCGCGGGGTCACGCAGGTGGGCTGGCTCGAGGGGCCGTTCTCCCAGCCGGCCGACTACGTCGAGGCCGGGCGCGCCTTCATGCGCGTGTGGCTCGAGTTCACGCTCCACGGCGTGTATCTGCACCCGTTCGGCACCGTCATCACCAACCCGCGTTCCCACCAGGAGTTTGTGCGCGTGGCGGGCATCGAGGAGGGGCCCGACTCGATGGCGTGGATGCTGTTCAGGTTCGGCTACTCGAAGGTTCCCCCGATAGCCCACCGCCGTCCCACCGAGGAGATGATTGTCGCGTGAACTGGCTCAAGAGGATCCTGGTCTTTCCCTACCTCGAGGCGCAGGACTGTGTGGTGCGCCTGCTGACCCGGCGGGTCTTCACCCACACGTTCCTGCTGATGCCGGGCTTTGAGTCCCTGCGGTGGCGCCTGGGCCAGCTGCGGGCGTGGCGGACGTTCGAGTACGCCGCGAAGCACGTGCCCGCTTACCGGGCGTTCCTGGAGGATCAGGGCGTCCAGCCGCGGCTCGACACCCGTGGCGGCGCGGGCGCAGCGTTCTCCGCTGTCCCGCCCATGGACAAGGAGTCCTACATTCGGCGCTGGTCGGTCACGGAACGGTCCGTGAAGGGTCGGCTCCCGCGGCGCGGGGTGGTGGTCGACGAATCCTCCGGAAGCTCCGGCACGCCCACCAGTTGGGTGCGCGGCCCGGACGAGCGGCTGGCCACGAGGCAGCTGCTGCAGGTGGGCTTCTCGCGCACATCCAAGACCCTGACCAAGCAGCCCTTTGTGCTGAACGCCTTCTCCCTGGGCGCCTGGGCGACGGGCATGAACGTCTCGGCCTCCCTGACCGAGGTCACCATGATCAAGTCGATCGGTCCCGACAAGGACAAGATCATCGCGACCATGAAGGAGTTCGGCCCGCACTACACGTACATCATCACCAGCTACCCGCCGTTCTTGAAGTCGCTCTTCGAGGACGACCGGATCGAATGGGACACGTACGACGTCGCCACCGCGTTTGGCGGCGAGGGCATCTCCGAGAACATGCGCGCGCTCATCATGAAGAACGCGTACAGCGCTTACGGCTCCTACGGGGCGTCCGACCTCGAGATCAACATCGCGATCGAGACCGACTTCTCGGTGGCGCTGCGCCAGGCGATCGCACGCGACCCGGAACTGTCCGCGCGGCTGACCAAGCGCAGCGAGTACGGCGTGCTGCCCATGATCTTCCAGTTCAACCCGTTCGACTACCTGATGGAGACCAACGAGCAGGGCGAGCTGCTGGTGACCATCACGCGACGCACCAACATCAACCCGCGGCTGCGGTACAACATCCACGACCGGGGGCACGTGCTGCGCCTGCGCGACCTCGCCCCGGTGCTGTCCGAGTTCGGGCTGGACTCGCTCGCCAAGGAGCGCCAGCTCGACCTGCCGCTGCTGTTCCTCTACGGACGCTCGGACATGTCGCTGGACTTCAACGGCGCGGTGGTGGCGCCGGACACGGTGCGCGACGTGGTGTTTGCCGACCCGGCGCTGTCCGCGCGCGTCGAGAACCACCGCCTGATCAGCTACGAGGACGTCGGCGGCGACCGCCAACTCCACATCGCGTTGCAGCTGGTTCCCGGCGCGGCCGACGCGGACGAGGATGCGATCGGGGCGCAGGTTTTCGCAGCGATGCGGGAGACCAATGGCGACTTCTCCAACGCCATTCGCACGTCGCCCGAGCAGATGTTCCCCACCCTGGCCGTCTACCCGTTCCGTACCGGCCCGTTCGCGCAGGACGGATCCAAACTCAAGAACGAGTACGTGTGGACGCTCGACGGGGCCGAGGTGAAGTCCTGGGGGCTGCGGGCGGGTTACGCCCCTCCGCGCGACGCGAACTAACAGCGGCACGGGGTCTCAGCGTCGCGGCCGTCCCGAGTGGCGGGGGCGTTAGCCTGCGATGACGAGCGTGAGCTCGTCGGGTCCCTTGGCGCTCGGGGAGAGACCCACGTCCACCAGTGCGTGGCCGATCATCCCGGCCGCCGCATCGGCGAGGTCCTGAGCGGTCTCGGGGCACGCATCGGCGGCAACCAGGTGGGCGGCGAGCAGGCCGCGCGTGTGCTTGGCCATGTGGCTCACGACCGCGCGCTTGCCGTCGAGCTCGCGCAGCACCTTCACGCTCACCCAGGGGCTGTCCGTAGGGCGCCACGCGGCGACGTAGGAACTGCTGCGGCAGTCGACCACTAGGCCGCCGTCCGCATCGGCCGCAAGGGGGCCCGTCAGGTGGCGCTTCCAAAACGAGGCGAGCCCGCCGATGCGTCCCAGGCTGGTGGCCATCGACAGGCGGTACGCGGGGATCAGATCCGCGGGGGAGACCGCTCCCCACAGCGCGGAGACGATGCGGATGCGATCGGCTGCGCGGGAGAGCGTGGCCGCATCCCAGGTGGCCATGCCCGCGGCGTCGTACAGCACCCCGGTGTAGACCTGCCCTGCGGGCGCGGTGGGGTTCGACCACAGCGACGTGTTGCGCGCGACGTCCCCCGCGAGGGAGGCGCCCACGTCGAGCACGCTCACCGCGTTGCGCTGGGCGCTGACCTTGGCGAGAGTGTCGCCCACGCGTCGGCGCGCATCGGCGAGCTCGGGATGGCTCAGCAGGGAGAGGTCGACGGGGTCGCCGATGGACGGGGGAGTCTTGCCCTCGGAGGGCGGAAGCAACACAAGCACGGGCTACACCCTATGCTTGCAGGGCGGATGAGTTGGCCAGGCGGTCGCGTGGTGGGGTAACCCACACCGAGGAACGTCCGGGCTCCGTAGAGCAGGGTGATGGTTAACAGCCACCCGGGGTGACCCGCGGGAAAGTGCCACAGAAAATTACCGCCTCGCAAGAGGTAAGGGTGAAAAGGTGAGGTAAGAGCTCACCGCGACGCTGGTGACAGAGTCGGTCAAGGTAAACCCCACCCGGAGCAAGACCAGACAGGATGCGTTTGAGGGCTGCTCGCCCGAGCATCTGGGTAGGTTGCTAGAGGCGTGCGGCAACGTACGTCGTAGATGGATGACCGCCCCCGTGGCTTAGGTCACGGCGACAAAACCCGGCGTATCGGCCAACTCATCCGTTTAATATCATTTACCAGGGATTATCCATCCGAATGGCTGAGAACTTCGTAGATACTGCGCAACGCAACTAGCGTTCGATCGCTCTTGGCGACGGTAACGCGCTTCCGCAACGGTTCACACGTGGCCACGCGTGCGAGTTGGCTGGGCTATTGCAGGTTGTCGAACTCTTTGTCCACGGCGCTTCGAACGCGCTCGTCGGCTCCGGGCCAGAGGTGGCCGTAAGTGTCCAAGGTCTCTACTGCACTTGCATGTCCAAGGAGCTCCTGTACAGCCTTTACCGACTCGCCGGACTGGATCAGTAAGCTGGCGTAGTAATGGCGCAACGTGTGGAATGTTGTTGACTTCGTTTTCTTCCTGTCCGCTGAGGTACTAGCCGGAGTATCCGGTTCGATTGCCGCGAGCGCAGCGTTGAAAAGGGGCTCAAGATTTTGCCGCGTCAAGGGGCCGTTGTGGACGTTTGTGAAGACGAGCCCTTCAGGCCCCGCTGGCCAGCTTGAGCCATGATCGGCGAGCGCGGCGAGTGCGACTTGCGGCAAGGGTATCGTCCTGTAGCTGGCTGCGGTCTTGAGTGGGCCAAACACGGGCATCCCGTTAACGATGCCAACAAGTTGCTTATCGACCTCTAGTTCCTTGTCTTCCTGGAAGATTCGGTCCCAGGTGAGACCGAAGAGTTCACCCTGCCGCAATCCCGTAGTGGCAGCACATATGATCAGCGCGCGATAGCGGGCTGGCATTGCGTCTGCGAGCGCAACGATCTTTGTCGTCGAGGGGAGTCTTAATTTCTTCTTGTGTATGACGGGCGCCGTGATCTCGGCGAAGGGGCTCTCTCGGATCAAGCGCTTCTTCTCCGCCGCTGTGAAGATCGATTTGGCGTATACATGGATCAGCTTGACTGTAGATGCCTCGTGCGTGTCAAGCAGTCTTGCGATGAAGTCGGAGCAGTCCAAGGGGCGGACTTGATCGAGACGCGTCTCGCCGAACGCAGGCAAGATGTGATTGCGCAGGTGGCGATCGACGAGATCGGTGGTCCCCTTTGAGGGCCGCTTGAGCGCTCGAGCGGGAAGCCATGTTGAATATACGAACTCGCGCACAGTGACTTTGCCGTGACCAGGGCTTACGTAAGTGTTGGTTGCCTGATCGCGGATGGAATTCTTGAGTGCTTGCTCCGCTTCCGCCTTGGACTTGAAGCGCCTTTTCACCTCCTTACGGGAGCCTTTTTCCTCGCGGTAGGTGAGAAGATGGTAGTAGGTCCCGGTTCCGACTCGGCGGATGCGACCCTCCCCATCCAGCAGCTTCCGTCCGTTTTTATCCTTAACGATCCGAGTACGTTCTGTCTTGGTAATACTTGCCATGGCGTCGCAGTCAGCCTTCTCGTTCCGCGGGCGGCCGTTGCAGGCGGGTGCCGGGTTCGTCGGGGTAGTCGGGATCGGACCAGTATCTATATGCAGGCACGCGTAACGCATCTCCACCGATTGCGTCAACGAAAGGTGTGGTTGCATTCGGCTGTTGTTTCAAGAATGAGATGAGCTTCGACGCGAGGGTAGGCACGTCCTCGAAGGAGCCCCTCACCAGTTCCGCGTGCTCGATCCAAGAATTAACGACGTCCTCCAACGTGTCATCTGGAAGGTGGCGGCAGGCGTCGAGTAGTTCGGCGGTGGTGAAAGCATCGGCCTGCCGCAGGTCGACCATCGCTTCGGCGTTGAGAGCGTGACGCTCGAGCAATGTGAAGGCCTTTGTCCGGAAGTGCTCTGACGCAGGTTGAGCCAATTGCGTGACGTCGACGCCGAACACCTCGGCGAATGCGAACAGCTCTTCCGCACTAATGGGCCGCGGAGGAATTCCACGCTCGATACGGTGCAGTGAACTTGGCGCGATCTTGCACTGGATGCGGCTGAGCTCTTTGGACAGTGCTCCGTAGGACCAGCCTCGCGAAGTGCGCTCGATCTCTATCCTGTCGGCGAGTGCCTCGCCGAGTCCCGGTTCGTAGGTGGTCACATTTACTCCAGACGCTCGTCCCAATGTGAGACACACCGTACCGCATTAAGAGATTCTCCCGCCATTCAAGATATTGTCTCCCTATGAGGCAAGACATCCTGAAGGGGGATGAAAGTGGATTCTGAGTTCATGACAACTGCTGAAGTGGCGATTCTGACGAGGACTGCGACCAGCACGCTGCGCGCGTGGCGCGCGAAGAGTGAGGGGCCGGATTGGTGCTACTTCGGCCGCAAAGTACTTTACCGACGAGAGGCCGTCAACAACTACCTCCTCAGCACCGACACAGGACGCGGGAAAATTGCCGCGTAGCGCCGTGGGTACCGACAGCATCGCTATCGCATGCCACCGTCTGGACGGTAACGGCGGCAGCCAGCAACTGCTCTTCGGGGGTTTGAGGTGACCGCAGAGATCACTACCGGGCATGGTACGTTCAGCGGTCGCACTGTCCAGTCTGTGGTGAGACGAGAATATGGCCGTTCGGCATGGATCTGGTGGTCTGCGGATCCGAACGACCCCGCGGCCGGATTTATCGTCAGGACAGACAAGTACGGCACGCATGTACTTGCAACTCTCCGTTACTGGTCTGGACTGATTACCCGAGACGAGTATGGGCGCGCGGTGAGATAGAAGCAGACTCGCCGCGCGCCAAACGAATGCATGTGGGCTGCGCCGCCTAACACTCTGGGTGCCGTCGGAAGTTCTGGCGACAGACGTGAGCTTGGATCTCCGTCAACAACGCGCCTCGCGAGCAGGTAGTAGAGTCAACTCACTTTGAGTTGTACTGCTTCGCTCACTGTGTTTGCGAAGAACTCCGGAAGCGGAGACTGGTCGTTCTCAGAAGTGATCCAGTAACGTCCCGTGGCCCTTCCGTAGTCGTTGAAGTCGACCTCTGCCTCCCAGGCCGATACTCCCGAGTTAGAACGGATGCGAAGCATCACGGCAAGGTTGCTGATGTTGAACGACTCGATACGCGGCAATTTTGCCGCCGACGTACTAACGAGCGCCTCGAACTCGCGGCGCGTGAGGCGATCGTTGAATTCTACTGTTGTGCTCTTGCGACGCCGTGTCTCGGCGGCGTCTTTGAGGAGAATCGCCGCAACAGTGCCGACGGCCGCCGTTACGCCGCCCGCGATGAGTTTGTCCAGAAATCCCATGTCGCTCCTCGAAATATTTGACCTCACGCGTAGCGGGCGTATCCCTCGACCGTCCGCGGTGGCGCTGGTGCAATCCGCACGGATGCTAACTAGTTGGCACTACCGAGCAACACGTCGGACCATCGCAAGCCAACCAATGGCGCATGTACCTGTGATGGTGACGGCTCTGGGGTCAGTTGCTGTGACTGGTGGCAGCGGCTAGTGACGCAGCGAGCGCTACGGGTGCGGTCATCAAGGTCACGAATTCGACGGGCGACTATCAGCCAGTATGCCAACCCCAAGATGACCTAAATCGCCTGGCGTCTCAGCGCATTCCGAGGCAATCCTCTTCGAGAGCATGCGGCGTCGGCACACTGAGACACAGTGGGCGCTCTTTTGCCCATGTGCCAGCCGATCGACCAGTCATTGGCTTCATCAACACTGCCGAGCAGTTCTATCTTGCAGGCGCTCCGTTCTCAGGGTTCGCTTCCTCAGGCGAGATTCCCGTGACGACGTTCTCGTTCCGAGACCTCGAGTTCCTCGTTGGCCTTTCAGAGCCCGAGGCCGCCAACATGGTTATCGAACACGCGCACCCCGCGGGAGAGGGCGGCCGCTTTGGCGGCGCTTCGCCGAAGAGGTTCTGAAACGCCGCAATCCCATCCTTGAGGACGCATGGCGTTACTACGACTTCGTCGACCCGACCCTCAACATCTAGCCTATGATCCGAAAGTAGGGCTTAGGCGCCAACCGCAAGGTCATCCGGGTAGTAGCAAGATGACGTGATTTTAAAAACACTCGCGCTGTCAGTCGCACGAGCGATCGTCGCCACGCTCTCCCTGGGGGCCGCGCGCATTTCCGCCCCATCAGCCTTCGATCGCGAAAATACCCCGTATACCCAACCTTGACGCGTCGGAGGGTGCTGTCATACTCAAAGCAATATGACCTCAAAAAGTACATCCGCGCAGGTGCATACGTTCCCGCTCTGGTCCGACGAACCGGCAGAGAGGGACCTTCTTGCGTTCCGAGCGGTCGCAGAGACTGTGGCCGATGCCATCTTTGACGATGACCTCGATCCGATCGCTGTTGGTCTCTCGGGCGCCTGGGGGAGTGGCAAGACCAGTGTCCTCGAACTTGTGATAGAGGAGATTAAGAGCCGTTCGGCCGAGGCAGATGGCAAAGTCCTGGTGGTCTCGACACAGCCGTGGCGATATGACCCCGCGGTCGGGCCGAAGGAAAGCCTCATCGCCGAGGTGCTCGGCGCGCTGAATGGCGAGTTCAATCGTGAGGATCCGGTTGGTCAGGCCGGACTCGAAGCATTCAAAAAGCTTGTGAAAAAGGTCAACTGGACCAAGGCCGTCAAGATGGCCACCCGCACGGCCATCACCATGCAGATTCCAACGCTGGACGACGTGTTCGGCCTCGTGAACGATGACCCTGAGAGTCTCGAGGGGGAAAAAGGCATGGCGGGGTTCCGGGAGCAGTTCCAGTCGCTCCTAGCCGACCCCGCGCTCCAGCACATCTCTCGTGTGGTTGTCCTCGTTGACGACTTGGATCGCTGTCTGCCGGATACCGTGGTCGAGACCCTTGAGGCCATCAGGCTCTTCCTCTCCGCGAAGGGCATGTCCTTCGTGATCGCGGCCGACGAGGACCGCGTTGCCGACGCAATCCAGCAGAAGCTCAAGTCCCCGGTTGATGAGAAGGACGACGAGACGCCTGCGAAGCTCTACCTGCACAAGATCGTCCAGACCACGATTCCCGTTCCAGCACTCAGTCGTTTCGACACGGAGGCGTACCTCTTCCTGTTGCTCGGGAAGGCTGGTCTCGACGACGACGTGTATGCCGCCCTGGTGAAGAAATGCGATGAGCTGCGTGTATCCGGCGGTGGACTCGATGCCATTGAGGTGGCGGAGGACAGTCCGCTCGCGGATCATCTCGTCACTGCGGCACGTCTCACCCCGATCCTGTATGAGAAGTTCCATGGCAACCCGCGCCGCATCAAGCGGTTCCTCAACGACCTGAATGTGCGGCAGAGCATCGCCGGGCGTCGCGGGATCAACCTCGCGCCCGACGCGGTGGCCAAGCTCATGGTTCTTGAGCGAGTACTTACCCGAGACTTCGAGCAGGTGCTCGATTGGTTGGCGACCAACCAACTCCGTGACAAGCTCGAGGCGCTCGACGCGCTCGCTAACGGCCCAACCCCATCAGCCGAATCAGACCCGGAGGCGGCGGAGCCAGCAGCCCCAGCTGCTACCGCGGTCTCCAAAGCTGGATCGCGAGCAAAGAGCGCCACCCCGGCTGAGGAGCCGACGCCAGCTGTTTTTCCTGACGAGGGATTCACCGACACGCTACGCCGTTGGGCGAAGCTGCCTCCGGTTCTCGATGCAGCGGCCATCTCCGGCTACCTGTACCTTGCTGCATCATTCGCGAAGATCGAGGTGATCGACTCAGGGCTCCCGGAGCGACTCCGAGATCTTGCAGCCTCACTGACCTCATCACTGAAGGTGGATCGCTCCGGGATCACCGATGCCACCCTCCAGGCGCTGCCCGAAAGTGATGCGCGCACGCTTGTCGGCTTCCTCGGTCGACGCACTCGTGACCAGCCCTCCATCCAGAAGTTCTCAGTCGAGAGCCTGCTCCGCCTCGCCAGCGCTCAGCCAACAGTCACAGTCGATGTTGTGGCTGCACTCCGCTCTATCCGGGGCGTGGACATTGAGGCAGCGACCGTCGTCAAGTTGCGTCCGCACGACGAGGCGACCTTTGGGTCTGTGCTGGCGATCTGGAAGTCCGGCGCAACGCTCGATCCAGTGGTCAACTCGATCACGGTCGTAGAGAAGGCCTGGGGCACTCATGGGAACTAGTGGTTCGTTCGGCGGCAGTGGCGGCAAGGACGCAAAAGACCTCCGCGACAACATCGCGGCGTGGCTCGATGGCGACGGTGCTGGCTTCACCGGTGCTGACGGCGATGAGGCCACGACCACCGATGGCAACGCCGATGGGACCTCAACGAATCCTCCTGGCGACCCCGCTCCGGGCAGTCCCACGATTGATCTGAGCCCTGCCGTTAGGCTCCTGTTCCGCTCACGCGGCGGGAGCGGCGACGGGCCTGGTGGTGGCGGCGGCGACGGGCCTGGTGGCGGTGGCGGTGGCGGTCGTTCATCCGGAGGCGTCAGACGCTCAGTCGGACGAATCTCTCGCGCCGCAGGCCGCGCTGGAAGCCTCGCACTCGCATACTCATCCGGCAATCGCGCCGCCTTGCAAAGCGCAGGACTCAACTACGACGAGCTACGTGCACTCGGCGATCCCGTTGCTATCGGCATCAAGATCGTGGAGGCCGCGTTCGAGGCCCAGGCTGACAGCACCCTCGCTGACGCCGAGGAGCGCGACATCGTGGCGGATGTGGTTGCTTGGATCCTTGAGCGCCCCGCGGACCGGGCGCCATCGCCTGAGGAGGTGGTCCGCAAAACCATCGAGACCGCGATCGCCGAGGCAGCGCTGACCGAGATCTCATCGTCGCTTTACGAGCAGGGCGCCTCTTTCGCGCAGCGGCAAAGCGTCGAGCAGCAGATTCGTGACGTCGCCGCGGAGTACGCCGCACAGGCAGCTCTGAGCGCCACGGGCGCTACCGAGCAGGAGATGTCCACGGCGATAGAGACCGGCCTGAAAGACATTGGCACGATCTTTGGAGTCGACTCATGAGCCGCCTGCTTCTAACTCTCTCGGAATCCAACGCTGACGTGGCTCTCGTCGGCGGCACCTTCGACGAGGTCTTCCTCTGGACGTCGGGAGGACGCACGACCTTCACAGGGTCCTCCGGACCATTCCTCGCGGAACTTGGAGCGGTCAACCCGATCAACGTTGACCTCGTGCGTATCGCGCTTGGCGTGTTCGCTTCCGATCGATCGATCCTCCGGGAGCAGGCTGGCTCCGGTTGGAACGACCGACACTTTGACCTGACTGTCGAGGTGGCCAATCCGAGTGTCTGGGCGGCACAGTCGGCCGAACTTTCAACGCTGGTTGGATTCCTAACAGGGGACCACTGGTCCTTTACATTCACACAGGCGCAATCCGCGGCCGTCGCGCCGTTGGCGCTTGAAGAACAGCATCGCGGGCGAACGGTCCTATTGAGTGGCGGTGCGGACTCTGCCGTTGGCGCACTGATGTCAGCGCTCGAGCTCGGAGACGAAAGCTCGCAGGCTTTGGTGTCGCATTACAGCTTCACCGCGCTCTCTCCGATTCAGCGCGATCTTGTGACCGCCATAGAGGCAGCAGTTCCGGGCCAGACCCAAGGCCACCATCAGTTCCATTTGAGTCGTGCCGGACGACGGCTCGATGGAACTGCCTTCCGAAACGAGAGTTCGAGCCGTTCACGATCCTTCCTCTTCCTCGCGCTTGGGCTGGCA
Source organism: Demequina aurantiaca (assembly GCF_050598105.1). Lineage (GTDB taxonomy): Bacteria > Actinomycetota > Actinomycetes > Actinomycetales > Demequinaceae > Demequina > Demequina aurantiaca_A. The sequence continues at coordinate 1,139,072 of NZ_CP192436.1, forward strand.
GTTGCCGAGCGAGCTGAATCGATTCTCTGGATTCCAGAGAATGGCTTCGCGTCGCTGAATCCTCCGCTTGGTCCCGATCGGCGGGGGAGCCTATCAACACACACGACGCACCCGCGTTTCCTCCGTGGTCTCAGCGCGATTGCTATCGCAGCTGGCGGGCACGGAGCGATTGAGAATCCGTTCGAGGCCATCACCAAGGGCGAGATGTTCAGACGCCTTGCTGCTGAAATCGGCGAGGACGCTGCCTCTAGCTATCTGAGTGCCACCAACTCGTGCTCACACACCGATGGCCGCTACAGCGGCGCTCCCGCCGGCTCTTCCTGCGGGGTCTGTTTCGGGTGCCTGGTTCGCCGCTCCGCCTTCGATGCATCCGGCGTGGTGGACACGACCACGTATCTCGTTGACGACACGACGGGACAGTTCGTCGACTTTGTCAAGGGCAAGAGCATCGTTGAGCCTGTCCGTGACTTTATCCACCGAGGAGTGCGCCCGCGAGACGTGATGGCGATGTCGCTTCCTGTGGGTTACCTGGCTCAAGACGCGCTCACGCTTTGCCAGCAGGGTGTCGATGAGCTGCGAGGCTTAGTGGGATGATTCCGCCGCTCCCGCCCCTTGATCTTCACGCGCACGTCAAGCCCACCATCGCGCCGCGGGAACTCGAGCAGCTCGGCGCCGTTGTGTTCGTGGCAACCCGGTCGCTTGATGAGTTCCATCAGACCCAGAAACGCCGAGACAGCGTGACAATCTGGGGGGTCGGAGCTCACCCTGGTGTGGAGCGAGCGCAGCGAGACTTTGACCCCGACGGATTCGCTGAAGCCATCAAGACGACGGCATTCGTCAGCGAGGTCGGCCTTGATGGTCGTTCCAAAGTCCCGATGGCACTTCAAGAGCAAACGTTTAGAGAGGTCCTCCGCGCGTTGAGTGCCAAGCCGCGCATCGTCTCAATTCATAGCAATGGCGTCTCGGGGAAGGTGCTTGATGCCCTTAGTGAGGTTCCCGTCCGAGGTGCTGTCCTCCACTGGTGGCGTGGAACGGCGGCGCAGACCGCCCGAGCCATCGAACTTGGATGTTGGTTCTCAATCAACCTGGCCGGAATGAAGTATCCGAGCGATGTCGCACTCATCCCCATCAATCGCGTCCTGATCGAGACAGATCACCCCTCGGGAGACCGAGGCGCTTCGGGGCCTCGCCAGCCAGGATCGGTGGGCGGTGTAGAGAGCGCCTTAGCGCTCGTCTACGGTGTCACCTCGACGGAGATTCGGACTCAGGTGTGGAAGAATTTTGCTGACTTGGTTGACGACGCTGGTGTCCTCGGAATTCTGCCTGCTGCCGTACGCCGAATGACCGAGGCCTCAAAGCGGTAGTCGCTGCGCGTTGGCGCGATCACAGCGTTAGTCTGTCGGGCGCATGTTGTCGGGGAGCAGATGATCGCAACTGCTCGCATCAATCCTCCGGATGTTGCTGGCCCATCCCCGCCGTGCAGCGGCACCAAAGACAGACTCATCTGCGAACGACAACGCGAAGCGCTCGACCGATTGGTGTAAGGCTGCCGAGTTCGTGCCGGCAGCGAGCCCCATCAGGAGCACCTCTCGCTCGCCACGCACTTGCACGACAGCGCGTGAGCCAACGACGTGCGCTGCCACGAAGTTAATCAGGCCGCGCTGATCGACCGGTTCATAGTCGCTGAGTTTACTTTCGCTATTTGGTATGAGCACATCTCCTAGTTCGGGGCAACACCGCTAGCACCGAGGTCGATGGGGCGCTGTCTCGCAACCCTAGGGAAACGAGGCGTCTGGCCGGTCGGTACAAGGTCCCCGTTGCCGAGTTGGGCGATCCAAGAATTTCCAGCCCAAGCGGTTTGATCGCGATTCTCGTAACTGTGTTCCGAAACCAAGACCGCCACCCTTAAGGGCATCCTCGCCATATCGACTGAATCGCACCCATGTAAGGCCTCCCAATGGGGTGTACCCGGGTTGCCGTTCTCCGACACGTTGACGGGCGCCGTTAATCCGGATGAGCCCGTGAAGTTCATCAGTACGTAGCGCCGTTCTGGGATCGCTCGGCAGCGCGGTAAGAGGCGCCATCACCTCGGGACAAGTTTGTTTCGAGACACTTGGGTTTTGAGGCACACTTATCGAGTTGTGAGCGTCGCTCAGCCGTTCCCCCGTTCAAGTCGAGAACGGCACGTTCCATGCGTGACAGAGTGCGTTGTGGAGTATAAAGTTTCCCTTTAAATGAACTTCAGAGTCATCTCTCCGATGGTAAAACTGCAGGTAACTCCCGCCAGGTATCGCTACCTTGTTACCTATGGCGCCAGCGAAGAAGAGTAGCTTAAGTAGACGATCGACCACCTCGCCGCGCTCCTCACCACCCTCTTGCAACTTCTTTGCAAAGACCGACCTGTCAAACGTCTGGTGTGGCAGCCCCTGCAGCGCATCTAGGGCTCGTTGTGCCTCTTGAGTGCCGTTTTCGTAGCCAGCAAATTCATTCCGAATCGCGCCGGTGAAGTACTTCGTTGCGTACTGCAGAACACCCTCTCGAATTACGTCGGATCGAAGCACCTCGTTACTCTCCGGGAATGCACCGGATGCTTCTACCTTCCGAATCTCATCGAACAGGCGAAGCAGATCTCTTGGAGTATGCCGGGTGAGGTTCAGTAAGTATTGAAGTCGATCAAAGGACCTTTGCGCATTGCCGTTACCACCCCCGATGTGAATATTCTTGGGGAAGTAGGAGAGCACATCGACGGAATCGATGCCCATTGCGCGAGCAGCCTTTCCGTTTACGAGGCGAAGCAAAGGAGCACTGACGCCGGCGGCCCCTGACAAGACGCGCCAGTCAAGCTCAACCGCGAAGTCATCGCGCATCTTCTGTGAATCAGGAAGCATTAGTGACACCCGGTTGAAAACGTCGTGGCGGAGTAGCAACACGATGCTTCCTGTGGCCCCCTCGCCTGAAAGGCGTTGATTGATGGAGTAGGCAGCTTGGACCATGGAAGCGAGGCTTTCGTCGTACTTCTCGTCGTTCAAAAAGATCGAGTCAAGTCCGTCAAGAAGAAGCATGTGTCGGTTACCCGAACGTGCGTTCGCGGCCCATTCCTCAAGGTAGGGCAACAGTGAATAAATGTTGAGCTTTGCTTGTCTCTCACGTCGGTAGATGGTGCCTACCTTTGGGATAGGTATCTCGATTGTCGTCTTCGAAATGTCGAGAATGGCGCGTCCGGATGTATCACCGATCAAACCGTAGCCGCGGAGCAGCCTTGTGACCCTGTCAATCTCATTGCGGTTGGGCAACCTACATCCCTGGTCCTTCAGAAGCAGAGCTAGATAATTGCACAGCAGAATGAATTTCCAAGCTGCGACGGTTCGATCCGTTCCGGCTGCCTGCCCGGTTTCTAACCTCGGAATGTCTGCCAGTGGGAGGTTGGAGGCATCCTGCACTGTACAGAGATAATCGTGCTCACTCTGCGAAGCTTCGAGGAACCAGGCGAGGGCTGATTTGCCCGTCCCCTTGGGGCCGAGAATCAGAGTCTTGTCTCCTGAAACTACATCGTCTGTGATCTGATTTAGGTCGACAAAACTCCTGATGAACTCGTCGCGATCGCCTGCCAGTTCGTTCTTCGAGTCACTCTTGCCGAAGTACAAGTCACGAAATCTCGGTTTTGCCATGAGGTCTCCAGTCGTTGGCAACGATCTTATCTGCAAGGGAATAGATGCGTGCGGTCCCGCAACCCTAGGGATACGAGGCGTCTCGCCGGTCGGGTCAAAGGCTCCGCCGCCCGCTAGGCCGATCCCAGGATTTCCAGCCCAAGCCAATCCATCTCGATTCACGAAGCTATTTCCCGAAACCAATAGCGAGACCCACACACGCACTCTCGCCGTCACGACGGAAGCGCGCCAATGTAAACCAACCCAATGAGGTGTACCTCGATTGACACCCCCGCAGGCCCTATGCCGCTGTGTCCAACTAGTTGTGTCAGACCCCAGTTGTACACATGTGCCTGGAGGTCTAGAGATGAGTGGACAAAAGATTCAGGCGGTTGCTTACATTCGGGTCAGTTTGGTTGATCAGAATGAGGCGCGCCAGGTCGAGGGGATCACGCTGACTAATGCGCGCGGAACATACGCTCGCGCCACGGAACTGGACGGCGCACAGGTCGTCGAGGCACGACGGAGGATCGTGGTGGACGGTGTGTCGCACGCCCGCGTCGCTCGCGATCTTGGGATTTCGCGACCGACGCTTTACTCGGCGTTGCGCGGCGTGGGCCGCTACGCCTCGACTGGGGTGGAGAATACCGCGTAGGTTAATCACTCATGAAAGACGATGCGGGCGATACTGGCGGTTGGGCTCTGGGGCGTTTAGTCCCGAGGGAGGCTGTGGCGTTAGTGGGCCTTCCGGCGGGTTTCACTCCCGCCAAGATCATCAGTCACGAGGAGCAACTGCGGCTCCACGGCGCCTACGAAGATCTCGCGATCTTCAACCTCAGCCGCCTCACTACTCCGTTTCATATTGCCAGCGGTGAGTTTCTTGGGGCTGCTCGTGGCGGTCTAGAGACAGGAAATTACCTGGCGTTGGACTTCGATGCGACGATGCGGGTGAACGGTGCGTTCGACATGGCACTGGCCTCGCTGACACAAGCCCATACGCAGATCGAGAACGCAGCCGCACGCTTCGGCGACAAGTTCCTCAACGCCGCGAAGATCGAGTTCAAGCACTTGCGAACTGCGAACCCTGACTATCTCCTGCTGTGGCAGTTGCGGAACCTGTCTCAGCATCAACGCGCAGCATCGAGTTTCCTGAGTGTTGCGCACATCGACGGGCAGCAACGTCTCACCATTGCCATGGACCAGGTTCTGGACTTTGTTAACTCGTGTCAGCTCTCACCGCGCTATCAGGGAGCGTGGGACCAACTGCGCAAGGCGCGCAAGGACATGCCGCCCATCGTAGATGTTGTCGATACGTTGTATTCGGCTCGCCACGGCTACGACCTATTCGCCGCGACATTGCTCACCCAGAGCGCTCCATACGTTGATCGAGCGATTCGTCACGTCTCCACGTCCTACGTCGAAGCCTGCGACTCCAAATTGGGAGTGGCCGTGGTGCGCCGAGACGTTGAGGGATCGCGCAAGCAGTGGATAATCGATCCTCGAACGTTCGAGGGGTCCATGCTCACGATGAACTGGGCAAACGAATACGTTGGCCTCGAGCCGCACTACCACTTGCCCGCTGAAGGCTTGTTCCCCGACCCGCCTAACATGATCGTGACACAGCACCGCGCCGAAGAATAGTCCTCTAACACCGTCGCGAGCAACGCCGTTTCGTCATGCCACCAATTGGCGAGATCTGAGCACGAGTTGCATCAAAAGTGGGGCGATGAGCGGGGTGCGCCCACCCATATAGGTCCCCACATTTTGTGTTCGTGCCTCGGTCCGCTGTAATTGCGCGGACCTCGCTCGGCACCAGGCTCCAGTTCTTCTCCAGTAGCGGCGGTGGAACGACGATCGGCGAACGGCGGTTGTTGATGCAACTGTCGGTGGCGCTCGTGTGCCGCCGAGTGTGAACGTCCGCGCCGGCGTAGCTGGCAACAGCGGAACGTATCGACCCAAGTATCTGGTGTCATTTGGCGGCAATTTGGCGCAATTCGAAAGATTCTTGGGCAAACACCTAACATCCGGGGAAGCGCGGTCGATTGGGACGTTGTGCGAGCCGAGACGGCCCTGCACGTGCCTACCTAAGGAGTTGCACATGTCAGAGCTTCTGACAGTGGACGAGCTCGCGGAGATGCTGCGTGTCAGGTCTTCGACGATCTATGAGATGCGCAGGCAGGGTCGGGGTCCCCGCGGGATTCGTTCAGGAAAACGCGTCCTATTTAGGCACGCCGATATCGAATTTTGGTTAGAAGAACTCAGCGACCCGCCACGTCTGAACTGACGTAGGTCACCTCTGTCCGTCGACGCTCACTAAGGTGCGTCAGCGGTCAACCCCTCTACAACGACGCTCGTGCCACGTGCGTCTAGTTCGCCATGCCCCAAATACCTCAAGGAGACGCCCATGCTTTCGTCAAAAACCCCGATTGACCGCCAGGAGCCCCGCACGCGCGCGACACCCGCGCGCACAATCCTCCCTCGTTCTAGTTCCCTAACCGTTTCTGGTACACCACCGGTGCCCAAGCCATCGGACGTCTCTTTGGCTCTGGAAGCGGCTTTCAAGTTCGAGGAGCGTGTCGCATCGTTGGAGCGAGCGCTTGCTCTTGCTGAGATGCGAGCGGTGCTCGATCCCGAGGCCAACTTCGTGTGTGGTGTCAGCGCCGAGGACGACTGCGCAGGCATCGGACTGAAGCTCGGACCCGGGAGTGTCCAATTCGTAGGCCGAAAGACATGCGGCATCACCACCATCTGCCCACGATGCGGGAAGAAGCGCCTGTGGACGCAGCGCCGGCGCCTTGAGGAACTCCTGCTCGAGAACTCCGCTGGTGGGGGAGGGGCCATCCTAGTGTCGCTCTCACTCGACTTCCCGCACCATCTCTCGCTCGCACAGCGCTGGACGATCCTTCGAGACGCGTGGGGCGGGCTCACCGCAAGCACCCGCCGGCGCCGGGCGGCCGCTGGCGTCTTCCGTCGGGCACGCATCGTTCATCTTCTTCACGGCACGGACGGATGGCATGTCCATCTGCACTGCGTCTACTTCCTCCTGGCGCCCATCAGTGACAGTGCCGCGAGCACGCTAGCCACGGCCGAGGCCAAGAGGTGGTCAGAACTCGCGACTCAGCACGGATGCGGCGCGCACTCAGACATCCAGACCTACACCGTGATTGGGGACACCAAGGAGGATGCTAAGCGTGTCAGCTCGTACCTCACCAAGGCAGTCGAGGAGATCGAGTACGACCGAGGAAGCGACTCGCCTATGTTCACGTGCAGGCTCGACCGTAAGAACAAGTCACCGTGGCAACTGCTCAACGACGCATCGCTTCGCGGCGATTTGGCCGCACAGGTGCCCCTGCGCGAGTGGATGCAGGTAGTGGGGTCCAAGAACTTTAAGCAACAGAGCATTCCGACGGCACTCAATCGCCCAGTGACAGGCGATGACCACGACACCCGGGAAGTGGCAGCATGACCCGGCCAACGTGGGCACCGTTCACCTTCACACACTTCGAGCAAGACATCGCTCGCAGGCCACGCATACAGGCCGAACTGGAGGCCGCCGCGGCTCGATGCGCGGACTGGGACGACGTGCGCGCGTTCTGCACCGCAAACGCCATCCGCATGCGCGAACTGTCCTGAAGTAAGTGGGACACGCGGCTGCCCTTAGCCGATCGGGCCGCACAGGTCGGCACTCCCGGCGACTACGGATGTGCTTGTCGAGTCTCCGCGGGACTGCCACATTCCAGGGTCAACGTCAGAGGGCGGCCGTAGCCTCATTTCACGAGCCAAAAAGAGGAGGTGCGGGGTTTGCAGGAACTTGTCGAGTTTTGGCGGCGGCTACCGGGCTGCGAGCGCGAAGGTGATGGGTGGCGATCACCCCTGGCTGAAGTCACCTTCTGGTGCGCTGAAGACGGCCTCCTAAACCGGCCCGGAGACCTACCGGCCGTCGAGTACGACTCGGGCGTCCAGCGATGGCTCGAAGCGGGGGTTCAACGACGGACTGCCACTGGGCCTTCGCATATGGCGCCGATGCCCACGCATGTGGTCTTTGTGGGTGAGGTCGACGGAGGACTGCCAGAGACCGACCAGAGTGGCATGCCCTATCGCCGACCACCCTTCACTATCTTCGATATGCCTGGCGCGCGCACGGAGCAATTGGTTGAGGAGTGGACGGACAGCAAGGGTCGTGTGTCGAGAGCCGAAGGGCCGGCGCGGCTGTGGGCGGATGGTACTGCCGAGTTTTGGGTAGCCGGCAAACGACACAGGGATCAGGGAAGACCTGCGATCGAGTATCCGCGACCGTATGGACTTCACGAGTCGGGGCCTGATGAGTACTGGAGTCACGGGCAGCGCCACCGGATCGACGGGCCCGCCCGTGAGGTCTTCCGTGATCGGCGCGGCGACAAGTGGGGCACTGGTGAGTATTACCTCGAAGGAAAGCCCGTGCCCGACGTGAGGACGAGATGGTCGGTACTGCGCCATTACACGGCAGACGGCGAACGACCGACACTCGATGTCGACAACGCCGACGCCTGGGACTTGCTCGTGGCGGGTGGGGCGATAAACCGGTTGGGCGAGTCGATCGAGCCAACGGCGCTTGCTGCCGCACTGCGACTCCACCCGAACTGAACGCAATTCAGAACACAACTGGGCGCGTTGGCGCGCGGTACAAACGGGGTGACATAACAACGGAGGGAAGACCATTCGAATGCGAGCTCGTCGCGGGACCACCCAAACTCGACTAGTGCCAGGGGTCACGGGGCGAGCGTTCGTCGGCCGACGAGCATGTGTTGGGATGCAGCGGTGAGGCAGGTGCGACTTCGTCGCCACGGAGGGTCGACACCCATCATGCGGATACTCGAATCCGTCGACGATCCACGCCAGTTCGGGTACTTCGGTTGTCCTGTCGCAGGTCTCCACATCGACAAGTTTGAGGCGAACAAGTGTCAACGTTGCATGCTGGCACCCGGCGTCACGTCACCGTCGACTCCTTTTGATGATGATCGTGGCAACCCTCCGTACTGGTCATTCCAATCCCGCAAGCAAACGTGGCCGCACCGCCGTTGGCTCGACGGCTACGGCCGTCTGCACCGCGAACACGACGAGCCGGCCCTGGCTGGTGAAGGCTGGAAAATCTGGGCGTCGCGAGGCCGTATCCGTCGGTCTACGGGCCCCTCTGTGGTGTTGGGGGACGACAACTGGGCCTACACCAATGACGCCGGCTACCTGGACCGTGAAGATGGGCCTGCCATCTGTTGGAACAAGGAACTCAACTGGGTGCGCGACGGGGTGTTGACCCGGCCTGACGGCGCGGCTGTGATCCACCCCAACAACCGAGAACCCGAGTACTGGCTCGACGGCAAACTCATTGCGTCACGGGACGAACTCTGGGCGCGCTGGCTTGAGCCGTACCGCGTCGACCTGGACAACGTTGAAGCTCAGCAACATCTACTCGATGTGCTGGACGTGTCCGAGGCCGCCACGGCGGTGTTTCCCGAACCAGACCTCCTTTCTGTGCGCTTGGCACTGCGCCTGTTTCCCAACTGTTAGGAGCGACCATGTCGGTGATCGTCGAAGAACAATTCACTGTCGATGTTCGTCCGTGCGCCGCCGGGCAGGATCTGGCCTGGGCCGGGCAAGCCGGACTGGCCCCTTGGTTCGACCCGGCACGCATCGCACCCCCAAACACTTGCGCACCGGTGTTCTACGACGCGTTCAAGGTTCGGCAGATCATCGGAGGGCTGGGTCTGCGATCACAGGCGCTCCAGGATCCGTCCACAGTGCGACATCTGTGGCACCCGTCTGGCGCACGTCGGGGATTCGCTGGAACCGCCGCGCAGCGTTATGTGGAAACGGATGTCGCACTCGACGCAGACGTCTTAACCTTCGCATCTACCGCCATAGACCCGCGCAATGCGTACCGACTCGTGGAACCCTCGGGAGTGTCGGAGCAGGTCGTTTCCAGCCGCACGCGTTTTGTCCACGCAGCAAGTGCTCAGGGCCTCGCCCTCGCCTTGTCATTGTCTGCCGGGGGCTCGTTTGCCGCGCGAGTTGGTCATCTCCGTCCCGATGACACGATCGACTGCGTCATCGAACGCGCGTTCGTGCTGGCCGCTACAGCTATCCACGTCGGTGTGGATCATCTTGTGGCGAGGACATGGGCGAATGCCATCATTGTTAGCCACGGGCTGCCCCGACCGTTGATGACCCTCGGCGTCGATCGTGCCCTTCATGACGGCGAATGGTTCTACCCCAAGCGCACGCGGCTCACAGAGCACTACCTGCAATCCCTCGAAGATCTCGACGGCGGCGATGCCACGCGTTTCATCGTCCTGGCTGCGCGTTGCGCGGTCGGGACTCAGACCTCAGTGTCCGGCATGCCTGGCACTTGATACGCAGCCACAGCAGTCAGCCAAGCACGCATACCGTGAGGAGCCATGAGGTACGGATCGCCTCGAGGGTTGAGGCGTTCGACCGCTAGACCTGAGTCAAGCACCGTCTTGATGATGCGACGCGCACCCCGCTCAGTCACACCGAGTAAGGCGGGCACGTAAAGCGGACTCAATGCCGGAGTGCCCACCAGCACCTCCACCAAGACTTGTTGCTTGCGTGTGAGTTTCACTGGAGCGCTCTCGATCAAACGGACCGCGTCCTTGCTTGCCCACTCCACCCCAAACGCTCCGCTGTTCGCACTTCGCGTCACGGCATCGAAGACTGCCCGGAGCCCCGTGTCAACCGCGACGGGGTCGGGTTCGCCTTCGCCGGCAAGCGCCGTCGCAACGAGACTCCACGACCCGCGGTCATGCGCAAACCACGCTGAAATTGCCGGCGCACACCACCGATCGATACCGCCCGCCCCCTCCAGCACGACAGCAAAAAGTTCCCTAGCCACAATCGCCGTATCCGGGCAATCCGGGTCAGTGGCGGCCGCAACCATCATCGCGATGCTCGCCTTCACCAGTGCGGGTTGCTTCCCGTCATTTACCCAAGAGCACAGATCGCTAATGAGGTCTGACGCGAACCTCTCCGGCATCCGCCCCTTACGCATCGCTGACGGCCACCACGTCAGAGCGGCCTCGAAGGTGTGCACCCACGCCGGGTCTCCACCACGACCCGTTGAACCCGTGAGACCTATCGCCTTCTGTAGATGCCTTGCCGTACGGTCATGCGAGGTTTGCAGCGACCCGGCCACCGGTGCCGCCGCCAATGCGTAACGCAGCTTCGACCACGACGCCGCCTCACCGTGGACGGCGACCGACGCCAAAGCCTCCAAAGCAAGCGTCGCGTAGATGGAAGCTTCAGGCGCCCGCGCCGCACGGTAGGCACCGTCGATACGGCCCAATGCGCGCGACGCGCGCTCGAGCGCGAGCAAGGTCTCCCCGCTCGGCCTTAGCCACTCCACCTGCGACGGCAGTGGTGGGACCACGACGCTCACACCCGGCCAGCGTTCGTCGACCGGACTCGGCCCGACCTCAAGCTTTATGCCCATATCGCACCTCCCGCTTGAGCGTGATCCTGCCACCGCCATCTGACACCGCTTACGCCAGGTGAGGCCCATCGATACGTTCGCCGCGGCCGAGGCCCTCGATCTCGAGTGCTTGTCGCCCGCCACGAACGTAGATCGCCTTGTGTCGAGTCATTGTGTTGGTCGTAATGCCGAGCTTTGCCGCAGCCTCCACTACCGATGTCTGCCGCGTCAACACCGCCTCGACCAGGGTCACCACCTCATGGACCTCAATGCCACGTGCCGCAAGCGTCGCACCTTTGGAAGCCACAGCTCGGCGCCCGCCGTCGCAGAATGCCTGAGCTGCCCAACTGGGAACCGGGCCAGCCTTCGCTCCTGGGCGAGGCGAACCCTTACGAGCGAGCTCCGCAAGGACCTTCAGTACGGCGGAACTACCGTCGATGGCAGCCTCGACTGTTTCGTGGTCGCGTCCCAACAGCCTCATGCCGCCAGAAGCCGCTACCGAAGCCGACGCAATCGCACCGCCCGCGTTCCCTACATCTCGACCTGACCAACGAGACCAACGCGCAACTTCTTCTACCTCAGGCATAACGCCCTCCCTACAGCCTTGCGGCCCGCAAAGGACCGACGGGCACCATGCCCAAACGCAAGGTATCCAGCCGACCATTTTCGTTTGCGTGCCGCGTGCCAACCAGGGGCTACGGGGCGAGGTTTCTATAGGAGCGCGTGGTTCGCCCAAGGCCGTCTGCGTGGAGGCGTGGCCTTTGGATGACTAAGCGACAACCACGAGGCTTCGTGATGAGGATACTCAGCTACGGGCGAGTAGGCGAGGACGGTAAAACTTCGCAACGCTACTAGCACTCGCTGGCTCTGGGTTTCCGGTTAACGTTCCTTTACCAGGCTTTTTAAATCACATGTAGCGCTCAATGGCGCTGGGTGTCACTGTTCAGGTAAAACCCTGCGCATCGGCCAAATCATCCGTTTTGACACTTTTAACAGGGAACATGTTCATCGCTTTCAAGCTCATACAAGCAGTTACACCACCCGCCCAAGTCACGCGCGACTTTGGCATGTCTTGCGCAACTTTCTACCGAAGATCACAGATCCTCACTTTCGATGCGATTTCATCTACCGCTGACGACTCGGAGCGATGACAAACTAACGGCACAGAGCGCCGAAATCGGTAGCGTGCACGTTCTCCAGCACTATCGACGTCGCGGTTTTCGTCGACGGCGACGTGCCGGTGCAGTAGGGAGCTGAGGCCACAAACCGCGCTGAAACCGCTCATGGGTTCCACAGTTTTCAAGAAAACACTCGTGAGCGCTTGCCGGGCTCCTGTACTACTGCTATAAATATGCCAACCCTCGAGCGTACGGAGTACACCAAAAGCGGACGGGTGGCGGTTGGCCGTGGGCCAGTTCCGATTCCGTTTGCTTTATCCGTGCGTGAAAGGTTGCTGTTGTGGCGATCCCCCAGTCCGTTCTGTTGAACCCATTTTTCCGTGTCCCTGGCGTGGTGACCGCAGCTGTGGTTGTTGCCGCGCTGGTGATCACGACCTCAGCTGAGGCGGCAGTGGAGCCTCCTGCTGACCTGGTCGAGGTTGTTGAGGATTCGGTAGAGACGTTGACGTCTCCTGATTCAATCTCTGCTCAGATGCGTGCGAAGTTGTCTGGCGTTGAGGTGGAGGATCTTTCGCAGCGTTCTGAGACGACGTCGGCTTTCGCGTTGCCCGATGGTTCGTGGCGGGCGGATATTGCCGCTGGGCCGGTGTGGGTTGAGACGGGTGAGGATCCCACCACGGAGGAGGGTTGGGAGTCTTTCGACGCGACCCTGACCGAGTTCACCGATGGGTCGTTCCGTGCGGCAGCTCACCCTAATGATGTGGTGCTGTCTGGTGGGGGTTCTGGCAAGGTGTTGTTGGCCGCCGCCACGGATTCTCTGACCGGCCACACGCTGGAAATGTGGTGGAAGGGTAAGGTTCCTGAGCCGATTCTCGAGGACAATTTTGCGCGATACGTGGACATCAAAAAGGGTGTTGACCTTGTCATCGAAGTGAATGCGACTGGGTTTGAACAGTATTTTGTGGTCAATGAGCGACCGAAGTCGGGAAAGTTGCCTAAATTGCCGCTGCGTTTCGAGATGGACGGGGCGGAGGTCTCCGGCTCAAATGCCAAGGGCTTCACGTTTGCGGACGAGAGCGGTGATGTTGTTGCCCGGGTGTCCGATGCGGCGGCGTGGGACGCGGTTGAAGACCTAAGCCGTTTGGACCCAGTGACGTTGGCGGCATTGCCCACTGAAGATGGGCCGAGTGCCTCGCCGACACCAGACGCAGATGGCGCAGTAGTGGAGCAGGATCTCAATGCGGCTCCTGACGGCGAACCGGTGTCCTTGGGTGGCTCGACTGACGGTGATGCTGTTGATTTGAGCATGACTGTTCCTGTGGCCGTAGTGACTGACCCTGAGGTTGAGTACCCGCTGGTGATTGACCCATCGGTGACGCTTTCTCCCAGTTTCGATACTTCCGTTACTAACGCTGCAACGTTTGACAAGTCTGGCGAGTCGGAGCTTTTCGTTGGCACGTTCAATGGTGGAACTGCTAAGTATCGTTCGTACCTGAATTTTGGGATCTCCGCCATTAAGGGCGCTTCGGTAACGGCTGCAGCCTTCAAGATTTACAACCATCACTCGTGGTCGTGTACTGCGAAGGGTTGGGAAGTGTGGTCGACCGCCACGACGAGTTCGTCCACGCGGTGGACGAACATGCCGTCGTTCTCAACGAAGTATGCCTCGCCCACAACGACGAAGGGGTACTCCTCGTCGTGTGCGGACGGCTACGCCAGTGTTGATATCAAGTCGATGGCGCAGGCGTGGGCCAACGGCACTGCGTCGACGGTAGGTGTGGGTCTCAAGGCGAGCAGCGAGACGGACAACTTCTATTGGAAGCGGTTCTATTCGGGTAACTCGAGCTCTAACAAGCCGGTGCTGTCGATTAGTTACAACCGTTACCCGTCTACGCCCTCGAGCGTGAAGGTCAACGCAGTAACCCCGGTATCGGGCGCGGTGTATTACACCAATGACACGACCCCCACATTTTCTGCCACGGTGAGCGACGCCGATGGAGGCAGTGTGAAGGGGCGTTTCACCGTGACTAAGGGAACGTCGACGATTGTCACGAAGGCTTCTGGTTCAGCAGTGGCGTCGGGCTCCACGTCGTCGTACACGCCATCTGCGTTGGCACAGGGTGACTACAAGGTAGAAGTGTGGGCTAACGACAGTGCGCTTGACTCCAAAGCTTCTTCGAAGCCGTCATGGACTGTCACGGTGGACACCGCTGCACCGGGCGCTACGGCTATCACCTCCAGCCAGTTCAGCAATGGCCAATGGAAAGACACTGCACCATCAAGTGTGAGTGCGGCTTTGAGTGCCACTGACGCCGTCAAGTTTGAGTACAAGGTCGATGGCGGCACCGTGAAAACAGTTACTGCCACTTCGGGCTCAGCCACGGTTACCGCACTGCCGCGCACGAATGGGGGCCACAAACTTGAAGCGCGTGCGATCGACCGCGCCAACAACTCCGGTGCGTGGGTCACGTTCAAGTACGGGATCGGGGCGGTCGGCATCACCGCCCCTGCGGCTGGTTTCACAACGACCGACAAGGCGGTTGTGAAGGCCAGCGCGCCCCCGGGGGTAAGCGGCGACGTGGAACGCGTCGTCTATTGGCGCCCGTCGGGCCAGGCCAACGGCACGGGTTATGGGGAGACGACGGGATCAGCCAGCGGCTGGACCGAGGTCGCTGAACTATCCAAGGTGGCAGATGGCGGCGCGACTGATGTCAACTACACGTGGTCGGCAGCATCGTCCGTTCCCGACGCCTACGAACGTTTGCCCTACCGCATGGATGTGCAGGTGTGCTTCACCTACGTCTACACCGCCGACACGCGATGCAGTTGGACTGACGATGTCGACAGTCACACCTCGGTCGTGCGCTTGCCGCACGCGTTTGGAGATGCCTTCCCAGTGGCCGACGCCGGCCCGGGACAAGTCGCTTTGTGGACCGGCGAGTTCAACACCACCGCGACCGACGTGTCGGTGCCCGGCTATACGGGCACGCTGTCCGTGTCGCGTTCGTACAACTCATTCGCCGGCGGCACCGAGACTTCCCCCTTTGGGTCTGGATGGGCTCCGTCGTTTGAGGGCAGCGACGTGGGCGCTGCAGGGCTGACGGTGATCGACACTACCGGCGTGAATGGCATGATCGCGCTTGAGGATGTTGACGGCACTTATCTGTTGTATGGCCAGCCCGGCGGCACAGCGACCGCGCAGAAGACGGGCACATATGTGCCACTCGACACCGACACGGAAAGCTCTGGGTGGAGTTTGACGCTATCGGGTTCCGGAACCAGCTCACTTCTAACAGTCGTGGACGATGCGGGGGTGAGCACCGTATGGGCCCACCGGGGAAGTGGCCTTTGGCAGCAAGAGCGGGTGACAGAACCAGGCGGCGAGTCCACCACGTTCACTTACACCCTGGGCAAAGTGACGCGTATCCTCGGACCCGTTCCCGACGGTGTAACGTGCACGACCCTTGTCGCTGGTTGTCGCGCGCTGAACATCTCATACTATTCGGCGACGAGCGCTGCCTCTAATGCGTATGTGGGACGTGTCTCCGAGATTGAGTCGACCGCATGGGACCCGGCTTTGGAGCAGATGACGGAAGTCGTCGTCGCTAAGTATTCGTACGACTCCAGTGGTCGCCTCACGAAGGTCACTGATCCGCGAAGCGGCCGTTCCACTTCTTACGGTTATGGAGCCGTGACTGGGTCTGGTGCACCCACACTGACGTCTGTGACACCTGCAGGACTGGCCCCGTGGAAGATCGACTATGGCACGTCGGCTTCAGTGTCCCTTGTCTCTCGCCTTAACACCGACGGAAGCGACACTTACGTTCCGACCACACGACTTGTCTACGGCATCGACCCTGCCGCCCCGCCGAGCGGAAGTCCAGAGGTGCGTCCGGCAGCCGCGGCGTGGGGCCAATCTCGCGTACCGTCGCACGGATTTGCGGTGTTCTCGCAGGGCGAGGACCCGGGCGGCTCTAGCGTTGACTCCGTCGATGCGGCGGAGTGGCGAGATGCCGAGCTGATGTACACCGATGGCCTCGGCTACACCATCAACTCCGCGCAACACGGCGCTGGATCTTGGCAGTTCACTGCGACTGAGTATGACGACGGCGGGCGTGTGGTCCGCGCGCTCGACGAATCCGCAACTGCTCACTTGATGGAACAGTCATCACTTAATGACGGAGAACCTGTGGCACAGGATGAAGTCAATGCTGTTGGTACGGTCACCCGATACAACGACGAAATTGTCTCGCCAACCGATCTCACTTGGGATGGTGGGACGATCCCTCAAGGGACCGTGTTGTTGCCCGCGGGCAGTGTCATTGCCGATG
Organism: Demequina aurantiaca; assembly: GCF_050598105.1. Lineage (GTDB taxonomy): Bacteria > Actinomycetota > Actinomycetes > Actinomycetales > Demequinaceae > Demequina > Demequina aurantiaca_A. The sequence goes on from NZ_CP192436.1 coordinate 1,155,630, forward strand.
TGTGGGCTCCATCGATGGAGGATGAGAATGGCGTTCCTGCACGCCTCCACACCCACTACGAGTATGACGAGGGGGCACCTAATTCAGCAGTAAATCCCGTTAGCGGGCAGAGGTTCGCGTTAATGACCTCAATCACTCAAACTCGCGCTGAGGCGCATTCGGGCACGTGGGATACGGGGGTCGTCGTTGACTCCGGCGAACCACTCTTAGCGGAGTTCTTAACCGGCTACGATCCGATTGATGGCGCAAGTGCTACTGAGGAGACGTCCGGTTGGAGGATTGGCGCGCCGACAACAATGACCACCACGATGGACGACGGCGCGCAGGACATAGTCACACGTGTGCGGTATGACGCGCTGGGCAGAGTTGTTGAACGTCGCGAGCCGGGTTCCTCTGGTACCGACGCAAAAACTGAACTCGCCGTTTACTACTCGGCCACGCCGAATAGCGACGATTCGCGCTGTGGCAAGAAGCCCGAGTGGGCTGGCGAACTTTGCGTGTCGGGCAGCGGAGAGGCAACGCGGACCGTCCCTAGCACCTACATAAGTTCATACACCCGCGATCTCGAAGCGGAAACCGTGATTGAATCAGTTGGCTCGGCCGTGAGAGAAACGTCAATGACTTTTCTTGTAGATGGGAATGTCGAATCAGTGTCCACATCTGTAAGCGGAGTTGACGGCTCTGTGCCAATCGAAGACGTGTGGCTCCGGTACGACTCCTCAACTGGTTTGCACACGGGTACGGCTTCGGGGTCTGCCAATGGGCCGAAAGTAGAGACGTTCCTCGACTCCTGGTCAAGGCCCATTTCGTACGTCGATACTGACGGAGCCACCTCAACCACCAGCTACGACTCAAGAGGTCAGGTGGCCTCCGTTGATGATGGACTCTATGTGACGTCGTACACCTACGACGGTGCTGATGCCCGTGGCGCCGCCGAACATCGCGGTCTCGCGACCGGCATGAGGGTGCAAAGTAGCGACGGTACAGCGGCATATGACTACAAGGCGGCGTACGACGCGGCGGGAAAACTTGAGCTTCAGACACTCCCTGGGGACCTGACACAGACGCGCGCTTACTCCCTTGCGGGACATCTATTGGGGCTCAGTTACTCAGCAACAGACACAAACGGTGACACTTTGCCGCTTGTCGCATGGAGCCAACAAACTGATCTATTTGGGCGCGTAGTCGCGGAGGCCACACCGAGCGCCGGAGCAGAACCGTCCGAAGCGGCCACTTACGACCGTGGTTACGAGTACGACCGCGCGGGACGCTTAACCGGGGTCACCGACCGCACCGCTGTCGTAAGTAGTGTGGGCGACAACGAGTCGCCATCGAGCGACTCGGCTTGTATCAGTCGGGCATACACATTTGACGTGCGCGGCAACAGACTGTCTCGCTCGTCCTCCGTATCTGACGCAGAAGGGGCGTGTGTCGATCCATCAACCGGAACCACTGAGGCTTGGTCTTACGACACGGCAGATCGAGTACAGACAGGCGCTAATAATGCTGGCCAGTACGAATATGATGCATTTGGCCGACAAACAGTGATCCCTGCGACGGATACCCCGCTTGGCCCCGAACAGGGCGATATCGAGGTGGCGTATTTCGACAACGATCTCGCACGTTCGATAGGCCAGTCGGACGTCTCTACTGAATTCGAGCTCGACCCTATGAAACGACGCACCAGTGCGACAACTACGTCCGAGACTGGAACGTCGAGCGAGGTGAGCCACTACTCAGACCTGTCCGATAGCCCCGCATGGGCGCTCTCGACGAACGCTGCAGGCGCCGTATCTACCAGTTGGTACGGCAGTTCCATTGTTGGCGACCTCGGGCTCACTGTCACTGACGGCACTGCCGCCTTGCATTTGTCAAACATGCATGGGGATGTTGCGGTATCCGTGACTTTGGACGCCGACGGCGACACCGCATCGATCGGTGCATTCTCTGAATTCGATGAGTACGGGCGCACCCAAACAACCTCGCTCGACGCCGAAACCGGAGTGATCAGCTATGGCTGGCTCGGTGCTAGTGAGCGAGCCAGTGATGGCTCGGGAATTATATTGATGGGAGTGCGCCTCTATAACCCTATGACCGGACTCTTCACCTCGATAGATCCCATTAAGGGCGGGAATAGCACCCCATATGCATATCCTCAAGATCCAGTAAATAACTATGACTTATCCGGCACCGCCGTGATTGCTATACCATTGCTGGGGGGTGCCGCAGTGCTCGCATTGGTTGTGCGTGCGCTTGTTATCGTTGCCGCTGTCGTGGCAGTAGTGTGGCTCGCGAGAAAGATCTACGAGGCAGCAAAACGGATTCCATGGCCGCAGCTGGGTTCGCGAACTTATCGGGCAATTCACGACTACCGTGTCTACCAGATACATCGAGTCTCAAATGGGGCAATCTGGAAATACGGTATAACTAGCGTTGAGGGCAATAGCAGGCCCGCTAGCCAAATTTCCGCATGCTATAGGTACTTCAAATCTGCGTGCACGTACTTATTTATTTCTGGATATATTAAAGGCTTTTATAATGCGCGACTATGGGAAGCGTCGTATATTACTGCTTACTGGATCAAGTACAAAAAATGTCCACCTGGGCAATCGGTCAGTTGCCGGTAGGGAGAAACAATGGAATCTGATTCATACTGGGAATTTTTCGGCGACTCGCAAAACGCGTCGCTGGCAGATTCGTCCACCGTCATTGAGTCGCTTGTGGCTCTGGGTGACGAGGCCGTTCTCGAGTTCTGGACGTGGTTGTGTGCCCGGGCCGAAGAATATGTATCTGCGCACGACGCCTGTATGAGTGATGGTGTTTTTGCGGAGGCAGTCGAGCTTGTGCTCGCTGGTCGATCCACCTTCGAGCGTGCGCTCACGTCTCCCGATGCGCTCGGCGCTGTGCTGGGCGAGGAGGGTTTCCACTTCGTCGAGGGTCTTTATGAGGCGTACGCGCAACTGACGGACGAGGCCCTGCCTGAGCCAGGGATGGAACCCGACCCCGATTACGACGATTCCTGGACGCTCCGCATGGTTGAATCATTGGACCAGGTCCCCACGGTGATACGGCGGGCTCACGATGCCGCTTTTGAGGCGCTCGCTCAGAATAAGGACTACAGAGCCGCCTTCCGAGCTGCAGGGATCGCCAAGGTGAATGTCATGGGCGGGATGTATCACACATATGAGGACGACAAGAAGCCCTTCAACAAGGTGGAAGCTGTGGTTTTGCGCCGGCGTGGTGACAAGCTCATTGGAAGTTTTTTGTGGCTGGAGAGCGAGCTGCTAGTCGACGATTTCGATGCGACGGTGAACAGGGTCCGCTATCTGGTCGATCGCATCGCAACCGTCCTGCCTGGGGTTCCGCAAGCGAGCCAGATTGGCGTTCTCGACAACCTCTTCGATCCTTCGCCAAATGACCCGGTGCGGTCTCCCAACTACTGGGAACCCACGGTGCTCTAAGGCCACATGTATGAAGCCATGCCTCGGATCATCGTCATGAGCGTCGCATCCGTCCCTAGCGTCACCTTAAAGCGCCCCAGGTTTGATGCCGCATCCTTTTGAGTTGAGAGCATGCATGTCATGCCTAAGAAGATTGATCCAGCGCTCCGGGAGCGTGCTGTTTGGTTGGTGCGTGAGCACCGGTCGAATTCTCCGTCGTTGACGGCCGCGTGGGCGGCCGTTGCCCGTCAGGTCGGTGTCGGCTACGAGTCGGTGCGTAGGTGTGTGCTGCAAGCCGATATTGATGACGGCACGCGTGACGGTGTGACATCGGTCGAGCATGCCGAGATTAAGCGTCCCAAAACTGAAAACACGCGTCCGCGTTAGGACGTCGCGACCCCACGGGTGGCACCAAGTCTCTTTGTGGGGAGCTCGACCCCCGCAACCGATGATGATGTGTTTCATTGATGCGATGAGAGCCAAAAGTCACGCGGTCGAGTCGATATTTCGGGTTCTGCGTGAGCAGGGATGCCAGATTGCCGCGCGCATCTATCGGGCTCAACGCCAAGGCAACGTCGCTATCCGCACGGTCACGGACGCGCAGGTCTACGGCGCCGTGCGCGAGGGACTGCGGCGGGTTTCCTTGTCTCGCGGCGTCCGGTGTTTAAAGGCGAGCGCGGAGCGCCCAAAGTCGCCTACGTGGCGGTGTGGCCGTTAACGGTCTTGTCGGTATGCATGAGGCTTCGTGATCTTGAGGTTGGACCCGGGGGTCAGTCGGCGGGGCAAGCAAGAACTTCGCAGAAACTTCGCAACGCTACTAGCGCGCACTGACTTTGGATGACGCGCCGAAGTTTATTTACCAGGTAGTTTAGGTCCCGCCTGGCGTTCGATAGCGCTTGATGTCGCTGCTCAGGTAAAACCCGGCGTATCGGCCAACTCATCCGTTTTTACCGTATCTACCTGGAATAACTGTATTACATCGTACTCAAAGTCCGCAATGAGTCCGCAAGAACTCTCGTCGCTGATTCGCCGAGCGCGGCGTCAATAGCTTCGCGGGTGCGATCCTCGGAATCCGGCCATAGGTGAGAATAGGTGCCCAGAGTCGCGCTCGCGCTGGCGTGGCCTAGGCGTTCTTGAACCACCGTGACGCTCGCGCTGTGCCGGATCTGCAGGCTCATGTAGTAGTGGCGCAACGAGTGGAGAACGGCCGGCTCAGTATCTGCCTTCGTAAGCGCGCGCCGCCAGGTGGTGTTGAAGCCAGATCTGCGCAGAGGGTCGCCATAGTCATTTGTGAAGATCAACCCGTCGCGCCCGTACTCGTAACGCGCGAGGTGCTCGAGTAGAGCGTCCGCGACAACGTGGAGTAGGGGGGGAACGTGCGCACGCTCCCGGCAGTCGTGGGTGGGCCCAAAGTTCGGAGCGCCGGCCGTGACCGTCGTGAGCTGCCTATCGACCACGGTCCGCTGGCGCAGGAAGTCGACGCGATCTTTGAAAGGGCCAAAGACTTCCCCCTGACGTATTCCGGTGACCGCTGTTTAGATCACCAGTGCCCAGTAGCGAGGAGACACGGCGCCGACGATGGTCTCGATGCTTTCCGTCGCCACTGGCTCCACCTTGCGCGGGCGGGGACTGGGCACGCTGATGACGGCACCGGGCGACGCCACGATGCGCCAATCCATGACGGCCGCCTTGAAAATCGCGGAGGCATCGCGGAACATCACGGAGACGGTGGCGGGGGATAGCGTCTCGCGCAAGCTCTTGACCAGTGCCTTTAAGTCGCTAGGAACGATGCTCGCCCATGATTGGATGCCGAGGGCAGGTCGCCTGCGGCTGGGTATACGTGGTGGTTGAAGTGGCGATGCACTTGATCCTGAGTGCCGTGGCGGTGGTACTGGTCCGGGCGCCGCGTGCTCTGTGCGTAATCACGGGACATCACCTTGTTGGCGCCTAGGTCGACGTTTTGGACAGTAGCTACTGAAGCATTCACCGAATCGACCCACCGCGTCGCCTCGACCTTGTGCGCGAAATGCTGTGCATGCTCGCTGCCCGCGGCGTCACGTTAGCGCGCCCGCCACTTGCCGTTGTCGGGGTCTGTCGGGTTTTTTGTGTAAGGGGACGCAGTGGGTATGAGAATGTCGCAGCTCGTCGGAGGAGTGCTTGAGCACTACGTCGCCAAGCACCAGACGGAACAAGGAAACTGAACCTTATGAGTGAAACCTCAGACAACGAGACGCAGCAGCTTACTAAAGGAGAGGGGTCGCTGCATTCCGCGGCTAACGATCAGTTCGGCAGACTCAGTGGCTCTAACGCTGCCTGAGTCAGAAGGGCGTCTATGGCGCGAGGGCCTGCATATAGGCCCGGTTCGGCGGTAGTGCATCCGAGCCCCCCGAGGGTAATGCCGTGAACTCTCAGGTCGCCTCCGACTACGTCGTATGCACCACCACCGCTGTCGCCAATACAGGTGTTCGTCTCCCCGTTAGCCTGCAAGCACACGGTAGATTTTGGTGCGGCGCTACTGGCCGTTGCAGCTCTCAGCGTGGCTTCGCAATCACTGCCCGGGGTCGAAGTTAGGCTCACGAGTTTTGAGTCACATTTGCGAGGTGCGTTGACGGCAGTTCGTCCCCATCCTGTCGCGACGAGATCTGAACTGACGGATTCTCTCGCGGTTATGGCATAGTCGGCCTTTACGGGGTCTTCGAGTACTAAGAGGGTGAGTTCGAGGGCTTCGCCGTCACCGAAAATTGCATTCTTAACGTGGCGCCTCTCGCCTTGATCAGTACATAGATTCATCGCTCCGACCACAACGTCTGGGAGTGGGCCTGAGTCAACACAATGTGTCGCTGTGGCTACTGCGTTTTTTGCGACGAGCACCCCAGCACAGTAGTTGTTGTCCCAAATCCGGTCGTCCGCGGAGCTCGCATTTATGACTGCTACGAATGCTCCCGAGGGCAGCACCGGTGGTCGGTCTACGCTGCAGCCAGACACTAAACCAATCAAGGTCAAGATTAGTGCGCTACTTCTCGCAACCATCGCCTTCTCGCAGCTGGTAATGGACAAGGATCTCTTCACGGAACTTAGTGCCCCCGCTGGCATACTCGACGACCGTCTTCTCAAGGCTCCCCTGCCCACCTTGTTCGGTCGGTGAGAACCCCGCGAAGAGCTCCACTGAATGCCCAGGTTCAATGATGACACCAACCGGTGCCGTCATCCTCTTCATCGCAAGTTCGACCCCTGGTTCACCGGTCGAAGGCCACCACCAGGATCCCAAAAGCTCGTCTTCTTTAGCTTCCAGGTCGAGGCCATAGGTCGGGGTATTGATCGACTGCCCAGAGCCGGAAATATCAAGTATCTCTATCGAGTCCGTACCTAGATTGGTGAGAGACTCAGCATAAAATTTCTGAGCATCTACGTCTCGCGCCGGCGCGCAAAACACTACTGCCCCAGCAGCGCTCCGGGGGCCGACAAGAGGACCGTTCTGTGGTGGCGCAGTGCATGCAGCAAGCGCCACCACAGTCAGTCCAACAAGGCCCATACCTAGGACCTTCAGAGAGGTTGCGATCACTACTTGACGACAATCTGATAGGCCTTCGATGTCGTAGCGTAACCATTTGTGCCGCATATCTGACCACCAACAGAGCCCATCGTCACCTTCAAACGTCCTTTGGAGTTCCATCCAGTTTGCGAACTCAGTCCAACACCGTAGAACGACGCGGTGTCCGTCCAAGTGACTTGAGAACTGTTGTCTTTAGTCAAGACCTCTTCCTTCTGATAGGGACGGCAGTAAGTGGCCTTTGGGTCTGCCCCAGGATTAGTTGACTGGTGGGGTTAGGCCGCGAGGGCCATTGTTTGTTGAGCGTATACGGTCTTGAACTCGATGGGGGTCATGCCCCCGAAGTCTTGAGGGTGCGAAAGTGCGCCAGTCCGCAATGTGTTCGCACGCGTATCAGTAACTGCCACCCGAGGCCACCATGCCAAGGCAGTGCTAACCCTGGTAATCAGTAAGTGCCGTGAGTTTTTGCCAAAAACAAGCCGTGCGGGGCGCATACCCTGCGTATCGGCCAACTCATCCGTTTTTACCGTATCTACCAGGAACAATCTTCTTGCGACTTGCCTCTATTTCAAACTGAGTCCGCAGCCGAATCGGCCGCTAAAGCGCCCTTGTCGGAATACTTCTCGCCATCAATCTCGCCCATGTCAACAGCGGTGAGTCTCACTCCCTCGGGCGCTACTTAGAGAGGAGTCCCATCACGGCTACTAGATCGTCCCAATGAAATTTGGGTCGGTTGGTGTCGCCAGCTGATGAGGTGTCGAACGTGACCTTCTGGCCGTTGCTTGTCTCGACTACCAGCCGGCAGTCGCTGGGAATGGCGTCTGAAGGATCCTGAGCAGCAACCACGGAGCCGTGGAATCGATCAATCTTCCATCCCGTGACGAGAGATAGAGGCAACGCCCTCACTGTCGCGCTGCCCTGCGCCTCAAAGTGGACCGTCGCTTCACCGTGAATGATTGCTCGATCAGTTACTCCCACGAACTGCGCGAGCTCCGCGGGCGAGCCCGGGGTTGACGCGCTTCCGAACGCACCGGCCGCGAACGGTCGCCCTGCCGCAATCGCAAGAATCGCGTCACTCCAAGGTCTCGCAATTTGCTGATCTGGTCGCCTGTGCAGGTCACTGTCGTGAACGAAACTGAACGGTGAGCTGATTCTCACTGAATTCAGGAATTCGTAATTTGGATCGTCCTGCACTGTCATTGTGCTGTCTCTCTCGTGGTTTAGAGATGCGCTGATTCTTGTCTTTCGGGCCGCCATCCAATTATGCACGCTGTGCGGAAAAAATGAGGCGGACCGTCAATGCCCGGAGCGTTTACTGCGTCGAGAGTACGGCCGGTGGCGCCGTAGCCGTTTGTGCAGTCGTCCGGGGCACACTTTGGTTCGCAACATGCTGACACGCCGCCCCCCTCGTCGTCTTCGGGGCGGCGCTAGGAGCCTCGTCAACTTGCGAGGGGCTCAGTGTCGGCGCGCGGCCGTAGGTGCGGCGCGCCTTAGCCAGCAAGAGGCCCTGGCCTGTGTCTCGTGAATTACGCACGGGACTGCGGCGGGTTTCCTTGTCTCGCGGCGTCCGGTGTTTAAAGGCGAGCGCGGAGCGCCCAAAGTTGCCTACGTGGCGGTGTGGCCGTTAACGGTCTTGTCGGTATGCACGAGGCTTCGTGACCTTGAGATTGGACCCGGGGGTCAGTCGGCGGGTAAGCAAGAACTTCGCAAAAACTTCGCAACGCTACTAGCGCGCACTGACTTTGAATGACGCGCCGAAGTCTATTTACCAGGTAGTTTAGGTCCCGCCTGGCGTTCGATAGCGCTTGATGTCGCTGCTCAGGTAAAACCCGGCGTATCGGCCAACTCATCCGCCTTCGTCGAACTACCAGGCTTGCGTAGTATCGGCGTATGAGTAGCGGGCGAAGCCGACGGACGTTTACATGTTGGGCGGTGATGACAGTTTTGCTTGGGGCGGGTTGCACGGGTCAAGAATTGCAAACACCTCCACCCACACCCGACAAGTCTGAGGTTGCCGACCCGGAGCCAAGCGCATCAATGACGGCTTCTCCGTCGGCTTCGCCCCTTCCACAAGCGCTGATGGATTGGGAGATAGCTATTCCAGGGTCGGAGGGCTTCCCCACTTACGGTCCTGTGGCCGATAATACTGTGATCGCACGCTACTACGACGATGAATCATCTTCGCGACTCATTTCCTACCAGTCCGATGGTACGTCTCGCACTTACGAGGCTCACGACGGAATTGTGCAGGAACCTATCGGCGTGGGCCAAGCCGTCGTTTTTGGGGTCGGCTCTGACGCTACTGGCCGATTCGAGATCGTGGTCTGGGACCCGGAGGCCGACAAATCGACCGTCGTTTATGAGAGTGACTCCTGGTCCGAATACACGCTTTCGGGTACCGATTTCTACTTCACCGCCCCGGGCTCAGCAGGCGAGCACTGTATTGCAAGAGTCGACTTCGCCGACCCCTTGTCCCCAGTAGATGACGAGGTAGTTTCGTGTGTGGACGCAGGTTCAGATATTGGCTGGTTGAAGAGTAGCGGGGGAGACGTATCGTTCCTGACCCGAACTGAGGACGATGAGTGCTGGGCAGTGAACAGGATTCACGAGGAAACTGGGGAAGTCGAAGAGTTGGCGGTACCTGGCTGCGCATCGCGGGCGGTAGTCGGCAACGAATTAGTCGTGTGGAACGAGACCGCGACCGGTGGCGAAGACGATGGTTTCTTCCATACCGAATTAGTGGCGCTCGGAGAAGGTGAGCCAATCTCGCTCGGAGACTCGGTCGCCGGTTCTCAGGTGTTTTGCGGAGATTGGCTTTACTGGTTAACGGAGCGTTCTTCTCCAACGCTGGAGCACAGTGAGATTCGCCGCTGGCGTGGGGGCGCGGATGTTGAGACTGTATATATCTCACCTGACGGCGACACCTCGCGTTCCGAGATCTACTCAACATCTGGGCCCCAGTGTGACGGTGACGAAAGGATCTTTTTCCAGCGGCTCGGGTGGTGGTCAGGTGCCGGCGACGAGCTTTTGTCCGCACCGGGAATTGATTGGGAGCCTCAGGTCGAACTATCTTCCACTCTCGAACAATCCGCTGAATAGCGACAGCGAACTGCAGTCTGCCGGACTCGTGTTTTCGCCATGGACTTCTCGGGTTTACTTGCGGCACGGACGTCAATCGTTCCAGGGGTAATGATGGTGGTCTGAACGAAAAGTATAAAGTGCTCTAGGAAGTGATGCATGAACAGGTGAAATGCACGAGTTTAGAGGAGAATGGCTTCTCTCAGCGACTGCTTGATTTAGAGGTTGTTCTTAAGAAAGTAAAGGTCGTCAATCTCATCGGTGTGAAGTATCCAATGGAGGAGCGCAGCCGGCCCTTGGCGAATCAGTGCGCCCACCACAAGGCCACAAGTTCGGGCACGTCGGCGGTACGGATTGGGCCACCGATCTCACGTTAAAGCACCACACCAGACGAGGTGACCTAACCCAGGGAGAAGGTCAAGGAGCCAAGTTTGCCTGGGGAAGTCGCTCTTGTTATCTCTCAATACATCCAATCGCTCTATGTTGTCGCCTCTCGATACATCCAATAGGTCGGTTGTGAGGTCCGAGACTAACAAATACTCCAGGTCTACCAGGTATGACCGCCCAAAGTTCGCTTGTGAGGCCTCCTCGTCCCCCATTTGCGGGTAGGGGGTGCGCTTGCTAGGGTGGTTGTCATGCGTTTGTCGCCAAAGGGGAGACGCGCAGGGGAGTGAACAATGAAGTTCAGGAAGTCATTGGCGGTCACTGCTTTGACCGGTGTTTGCGTTCTTGGGGTTGCGGGATCGGCGTCTGCGGGCACGACAGGGTGGACCACTCAGGACGGGTCGAGGCAATCTACCTCTGGCACGATTAGTTGGGAGAAGGATTACATCGGGTCTGCCTCTTACAAAGCAACAGTGCGGGGTCCGAATTGGCCGTTCAGCATTAAGGCTCATTTTGTGCACCTCGGCAACACGTATACGACGAGCACCCAGACGAATAATAGGTTCTCCTCAACTACTGCGCAGTACATGACCGACTTCTATGCGTCGTGGTAAAGCCCGTCTGACAGCAGTGTGCTGGGCGGCGGCTGTCTTAGGCCTAGGGGGTTGTTCAACGACCACAATGGAGACCGAGGAACCATGGTCCGCAGGGCCGTTCACCGAGTTCATAGACAAGTACGTTGAGGAAGCTCGCGCGGGGGACGCTTCGCAGGAACAGGTGGATGCACTGATTGCTTCTCGCGAGTCGGGAAAAATCGATGTGGAACTGGTTCGTGAAGCCATTGCAGCGAACGCTCAGTGCCTAGAAGAATCCGGTTTCACCGTGTCTGTGAGCGATGGGGTCAAGGCGTCGGGCTACGTCGTGCCCCAGTACGTTGCAGAGCACCCATCGGATTTAAGTACGCCCCAGGCCGATGCCCTCTTTGATGCGTGTGAGAAAGAAACCTCGTTTTGGCTATCCAGCGCCTACCAATTGCAGCCGGAGGCGCGCAACGCGTTGGGCGCGTACGTGACGTCACGCGAGCCACAACTGCGCGAGTGTCTTAGTGAAAACGGCTATTCCCCTGATCTAGAGGCCACCGGGTGGGAGCTTGCGATGCAGGCGTTAGAGGTCTTGGGAGAGGAGACTGACGGAAACAGCGTCGATTGCCTTAGTGCTTCGGGAATCGATGGTCTTTAGTTTCAAAAGCGCCCAACGCTCGTTGACCAGCGCCCGTACTCTCTACGGCGATTGCAATGGTCGCAAACACTAAGCATCGGCATCTGCCGGATTTCGTACCGCGCACTTCCACAGGTCTACGCCGCTAGTTCGAAAACTCGACGTGGAATCGTGCCACTGGTGTATGGCGCGAGCAACCTCGGTGAGCACGGCAGCATCGGCGCGATGTGCGGCCTTGCTTTGCGCCACTCTGCCGGGGAGACATGAGAGGCAACGCGGCCCGAAATGTCTACACCGCGTGGCTCCGAAACCCACGTGATTCCGTGGGAGCGGACGTGAGCTAGCAGGCGTTGAAAGGTGACGCTGGGGTGGCGCATGGCGTCACCCCAGAGCTAATTACTCGCGGAGACGTTCCCGCCGGTGAGTCGTGTCTCGTTGTCCACAAGGTCGCCATCTTTGCGAATAAGGCTGCGTGTCAGTACATTCGGAGCAAACCCGGCGTCTCGGCGGACCCCAATGCTGATTCACATCGAGCGGCGACTCGTTCGCGTCACCGCGACAGAGGCGCCCTCAGACACTTACCGGTCGCCGCGACTCACACTACGTAATCCGGGAGCCCTAGCCAGCCGCTCGACAGTGCATCGAGCCACGTCAACGTTTTGCGATCGAACAGCCGACACGTTTCACGCGCGTCCGCGATCCCGTGTCTAAGGTTCCAACCCAATGAACGTTTCGATCTCAACCTCCATCCCGCCGTCTCGCAATGGACGTGCAGCGACTGGAGGTTTCCTGAAGGCGTAGTAGTTAGAAGGAGTGAATAAAGCCGCGCGCCCTTTGCGCGAAGAAACTCGACGTCGTCAATAGGATGTCACGAGCGCATTTCAGGTTATGCGACCTAGACTCGAGATACTCGGTGCCTCTAGAGTAATTCGTCGTGCCGCCAGTCGCCCTCCAACATCAACAAGCAACTGCCTTAACTACCCAACCAAAGTGCCGGGCCTCACGCCGGTGCGCTGTTGGATCTGGAACACTGCAGCATTCGATGACCTACACGGTTCCTAACTGCGCACATCCTGCCTGAGTATCATCGCCAGATCTTGCAACTTCCGGGGATACTTCTTCATTTCTGACACTGCTATCATCCATCCGCGAATTCAGCCATTCGAACGAACCAGGGGTCATTCAAACTGACGGTAATGCGACGGCGCCAGAGGACAGGTTCTTGATTGAATTCTCCCGCGGGCTAAACCAACCACACTCGCGCACGCCACGGCGATGCACTTCCAAATGTGTTCGACGCCAGGAAAAATCAATACAAGTCGTCTGCTTCCTGTATGTTTCTGATTTCAGGGGCATAGAGTTATGCTCGTCATCGCTCATTAACGATCCTTGAGGGCGTTGAGTAAAGTTCCGGTGGGGCGCAGAGCGATGAGGATCACAAGCACGCTGGCGCCGATGAGCGTCAGCGCCGCGTGAGCACTGGCGAGCGCCAGGGCTTGGTCCGTACGGGCGCCGAGCGCGAGGGCGCCGGTGATGCCGATGGCCCACCCAAAAGCTAAGCCGGTGATAGCGAGTACCGCCCATTCGGAAGTCTGCATGACGATGCGGGAGGGGACGCGCACACCGAAGGTGGCGTAAATCGCTGTTTGGGAGCGGCGGGACCATTGCAACATGGCCCAAAGCAACCCTAGAAGCGCGGCGGCGGGTATCCACATCCAACGTAGTGGGCGGTCCTGGAAAGCGGTCGTGTAGTCGACGGTGAATTCGGAGCCGAACAAGCGCGGGTTCGTAATTGAAGGCTCACCCTCATACGCCAGGTAGGCAGGCAAGGCGGCATGTACCGCGTCGTAGTGTGCGGCGTCCGTCTTGACATAGCAGGCGCTGGCGGTGTCCGTAAGTTGGGCGGGCATCAGCAATGCGCCGTCGAATTCCTCGCCCAAAATCTGGGTGTCGGCTACTCGGACGGTTAGGGGGTCGGACTCTGCAGCGGCAGAGCCTTGGCTGGCACGCCGGGTAACCCGCACGGCCTCTCCGTCGGAAACCCCGGTGCGGTCAAGAAAACCATGCGTGACCAGCACCACCCCGTTCGTTGCTGGCGCTACCCCCAGGAATGGAAGTGCCCCGGCTGACACGTCGTATATCGAGGCACGGCCGCCGGGGATGTGGGCAACCGAGCCGGAAGCGCTAGTGCGTTGCAGAGCGAACGATGCACTGATGCCGTCCGCTTTTGACAACCTCTCACACACCGATGCCGGGATAGGGTTGGCGCCGTCGTCTGTACGCATGCCGGTGGCAACGAACACGTAACCCCCCGCGTCAATCCACGCTTGCTCGGCTTCTATTGTCTTGGTCACTTCCACGGCATCGGCGATGGCCGGTGCTGCGATTATCCAGGCCACGGCGACCACAATCAGGAAACTGGACCATCGGCCCGTGCGTGCTGTCGCGAAACCCTCTCGCGCAGACAACCTCAAGGGCCACACCTGCCTCCACCGATGATCCTCGTTCCGCGCCATCATCGTTCCTTCAAGCTTCGCCTGTTGGTGCGCTGATGTATGCGCCCGTCACGTAGCTCTAACACCACATCACACCGGTCAGCAACCTCGGGGTCGTGGGTCACCACCACCACCGTGCGCTCACCGTGGGATCCAATCATCGCGTCCAACACCGTGGCGGAGGTTTTCGCATCCAACTGCCCCGTGGGTTCGTCGGCCAGGATGATGGGCCGCCGTGATGCCAACGCTCGCGCGATCGCTACGCGTTGTGCTTCACCTCCGGACAGAATCCGGGCTGGATCGTCCTCGCGCCCTGACAACCCCACCGCCGCCAGACATTCAATTGACCGGCCCCAAGCATCGGCCCGCGTGGCACCGTCCGAGTAGGCGCCCACGGCGACGTTGTCGACCGCGCTGCGGTCAGGCAGCAAGGACACCGTTTGCAGCACCCAGGACGCCGTGTATGTAAGCGACCGCTCGACCCCATCCTCGTCCACCGCGGTGATGGTGCCGGTCTGCAAGGGCAACAAGTTGCCCATCAAGGACAGCAATGTGGTCTTGCCCGAGCCAGAGGGACCGATGACCGCGGCCGACGTGCCTGCGGGGATGTCGAAGTCAACCCCTGCCAGGACCTGATGGTCGCCTTGGGGGTACTGATGTGTGACACCGCGGGCTACTAGCCGCAAGACAGGTCGCCTCGCACTTCGCGTGGGTTTACCAACACCGGATCACTAATTAGCTTCGGGTCCAGATCGACAGTGCCCAACGTTCCACCAGTGGGAACCACCACCACCGCCGCACCGCCGACTGAGGGGAACATACACGCCATGCCATTGCTGTCCTCGACGATCGCCGAGGACGGCACGGTGCCCACCGTGACTGGCTCCGCGAGTCGCACTGTGGCAACAGACTCTGTCACACTGCCCAGCATCGCGGCAATGGCCGCCACAGCATCGGGGTCAGTCACTTGCTCCGAACCCGCAACATACGGGACGGTGATGTCGTCGGCCACTAACTCTAGGACACCATCACGCGGGATGCTCGGGGTCTCAGTTACCGCGATCCCTGCAACCGCCGACGTGGTAGCGAACACCTCTGTGCCCGGCGACACCGTATCGCCCGCAGCAATATTGACCTCGCTCACTGTCACCGGGCTTTCACCAATCCACACCAACGACGACCGCGATAACACAGGGTTGTTCTTGCCGTACCCGTACTCCAGGTTGAACGCCTTAACAGCTTGCTCAGTGGCGTTCCCGGCCTTGCCATCCGCCTTACCCTCGAGGAACCCTAAGTCAATCAACAACTGCTGGGCGGTCTTCACGTCTGCGCCCGTCGCGCTCCGAGTCACATCGCGATACAGCGGTTGCTCTGACGTGTACGCGAGGACTGACTTGGCGTCCACGGTCATCAACACGTCCTTGTTATTCACTTTGTCGCCCGGCTCCACACCGAACTCCGTCAGGGTCCCCGATGCTTGGGTGGAAGGTGAAAAAGCCACTCCCGGCACCACTGCGATGGCAACGTCCGCAGACTCTGTGCGAGTCGCCGACTCGACGGTGGCGATGAGCGGCGCCACCAGTGCCGCAGACTCCAGCGGCGACTCGCTGGACGCGGCGAACACCCATACGCCTGCGGCAAGCAACGGCACAATCAATACGACTATCACGGCAATCGTGATCCCGCTTTGGCGTGAACCTTTGGCGCTTCCTGTCATCTCTCGATACATCCAATCGGTCGATTGCGCGCTCCGGCGCTCACGAATGCTTTGTGTCTACCAGCTCTTACAGCCAAAAGTCTACGTAAAGTCGTTGCGCATACGGGTATCTATAATGCAGACGCAACCACCGTCATTTCTGGTTAACAAACTGATTGCCTCGTCCATAGTCTCGCGGTGTGGCGTCGGCTTGGGGTCCCGCGCTTAGTGCCGATGCAGCGGCTACCAGCGAGGAGCGTGGTCATGCTTCGCCGGGCTCGATGCCGCATCGGTGCTCTCCTCGATGGTTTTAACGTGACTGTTCGACAAACTGGAGAGTATGCAGTTGAGCGTTCTCACCAATGAACCAATCGGACCTTATCACATCAGAGCAAACCTGCGCCGTTGTCGTCATTTTGGTTGCGGTGAGGGTTGGGAGTTCCGACTTGTGGCGGACTGTTGTCCCTCCCGATCGCTTGGTCCACGAGAATTCTCGATCCCACGTTGGTGTTGCGCCACGATGCGATATCTGGAAGCGTGGCGGCTGCGCAACGTCGCGTTTCAAGAGGCGCCGAAAATTAGTAATCGATAGAGGAGGAGCCGTGAACCACGCAGTACGTGCGATATTCCTGCCTTGGGTGTTGGGAGTCGTAGTTCTTTTGAGCGGCTGTTCTGCCTCAAGTGATGCATCAAATCCGGCATCTAGCCCCGCAACTTCGGATAGTCTCTCTACCGCTGAGCCGGCGTCAGGGCTGGTCGAGGAAGGGTCGTTGGAATACTACGAGCAACTCGCGAAGGCGGACGACGCTGTGGATGCCGATCAGCTGAGTATCCTTCGGCGCGCGGTCCAGGCTCAAGAGCTCCTTTTCGAAGAATACGCTCAAGCGATTGATTATTCGCTCGAATGCATCGCCGAAGCTGGGGTTGAAATTGACGGCCCTCATTTCGATGAAAGCTCCGGGTACCCTCGATTGAATTATGGGTTCGCCGCGGGCTCCAAGGCTTCTGGCGGCCCTGACAATCCGGTCCCGGACGAATGCATTCGAGCTCACAGCTTTTACGTCGAGATGGCCTACTCATCGCAGCCAGCCATCCAGGAGGTCTTGGATAGCGCATTAGATGCCAAACGCCCCGCACTTCAAACCTGCATCGAAGATGCAGGAATAGTCGTCGACGGTGAGTTGCCGATTCGAGAGTGGCTACTTGAGATCGTCAAGAGCGGGGAATCCGGTCGGGACTGCCTCAACGCCCAGGAGATCACTGAATTCTAAACATGCGCTGAGTATTGGCCACTCGACTCCGAGCCGTGCGCGTCGTTTGATGTTGCTGTTGACATAGGGCACTGGGGTCTTAGAGAATCACCTTATATCGGTCTTAATCTTTGTAGATGAGTAACTATGGAATTGCGCACCCCTCGCGTCTTTGCCGGAGTTTTTGCAGTGGCGCTTGCTGCGACCGGCATTCTTGTCGAAGCGCAGCCAGCACATGCCGTAACGTATTGCGAACCGGATACGGGTACCAGCTATGTGAATGACTATGCTTGGATCTCCGACACCAATAATCGTTGCTCTAGAATCGCCGTGCGCCACAGTTTTTCACCCAACGGAACCTCCTACCAGTTCTATACGAATTGGCGAAGTGGCTCGGGCAACTACTACACGAGCGGGACCTACCGCGAGTTGATACGTGGAGATTGGGTTTGGCCTGTTTAGACGACTCTTGAATCCTCGTATCCGACAGCGAGTCTGGGCTGCAGAACGGTTCGGGGCCTCGTTAGCCTGCCCCCGGATCCGATAGACGAAGGCCCATGAAGCGAACTGGGCTCCGTGATCCTCGTAGAGCATCCCGCCGGACGCAGGATAGCGGGGGGGGACTGCCCCCGGTTTCGTTGACTCGCTGACTGCCCCATAGTTTGGTTACCAGTGGCAGAGTGTTGTTTTGGCTCGAGTACAAGGAGTCTGAACATGCCAAAGGCCTATCCTGCGGAGTTTCGTTACCGAGCTGTCGCGTTGGTGCGTGCCGGCAAACCCGTCACCGCTGTGGCCCCTAGCCTGGGCGTCAGCGAGGGCTGCTTGCGTAATTGGGTGCGCCAAGACCGCGTCGACCATGGCGAAATCTCGGGCATCACAACCGGAGAAAACGCAGAACTTAAGGCAGCACGAAAACGGATTCGAGAGCTCGAGCGTGAAGTCGAGATTCTGCAGGTCGCGGCGAGTCTTCTTGGGGAGGATAAGCCCCACCCAAAAGGCTTCACCCGGTGATCGACGTCCTTGCCGCCGCCGGACATCCAGCTTTAACATGCTGTCGCATCCTGGGTGTGTCGAAGCCCGGTTACTACCGCTACCGCAATCGACCAACCTCGCCCACTGCCATGCGAAGGGAGTGGTTGACCGGACTGATCCGTGAGGTCCATCTGTCGTCCAAGGGGACTTACGGATACCGGCGGGTCCATGCCGAGCTCACGCTTGGGATGGGTGTCAGCGTGAGTGACCACCTGGTGGGCACTCTCATGAACCTTGAAGGGCTGCGTGGTCTGCCAGGACCCTCGCGGATCAAACGGTTGCGTGGCGTCGTCACCGCTGATGACCTCGTCAATCGAAAGTTCCACCGGTCACGGCCAAACGAGCTGTGGGTCACCGATATCACGCAACATCGCACTCGTGAAGGTTGGCTTTACTGTTGCTGCGTGCTCGATGCCTTCAGCCGCAAAATAGTCGGATGGTCCATCGACTCCAGCCAAGACACCCGGCTCGTTCTCAGCGCCTTGGATATGGCGATCAAGACCCGCAATCCCGCACCCGGCGGTATTGTTCACGCAGATCATGGAGCCCAATTCACTTCTTGGGCCTTTGGCAACCGAATCCGGAGTGCAGGTCTGATGCCTTCGTTCGGCACCGTCGGAGACGGACTCGACAACGCCATGATTGAATCGTTCTGGTCCTCGATGCAGATCGAATTGCTTGATCGTCAACGCTGGAACACCAGACTCGAGCTCACCAACGCAATCTTCGAATACATCGAGATCTGGCACAACCGCGCACGCCGCCACTCCAGCATCAACTACCTCACGCCAGTCGACTTTGAACTACAGTCCGAAATGAACACCACCCACGCCAAAAGAACACACCTCACCAGGTAACCAAACCTGGGGGCAGGTCACGCGGCGTCCGGTGTTTAAAGGCGAGCGCGGAGCGCCCAAAGTCGCCTACGTGGCGGTGTGGCCGTTAACGGTCTTGTCGGTATGCACGAGGCTTCGTGCTCTTGAGATTGGACCCGGGGGTCAGTCGGCGGGGCAAGCAAGAACTTCGCAGAAACTTCGCAACGCTACTAGCGCGCACTGACTTTGGATGACACGCCGAAGTATATTTACCAGGTAGTTTAGGTCCCGCCTGGCGTTCGATAGCGCTCGATGTCGCCGCTTAGGTAAAACCCGGCGTATCGGCCAACTCATCCGTTTTTACTAGATTTACCAGGGAGTATGCTTGGGACTGCTGAACGATTAGGTGTCCGTTTGGTTTAGGCCGCGAGGGGGACCTGTTTTGTCATGATGGTCTCGAAATCGATGGGCGCCAATCGGCCGAGGTGTTCTGTCGCCTGCAGCGCCTACCTTGCCCATGGATCCGAAAATGCCGTGGGTGGCCAAAGCGTGGCCGAATTTCCTGGACCTAAATTGGCTTCCACGATCAGAACGAACCACGCAGGCTGATACGTCACCGCGTCTGGCGTCTGCGTTGTTGATGGCTGCGACAGCGAGCGCGGACTTCATGCGGTCGTTGAGTCCATGGCGCTCGTGCGGGCGCATGGTGCTTAACCCTGCCTGGACATCTCTTGGTTGATGCGTTTGTCGAGGTCATTGAGTTCGGCGAGCACCTCTGACGCGACCCACACGCGGTTGCGTTTGCGTCCGGTGAGTTCGGTGATGAAACCTTCGCCAACGAGCTGGTCGATGGCGCGGTACGCGCGAGTTTCGGAGCCGCCGGTGAGCGCGATCACCTCCTCGGCGTTCATGACAGGGTTGTCGAAGAATGCGGGGATCAGCACCGCGGCCGCGGAGCCTGCGCGGGGCTTGATCGCCAACTCCCATTCGCCGGGGATTGCTGCCAGCCGTGCAATGGAGTCGCGCGCGCACACTGCTGCAGCTCGTGCGGAGCGGGCGAAGACATCGATGATGGGTGCCGGGTCTCCGGCTCGGTAGGTAGTCAGTGCCGCGAAGTAGTCGTCCCGTTTGGCGAGGAGGCCACTCGCGAGAGGGACAACTGCGTGACGGGTGACGCCGCGGCGGCGCAATGAGGCTGATACGAGCGCGCGGCCGATGCGACCGTTGCCATCGGTGTAAGCGTGGATCGACTCGAACTGGGCATGAGCGATGGCCGCTTGCACCATGACGGGCACGTCGTCGCGGTTGAGGTAGATGATGAGATCATCCATCAGCGCTTGAACGCGCGCCGGCGCGGGCGGTACATACAGTGCGTCGCGAGGAGAGTGGTCGCTGCCGCCGATCCAGTTCTGCATGTCGCGTACCTTGCCGGCGTAAGGCGCCTCGTCGGGATCATCGAGCATCAGGGCATGATGGGCGGCGGTGATGTCCCCAATGGTGAAGGCTCCGCGAGCGCCGACGCTATCGATGAGTGTGACGAGCGCTGTGGACGCGGCCACCATGCTGAGCGCTGAAGTGTTCGCCCTGCTTCCGCCTAGCGCGCGCGCAAAGTCCTCCGCGCTCGCTGAAACGCGCTCAATTTTGGAGGAGGCGACTGACTCTGAGCGCACCATGAACCGGCTGAGAGCCGATGAGTGGCCCTCGGCGTCGGCATCGGCTTGCGCCACGGCGAGCAGCGCGTGCTCGCTGGTCACGGTAATGGGCAGCGGTGGAGGATAGTTCAGTGTGGCAATGTTGGGAGGCACACTCGTGTGCACGGTGTCGAGTTCCCGGTCCTCTCGCGTGCCCCCGCGGAATTGCTGCGACCACGGCAGAGTCTCGACGGTGTGTGGCGGCCATCCTCGTCTTTCCATAACCGCAAGAGTACAGCACGCTACTTGCATTTAGGGGCAATAAGTGCAAGTAGGCCGAGCGTTGTTTGCGGTTAGACCGCGAAGTCGATGCGGGCGTCGCCGGGTAACCATCGGGGGCGTTATGGCTACCTTGATAATATGAGCGCACAGTTGAACCCTCGCGGCCTAAACCAAACTGTCACCAAACCGTTCAGCAGTCCCAAGCGCGGGAGTGTGCGCTGGTCGACGTTGCGGCGAGCGAGGAGCATTTCAGGGATAGACGCATTCCCGGGCGCCAGCAGGGGTGTCCCGCTAGTGTGGCTAGATGAACAAAATTACGCTGCGGCGTGGGACGTATTACCTTGAATACAAGGGCAAGACCTGGGCAAAGGTGCTATCGGGGATCTTGCTCGGAATTTGGGTAGTACTGATAGTTCTCCCGGCCGTGGTTGGCGCTACGGATCCGTGGTCGTTCCTTGTCGGTTCCATGTTCTTGCTTCCGCCTGCCGCATTGCTGTCTTTCCTCCCTGGCCGCAATTGGCTCCGCAGAGTCACGGCGATTATTGATGGTCGCGACGTGCCGGGAGGCGCTTGGGTGGCGGTGATGGATTCGCGCAATGAGAGGCACGAGCTTGTTGTCGAGCAAGGACTCGCCATCGATCTGGCTCGCGCGCTCTCAGTCCCAAAGCACTAGGCCGCAAGCAAGCGCCCTGCCCCGCAGCCACTAAGGCGGCGCGTGGGGCGTTGCGCCCGCCGGACTGCCGTGGCTCTGCTCTTGTCGGCAGGGGCCAGCCTTGCCAAGGCCAATGTCTGCTCCTGCACGTAGGGTGGAGTGATGGATATCATCCAGCGCCGGGGGACCTACTGGGTCGAGCGCAAAGGGCAGATCTGGGCCCTGATGATGGCAGGGGTTCTGTTTGCGTGGTGGATGGTATTCGTACTATCCCCGGGACTCGCGGGAGAGCTCAGCATGACGGCGCTGGTGACGGGGACTGTTTTCCTGGTCATACCCGCCGCGGCACTCGTATTGTTTCCGGGCCGCACGTGCCGCTAATGCGTCACGGAACTTTCCCACGGACTTGTATCCCAGACGGAGTGCTCCTCATCGTCACCGGTGACCAGGATGGCAGCCACGAACTCATCGTGGTTCAGGACGTTGCCCTGGACCTGGCGCGAAGTCTCGCGCCTACGCCGGAGACGTAAGCGCCGAAACCGGACGGGTGCTTATGTGTTAACCGAGGTGTTCGGCATTCAGGGCGTCCGTGAGCAGGCCCACCAGCGCCTCGAGCTGAACTGACGCGGTCGACGAGTCGTCTTCCTCTGCGGCCCCGTCCAGCGCGCGTGCGGCGAGGCCAGACTTGCTGTCGATCAGCTCGGCGATCTTGGAGTCGATGGTGTGCGCGGCGATGATTCGCCACGCGGTCACGGGCTCGTCCTGCCCAATGCGGTGGATCCGGTCGATGGCCTGAGTCTGCTCGGCGTCGGTCCAGGAAAGCTCGGCCAGCACCAGGTTGGAGGCGACCTGCAGGTTCAGCCCCACTCCCGCGGCAGTCAGGGAGCACACCACAATCGATACCTCGGGATCGTCCACGAACGCGGCGATGTTCTTGGCGCGCACCTTGGGAGTCTGGTCTCCGCGGATGGAGGCGTAGCGGATGCCGCGGTCGGCGAAGATCTGCTCTGCCTTGTCCATGACGTCGATGTGCTTGGCGAAGAAGACCACCTTGCCCACGTTGCGGGAGAGCTGCGCCGCGTAGTCCGCGGCGAGCGCGGCCTTGGCCTGCCCGATCCGGCGGACCATGGTGAAGACGTTCTCCTCGCTGCTTCCGGAACTCGACTCCTTGAGCTCCGATGCCGCGACCCGGCGAACCAGGTCCAGGTCGATCTCGTCCCCAGCGTTGTGCGCCGGACGGGCCTGGATGGCGGCCGTGTAACGACCAACCAGCCGGCTGGCGAGAGCGGCCTCGGCCGCGAGAATCGACCGTCCGACTGCGCCGTCGAGTTCAACGGGGAGGTCGGCGACCCGGCGTGCCGGGATGTCTGCCACGACGTCGACCTTGTGGCGCCGCACAATTCCCATGTCAATCACGGTGGCGCGCGCTGCGGTGTTGAAGCCGGGATTGACGGGGGTAAGCCCCGTCTTCTCGAGAGCGGCCATCAACGGACCACGCGGCTTCTCGTCGTCGATCCAGCCGAGGAACTGCCAGATCGCGCGGAAGTCCTCGATGTCGTTGATGAGCGGGGTTCCGGTGAGCGCCATGAGCAGAGGCCGCGCGGCACGGGCGCGGATGCGCTCCGAGAGCGACAGAATGTGCTGGGATCGCTGTGAGCTCTTGTTCTTGATGAAGTGAGCCTCGTCGACGACCATTCCTCGGAAGCCGAGGTCTCCAAGCCATCCCACGTGGCGGTCCAGCAACTCGTAGTTCACGATCACGATGTCCGCGAACCCGTCGATGCGATCGCCGTCACCGTGAACCACAGTCGACTTTCGCTGGGGCGTCCAGAGTCGGACCTCGTTCTCCCAGTTGGTCTTCACCACGTTGGGCGCGACCACCAGCAGCGGGAAGGCATCGGCCGCCTGCGCGGCGAGCAGTGCCTGGGCCGTCTTGCCCAGGCCGGGCTCGTCGGCGAGCAGAAACGTGCGGTGTCCGCTGGCGGCAGCCGCGACAACCTGGGCCTGGTGAGGCATCAGTTCCCGGCCCGGGGGAGTGGGGACGGGCCGTGGTGCGGGCAGCGACATGCACGCGGGGGTACCGGCGCCGCCGACCTCGAAGGACTTGAACAACGGCTCGAGGAGTTCCCAGCCGGCCAGACGCCGGGCGTGCGACGCGTTGCGCTCCGCCGCTGCCTCGAAGTCGGGGGCCAGGAACGGGTTGGCCAGCTGTCGCGCGATCACGGACTGCGGCGCGGCTTGGCTCTTGGCACTGGAGGAGGTCGGAGTCGGAGCGACAGGCTCGGGCTCGGGTTCCTCGGGCGGCTCCATTCCGGCGGCACGCAGCACGGTCACCTTGAAGGCGCGCGCGGAATCTGAGACCCGGGCGTCCTCGGCGAGCAGCTGTAGTAGCGAGGTGTCGCGGACGGCGGTCTTGGCGAGGATGGTCGCCACCCCGTCGAGTTGCTTGAGCTTCTTGGTGCGGCCCGAGTCGCTCTGGGAATCGTCGGCCAGGACTCGGGTGCGTTCTTCTCGGACGAGCTGCGCCACTACCTGAAACTTGGTGCGGACCACCGGGCGCGTGGGCGGCTTCCGTACGGCGCGGTCGACTTCCTGGGCGATCTCCGCGAGCACCGAGAGGAGGCCCTGAGGGGTGGCACGGGGGTTCCGGCGCCGCTGTGAGCCGCGCTCGGGTCGCGCGCCACTGGAACGGCGTTGGCCTGCTTGTGCCACATCTCCTCCTTCATGAATCTACGCGCCGCTAGTGCGGCGCAACGCTTCATACAACAGCCGCGCCGGACTCGGCGGGGCGGGGACCGCAGCGCGTAAACCTGGGCCATGTGAGACCGAGGTCAGGGCCACGAGATCGGGCGCGGGGCCACTGGTAGCGGTTCCGCTGGCGTGACCCGCTGGCCGTGTTGATACCGATGGTTCCACGTGGCCGGGTAACACTGTGAATCACCGCGGATCACGGCCGTAGCCCTGCTCATCCACGGACAAGCCCGGGCGTGGTGCCCGGCACCCGCATGTATACCGTTCGGAACACGATGCTACCGGAAATTAGCGGGCATGTTTCAGAAGACGCGGCGGCGCACTCCGAAAGCGTAGGCGAACGCTCGCTCCTCGCGACGATGCGCATGGAGGGAAATATCTGACGTACCTTCGCGTTGCACTGTTCAGGTTGCACTGTTCAGTCTGACTACACGAACGCTCCCAATGGATTGAAGGATGATGATGAAGGCCACACTCATGTTTGGAGCGGGCGACGTGCGCGTCGTCGATGTCCCCGATGCCTCGATCGGCTCGCCTACGGATGCAGTGGTCCGCGTGGTGCGGGCGTGCATCTGTGGATCTGACCTTCACCCCTTCCACACGATGCCCGCGGGCGACAGGGGTCGGCCCATGGGCCACGAGGCCATCGGCGTGGTGGAAGAGATCGGCTCAGACGTCTCGCACATCGCCAAGGGCGACTTCGTTATTGTCCCGTTCGCGCTCGAGGACAACACCTGCGTTTTCTGCAGCGAGGGAGTGCACACCTCGTGTGTGCATGGCAGCTACCTCTCCGGCGGCCAGGCGGAGGCCGTGCGCGTGTCACAAGCCGACGGTTCTCTGGTCAAGGTGCCAGGGGTCGACGAACACGCGGACAACGATCTGCTGGCGTCACTGCTGACACTGTCTGACGTCTACCTGACCGGCTGGCACGCTGCTTTAAAGGGCGGCGTTGAGCCGGGCAAGATCGTCACCGTCATTGGGGACGGCGCCGTCGGTCTGTCAGCGGTGTTGGCCGCGCGCCAGATGGGGGCCCAGCAGATCATCCTGATGGGTCGGCACCAGACGCGTACCGATCTGGGGCGTGAATGGGGCGCGACGGACGTCGTGGCCGACCGCGGCCCGGACGGCGTTTCTCAGGTGATGGCACTGACGGCAGGAGAGGGCAGCCACATCGTGCTCGAAGCGGTTGGCCACATGCCCGCGTACGAGCAGGCGTATGGCGTAGTCCGGCCCGGGGGAGTCATCAGCCGCGTGGGAGTCCCGCAATACGAGTCAGCGCCGGTGGGCGTCGGCTCGCTCTTTGGCAAGAACATCACGCTGACGGGCGGCGTAGCCCCGGTGCGGGGCTACATCGAAGCGGCACTTCCCGACGTGCTCGAGGGGCGAATCGCGCCGGGCAAGGTATTCGACGTGGCGGTAGGACTGGACGGCGTTCCCGCTGGCTATGCGGCGATGGATGCGCGTGAGTCGCTCAAGGTAATGGTCGATCCCAGCCTCTGACGCCATCGGCCGCGGTGACGCTGCTGGAGGCCTGCGTCGTAGAGAGCGGGGCTGTGGTGGTGCAGTCGCGGCCGCTAAGAGGCCTTGGCGGCCTGCTTGCGAAGGTAGCGACGGTCGTCGTTAGCGTAGGCGTAGTAGAACCCGATGAGCAGCCCGCCGCCCACAAAGTTGCCCGCTAGCACGATGGCGATGTTGCCCAGCGCTAGCCCCACATCTATGCCCTGCGTGAGGCCGACGATCGTGAATAGGACGGTGTTGGCGACCGAGTGCTCGAAGCCGAGGAAGGCGAAGACGAAGACGCTGATGACCATGACGAGCGACTTGGTGAAGGCGTCCTTGATCATGCCGTTGTAGACCAGCACCATCGCGAGATTGATCATGAGGTTACACAGGATCGCGCGAACGAAGAGGTCGGACCAGCCAGACAGGCCCTCCGTCAGGAACGCGAGCTTATGATCCACAGAGTTCGCCATCTGCTCGCCGACGCCTCCGTTGGCGAGGGTCGAGCCCATCACCAGGATCGCGATCGCGAGTCCACCGATGAAGTTACCCGCGAAGCACAGCACCAGGATTCGCATGGACCGGTAGGCGGAGGTGCGACGGAAATACCCGCCGACGGCCACGAACATCATGTTCGACGTGAGCAGTTCCGACTTGCTGAAGTAGATGAAGACCAGCGCGAAGCCGAAGAACAGGGAGCCCAGAATGCGACCCACACCGATGAGGTCGACGCCGCCGATGTCGCTGAACACATCGAGCACCGAGTAGTACGTGAGGTACATGATGCCGATGATCGCGCCCGCCATCGCCGCACGCATCAGGTACACGCGAGCCAGGCCCCCGCTCATCGTGGTCTTCGCGTCAAGCGCGTCGAGCACCGTCGAGATGAACTGCTTGCCTGGGAACATCTGCCCCTGATCTGTCATGGGGTCTAGGTTCTCACGGTTTCGATTGCGCAATGCGGTGCATTGGTCCCGGTAGTTGGAAGATCCGTCACTCCCACCGCACGGTGCCGCCAGATTTCGCAGATTGGTTGGGCGGGTCGCACGCCGCAGCCGCCCGCGCGTGGCGGTAGTCTCGCTACGTGACACCCAGCGGCAAGGACAGCTCCGGCGGCCAGCGCGACCCGCGCCGCCCCATGCCGCCCTCGATCTCTCCCAACAGTGCGCCTCAGCGCCGATCGGTAGTGCCACCCACGCAGACCTCGCGGCCAGACCGCCCGTCGACCAGGACGTCTCCGCCTGCCGGCGCTCCGGCGCCGATGCCGCAGCAGAGTCAGCAGCAACGGCCACCGCAGGTTCAGAACCAACAGCGCCCGCCGCAACAACAACAGCGCCCACCGCAGCAGCCGATGCCGCAGCAGGCGCCCCCGCGCCCGCCCAAGAGGCGTCGCAAGCACCGCGGCTGCCGCACTGTCGCGGTGGTGTTGATCGGGCTGTTCGTGCTGTTCTGGGTGGCCTTCCTGCTCTGGGCGCAGTCCAACATCAACACGGTCGACGCGCTCAGCGGAGCGCCGGACACTCCCGGCGAGACGTACCTCATCGTGGGTTCGGACTCGCGCGAGGGATGGGATCACCCCGACTCGACTGAGGGTGCGCGCACCGACACGATCATGCTGCTCCACAAGCCGGAGAGCGGCCCCGTCGCGCTCATCAGCATCCCGCGGGACTCGTACGTCGAGATTCCCGGGTACAACAAGAACAAGATCAACGCGGCGTTCGCGTTCGGTGGCCCCGAACTCCTCGTCGAGACGGTCGAGGGCCTCACCGGGCTGACCGTGGACGCCTACTTCGAGATTGGGTTCACCGGCGTCGGGGAGATAGTGGACGCACTCGGAGGAGTCGAACTCTGCCACGACGCGGACGTCAGCGACGAGAAGAGCAAGATGGAATGGGAGGCCGGTTGCCACGTGGTGGGCGGCGACGACGCGCTGGCGTTCTCCCGGATGCGCTACTCCGACCCGCTGGGCGACATCGGCCGTACGCAGCGTCAGCAACAGCTGGTCAGCGTGGTCGCTCAGGACATCCTCGACCCCGCGACAATCCTCAACCCGTTCAAACTGGTTCCCCTCACGGCCGCTGGGCTCGATGCGTTCCGGGTGAGCGAGGGCACGGGAGTGTTTGACCTCGGCAAGTTCGCCTTGACCCTGCGGTCGGGCATGGGCGGCAACGCCGTCACCGGCACCCCGCCGATCGCGGACCTCGGCTACGGCGTCGACGGCGTCGGCTCGACCGTGCTGCTGGACCCCGACCAGATCGACGAGTTCTGGGACAAGATCGCCAACGGCGAGTTCGAGCCAGGCACCGAGGTTGGCGGCTTCAACTAGCGGTGGCGTTGCACCCGCGCTGCCAGCGCTGCGCGTGCTGCCGGCCACTCGCTGGCGATGATGGAGAACACCACCGTGTCCCTGAGCGTGCCGTCGTGCCAGACCTTGTGATTGCGCAGGACGCCGTCCTGCTTGGCGCCTAGGCGCGCAATCGCGGCGCGTGACTGAAGGTTGTGCCAGTGAGTGCGAAACTCCACCGCGTTGCAGGACAGGTCGTCGAAGGCCCGGGAGAGCAGCAGGAGCTTCATGGCGGGGTTGATCCCCGTGCCTTGCGCGTCGCGCCCCAGCCAGGTGCTGCCTATCTCGAGGCGGAGGTTGGGCTCGTCGATGTTCATGTAGGTGGTCATGCCGACCGCGCGCCCGGTGCGCGCATCCACCACAGCCCACGGCGCCATCGTGCCATCGCGCTGTTTCCCGAGCCGCGACTGGATCTCGTTAGCCATGGCCTCCGGTGCGGGAATGGACGTGGACCAGGTGCGCCACAGGTCGCCGACGGCCACGGAGTCGCTGAGGTCGCCCGCATGCGACGGCGCGAGCGGCTCGAGGCGAACAGTCGGGCCGGCTAGGACTGGGGTGTCGGCGAAGTTCACGGAATCGATGCTATCCGTTCGCTGCGTGAGGCCGCCGTCCGAGGCCAGCAAGCGACCGCTATTCGCAGACGACCCCATCGCCGTCGCGGTCCGTGTACCAGTCGTACTCGGGATTCTTTCCCTCGACGTAGGGGCCGAAGCCCGACGGCAGGTCCTTGCAGTACGGATACCGCTTGTCCAGTGCCGCTTCCGGCTCGGGCTTGGGGGCCGCGGGCTTCTCGGTGGCGGTCTTCTTCGGTTCGGGTTCGGGTTCGGGCTCCGGGGCCTGGCCGATGTTGTCAGCGATCACGGGCTGATCGCCGGCGTCCGGGAGCGCCTGTTCGGGGCACGTGGCCAGGACGCCGAGGATGGCGTCAAGCTCGCTCTGGGTGACCCACACGTCGTACTTGGCCTTGACGGCCACCTGCCTTGCGACGTATTCGCATCGGAAGGGCTTGTACGAGGGCAGCCAGGTGGCCGCGTCGCCGTCGCCCTTTTGTCGGTTGGCGCTCGCCTGCACCGGTTCCAGGTTCAGCGGGTCGTTCGCGAAAGCGACGCGCTGAGCGAACTCCCAGCCGGACGCTCCCTTCTGCCACGCGTCGGAGAGCGCCACGAGGTGGTCGACATCGACCTCACTCGCGCCGCCCTGCTCGAAGTGAATCCACGTTCCGGTGAACGGGTCGGGGAGGTCGCCCGCCAGCACCTTGCAGTTGCCGGACATCTCGCGGTTCTCGAGCCGCAGGTTGAGCATGTCGTTGCGCGTGTCGCACCCGTTGCGATCCACGTCCACCCAGCCGGAACCGAACTGATCGCGCTCGTAGCCGGTCTTGGCGGACTTGCCCTTGACGACCAGCGCTAGCGCCGCCGCCTCCGCGGTGCCCGATGCCGCCGAGGCTGTTTCGCTCGGCCTTGGTGACGGGGTGGGCTCGGGGCTGGCGCTCACCGCCGTCGCGGTCGGTGACGGACTCGGCTCGGCGGAGGGGCTCGCGCTGGACGAGGCGGATACCGCTCGGGCCAGGGTGTCGGCATCCGTGCTGACCGCGCATCCGGCTAGGACCAGGCTGACGACCAGCGGAACGGCGACGACGAAGGATCGCCACGTCGTCTTGCCGGGCCGTGCCGCCAGGCGCGTCCGCGAGGCGGCGCTACGCGTGGTCGAATTGGGCGCGTAGGACCCGTGTTCGTGTTGGTTTTGCATTTTCCCTCAGTCCCTCAGACTTCACTACTAAGGAATGTAGGGGACGGAAGGTTCCGCCGGAAGTTGCCGTGACGAGGGTCACGCAATTGTGATTCAGGAAGGCTTAGCTGGGGTCCGCTCGGCGGTTCCGAGCCCCCACCTCACACCCTTGGTCGCCAAGGATCCCTGCAGGCGGCCGATGCTCGGGCCCAGGCGGGGATTCAGTCCCAGTTCGTCGCGTGCCCAGCCAGGCAGTAATGCTACGGACCCGGCCGCCAGCATCTTGTACCCCGGGCGCACGGCCCACGGCAGCGGGGGTTCCTTGAGCAGGAAATGCGCGGTGTCGAGTGCCTCCGCCGTTGCCTCGAGCTCGGGCCGAAAGCCCTCGAGGCTCGCCGCGAGCTCGGCGACAGTCTGCGGCACTTCCGTTGCCCCGAGCGCAGAGGCGACCCTGCCGGACTGGGCCACGTACTCGTCGGCCTCCGCGTCGGTGAGTTTGCGCGCGCCAAACTCCTGATGGGCTCGCAAAAAGGAGTCGGCCTCCGCAAGATGCACCCAGAGCAGGAGGTGAGGGTCGCTCGCGCGGTAGGGGCGGCCGTCCGCGGCCTTGCCCCTGACACGCTCGTGCACCGCGCGCACGCGGTCGACCATCTCCTGGGCGTCGTCCGCCATGCCGAACGTGGTGAAGGCGAGGAACGTAGACGTGCGCGCGAGCCGACCCCAGGGATCGCCTCGGTAGCCGGAGTGGCCGGCGACCCCCGCCATCGCTAGCGGATGCAGCGACTGCAGCAGGAGGGCGCGAAGCCCCCCAACGAACGTCGACGCGTCGCCGTGCACCCTGCGCATCGGGCTATCGGGCGGAAACCAACGGGGACCGGGGGTGTTGTGAATCTTGTTCCGCGCGTCGTAGCCGCCGGGGCCGGCGATCTTGGTGAAGATGGCGTCGCCCACGCGCGACCGCATGCGCTCGATGGGGTTCGCGGTAGTGGTCACTCTTCCAGTATCACCCGGCCCGCGGGAGTGCTCGACTGCCGCGGGCCCGGTGAGCCGTGGCTAGCGGTTCTGGTCTACCGGCTTGGCGCCCCAGATGCGGTCGAGGTAATCCTGGATGGACCGGTCCGAGGAGAAGTATCCGGAGCGCGCGACATTGAGGACCGCAGACCGGCTCCACGCCTCCTGGTCCGCGTACGCCTCCTCGACGCGCGTCTGCGCATCGAGGTACGGACGGAAGTCGGCGAGCGCCATGAAGCGGTCGGACTGCAGGAGGCTGGACACCACGGGTGCGAACGCGGAGGCGTCGCCGTTGGCGAAGATGCCCGACGAGATCATGTCGAGCGCCGCGCGTAGCTCGCGGTCGCCCTCGTAGAACGCGTGCGGGTGGTAGCCGTCAGCCTCGAGGGTCGCCGCGGCAGGCTCGTCCATTCCGAACAGGAAGAAGTTGTCGTCTCCGACGAGCTTGCGGATCTCTACGTTGGCGCCGTCGTCAGTGCCAATGGTGAGCGCGCCGTTGAGGGCGAACTTCATGTTCCCGGTGCCGGACGCCTCCTTGCCCGCGAGGGAGATCTGCTCGGACAGGTCCGCGGCGGGGACCAGCGACTCGGCGAGAGTGACGTTGTAGTTGGCCGGGAAGGCGACCTTGAGGCGGCCCTGGAGCGAGGCATCGGCGTTGATAGTGGATCCCACCGCATTGATCAGTGCGATGGTCTCCTTGGCCATGTAGTAACCGGGAGCCGCCTTGGCCCCGAACACGAACGTGCGGGGAGTGACCTGGTCGAGGGGCAGACGGCCAGAACGGATGCCCTCGTACAGCGAGACGATGTGGAGAAGTTTGAGGCTCTGACGCTTGTACTCGTGCAGTCGCTTGACCATCGCGTCGACCATCGCGTCGCCCGCGATCTCGATGCCGTCGCGCTGCATCAACACGTCTGCGAACCGGCGCTTGTTGGCGAGCTTGATCTCACGGAAGCGGCGCCGGAACTCAGCGTCCTCCGCGAGGGGCTCTAGCTCGCGCAGGCGCTCCAGGTCCGTGATCCAGCCGTCGCCGATGGACTCGGTGATGAGGCCAGACAGTTTGGGGTTCGCCAGGCGCACAAAGCGTCGCGGGGTGACACCGTTGGTCACGTTGGTGAACTTGTCCGGCCACATCTGCGCGAAGTCGCTGAGGACCTTGTCCGCGAGCAACTGCGAGTGCAGTTCCGCCACGCCGTTGACGCGGAAGCCCGCGACGGTGGCCAGGTGAGCCATGCGAACCGAGCGAACGGGGTGTTCGCCGAAGATCGACATGCGATCCACGCGGGCGTCGTCGCCGGGGTACTGGGCGCGAACCTGCGCGAGGAACTCCTCGTTGATGCGGTCGATGATCTCGAGGTGGCGGGGGAGGAGGCGACCCAACAGTTCCACTGGCCACGTCTCAAGCGCCTCGGGCAGCAGCGTGTGGCACGTGTAGGCGAACACCTTCTGCGCGACGGCCCACGCCGCGTCCCAGTCCCACTGACGCTCGTCGACCAGCAGGCGCATGAGCTCGGGCACCGCGATGACCGGGTGGGTGTCGTTGAGCTGGAACGTGATGCGCTCGGGGAGGTTGGCGAGGTCGTAGTCCGCCGGCAGCACCTGCTCGATGAAGTCGCGCAGCGAGCACGCGACAAAGAAGTACTGCTGCTGAAGACGCAGCTCCTTGCCCTGCGGCGTGGAGTCCTCCGGGTACAACACCTTCGAGATGTTCTCCGCGAACGTCTGCGCGCGCACGGCCTCTACGTAGTCGCCCGAATTAAAAATCTGGAGGTCGAACGCCTTGGTGGCCTCGGCGCTCCACAGCCGTAGCGTGTTCACGCGGCCGTTGCCGAAGCCAGGCACCATGTAGTTATAGGGGATGCCCATGACCTGCCACGCGGGAACCCAGCGGCGCGCGCCCTCGGGGCCATCCGTGACGGCCTCCGTGCGGCCACCGAAGTGAACCTCGATGGCGTTCTCGGGGTGCGGGAACTCCCAGGGGGATCCCAGGCGCAGCCAGTTGTCGGGCGTCTCTACCTGACGACCGTCCACAAACGTCTGGCGGAAGATGCCGTACTCGTACCGGATGCCGTAGCCGATGGACGGCACGTTCTTGGTCGCGAGCGAGTCGATGAAACAGGCCGCGAGGCGCCCCAGGCCGCCGTTACCGAGACCGGGCTCAATCTCCACGCCGCGTAGGTCGTCGACGCTGATGCCCAGCGCAGCGAGCGCCTCGTTGGCGACTCCGTCGAGGTCGGCCGCGAGCAGACTGTTCTCCAGCTGCGGGCCGAGCAGGAACTCTGCTGACAGGTACGCGACCGTCTTGGCCTGGTCGCTGTACTGGTTGCGCAGGGTCTCGAGCCAGCGTTCCATCAGGTAGTGACGGACGGTGCGCGCCAAGGCCAGGTACTTGTCGTTCTCTGAGGCGCGATCGAGGTCCACCCCCTGCCCAAAGTTGAGTTCGCGGAGAAACTCGCGCGTAAAGCTCTCGACGGTGTGTTCACGGGCGGCAATGGGGGGAGTATTAGCGTTCACACCCATGAATCTAGTCGCTCTGGTGGACCCGCACCACCAGCTCCACCCAGTTTTAACCTGACGGAAACGCCCCAGTTCGAGGCTGTCGCGCGCGTGTCACCGCTCGCCAACGTCCCTGTTTGCCGCACGTCGCAGTAGGATCAGCGAGGACCTCGCGCCGACGACTCACGTCCGTCCGCAGGCCACGAACGTAGCCTTGCCGACCGTCGGCTCTGGGGCCCACGGGTGAGGAGCTCACATTTCTATGATTAAGCAGAAGACGAGCGCCTCGTTGGCGTGGCTCAGTACTAGCCGCGGCAAGAGCGTCGTGACCGTGTGGCTGATCGTCCTGCTGATGTCCGGCCAGGGCTTCCGATTCCTGCTCGGCCTGCCGGCGTTCGGAGTGCTGGTGGCGCTGACCATCGCCGCGGTCGTCCTCAGTTTTCGCACCCCGTGGGGCAAGCTCAAGATCCCACACGTGCTGATGGCCTTCGTGGGCCTGGCGGTGCTGAGCATCGGCTGGTCCGCTACCCGACCCGTCACCATCCTCGCCTCGCTCGTGATGGTGCTGACCACCTACGTCGCCGTGGTCACGGTGCGCGGGCACTCCAACGTTCGCTTCATGGAGTTGCTGTATCGCGGGCTCCAGATCAGCCTCTTGGGCGGGCTCCTCTTTGAGCTCGTGGTGGCGACGCTCTACCGCTCGGATGTGTTCCCCGTCGTGAACGACCTGACGTCTATCGCAGGCACGTCGCCGGACCCATGGTCAGAGAACAACCTGTTCGCAGGAGGGCCGATTCAGGGCTTCGTGGGTAACCGCAACCCCTTCGGCGCGATCGCGCTGTTCACCGCGATCGTCGCCTTCATCCTGATGCTCGAGAAGCGCATCAGCAGGACCGATGCGCTGCTCACCCTGGCGGCCGCAGGCGCCGTTCACCTTCTGACGATGTCCGCCACAGTTAGCGCCTCCGCGATCTACATCGTGGTGCTCGCGGTGGCGGGGCTGATCATCCGCGCCGCTCCCGCCTCGCTGAAACGAGTGCTGTCGTTCACGGTGCTCGGGTGTACAGCGGCGGTGGCCATTCTCACGCTGAAGTACCGCGACCTCATCTTTGGCCTGTTCGACCGCGGCGGCGACGTCACCAACCGCACCGAGCTGTGGCACGAGGTCATTGCGTACGCGATGCAACGGCCCGAGGGGTGGGGCTTCGTGGGGTACTGGCCCGTGTGGGAGAGCCCGTACAAGAACATCGTCGACGACACGGGAGTCTTCGCCACGCACGCGCACAACGCGTACCTTGACTCCTGGCTCCAACTGGGGCTGATCGGACTCGCGCTCATCATCGTGATAGTCGTGCTGCTGTTCGGCAGCACCTGGCGCCTGGTCGAGCGCGCGGGTCGAGGCGACACGTTCATCCCGCTGGGATGGGCGATGCTCACCGGCGCGATGGCGATTCAGGCGTTGACCGAGTCCCGCATGCTCGTGGAAGGCGGTTGGTTCCTGTTGGTGGCGCTGTACTGCATGGGCCCACAGGTATTTACCTTGACGCTGGTGGACCCGGACCTGGTTCACGCAGGAACCAAGCAACGAATCGACGCCAAGATCGCGTTTAAGGAGAAGTAGCGTCCCGCCTAGTGGCGGTGCTTCTTCGCCTTCTTCTCGGCGGCCTTCGCAGCGTCCGCGTTGCGCTGGTGGACGTGATGTGCGTGTGCGGCCGCGCCGACGATTCCCGCCTGATTCAACAGTTCAGCGGGGACGATGGGCGCGCGTAGCCTGAGCTTGGGAAGGAACTCCTTGGAGTGCTTGGAGACTCCTCCACCCACGATGATCAGGTCGGGCCAGAGCAGCTTCTCCATCTCGGAGTAGTACCTCTGCAGATGCACGATCCACTCGTCCATCGACAGGTTGTGCCGCTCGCGAGATGACTCCGCGGCGTACTCCTCGGCCTCCACGCCATCGATCTCGCTATGGCCAAACTCGGTGTTGAGCACCAGCGTGCCGTCGACGATCAGCGCGGTGCCGATTCCAGTCCCGAGCGTGGTCAGCAGGATGGATCCGTCGCGTTCGTGCGCGGCGCCGTACTTGAACTCGCCGTAGCCGGCGGCGTCGGCATCGTTGAGGACGACCACGTCGTGGCCCGCGTAGTCGCGGATGATTTGACGCAGGTTGGTGCCGATCCACTGATCGTCAACGTTGGCCGCGGTCTTGACGATGCCGTCCTGAATGACCCCGGGAAAGGTGACTCCGACGGACATCTTGCGGGAGGGCTCGAAGCGCGCGATGACTTCCGCGACGGTCCTAGCCACCGCATCGGGCGTAGAAGGCTGGGGCGTGGGAATCCGGTAGCGATCCTCGGTGAGTTCGCCGGTTCTAAGGTCGACGGGGGCGCCCTTGATGCCGCTCCCGCCGATGTCAACTCCGAGTGCGATGTGTTTGCTCATGGCAGTGTCAGAACCTCCGGGCCTGATTCAGTGATGACTATGGTGTGCTCAAACTGTGCGACCCACGCGCTGGAATTGGTCACGACGGTCCAGCCGTCGTTCCACTCCTGGCTCGCCTCGGACCCGTCGACCAGCATCGGCTCGACGGTGAAGACCATGCCGGGCTCGATGACGTCCGCGTGGTCCGGTGCGGCGTCGTAGTGGGGGATCACCAGCCCGGTGTGAAACGCGGGGCCCACCCCGTGGCCGGTGTAGTTCTGGACGGATTCAAACCCAAAGCGAGAGGCGTACTTCTCGATGACGCGGCCGATCACGTTGACCTCGCGCCCCGCCTGGGCGGCCCTGATGCCGCGCATCATCGCCTCGTGGGTGGCCTCGACGAGTTTGCGGGAGCGGTCGGTGCCCTCGCCGGCGATGAATGAACCGCAATTGTCGCCGTGCATGGAGTTCTTGTAGGCGGTGATGTCGACCTTCACGATGTCGCCGTCCTGAATCACGGTGGAGTCGGGGATGCCGTGGCAGATCACCTCGTTGACCGACGTGCACAGCGACTTGGGAAATGGTGGCCGGCCCGCAGCGCCGGGGTACCCAAGCGTGGACGGGTAGGCGCCGTTGTCGAGGATGAACTCGTGTCCGATCCGGTCGAGTTCATCGGTCGTCACTCCGGGCGCAACGTTCTTGCCGACCTCGGCGAGCGCCTGCGCTGCGATCTTGGCGCTGATACGAATGCGCTCGATCGCCTCGGCGGTGTGGACGTCGCCGCCGCCCCACCTCGCGGTGCGCTTCTTGCCGACATAGTCTGGGCGAGCGATGCCCTTAGGTACGGTGCGTAGTGGAGACACCACGCCTTTGCTGATGCTCTCGCGTACGGGTCCCATACCTGGCAGTCTATAAGTGGAGGAGACACTCATGTCATCAGATGCCGAACAGAAGCCCGAGTATTTCTTTAATGCTCGCACTAAGATGGTCGAAAAGGGCCGCCTCAGCTCGTGGGAGGACGTCATGGGGCCTTATGACACGCCCGAGGAGGCGCAGCTCGCGCTCGAGACGGCCAACAAGCGCAGCAAGTCGTGGGACGATGCGGACGACAAATGGCGTGGCGAGGGCTCCTGATTCCCGCCGCTTTACTGACTCGCCAGACCTGCTTGCGCGACCTCTAAGGGAGTACTGACGTGGACATCGATCATTCCGTCGTGGACCAGCGGGTAGCCACCGGGACACTTCCCCGAGCCAACGATGTCGCTCAACTGGTGCAGGACTCCTACAACCACGCCTTGCCCCACAGGGAGGGCGAGGTGGCCAGCTACATCCCGGAGCTCGCCAACGCGAATCCGGAGAGCCTCGCGGTAGTCGCCGCGCAGGTCGATGGCGTGGTGCACGCGGTAGGCGACGCGGCCACCGAGTTCTCGATCCAGTCCATCTCGAAGGCGTTCGTCTACGCGTTGGCGTGCCACGCGCTCGGTCACGGGGTGGTGCGTGACGCGGTGGGGGTCAACAACACGGGCTTGCCGTTCAACTCGGTCATGGCCATTGAACTCAACGACGGCCACCCCATGAACTCGATGGTCAACGCGGGCGCCATCGCCACGACGGCCATGATTCCGGGCCAGACCGAGGCGGTCCGGTGGGACCACATCAGGTCCGGGCTGTCCGACTTCGCCGGGCGCGAGTTGCACATTGACGATGAGGTCTACCGATCCGAGTCCGCGACCAATCAGCACAATCAGGCGCTGGGGCGGCTACTTCAGAGCTATGGCAAACTGCAGCGAGATCCGCTGGAATCGGTTGATGTCTACACCCGTCAGTGCTCGCTAGCGCTGACGGCGTCGGACCTTGCGGTCATGGGTTCCACCCTGGCCAACGGTGGCGTCAACCCCGTCACCAAGGACCAGGTGGTTTCCGCCGAGGTGTGCCGCGACGTCCTCGCCATCATGGCGACCACGGGCATGTACCAGCGCTCAGGGGAGTGGCTGTTCGAGATCGGCCTGCCGGCCAAGTCCGGAGTCGCCGGCGGAATCGTGGCCGTCGCCCCTGGCAAGGGCGGCATCGCGACGTTCTCGCCTCGCCTAGACCACGCCGGCAACAGCGTGCGCGGGATTCACGCCACCTCGTACCTGTCGAAGGCGCTGGCCCTGAACCTGTTCGCGTCCCAGCCTTACGTCGACTAGCAACTAGCGACTGAGGACCAGGGACTCCAGAGGGGCTCCTCGTCGAGGGTCCGCCCGGTTAAGCCGCTGAACCTGGTCAGTCGCTGAAGGTGTGATCCACGCTGGGGAAGGTGCCGCCCTTGACCTCGGCGACGTAGCCAGCCGCGCCCTGCCGCATCGCTTCCCCGACCGCGCCAAACTGCTTGGAGAACGACGGGTGCCAGTCGCCCACCCCGAGCGCGTCCAGCCACACCAGCACCTGACCGTCGGTGTGCGGACCGGCGCCGATGCCGATGGTGGGGATGTCGAGCGCGGCCGTCAGTTCCGTGGCGACGGGCTCGACCACCATCTCGAGGACGATCGCGAACGCTCCGGCCTCCTGCAACGCGAGAGCGTCGGCGAGCATCTCCTCGTAGGCGCCATCCCCGCGGCCCTGAATGCGGCGGCCGCCGATGGCGTTCTCGCTCTGTGGAGTGAAGCCAAGGTGGCCCATGAAGGGGATGCCTGCGTCGGTGACGGCCTTGACCTGGCGCGCGACGCGGCGCCCGCCCTCAAACTTGATGGCGTTGGGCTGCGCGAGTTTCATCATCCGGATCGAGGACTCGACGGCCTGTTCCGGCGAGATCTCGTACGAGCCAAAGGGCAGGTCGGCGACCACAAAGGACTTACTGGCGGCGCGGGAGACGGCCCGCGCGAACGGGATCATCTCCTCGAGCGTGAGCGGCACGGTCGAGTCGTAGCCCAGGATGTTGTCGCCCATCGAGTCGCCCACGAGCAGCATGTCCACGCCGGCCTCGTCGAAAGCACGCGCCGTCGGGTAGTCATAGGCGGTGAGCATCGTGATCTTCTCGCCGCGCTGCTTCATCTGCGCGAAGTGATGGATGCGTACCTGCTTGCGATCGCTCATTCCTCTATCCTTTCACGCCAGCGGCTGGTAATCGGTAGCCTGCGGTCGCGCCCGAATGCCAGCGCAGTGACCTTGGGGCCCGGCGGGTACTGCCGGCGCTTCCACTCGGCGCGATCCACCAGTGAGAGCACCTTGTCGACGATTCTTTCGTCGAAGCCGCGTGCCAGTAGCTCGGCTCGACCTTCGGCGTGCTCCACGTAGGCGTCGAGCACCTCGTCCAGTAGTTCATACGGAGGCAGCGAGTCCTGGTCCAACTGCCCCGGGCGTAGCTCCGCGCTGGGGGGCTTGGTGATCGAGTTCTCCGGGATGGGGGCAATCTCGCCGCGGCTCTGGGCGTACGAGTTACGCCACCTGGCCAGGTCCCACACTCTGGACTTATCGAGGTCCTTGAGGGGCGCGAACCCGCCGATGCTCCCGGCGTCGTAGATGGTCGCGTAGCCGGTCGCGAGTTCCGATTTATTGCCGGGGGCCATGACCATGTGGCCCTCGCGGTTGGAGATCGCCATCAGGATGACGCCGCGCACGCGCGCCTGCAGGTTCTCCTCGGCCACGCCCGTGAGTGTCAGTTCCTGTTGGAACGCGTCGACCATGCGCGCGATGGGCTGGACCCGATAGTCGGCGCCCAGGCGCTTGGCGAGGTCCGCGGCGTCGTCCTTGGAGTGCTCGGAGGAGTACTCGGAGGGCATCGACACTCCCACCACGTTCTCGCCGCCGATGGCGTCGGCGCCCATTGCGGCGGTCAGCGCGGAGTCGATTCCGCCCGACACCCCGAGCATCACCGACGTGAAGCCGTTCTTGAGGACGTAGTCACGCAGCCCGGTGACGCAGGCCCAGTAGGTCTGCGCGTCCTCGCTGAGCGGTGCCGTCACTTCCGATGCCGGGGGAGTCTCGTGGTCGGCAGGCACGTCCCACAGCACGAGTGCGTCGGTGAAGCCGGGTGCCGCGGCCAGCAGGCGTCCGTCCGCGCCGACGATGAAGCTGTGGCCGTCGAAGACCAGGTCGTCCTGCCCGCCCCACATGTTCACGTACGCCACGGGAGCGGCAACCTCGAGCGCTCGGCGCTGCGCGAGCTCGGTGCGGATGTGGCCCTTACCCTCCTCAAACGGGGAGCCATTGAGCACCAGGAGCAGGTTGACGTCGGCATCATCCATCTGCGAGACCGGGCCGCCGTCCTGCCAAATGTCCTCGCAGATCACGAGCCCGACGCGCTTGCCGTTGACCTCGATGACGCACCGATCCTCGCCGGGGGCGAAGATGCGGCGCTCGTCGAACACTCCGTAGTTGGGGAGGTGATGCTTGTTGTAGCGGGCGCTGACGTCTCCGTGCTGGATGACTACCGCCTGGTTGGTCGGGCGGCCCTCTGTGTTGACGCCAAGCGTGCCCAAAATCACGGTGAGCGAGCCGAGACCCTCCGCGTGGAGGGTGGCCGCGATGTCCTGCACCGCGCCCTCGGCGGCGCGCTGAAAACTCTCGCGCAGCGCCAGGTCTTCGATCGGATATCCGGTGGTCGTCATCTCCGGGAAAGCGACCAGGTGGGCGCCGAGTGCGTGGGACGCGCGGCATCGGTCGAGGACGAGTGCCGTGTTACCAGCGATGTCACCCACACAGGTGTTGATCTGCGCGAGCGCAATTTTCAAGTCAGCCATGGCGTCAGCCTATCCGTCGGCGCGTCGCCGGTCACGTTACACAATGGACACGCGAGTACGGCAAGATGGGGGCATGGATAAGCAGCAGGAGTACGTGCTTCGCAGCGTCGAAGAGCGCGACATTCGTTTCATCCGACTTTGGTTCACCGATGTGCTCGGGATCCTGAAGTCGGTGGCGATCGCCCCGGCGGAGCTTGAAAACGCGTTCGAGGAGGGCATCGGCTTTGACGGCAGCGCCGTCGAGGGCCTGACGCGCGTGTTCGAGTCGGACATGCTCGCCAAGCCGGACCCGTCCACGTTCCAGATTCTGCCGTGGCGCGGGGACCGACAGGGTGCGGCCCGCATGTTCTGCGACATCTACACGCCTGACGGTGAGCCCGCGCTATCCGACCCCCGCCAGGTGCTCAAACGCACGTTGGACAAGGCGTCCAAGCTCGGCTTCAGTTTCTACACGCACCCCGAGATCGAGTTCTATCTCTTCAAGCCCCTCGAAGAGGGCAAGCTTCCCAAGCCGATTGACCAGGCCGGGTACTTCGACAACGTCCCGCGCGGGACCGCGCACGAGTTCCGCCGCACCGCCATCACGATGCTTGAGAACATGGGCATCTCGGTGGAGTTCAGCCACCACGAGGCGGGGCCTGGTCAGAACGAGATCGACCTTCGCTACGCGGATGCGCTGCAGATGGCCGACAACATTATGACCTTCCGCATGGTTATCAAAGAGGTGGCACTAGAGCAGGGCGTCTTCGCGTCGTTCATGCCCAAGCCGCTCGCCAATGGCCCTGGCTCCGGGATGCACACGCACATGAGCCTGTTCGAGGGCGACCGCAACGCCTTCTACGAGGCCGGCGCGGCCCACCAATTGTCGCCAGTCGCGCGCCAGTTCATGGCGGGCATCCTTAAGCATGCACCGGAGATCACGGCGATCACCAACCAGTACGTGAACTCCTACAAGCGACTCTGGGGCGGCACCGAGGCGCCCTCCTACGTGTGCTGGGGATCCAACAACCGCAGCGCGTTGCTCCGGATTCCCACCCACAAGCCCGACAAGGGACAGTCGACCAGGGTCGAGTACCGCGCGATGGACTCCGCGGCAAACCCGTATCTGAGCTTCGCCGTGCTGCTCGCGGCAGGGCTTAAGGGCATCGAGGATGAGTTGGTCCTGCCCGAGGGTGCGGAGGACGACGTGTGGGAGCTGTCTAATTCCGAGCGGCGCGCGATGGGCTACGAGCCGTTGCCAGCGTCACTGTCCGATGCCGTTGACGTCATGGAGCGCTCCGAGCTCGTGGCGGAGACGCTCGGCGAGCGGGTCTTCGACTTTGTGCTCAAGAACAAGCGCGCGGAGTGGGAGTCGTACCGAGCACAGGTGACTCCGTACGAGATCGAGCAGTACCTCCCGGTTCTTTAACTCGCTCCACGTCGGCGCAATAGGGTGAACACATGAACACCCGCGAAGTTCCTTTTGCCACTCGACTCCGGCGCGCCGGCGTGCTCGACGCGCCACGCGTGCAGGCGCAGATCGAGCAGATCAACGCGATTACCGGCACCTATTTAGAGGACCCCGCGCACGCGCTGTCGTACCTGGCGGATCCCGATGCGGGAATCCTGCAGTTGCTTCGACTCGCCGAGGCCGCGCGCGACAGCGGCGACCTCGACGCCCTGGTTGCGCTGCGTGGCACGGAGGGCGGCTCTAAACTGACCATCCTGCTGGGCGGCTCGCTCGCGCTTGGCGACTTTCTGATTCGCCACCCCGGTATGGTCGCCGACTTTGGGAACCTGCCCGTCGGGGAGGTTTTCGCCGACATCCCCGTGCGCCGCATCATCATGGAAAGCGTGGGCGCTGACCCGGACTCGGACGCGCCAGTCGCGACCGTCACGGGGGCGGACGGACAGGCCGCGATGCGCATCGCATACCGCAGGGTCCTCATGCGAATCGCGTCCGAGGATCTCTTCGCGCGGGTGCCAGCGGCGATCATGCACGAGGTTGGCAGCGTGCTCGCTGACCTCGCGGGTGCCGCGCTCGACGCGGGTCTCGCGCTGGCCCGGGCGGCGTATCCCGACCACGTCGCGACTCGACTGTGCATTCTGGGGATGGGCAAGTGCGGCGCGCGCGAACTCAACTACGTGTCCGACGTCGACGTGATCTACGTCGCGGAGCCCACCGACGGACACACTGACGAGGAGTCACTGCGCGTGGCCGGGCGCCTCGCGAACCACGCCGCGCGGGCGTGCGACAGCGCCGGGGTCGAACCCGCACTGTGGGAGGTCGACGCGAACCTGCGTCCGGAGGGAAGCGACGGGGCGCTGGTCCGCAACGTCGCGTCGCATCGGGCCTACTACGACAGGTGGGCGCAGACCTGGGAGTTCCAGGCGCTCCTCAAGGCACGACCAATCGCGGGAGACCTCGAGATTGGCCAGCAGTACCTCGATCAGATGTCACCCCTGGTGTGGGAGGCGGTCGAGCGTGAGGGATTCGTGGAGAGCGCGCAGGCCATGCGCCGCCGCGTCGAGCAGCATGTGCCGCGGGGCGAGTCGGAGCGCCAGATCAAGTTGGGCCCGGGCGGACTTCGTGACGTCGAATTCACCGTGCAACTCCTGCAACTTGTGCACGGCCGCTCGGATGAGACACTGCGCTCGCGCAACACGCTTGAGGCGCTGCACGCCTTGCGCGCCGGCGGCTACGTGGGCCGTGTTCAGGCCGCGACTATGGACCGGTCCTACCGGCAGCTGAGGGTGTGGGAGCACCGGCTGCAAATGCGCAAGCTCAGCCGAACGCACCTCATGCCCGCCACGGACGACGGCAAACGAGTGCTCGCGCGCGCGTCCGGTTTCGCGACCGTCGAATACATGGAGGAGGTGTGGCAGGACATCCGTCGAGACGTGCGTGCCATGCACCTCGAGATGTTCTACCGGCCGATTTTGCCTGTGACGGCGCGGCTCAGCGCGGACGAGGCGGCGCTGGACGACAACGCCGCGCGGGCTCGCCTGGCTGCCGTGGGCTTCGGCGACCCGACGGGCGCGAAACGCCACATCTCTGCACTGACTGAGGGCGTGAGCCGCAGGGCGTC
The DNA here is from genome assembly GCF_050598105.1 of Demequina aurantiaca. GTDB lineage: Bacteria > Actinomycetota > Actinomycetes > Actinomycetales > Demequinaceae > Demequina > Demequina aurantiaca_A. The sequence continues at coordinate 1,199,190 of NZ_CP192436.1, forward strand.
GATCCAGCGCCAGCTCCTGCCCGCGATGATCGGCTGGTTCGCGCAGGGCGCGGATCCGGACGCCGGACTACTCGCGTTCCGCCAACTCTCAGAACAGTTGGAGAACGCGCAGTGGTACCTGAAGCTCCTGCGCGACTCTCGCACTGCCGCGGAGAGGCTAGCGAGACTGCTGTCGACCTCCGGCTACGTGACGAAGGCCCTGCTGGCGTCCGCGCAAGACATCACCTGGCTTGACAACGACGAGGACCTGTTGCCGCGCGACCCAGCGCGACTGTGGGGCGAGGCCGACGCGATCATGAAGCGCGCGGCGGATCCCGATCAGTGCATTACCGCCCTGCGCGGATTGCGGCGGCGTGAGCTGGCCCGGACATCGGCCGCAAATGTGCTGGGCATGCTCTCCTCGGTCGAGGCCGCGAAGACCGTCACGACGGTTGCCGACGTACTGATCGACGGAGCGTTGAGGGTCGCTCTCGCGACGGTCGTGAGGGAAAAGGGATTGGAGCGAGCCCCGGTCGCTATGGCCGTGATCGCCATGGGACGCTACGGCGGGTACGAGATGGGTTACAACTCGGACGCCGACGTTCAATTCGTGTACGAAGGCGACGGCGAGGGCGGTCACGCTTTCGCGCAGCAGGTCGCGACAGAGTTGCGCAGATACCTCCAGTCCGTGGGAAGCCAGCCAGGGATGGAGATCGACGCGGACCTGCGTCCGGAGGGCAAGAACGGGCCTCTTGTGCGCTCACTGGCCAGCTGCCGGGAGTATTACGAGCGCTGGTCGGACCCGTGGGAGGCCCAGGCGCTCTTGCGTGCGCGTCCGTGCGCGGGGGACCAGCAATTGCGCGACCGGTTCGTCGAGATGATCGACTCGGTCCGCTACCCCGAGGCGCTCGAGGACTCCGCTCTCACGCAGATGCGCCGGCTCAAGGCCCGCATGGAGAGCGAGCGGCTCCCGCGCGGAGTCGACCCGCGCCGGCACGTGAAGCTGGGGCCAGGCGGACTGTCCGACGTGGAGTGGAGCGTGCAACTCCTGCAGCTGCGCCACGCTCACGAGCACCCCGCGCTACGCACCACGGTGACGTTGGATGCCCTCGCGGCCGCCGTCGACGCCAAGCTCATCGAGATCAACGATGCGGAAGTGTTGGCCGACGCTTGGAGGTTCGCCACCGACATACGTGGCGCTCTCGCGCTGCGGGGGGTGGGCAGGCGCACGGACGTGCTGCCGCCCGACGTCCGGCAGATGAAGGTACTTGCTGACATTATGAACGTGCGTATGACTGGCTCCGAGCTGGACGAACAGTATTCGCGCGCGTCGCGCCGAGCACGCCTCGTGACCGAGCGCGTGTTTTTTGACTGGAGAGAGGAACCACGATGATCCTGAGGACGATTCTTTCCGCCGTAGCGATAGTGCTCGGAGCTTTGCTGATCGCGACTTGGGGTGTCAGCCAGGTAGCAGTGAAGTCGGTGGAGGACGGCAGCGCCGTCACGAACATCACCGCCGCCGTCCTCGATTCTCCTACGGCGCTAGCCGCGATGAGCGTTGAGTTGGGCGACGTCGCGATTGACGCGCTCGGCAACACCGCGATAGACGTCGAGGCGCTCGGGCTCGACGGCGCGATTCGCGATCAGGTGACGGCGCTGGTGGAGTCGGAGGCCTTCGCCGCTGAGGTAGAGCGCCAGGTGGGGCAATCGCACGGGCAGTTTGCCGATGCGCTGACGGACGATGCGCGTGAGTCCGCACCCTTGGTGCTCATGATGGACGCCTCCCCACTCGTCAACGATCGAATTTCGGAGATCCCCTTGGTCGGATCATTCGTGCCGACCCTGACCCTCGCCCCCGTTCCGGTGGAAGTCGCCAGCGCGGCCACCATCGACGACGCGCGTACCGCGTACGGCTTCATGGAGTTCGCGGCGACGTGGTTCCTGTGGATCGGAATCGCGCTGATCGTCGTGGGCCTAGTGATCTCCGCGCGCAGGCGATGGTTCCTGTCCAAGACACTGCTCGCCGTAGGCGTCATCTCGCTCGGGGTATGGGCACTGCTCACCTTCACCGCGCCGGAGACCATCGCCGGCTGGTTCTCGAGTGGCGGGGAGGAGAGCGCCGCGAACATCGTCATTCGTACGTTCGCGGCGGAGTCGGCCCCGTCCGTGGCCAGCCGCATGCTCTGGTGGGCCCTGATAGCCCTGGTGGGATCGGGCATCTTTGCGTTCATCGCCGCTGGTAATAAACGAAAAACAGCGTAATCTAACTCCCATAACGCGCCACCAACCCACTGGAGTCCTACCGTGAGATCGTTTCGTACCTTCATTTCCGCGTTCCTGGTCCTGTTGGGCGTCATGATGATCGTCTCGTGGGCGTTCGCGTCTAAGACGGTCGACGCCGTCGAGAGCGGCGACGCCGCGGCGAATCTGACCAACGCCGTGTTGTCATCCCCCGAGATCGCGGACAAGGCAGCGACAACGGTGACGGACAAGGTTCACGACGAGATTGCCGCGAAGGTTGACTCCGATGCCTTCGAGCTTCTGTGGACCTTCGCGGAGCAGCCCATCCACGACGCCGTAGTAAGCGCCCTCGGGTCGGACGCCGTCACAAATGTGGCAGAGTCCGGGGCCAGCAAACTACAGGCCGGGTTGGTTGAGGCGCTGACGGACAAGGACCGCGTGATCGGGCCGTTGCTTCTTGGCGTAGACGTGTCCCCGCGAGTTAATGCGCGCATTGACGAGATCCCGTTCGTGGGCACGCTGATCCCCGATGTGACCGTGCCGCCACTCGAACTGACGGTCATGGAGGCCGAGGTATTCCAGGACGTTCATACTGTTTACTCCTCCGCAAAATTTATGTCCACGTGGTTCATCTGGATTGGGCTACTGCTGGTTGCTCTTGGCGTGATGACTTCGCCGCGCCGCAAGTGGTTCCTCGCGCGCTCCATGTTGTTGGCGGGAGTGCTGGTGCTTGCGATCGGCTTTACCGTGAACGCATTTGGTGCACACACCATCGCCGGGTTGGTACCCGGGGGAACCGAGGGCGGGTTGGGAACCACGGTCGACCAGCTCTTGTCAGACACTGCTATTCCGACCATCACCGGTTTGCTGGTGAAGCTCGGTATAGCGGCACTGGTGCTGGCGATCCTTTCCTTGCTCGCCGTGCGCTACGTGCCAGTCTTCCGCGACCGAGTCCGCGCCGAGCGCGAGCTCAATGCGGAGCCGCTGGTCCACTCCGAGGGTGCGGGCTCAGGTTCGACCGAAACCGACGTCGCGGGCTCGGACGTGAAGCTTGGCGACACCCTGCCGCTGCCAGTTTCTGTGGGGGCTGGGGCGGTGGAGCGCGACGCCGGCGAGTCGTCGACTGCCAGCATTCCCACATCGGTTTCCACGGCCGTCACGGTCGAGAGCCCCACGGTGGCCGCACCCGAGGCCCCAGCGGTCGTGCCGTCGGCCAAGAAGCCGGCCGCACGCAAGCCCGCCGCTAAGAGGCCCGCATCCTCGACTGCGAGCGCTGCCGGAGCCAAGCAGCCCGTAGCAAAGAAGCCAGCGGCGAAGAAGCCCGCGGCCGCCAAGGCAACACCGGCCGCGCGCAAGCCCGCAGCCAAGAAGCCAGTAGCCAAGAAGCCCGCGGTGACCAAGCCAGCTGCGACCAAGCCGGCGGCGACCAAGCCGGCGGCCGCTAAGCCCGTGAGCGGCGAGGAGCCCCCGACCACCGCCTAGGTTGGCTTCGGGCTTCCGACTTGATTGGCGAGCCTAGACAGGGGAAAGGGCACCGGCGATAACGCCGGTGCCCTTTCTCACGCCAGAAGCCGTGAGGCTGCGGCTGGTGGCGCGCCTACTTGACGGCCCCCGCGGTGAGCCCGGAGACGATGAACCGTTGCAAGAACAGAAATAGGATTACGACCGGCACGGCCGACATGACTGCGCCCGCGGCGAACTGGCTCCAGTCGGCATAGTTGGGGTTAGCGACCATGCGGTAGAGGCCAACAGCGAGTGTCTGTTGGTCGGTGTCTACCAGCACCACCGACGCGATCACGTAGTCGTTCATCGAGGCGATGAACGACAGCAACCCGACCACCGCGAGAATCGGCGCAACCAGGCGCAGGATGATCGAGAAGAACACTCGAGCGTGCCCGGCGCCGTCAATCTTGGCTGCCTCGTCGATCTCCTTGGGGACTGTATTGAAGAACCCGTACATCAAGTACGTATTCACGCCGAGCGCGCCGCCGAGGTAGACCATGATGAGGCCCGCATGCGTGTTCAGCCCGATGGCGGGGAAGACCTCGCCGATCTTCGTCAGGAGCAGGAAGATGGCGACCACGGCGAGTAGCTGGGGGAACATTTGCACCAACACCAGGCTGAGCAGGCCTGTACGGCGACCCTTGAATCGCATCCGTGAGAAGGCGTAGGCGGCAAGCGCTCCAAGGAAAACGGCCAAGACCGCGGTGGTAAGGCCCACGACGAGCGAGTTGACGAACCACTCCTTGAACGGGTACTTGGTCGAGTTAAGTAGACGCGAGTAGCTCTCGAAACTGATCTCGGAGAAGAGGTCGTTGGACCCGGTCAGGGTTCCGAAGGGCTTGAGTGACGCGGACAGGATGTACGCGAGCGGGAAGAGGGCAAAGAGGGACAGAACAACTGCGATCACGTGTCGCCAACCGGTGTCGCGGAACCAGCGCACGAAAGAGAACGGGCGCTTGTTGCGCACCAGCGGGGTCCTCTTGACTTGAGTCACGGTGCTCATTAGTTGATGTCCTCCAGAGTCTTAGTCTTGCGGAAGCTGATGATGGAGATGGTGGCGACCACCACGAAGATGATGATCGAGAAGGCGCTCGCCAGCCCGTAGTCACGCTGCTGCCCGGTGAACGCCACCTTGTAGACGAGCGAGATCAGGATGTCGGTATGGCCCACGGGTATGTCCGCGCCGGATATTCGAGGACCACCGCCCGTCACCAGATAGATGACGTTGAAGTTATTGAAGTTGAACGCGAACGTCGCGATCAACACCGGGGCAACGCTCACGAGGAGGAGTGGCAACTTAATTTGCCTGAAGACCTGCCACGGGCTCGCCCCATCGGTGCGGGCGGCCTCTTGGATCTCCTCGGGGATGGATTGCAGAGCTCCCAGGGTAACGAGGAACATGTAGGGGAAGCCCAGCCAGAGGTTGACGATCAGTACCGCGACCTTCGCCAGGGTGGGATCGGTGAGCCACGGTATGTCGGCGCCATTGAGCAGCACCCTGTTGATGAATCCGAAGCTCGTGGAGTACATACCGGACCACACCATGGCCGCCAGGAACGCCGGGAAGGCGTAGGGCAGCACCATGATGATTCGATAGACCTTCAAGCCGCGCATGCGTGGGTGGTTGAACATGATCGCCATGAACAGGCCCAGCGCGAAAGTAAACAGCATGGAAAGCGTGGCGAAGACGAAGGTCCAGATCATCACGCTGACCAGGGGCCCGCGGATCGAGGAGTCGGTGAACGCGCGCTCGAAGTTCTGGAGCCCAATGTTGATGGTCCAACCGGGCAGGAGCTCGGCGCCGTCTTGCTCTTCAAAGACTCCGTTGCCGTCGTCGTAGTAGACGACGTCAGTGGTGGTGTTGGTGAGCGTATCCGCGGTCTCGTCGTAGACAAGGTTGGACACGTACTGGTAGCCGCTCGAGCCATCGAGCGTACGTACAGATCCGTCATTTGGGTCCTCGGAGACCGGGACCACCAGGGTGAATACGGCGTCCTGAACCTGCAGGACGTCGGCAAACTTAAGGGTCGTGTAGCCGTCGGTCGCGACGGCCTTGTCTCCGTCGAAGGTGGCCTCCACGGGGGCAAGCGGGGTCTCGGCGTCGCCGACCAGCGCCTGGCCCTCTGGCCCGGTCACGAGGAACCCGAGGCCGTTGGGTCCGTCGACCACTGTGAGCGGGTAGGAGACCGAGTCCGGCACGCGCGCCTGGTTCTGGCTGAGGAGCGACTGAATGGCCTGGTCCTTGTCGAGGATGTGGCCCGTGGAGTAGTTGGTGAACGCGATATAGAAGGTGTACATGATCACGAACACCTGGAAGATCAGGAGGAAGACCAGGCCCGGGGTGATGTACTTCGCCGGAAGCATCCGCTTGCTGAGGTAGATGACGTCGATGGCGATCGCGAGGGCGACTGCACCCACGACGATGCCCCAACTGCCCTGAGTCGCGAGCACGAAGATCAGGAACGCCATGATCGCGTTGAACGACGCGAGCAGGGCGATCTTGAGCACCAAGGGGCCGATGCGGAAGGAGTCGAAGCGCAGTCGCTTCCGGGGTGCACGTTTGGGTGCGCGTTCAGCCACGTTGGTGTTCGTCATTGAACTAAGGGTCCGTTCTAGTCAGAGTTATTCGTTCGGTGCGCAACAAGCCGGGGCGATCCCTGAGCGGGGCCGCCCCGGCTTGCTTGGTGTGGGTCTTAACCTGCGATTGCTGCTTCGACGTCGCTAGTCAGCTTCGTCCACGTGGCGGCAGGGTCGGCGCCATCGAGGATTGCGGCCTCGGCGATGCCCCAGTACTGCCAGACCTGTCCCATTGCGGGGATGGCGGGCATCGGTACGGCGTCGGTGCCTGCGGCGAGGAAGCCCGCGACCAGCGGGTCTGCCGCCGCGGTGTCTGCCGCTGCAGTCAAGGCGGGGAGGATCTTGCCGGACTCGAACAGCGAGAGCTGAACTTCCTCGGTGCCGATGTAGTTCACCAGGAAGTCATTCGCTGCGACCTTGTTCTCCGAGTACTCGTTGACGAAGAATCCCTTGACGCCGGCGAAGGGAGCGGCCACCGACGGTCCGGGTGCGGGGATAGCGTCTACCTCGACGTTGATACCCGCTTCGGTCGCGGAGGTGAGGTTCCACGGGCCGGTGAGCCAGAACGCGGCGTCGCCGGACGTGAACTTTTCCTTGGCGATGTCACCGGTGATCTCGGTGCTCATGTTGCCATCAGCGCCCTGCTCGCCCAGCCATGCGGCGAAGTCCTGGCCGTCGCCCAGCGTCAGCTGTGTGGGGTCGTACGCGCCAGCGTCGTCGCGGCCAAAGACCTGTGCGTCGAACGAGGTCTGGAACGGGTAGAGGTGATACGGGTTGCCCTCGGCGCCCTGCTCGACGACGAACGGGAACTCCGCTCCGGCCTCCGTGCCCTTCGAGATCATGTCGTTGTAGTCGGTTGCGGCCTCGGGGACCAGGTCCGCGTTGCGCAGCACCGCGAGGTTCTCAACTGCGTAGGGGAGTTCGTAAACAGTGCCCTCGTAGGTCGAAGCGTCGAGCGCTACGGGAAGGTAGTTGGCGGCGGTGTCGCCCAGCTCGAGGGGGGCTACTACGCCGTTCGCGGTGAGCTCGCCCAGCCAGTCGTGCGCGCCCATGGTGATGTCGGGTCCGGAGCCTGAGTTGGCCTGCTGGATGAAGTCATCCTTGAGAGTGGCATTGTCGCGGGGAACGATCTCGACCTGGACCCCGGTCTTGGCCTCGTAGTCGGCGGCGGTCTGCGCGAGTGCATCTGCGCGCTCCGAGTCCACCCATACGACAAGGCTGGAGCTTGCTGCGGGCTCGCTAGCCATTGCCGAGGACGTCGGCTCTGAGCTTGCGCTGGTGGTCGCGTCATCGGTGCTGCTTGAGCATGCAGTGATGAGCAGGCCCGCGGTGGCGAGCATCGCTCCCATGGCTAAGGACTTCTTTGTCTTCAACATCGGTGTCTTCCTTTTTCGCAGTAGTTGACGTGAGAACCCACCTTGCTGAACGGAAGCCAGCGTAGAGAGGCCCTTCTCTCGACTCGCACCGGAATGCAAGCGCTTACAGAGTAACCCGACATTTGCCAAGTCAGCAACCGCGGGAGATAACGGTTCGGTATAGGCGGTCCGATGCAGGGATTTGAGCACGGGACCGCGCCTATGGGAGTGCGAACGAGGGGCCGGCCGGTTGCCGCTGCGACGCGACAGGGGCGCGGGGGACGCGCGCGAGTGGGGCGCCATGGCGCGGGCCTATCGACCGCTTACATGTCTAGCGAAGCGCAGAGGTGGCGGCTGGTAAGGGCGCGTAGCGCCTGCTTCGACCCCGCTTCGAGCATCTGCTCTAGCGGCAGCCCGTGCATCCTCGCCGCGAGCGCACCCGCGACGAACGCGTCGCCGGCGCCGTTCGTGTCAACCACGTCTACGGCCGACGCGGCGCAAATGACCGTGTTTCCGGCCGCGTCCATCCCGACTGACCCATCGGCGCCGCGAGTGACGATGGCGAGCTCCGCCCCGTCGTCGATGCACCTGCGCAGAAACCGCTCGATGTCCGCCAGGCGCTCGTGGCTGGCGACGACGACGTTGGCCGCGCCTACGAACGGCACCTGAAAGTTGCTCTCGCCGTCCCAGTCGTGAAGATCCACCCAGACCTCGGCGTCCAGTGGGACATCGTCGCCCGCGATTCGGGCGCCGGTGGCGGCCAGATCGAGCACCACGACCGTCGCGTCCGCGATGGCCAGTCGCGCGACCTCTACGCTCGCCGCGGAGGCGGCCGGCGGCGGGTCGACGTACAGGGAGACGCGTTCGCCCGTGGTGCTCATGAGATTGGTGTGGCTCTCCGTGGCTACGGCGCCGGGCATCTCCACGAGCCGGACGCCGCCGCGTGCGAGCTGCGACCGGACATGGTCTCCCGCATCGTCAGGGCCAATGGCGGCGACAAGCGTCTGCTCCACGCCCAGGTCGGCCAGGTGGAGGGCCTTACCTGCGGACGTGCCGCCCATCGTCCACCAGTGATCCCTAGCGAACTGCATGTGAGGGGTGGGCGGGGGGAGCTCGTCGAGGGCGATCACGTGGTTCCAGGTCGCGGGCCCGATGACCACCACATCGCGCCGCGGCGAGGTCACCCCCCTAGCGGTCATGCCGATTCGTGATGGCGCGTCGGTGGCGCCGCGGTGGACTTGCGAACCACTAGGTCATGAGGCAGGTGAGTGTTGTCGGGGTCGGGTGCCTCAGCGCCCGACCCGATCTCCCTCAGTAGGGACTCGACGGCCAGTCGCCCCTGTGCCTCCGGGTGCTGGTCGATAGTGGTGAGTCCGAAGAACTCGCCGAGGGTGTGGCCGTCGATGCCGATCACGGACAGGTCCCCTGGAACGGTCTTGCCGAGGTCGCGCGCGGCCAGAATCGCACCTATGGCCATCTCGTCGGAGGCGGCAAAGATCGCGGTGGGGTGCACGCGTGGATCGCCTAGGAGTTGCAAGGTGGCGTCGTAGCCGCCGGGAATCGTGAAGTCCGCTGAGCGCACCATGAGCGGCTCCAATGCTATCCCCGCCGCGGTCAGCGAGTCCTCGTACCCGTCCCTGCGGTTGGAGGGCAAGTGGAAGTCGAGCTCAAAGTCAGGGTTGCCGCCGATGTGGGCGATCTGCGTGTGCCCGAGTGCGAGGAGGTGGTCCGTCGCCAGTTGCGCGATGGCACGGTCGTCCACGCTGAGGGTCTGGATGCCCGGCAGGGGGCCGCCCAGTCCGACCACGGGCTTGTTGAGCCGGCGAATCTGCTGAAGTTCTCCGGTCTCCAGTTCCAGGCTGATAGCGAGCAAGGCGTCGACGCGCTTGCGTTGAAGAAAGTCCTCGAAGAGTTGGCGTCGGCGCGGATTCGCCGCGTGGGGGATGTCATTGCCGGGATTCGTGTCGAGGTGATAGAGCGTGAGGTCGTAGCCGGCCTCCGCGAGCGCGCGCTGGGCGCCCTTCATGACGGTGGTGTAGAACCAGCTGTTGAGGAAGGGCATGACGACGCCTACGTTGCGTGTACGTCCCGAAGCGAGGCTCGAGGCGGCGGCGGACACCACGTAGCCGAGTTCCTTCGCTGCCGTCTCGACTCGCACTCGCGTGGCGGGCGACACGGACTTCTTGCCAGCCAATGCGCGCGACACCGTCGCCGTCGAGACGCCCGCGAGCTCCGCGACCTTCTGGATCTTCGTCATGAGTGCCCCTCAGCTCAGGTGCGCGGGCGAAGCGCCTATTCGCGCACCCACGCAGTTGTGTCTGCGGGAAGCGTATCGGTGATGGGGGAGGAACTGGCGAGCACCTCGCCCTGCGGTAGCGAGATGGGGGCGCCCGACACGTTCGCGAGCACCGTCACCGCGCCGACTCGGAAGCCGATGCAGCCCTCGGGAGTGTCGTCGAGCCACTCGAGCGTCGCGGTTGCGGTCCCGTACTCGCGACGCAGGGCCAAGGTGGAGGTGTAGAGCGAGAGCGTGGAGTCGGGGACGCCGACCTGCGCGTCGCGGGCAAGTTCGCGCCACTGATCGGGTTGCGGAAGCCACGTCGCGCCCGTCGGCGAGAACCCGTACGCCGCACCCTTCGCGGTCCAGGGCAGCGGCACGCGACAGCCGTCGCGTCCGTACCGTTCCCCCTGCGTACGGAACCAGGTGGGATCCGCACGAGCGTCGTCGGGGATATCAAGTGCCTCGGGCAGCCCAAGTTCCTCGCCCTGAAAAATGTACGAGCTTCCCGGCAATGCCAGCATCAGCATCGAGGCAGCTCGTGCCCGCCGAAGCGCCGGTTCGGTCTCTGGAAGGCCGAGGCTGTCGCGCCCGATTCCATGGCCCTGAGGGTTCTCCTCCGTGAGGGACAGGCGGGTCGTGTGCCGGACCACGTCGTGGTTGGACAGCACCCAGGTACTCGGGGCGCCGACCGCGTTGAACTCGCGGATGGAGGTGTCGATGATCGAGCGCAGGTCCGTGGCGTTCCACGCGGTCTCGAGGTAGGCGAAGTTGAACGACTGGTGCATCTCATCCGGCCGCACCCACTTGGCCATCTTTGACAGGGGGTAAACCCACGCCTCGGCAGCGAGGATTCGCTCGCCCTCATAGGTGTCGAGCACCCTGCGCCAGCGGCGCCAGACGTCGTGGACGCCTTCCTGCGCCCAGAAGGGAGGGGCCTGAGCTTCGCTGCCCATCGACCCGTAGGACTCGTCGACCGTGTAGTCCGGCAGCCCATCCGCCTTGATCAGGCCATGGGCGACGTCGACACGGAAGCCGTCGACTTCCCGGTCGAGCCAGAAACGCAGGATCTCGTCGAACCCGGACAGCACGTCTTCATTAGCCCAATTCAGGTCGGGCTGCGACGTGTCGAACAGGTGCAGGTACCAGTCACCGGGGGTGCCGTCCGTGTTGAACACGCGCGTCCACGCGGGGCCCCCGAACACCGAAACCCAGTTGTTGGGCGGCTCCGCGCCCGTCGGCCCCTGGCCCGGGCGAAAGATGTAGCGGTCACGCTCGGGCGAGCCGGCGGCGGCGGGCAGTGCCTGCTTGAACCACTCGTGCTGATCAGAGGTGTGATTAGGCACGATGTCGACGATGACGCGAAGGCCGCGATTGTGCGCCTCACCGACCATGGCGTCGAAGTCGGCGAGGTTGCCGAATAACGGGTCGACGTCCATGAAGTCGGCAACGTCGTATCCGCCGTCGCGCTGCGGCGAGGTGTAGAAGGGCGACAGCCAGATCGCGTCCACGCCAAGCGTCTCCAAGTGTGAGAGCCGGGCGGTAATGCCGCGCAGGTCACCCACGCCGTCGCCCGTGGAATCCGCGAACGAACGAGGATAGATCTGATAGATGACGGCGGTGCGCCACCATTCGTTGCCAGTGGCCGGCGCAGCGTGCGTGTTCACGTGGATTCGTCTCCAATAGGTGCATGAGGCATGGTGACTCCTCACGCTATCGCGCTCGGGCCGCTCTGCCTGATGAGGTGCTTCAGTGATCCCACTTCTCAGGATCCCACGCACCAAATGTAAACGTTTGCGTAGCCCGAGCGCAAGCCGAGTTGCCGGCGAGTACGAGAGCGTAGCGACCGAGGACGCGGGCGGTTGCGCGTGCGGCGGTGACGGCGGGGGCGGAGAGGGACCGTCGATGTAGCGCCTGCAGGCCCAGCGTGTGCCCTGTTGCTGAAACGCTCACGGGTGTCCCGTGGCCACCTCGTGGTGGCCACGGGACACCGCAGCAGATTGGTGGCTACTCGGTCTCGAGGCGCTCGATGAAGGTGCGCAGGTCGAAGAGGATCTCTTCCTCCGTGTAGTCGACCGCCTTTGCCAGCTGGCCGATGAGCCACTGCAGCGTGACGGTGGTCCCGAGCAGTAGCGGCGTGACGTCGAGCTGCACCTCGTCGTCGTCATCCACCTCAACGGTGAACGCGCCTGCCTCCTCGAGACCCGTAAACGCGTCGTCGAAAGCCTTGTCCTCGTCCAACTGGTCGCGGGCGTCGGCGGCGTTCGCATAGAAATCGAGTAGAACTTGGGCTGTGAGCTTTGCGGATTCATCCATGCCTTGAGCATACGAGCGACTCCCGCCGTCGCAGTGACGGCGCGCTCACCTCCCACCGGGAACGCAAAAGCGGGGCCGCACCAATAGGTGCGACCCCGCTTTGATGAGCGGCTACGGCTTAGCAGTCGTAGTAGAGCTCAAACTCGTGCGGGTGCGGACGGAAGCGTAGCGGGTCAATCTCCGCGGTGCGCTTGTAGTCGATCCACTCGGCGATGAGGTCGTCGGTGAAGACGCCGCCCTCGAGCAGGTAGTCGTGGTTCTTCTCGAGCTCGTCGAGCACCTCGGGAAGCGAGGCGGGAACCTGCTGGATCTGCGCGTGCTCCTCGGGGGGAAGCTCGTACAGGTCCTTGTCGACCGGTGCGGGGGGTTCGATGCGGTTCTTGATGCCATCGATGCCGGCCATCAGGAGCGCGGAGAACGCGAGGTAAGGGTTGCTCGAGGCGTCAGGTGCGCGGAACTCGATGCGCTTAGCCTTGGGGTTCGATCCCGTGATCGGGATGCGGACCGCAGCCGAACGGTTACGAGCCGAGTACACCAGGTTCACAGGAGCCTCGTAGCCGGGCACCAGGCGGTGGTAGGAGTTCACGGTGGGGTTGGTGAAGGCAAGCAGCGAAGGAGCGTGCTTGAGGATTCCACCGACGTACCAGCGCGCCATGTCGGACAGTCCGCCGTAGCCGGACTCGTCATAGAACAGCGGTTCGCCGTCGTTCCAGATCGACTGGTGAACGTGCATACCAGAGCCGTTGTCGCCAAAGATGGGCTTGGGCATGAAGGTCACGGTCTTGCCTGCGGCCCAAGCGACGTTCTTGACGACGTACTTGAACTTCATCAGGTCGTCAGCCGCGTGCAGCAGCGTGTTGAAGCGGTAGTTGATCTCCTGCTGACCGCCGGAGCCAACCTCGTGGTGCGCGCGCTCCATGTCGAGCCCGACCTCGGTGAGGACCGTGCACATCTCGTCGCGCAGGTCAGCGAACTGGTCGCCGGGGCTGACGGGGAAGTAGCCGCCCTTGATGCGCGTCTTGTAGCCGCGGTTAGGCAGGCCATCAGCGTCGGTCTCGGCACCGGTGTTCCACCAGCCGCTCGAGGCGCCAATGTGGTAGTAGCTCTCGTGCTGGTTGGTGTCGAAGCGCACGGAGTCGAAGATGAAGAACTCGGCCTCGGGGGCGAAGAACGCGGTGTCGCCGATGCCGGTCGACTTCAGGTACTCCTGCGCCTTCATGGCGACGTTGCGGGGGTCACGCGAGTAGCGCTCGTTGGTGAACGGGTCCACGATCGAGAAGTTGATGATGAGCGTCTTGGCCTTGCGGAACGGGTCAACGAACGCGGTGGCCACGTCGGGCAGCAGCTTCATGTCGGACTCGTTGATGGCCTGGAATCCGCGGATCGATGATCCGTCGAACATCGCGCCGTCTTCGAAGATATCTTCGGTGAACTGGTGCGCGGGAATGTTGAAGTGGTGCATCGAACCTGGAAGGTCGCAGAATCGAATGTCGACGTACTCAACCCCCTCGTTCTTAACGTAGGCGAGGGCCTCTTCGGCGGTGTTAAACATCCGTTTGCTCCTTGAAAGTAATCTCTAGCCTGGAGTGGCAACTACCACCTTAACCGGCGGCAGTTTCCCCTGCGTTCGTGGAATGTTACGAGCGTGTTAACTGCTGACCGCCGCGAGAGGGGGTTTTGACCCCAAAACGACGATCGTAAGTGTGCTCGCACCCGACTACGATGACCGGGTGAGTACCTCCGAATTGCCCATTCCCGATGCGCCAGCACGCCCCGCCGTCGGTCGCCGGCTATTAGGCCTCGGCATCGACTGGACGCTTTCGCTCGTGATCTCGTCGGCGTTCTTCGCGAATGCCGCGGCCGTGGCGACAGCAGGGCCGGTCGAGAGCGTGTTCCTGGTCGGGAACTCCTTCGCGACCCTCGGAGTGTGGGCAGCGCAACACTTCCTGCTGGTCGCGACGCTAGGCACCACGATCGGACACCGGGTGGTTGGGGTCAAGGTGGTGCGAGAAGACGGCAGCTCGCCGGTCGGCCTGGTCAGCGGGCTCACGCGCACGCTGCTACTCGTGGTCGTAGTCCCGGCTCTGTTTACCGACCCGGAGGGTCGCGGGTATCACGACCGCACCGCCCGCACCCGCCTGGTGCGTACGCGCTAGCGAGGGCCCTTGCGGTTGGGTCGCGCGCGCATCGGGTCGACGCCCTTTGGCACGGCAAGCTTCTGGCCGCCGATGGCGCGAAGTCGGGACGCGACAACGTCGCGCTCGCCCTTCGACAGCACCTTCTTGGTCTTACGGATCTGGCGAGACAGCTTCTTCAGGGGGACCTGGTCCTCACCCGTGCCGACGTAGATCGCGTTGATCGGGACACCCGGGATGAGCTTGGAGACGCGTCGGCGGGTCGCATCGACCTGCTTCTTGGCGGCGTTGCCGCCTTCCGCGAGGAGGAGGACTCCACCGCGGCCGATGCCCTGGAACACCACGGACTTGCCGCGCGGGTCGATCGACACCGGGTCGTCAGCAAAGGTCCAGCCCGAACGGATTGACTGGGCGACGGACAGCGAGCCTCCGATTTGGCCCTCCATGCGCGAGAAGGCGTTCTTCTCGAAGCGTCGGGTCAGGGTGAACAGCGTCACGAGGATGGCCGTCAGCAACCCGAAGATGGACGCGTAGACGATCGCGGCAACGGAGCCCACCAGCAGGCCGATCACGACGGCGATGCCGACGATGCCGACGAACTCCCCAATCATGATGGGCAGCAGCCACTTGTCGTGAGGCGCGGTTACCTTGTACGCCTGCCAGATCAGTTTGTACCAGCGGGGCTTCTTCTCGGGTGCAGTCTTAGCCATAATGACCCACAGTCTAGTAGGTCTACGGGGGTTGCTAGGCGCGCGCCTTAAGCAGTGCCGACGCCTCTTGACGAGCCTCGACTGGTTCGCCCAGGTGAGCGAGCGCATCGGGGATCGGTCGGCCCTTGCTCTTCATGGCCTGACCCCAGAGTCGACCGGCGCGGTAAGACGACCGCACCAGGGGACCGGACATGACTCCTAGGAAGCCCATCTCCTCGGCTGCGTCGGACAGCTCCACGAACTCCTCGGGCCTGACCCAGCGGTCCACCGGGTGGTGGCGCGGGCTCGGACGCAGGTACTGCGTGATCGTGATGAGGTCGCAACCGGCCTCCTTGAGGTCGCGCAGCGCCTGTACGGCCTCGTCGTACGTCTCGCCCATGCCCAGGATCAGGTTGGACTTGGTGACGAAGCCGTCCGCCTGCGCGGAGGTCAACACCGACAGCGAGCGTTCGTAGCGGAACGCGGGGCGGATGCGCTTGAAGATGCGCGGCACGGTCTCGACGTTGTGCGCCAATACCTCGGGGCGTGACGCGAAGACCTCCGCGAGCTGCTCCGGAACTGCGTTGAAGTCTGGGATCAGGAGTTCGACGCCGGTGCCGGGGTTGAGCTCGTGAATCTGGCGGACGGTCTCCGCGTACAGCCACGCGCCACCATCGTCGAGGTCGTCGCGTGCGACTCCCGTGACGGTCGAGTACTTGAGTCCCATCTGTTGCACCGACTGCGCCACCTTGAGGGGCTCGCCACGGTCCAGCGCGGAGGGCTTGCCGGTGTCGATCTGGCAGAAGTCGCATCGGCGCGTGCACTGGGCGCCGCCGATGAGGAACGTGGCCTCGCGGTCTTCCCAGCACTCGAAGATGTTGGGGCAGCCGGCCTCCTCGCACACCGTGTGCAGGCCGCCCGTCTTCACGAGCGACTTGAGCTCGTTGTAGGCAGGGCCCATGGTGGCCTTGGTGCGGATCCATTCGGGCTTGCGCTCAATGGGCGTCTCGGCGTTACGGGCCTCGACGCGCAACATCTTGCGTCCCTCGGGTGCGATAGTCACACGGTCTCCTTTGTGGGGGTCGCGTCGGCGGCGGCGCCGGTGGACGTCATGGTTGTGGCAGACGTGGTTAAGCGTACGTCGGCGAGTGCGTTTCTTAAGCATTCGATGGCGGCGGGTACGGTTTCGGTGACGCTCACGTCGCGCCCGAGCTCAGCGGTGAGGGACGTGACACCGGCGTCGGAGATACCGCAGGGGACGATGCGCGTGAACTGGCCAAGGTCCGGGTCGCAGTTGAGGGCGAAGCCGTGCATGGTTACGCCTTTCGCGACGCGCACCCCTATCGCGCACACCTTGCGTTCGCTCTGCGACTGAGTGGCTGGCAGCCAGACGCCCGAACGGCCGTCGACGCGAATGGTCGACAAGCCGTAGGAAGCGCACAGGTCCATGGTCGCCTGCTCAAGGGCCCGCACGTAGCGCACGACGTCCACGGGTTCTCGCAGCCGGACTATCGGATAGCCGACGAGCTGTCCCGGGCCGTGCCAGGTGATTTTACCGCCGCGGTCGACGTCCACGACCGGCGTGTCGTCGTCGGGGCGATCCCAGGAGGCGGTTCGGCGGCCAGCGGTATAGACGCTCTGGTGTTCGACCAGGATCAGCGTGTCAGGGCGTTCTCCGGCGACCACCTCCGCGTGAATCCGACGCTGGGTGTCCCATGCCTCGTGATACTCAACCAGGCGGGTGCCCACCTCGAGTTTCAAGATCTCCATGGGTTCAGGCTAACTGCTGGGAATAGCGGGACGTTCCGCGCGTTGAAAAGTTCATGACCTCGACAATGACGATGAAGACTTCAAAGCAGAAGACCTGGTGGCGCCCCGTAGCGATTGTCCTCGTGATCTTCGGGTGGCTCGCCATTAGCGGCGTGGGGGGCTCGACGTTTGGGCAGCTCAGCTCCGTCCAGGAGAACGACTCCGCGGCGTTCCTGCCCGCTAGCGCCGAGTCCACCGAGGCGGCCGCCCTGCACGAGCAGTTCGTGCCGTCGGACACCATTCCGGGCCTCTTCGTGGTTGACGGAGTGACTAGCCCCGAGGACGTTGCGACTGTCGAGGCTTTCGCGGCCGAGGCGGGGGATACCGTCATCGAGGGCGACCCAGAAGGGCGCACAGTCAACGATTTGCTGGTGGCGCCGGCCACAGTTGTTCCGTCCGAGGACGGCGAGGCCGTACTGGTGGCGTTCAACCTGGACGCGGCCCTGTTCGAGGAGAGCATCGGCGAGGAGACCCTCGGCGAGGCTTTCGCGTCGACCGTGAGAGCGGTATGGGCCGAGCAGGACACCGAGCTCAACGGCTACCTCACCGGGCCCGTGGGTCTGACCGCCGACCTAGTCGCGGCCTTCGCGGGCATCGACGGCATCCTGCTGATCGTCGCGCTGGTCGTGGTACTTATTATTCTGCTGATCGTTTACCGAAGCCCGGTATTGCCCTTCGCGGTGCTGATCACCGCGATGATCGCGCTGACTGCCGCCATCATCGCCGTGTACGCGATGGCAAAGGCTGACGTGATCACGCTCAACGGCCAGAGCCAGGGCATCATGTTCATCCTTGTCGTAGGCGCGACGACCGACTACGCGCTGCTCCTCGTCGCCCGCTATCGCGAGGAGCTGCAGCGGCACGAGTCGCCGTATACCGCTATGGGCGTGGCGTGGCGACGCTCGCTGGAGCCCATCGCCGCATCGGCCGGCACCGTGGTCCTAGGACTGCTGGTGCTCCTACTGTCGGACCTGAAGTCCAACGCGTCGCTCGGGCCGGCCGGCGCGATCGGCATCATCGCGGCCTTCGTCGCCGCGCTGACGCTGCTGCCCGCACTGCTGCTCATCGGCGGCAAGCACGCTCGGGGTGTGTTCTGGCCCAAGCGCCCCGTGTTTGCGGGGGAAGACGTGAAGGAGGAGAACTCCATCGAGGCGGTAGAGAAGCGGGCCGGGGTGTGGGGACGCGTCTCGCGCGGCGTCGATGCCCGCCCGCGTCGCACCTGGATTGGCGCGGCCGCGGTGCTGCTCATCATGGCGGCGGGACTCTTTGGTCTCAAGGCAGACGGGCTCGGCCAGCGAGACGTCTTCACCGGCGAGGTCGAGTCGACCACCGGGTTCGACGTTCTCGAGGCGCACTTCGACGCCGGACAGAGCTCGCCCATCCGCATCTTCGTTCCGGAGGGTGACGCCGCACAGGTGCTCGAGGAGGTCGAAGCAGTGGACGGCGTCACGTCCGCGTACGTGTTGACGGAGTCGGTGGCCCAAGGCGCGCCTCCCATGGCTGGCGACGAGCCCCCGATCGTGGTCGACGGCATGGTGGAGATCAACGCCGTCACCGAGGTGTCCTCCGCGTCGAAGGAGGCCACGGTGACCGTGCAAGAGGTGCGCGACGTGGTGCACCCGATCTCGGATCAGGCGCTCGTTGGTGGCCAGGCGGCCGAGTCGCTCGATACCAAGATCACCACCGATCGCGACATCAAGATCATCATTCCGGTGATCCTGCTGGTGATCTTTGTGGTGCTGGTGATGCTGCTACGCGCAGTCCTGACTCCGTTCCTGATTGTGCTCGCGAACATCCTGTCCTTCGCAGCGGCGCTGGGACTGTCCTCGCTGCTCTTCAACCACGTTTTCGGATTTCCCGGCATGGACCCCGCGACGCCGTTGCTAGGGTTCGTGTTCCTCGTCGCACTCGGAGTCGATTACTCGATCTTCCTGATGTCGAGGGCACGGGAGGAGAGCCTCCAACACGGCACCCGCGAGGGCGTGCGACGCGCGCTCGCCGTGACCGGTGGCGTGATCACCTCCGCCGGAATTGTGCTCGCGGCGACCTTCGCGGCGCTGGGAGTCATCCCGCTCATCTTCCTCGCGCAGATCGCGGTAATCGTGGGGCTCGGGGTGCTGATCGACACGCTCATCGTGCGTTCGCTGCTCGTGCCGGGGCTGGTGTCGGACATGGGCCGCATCTCATGGTGGCCGTGGCACCGCAAGATCGACAACTGACGCAGGTCGCGTTGACTCGTGCCCTGTGGATAACGCCCACCGCTGCGGTGTCCTTGTCACAGTGGGGGTATGAAGTGGTTACGGGCCGGCGCATCCTCCGGCGCTGATGGTGACATCAGCGTCGGTGGTGGTGGCGCGCCGCTCGTCGAGCGCGTCGTCGGTGCTGGCGCGGAGACCTTCGCCTTGGTGCGCGAGCGCGCGGCGGCGCTACGCCTGACGGGTGACGCCCGCGTGTCTGTGCCTGAGAGAGTTCTCATGCGCCCAGGAGGCGTGGTCGTCGCGATCCTTCCGCGCATCGAAGGGATGGATCTCGATGCACTCCTGGCTAGTCGGGGGCACCTTTCGGTAGGGGAGTGTGTGTACCTGGGCCAGCAACTGTGCGGGGCGCTGGCGAGTCTGCACGAGCGCGGGATCTTCCACGGAGACGTGTCACCCGCCAACGTGATGATCGGACGCAGCGGCCTGATCCTGGTCGACACCGTTGCCGGCGCGCTACCTGAGGAACGCGGGACAGAGGGCTTTCGTGCTCCGGAGCGTGCCGACGGGGCGTCGCGGCACGCTGACATATATTCGGTGGGCGCGATCCTCGCCGTTTGCATCGATCCGGCACAGCGCGTGGGGTTCATGGGGTGGCTGGATCCATTGCTCGACGAGCAGCCCGAAAGCAGGCCGAGCGCTCGAGGTGTGGAGAGGGGCTTAACGCAGTGCGCCTACCCGGTGCAGATCAGCCTCCCGGATACCGGGCTGGTGGGTGAACTGCGAGCTCACGCGAGCGAGCCGCACGAACGCACCACGGTCCTGCGCAGTTCGCGGCCGTGGCGGGCGCGCCGCTTGGCACTTCGCCTGGCGGGAGGAGCCGTGGTGGCGCTGGCCGTGGGGGGAGCGGCGGCGTACGTCTATCCAAGTTCCGACAGTGCGGTGGCGACCAGCCCGGGTCAGTACTCGCCCGAGCTGGCGCCCGTGCCAGTGCCACTGACGGCGCCCGAGTCTGAGGTCGAGTCTGAGGCCGGGGCCGGGGCCGGGGCCGGGTCGGGGGCCGAAGCCGGAGGCACTGCGCAAGGTGCAGCCACGGCCGGCGTGGGGGACGCAGAACCTGGCGCGGAGTTGTCTGCGGCGCACGCCGCTAGAGCGCTGACGAACGCTCGTTTTGCGGCACTAGCCCAGGCGGACCCGGAGGCGCTGGTGGCGACGGGCGCCACTGATTCCCCGGCCTCCGCGCGTCTTCAGGCTCAGGCGCGCGCGATCGAGGACGGGGACCTACGTTTCGAGGACGTGCAGGCAAGTGTGATCTCGGCGACGGAGGTGCCGGGGGAGCGCGGCGAGGGGGTGACGCGAGTGGCGGTCACCTACGTGGTCTCGGCACACACCGTGTGGCACCGCGACGGGACCGGCGGGGAGCTGGTCCCGACAAAGGTCGCGGCCCACCGCGAGGATGCCTGGCTGGACCTGCGCCTGGCGGGCGCTACATGGCTGGTGGAGCGTGTCCTGCCTCAGTCATGACCCAGGCGGCCGCTTCCTCGATGCTCTCGTGATCCCACGTAAAGCCCAGTCGCGTAAGGACGCCGGGGCGCGCGTTCTGCGAACTCATCAGGTCCTCGATCGCGGGGCCGATGGCTAGCTCGAGAGCCCAACCTGGCACCACGAAACCGGGCTTCTTGCCCACGACGCTGCTCAGCGCCCTCATCAGTTCCTTGTCGCGCACCGCCTTGGGGGCGATGATGTTTGCGGGTCCAGAGTGGTCCGATTCGATGAGGTAGCGAAGTGCCCTCACCTCGTCGTGCAGCGTGATCCATGCGTGCCACGCGTTCGCGCCGCTCAGACCGCCCAGCAGGCCGCGCTTGACCAGGGGAAGTAGTCGCGCCGCGAAGCCGCCATTCGGCGCGAGCACAAGCCCGCTGCGAATGAAGACAGTGCGCACGCCGGCCTCGACTGCAGGAGCCGCGGAGGCCTCCCACGCGAGCGCGATGTCGGACAGGAAGGTATCGCCGGGTTCAGAGCGCTCCGAGAGCACCTCGTCGCCGCGGGCACCGTAATAGCCCATCGCGGAGCCGGAAATCAGCACGCCATCTGTTCGCGGCGCGTAGGCGCGTGCGATCAGCGTGGTCGAGTCGACGCGCGATTGCTTGACCACGGCCTTGTAGCTATCGGTCAGCCGCTTGGAGCCGATCGAGGCACCCGCGAGGTTAACGACGGCATCGGCCGACTGCACCACGTCTTGATCGATCTCGCCGGCCGCGGGGTACCACTCGGATTCGAATGGTCCCTGCGGGGCGCGACGTACAAGCGCGATGACCTCGTGACCGTCCGCCCTCATCGATTCGGCTAGCGCCGTACCGATGAGGCCAGAGGCACCTGAGATGACTACGCGCATGATGGTGTGGTTACAGCCCGACTTCAGACTCGAAAGCGCCCTCTTCAAGACGCTTCTTCACGCTCTGCAGGAAGCGAGCCGCGTCGGCGCCATCCACGATGCGGTGATCGTAGCTGAGCGGGAGGTAGCACATCGGGCGAATGGAAATCACGTCTTCGCCGTTGGGTCCACGCACGACGACGGGCTTCTTCACGATCGCGCACGTCGCAAGGATTCCGACCTGCGGCGCGGGAACGATGGGAGTGTCGAACATCGTGCCGCCGGAACCGGTGTTGGTCACCGCGAACGTTCCGCCCGAGATCTCGTCGGAGCTGAGGCCGCCAGTGCGTGCCTTCTCTGCGAGGTCAGCGATTGCCTTCGCGTGACCGGCAACGGTCAGGTGCTCGGCGCCACGCATTGTCGGCAGCATCAAACCCTTCTCGGTGTCGACCGCGAGGGACAGGTTGACGCTGTCGTGGTAGACGATGCTGTCGCCGTCGACCGACGCGTTCAGGAACGCGTGCTCCGCGAGAGCCTCAGCGACTGCGCGCGTGAAGAACGGCAGGAACGTGAGCTTGACGCCCTCGCGCTCCTGGAAGCCATCCTTCGCCTTCGCGCGCAACGCCCAGATCTTGGAGCAGTCGACCTCGACAACGGAGGTAAGCTGCGCCATTCCGTGCAGCGACTCCATCATCTTCTTGGAAGTGATCTTCCTGATGCGAGACATCTTGACGGTCTGGCCGCGCAGCTCGGACTCCTTGAGCTCCGCAGGTGCTGCAGACTCGGACGCCTCGGCAGGAGCGGCGGAGGCCGCCGATGCTGGGGTAGCCGATGCTGCGGGCGCCGCAGCCTTGGAGGCCGCCTCGAGGACGTCCTCCTTGCGGATGCGGCCACCTACGCCGGTGCCGGAGACGGACGCGAGGTCCACTCCGCGCTCGGACGCGAGCTTGCGCACGATCGGTGTGACGTAGCCGCTGCCGTTAGAGGAACCGGACTCGTTTGCTACTGGTGCGGCAGCGGGTGCCGGTGCGCTGGGTGCGGACTCGGCGGGTGCTTCAGCAGCGGGAGGCCGCTCAGCGTCGGGGTCGGGGGCCGACTGCGGCTCGGGAGCCGCCTTCTGCTCCGCCGGTGCCGACGCGGTTCCAGCGGCGGGTGCCGCGGGTTCCGGGGTGGGCTCGGGCTCGGGGGTTTCCTCAGGCGCAGGGGCTGCCTCAGGCTCGGGGGCCTTCTCGGCCTGGGCGGGCGCCGCGGGTGCGGCGCTACCGTCGCCGATGCGTGCCAGGACGGTGCCGACCTCGGCGTCCTCGTCCTCCTGGACAAGGATCTCGGTCAGCGTGCCAGCGAAGGGTGAGGGAATCTCGGTGTCGACCTTGTCGGTCGAGACCTCGAGCAGGGGCTCGTCGACCTCGACGGAGTCGCCCACGCTCTTCAGCCAGCGGGTTACGGTGCCCTCGGTGACGGACTCGCCCAGTGCGGGGAGCTTCACCTCTTGGCCACCTGAGGCGCCAGCTGCCGGCGCATCGGCCGGTGCGGGGGTTGCCTCGGGCTCGGGTGCAGGGGAGGCCTCGGCGGCAGGCGCGGGGGAAGCAGCGGAAGCGCCAGCGTCGGCCGCTGGCGCAGGTGCTGCCTCAGGCTCAGCCGCTGCCTCAGGCTCGGGCTCGGGCTTAGCTTCAGGCTCAGCCGCCGCCTCGGGGGCGCTGTCGCCTCCAGTAGCCTCACCGGCGTCGCCGATGCGTGCCAGGACGGTGCCGACCTCGGCGTCCTCGTCCTCCTGGACAAGGATCTCGGTCAGCGTGCCAGCGAAGGGCGAGGGGATCTCGGTGTCGACCTTGTCGGTCGAGACCTCGAGCAGGGGCTCGTCGACCTCGACGGAGTCGCCCACGCTCTTCAGCCAGCGGGTTACGGTGCCCTCGGTTACGGATTCGCCTAGGGCGGGAAGAGTGACGTCGTTGCTCATATTGCTCATTGTCTCCGAAATCAGTCGTGTTGGTGGAGTGGCTTACCGGCGAGCGCCAAGTGCGCCTCCCCGAGCGACTCGTTCTGGGTGGGGTGGGCGTGCAACAGCGGGGCGACATCCTCGGGGTGCGCGTCCCAGCTCACAATCAGCTGTGCCTCGCCGATCTGTTCGCCCATACGAGCGCCGATCATGTGGATGCCGACGACGGGGCCGTCCTTGACGCGGACCAGCTTCACGAAGCCCTGCGTAGCGAGGATCTGGCTCTTGCCGTTTCCGCCCAGGTTGGTCTCGAGAGCCTCGACCTTGTCGGCGCCGTAGGTTTCGATGGCCTTGGCCTCGGTGAGGCCGACAGACGCGACCTCGGGGTCGCAGTACGTCACCCGAGGGATGTTGGCCTCGATGATCGGCTGCGGGTTGAGGCCTGCAATCTGCTCCGCCACGAAGATGCCCTGTGCGAATCCGCGGTGAGCCAGCTGGAGGCCGGGGACGATGTCGCCCACGGCGTAGATGTTGGAGACGCCGGTGTGGAGACGCTCGTCGGTGAGGACGAAGCCGCGATCCATGCGTAGGCCCTGGTCTTCGTATCCGAGGTTCGCGGTGCGAGCGCCGCGGCCCACGGCCACCAACAGAATCTCCGCCTCGAGAACGGAGCCGTCCTCGAGCGTGACCTTGACGCCGTCATCGTTCTGCTCGACGCTCTGGAACTTGACGCCGACCTTGAAGTTGATCTTGCGCTTGCGGAACTGACGCTCGAGCGCCTTCGACAAGGCCTCGTCCTCGTTCGGAACGAGGTGGGGCAGGCCCTCGATGATGCTGACGTCAGCACCGAAGGACTTCCAGACTGAGGCGAACTCGACGCCGATGACGCCTCCGCCAAGCACGATTGCCGACTGCGGAACCACGTCGAGTTCGAGCGCCTGGTCGGACGTCATGACGCGCCCGCCAATCTCGAGGCCGGGAAGCGACCGAGGGTAGGAGCCCGAGGCAAGAATCACGTTCTTGCCGGTATAGCGCTCGCCACGTACCTCGACGGTGTCGGGGCCAACAAGCGTGCCGTGACCCTCGATGACGACCACCTGGCGGCTCTTGATGAGTCCCTGGAGGCCCTTGTATAGGCGGTCAACGACCCCCTGCTTGTAGGCGTTCACCGCAGTCATGTCGATGCTGTCGAGCGTGGTGTTCACGCCAAACTTGGAACCTTCGCGAGCGTTGTCAGCGAGTTCCGCGGCATGTAGCAGGGCCTTCGTGGGGATGCAACCGTTGTGCAGGCAGGTGCCGCCAAGTTTGGACTCTTCCACAAGTCCGACGGTCATGCCTAGTTGGGCTGCGCGCAGTGCGGCGGCGTATCCGCCGCTTCCTGCGCCAAGAATCAGGACATCATACGAGCTGGGGATGGACTCGGTCACAGTGAATATCTCCTTGTAAGGAAGTCGGTTCTACCCATCTTGCCACTCCAAACGGCACACGTGAACCGCGAACGGTGACTAACCTGGGCACATGGGCATCTTCTCGCGTAAGTCACGGTCTAAGTCGTCGCAACAAACGGCGGGGACCAGTTCCAAGGAGGCGCAGGCGGCTACCGTCACGCACCTCAAGGCGTTCATCGCCGCGCACGCAGGGTGCGAGGGATACATCGAGCCCCCCACCCGCGTGACGCAGACCACCATGGTGGTCGTGGCTGACACAGGGGAGTGGACTCGCCGCAAGGTGCCGGACCCCATCGCCGCACGAAAGCTCGCAACCCAGCTGAGCATCCCCGCCTTCGACGTGAATCTTTCTGGCTATCCGTCGCGTATGCGCGAATGGAACGAGACTCACCGCAAGGGCCTTTAACCGCTTCTGCCCGACCGCGACGGTTCGCTACCGGCGCACCCGGAGTCCGCGGGAAAATTGAGCGTGAAAACACGACGCCCGCCTCAGCATCTGCTGAGGCGGGCGTCGTGTTTCACTCCGTGGGGCTACGCGTTGGCGCGCACCTCAAGGAAGTGGAGCAGCGTGCGCACGCCGGCACCCGTGCCGCCTGCGGGCGTGAAGCCGAAGGGCGCCTCCTCGTTGTACGCGGGGCGCGCGATGTCCAGGTGAGCCCACTTCGCGTCTCCCACAAACTGCTGGAGGAAGACGCCAGCGGAGAGCATTCCGCCCGCGGGGCCCGCGATGTTCTGCAGGTCGGCCACCTTCGAGTCGAGCTGCTTGAGCAGGTGTGAGGGCAGCGGCATCGGCCACATCGGCTCGGCGACGGCGTTTGCCGCGGCGACGACCTCGTCACGGATCTCGTCGACGCCCATGACTCCGGAGGTCCTCGTGCCGAGCGCTACGCCCTGCGCGCCCGTGAGCGTGGCGATGTCAAGCACCACGTCGGGGTTCTCCTCGATTGCTCGCACGAGTCCGTCCGCGAGCACCAGGCGGCCCTCCGCGTCGGTGTTGAGCACCTCGACGGTCTTGCCGCCATAGATGCGAATGACGTCGGACGGGCGCTGAGCGGTACCGGACGGCATGTTCTCCGCCAGGCAGAGCCAGCCCACGACGCCGATCTGCAGGTTCGCGCGGGCCGCGCCAAGCACCGTGTGCATGACGGCGGCGGCGCCGGCCATGTCCGTCTTCATCGTTTCCATCGACTTCGGCGGCTTCAGCGAGAGTCCGCCGGAGTCGAACGTGATGCCCTTGCCCACCAGCGCCACGGTCTGCTTGGCTCCCTCGGGCTTCCACTCGAGGCGCACCAGTCGCGGCAGGCGGGACGAGCCCATGCCCACGCCGAGGATGCCGCCGAAGCCCTGCTCGGCGAGCTGCTGAACGTCAAACACGGTCGCCTCGACGCCCATTGCCTGGGCGTAGCCCTCGGCGATTTCCGCGAACGATCCGGGGAACAGGTCCAGCGGCGGCGTGTTGACCAGGTCGCGGGTGCCCGCGACCGCTCCGGCGACGACGCGGCCGCGCTCGAGGGCGGATTCGCTCGCGCCGGCGACCAGCCAGGACGTACCCGAGTCCTCGTCTGTCTCGTCCTCGTCAAACTCGGCATCCGACTTGTAGTCGACGAAGCGGTAGGCACCCAAGAGCGCGCCAGCGGTCATAGCAGCGATGCCCTCGTCGTCCGCCTCGATGGCGATGACGACGCTGGCGGGGTCCTTGCCGCACTCGCGCGCGGCGGAACCGGCCGCGAGTCGCAGGTCGGTCGTGGAGCCATCGCCGAGTCCTACCAGCACCACTCGCTTAATCGAGAGGCCTACGCCGGGAACGACGGTGGTGGAGCCCACCTTGCCGCAGGCGTCCAGCTTGCTCGCGAGCTCGTTGAGCCCCGCTAGCGTGTCGTCATCGAGCTGACCGTGAGGAGAAATCGCCCCGTCCTCGGTCACTCCTAGGATGAGCGCATCGGCCGTCAGAGTTGAAAGGTTGTCGCTTGTCGCGTGTATTGAAGTCATGAAACGAGCCTAACCCCCGCTAGGTTGGTGACGTGTACTCATCTCTGTATCGCCACGCCATATCCAAGCTCGACGCTGAGGCCGCTCACCGCCTCGGCGTGAACGCCTTTCACTACGGTTTCGCGGGTTTTAGGGCCGCGCGGGCCTGCGGGCTGGTGAGCTCGCCTCACGCTGGCGGCGCCGTGAAGGCGATGGGCGTCACGTTCCCTGCACCGCTGGGTCTGGCCGCAGGTATGGACAAGAACGGGGAGTCGGTACGCGGCCTCGCCGCAGCAGGCTTCGGCTTTGTCGAAGTCGGGACGGTGACCGCCCATGCGCAACCGGGTAACCCGCGCCCGCGCTCCTGGCGTGAACTGGACGTCCGCGGGCTGCGTAATCAGATGGGCTTCAACAACGAGGGAGCCGATGCGGTGGCCGAGCGGCTCTCCGTGATGCGCTCGTCGAGTTACGGCGCCAAGGTAGTCATGGGCGTGAACATCGGCAAGACCAAGGCGACACCGGCTGCCGAGGCAGCCGAGGACTACGCGTATTCAGCGCGGGTGCTGGCGCCGGTCGCGGACTATTTGGTGGTGAATGTCAGCTCGCCCAACACCCCGGGCCTGCGTGACCTCCAGTCGACCGCTGCCTTGCGCCCCATCCTGGTGGCCGTCCGCGCTGCCATCAAAGACGCGGGCGTGACCGTCCCGTTGCTAGTGAAGATTGCCCCCGACCTAGCTGACGAGGACGTCGACGCTGTCGCCGACCTCGCGCTCGAGTTGGGGCTCGACGGGATTGTGGCGACCAACACGACGATCTCGCACGACCGGGGCCCGGGCGGGCTGTCCGGTCCGCCGGTGAGGGCGCGAGCGCTCGAAGTGGTCTCGCGACTGCGCGTGCGCGTCGGTCCGGATATGGTCATCATCGGCGTTGGCGGGATCGACTCCGTGGACGACGCCAGAGCGCTGCTCGCGGCGGGGGCCACCCTGCTCCAGACCTACACGGGCTTTGTCTACAACGGTCCGTGGTGGGTAGCGCGGCTCAACGCCGAGCTCACTCGGTAGCCCAGGCCGCGGCGACTCGAGTCCTGGCGAGTTCAAGCGTGCGCCACGCGGTCACGGACCACCCGACGACGAGCAGCGCGAAGAGCGCGACGGCCAGCGCGGCGAGGGCCCCCGATCCGGTGTTCGCTGCCAACAATGACGCCCCGGTGACGCAGGTACCAACCGGGAACGTGAAGGACCACCACGACATGGTGAACGGCAACCCGCGTCGCAGCGCATTCCGCGTGAGCAGAAGGACGATGACCAGCCACATCATCGCGAAGCCCATGGTCGGCACGCCGTAGAGCACGGCTACCTTCGGCGCGATGGCGGCGCTGACCGGTCCCATGACGGACGCACTGTGGTCGGCCAGGAGGCTCGCAGCGGTGGTGGATTGGCCCAGGAAGCCCAGCACGATCCACGTGGTGGGCACTATCACTGCCGCCGGGACCGACTTGTGCATGAGACGGCTCCACACCTGAGTGGTCACGATGATGGAGGCGATCAGGCTGGCTCCGAACATTGCGAACAGCGCGAGCGTGAAGTCGAGTCGGGCCTGGCCGTCACGGACATGCTCGATGAGCAGCGCACCAGTGGACGCGGAGACCAAGGGAGCGACGATGGGCATGAGCCAACCGCCAAAGGCGCCATCGGACTCGAAGGTGTGACGCGTGAACATCACGTAGGGAACGATCGTGGCGGCCGCGAGTCCAATGAGGGTGCCGACTACCCACAGCGTGATGAAGATCCCGAGGGCGACCTGGGCGGGTAACACCGCTGGGCCCGCGAGGTAGGCGCCGGCCCCGACGGACATGATGCCCATCGCCGGTGCGCCGTAAGAGTGTGCCCGGATGGGGTGCGCGTGGTGACTCGCCGCTGTGCGCGGGTGCCAGAGCGCCTGCAGGGCCCAGGCGGTGGCCGCCGCCACCATGACGCACGCTCCGAGCACCCACACTGCTGCGGCGACAACGGCGGTGGCGGAGTTGGCGATTGGCAGGGTGGTGAGGGCGACGGCGATGATCGAGGTCCCCATCACCGGCGTGAACCAGGACGGCGAGTAGCGCGCGCTCAGCGTGAAGGCGGCACCGCGCGTGCGCGAGGCCAGGTTGCTGGAGAAATGCGCCGGGAACAGAGTTGTCGTAGTCACGCTTCGATTGTGCGGCGCGGGCCATTTTCGCGGTTCGCGCGCCAGATAGTGGCGACACAAGTTAATGTTGTACCCATGAAGAGAAGTCGCGCATGACTCGCCAACCCACCGAGCTGGCGCCGCTGCGCATGCTGGTCGCGGTGCACGAGTACGGATCCCTGAGCGCCGCCGCGGACGTCCTGGGGGTGTCGCAGCAGGGGGTGTCCGCGCGGATGCGCGCGCTAGAGAGTCAGTGGGGGCTGAGCCTGTTTCAGCGCTCCACCCGCGGAACGGCCCTGACACCCGAAGGGGTGGTCATCGCGGAGTGGGCGCACGACCTGCTGACGCGTTCCGCCTCCTTCGACGCGTCCGTCGATGCGCTCAAGCGTGACGAGGAGTCTCACGTCCGCGTGGCAGCCAGCCTGACAGTCGCGGAGCACCTCATGCCGCTATGGCTCACCCGCTTTGCCTCCGTGGGAGACGCGACCCGGCTCGAGTTGACCGCCGCCAACAGCGCAGCGGTCGTCGAGGGGGTGAGAGAGGGCAAATACAACGTCGGATTCATCGAGACTCCTGACGTGCCAACGGACCTGGACTCGATGGTCGTGGCCAGCGATGAGCTTTTGGTGGTGGTGGGAACGACGCACCCATGGGCGCAACGCGAATCGGTCACCGTTGAGGAGCTCGCGGCGACGCCCCTGATTAGCCGCGAACGTGGTTCCGGCACCCGCACCACGCTGGAACGCCGGGTCCGGCTCGCCGTGGTGGGACTCTCCATCGCGGAGCCGGCTGCGGAACTGCCGACAGCGCTCGCGATCCGCTCGCGAGTGATGGCGGGCGGGGGAGTGGCCGTGCTGAGCGCGCTCGCGGTGGCGGACGACATTGCAGCGGGCCGACTCACGCGGGTGGAGACCGAGGACCTGAGTTTCCCCCGGCCCATCGTCGCGGTCTGGGATCCCCGCGGACAGCGGCACGATTCTGTCAGGCGACTCCTGGACATCGCGCGACGCGCGGCGGGCACAACCCCCGGCTAGGGAGCTACGGCTGCCCGCACGCGCGCGCCGATGGCAGCCTCAGCCTCAGCAAACTCCACC
This sequence comes from Demequina aurantiaca, assembly GCF_050598105.1. Classification (GTDB taxonomy): domain Bacteria; phylum Actinomycetota; class Actinomycetes; order Actinomycetales; family Demequinaceae; genus Demequina; species Demequina aurantiaca_A. The sequence goes on from NZ_CP192436.1 coordinate 1,229,253, forward strand.
TCGCGCCCCGCGCCGGGCCCGCCCGAGAGGTCCACCCCCACGACGCCGGGAATCTGCAGGAACGCCAGCGACAGGTCTATCGCGGCGCGAATGCCAGCGCCCTGCACATCGTCCGACTCGGTGATTTCCTCCAGGTAGCCCTCGGGCAGCGCCATTGAAGTGAAGCCGCGGATCAGGTCCGCGCTGGAGCGATCGACGATGATTGGCACGCAGGGGATGAAGCCCATCGTCACTCCAAGCGCCTGGGCTCGCGTGATGAAATCGCGGACTGGCCCCACGCCCCCCGCGTGATTGACGAAGCAGATCTGGGCCCCGGCGCGTTGCTTCTCCAGCAACCTAGCGGGCCGGGCATGGGTAGGAGGAGACAGCGGAGCCTCGGCGACGGAGACCAGGTGGCCGCGCTGGGCCATGAGTGCTGCAAGTTTGGTGGAGTCCAGGTCAAATACCGGGGCGGCGTCCGGTCGGGAGCCGATGCGGGTGTGGTCGCCCGTCACACAGTGCACCCCGGCGGCCTGGGCGTGAGCCAACCCCGCGGCCTCCGCCTCTAGCGCGACCCGGTTACGGTCGCGAGCGTTGACTCCCATCCAGGGCGCGATGCCGGCCTCGCGCAGTAGCAGCGCCCGGTACGACGGGGGGTACTGCACGCGGGCGGTACCCGAGTCGCCCGCGAGCGCCGCGTCGACGGAGCCGGAGAGGGCTCGGGCGCAGTCGCGCAACGACGCTGGATCGAGAGCTCGGGCGGGGAAGTCCGCGACCACGATCGGACCTTCGTCGATGCGCTCGCGCATGCGTTGTGCCCCGGCCGGAGCGATCACGTCCCCGGCGGGATCGGGAGCCATCGAGGGGGCGTGGTCGGCATCGTCGCGAGCGCCCTTCCACCGCACGGGGGCCAACTCGAGGAACGAACACGCGTGCTCCGCCACCTCACAGCGGCCGGAAAAGTCCACCCCGCCGCACGGCCCGTACTCCATGTTCTTGGGGCAACCGGCCGTGCCCTGAGCGACGGGGGCGACCGGCGCATCGGCGACGCGTTGTGGCTCGGTACTACCCGGCACGGAACGTAGCCGTCCACTCATCGGACTCCATCTTGTACTCGACTCGTCGCGACGCGGTGTCGGCCGAGCCCAGCCAGAAGGTGAGCCGCGAGGGCCGCACCACAAAACCGGTCCAGCCCTCCGGCTGGGTGAACCCGTGCGTGCGCTCGGTCTCGAACTGCGCCCAGCGGTGCTCGCGCTCGCTCTGCTCCAGTGCGGCGAACTCGTGAGTGTTCATCCATGCCAGCTGTTGCAGATACGTTCCGCGGTCCCTGTAGGCCTGGGCGATCTCACCCGTCGCGGCTCGTAGCGCGGTGCCCTGCACCACCAGCTGGTGCGCGTTGTCCAGGTCGAGCACGGTCAGCGCGACGTGCGGGTCCGCCTCAATCTGGGCGACCTTGCGAGACGCGACGTCGGTGTGGAAGAAGAAGCCCTCGCGTGAGACCTCCGACAGCACCAGGGTGCGCGCATCAGGCACGCCATCGTCGAGCGTGGACAGGGTGAACAGGAACTGGTTGGGCTCGCCGGGTAGCCAATCGAGCACCAGGTCCCACGGGTCTGCGGGAAAGCCGTGCGACAGCGGTTCTCTGTGACTCATGAGGTTCCCTTGGGGTTGAATGTCGCGATCTCCGCCAGGCCGGCCACCGAACGCGCGACAAGGTCTGTCGCGATGCCGGCGCCCACCTCCGCGGTCGACCCCGTGGGGTCGCCCAGGAGGCCGTCGAATCCAAAGTCGTCGCTGAGCCAGCCGAACTGCACGGGCGCGCCGCCAAAGCCGATGAGTCGGTTCGAGGACAGGCCCTCGGGGATGGCGCGCTTGAACCTGTCCGCGTGCACCAACTCGGGGCGCAGGTGCATGAGCAGGGACGTCTCACCCCAACCCCCGTGGATGCCTAGCCCCTCCTCGTCGGGGCCGCCGATGCCCGCGCTGTCGCCGTCGCCGGACGGAACGGCGACGGACATCGCGAACGTGCGCAGCCCGTAGAGGCGCCGTAGTTCGCGCAGCGCAACGCCGAGCAGCGCCACGTTCCCGCCGTGTCCGTTGAAGAGGACCAGGGTGCGGGCTGGGGTGGCCGCCAGGGAGCGGCCGATGCTCCTGAGAGTGGCTAACAGCTCGTCGGCGCCTATCCAGAAGGTGCCGGGAGCCCAGTGGTGTTCGTCGGACTTGGTGTAGGCCAGCGGTGGCAGACGCCACACGTCCTGCCCGGAAGCGGCCGCCTGGGCGACGATGCGGGAGGACAGCACATCGGCCATGATGAGATCGGTCGCCAACGGTAGGTGATCGCCGTGGTGCTCGATCGAGCCAATAGGTAGCACGACGATCGAGTCAGCTGTCAGCGTGGCAGCTGCTTCGGGTCCGGTGAGCTCGGCGAGCTCACGAGTGGCGGGGGCGGAGGCGCTCACATCTGCGTCCCGGTGTATTCGGAGACTACGGCACCCAGTTTGCCCGGATTGAGCAGGCCGCCCGGGTCCGTGGTGGCCGCCAGGGCGGCTGTGCGTTCGGGCTCGAAATCCACCGCCCACTGGTGAGGATTATGCGTCCGGACCCCGAGCGCTGCCAGCCGGTCAAAGCCCGCCAGCACGTCCGCCGTCGAAGTGTAGGTTCCGGTCAGCATCCCTATGGGACGAGCCTTCTGTGCCTCGATGTGCAGCATCCCGTCCGGATAGCAGGCCTCAACCCCGGAAAGATTGTCGACGAGCGCGTCACCCAGCACCTCCACGTGGAAGTACTTGCCTGGTGCGGACTTCTGCAGCCACTCGACTGGGTGGTTGTAAGAGTTCATGGATAGTTGAACGGTGTGCCGTGCGCCCTCGCGGACGTCGTCAACTCGCCCGCCCGCCTCCTCGACGAGCCTTGTCGCCTCGGCGAGCGTGGCTTCGTCCAGGATGGCCCGCAACGACGCCTTGCCGTCGGCGATGCCGAGGTCGGCGGGCAGGCAACGCGCTAGCTCCGTGCGGTCGCCGGAGACCAGCCGCGGCGCGGGGTCAAGCGCCGCGAATGGCTTGATGAGCGCGACAACCTGCTCGAACGTGTCGAAGCTGGCGTAGAAGGCTCGCCACGGCTGCAGAGGCTCGATGGCTACGCGAACCTTGGTGATGATGCCCGCCGTGCCGTAGTTGTGGAGGTAGGGAGCCACCTCGTCGTCCTCCACCCACACCGTCGTGAGTTCGGGCAGCGCGTGGGCCACCTCGACTGCCTTCACGAAGCCCTGGTGGAGCAGTCCGTTCGCTATCGACCCCGTCCCGCCGGACCCGCCGGCGATGAATCCGCCGACCGTGGTCTGCGCGGTCGACGGGTACATCCAGAGCTGCTTGCCTGCCTTGTTGGCGGTCTGTTCGAGGGCCCACATCACGGCGCCGGCCTCCGCCTCGATGTAGTCGTCGCCGACCTCGATGATCTTGCGCGCGCGGCTGGTGTCGAGCACGAGGCCGCCCGCCATGGGGATGCCCTGGCCGTAGTTTCCCGTGCCTTTGCCGCGCGGCGTGATCGGGACTCCGTGGCGCACCGCGGCCGCGACGGTCTGAGCAATCAGATCCGAGGAGCCGGGGGTGGCGACCACCTGAGCGCGACCCAGCGGCAGCAGGCGGGTGATCACGGGGGACAGGTAGGAACCGTCGACCGACGCCCGCTCGAGCGCGGCATCCTCGGTGGTGACGGCTGACGCTCCAAGAAGCGACTCGAGTTCAGTAATGAGTGCATCGACGCGGTCCGCGTCGACAGCTTTGAGATCGGTCATGAGATCCTCCGGGAGTCGAGTGGCGGCATTAGTGCATCACCATGCCGCCGGTGAGATTGAGCGCTTGTCCAGTCATGAACGAAGACTCGTCGCTGGCAAGAAAGACTGCGATGTCCGCGACATCGGTGGGGCAGGGAAGCTTGCCGAGGGGGGACTGGCTCGACCACTGCGAGACCTGCTCCTCGGTCCGGGTTGCGGCGCCCATTTCCGTCAGGACGTATCCAGGACAGATTGCGTTGGCGCGAACCCCGTGCGCGCCCCATTCGAGCGCCGCGGCTCGGGTCAAGGCCACGACCGCCGCCTTCGAGGCCGCGTAGTGGCCCTCCATGGCGCCGCCCTTCTTGGCGGCCATTGACGCGAGGTTGACGATGACGCCGCCGTCGGCCGCGATCATCGCCCTGCCCGCGTGCTGCATGGTCAGGAGCATCGCGCGGGCGTTGATGTCGAGCATCGCGTCCCATTCGTCGACGGTGATGTCGAGGAGGGGACGCAACGCGAAGATCCCCGCGCAGTTAATGAGCACGTCGACGCCGCCCAGGTGGCTGATCGCCTCCGCCATGGCGCGTTCAGTGTCCGCTGCGTCCGCCAGGTCGACGGCCACCGCGTGACCGCCGTACTCACTCGCTGCGGCTTGGGCCTGATCGGCCAAACGGTCAAGAATCACCACCGAGGCGCCCTCGGCCGCAACGCGGGAGGCGATGCTGGCGCCAATGCCACGCGCCCCTCCGGTAACGATGACCCGCTGTCGTGCGAGGCGGGGGATGGTCGTTACCGGAGAGGCTGTCATGCGTGGTCCTTACTGAGTGGGGGTGATAGTTGAGATCAGAAACCGAGCGAGATGGACTCGTCGATGAACTCGTTCGTGTACAGGTCCTCAGGCGTGAGGCCTTCCGCGACCTCGATGCCCTGCTCCGCGTAGATCGGCAGGACGATGTCGAACAGGGACGCGACGCGCTCTGCGTCGTGGGTGCCGAGGATGCCGTCGGGGCCATCGGAGGCGATGCCGTCCGCAATCATCGTGTCGAACGAGAACTCCGCGACGTCAGCGGAGTAGACCCAGCCGGTGTCGAAGGCGTCGACCAGTTCGAGCACTAGCGCCTCGACCGAAGCCTGCAACGTGCCGTCGTAGTAGTCGACCTCTGCCTGCTGCATGATCGGGACGAGCAGTTCTAGGCAATCCGCGTACTCGGTCACGGTCTCGGGGAGTACCGACATCGACGCCGCGTACTTGGGATAGCCGGCATCGTTGATGAGTTCGTAGCCAACGGGCTTTGCCCAGGCTTCGACCTCGTTCGCGTAGATGTACGGCTCTGCCGACGCGAAGCCCTGCTGAGAGATCGCGCCGTCCTCGGCCACGAACACCGCGGGGGTGCCGTCGTACGTCGTGTCTACCTGGCTGTCCGAGAGCACACCAGTGCCGACGAAGTAGTCAATGTAGACGCCGCCTGGGAAGACCCGCACCGTGACGTCCTCGGCGCCTAGGTCGGCGATCGAGGTCACGTCGGGGTAGGTCTCGGGGTCCCACATGATCATCTGCGGGTCCTTCTCGAGCGGCTGGAAAACGGCGACCGTCGGCAGGTCGGCAGAGTGGGCGATCGACTCGTCCGTTCCGACGTACGCCATGAAGATCGATTCGTCGGAGTAGAGCTGGGTGTTGGGCTGCGCGTAGCCGACTGCGGGGCCGCCTGACAGGACGGTGATGTCGACGCCGGTGTCCGCGCCGGAGGCGATGAGTGGTCCGGTGACGGACTTGTTGTTGGAGTCGACCGTGTACTCCGAGCCCAGCATGGAGTACAGGTGGCCGTGCTCCATTTCAGGGTTCCAGTCGGTTTGAATCTTGATGTCCGCAGGGCAAACGCCCGACAGGTCGACCGCGCCGGCCATCGCGGAGGTGGTGGAGGAAGCCGAGGCCGAAGCGGAAGCTTCCGGCTCAGCATCGGTTGAGCATGCCGCCAGCGTGAGGGCGGACACGGCGATGCCCGTGAGGACGATGCCGCTCTTGAAGGGGACTCGCATATTGCGCTCCTTAGTTGATACGTGGGGGAGAGGGCCCTTACGGGCGGTTGCGACGACGGCCGATTAGCCGAAGTCGTACCACTTGCCGACTGCTCGATTACCGATCCAGCCGAAGATGAGGAAGATCACCACTCCCAGGAGGGAGGCGACCAGCACGGACGCGAAGAGCTCTTCAGAGAGCAAGCGCGCGCTGTACTTGTTGATGAGGGATCCGATGCCCGGCGTGCCTCGTTGAAAGAAGAACTCGCCGACGATCGCGCCCACCACAGACAGGCCCGCGGAGATGCGCATTCCCGCGAAGATGGCCGGAAGCGCAGCTGGCATTTCGAGCTTGCTGAGCACGATTGACTGGGTGGCGCCTTGCAGCTTGAACAGTTCGCGCATGCCGCGGTCCACGGATTGCAGGCCAAACAGGGTGTTGGAGACCATCGGGAACAACGCGATGATCACGCACACCACGACGCGGGCGGTGAAGTCGTAACCGAACCAGAAGCCGATGAGCGGGGTGATGGCGAGAATCGGGATGGCCTGCAGCATGACCGCATAGGGGAAGAGTGCTCGTTCCATCCACCCGGTCTGGTGCATCACGATTGCCCACAACACGCCCACCACAATGGCGATGAGCAGGCCGGTGAGCGAGACCACGGTCGTGCGCCACATCGCGACCCAGATATCCGGTGCTGACGTCGGATCCCATAACTTGGTGATGACCTCGTGGGGGGCAGGCAGCAGGAAGGACCTCTTGCCGAGCATCGCATTGGCGATGTACGCGACGGCCACCAGCAGTGCCGCGATCGTCAGCGGCGGGACCCAGGTACGAAGGCCCGACTTCGCGGCCTTGCTCGTGCGTGACGGTGCGGGCGACGTGACATTCTCGGTAGACATTAGTGCGCCTCTCTTAGGGCGTGGGAGATCTCGCCGACAAGCTCCGCATATTCGCGAGTGAAGCGGATCTCGGGGTCACGGGGCATGTCGAATGGCACCTCGTACTCACCGACGAAGGTGCCTGGCCTGCCCGACATCACGATGACTCGCGTCGACAGATACACGGCCTCGGAGACTGAGTGCGTGATGAAGAGCCCGGCGAACTTCTTCTCGTCGAACAGGCGGATGAGTTCGTCGTTAAGGCGCTCGCGGGTGATCTCGTCGAGCGCGCCGAAGGGTTCGTCGAAGAGGAACACCTCTGGATCGAGGGTGAGGCTACGCGCCAACGATGCGCGCATCTTCATACCGCCGGAGAGTTGCCGCGGCAAGTGATCCTCAAAGCCGCTCAGGCCGACCAGGTCGATCGCCTCTTGCGCTTCCTGGGTGCGCCTGGCTTTGGACTCCCCGTGCAGTTCTGCCAGGAGTTCCACGTTGCTTCGCGTAGTCCGCCAAGGGAGGAGAGTGGCGTCCTGGAAGACATAGCCGATGCGGTCGGTCGCCAGGTGGACCGAGCCGTTTGAGGCGGTCTCGAGTCCTGAGGCAATCCGCAAGAGCGTTGACTTTCCGCAACCCGAGGGTCCCACCACCGTGACGAACTCGCCGCGTTTGAGGGACAGGTCCACTCCCTGGAGCGCGACCGTCCCATCCGGGAAGGTCATCTCGACATTGTCGAAACCGAGGAGTTCGGCGCGCCCTGTGGGCGCCGGTGCGGCGGGTTGAGTAGTGCTCATCGTGTCCTCACTGAGGCAGTGTCGAGGGTGGGGAATTCGGAGTGCGACTGGGTGCGCGCGACGACTCGGCCGCCGTGCAGGACCACACGATCCGCGCTCGCCTCGGCGATCGCGTGGGTGAGATGCGAAGCGCGCACAGCGAGCAGGTCGGCGGCGGCGCCGGCGGTGGGGCCCGAGCTCGCCAAGCCCATCACTTCGCGGGCGCCACCACTGACGGCGTGGAACGCTTCCTCGGCAGTGAGGTGGCCGGCGACAACGAGCAGCATGGCCGTCTCTAGGCCATCCGATCGACCCATGGGATTGAACGGGTCGCGTACGTTATCTGCCCCGGCCGCAAAGCGAGCGCCCGCATCGACCAAGGCACGGACGGCGGTGAGGCCGCGCGGGGTGGCAACCTCGTGTTCCCATCCCTGCAAGTACAGATTGGTGATGGGGTTGGCGATCACGCCTATTCCGGACGCCACCACGGCTTCGATCAGCCCGTCACGCTCCTCGACGCTCACGGTTCCGAGGCGCACGCAGTGCCCCGCAGTCACGTTCCTGCTCCAGGCGCGGGTGCGTTCGGCGAGCCTACCGAGCGTGACGACTTCGTCGAGGGACTCGTCCGTGTGCATATCCAGCACGCAGTCGTTTCGCTCGGCGATCGCGAGTATGCGGTCGAGTTCCACGAACGGCTCGGGAGCGAGGTGTGCGGCTGCGCCGATGCCGTCTGCGCCGGCGTCAAGCGAGGCCTCGACAACCGACGTGGGGATGTCCGCGGGGACGAGGGAGATGATCTCGATATCGACCAAGTCGTGGAGCTCGTCGCGAACCGTGTTGATGGCGCGGATCCCGCGCAGGGGGTCGTCTCCGCGCAGGAGGTCCACGTGAGAGCGAATTGCCGTGGTTCCGTTGCGGACGTTGCGCAGCACCTGGGCCCGAGCGCGGGTGACGATGTCCTGCTCGGTCATGGCGTCCGCGTAGTCGCGCCAGCTGACGATGGCAGCGCGCAGGTCTCCCATCGGTGGACGGATCGCATCCCACGACCCGGCTTTGTCCAGGTGAGCGTGAGGCTCGGCCGTCGCGCTGAGCAGCAAATGGCCATCCAGATCGAGAATCGCCGAGGCGTCCGACGGCACGCGCGCCGTGCCGCTGGGCAGCACGGAGGTCACCGTGCCACCGCTAATCGTGACGTCTACGGCACTCCCGTCGGGCAGGTGTGCACCGCGGATCAAACTGGGGAACTCGCCACTATTCGTCATATTCACCTCGCCTGCCATGTAGGGGTAATGTTGACCTCATCAACATTCAGGACACTAGTGGTCGAGAGTTTCCGGCTTGTGACACGGCGATTTCGTACAGTAAATTTGCCGTCACAATTCAGGACTAACGTCCCTTACCAGCGGCTAGGGATTGACCCGGCCGAGCATCGGAGGGTCGATGACCACGCCAGGACGTATCGCCGGCGACACGGCGTCGGACGAATCCACGGGCAAAGCGCTCGGTGGACGGATCCGCGCCTTGCGGCGGCTGCGGGGGATGACCTTGGTGCGCCTCGCGAGCCTTTCCGCTCTTTCCCACTCGTTCCTCTCCCAGGTAGAACGGGGCCAGGCGACTCCCAGCTTCAACTCTCTTGGGCGGATAGCTCACGCGCTTGGAACGTCTCAGATCGAGCTGCTGACGGACTCTCGACCGGCTGGCTCGGTGGGGCATTCGCGCGTTACTGCGGCCGCGGAAGCTGCCCAGGGCACCTATGGGGAGGGCGAGGCGCGGCTGCTCGTGGCCGACGCCGACGCGCATTTTAGGCCGCTATCAATCACCAGTCACCACCTCGAATTCGGGGAGCCGTTCGTCCACGTCGAGCACGAGTTCCTGTACCTGGTTGCCGGGCGCATTGAGGTGGAACTCGACGGTGAACGCCAAGTCTTGGAACCGGGGGATTCGGTGTATTGCGAATCCGAGGTGCCGCACCGATGGCGGGCCGTCGACCCCGGCGGCTTCCACGCCCTGGTCGTCAAGGAACAGCCGCGAACAACAGCCAGGCAGCCACGGCCGGCGCCTACGGAGGAATCATGAGTCAAGCCAGCGGACCTTTTGGGGTCATTGTGGTCAGACGCGAGGAGACCGCTGGCGGCGTGATCGTCGTGGACCTGGTCGCGACTACCGGTGCGTCGCTGCCCGGATGGACCCCGGGCGCCCACGTCGACGTAGTGATGCCCGCGGGCATGGTGCGTCAATACTCCCTGTGCGGGGAACCGGGCAGCGACCGTTGGCGGATCGCCGTGCTGCGGGAGGACGCCGGCAGGGGAGGTTCCCGCTGGCTCGCGGACAACGCGGCGGTGGGTGCGACGCTGACCCTGGAAGGCCCCCGCAACCACTTCGAACTCGACACCGGTACGGGGCCCGCGCTCTTCCTGGCCGCGGGCATCGGGGTCACCCCGCTGGTCGCGATGGCGCGAGCCGCGCGGGACGATGGCCGCGACTACCTGCTCCGTTATTCCGGCTCAACCCGCAAATCAATGGCACTCGTTGAGGAGCTCGAGCGTATGCACGGCGAACGGCTCGCGGTGCATGTGTCCGACGAGGCCTCCCGCCTCGACCTCGAGTCCGAGCTCGCCAACCTCGAGCCCGGCACCGTGGTGTACGCCTGTGGCCCCTCCCGGTATCTCGACGCGGTGACGAGCGCGGCGGTGGCGCTGCAAATGGAGGTGCGCATGGAGCACTTCACTCCGGTGGAGTTGACCGCTCCCGTTCGCGACGACGCGTTCGAAGTCGAGCTCGCCATGTCCGGCATCACGGTGCAGGTTCCACCTGGCAAATCTATCCTCGCGGCCGTTGAGGAGGAGGGGATTTTGGTGCTTTCAAGTTGCACCGAGGGTACGTGCGGCACGTGCGAGACGCCCGTCATCGAGGGAAAGGTCGATCACCGAGACTCGATCCTCACCCCGGCCGAGCGCGACAGGGGGGACGTCATGTATGTGTGCGTCTCGCGCGCAGCCTGCCCCCGCTTGGTGCTAGACCTTTAGGAGGGAGCAGGCGCTCAGCCCAGCCGTCGGTCCAGGTCGGCTACTAGCGACTTCTCGTCCGAGTTGACCAGTTCGTAGTCGCGCACGACCAGGCGACCGGCGACGATGACGTGGCGTGGCCTGCGTCCGGGGGACGCCCACAGCAGGCCAGCGATGGGGTCCGCCACCGCGGCATCGGCGACTCCCGAGACGTCCCACACGCAAGCGTCAGCGGCGGCGCCGGGTGTCAACACACCTAGGTCGCTGCGCCCCAGTCCCTGCGCCGAGCCGGCCGTCGCCATAGCCAGCACCTCACGGGCCGCGAGCTGCGGACCGACGAGTCCCGACACTTGCATGGCAAGCCGTGCGTCCGCGAGCAGGTGGCCCGCATCGTTCGAGCCGCCGCCGGAGGTACCAAGCCCGACGGGAATGCCAGCATCGAGCAAGCGCCGGACCGGCGCGATGCCCCACCCCATGGGCACGTCGCATCCGGGTGCGTGCGTCGCGGACACTCCGGCTGACGCGACGCGCTCGATCTCGGCGTCGGTCACGTCGCAGAGGTGCGCGATGGTCACGCCGGGTTCCAGCCAACCCCACTGAGAGAGCAGGTCGAGCGGCCGCCGGCCGTAACGCTCGAGCGCGATTGCCGTGTCCACCTGCTCATTGGCTTGGGTGCGTCGGCGCAGGCCGTGCTCCACCGCCACCTCGCGCAACAGGCGGAAGGTCGCCTCCGGGTCGGAGTGCACGCCGGCGGGACCAACCGCAATCTGCAGCATCCCGTCCGGGCGCACACCGCCCTCGTGGCCGGCCCGCAAGAGATGCCGCACGATGGCCGTGGCGCTGAGCGCAGCCTCCTCCGGATCGTCGCGAGCGGAGCCGCGGACAAAGACTAGCCGCGCGCCGAGTAGCGAAGCGGAGTCGACGACTGCCGAGGCGATCGCCACCTGGTCCTCGACGGGACCGCCGTGCGGCCAGTTCAGGTGATGATCCGCGATCGTCGTGACCCCGTTGAGGAGCGATTCGGCGATTCCGGCCGCGCTAGCTACCGCGCTGAGGGAGGCATCGAGGCCCGCCGCAGCGTAGGCGTCGGCCATGGTGGGAAGCCAGTCGCGCATCGGCACGCCACGCGTGCCTGGCAGCGTACGGAAGGCCGTCTGCAACAGGTGATGATGGGCGTTGATCAACCCCGGCGTCACGATGCAACCCGACACGTCGAGCTGATCCTCGCCTGGAAGCGGGGCGATTCTCGACGCCACTGTCGCGCCGTCAAAGGCGATGTCCCCAGCCCTTTCGGTGGCTGGGTCAAGCGGATCTACAACGATGCCGAGCGCGTCTGTTAGCAACATGTGGGCAGTTTGCCACGCTCGTGTTTCCACTTCGTGGCGCCGTCGCTATCGACGCGTGACGGAGCCAGTTGACGGGTGTTCGGCACCGTTGAAAGCTTGCGAAAAGATGATTGCAGGACGGGGAACAATCGCGGCCGTTTGCCCGTTGAAGAAGTGTGCGTACCTGCCAGGCGCACAAGCATTGTTTTCTCCTTTGAAACAATAAGAAGGGGCCCGCGATCCTGGACGGTCGCGGGCCCCTTCTGTTGTGTTTGGGAGGCGGGGCCAAGCAGACCCCGAAGGGTGGTGACCAGCCGGTGAGGCCGGTCAGGCGGTTAGACCGGTCGGGTCTGCGGGCTGGTTTTCACCGTCATCGAAGCGTCGCGCACCACGGCGTCGCCAAGTGCGTCGTCGATGCGAGTCATGAGTTCCGCGGGAATGGTGACTGAGGAGGCCTTGGCGTTCTCGTAGACCTGCTCCGGACGCGACGCCCCGATGATCGCCGCGGCGACGTTGTCGTTCTGTAGCACCCAGGCCACGGCCAACTGCGCCATCGTGAGGTCGAGTTCGGCGGCGATGGGCTGGAGGTTCTGCACCCGAGTCAGCAGCTCGTCGTTTCCGAGGAAGCGGCTGATCATGTCCTTGCCACCCTTGTCGTCGGTGCCACGCGAACCCGCAGGGGCGGGCTGACCGGGCAGGTACTTGCCCGTGAGTACGCCCTGAGCGACGGGGGACCAGACAATCTGCGAGAGCCCCGCCTCCTTGGAAGCCGGCACCACCTCGTCCTCGATCACGCGCCACAACATCGAATATTGCGGCTGGCTCGAGATGAGCTGGATGTTGAGTTCCTTTGCGAGCTTGGCTCCGGCCAGGATCTGGTCTCCGGTCCACTCGCTGACGCCGATGTACAGCGCCTTGCCCTGGCGCACGACGTCCGCGAACGCGGTCATGGTCTCCTCGAGCGGAGTCTCCGTGTCGTAACGGTGGGCCTGGTAAAGGTCAACGTAATCCGTCTTGAGGCGCGTCAGCGAGCCGTTGATCGACTCCATGATGTGCTTGCGCGACAGCCCGGTGTCGTTGGGGCCCTTGGGCCCGGTGGGCCAGTAGACCTTGGTGAAGATCTCCAGGCTCTCGCGCCGCTCGCCCTGCAGGATGTTTCCGAGCACCGTCTCCGCGCCGGTATTGGCGTACACGTCGGCGGTGTCGAACGACGTGATTCCTACGTCGAGCGCGGCCTTGACGCAGGCCTCGGCCTGCTCGTTGGCGACCTGTGACGCGTGCGTCAGCCAGTTGCCATAGGTGAGCTCCGTGATTTTGAGGCCGGAGTTGCCCAGGTAGCGATATGCAGTCATACGTTCACCCTAATCACCCCGGAAACGGGCGACTTCACCTTTTTGCTACGCGCTGGGCGTAACGAGGGTTCCGCGCACGTGAGAAGAGTCTTCAGACACGTGCGCGGAACGCCAGGTTAGACGGGAAACTCGCCGCGCTTGATCTTGGGGCGAGGGACGCGGAAGCGACGCATGTTGAAGTGACGGGAGATGACGTAGAAGACCCATCCGCGCGGCAGCTTGCCGTCGCCAAACTTGGCGATGAAGTGCTTCTTGAGGCGGCGAGTCATGAGCCAGGTATCGATCGCGGCGGCGAAGACGAACACGTAGAACACGAGGATGAGTGAGCCGCCGATGGGCGCGTCGTTGAGGAACAACGAGCCGATGACGAACACGATGGACAGGGGCAGCAGGAACTCGCCGATGGACGTGCGGGCGTCGACGAAGTCGCGCAGGAACCGGCGCTCGGGTCCACGGTGCTCCAGCGGCATGTTCCGCTCGTCGCCATTGCGCATGGCCTGGTACTGCGACTCGCGTTCGGCGCGCACCTTGGCCTTGCGCTCCTTGGAGTCAGCCTTGGGGTCGATGACGAGGCCGCGCTGGTTCTTGGCCTCCTGCTCCTTGCGGGTGGGGGTGGGGCGGCCCTTCTTGAGGGCGGCTGCCTCTGCCTCTGCGGGCGTGAGCGTCGGCTCGACAGGCTCAGGGGTGGACTTGTCGTTCTTGCTAAACATTATTTCCTTAAATCTCGTGGTGCGCCCATGGGCGCTCGGGCGAAAAGTGCTAGTCCTTGCTTGCGTCTTTGGCGGGCAGGGCCAGCATGCGGTCTAGCGCGACCTTAGCCTGCTCCTGGGTCGTGGCGTCAACGGCTACGCGGTTGGGTACCTCGCCGGCGAGAAGCGACTCTAGCGTCCACACCAGGTGCGGAAGGTCGATTCGGTTCATCGTCGAGCAGAAGCAGACGGTGTCCTCTAGGAACAGGATCTCCTTGTCAGGGTGCGCGTTCGCTAGCCGGCGCACCAGGTTCAGCTCAGTGCCGATCACCCAAGCGGAGCCGGGCTCGGCGGCGTCGAGGGTCTGGATGATGAACTCGGTCGAGCCCACGTAGTCCGCGCTCAGCACTACCTCGTGCGTGCACTCGGGGTGTACGAGCACATTGATGCCGGGGATCTGCGCCCGAGCCTTATCGACGTTGACCTTGCGGAACCGGCCGTGCACTGAGCAGTGGCCCTTCCACAGAATCACGCGCGCGGCGGCCATCTCCTCGGCGGTGTTGCCGCCCAGGGGCTTGCGGGGGTCGTAGACGACGCACTCGTCCAGTGACAGGCCAAGTTGCAGGACAGCGGTGTTGCGCCCGAGGTGTTGGTCGGGCATGAACAGCACCTTGCCGGTTCCCTCGACCCCGCCAACCCGGTCGAAAGCCCAGCGCATCGCCACCTCTGCGTTCGAGGACGTGCACACCACCCCGCCGTTGCGGCCGCAGAAGGCCTTGATCGCGGCCGTCGAGTTCATGTACGTGACGGGAACGGTGACGTCCGCAAAACCAGCCTCTGCTAGCTGTTCCCACGCGTCCTCGACCTGGTTGATGTTCGCCATGTCGGCCATCGAGCAGCCGGCCGCCATGTCCGGCAGGATCACGGCCTGCGAGTCGTCCGTGAGGATGTCCGCGCTCTCCGCCATGAAGTGGACGCCGCAAAAAACGATGAACTCCGCGGCCGGGCGGGCCGCCGCGTCGCGCGCGAGCTTGAAGGAGTCCCCGGTGACGTCCGCGAACTGGATGACCTCGTCGCGCTGGTAGTGGTGCCCCAGGATGAAGACGCGCTCGCCGAGCGCCTCCTTGGCGACGGTCGCACGGCGCACGAGGTCGGAGTCCGAGGCCTCGGGAAGGTCGCCGGGGCAATCCACTCCGCGCTCGGACATCGGGTCGCGGCGGTCCCCAAGTAACAACAGGGCCGGCGATTCGGACGGTTCGCTGAACGTCGAAGTCATCCGTCCATTGTGGCACGGTCCGCAGGGCACACTAGTGAGCATGCGTGTAGTGATGGTGTGCCAGGAGTGGGACGCGACGGGTCCACACCCCGTCGCGGCGGATTCCGCTCGCGACGTAGCGGTTCGAGCCTGGGGTGAGGCGGCGCCTCACGTTGAGATCGACGCATTCGCGATCGGCGACGGCGGTCCGCGGTCGGCCGATGCCGTGGCGGGCTCCCGCAGCCGGGTCGGGGGAATCGACGCGGTTCCGTTTGCCGACCAGGGTCGCTCCGAGGCTGACGCTGGCGCCCTCATGGTGGTGCCGTCGGGGCGCGACTCCCGGTGGAACCCGCTCGACCTAGCCTCCGGCCTGCTCGGCCTCGCCGCGATGGCACAGGCGGATGCGCGCCGGATCACGGTGATTGTGCCGGTCGGCAACGCAGACTGCGCGGGGGACGCGACGCTGCTGTGGGGCAGTGGGGCAGAGACGCCCTCGCTGGTAGGCGCGGCGCGCGCGGGGCTCGCGTCCTTGGACATCGTGATTCTGACCACCACCGACCGCCCCCTATTGGGCTTCCACGGCATGAGCTCCGCGCTGCGCGATGGCCGCGAGGCCGACGCCGCGGTTTCTGTCGCCGCGCAGGCGCAGGAGGAGCGCTGGACGGGGATTGCCCGTGAGGTGGACGCAGTCTCCTCGCGGCCGATGCTGGTGGGTTCGTCCCGTCTATCAGACCAACCTGGCACGGGAGCGGCATCGGGCCTCGCCTACTGCCTGGCCGCGCTAGGCGGGCGCATCGTGACTGATGCTGCGGGTTATCTCGCTGATGCCGCGGGGGTAGCCCGCGCTTTAGAAGGCGACGTCGCCGTCGCGGTCGCGCTGTCCCCGACGCTGTCGCCGACGAGCCTCGACCACGGAATCGCAAGCGCGCTCGCTCGGGCGGCCTCCGTGGCCGCCGTACCAGTGGTCGCGGTCGCCCCCGAAGTCCACATCGGTAGGCGGGACCTGATGGCGGCAGGCGTGGCCGCCGTCTACGAGGCGGGACACGGAGCCGACGCGCTCGCCGCGCAACTTGGCCGGGTAGCGCAGACCTGGACGCCGCGAACGTAGGCGCGAGAGCCCCGTATCGGCTCAACTTGGCGACTTTTCCCAGATTGCTGGGAATATCCGCAACACGGCGTACGCTATTAGTTACAGACCTAGAGAGAGGAGCGGCATATGACTGATACCGCGACAGAGACCGCCACGCATGGAGTGGTCATTACCGACGCCGCCGCAGGCAAGGTCAAGAGCCTGTTGGAGCAAGAGGGCCGCGACGACCTCAATCTGCGCCTTGCGGTGCAGCCTGGTGGTTGCTCGGGTCTGATCTACCAGCTCTACTTTGACGAGCGCACGCTCGACGGCGACGTTCGCAAGGACTTCGACGGTGTTGGAGTTGTAGTCGACAAGATGTCGGTGCCGTACCTCGATGGTGCGACGATCGACTTCGCCGACACGATCGAGAAGCAGGGCTTCACGATCGACAACCCGAACGCGGCAAGTTCCTGCGCATGCGGAGACTCCTTCAGCTAAGCGAGACGCGTCTTAGCGCAGAACGGGCGGTGTGGGCCAGCGATGGCCCCGCCGCCCGTTTGCGTCTCCTCTTGAAGACGGAAGAGCCCAGTTCGGGTTACGAGCCGAACACACCCATATCCGACTTCACATCGGAGATCACCCGCGGCAACACCTCGATGAAGCGGCGGACATCCTCATGGGCGATCCCCGGGTGCAGACCCACGCGAAGGTTTCCGTGCGTGAGTGCGCCCATCACCTCGAGCACCCGACTGGGCTCGAAGGTTTCCTTTCCGCACGCCGATCCAGACCCCACTGCGATCCCCTCGCGGTCGAGTCGAGTCACGAGCGGCTCACCGTCGAGGTAGAGGAACGCCGCGGTGAGGACGTGGGGGAGTCGCTCGTTGGTGTCACCGACGACCGCCACCTCCTCAAGGTTGTCGAACGCCGCCCGGATCTCGTCTACATACCCGCCGAGGCGAGTTGCTGTTTCCTGCTGCTGCTCCACCCGCTCCTGGAGCGCGACGGCGGCGGCCAGCGCCAGCGGCACCGAGATGCCGCCGGGTGCCCACGGGTCGCCGTCGGGCCACGCCTGGAGCCAACGGGTCTGCGGCCGCATGGCAACTACCCCGAGGCCGGCCGGGCCGCCCCAGTCCGCCGGGTTCGCGACTAAGGCGTCCCAATCTTGTGGGGCCTCGATGTGGCCGATGCTGGCCGTCGCGTCGACGATGAGCGGCACTGACCGCTCCTGGGTAATGGCATGAATATCAGCGAGCCGCTGTACTGTGCCGATCTCGTGATTGGCGTGCTGCACCGCGGCCACCGCGGTGGCCGGGTCGCTTGTCAGGGAACTGAATTGCGCGAGGTCAAGGTGTCCGAGGGAGTCGACGGAGACCAGATCGACGTGGCCCCGCGTGACGTGGTGAGCGGAGTCGAGAAGCGCGTCGCGCTCGATCGCCGACACCACCGCGCGGTCCCGACCGCGCCGCGCCGCGCAGATGCCGGCCGTCACCCGCTCGAAAGCGATGTTCACGGAGGGAGTGAAATGGACGTACTCGGTCTGCGCGCCGAGCACGTCGGCGACGGCAGCGCGGGCCCCCTCTACTAACGCGCGCGCGCGGCGTGACTCGGCGTGAAGGCGATTGGGATCCGCCCATCCGTCCGCGAAACCGGCCCTGAGGGCATCGGTCACACGGGGGGTCAGTGGCGCGGAGCCGCTCGAATCCAAAAACATGCGGGTGGCTGACATGCCCTCACGGTATCGCGCGCTAGACTAACCGCGTGTCCAAAGTATCCCGCCCCAGAACACTCCGTTATGCCCTAGGCGCAACCGGCACGGCAGCTGTAATGCTCCTGCTCACTGGTTGTGTAGAAGGGATCGAGAACGGCGCGCTTCCAAGCACGCCCGACATCACTAACCAGACCGGCCGCATCATTACGCTGTGGAACGGCTCCTGGATCGCGGCTCTCGCCGTCGGTGTGATTACGTGGGGCCTGATTTTGTGGTGCGTCGCCGTCTATCGCAAGCGCAAGGGCGACAACAAGTTGCCACTTCAGACGCGTGCGAACGTGCCGCTCGAGCTCATGTACGTGGTGTTGCCGCTCCTCATGGTCGGCGTCCTGTTCAAGTTCACCGCGGAGGACATCAGTGCCCTCCAGGATGACTCGGCAACCCCCGACCTCACCATTCAGGTGATCGGCAAGCAGTGGAGCTGGGACTTCAACTACGTAGACGACGACGTCTACTCGGCCGGCGTTCAGGCCACCCTCACCGGTGAGACCGGTGTCGAGGAAACCCTCCCCACCCTTTACCTACCGGTGAACGAGCGGGTCGAGTTCATCCTTAACTCGCGTGACGTCATCCACTCCTTCTGGATCCCGGCGTTCCTCTACAAGGAGGACACCATTCCGGGGCGCACCAACAGCTTCCAGGTGATCCCCACCCAGACGGGCACATACAAGGGCAAGTGCGCAGAGCTCTGCGGCGAGTACCACGCCTCAATGTTGTTCAACGTCGAGGTCGTGGACCGCGAGGAGTACGACGCACACATGCAGGAACTGCGCGACGAAGGCTACGAGGGCCAGATTGGTCTGGAATACAGCCGTGACCAGGTCGTCAAGATGACCCAGGACCACGAGGAGACCAACGAATAATGGCCACCGACATCATGGAAGCATCGCCGGACGCCGCGGCGTCTGAGCCCACCGCAACCTCGCCTCACACTAAGGGACGCCTGGTGATCAAGTGGATCACCTCCACTGACCACAAGACCATCGGGTACATGTACCTGGTGACGTCGTTCATCTTCTTCTGCATCGGCGGCCTGATGGCGCTGGTCATTCGCGCGGAGCTGTTCGAGCCCGGAATGCAGATTGTCCAGTCCGCGGAGCAGTACAACCAGCTGTTCACGATGCACGGCACCATCATGCTGCTGCTGTTCGCGACGCCGCTGTTCGCGGGCTTCGCCAACGTGATCATGCCGCTGCAGATTGGCGCGCCCGACGTGGCGTTCCCGCGTCTGAACATGTTCGCCTTCTGGCTCTACCTCTTTGGTGGCCTCATCGCCTCGGCAGGTTTCTTCACCCCTCAGGGCGCGGCGTCCTTCGGCTGGTTCGCGTACGCGCCGCTGAGCAACGCTGTCTACTCCCCGGGAGTCGGCGGAGACCTGTGGGTCTTCGGTCTCGCGCTCGGTGGATTCGGAACCATCCTGGGTGCGGTGAACTTCATCACCACCATCGTGACGATGCGTGCTCCCGGAATGACGATGTTCCGCATGCCCATCTTCACGTGGAACACGCTCGTCACGTCGATGCTCGTCCTGGTGGCCTTCCCGCCCCTCGCGTCCGCGCTGCTCGCGCTGGGAGCTGACCGGCGGATGGGCGCACAGATCTTCAACCCCGACAACGGCGGAGCCATTCTGTGGCAGCACCTGTTCTGGTTCTTCGGGCACCCTGAGGTTTACATCATCGCGTTGCCGTTCTTCGGCATCGTCACCGAGATCCTCCCGGTATTCTCCCGCAAGCCGCTCTTCGGCTACCACGGCATCGTGTACGCGACCATCGCGATCGCCGCGCTCTCCGTCACCGTGTGGGCCCACCACATGTACGTCACCGGGGCTGTTCTCCTTCCGTTCTTCGCGTTCATGACCATGTTGATTGCGGTGCCTACGGGCGTCAAATTCTTCAACTGGATAGGAACAATGTGGAGAGGAAAGATATCCTTCGAGACGCCCATGCTCTGGGCGATCGGCTTCCTCATCACCTTCCTGTTCGGTGGCCTCACTGGCGTCATCCTGTCGGCCCCGCCGCTGGACTTCCCGGTGTCAGACTCGTACTTCGTGGTTGCCCACTTCCACTATGTGGTCTTCGGCACCGTGGTGTTCGCGATGTTCGCGGGCTTCTACTTCTGGTGGCCTAAGTTCACCGGCAAGATGCTCGACGAGCGGCTGGGAAAGATCCACTTCTGGCTCCTCTTCATCGGCTTCCACACCACGTTCCTGATCCAGCACTGGCTGGGCGTGCAGGGCATGGCGCGACGCTACGTCGACTACCTCCCCGAAGACGGCTTCACAGGCATGAACCAGGTATCCACGGTCGGAGCGTTCATCCTCGCGCTGTCGACCCTGCCGTTCCTGTGGAACGTGTACCGCACGTCGCGGAAGGCTCCCAAGGTCACCGTTGACGACCCGTGGGGCTTTGGAAACTCGCTCGAGTGGGCTACTTCCTGCCCGCCGCCGCGACACAACTTCACCTCCATCCCGCGTATCCGATCCGAGCGGCCAGCCTTCGACCTTCACCACCCCGGTGCTGCGGCGATCGATCACTATCAGGCCGAGCGTGACGACGCCGATCACCCCAAGGTGAGTTAGGACTCTTCGACTATGAATATTGCAGCGAAGCTCTTTAATCTACCGGCCATCTTCTTCCTCGTTGTTGCAGTGCTTTACGGCATCTTCAACGGTTGGGAAGAGTGGGTAGGATTCGTCGCGATCCTGCTGACCGGCGGACTGTTCCTGATGATCGGCGTGTACTTCTACATGCTCGACAAGCGCCACGGGGTTCGTCCCGAGGACCGCAACGATGGCGAGATCATCGAGACGGGTGGCGAGCAGGGTGTCTACGCTCCCTGGAGCTGGTGGCCGCTGGTGCTCGCGGCATCCGCGGCGCTCGGCTTCACCGCGCTGGCGGTGGGTTGGTGGATCCTCTGGCCCGCCATCTTCGTGTTCATCATCGGCATCGTCGGCTGGGTATTTGAGTTCTCACGCGGCCAGCACGCGCACTAAGGTTTTGTACGTTTAAGTAGGGCCGATTCCCCAACGGGGGAGTCGGCCCTACTGCATTAGACGGGACCGCTAGGTTAGGTTGGGGGAGGTGAGTCATGAGCATTCGCGGCAGCTTGTGGATATTGCTGGGCAGCTTGGTGGTGCTGCAGTTCGGCTACCCCATCACCAACTACGGGACGTGGTGGACGGTCGCCTACCTGCTCGTGTACAGCGGCGTGATCATGTTCGGCGTGCGCGAGGTCGCAGTGCATCCGCGCGCCAAGTGGCCCATCGCCCCGGTCGTCATCTTCCTCATTTTTGCGGCCGTGTGGTTCGCGCTGCATCAGGACGACTCCGAGGCCACGGTGATCCTGCTGGCAGCGATCGGCCTGTTCCAACTGGTGCTCTTGATAGTGCTCGTACGCCGTCTGATGCAGCCATCGCACCATTCCCGCACCGTGGACCTGGTCCTTATCGCGGTCTCCGCGTATCTGCTCCTGGGCGGTGTCTTTGGCGTTATCTCCAGCCAGATCGAGTTCGCGTACCCCGGCAGCTTTATCGACAACACGAACGGCGGCGGCTCGGTCACCTGGCAGGCCCTGTTCTACGACAGTTACGTCACCATCTCCACTCTGGGGTACGGCGACATCGTGCCCGTCACAGACTGGGCACGCTCCTTCGCCTCGCTAGAGGCGGTGCTGGGGACACTCTTCATCGCCATCGTGATTGCGCGCCTGGTGGGCGTCGGAAGCACTCGGTGGCGCATGAACACCGAGCCTGAGTAGTCCGTATCCGACGAGCGGAACCTTCCGGACATGGAAAGAGGGGCCGGTTCGTTTGAGAACCAGCCCCTCCACGCCAACGGATGAGTCTCCGCGGCTATAAAGACCTAGGCGATGAGCCCAGCGCCCTGCGTGCGCGCCGTGGCGAAGCGTGACTGGACGTTGGCCCAGTCGACGACGTTCCACCACGCGCTGACGTAGTCCGCCTTCACGTTGCGGTACTGAAGGTAGAACGCGTGCTCCCACATGTCGAGCATGAGCAGCGGGATGACGCCGATGGGCAGGTTGCCCTGCTGGTCGTACAGCTGGACAATGATCAGCTTCTCGCCGAGGGTGTCCCACGCGAGAATCGACCAGCCAGAGCCCTGGATGGTCATGGCGGTGGTCGTGAAGTGTCCGCGGAAGCCCTCGAAGGATCCGAAGTGCTCGTCGATGGCGGCCGCGAGGTCGCCCACGGGCTTGTCCCCGCCATCGGGAGACATGTTGGTCCAGAAGATCGAGTGGTTGATGTGGCCACCGAGGTTGAACGCGAGGTTCTTCTCGAGCATCGGCACGGTCGCGAAGTTCTCGGAATCGCGGGCCTCTGCCATCTTCTCGAGGGCGGTGTTGGCTCCAGCGACGTAGGCCGCGTGGTGCTTGCTGTGGTGCAACTCCATGATTTCGCCCGCGACGTGGGGATCGAGTGCGCCGTAGTCATAGGAAAGATCTGGAAGGCTGTAGTCGCCCATTGAATCTCCTTAGGTCGTGCCCAGCCGGTTCGACTGGAGCTTTTCTGGGAACCCCTCGAGCCTATCCCCGCGGCACCAAAATCGCTTGGCGCACCGCGGGAGATCTGCTGACTCTTCGGGGTCTTACCTGGTCAAACGCAAAATGCCCGCCCAAGATTCCCTGGACGGGCACTTTGCTTTGAATAGGTCTAGTGGTGGTGCTTTGCCTCTTCGAGCTCGGCGGGCGTCACGGGCGACACCCGCTCCTCGTAGTAGAAGCGCGACAGTCGGTGCTTGAAGCGGTCGAACTTGTGGCCCTTGCGCTGCACCCCGCGGTGGTTCTCCGACGGTGCAACCACGCTCGGCTTGATGTCGTCGTAGGACACTCGGATCCAGAAGGCCTGGTCGTCGAGCGGCTCGTGGACCTCGATGTACTCGCCGTCGTCGTGGCGGACAATTCTGCCAGTCTCGTTGCCGTGCAGGACCAACTCCCGGTCCTTGCGTTGCAACCCAAGACAGAACCTCTTGGTCACCATGAACGCAACCACAGGCAAGATGAAGATCGCGTACCTGAAGAAGATGGTCAGGTCGTTGAGCGACAGGTGGAACAGGGTGGCGACGATGTCGTTTGAGCCCTCGAGGACGAGGATCACGTAGAACGTGATGACGGCAACGCCTATGCCCGTACGGACGGGCGCGTTGCGTGGTCGGTCGAGCACGTGCTTCTCGCCGCGGTCGCCGGTGGCCCAGGACTCAATCCACGGGTAGAGCGCCATAAATCCGAACAGCAGCGCCGGCATGATGAGGCCCGGGATCAACAGGTTCCAGGAGAGCGTGTAGCCGCCGATGACCCACTCCGTCGGAATGACGCCAAAGAGCTCACCGGGCATGAGGCGCAGGGCGCCGTCAACAAACAGAATGTACCAGTCGGGCTGGGTGCCTGCGGAAACGGGGGAGGGGTCGTAAGGACCGTAGTTCCACACCGGGTTGATGGTGAAGAACGCCGCCATGAACGCGATGACACCGAAGACGACGAAGAAGAATCCGCCGGCCTTGGCCGTGTACACGGGGAACAGCGGGAGTCCCACGACGTTCTTGTGCGTGCGCCCACCACCCGGGTACTGGGTGTGCTTGTGGAGGAAGACCAGGAACAGGTGCAGAGCAATCAATCCGAGGATGATCCCGGGCACAAGCAAAATATGCGCCGTGAACATTCGGGGGATCAGCACCTCGCCGGGGAACTCCCCTCCGAACAGCCAGTACGACATGTACGTGCCGATGATAGGGATCGCCTTGAGGATGCCGTCGATAATCCGCAGTCCGTTGCCGGAGAGCACGTCGTCGGGAAGCGAGTAGCCGGTGAATCCAGCCGCGAGCGACATGATCATCAGCGTGAAGCCGACCAACCAGTTGATCTCGCGAGGCTTGCGGAATGCTCCAGTGAAGAACACGCGTGCCATGTGGATGAGGATCGACGCCGTGAACAGCAGGGCGGCCCAGTGGTGGATCTGACGCATCAGGAGACCGCCAGGGATCTCAAACGAAGTGTCCAGGGTGGACGCGAACGCCCGCGACATCTCGACACCCTGCATCGTGGGGAAGGTGCCGTCGTAGATGATGAGGTCCATGGAGGGCACAAAGAAGGCGGTGAGGAAGACGCCCGAGATGAGCAACACCACGAACGAGTACAGCGCGACCTCGCCGAGCATGAACGACCAGTGGTCGGGGAAGATCTTCCGTGCGAAGAACTTGACGAAGCCACCGATGGACGTGCGCTCGTCGACGTAGTTCGCGGTGCCGGCGGCAGCGTTATTGATCTTGGTTCCCATTAGTGGCCAGCCTCCTCAACGATCGGGGATGGGGCGGGTGTCTTGAGTCGGTCCCAGTAGCTCGGTCCAACCGGTTCGTCGAAGTCGCTTTGCGCGATGATGTAGCCCTCGTCGTCAATAGCGATGGGAAGCTGCGGCAGAGGCCTCTTGGCGGGGCCGAACACTACCTTGGCGCCGTTGGCGACGTCGAAGGTTGACTGGTGGCACGGGCACAGGAGGTGGTGCGTCTGCTGCTCGTACAGAGCGACAGGACAACCGACGTGCGTGCACACCTTCGAGAAAGCGATGATGCCGTCGAACGACCAATCCTCGCGGCCGGGCTGGAGGTTCAGGTCACGGGGGTCGAGGCGGACCATGAGCACGATGGCCTTGGCCTTCTCCTCGAGCTTGTGGTGCTCCAGTTCGTTGAGCCCCTCGGGGATCACGTGGAACGCGGAGCCGATCGTGACGTCGGAAGCCTTGATGGGCGTGCCCTCGGGGTCCCGTGCGAGGCGGGTGCCCTTCTTCCACATGGTGTGGCGCAGGGCGTTGATGTCCCAGTCGCCACCCATGTTGCCGATCTGGGGGACCAGAATCGCTAGGGGAGCGAGGAGCACCGCGGTAATCAGCGTGCCCTTAAGTAGCCCGCGTCGCGGGACGCCGTCGGCGCTCGCTCCGATTCCGGAGTCGACCACGCCGTCCTTGAGGTTCTGGATGGCGCCGGCTCGGCCCTCGTCGGACGAGCGAAGTTCGTGGCGTTCCTCAACCATCTCGTGGTCGCGCATCAGGGTCTTGGCCCAGTGAATGGCCCCGAATCCGATGCCGAACATGGCGAGCATGATGCCGATGCCGATGGTGGTGTTCACCTGCATGATCGACTCGGTGTCGTCGCTGATCTCGTTGAGGCCAAAGTAGGCCCAGATAGCGATGATCGTGCCGAGGATCGAGACGCCAAAGAGTGCCGCTACCTGGCGCTCGGCCCGCTTGGCTGCCTTGGGGTCCTTATCCGCGAGACGCGGACGGTGGTACGGCACACCCGGGTCCTCGAAGGACTCCGGTACCGAATTATCCTGCTGCTGATCTGACTGGCTCATGAAGAACGTGCTCCTACCCACACCGTGGCGCCAATAATTAGTCCGATGCCGATTAGCCAGGCCCAGAAGCCCTCTGAGACGGGGCCGAGGGCTCCGAGCTTCAGGCCTCCGGCTGACGGCTCGCGCTGCTGCTCGAGGAAGGCGATGATGTCCGTCTTACCCTGCGAGGAAATGTTGTCGTCGTTGAACACCGGCATCGACTGGGGACCGGTCAACATGGCCTCGTAAATGTGGGTCGGCGTGGTCTCCCAGAGCGAGGGCGCGAACTTGCCCTGCGTCAGCGCACCGCCATTTGCTCCGGCTCCGTGGCACATCGCGCAATTGATGCGGAAGAGCTCCATGCCCATCGCGGGATCGCCAAGCGAGCCATCGACCTGCTCAGCGGTCGGAACCGCCGGTCCCGCACCGAGCGAGGTGACGTACGCGGCCAGCAGGTCAATCTGCGGCTGGTCGAACTGAGGCATCTTGGCCTGCGCCTGCGGGCCGGACATCTGCATGGGCATGCGGCCGGTGCCGACCTGGAAGTCGACGGATGCGGCACCCACTCCTACGAGTGAGGGCGCGATGTCCTCCTGGCCCTGTGCGTCCATGCCGTGGCAGGTAGCGCAGTTGGCCGCGAAGATCTTCTCTCCCTGGACGACGTCGTCCTCGGTGACCTGGGTCGCGGCGGTAGCTGGCGAGCTAGTTGTCACTGCGGCAACGCCGGTAATGCCGGCGAGCAGCAGGAGTACCAGCATGAGGGGTGCTGCCTTGTGGTACCGCTTATTAGCGAGTGCTTTCATCATTAATCCCTACTGAACCAGGTAGATCACGGCGAACAAGGCGACCCATACGACGTCAACGAAGTGCCAGTAATAGGACACCACGATGGTGGTGGTCGCCTCGTGGTTTCCAAACTTGCGTGCGGCAAAAGAACGCCCGAGGACGAACAGCATCGCGATGAGACCGCCGAGCACGTGAATTCCGTGGAAGCCGGTCGTGATGTAGAAGGCCGAGCCGTACGCGCTGGAGGAAATTGTCATGCCCTCCGAGATCAACTCGGCGTACTCGAACACCTGGCCGCCGATGAAGACGGAGCCCATGATGAAGGTAAGCACGAACCACTCGTGCATGCCCCAGCGCTTGACCTGCCAAAGCCGGCCGGTGCGGCGACGCTGGTAGCGCTCTGCGGCGAGCACTCCCGCCTGCGCCGTAAATGAAGACAGCACCAGAATGGTGGTATTGATGGCGGCGAACTTGACGTTCAACAGTTGCGCGTCGGCTGCCCACACCTCGGGGACCTGCGCCCGCAAGGTGAAGTACATCGCGAACAACCCAGCGAAGAACATAAGTTCAGAGCTGAGCCAGACGATGGTGCCAACGGCCACCTGATTGGGCCGCGTCGCATGGATGGGTGACGGCATAGTCGTGGCTTGGGACATGACGCCCATTATTGCGTAAATAGGCGGCCTTGTGTGCCATCGACAGGCCAGGATGCCGCCGTGTCCGGGTGTCAGCGCAGTGCGATGCGTGCAAGTCGTGCCAAAATGGGCGACATGAGCGATGTGGCGAAGCACACGGATGGAGCGGTGAACCCCGCGAAGGTATCGATTCTGATTTATTCAGACGACAGGAATGTACGCGAGAAGGTGCGCTTCGCTGTGGGCTCCAAGACCCATGGGCGCCCTATTGAGTGGACCGAGTCCGCCACGCACGATGCGGTCATTGGGCTACTCGATGCCGGCCAGTACGACCTGGTGGTCCTGGACGGCGAGGCCGCAAAGTCCGGCGGCATGGGTATTTGCCGCCAGATGAAGCACGAGTACTTCGACTGCCCTCCGGTACTGCTGCTGGTGGGGCGTCCTGGTGACGCCTGGCTCGCGACTTGGGCCGAGGCAGATGCTGCGGTGGCGCACCCGCTCGACCCGTTCGTGGTCCGCGACGCCGTCGACGAGTTCTTCGCTCCCGCGTCCGTCTAGCGACGCACCGTTACGGGCGGCTCGCCGCCGTAGCCGTTCTATCTATCAGGCTGTAAATCGGGGGTTTGATCATGGCATCGTGGCGCGACATTCTTAGCCGGCTCGTGAATGGCGAGGATCTGGACACCGCTGACACTCGGTGGATCATGGATCAGATTTTGACCGGCGAGGCCACCGCGGTCCCGATGGCGGCGTTCCTTGCAGGCCTACGCGTCAAGGGTGAGACCCCCGCGGAGGTAGAGGGCCTGGTCGACGCGATGCTGGACCACGCGATCAAGATTTCGATCCCGGTGCGCTCGGTGGACCTCGTTGGTACCGGAGGTGACGGCGCCAACACGGTCAACATCACCACGATGGCGTCGATCGTGACCGCCGGCGCGGGACTCACCGTGGTTAAGCACGGCAACAAGGCCGCCTCCTCGACCACCGGCAGCTCGGACGTGCTCTCGCAACTTGGTATCAACCTCGATGCGTCTCCGGACCGAGTCGCGGAGCTCGCGACCGAGGTAGGAATCACTTTCTGCCCGGCGCCGCTGTTCCATTCTTCGATGAAGTACGTGGGTCCGATCCGGTCCGAGCTCGGGATCGCCACCACGTTCAACATTCTGGGTCCCCTCACTAACCCGGCTCAGCCCGAGTCGTCCGCCATCGGCGCGTCGAGCCGCGATCTCGCTCCCGTCATCGCGGGAGTGCTGGCGCGCAAGGGACGGGACGGACTGGTCTTCCGCGGGGGAGACGGACTCGACGAGCTCGCCGCCACCGCGCCATCGGATGTGTGGGAGGTGCGCAACGGCGAGATTGACGTGCTGACGCTCAACGCCGTGACCGAGCTGGGCTTGCCAGCCATCGACACCGCTGACCTCAAGGGCGGCGACGCTCAGTACAACGCGTCGGTGGTGCACCGTGTGATGGACGGAGACAAGGGCCCGGTGCGCGACACCGTGCTCCTCAACGCCGCTGCGGGAATCGTCGCGGACGCGACGCTGCCCGGCACGGTCGACGGGAGCTTTGCCGACCGGATGCTTGCCGCGATCGAGTTCGCGCGAGAGTCAGTGGACTCGGGCGCCGCGGCCGATGTGTTGAGCCGGTGGGCAAAAGCTAGCAACGCTTAAAGTACGTCACCGCGAGCCACGTCGAGGACGAGGTCGTGGTCGGAGTTGCGCGCGCTTACCCAGGCGTGGTGCGGGCCGGCGCTGGCGAGCGGTTGCGCCCAGTCGCCTTCCATATGGAGCAATCGCGTCCCCGGTTGCTCGAGCCAGCGGGCGATGAGCTCCTGCTCTTCGATCAGGGTTGCCGTGGCATCGGGAGCGTCTGACCACGTGGACTGCAGCGCATCGGCGGCGTCCCAGACGCCAGCGTCCGTGCGGGCGCTGGCGGTGAGGCGGCCGTGCACCACCGAGACAATCTCCCAGGCGTCGCCCGACCTGCGCGTGGCGACCAACCGCACTCGTCGTAGCGAGGCGAGGCGCTCCGTACGCATGCCGGCCTCGATGATCGAGCTCGCGGCGTCGCGGATCTCAGCTGCGCGCTCGTACTCCTGCGCCTGCGAGTGGCGCTCCACGCTTCGGGCGAGCGCGGCAATCACGGGGGAGGGGTCGTGTGAGATGGCGTCGCGAGCGGCCGCGACCGCATCGTCGTACCCGGTGTCCGCACCGGACACGCAGGGCGCGTCGCAGGCGCCGATGTCGCTAAGGATGCAGGCGCGGGACCCGGCGCGGGGCACAACGGTCAACCTGGGCGTGCACGTGCGCAGCCTTAATGAGTGTTGGAGCGCCTCGAGAGCGCGGCGAGCGTCCCCGGCGCCGCGCATGGGACCCAGCACCGTGCCCTTACCGTCCGCGGACCGGGTGATAGTGAGGCGCGGGTAGCGCTCGTCCGTCAGCGCGATCCATGTGGTGCGTTCGGGCCGGGTGGACCGCCGGTTGTACCGGGGCCGGTATTGGTCGATCATGCGCACTTCGACCACTGAGGCCTCAAGAATGGTCGCGGTCGGGTGGGACTCGACGCTGACGGCCAGCTCCAACATTTCTCGAATCTGACGGCGCTTCTCGCCTCGGGTGAAGTAGGACTTCACCCGTGCTCGGAGATTCTTGGAGGTGCCGACGTAGAGGTGTTCGCCCCGAGGGCCGCGGAAGACGTAGACGCCGGGCTTGGCCGGGACGGTGTCCGCCATGGAGGCTTTGCGTCGCAGGTGATCCGGTACGGGGTTGCGCAGGGCGTCGAGGTCCTCGCGGTGCGTGATTCCCCAGGCCGCGAGCCGCTCGAAAAGTCCGTGCAGCACCTGGGAGGTCGCGCGCGCGTCCTCCAGGGCGCGGTGGTTGGGTTCCACCGTGGAGCCGAACAGTCGGGCGAGCGTGGCGAGCTTCTTGTTTGGCGCCTCCTCCTTGGTGGTCGCCCGCCGCGCGAGTGTCAGGGTGTCGACCACCTCGTTTCCCGGCCACGGGTAGCCGTGGGCCCGGCAGGCGGCCTTGAGGAAGCCCACATCGAAGCGAGCGTTGTGGGCTACGAGCACCGCGTCTCCGAGGAACTCGAGGAACGCGGGGAGCACTGCCTCGATACGGGGCGCGGCGTAGACCATTACGTCCGTGATTCCCGTCAACGCCACTATGAATGGCGGAATCGGACCCCCGGGATCGACGAGGGTCTGAAACTCGCCCACGATCTCGCCGCCACGCGTTTTTACAGCGCCAATCTCCGTGATTGCCGAGGTCGCGGGAGACCCGCCCGTGGTCTCGAGGTCGACGACCACGAAGGTTGTGGCGGAGAGTGGCTCGCCGATGTCATCGAAGCCGGGCTGAATGGTGTCCCCAAGCTGGTCCCGCACCGGCGCTGCAATTTGACCCGGTGCGAGTGACCGAGGAATCGACGGAATTGAGCGCGGGGGTGCCATAGGACGAACTTACGTGAAGCCGCTGACATCGTTATTGCCGCAATGTCAGAGGGGGGACCTAGCGTCATTCTCATGATTATTGATTGCGACACCTGCGAGGTGCGAGACAAGGCATGCGGCGACTGTGTGGTGTCGTTCCTTACTATTCCGGTGCGTGCTGGGGCGAGTGCCCCCAGCGATACCCGCCGGTTAGTGATGGACGCTGACCAAGAGGCTGCGGTCGAGGCATTGGTCGCGGGCGGCCTCGTGCCGCCGCTGCGGCTCCTACAGGGGGCCGCGCCGCCGCCCGGCGCGAAGCCCCTAAGCGTCGTGAGGCGGCGCGCGAGTTAAGGCAGTCGCGAGGAGGAATCCGCGGCTGGCTTGTTGCGTGAGTAAACGCGCTCCACTGCATCGGCATGGTCGGTGAGTACCTGATTGCGTTTAACTTTGAGCGAGGGGGTAAGCGTGCCGCCCTCGACGGTGAAGTCATTCTCGAGAATTTCGAATTCACGGACGGACTCGGCCCGCGAGACAACTGAGTTAGCGCGCTCAACAGCCTTCGCCACGCGCGCCCGCACCTGCGGGTCGTGAGCGGCCTGGGCGACCGTCATGGGTTCCATGCCCTTGGCCTTGAGCCATCCCGGCAACGCCAGTTCGTCAAGGGTGACGAGCGCGCCAATGAACGGTCGGCCGTCGCCTATCACGATGCATTGGCTGACCAGCGGGTAGGCCCGCAGTCGGTCCTCGATCAGGGCAGGAGCGACGTTCTTGCCGCCCGCCGTGACGATGATCTCCTTCTTACGCCCGGTGATGCGCAGGTAGCCGTCTGCGTCCATCTCGCCCAGGTCGCCGGTCATGAACCAGCCGTCGTTGAACGCGGCGTCGGTGGCTTCCTGATTGTGGTGATAGCCGTCGAAGATAGTGTCGCCCCGCAGCATGATCTCGCCGTCATCGGCGATCATGCACTCCATGCCAGGAAGCGGTGGGCCAACGGTGCCGATCTTCGGCTTTATCGGCCTGTCCACGTGTGAGGCGGAATTGGTCTCAGTGAGACCGTATCCCTCGAGCACCCTGAGGCCGAGCCCGCGATAGAAGTGACCCAGGCGTTGGCCGAGCGGCGCGGAGCCGGAGACAGCCCAAGTGGCGCGGCCACCCATGATCGCGGCGATCTTGCTCAGCACGAGCTTGTTCGCTACCGTGTGCCGGCCCTTGAGCGCGAGCGACGGGCCCTTCTCCGTGTCCAGCGCCATCGAGTAGTCGATGGCCTGCTTCGCGGCCCAACGGAAGATCTTCACCTTGCCGTCCACCGCAGCCTTCTGCTCGGCGCTGGCGTAGATCTTCTCGAACACCCGCGGAACCGCGAGAACGAGGGTGGGCTTAAGGGTGCTCATCATGGGCACCAGCTGGGATGAGTCTGGGCAGTAACCGATTCGCATGCCCGAAGACAGCAGCAGGATCTGGATGAGCCGGGCCAGTGAATGCGCGAGGGTAAGGAAGAGCACCGTGCTGCCGTCTTTTTGGAAGACCACCTCGCCTGCCATTTCCTGCATGCCGCTGACCTGGCGCAGGTACGCAAAGTGCGAGAGTCGCACTCCCTTGGGCCGGCCGGTGGTTCCGGACGTGTAGACGATGGTGGCGAGGTCATGCTGAGCGGAGCCACTCTTGCGCGCCTCGAGGTCCGCGTCAGAGACGCTCGCGCCGTCCGCGACCAGCGTCGCGACGATCCCGTGGTCGATCAAGTGCACGTCGGTCAGCGGCGACTCAGCGTCAGCGGCGACGTCCTGAGCTATTGCGGCGTGCGCCTCTGTCTCGACGAACAACAGCGAGATGCTCGCATCGGACGTAATCCAGTCCACCTGGGATCGCGAGGAGGTGTCGTAAATAGGAATGGGAATGGCGCCTGCAGACCAGATGGCGAAGTCGAGCACCGCCCACTCGTAGCGGGTGCGCGCCATAATCCCCACGCTCTGCTGCGCCTGGACCCCGTTGGCTATCAGCCCTTTTGCGACGCCATCCACCAAATGACGGAATTCGCGCCCCGTCAGGTCCACCCAGGCGCCGTCCACCATGTGACTCACGAGCACTCGGTCCGCGTATCGGTCCCAGGCGGCGTTCACCTCGGCAACGATGTTTTGTGCGTATTTGGGGTTATCGGCTGTTTGCATGCTCGACTCCGGTGTCGTTGGGTGAGTATTGAAACGATACGCTTTCTTTAGATAAGCAAGTAACCGGGAGACTTAATGAGCAAGCACGCGATCGGCGTCGACATCGGTGGCACCAAAATCGCTGTCGGAGTTGTCGATGAATCAGGAGCGATTGTGGCGAAGACCCGCCGCAAGACGCAGCCGCAAGATCCGGCCAGCATCGATGCGGCGATCGCCGATGCCGTCGCGGAGCTGGCTCAGAACTATGAGTTTCACGCCGTAGGACTCGCGGCAGCGGGCTTCGTCTCCTCCGACCGCAGCCGCGTCATGTTCGCCCCCAACATTGCCTGGCGCGAGTACGCCCTCGCGGACAAGGTTTCGGCGCTGCTCAAGCGGCCCGAAATCACCGTGGTGGTGGAGAACGACGCAAACGCCGCCGGCTGGGCCGAATACAAGTACGGAGTCGCCAGAGACGTCACGAACATGGTGATGCTGACGATCGGCACGGGCCTCGGCGCCGCGCTGGTGGTCGACGGCAACCTGGTGCGCGGGCAGTACGGGTTCGGCGCCGAACTGGGGCACTTCCGAGTGGTTCCTGGTGGACACGCTTGCGGCTGCGGCCACCGCGGATGCTGGGAGCAGTACGCCTCCGGCTCGGCGTTGGTGCGCGAGGCGCGTCGTGCAGGCGTGGAGCGCCCGGTGCGCGCCGCGGCCCTGCTCGAACTCGCGGGTGGGAACGCTGCGGATATCGCCGGGCCTCACGTGACGACCGCCGCCCTAGGCGGCGACGAGTTGGGCATCGAACTGCTCGCGGAGCTGGGTTCCTGGATTGGTCAGGGGGCCGCCTCGCTGGCGGCGATCCTCGATCCGGAAATGTTCGTGGTCGGTGGCGGAGTGATCGCGGCGGGAGACTTGATGCTCGAGCCGGCACGCGCGGCCTTCGGGGAGCACTTGCCCGCGAGCGGGCACCGTCCATTTGCCAAGATCGTCGCTGCGGACATGGCGAACGATGCCGGCATCGTCGGCGCGGCCGCCTTGGCGCGCGAGGCTACAGGGGAGTAAACGGTAGCCTGAAGGCTACGAGAGGACGCGGATGTACTACGGGTTGTTTAAGCACGTGCTGTTGGGCCCTGGCCTCAAGACGTATTACCGACCCTGGGCGGTGGGTGTCGAGAACGTCCCTGCCACCGGCGGCGCGATCCTCGCATCAAACCATCTGTCCTTCTCCGACTCGGTGTTTCTCCCGCTCGTGCTCAAGCGCAAGGTCGTCTTCCTAGGCAAGGCTGAGTACTTCACCGGCAAAGGCGTCAAGGGGTACAGCACCAAGGCGTTCATGCAGGGAGTCGGCGTCATTCCTGTGTACCGCGGCGGGGGAAAGGCCTCCGAGGCCGCGTTACGTACCGGCCTGGAGGCGCTCCAGGGTGGCGACCTGCTCGGCATCTACCCCGAAGGCACGCGAAGCGCTGACGGACGCCTCTATCGAGGTAAGACCGGGATGGCGCGCATGGCCATCGAGGCTCAGGTTCCGATCATCCCCGTGGCGATGATCGACACGGATATCGCGCAGCCGATCGGCCAGCGGGTACCGTCGCGTCACCCCATTGGAGTGCGCATCGGCGCACCCATCACCCACGCGCCGTACGTCGGCAAGCAGGACGATCGCGAGGCGCTCCGGGCCTTCACC
This sequence comes from Demequina aurantiaca, assembly GCF_050598105.1. Taxonomy (GTDB): domain Bacteria; phylum Actinomycetota; class Actinomycetes; order Actinomycetales; family Demequinaceae; genus Demequina; species Demequina aurantiaca_A. The sequence goes on from NZ_CP192436.1 coordinate 1,263,158, forward strand.
GACAGCGTGATGACCGCCATCCGCGAGCTTTCTGGCCAGGACTATGTGGATCGTGACTCCGCGCAGTACAAGCGCGAACTCGATCGCCAGAAGCGCGCCGACGGCGAATCAGCCTGATCGCGCAGAAGTAGTCAATATTCTTCGCCCTAGAATGGGCGTGAAAACACCCAGCATTGAAGTGAAAGGTATGTCATGACGGTACGCCGCGTTGCCCTGCTCACCGCCGGGGGCTTTGCCCCCTGCCTGTCGTCGGCAGTCGGCGGACTGATCGAGCGTTACACCGAGATCGCGCCAGAGGCTGAGATCATCGCCTACGAGCACGGCTACTGGGGCCTTCTGCTCGGCAAGAAGACCGTGATCGACGACGAGGTCCGCGCCAACGCCGGTATCTTGCACGAGTTCGGCGGGTCGCCCATCGGCAACTCGCGCGTCAAACTGACCAACGTCGAGGACTGCGTCAAGCGCGGACTCGTCCAGGAGGGTCAGAACCCGCTGGCGGTGGCCGCAGAACGGCTCAAGGCCGACGGCGTCGACGTGCTCCACACCATCGGCGGAGACGACACCAACACGACCGCTGCTGACCTCGCCGCGTACCTGGCGGACAACAACTACGACCTGACGGTCGTTGGCCTGCCCAAGACCATCGACAACGACGTGGTGCCTATTCGCCAGTCGCTCGGTGCCTGGACGGCCGCCGAGGAGGCCGCTGGCTTCGCGCGCAACATCATCGGCGAGCACCGCTCGGGCCCCCGCATGCTGATCGTGCACGAGGTCATGGGGCGCGCTTGTGGCTGGCTCACCGCGGCCGCGGCAAAGTCCTACCGCGAGGACCTCGCAACGAGGAAGTTCCTCCCCGGAATCGGCCTCACCAAGGAGCGGTGGGACATCCACGCCGTCTACCTGCCGGAAGCCAAGCTCGACATCGATGCCGAGGCTGCACGTTTGCGTACCGTCATGGACGAGGTAGGAAACGTCAACATCTTCATCTCCGAGGGCGCCGGCGTTCCGGAGATCATCGCCGAGATCGAAGCGTCCGGCGGCACCGTTGGTCGCGACCCGTTCGGCCACGTCAGGCTGGACACCATCAACCCCGGCGCCTGGTTCGCGGAGCAGTTCGCCGAGCGCCTCGGTGCGGAAAAGGTGATGGTCCAGAAGTCCGGGTACTACTCGCGCGCCGCGGCGGCGAACGCAGAAGACCTGCGCCTGATCAAGTCGATGACTGACCTCGCCGTCGAATGCGCGCTGCGCGGCGAGTCGGGCGTCATCGGTCACGACGAGGAGGACGGCGACCGACTGAAGGCCATCGCGTTCCCCCGGATCGCCGGCCACAAGCCCTTCGACATCACCACGCCCTGGTACACGGACCTGCTGACCGAGATCGGTCAGGCATAGTTGCTATGACCCAGACCGACCTCGAGGCCGCGGGGGTGGATTCGTTCCTCTCCTGTGAGGCCAAGCAACAGCCCATCTGGCCCGATGCCGACGCGCTGCGGCGCGCCACCGATCGCCTGCGCGAAGTGCCGCCCCTGGTATTCGCGGGGGAGGCGGACGTGCTGCGCGAGCAGTTGGCCGCCGCGGGCCGCGGTGAGGCTTTCGTGTTGCAGGGAGGCGACTGCGCGGAAATTTTCTCCGACGCGACGGCCGACCGCATCCGCAACAAGATCAAGACCATCCTGCAGATGGCGGTAGTCCTCACGTACGGAGCGTCCACGCCAATCATCAAGATTGGTCGTATGGCGGGGCAGTACGCGAAGCCCCGCTCGTCAAATGACGAGACGCGTGATGGGGTGACGCTGCCCGCTTACCGCGGCGACATCGTCAATTCCTCGGCGTTCACTCTCGAGTCGCGGACTCCTGATCCCCAGCGGCTGTTGGACGCGTACCACGTGTCTGCGGCAACGCTGAATCTGATCCGGGCGTTCACCACCGGGGGCTTCGCTGACCTGCGTAGCGTGCATTCGTGGAACCAGGGCTTCGCCGCCAACCCCGCGTACGCAAAGTACGAGCGGACCGCCTCCGAGATTGACCGCGCGGTGCGCTTCATGGCCGCCGCGGGTGGAGATTTCGATGCGCTGAAGACAGTCGAGCTGTTCTCGAGTCACGAGGCACTCTTGCTGGACTACGAGCGGGCGCTCACGCGCATCGACTCGCGCTCCGGGCTCGCGTACGACTGCTCCGCGCACTTCCTGTGGATCGGCGAGCGCACCCGTGATTTGGACGGCGCGCACGTGGAGTTCATGTCCAAGATTCACAACCCCATCGGCGTGAAGCTCGGACCCACCACCAAGCCCGCGGACGCGCTCGCACTGGCAGCGCGACTAAACCCGGACAACATTCCTGGTCGCCTCACTTTCGTGGCGCGCATGGGTGCTGACAACGTTCGCGAGGTGCTGCCCAGCCTGGTCGAGGCAGTTCGCGACGCTGGCGTAGTCGTGACCTGGATGTCGGATCCGATGCACGGCAACACGTTCACTTCCGAGTCCGGCTACAAGACCCGAAAGTTCGACACGATTCTGGACGAGGTGGCCGGGTTCTTCGAGGTCCACCGCGCCGCAGGAACCGTACCCGGCGGAATCCACGTGGAGCTCACCGGCGACGACGTCACCGAGGTGATGGGCGGGACCGAGGAGATCGACGACGAGGGTTTGGCCCGTCGCTACGAGACCAAGGTCGACCCGCGCCTGAACCACCAGCAGTCGCTCGAGATGGCATTCAAGGTGTCGGAACTGCTCTCGCAGCGCTAACCCGTATCTGTGCACCTAGCGCGGCGCTCAACCCCTCATCGGGTTGGGCGCCGTTTGCTTTGTGCGGGGGGAGTCAGTTGTAGATCAGCACGATGTCGGTGCCGCGTTCGACGTCAGTCCCGGGCGCGATCGACTGGTCGGCGATCCGATCCCGGGAGCTGAAGGGCCAACGGGCTCGCAACTCGGGGATCAGGCCAACGTCCTTGGCATTCTGGACCGCCTCGTCGACGGCGTCGAAGACGAAGTTCGGGACGTCGACCAGTGGGGGACCGTCCGAGACCCAGATGGTGATCGCATCGGTACGGATACCATCGTCCCCAGCCGCTGGGTCCTGCTTAAACACGATGCCCTTGGGCTGGTCGTCCGTGCGTTCCCGCTTGACGCTCACGACTAGTGCGTCCTCGCCGAGGGTCGCCTGTGCGTCTGCCTCACTCTGGCCCACGACGTCGGGGAAGGAGACGGGAGCGGGGCCACCGGAAACCGTGAGGGAGATGGCCGAGTCGTGACGCACGGTCTCCCCAGACTCGGGGTCCTGCGACAGCACTTCGCCCTTGGGGACGGTATCCGAGGGCTTCTCTTCAGTCTCGCCGACCTCGAAGCCGGCCTCGGTTATCGCGGCGGTCGCGTCATCCTGGTTGCTGCCGACGAGCGCAGGCACCGCGGTCATCTCCGGGCCCTTGGAGACAATGATGGTGATCAGAGCGCCGTTGGGTACCTGGGTCTGGCCCGCGGGATCGGTGGCGATCACGGTCCCGTCGGCGATGTCGTCGTCAAACTGGAACTCGGTCTCGGTGACCAGGCCTACCGCTTCGAGCACCTGCTCGGCATCCTGCTGGGTGCCGGCCACCGCGGGAACGGTGGTGAACGCGCCAGGTCCCACGGAGTTGTACCACCAGAAAGCCACGCCTCCCAACACCAGAATCGCGGCCAGGATGGCTCCGGACCACCACAGCCCTCGGCGCTGGGGGGCAACGGGCTCCCTAGCCTCCGGGTCGTCCTCGATCATTTCCGCGCCTACTGAGACGGGCGCGAAGGCGGACTCCCCAAGCCCGATGGGCAGTACGACGGTGGCGCCCGCGGGGGCCGGATCGAACACCGTGGTGGCGTCGTCATCATCACCGGTCAGGAGGATCGCCCCGGACGGGGGATCCGCTCGGCGATCCAGCGTCGGGTCGTCGATGAGTGAGCGAGCCTGCCTGACCATCGTCACAGCTGCCGCGCCGTTCATGGGGCGGTCGTCGGGGTCGCGCGCCACCAACTGCGCTACGAGTGCATCGAACTCAGGGGGGAGCCAGGGGACCGACTCGGACGGCGCGGGGACGTCCTCGTGGACATGCCTGGATGCGACCTCGATGGCCGAGTCGCCCGTAAATGGCTGATGTCCGGTCACCATCTCGTAGAGAAGGATTCCCGCCGCGTAGATGTCGGTGCGCGCATCCTGAGTGCCGCGCGACACCAGCTCGGGGCCTAGGTAGGCGACGGTGCCCATGATGGTGCCGGTAGAGGTCGACGTCACCTCGGTCACGGCGCGCGCGAGGCCGAAGTCCGCGACCTTGGTGCGTCCCTCCTCGTCGAGCAACACGTTTTCCGGCTTGATGTCGCGGTGGACGAGGTCCTGGCGGTGCGCGGCGGCGAGCGCGTCGAGGACGCCCTCCGTGACGGTGAGGGCTTCGCCGAGCGTCAGGCAACCCTCATGGTTCATTCGCTGGCGCAGATTCTCGCCCTCGACGTACTCCATCGTGAGATAGGAGATCTCGCCGTCGATGCCCTGGTCGTAGACGCGGACCATCCCGGGGTGGGTGAGTCGGGCGGCGGCCTTGGCCTCGCGCCTAAAGCGGGCGGTGAACTCCGACGAGTCGAGGTCTGAGCCCAGACCCGCGCGCATTACCTTGAGAGCGACCAATCGTTCGAGCCGCTTGTCGAAGGCCAGATAGACGGTGGCCATTCCGCCCGCGCCGATGCATTCGCGCACGAGGTATCGGCCGTCGACCAGACGGCCGAGGAGCGGGTCGGTGAGGGTGTCGGACACAGGGTCATTCTAAGGTGGAGAGAGTGCACGCCACGCACAGCCAAGGGCGGTAGTGACACATCTGTTACTTGAAACGGGTAATGAGCGACTGCACGCTGGCCACGTAGCGCTTGGTGTCCGCGTACAGCCCGTACTTGCGAACGGCGGTCTCGCCCTGGTAATACCCGCCAATGGCGTCGTCGAGGGGCGTGCCGTTGCGCTGCAGCTTCTTCAGGATCGCGACTCCGGCCACGACGTTGTCCTCGGGGATGAGCAAGTTCAGGTCGCGGCCCACGATGGTCGACGCCCATTCGCCCGAGGTCGGGATGACCTGCATGACGCCGATGGCGTTCGCGGGGGAGACTGCGCGCATGTCGAAGCCGGACTCCTGGTACGCGACTGCCTGCGCAAGTGCTGGGTCGACTCCCATCGAATTCGCGGTCTTGATGATCAGGGCCTGCATCTGCGTCTTCGAGGGCACGTCCATGGCCTTGAGAGTCGCCTTGTTCTGGTTGGCGGCGCCCACGACGGGGGCGGAGTAGGTGCGACCCAGGAAGGTGTCTCCGACCAGTCCCTCTGGAGTGTCGGCGAATTCGCTCAGGTTCTTGTCGGTCGCGAGCTTTGGCTCACCCGAGGTGTTGGTTGAGCCCTGCTTGACGTTGGACACGGTGGTGGCGCCGGTGGAGTTCGCGCCGGGAATGGAGAGGTTCTGCCCCACGCGGATGTAGGCGGCCTGGGTGAGGCTGTTCGCCGTGATGATCGCCGACACGGTGGTGCCGTACTTGCGCGACAGGTCCCACACCGTGTCTCCCGCAGCCACCTGGTGGATGCCCGTTGTGCTCGAAGCGGTGGGTGCAGAGGTGGAGGAGTTCGTCTGGATGGACGTGGTCGACGTGGAGGCGGCGCCGGGCATCGTGAGCTGCTGCCCGATGCGGATGATGGCCGACTGGTTCAGCCCGTTGGCTGCGACGACGGCGGACACGGTGGTGCCGTACTTGAGGGACAGGTCCCATACGGTATCGCCACGCACCACCTTGTGGGTGGCGGGGCTAGCCGAAGTGCTCGTCGATGACTTCGCGGAGTTGGTCGCGGTGGGCGCCTTCGTGCCGGCCGATGCGGTGGGGATCGTGATCGTGGATCCCTTGAAGATTGTGGCGCGCGTGTTGAGCCGGTTCGCGGCGATGATGGCGTCAATCGTGCTGCCGTAGCGCTGCGCGAGGTCGCTCACGGTGTCACCGGAGGTGACCTTGTGCTGCTCGTCTGCCTGCGCGGCGGTCGCGCCGAAGGCGGTGAACGCTATAGCCGCGGCAGTTCCGAGTGCGGCGATGCGGGTCGCGTGACGTGACGGTCCTAGGTTTCCCACGATGTTCTCCCTGATGATGCGCATGTGTTTGATGTTACTCATGTTACAAAAGTGAATCTAACTCAGTCTCGACGTGTGCGCAAGGGGTCCGTGAGGTTTGTACGCTTGCCGTATGACGCAACCAACACAGTGGCTAACGATCCCCGACTTCGCAGAGGCGATCGGTGTGGAAGCCGGCGATGTCCGTGACAAACTCCGCGAGCGCAAGATCATCGCGATCCGCCGCGGAGACAGTAATACGTGGCAGATTCCCGCGGGCTTCATCATCCCGGGCGACGTCAGCCCTCACATCATTCCGACCCTGCGCGGGACGCTCGCACTGCTCGGGGACGTCGGATTCTCCGACGAGGAGGCAATCGACTGGCTGATGGCGCCGGCCGAGGAGCTCGGAATGACTCCGCTCGAAGCACTTCGTGCCGGTCAGCGCGCGCCCGTCCGGCGCCTGGTGCAGGCGCTCCTGTAGGGAGTCGCGTTACGCGGACCGGTGGGCGGCCGCACCCAAAAGGTAAGTGAGCAGGTCCTTGGCCTCGGCATCGAGGTCCAGGTCGGCGAGCTGACTGGACGCTGCCCGAGTCAACGACTCGATCTCCGCCTCCACTCGCTCCAGCGCGTCTGTTGCGACCACCACCGCGACGGCGGCGGCCACGTCTGCGTCGCTGGCGTCCCTGCGGCCCAGCGTGCTCTGCAGGCAATCCCGGCCCCCCGCGTCGGTGGCGTTCCAGGCGTGCCACACCAGCATCGTGCGCTTGCCTTCGCGGACGTCGTCGCCCGCGGGTTTGCCGGTGACCGCTGGCGCGCCGGTAAGACCCAACACGTCGTCGCGCAGCTGGAAAGCAATGCCGATCGGGACGCCGATGTCGCGCATCGCGGCTATCGAGCCAGCGGATGCGCCGGCGCACGCGGCGCCCATCGCGAGCGGGAATTCCGCGGAGTACGACGCGGTCTTGGTGCGCATCACGTCGCGAATGGCCCGCTCCTGCTGGACGATGTCGGCCAGCGGCTGCGCGGCGACCCGCATATCGAGGTACTGGCCGACGGTCACCAGTTCGGCCATGTCCGCGAACAGTGCGTTCACCGTGGTGGCAGCCGCCGGTGCGAGGGCGCTGGTGGCGTCGAATAGCGCGCGGTGCGCGGCCATCAGAGTCAGGTCTCCGGCGAGAATGCCCGCAGCGGCGCCGAAGTCGTCCGCGGAACCGAGCCACCCATGTTGCTCGTGGAGCTGGGCGAGCGCGCGATGAGCGGCCGGGCGGCCGCGACGGGTGTCGGAGTCGTCAAGCACGTCGTCGTGCAGCAGTGCGGCGGTCTGAAAGAGCTCGACGGCGGCGCCGATGCCGATCGCTATGTCCGGACGCGGGCCACGGAAAGCGTCGTGCGCCCCCGCGATGAGTTGCGCGCGTAGCCGCTTGCCGCCGGCGGACGAGGCCGCAATCTGATCGGTCATTTCTAGCGCCGCTGCCCCAGCGGGGGCTATCGCGATCGCGGTAGTCGCGAGCGACGCCGCCACCCTGGCGTCAACCGCGCGGGCACGTTCCTTCAGCAAGTTATCCACGCGTCCAGCGTAGAGCGCCTGCGTCCACAGGCGATCGCGGCACGTCCGTATTCCACACTTCGAGTTGGTCCAACCGTGACGAGTCGTGCTCGAGCGCAGAGTCGAGACATGACAATTCCCACACTCCGCGGTCCCGGCGAACTACTCGCCACTCTCCCCGTTGTCCTCGGCTTCACTCCCGTGGAGTCCGTCGTCGTCGTCAGTATTCGCGATAGGGGTGAGGTGGGCGCCGTGATGCGGGTCGACCGGGACGACTGCCTCGTGTCCGAGGTGCTCGCGCCGATGTCGCGTGCCATCGCGGCGCACCTCACCCGCGATGATGCCATCGCGGCAATCCTGGTGTCGTATACCTGTGAACCGGTGCGGCTGTGCTGCGAGGCTGCCGACGCGATCCGGGAATCAATTACGGCGGTCGTCCCGCGAGTCGATAGCTGGGCGGTGTCCGACGGGCGCTACTTCGCGCCGGGGTGCGCCGATGTGACGTGTTGCCCGATCGACGGCACACCGGTTCCCGTTGCCTCCAGCTCGCTCGCGGCATCGCCTGGCGCGGCCTGGCGGACGTCGGCTGCGCATGCCACCGCGCGCAGGTATTGGGGGACGGCACCGGAAATAGAGAGGCGGCGCTGCGCGCGCGCGGCGGATCGCTGGACCGCCAAGCGAGCAGACGATGAGCGCGGCTGGCGTCGTCGGAGCCTGGGTCTGTGGCACGAGCACTTGGTGCAGGGCCTCGGCGAGGACGCTGGGATGAGCGATACGGACCTGGGGAAGCTGGTCTCCGGTCTGGCCGACGTGCGGGTCAGGGACGCGTTGATCGTCTCGCTCGTCCCCGGCAGTGAGTCGGCCGTAGCGGACGTCCTAGCCGGCGACCCGACCGAGTCGGTGGCGAGGGTGCTCGACGCAATACTCGACCCGCATCGGGGCGTCGCCCTCGACGACTGGCAGGCCGCCTCGCTACGGCTGGTGTTGGGCGAGTGCATCGCTCGCAGCCGACGCAGGGACGCCGCACCACTGATCACCATGCTCGCGCTCGTAGACTGGTGGCTTGGGGAGCCCAGCGAGGCGCTCTCGCTGTGCGACGCGGCTAGCGCATGTGCCCCCGGCTACCGGTTGGCTGGCCTACTGCGGGCTACTATTTTGGCAGGCATAGTCCCCGGTTGGCGCGCGTAAGTCGGACATATGGGGCAACTTGGTCTCGCGGCGGATTCTCTTTGCGCTGAATCGGGCAGAAACCGCGACTTTCGGAGCCTCCGGGTTGACAGTGGCGTTAGACTTTAATGGATTTACACGATGCGGCGAAGAGCCACTTGTGCGCAGTTTAGCTACCAGAATGAGGTAGTCCCGCTGCATTCAGGGAGGTTCCTCGTATCGGCCCACAGCCGTGATCCACAAGGTCAAATGGTTGATGGGCGTCCTGTAGAAACGCCGTTCATCGAGTGAATTTAGTCGCGCGAAACCGTCGTGACGCCTCATGCGTCGCAAGTCCGTAAGTCCCCAAGCCCTCCGCCGCATCGGCGAAGGCAATGAAGAAGGAGAAGGCCACGACTACCGCAGCCTCGCCCAAGACCACCGCCGCCAAGGCCAGCGTTAAGAGCGCAACCAAGAAAACGACGGCGGCCGAGAGCGCGCCCGCAGCAGTGGAGACCGACGCGAAGCCAGTCACGCGCAAGAAGGCCGCCACCGCGGCACCCAAGAAGGCTGCCGCAGCGGCACCGAAGAAGGCGCCCGCTGCTAAGAAGGCCGCCCCGGCCAAGACTTCTGCCGCAGCAGCCAAGAAGGCCGCAGCACCGACGGCGGCCGCAAAGCGCGCCTCGGCGAAGAAGGCTAAGGAAGACGCAGAAGCCCAGGCACGCAGCGTTGAGAACCAAGACGCACCCGTGGCTCAGATCGAGGACGAGCCCGTCGAGGCCAAGCCCAAGGTCGAGGACTCCGAGGAGCGCGGCTACGTGCTTCGCAGCGCCGACGACGACGCTCCGGTGCAGCAGGTCTTCACCGCTGGCGCGACGGCGGACCCGGTCAAGGACTACCTCAAGCAGATCGGTAAGGTGGCACTCCTCAACGCAGAGCAGGAGGTTGACCTCGCCAAGCGCATCGAGGCAGGACTGTTCGCGGAGGAGAAGCTGGGTTCGGGAGAGAAGATCGCTCCCAAGCTCCGCCGTCAGCTCGAGTGGATCGCCAACGACGGCCGTCACGCCAAGAACCACCTCCTCGAGGCCAACCTGCGCCTCGTGGTATCGCTCGCGAAGCGCTACACCGGCCGCGGAATGCTCTTCCTGGACCTCATCCAGGAGGGTAACCTCGGTCTGATTCGCGCGGTCGAGAAGTTCGACTACACCAAGGGTTACAAGTTCTCCACGTACGCGACCTGGTGGATCCGTCAGGCCATCACGCGCGCCATGGCCGACCAGGCCCGCACCATCCGTATCCCCGTTCACATGGTCGAGGTCATCAACAAGCTCGCGCGCGTTCAGCGCCAGATGCTTCAGGACCTGGGTCGCGAACCTACTCCAGAAGAGCTCGCAGCTGAACTCGACATGACGCCAGAAAAGGTCGTCGAAGTTCAGAAGTACGGCCGCGAGCCCATCTCCCTGCACACCCCCCTTGGCGAGGATGGCGACAGCGAGTTCGGAGACCTCATCGAGGACTCCGAGGCCGTGGTTCCCGCCGACGCGGTGGGCTTTACGCTCCTGCAGGAGGAACTCAGCAAGGTCATGGACACCCTGAGCGAGCGCGAGGCCGGCGTGGTCGGTATGCGCTTTGGCCTGACCGACGGTCAGCCCAAGACGCTCGACGAGATCGGCCGCGTCTTCGGGGTCACCCGCGAGCGCATCCGTCAGATCGAATCCAAGACGATGTCGAAGCTGCGCCACCCGAGCCGTTCACAGGTGTTGCGCGACTACCTCGACTAAGCCACGAGCCTGCGCGCTAGCACTTAGCGAATAGCGCAATAGCAACGCATCGACGCCTTCAGCGCCGGTGCGTTGCTTGCGTTCAGGAGGGCGCCGAGCGACGGCTACTGCGGCGCCAGCGGATCCTTGCGGTTCACGTAGGAGAAGTCCCGGATGGCAAACGGTGTCGCCAGGGCAACGATGGCGGCGAGGCCCGCAGCCCAACCCACCGCGGTGTTGGCGGGAGAGTCCGTCAGGCGGCCCACCGCGATCCACCACAGACCCCACGCGAGCGCGAATCCAGTAGCCATGCTCAAGGGTGGCGAGGCCCTCAAACCGCGTGCGAGCGCGATGGACAGTGCCGCCGCCATCACCAGTGCGGCGATAGCGAAGGGCATACCGTCACCCGCGGAGAAGTCCCCGTCGCTGGCCGCGAGCACCGCGGTAGCATTCGCGATGGTCGCTACGACCACCCAGCCCAGATAGAGCCCGACAGGCACGTCAGTGGTCAGGCGTTCGCGCCAGTCGGACGGGGGAGTTGACGCAAGGCGTGCGGCCACCACGCTCAGCACAATGACGAGGGCGACAATGACTATGACTGAGGCCCACAGCGCCCCCGCCTGAACGACGCCAATCCACGCGGCGTTGAGGAGCATGGACACCAGCACCAACCAGGCCGTGGCGCGCAGGCGCGGATCGGTCGCGTGGCGCGGCAGGAACTGAAAGACCGCGAAGACCGCGAGCCCTAGGTAGATGAACGACCAAATGCCGAAGGCAGCCGTCGCGGGGGCGAGGAGCGTGGCATCGGCCGCGAGCGCGCCACCCGCCGCTTCAGCGATGGGAGTGCCTCCGAAGGCGCCGGATCCGTACGCCGCCCCGACGATGGCGCCAACCGCGCCGATCAGGACCGCCCATCGGCGCAGGGTGTCAGCGCGGGTGGCGGGCGGGGCGAGCGAAGGGTCAGTGGGTGAAGTGGGTGAAGTGGGGTTCGACATCGTTGTACCTCCTACAAGGCAAAACATGGGGAACACCGCGATTCATTCCCGCGACGGCCGATGCAGTGCGAACGATCTGGCGAAAGTCTGCTCGCGTGCTGGGCTAGGGAACGGCGGGAGGTACTTCCAGGGTGGCGTCCTCGGGCCGTTCTGGGTGCGCTGGCTCGGGGCGGGTGCGGGCCGTCTGCGCGACAACGATGCCGAGCAACACCAGGATCGCGCCGGCCACCTGCAGGGGGGTGAGCTTCTCGCCCAGCCAGGCCCAGGCGACGATGAAGGCGAACAAAACCTCAGACGAGGCGAGGATCCCGACGGCGGTAGCGGATAGGTGGCCCAACGCGGTGAAGATCAGCACGAAAGGGGCGAAGGCCCCCAGGGTGATGACGAAGAGCAGCGGCAGCCACACCGGAACTACGACGGCCTCGAGTGCTCCCGACAGGGAGACGTTGGCGGTGAGCGTGGCGGGATCTAGCGACCACCACGCGGAGAAGATGCCCCAGAAGCCGCTCGCGAACACTGATGCCCAAAACGCGACGGCCATCGGTGGCATCGACGCCACGACGCGCTCGCCCATGATGAAGTAGAACGCGTAGGTAATCGCCGCGCCGAACGCCGCGACCACTCCCAGAAGGCGTAGGTTGCTGTCCCACACCTGGGCGACCACGGCTAAACCGACCAGAACGGCGCCGATCGCGAACCACAGCCGCGGATGCACGCGCTCGTTGAAAATCAGCCACGATGCGAGTGCCACCAGCACCACCGCGGTGTACTCGATGAGGAGCGCCACCCCCACCGGCAGTATCGAGATCGCTACCGCGTACAGCCACTGAATCATCGCCAGGCCGCCGATGCCGAGCGCGGCCAGGTTGCCGAGTTGTCGCCGGCTGGGCCGAAACTGCGCCCGGTCGCTGACCAGCAGCACAAGCCCCGCGATGACGGCGGTAGAGAGCACCCGGAAGAAGGTGAGCTGGGCGGGGCTCACGCCCGCGCCGATGACCACCTTGGCCACCGACCCGTTGATGCCGAACAGTGCGGTGCCGAGCAGGACGTAGAGCGCGCCGCGAGCGCCTGATTTGACTCGGACGGAAGCGGGGGAGGACGGCGTCTCGGTCACGAGCGACATCGTACGCCGCGGTGATGTCACCGCACTGCGTGTGCACGTGTGCGCTTCAGGCCAGGCACGATAGCATCGAGCCCTAAGACTCCTGCGGAAAGAGACTCATGGAAACCCTGACCAACATTCTTGTGATCCTGCACCTGATTGGTATGGCCGCGATCCTGGGCCCGTTCCTCGGCCAGCTCACCGCCAAGTCCAAGAGCATCACGATGACGATGGTGTGGGGCGCCCGCGCGCAGCTCGTCACGGGCCTCGCGCTCGTGGGCACCGCCTACGCGAGTGACAACGAGCCAGACCACGTCAAGATCGCGATCAAGTTGCTGATCGCCCTCGCGATTGTGGGAATCTGCGAAGCGACCCACAAGAAGTCCGGGTCGGTGAAGACCCCCTGGATGCTGGTGGGCGTGCTGACCATTGTCAACGTCATCGTTGCGGTGGCTTGGCACTAGCATGATGCCCGTGCGGCCCGCGGTAGCGAGCGACGCAGCGGAAATTGTGCACCTCGGGGCACTGATGTACAAGGCCGTCGGCGCGGCCCCCACCCCCATGTGGGCCGTGGACTCGACCAAGCTCGTCGCCGAGCGAATCGGCGAGGACCTCATCGGCATGGTGATCGACGCGCCCGAGGGCGGGTTGGCCTGCTGCGGCCTGGTCAATGTCGCGCCTCGGTTGCCGCGCCCCGGCGCGCGCTCGCACCACATGGGTTACGTGCAGTGGGTCTCCACGGCGCCCCAGCATCAGTACAAGGGGTACGCACGCGCCGTCATGGACGCGCTCCTGCAGGAGACCGACAGCCGCGGAATCGAAGTCCTCGAACTCCACGCCAGCCCTCAGGGGCGACACATGTACGAGGAACTCGGATTCTTCGTCAAGGGCGACAACATCGCAATGACCTCCCTGCGCAAGGACCACGGCCCGCGTTAGGCGGCCACCAGTGGTGAAGTGCGGCGCGGCATGAAGCCGATGTCGTCTGCACAAACTACGCTAGGCGCGTGCCTCAATCTGACTATTCCGCTCGCCATCTGTCCGTCCTCGAGGGCCTCGAGGCGGTGCGTAAGCGCCCGGGTATGTACATCGGTACTACCGACTCCCGCGGCCTCATGCACTGCCTCTGGGAAATCATCGACAACTCGGTGGACGAGGCCCTAGGCGGCTTCGGCACGGCGATCGACATCATCCTGCACCCCGACGACTCGGTTGAGGTGCGTGACAACGGTCGCGGCATCCCCGTGGACATCGAGCCCAAGACGGGCCTCACCGGCCTCGAGGTCGTGATGACCAAGCTGCACGCCGGAGGCAAGTTCGGCGGTGGCTCCTACGCCGCGTCCGGAGGCCTCCACGGTGTGGGCGCGTCGGTCGTTAACGCGTTGAGCGAGCGGCTGGACGTCTGGGTTGATCGCGGCGGGCTGACCCACCACATGGGGTTCCGGCGCGGAGAGCCCGGCTACTTCAAGGACGTAGCAGGCGAGGCCTCGCCCGATGCGGTGTTCGAGCCTTTTGTCACCGGTTCGGAACTGCAGACCACCGGCAAGGTCGCCAAGAACAAGACCGGCACGCGCATCCGCTACTGGGCGGATCGACAGATCTTCACCAAGACGGCACGGTTCACGTACGAGGACCTGATTGTGCGCGCTCGTCAGACCGCGTTCCTCGTTCCCGGACTGACGCTCACGGTGAGCGACCAGCGCAACCCGCTCGAGCCCAACGAGGAGAGCTTCCGCTACGAGGGCGGCCCGCGCGACTTCGTCGACTTCATCGCGCACGATGCCCCCGTCACCGACACCTGGGAGTTGACCGGTTCCGGTAGCTACGTGGAGACCGTGCCCGTGCTCAAGGCCAACGGTCAGCTGGTCTCCGAGGAGGTCCAGCGCGACTGCCAGGTGGACATCGCGCTGCGCTGGGGCAACGGCTACGAGACCGAGGTCAGGTCGTTCGTCAACATCATCGCGACGCCCAAGGGCGGCACGCACCAGGCGGGCTTCGACGCCGGCCTCACCAAGATCATGCGCTCCGCCATCTCGACCAATGCCCGCCGGCTCAAGCTCACTGGCAAGGACGGCGCGGAGAAGATCGAGAAGGACGACATCATGGCCGGCCTCACGGCCGTGGTCACCGTCCGCATCGCGGAGCCGCAGTTCGAGGGGCAGACCAAGGAGGTCCTGGGAACGGGGCCCGTGCGCGGCATCGTCGCCAAGGTCGTCGAGAAGGAAATGCAAGCGCTGCTGACGTCCCCTAAGCGCGACCTCAAGACCCAGGCGACGAACGTCATGGACAAGATCATCTCCGAGATGCGCGCCCGAGTCGCGGCGCGCAAGCAGAAGGAGATCTCGCGTCGCAAGAACGCGCTCGAGACTTCGTCACTTCCGTCCAAGCTCGCGGACTGCCGCAGCAACGACGTCGAGACCAGCGAACTGTTCATCGTGGAGGGGGACTCCGCGCTCGGGACTGCGAAGCTCGCGCGCCAGTCGGACTTCCAGGCGTTGTTGCCCATCAGGGGCAAGATTCTCAACGTGCAGAAGGCGTCCGTGACGGACATGCTTCACAACGCCGAGTGCGCGTCGATCATCCAGGTGATCGGCGCTGGCTCCGGTCGCACCTTTGACCTTCCCTCCGCGCGCTACGGCAAGATCATCTTGATGACGGATGCCGACGTGGACGGCGCGCACATTCGCACCCTGTTGCTCACGCTGTTCTTCCGGTACATGCGGCCCATGGTCGACGCGGGCCGGGTGTACGCCGCAGTACCGCCGCTGCACCGCATTGAGGTGATGGGCAGCCCTCGGCGTGAGAAGGAGTACATCTACACCTACTCCGAAAAGGAACTTGTCGAGACTCTCGCGGACCTGCGCCGCAAGGGCCGCAAGTACAAGGAGGACATCCAGCGCTACAAGGGCCTTGGTGAGATGGACGCCGACCAGTTGGCGGAGACCACCATGGACCCTCAGCACCGCATGTTGCGCAAGATCACCGCGGACGATGCCGAGGGCGCCGAGCGAGTCTTCGAGTTGCTGATGGGCAACGACGTGGGGCCACGCCGCGACTTCATCGTCGCCGGCGCGTCGCAGCTCGACACCAAGCGCATCGACATGTAGAGCTCGCGCCACCCTTGGCGCGAGACAGCTTCCGCTAGTTTTTTACTTGTACCAATCCGTCGCGCCCAAACGCGCGAACCCCTGGTGGAACGGGTACGACGGCAAGGCCCCTGGCCTTGCCCAGTGCCTCGTTCCGTGGCAGGACCGACAACGGTCACCCACCAGCAGCGCAACGGAAAGGTAATCATGAAGATTCTCCGCACCTCAATGCTCCTCGCAGCGACAGGCCTGCTCCTCGCAGGTCCGGCCTCAATGGCGATGGCAGCCGACGGCACCTTCGACGGCAGTTTGTCGTCGCTCAACGACTCGGGGGCCTCCGGCTCCGCGCAGGTCACTGTTGACGGCAGGGAAGTGACCGTCAACATCTCCGGAACTGGCTTCACTCCCAACGCACCCCACGCGCAGCACCTTCACGGTGATGCCTCCGGAACCAACTTCGTGTGTCCGACACCGGCCGACGTGGCTGAGCTCGACGAGAACGGCGACGGGCTGTTGTCCACGCCAGAGGCCGCCAAGCTCTACGGCGGGGTTCTGGTCGCACTAACCACTGAGGGTGACACCTCCGGTGACTCCGCTCTGGCCGTGGACCGGTTCCCGGTGGCCGATGCGGATGGCAACCTCGAATATAGCCGCACCTTCACTGTGACTCAGGACGTGGCGGATAACCTCGCCAACCTGCACATCGTCGACCACGGAGTCGACGTAGATGGCTCCGGCGAGTACGACGGCGACGCCAAGAGCCCGCTGGACGACAGCCTGCCGCTTGAGGCAACGCTGCCCGCAGCATGTGGCGCCCTGGGCGACGCGCAGACCGAGGCGATGCCCTCGGGCGGCGTCCAGACCGGAAACGCGATGGGCGACAGCTCGACTGCCGTGATCTACGGTTCGGCAGCTCTCGCTGCGGCCGCCGCAGCCGGTGGACTGGTCCTCGTGAACCGTCGCCGCGCGCTCACCAACTAGGGGCAAGGACGGTCGCAATGAGCAGCGTGATCGCTCGCCGATCGCACGCCTTCTGAGCAAGGGCCGGGCCACCACGGTGGTCCGGCCCTTCGCCCATTCAACTTCGACCCCCAACCAGGGAGGCTCAAATGTTTGACACCGAATCGACCAACACCGAATCGACCAACACCCTCCGTTTCGGCCTTTCGCGCACCGCGTGGGTGGCCATCGGGCTTATTGCGGTAGCAGCAGTCTTCGCGGTTCTCGCGTGGATGGCGTTGCGTCCAGTGGTTCCCCAGCCCATCGCGCAGGCGACCGCTGCGCCGCAGGCCGCCGCGGGCGAGCAGGCGCCATCGTCGGAGCCGACCGCGACGCCCCCACCTACGCCCAGTCCGGTACCGATAGACCTGTCCAAGCGCGTCGAGCCCATGATGACGAGGCCGGAACAGGGCAAGCCCACCCATCTCTCCGTTCCCTCAGTCGGTGTCTCCACTGATCTCGAGACGCTTGGCCTGCTCGACGACGGCTCGCTTGCCACGCCCAAGGACACCGATCTGGTGGGCTGGTATGGCGGCGGCGCGAGGCCAGGCGCCGTAGGACCCGCCGTCCTCGCGGGCCACGTGAGCTGGAATGGCGACCCTTCCGTTTTCTTCAGACTCAGCGAGGTCGCAGTCGGCGAACAAATTACGGTGTCGCAGGATGACGGCAAGGAAGTCAACTTCCGCGTCACTCGCGTGGAGCAGCATCCCAAGGAGGAGTTCCCCACCCTGGAGGTGTACGGCAACACGGCGACGCCGCAACTGCGGCTCATCACCTGCGGAGGCGACTTCGACGACTCGTCGGGACACTTCTACGACAACGTGATCGTGTTCGCTGAAATGGAGTAGAGGTAGAGTGCCGCGGGCGCCGAAGGAGTGGAAACTCTACGTGCGAGGGAGTACGCCACAATAGGAGCGTGAACGAACCCCAACCAGACCCGTCCGAGGAGTCCTTCCGCCCGGCACAAGCCGATGAGGAAGCGATCGAGCCGGTGCGCCTCATTGAGGACTCCGGCGCGGTCATGCGCATGGGGCGGCTCATGCTCGCGGCGGGAACCGCCAGTTACCGGGTGTCGCAGGCGATGCATGCGGTGGCACGCTCGCTAGGAATCGACTCCCACAGCGCACAGGTTTCGCTCACTGACATCTCGGCCACGTCGCGACGCGGCCGCATCTTCCGCACCGAGGTGGTCACCAACAACGTCTTTGCCGTCAACACCGACCGGATTGTGGCGCTCGACCACATGCGGCGCACCATGCCCCAGGAAACCACCCCGGCCGATGTGCACCGCAGGCTCGACGAGATCGAGGCGCGTGGCGCGCGGTATCCGGCCTGGGCGAATGCGGCCTTCGCCGGAGCGGCCTGCGGTGGATTCGCGATCCTCAACCACGCCCGGATCCTCGAGATCCTCGCGGTTTTCCTGGCGGCCGGACTTGGCCAGTACACCCGCCACACGCTCATGACTCGGCGTTTCAACATCTTTGGGGTGACCATGCTGGCGGCGGCTGTCGCGGCCGGCACCTACATGGCCGTCATGGCCATCCTCAACGTCACCGGGATCCAGGCCGAGGTTCACGCGGCCGGCTACATCTCCGCCGTTTTGTTCCTGCTGCCGGGATTCGCGCTGATCACTGGCGCGCTCGATATGGCCAAGATGGACATCACCGCCGGGATATCCCGCATTGCTTTCGGCACCATGATCACGCTAGGCGCGACGGTGAGCGTGTGGGCCGTCTCGCTGCTCGGCGCACTTCAGATCAGCGCCCGCGCCACCACGGAGCTGCCAGTCGGCGCCCAGGTGGCGATGTGGGCAGGCGGGACCGCGATCGGCGTCCTGGGATTCGCGCTCATGTTCAACAGCCCGTGGAGCCTCGCGTTATTCGCGGCCGGGATTGGGACAGTTGCCAATACCGGCAGGCTCTACGCCGTCGATCAGGGAGTCGTCATCCAGAGTGCGACCGTCGTCGCGTGCGTCGTAGTGGGAGTCCTGGCAGCCTTGGTGTCCCGCGGTGGCCGGTTCCCGAACATCACACTTTCGGTGCCTGCAGTCCTGGTGATGGTGCCCGGCGTCACCGCTCACGGAGCGGTGGTGAGCCTCAACCGGGGCGACTACAACGCGGCCGTGGCGGGAGTGCTGCAGGTTATATTGGTGGTGCTCAGCATCATGGTGGGACTCGTGGTCGCAAAATTGATCACGGATCGTGAGTGGGCATTCGAGGGAGGTCACGACTCATGGCATCGCACCGCTTCAGGGAAGTAGACCCGACTCTGCCGGACGTCGGCAAGAGCGCCCTCGGTCCCAAGGCCATGACCGAGCCGGACGCGCGGGACATCATGGCCTCGACCGACCTGCTCGCGCTTGGGCTCCTGCTCGGCTACTTGCGCTCGTACGCCGCCACAGCCGGGGCAGTGATGTTCTCACCCGCAGTCGCGGCGATCGCGTTGATCCTCGGAGCAACCACAGTGGCGGTCGTATTCCTGGCCATCTTTGGGTTGGCCTCGTGGACCGTCATGGAGGCCCGCCGACGCGCCCGCCAATGGGAGGGCGTCGTCACCACGCGCATCGCTGAACTGACCGCTGGTGCATAACTAGTCAGTCACCGATCCTAGTTCCAGCGACTCGGCGTTGCCGGACTTCGCTTGCGCTTGTGGCGCACGCGGCTGGTACGCGACGAGTTCCTGGTGGACTTGTTCATAAAAGCTGTAGACCGCATCCAACACAGATTCGATGAATCCGGATGTTCGCGCACTCCGCCGCCCCATTCCCAATTCTGATCTCATGGTCACAGTGAATTTCGCGACATCGCCAGGGAGTTCAGCCGCCATCACGTTCGCATCGTCGCGTAAAGCCGCGAGGGTCGCTACGACCGGGCTACGACTATTGCGCGCGAAGGCACCGATCTCGATACTGCCTGGAGCATCTGCCAATTGGCGCACGAGCCAGGAGATGCTCCCGCGTGCTTTCTTGTCCTCTGGCGCGCGAAAGGTCGTCGAGATTGACGTGAGACGTGCTCTCAGATCCACAGATACGTTCAGCTCTCCGATCGACTGCGGCACGATGAGCTCGCCAGTCAGGACGCCGCTTTCGCAAAGCTGCGTCACGAATCGCTTGGTACGGACGTTGACGTCTTCCTGCTCCGCACGAGGAAGTTTCTCCTGGACGTCGGCGTTGACGCGCATCCCTAGCTTGAGCGCGGCATAGGTCAGAAACTTGTCCCATCGCTGCGCGATATCGGTCGCGTTCGGGTCGGTACGGGTGAGTGATCCAGTTCGGACAAGTTCGCGCGCGTTGACCCAGTCTGGACCCATGTCGTCGAGTTCGACCGCTCCGGAAGATGCGTGCTCCAGGTAGCGCAGCAACTCGTCGACCAGCCATGCCTGCTCAGGGTCACTTTCGCGGGTGCGTGCCTTAATGCGGGAAGCCACGTTTGCGATTCGGGTCCAACTGAAGTGGTGGACGGCGACCTTGGAGCCTTTGCGGACCTTGAGCCCAGCCGTCGGGTGTTGGCCCTCAGACGGCGCAATCTCATTCGAGATCGTGATGACGGCTTGGTAACCCTCGCCCCTGGCGATCTCGATATAGCGATTCACCTGCTCAGCGGTGAGCACGCTGTTTCCAGTCTTTACTTCCACCAGGGCGGTCCACGGAGATTGGTTGCCATAGCGCACTTCGATAAGGCCATCGGGTCTCGAGGTGGTCTTATCGGCGAGTTTGAAAGGTGGCTCGACATAGGTATCGACGCGAGCCGCCCCTGCGCGGCTTGCTCCGAGGGGTGACAGTAGGTCAATCGAAAGGGTGCGAACGATGCTGAGGACCGCCAAGAGAGCTGAGGTGGCCCGTTGCTCCCTTTCGTTTCCGGCGCCGGTACCAACGACGGGGATTATTCTCGCCCGTTGCCACTTATCGTCCATTTTTCTGTCCCCTCATTGGTGTCAATTCTCCTAAACGCTATCGACAAGTGCGGCGAAGGAGGAGAGGACACGGCGTGGAGGCTAGGGTCGGACGGTTTCTGAGGCGACCCGCGGGCGTTCGACGCAGACACGCGCTTCCCGGAAGGGGGCGCGGAGCGGGGGTGAGGAGTTGTTAGCCGATGCCGTGGACGGGCGTGCTAATCGGGGTACCCGAGCCGTCGCGCCGACCGAACTCCTCAGGCAAGTCGACGGCCTGACCCGCGCCGGAACTCGCCCGCGCTGGCCCGGCACCCACCCAGGCGGCGAGCAGGGCATCCTCGCCGCGCAGGAACCTGTGGGCACGCACGCCGCCCGTGGCCCGACCCTTTGACGGGTACTCGGAGAACGGGGTCACCTTCGCTACGCCAGGAGTGGTCCCGGGCAAGGCCGAAGACGGTCCGGAGATGGTCACTACCAGGGGAGCGGCGGTGTCCGATGCCTCGGCGTCAACCGGCGCGATCACGCCGAAGTACGTCACCTTCGCGCCAGGGGTGAGCTTGATGCCCGCGACGCCTCCGCCCGCGCGGCCCTGCGGGCGCACGAGTGAGGCGGAGAAGTGAAGCAGTTGGGCGTCGTCGGTGACGAACACGACGGAGTCGTCGTCTGCTGCGAGTGCCGCCCCCACCACCGTGTCGCCGTCCTTAAGCGAGATGGCCTCCCACGATTCCTTGTTGGGGGTGTCGCCGGGGGCGACGCGCTTGACGACTCCCTGAGCGGTGCCGAGCGAGAGCGGTTCGGAGCTGGTCAGCGGGACGATGGTGAGCGCTTCCTCGCCGCGTTCGAGCGTGACGAGTTCGGCGAGCGGCACTCCGCCGCCCAGCGACGGCGGCTCGGAGGAGGGCGCCAGCGCGGGCACGTCGAGCAGCGACAGGCGGACGATGCGACCAAGGGTGGTCACGACGCCCACATCGGCACGGGCGGAGGCGGGGATCGACGCGCGAATCACGTCGTGCGCGCTACGGCGACCGTCCGTCGGGACGGGGGAGTCGTCCGCGGTGCGGGCGACGAGGCCCGTAACCGACAACAGTGCGAAGCAGGCGGTGTCCTCGATCTGCATCGGGATGGCCGCGGCGCGCGAGCCGGCGGCTGCGCTTACCGCGCCGGTCGTCGCGGAGGCCGCGGCGTTGGCGAGCAGGATGGTGCGGCGAGGCGTGCCATAGAGCGCGGCCGCCGCGTCCATCTCCTGCCCGACGACGGCGCGCAGCGTCGCCTCCGAGGACAGAATCTCCTCGAGATCGGCGATTTCCGCGAGCAGCTTGGCCTTCTCCTCCTCGAGCTCGACGCGCGAGAACTTGGTGAGGCGACGTAGGCGCAGCTCGAGGATGTACTCGGCCTGGATCTCCGACAGGTCGAACGCCACCATGAGTCGCGTTCGCGCCTGGCTGACGTCCTCGGACGATCGGATGATCTGGATGACCTCGTCGATGTCGAGGATCGCGATCAGCAGGCCCTCGACCAGGTGGAGGCGATCAAGGCGCGCGGTGAGCCGGAACTGAGAGCGGCGCGTGACGACGTTGATCCGGTGGCCAACCCACACCGCGAGCATCTCCTTGAGCCCCATCGTGCGCGGCTGGCCGTCGACCAGCGCCACGTTGTTGATGGAGAAGGACTCCTCGAGCGGCGTGTAGCGGTAGAGCTTCTGGAGCACGGCCTCAGGGTTGAACCCGTTCTTGATCTCGATCACGAGGCGCAGGCCGTTGTGACGGTCAGTGAGGTCCGTGACGGCGCTGATGCCGTCGAGCTTCTTGCTGGAGACGCCGTCCTTGATCTTGTCGATGACCTTCTCGGGGCCGATCAGGTAGGGCAGTTCGGTCACGATGATGCCCTCGCGGCGCGCAGTGACCTTCTCGACGCGCGTGGTGGCGCGGGTGGTGAACTTTCCTCGACCGGTCTCGTAGGCCTCGCGCACGCCCTCGAGCCCAACTATTTTTCCGCCGGAAGGCAGGTCGGGTCCAGGAACGAACCGCATGAGCTCGTCGAGGTCCGCCTTGGGGTTCGCGAGCAGGTGGCGCGCTGCGGCGATGACCTCGATCAGGTTGTGGGGGGCCATGTTGGTGGCCATGCCGACCGCGATGCCGGCCGCGCCGTTGACGAGCAGGTTGGGGATCGCGGCGGGCAGCACGGACGGCTGCTGCAGTTTGTTGTCGTAGTTGGGGACAAAGTCGACGACGTCCTCGCCGAGGTCGGCAGTGAGGGCCATGGCAGCCGAGGCGAGGCGCGCCTCCGTGTAACGAGCGGCAGCGGGACCGTCGTCGAGCGAACCGAAGTTGCCGTGACCATCAACCAGGGGAAGTCGCAGTGAGAAGCTCTGCGCCATGCGCACTAGCGCGTCATAGATGGCCGAGTCGCCGTGGGGGTGGAGCTTTCCCATGACCTCGCCCACCACGCGGGCGGACTTCACGTAACTGCGCTCGGGGCGTAGGCCCATGTCCTGCATCATGTAGACGATGCGGCGCTGGACCGGCTTGAGTCCGTCCCGGGCGTCGGGGAGCGCGCGTGAGTAGATCACCGAGTAGGCGTACTCCAGGAAGGACGCCTCCATCTCGGCACTGACATCAATGTCGACAATCTGCGCGTCGGACCCGTCGGTCATCTCACTCCTCAAAAAGCTGCATGGTCAAAGGGACTGCACGTATTGTCTCGCGACTGAACCCGCTGTCGGTGCAGGCACGCGGCGCCGGTACTGACAGCGACTGAGTTCCCACGGCGCGCCGGAAGGTGAAACACTAGGGCCATGTCTCAGACGCTTGACCAAGCTGTGTCCGTCGCCGGATACTATCCTGCCCTCGCATCGTCCGTCCTCAAGAGCGCGATTGGCGCCGAAACCGTGTCCGCACACTTCGTGCACGCGGAGACGACTTTTGACGACCGCGAGGTGCGCCGCCACATGACGGTCCTGGTGATCACCGAGACGCGACTGCTACGCGTGCACATGGACGATGGCGCTGGTCATTCCGGGGAACGCGCTCACGAGGCATCGGCCACGGTCGAGACGGCCTTCCTCACCCGCATCTCGAATACCGCCATGACCTACGTCGTGCATCACCCCGAGAACTTCCGCGAGGGCGATGGCCCCTCCGAGCTGGTCCTCGCTGTGGGCTGGGGCGTGCACTCACGCATCGAACTCGAGCCCGCTGCGTGCGGCGATGAGAACTGCGACGCCGACCACGGCTACACGGGCGGCATCACCGGCGACGACACCCTGGTGCGCGTGAGCGCGATCGCCGACGGAGCAGACACCGTCCGCCACCTCGAGTCCTTCGCCGCCACCCTGCAGCATGCCATTGGGACCCCTGCGTGACCTTCGCAGCCCAGCTTGGCGCCGCCGGCCTCAGCCTGCCCGCCTACGGCAAGAAGGACCTTGGCGCGGTACTGCCTGCCGCGCTAGCCGCGGTCGGCGCGGGCCACGTAGTCCGGTATCGCAACGCAGAGCAAGACCGACAGCGGCTCGGCATCCCGAAGGCGCGCCACGTAGTCGTGGTGATACTGGACGGGTTGGGCCACCGGCAGCTCGATGCGCGCCGCGGGCACGCCCCCTTCCTACGATCCATCGAGTCGGGCGTGGTGACGGCGGGGTATCCGACCACCACCGCAGCCTCGCTCGCGATGTTCGGAACGGGGCAACCGTCGGGCCGCACCGGCATGACGGGATACACCGCGATGAATCCGCGAACCGGCGAGGTCGCGAACCTGATCTCGTGGGAGCACGCTGACGCCCCCGAGGAGTGGCAGCGTCAACCCTCCCTGCTCGAGGAGGCCGCCCACGACGGATTCACCATCACGACGCTCGGGAAGCGGCAGTTCGCGGGCTCGGGACTGACGCAGGCGGTGTTGCGCGGCGGCCAGTTTGTTGGTGCGGAGAACCTTGCGGACCGTATCGACGTGGCGTTGGGCGCCGCCCGCTCTTCGGGCGTGTCCTACTGCTACTGGGGAGAGATCGACTCCGCGGGCCATCGCTATGGGTGGGAGAGCGAGGAGTGGGTTGCCGCTCTCGAGGACGCCGACCGCGAGTTACGTCGCCTCGCCAGCCAACTCCCGCGAAACACCGTCATGGTCGTCACGGCGGATCACGGCATGGTGGACGTTACCGGCGCCCGCCGCTGGGACGCCGGCACGCATCCCGGGCTGCTCGAGGGCGTGCGCCTCACCGCAGGTGAGCCCCGTGCCCTTCACCTTCACCTCGACGCGGGAGCGGACGCGGACACGGTTGCGGACCGCTGGCGCGACGTGCTCGGAAAGAACGCGGCGGTCGCGACCAAGGCCGAGGCGGACTCGGCGGGACTTTTCGGCGAGATTCTCGACGATGTCTCGGGCAGGATAGGCGACGTCGTCGTCGCGATGGCGGGGCGGGCGACCGTCGTGGACTCGCGCTCTCAGTCGGAGCGCTCCATGGCGCTGATCGGTGTCCACGGGTCGCTCACGCCCGAAGAGCTTCAGGTGCCGCTACTCACCGCCGTCGGGCACTAGTCAGCCCCAGCATCGTCGCGCCCCTCAAGCCGCGGACGACTTAGCGCGACGAGCACGGTCGGCAGTTAGTACGAGCGCGCCGTCCAGCGACCGTCGTTGCGCTCGATCGAGATCGGGTGGTCGAAGCACCTGCTGACCTGATCGGTCGTGATGACGTCGGTCACCAATCCCTGCGCCTGGACTCGTCCGCCACGAAGCAGTACGCCGTGGGTAGTTGACGCGGGCAGCTCCTCGAAGTGGTGGGTGACCGTGACCGTGGCCATCTGGGGGTGTGACACGGCCAGCCCAGCGAGGGTCGCCAGGAGTTGCTCTCGTGCCGCGACGTCCAGACCGGTGGTGGCCTCGTCGAGCAACAGCAGCGCAGGGTCGTTGATGAGGGCCCGTGCTATCAACACTCGACCGCGTTCGCCCTGAGACATCGTCGCCCACCGCAGTTCTTCAGATCGGGCGATTCCGACGAGTTCTATCAGCTCGTCGGCCCTGCGTTGCTGCGCCGGAGTGGGCGTCCAGCGGGGGACCAGCTCGATCGAGCCGGTGATGCCGGTAAGCACTACGTCGCGCGCTGGGATATCGCGGGCCAGTGGATGCCTCGCCGAGACAAAACCGATGTGCCTGCGCAGTTCGCGCATGTCGACCCGGCCCAGCTGGTAGCCAAGCACGCTGACGGAACCGCGGCTGGGGTGCATGACCGCCGCGAGCAGTGACACGAGGGTGGACTTGCCCGCGCCGTTTGGCCCGATGAGGGCCCACCTCTCGCCGCGACGAACGGTCAGGTCGATGTCCGCGAGGATGGTGCGTTCGCCGCGGACAAAGGAGACTGCGTCGACGCGCAGCACCTCGTCTGCGAGTCCTGCGTGGCTAAGCGGCATGGCGATTAAAGATCCCGGAGTGTAGGGAGGGCTTGGCCCAAAGACGGAGTGGCAGGTCTTGAGTTCCGCGCGGTAGGTGCGCGGGAAGGCCAGCTACGTGTCGTCGTTCTTGGCGCCGAACACGATCTCGTCCCAGCTGGGGACCGATGCGCGACCCTTCTTGGCCGCTCGCTTCTCTACTGGCTCAGCGTCCGCGGTGCCGGACTTCTCCGGCTTGGCCGGGGCCTCGTCGCGCCGCGCCGAACCGGCGGGATGTGGCATGGTGCGCCCGGCCGATGTGAAGCCGACCTCCGCACTGCGGGCCTTGGCGGCGGGACCAAAGCCCTCAAAGCCGCCGTCCTCGTCATCATCCTCAAAATCGTCGGCCTCGACGGCTTCGCGTGTGCCGCGACGGCCCTGCAAGTCTTCGAGGAGCGCCTCGGTGGGGTTGACCTCAAAGTCGAGCTCGGCGGCAGCGCCTGCGGCCGGAACGGGGGTGTCCTCGTACACGTCGTTGTCGACGTGGTAGCCGCCCTGGTTCGATTCGGGCGTCGCGGTCACCGCCGGGGGGCGGGTCTCGTTCAGCGGCGCTGCTTCGCCGTCCTCGCCGCGGACCGCGCTGAGGTGGCGCTTGGGGATGGGTACGTCGAGAAGCTCGGTCTCCGTGAGCCACCGGGCCTCGTCGTCCTCCGCGGTGATGGCACGGGCGCTGTGGTCGAAGGTCCAGCGCGCACGCACATTGCGACCGCCGGCGACGTAATCCGCGGTGACCTGCCACGGCTCGTTCACGTCGCGAGAGGCATCCCAAGCGATGGTGGCGGTGTCGACTCCGCGCGACGCCAGGCGGTCGGCGACGAGGTCGCCAAGAATGGGGGAGCCGACGTCGCGGCCGATGCGCGTTCCGCGCGCCAGGTCCGCGATGTAGGACCGCTCGGCGATGACCGGGACTTCGTACTTCTCGAATCCACGGACGTCCTCGCCGGTGATCTCCGCGAGTTCGGCGGCATTGAGTCCGGCGCGGATCCGCTGCTGAATCTCCTTGGGGCTGAGCCCCGAAGTGACGGGAGCGGGAGCGGCGCCAACCGGCGTCGCGGCGCGCGCGTGCCGGATGGCGCGTCGAAGTTCGTCCGAGATGGGCAGGGTGAACCGCTCTCCGGACTCGGAGGTGACGATGAGGTTTGCACCATCATCGGCTGGGCCCACCAAAGACAAGCGTGTCATGTGCCCAGGGTGCCACGCCGCGCGGGTTATCGCGCGTCACGCCACGCAGAAGCGACAGGTGCGGTTCCCGATCGACGGGTGGATGTGGCGAGACGCGTCGCCCGGCGGTGGGGCACCATGGGAGGCATGACCCACATTGCCGCACCTGAGACCGCAGAGTTACTGGACATCGCACGCAGGATTGCCCGCGAGGCGGGAGAGCAGGTGATTAAGTCGCGCGTCGATGCCAAGATTTCCGCAACAAAATCGAGTGCGGTCGACATCGTCACGCAAAACGACCTCGCGGCCGAGCGGCACTTGCGGGAACGGATCGCCCAGTTGCGCCCGGACGATGGAATTCTGGGCGAGGAGGAGGACGACGTGATCGGGACCTCGGGCGTGACGTGGGTACTCGATCCCATCGATGGCACGGTCAATTATCTCTACGGGCTACCGCACTACGGTGTCTCGGTCGCGGCAGTAGCGGGTACCCCGACACCCGCCCTATGGAAGCCCATCGCAGGAGCGGTGTACGACGGCTCGGGCGTGATGTGGTCCGCAGGGGCGGGCATGGGTGCCACCAGGGACGATGCCCCACTCGTTCGCACGGTGGGACCGGATCT
Source organism: Demequina aurantiaca (assembly GCF_050598105.1). Taxonomy (GTDB): domain Bacteria; phylum Actinomycetota; class Actinomycetes; order Actinomycetales; family Demequinaceae; genus Demequina; species Demequina aurantiaca_A. Next base: position 1,290,978 of record NZ_CP192436.1, read on the forward strand.
TGCGGGCACGCTGTTGGCCACGGGTTTCCAGTACGTGCCGGAGCGTCGCGTGCGCCAGGGCGAGATCGTGACGCGCATGCTGGCCGAGGTGCGCGACATCCGCCGCATGGGGGCCGCCTCGATCGACCTGTGCCTGGTGGCTGCGGGCCAGTTGGACGCGTACTACGAGCACGGGCTCCACGCGTGGGACTTCGCGGCGGGTGCCCTTATCGCGACCGAGGCCGGATTGCGCGTGTCCGGAATTGATGGCGGACCCGCCACGGAGCGGCTGCTGATTGTCGCCGCTGAGGACCGCTGGGTGGCCCTGCGTGACGCCCTTGTGCAGGCGGGCGCGGATAAAACGTGGGACAGTTAGCGCGCGTCGAGTCGCATCGCGACGATTTTTGAGGCACAATGCGTGCGCCTGGGGAACAAAAACGACTCGAGGCGCATTGAGTACTCACCAGTACTTTTCGTGAAGGGAAACCGCCGCATGGCAACCGACTATGACGCACCGCGCAAGACAGACGATGAGATTTCAGCAGACTCCATCGAGGAGTTGAAAGCACGCCGTGCCGACAAGTCGTCCGGCGTGGTGGATGAAGACGAGGCGGAAGCCGCGGAGGGTTTCGAGCTCCCGGGTGCCGACCTCTCGGGTGAGGAACTCAGCGTTCGCGTGCTCCCACCCCAGCAGGACGAGTTCACCTGCATGTCTTGCTTCCTCGTGCACCACCGCAGCCAGCTGGCTGAGTTCAAGAACGACCAGCCGATCTGCTCGGAGTGCGCCTCCTAACGGCGCTGCCAATGGCTACGCTCGACGTGCTGATCAGCACTACTGCGCCGGATGTTCCGCTGCCCGCCTACGCCCACCCAGGCGATGCGGGCGCGGACATCACGACGCGCGTCGACGTGACGTTGGCACCCGGGGAACGTGCGACGGTGCCGACTGGCATCAAAATTGCGCTCCCTGACGGCTTCGTTGCCCTGATTCATCCGCGTTCCGGGCTGGCGGCCAAGCACGGCGTCACGATCGTTAATGCGCCGGGCACGGTCGACGCCGCCTACCGTGGCGAGATCGCTGTGACCCTGCTCAACACCGATGCGACGCAATCCGTGACGTTCGCCAGGGGCGATCGCATCGCCCAGCTGGTGATCCAGCGGGTCGAGCGGGCCGCGTTCGTCGAGGTGGAACGGTTGCCGGGCACTCACCGCGGTGAAGCGGGCTTCGGCTCGTCCGGCAACAGCACTCAGCCGGTGGATTCGGAGACTGCCTAGATGCCGTCCCTGAGGCACGGGATCGACACCACCACCCCCATCAGCGACATCCAGGCGCGCACGTACGCTCGCGTGGAAGGTCGGATCGTGTGGGTGCAGGTCGAGCCCTCGGACGCGCAACCGCGGCTCACCGCGCGCATCGAGGACCCCTCCGGCCGCATGGACGCAGTTTTTCAGGGTCGACGCGTCATTCCAGGGATTGAGCCCGGTCGCCGGGTGGTACTGGAGGGGCGGGTCTGCGAGGCGTTGGCCGTTCCGCTGATGTATAACCCGCGCTATGAGTTGGGGGCGGGAGCGTGAGCAGCCCGAACGAATCACACGAGCCCACTGAACCCCTGGCCCGAGGGGCGCGTTTGCTCGGTGGGGACGAGTTCTCCTTTGCCGCGGCCATAGGCGGTCCTCGCGGATTCGTCGAGTCGATCCTGCCCGGGTTGGTCTTCGTCGTGGCCTACATCACCGTGGGTGGCTTCAAGGTGCCAGTGATTGCGTCTGTGGGCATTGTGGTCGTCATGGTGGTAGCGCGCCTCGTGCAGCGCACCCCGGTGACCCAGGCCATGTCGGGAGTGTTTGGCGTGGCGCTAGGAGCCGTCTGGGCCTGGCGCGCGGGCGATGCGGGGGAGTACTTCCTCCCCGGCCTGTGGATCAACGCGGTCTACCTAGTTGGCGTCCTCATCACGATGGCGGTCGGCTGGCCCATCGTCGGGGTCGCGGTTGGCCTGTTCCGCGGCATCGGGACGTCGTGGCGCAAGGATCGTGAAATCCGTCGACGTATGCAGTGGGCGACGCTGGTTCTCGCGGCGACATTTGGCTTGCGGCTGCTGGTGCAGGTTCCGCTCTACCTGGCCGGCAACGTCACCGCACTCGGCACAGCCAAACTGGCGATGGGGATTCCGCTCTTCGCGCTCAGTCTGTGGGTGATGTGGCTGTTAGTGGGGTCCGTAGGACGGCCGCAAGCGCCTCTGGATCAGCCTCAGCCGAAATAACGAACAGCAGCTCGTCGCGCGCCTCCAGAGTGTCCTCGGGGCTAGGCGAGATGGTGCGGTCGGAGCGCATGATGCAGGACAGGACGATCTCGCTCGGCCACTGAATCTCGCGTAGGAGAGCGCCCACCACTGGGGAGTCCGGCGGCAGCGTCACCTCGACGATCGAAGCGCCCGACTGGTGGAACGTAAACACCTTCACCAGGTCCCCAACCGCGACGGCCTCCTCGACCATCGCCGTCATGATGCGCGGGGTCGACACTGCCACGTCGACGCCCCATTGGGCGTCGTACATCCACTCGTTGCGCGGGTTATTGACGCGCGCAACCGTCCGCGGAACACCGAACTCGGTCTTCGCCAAGAAAGAGATCACGAGGTTGGCCTTGTCGTCGCCCGTCGCAGCGACGACGACGTCCATGGTCTCCACGGCAGCCTCCCGCAGAGCGGCGAGCTCGCACGCGTCGGCGAGCATCCACTCGGCCTCTGCGACCTGGGCTACCCGCATCGAGCCGGGGGAATTATCCATCAACAGGACTTCGTGGCCGTGCTCCAGGAGGTCGTGAGCGATTGACCTGCCGACGGAGCCGGCGCCGGCGATGAGTACCTTCATGACTTGACCGTCCTGGGTCGTGAGAGCGCGCGCTCGGCATTCTTGGAGACTGCGTTGGGCACCACGAAGTAGACCTCGTCGCCCGACTGCAGGAGAGAACCGGGTTCGGGCAGCGTCGCCTCGCCAAAACGCACCACGTAGGCGATCCGGCACTCGGAGGCGCCCTCGATGTCCGTGAGCAGATGCCCCACCCAAGACTTGTGAGGCGCGAGCCTGCGGATCGACACACCCGCGGTGGAGTCGACGTAGACAGAGTCGGTGACGCCGGGGAGCAGTCGCGACACGATCTGCGAGGTGGTCCAGGGGACGGGGGCGACCGTGGGAATCCCCAGTCGGCGATACACGTCTGCACGGCCCGAGTCGGAGATTCGCGCGACGACGTTCTCGACCCCGTAGGTCTCGCGCACCACGCGGGCGGCGAGGATGTTGGAGTTGTCTCCGTCGGAGACCGCGGCGAACGCGTACGCATCCTCCACGCCCGCTGACACGAGTGTCTCGCGGTCAAATCCGATGCCGGTGATCTTCTGACCCTGGAAAGATGACGGGAGTCGACGGAAAGCGTCGCCGGTGCGGTCGATGACGGCCACGGAGTGACCCCGCGACTCAAACTCTTCCGCTAACGACGCTCCGGTTCGACCGCAACCCATGATGACGATATGCACGAGACCCCACGCTATACCCGATGAGCCTAAGATGGTGCGACGTGCGACAGTTTCTGGAAAGGCTCAAGGGGATCGTCTTCGGACGACCCATCGCGACTGACCGCGCGCGGCCGATAATTCTGCGGACTCGGCTTGCCCTGCCCGTCTTCGGTGCGGGCATCGTTTCCGCCGTCGCGTACGCGCCCGATGCGGTGCTCGACGCCCTGCGCCGCGGCAGCCAGCAGAGCGCGATGCTCGCGGTGTCTATCGGCGTGTTGGCCATCCTGTTGCTGCTTGGGTTCGCCTACCGGTCCAACGTGCACCAGCGCCCCGACGAGCGTGGCGACTACGGGCTTGTGCGCGACAAGCTCGGAAACCAGGCGGGAGTCATTACCGGCTCGGCGCTTCTGATCGACTACCTGTTTACGGTCGCGGTCTCCGTGGCCGCGCTCGCACACTTCCTGCGCTACCTGGTGCCGTGGGCGAACGACTGGCACACGGTCATCGCCGTCGGCGCGATTGCGATCATGACGCTGGCGGCGCTGCGCGGAGTAAGCGACCGCACCAGGATCCTGTTGCTGATCTTCTTTGGCTTCCTGGCCGTCATCGCCATGGTCGTGACGTTCGGCATCGCAAACCACACCGACTCCGGTCTCGCGCCCATCGCCTCCGATGCGCCCACCACGATGACCGTCCTGTTCGCCTACGCGGGCGCCATTGCCTCGGGCGCCGTGATGGTGACCGGCATCGAGCACCTCGCCGCGGCCGGGCCCTATCACGCGGAACCGCGTGGCAAGCGGGCTGGACGCACGCTGCTGATCGCGGTGGCGTTGGCCGGCGCGGCGTTCGTCGGAGTGTCGTGGCTCGTGTGGTCCTACCGCGTCACCGGATGGACCGAGGGGCCGGTGCTCCTCCAGGCCGCCCAGCGGGCCTTCGGCTCCACCTGGGTGCTCTGGATAGTCGCCTTGGCTGCGGTAGCGATCCTGTACGCGGCCGCATCGGCCGTCTTCAAGCGCTTCGCCAACCTGACCTCGCTGCTGGCCCGCGACTCGTACCTGCCGCGTCAGCTTGCCATTCGCAATGACCGGCTGGTGTTCCGCGGCAGCGTGCTGCTGGTCGGGGTGCTGTCCGCGGTGCTCGTGGTCGCGGTCGACGCCCGGCTTGACCAGCTCATCCACATGTACGTGATCGGCGTGTTCACGTCGATCGTGCTGAGCCAGTTCGCCATGGTCCGGCTCTTCAGCGGCAGGCTCGCGCTCGCGCCGGTAGGCAAAGAGCGGACGCGCATGGCACTCACTCGAGTGCTGCACATGGTCGCCGCGATCGTGGCGGCTTCGGTATTGGCCGTGGTCGCGATTTTCAACTTCCTCAACGGCGCCTGGGTGGCGCTCGCCATGATCGTGGTCCTGGTCGTCATGATGCGGGGCATCGAGAGGCACTACAGGCACGTCGCCGCGGAACTCAAGATCGTGCCAGGGGACCACACCTCCGCGCTGCCCAGCGCGACTCACGGCATCGTGCTGGTCACGCAGCTGCATCGCCCGGCGATGCGCACGCTCGCCTACGCGAAGGCCGCGCGCCACTCCTCGCTGGAGGCCGTTTCGGTGCGGGTCGAGCCCGCGGCCGCCGCCGCGCTCCAGGAGGACTGGGGCAAGCTCACCGCGGGCGTCCCCTTGGTCATCCTCGACTCGCCCTACCGCGACGTCGTTGGCCCGGTCCTCGAATACGTGCGATCCATTCATCGCGACAGCCCGCGAGACGTGGTGGTCGTCTACGTACCGGAGTTCGTCGTGGGCCGCTGGTGGGAGAGATTCCTCCACAACCGCTCGACCGTGCGACTACGGTCACTTCTCTTGCACATGCCGGGCGTGGTGGTCGCCGCCGTGCCCTGGCACCTTGAATCAGCGCAAAGTGCGCGCGAAGCCGCCCAAAACGGCAAGAAACGAGACATTACGTGAGCACAGTCCGCCTGACCATTGGCAGCCCCGCACATGGAGGCCACTGCGTCGCCAGGCACGACGGCCGAGTCATCTTTGTCCGCCACACCCTGCCCGGTGAGGTAGTCGAGGCGCGTCTGACTGAACAGGAAGACGGCGCGTCCTTCTGGCGTGCCGATGCCGTCGAGATTTTGGAGGCGTCGCCGGATCGCGTGCCGTCCGCGTGGCCTGAGGCAGGCCCCGGCGGGGTAGGCGGGGGAGAGCTCGCGCACGTGTCGCTGGAGGGTCAGCGCGCCTGGAAGCTCGCCGTGATGAAGGAGTCCTTCGAGCGCTTCGCGGGGCAGGAGTTCATCGGCGAGGTGAGCGCCGCGCCCAGCGACGCAGACCGCGGCGGGCTTGCGTGGCGCACCCGGGTGGGTGCGATCGCGGACGTCGAGGGCCGCGCGGCGATGCACCTGTTCAGGTCCAAGGAGATCGCGACGCTCGAGTCGATGCCGCTGGCGCTGCCCGCAGCCGCTGAGGCGTTGCTGAGTCAGCGATTCCCGGGTGGCAGCAAGATTCAGGTAGTCGTACCTGCCGATGGTGAGGCGCGCGTGCTTGTAGAAGGCGTGAGGTGGAACGGTGGCCGGCGCGATAAGCGCGACAACGCGCCCGCCAGCGTGACGGAGCGCGTCACCGTCGACGGAGAGACCTACGAGTACCGCGTCGCTACCGGCGGGTTCTGGCAGGTACACACGGACGCACCAGAGACGATGATTCGCCAGGTGCTCAACCGCATCGGCGACGCGCCAGCGGTGTGGGACCTCTACGCCGGCGCCGGACTCTTCTCGGTAGCGCTCGCGACGGCGGGCAAGCGCGTCATCAGTGTCGAGACTGACGAGACCGCCTCGAAGAATGCGCGCCGCAACCTGCACAGCTTCGAGGGCGCGACGGTACTCAACGGCGACGTGCGCAAGACGCTCGCCGCCGCTGGGACAGATCCCAAGCTAGCGTTGGGGGACGACGCGGCAGTGTTGCTCGACCCGCCCAGGTCGGGAGCCGGGCGCGCGACGCTGGAGCGCATCGTCGAGCAGAATCCTGCGCGAATCGTCTACGTCGCATGCGACCCCGTCGCGCTCGCTCGCGACGCGGCACTGCTCGCCGAGCGCGGCTACACGCTGAAGGACGCCGAGGCGTTTGATCTGTTCCCGATGACCCACCACGTCGAGGCGATTGCAACTTTCGAACGGGCCTAAATGAGCGCCAGGCGCCGCCCGCGTGGCGCCTGGGTGAGCGAGGATGAGCGCGTCTTCCGGATAGGATGGGCGCAGATATCTATACGGAGGAATACATGAGCGAGAACACACTTGGAGCCAAGGCCACGCTGGACGTGGAGGGCAAGTCATACGAGATTTACCGGTTGAACGCTGTGCCGGGGCTCGAGAAACTTCCCTACTCGCTCAAGGTTCTCGCCGAGGCATTGCTGCGCACCGAGGACGGTGCGAACATCACCGCAGAGCACGTCAAGGCGCTCGCCGAATGGGACCCGAAGGCGGACCCCGACACGGAGATCCAGTTCACTCCGGCACGAGTGGTGATGCAGGACTTCACCGGCGTGCCGTGTGTGGTCGACCTCGCCACCATGCGTGAAGCCGTCGCCGAGCTCGGCGGCGATCCCACCGTCATCAACCCCCTTGCACCCGCAGAGATGGTCATCGACCACTCCGTCGTGATCGACGTCTTCGGCCGGGACGACGCCCTTAAGCGCAACACCGACCTGGAGTACGAGCGCAACCGCGAGCGTTACCAGTTCTTGCGTTGGGGCCAGACTGCCTTCGACAACTTCAAGGTGGTGCCCCCGGGAACCGGAATTGTCCACCAGGTCAACCTCGAGTACCTGGCGCGCGGCGTTATGACGCGTGACGCAAACGGCGTGACGCAGGCCTATCCCGACTCGTGCGTGGGCACCGACTCGCACACCACCATGATCAACGGCCTGGGCGTACTGGGCTGGGGCGTCGGCGGCATCGAGGCGGAGGCAGCGATGCTCGGCCAGCCCGTGTCGATGCTGATCCCCAAGGTCGTCGGCTTCAAGCTGAGCGGCAAGATTCCCGCCACCGCGACCGCCACCGACGTGGTGCTCACCATCACGCAGATGCTCCGCGAGCACGGCGTTGTCGGCAAGTTCGTCGAGTTCTACGGCGAGGGTGTTGGCGCCGTCCCGCTCGCGAACCGCGCGACCATCGGCAACATGTCGCCCGAGTTCGGATCGACCGCGGCGATGTTCCCGATCGACGACGTCACCATTGACTACCTGAGGCTCACCGGTCGCTCCGCAGAGCAGGTTGCGCTCGTGGAGTCCTACGCCAAGACTCAGGGCATGTGGCACGACCCGTCCGCGGACGGTTACGTCGAGCCGGCATTCTCCGAGTACCTCGAGCTGGACCTCACCACCGTGGTCCCGTCCATCGCCGGGCCCAAGCGCCCGCAGGACCGCATCGAGCTCACCAACGCCAAGAACTCGTTCGGTCACGCGATCCTGAACTACGCCAAGCACGAGGCGCAGGAGACTCGCGGTCTCGACGAGTCCGTGGAGGAGACGTTCCCGGCCTCCGACCCGATCGCTGCGGAGGCACATGCAGGCGACGCTCCGGCTCCCCGCGAAGACTTCGAGGGCGAGGTCGAGGGGCGCCCCACCAAGCGCGTGCCGCTGACCATGGCGGACGGCACACAGACCGAGCTCGACCACGGCGCCGTCGTGATCGCCTCGATCACGTCGTGCACCAACACGTCGAATCCCTCGGTGATGCTCGCCGCCGGACTGCTGGCACGCAACGCCAACCGCAAGGGCCTGAACGTGAAGCCCTGGGTCAAGACGTCGATGGCGCCCGGCTCCAAGGTAGTCACGGACTACTACGAGAAGGCTGGCCTATGGCCCGACCTCGAGGCGCTCGGCTACCACCTGGTGGGTTACGGTTGCACCACGTGCATCGGTAACTCCGGCCCGCTACCGGAAGAGGTTTCCGCGGCGGTCAACGAGCACGACCTCGCGGTGGTGTCCGTGCTGTCCGGTAACCGTAACTTTGAGGGGCGCATCAACCCCGACGTGAAGATGAACTACCTGGCGTCGCCGCCGTTGGTGATCGCTTACGCGCTCGCCGGCACCATGGACTTCGACTTCGAGTCGGAGTCGTTGGGCAAGGACTCCGACGGCAACGAGGTCTACCTGCGCGACATCTGGCCCGAGCAGTCCGAGGTCGACCAGATCGTCGGATCCTCCATCACGGAGTCGATGTTCGAGAACGGCTACGCGGATGTCTTCGCGGGCGACGAGCGGTGGCAGACGCTTCCGACTCCCGACGGCAAGACGTTCGAGTGGGACGAAGACAGCACCTACGTGCGCAAGCCCCCGTACTTCGAGGGTATGTCGATGGAGCCCGCCCGGGTCAAGGACATCAACGGCGCACGCGTGCTCGCGTTGCTCGGCGACTCCGTGACGACCGACCACATCTCACCTGCGGGCGCTATCAAGGTCGACAGCCCGGCCGGCAAGTACCTGGACGAGAACGGCGTGGACCGCAAGAACTTCAACTCCTACGGGTCGCGTCGCGGTAACCACGAGGTCATGATTCGCGGCACGTTCGCGAACATCCGTTTGCGCAACCTGCTGCTCGCGGACAAGAACGACGGCGCAGGGGTTGAGGGTGGCTTCACGCTCAACCTGCTGACGGGCGAACAGGACACGATCTACGACGCAGCTCAGGCCTACGCCGCGGCTGAGGTCCCGCTCGTGGTGCTCGCAGGCAAGGAGTACGGCTCGGGTTCCTCCCGCGACTGGGCGGCCAAGGGCACCAGCCTGCTGGGCGTGCGTGCGGTGATCACCGAGAGCTTCGAGCGCATCCACCGATCAAACCTGATCGGCATGGGCGTGCTCCCGCTGCAGTTCCCCGTGGGCGAGTCCGCCGCTTCGCTCGGCCTCGACGGAAGCGAGACGTTCGACATCGACGGCGTCAGCGCGATCAGCGACGGCGCACACCCGCGTGTACTCACCGTCAAGGCGACCAAGGCCGATGGCTCGGCCGTCGAGTTCGAGGCCGTCGTCCGCATCGACACCCCGGGCGAGGCGGACTACTTCCGCAATGGCGGCATCCTGCAGTACGTGCTCCGCTCGCTCGTATCCCAGTAGTTCGCGGGCAAATAGTTTCACGGTTCGCCGTCGTCCCCACGGGCGACGGCGAACTTCATCTTTGGTGACGCCAATACGTCGTACAGTGGGAACAGTCCAGGTAAGGAGGCATGGTGCTTGAGGAAATCGGCTCGCCGGATGACCTGCGTGATCTCACAACCGAGCAATTGGCTGAGCTCGCGACCGAGATCCGCGAATACCTAGTCGAGGCAGTGTCGCGCACCGGCGGGCACCTGGGCCCAAACCTTGGCGTAGTAGAGCTCACGCTCGGCATTCACCGCGTCTTTAACTCTCCCCACGACCCGATCGTGTTCGATACCGGGCATCAGGCCTACGTCCATAAGCTCCTGACCGGGCGTAACGACTTCAGCGATCTTCGCAAGCGCGGGGGACTGTCCGGGTACCCGTCGCGGGCTGAGAGCGTACACGACATCGTGGAGAACTCGCACGCCTCCACGGCGCTGTCCTGGGCTGCCGGAATCGCGCGAGGGCACACCATCAAGGGGGAGACCGACCGGACCACGGTGGCGGTCATCGGTGATGGCGCGCTGACCGGCGGCATGGCCTGGGAAGCGCTGAACTCGCTCGGAGATGCTGACGATCGAGTCGTCGTCATCGTCAACGACAACGGTCGCTCCTACGCGCCCACCATCGGCGGCCTCGCTCGCAAGCTCGACGGCATCCGTACGGACCGGCGCTACGAGGACTTTTTGGGATGGGGCAAGCGCACCTTCGAGAACCGCGGCGCGTGTCGCAACTTTGCCTACCGCACCGTCATGCACGGCAAGCAGGCACTTAAGGGCCTGATCCAGGAGCCCAGCATGTTCGACGACCTGGGTCTCAAGTACGTAGGCCCCATCGACGGTCACAACCTCGAGCACGTGGAGGCCGCGCTTCGTCACGCCCATGAGTTCGGCGGCCCGGTGCTGGTGCACGTGCTGACGGAGAAGGGCCGAGGATATTCGCCGGCCGAGAAGGACGTCGCCGATCGCTTCCATGCGGTGGGCAAGATTCACCCCGAGACCGGGCTCCCCATCGAGGCCTCGCGCTTTGGGTGGACAAAGATCTTCGCCGACGAGATCGTCACCGCAGGGCACGAGCGCGACGACATCGTCGCGCTCACCGCGGCGATGCTGGCGCCGGTTGGCTTGCAGCCCTTCGCCGACGAATTTCCCGACCGAGTCATCGACGTCGGTATCGCGGAGCAGCACGCCGTGACCTCCGCGGCGGGACTGGCCTTCGCCGGGCTCCACCCGGTGATCGCCGTGTACGCGACGTTCCTGAACCGCGCGTTCGACCAGCTGCTCATGGACGTCGCCCTGCACAAGGCCGGCGTGACGTTCATGCTGGACCGCGCTGGCATTACCGGGGACGACGGCGCGAGCCACAACGGGATGTGGGACATGGCACTACTGCGTCACGTGCCCACTCTGCGGCTCGCGGCGCCGCGTGACGAGCCCACCATGCGCACGGCCTTCCGGGAGGCGCTCGACGTCAACGACGCCCCCACGGTGGTGCGCTACCCCAAGGGTCCGGTTGGGGACAACATTCCTGCTATTCGCACTGCGGGCGCGATTGATATCCTCGCCGAGCACGGATCAGGTGAGGCGGCAGACGTGATCGTGTTCGGCATCGGCTCGATGGCGGGGACGGCCATCGAGGTGGCAGGCAAACTCGCGGCAGACGGTCGCAACGTCATCGCGGCCTCGGCTACGTGGGTGCGCCCCGTACCCGACGGTTTGGCCGAGTTGGTTGCGGGTGCCCAATTGGTGATCACCATCGAGGACGGGCTGCGCGATGGCGGAGTGGGCGAGGAGTGGGCCGACGCGGTCCGTGACTCGCGAGTGGCTAACGCCGCGTCCGTGCGCTGGGAACACCATGGCGTGCCCAAGGAATTCCTGGATCACGCGAGCCGGGCCCAGATCATCGAGCAGATTGGCTTGGACGCGTCCGCAATCGCGGACGTCGCCCGGGACGCTCTCGCAAGCAGTTAGGCCTCGGGCTCGCCCGCATCGTCGGATTCCACTGCTGCGGCGGCGGTAGCGAAGGCCTCCACCAGCACGGGGGTAGTGAGGTCGATCTGCCACTGGCGCGCGCCGCGGCTTGCGAGGAAGTCACGAATCCACGCTTCGTCCTGGCCGGGCGTCGCCTCGGGGCGGAACTCCCAGCAGGTGCGCCGGAGAGCATCGGGCTGAAGCAGGTTCTCCGCGGGCACGGTGTGTTCGTCGACCAACTTCTGAATCCCGTCGCGAGCATGGGTCAGACGCGCTGCGGCGGCTGGCCGCTTGTCCTTCCACATGCGCGGTTGCGGGGGGCCGTCCCCGGCAGGACCCCGTCGCGGCGGCAACTTCTTCTCGTGTAGAGCCATGGCCTCCTCGACCGCGGCGTACCACTCGCGGGCGCGGCGACGAGTGCCCTTGGACTGCCATTCGCGAATGGCGACCAGCTCATCGAACGAGGCGGGCTTGGCCTGCGCCGCAGCGACGATTGCCGCGTCGCGCAGGATCCGTCCGGGAGAGGTGTCGCGCCGCTGGGCCTCGAGCTCGCGCGCCTCCCACAGGCATTTCACGATGGCGAGGCCACGGGGGTCACGAATCTGGTGAGAGCCAGAGGTCCGTCGCCATGGGTCCACGCGTGGAGTAGCCGGGGGAGCGAGGCGCACCGCTTCGAACTCCTGTCGGGCCCACTCGAGCTTGCCCGCATCCGCGAGGTGCTGGTGGATGCCGTTGCGCAGTTCGATGAGAATCTCAACGTCGAGCGCCGCATAGATCAGCCAGGACTGCGGCAGCGGTCGGGTCGACCAGTCCTGCGCTGAGTGCTCCTTCGCGAGCGCGAGGCCCAGTTCTCGCTCGACCACCGCGGCTAGGCCGACCTTGGGCCAGCCGAGAAGCCTCGCGGCCAACTCTGTGTCGAAAACCGCCGCCGGGTGCATTCCTAGGTCGTGCATACCGGGAAGGTCCTGGCTCGCCGCGTGGAAGATCCATTCGGCGTCGCCCAGTGCCTCTCCAAAGCTTGAGAGGTCTGACACCGCGTCGGTGTCAATAAGAATCAGTCCGGCGCCTTCGCGCTTGAACTGGGCGAGATAGGTCGCCTGTCCGTAGCGGAACCCGGACGCGCGCTCGGCGTCTGCCGCTACGGGGCCGGTGCCCTGGGCGAAACGAGCGGCTGCCTCCGCGAGGGCCTCGGGGGTGTCGATCACGTCTGGCACGCCGTCGGCGGGCATCGTGAGCGGTGTAGCGGGGTCGACTTCGGGCACGCTCTCCGGGTCTTGTTCGGGTGCGGCCGTAAGGTTTTCGCTCACGAGGTCCTTCCTGGCAGCATCGTGACGCCCTCCGGAACCGGAGGAATACCGGCGCACGATGCAAGTAGTTCGGTCCACGCCACGATGTGTGGCGCGATGTCTGACGAGTCGGGAGTCCAGGACACCCGAAGCTCTACGTTTACCTCGGAGGGGCGCTCGGAGAGTTCGCCGAATGATCTGGACACGACCTTAGTGACCGTACCGCCTCGCGCGTGGTGGGGAGTGCCATCGAGCGCGTCGGAGAGCCACGACCACGCGACGTCAGCCCACATCTCGTCCCCGCCGACCTCCGCCTCGACCACTGCCTTCACCAGCGCGATCACCCGGAAGGTGCCGCCCCAGGCGTCCTGGCCGTCCGGATCGTGGAGCAATACGAACCGTCCAGAGGACTCGGCGTCCTCGAGGGCTATCTCGCCGTTGATAGCCAGCGCGTATGGCGCGATGCGGCTGGGGGCGGGGGTCTCGACCAGGGCTACTTCGGGTCGAGTGGGCGCGCCCTGGAGCGACCGCAGAGCCTCCTGAAAGGACTGCGGGGCGGCTCCAATGTCCTGACCCATAAGCCGAGCGTAGGCGGGGCGCGCCGCACAGCCCGTACGCCACGCGGTCACCGACCCTCTAGGCTGGACGGCGTACCCAACCCCCTTCTCATAAAAGGACGTGACATGGCGCTCGCACACATTGGCGTAACTGGTCTCGCGGTCATGGGCCGCAACCTCGCCCGTAATTTTGCCCGTAACGGCTTCACGGTAGCGGTGCACAACCGCTCCGTGGCCAAGATGACCTCTCTTATCGAGGACCACGGCGATGAAGGCGACTTCATCGGCTGCGAGTCGCTCGAGGACTTCGTGGCGGCGCTTGCCAAGCCCCGCACCGTTGTCGTCATGGTTCAGGCCGGTGGCCCCACCGACGCCGTCATCGACGCGCTGACCGAACTTCTCGACGAGGGCGACATCATCGTCGACGCCGGCAACGCGCACTACCCCGACACTGTTCGTCGCGAAGCCGCGCTCAAGGAGAAGGGCCTGCTATTTGTTGGCGCGGGCGTCTCCGGCGGCGAGGAGGGTGCCTTGCTCGGCCCCTCGATTATGCCCGGAGGCCCGGCCGAGTCCTACAAGACGCTCGGACCGATTCTCGAGAAGATCTCTGCCAAGGTCGACGGCGAGCCGTGCTGCGTTCACGTGGGCCCTGATGGCGCCGGTCACTTTGTGAAGATGGTTCACAACGGCATCGAGTATGCGGACATGCAGCTCATTGCCGAGGCGTACCAGTTGCTCCGCGAGGGACTGAACCTCAGCCCCAAGGAGATTGGCAAGATCTTCGAAGAGTGGAACAAGGGCGACCTGGAGTCGTTCCTCATCGAGATCACCGCCGAGGTGCTGGCGCAGGTGGACCAGAAGACAGGCAAGCCGCTCGTCGACGTGATCCTGGATCAGGCCGGACAGAAGGGCACCGGTCGCTGGACCGTGCAGTCGGCTCTGGACCTTGGGGTCCCTGTGACGGGCATCGCCGAGGCGACGTTCGCCCGTGCCATTTCCTCGCAGACTGCGCAGCGCGAAGCCGCGCAGGGCGTGCTCGCAGGCAACGCGTCCGGTTTCCACATTGAGAACAAGGCGGGCTTCATCGAGGACGTGCGCCTCGCGCTCTACGCGTCCAAGGTGGTCGCCTACGCCCAGGGCTTCGACCAGATCCAGAAGGCCTCCGAGGAGTTCGGCTGGGACATCGACCGCGGTGCCATGGCCCGCATCTGGCGCGGCGGTTGCATCATCCGCGCGCGCTTCCTGAACCGTATCTCCGAGGCCTACGGCCGCAACCCCGAACTCGAGTCGCTGCTGGTTGACCCGTACTTTGTCGACGAAGTCGCCTCGGGTCTGTCCGCGTGGCGTCGCGTCGTTTCGCAGGCCGCGCTGGCCGGAGTGCCGTCGCCCGCCTTCGGCTCGTCACTGTCGTACTACGACTCGCTACGCGCGGAGCGACTTCCCGCGGCGCTGATCCAGGGTCAGCGCGACTTCTTCGGAGCGCACACGTACAAGCGCGTCGACATGGAGGGCACCTTCCACACTCAGTGGACCGGTGACCACACCGAGGTTGAGGCTTAGCAGGCAACACCGGGCGTTGTCGCCGACTCATTGGCGAGTCGGCGACAACGCCCCGCCTCACCAGAGCGGCACGTGAGCGCCCACTGGCGAGATCGGCGCGCATCGGGGGTTGCATTCTCGAAACGTTTCGGTAAGATAGTGGGCAATTGAGACCCGCCAGGACACAGGCTTGAGGGAGCTGAGGTCGTAGCGGGATTTTTTATGCACGCTAGCTGAGGAGCTAACATGAATTCGCCATATATTGACGCGCGCCCACGGGCAACCGCTGCAGTCGCAGTGTTTGCCACCGTAGCGGCCATCGTCGGTGCCACCTTCGTCTCGAGTCCCGCGCAGGCGGCTACTGAGTCGCTTAACCCGTTCGCAGAAGCGGGTGGTTTCAGCGTGTACGTCAGCGGTGACGCCTTCCTCGACAACTCGGAGGTCGAGGGCGCCATAGCAGTGGGAGGCACCCTGCGTGCCGGCACCCCCGGGAAGCGCTTTCCTGTCGTTCACTACGTCGCGGGCACCACGGACTACGTCCCGCCCGTTATCGACGGGGACACCACGCGTTTGCTCATAGGCGCGTTCTCTACCGGCTCGGGCGTCGTCGACGTCACCGGGGCTGGAGCGCCCGAAGGCGTTGACAAGGGGTACGCGAAGGTCATCGATCCCGATAAGGTCAACTTCGCGTTCTCCGGTCGCGGAAGCTCGCCGGAGTACGTGCAGTACAAGGCCAAGAACGTCCAGAATTCGGACTCCAACGGTCCCGTCATCGAGGGCAAGAACCACGACTGGGCGACCGATGGTGTTGCCAAGTTCACTGCCGAGGGAGCCTCCGTAGCGAGTTACCTCACCGGCACCGCGGGCACTGAGGCAGTGACCGCTTGCCTCGCGAGCCCGGATGCCAGCGCGACCAACTACGTGGTCCCGGAGAACGACGGCGGCAAGGCCAAGCTGACGCTGGTCGAGGGCAAGGCGAACATCGTGGACTACGCCGACATGTTCTTTGGCGGCAACTATGCGTCGCAGATCACCTACGGTGGCTCGGTGCGCCCGAGTGCGACGACTTCCATCATCGTTCAAGTCCCCGCGAACACCACCAACGTCAGGGGCATGACGTTCGGCGAGACGGGCGAGTACGCGCGCTACGTGATGTGGGACATGTCCGCCATTGAGGGCGCCGTCACCTTGACGGACAAGTCTGGGTCGACGACGCGTATCGATGGCTCGGTCTACGCTCCCCACGCCGATTTGACCGCCTACTTTGGCCCGCTCGACGGGCAGGTCATCGCGAAGACCCTGACCGCACCTCCAGGTACCGGTGAGTTCCACTCGTACATGTTCGGATCGACCCTGTCCTGCGAGACGACCCCAGACCCGTCGCCTTCGGTTACGCCGTCGCCTTCGGTTACCCCGTCGCCTTCGGTTACCCCGTCGCCTTCGGTTACCCCGTCGCCTTCGGTCACGCCGTCGCCGACGCCCTCGTCGACACCGCCGTCCGACGAGCCGCTTCCTTCGGAGACGCCTAGCCCTTCGCCTTCACCGTCGACTTCGGTGAGCTCCTCCGCGTCGGCCAGCCCCAGCCCGTCGGCCAGCCCCAGCCCGTCGGCCAGCCCGAGTCCCTCGGTCACGCCGAGCGTCGAAGCGAGCGCTACCCCGGAACCTTCCTCCTCGGAGGGTGGATCACTCGGTAGCGGCGGAGAGAACGGCTCCGGGTCCGGTGGGGCAGCCCTTTCGGAGACCGGCTTCGGTGAGGCCTGGGTCGGCTGGCTCGCGACGGCATTCGTTGTCGCCGGAGCCATGCTGATCGGTGGAGCGCGCCGCAGGAACCGCGCGTAACTGCCCGGTCACTGACCTAGCAGGATCCGTATAACGCAGAGAGGGTCCGCACCCCAAAGGGTGCGGACCCTCTCTGCGTTGAGTGAGGTACGGAGTGGAACCTGATCAGATCGGTGGCGTGACCGTTACGCGGACCGCTGCCAACGCCGGATCGTAAACCCGCCACCCGTGAGCTCATGTACCTGCCCAAAGCCGCCCGGCACCGGCGGGGTGGGGGTTGCCGCGTCGCCGCCCATCAGCTCGGAGGTGGTGAGGCAGTAGTCGTCGACAAGACCCTTGTTCAGCAACTCATCCGCGATCGTGGGGCCGCCCTCACACAGCACGCGGGTCAGCCCGTGCGCAGCGAGCCCGCGGATCATGCTGCGCGGGGCCAACTGGTCGGAACCGGCGTAGATCATCCGCTGTTGCCAGACGGCGTCGAGCCGGCGTGAGGCGGGCGAGCCGACGGTGGTGATGATCCAAGTGGATTCGGGGTTCAGGTCGGGGGGAAGGTTGCCGGTGTGGGTCACGATCGCCAGCGCTACCGTGTCCGGCAGCCCCGCTACGCGCCTCGTCGACGCCATGGCCGGAGGCAGGGTGATGTCGCCGTAGCGCTCTCGCCGGGCGGTCTGCGCCCCGACGAGCACCACATCGGCCTGGGAGCGCAGCGTACGCAAGATGCGCAGGTCCTCGGGCCCGTTGAGGGATCGCGAGGAGCCGTCTGGTCCGGAGGATTTCCCGTCGGCGCTCTGGATCATGCCGAGGCGCACGGTGCGGGGAGCTTGGCGGTACAGCAGGGAGAGCCCCGTCTCGGCGGCGTCGGGTGGGAAGACCTTTTCCACGGGCGTGTGCTGGGTCAGCGTCGCGTCGGTTGACGTTTTCTTATCGCTCATGCGCGCAGATCACCGCCGTCTCTAGTGTGGTCGAAGTCAGAAGCCCCATACTCAGCACTCTAGGCTAGGTGGGTGAGTCTTACCCTGCTCGGACGTCGTCCGCACCTGTCTCCGGCCGAGCTCGTGGAGGCGCTGGTGCCGCCGCCGCACTTCCGGGATGCTTCCATCGAGAGCTATCGCCCAGATCCCGATCATCCGAGCCAGTCCGCCGCGCTCAAGGCCGCGGGCGGGTTCGCGAAGCGCGCTGCCAAGAGAACCCGCCGGGGCCGCAAGCGGGCCAACGCTGAGGGCCTCTACCTCGACGGCGGCTTTGGGGTGGGCAAGACCCATCTGCTCGTGGCTATTGCGCGGGAAGTGGGCGCCAACGCGGCCTTCGGCACGTTCGTCGAATACACGAACCTGGTGGGCGCGCTGGGATTCGCGGACGCGCGTGAAGCGCTGTCGGGGTACTCCGTGGTGTGCGTCGACGAGTTCGAGTTGGACGACCCGGGCGACACGTTGTTGATGGCGCGTCTCCTGCGCGAGCTGGTCGAGGCGGGGGTGGCGATCGCGGCATCGTCGAACACCCCACCCGGCGCGCTGGGGGACGGGCGCTTTGCCGCTCAGGACTTCCAGCGCGAGATCCAGTCGTTGTCCGGCGTCTTCGACGTGCTGAGGATCGACGGCCCGGACTACCGTCACCGGCATACCGATGAGTTTCCGCCACCGGCGACGGCCGATGCCGTGGCTGGCGTCGGCGAGCGGGAGGACGGCGCGGTGGTGGCGTTCGCTGAACTTATCGAAGACATCGCGCGCGTGCATCCCAGCCGCTACGGCGCCTACGTTGACGGCGTGGCCGTGCTCGGAGTCCAGGACGTCACGACGCTCGACGACCAGTCGCAGGCACTGCGGGTGGTCACCCTCGTGGACCGGCTCTATGACCGCGATGCACGCATCGTGGCGTCGGGAGTGCCGTTCGACCGGCTGTTCTCCGAGGCAATGCTTGGCGGCGGCTATCGCAAGAAGTACCTGCGGGCGCAGTCTCGACTGGTCGCGATGACGACGGGTCAGTAGCGCGCCCGCGCGAAGACCCGGGGACATAGGGCGAGACGAGCCCCGCTTCGCCGTTGTGATGTACCTGAGAGGTACTAGTTTCCGCTCTCGCGAAGCGCGGCGATCCGCGCGCGTTCGGTGTCGACGTCGAAGGAGGCCTTAGGCCACTTGAGGTCGAGCCCCTCCAGCGCGTCGCAGAGCAACTCCGTGATCGCGAGCCGCGCGAACCACTTGCGATCAGCAGGGATGACGTGCCACGGAGCGGCGTCGGTCGATGTCCGCTCGAACATCGTCTCGTAGGCATCACGGAAGTCAGTCCACAGCGCCCGGTCGTCCAGGTCGCTGAGGCTGTACTTCCAGTACTTGTCCGGCCGGTCGAGGCGGTTCTCGAGCCGGTTGAGCTGCTCGTCGAGCGACACCAGTAGGGTGCACTTGACGATGGTGGTGCCGTGGTCGATGAGCCGTTGTTCCCAGTCGTTGATCTCGCCGTACCGGGTCTCGATCTCCTCCGGGGGTGCGAAGCCCCGGACCTTCGCTACCAGCACGTCCTCGTAGTGGCTGCGGTCGAACACGCCGATTCGGCCTGCGCTCGGTAACTTCTGGTCGATGCGCCACAGGAAGTGGTGGCTTAGCTCCTCCTTGGACGGGGCACCGAAACTCGCGTGATTCACACCCTGGGGATCCACCATGCCCAGCACGTGACGGACGGCGCCGCCCTTGCCCGCGGTGTCCATGCCCTGCAACACCAGCAGGACCGAGCGCGACCCACCCGCACGCCCCTCGGCGAATAGTCGCTCCTGCAGATCGGCCAGGTCGCGTCCACGCTCGGCCATCAGTGCCTCGCCCGCCTTCTTCCCGCCGTCGAACCCGGGCGTCGAGTTCTTGTCGTACTCGGCGATGCTGAAGCCGCGCGGAACACGCAGCGCGGCAGACGGCGCGGTGGCGAGGTCGGGTTCGTTCTTGCTCACTTCGGTCTCCTTTGACGTCGGTATGGACACGCTAGCGCGTCAGGCCGGCGCGCGTCGGGAAACTACGGCGCTTCCACAACAATCGCGTCGGGCTCCAGCACGGCCCGTCCGTCGGCGTCGACGGTGACCTCCCCGAAGGTCGCGACCACGTTCGTAGTGTCGATGGTCACCGCGTCCTCACTCAGGTTGGCGTGCACGGCGAGTGGTCCGTGCATCGTGACGACGCGGGGTGACGACTCCGACACCCCAGGAGGGTGGGCGTCCCACCTGTCGCGCGGCTGAATACGCGGGCGCAGCGCCATGAGTTGGAGCTCCCAGGTGCGCAGCGCGTCGTGCTCGCTGCCCTCGGCGGCAACGCCGTCACCGAGTTTGGAGCGCAAAAACGTGATGCGATCCTGGGGGTCAGGGACGTGGATCTCGTGTCCGTAGAGTTCCTCCCAGCCGTGACCGCCAAACTCGCTCATTCGCCCCTCGGAGACGGCGCTGCCCAACGGTTCGTCGTGGTCAGTGAAGAACATGAACGGTCGGGTCTCGCCGTACTCCTCACCCATGAACAGCATCGGAGTGAAGGGGGAGAGCAGGATAAAGGCGAGCGAGGCTGCCTGCGCTCCGGCGGTGAGAGTGGTGGATGGACGGTCGCCGATGGCGCGGTTACCGACCTGATCGTGATTCGAGGCGCACACCACAAAGCGGCGCCGGTCGCGAGCGGGATCGACGGGCTTGCCCCAGTTCGCGTCGCGGAACGGGGAGTAGGTGCCGTTGTGCCAGAAGACCTCCCTGTACACCTTGTCGAGGGCCTCGACGGATCCAAAATCCGTGTAATACCCGTGACGCTCCCCAGTCAGGTACGAGTGCAACGCGTGGTGCACGTCGTCGTTCCACTGGGCAGTCATGCCGTAGCCGCCCTGGGCGGTCGGGGTCACCATCACATCGTCGTTTAGGTCAGACTCGGCCACCAGCGACAAGGGGCGGCCGATGCGGTCGGCGAGGGTGGCCACCTCGTCGGACAGTTGGGCCAACACGTGTTGAGGCGAGTCGTCCTTGAGTTCGTGCACCGCGTCCAGGCGCAGGCAGTCGATGTGAAATTCGCTGAACCAGCGCAGGGCGTTGTCGCAGACAAATCGCCGCATGCCGTCCGCGTCGGGCTGGTCCAGATTGACCGCCCAGCCCCACGGCGTGTGGTGCACATCGGTGAAGTACGGGCCGAACTTGGACAGGTAGTTGCCGTCTGGGCCCAGGTGGTTGTAGACCACGTCGAGGCACACGCCAAGTCCAGCGCGGTGGGCGGCGTCCACGAACCTCTGCAGCGCGGCGGGTCCGCCATAGGACTGATGGACGCCGAACAGTGCAACCCCGTCGTAACCCCAGCCGTGACGCCCGGGGAAGGGAGCGACGGGCATCAGCTCGACGATGTCCACGCCGATCGACTTCAGCGCGGGAAGCTGCGCCGCGGCGGCGTCCAGCGTGCCCTGCGGAGTGAACGCGCCTATGTGGAGCTCGTAGAACACGGATCCAAGCGCGTCGACGCCCGTCCACTCGGAATCGGTCCAGCGATGCAGGCCGGTGTCGAAGACCCTGGACAGCGCGTGAACTCCGTCGGGCTGCGCGGCGCTACGAGGATCCGGCCAGGGGCCGTCGCCGTCGACCTCGTACCCGTAGTTGGCTCCGTGCACAAGCTCCGGGCCGCTCCACCAGCCGTCGTCGCCGAGCTGCATCGGCAAGCGCTGCTCGACGCCGCCTACGGCCGCGACGCACACGATGTTCGCGGCATGCGGCGCCCAGACGCGCGCGAGCATTAGGCCCTCACCAGCAGCGCCACGGGGGAGTTCTTGAGGAGATCGGCGAGCGGCACCGCCCCGCCCTCGAACGTCGCACGGCCGATCACGTCGCGCCACGTGCCCGCGGGAAGTTGCACGGTGTGCTCGGCCCAGCCGCCCAGGTTTTTCAGGTCGAGTGCGACGCGCGTAGCGACGGTGACCACCTGGGGATCATCGGCGACCGTGCGGGCGAACACAACGGCGTGCCCGGACGACGACGGCAGCGGGAGGTACCCCGCCTCGGGGCCGGTGAAGGCGTTCTGGTGGTCGAGGCGGGCGTGGAGAGCGCGGGCCGTGACCTGAAGCTTCTCCTCGGCCAGCGAGCGCGGCTTGGAGCGGCCCAGCACGCGGCCAAGAGTCGACGCGTAGGTGTCGAAGTCGATGGCGCGCCGGTTGTCGGGATCCACCAGGGTGGGATTGACCGACTCGGTTCCCTGGTAGACGTCCGGGATGCCGGGCATCGTCAATTGGATGAGCTTCATGCTGAGCGTCGCCGCGCGCACGCCACTGGCCGTGTGCTCGTGCCAGGCAACGGCCAGGGTGCGCACGTCCTCGTCCCGATGGGACTTCTTGGCGAACTTCAGCACAGCGGCCTCGTAGGTGTCGTTCACGGAGGTCCAGGTAGTGAAGGTCTTCGCCTCGCGCATGGCCTTGATCAGGTAGCCCTCGAGCCGTTCCCATTCCATGGACTCGGACTCGTCCGAGGTGCCGATCAGGATCTGCCACCAGAGGTTCTCCATGCGGCCGTCGAGCTCGCTGGGACGATACTTCTCGGTCGCCGACTGTAGGTGGCGCACCAGGTCGTCCCAGCCGTCGGCGTCCTCGCTCAGCACGCCCAGGCGGGCGCGGACGTCCTCCGAGCGCTTGGTGTCGTGAGTGGACAGGCAGGTCATCGCGTGTGGGTAAGTCTGCTGCTGCTCGGCCGCCCACGCGTGGAATGTCGCGGGAGGCATGGCGAAGCGCGACGCAGGGGAGCCGACCTCGCACAGAGGCAGCAGGTGAGTCCATCGGTAGTAGGCGGTGTCCTCGACGCCCTTTGCCATGACGGCCCCGCATGCCTGCTGGAATCGGGTGATGAGTTCGCGCCGGCTCGACTCCTGGGTGCGTCCCGCGCTGCCAACCTCGGCGCCGCGCAAGAGGTCCACGACCACCTCAAGCGTCTCGTGGCGCTCCGGGTCGAGGCTCTCGCGAGCGAGCGCCTCGGCGTGGGCGATGGCCTCGAGGGACATCGACTTGGGCGGCACGCCGGCCACCACGTAGGCGCGGTAACGGTCAAAGGCAACCAACAGCGTGCGCAGGCAGTCATAGATGGACCGCCAGGTGTGGTCGCGCAGGCGCACATCGGAATCACAGATCGCGTGGGTGATGGTCGCGAGGCGGTGAACCTCGCTCGACAGCGTCTCCTTGACGATCTCGCGCTTGGCCTCGTCGACGATGCCGGGCAGCGCGCCCATCGCGTCGCCCGTGACCCGGTGAAGCGTGCCCGCGAGGGGTGAGGATCCGGCGGGGTCGCGCAGCAACGCGCCGATCCGCCAGGCCGCGTCGTACCCGGTGGTGCCAGCGGTCTTCCACGAGGTGGGCAGGCGCTCCTCGTCCTCGAGTATCTTTTCGACCACTACCCAGGCGCCGTTCGTCGCATCGGCTAACTGGGACACGTAGCCCGCAGGGTCCGCTAACCCGTCGGGGTGGTCGATGCGCAGCCCGTCGAGGGTGCCGTCGGACACCAGGTCCACGATCACCCGGTGGGTGGCGTCGAACACGTCGGGGTCCTCGACGCGGACAGCCACGAGCGAGCCGACGTCGAAGAAGCGCCTGTAGTTCAGCTCCTCGTTGGCCACACGCCAATACGCGAGGCGATAGTGCTGTTCCTCGACGAGGGACTCCATCGGCAGATTCTCGGTGCCGGCGCGGACGGGGAAGACGTGCTCGTAGTACCGCAGGACGGGCACCTCGCCGAGCTCCTCGAAGCCGGGCACGACCATGGACTCGAGCTTGAGTTCCTCGCGCGACAGGACCGTTCCGATGCGCTCGCCGAGCACCGGCATGAGCACCGGGTCCCCGCTGGACCAGTCGACGTCGAACCAGTGTGCGAAGTCGGATTCCTCGCCCTTTTGCAGCACCGACCACAGCGCCTTGTTGAAGTAGGCGGGAGTGGGCACCGCCATGTGGTTGGGAACGAGGTCGGCGATAAGCCCGATGTTGCGCTCGCCCGCGGCCCACGAGAGGTGCCGTAGGCCCTCCTCCCCGCCTAGTACGGGGGAGATGCGGGAGTGATCCACGACGTCGTAGAAGTGCGTGGAGCCGGGTGCAGCGTCCAAAATGGGGGAGAGGTAAAGGTGCGAGACACCGAGCGCCTGGAAGTAATCCAACTGCGACTCAGCGTCGGCAAACGTGAAGTCCGCGTTGAGCTGGAGCCGGTATGTGGACACGGGAACTGGGGCACCGAGCCGATGCCCAAGTCGCCTGCTACGTTCGTGAGTTACGTCTGTCATGTATGCAACCTATCCGTTGCTGTCATTCTGTCAGAACCTGGTGACGGGTTGGTTTCTCGGATAGCGAATCAGGCTGAGCGGAACGTGGAGGCGCGCTGGTGCGCCCCCGTCCCCAGGTAACGGGCCGCAAATGTACGGTGAGAACCATGACTGCATTCGAGGTGGCCCACTGGCGGCGCAGCACTTTTAACATCTACCGGCGCGTGCGCGCGGAGGTGGATCCCCAATCGGCGCATGCGCTGTGGGTGAATCAGCGGCGTGAGATGTTGCTCACGCACCCCGCTTCTCCGGTGGCGGAGGAGGATCGCGACAACTCCGGCATCGGCCGGGTGGCTGAGTACGACCCCGCCTACCGTTTCGTGGTGGCCTTGGACACGGACGTGCCCGAACTACGGCGGGATGTCCAGACCGGGACCGATGGCGTGGTTCCGTTCGAGCGGCTGGGCGTGGTGCGGCTCGAGGGGCTGGGCGAACTCGACGTGTGGCGCCTCGCGAGTTACGGCGGCGGAATCTTTGTTCCGTTCCGCGATGGGACGGCGGGCCACACGACCTACGGGGCGGGACGCTACCTTCTCGACACCATCAAGGGTGCGGACCTAGGGGGTGACGCGGGCGCCATGGTCATTGACCTCAACTTTGCCTACAACCCGTCCTGCGCTTATGACGAGGCCTGGGCCTGCCCGCTGCCTGGCCCGGGCAACAGGCTGGGCGTGGACGTGCCGGTAGGGGAACTCTACCTCTAGGATGCCAGGAGGCTTGGGCGTTTCGGGCGCGACAGGCAAACAACAGGTGAACAGACGGCGTCGGTGCGGGGGAGCGTTGGTCCTCCGTGCGATTATCGCGAAGTGAAGACTTCCGCCGCGCTCGTTCGCTCCCACCTCGCGCCAGCCCCCCGCACGCTGGTGGAGATCTTCGCCGAGACTGCCCAGCGCTTCCCCGATCAGCCGGCGCTGGACGACGGCCAGGTAGTGCTCACCTACGCCGAGTTGGCTGCGGCGATCGACGTAGGCGCTAGGGGCCTGGCTGCCTCGGGAGTGCGGCGTGGCGATCGCGTGGGCGTACGGATCCCGTCCGGCACCGCCGAGCTGTACACCGCGATTCTGGCGGTCCTAGCGGCAGGGGCGGCGTACGTGCCCGTGGATGTTGACGACCCGGACGAGCGCGCCCGCACCGTGTTCGCGGAGGCCGGGGTGAAATTGATTCTCACCGAGGGAGACCTCGCCACCGTGCCGGGCCACAGCGATGCTCAGTACGAGCCCCCGGTTCTCACCGACGACGCCTGGATCATCTTCACGTCGGGCTCGACGGGGACGCCCAAGGGGGTCGCGGTCTCGCACCGCTCGGCGGCCGCGTTTGTCGACGCGGAGGCCAGGATCTTCCTGCAGGACGCGCCCCTGGCCCCCGGAGACCGGGTGCTGGCGGGGCTCTCCGTCGCATTCGATGCGTCGTGCGAGGAGATGTGGCTCGCATGGGGTCACGGGGCCTGCCTGGTTCCCGCGCCGCGCGCACTGGTGCGCACCGGTATCGACTTGGGGCCGTGGCTCGTCAGCCAGGAAATCACCGTTATCTCTACGGTGCCGACCCTCGCCGGGTTGTGGGACGGCGCGCAGCTGGAGAACATCCGGATGCTGATCTTTGGGGGCGAGGCGTGTCCTCCCGAACTTGCGGCCCGATTGGCTACGCACGGCCGCGAGGTCTGGAACACGTACGGACCCACCGAGGCGACGGTGGTGGCGTGCGCGGCGATCCTGGACGGCAACGGCCCAGTGCGGATCGGACTGCCGCTGGACGGGTGGGACCTCGCGGTCGTGGGCCCGGACGGAAGGCAGGTGGCCGCCGGTGACAGCGGTGAGTTGATCATCGGCGGAGTTGGCCTGGCGCGCTACCTCGACGCTGAGAAGGACGCCCTGAGCTATGCCCCCGCGCCCGAGCTCGGCTGGGAACGCGCGTACCGAAGCGGCGACCTGGTGCGGTTCGAGGAAGAGGGACTCATCTTCCTAGGCCGGGCTGATGATCAGGTGAAGTTGGGTGGCAGGCGCATCGAACTGGGAGAGGTCGACGCCGCGATGAGCTCGCTGCCGTCGGTCGCCGCCGCGGCTTGCGCGGTGCAGCGCACGGCGGCCGGCACCTCCATCCTGGTGGGCTACCTGGCCGCTACGGCCGGCGACACGATCGACCTAGACGAGGCGCGACGGCTGTTGCGCGCGGAGCTGCCGGCGGCCCTCGTCCCGCAGCTGACAGTGATCGACGAGATCCCAACGCGGACCTCGGGCAAGATTGACCGGGCCGCGCTCCCATGGCCCCTCGAACGCATCGCCGCGAACGACGATGGCGCCGCGGGACTCACCCCCAGTCAGGCATGGGTGGCGACCAAGTGGACCTCGCTGCTAGGCACCGCCGTTAGCGGGCCGGACGAGGACTTCTTCGCAAGTGGGGGAGGAAGCCTCGTCGCAGCGCAGCTCGTGTCCGCGCTACGGGAGCGCTACCCGACCGTCACGGTGGCAGACGTCTACGAGGAACCCCGCCTGGGAGACCTCTGTCGACGCCTAGAGGAGATGGTGCCAGCCCAGGCAACCGACCGCCACGTGCCCTCCCCGCTGCCGCTGCGCGCCCAATTCGCGCAGATCGCGTTGGGCGTCCCGCTCGCCATCGTCGTGGGTTTGCGGTGGCTGACATGGCTGCTGATTGTGGTTCTTCTCGCCGACGTGTTCGACCTAGCACCCTGGATGCCCGATGTGCCGGGCGCGGTGTGGTGGGCAATCGCTGGCTGGATCGTGTTCATCAGCCCGGGTGGGCGCATGGGGTCGACGATCGTCGTGTCGCGATTCTTGCTGCGCCACATCGGTCCCGGGCGGTACGACCGCGGCGGCTCCGTCCACCTGCGGGTGTGGTTCTCGGAGAGCTGGGCCGCAGCAGCGGGAGTGGGCGGCCTCGCGTGCGCCCCGTGGACGGCCGTGTACGCACGTCTGCTGGGAGCGAAGGTGGGCAAGGACGTCGACCTGCACGCGCTGCCTCCTGTGACCGGGCTACTCACCCTCGGCAACGGCTGCTCGATCGAGCCAGAGGTCGACCTCAGCGGACACTGGCTAGAGGGCGACATCTTCGTGATGGGCCGGGTGCGCGTGGACAAGCGAGCAACCGTCGGCACCAGGTCTACCCTGGCGCCGGGTAGCCGGATAGGTCAGGGCGCGGAGATCGCGCCGGGCAGCGCGGTGACCGGTTCGGTACCGCCGGGCGAACGATGGGGCGGGTCGCCCGCCGCCTTCCTCGGCCGACCCAAGGTGAAGTGGCCGTCAAAGCGGGCGCCGCGCGGGCGCCGCTGGGTGGCGATGTACGGCGTGAGCGCGGCGGTGTTGGCGATGCTGCCGCTCGTCGCGGCGGGGGCGGGGCTACTCGTGGTCGAGGCGGGCGTGCGCGATGCCACGAGCCTCGCCGCTGCGGTGTGGGGTGCGTTGCTGTGGGCACCGGTCGGCGCGCTCGCGTCCATGGCGGTCTTGCTTGTGATGACGTGGGCGGGAGTCCGCCTGCTGTCCATCGGCATGACCGAGGGTTTCCACGCGGTGCGCTCGCGGACGGGTTGGCAGATTTGGGCGACTTTCCGCCTCATGGATGACGCGCGTCAGACCCTGTTCCCGCTCTATTCTTCGACCGCGACGCCGGCCTGGCTGCGCTCTCTTGGCGCCGACATCGGCCGCGACGTCGAGGCGTCCACCGTCCTGATGATTCCGGCGCTGACGACTGTGGGCGAGGGTGCCTTCCTCGCCGATGACACCTTGATCGGGTCGTACGAGTTGGGGCGCGGCTGGCTCCGGGTGGAACGCGCGAGCATCGGCAAGAAAGCGTTCCTGGGCAATTCCGGGATGATCGCGCCGGGGCGAGCGGTACCAAAACGCGGCCTGGTCGCGGTGCTCTCGGCGACGCCCCGCAAGGCGAAGGCGGGCACGTCGTGGATCGGCTCACCTCCGCAGCAACTGCGCAGAGTGGCGGCGGACAGCGACGGAACCAGGACGTACCAGCCGGCGCGGAGACTCCGGGTGGGGCGTGCGCTGGTCGAACTGGCGCGTATCGTTCCTGTCATGGTTTCGTTCGCTCTTGGTGTCGCCGCTCTGGTTGTACTGCTCTCGGTGGTCGCCAACGCCGGAATCTTGGTGGCTGGATTGGCATCGGGATTCGTGGTGCTCGCCATAGCGTCGGTGGCCTGCGCGATTGCGACCGCCGCGAAGTGGCTGCTCGTCGGCCGCATACGCAAGGGAGACCACCCGCTGTGGAGTTCGTTCATCTGGCGCAACGAGCTCGCCGATACCTTCGTCGAGGTAGTCGCCGTGCCGTGGTTAGGACCTGCGGCGAGCGGTTCACCGGCGCTGAACGTGTGGCTCAGGAGCCTTGGCGCCCGGATAGGTCGAGGAGTATGGCTCGAGACCTACTGGCTGCCCGAGGCCGACCTCGTCACGGTCGGTGATGGCGCGACCGTCAACCGCGGCTGCGTGCTCCAGACCCACCTGTTCCATGACCGCGTGATGAGCATGGACACTGTCACGATCGGCCGCGGCGCGAGCATCGGTCCTCACGGCGTGATCCTGCCCGCGGCAAGCGCCGGCGACGGCGCGAGCATCGGCCCCGCTTCCTTGGTGCTGCGCGGCGATGCGATCCCCGCAGGGACCCGCTGGGCCGGCAATCCTGTGGTCGCGGTAGGCGTATGACGTTCACCGCGCCGCCGCTCGATCCCTACCTCGCGGGACGAGCCGACCCTCACCTGTCCATCTCGCGGTACGAGATCGAGCTCGACTACAAGGTCGCGACGAATCGCCTCGACGCAGTGGCGAGGCTCACGGGTGTCGCGCACGAGGACCTCGACAGGATTGTGCTTTCACTGGCGAACCTGCGCGTGGCAAAGGTGGTGGTGAACGACGCCAAGCCGGCCCGCTGGACGCACCGCGGCGGGGTGCTCACCATCCGGCTGGCCAAGCGCATCCTGCAGGCTCAGGCATTCACCGTGGTTGTCACGTATGCGGGATCACCCGGGCCCCTCATTGGGCCGTGGGGTGACGTCGGCTGGGAAGAGCTGACCGACGGCGTGATTGTCGCGGGGCAGCCCGACGGCGCTCCATCCTGGATCCCGTGCCACGACCACCCCAGCGACAAGGCCACGTTCAGATTCGTGATCTCGGCGGAGTCCTCCTACACGGTTCTCGCCAACGGAACCCTGACGTCCCGCACGGCGCGCGCGGGACGCATCAGGTGGGTTTACGAGCAGGACGCTCCCATGGCGACGTACCTGGCGACGGTCCAGATTGGCCGCTACGCGACGGTCACCATGGACGGGACCGTGCCCCAGCACCTGCTGGTGCCGCCGCACCTACGCGAGGCCGCGATCAGGGAGTTCGGCAGTCAGCCCAGGATGATGGCGCTGTTCGAGCGAGACTTTGGTCCGTACCCTTTCGATGCGTACTCGGCGGTGGTCGCCGACGACGACCTCGAGATCCCGCTCGAGGCGCAGGGGCTGTCCGTGTTCGGGGCGAATCACGCGGACGGCTCAGGCGCGGGCGAGCGACTCATCGCCCATGAACTCGCGCATCAATGGTTTGGCAACTCGCTCACTGTGGGGCGCTGGCGCGACATCTGGCTTCACGAGGGCTTCGCCTGCTACGCGGAGTGGCTGTGGTTTGAGGAGAGCGGATCCGGAACGGCTGACGGCCACGCTCGCGCCACCCACGCACGATTGGCGGCATTGCCGCAGGACTTCGCCATCGGCGACCCGGGGCCGGACCTCATGTTTGATGACCGTTTGTACAAGCGCGGTGCGCTCACGCTGCACGCCGTGCGGCTGACGATGGGGGACGCGGCCTTCTTCGCGATGCTGCGCAGTTGGACTGAGCGCTACCGTCACGGCACGGTGTCGACCGAGGCGTTTATCGGCCACGCAAGTTCCGCATCGGGACGGCCGCTAGGGGGGCTCTTCAAGTCCTGGCTCGACCTGCAGGAGTTGCCGGAACTTCCGGTTCAATAGTCCATCGCGGCCGGCTTCATTCGGACGTCGAGACCGAGGTCGAGGTCCGCCTTGCACCGGACGGCGACCGCGGCGACAAGGTCTGGCGCAAGGTCCAGATCGACGAGGCTCCACGGGCCCGCCGGGCCGCCCGTCACGTTGAGGCCCTCGAGCGTCACTCGGCGGGGGTCTAGCCGGAGACCAGTGCCAGCCGCCTTGAGTACCGCCTCCTTGCGCACCCAGGTCCGCAGGAGCGAGTCGCTAGTCATCGGGTGGAGGGCACGCTCTCCGGCGCCCAGGACTACGTCGGCGAATCCGGGGGACAGCGGCTGCGAGCTCGACTCGAGGTCCACGCCAATCTCATGGGAGTCGTCAGCGATGGCCACGGCGGCGATGGCGGCGTCGCGTCCGCGCGCGATAGACACCGTGAGTGACGGTACGGCTGTACCGCCGGACACGGCGGTGGAGGTCGTCAGGCCTGGTCTGCCGTGCGCTCGGCTCCCGCAGGCCTCACAGCGGCGCGTCACGGCCAACTGGGGGAGTTCTGAGCGAAGGAGAGCCCCCGCGGCTGCCAGCGCCAGGTTGTTCGATTCAGCGCGGCGTAGGCGAGCTGTCTGGGGGTTGGTGTCCGCTGGAGGGATGCGCGCCCAACGAACGACGATGGCGGGCGCTTGCATGCCGCCATTGTCGCTCAACTCTGGCCGCGGGCGTTGTAGACCAGCGCGTTTGATATTCCGTATGCCCTGTAGACGGCAAGCGCCTCCTCCCGTCCCACGTCCTGAACGACCTCGATCCCTCGGCGCTCGAACTGTTCCGCCCAGTCGGCGACCATCGGCCCCTCGTCGAAGCCGGTCAGCTGCTCGAGTTCCGGCCCGTCGCCCGCTACGACGAGGTGACGCACTCCCGACCACATCGTGGCGCCGTAGCACTGGATGCACGGGCGCCAATTGACCACTAGGGCGAGGTCGCGGTCCCCGCCCAGGTCCCACTTTCCGAGCCGGGCCTGCGCGAGCCCAAGAGCGGTCACCTCCGCGTGACCCGAGCTGATGCCGGTCGAGAGCACCACATTGACGCCAACCGAGATGAGTTCTCCCGTCACGTGGTCGACCACGATCGCCGCGAATGGCCCGCCATTGCCCTCGCGCCAATTGCGGTCGGCGAGGCGGTTGACCAGTGCCATCTGCTGCGCGTGGCTGCCGATGTGCGAGGGGAGGCCGGGGAGCTCGTCTACGAGCCAGTCAGGGAGTTTCACGGTGTACGAGGTGTTGAGAGCCATGGCGGGAGCCTACCCAGAACTGGTTGCGGGCGCGTGTCCGAGGAGTGTCGCGCGGCCCTTGATGTGCAAGTGTCCTGGCTTGCTTCCCCTGAGGCCCAGATGCTGCCGTCAGAACCAGTTCGCCGAGTCACGCCTAGGCTCAGGTGGGCCCCTAAACACAATAAGCAAGGGCCGCCGAGGTTCAAGTCGGCGACCCTTGCTTCTTTCTTTGGCGTCGTGCTAGCGGCCTACTTCAGGCGTTCGCGTCGCAGAGCGAGGAGAACGAAGAGCGTCCCGGCAAACACAAGCGCGGCCGCGATGAGAGCGCCCCTAATGGCCTCTGAACCCGTCTCCGACAGGCTGTGCGACGTAGAGCTGCCAACGGTGTCGCCCTCGTTGAAGCCTCCGTTCTCAGCTTCTACCCCAGACTCCGGGCTGGGACGGGGTGTCGGCTCCGCCGAGACGGAAGGCTCAGGTGTCGGCTCCGCCGAGACGGAAGGCTCAGGTGTCGGCTCCGCCGAGACGGAAGGCTCAGGTGTCGGCTCCGCCGAGACGGAAGGCTCAGGTGTCGGCTCCGCCGAGACGGAAGGCTCAGGTGTCGGCTCCGCCGAGACGGAAGGCTCAGGTGTCGGCTCCGCCGAGACGGAAGGCTCAGGTGTCGGCTCCGCCGAGACGGAAGGCTCAGGTGTCGGCTCCGCCGAGACGGAAGGCTCAGGTGTCGGCTCCGCCGAGACGGAAGGCTCAGGTGTCGGCTCCGCCGAGACGGAAGGCTCAGGTGTCGGCTCCGCCGAGACGGAAGGCTCAGGCTCGGGTACGGTGCTGGCGCAAGGAATGGCACCGGCAAAGGCGTGGTGATGAATTTCGCCCCCGCCAGAGGCAGAGACCTCCTTCGCAAACCACTGACCGTTGGTAGTTGTTCCCGAGCTGAAATTGATGGTTGCGTATGGCGCCCAAATGGACCCCATCGTCAGTCCGTCAATGGTTACGGCGCCCGTCACATCCGACATGTCGAGCATGATGTACCGCGCAAAAGCCTGATCTGCCGACTGATCCGCAGACCAGCCCTCAAAACGCAGTTCACCAATGCTTGTGGTGCCTGCGGGAATGCGCACGATGAGGGGGGCCGATGAGGTCGGCTCGTAACCGGCAGCGTTGTCCAGTTTGATAACCGAGCCCGCGATGTCTTCATAGTTGATGATGTTGGGCCTGTCGAGAGCGAAGCCCGAAGCCTGGACGGTTCCGTCGGTGCCGGTCACCACGACGCTGTTGCCCACGGATGGGTCGGTGTACAAGGTATTGAGGCATGTGTTGGCGGTCGCGACCTGTTCGTCGAGCTGCTCGAAGTAATCCGCTACCGAGCTTCGCTGGGTCGAGTAAGGGTCAAGGTCGTTGTCGGTGTAGGGGACTGCGGAGAGATCGATCAGTCCCTGCTCGCTGGTGCCTTCGCCGTTGTCGATTCGCAGAAAGTCGCCGCCGACCGCAGCGCCAGTGCCGCCGCCTCGCGGCGATCCGGTCAGGGTGGAGGTATGGGCAAGTTTGACGGTCGCGTTCGCCTCGGGGGAGTCGGCAGTGATGGTCCCGGAGTCATCCCTGTTCGTCACTTGAAACGAACCGGTGCCCGCGAATCGCTCGGCCAAAATACGTACCGGCAAGCCGTCGATCAACGGGACCAGGTAGTCCGGTTGGCCAGCGGCATCGTGAATGACTGGGTAGCTGTCCTTACTTCCTGCCGAAATCGTGCCGAATGCGGCGACGGAGCCTTCTAGTTCAGCGTTCTCGAGGACTAGGTCACTCTGGGACACGATGGTGAATCCCGCGTTTACGTCAAACGGGTTCATAGTTTCGGTGGCGGCCTGGGCCGAGAGAGCAAAACTGGTGCCTGCTACTGCGGTGATTGCTGCGCCCGCGAAGACTCTCGGGATGAGTGTTGTGGGACGCACTCGATTATTCGAAATGATGATACTTCTCCTATAGGTCAGATGGCGCTCACCCGACCGGGGTCTCCCATGGAGCGTGTCCGGTCGGTGCATTTGATGTGTCGCCAATCAGGACGGGGCGAAGGTCAATTTATGACGGCGCCGCTTCGAAAAAGTTTGGGGACAAGCCAGAGGAGCCGGTTCGAGCAATGCCTGAACGGGCAATAAAAAAGCCGGTCCCGGCCCGTTAGGGCCGCAACCGGCTTTCTCTTTGCATGGTGGGCCATACTGGGATCGAACCAGTGACCTCTTCCGTGTCAGGGAAGCGCGCTACCGCTGCGCCAATGGCCCATGCGAGGTGGAGATGGGATTCGAACCCACGTATACGGCTTTGCAGGCCGCTGCCTCGCCTCTCGGCCACTCCACCACGAAGTGATTTGTGCCTTCGTACCAGGTACGAAAACAAAATCATGTCTCCGAGCGGACGACGGGATTTGAACCCGCGACCCTCACCTTGGCAAGGTGATGCTCTACCACTGAGCTACGTCCGCATGTTCTCGGTATTCCCTCGAACAGGAGATGACAATATCCGAAAGTTGGCCGGTTTACCAATCCGCGACTGGCGCGCCGTCCCGTTGTGCCTGTTCCCGCTCGTGATCACGCTCAATGGGGCCCCTTCGGTACCAAAACCCGTCCCAACCTCGACCGACACCGTCGGCGTACCGCTAGCGTTAGGGCGTGGACTGGAGCCGAGACCCTCGCCGAGAAGGCAGCGCTGAGTTCCGCGGCGTTCGGGCGCGCATTCCGGTCGAGCGAATCGACGTCGCGACCCAGGGCGCGAGGCTGTCCGAGTCGGGTTTCTGGGTGCTGGTCGCGGAGTTTGACGGCGCCATCACCGCCTGGCGCTTCGCTGAGGTGGAGCGTACCGACGGCGTCGAGGCCGCCCCCGAACCGCGGACGTGGAGGGGACCCTCTCCCGCAGGCTGGGCGACATCGATGGATCGCGATGAGTACGTGCGGGGCGTGCAGAGCATTCGTGGCGCGATCAGTGAGGGTGACGTCTACCAGGTAAATCTGTGCCGGGTGATGTCGGCGTCGCTGCCCGCCGCAGCGCCCGGACCCGATGCCGTAGCGCTCTCCCAGGTTCTCGCGACGGGAAATCCCGCTCGCTTCGCCTCCCGGATCGTGGTGCCCAGCATCGACGGGCACCCCGGCGCTTGGGTGGTGTCCGCCTCGCCCGAGCTGTACCTGGGCATTGAGGGCGCGATACTGACATCCGCGCCCATCAAGGGCACGGCTGCCCCGGGGGAGTCGATGCTGCCAAAGGACGAGGCTGAGAACGTCATGATCACCGATCTGATTCGCAACGATCTCTCGCAGGTGGCGGTGCCGGGCAGCGTGCGCGTCCCCGAGTTCCTAGCTGAGCACGAGCACCCGGGGCTCTCCCACCTGCAAAGCACCGTTCAGGCAAACCTCGCGCCGGAGTTCGACTGGACCCCTCAGATGTGGCCAGCGCTGCTAGCCGGGACCTTCCCTCCCGGCTCCGTCTCCGGCGCGCCAAAGTCCAGCGCGCTCGAGATCATCGCTCGCGAGGAGCGCGCCACTCGCGGCCCCTATTGCGGCGGTCTGGGTTGGATCGACGCCGACGCACGCCGCGCCGAGCTCGCGGTGGGCATTAGGACGTTTTGGTGGGAACCGGAGTCCGGCGGCACCCTGAAATTCGGCACCGGAGCGGGAATCACCTGGGGGTCCGATCCGGAGGGCGAGTGGCAGGAGACGGAACTTAAGGCCAAGCGCTTGATTGCCCTGGCAAGTACGGACACAATGGCCCCATGAGCATCGTGGTGTGGGTGAACGGTAGCCTCGTGGCTGCGGATACGCCATTGTTGGCGGCCACAGACCACGGGCTTACCGTGGGCGACGGAGTGTTTGAGACGATGGCGGTCGCGGAGGGGGTTCCTTTTGCCCTTTCGCGCCACATCGCGCGACTCTCGTATTCCGCGCAGCGCCTAGGTTTCGACCCCATCGACGCTGATCAGGTGCGGGCGGGAATCCAAGCCGTCACGAACGCTGCCTCCGAGGCAGGCGAGCCAATCGAGCTCACTCGCCTGAGGCTCACTCTGGTCTCCGGGCCGGGGCCGATGAGCTACGTGCGTGGTGACGGCCCGCCATCGCTCATCGTGGTCGGGTCCGACGCGCCGGCGCCGGAGCGGTGCAGGGCGGTGCGCGCGCCTTGGGTGCGCAACGAGCGCTCGGCTATCGCGGGCGTGAAGTCGACGTCGTACGCGGAGAACGTCGTGATGTCTCAGTTCGCGGCGGGCAAGGGCGCGGACGAGGCGATTATCGCCAACACCCACGGTCACCTGTGCGAGGGCACAGGAACCAACATCTTCATCGAGGTAGATGGCGAGGTGCTCACGCCGCCGCTGGCCTCGGGCTGCCTCGCTGGCATCACCAGGGGGCTCGCGCTCGAGTGGGGCACCCGGGTGGGCCTGCCCATTCGCGCCGCAGACGTGGGGGAGTTGGACATGTCCGTGCTCGATAGGGTCCGTGAGGGCTCCGCGTTTGCTGCGGTGTCCTCGTCGACCCGGGGGGTCCAGCCGTTGGACAGCCTCGACGGGGTTTCCCTTGAACGCGGGCCGATTCTGAGGCGGCTCACGCGCACGTTCGACGAGTTCGCTGGCGACAACCCGGATCCGGTCCCGCCGCGGCAAAAATAGCCGCTAGTATGGAGTCTGCTTTCAGGGCGATTGGCGCAGGGGTAGCGCGCTTCCTTCACACGGAAGAGGTCACTGGTTCGATCCCAGTATCGCCCACCATCAAGAACGGTAGCCAAGAGACGTGATGGACCGCGTAGAACCTGAGTTATCGGACCGGCGCCAGCGCACGTAGCGGCGAAGTTGAGTGTGAATGGACTCTATTCGGTTCACACCGCGGGCCGCGGGCCGAAAACCAGATATGCAAAACGCCGCAGATCGATGGCGTCGACGCCGGCTCGGGAACGAAGCTCTGGAAGCGATCGACATGCTGGTGGATGTGCCGGGCTAAACCCCGCACTCGCCGAGTTAGGGCACCTCTCGCGTCGTAGTCTGGCGAGCACCACTCTCGCCTCATGCCGTAATGGTCCTTCCTGACCGGAAGAGCACGGCGACAGACTCGAAGGCCGGGGGCCAATGGTCTTGAGCAACGCCGCTGAAGCGCCGCATCGGCCGGCGTGCCGCCCGCCCTTGCCGCCGGAGCCGTACGCGCCCTCAGTCGCCCATGGCAGGCGATTTGGGGCATGGG
Organism: Demequina aurantiaca; assembly: GCF_050598105.1. Lineage (GTDB taxonomy): Bacteria > Actinomycetota > Actinomycetes > Actinomycetales > Demequinaceae > Demequina > Demequina aurantiaca_A. The sequence goes on from NZ_CP192436.1 coordinate 1,327,403, forward strand.
GCCCGCGCGCCATGCAGGCTCTCGCAACGAGGGATGGTTTCGCGAGACTAGTTGAGGCCGCAATTTATACCACTTGATTACGGACCGGCACCAAGGGCTGCCGCAAGCCGGGGGAGTCGGGGCTTACGGGTCAGGAAAGACAAAAGTGCCCGGAGCCGACTCGAGTCAGTTCCGGGCACTTAAGCGAGGGGATGTCCCTACATGACGTAGTTCCTACGTCGCACGGCGATGAAAGCGCCACCGAGCAATGTCATGAGCAATGCCACTGCGCCGAGCGTGAGGTTCGCTCCCGTGTTCGAGAGGAGTCCTGAATCTCCCACTGTGCCGCCTTCGGTTACACGGTGCGTGGTGGTGCAGTCCGGGTTCTCGTCGGGTGCGGCAACGCAAGTGCCGTTGGGCGATGTCGGTGCGACCACGTTCGTGATTTCACCGGCACTCGTCAGCGTGACGGAGTACGTCACCTCGACGACGTCCCCTTCGGATAGAACTCCCGTCCACGTCAGCACGTCACCAGCCATCGTCGTTGTGCCCGCGGTGGCGGCCACATCGTCATTGAAGCTGGCGTGTGCGAGTACCCCAGTCAGAGTGTCCTCAAACGAAGCCGGAACGTCAGCCTCGCCAAGGTGGTTGACCTCGACCGTGTAGGTGACGACGTCGCCTACCTCGATCGTGGATCCCGAAATCGGATCGCTGGTCTTGGAGACCGTGTACGAACCGGCCTCGAGGACCCGGTGCGTGGTGGTGCACTCCGCGTTCTCGTCATCTGCCGGAACGCAGGTGCCCTCTGTCGTGGTCGGTGCGACAACGTTGGTCATCACCTTGTCGCCAGCACCCGTGACTGTCACTGAATACGTGACATTTACGACGTCATCCTCGGAGAGTGTTCCCGTCCACGAGAGAACGTCACCAGTCACAGAAGCTGTGCCCGCCGAAGCAGTCACATCGTCGTTGTAGTCGGCGTCATCCAGAACTGCAGTCAAGGTGTCGTCGAACGACGCATCAACATCAGTCTCGCCCTGGTGGACAACTTCTACCGTGTAGGTGACGACGTCACCGATCTCAACCGCGGACCCGGAGGCCGGGTTGCTGGTCTTGGAGACCGTGTACGAGCCGTCCTCGAGAACGGTGTGTGTGGTGGTGCAGTCCGCGTTTTCGTCATCTGCCGGAACGCAAACGCCGTTGGGGGCGGTGGGGGCGACAACGTTGGTCATCTCCTTGTCGCCAGCGTTGGTGACCGTCACCGAGTAGGTGACCTCAACAACGTCACTCTCGGACAATTCGCCCGCCCAGGACAACACGTCGCCCGTGATTGACGCAGTTCCTGCCGAGGCAGTCACGTCGTTGTTGTAGTCGGCGTCGTCGAGGACCGCGGTAAGAGTGTCGTCGAACGAAGCCATGATGTCGGCGTCGCCCTCGTGCTTGACCTCAACCGTGTAGGTGACGACGTCACCGGTCTCGACCTCGGAACCAGAGACCGGGTCGCTGGTCTTGGAGACCGTGTACGCACCAATCTCGATGTTCGCCTCGTCGCAGGACTCTGCGAGCTCGGCCTGTGAGGAGCTAGCCGGTAGTGGTGCCGTTGCGCATGCTTCGTTACGAAGCGGGCTTTCCGTCTCGTCGGTGATCGCGTAGTCGTACGTGGCCGACTCGACGCTATCTCCTGCGTCCAACGAGTCGATTTCCCAGTTCACACCGAGCAGCGGGTCAGCGACCACGATGTCGGCAAGGTCGCCCTGACCGGTGTTGGTCACCACGAACTTGTACTGGGCGGTGGCGCCGGGGCTCAGCTGCGGCCAGTCGGCGTCGTTGGTGTCCTGCGCGTCGTGCCATTCGCCGTCGGCGCCAAGCACGTACTTCTTCAGGTCGTACGCGAAGAACTGCGACACGGTCGTCGGTGCCGAAGTACGCATCACCAGTTCGGTGTGCTCCGCACGGCCCTGTGAGCGGTTGACGAACACGTCGCCACCGGAGGCACCTGCAGTTTCAATCACGATCTGGAAGGACCGCGTCTGGGAGGGAAGGAACGTACCCCCGATGACACGCACCGCGGTGATCGTGGACGCGTCAGCCGGGGCCGTCGTCGTCCAACCGATGGTGTTGCCGGTGGTGTCGCCTGCTGCACCGTTGGTGGCGTCAGCCGGGTCGTCGCTGATCGTGGCCGGAGCCGCCGTCGTGTAGTAGACCGTGCCGGTGGAGACCACGTCAGTCACGGAGTACGTGCCATCGAAATCAGTTCCGCGACCGTCACCGTTGTAGGGCAGGATGTCGATCACATCAGTGAACGCCTGCGCAGTGGGGTCTTCTGAACGAAGAGTCACCGTCCAGGAACCCTCACCGTTGCCGTTGCCGTCAACGTTGGGGATGAGTGCCTGGTCGGCAGACTTACCGATGATGGTGCGACCGCTGTTCGCGACCGTGGTTGAAGCCGATGCCTCAGCCGAGGTGCGAGTCTGAACAGAGGACTCAACGACGTTGGTCAAACGCTGACCGGGGGTCGCGTTCTCGTTGGCCACAGCCTCATAGGTCAGCGTGTTCTCCTCGTTGGTGGGGACGCCGTCAAGGTTCCAGGTGAGAACCTGGTGGTCACCAGAAACAGTGACAACCGGCTCAGGACTTGCCGAGCCGGCAACATAGGTCAGACCGGCAGGCATCGTGTCAACGATCTCGTACCCGTCAACCGTTGCTGGCGCCGCAGCACCGTTGGCCGAGTACGTCAACGTAAACGTCGCCGCCGTGCCGAGAGCCAAGACCGTGTTGTCCACAGACTTCTCGATGTTTGGCGTGAGGCCGACAACGCGCAGTACGTCACGGTAGCCATTCGTGTGGGGGTAGCGGGCGTCCGGGGTCGGCGTGGTGGACGCCGTAGAAGCGTCTGTTGGGAGCCAGCCCGTACCACCGATGAAGTAGCTGCTGAACTGCCACACGTCCATACCTACGGGAGCGTCATCCTGGATCATCTGCTCCACGAACATGTGGGTAATGGTGTTGTTCTTCACATCACCAAACGGGATCAGGGAGCGCACTGCCTGGATGGTCGACTTATCCGTAGGTACCGTAGTCACCCAAGTTCCGCCGGTGAGCTCACCACAGTTATTCAGCGATCCAGGGTTGTAGCTTGCGGAGGCGGGGTTGATGACCGCCTGCGTTCCACCGACGTACCACTGGTAGCTGGCCGCCAAGCGCGCGCTAGCGTCAGGGGCAGTAACCATGTAGGCGGTCTCGTAGTCGACGTACTTGTTGTCAAGGATCGTGCACAGACCAACGTTCTGAGTGTCAGCGAGGTTGAAGTTCGAGACAGACTGTGTGAAGTAGGTCGACGAACGCACGTGGGTGCCAGGAGAAACCCGGAACGTGTCATCGAACGAGGTGCCGCCAGAACCGGAGAACGGTCGGTTCCAGGATGAAATCCACACTCCGGGGTTCGTGAACGCCTTTGACGCCGTGTTGTTGAACGCCTCATCAGCCGAGGTGGCCGTACCGTCAGCCGATGTGTAGGTGGGGGTGTTCGCTGACACCGTCGCACTTCCGCCGCCGGCGGACTCCACATTGACGGTGAACTTGCCGGATGCGACCGCGGAACGATCGACACGCAGCAGGTAGCCGCTGGAGTTCTCGGTCGGCACCTGCGTCAACGAGTAGTCGATACCCGTCAGCGTCAGAATGAAGTTGTTCGTCGAGCCAACCCGAGTGATGGAGCATGTGCCTGCCTCAGGTGCAGTTTGCTCAATGTCGGAGCCTGCACCCGAGTTCGGGTGACTCGAGGCAACCTGATCGGTGAACGCGCCGCACGCGTTCACGCTGGTAATGGTGCCCACGGTGGGGTTCACGTTGAGGGTGTACGACACAGAGTTGGGGCCGACGATGGATCCCTTGCCCAGGTTCAGCGTGTACTCGAACTGCAAAATACGAGTGTCTCCGTTTCGCGACGCGACGTTGGAGTTACCGGCCAGCGTGAAGTCCATCATGAACGGCGCGATGACCTCGTGGGTCAGTTCTGGCGCGGTGACAGAGCCGACGGATGCGCCGAAGCTCAGCTCGCCGCTGGTGCTGTTGGGGCCGCCAACCACTTGGATGGGGACCTGAAGCGCAAGCGCAGTGCCCTGCTCCTGGGTGCCAAAGTTGCAGACCATGGACAGGCCGTCGGCTGCGATGCTCGAGGCCGGGGTGACTCCGGTCACGAGGCAGGCGTCAGGCAGGTCAGTGAACTTGCCTTGCGCTGTCGTGAAGTTAGCGGTGAAGTTGTCGACGTCGTCGTTGCTGGGGGCGGCTGCATCGTCATTGACGTTGATCCGGACTTCAGCGACCACGACCTGACCGATCGTGGACGATGCGGGCGTGCCGTCCGCCCACCGGGTCTCGATCTCAGACACAGGCGCGGCGCTTGCCGCTGCCGGGAGCATCACGGTGGTCGCAAGTAAGGCCACCAGAGCTGTCGAGATCGCGGTCTTTCGGGTGCGCCCCGCTCGTCTTAGCGCGGAACCAACTCCGTGTGGCATGCCGTGCTGCACTTGACCGAACATAGTCATTCCCCCTGATGATCACAGACAACTACGCGCGGCTTCTTGCCCGCAGTCCGGCATTTTTTGGATGCTGCGGCCAAAACTAGCGCGGTTAGAGAGTGGTACTTGGTGGCCGATCGGTGTGCGACACGGGCGCGGCCAGGCAAATGGGACCGAAATTCATGATGAGTCGGGAAGACAACGCAGGACATTCGAATATCTTTGGCTTATGGCGCTCTTGACCTGTGACAAAACAGGTCAAGTAACGGGATCCATGAATGGTCCTCAAACTGCCGCTGAAGGAGTCGCAGGAACACAGGGTGTTGGTGGCGTGAGGAGATGAATATGCGCCGCTTGCCGTTGTGAGGAACTCCTCACCAGTGGCAATTGGCGTTACAAAGGGTCGTTGAAATAGCCGCACCCCGCGTGCCACCGGCCACAGGTGTGCCCAGAATCGCGATATTGGGGTGACAAACTGGGGCAAGGTGGACACCCTCCCCGGTTGGTGCCCGCGACATGTGGCCAACAGTCGGCGGCGTCTGATTCCCAGCGTGCTTGCGATCGGCCGTGAACCCCTTGCTCTTTAAAAGCATCCAGTTACACTTTGCGAGGCGGCGTTGCGATCAACGTGAGCCTGTGGACAGGGTGCTGAGGCCCAAACGTCCGACTGAGGGGGAATGACCTGTGCCGGTCAATATTGCTGAAGACGCTGACGCGCGTGACCTGAACGACGCCGTAACTGGGGCCGTCGACGTCGAAGACGACGTGTCCGAGGACGCGGAGACCGACGAGAAGCCACGTCCCCGCAAGAAGCGGCGTCGACAGTGGGGTGCTGAGCGCCCGCGACCACCTCTGTCTATCCAGGAGAAGCCCGCGAGCACCGGCGCCACCTGGCTCGGTGGGCTGGCCATGGCCGTCACTGTGGTGGCTTGGGCTGCGTACCTCATTCAATCCGTGGTCTCGCAGTTCATCGACAACGGCATCAACGATAGCCAGTTCATCATCCAGACGGTGCTGTACGTGTCGATCATGACCCTGCTGATCTTCTCCGCCTTCATGTACCTGTTAGCGCGCCAGGGCGCGCTGTACCGGTCCCGCACCCATGCGCGGGTGCCGCGCGCTGAGATTGACGCGTTTATGGCGGACCACCGCTCGTCGCTGACCGTGCTGGTGCCGTCGTACGCCGAGGAGCCGTCCGTGGTGCGCTCGACGCTGCTGTCGGCCGCGCTCCAGGAGTACCCCGGCATGCGCATCGTGCTGTTGATCGACGATCCGCCCGCGCCCACCGACCCCGCCGCGCTGGACAGCCTCGAGGGCTGTCGTGCACTGGCAGGGGAGATCGAGGAACTCCTGAAGGAGCCCCACGATCGGTTCGCCGCGTCGCTCAGTGTTTACGATGCTGCGGCGGAGACCAACGGTCAGAGTACGCCCGACCAGGTGCGCTCCCTCGCGCTCGACTACGTCTGGGCCGCCGCCTGGCTGCGCGATCAGGCCACTTCCTACGCATCCGTGAGCCACGCCGACGACTTCATGTCCGAAGAAGTCTTCGGCGGTCTCGCCGGCGACTTCGAGATCACGGCACGCGCGCTGTTCCGTTCGCTCGACGAGAAGGCCCCGCTGCCTTCCGCCCGTCTGAGCCAGCTCGGCCGCCGACTCGTGTGGACGTTCGACGCGACGCTCACCTCCTTCGAGCGCAAGCGGTACGCCCACCTGCCGCACGACGCGAACAAGGCGATGAACCTCAACGCCTACATGGGCCTGATGGGTCGCAAGGTACGCGCCGTCGACACCAAGATCGGCATCGTGCTGCGCGACGCGACCGACGAGGACGTGTCCAATGACGAAGTGATGGACGTTCCGGACAGCGACTACATCCTGACGCTCGACGCCGACAGCGTGCTCTTGCGTGAGTACTGCCTGCGTCTGGTGCACTACATGGAGGCGCCGGGCAACGAGCGGATCGGTGTCATCCAGACGCCCTACTCTGCGTTCCGCGGAGCGGAGACGCGGCTCGAGCGGATCGCGGGCGCGACTACCGACATTCAGCACATCCTCCACCAGGGTCTGACGTACTTTGGCGCTACCTTCTGGGTGGGCGCGAACGCGGTGATCCGAAAGGCGGCGCTCGACGACATCGTTGAGGTCAGCTACGTCGGGGGACAGCAGGTACGTAGGTACGTACAGGACCGCACCGTCATCGAGGACACTGAGTCCAGCATCGACCTGATCGCCACCGGATGGTCGCTCTTTAACTACCCCGAGCGACTCAGCTACAGCGCCACGCCTCCCGACTTCGGTTCGCTCGTCGTGCAGCGCGCACGTTGGGCCAACGGTGGCCTGCTCATCCTGCCCAAGTTCCTCCGCTACCGTCGCCGCGAACGCAAGGCGGGCACCAGAGTGCCTCGCGCGTCGGCCGCGCTCCGTTTCAACTACATGGCGTCCATCTCCTGGGCGAGCATCGGGCTGGTGCTGCTGCTGGTTTTCCCGTTCGACGAGAAGCTGCTGAGCCCCGTCATCGTCGTCGCGGCGTTGCCGTACTTCCTGGCGATGTCCTCCGACTTCAAACGACTCGGGTACAAGCGGACGGACATCTTCCGGGTGTACGCGTTCAACCTGCTGTTGCTTCCGGTCAACCTCGCGGGGACGATCAAGTCCCTCCAACAGGCAGCCGCGAAGTCCAAGATTGCGTTTGCGCGGACACCCAAGGTCGAGAACCGCACGTCTACGCCGGCGCTCTACGTGCTCGCCGCGTACCTGATCGCGGCGTTCTCCTTCTACACGCTCGCGAACGACGTCATCACGCAGAACTGGAGCAACGGCGCCTTCGCCCTGTTCAACGGGGTACTGACGACATATGCGATCTTCGCGTTCATCGGATTCCGTAACTCGATTGTCGACGTGGTGCTCGGATTCACGCACTGGGTGCGCATTCCCGCGAAGGTCCGCGAGGAGCCCAAGGAGAGCGGTGCCGCCGGCGACCCCGACTGGGATGCCGTGTTGTACTTTGGCCCCGACTACGTCGGAGCGCCTGGCGAACGGCCCTCTCCGGCCGTGAGCGACACGCCTATGGAGCGGCGCGGCGACACCCGCGCGCGTCACCGCGGGTAAGCGGCGTGACTATTTTCTTCCTCGGACGGCCGGCACACAGCATGTCAGCGCGCCTGACCAACATCTGGAGTTCCCGATGACCAAATCAACTTCCGTATCGAGCGCCCCTCGAACTCGAATCTCCCTGTTCCGGGTCACCCTGGTGCTGGTGTGCACTGGACTGCTGGGGTGGGCGGGATTCAACGCCTTCGCCTCCGTGGTCACCAAGCCGATCGTGCCCGGTCCCTCCGTCTTTGCGTCCTATGTTGACGTGACGGTGACGCCGACGTACTCCTTCGGCACGCCCGTCGGGCCAGCGCAGTCGCACGTGATTCTGTCGTTCATCGTCGCCGACCCGACGAGCAGCTGCACCCCGTTGTGGGGCGGGGCCTATTCCCTCGACGAGGCCGCCGCCGACCTCGAATTGGACCGGCGCATCTCTCAGCTGCGAAGCACGGGCGGGGAGGCACGCGTCTCCTTTGGAGGCCAGGCCGGCACGGAAATTGCCGTGACCTGCACCGACGAGGCAGCCCTTCAGGATGCGTACCAGTCAGTGGTCGACCGCTACACGCTGACGGGCATCGACCTCGACATCGAGGGCGCCTCCTTGGCAGATCCCGAGGCGGGAGTCCGCCGGGCGGCCGCGATCAAGGCGGTCCAGGACCAGACCCTCGAGGATGGCCGCAGCCTCTCCGTGTGGCTGACGCTGCCCGTCGCGCCCACCGGCCTTACGGCCGAGGGCATCACCGCGGTGGACCAGATGCTTGCTGCTGGCGTCGACCTCGCCGGAGTCAACGGGATGACCATGGACTTCAACAGCGGGGTGTCCGCCACGGCGCCGTACTCCGACGTGGTGTTGGAGGCGTCGACCGCGCTGCACGCCCAGGTCACCGAGGCGTACGCGCGCATCGGAACCAAGCTCTCCGTCACGCACGCGTGGGAGAAGGTGGGTATCACGCCGATGATCGGGCAGAACGACATCCCGGGCGAGGTATTCACCCTCGGTGACGCCGCGACCGTGAATGAGTTTGCGCGGGCTAACGGCGTGGGCCAGCTGTCCATGTGGTCGCTCAACCGTGACGCCACCTGCCAGAGTCCGCTGCCCACCGTGCTCACGGTGGTGCAGACGTTCTGCAGCGGGGTTGACCAGGGAGGCAAGTCCTTCGCCGAGGTTCTGGCGGAGGACCTACCGTCCGCGCCGTTCGAGTCGTCGGACACCGACGATGCGCCGTCGGCCTCTGCGTCACCGTCCGAGTCGCCCACCGCCGTCTCCACTGACGAGGCGGACGACCCCGAGACCAGCCCGTTCCCGATCTGGGACCCGCTGGGTACCTACCCAACGGGAACCATGATCGTCTGGCACCACAACGTCTACGAGGCGCGCTACTGGACCAGCGGCGTCGCCCCGGATACTCAGGCCGCCGTCGTCGGCGACCTGCCGTGGATCCTCGTCGGGCCCGTACTGCCCGGCGACACCCCTGCACCCCTGCCGACGCTTCCCGCTGGCAGTTACCCGCAGTGGGATGTGAGCGAGACCTACTCCGCTGGCACGCGAGTGCAGCTAGGCAATGTCCCTTATGAGGCCAAGTGGTGGTCCGAGGGACAGGAGCCGGGTGTGGCCGTCGCAGGCGGTTCTCCTTGGGTGCTCATCACGCCGGCAAGCGCGGAGTAACCAGTTAGCGCCTCTCACGGGGTTGCGGTTCTTACCGCAGCCCCGTGAGGCGGGTGCGCTACGCTTCCAGCACACTGACGTAGGAGAGGCCACGCCATGCCCAGCGACGTATTGCTAGAAATCACCAAGGTCGGCCTACTCGCGTTCGTCGTGGCCAGCATGTTATCGATGGGCTTGAAGCTCACGGTGGCGAGCATCGTCGAACCGCTGAAGAACGCGCGGCTCGTGATCCTGCTGCTGTTGGCCAACTTTGTGGTGGTGCCCGCGATCATGGTGCTGGTCACGTCGGTGTTGCCGATGGATGACGCCACCGCGACTGCGTTGATCCTGGTCTCGTGCTGTGCGGGGGCTCCCTTCCTGCCCACGCTGGCCAAGCTCTCCAAGGGCGACCCGGCCTTCGCTGTGGGCGGCATGGTGCTACTCATGGTCGTGACGGTGGTGTACGCGCCCATCGTGGTGCCGCTAGTGGTGAAGGGGGCCACCGTCTCCGCCTGGGACATCGCCTCCTCACTGATAGTCCTCATGCTGATCCCGCTCGCCGTCGGCCTGTTCATCCGGGCCCGGTACACGGGCCTCGCCGCGACGTGGGCCAAGCCAGTGAATCAGCTCTCAATAATGGGGCTGCTGATCGGACTGGTCGCCGGCATCCTCACCAACTGGAGCGAGATCGTCGCATCGGTCGGCACCTGGATCTTTGTCGGCACGCTCATCCTGGTCGTGGTGAGCTACGCGGCCGGATATCTGGCCGGGTTCGGTATGCCGAGCGCGAGCCGCAGGATCACCAGTTTCGCTACGGCACAGCGCAACATCTCGGCCGCCCTGGTCATTGCGGTGTCGCTCGATGGCGACGTGATGGTGCGCACGCTCGTGGCCGCGCTTGTGGTCCCCGTCCTACTGATCCTTGTCGCGGCGGAGATGGGCAAGCGTGGCGGCAAGCCGGAGCGCGAGCAGGCGGCTGCGACGGCCTAGCACGGTGAGGCGGCACTCGGCGAGCGCCGCGAAACCAACTCGCGTAGCGTCGGACGTGCGCACCCGCGTGAGGTTTCCACAGCAAGCGACCGGGAGGTCAGCATGGACATGGGCGACATGATGAACAATGCGAAGGACGCGGCCGGCAAGGTCTCGGACGAGCAAATCGACGATGCCGTCGACCAGATCAAGGCCAAGACTCCCGACAGCGTCGACGACAAGGTCGACATGCTCGCCGAGCAAGCCAAGAAGCTCAACGACTAGAGCGTTGCGCTAGATCATCGCTGCGAACCGCGCCGCCCGGCTTGATCGCGCGGCGTGGTTCGCGCCCGGGTACCCCGTTTGGCAAGCCGATGCCGGGCGGACCCATGAACCTCGGTACGATTATCGGGTGTGCGCCTGACGGCGTGCGCTCCGACGACACCTAAGGGGTTCCTCTGTGGCCAGCATGACCGTGACCATCGACGGCGAAGAACGTTCGATCGAGACCGGCACCACCGGCTTGGTCCTGTTCCAGGACCGCCGTGACGTGGTCGTGATGAGGGTCGCGGGCGAGCTGGTTGACTTGGCGCGTGTGCTGAGTGAAGGCGACGTCGTCGAGGCGGTGACCGTGAGCGAGCCGGACGGCCTCATGGTGTTGCGCCACTCGACCGCGCACGTGCTGGCGCAGGCGGTCCAGCAGATCAACCCTGCCGCGAAGCTCGGCATCGGCCCGCCCATCGAGAACGGCTTCTACTACGACTTCGACGTCGAGGAGCCCTTCACCCCGGAGGACCTCAAGGCGCTCGAGAAGGCGATGCAGCGCATCGTCAAGGAGGGCCAGACGTTCTCTCGTCGCGAGATCACCGACGCCGACGCGCTCGCCGAGCTGGCAGACGAGCCCTACAAGTGCGAGTTGGTCGGCTTAAAGTCCAACGCGGCCGATGCGGCCGAGGGCGCCTCCGCCGAGGTGGGCGACGGCGGCCTGACCATCTATGACAACCTCAACCGCCAGGGCGAGACCAAGTGGAAGGACCTCTGCCGGGGCCCGCACGTCGCGAACACCAAGGTGCTCGCCAACGGCTGGTCACTCATGCGTTCCGCGGCCGCCTACTGGCGCGGCAACGAGAACAACCCGCAGCTGCAGCGCGTTTACGGCACCGCCTGGCCGACCAAGGAAGAACTCACGTCGTATAAGGAGCGCCTCGCCGAGGCCGAGCGCCGCGACCACCGCCGCCTGGGCGCGGAGATGGACCTGTTCTCCTTCCCCGACGCGATCGGCTCCGGTCTCGCGGTCTTCCACCCCAAGGGTGGGGTGATCCGCATGGAGATGGAGGAGTACTCGCGCAGGCGCCACGTCGAGGAGGGCTACGAGTTCGTCTACACCCCCCACGCGACCAAGAAGCAGCTGTTCGAGACCTCCGGTCACCTCGACTGGTACGCGGACGGCATGTACCCGCCCATGCACATGGACGAGGAGCGCGACGCCGAAGGCAACATCACTAAGCAGGGCCAGGACTACTACCTGAAGCCCATGAACTGCCCCATGCACAACCTGATCTTCGACTCTCGCGGACGCTCGTACCGCGAGCTGCCACTGCGCATGTTCGAGTTCGGCACGGTGTACCGCAATGAGAAGTCGGGAGTGGTCCACGGACTCACGCGAGCCCGCGGCTTCACTCAGGACGATGCGCACATCTACTGCACCCGCGAGCAGATGAAGGACGAGCTCACCACGACGCTGAACTTTGTGCTCGGCCTACTGAAGGACTACGGGCTCACCGACTTCTACCTGGAGCTGTCCACCCGCAACCCCGAGAAGTCCGTGGGCGACGACGACGTCTGGGAGGAGGCCACCGAGACGCTACGCCAGGTGGGCCTCGCGTCCGGGCTCGAGCTGGTCCCTGACCCCGAGGGTGCGGCGTTCTACGGCCCCAAGATCTCGGTTCAGACCCGTGACGCGATCGGTCGCTCATGGCAGATGTCCACCATCCAGCTTGACTTCAACCTGCCCGAGCGGTTTGAGCTTGAGTACACGGCCGCAGACAACTCGCGCCAGCGCCCGGTGATGATCCACCGTGCGCTGTTCGGCTCCATCGAGCGGTTCTTCGCGATCCTCACCGAGCACTACGCGGGCCAGTTCCCCGTGTGGTTGGCGCCGGTGCAGGTCCGCGCCATCCCGGTGGCGGAGCCTTTCAACGAGTACTTGGGCGAGATCGTCGCCGAGCTCAAGCGGCAGGGTGTCCGCGCGGAGATGGACGACTCCGACGAGCGGTTCCCCAAGAAGATTCGGTCCGCGTCCAAGGACAAGGTGCCGTTCGTGCTGATCGCCGGCGGGGACGACAAGGACGCCGGAGCGGTCAGCTTCCGCCTGCGCGACGGCAGCCAGGACAACCAGGTGCCGGTAGCCGACGCGGTGGCCCGCATCGTGGCCGCCATCGCCGACAAGGTGCAGGTGTAGCGCGTGGTGGACATCGTTGACGGCGAGATGATGGGCGGAGAGGCCGACGGCTTCGAGCGCCTCTGGACGCCGCATCGTATGGCGTATGTCAGCCACTCCTCGGAGCGCAAGGCGTACGAGGGCGAGCACCAGTGCCCGCTGTGCCAGAAGATCGACGGCAACGACCGCGAAAGCCTGGTCGTGTTCCGCGGTGAATTCAATTACGTGGTGCTCAATCTGTACCCCTACAACCCCGGCCACCTGATGGTGTGTCCCTACCGCCACATCGGCTGGTACACGGACGCCACGGATGCCGAGCGGGACGAGATGGGCGCGCTGACGCAGCAGGCCATGCGGGTGCTCGAGCGCGTGAGCGGCACCAAGGGTTTCAACATCGGCATGAACCAGGGCGCCGTCGGCGGCGCCGGGATCGCTGAGCACCTTCACCAGCACGTCGTGCCACGATGGACTGGCGACTCCAACTTCCTGCCGATCATTGCCCAGACCAAGGCTCTTCCGGAGCTCTTGGACGACACGTGGCAGCGGCTCAGCGAGGCTTGGACCAACGAGGGCTAGCGCCCGGAGCAGAGGAATTTGATGTTCGGCAAATTGCGGCCATTGGCCGCCAGAGTCTTGGAAGCGCCAGCGCGCGCTTTACTGAAGATGGGCATCCACCCCAACGCGATAACCATCATCGGGACGCTCGGCGTGGTTATCAGCGCGCTGTACTTCTTCCCCAAGGGCGGCACGATGCTGTTCTGGGGCGCGCTGATCATCACCTTCTTCGCGATGACGGACATGATCGACGGGACGATGGCACGGCTGGGTGGGCTGTCGTCTCGCCTGGGCGCTTTCCTCGACTCCACGCTCGACCGGGTCGCGGACGCGGCCATCTTTGGCGCGCTGGTGTGGACCTTCCTCGACGTGGACCGCAACACCGCGCTGGCGGCGATGCTCTGCCTCACCATTGGCTCCTTTGTCCCGTACGCGCGGGCCCGAGCCGAGTCGCTCGGCATCGACGCCTCCGTCGGCATTGCGGAACGCTCTGACCGACTCTTTGTGGGTCTGATGGCGACCGGGCTCGTGGGACTCGGCCTGCCGCTGTGGGTGCTGACCTGGTCGCTCTACGCCTTGGCCGTCGCCGCCCTCATCACCGTGGTGCAGCGTTCATGGGCGGTGAAGCGTGCCTCGGCGCTGTCTCCCTTGTTGCCGGGGGAGAAGGCGCCTGGCGCCCACCCCGCGCTCACCGTTGAGGACCTGGAGCGCGAACGCGAGCTGGGTCGCGAGGACGAGCGCAAGCGCGCGGCCGGCGTCGCTGAGTCCGAGCCCGCGAATCAGGGTGAGAATGCCACGATGGAAGAGGACCGCGGCTCCTCCGAATGAACATGTTTCTTGCTGCGTGGCGGACGTCGCGCTACCTACCCGTACCCGTGATCCGCGGCCTGGCCTGGACTGGGGGCAGCGTCGCGTGGTTCATGCGCGGCAAGTCGGTCACGCGGCTCGAAGGCAACCTCAGCAAGGTCACGGGCCTGTCGGGGCGGCCACTGCGGAAGCTGAGCCGACGCGGAATGCTCACCACCGCCGCCTATTACGCGGAGGTTCTTGAGCTCCCACGCATGAGCGGGGAGGCGATTGACGCCCGGGTGAGGATGCACAACCCGGAGCAGTTTGTGGCGGCTCTTAAGGACGAGAACGTGGTCGTCGCGCCCCTGAGCCACTCAGGCAACTGGGACCTGATCGGCGCCTTCGGAGCCCGTAACCTGGGCCCGGTGACGTCCGTGGCCGAGGTCCTAAAGCCCAAGGAAGTGTTCGACGAGTTCATCGCGTTTCGCGAGGGCCTCGGCATGACGATCTTTGGGCACGAGGGTTCGGCGACCTTCCGCAGGCTAGTCGCCGCCGCGAACGGCAAGGGGATTCTGGCGCTGGTAGCTGATCGGGACCTGTCGGGCAGCGGCATCGCGGTCAAGATGTGGGGACACGACGCGCGCGTCGCGCCGGGCCCCGCCGCGCTGGCCGCCTCCTCCAAGGCGCCCCTGATCCCGGTGTTCATCCACTCCGAGAAGCTCACAGGCGCGCGCCGCAAGGCAGCGAAGTCTCGCACCGGCAAGGTGATGGTGTTTGGACCGGTCGTACGTGTCCCCGACGGGCCTAAGCCGCAAGCGGTGCAGTCCATGACAGAGTCCTGGGTAGCGTTCATGAGCGAGCAGATCGCGGCGCACCCGGAGGACTGGCACATGCTGCAACGGTTTGGCTGGATCGAATGAGGATTGGCATCGTCTGCCCCTACTCGCTCGATCGCCCCGGGGGCGTGCAGCTCCACGTCACCGACCTCGCCGAGGCGCTCATCGCCCGCGGCCACGAGGTGTCGGTGCTGGCCCCCGCAGCGCCCAACACCCCGGTGCCGTCCTACGTTCAGGCGAGCGGTCGGTCAATCCCCGTCAGCTACAACGGCTCGACCGCGCGCCTCACCTTTGGCCTGCTGACCGCGGCACGCGTGCGGCGCTGGCTCCAGGACGGCAACTTTGACGTGGTTCACCTGCACGAACCAGGCACGATGTCGCTGAGCGTGATCGCGATGTGGGCCCGGCTCGGGCCGACCGTCGCGACCTTCCACACGTCGAACGACCACTCGCGCCTCATGCGGATCGCCAAGCCGTTCATCAAGCCGGGCATGGAGGAACTCGATGCGCGCATCGCGGTGTCCCCGTCGGCGGACAAGACCGTTCAGCAGCACCTGCACCTCGCGGCCACCCACATCATCCCCAACGGGGTCGACACCTCGGGGTACGTCAACGCGCAGCCAAAGCGCGAGTGGCAGGGGACCAAGACCGCCCCAACCATCGGGATTCTGGGCCGCATGGAGGAGACCCGCAAGGGGCTCGACGACTTCCTCGCCATGATCCCGATCGTGAGGGCGAAACTTCCCCGCACCCGCTTCCTCGTAGCTGGCCGCTTCTCCGACCGCGTGGCCGCAAAGGCGGCGCGCGCCGGGGCAGAGATAGTCGGCGAGCTGCAGGAGGACGAGAAGGAGGTGTTCATGAGTTCCGTGGACATCTACTGCGCGCCAAACCTCGGCGGTGAGAGCTTCGGAATCGTGCTCGTCGAGGCCATGGCTGCGGGAGCTGCCGTCGTCGCGAGCGACCTGACGGCGTTCAAGGACGTCGCGACGAACGTCGACGGCGTCGAGACCGTCGCGTTTCACCGCGTAGGCGACGCGGGCGATTTGGCCGCCCATGTCCTCTCCTTGCTAGGCGACCCGGACGGGCGCGCCGCCCTGGCGCTGCTCGGTCAGGAGTGCGCCAAGGAGTTCGACTGGGACGTCGTCGCGCCGCGGGTCTTGGAGACGTACCGCGACGCGATTAGAATGGACGCGGAATTCCACCCCAATCAGAGTAAGGAAGCAGCCTCATGAGTCAGCCCGATGCTAAGTCACCCCAGGTAGGCACCGATCTGGTCAAGCGCGGCATGGCCGAGATGCTCAAGGGCGGCGTGATCATGGACGTCGTCAACGCCGAGCAGGCCAAGATCGCTGAGGACGCAGGCGCGGTCGCGGTCATGGCACTCGAGCGTGTACCAGCGGACATTCGCGCGCAGGGTGGCGTCTCGCGCATGAGCGACCCCGACATGATCGAGAAGATCATCGCCGCTGTTTCCATCCCCGTGATGGCCAAGGCCCGCATCGGACACTTTGTCGAGGCGCAGATTCTCGAGAGCCTCGGCGTCGACTACATCGACGAGTCCGAGGTGCTGACCCCCGCGGACTACACCCACCACATCGACAAGTGGAACTTCACGGTTCCCTTCGTCTGCGGCGCCACTAACTTGGGTGAGGCGCTGCGTCGCATCTCCGAGGGTGCCGCGATGATTCGCTCGAAGGGCGAGGCCGGCACCGGTGACGTCTCCAACGCCACCACCCACATGCGCACGCTGCGTTCGCAGATCGCGCGCCTCACGTCCATGCCCAAGGACGAGCTCTACGTGGCAGCCAAGGAACTCCAGGCTCCGCTGCAGCTGGTCCAGGAGGTCGCCGCGACCGGCAAGCTCCCCGTCGTGACCTTCACCGCGGGTGGAATCGCCACCCCGGCCGACGCCGCCATGATGATGCAGCTGGGCGCCGAGGGCGTCTTCGTGGGATCCGGAATCTTCAAGTCCGGCAACCCCGAGCAGCGCGCCAAGGCGATCGTTAAGGCCACCACGTTCTTCGACGATGCCTCCGTGGTCGCGGACGTCTCGCGTGGACTCGGCGAGGCGATGGTCGGCATCAACGTTGAAGAGGTTCCTGAGCCTCACCGCCTGGCCGAGCGCGGCTGGTAGGGCACGGCACCTCGAGTCGCCGCTGTTCCGGCTCTCTAGCGAGACGTGGCGAAACGTGAATGAATCGGCGGCGCAGTCCAGGGTCGCGCGGGAAGCTGCGCGGGTCCTACTTTTCGACTCGCGGGGGCGGATCATGCTGCTCAAAGGGCATGACCCCGTGCAGCCGGGGCGTCAATGGTGGTTCACGCCGGGCGGCGGTCTCGAGGCGGGGGAGTCGACCCGGGTGGCCGCTGCTCGCGAGCTGCTCGAGGAGACCGGCTACGCGCTGGCCGCCGACTCGCTCGTAGGGCCCGTGTGGGAGAGGTCGGCGGTGTTCGACTTCATGCAGACGCCCTACGTCCAGCACGAGGTGTTCTTTGTGGCGACGCTTGGCGCCGATGCTGCGCCGGGTGACCTCGCCTGGACCGACGCCGAGGTGGACGCCATTGACGACACCAGGTGGTTCTCGGCGGACGACCTGGCTAGCGTCGAGATAGAGATTTTTCCTTCCAGTCTTAGAGAATTGTTGAGCACCGTGATGCCCTGGGATGGGCTTCTCAGGCACTTGGCAGAGGAGCATGCATGAGCGAAGTGATCACCACCGAGGCCGGCCCGATCGTGGGTGTGCTGGCGTTGCAGGGCGACGTGCGGGAACACGCCGCGGTCCTGACTGCGCTCGGCGCCACCGTCGTTGCGGTGCGTCGACTCTCCGAGCTGGAGCAGGTGCAGGCCCTGGTGATCCCCGGCGGGGAGTCGACGACTATCGACAAGCTCCTGAGGGCGTTCGACCTGCGCGATCCCGTGATTGCGGCGATCGACGCGGGGCTCCCGGTGCTCGGTTCGTGCGCTGGCATGGTGCTTCTTGCTCGCGACATCGTAGGCGGCATAGAGGGCCAGCAGACGCTGGGCGGCATCCCCATGACCGTGCGACGCAACGCCTTCGGGCGCCAGGTCGACTCCGCTGAGGTCGCGCTCACGTGGGAGCCGGACGGTTCGGACATGCACGCCACCTTCATCCGTGCCCCCTGGGTCGAGGCCTACGATGCTGGCGTCGAGGTGCTCGCGACCGTGGCGGGCCGGGACGAGGACGCACAGGGTTCCCATGCGGTGGCCGTGCGCTACGGCAACTGCATCGCCACGGCCTTCCACCCGGAGATCTCCGGGGACCACCGCGTGCACCAGCTGCTGCTGGACGTCGTGGCGTCACGCCGCGACTAGCTTGCGGGCGCCTCCCGCGAGGCTAGGTGGGCAGCAGTCGGTCCTGCCCTAGACTGGTCGGTAATTCTGTACTGACCGCAGTTTTTCCGACAGCACCATTCGTCAACTCGATTTCACTGGGAGCCAACGTGTCCGGACACTCCAAATGGGCCACGACCAAGCACAAGAAGGCCATCACCGATAGCCGCCGCGCTAAGTCGTTCGCCAAGCTGGTCAAGAACATCGAGGTCGCGGCGCGCGACGGCGGCGCAGACATGTCCGGCAACCCCACGCTGGTCGACGCCGTCCAGAAGGCCAAGAAGACCTCGGTACCCAACGACAACATCGACCGCGCGATCAAGCGTGGTGCCGGCCTCGAGGCCGGCGCGGCCAGCTACGAGACCATCATGTACGAGGCCTACGGGCCCAACGGTGTTGCGATGCTGATCGAGTGTCTGACTGACAACCGCAACCGTGCCGCCATGGAGGTCCGGACCGCACTCACCCGCAACCACGGCACCCTCGCCGACCCGGGCTCTGTCATGTTTATGTTCTCCCGCAAGGGTCAGGTCATCGTGGCTAAGGAGGGCGACGCCGACGAGGATCATCTGATGGAGGCGACCCTCGACGCAGGCGCGGAGGACATCACCGATCTTGGCGAGCACTTCGAGATCATCTCCGAGCCCACCGACGTGGTCGCCGTGCGCACCGCGCTTCAGGCGGCCGGACTTGACTACGACAGCGCTGAGGCCACCTGGATGCCCTCAGTGAAGATCGAACTGGACGTCGACGGCGCAAAGAAGATGCTGCGTCTCATCGACGCACTGGAGGACTGCGACGACGTACAGAACGTCTACGCGAACATGGACGCTTCGGACGAGGTGCTCGAGGAAGCGTCCGCCGAGTAGCCCTATGCGCATCCTCGGTGTCGACCCAGGCCTGACTCGCTGTGGACTGGGCGTCATCGATGCCGGACGTTCGCGCAAGATTGAGCTGGTGGACGTCTCCGTGGCCCGCTCGAGCGCGGATGCCGAGGTGCCCCAGCGGCTCGCAACGATTGCGGACGCGTTCGACGCCGCGCTCGACAAGCATCGGCCCGATGCCGTTGCGCTGGAGCGCGTGTTCGCCCAGCACAATGTGCGTACCGTCATGGGCACCGCGCAGATCTCCGGCGTGGTGATGGCCACAGCGGCGCGGCGGGGGATTCCCGTGGCGCTGTACACGCCGTCCGAGGTCAAGGCGGCAGTCACCGGCAGCGGCCGCGCGGACAAGGCTCAGGTGGGGTTCATGGTCGCCAAGCTGCTGGGGCTCGAGTCGATTCCCGGCCCGGCCGATGCCGCGGACGCCCTGGCGATCGCCATCGCCCACGCGTGGCGAGGCGGGGCGGGTGCGGTCGGGACGCGCACGGCAGGCACGGCTGGGCCTGCGGGTTCTCAAGGGAGCGCGGGTAGCGCTACCCCGGCGCAGCAGCGCTGGGCTGAAGCGGAGAGGGCCGCGCGCAAGCGTGGCTAGGGAGCCCAGCTACTCTCCCCATACGACGGTGTACTCGTGCTCCGGGCTGACAGAGGAGAGGCACTCGGATATCCCCGCAGGGTCGGCGGCGGTGCCGGTGATGTCAAAGTGACCGCCTGACACGTTCTGCAGGGTGTCGCCAAATTTGTGCTCACCAAGGCTGGACACGCTGAGTCCCGAACCGTCAGCCAAGACCGATGAGCCGGGCGGAGCCACCAGGAGTGCAGCCCCGATCGTGACGCA
This sequence comes from Demequina aurantiaca, assembly GCF_050598105.1. GTDB lineage: Bacteria > Actinomycetota > Actinomycetes > Actinomycetales > Demequinaceae > Demequina > Demequina aurantiaca_A. The sequence goes on from NZ_CP192436.1 coordinate 1,347,294, forward strand.
CCCGTTGTCGTTGACCGCCAACGTTCCTGAGACCAGGGCGTCTGTCGTGGGGCTATCGCTGGCAGTGCGGGTCCAGGTGAGGATTTGAGCCGGGCCTGGTGTCGCTGACGGGGTTCCTGCCGTGGGTTGCGGGGTAGCCTCACCGGTGCACGCTGCCAGCGACATAGTGGTCATCACGGTGACCAGGAACGCCGCCATGCCGGGCCTGATCATTCCAACACCGTCGCATCTAGGAAGTCGTTGATCGCGCTAATCCTGGTGAACAAGCTGTGGGAGCCCGTGACCGCGCCGGAATGCACCCCGATCGCGTTCGAGCCGTAGAACCAGGGCCCGCCGCTGTCGCCACCGAAACACCAGAAGACTTCGCAGCGGTGGCTAGGTCAGCAAGTTCGTTCTCATCAAACGCGTCCGCTTTGCCTTTAGTATTCGAATGAACCTCAAACTTCGACAGGCTCTTCGCTGAACGTATAGCAGGTCCCGTATCAGCTGTGCCGACATCGGCCCGAGCTTCCGAGCCTGGACTAGCGACAATCCCACATAGCATGACCGCAGACGTGATGACTGCGACACCAAACCTTGGTCTGGACATCTCAAACCCTCCTGAAGGCCAACCCTCGGCCCAGGACACGCCGGACACAACATCATCTTTACGCTTTTGGATCCTTCAGAACAGGAGGTCATCGAGAGTTCATCGAGAATTCATCCGGCGCCTGTTCTGCAGGGCGCTTCTCGTGTAGTGGGTCGCGCAGTTAGGCCGTGTCCGGCGCGGGCATTCCTTCTGGGAGGACTTACGCGGGGCTAAGGCGATCACCTACGGGCTACCGGCGACGCAACCTCGAGCGGCGCGTCATCCGTGCGGCGTCACACCCATGGCGTAGCGTGTTCGTACATACGTTCGAACGCGGTGCCTACGGCGCTGGGTGTCTACCGAGCTCGCCGCCGCGCGTGCAGGTAGGCGTGGAGAGGGAGTAAGTAGTGATCGCACAGTTGCAGGGGACGGTACTCGACGTGGGCACCTCCACAGTCGTCGTCGACGTGGGCGGGCTCGGATACAGCGTGCTGTCGACTCCGGCCACGCTCGCCGACCTGCGTCCCGGGGCCCAGGTGAGGTTGTTCACCCACCTGGTGGTGCGCGAGGACTCCCTGACTCTGTTCGGGTTCGGCAATGCGTCGGAGCGCGGCACGTTCGAGGCGCTGACCTCAGTGCAGGGCGTGGGACCGCGGCTCGCGCTGGCGATGCTCGCGGTGCACTCTCCCTCAGCGCTAGCCAGTGCCGTGGCTGAGGGGGACCGCAAGGCCCTCGAGAAGGTGCCGGGGATCGGTGCCAAGGTGGCCGCACGACTGCTGCTCGAGCTCGGAGGAAAGCTGACGCTGCCGGCCCAGGAGGGCGGCGCACGTGCGGCGATTACCGACGGCCGCGCTCAGGTGACCGAGGCACTCGTGGGTCTGGGATACAACGCCAAGGTGGCAGAGAAGGCGGTGGAGTCGGTGACCGACGGGCCCATCGGCGACGACGAGGTGTCACACACACTGCGCGCGGCGCTGCAGAACCTGGGCGGTTCGCGTGGCTAGCGCAGACGGCGGCGGATACGACGAGGACGCATCGGCGGACCGCGGCTCCGGGGCGACGAATGACGATGACTCGTGGGCCTCGTCAGACTCGGACGTCGCGCGAGTGGTGAGCACTGACTCTGACGTCATCGAACGGTCGAACGAGGCGGCGTTACGTCCGCGGAGCCTCGACGAGTTCGTGGGGCAACAGGTGGTGCGTAGCCAGCTTTCGCTGATGCTGCGCGCCGCGGTGTCGCGCGAAGCCGTCGCCGACCACGTGTTGTTCTCCGGGCCGCCAGGGCTCGGCAAGACCACGCTCGCGATGATCGTGGCGGGGGAGATGCGCTCCACCCTGCGCGTGAGTTCGGGCCCCGCCATCCAGCACGCGGGGGACCTGGCGGCAATTCTGAGTTCGCTCGACGAGGGCGACGTCCTGTTCCTCGACGAGATTCATCGCCTCGCGCGCCCCGTGGAGGAGATGCTGTATCTGGCGATGGAGGACTTCCGGGTGGACGTGGTGGTCGGCAAGGGCGCCGGTGCGACGTCGATCCCGCTCAGCCTGCCGGCGTTCACGGTCGTGGGGGCTACGACCCGCGCCGGATTGCTGCCCGCTCCGCTGCGTGACCGTTTTGGCTTCACCGCGCATCTCGATTTCTACGAGCCGGCTGACCTGCAGAAGATTCTGGTGCGGTCGGCGGCGATGCTCGGGTTCGAACTGGACGCGGATGCCGCGGCGGAGATTGCTTCCCGGTCTCGAGGCACGCCCAGAATCGCCAACAGGCTGCTGCGCCGGGTGCGCGACTGGGCTCAGATTCATGGTTCGGGGGTGGGTGACCTGCCCGCGGCACAGGCGGCACTGACCGTCTACGAGGTCGACGAGTTGGGCCTCGACCGACTCGACAGGGCCGTCCTCAGGGCGCTCTGCACCCGCTTTGGCGGAGGGCCAGTAGGACTCTCCACGTTGGCGGTGTCCGTGGGCGAGGAGACGGAGACCGTTGAGACCGTCGCGGAGCCGTTCCTGGTACGCGAGGGACTCATGTCCCGCACCCCCCGGGGTCGGGTTGCAACTGCCGACGCGTGGATTCATTTAGGGTTGGAACCGCCCGCGGACGCCGCGAATGGGACTCAAGGGTCGCGCCTATTCGACTAGAGGCGCGTTCCCGCCTAGAATCGGCTGGGCTCTGCGGAGCACTCGATCGTAAGGAACATAGTGTCAACTGTTAAGAAGTCAGCGCGAAAGTCGCTGACAACGCTCGGCGCCATCGTGGTCGTCCTGTATGCCCTGCTCGCAGTGGGAGTCGCCGTCGGCGGCGCCTCATGGACGCCGGGGCTGGGGCTCGACCTAGCCGGTGGACGCCAGATAATTTTGACCCCCGTCGTTGATAACGGCGAGGAGATCACTCAGACCGACCTGGATCAGGCCGTCATCATCATGCGAAACCGCGTGGACGCCAGCGGTGTCGCCGAGGCCGAGATCAGCACGCAATACCCCAACATCGTGGTGTCGCTGCCTGGTAACCCGAGCGAGGAGACTGTCGACTTGGTGCGGCAGTCCGCTCAACTGCAGTTCCGCACAGTGTTGGTCGAGGGCTCGCCGTTCCCGGCCACCGTCGACACGACCCCCTCGGCAATCCCGAGTGAGACCGCGGAACCCACCGAAGAGGTCGGGCCGAGTGACGGGGCGGAGTCCACGCCTACGCCTTCCGCCTCCGAGGCCTCCAAGAGCCTGTTCACGGAGACCAGTGCCGCACCGGACGCGACCGCGAGCGAGGAGCCCGCAGCCGTTCCGTCGACGATAGCCGCGCCGCTTCCCGAGCCGGTCTTTGGAGAGACTGACCCGTCGTCCTTCGACTGGATCACCGCCGACCTCACCTCGGATTACGCGACGCTCGACTGCCTGGATCCACTGAACCTCGCAGGCGCCGAACTTGGCGACCCCGAGGCGGGCCACGTCGCGTGTGCCGAAGACGGCGTCGCCAAGTATATTCTTGGCCCCGTCGAGATGACCGGAGCGGACCTCGCTGGTGCGACCTCCGGCCCTCACTACACGACGGCCGGCACGCTTGACGGTACGTACCAGGTTGACCTCGACTTCACCTCCGCGGGAGGAAACACCTTCGCAGACATCACCGGTCGCATCTCGCAGCTAGAGGCACCGCGCAACCAGTTCGCGATGCTGCTAGACGGCGTCGTGCTGTCCGCGCCGCGTGTGGAGGTGGCCATCACCGGCGGTGAGGCCCAGATCACTGGCACCTTCACGCAGGAAGAGGCGGATCAGCTCGCAAACCAGCTCAAGTTCGGCGCACTGCCGTTGACGTTCGTCGTACAGTCCGACGAGCAGATCTCCTCGACGCTCGGCTCCGAGCAGCTAAAGAGCGGCATGATCGCCGGTGCGATCGGCTTGATCCTGGTCGTCATCTACTCGCTATTCCAGTACCGCGCGCTCGGTCTGGTGACCGTCGGATCGCTCCTCATCGCGGGTGTCATTACCTACGCGGTGATCGCGCTGTTGTCCTGGGGAATCGGGTATCGACTATCGCTAGCAGGTGTCGCGGGATTGATTGTCGCGATCGGTATTACCGCGGACTCGTTCATCGTGTACTTCGAGCGAGTCAGAGACGAGTTACGCGAGGGTCGTTCGCTACATAGCGCAATCGATCACGCGTGGAAGCGCGCGCGACGGACCATCCTGGCCTCCGACGCCGTCAGCCTGCTGGCGGCCGCGGTCCTCTACACCTTCGCCGTCGGCGGGGTGCGCGGGTTCGCGTTTACGCTCGGTTTGACCACGTTGGTCGACATCCTGGTCGTGTTCCTCTTCACGCACCCGGTGCTCGTACTGCTGGGCCGCACCAAGTTCTTCGGCAACGGACACCCGCTATCGGGCCTGGACCCCAAGCAGCTCGGACGCGAAACCATGTACAAGGGACGCGGACGCGTCGCTACTCCGGGAGTCACCTCAGCTCCGGCCGTGGCCGGAATCGAGGGCTCCAGCCAGCTCACGCTGGCGGAGCGCAGGGCGGCGGCCGCTAAGGCGGCCAAGGCCCCGGTCGCCACCGAAGACACGGCACCGGACCAGTCGCCGACCGACAACGGAGCTGGTGGCGACGCCGACCCGTCCGCCGCATCGGCCGAAGGAGAGAAGTAACCATGGCGATGAATCTTGCAAAGTGGGGAAACTCGCTGCACTCGGGGGAGAAGACCTACCCCATAGTCCAGCAGCGCAAGCGCTGGTTCGCCGTTTCCGGCTTCCTGATGCTGGCGGCAATCGTGCTGCTTCTTACCAAGGGCCTCAACCCCGGCATCGACTTCACCGGAGGAACCCAGTTCCAGGTGTCTAACGCCGCGGACCCGAGCCCCGCCATCGCGACCGAGGTCGTGGCCGAGTTCGCTCCTGAACAGACCCCCGAGATCTCGATCCTGGGGGCAAACGACGTCCTCGTGCAGATCGGAGTCGTCGAACAGGCCACCTCTCAGTCCATCGTGGACTCGCTGTCGGTGGCGTACGACGTAGCCGCGGACGAGGTGGGCTTCACCCAGATCGGCCCGACCTGGGGCGCCGAGGTGGGCAAGAAGGCCGTCCAGGGACTCATCGTCTTCATCGTCCTGGTGGCGCTCGTCATCACCGTCTACTTCCGCGCCTGGCGCATGGCGGTGGCGGCCATCGGCGCTCTAGCCCACGACCTGCTATTTACCGTGGGTATCTACGCGCTGGTCGGCTTCGAGGTAACCCCCGCGACGGTGATCGGTTTCTTGACGATCCTTGGCTATTCGCTCTACGACACGGTGGTGGTCTTCGACAAGGTCAAGGAGAACACCGCCCACCTCACCGAGCAGAACCGGTTCACCTACGAGGAGTTGGCGAACCTCGCGGTGAACCAGACCCTCGTCCGTTCCATCAACACCTCCGTGGTGGCGCTGCTGCCCGTGAGTGCGATTCTGTTCATCGGTTCGCTGCTCCTAGGCGCGAGCACACTGCAGGATATTTCCTTGGCCCTGTTCGTCGGTATGGCCGTCGGCACGTACTCCTCGATCTTCGTCGCGACGCCGTTTGAGGTTGCCCTCCGGTTGCGCGAGCCGTGGATCAAGGAGCACACCGAGATGGTGCTGCGTCTGCGCGAGAGCGGCGAGGTCGAGGTGGCTCACGCCGCTGACGGCTCCATCCGCGTGGGAGCGTTGCAGCCAGGGCGCCACCAGGGAACCAAGGCGCAGCCCAAGGGCAAGAAGCGCAAGTAGTTTTCAGTGACGAACGGAACGGCCCTGCCTTAATTGGCGGGGCCGTTCTGCGTTCGGGGGGATGGGCCGGGCCGTGAGCCGGAGCGGTATTCAAGCCCCGATAGACTGAAGGGGCTCTGCGACGAGCATCCACACTAGAGCCAGGGGAGGCGACCATGACCGACGCCCGTCCAACGTCGTCCACGTCCCGCTCGCTGGGCTTCCTGCGCCGCACCGGGCGCGAGCCCACCGCCATCGACGGCGTGCTCGAGACGTATCGCCGCATGTATCCCAAGGCGCCCAAGACCGGCGAGATCGAGCGCGCGTACAACGTCGCCGAAATCGCACACCGGGGCCAGGCGCGCAAGAGCGGTGAAGAGTACATCACGCACCCGATCGCGGTAGCGCTGATTGTGGCCGAGCTCGGATTGCCGGAGACGGTGATCTGCGCCGCCCTGCTGCACGACGTGGTCGAGGACACCGATTACCCGCTCGAGACGATGCGCGAGGAGTTCGGCGACGAGGTCGCGATGATCGTGGACGGCGTCACCAAGTTGGACAAGGTCCACTACGGCGACTCGGCGCAGGCTGAGACGGTCCGCAAGATGGTCGTGGCGATGGCCAAGGACATTAGGGTCCTACTGCTGAAGCTCGCGGACCGGCTGCACAACGCCCGCACCTGGAAGTACGTGCCTGCGGAGAGCGCCCGGCGCAAGGCGCAGGAGACCCTCGAGATCTACGCACCCCTGGCGCACCGGATGGGGCTCAACGCGATCAAGTGGGAGCTGGAGGACCTGTCCTTTCAGACGCTCTACCCCAAGATCTATCAGGAGATCGTCGACGTCGTCACCGAGCGAGCGCCGGAGCGGGAAAACTACCTCGCCGAGGTGCGACGCGAGATCGAGATCGACCTCAAGTCGATGAAGATCAAGGCCACCATCAGCGGGCGGCCCAAGCATTACTACTCGGTCTATCAGAAGATGATTGTCCGTGGCCGCGACCTCAACGAGATCTACGACCTGGTTGGTGTGCGGGTGTTGGTCGACTCGGTGCGCGACTGCTACGCCGTACTGGGTGCAATGCACGCCCGCTACCAGCCGGTGCCGGGCCGCTTCAAGGACTACATCGCGATGCCCAAGTTCAATCTCTATCAGTCGCTGCACACCACGGTGATTGGCCCGACGGGTAAGCCGGTTGAGCTCCAGATTCGCACCCACGAGATGCACCGCCGGGCCGAATACGGTCTCGCGTCGCACTGGCGCTACAAGGAGAACGCGAAGGCCTCCGAAGGCAGCGGAAACTCGCCCGAGGGCATGGGCTGGTTGCGTCAGATTGCCGACTGGCAGCAGGAGACCGCGGACCCGAACGACTTCCTCGACAGCCTGCGCGGGGAGATCTCGCGCGCCGAGGTGTACGTCTTCACCCCGGGCGGGCGCCTGCTGGCCCTTCCGCAGGGCGCGACGCCCGTGGACTTTGCCTACGGCGTGCACACCGAGGTGGGTCACAAGACGATCGGCGCCAAGGTCAACGGGAGGCTGGTCTCCCTCGACTCGACGCTCGAGAACGGCGACACCGTCGAGGTGCTGACCACCACTGACGAAAACGGTCACCCCAAGCGGGACTGGCTTGAGTTCGTGCAGTCCACTCGGGCGCGCAACAAGATCCGCCAGTGGTTCACGCGGGAGCGTCGCGAGGAGTCTGTCGACACCGGGCGCGACATGCTGGCGCGCGCGATTCGCCGCCAACACCTGCCGATGCAGCGCCTCATGAGCAAGTCCACGCTACTCGCGCTCGCCAAGGAGATGCACTACGAGGATGTCGACTCGCTCTACGCGGCGATAGGCGAGCACAACGCGCAGGCGGCCGACGTCGTGGCGCGCATGGTCGAGGCAGTCGGCGGCACCGAGGGTGCCGACGAGGACATGACGGAGATCACGCGCCCGGGAACGCCTCAGCGCACCAGGCGTGGGGACCCCGGGGTGTCCGTGCATGGGCTCTCCGACGTGGTCGTCAAGCTGGCAAAGTGCTGTACGCCCGTGCCGGGCGACCCCATCCAGGGCTTCGTCACCCGCGGTTCGGGGGTCAGCGTCCACCGCGCCGACTGCGACAACCTGCACGCCCTACAGGCGCAGGAGGAGCGACTGATAGACGTCGAGTGGACTGGTCAGTTCGAGACCACGTTCCTGGTGCAGATTGAGGTCGAGGCGCTGGACCGGAACCGGCTACTGTCCGACGTGACGCAGGTGCTCTCCGATTACCACGTCAACATCCTGTCCGCGGCGGTCTCTACGAGCCGCGACCGCGTCGCCCTGTCGAGTTTCTCGTTCGAGATGGCCGATCCGTCTCACCTGGGTGCCGTCATTGGCGCTGTGCGGCGCATTGACGGGGTCTACGACGCCCGTCGCATCACGGGCAAGCGCTCGGGGTAACGCGGAGCTTAGGGGCCGGTGGCGGCAGTTTCGCGTCGCCCCGGTCGGGACTGTCCACAGTGTTGTCAACTGGCGGCACGCGCCGAGGGCCCCCGTGTCACGCTGGTCGCATGCTCCTCGTAGATGCCGACGCCGTGGGACCGGTGGAATTCTCCCGCCTGGTTCGCGACGGGCACGTGTCTGCGGCCACCCGTCGCTTTGCGTTGCCGCGCGACGTGGTCTCGACGCCGGGGATTCGGGCGCTGTGCGTGTCGCCAAGCGTCCCCGAACGCACGGTTCTAAGCGGGCTGGCGGGACTCTGGGTATGGCACGGGGGTCGGTGGCCGGGGGAGGTCACCGTGGTCGGCAAACGGGGGCTTCATCGCGACGCGGCGGGTCGACGCGAAGCAGGCAGCGATTCGGTGACGTTCCACTCCGGAATCGCGTGGCGGGACGAGCCAACGGTCCTGGGGACGGTCGCGATCGCCAACCCGGCCCGGTGTTGCAGCGACGCGCTGCGGTGGGACGCGCATGCGGAGGCCATTCCGGCGATAGCCAGAGTGGTCGCCCGGGGCTTCGTGCGCCTGGCAAGCATTGAGTACGAGGCGAGTCGGGACAATCCCCGGGGCGCGGGCTACGGGCGGCTCAGTTCGCTTTGGCAAGCGCTACGACCCGCGCTGGCGGAACTTGATGCGTCGGGCTAGGCGGGGTCACCGGCACGGACACGCCCGGGGGCACGGCGAACGCGGGGGCACGATGGCCCCCGCGCGGCGTGAACTAGGAGAGTCCCTCGATCTGCTTGAGCCAGGCCTTGCGTGCGGCCAGGTCCTCGGTGAGCGACTTCGCCTTCTTGGTGTTCTTCGCTTCCTTAGCCTCGGCGATTTCCGCCTCCAGCTTGGCGATGGCCGACTCGAGCTGCGCGGCCGCGCCGGTGGCGCGGGCCTCGAGCTCGGGGTTGCGTGACGTCCAGGCGGAGTCCTCGGCGTCGCGAACGGCCTTCTCGACGGCCGTCATGCGCTTGGTGAGTCGCGTGATGTCTCCACGCGGGACCTGTCCTGCGGCCTCGAAGCGGTCCTGGACGGCTCGCAACGCGCTCTTGGTGGCGCCCAGGTCCTTGATCGGGAGGAGTGCCTCGGCCTCGACGACCGCTGCCTCCTTGGCCTCGACGTTCTCGGCAAGCGCGGCGTCCTCCGCGTCCGAGGCGCCTCGACGCGCGTCAAAGAACGCGTCCTGAGCCTTCTGGAACTTCTTCCACAGGGCATCGTCGGTGCTACGACGTCCGCGTCCGGAGTTCTTCCATTCGCCCATGAGGTCCTTGAACGCGCGGGCCGAGCGGTCCCAGTCGGTGGACTCTGCGAGAGCCTCGGCCTTGGCTACCAGCGTCTCCTTGGCGGAGGCGACGGCGCCATTGTCCTTGTCGAGCTCCGCGAAGTGGTGCTTGCGGGCCTTCTCGAACGAGGAGCGCGCGTGAGTGAAGCGCTTCCACAGCGCCCGCTCGGTGTCCTTGGGGACGCGCGCGCCGGAACGCTGTGCTTCCTTCCAGCTGTCCAGCAGGTCGCGCAGGGTGGTCGTGTCGTTCTTCCAGTGCACGGACGCGAGGTCCTTGGCTGCGATGGACTCGGCCTTCGCGACGATCTCCTCGCGGACGGCGACGGCGGCCTCGCGGGCTGCCTTGCGCTCGGCCTGGATGCGCGCGCGCACCTCGGCGGCTTCCGTCTCGACTACCGCAAACCGCTCGCGGAGTGCGGGAAGGTCGCCGACTACCACGGGGGTCGCGAGACCCGCGGTGATGGTCTTGCTGGAATCGTCGATGTCCTTGGGGGACAACTCTGCTGAGCTCAGGCGGGCGTGGAAACGCTCGATCGAGGCCTGCAGTTCAAAGTAGGCACGGATGTAGGGCGCGATCGGCTCGTCTCCGGCAGCCTCGCCAACCTCGTGCTTGGCGTCGCCATCGATCACGAAGACCTTGTCCTCGACCACCTCGGCGAACTTCTTGCCCTCGGCGAGCTCCTCGGGAGTGACCGGGTGGACTACGGGGACCTTGACCGGGTGCGTCTTGTGGGCCGCAACGTTCGCAGGGCTCGCCGGCGTGAAGGAACCCGGCTTGGGAGCGTGGGGACGAGGCTTCGCGGATGGCTTAGGTGCAGGCTTCGCGGGCGTCTCCTTCTCCGCGGGCTCGGCGGCAGCCTTGTCGGCGGGCTCGTCGGGAGCTGCTTCGGTGGCCGCTTCGGGAGCGACGTCCGGAGCGACTTCCGGAGCGACTTCCGGAGCCGACTCGGCAGCGGCGTCGGGCGCAGCTTCTGGAGCCGTAGCGTCGGGGGTGGCCGGAGCAGCGGTCTCGGGAGCGGCCTCAGGCGCGCTTTCCGGGGTAGCGGTCACGGAGTCGTCCGGCGTCGCGGCGTGCTCGGCGGCGTCGGAAGGAGGGGTGGTGGACGGGGTCATGAGACGGATACCTCGTTGATGATCACGGACTGCGCGGGTCGACCATCGGTGGTTCCGGTGATCGTGCCAGCTTGGGCAACATCCTCAACAATAGCGAGCCCTTGCGTTACCTCGCCAAATACGGTGTATCCGCCGGCCGTGTCGGAAGGGATAACTGAGTCCTCATAGACGACAAAAAACTGGCTTCCCATGGAATTTGCGTCGTTGCCGACCCTCGCCATGGCGAGCGTTCCAGCGGGGTAAGTGTCGTCAGCGGGCGTGTTCTCGGGCGGGCCAAAGCGGTACGCGGGTCCGCCGGTGCCGGTGCCCGTGGGGTCGCCGCACTGGAGCACGTAGATTCCGGACGTCACGATGCGGTGGCAGTCGGTGGAGTCGAAGAAGCCGTCCTGAGCCAGGGACACGAAGGACGCGACGGCCAGCGGTGCGTTGACGCCGTCCAGTTCGACGGTGATCGGGCCCTGGTTGGTGTCGATCTCCACTGTCCAAAGCCGTCCCTCGGCGAGCGCCGCATCGGGGGGAGTCAGCGAGTTGGCCCAGCCCGCGGTGTCTACGTCGAGCTCCTCGGGCGCTGCCGCGTTCTCAGTTGCCGACGGCGAAGGGCTCGGTGAGGCGGCACCGGCACCATCGTCGCTGGTGAGCGCGAGCACGATCATCGTTATCAGCGCGGCGAGCGCCACGCCGGCTACCGAGAGCGCAACAATCTTCCGATTGCGCTGCTGGCGAGCCTTGGTCTGCTCGATCTTCAGCTCCAACTGCTCGTGCCGCTTCTGCTCGTACGCCTTGGACTGCTTCTTGCTGGTCATTCTCTGCCTGCCTCATTGTGGAGCGCCACGTGTATTGGACCCAGCGCCGTGCCAGTCTATTGCGCCAAGGGTGGAACAATGGGCGCATGGCTCGCGTGCAACCACTGTCCGGATTCCCCGAATGGTCCCCTCAGGACCGACTCCTGGAGTCTCACGTCATTTCAACGCTCGGTGAGGTGTTCGCGCTGCACGGATTTGGCGAGATCCAAACGCGTGCTGTCGAGCCCATCGGCCGCCTGGCGGGGGACTCCGACGCCTCTAAGGAGATCTACACCCTGGGTCGCCTGACTGCGGAGGGCGACGCAGATGCCAAGCTCGGGCTGCACTTCGACCTCACGGTGCCCTTCGCACGGTACGTCGAGGAGCGCCAGGGACAGCTGCAGTTCCCGTTCCGGCGGTTCCAGATCCAGAAGGTGTGGCGCGGAGAGCGACCCCAGGAGGGACGGTTCCGCGAGTTCTATCAGGCGGATATCGACGTGGTCGGTCGCGAGAACCTGCCCGAGCACCTGGAATCCGAGGTCGCCATCGTCATGGCTCGCGCACTGGCGGCGCTGCCCATTCCCGCCGTGCGCATGCACGTCAACAACCGCCAGCTTGTCGAGGGCTTCTACGAGGGCGTCGGCATCACCGATGTCGCGGGAGCGCTGCGCAGCGTGGACAAGCTCGACAAGATCGGACCCGAGGGGGTCCGCAAGGAGCTGACAGGCAAGGGCGTCGACGAGCGTGCGGCCGATGCGGTCCTTGAGTTGGCCAAGATTTCCTCCCCAGACGCGTCGTTCGCCGGCGCGGTCGAGGACCTGTGGGAGACCACGGTTCTCGTCGACGACGGGCCCGTGGTTGAGGCGGCTCAGCTCAAGTTGGCGCGCGGCATCGCCTCGCTGGCGGCGCTCGTGACCGGGGTCAACGAGGCGACCGCCACTGACGGCAACGGTGGAGTCGCCGTGGCCGACCTGCGCATCGCGCGTGGACTGGACTACTACACGGGCTCTGTCTACGAGACGTTCCTGACCGGCCATGAGGACCTCGGGTCCATCTGTTCCGGCGGACGCTACGACTCGCTCATCGCGGGCGGGGGATTCCCCGGGGTCGGCATGTCCATCGGCGTGAGCCGCCTGGTGAGCCGGATCCTGGGCGCGGAGCTGGCCTCGGCCACTCGCTCAGTGCCCAGCGCGGTGCTGGTGGCGGTGACGGACGCTGAAGCGCGCGGCGCATCAGCCTCGATCGCGGACAGGCTGCGGGCACGGGGAATCGCCTGCGAGGTCTCGCCCTCCGCAGCAAAGTTTGGCAAGCAGATTCAGTACGCGGACCGCCGCGGCATCCCGTTCGTCTGGTTCCCGGACGCGGGGGAGGGGGCTTGCGCCGACGGCGAAGTTAAGGACATTCGCAGCGGCGAGCAGAACCCCGCTGACGCCGATGCCTGGACGCCGCCGGCAGAGGACCTCAAGCCACGCATCGTTCACGGATAGACTTAACCTCAAACGTGTGGGCGCTGTCGCGCCCGCACCCTCACACATAAATATTCGCGCACGTGCCTGGCAGGTGCGCACTGGGAAAGGCTTATCTTGCTCCGCACGCACCTCGCTGGAAACCTCCGCGCCGCCGATGCTGGTTCGACCGTCACGCTCGCGGGATGGGTGGGACGTCGCCGCGACCACGGTGGGGTGGCGTTTATCGACCTTCGCGATTCCTCCGGGTTCGCCCAGGTCGTCATCCGTGAGGAGGTCGCGCACAGCCTGCGCAACGAGTACGTGATTCAGGTGACCGGCGAGGTTCGCCTGCGTCCCGAGGGCTCCGCGAATGCGAACCTGCCGTCGGGCGAGGTCGAGATCGTGATCGAGGAACTGGTGGTCCTCAACGAGTCCGCGCCGCTGCCGCTGCCCATCGACGAGCACGTCACCGTCGGCGAGGAGGCTCGCCTCAAGCACCGCTACCTCGACCTGCGTCGCCCCCAGCCGCGCGCCAACATGGTGCTGCGCTCCAAGGTGAACCAGGCCGCGCGCCGGGTACTCGAGCGTCACGACTTTCTCGAGATCGAGACCCCTACGTTGACGCGCTCGACCCCGGAGGGTGCGCGCGACTTCCTGGTGCCGGCGCGCCTGTCGCCAGGCTCCTGGTACGCCCTGCCGCAGTCGCCTCAGCTGTTCAAGCAGCTGCTGATGGTCGCAGGCATGGAGAAGTATTACCAGATTGCCCGCTGCTACCGCGACGAGGACTTCCGCGCGGACCGCCAGCCCGAATTCACCCAGCTCGACATCGAGATGAGCTTTGTCAACCAGGACGACGTGATCGCCCTGGGCGAGGAACTCGTCAAGGAACTGTGGTCGCTCATCGACTACGACATCGAGCTGCCCATCCCGCGCATCACCTACGCCGACTCGATGGCCCGCTACGGGTCCGACAAGCCCGACCTGCGCTTTGGCCTCGAGCTCACAGAGATGACCGAGTACTTCAAGGAGACCACGTTCCGCGTGTTCGCCGCAGAGTACGTGGGCGCGGTGGTGATGCCAGGCGGCGCCTCGCAGCCTCGCAAGACGCTTGACAAGTGGCAGGACTGGGCAAAGTCGCGCGGCGCACGCGGACTGGCTTACGTGCTGGTGCAGGAAGATGGCACCCTGACCGGTCCCGTCGCCAAGAACCTCAGCGAGTCCGAGGTTGCTGGCCTCGCGGCCAAGGTGGGCGCCGCTCCCGGCGACTGCATCTTCTTCGCCGCGGGCAAGCCCACGCCCGCGCGAGCCCTGCTGGGCGCTGCTCGCCTCGAAATTGGCGAGCGCTGCGGCCTGATCGACCACGAGGCCTACAAGTTCGTATGGGTTGTCGACGCACCCCTGTTCAAGGCGATCGACGACGACCCGGACGACGACGACGTGGTGCTCGGCACCGGCGCTTATACCGCGGTGCACCACGCGTTCACGTCGCCCAAGCCCGAGTTTATGGACACGTTCGACACCGACCCGGGTTCCGCCCTGGCGTACGCGTACGACATCGTCTGCAACGGCAACGAGCTCGGAGGGGGATCCATTCGTATCCACCAGCGCGACGTGCAGGAGCGCGTGTTCGGCGTCATGGGAATTGGGGAAGAGGAGGCCAACGAGAAGTTCGGCTTCCTCCTCGAGGCCTTCGGCTTCGGCGCGCCCCCTCACGGCGGAATCGCGCTCGGATGGGACCGCGTCACCGCGCTGTTGGCCAAGGCCGACTCGATCCGCGACGTGATCGCGTTCCCCAAGTCCGGTGGTGGCTACGACCCGCTCACCGCCGCGCCCGCTCCCATCACAGAGCTGCAGCGCACGGAAGCGGGAGTCGACTTCGTCCCCGAGGACGAGGCCGTAGCTGACGCTTAACGTGGGCTGACCGAGGGCCGGCGCGCGACCGCGCCGGGTCCCTCGGCGGTCCCGACATATTGCGCGTCTCCCGTGCGAGTGTGACAAATCGGTCATTTCGGGCCTCGAATGTCGTGGCGCTCTCGCGTACCCTGAGTTCACGGGTTTTTTAGACTCGCCAACTAGCGGCACGTCGGCTCCTGCGCTGGCCGTCCGCTGGGACCGACGAAGTCGACCATGAAGGGAGCGATTGTGATCGCTCGAACAATGAAGTACACCAAGGCCGCCGCACTTGCATTAGTGATGGCGCTAGCCGTAGTGCCGCTGACGGCCGCTCCGTCGACGGCCGCGACGACTGGTTTCCGCGACGTGCTCGGCAGCTACCAGTTCTATACCCAGATCTCCTGGATGACCGACGAGGGCATCACCACGGGCTACGACGGCAAGTGGTTCTATCCGGAGCGCGAGGTGAGCCGCGAGGCATTCGCGGCCTTCATTTACCGGCTCGCCGGCTCGCCGTCGGTGTCCTTGCCCAGCAAGTCTCCGTTCAAGGACGTCAAGACCTCTGATCAGTTCTACAAGCAGATTGTGTGGCTCGAGAAGACGGGCATCACGACAGGCTGGGCCGATAAGACGTTCCGGCCGGACGATTCCATCTCGCGCTCCGCGATGGCGGCGTTCCTCTACCGCTACGACCGCTTCGACGGCGGGGCGGCCTATACGGCTCCCAAGACCTCCAAGTTCAAGGACATGAAGACGTCCTCGAAGTTCTACAAGGAAGTGTCCTGGCTGAGCGACAGCGGCATGACTACCGGATTTAGCGACGGCACGTTCCGTCCGTATGAGGGAACGTCGCGCGCGGCCACGGCCGCGTTCCTGTTCCGCGGATACGCGCCTTCGTCCTACCGGGCCCCCACGTACATAGAGCCAAAGGTGCCCTGGAAGCCGAGCGAGATCATCAGCGTCGCCAAGTCGCAGGTGGGTTACCGGGAGCCGGGTTGGCGCACGAACAAGTACAACGACTGGATAGGCGCGAACTCAGCGTGGTGCTCGGTCTACATCGGTTGGGTATTCGAAAAGGCTGGCTACCCGGGGTACGTGCCCAAGGAGAAGTACTTCGATTCCAGCTACACCAGCAGCTCGAATAACTACGTGAGCAAACTCAAGGCGGCAGGAGTGCTCGACTGGAACGTGAGCCTTGGCGACCTCCAGCAGGGTGACGTCGTCCTTATCAATTGGAATGGCGGACTAGGGGCGTCTCACAGCGCGATCGTCGACAGGGTGTCCGGCAACGGCGCCTGGTTCTATGAGGGCAACACTACGGACGGTACGGGCAACTCCGGCAGGGGAGTGTTCCACCGCTGGCGCCCGCTGAGCTACATCGACGCCGTGTTCGACCCACGCGCCTACTACGACGCGACTCACTAGCTGACAGCTAGCTAGCCGTTGGCAGCTAGCTGTTAGGCGGTGTAGTCGCCGCGCTCGTACGCGATGCGGACGAGCTCCCTCAGTACGCGGACGTCCAGGTCCTCGAGCCGCTTGGCGTAGACGCAACCTACGCCAAGCGTGTGCTCGCCCAAGTTGGGTAGTAGGGCCGCGGCATCGGGCGAGTCCTGGAGACCGTAAAGCGAAAGCTTGGCCTTGCGAGGGGAAAAGCCCACCTTGATGGTGTCTCCCTCGCGCCCGCTCGCGTAGCGGTAGTGCAGCTCTCCAAACCCGACGATGCTCGTGCCCCACATGGTGCCCTGCTCGCCGGTGACGGCGCGCATCAGGGCTAGCAGCGCCACGCCCTCGGCTCGCCTGCGATCCGGCGTGACTGTAGCGAGGAAGTCCTCGACGGATAAGTCGGTGGGTTGCGTCTTGTTGGCCATGATTTGAGCGTAACCGGGGCGTAAAACGTCCGCCAGTTTGGGTGCTCAGGTGCTAACGTCGCAGTCAGTATCCAAGCAACTGTGATTGGCGGAGTCGCGTGACGGAGAAAGACGAAGACGCCTCGGCGGTTTCGCCTCCCAGGCCGGGTGGCGCGTTGCGAGATAGTCTGCGCCGGCGGTTCGACCCCAAGACCATCAAGCAGGACGCCTCGGCCGGAACGGTGCTCGGAATCGAGAGTATCCCCGATGCCCTCGCCAACGGAATCCTCGCTGGGGTTAACCCCATGGCAGGCCTCTACTCCTACATCTTTGGGCTGGCCGGCGGCGCGTTCTTCACCGGCTCGGCTTTCATGGCGATCGGCGTCACAGGTGCCATGGCACTCGTGGTTGGCGACACGGATCTGGCTCGGTTCGAGGATCCCAATCGCGCGATGTTCACGCTGACCTTGCTGGTAGGCATCGTGCTGATCATCGCGGGCATCCTGCGACTCGGCAAGCTCGTGCGTTTTGTGCCGACCGCGGTGATGACCGGATTCGTCGCGGCGGTGGGAATCAATATCATCCTGGGTCAACTCAGCAACCTGACGGGGTTCGCGCCCAACGAGGGCGGCCGGATCCTCAATACCGTTGCCACCTTTCGCTACCTGTTCGACATCAGCCTGTGGACGACCGTCGTTGGCGTGATCACCATCGCGCTCATCGTGCTCCTGAGCAGGACCCGCCTTGGTGCACTGGGAATGGTGGTCGGAGTGGTGCTCGGCACCCTGATCGCCTTCCTCCTCGACACTTTCCTGGGTGCGTCTGTGGCGACCGTGAGCGACATCGCGGACATCACGCCGGGGTTGCCCTTCATCGGGATACCCGACTTCGGCGCCATCATCGCGCTATCGATCC
Organism: Demequina aurantiaca; assembly: GCF_050598105.1. GTDB lineage: Bacteria > Actinomycetota > Actinomycetes > Actinomycetales > Demequinaceae > Demequina > Demequina aurantiaca_A. The sequence goes on from NZ_CP192436.1 coordinate 1,364,792, forward strand.
CGGCCCTGTCGCTCGCCTTCGTCGCCATGATCCAGGGCGCGGCCGTGACAGCGAGCGTGTCGACGCATGGCGCCGGTCCGCGGCGCGTCTCGAAGGACTTCATCGGTCAGGGCGCCGGAAACATCGCCGCCGGGCTGTTCCAGGGCATGCCGGTGGGCGCCACGATGTCCGGATCGACCCTGGTGACCAAGTCGGGAGCGCGGTCGCGCACCGCCCTGCTGATCGCTTCGGTGGTTATGGCCATTGCGGTGATGTTCTTCTCCAGGGCCGTAGGGGTCATCGCGATGCCGGCCCTAGCCGCGTTGCTGATGGTGGTGGGCTGGAGCGCGGTCAAGCCGGAAAAGGTCCGCTCCGTCATGAAGACGGGTTCCTTCCAGACCACGCTGATGGCCGTCACCTTTGTGCTGACGCTGATCATCCCGCTGCAGTTCGCGGTGCTCGTCGGGGTGGGGCTAGGGATCATGTTGTTCGTGGCGCAGGCCTCCAACAAGCTCACTGTTCGCCAACTCAATATTCAAGACGATGATTCGGTGCGCGAGTCGGACCCCGTGCGCAGCCTCAAGGAGCGCGAAGTGGTGGTGCTGCAGCCCTACGGCAGCCTGTTCTTTGCGAGCGCGCCCACCTTTGAGAATCAGTTGCCAAAGATCACGCGCGCCAGCAAGTCTTGCGTCGTCGTGGTGCGCCTGCGCGGTGTCGACGAGGTGGGGCTTTCGCTCATCAACGTGTTGCGCCGCTACGCGGAGCGCCTGATGGCGCAGGGCGGAACGCTCAAGCTGGTGATCAGCAGCGAGCACGCTCTCGGCCAGATTGATCGCGAGGGCATTCCTGATCTGATCGGGCCGGAGAATGTGTACATGGGGAGCGAGTGGCTTGGCCGTGCGACCGTGCGGGCCTACCGCGACGCCCTGGTGTCCGTCCAGGAACCTGAGGACTCTGCTTAGTCGGGTGTAAGTGCCTGGTGGGAGGGGAGTTTGGGCGGCCAGCGGTACGTGGCAAAGGCGCATTGTGAGGGTCAGGTTTTTTGGCCCAGAAGTGTCACCAGGGAAGGCGAAGTCACGGTAGCATTGGTGACCGTGCTCGTTTCATTGAGTACGAGCCACGGGCTGTGGCGCAGCTTGGTAGCGCACTTGACTGGGGGTCAAGGGGTCGCAGGTTCAAATCCTGTCAGCCCGACCGATGAGGGCCGTTTACCTGGGGAAACCCGGGTAGGCGGCCCTTTTTCATTTGTCCGAATCGGCCCGTGGGGACATTGGCTCCGCTTGAGGTGTCGAGAGCCCACCGGCGAGCGGCGTCCAGAACTGACGAAACTTCATGAATTTTGTCGGGCCACAGATGTGCGTAGGTGTTCAGCGTTTCTGATGAGTCCGCATGGCCAAGCATCTGCTGAACGAGCTTCACGTCGGCTCCAGCGGCTATCGCCATGCTCGCGGCGGTGTGGCGTAACTTGTGGGGTGTCAGGCCGATGTCGTCCAGCCCTGCCTCGCGTTTGCACAGGTCGAACACCCTTGTGCGCCAGTTGTGATCGTTGACGGCCCCACCTCGTGCCGCCTGGAAGACGAAGTCCTTCGGGGCACAACCGCAGGCTAGGCCGCGCAACTCTTCTACGACGGAAGCGGGGATGTCCAGTTTCGAGGACTTCCCGCAACGTCCCGGATAACCGAGAGGAGCCTTCGTTTACCGTGCTAATTGAACCTAGCCAACCCGCCTCATCGCGAAGCCGATTTGACTAGTTTTCTGCTACGCTGACGCGAAATTGAATCCTTTGAAAAGCGAGCGGATCCGGGGCTAAAGAACACGATGAAACAACTCTTAGTAGCCCGGGATCTCGTGCTAGGCCCCAGGGACGAGCAGGGCCGCATTCGACCCGCGCGCCCGGTGACCATCATTGCAATAGTCGTCGTCGTGCTGGCTCTCCTTACGTGGTTGACGCATGGCTACATCTGGTTCTTCATTGTGGGTGTCCCTATTTGGTGGCTCTTAATGAGGGAGAATCCAGAGGACGCTAGGAAGGCGGAGATAGCCACCAAGACTCGTGAGCTTCTTGCGGGAACTGAGGTGACTTCGACTTACGATGTAGCGTCAGCCGTGGGTGTTGATGCTCGCGAAGTCGAATCAGCTATCGCCGACATGATTAAGAGTGCAAACATAGGGCGGAAGTCATCAAAGGAGGAGCTTCAGTTCTTGCGAAATGCGCAGTTGGACCTCATCGCCCACAAGGTAACGCTCGATCCGATGGCCACCGCCTCGAGAACACAGAAGCTCAGCGCAAGCGTTAACGCAACTCTCGACCGATTTGCCCCCGCTCGCGAGGAATCGAAGCCGGACTGGCAGTGCCGATACTGTCGGAGTGCGAACCTAGGTGGGACGACTGTATGTGAGAAGTGCGGAGCTGGGCGCGTCGCGTAAGACCTTGATCGCGATGCCGGTATTGGCAGCGGTGCTGATTCGCTGCCAGGGGACTACATGCGACCGAGGATTTCTGCCTGCTTCGCAGCAAACTGCTCATCCGTGATCAGTCCTTGGTCGAACATGCCCTTCAGCTGGCCGAGCAAGGTGACTAGGTCAGGGACCGTTTCACTGACTCCCGAGGATCCGCCGGTCGGCTGCTGCATAGCAGCAAGTCCCCCGCCCACGGAAGCGACGCCTATTCCAACGCCCATCATCCCGGCGCCGCCCCCAGTCTCACCTGCGGCGAGCGCTGCGTCAGCAAGGGTCGTCTGCGAGTAAGCGTTGCCGATAGCGCCGCTAAGCATTGTGCCCTGGTTGTACTTGTCCATGAGTTTCTGAGAAGCCGCGTCATACTCGATAGCCGACACAGCGCAACTCACCACCTCAATGCCGAACCGCGAAAGCCAGGACCCTTCAGGCCCGGCTTCGGTCGTCAAGGCTCGGGCGAGTTCGGGACCGTGAGTAGCGAGTGAAGCGATATCGGTGGATCTGGACAAACCCTGTAGGGCCGCCTGGAAGGCAGTAATGAATTCGTTGAAGAGTTGGTTGCTGGCAGCCGGATCAGCAAACGTATAGAAGCGGGCGTTCGCGGGGAGGAAGTTCTGAAAGAACTGAACGGGATCGGCGACTCGAATCGAGTACATCCCGCGCGCCTTAATCCTCAGTACGGGTGCCTGAGTTGAGCCCGCAGGAACTAGCGAGTAGTCCTTGTACGGGAGCGCACCAGGCGTGCCAAACCACTGGTCCCGGATTTCGCGGCGGTTCACAAAATACGCCAGCTGCTGAGAACCTGGGATGCCCCCGAACTTGACCCGTTCCCATGATTGTCGGATCAAACTGGACGCTAGGCCCGAGCCTGTGAACATTGATGGCTGACCATCATTTCGATAGGTATAGTAGCCAGGCTCGGTGGATACGTCCGTAATACGTCCGCCGTCTGTGATCACGAGTGCAGTATTCTCTGGAACCGTAAAGCGTGAGCCGTCCGAGATGATATTGGCTGATCCCGATACGTTGGAGCCACGTCCTCGGTTTTTCCGCTGGAGTACCGCAGGCGCTACAACAGTTTGCTCGTCGAACGTACTAGAGGTGAAGAACTCGGCCCACTGATCCGCCAGAGTCCCTTCTACGGCGTCGACCGCGGCTGAAATTAGCCCCATGGGACTTCAACTCTCTTTCGCTAAGCGTGGAATCTACGTTTACGAAATTCTATATTGCTGAGCCCCTCAATCCATTCCTCGGTGGATTTCTTCTTGCGGGGAGGGCCTAGGGGTCTTCCTGCCGGGTGCACATGCCGGGTTTGCGTCGGGGAGTGGCGAGCTCGGAGGCACTCCGGCGCGTAGTTCGGGACAGTAACCATGACTTCCAACGAACTAGCCCGGACGGCAGGTTCTAGAGCGCATCCAACGCTAGGCTCGCTCGCCCAATCCCGCCGTTATTGTGGCGGTCGACGGGTGATCAATTCACATAGGGCACACTTGCCGCCCGCCCAGGAAAGTGCGTGGAGGCACTCTGACGTGGATTCAGAAACGTATATACGCGGATTCAGCACTTCCTAGGGGCCTCGTGCCTCCGGGTAGAGGAGTTTTGTGCGCATGTCACAGATGACAGTCGTCGAACTGGGGGAAATTCGGGTTGGAAGCCGATTTTTGTTCTTCTGAAACGGGCCGTGAGGATATCGGCTCAGTTTGAAGCGCTCAGGGCCCTGCTGCGAGCGTCAATGAATCCCGGGGCAGTCCCAACTGAGGAATGGCTGTGTTCATGGACGCTCTGTGTGATGACCCGGAGGTCAACATCGCCCAGCCCGGAATGTGGCATGAAAGTGCGCCGAATATTGCGGTGAGGCGCAGCGTCGCATTGGACGCTTGGCAGCAGGTGGCGACCGGAATTTTGCAGGATGTGGCATCGCAGTACACGGCGACCGTGACGTATGGCGTTCTGAAGGACAGGCTCTTCGCCGAGACCGGATATCAAACGCGCCAGCTTGTCAGCAACTGGATTACGCCAGCACCGGCGGCGTGGGAAGCGGCTACATCACACACGGACATCTCGACGGGTTCGATAACTCGAGTAATTGCGAGAACGCCGCAGCCGTGGATCGACTGGAGTGCTACCGCGCTTACGCGCAGGACATACCGGCAGACGCGGTGCCTCATTTCACAGCGAAATACAACCTGCGCCGCAATGGGGGAGTGCGCGCTGTGAAGCCTGTTGAACGCGAGCGTGCGTCGTGTCCGACGCGCCATGAGCAGCTTCCCGCTAGTGGGCGCTGTGACGCCTGCGATTGACGCTCCGTTGCCCTCAGCGGGAGTAGGAGAAAGGATAGGGACAAGTGTTCGTCGTTGGGACATCGCAGCGAAAACAGATGTCATGTGCTGCGAGCCGGTCCTACCTGCGATCTGCCTGAAGCCCGCGTCGTTTGTCAAGAACCTCGCCTGCTCTATCCAACTTCCAACGCTGGCGGCACAGGTCCGGCGTTGCTAACGCGGATAGTTGGCGGCCAGACAACCATCAAATCTAGGCTAGTAGCGCTGTGAAGTCTCGCTCAGACTCGATCCACCAGAAGCCGGATTCGGAGGCACCCCCCCCATACCGGTACTGCTAGGAATTCAGCTGGCTGGTGCGAACGGGTCTGTCACCTGCCGGTGCGGCATACCCGATGCGTCACATAAATGCTCTCGAGCCGCCCGTAGCAGGTAACCTTTAGTTTGTGCAGGCAGTGAACGAACACTCCGAAATCCCAGACAGCGGGGCCGTGCAGTTTCGCGGTCTACTCGCGGAAGAGTTCGATGCCCTCGACCTTGTGATTGACGACACCCAACGCGCGCTGAAAAAGTTGAGGCCGGGGTCGGAGTCCGAGGTGATGCGTCTCGCTTTGGGCCAGCGATCCCTCTTGCTGTTGCATGGAGCTCGCCTACTGCTGGAGGAAGGCCACTGGGAGATCGCTGCTGGAGTGGTCCGGCAAATGTTCGAAGTGCTGGTCAACGTCGAGCACCTATTGAATCAGAGTGACACCGAGGCCGCGTGGAAAAGCTATCGAACGTACGGCGAGGCTCAGTTGCTCCAAGCCTCACTTCGCAAGATGAAGTACGCCATCGCCACTGGCTACATTGACGAGGCAGCAAGGGTTGAGGCGCTCGAGGCAACTCTGAAGGACGCGCAGTTCGATGAGTTCCGACACCCCAAGGGACATATTCGCGACTCCTGGTCAGGTCTTAGCGTAGGCAAGTTGGCCGAGGCCTCGCGAGTTACGTGGAGGACCGGCCAGTATCGCTACTACTACCGATCGTGGTCTGAGCAGGCTCACGGGAGCTCCTCGTCGCTCATCAATAGTGTTGCACCGCGGACACCACGGTCTCCGCGCAGCGAGGAATACGCCGCTTTCGCGCGAGAGGCACGACAGGAGATCGCGATGATCGTTGAGCTGGCGGCTGACCTCACATCAGCATTGGGCATCTTCGGTTCAAAGTATGGGACAACTGTCCGAGGATGGCGGGAACTACTGAGTCGGAAGGCATCAGAATGACAGCGGAAGACGTGGACGGCTTTGACTATGCGGCTGTGGTAGTGGTGACCCTTCGTGAAGCTGGCGGGCCAATCAGCGATGAGGAGCTCTGGGAGCGGGTTATGAGCCGCTCGGACGTCCCGCCTGAAGACCGAGAGGGTTACTGGACGCCGCCATTCAAGCCGGGGCCGTACCCTCGCAACATCGTCAAACTTAAACTCTCGATGAGTCTCATGTCGCATACTGACATGGGGGGTCTCCGACCCGACGCGCCGCTAATTACAACCGAGGAAGGCTACTGGCTCCCAGAATGGGGTCCCATCCCCCTAATCGAACAGCAACGACGCGCGGAACTTGCCGAGATGCGGGCTCGCGAAGCAAGCGAGCCGAAACCGAAGGTCTGGCCTGAATTCGATCCGTACCCGAAGTCAAGCAAGGCGGGCGAAAACGAACTTCGCGACGTTGCTGAAAAGCTCGTGGCGCACCGAACCATGGTGTCGAGCCAAAGGCGCGTCGGGCCAGGGTCATCGACTCTCAAGCGGGTCATGGAGAAGCGCCTCGAAGCGGAAGGCAAGCTCGATGAGGCTCGACGCGTTTCCGCGGAACGCGAACGAATGACTGGTGTTCTCATGGAGTGGTATGGCAACGCTGTTCGCCGGACGGATGACGCGGACCCGCAAGATCTATTCGTTTTGATGCGCGTGGGTTTCATTAGAAACCCGGAGGAGACTACGCCGCCGAGAACGGAGACTCAAGTGCCTAGTCTTACGAGTTCAAGTACACAGTCGAGCGCTGGATGCTATATCGCAACTAGCGTGTATGGCGACTACGACGCGCCTCAAGTCCGGGTGCTGCGATTGTGGCGGGATCGGGATCTAAACCGGAGTTTGCTTGGGAGGGGATTTGTTCGGGTCTACTACGCCGTCAGCCCAAGCCTTGTGCGCACGATAGGGGGCCGCAGATGGTTCAGCATGCCGTCGCGATGGGTCCTTGACCAACTAGTTCGAAAACTGGATTCCTAACCTGGACAGGCCGCAATATCGGCAATCGGTAAGGCTCGCTGGTCGTCACGATGCCACCTCTGTTGAGCGCGAGCGTGCGTCGTGTCCGACGTGGCATGAGCAGCTTCCGGCTACTGGGCGCTGTGACGCCTGCGAATGACGGTGGGTTGTCCGTGTACGGCCGTTTTGGCTAGCGAGCTTGGTGGACCTCGTGGGGACATTTTGGGGACATTACAGAAAGAACTGGCGTGAAGGTGCGGGAGACCAAAACTGAATATATGGCCTGCTACATAAAGAAAATCGACGCTAGTGGGAAGTAACGTGACTTGCCGGGAAGTCCTACTTTTGAGTCAAGGGGTCGCAGGTTCAAATCCTGTCAGCCCGACCGATGTGAAGCGTCAAAGCATCGCTCAACAGAGCCTCTCCTTCGGGAGGGGCTTTTGTGGTTTCTTGGGTTGGCAGTCGCCAGTAGTGCGCGATCCGCTCGACGTAGGGCCCAAACTCGGGTGGTGCAGAGTAGGCGGTGCAGGGGGCCGACCCGGCGTGACCAGTTAGGGAGCCGGATGACGGTCGTGGCCGGTGTCGACGGGCGTCAGCCCGACCCGGTAACTACCGGTGAACAGGTTGGTAGGCACGTGCACGCCGACCCGGCGATAGACCTCGCGCGGGATCCCGATGTCTGCCAGGTACAGCTGGCCCACCTCCGCACCGTCGAGACCTGACTTCGGCAAGGCGAGCGTCATCGTCTTCGAAGCACTAACGAACACGCCAGGCGCCCTCCCGGAGGTCGAGTCGATCCCCGACGGCACGTCGAGCGAGATTACTGATGCCGGGCCGCCGATCATCCAATCGATCAGAGTGGCCGCCGCGCCCCGCGGTGCGCCGGACAGGCTGTAGCCGAGCACAGCGTCCACGACCATGTCGGGTTGAAGCGAACCGATGTTGTCCACGTCGACAATGCGCCCACCGGCGGCTCGGAACAAATCGAGTTGGGTGGCCGGGACGCCCGTGAGCCTGGTCGGCTCGGTCACCACCACCACGACATCCCCGCCGTGGTTGACCAGGTGCCGCGCGGCGCACATCCCGCCACCACCGTTTCCCCCGGTGCCGGCAGCTACGACGACCGGACGTGCATCCCAGCCGTCGCCCAGCGACTCTACGCACAATTCTGCGAGATTCCGCCCGGCGTTTTCCATCATCTGGTAGAGATTCGGGCCCACCTCGTGGACCGCGACTCGGTCGATCTCGCGCATCTGCGCCGTCGTGATCGCCGAGACTAGGACGCCGGTCGGCGTGGTGAATGCCTCAGCTGTCATATGCGCTCCCGAGGTGGCGGACTGGCACCGCCGGCGAGGGCCGCCGCGCGTGGCCGCAGAACCGGTGGCGCTTCGCCGAGAGCACCTGGTTGGCGAAGGTTCGGCACGGGGGCATGGTGACCAATTTACCTTGCCTGCTCGGGCCGCCCACCCCGGTGTCAACTCGGCTTGGTCATCACGAGTATTAGGAGCGGCACCGGAAGGTGAGAACCGGGCCAAGCCATCCGGGGTAGCGCGGCCCGCGTGGCTTGCATGTGCTGGGGAGTATCGGTGGTCGTACTCCGCGGGTTGCACCGGGAACCCGAATCGAGGACGGCCTGACCCCACATAGCGCAGGCCGTCACGATCAGTAAGTTTGATCAGGTGCCGCCATTGAACCTGTTCGGGCATGGCGTGGGCGCCGTGCATGCGACGGCTCCGCACTGGCAGGAGCGTGACGTCCCAGACGCGCCAAGGCGTCCGATGTGGCCGGAGGAACGTGACCCTCCGGGCTGGCCGCAAGACCAGCGCCACGTCGTACGCCGCGACATGCATCGGTTGGACACGGCATGAACTCTTGGATGAGGCGACCTTATCGAACGCGTGGTGGGCGAGCGGAAGGGCGAGGGCGTCTGCCCGCTCGACGAGTCCGCGTCCGCGTCCGCGATCCCGCGCGCACCGCAACTTGGTCTGGGACACGTCCACACTCAGGAACGGCGATGCTGTCACGAGGCGTGGGTGCAAGCGGGAGCACGATCAAGTCCTGTCAGCCCGACAGATGGGGGCGCCCGGACGGGGGAGCCTCACGTTCGCGGCTCTTGTTCTTTGGCCGACATCGGCCTGCGGGGAGAACGTGATGAGCGCCTGAGCTCGGCACGCTCACGGATCAGGAGCCATCGCCACCGCATTTTGGAGAATAGCTCCTGGGTGCGCGATAATTATGGGTATGCGCGCACTCTTTCTTGAAACACTTCACCCCGAGTCCACTGACATCCTTACAGCAGCCGGTATCACCGTCGAGAACCGTGGTGGTGCTCTCGACGAAGACGAACTTATCGCCGCACTCAGCGGCGTGCAGCTGCTCGGAATCCGTTCCAAGACTCAGATCACTGAGCGGGTGCTCGCGGCTTGCCCCGATCTCATTGCGATCGGAGCTTTCTCGGTCGGAACCAATCAGATCGACCTAGACGCGGCCGCTAAACGGGGGGTTGTCGTGTTTAACGCGCCTTTCTCGAACACTCGCTCGGTCGTGGAGATGGCGGTGTCTGAGATGATTTCACTGACACGGCGACTGCCTGAACACAACCGTCAGATGCATGCCGGCGTATGGTCCAAGAGCGCGAATGGGGCTCACGAGATTAGGGGACGCACCCTCGGCATCGTCGGCTACGGCAACATCGGGTCTCAACTTTCTGTCATCGCAGAGGCGCTCGGCATGAACGTGATCTTCTTCGACGGCGTAGAAAAGCTCGCGCTTGGCAATGCCACCAAAATGCCTTCACTTGAATCGCTCCTCAACGAGGCCGACATAGTGACCGCCCACTTGGATGGACGGCCCGGCAACTCGGGGTTCTTTGGCCGCGAGCAGTTCGCCGCCATGAAGCCAGGTGGACTCTTTCTCAACCTCTCTCGCGGCTTTATCGTCGATATTGACGCGCTCACGGACGCTCTCGAATCTGGGCACATTGCTGGAGCAGCCATCGACGTCTATCCCGTTGAGCCAAAGGCCAAGGGAGATTCGTTCTCCTCGCCGCTTCGCGACATGCCAAATGTGATTCTTACCCCTCACATCGGGGGGTCTACTGAGGAGGGGCAGCGAAACATCGGTATTTTTGTTGCCACACGTCTTCGCGACTATGTCTTCAACGGCTCGACCTCGCTCTCGGCGAACCTTCCCCAGTTGTCGCTTGACCGGGCGCAGGGATCCCACCGCATCGTGCACCTCCACGAAAACATCCCTGGGGTTCTGGCTGAGGTTAACCGCCAGTTTGCGGTGCATGGGGTCAATATCGACGGACAGATGTTGGCCACAACTGGTGAGCTTGGGTACGTGGTCACTGACGTCTCCGACGGCATTCCGGAGGACGCCACCGAGGCCCTTTCGAGTATGCACGCCACCGTGCGATTGCGTGTCCTCTCCTAATCGCCGAAGCCGCAAGTTCTTTGGCCGGGGCTTTGCCGCCGTACCTTCTACGCCTCAGGCGTTTCCCGTGTCAGGCGTGGTCCGCGTTAGCCGGTTCTGATTGAGTCGCGTAGTCGGCGGACGGGGCTGGCCGTCGAAATATTGGAGTCGTTCGAGGGATTTGCTGGTCGAGGAGAGGGAAGTGGGACAGATGAAAGGCACCAAGCTCGTTCTACTAGGGACAGCGGGTGGGGCCGCGACGTACCCCGCCGACGGTCAGCCGGGCGTGGCACGCCAAGGCATCGCGTCCGCCCTGGTCGTCGAGGGTCGGGTCCACCTAGTTGACGCAGGAATGGGAGTGGCCCGTCAGTTGACTTTCGCTGACATAGGTGGGGGAGGGCCGACCCAGGCGTTTAGCCGGCTTAGGGGCATCTATCTGAGTCATCTGCATTCCGACCACACTATGGATCTAGCGAATCTGGTGCACTGTGGATACATACAGGGTTGGCCGAAGGACGCTCCCGTTGACGTGTGGGGTCCCGGTTCACGTGGCGCCCTTCCGGGTGAACCAGAGGCAGGGAACCCTGTAGTCAAGAGTCCATCAGGTTCCACTCCCGGGACGAGCGCGCTAGTGCGCCATCTCCTCGAGGCGTTCGCAACCGACTTTAACGACCGGATCCTGATGGCGCACCGGCGCAATCCGCTCTCATTGCTTAGGGCTCACGACTTGCTGCCTCCAATTGAGGTTGACCTCTCCCAGGGCACAAGCCCGACGGTCGAGCCGTGGCTGGTCATGGAGGACGACACGGTGCGAGTGAGCGCGACTCTCGTCGAACACGGCGCGATGTATCCGTGCCTTGCTTATCGCTTCGACACCGCCGATGGATCAGTGGTCTTTTCAGGCGACACCGTGCCCTCAGAGAATCTGGTGAGGCTGAGTCAGGGCGCTGACGTCCTGGTTCACGAGGTGATTGATGCTGACTACGCCACGTGGCAGTTTGGGCCGGGGCCTCTGGACGCCGCACAGGAACGTGCGGTAGCGACGGTGATGGGTAAGCACACCTCGACTGACCAGATTGGGGCTGTCGCCCAAGCCGCCGGTGTCAGCACGCTCGTCCTCACTCACCTCGTCCCAGCTTCGATTCCGACCGAGCGCTGGGAACAGGCCGTAAGTGGATTCGACGGTCGCGTGGTGGTCGGCCAAGATCTCCTCGAACTCAACGTCCGCAGCGGGATGTAACAGCTGCGCTAGCGACGTTCGGTAGGTCCTGCGGGTCCGCACGACTTCTCCCCTTCATGCGACCCACCGGGCACGCAAAAGCTGGGTAGCGAAGCCGCATTGGACATCGCTACCCAGCCTGGGTGCGGGTATTACTTAGCGGTAACGGCAGCCACTGGCTTCGGGAAAGTCAACCAGACGTTGAATACGCCGAGGAAGGCTCCGAACACACCAAGGACGACGGCCCATACAGCGGCCCACAGAGGCATGAGCCACGCGGTTTCTGTAATGGAGGGGTAACTGGCGGTGAAGTACACCGCCAGGACCATAGAGATTCCGTTGAAGAATGGCAGTGAGCCCTTCTGAAGGACAGGGAACCACTTCATCGAATAGACCATGAAGGAAACGCCGACGAACAGTGCCACGGCGGTCGCAAGGTCCCCGTCGACCCGAATGGAAGGCAGGAAGTCCAGGAATGGAATGGCTGCGAGCGTCAACCCCGTGAGTATGGCGGAGTAGCTGAACGCGGGAATGATGGTCTTGACTGCGGACGGCTTTGCCCCGAGGGCGAAATACGATGCCCACACGATGAAAGACACCCATACCGCCATGTTCCAGCTCCCTAGCCAGAGGGTGAAGGGCACGGTGACAACAACAGTGATGCCAACCGCTAACCATAGCGGGATAGTTTCTCGGTACTCTTGGGTGGTGGTTTCAGACATGCTTTGCTCCTTTGCTTTGATGTCGTAGAGACCTCTGTCTCGCGGCGGGCCGTCCGGCTCTGAAGGTTGGGGCGGCCCGTCGCGAAAACACAGGTCAGAAGGAAAGGGCCTTAAACTTCTCGGCCTGTTCACGGATACCGACCTCTGTCGGGAACCGCTCGATGGACGATGCGCCGTAGAAACCGACAACGCCCTCCGTGTTGTTGAGGACATACTGTGCGTCCTCAGGCATTGCGATGGGGCCGCCGTGGCACAGCACCATGATGTCGGGACGCACGGACTTGGCTGCGTCCGCGAGTGCCTGCACCTTGATAACCGCCTCATCCAGGGTCAGCGCCGTGGTGGCACCGATGCTGCCGGATGTGGTCAGGCCCATGTGGGGCACCAAGATGTCCGCGCCGGCCTCGGCGAGGGCGACCGCCTGCTCCTCATCGAAGGCGTAAGGGGTCGTGAGGAGGTCCATCTCGTGTGCCATGCGGACCATGTCGACTTCCAGGCCGAATCCCATACCGGTTTCTTCAAGGTTGGCGCGGAACACGCCGTCAATGAGTCCCACGGTGGGGAAGTTTTGGATACCGGCAAATCCGATGTCCTTCACCTGCTTGAGGAAGTAGGGCATGTTCTTGAACGGGTCAGTGCCGTTGACTCCCGCGATGACCGGCGTGTGCTTCACCACCGGCAGCACTTCGTTGGCCATGTCCATCACAATGGCGTTGGCATCGCCGTAGGCAAGCAACCCGGCAAGTGAGCCGCGTCCCGCCATGCGGTAGCGCCCCGAATTGTAGATCACGATGAGGTCGATACCACCAGCCTCGGCTGACTTGGCGGAAATACCGGTGCCGGCGCCTCCACCGATGATGGGGTTGCCCTTGGCGACCTGAGCGCGAAAGCGTTCTAAGATTTCGGTACGTGTGGACATATCAGGTTCTCCTTATGGTTAGGTTGATTAGCGCGCGACGATAGCCGCGTGCAGGGCGTCGGCCATCGCTGCGCCGAAGCCGGTGTCGTTAATGGCCATGTCGAGCTCGTGAATTGTCACATTTGAGCCCTCAAGTTCCCCGCGCAAGGCGGCAAACAGTAGGGAATCGGCCTCTGCGTCACGGAAGGGCGCTCCGTCCACGTCCACGGCGGAGACCCCGGCGAGCGGAATGAAGACTTCAGTGGGGCCGGTTGCCGACGCGAGTTTGCGGCCGATGCTGAGCCCCAGTTGCTGCATTTCTTCTCCGGTGGTCCGCATGAGGGTCACGGAAGGGTTGTGGACCAACAGGTTTCGCCCGGCGAACTTTTCCGGGACGGTGTCCTGCGGACCGAAGTTGACCATGTCGAGAGCACCCAGGCTCACCACCTGCGGCAAGCCCACTGAGCCCGCCATTTCTAGGCGGTGGGGGCCGGCAGAAAGCACTCCGCCCACGAGATCGTCGGCAAGTTCGGTGGTCGTGAGGTCGCATACTCCTGCCAGCAGCCCCGACTCCACAAGCTTTTCCATCGCGCGGCCTCCCGATCCAGTGGCATGGAAAACAAGGACCTCGTAGCCGAGGCTCACGAAGCGCGCCCGCGCCTCGTCCGCCGCAGGGGTCGTCACTCCGAACATGGTGATTGCCACGAGGGGCTTGTGGTCGACGGACGCCGTTTCGAGGCGCGTCTGGAACGCCTGTGCCATTGCGCTGATCGCGGCAACCGCATTTCCCAGCACCTGCGAGGAGACGGAATTGATACCGGCGACATCAACCACTGAGTACATGAGCGTCATGTCGACTTCGCCCACATAAGGACTGACATCTCCCGAGGCCATAGTCGAGACCAATACTTTGGGAAAGCCAACGGGAAGGGCTTGCATCGCGGGGGCGGCAACGGACGAGCCGCCTGACCCACCAATGGCAAGCACTCCTTGAATCTTTCCTGCATCTGCGAGTTCGCGCACGATCACTGCCGCGCCGCGCCCCATGACCGCCATCATCTCGCCACGGTCACGCCGTTCCCTCAGTCCCGCGGCGTCTGCGCCAGCTGCCTTAATGACAGCATCCGAATCTACTGTCGCCATCGGACTTTTTGAGAAAGAACCGGTATCGATCACCAGCACGTCTGTTCCCAGCGCGTGCAGTTGTTCGGCGAGCCAAGCGTAGTCATCAGCCTTGGTATCGAGAGTTCCCAGTAGGGCTACCGTGGTCATCTTCACTCCTTTGTGTCGGTTGATACTCACCGTAGATCTCCGCACGGAGCGCCTGCTGTGCCAATCAGCGCGGATTGGCACATGAATGGCGACTTCGCGTGTCCGGACCGCGCGTAGGCTCTTGCCATGTTGACGACGCTTTCCGCCGAAGAGCTCAATACAACGCTCGGACACTGGGCAAGCGGGCGGGGAACGCTTGTCGACGACCTCTCCGAGGCGCTCATCGAACTCATCGAGGCGGGGGTGCTTCCGGCGGGCATCACTATGCCAGCTCAGCGCGCCCTAGCGCCCGCCATCGGCGTTTCGCGGGGAACCGTGATGGCGGCGTACGCGACTCTTGAGCGTCACGGGTACATGCTCTCACGGCGGGGGTCTGGGTCTCAGATCCGTTCAAAGCGCACCTCGTTGCGCACCCGACCGCAAGGCAGACTGTTTTCATTCAGCGCGCAGCCAGGCGACGTCATCGACATGTCTACCGGCGCCCTCCCCGCTTCCAGAGTCGCCCAAGACGTTCTTTTGCGCGGGATCCAGGCGCCCCTCGCGGACTACCTCACCACCGACGGGTACTTCCCAGCGGGTTTGCCGGTACTGCGACGAGCTATCGCCAGCCAGCTGACGGACGATGGCGTGCCGACATCATCGGACGAAATTCTTGTCACTGCGGGAGCTCAGCAGGCCACCTGGCTGGTGATCCGTGCGCTCGTGACCGCAGGTGACCAAGTGCTCGTCGAGGAACCTTCCTACAGGGGCGCCCTCGAGATTCTTCGTGAACACGATGCCCGTGTACGCGGCATTCCTCTGGTTGATGGCGGGATATCGGTCCCAATGGTGAGGGCGGCGTTGAAGGCTGAGCCCCGTCTCCTGTACTGCCAAACCGGGATTCACAATCCAACAGGTACGACCATGCACCCAACCGCGCGCGGCGAACTCGCCAAAGTGATTAACGAGCACGGTCTGCTTACCGTTGAAGACCGTTGTTGGTCTGACCTTCTGTTGAGCGGACCCCCTGTGGCGAAGGGCCTGGCGGGACTCGTGGCGCCCGACCTCTTGATCACGATCGGTACGTTCTCGAAACTGTTTTGGGGTGGGCTAAGGGTCGGTTGGGTCCGCTCGTCGCCGAAGCGTATCGAGGCCCTGACCGAGCTGCTTAAGAGCACCCAACTCGCGTGCTCCGTGCCGGATCAGCTGTATGCGGCGCGGCTCATCGGCCACACGGCAGAGGCCCGTGCTGAACGACGTGACATGCTCGTCACTCATGTAGAACAGGCCGAGGCCATTTTTGAGGAAATGGTGCCGTCGTGGCGCTGGGGTCGCATTGATGGCGGCTCCGGCCTATGGATCGACACCTGTGAAGACACGAGTGCCTTGGTTGCACGGGCAAAGAGAGTGGGCGTGAAACTCCTAGCGGGGCCGAGCTTCTCAACATATGACGGTCAACGCACCATGATTCGCCTCCCGGTGTGGCACGAAGCGGCGCAGTTGCGCCAGGCTCTGGCACTACTGACGCAGGAGGCACTCTAAGGGCGCTGCTGAACGGTTGGCCAGGTCAAGTTGTCGCCCAACTGTTTAGCTGACCCGCCCGTCGCCGAAGTGGAGGAGTTCAGTTGGCATCCAGAACTGCAGCGGTTGGTCGCGGTTCCCCCGGTATTCGCGTTCCAAAGGTCGAAACTCGCAGGCACGTCGCGATCGTGGTGATGGTGCTCGCGAGGACGGGGTTCACCAGGTGAGCGGTGCCCCCTCCAGCCGATGTGCGTAGAAGTCGCGTATCGCGGTCACAGTCGCAGCAGGCAGGGGCTCCGCGGCAGCGGCGATCGAGTTCTCGAGTAGTTCTACAGAACGTGCGCCCGGAATCAGGCTAGACACCCCATCGTGAGCTAACAGGAACCGAAGCGCTCCGTGAGCCACCGAGACACCAACCGGCAACAGAGAACGGAATTGCTCAACGAGCTCTGCCCTGAGCGCGATGTCGTCTCGCGACCACCGAGAACGCACGCCCGCAAAAGTGGAGTCCGCCGCGTAGCGGCCAGAGAGCCAGCCTGACTCGAGCGGCACCTTAATGATGGTGCCGGCGCCTCGGGCCTTTGCGCGCTCAATTGCGGGCCACGTCTCTTGATAGAGAGCAGACATGCGGACCTCTAGGGCTTGGCTCTGACTCGTCTGCAGGACAAGGTCCACATCCGCGCTCGAGTCGATCGAGGCTCCGTATGCGCGAATCAGCCCTCTTGCTTTCAGCCCTTCAAGCACGTCGTAGTGCTCGCTCTGGTTGCCGTCCATCACCTCTTCAGGGGGGTTGTGCAGCGCCACGATATCGATGTAGTCAGTGCCCATGCGCTCGGCGCTGCGGAGGACGGCGGATTCTATGCTCGAGGCGGCCCAGTCGCTGGTGCCGTCAGTGAGGTGGCCGAACTTGGTGCAGATCACGACATCGTCGCGCCGTTTGCCTCGCAAGGCAGCGCCGATGTTGAGCTCGCTGTGGCCGTCGGCGTATCCGGGCGCTGTGTCGAGCAAGGTGACCCCGGCGTCGAGCGCCGAATGAACGAGCCGCACAGCCTCATCGCGGTCGGGACCCTCTGGCCAAGACGCTGACTTACCCAGTTGCCACGACCCGAGGCCGATCTCGCTGACGCGGATGCCGGTGGTGCCGAACGGGCGAGTCTTCATTGGTACTCCTGAACGTGCTTAGCGATCTGTTCGTCGGCGAGCGAGGCTTCGTTTCATTCTGGCACGCGAGTAGTTGAAGAATTTCACCACACTGTCTCAGGTCAGACCCGGCATGAAGGCTCGCTTTCGAGCCGATCCGGTCGCGCTCTGCCTGGTAAGCCGTGATGTGGGCTGTCAGCGGTTAGTCTTGCTTTCTGACGTCGCGAAGGAGAACTGTTCATGAGCACCTTGGCAGGCGTACACGCGGTCTTACCGCCGCATCGTTATACGCAGAGAGAATTGACCGAGGCCTTTTCGGATCTCTGCCTTGGCCCTCAGGACAACCGGGCGCTCCTGGCCCGGTTGCATTCCAACGCCGGTGTCAGCACCCGGCACACGGTCCTGCCGCTGGAGCAATATGCGACGATCAAGGACTTTGGTGAGGCCAACGACCTCTTCCTCACCCACGCGGTGGCTCTTGCGGCACAGGCGCTGACTGGCGCGCTCGATCGCGCGGGGATCGCGGCGCAGGACGTCGATTTTGTGATGTCGACAACCGTCACGGGTGTCGCCGTTCCCTCCATCGAGGCCCGGGTGGCCCAGCTGGTGGGTCTGCGACCAGACGTCAAGCGAATGCCGCTCTTCGGTTTGGGATGCGCGGGCGGCGCAGCCGGCCTGAGCCTGTTGCACGACTACCTCGTGGGTCACCCCGACCAGGTAGGGGTTCTGCTCTCCGTGGAGTTGTGCTCTCTCACGGTGCAGCGCGACGACCCTTCAATCGCCAATATGGTCGCGAGTGGCCTCTTTGGTGATGGCGCGGCCGCGGTGGTCGCGATGGGAGCGAACCGCTCCGCCGAGGGGCCGCGCGTGATCGACTCTCGGAGCCATCTTTTCCCCGACAGCCTCCAGATCATGGGCTGGGACGTGGGACCGACCGGGATGAAGATCGTTCTCGACGCGCGGGTGCCTGAGATTGTCCAGAATTACCTCGGTGATGACATCCGTTCATTGCTCGCGGAGCACTCGCTCAGCGTCCA
This sequence comes from Demequina aurantiaca, assembly GCF_050598105.1. Lineage (GTDB taxonomy): Bacteria > Actinomycetota > Actinomycetes > Actinomycetales > Demequinaceae > Demequina > Demequina aurantiaca_A. Next base: position 1,382,951 of record NZ_CP192436.1, read on the forward strand.
GGATGTGGGCGCATGGGTGTGCCACACGGGAGGCCCTAAGGTGATCGAGTCAATCGAGGCGGTGCTTGGACTCGACGGAAACCCGCTTGAACTGACTTGGGCATCGCTCGCGAAGGCGGGGAACCTCTCGTCGGCCTCTGTGCTCCATGTCCTTCGCGACACGCTAGACCAGCGCGCACCCGCCGCGGGATCGGCCGGAGTGATGATGGCGATGGGCCCCGGGTTCTTCTCCGAGCTCGTTCTATTGGAGTGGTAGAGCGCTGATGCCCTTCTACATAGCCCTGATTGCCTTGGTTGGCCTCGAGCGATTGGCGGAACTCGTCGTAGCGAAGCGCAATCTGGCGTGGGCGAAGGCTCACGGCGGGCGCGAGTACGGCTTTGGCCACTACCCGTTCATGGTGGTACTGCACTCCGCCCTGCTCGTCGCTTGTCTTGTCGAGGCGTCGCATCGGCCGTTCATCCCGGCGCTGGGTTGGACCATGCTCGCCCTGGTTATCGCGGCACAGGCCCTACGGTGGTGGTGCATCGCCGTGCTCGGACCCCGGTGGAACACAAGAATCATTGTGATCCCCGGCTTGCCACTAGTCCGGCGCGGCCCGTATCGCTGGATGTCCCACCCCAATTACGTCGCCGTGGTGCTCGAGGGCATCGCGCTACCGCTGGTGCACACGGCATGGGTCACCGCCTTGACCTTCACGGTTCTCAACGCAGGTCTGCTCTGGGTCAGGATTCGAGCCGAAAACGCTGCGCTTGCGCAGGCGCTCGCCGAGGAACCACCGCCCACGGCGGAACAGCTGTCGTGACGACCACCGACCTGATCGTCGTTGGAGGTGGACCCGCAGGACTCAGCACGGCGTTGTATGCGGCGCGAGCGGGTTTGAGTACGGTCGTTCTGGAGCCACGTGCGTATCCCGTCGACAAGGCGTGCGGAGAGGGTCTGATGCCCGCGGCCGTGCGTGAGTTGCATGACCTTGGCGTGGAACTTGACGGGCATGTCATCCAAGGGATTCGATACACCGATGGCAGCCGCAGCGTTGCTGCAGAGTTCCGTCGCGGCCCCGGGTGCGGCGTCCGGCGCACCACCTTGGAGGCCGCGCTCCTGGATGCTGCCCGCCGTGCGGGAGTCGAGGTGGTGTCCGCCAAAGCTCACGCGATCACCCAGGACAGTGACGGAGTGAACGTCGACGGTCGTCGCGGACGGTTTCTGGCGGCGGCAGACGGCCTTCATTCGCCCATTCGCCGTCAATTGGGCCTCGACCGACCCCGCGGGCCTCACGCGGCGCCGCCGCGGTGGGGGACTCGGCGCCATTACGCCGTCACACCGTGGAGCGACCTTGTTGAAGTGCACTGGGCTGAGAAGGCCGAGGCATACGTGACCCCGGTGGGACCCGGCATGGTGGGTGTGGCGATCCTCTCTAGCGTCCAGGCGCCATTCGACACCCAACTCGCCGCCTTTCCTGCACTGCGGGAACGACTGCCCGAGGAGGGGGCCACGTCGGTGCGTGGTGCCGGACCGTTTCGTCAAAGTGCCGCCGCGCGGGTATCGGGCCGGGTGCTCCTCGTGGGGGACGCGGCAGGGTACGTCGATGCGCTGACAGGGGAGGGGATCGCGGTGGCACTCGGCTCCGCGCGGGCGCTGGTGCAGAGCATCACCTCCGGCGATCCAGAAGGGTACGACAAGCGCTGGCGCACCGCATCGCGGCGCTATCGCTCCCTTACCGCGTCACTTTTGTGGTGCCGCCGTCAGCCGATGCTCTCGCAACGCATCGTCCCCATCGCGGCTCGGCTACCGCGCCTCTTCGACTCTGCTGTTCAGCAACTCGCCCACTGACAGCCGGGCGCGGAAGGCTTCACCCTCGGCCAGAACATGCACCCCTCGGCAAAATCTCACCAGGATTACCCGAAGCAGGCTCTCAGCGTCAAAGACGGTCCCCCGCAAGGGCGAATGTCACGAGGTCGATCACCGCGACCACGAGCATCGCTAGGAAGATCAGTTTCGACGAGCCATCGCGGATGGCAAGACGAACAGCCGCCGTCGCGACTATCGCCGCAGCGCCGAAGGCCGCCCAGTGCCAGGCGTTGGGATCTCCCTCCGGGCCAAACACCATCACCGTCGAAGCTGCCAGCAGAATCACGGCGGCGCTCAAGGCGGTAGCCCTCGCGCCGATGCGGTGCGGTAGGGCACGGATCCCGGTGGCGACATCGTCCTTCAGGTCGGGCAACACGTTCGCTAGGTGCGCTGCGACCCCTAGGAGCGCTCCCGCCGCGAGCGCCCAAGGCTGAGGCCACCGAGGCGGTATCGCAGAGAGCGTCGCCACCGCGGGGAGCATGCCAAACGCGATCGCGTAGGGGGCCCACGATAGCCATGTTCCCTTGAGTCCAAGGTTGTAAGCCCACCCGCATACGACGATGACCAACGCCGCGGTTCCTCCACGCCAGCCGAGTGCCGCAGAGAACGCGATTGTCAGCACTAGCGCGACGACGGCCGCGATACCCACGACTCGCGTGCCCATCGCGCCAATGGCGAGTGGCTTGTCTGTTCTATTAACGCTGCGGTCGCGTTCGGCGTCGAGGTAGTCATTCGACCAGCCGATCGAGAGCTGGCCCGTGAAGATCGCGAGCGTGACGAGCGCACCGCGCCCGAGGGAGAGTCCGGCGAGCGCCGCGAGCCCTGCCCCGAGCGCTGTGACGGCGACTGTAGGGATAGGGTGACTCGCTAAAGCCAGCGCGCGCGCTTGCTTCACCATTGGCATGGAGCAAGGCTACGCTTCACGAAGATTACCCGGAACCTATGTCGAGCGAACTTCCTCATAGATGGCTATATTTGGGCAAGAGATGCTCGCCATTGAAAACCACTAATAGCGCCTGTTTCGTAAGGAAAGGTATCAAATATGTGCACACGAGTGTTATGGCCCGACGCCAACGGGTCGGTGATCGTGGGCCGCAACATGGATTTCCACATGGACCTCCTCACCAACCTGTGGAAGATGCCTCGCGGCATTGAACGCAAGGATGGGGTGAACGGAAACCTCACTTGGAAAGCCAAGTACGGCAGCGTTGTCGCTACAGCGTTTGACCTGATTGCCACTGACGGCATGAATGAAGAGGGATTTGCCGGGCATATTCTCTGGCTTACTGAGTCGGACTACGGAAAGCCCGAGGACACCGATGTTCAACTCAGCCAGTCCATCTGGTTGCAGTACTACCTTGATAACTTTGCCACCGTTGCTGAGGCAGTCGAATGGACAAACGAATCTGGCGTGCTCGTCTCTCAGCTGTTCGACCCGACCGGCCACCTGGTACCCGCACTACACCTTGCGCTGAACGATGCATCCGGGGACTCGGCGATCATCGAGTACATCGCCGGCAAGCCACAGGTTTACCACAGCCGCGACTACAAGGTCATGACCAATTCACCCACGTTCGACAAGCAGCTCGAACTGGTGAAAGAGATTGAGGGTCTTGGCGGGGACCAGCCGCTACCAGGATCAACCCTTGCGACCGATCGCTTTGCGCGCGCTTCCTACTATGTCGAGCAACAAGTCCAGCCCAAGTCACAGTTGCAGGCAATGGCCGCGATGTTCAGCATCATCCGCAACGCCGCTCAACCGTTCCGCACCCCGGAACCGGGCAAGCCCGACGCTTCGCAGACGATTTGGCAGGTAGTCGCAGACCTGACGAACAAGCGCTACGCGTTTGAGTCGACTACCCGCCCGAGCATTGTGTGGGTTGACTTTGAAAAGGTGAGCTTTTCAGAGGGCTCCGGCATCTTGAAGCTTGACCTGGTCGGCAAGCTCTCACTTGAGGGCGGATTGGCTGGCGACGTCAGCCACAAGTTTCGCGATCCAGGTGAACTCGGTCTTGGATTCGCCCGTGTGGGGCGTGAAGCGCTTGAGTTTGTCGCCAAGAAGCAGGACGAGTACAAGGAAGTCGCCAACCTAGTGCAGTCCCTTGCCGCAGCTCGGAGCGCGAGTTAAACGGTTACCAATTGTCGGCCTCAGCGACGCGTCGAGACCGTCACAGTGAACTTGGCGTTGCGTGCGACTTGCTGGGTCGGTCCCACGGCCCGTTCGAGTAGCGCTCGGTAGCCCAGCGACGAATTCCACACGCACCAGAGCTGTCCTCCGGAGCGTAAAACCCGCGCGGTATCGGCGAAAAGCCTCGGAGCGAGGAGATCAGTCACGGCCGCCCCAGAGTGAAACGGAGGGTTGAGCGCAATGAGCGAGGCGCTGGCGGAAGGCCTAGCGGTGAGTGCGTCGTCTTGCCTGACCTCGACGCGATTGTCGATGCCGTTGGCGAGCATCGTCGCGCGAGCAGAGTTGACCGCGATGGCCGACTGGTCGCACGCGTAGACGTGAGCATTCGGATGCCGCGTCGCCAGCCATGCGCCTACGATTCCCGTCCCGCAGGCTAGGTCGATGAGAGGATCATGCGCCGTCCCGCCCACCAGCTCTGCGGGGAGGCTGTCAAGCAGCAACCGGGTTCCGATGTCCAGGCGTGCTCCAGCGAACGCGCCCCCGAAAGCCCGCAGCTCGAGACCCTCGACGTGTGCTGACGCCGGCTGGGGATCGTGCCCATCGTGTGGCTCGCGTGCCAGGAGCACGCGGGACTTCTGCCTGGCATGGCTGACGTCCAACCGCCCAAAGAACTCGCCCAGCACCTCGTTCATCGACAACGACATGTGCTTGAGTCGGCCACCGGCGACTACGACCACGCTTGGATCTGCGTGCGCGGCGATAACGCCGGCGATGTCCCGGAGCTCGTCGAGGGACCGCGGTAGCCGCAGCAGGACGATTCTCGCGCCGCGTACGAGTTCAGGTTCCAGCGGGAGCGTACGGTAGCCTTCCGAGAGACCAGCGCGCTCGGCGTTGGCGGCAAGGGCCCGCTCGCCGTTCAGTGCGTCGAGATGCGAGCGGATACCGGTGGCGCCCGCGTGTGCCGCACCGAGGGTCAGCGCTCCGTAGGCGTCGCCAATCACCACGATAGAGCCAGCATCCACGCCAGCACGCAGCACGGCGGATTCATCAAGAATCAAGCGATCTGCGGCATCGACGGCGACGAGTTCGGGCGCCTCGATGTCCGGCCACCGCCGCAGCCCTTCGAGCACCGCGCTCACAGCATCAATTCAATGTTGACGCGCCGTACCCGCACGTCGCTCGGGAGCACGTGGGTGTTGACGCAGGTGGCGAGGCTTCGCCAGTGAGATCCGAACATGATGAAAGCCTAGCCGCGCGTGCCGAAGGCTCGAGCAAGCCACCCTGCACGCCTATTGAGAGGTGGAGGCGTACCTGCGAGGATAGGTGAATGACTGAGCCGAGCAGGAGCAACGGCGCGATCAGGCTGCCAGAGGCCGGCGCGCGAGTGGTGGTGCGGTACCTGATCTCCACTGGAGAGGCGACGGACGCGCTCGGTGAACTTCTGAGCGTTGACGACCAGACGGTGGTCGTGGACGGCGTGCGTGGAATCGAGCGGATCGCGTTGACGAGCGTAGTCGCCGCGAAGGAAGTGCCTCCTCGTCCTGCGCCGCGACCCAGACGGCCGTCCGGCCCGGCGTAGCTGACGGAAGAGTTGAGAGGGACTGGCCCCGCTACGTGAGTGGGGAGGCGGTCCAGATTGCCTCCACAGCTACGGCGCGCCCGAGAATGTTCTGGGCCGCACGATGCCCGGAGAGCAGTGCGGCAGTAACTGTCGCGGGGTCGTCGGTCCAGGTGGCCTCGCCCGCGAGATGCAACACGCCACCGATGGGCGTCGCTAGCGCATCGTGGTCGGCTGTGGTCGACCCCACCGTCATGTAGGCGTACGAGCCTCGCGCGAAAGGATCGGCGTGCCAGTCGGTGATGTTCACGCTGGTTGGCGCGACTGCACGGTCGCCGTAGAGCCGGCGCAACTGCGCCATGACCGAGTTCACAACGCGCGACTCGTCCCACCCGCGGGTCCCGGTGGCGCCGGGGCCCGCCGCGAACGTCAATAGCGCGGGGGTTCCGTGTAGCGCCGTGAGGTCGTACCAGGAATGCCACCAGCGTCCTTCAGGCCCCTGCTGGCGGATGGCATAGACGTCGCGGTCCCAGAACTTGGTGGGGAATCGCAGGAACACCTTCTCGAAGTCGTTCATCGCGAGACGGCTGAGGGCGCCAGCGACGGGATCGGGAAGAGGAGGCTGGATGTCGAAGTCCTTAGATTGAAGTACCCCCACCGGTACCGTGACCACGGCGCTGGCCGCCGCGAAGCGGCCCCGATCGGTGACGACCGCCACGCCATCGGCCGTCCACTGGACGCAAGAGACGATGTGCTCGAGCCGCACGTCAAGGCCGTCGGCGAGACCCGCCGGAAGGTGGTCGTACCCGTCCGGGAACACCACCTCGTCGCCCGCAATCTGGTCGTCGTCAAGACCGTGGGCGGCTAGGTCCTCGATCCGGGCGCCGTACTGCTCCTCTGATCGGTGTTCGAGGTACTCGCGCACCCGCTGCACGCGGTCGTCGGCCCAGCCGAGCGCGGCCAGGGCATCGTCGGTGACGTCCCTATAGGACGCGTTAACGGCCGATGCGGCGATTACCTCCACGAGCGCGGCGTCGAGTGCATGGATGTCGTCCACGAAGCCCCGCGTAGCAGCATCGTCCAGTTTGGCACCGTCGGGTCCGTAGTAGGCGATGGGGCGACTGTCGCTCTGGTAGCCCCCGACGGTGAACTCGACAGTACGCATGCCGAAGGCTCCTGCTGCGGCGGCAACGGGGGAGTCGTCGATGCCGTGGATCCAGGACGCGCCCAGATCAGTGACCATGCCGTCGGTGCGCTCGGTCCATACCCGACCGCCCACGCGGTCGCGCGCCTCGAGCACTACCACGCGACGCCCCGCCTGAGTGAGCAGCCGTGCTGCGGTCAGCCCAGCCACTCCGGCGCCAATGACCAGGGTGTCGTAGCGATCAATGGGCAAATTCATCGCGGACGCGCCGAGCTAGTAGCGGACTCGAACCGAGCGCTTTTGGAACGTCACGAGGTCGCCCTCCTTGAGCTGATAGCCGCGCCGAAGTTCGGTTGCGCCGTTGACGTGCACATCGCCGTTGACGATAGCTTCCTTGGCGTTGGCTCCGGAGTCGAGGAGGCCAGCGAGCTTCAGGAACTGCCCGAGCCGAATGACCTCTCCCTCGACGCGAAAATCATCGACCGAATCATTAGTTCTCATCTATGAAGGCTAACGCCCGAATGCGCGCCCTACTTGCGCGTCGGGCTCTTTTCGCAGGAGTGGGCACGCAGCGCATCGCAAATGCCGTTAATCAGAAGGCGTTCTGAAGCTCGCAGACAACGTCCGCGTCGACCGTAGTGCCGTCTTCCAGAGCTCCGGCGAAGCGCACTTCCACGATGTCGCGACTGCCGTCCGCCGTGCGCGGGCCCAGTTCAGTCAGCGAAGTGATTTCGCCGCGGGCGGTGGGCCCACCCACGCCTGCCGCACCCATCGGATCGCTGAACCGAAAACTCTCCTCGTTGAGTGCCACGTAATTCATCGAGCTGTCCTCGTGCGCCTTGACATTGTCGATGGCGATGATGGTGACGATGTCGCCTTCGTTGAGGTCTCCAACGTCCTCCTTGCCGTTCTGGCGGCTGATCTCACAGTCACCTGTAAAGTCGGGAAACTCGACCCCGTCGACGTGGAGGGTACCGTTTCCGACATCGTCGGAGGTGTATGCGCCGGCGTCGGGCGCATCGGGGGAGGACTCCTCCACCGAACCCTCGGTGGCCGCGTCGGATTCCTCCGTCGCGTCCGTGCCCGCTGCCACGGCGTCCTGCGTGAGAATTTCCTGTGCGTCGGCGCTGGCGGGCGCCTCATCCGTGGACGGTGAGCACGCCGCGAGCGTCGCGGTGATGGCCATGACGCCAGCCGCGACGCGGAATTTGCGCGCCATGGGAAGGGGTTCGACGGCCAAGGTCGAGTGCTGAATAGTCATGAAACCAAGGTTGCCAAGCGGTCGACGAGTTCCGCAATACGTCTTTAGGCGTACGCGCACGGGTAATGTGGCACACCATGGGACTGAGCCATGGGGATGCGCAAGCGGTCCTGCGCGTCGCCGGGCGGCTCACTGAGTATCCGCCGCTGGAGTTCGCGGGGGTACTCGAGGCGTTGCGCGACGTGATCGAATGCGACAGCGCGTCCTTCAACGACATGGTGATGGCCGCCCGCGATTTTCGCTACGTGATGGTGCCCGCCAGTGAGGTAGCACTGGCAACCCGGCTCAAGCCTCAGTACGACAAGTACTTTCACGAGCACCCGCTGATTGTGGCGGCGACAGCTCAGCGGGGGCTTGGCGCACTGCGATTCTGCGATGTCGAGGGAGGCGCCGAGGTCACCTCCACTAACTTGTTCCGTCACTTCTACGGACCCTTCAACGTTCGATTTCAACTGGCTATTGAGCTCCCGTCCCCGCCCGATGTGGTGGTGGCCTATGCGCTGAATCGCAGTGAGTCAGAGGGAGAGTTCAGCGATCGTGACGTAGCCGTCATGAACGCCCTGAGCGGGCATCTCGCCATGCACCACCGGACAGCGCTCGATGTCGAGCGCGCCCTCCTCGTGGACGCGGAGATGGATCGCTACGCGTGGGCGGTGGTCTCGGTGCGTTCAGATGGCGTGGTGGAGGCCTCGTCGTCGAAGGTGATGGAGGCCGGCGCCCGGGTTCCCGACGCTCTCGCCTCGATCATCGCCGACAAGGAATTGATGCCGGGGGATGAGTCTCGACACGACGTGATGATTGGGACGCAACGGTGGCACTGCATCATGCATCCGGTGCGGCTCGGCCCAACGGTATTGCTCCTACGCAGGCAACAGGACGTAGCGGCGGATACCGACTCGCTCCTGGAGGTGGGCCTGACCCGCCGCCAATCCGAGGTGGTGATCGCCCTCGCACGCACGGGAGGCTCGAACAACGAACTAGCGCGTGAACTCGGGCTGTCGGAGTCGACCGTGAAGAAGCACCTCGAGGGAATCTTCCGCGTGCTAGACGTCACGAGCCGTGCCGCAGTGGTCCTACGCTTACGTGAGCTCACGGGGTTGAGTCCGAACTAGGGATCTCGAAGTGAGGTGTGCTGCTGACCCGGGGGTCGCGAGCAGCCGACTGCGTACAGGGTGCCACGTAGTATCGGGTCCATGAGCATCCAGCACACCGTGATCTTCCGCCTCAACCACTCCTTAGATTCACCGCAGGCGGCCGCGTTCTTCGCCGACGCCCGGGCTTTATTGAGTTCCATACCAGGGGTGCAGCAGTTCACCATCCAGCGCCAGGTCAGTGAGAAGAGCGACTTGACCCATCAATTGAGCATGGTGTTCGCCGATGAGTCGGCGTACCTCGCCTACAACGAACACCCCACCCACGTGGCGTTCGTCGCGAACCGCTGGTTGCCCGAGGTTGCGGAGTTTCAGGAGTACGACTTCACCGAGGTAGAAGGCGACTAGCAGGGCCCTATTCTGCGAGGGCCCGCACCGCGGCGACGATGTCGGCTGGCTCCGCCCGGTGCTTGTGATCGGGGTCAACGAACGCGTAGGTGACGCGGCGGTCGGCGCCGATCACGTACGTGGCGGGAATCGGGAGGACCTCGGTCTCGACGCCCTCCGCGAGCGCACGCTCCGCTTCCTCGCCGCTCAGCACATCGCGCGTGGTGGAGTCGATGGTGAAGTTCAAACCGTACGCGTCGATGGTGGCCGCGGTGGTGTCTGAGAGCACGGCGAAGTCAAGGTTTTCTTTCTCTGCGGTCGAGAGAGAAAGGTCCGGCGCTTCCGGGGAGATCGCGACCAACGCGCCCCCGGCAGCGGTGATCGCAGGCAACGCTTCCTGAAGGGCACGCAGCTCAATGTTGCAGTAAGGGCACCAGCCCCCACGGTAGAAGGAGACGACGACTGGGCCGCCGGCGGCGAGCTCGGAGAGTCGGACGAGGCCACCTGCGGCATCGGGAAGCTCGAAATCCGGTGCGACGTCGCCAACCGAGGTGACCTGGTCGCCGACTAGCGCGGTGACAGCGGCGACAGCAGCCTTCCGCTGGGCGGCGACCTCGGGGGTGGCCTCGGCGGCGGAGCGCAGGGCCTGGGCTTGCAGTTCATCAGCGAGAGACATGTGGTGACCTTTCGTAAAGCTGAGACAGAGTGCCTCGGTTGTCAGGTGAGGTGCCGCTTTGGCGGATGTCGAGGCCGCTGGACCGACCGACTGACCTGGTAGCGCAGTCGTAAGCCCGGAAACCGACTAGTCCTCGACGTCGGTCTCGGCCTCCGCGACAATCCGGTTCACCATGCCGCTGAAGATCAGCCCATGGAAGGGCAGCATCGACAGCCAGTAGAGCCGCCCAGTGAGGCCGCGGGGGAAGAAGACCGCGCGCTGGCGGTAATCCGATCCCTCGTCAGTCGGATCCACGCTGAGCTCGAGCCACGCGCTTCCCGGCACACGCATCTCCGCCCTGAGCCGTACAAGGCGCCCGGGTTCGACGTGCTCGACCCTCCATACGTCGATCGCGTCGCCCACCCTGAGGCCGTCGTAACCGCGGCGTCCGCGCTGCGAGCCGATGCCGCCCGAGAGTCGGTCGATGAGGCCCCGAGAGGCCCACAGGACAGATGCCGAGTACCAGCCGGTGGCTCCGCCAATCTGAGAGATCACCTTCCACACCGAGGTGGAGTCCGCGGTGGTGGCGCGCGTGCGCTCGTCCTGGAAGACGGTGCGCCCGGCCCAATCAGGGTCGCTCGGCATCGGATCGCTGGGGGCGTCGGCGACGCGCGCGTCGACCCAACTCGTCTCCACCTGGTCGATTTCCATCCGGCCCAGAGCCCAGCGGACGGCCTCGAGGTAGCCGGTCAGGCCTCCCGGCGGCGGCGGGACCAGGCCGTCTATCGCATCGTCCTTCACCACGCAGGTGTGGACCAGGGACTCCACGAGCGGCCGCGCGATCTGCCGAGGCACGGGAGTGACCAGGCCTACCCAGTGCGACGCGAGACCCGGCGTCAACACCGGCAGCGCGGCGATGTGGCGGCGGGGAAGGCCCGCGACGTACGCGTAGCCGTTCATCATCTTGGAGTATCGGAAGACGTCCGGCCCGCCGATGTCGTAGGTGCCGTTGGCACCGGGCTCAGACCGTGCGGCGCCGAGCAGGTAGTAGACCACATCGCGTACCGCGATCGGCTGGATGTAGTTGCGCACCCACTTGGGCGCGGGCATGTAGGGGAGGACTTCGGTCAGGTGCCGGATCATCTCGAACGACGCGGAGCCAGCCCCGATCACGACGCCGGCCTGCAAGACGATGGTGGGGGTCGCGGACGCCAACAGGATGTCGCCCACCTCCTTGCGGGAGGCCAGGTGCGGAGACAGTTCGACTCCGTCGGGGTGTAGCCCGCCAAGGTAGATGATCCGCCCCACCTGCTGTTCCGCGGCCCTGAGGGCGACGTTGATGGCGATGGCGCGGTCCAGCTTGCCGTAGTCGTGACCGCTGGTCATGGAATGCACCAGGTAGTACACGATGTCCACGTCGCGCATGGCGAGATCCATCGCCTCGGGATCCGCGGCGTCGCCCTCGACGGTCTCGACGTCGTCGGCCCAGGGGAGCGCCTGAATACGGCCGCTGGATCGTGACAACACCCGTACGCGGTAGCCACCCGCGAGGAGGCGGGGAACCAGCCTTCCGCCGATGTACCCCGTGGCACCCAGGATGAGGACCAACGGGAACGAGCCATCCGGGTGAGGCTGGGCGCGAAGCGTTTCCTCGCTACCCAGCGGCGTGCTCACAGCGAACTTAGACGTGGAATCGTGTTCACTCGCGCTCACAAGTCGCTCCTGTCTGAAGGCGGGCCCACTTTCACGGCCCGATGCGGTTGACTCCCTACCTTGTATCAACCTGTGATCTGTGCCGGTATTCCCCGGCTAGCGCCGTCAGCGGTGGCCGGGCACGAGGTTCGTGCTGAACTGTCGGGGCGTAACCGCCTGTCCCTACTTTCCCTAGCGGGTCCCGAATCAGTCGATTGGAAGATTGGCCAGCAGCGACTTCAGGAAGTCACGGGTTGCTTCCAATTCCTCCTGGTCTGCCATCTTGCTGACCGTGACCGTGAGAACTGACTTGTCTCCCCGCGAGCCCACTTCACCAACGATCGTGCGGCCGCCGTCCAGTTTCCCTCGCCAACGTCGCCACTTGGCGGTGCTCGACGTGCTGGGGGAGTCTTGGAGCTCACGGCCGGCGAACGAGTCGCGGTCACTGATGAGGTCCATCCACGTCTTGAAGGTGTCGTCCAGCGTTCCCGAGAGCGTGCGGGAGGCGGCCACCTCAAAGGTGCCGTCGGCGCGCTGCCCAGGCACCCTGCGCCCTATCTCTAACTCGTACGCCACCGTGACTGCCTGACTCCACCACTCAGGACTCGCGACGTTCGCCGGCATCATGCGCTCGGCCACGACGGCCAAGGCGGTGTGGCTCAGTTCACGCCCGCCCGCCAGTTCCAGGTGGGACATCCAGTCCGGCCATTCGACCCCGGTGGCACGCACGATCGAATCGGTCCCCATTGACTTAGCCATGTGTCCAGGCTAGCGCCAGGGCGATTCGTGCGGTTCGAGTGGGGAGACGGCGGCCTACAGCCCGGGGCTGGAGTGCATGAGGCCGCCGTCCACAAACACCGTGGTGGCGTTGAGGTAGGAGCCGGCGTCCGAGGCAAGGAACGCGACGACGCCGCCAATCTCCTTGGGCTGGGCCATACGTCCGAGCGGAATCGCGGCGTCGAGAACCTTCATCTTCTCGGGGTCGGCCATCGTCGCCTGGTTGATCGGCGTCGCTACCGCTCCCGGGCCCACGTTGACAATTCGAATGCCGTAGGGGCCGAGTTCCTGCCCGGCGGTGCGGGCGAGCATCTTGGCGCCGCCCTTCGACAGGCAGTAGGCGGTGTTGCCCGGCATTGGCCAGTCTTCGTGAACCGAACTGATGTTGATGATCGCGCCGCCGTCGCCCTGGGTGATCATCTGCTTCGCGGCAATCTGGGTGCCAAAGAAGGCGCTCTTCAGGTTGACGTCCATGACGAATTCGTACTGTTCCTCGGTGGTATTCAGGATGTCAGTGCGGGTCTCGACACCCGCGTTATTCACCATGATGTCCAGCCGGCCGAAAGTCTCGACGGCTTTGTCGACGAGCATCTGCAGGTCAGCCACCTTACTGACGTCGGCATCCACACCGATGACGTTGGTCTCGCCGAGAGCGGCCATCTGGCGCTCGAGTGCTTCGGTGGCTTCTGGGTGGGAGACGTAATCGATGACGACGCTCGCCCCCTGGGCGGCGAGCTCCAGCACAATCGACATGCCGATGCCGCTATTGCCTCCGGTGACGATAGCTACTTTTCCTTCAAGACTCATGGTGTTTCTCCTGGCTTAGTGTGAGTGTGTTGCCCAGTGGTGATGATGAGGTGTGCGACCAGCGCGGTCCAGCCGGTCTGGTGCGATGCGCCGAGTCCCATACCGGTGTCGCCGTGAAAATACTCGTGAAATGGAAGATTGTCCTTCCAACGAGGATCGGTAGCCATCTTGTCGTACCAGCCGTGCACGGGGCGACGGCCGTCGGCACCTGGAAGGAAGATGGACACCAGACGGCGGGAGACGTCGTCAGCCGCTTCCCGCACACCGATCTTGTTTCCGGAACCCGTGGGGTATTCGACCTGCAGTTCGCCGGGGGCGAGCCGATCGTAGTCGTGCAACGCCTCGATGAGGAGTACGTTCAGCGGCATCCAGATGGGACCGCGCCAGTTCGAGTTTCCGCCAAAAAGACCATTCGTCGACTCGGCGGGTTCGTAATCCACCGTGGCGACGTGGTCGCCAACTTGCATCGAGAAAGGGTGCTCACGGTGCCACGCGGAGATCGCTCGAATCCCGTAGTCGCTGAGCATCTCCGACTCGTCGAAGACGGTTCCGAGCATTCGAACTAGGCGGTCCTGGGGGACGAGCGCGAGCAGGCGGTGCCGGACGCCATCGATATCGCAGGTTTGGAAGGTGTCCGCTAGCTCGGGATGGTTGGCCAGGTACCAGAGGGCGCGCTCCTTGAAGTCGGGCAACGCCTCGTCAATCTCACCGATGTCGTACGCAAGCACGGCGCGCAACGGCACCAGGCCCACCAGGGACTTCACCTTCACCGGTACGTCCACGCCGTCGGCGCCATGGAACACGTCGTAATAGTACGCATCGTCCTCGTCCCACATGGCGCTGCTGTTCGCCGCTGCGGAGATGGTGAGGAAGTGCTCCGCGAACTTGGTCGCGATGTCTTCGTAGGCGGGATCCTTGAGCGCGAGGCGCAGGGCAATGTCGAGCAGATCGAGTGCGTACATCGCCATCCAGCCGGTCGAATCGGCCTGCTCGAGGTAACCGACAGACGGAGGCAGCTTGGACCGGTCGAGCGGGGCGATGTTGTCGAGTCCCATGAACCCGCCCTCGAACAGGTTGTCGCCCGCCCGGTCCTTGTTGTCCACCCACCAGGTGAAATTGAGCAGCAACTTGTGGAAGACCTTCGCGAGGAAGGTGAAGTCTTGCTTCCCGCCGATCTCGAATACACGGATCGCGGCCCAGGCGTGCACCGGGGGATTGACGTCGGAGAAGTTCCACTCGTACGCGGGGATCTGCCCGTTGGGGTGCATGTACCACTCGCGCAGCAGCAGAATCAGCTGGTCCTTCGCGAACTCGGGGTCAATGTGGGCCAGCGTCACGCAGTGAAAGGCGAGATCCCATGCCGCAAACCAGGGGTACTCCCACGGGTCCGGCATCAGGATGACATCGTGAGCGTCGAGGTTCGGCCACGCGCCGTTTCTGATGGCGCCGCGCCCTGGAGGCGGTGGCGGCTGGTCCGGGTCTCCGCTCAAAGAACGAGAGACGTCGTAGTGGTAGAACTGCTTCCCCCACAGCAGCCCGGCGAAGGCCTGCCGCGCGACTCGATACTCCTCCGAATTCGGCGCCACTGGGATGACGCCATCGTAAAACTCGTCGGCCTCGGTGCGGCGCGCGGCCACCACGGCGTCGAAGCCCGCGGCAACGTCAATCTGTGCGGTGGAGAGCGCCGTCGCGTCCGTGTCAACGCCGGGGGAGTTGACCCCCACTAGACGAACACGGATTTGGGTCGACTCCCCGGGTCCCAGGGAGACCTTGTAACGTAGCGCGGCTTTGGTTCCTTCCTGGTCGGGATTGACCGAGTCGGCGCCATTCACCACGAAGTCGTTGATCCCGTCCTTGGGATAGGGGGTCGTTGGTTCTGCGCCGAAGAGCTTCGGCACGTTGGTTTCGTTGTCGCAGAAGAGGAGATCGGGCGAACCCTCGCCGACCAGGGCCAGGGGTCCGGACCGAGAATGATCGCCGATGATGCGGTCACCCACTCGACGAAGCGAGGGCTTGGGGTGGTCGGGATACCCCCACGACCACGTGTTACGGAAGTTGAGCGTCGGCAAGACTTCGATCGTGGCAGCCTCTGGCCCGGCATTCTCTAGGGTGATGCTCATGAGTACGTCGCGCGGCCCGGCCTTGGCGTAGTCCACGTTCACCACCCAGTAGCGGTCGTCGTCGAAGATTCCGGTGTCGATGAGCTCGTACTCTGGCTCGGCCGCGGAGCGGCGAGCGTTCTCAGCGACCAAATCCGCATATGGGAAGGCCTGCTGCGGGTAGTGGTAGCGCCACGAGTTCCAAGAGTGGGTAGGGGTGGCGTCCGTGTACCACCAGTACTCCTTGACGTCCTCGCCGTGGTTGCCCTCCGGTCCGGAAAGGCCGAACATGCGTTCCTTGAGCATCGGATCGGTGCCGTTCCAGAGAGCGAGCGATAGGCACCAATTCTGGCCCTCGTCGCAGAAGCCAGCCATCCCGTCCTCGTTCCACCGGTACGTTCTTGAGCGGGCGTGGTCATGGGGGAAGAAGTCCCAAGCCTCGCCATCGTCGCTGTAGTCTTCCCGGACCGTGCCCCACGCCCGTTCGGAGAGGTACGGGCCCCAGTCTCGCCATGGCGCACTTCCGCTATCTGCTGCCGTGAGACGCGCCGACTCTGCATTGGGGCTCGCTGCCCCATTGGTTTCGGTCACGGGTTCCATGGCAAACGCTCCGTTCAAAGGGGGCTGAGAGGGTTCAGGGGTGAGACACGAACAGACCGCAGTCATGTGGGCGAGCGGTTGCGCGAAAATTCCGTTACTGGGTGACCGATATCCCGCCTGGCAGCTCGGGAATATCAAGGTGGCCGTTAACCCGCTTTGGGCTGATCCGATCTTAGCGGCGGTTGGTCAGGCACGCCCGTATTCAGCGGCTAGTCGCGTCTTCAGAGCGGTTCGCCTGGTGGGGAGGGGATCCGCTACGCGAGGGACAAGCGCTCGACGAGCCAAGCCTCGAGCGCCTGCTCATCCATCGGGAATGCGATGAAGTACCCCTGCGCGTAGTCGCAGCCCATCTCGGTGACCGCCTTGAGGGCCGCCACCGTCTCCACGCCTTCAGCTGTGCAGCGAATCCCAAGGCCACTTCCGAGTTGCACCATCGACCGAACCATGACGTCTGAGGGGCCGGACTTGCCGAGTTTCTGCACGAATGATCGGTCGATCTTGATCTCGGTGAATGGCATGTCGGACAGCTGAGTCATTGACGAGTAGCCGGTTCCAAAGTCGTCGATCGACAGTTGGAATCCCCCGAGCCTTAGACGCGTGAGGACCTCGAGGGAGGATTTGGCATCTGCGATGGCGCTCGTCTCGGTCACTTCGAGAATGATCCGCCCTGGCGATACCTGGGCGTGTGCGGCGGCCTTGAGCATTCGCTCGCACAGATCCTTTCCGGTGAGCTCGGAAGCGGATACATTGATGGAGAGGTGTTCGTCGGTGTGGTGGCGCGATCTGGCGAACCATCCGAAGGCCTCCGCGGCCACCCAATCGGTCACGACCGTGATGAGACCAGCGCTCTCCGCCCGAGGGACGAAAGAGGATGGAGGGATCATCCCTAGTTCCGGATGGTCCCAGCGGACCAGCGCCTCGTAGCCCACCACCGAGCTGTCGACGCAGGACACCTTTGGCTGAAACACAAGTGCGAAGTCGCCGGAAGTTGCGGCGTTGCGAAGCTCCAGCTCGAACGCCGCGGCGTCCCAGGCATCGAGTTCGTCGGTGTCCGGCTCGACCGGCCCAGGCGAGTGTGCGCCGGCCGCCAACACTGCGGCGACGTCCGCCCTACGGAAGGGCTTGTGAAGCACTCCGCCGTACGCGAGCCCGCTCGCCGCGGCAAACTGCCGCGCGGAGTCGAGGATGCTGCTTCCCATGCCGCTGGCAATCACGACCACGGCATTGGAGTTCATCTCGGCGAGCTTCTTCAGCACGGTAAGGCCGTCGACCTTGCCCATGACCAGATCCACCACCACGTAGGTGGGACTCCAGGAGCGCGCCATCGCGTAGAACTCTTCGGGGTCGGAAGTGAACTCGGCAGCGTAGCCGGCGGCACGGACGTGTGCGGCCATCATCTTGAGCACAAGGAGGTCATCGTCGATGATGAGCACCCTGCCTAGGCGAGTCGTGCCGCTCACGATTGCTCCTCAGACTCGAATAATGCCAGCTCTCCGACGCGATTGAATAACTGTCGCGCCGAGTACGGCTTAGCCAATAGTTTCACGCCCTGGTCGATCTTGCCGTTGTGAAGAATCACGTTCTCTGTATAGCCAGAGGCGTAGAGCACTGGCGTTCCGGGGCGAAGTTCTTCCACCGCCTCAGCGAGGTCGCGTCCGGACATGCCTCCGGGCATAATCACGTCAGTGAACAGCAGGTCGATGTGGTCCAGGGACCGCAGCGCCTCGATTGCCTCGGGCCCGGAGGCCGCCTCGACCACGTCGTAGCCCCGCGACCTGAGACGCTCCGCCGCGAAACGACGGACCAGGTCGTCGTCCTCCGCGATCAGGATGGTTCCGGACACCGCCTGCAGCGGGATCTGGTCGCTGGTCGGGGGGTCGGGCTCCGGGGCGGCCTGCGCACTCGGCAGGTACATCTTAAACGAAGTGCCGATGCCGGACTCGGTGTAGACAGTGATGTGGCCGCCGCTCTGCTTCACAAAGCCCCAGACCATAGCGAGACCTAATCCAGATCCCTTACCGGTCTCCTTTGTGGTGAAGAAGGGGTCAAAGAGACGGCCAAGGTCCTCCGGTGGTATCCCCTCGCCAGAGTCGGTGACGGTGGTTACCGCGTAACTTCCTGGCGCCACCTCGGCATGCTCGGTCACGTAGGTCTCGTCGATGGTGGTGGTGACTGTTTCAATGGACAGCGTTCCACCGTGCGGCATCGCGTCCCGGGCATTGATGCAAAGGTTGAGTACCGCGTTGTCGTATTGTCCGGGGTCGACCTGAGCGAGGGCGCTACCCGTGGAGGGGCCGACCATCATGGAAACGTCTTCGCCGAGCGTGCGCCGTAACAGTGGACGCAGGCTCCGCAACCGCTTCGCTAGGTCTACCGATTGCGGCTCCAGCGGCTGCATCCGGGCGAAGGCGAGCAGCCGGTGGGTGAGCTCCGCGCCTCGTGTGGCGGCGACACCTATCATCTCCGCCATCTCCTGTGCATCGGAAGACAGCGACTCGTCGTCCGTGAGCGCGTCCGCGCCGCCCAGCACGACGGTGAGGAGATTGTTGAAGTCGTGCGCGATGCCTCCCGTGAGCTGACCCACAGACTCGAGGCGCTGGGACTGAGACAGTTTTTCCCCCAGCGATTTGACCTCGGTGATATCTCGCAGGAACACGGTGACGCCCGCGGAGTTTCGCGTCACAGACAAGTCCAACCACTTGTCGAGTATCACGCTCTTGTAGGTGATTCGACTCGCGATGCCCTTAGACATTGCGCCCCTGATGACGTCCGCGGCCGGGGTTGCCCCGGAGTCGGGGAACGCATCCCAGATCGATCTGCCCACGAGTCCGTTGCGCCCGAGCCCGAGTATCTCTTCAGCACTCGCGTTCATGTAGACGACGCAGTAGTCCTCGTCGAGGGCGTAGACGCCGTCATTCATGCTCTCGAGAATGGTTTCGCGTTCCGCGGCCAACTCGTCCGCCCGGACCTTCAACGTGCGGGCTGCGTCAATGTCTACTGCGCTGCCCAACCATCCCACGATGAGACCGCCCTCACCGAGCTCCGGATACGCAGAGATCTGGTGCCAGAGGTAGCGACCATCGGCACGTTCGACCCGAAAATCGACGTCGTACCGTTCCCCGGAATCCAGGGATCGTTCCCAACGCTCCGTTGCGTAGCCCAGATCCTCGGGATGGACGACCGCCCTCCAACCATCCGCGAGCAGTTGGTCGACGGGTATACCGGTGAAGGAAGCCATCGTGGCGTTGAAAAAGTCTATGAGCCCGTCGGGGGTGGCAGTCCAGACGATGATCGGCAGCGCGCTCGTAATCTTGGTTAAGCGACGACTCTCGAAGTTCGCGGAGAGCTCGGCCTGCTTCCAGATCGTGATGTCCTGAACAGTGCCCCGGATACGCGGGGGAATTCCCGCCTCCGTCCGCACCCCGTCTCCCATTGCCACGATCCACCGAGGGGTGCCGCCGGGAGGCGTCATGCGCACCTCGATACGGAAGGGGATGTTGCGGGCCAGGGCGTCGTCGACCCGGTCGCTCAATAGTTTGGCGTCCGCCGGCTCGAGACGCGACAGCACCTCCTGGCGGGCGGGGCGAGCTCCGACTGGCGCGCCGTACATCGCGGCAGCCTGTTCCGACAGCGTCAGAAGCTCGTCCTCCAGGTCAATCGACCACGTGCCTATCGGAGCTATCTCGCTGGCCGCCGCGAGCATGCGGTCGCTTTCCGCTTGCTCTCCCCGCACGCCGCTGAGGGCACTATTAAGCTCGGCGTTTCGTGCCTCTCGAACCAGGATCAGCGCCACTACCAGGACCGAAAGGCCGATCATGAGCGTCGCGAGTCCGCGCTCGACCAGATGCTCTATAAGTTCGCCGGGCGGGGTTTTCGAGAGCTGGATGAAGAAGCCCGCCCAGGTGAGCGCCAGGGTGCCAATCGCGGTGAAAATCACGGCACGAAGCGATCGGGATAGCCCGGAAGCGAGCACCACGACCACGTAGAGGTCCGCGACGATGTAGGTGGGGGGTAGCGCAATATCGATGGCGAAGATGGTCAATGCCACGACTATTCCGAGGGCGGTAAGAACCGCCTTAGGGAAATCTGTCTTCGCGCGCACAGCTGTCATGGGGTAACTCTATGTGGCAGCGCCTCGGCGCCGAATCTGACGGCTCGGCCAAAGGGGGCTCTCTGGCGCGGGGACATAACTCCATACTAGGAGCCGAATCGTGACGGGACCGTGCTTCGTGTGACAAGGTCCACAGTTTCAATCTGGCAGCCACGTGAATATGCGTGAAGGTAAACTTCGCCCGCGCCCCGTAATGACCTATCTGCGTGGGCGAATGCCGCGGGAGGCGCTGGTGCCGGT
Source organism: Demequina aurantiaca (assembly GCF_050598105.1). Classification (GTDB taxonomy): domain Bacteria; phylum Actinomycetota; class Actinomycetes; order Actinomycetales; family Demequinaceae; genus Demequina; species Demequina aurantiaca_A. The sequence goes on from NZ_CP192436.1 coordinate 1,403,350, forward strand.
CGTGTCAGTGGCTCCCAGAAAGAACTTAGGAGGGCAAGGCGAGCCGGCTCAACGGCGCCTTTCCCCGGGCTAGAAGGCGTGGGTGGCTTCGCCCTCTTCTCACGGCCTAAGACAATGAGTGATGGAAACTTCTATGTGGAGAGGCGACGGCCAGTTCTGGACGCTCCACTTTGGAGTCGGGATAGCGATGACGATTCTGGCGCCGGCACTGGTGTTGACGCGGACCTATGTGCTGGATGATGTGCCCGCGCGAGGCACCTCGATCGCGATAGCGGTGCTCTTCTTGGCCACCCTCCCGTTCCTTCTCCACCACGCACGCAGAATCCTGGACAGCGAGCACTTCCTTCGCTACTTGTACCTCTGGGACGGCATCGGAATCGTGGGCACGGTGATTTGGGTCGCGCTGGACGGCGGCGGTTCAAGCGTGTACGCGGTGTTCTTCTTTGTCCTGGTGGGGCACGCTGCTATGGCGTTCCCGCCTCGAGCGACCATGATCGCGGGTCTGGCGGTGGTATTCGCACGCCTGGTGCTCGGCTTGCTCGACGTCCGTGAGCCGATAGTCGAGACCGTGCTCAACGTCACCGTGCTTGCACTGTTGGCGGCGGTAGCCGCACTCATGTCGCGTGGGCAGCAGGCGCTTGTCGGCCGGGCGCGAACCCTCACCAACGAGGCGCGCAGGCTCGCCGATATTGACGGCCTGACGGGTTGCCTCAACCATCGCGCATTTCACTCCACCTTGGTGGACGCGACGGCGCTTGCCACGCCGGCGGAGCCACTCAGCGTGCTCGTGCTCGACGTCGACCACTTCAAGGCGATCAATGACAGTTACGGGCACTTGGAGGGCGACGAGGTTCTCGCCCGGCTGGGCTCGCTGCTGAGGGGCGGGTTCCGCAAGGGCGACGTGGTGGGCCGCATTGGTGGGGACGAGTTCGCCGTGCTGTTGCCGAGTGCCGACCGGGAGACCGCGGCCGCACTCGAGCGGCGCCTGCTTGATGGTCTCGCGGGCGGTTTGCTGCCTCATGGAGGGAAAGTGACCGTGGGTTCCGCGACCACTAGCGGGGGCACCGAGGCAAAGGTGCTGCTTGGCTTGGCCGACGCGGGCCTGTACGACCAGCGTCGTCGCGATCGCGCTCACCTTTAGCCGTTCGCCCAGGCGCTAGTAAATCGGCGCGGGCCGATGCTACGGGCTCTCCCGTTCTCCGCGTGCGCTTGTCTGATTGGGTACGTCCGGAGAGTCAATGTTCGTGTCAAGGCCGGCAGGCTGCGTGTCACGCCGGTCCGCCCCCGGGGCGCGACGGTCGTGCGCACCCGTGCGCGGGCGCGGAATAGTGGCGGTACCAGTACCACCGCCGGGTCGTACCTGAGCGGGCACGTAGGAGTCGAGCCAAGCTCTCAAGCTATCCATGTCGGAGGGACGGCTCAGCAAGTAGCCCTGCGCGTAGTCGCATCCCATCTTCCTCAGCAACGAGAGCTGATCTAGAGTTTCAACGCCTTCGGCGACGCAGCGCAGCCCGAGCGCGTGCGCCAGGGCGATTGTGGAGGCCACGATCGCGGTGTCGGCCCCGCTCGTGCCCAGTCCGGCCACGAAGCTCTTGTCTACCTTGACGCGGTCGATCGGGAGGTTGCGCAGATAGTGCAGCGACGAGTAACCAGTGCCGAAGTCGTCCAGGTCCAGGCCCACGTCGAGCGCCTTGATGGCGTTCAGGGAGTCGGCGACCGTCGCCAGATCATTAAGTAGGACGGACTCCGTCACCTCGATGACAATGGTCGCGGGCAGGCATTTGCCGGCGACGATTGCGTTGTGCAGGGTCGAGACGAGCTCAGGATCCTGCAATTGTCGCGCAGAGACATTGATGCTCATGGTGCGGGGCCCCTTCGAGCTGCTTCCCAGGCGAGGGGCGTTGTCGCAAGCGGTGCGCACGACCCAGTTGCCGAGGGGCACGATCTGCCCGGTACGCTCCGCGGTGTCGATGAAGTCGCCGGGGGGCAGCAAGCCTATTCCTGGTCGCTCCCATCTCACCAACGCCTCGACGCCTGCAATCTCGTTCGTGGCAAAGTCCATCACCGGCTGGTAGTGCAGCCGGAGCTCATCGTGATCGATGGCGTGGTGGAGGTCGCTGGCGAGACCGAAGCCAGGCGTCGGTCCGTCCGGCATCGATTCGTCGTAGTACACGGCGCTCGTGCCGCCGATGCTCCTGGCGAGTTCCACGGCGTCCGTCCCCGCGGACAGCAGGTCACCTCCCGCCACGTCGGCAGTGGTGGCCAGGCCGATGCTCAGCGTTAACCACCCCCGTTCGTCTCCTATGTGGAAGGGCTCCTCGAGCGCGCTGGTAAGGCTGCTGACGCAGGAGTCGAGGGCCGATACCGGGTCGGTGCTGTCGACAGTCCAGATGAACGTGCCCGCCCGCCACAAAGCGAAGACCCCGGGTGTATCAAGCCCCACGAGGAGCTCCCCAAACTCCGCGATCACGGCGTCGGCGGCATCGTGCCCATAGGTGGTCACCAGCATCGCGAACGCGTCGAGGTCGATCACGGCGACGCCGCGTTCCAGGCCGGGAGACGGCGGAATCGCAAGATGTTGCTGAAGCCAGCGCGGCCCGCGGATAGCGAGTGGCGATTCACTCGTCGCCTCGCCCGCCACGGTTGCAGGCTCGTCGTGAGCGATGCCAGGGGCGCCGCTGGCATGGGTGGGTGAGGATGCGCGTGGGTCCGGAGTATCCAGATCTCGCAGGATCACCACGGCCCCCGGAAGCGACCCCTCTGAACGAATCGGAGCGACGATCACGCTGAGCGTTATGCCAGGGGACCCGGCAGCGGCGGACTGAAACTCGTACTGGGGGGCGGGCCCGCCGGCCACCAACTGTTGCCACGCGTGGTCGAATTGGTCCGCATTGGGGGCCGCAAAGAGCGAGCGGGCGGGCGCCCCGACTGCCTGCGTGCGAGTGACGCCTAGCAGTGCCTCTGCGGCGGGGTTCCATTCCGAGACGATTCCGTCGGCATCCACGATAACTATCGCGTCGGGGGCGTACTCGAGAAGGGCGTCGTACTGGCGATGCCTGGCGCGGGCGCCGTTTGAGTCTGGACGCGCCGGCTCGTCGTGAGTCACCGGCTCGACTTGGTCCGACATCCACAACCCCCGGTTCGGGTCTCCTAGACGGGATCAATCTGACGCTTGTCTCGCCTAGGCCTCACTTTACGCTTTGCGCGCGGCGGTGTCGCGGCGATCAGCGCATCACGGGTTGCTCCCGCGTTTCATGCGTGAAGGGGCGCGGGTCCGGGGCAGAGGGCGAGTCGCCTCTACAGGCTGTTGCGCCTCTTGTCCGTGTACATCTCGCGGTCGGCCGCGCGCACCGCGTCGTCGAAGGTGGTCCCGGCTGGCCAGTCGACGAGGCCGAAGGAGCAGCCGACTGGCAGAGACTTGATGATCCGACCGAGCACGACTCGGGCGTGTTCCAGCGACGTCGACGGCAGCACAATAACGAACTCGTCGCCACCCGTGCGGGCAGGGATGTCGCTGGCACGCAACTGCGCCTGCAGCGCGCTACCGACTTGCCGAAGGACCTCGTCCCCGGCGTGATGACCGTCGCGGTCGTTGAACTCCTTGAAGTCCTTGAGGTCGAGGAAGGCGACGGATCTGGGCATCAGGTGTGGCCTGTCGCCGCCTAGGTGGTCAACGACTAGATCGAGCCCGGTGCGGTTCAGTAGAGAGGTCAACGGATCTGTCATCACCTGCTGGTTCAGGTCGCGGACAAGCGCGTTGACGAAGAGCCCCAGCCCCCAACACAAAAAGACAATGGCGAACCAAAGCACTCGCAGGTTTGCGCTATCGCTGGCGAGGAAGACCGCGATCGCCGACAGCACGGTGAGCCATCCGAGGTGGGCCAGCATGTCGGCGTGGCGGAACCACGTGGCGGCGTAGAGCGCCGCGATGACCAGAGTGGCGAGCGGGACCGCCGCCGCAAAGACCGTGTTCCACGAGGCGGAGATCAGGCAGGCCACCGCGATGTTGACATCGACAAGGATGAACAGCAGCCACCCGGGGGTCCTCGACCTCAACCGAGCGAGCACGGCCAGGCAACCTAGACAATAGACAAGGCCGAAGACCCTCAGGCCCGACGTCCCCACATCGTTGGTGGAGACAGAGGTGTACAAGGTTCCCGCCAATATCAGGCCGGTGATCAGCAGGTACCAGGCCATCATCGACCAAACCGGCCCCGAGAGACCCGCTACCTCCCGTCCCAGGAAGGAGCCGGGGGCGACGTTGACCCTTGCCGACAGGGCGCAATCCCGGGACCGTGCCAAGGGCAGCCTCCCGTTCGTCGTCATTAAAAGTGCCTTTTGTTGTAGACAGATTACTCCGTCGTCGCCATTTCCCCGCAGGCAGGTCCTGAAGGTAGAGGTTCAACCGCCCGCGCCAGCGGCTCGGTGCTAGTGTTTATTGATCGCCGCCAGCGTAGACGCGCAGGTATCGACGGCTTGGACCATGTACCGTCGCGCGTCTTGCATCTCCTTGAGCGACGACCTGCTTATCTAGCTGACGGGGTGTGGAAATGGGATTCATCAAGGCCTTCACGGGTGCAATCGGCGGAACTTTTGCAGACCAGTGGAAAGACTTCCTTATCCCGCCCCCCGGCCTAGCGCCGACGGCCGCCATCTTCCCGGCCGTCACTCAGGGTCAGAACGCCGGCCGTGGAGCCAACGTCAAGGGCTCCGAGAACATCATCACCAACGGCAGCCGAATTATCGTGCCGGAGGGCTACGGCCTGGTGACCTTCCAGGACGGCCAGCTCACCGGATTCATCGCTGAGCCGGGCGGCTTCATCTTCACCAGCGAGGACCAGAACTCCAAGTCGATCTTCGCGGGCGACGGCCTCATCAGTCCCACCGTCACGACGTCATGGGAGCGCTTCAAGTTTGGCGGCCAGCCCGCGTCTCAGCAGCTGGCGTTCTACGTCAACCTCAAGGAGATTCCGAACAACCGTTTCGGCACCCAATCCGAAATCTACTGGGACGACGCCTATCTGGGCACACAGGTGGGGGCGGTGACCCGGGGAAGCTACACGCTGCGCATCGTCGACCCCATCCTGATGGTGAAGAACTTTGTCCCGCTGACCTACCTCAGCTACGACGCCAAGGTGTTCGACTTCTCGGACCTCGACAACGACGCGGCGAGCCAGCTTTTCAACGAGGTGGTGGGCTCGCTCGCGGCGGCGTTCTCGTATTACACGAATGATCCGAGCAAGGGCAACCGCATCGCCAAGATTCAGGGCGACGCGATCGGCTTCGCGCAGTCCCTGAGTGCGGCCGTCGAAGATGGCTACCAGTGGACGACGGACCGCGGGCTGACCATCGCCAAGGTCGCTCTGCAGTCGATCGAGTACGACGAGGACACGCGCGCACTGCTGAGCGACGTCAAGAAGGCCGACGCTTTGGGCGGCGCCCGGGGCAACTCGTTTATGCAGCAGGCTGCTGCGCGTGGTTTCGAGGCCGCGGGTTCCAACGAGGGCGGCGCCGGCGGCGGCGCTGGCATGGCGTTCCTCGGCATGGGGATGAACGCGACGGGGGGAGCCGCCGGGGGACTCCAGCAGCCCAACACCGCGGCGCCCCAGGCACCCGCGCCGGCAGCGCCGGCAGCGGCGGCTGCGGCCGCGCCAGCTGCGGAGGACCCCATGGCGAAGTTGCGCCAGTACAAGGACATGCTCGATCAGGGGCTTATCACCGAGGCCGACTTCGAAGCGGCCAAGGCCAAAGTTCTAGGTTTGTAGGCAGGGACTCCGATGGAGAACGCCAGCCCTACGCCACCTCCGGCGGAGGAGGTTACTCCGGCGGCGCCCGTTGGGCCGCAGGCCCAGAAGGCTACCGAGGAAGTGATCGCACCCGTAGTGCCGTCAGAGGACGACGGCGCCACTCACCGGGTTGTTCAGACGGACGAGGGGGCGAAGGACGGCCTCGCAAAGTGCGCGCGCTGCGGAGCTACCGAGATATCGCTCAACGTCGAGACGGGCAACCTGCGGTGCGGCTACTGCAGGTTCGAGTGGTCTGCGGACAACGCGATGGAGGCCTTTGGTCTTAACGGCGACATCGGCAATCTCGTCGGCGTCGTCGTGGGTTCTGGCTCAAGCGACATCGTGCCCTCCACCGATGAGGTGCTGACCTTTAAGTGCAGCGCCTGCGGTGCGGAGGTGGTGATCGACACCAACAGCAGCACTCAGGCTCGCTGCCACTGGTGCCGCAATACCTTGTCGATGAACCAACAGGTCGCCAACGGTGCTGTCCCGGACATGATCCTTCCCTTCAAGATCGTGAAGGAGACGGCCGTAGCGAGCATCAACCAATTTGTCAGGAAGCGTAGGTTCTTCGCGCACCCCAAGTTCCGTGCTGAGTTCAACGCGGAGAACGTCATGGGGGTGTACCTGCCGTACATGGTGGTCGACGTCAACGCGCACGCCAAGCTGAGCGGTCAGGGTGAGCACCAGACGCGCAAGTACACCGTTAAGAACGGGGACAGCGAGCAAACTAAGTACGACGCTGACCTCTACAACGTCGCGCGCGAGTTCGACATCCACGTGAACGACCTCACCGTGGAGTCCTCGAGCGATCGCCGCAACCAGAACACAGCTCAGAACTCGAACAACATCATCAACACGATCATGCCGTTCGATGTAGAGAATTCGGTGCGATACGACTCGAACTACCTGGCCGGATTCACGTCGGAGCGCAGGGACAGCAATCTCGAAGAACTCTCCCCGCTGGCGCTTACTCAGGCGGGGGACGTCACCCGGCACAAGGTCAACGACACCATCCGGTTCTACGACCGCGGCGTCAGGTGGACGCAGGAGGACGTAGACGTTCGTGGACAGCGTTGGGTGTCCGCGTATCTGCCGGTGTGGCTGTACAGCTACCAGCAGCGCAAGTCCAACGGAAAGACCTTTCTGCACTACGTCGCGGTGAACGCCAGAACCGGCGAGACCATGGGCAGCGTCCCGATCCACCAGAGTCGTCTGCTGGTGGTCTCCGCCGCCGTCCAGGTGGTGGGCACCGTGGTGGGCATAGTGCTACTCGCGTTAGGAATCTGATGCTTACCCTTGCTGAACTAGCCACGATGAACAGCCAGATCCTGGCCTCGTCTGGATCCTCCGACGACGGTGGCGGGTTCATCGGACTGGCCTTCCTGCTGTCCGGCTTCATCTTCTACGCGGTCATCTTCTTCAAGTACCGCAACGTCAACAAGCGCCACCATCACGAGTCCGAGACGCAGGCGACATTGCTGAACATGCAGGAGCAGGACGACTTTGTGCAGGCAAGAAAGGGACTCTCGAATCGGACGATGTCCGGGGCGAACAATAACGAGGTGCGCGGCTCCCAGAAGAAGTGGTTCTGATAAGTACCGACTCCTCAGAACCGGATTCCCGCCAGCGCTAGCGCTCTCACTCGCTCGGATGCAGGCATGCCGCGAGGCGAACCGCGGTTGGCCCTGATGATCTAGCCTTGTCGAGCCAGTGGACCACGAGCAACGTAGGGAAACCCGTGAACCAGGAAGACCCATTGCGATTTCAGACGGTGTTGGACCGCGCGCGAAGCGACCACTCCGACACGACCGCGGGGACCGTTTCGGCGGTCTATCCAGGCCTGAGCGAGGTCGATCCGGGCCTCTTCGGGATTGCGGTGACCGAGGTGGACGGGCGTGTCACGGAGGTGGGCGACGCGGGGGTGCGTTTCGCGCTCATGAGTTGCGCCAAGCCGTTCGTGTTTGCGCTGGTGTGTCAGACGCGGGGACTCGAAGAGGTGCGGGCGACTGTCGGCGTCAACGCGACGGGCCTGCCCTTTAACTCGTCTGCGGCCGTCGAGCGTGATCCGGCATCGCGTACCAACCCGATGGTCAACTCGGGCGCGCTGGCGACCATCGCCTTGGTTCCCGGTGCCTCCGTCGACGAGCAGTGGCAGCGGATCGCCGAGGTGCTGTCCGGATTCGCCGGGCGAACCCTAACGATCAACGAGAGCATGTACTCGTCCGTCTCCCAAGCAAATCACCGCAACCGTTCGCTCGCGCACCTGCTTTTCGACAGGGGCGCGCTAGCGGGTGACCCCGATTCCGCAACAGAGCTCTACACCCGCGTCAGCTGCCTGGAGGTAACTGCTCGCGATCTGTCCGTCATGGGGGCGACCCTCGCGAACCGGGGTGTCAGCCCCGTCACCGGGGCGAGGGTGGTGGACGCGGGCGCGGCCAGGTCAGCCGTCGCCGTCATGGCGACCGCCGGCCTGTACGAGACCTCGGGGGACTGGCTCCTGGACGTAGGGCTCCCGGCTAAGAGTGGCATCGGCGGGGGAATCGTGACGGTTGCGCCCGGGACGCTTGGGCTGGGAACCTACGCGCCCCGTCTCGACGCGGCCGGAAACAGTATCAAGGGCCAACTTGTCGCCAAACAAGTCGCGCGCGACCTTGAACTGGACATCTTCGCTACGCCACCGGAGGCTTAGTCCAGCGGGACCGACTCAACCCTGGGCTGAGCCGCCGCACTCATCCCTCGCGGCGACGAACGCCGCGACGCAGCGTCGGATCTCCGCATCGGAATGTGCCGCGGAGAGCTGCACCCGAATCCGCGCCTTTCCCATAGGGACCACAGGGTACGAAAAGGCCACTACGTAGACCCCGTGCGCGAGCATGCTCTCGGCCATGCGAGCGGCCAGCGCGGCGTCGCCGAACATGACGGGCACGATCGCATGCTCGCCGTCGAGCAGCTCGAACCCCGCGTCGGTCATCAGGGTGCGGAACAGCGCGGCGTTCTCGACCAACGTGCGCCGTAGTTCACCGCTCTGCTCGATTAGGTCCAGCGCGACGAACGTGGCGGCCGCAACGGCCGGCGCGACCGTGTTGGAGAACAGGTAGGGCCGCGCGCGTTGGCGCAGCATCGCGACGATTTCCTTGTGCCCCGACACGTAGCCGCCGGAGGCCCCGCCGAGGGCCTTACCGAAGGTACCGGTGTAGATGTCCACGCGGTCCGACACTCCCATGAGCTCGGGTGTGCCGCGCCCGTGCTCGCCCATGAAGCCCACGGCGTGGGAGTCGTCGACGAGCACCAACGCCCCGTAGCGGTCGGCTAGGTCGCAGATGCCTGCCAGGGGCGCGAGGTAGCCGTCCATTGAGAAGACCCCGTCGGTCACGATGATGCGTTGGCGCGCGTCCGTCACGGACTTGAGCTGCTCCTCGAGGTCGCCCAGGTCGCGGTTGCGGTAGCGCAGGCGCTGGGCCTTGCATAGCCGTATACCGTCGATGAGCGAGGCGTGGTTGAGTTCGTCAGAGATGATGGCGTCCTCGGGGCCAAAGAGGGACTCAAACACGCCGCCGTTTGCGTCGAAGCAGGACGAGAAGAGGATGGTGTCCTCCGTCCCGAGGAACGCGGAGACTCTGGCCTCGAGTTCCAGGTGCAGGTCCTGGGTGCCGCAGATGAAGCGGACGCTCGCCAGCCCAAAACCCCAGTCGTCCATGCCGGACTTCGCGGCCTCGACGATGCGCGGATCATTCGCGAGCCCCAAGTAGTTGTTGGCGCAGAAATTGAGGACGTCGTCGCCTCCCGCGGACACCACTGAAGACTGAGGGCCTCCCAGCGGCCTCTCTGACTTGAGGGTGCCGGCCGCGCGAATCTCGTCGAGGGCGCCTGCCAACTGTGCCTGCATGGTTCCGTACATGGGGTCTCCTTATCGCGGCCCGGCTAGGCGCCGGACGCTACCTCGGTTAAGTACCGCTCCAGTCGAGAACTACCTTGCCGGCCGTGGCCGTGCGCGCGACCGAGAAGCCCTGTTCCCACTCGCTGGCGGGCAGGCGGTGCGTGATCACTGTGTCGAGGGCGACGCGCAGGTCCGTGCTGCTCTGCAGCATCGCACTCATGGCATTCCAGGTCTCGAACATCTCGCGACCGTAGATGCCGGTGATCGTGAGCATGTGAGTGACGACCTTGGCCCAGTCGACGTCGATGGGGCCAGAAGCCAGCCCAAGCATCGCGACGCGCCCGCCGTGCGTGAGGTTGTCGATCATCTCCGGGAGCGCAGTCGGCTGCCCGCTCATCTCCAGGCCCACGTCGAACCCCTCGCGCATGCCCAAGGCGGCTTGGGCCTCGGCTACCCGTCGCATCGACACGTTCAGGCCGAGGTCGGCGCCCACGCGTCGAGCTAGTTCGAGTCGGGGCTCCGACACGTCGGTGACCACGATGAACCGCGCGCCGATGTGGCGGACCACCGCGGCTGCCATCAGCCCGATTGGTCCGGCGCCGGAGATGAGGACGTCCTCGCCGACGAGGGGAAACTTCAGTGCCGTGTGGACGGCGTTGCCCAGGGGGTCGAAGATCGCCGCGTGGTCCAGGTCCATGCCGTCCGGGTGCACCCACACGTTTGACTCTGGGAGCACCACATACTCCGCGAACGCGCCGTGCCTATTGACGCCAAGGCCTGACGTGCGGTTGCACATCTGTCGACGGCCCGCGCGGCAGTTGCGGCACGTGCCACACACGATGTGGCCCTCCCCGGAGACGATGGCGCCGACGTGCACGTCGCGGACGGCGGTGCCGATGGCGACCACCTCACCACTGAATTCATGTCCGGGGATGAGGGGCGGGTTGATGGTGGAGGAGGCCCACCCGTCCCAGGATTCGATGTGTAGGTCGGTCCCGCAGATGCCCGTGCGCAGCACCCGTATCGTGACATCCGCCTCGCCCGCGATCGGCTCCGGTACTTCGGCGAGCTCTAACCCGGGGCCCGCTGTCGCTTTCAGTAGTGCGCGCACGACGTCCCCCTAGCAATTGCTGGTCGGCGCGATACTCGATTTGCCAGCGCCTCGACCTTGAGTGAGTTCGATTGAGAGTCTACCCAGGTGACCGGGCGTCGTCCTTGGAGGGAAGCGCCGCGATGACGGCACCGATGACAGCGCCGAGGGCAATAACCACGACGGTTTCCGAGCGAGTCGTGATGCTCGTGCTGATCGCGTGACCAAGATCCCAACCGGCCGCGTGAATGAGTAGCGCCGAACCGGTGGCGACGATGATGCCGATGGCCACGGCGCTCACTGCGACCACGGGCGCCGGGCGACCGGGAACCGTCAGCCGGATCGTGGAGGGGGCGGCGATCACGGCCACCATCGGCGCCAGGTGGTAGTTGGTGGTCGGAGTGATCGACGCGAGCACAATCCACAGTGCCGCGATCACTAACGAGCCGGCCGCTGCGCGGAGGATCAGGCGCGCCCCGCTACTCACTTACGCCGGCCGGCACGATGCTGGTGGCCACTTGCACGTTCGCGTGCAGCGTGCGGTGAACCGGGCACTTGTCGGCGATGGCGAGCAAGGATTGCCGCTGCTCGGGCGACAGGTCTCCCGAGACGACGATGGTTCGTTCGATCCGCTCCAGGGCCGCCGGGGTGGACTCGCAGTCGGCACAGTCATCGGAGTGCACGCGGCTATGGCGGAGCGTCACCTCGACGCTTTCCAGCGGCCATCGCTTGCGCTCGGCGTACATGCGTAGGGTCATGGAGGTGCACGCGCCTAGACCGGCGAGCAGAAGGTCGTAAGGAGACATCCCAGTGGCCGACCCGATGGGCGCCGGCTCGTCGGCGAGTATCGCGTGTTCATTCGTGGATACCGTCTGGCCGTATGGACCGTTGGCGTTCTCGGCGACCCGCACCGCGCCGTCCGCGAGCTGAGAGAGGGCCGACGGGCCCGATGCTGGGGGCGTTTCTGGGCTGAGCGAGGACACGTATCTGCCCACCCACGCGCCTATGACGTCGGCGGCAAACTGGGCATCACCCTTGCGAGTGAGCAGGTGGTCCGCGCCGTCGAGCGCGACGAACGACTTGGGGTGATGGGCCGCATCGAAAATTTGCCGGGCGTTGTCGATCGAGACGATCTGGTCGACGGGGGAGTGCAACACCAGCAGCGCGGCGGAAAGATGGGATACCTGAGCCAAGTCCCGCTGGGACTGCAGGTCGTGAATGAACTGCCGGCCGATCCGGAACGAACGTCCTCCCAGCGAGACCTCGGCACTGCCGTTCTCCTCAAGTTGGGCAAGGCTGTCCGGCATGAGCTCCAGCACGTGCGCGGGGTCCGCAGGCGCGCCGATCGTCACCACGGCCTGGACCTCGGGAATCTGGGGCGCGGCCACCAGGGTCGCCGCGCCGCCGAGCGAGTGGCCGATGAGGATGCTCGGCGCCGCGTGGTCCGAACGCAGGTAGCCCGCCGCCCGCACTAGGTCCTCGACGTTGGTCGTGAAGTTGGAGTTGCCAAAGTCGCCGCCTGAGTGGCCCAGCCCGGTGAAGTCGAACCGCAGCACTGCGACGCCGGCACTCGTGAGCGCACGCGAGATACGGGTAGCGGCCACGGAGTCCTTGCCGCAGGTGAAGCAGTGCGCGAACAGCGCGTAAGCCAGCGGCTCTCCCTCGGGCAGTTCGAGCCGGCCCGCGAGCTTCTCACCCTGCGACCCCACGAACTCGACACGCTCTGGGGCGCGGCCCGCAGCCATTCCTAGGCCATCCTCTTAGACAGGATCGCCAGGCCGTCTATGTCGAGCAAGACGATCCGCCCGCGGGCCTGGCGAATGAGCCCGCGCAACGCAAGGTCCGACATGGTCTTGCTGGTGGACTCACGCGTGGCGCCGAGCAGGCCCGCCAACTGGTCGTGAGTGAGCCTGATGGTGACGTGGCCGTGGCGGGAGATTCGCTGCGAACCGGACAGGCGCACCAGGGTGCTCGACGCGCGGGCAATCAGCGGCCGCAGTGCGAGGTCAGTCAGCCTCTCCTCGAGACGGGCGACCTGCTCGCCGAGGTGGCGAGAGATTCGTACCGCGATGCGGGGGTCGGAGAGCATGTGGCGCTCGACGTCCTGGACGCTCAACTGGCAGATCTGCGTGTCCTCGATCGCCTCCGCATAGTTGTCGTACATGCGTTGGCCCACCAGGGACATCTCGCCAAACACCGCGCCTGGCTCGAGGATCGCCATCGTCAGTGCCTTGCCGTCCTCGGTCACGCGGAAGATCCTCACCCGTCCCTCTTTAAGGATGAATAACGCCGTGATGGGTTGGCTTTGGCTGAAGACGATCTCTCCGTTGCCGAAGCTACGTGAGGGTGCCATGCGGTCGAATGCCGCGATCTCATCCGGAGTCAGGTCTGCGAACAGCTCAACCGAACTCAGGCAGCTGAAGGGTTCGGAATCGGCGGCTGGCACTAGTGTTTTCTCCCGTTCGTCTGGCGACCACGGGCGAAGATCTCCCGACGGTGCCGACGCAACGTCCTTGGCGCATGCGTCGATCATATGCGGTGTGGGTAGGGACGGATTTTGACCGGGCGAGTACGGTGCGGTTGTCACGATGGTGCCCTTCGAGTCTGGATGCTGATTCCTTCGACTGTATGGCGCGTGGCTCGCACAGTTAAGCGACCCAGGACACACAAGGCGCGGTCGTCCTCAATGCACGGTGGCCGCGGCCGCCACGATGTGCCCCGCGCGCAAGGTGACGTCGCGCACGTCGCGCCCCTCCTCGCTCAGTGCCGTCCAGGGGTGTGCTTCGATGTCCGCACCGCCAATTGCGCAGGCGAGGCGGGCCAGCGGGGAGAGCAGTGGCGTGGCCGTCGTGGGTATGCGCATGTCGACGATTCCGGCGCGCCCGCCCGGGCGGAGTACCGCCAGACTGTTCTCCCAGGCCGAGCGCCAGTCGTCCACCACGCTCAGTGAGTAGGTGGCGAACACGGCATCGACAGCGTCAGCGCCGATGGTCTCGCTGGTGAACTCCGTCGCGTCCGCGCGGACGGTTGTCACGTTGGTCCACCCCCGGCGGGCGACGCGGTGATCGGCGCGCGCCAGCATCCCAGGGCTGCGGTCCAGACCGATGACACGGCCGGTTGGCCCCACGGCCTCGACCAGCTGGGGGAAGTTCAGTCCGGTTCCACAGCCGATGTCGAGGACGGTGTCGCCGGCGCTCAGGTCGAGCAGTTCGACGCCTGCTACCCGGCCCGACCGGTAGACGGTTCGCTCTCCGGAGACCCAGTCGTAAAGTAGCGCGCCTCGCTCGTAGGTGCCCCTCACCGATACTCGGGATTGGCGTCGAAGCCGAAGCGTTCGCCGTCGTTCCACTCCTGACGGACGTTTCCCTGGGCGGGAATCCCACCCGCGTCCTTGAGCATCCTGGCCATGTGAAGCAGGTTCCACGTCATGAACGTGGTGTTGCGGTTGGTGAAGTCGTTCTCGGGGCCGCCGGAGCCCTCGTCGAGATAGCTGGCGCCTGGCCCCACCTCGCCGATCCATCCCGCATCGGCTGCGGGTGGTATCACGTAGCCGATGTGCTGCAGGCTGTAGAGCAGGGACATCGCGCTGTGCTTGACGCCGTCTTCGTTGCCGGTGATGATCGCCCCCGCCGTCTTCCCGTAGTAGACGTACTGTCCCCGGTCGTTGAACATGCCGCTCATCGCGTACAGGCGCTCGATCAGCTGGCGGGCCACTGACGAGTTATCTCCCAGCCAGATGGGTCCGCCGATGACGAGGATGTCCGCGTCCTTGATGAGCGGCCAGATGTCCTCGGGCCAGGCATCCTCGTCCCAACCGTGCTCCCGCATGTCCGGGTACACGCCGGTCGCCACGGGGTGATCGATGAGCCTGACGGAATCAACGGTCGCGCCAAGATGACGCATCAGTTCGATGCTGCGGTCCATGAGTCCCTGGGTGTGGCTGAGTTCTGGGGACTTCTTGAGAGTGCAGTTCACGTAGACGGCGCGCAGGTCAGAGAAATCGGGTGTCGTAGATGTCATAGTTCGACACTACGTCTCCCACCCCACTAGTTGTGTGTTCTGGTTCACGGAGCGGCTGGGAGGTGAACTGTTAAAAATGGGTCGAGACTGCATCTAATCAATACGGAGGTAACGATGGCTGAAACATCGTGGGACTTGATCGTCATCGGCGGGGGCAGCGCGGGACTAGTGGCGAGCAAGGCCGCTGCGAACTTTGGGGCCAAGGTGCTGCTCATCGAAAAGGACCGGCTGGGTGGCGACTGCCTGTGGACCGGCTGCGTCCCGTCAAAAACGCTGATCGCCGCGGCGCACGTAGCGTCGGCCGCCGCCCTCGCGCAGGGCGTCCGCCCTGGTCAGCAGCGGATGGCGCCCGACTTCCTGGAGACCATGAGGAACGTCGACTCCGCCGTGCAGACCATCGCCCCTACCGACTCCCGCGAGGCACTGGAGGCGGAGGGCGTCGCTGTCGCGGCCGGCCACGCTCACTTCGTGTCCGAGCGCAGCATCTCCCTCGACGGTGAAGAGATCACCTTCGCCCAGGCGCTGATCGCTACGGGGACGAGTCCGACCACACCGCAGTTCGAGGGTGCCGAGGGGCTGCAGATACTCAATAGCGCGTCGTTCTGGGACCTGCGCGAGTTGCCGGAGGAGTTTGTGATCCTCGGCGGCGGGGCCATCGGCTGTGAGCTCGGCCAAGCAATGGCGAGGCTGGGTTCTAAAGTGACCATCGTCCAACGCGGCCCGCGAATTCTTCCCAAGGAGGAAGAGGCGGCGGCGCGCGTGGTGCACGACGCAATGGTGGCGGACGGGGTCACCATCATCACGGGACGCTCTGCCGTTTCCGTCTCGACGACGGATAACCTCGCGGGCACTCTCACGCTCGACGACGGTCAGATGCTTCGCTTCGGCCGGCTCGCCGCCGCCCTGGGACGCAGGCCGGAAACCGCCGCGCTTGGGCTCGACGCCGCCGGAGTAGCCACCGACAACGCCGGCTTCGTGAGCGTCGACGCCGCGCTACGCACCGCCAACAAGCGGGTGTGGGCAGCAGGTGACATCACGGGAATGCCGCAGTTCACGCACACGGCGGGAGTCAACGGCAGCGTCGCGGCCACCAACGCCATCCTGGGCCTGCGCCGCAAGGCCCAGACCAGGGTCATTCCGCGAGTCACCTTTACCTCTCCCGAGGTGGCCGCCGTTGGGATCACCGCGTCCGACGCGGAACCAGGCAAGCATCGCGTGGTCACCATCCAGCACGCCCATACCGACCGGGCGATCACGGAATCCGCCACCAGCGGCTTCACTCAGATCGTCGTCGAGAACGGCGGCCGCGTGGTGGGCGGCACGATCGTGGGACCGCGGGCGGGGGAGACTATCGGGGAACTGACCCTGGCGGTCCACCAGAAGCTCTCGACGAGCGCCATCGCCAGCGCCATCCACCCCTACCCGACGTACAGCGACGCCCTGTGGAACGCCGCGGTCGCGGACGTCCGCAGGCGGCTTGACGCGGGAGTGATGGCCCGAGCGATCAAGCTCCTGAGCAGAGTCCGCCTCGCTCGCATGAGGTGACCCAAGAGGGCTAGCGCAGGAGCCGGTACCCGGAGGCCATCCGCTGGAGTGCGGAGATGAAGACCACGGCCGCCCACCCGACGGCAATCTGCCAGGCAAAGAACGGCACTATCAGCCACGCCGAGTGCACCGCGATGGTCTCGGCGCCCTCAGCGACGCGCCCCAGGAAGGACAGCGAGCGACCGTCGTCGATCTGCCTCCCGGTGCGCTCCGCGATCGACGAGTACGCCAGAAAGGTCGCCCCGTTGAGGTAATACGCGAGCAGCACCGCGAGGAACGGCCACCACGGCGCCCCGAAGCCGTTGGAGGCGCCGATGGCAACGCCGACCACGGTGGTGCCGTACACGACGAAGTCGGCGGTGATATCGAGGAACCCGCCGGCCTCGCTCACCGTGGACTGCGGGGAGCGGGCGCGGCGCCGGCGTGCCAGCTCGCCGTCCAGTCCGTCGAGCACGCGCGAGATCAGCCACGCGACAAGCGCTAGCCACCACCATTGGGCGGCTGCCAGCCCGGCGCTACTCACGCCGATCACCAGCCCGGCCATCGTCAGTCTGTCGGGTGTGACCAGCGGCACGTCGATCACCGCCGCCATCCTGGCGAGCGGGCGCGCCATCGCGCGCCTCAGTGGGAGGTCGATCATGTCGTCTCCTGCAAGAGGAGGTTTCGCGCTTGCCGGCGGCGTGCGCGCACCGCGTAGACGGCTCCGCCCGCCGTCAGCAGCAACAGGGCCCCGATCGCGACATAGAGCGGCAGGCCCAGCGTCGTCGAGTAGGCGCCCACCGCGACGTAGGCGATGGTGCCCGGCAGGATGCCCACCATCGTGCCCAACGCGTAGTCTCGGCGCCTCACATCTGTCAATCCCGCGCTGTAGTTGATGACGGTGAAGGGGAACACCGGGACCAGTCGCACGCCGATGAGCGCCACGAGGCCCTTCTGACGGATGGCCTCGTCGACCTTCGCCACCCGCGCACCGGTGAAGCGTTCGACTGCGTCTCTGCCCAGAGAGCGACCTATGGCGAAGGCGAGAGCGGCACCAATCAACGCCCCCACGTACACCAGTGCAACGCCTAGGGCCAGTCCCCACGTGAATCCCGCGGCGATGCTGACGACCGACTTCGGAATCGGGGTGAGGGTCGCTAGCCCGTAGCCGAGGACGAACAGGACAGCGCCCCACACGCCGGCGTCAGACACGGATTTCAGGAGCGAGTCGACGCTCGGCAAGGGCGCAAGGACGGCGATCAGTACGACGCCGACGAGGAACGCCACGAAGATCGCGGCCCTCCAGACGACGGCGCGGTTTGATAGCTGCATTTGCTCAATGATAGAGACGGTGAGCGGCATCCTTGTGTGAACTAGGGCACCGAGCTGGCAATGAAGTTGGCCGTAGCCTGTCTGTATTCGCCGCCCAACCTCCACAGAATTGCTACTCAATGACCCCCATGGCTCAGCTCTCAGTCCGACTCCGAAGGTGGCGCGGCCTCGCCACCGCGACGATCGCCGTAGGCGGACTCGTAGTGCTAGCGGGATGCGCGGCACCCGCCGCGCCAGCGGGGGAGGGCCTCGCCCCGCTACAGGACTGGGACGGCATCGTCGCTGACGCTGACGGTCAGACCGTCAACCTGTGGATGTACGGTGGCGACGACCAGGCCAACGCGTACGTCGACGACGTTCTCACCCCCGCGGCTGCCGACGAGGGGGTTTCCCTCAACAGGGTGCCCATCGTCGACACCAAGGACGCCCTCAACCGGATCCTGACGGAGTTGCAGGCGGGTCGCACCACCGACGGCAGCGTCGACTTGGTTTGGGTCAATGGCGATAACTTCCGCACCGGCAGCGAGGCGAGCGCGTGGCGGTGCGAGTGGACGCAGAAGTTGCCGAACATGGCCAACGTCTCCTCCGCGGACCCGCTGCTCAATAGCGACTTTGGGACCCCGGTCAACGGGTGTGAAGCCCCATGGAGCAAGGCTCAGTTCAGCATCGCCTACAACTCCGATGTGGTGACGGATCCGCCCACGTCGGTGGCGGGCATCCTGGAATGGGCGCAGGCGCACCCCGGCCGGTTCACCTACCCGGCGCCGCCCGACTTTACGGGCTCGGCCTTCATCCGCCAGGTCTTGTACAGCGAGGCGGGTGGCCACCAGAATGTGCCCGCTGACTTCTCGCAGGAGGCCTTCGACGAGGCGAGTCCGGACCTGTACGAGTCGTTGCAGGCGGTCGCTCCGTTCCTGTGGCGCGAGGGGGACACCTACCCCGCGGACTCGGATCAGCTGGACCAGTTGTACGCAGACGGGCAGGTCGACATGACCATGACGTACGGGCCCGCCTCACTCACCAAACTCGTGGCGGACGGTGTCTATCCCTCTGGTACGCGAGTGCTCTCGCTTGGGGAGGGGACGCTGGGCAACGCCAGCTTCCTGGCCATCCCCGCCAACGCCTCGAACGCCGAGGGCGCCATGGTCGTGGCGAACCTTTCGCTCTCAGTCGATCAGCAGGTGGCCAAGGCAGACCCCGCCGGTTGGGGCCAGTTCACCGTGCTCGACTTCGACGCGCTCAATCCAGCGCAGCGACAGCAGTTCGCGGATCTCCCGCAGTCGACGGTCGTGCCCTCGTTCGACGAGCTGTCACGAAACGCCAACCCGGAACTTTCCGCGGAATGGGTGCCTGCCGTGAACGACGGCTGGCGGACCCAAGTCGCGGCCCAGTGACCGGGGTCAGGGGCGCGCGACTGCTGCTCCTGGTGGCGATGACCCCCTTGCTCCTGGTGGTCGTGGGCGGGCTGGGGTCGATAGTGCTCCAGAGCATCGGACTCATGCCCCTGGTGGGGAGCGTCGATCTCAGCCTCGACGCCTACGCCGCCGTCGCGCAGGAGGCGCCAAGCGCGATTGCTACGTCGCTGGGCATAGCGACGGCATCGACCGCGATCGCGGTCTTGGTCGGAGGCGCCGCAGCCTTAGTGGTCCTGTCGGGCGGGAAATTTGGCAGACTGTTGGCCGCCCTCGGGGCCCTCACGGTGAGCGTGCCGCACCTGATCGGCGCCGCGACGATCGGCTTGCTGCTGGCGGACTCGGGCGTGTTGCCGCGACTGCTGGGAATCGACGCCGATGCGTGGCCCGCGTTGGTGGGCGGGCCGTGGTGGATAGCGGTGGTGGCCGAGTACGCGTGGAAGGAGTCGGCCTTCGTGGCGTTAGTGGTGGCGGGCACGCTCCTGACGCGGGTGGCGCAGTTCGACGAACCGGCCGCCATGCTCGGCGCGAGCCGCTTCACCCGTCTGAGGATGGTGTTCCTGCCGCTCGCGACGCCGTCTCTCATCATCTCCGCGACCATAGTGTTCATCTATACCTTGGGGTCGTACGAGGTCGCCTGGTTGCTGGGTCGCACCCACCCCGAGCCGCTCGCGGTCATGGCGATACGCCTGTTTAACGACGTGAGCCTCGCAGCGCGGGCGGAGTCGGCCGCGGTCGCCGTGCTGACCGTAGCGATCTCGCTAGTCGTGGTCGCCGCGGCCTCATTCGCGGTACGCCGGACGGCGGTGTGGCGGTGACGCTTTCCACCCATGAGTTAGTGATCGCACCCCCGCGTCGAGCCGGACGGAGGCTTCCTGGCGATCCGGGCAGGCCCCTGACCGCATCGGTGCCGGCGGGTGCCGTTGGCAGGGTCCTGTTTTCGACACTTTTGGTTGCCTGGTTCGCGCTTCCGCTCTTGCCGCTCGCGATGTGGGCTTTTGCCGACCGCTGGTCGTACCCCGCGATCGCGCCCACGAGCTTTGGGCTCGAGGGTGTGCGCACCGCGCTTGCCTCCGGGGGACTGTCCGCGTTCGGCAGCTCCCTCACGTTGGGACTCGTGGTGGCGGTCATCGCGACGGCGATAGGCGCGCTCGCCGCGCGAGCGCTCGTCGCGGGATGGGCACCGTTCCCTAAGACCCTCACCGTGTTGCTGTTTGCTCCCATCGCGATTCCTCCCTTCGCCTTGGTCATGGGCACCAACGTGCTCCTGCTGCGCGCCCACGCGCCGGCCTTCCTGGGGGTGGTGCTGGTGCTGGTCGCGGTAGCGGTGCCGTACACGACGTTCGTCCTGCGAACCGCGTATGCCGCGCACGACATCGGCTTCGAGGAGGCTGCGCGAGCGCTGGGCGCCTCCCGCAGGCAGGTGTTGCTGCGCGTGCACCTGCCGCTGATCGCGCCGGCCCTAGCCAGGGCCGCCTTCCTCGCCTTCCTGGTCGGCTGGAGCGACTACGTCGTCACGCTGATCGTCGGCGGCGGGCAGTTCGTCACGTTGCCGATGATCACCGCGTCGCTGGCGTCCGGAATCGGCAACGATTCGGTAGTAGCTCTGTTATCACTCATTGCCACAATCCCACCGCTGATTCTGGTGGTCTTGCTGGCACGTACAGGAAGGCGGCGGACAACATGACCTCAGCGATCTCACTGCGCCAGATATCCAAACAGTTCGTTGGTTCTCAGCCGCACGCTCTGACGGGCGTCAACCTCGACGTGCTCACGGGGACGTCGACCGCGCTGCTCGGGCCGAGCGGCTCCGGCAAGAGCACCATCCTGCGGATCATCGCGGGACTCGAGGACCCCAGTGGCGGACGCGTCCTGCTCAACGGCAGGGATCTCACGGACGTGCTCCCCGAGAAGCGCAACGTGGGGCTCGTGTTCCAACGCCCGTTGCTGTTCCCGCACCTGTCAGTGATCGACAACGTGGCGTTCGCCGACCGTGCGGCGGGAGTGTCTCGTCAGCGTGCTCGCGAGCGTGCGATGCCCTACCTAGAGATGGTGCAACTTGCCGACCTCGGTGGCCGCGGCGTGGGATCGCTCTCAGGCGGCCAGGAACAGCGCGTAGCGATCGCACGTGCGCTGGCGGCCCAACCCGCGATCCTGTTGCTCGATGAGCCGTTCAGCGCGCTGGACGCAGCGTTGCGTCAGGAAATGCACGAGTTGTTGGTTCGGATCCAACGCGAGTTGTCGCCGACCGTGCTGCTGGTGACCCACGATCGCGATGAGGCGACGGCGGTGGCAGACCGGATCGCCGTGCTCGAGGACGGGCAGCTACTCCAGCACGACACCGTGCATCGGGTGTATCACCGGCCGGCATCGGTCGACGTGGCGCGCTTGATGGGAGGGGAGAACTTCATTAGCGGAGTAGTGAGTGATGGGATTCACTACTCTCAGATGGGCCCGGTGGCTGTTGAGGACTCCACGCCGGAGGGCGCGGGTGTGCTCGTGTTCCGCCACGAGTCCGCGGGCCTTGCCCTGGGCCACGCACCCGCGACCAGTGATGAGGAACTGCCGGGAACCGTCTTGGCGACATCTCGCACGGGGCTGCGGTGGCGCGCAACTATCCGCATCGGAGAAGCACAACTTCTCGTGGAGGTGCCCGGCACCCTCAACGTCCAGGTGGGGGACGCGGTGACGGTAACCCTCCCCAGGGCGATCCTTTCGGTAGTTCCAGCATGACCCGTGGCGTACCTGCGCGACAACTTCCATCTCCACTTCAGGCCCATGCTGGTGGGCGAGGACGGCAAAACTAGTGTGAGTGGAGGCGGCGGCATGTGCACGGTCGTCGCGCGCTGCGACATAGTTCACACCGCGCCAGAAGCGCTCACCGACCGCTCACCTCACATGGTGCGGACCTACCGCTCCGGGTTGACCCCCGGAGTGGCCTCAACGGTGACTTCCTCGTTGACGTGCGACCGCGCGTGCTCGACGGCTGGCGCAAGGTCGTCGAAAAGGTGATTGGGGTGCCGCAACGCCTCGATGACGCCCAGACGCTTGAGCAGCGTCAGGTGCTCGGGCTTGATGCCCTTGATCAACACCGTAATCCCGCGCCGCTCGAGCGCCTGGACCAGCTCCGTGAGCGTGTGGGCGCCGGTGGCGTCGATGAGCTGCAATTGCGATAGCCGCAGGATCACCACCTCGATGCCCTCGTGCTCGCTGATGCGGTCCAGAATGCGCTCGGCGGCTCCAAAGAAGAGCGAGCCGTCGATGCGGAACAGGGCTATTTGCGCGTCTCCTAGTACGGGGGAGCCGGGCAGCTCCTCGCGGTGAACCCCGCTGGCCTTGCTGAGCGCGCGCAGCGCGAAGAAGGCGGCCGCGGCGATGCCGATGCCGACTGCGATGATCAGGTCGAAGCTCACGGTGATGATGGCCGTCACCACAAAGACCACCGCGTCGGAGCGGGACGCTCGCATCACCTGCTTGATGATGGTGGGGGAGACCATGCGGGCCGCGGTCACCATGAGCACTCCCGCCAGCGCGGCGAGCGGGATGCCGGAGACGATGTTCGTGGCCAGGTAGACCACCGAGAGCAGCGCGAGCGAATGCACTACCGCTGAGACCCTAGTGCGCGCCCCCGAGCGAACGTTGACAGCGGTACGGGCGATGGCGCCGGTCGCCGGCATACCGCCAAAGAAGCCGGACGCAACGGAAGCGAGCCCCTGCCCCACGAGTTCGCGGTCGGCGTTGTAGGGGCCGGTGTCCTCCATCGACGCGGCGACGCGCGCCGACAGTAGCGACTCGATCGAGGCCAGTGCGGCTACGGCGAAGGCGGGGCCCAAGAGGGACAGCATCGTGCCTGGGTCAAGCGAGGGAAGGGCGGGCAGCGGCAGCGAGCTTGGCAGCGCGCCGATCATGTTGAGGGGAAGGCTGAAGACGGAGGTGGCGAGTGTCACCACCACGATCGCGATGAACGACGCGGGAAGGCGACCGCCCACTCTGCCCAGCAGCAGCATCACTATAGCCACCACCGCGACGGCAGCCAGCGGCAGCAACGCGGCCGGCCAGGAGGCGTCCATGACCGACTGCACGGCGGCAACCGCGGCGTTAGTGCTGTGGCCGGCGGCGGTCACGCCCACGGCGGCGGGCACCTGTTGGAGGAAGATGATGATGCCGATGCCGACGGTGAAGCCCTCGATCACGGGCCACGGGATGTAGCTGACAGTGCGACCTAGGCGCAACATTCCGGCGACGACCACGATGATGCCCGCCATGATGCTGACGACCACGACCGAGCCGACACCGTGGGTGACGACGATCGGGCCGAGCACCACGACCATCGCGCCCGTCGGGCCGGAGACCTGCACGTTCGAGCCGCCAAAGATGCCAGCCACTATGCCGGCGACGATCGCCGTGATCAGGCCTGCCTCCGCGCCAGCCCCTGAGCTCACCCCAAAGGCCAGGGCGAGCGGCAGCGCGACGATTCCGACAGTCACGCCGGCGATCAGGTCAGTGCGCCAGCTTCGCTTCAACTCGCGATAATCCTGCAGCGAGGGGAGAAGGGAGGTGAATGAACGCGAGTTCGCGCTCATGACGCGGCAGAAATAGTTGGCAACGCATCGACCGAGGCCCCGCGCTCTTGCGAGGACCGCACCAATTCCGCCAGCAGCTGGCGCGCGACCTGCAGGAGATCGGCGACCTGGGGGAAGGCCAAGCGGTAGTAGACCACGCTGGCTCGTCGATCGGACACCACCAGCCCGTACCTGCGCAGCACGGAGAGGTGCTGGGAAAGGTGGGACGCCTCGAGGCCGGTCTCGGCAATCAACTCAGAGACCGGTGCCTCCTCGACCCCGGCGAGGATCTCGAGCACCCGGATGCGGTACGGGTGGGCAAGACCCTTGAATAGATTCGCCTTGATCTCGTACAGGGGCCGTTCGCCCTCTCCAAATGCCATGTACTGCTCCTTGCCCAACCAATTTCATCATCGCGGATTCACGACTTGATGAATCCATCATATAGCCGTCGGGGGGAACCACATCACCGGGCACGGAGGTGGCGGCCCCGGGGGGTGGCCCGTCTGGTTCGGCTCTACTCGCGACCGTCCTCCAGGGGGATCATCATGGAGCGGAACTCGCCGTGCGAGACATGGAGGGACCAGATGCGCTCGGCCACGTCGTCGATCCCGTTCTCAAGCTGGAGTTTGGGGATCGCGCCGGGGATGACCAATTGGACCACTCCGATTCCCTCGTCGGCTAGTGCGTCGTGAAGCATCTCGCCGTAGGCGGTCTCCGCGGGGAAGGCTACGGAGGTGCCGGCAAAGTCGGACCGGGACTTCAACGCGGTCCCACCGTTGATCAGGATGATGGTGCCCTCGCCAGAGACGCGCATGGGCGGAAGGACGGCACGGACCGCGTGGATGAGCCCCAGTGCGGAGAACCGCAGCGCCTCAAGCGCGAGCTCTGGGGTGAGGTCCAAGACCGGCTTGAGGAAGGTGCGGGTGGGAAGCGGGCTGTACTGAAGTGCGGAGATGGGACCCAACTCGGCCGCTGCGTCAGCGAGCGCCGACTCGAGCGCCGACGGATCCAGGATGTCCGCCGCGTAGCCGCGCGCGGTGACGCCTTCACCTTCGAGGGTCGCGGCTAACTGGTCAAGCTTCGCCTGATCGCGGGACACGAGGGCGACCGCGAAGCCCTCCCGGCCAAATCGTCGTGCGACGGCGGCGCCCAGTCCGGGCCCGGCTCCGATGATGGCGATGGTTGGCATGGTGAACTCCCTAGAGGTGCGTGGTTGCTGCTACCCCTAGTGTGCCCACCCGAGGGCGGACTTTGAAACTGCTCCGCTAGAGTTTGCCCATGGCAAAGCTCTACTTCCGCTACGGCGCGATGAACTCGTCCAAGACCGCACTGTTGCTGACGGCGGCGTATAACTACGAGGAGCGCGATCAGCACGCGGTGATCGTCAAGCCCGGCATCGACACCAAGGCGGGCGAGTCCGTCTCTTCACGCATCGGCGTCGAGCGCCCGGTTGACGTGGTGCTAGGCGCCGAGGACTCCCTGATCGAGGCATTGGAGCGTCATAGCCCGCTGGCCGGCATCAACGCGATCTTCATCGACGAGGCTCAGTTCATGACGCCGGCGCAGGTCGACGAGGCTTTCGTGATCGCGGTGCGCCACGGCGTGCCCGTGCTTTGCTACGGGCTGCGCGGGGACTTCATGACCCACTCATTCCCGGGTTCCCTGCGCCTGCTTGAGATTTCTCATTCAATCGAGGAACTCAAGACAATCTGCCGATGCGGGTCCAAGGCGATTTTCAACGGCCGGGTTATTGACGGCGAATTCGTGTCCCGAGGCGTTCAGGTGGCGATCGATGGTCAGGAGACCGCCTATGAGTCGCTCTGCGGTCGGTGCTACCTCGACAAGGTCGGGGACGTGCGGAGCGCGGGCGCGTGACCCAAATTGCCTCCTAAATTGGGGCTATCGCTCGGCGCGTGAACGATATATCGTTGAGTATCGTTCACGATACAACTAGGAGGTCATCATGGGCAGTTCATTCAAGACAACGGGGTTCGACACCAGCAAGGGCGCCGAGGGAGTGTGGCAGGCGATGGATCAGTTGCGCGCCACCTTCGAGAAGCGCGTGGGCACGCGCATGGGCAGGGGAGACGTCCGCGCTGCGGTACTGGCGCTGCTTTCCGAGTCGCCAATGCACGGTTATCAGATCATTCGTGAGATCGAGGAGCGTACCGACGGAAACTGGAAGCCGAGTGCCGGCTCTGTCTACCCGACGCTCCAGCTCCTGGCCGACGAGGGCTTGATCACCTCCGAGGAGTCCAACGGACGCAAGACCTACACGCTGACCAACGCGGGCATCGAAGAAGTCGCCGGTTCCGGGGAGTCTGCACCCTGGGCGAGCGCCACCAACGCGGAGCCAGGCTTCACCGGTCTGCCCAAGGCGGGCGTCGAACTGGCGCAGGCCGCCGCTCAGGTGGGCCGCACCGGCACGCCCGCGCAGGTCAAGGAAGCCATCGCGGTGCTCGAGGATTCTCGCCGCCGCATTTACGCCATTCTCGCTCAGGACTGACCCGGGTGACCTCAACTCGTCGGGCTCAGCCAGTCTCAGTTCCGGGCGCGGGAAGCTCCCGCGCCCGGTACCGGCGCATCATGAGGTTTGCCAGCTGGAATATGGCGACGATCTGGTGGTACGAGATACTGCTGCCCGGCATCGGGCTCGGCCGCCTTTCCGAACGCACCCGCGACAAGCGGATGCAGAAGGTGGCGCGACGCTTTCATGCGCTCGCAGTGGATCTCGGCGGCCTGATGATCAAGGTCGGGCAGTACATGTCGTCGAGGCTCGACGTGTTGCCGCCCCAGATCACCGCGGAACTCGAGGGGCTCCAGGACGAGGTCCCGGCGGTGCCTTTCGACCAGATCCGCGCCCTCGCCGAGGCGGAACTTGGCGCTTCGCTCGAGCAAGTATTTGTGTCAATCGACGAGACACCCGTAGCTGCCGCGTCGCTGGGACAGGCCCACCGCGCTCTGCTCGGTCCGGGGGACGCCGCAGACACAGGTTTTAGCAGGGTGATCGTCAAGGTCCAGCGCCCCGGCATCGACGAGATCGTGGCCGTCGACCTGGCCGCATTGCGCAAGGTGGGCAAGTGGCTCGACCGTGTGCGTGCGGTGTACAGGCGCGTCGACATGCCCGGCCTCATCGAGGAGTTCGCGGCGACCAGCCTCGAGGAGATCAACTACCTTCACGAGGCGGCTAGCGCGGGACGATTCTCGGAGAACTTCGCGGGGGACGAACGCGTGGCGGCACCCGCCATCGCCTGGGAGCGCTCCACGCGAAGGGTGTTGGTCCTCGAGGACGTCACAGCGATCAAGATCACCGACGTCGTGGCCCTGCGCGCTGCGGGCATCGACCCCAAGGACGTGGCACCCGTCTTTGCCGAGGTCATGTACGACCAACTCTTCAATCACGCCTTCTTCCACGCCGATCCGCACCCTGGCAACATCTTCGTCACCCCCATCGCCGATGCAGGGGATAAGCGGCCGTGGAAACTTACCTTCATCGACTTCGGAATGATGGGCGAGATATCGTCGAGCACCCGCACCAACCTACGCAAGCTCCTGATCGCCGCCGCGACACGCGACGGCAAGGGGCTCGTTGAGGCGGCCCGCGCGATGGGGGTGCTGTTGCCCTCGGCCGATACCGCCGACCTCGAGCGCGTGTTGACAAAGCTGTTCGCGAGATTCGGCGGCATGGGCTTCGCCGAGTTGCGCGAGGTCGATCCGCGCGAGTTCCGGGAGTTCGCGGTGCAGCTCAACGACGTGGTGCGCACCATGCCGATTCAACTGCCAGGGGACTTCCTTCTGGTGGGCCGCGCGATGTCGCTTACGTCGGGAGTGTGCAGCGCCCTTAATCCCGCCTACAACCTGTGGGACTCTGTCGAGCCGTTTGCGACCCAGTTGCTGAAGGACGAGAGCGGCAACGTGGTGCAGGACCTCGCGAAGGACGCCATGGAGATCGCGAGCGTTGCGTGGCGGCTTCCCAAGCGCCTCGACGGCATCCTCGACCGGGTGGAGGACGGGAAGCTGGCCATCACGACACCCCAGCTCGACACGCGCCTCGACCGCCTAGAAGGGGCCGCGAAACGCCTGATGTCGGCGTTACTTTTTGGCGCGCTACTTTTCTCCGGTGCCGTCATGCGCTCAGATGACAGATGGCTCAGCAACGCGCTGATGATCGGGTCCATGGTGCCGTTGTTCCACACCCTGTTCGCGGGGAACCGTCGCCGCTGAGCCCGGTTTGGCTGGCGTAGAGCGATAAAATCCACTTTCCGGTGCTGGGGCGGCTTGGCCCATGCGCGACAGGTCTTGAGGAGCGACGATGGCAAACGAAATCCCTGACGCGCACGTGGTCGCGGACGCCGCGGCGTGGCGCGCATGGCTCGACGACAACGAGGCGACGTCGGATGGGGTGTGGCTGGTGCTCGCCAAGAAGGGCACGGAACGGCCGACATCCCTGCGCTACGACCAGGCGCTGGAGGAGGCACTGTGCAGCGGCTGGATTGACGGGCAACGGCGCAGTCGAGACGCCACCACCTTTCTGCAGCGCTTCACGCCCCGCCGCAAGGCCTCCCTGTGGTCGCAACGCAATGTGGGGCTGGTGGCGGACCTCGCCGAGCAGGGCCGCATGCGTGAATTGGGTCGGTCCGAGATTGATCGTGCCAAGGGCGACGGTCGCTGGGAGCGGGCGTACGCGGGGCCCGCGACCATACAGCCCCCCGCCGAGCTTCTCGCCGCGCTTGAGTCGTCCCCGGTTGCGGAGTCCGCTTTTGACGCTCTTTCCAAGAGCGAGCGTTTCGCGGTCATTCACCCCCTGGTCACCGCCCCGAACGAGGCGACCCGCGACCGGCGCATCGCGAAGGCTCTGCTGCGGCTCTCCGAGGGCCATGCCCGGTCAAGCGAATAGCGGGGGAGCGCCGCAGTCCCGTCGGTGCCGTGGGACGATGAGGTCATGAAACGCGACGTGAGTTCGGTCCTGACCCTGGACGTGACATCGACCAGCGACCTGGTGCTATCCATCGCCTGCGCGGACGTAGCCGCCTTGGGCGGCACCGAGGAGCTAGTGGTCGAACTCGACGGCGCCTCGCTACCCGTAGCGGAACTCCAGGACCGTCACGGGACCCGGCTGCACCGGGTCACCACTGGCCCGGGCGCCGTCAAGGTCCGCTACTCCGCAAGCCTGCCGGGCCGTGCGAACCCGGAGCCGGTCGAGGAGGCGGACGTCATTCGCTACCTGCGACCTAGTCGCTACTGCGAGTCGGACTCCTTAGGTGCGACGGCGAACGCGACATTCGCGACCCAAAACGGCATGGAACTGCTCGAGGGCGTCGGCTCGTGGGTGGGAACGCACCTCGCGTACGTGTCCGGGTCGAGCCTTCCCACCGACGGTGCCGTGCGGACGTTGTTGGCACGGGAGGGGGTGTGCCGTGACTTCGCTCACCTGTGCGTCGCCATGCTGCGCGCCAAGAATGTGCCGGCGAGGTTGGCGTCTGTCTACGCGCCGGGCCTCAGCCCCATGGACTTCCACGCTGTGTGCGAGGCATACGTCGACGGACGCTGGCTGGTGGTTGACCCCACCACCCTCGCGCCCCGCGAGTCGATGGTGCGGATCGCGACGGGTCGGGACGCGGCGGATACCGCATTCCTGACCATTCTGAGTGGCACCTTGACGCTGGAATCCATGTCCGTCATGGCGGTAGTGGACGAGCTACCGCGCGACGACGTCCGTGCGGCGGTCCAACTCGGGTGACCGAATCAGTCTCGACCACGCTTGGTTGAAACGGCGCCCAGTGAATCGCGTGGGAGTAGCGGTTACTCCTTGGTGAGAGCGGTCTCGACCGCCTGGAGCGCCTCGGGCGCCTCCGGAGCAACAAAACCGCCCACCTCGGGGGCGACGTACTCGAGGTGCCAGAATTCGGGCTTCGAGCCGCCGGGGCGGGCCCAAGCGGGGTGGACCCAGCCAAAGCTGGCTCCATTTGCCGTGAGCCAGGCGGCCGAAGCGACGTCTAGATCCACTGCCATCCCCCAGCCGTGGTTGGACGTCCCGGGGACCGCCGCGGTGCTGGGCTTGCGCGCCCGCGTCGTCACCTGAAGGCCATAGGAGCGGTACGAGTCGGTCATCGACAGGTGGCCGCCCGTCTGAGAAAAGTACTCGGCATCCGCGAGTTCGAGCGCCGCGGCCGCGTCGCACTGCAGGTACTGGCCCGGTGCGAACGACACGGCGCACAGGCTTCCACTCGCGAGGCGCCCGTTGGAGCCGCTCACTTCAGTGGGCGTGCCGACCCAGCCGTTGCTGCGCGAGGCGACGTACTCGCGGTTCTGCGCGGCGTAGGCGTCGCGGGCGCTTTGAAGCTCGGCGGCATACTCTTCCTGGCTCTGGTCGTTGAGCGCCGCGCGTCGCTCGTTCTCAGCGTCGACCCATGCCAGGTGCGACGCGCCAGCGGCCTGAATGGAGCGCTCGAGCGCGGTCGCCAGGTCGGCGATCACCGCGAAGCCGGCTGTCACCGCCGCCGCGTCCGCCCGATCGACCGCGCCCGCGCTGATGACCGATCCCTCTAGCGCGGCGGTCGCGGAGTGAATGTTGCTGATGGTGGTCGAATCCATCACGTTGGTCTCGATTGCGTCGAGGAGCGCCGCGGCGGATTCTATCGAGGCCGGTACCTGGGCCACGGCGTCGTCTAGCGTCTTCGCGTTGCGGACCAGGTGCGCGGTGTCGGTGGCGTCCTTGACGGTCGCCGCGCTCGCTTCGACCTTCGCGAGCGACTCATCGAGAGCGAGGCCGACCTCAGTCAACTTGGCCGTCACCTCTCGCGTGGACGAGAGGTCTTTGACGTCGCCGTCGAGAACCTTGGAGACCTCGTCGTCCGTCACGACGCCCGATAGCGCGGTGTCGGGGGTCTCTGCAGGCTTGGCCGAGTCTGTAGCCGGGTTCGGGGGCAGGATGGTCGACCCCCGCATGAGGGTCGCGGACTCGAGGTCCACGGCCATCGCGTCGACGGGCACGTCGTGGTCTGCGGCCACGCTGAGGGCGTCCGTCGTGGCGAGGGACAGGGTCTCCGAGGCGGTGCGGACCTGGGCGTCAGTGGCTACGTGGGCCGCTTCGTTGGTCAGGCTCTGGGCCCGCGCGAGCGACGCCTCCAGCTCCTGGCGCTTGTCGTCGACGTCGCGCGCTGCGGCGACGGCCTGTCCGACGGCGCGGTTGGTCTCGAAGGCGTAGGCGCCGCCGGTGAAGACGTAGCCGGCGCCAAAACACGCGAGTGCGACTGTGGCGGTGACAACTGTGGTCTTGCGGATCGGATGACTCATAACTCTCGTAAACGTAGGGGGCAGGTACTGCTCACTAGGCGCGGCTGTGCCACGCAATCACTGTGAGTTGCGGCTCTCGTCGGCGCGGGTGTCGCCGCGGTGCTGGCACGCGGCTCAGAGCCACCGCGCGCATAGTCCAGAAAATGAAACCAGGCCCGCGCCAAATTGGCGAGGCCCGATATTTCAAGAACGAGTGCGACACTGCTTCAACGGCTCGGCCGCCCGAATTGTTCCCTGGGCGGTGTAAGGGTAGTGCCCTACATCCACTTCTTGCGCTTGAAGAACCAGTAGAGAAGGCTCGAGAACACGACCATCATCAGTAACGCCGCAGGGTAGCCCCACGTCAGATTCAGGCCCGGCATCCCCACAAAGTTCATGCCGTAGATGGCTGCGATGAGGGTGGGGACGATGAAGATGGCGGCCCATCCTGAGATCGTCTTCATATCCTCGTTCTGCCGCTGGCCCACGAGCGTCGCGTTAACGGCCAGGATTTGAGTGAGCGCGTCGCGTAGCTCGACGATCTCGGCGTTGATGCGAGTGAGGTGGTCGGAAAGGTCGGCGACGTAAGCGCGAAGCTCCTCGGATAGCCCGAACCGTTCAAAGCCGGTGGAGAAGGCGTTGACAACACCCGTCAGCGACGCCGACGCCTGCTTGAGGTCGATGACCTCCTGGCTTAGCCGATAGATGCGCTCGGCGGCCGCGGCGTCACCGCTGAACACCTGCCGTTCAATCTGGTCTTTGTCCACGTCCAGGCCCTCGAGTACCGGGACGTAACCGTCGATGATGCCGTCCAGCATCTTGTACGCCACCGCCTCGGGCCCCAGCCGGAGCATCTGCTGGTCGGCCATTAGGCCCCAGGCGAGGCCGATCTGCACCACGTCCTCCTCGCGCTCGAAGGCGGCGACGTCTGTTCCGTCCACCCAGAGCCCGTCCTGGCACAGCACCACCACGGCGTTGGGCCGCAGCAGGATGTGGAACTCGGCGAACTCCACGCGCTCATGGGCGTCCAGGTACCAGGCCGACCGCGCGACTATGAAGACCACGTCGCCGTAGCGCTCGAACTTTGGGCGCTGGCGCCCCTTGGTAAGGTCCTCGACTAGCAGTGGGTGCAGATCCCATGCCGCGGTCAGTTCCTCGATGACCGACGCGGTGGGCTCCGCGTAGAGAAGGAGGCTGAGGTTCTGGGGTTCCGCGTGAGCGAAGTCCAACGCGTCCTGAACCGTGGCGCCGGCGGGGGCGCGGGAGGCGATGCCGTCCACGACGTAGCGAGCGACCCTGGCGCCGCCGGCCGATGGGGGCCTGTCGGGAGAGCTAGCGGCCCGCGGCGTCCCGGCGTTGGTGAGGTGCGGACGGTGAAGCTTGCGTCGTAGCGATCCCATGAT
This sequence comes from Demequina aurantiaca, assembly GCF_050598105.1. GTDB lineage: Bacteria > Actinomycetota > Actinomycetes > Actinomycetales > Demequinaceae > Demequina > Demequina aurantiaca_A. Next base: position 1,435,637 of record NZ_CP192436.1, read on the forward strand.
CCTTACCTCCGGTCGGTTGACTACCAGGGGCTAGCCTATTCATTCTGACGTCAGAGTGCGCCAGGTGGGGCATGATCGGCTCCCACGTTTGTTGCGCGAGTGGCTCGCTACGTATTTTCACGCAGGTGGCGCGCGGCCTCTCTTAGCGACGACACGACGACTTGTATCGCCGGGTCGGCCAGCGACGACTCCCTCATGGCGGTGAAAACGGTGCGCGCGGGCGCCTGGGGAAGCGAGTGGAGCGCCAAAGTCCCCGCGGCATCGGCGTGCATCAGGTCGGGTAGAAACGCGACTGCCTCCCCGGCGCTCACCAGTGCGATATGTGCCTGGAGGTCCACGGTCTCAAAGCGCACGTCCGGCTCGAAGCCGGTCACCCGGCACAGCTGCTCTGCGAAGTGGCGTGACGCCGCGCCGCGCGGCTCCATCACCCATGGCAGGTGGGAGCAGGAGCCGATGGTCGAACCCTCGTGGGTGAGGGGAGTGGCGAGCCTGACGGCATCGGCGACGAGCGTGTCGCGCACCAGGCCCGCGTAGTGGGGCGCCGAGTGATGCGGATACTCCTCGGCAACAACCAGGTCGAACTCCCGTGCCCACGTGTCCTCGAGCGCCTGGGCGGGCTCACTCTGCGTGACCTGCACCCGCAGGTCGGGCGCGGCGCGGCGCACGTTTTGCAGGGCCAGCGGCAGCAGCGACAGGGCCGCCGATTGGAACACCGCGAGCCTCACGGTGCCCGAGGCCCTCCCCGTCGCGCCTCGCACGGCCGATTGCGCACGCTCCAATGCCGACAGTACCTCGTCGGCCGATGCCGCGAGGCTCACCCCCGCGGGAGTCAGGACCAGCCTGCGGCCGACCCTCCGGGTGAGGCTCGATCCGGCCGAACGCTCTAGCGCGGACAGCTGTTGGGAGACCGCAGAGGGCGTGTAGCCGAGGGCGTCCGCCGTCGCGGCGATGGTCCCTCTCAGCGCGAATTCGCGCAGGGTTCGTAACTGGTTGGCGTCGAGCATTCTTAAGTTAAGCACAGGTGCACGGAAACGTGAAGAAACCTTAACTAGTGCTGTGGGGAGTGCTCGTGGAAACTAAGTTCATGACAAGTCCCCAAGTCGAGCCGTTGGCGCATGCCGCAGCCCATTCTCACTCTGACGTCGAAGCCGCCGTCGCGCAGGTCCACACGTGGCTCGATGCCGCCCATTCGCGCAGGCAGCGCCCGGCCGCGGCCTTGATGGCACGGGCGCTCGCCACGCCGGGCGGACTGCGGTATTTGACCGAGGTAGTTGACGGCGTGGTCCGCCCCGAGGACCTGCGGGTAGCCGCCCGCGAGTTGATCCGGGCGAGCAAGGATGCGGGGCTGCACCTCCCGCGCCCCATGGCGTTCATGACCAAGGTGGGCGCCGCCGTGGCGCGCGTCGCCCCGGTCCTGACCGTGCGAATCGCACGCAGGTTCATCCGCGGCCTGGTGGGCCACCTGGTGGTCGACGCGCGGCCAGGCAAGCTCTCCGCCAGCCTGCGACGGTTGCGCGCAGGAGGGGTCCAACTCAACGTGAACCTCCTCGGCGAGGCTGTCCTCGGCAAGCGGGAGGCGCAGCGCCGCGTAGAGGCCACGCTTGAACTAATCCGTAATCCGGACGTCGACTACGTGTCGATCAAGGTGTCAGCGGCCATCGCACCGCACTCCGTGTGGGCCTCTGAGGAGGCGGTGGACTCGATCGTCGACACCCTCACCCCGCTCTACGCGGCCGCCTTGAAGAACAACCGCACTTTCGTCAACCTCGACATGGAGGAGTACCGCGATCTCGACCTCACTGTCTCGGTGTTCGAGAAGCTGATGGCCCTGCCCGAATTTTCTACTCTGAGCGCGGGAATCGTCATCCAGGCCTACCTGCCGGAGTCAGGAGCCGCGCTCGAGCGGGTTCAGTCGCTCGCGGACCGGCGGGTGGCTGACGGCGGCGCCCCATTGCGGGTTCGGATAGTCAAGGGCGCGAACCTGTCCATGGAGAGGGTCGAGTGCGAGATCCGTGACTGGCCGCTAGCGACGTGGGGCACAAAGTCGGACTCCGACGCGCAGTACAAGCGGCTGCTAGACCGCGCCCTCACGCCAGAGCGAACGCGGACCCTCAAGGTGGGCGTCGCCGGACACAACCTCTTCGACATCGCCCTCGCCTGGGACCGCGCGGCCACCCGCGGCGTCATGGACGACGTGCAGTTCGAGATGCTGCTGGGCATGGGCGAGCACGTCGCCGAAGCCGTCAGCGCAGACATCGGCACGCTGCGCCTCTACACGCCCGTGGTGGATCCCCGTGACTTCGACGTGGCCCTGGCCTACCTCGTACGCAGGCTTGAGGAGGTAGCCAACCCGCAGAACTTCTTGTCGCGCCTGGCCACACTCAACACCAGTAAGGACCACTTTGACCGTGAGGAGCGCGCCTTCCGAGCCTCCTACTCCGCCTCGCTCAAGGCACAGCCGGTGTCGACGTACCGAGACATCGACCCGCGCCCGGCGGCCCACGCCGGCTTCGTCAACGTACCGGACCAGGACCCAGCCCGCGCCTCGGTGCGGCAGTCGGGCCGCGAGATTCTTTCTCTCGCGATCAGCTCTAAGGCGGGTCAGGACGCCCTCTCGGCGCGTCACTACGACGCGCCCGAGCCGCTCAGCAAAGTCATCGGGGCTGCCCGGGAGGCGGGGCTACGGTGGGGCAAGGTGCCGCCGGCGGAGCGGGCCGAGGTGCTCGAGCGCATCGCGGATCAGCTCGAGCTGCACCGTCACCTCCTGATGGAGGTGATGGCCTCGGAGGCGGGCAAGACCCTAGACCAGTCGGACCCCGAGGTGTCCGAGGCCATCGACTTTGCCCGCTACTACGCGGCCCGTGCGCGGGAGCTGGAATCGCTGGAGGGCGCCCGGCCCGTACCCCGCGCGCTCACGCTCGTCACGCCGCCGTGGAACTTTCCCGTGGCAATCCCGGCGGGTTCCGTGCTGGCGTCGCTCGCGGCGGGTTCGGCCGTCATCCTCAAGCCGGCCCGGGAGGCCAGGCGCTGCGGAGCTGTCCTCGCCGAGGCGATGTGGGCAGCCGGAGTGCCGGAAGACCTAGTCACGCTGATGACTATCAATACCCGCAAGGTGGGAGACAACCTGCTCACCGACGAGCGCATCGACCAGGTCATTCTGACCGGCGGGTTCGAGACGGCGGAGATGTTCCTCGCCAAGCGCCCGGGCATGCGGCTACACGCGGAGACGTCGGGCAAGAACGTGCTCATCGTCACGCCCAGCGCGGATCTCGACCTCGCGGTGAAGGATCTGGTGTCTTCCGCGTTCGGCCACGCGGGCCAAAAGTGCTCCGCGGCGTCGGTCGCCATTCTGGTGGGTTCGGTGGCCGAGTCGCGCCGCTTCCACGACCAGTTACTCGATGCGGTCGAGTCGCTGCACGTCGCGCACGCCACGGACATCACAGCGCAGATGGGCCCCGTCATAAGCGAGCCAGCGGACAAGCTGTTGCGCGGGCTCTCGGAGCTCGACGGCGACGAGCAGTGGTGGGTCGAGCCCCGCAGGCTCGGAGACGCGCTGTGGAGCCCAGGGGTCCGCGGGTGGGTCGAGCCGGGGTCATTCATGCACACCGTCGAGTGCTTCGGCCCGGTTCTCGGGATGATGAGGGCCAGCAGCCTTGAGGAGGCCATCGCGCTGGTCAACCAGATCGACTACGGCCTGACATCCGGAATCCACACCCTCGACGAGGGCGAGATCCGCCGTTGGATGGAGGGAATCCACGCCGGGAACCTGTACGTGAACCGCGGCACCACCGGCGCCATCGTTCAGCGCCAGCCCTTTGGCGGTTGGAAGCGCTCCGTCGTCGGTCCCACCGTCAAGGCAGGCGGCCCCCACTACGTGCAGACTCTTACCGGGTGGATCCCGCGGGAGCCCGAACCGGCAGTCGACGTTGCCGTTGATCCCGCGGTGGCACCGCTCGTCGACCTGGCCGGACAGCCGTGGGTCCTTCGCGCCGCCCAACTCGATGCCGCGGCGTGGACCAACCGGTTCGGAGTCGGCCACGACCCCACGGGGCTGACCAGCGAGCGCAACGTGCTGCGCTACCGGCCCGCGCCCACGGTGATTCGGTGGGACGGCGAAGATGTCGCCCAACTCGCCCGCGTCGCCGCCGCAGCCGTGGCCGCCCGCGTCGCGACCGAGGTGTCGTGCGCACTCGAACTGCCCGCAGCCGTACTCGCGGCCCTTACTCTCGCGGGCCTTGAGATGCGCGTCGAGGACGCCTCGACGCTCGCCGCCCGGGTGGCGGAGGTTCCAGGTGGGCGCGTCCGCACCGTTGGAGCGGTTGAGCCGGAGCTGCGCGGACGTCCCGATGTGGCGGTGTTCGACACTCCAGTGAGCGCGAACGCAGAACTGGAGATGATTCCGTTCCTGCGCGAGCAGGCCATCTCCATGACGGCCCACCGCTACGGCACTCCGTTCGCGCCAGCCGACTCCGTGGGGGATGAGCTGATCGCCCGCGGCTAGCGTAGGGTGTGGCCACTAGCCGTGAGAAGTTGAGCAAACGAGAGGCCCACCCGTGTCCGTAGTCGACCCGCCGGTCGCGGAGAAGCACGCCCTCTGGGAGGACGCCCTCGCGATCCCAAGCGGGGCCTTCCTGATGTCGTTCGGGCTGTTCCTGCTGAGCCAAATAGGCGGCGTGTCAGGCGGTATTGCGGGCGTCGCCATCCTAGGGAGTTACTGGACCAACTGGTCCTTCGGTCTGTTGTTCTTGATCCTCAACCTGCCCTTCTTTGCGCTGTCCATTGTGCGGATGGGCTGGATGTTCACCGCTAAGACGATCATCACAGTGGTGCTGATCTCCGCGTTCTCCGTGGTGCACGCCTACTACCTCGACGTCAGCTCGATAGGTCCTCTGTATGCGGCAATGTTCGCGGGACTTGCGGTGGGCGTCGGCATGATCATGATCTTCCGGCACGGGGGCTCGGCGGGAGGCTTTGGAATCCTGGCGGCGTATCTCCAGGCCACCCGCGGCATTCGCGCGGGGTATACGCAGGGCGCCTTCGATGTGGTCGTGGTTCTCGCCTCGCTGATGATCGTGCCGCCCTTCATTCTGTTCTGCTCGATCGTGGGTGCCGTGCTGCTCAATCTGATCCTGGCGATCAATCACCGGCCGGGTCGCTACTTCGGCTAGTACTTGGCCACGTCAGGCGTGGACGGGGACGTCGGCAGCGGCGCGTGTGGGGGAGAACACCACCCGCCGTTGCACCGCGTAGGAAACCACCCAAAGGGCCAGGTCGGTGATGATCTTGGCGGGCAGTAGCGCCATCCCGATTCCCGTGAGCAGCAGCAGGCCGGCGTAGCTTGCGCCCAGGATCACCGCCGCGAGGGCCACATAGCCGGCCACCTGCGGGAGCAATCTTCCCCGCGTACGGAAGACCGCGCCGCGGTTCATCCCAAAATTGGCCGACGAACTCAGCAGCCGCGCCCCCACCACCGAGACGCCCAGGGACCCGGTGAGCGCGTTCAGCGCGAGGAGCGCCACCGTGTCGATCGCGAAGGCCGCGAGTGAGGAACCCGCAAACAGCAGTAGGGGAGCGAGGACCAGCAGCGAGTCAGTGACGGGCCGGAAGTGCGAGGAGCTGTTCTCGTCCAGGTAGACGGTTTCGATGGGAACCTCGACCATGGGCACGTCCTGGCGGGAGGCCTCGAGCAGCAAACGCAACTCATAGGCGAAGCGCTCGCCCTGCACCTGGCTCGCCCAGCCGACCAATGATGCGGGGTACCCGCGCAGCCCCGTCTGAGTGTCCGTAATGCGCCTCCCTACGGCCGAGCTGACCAGCGCGGTCGTGGCGAGATTGCCTACGCGAGAGCGCAGCGGCACGGCCCCAACGAAGGCTCGCGCGCCCAGCACCACCGCGTCCGGGGCGCCCAACTGGGCGCGCTGCATGAGTTGCGCGCCGACCTTCAGGATGTCGGCTACCCGATGCTGCCCGTCGCTGTCCGCGCACACCACCGAGTCGTTCGGCGCCTCCCGTTGCAACCAGGAGAAGCCTAGGCGTAGCGCGTCTCCCTTTCCAAGATTGACCCGTCGCGCCACGACCACGGCACCAAGTGCCGCTACCTCACCAAACACATCCCCGTAGGAGGGCCCGGAGCCGTCGTCGACCACCAACACTGGGCAATGCGGGCTAAGGTCACGCACCAGCTCAACCAACCTGCTGTCGGGCTCGAACGACGGGATGAGCACCCACATCAGTCAGCCCACCCAGAGAATGTCGGAGACGCCACGTTCTTGTCCCGAGCCAAGTGGGTCGTTGACCAACTCGCCGTCGCTCACCATCGCCGACGAACCCCCGCCGTCAAGGTTGTACGCCTCGGTGGCGCCTAGGTCCTGCATGATCTGGGCGAGTTCGGGCAGCGTGACGCCCGCGCTATCGCTTGAGCGCCCATCGACCACGACGAAGACGTAGTGGTGGGGAGCGATCATTCCGATTGCCGTACGGGGCTGGTCGCCTTGGATCGAGTGGTTGCCGATGTTGGTGTCAATCTCGACCTGGTCGATGCCCTCCACGATCGCGCCGTCTGAGACCAGCGCCGGGCCGAACGAGAGAGTCTGCCAGGCGCCATCGGCGAGCAGCGCGTCGGCGCTGGTGGCGGTCTCGTCGTAGATATCCATCGAGCCGTCGGAATAGATCACCGCGCCAGTGCGCGCGCCTTCATCTCGATAAGCGACCCCGTTGCGGATCGCTATGCCCGTGTCGCGGAAGCCGTAGTAATCGCCGTTGATCGCGAAGGCCGCGCCCACCTCGGACGCGATCTCGGACGGGAACTGCGTGATGTTAAGCCCGAACGAATCCTGGGCGAAAGCGGACTTCAGCTGAGTGATGTCCGTGAATTGAGCATCGGCCACAAAGTAGGTCGCCTCGTCCGCGCCCGAGCCGAAGGTGTGTTCGGCAATGGTGATGTCCGCGGCGGGTGCGGCCGTGGCGTCGTCACTGCCTGCCGGGTCCGGCACCGCGGCGGAGTCGGACACTGACGCCGACGCGAGCGCGGCCTCGTACGAGGAGGCGTTTGACACCTCCACGTGCTCGAACACATAGCGGTCGAGCGCCCAGAGCGTCGGTCCGCCCACCAGAATAGTGAACCCGAGCAGACCCGTGAGGAGGATTCGCCGCACACGCCGTCGCCGGTTCGGGGGCCGAGGTTCGTAAGCAATTTGTAAGGTCACATTGCGAATCTATGAAGCGAAACTCGGATTTGGCCCGGACGTTTCTGGGGGCTTGCTGGGAATCGGCCTCGGCGCGCATTACCTACCACTTGGTAAGCGCGGTAAGGTGGGATCGCCCACCGTCGCGCGTTGTCCTTCTGTGTCCTTCATTTAGATCGGTGCCGCATGTCCACTCTTAGTCCGGCTCGTGCCCGGCTCGCTCTTACGGCCCTCGCACTCGGGGGATTCGGCATCGGCACCACGGAGTTCGTGGCGATGGGGCTGCTTCCCAACATCGCGGCCGACCTGCTGCCGGAGCTCGACGCGGTAGACCCGGCTGCGGCGATCGCGAAGGCCGGAGCGGTGATTACCGCGTACGCCCTCGGCGTCGTCGTGGGCGCGCCGACCATCGCCGCCTTCGCCGCGCGCTTCCCGCGCAAGACGCTGCTCACGGTGCTCGCGATTGCCTTCACGGTCGCGACGGTGGCTTCCGCGTTGGCGCCCACCTTCGAGACGGTCCTGGTAGCCCGCTTCCTAGCAGGGCTCCCGCACGGTGCCTACTTCGGAGTGGCGGCGCTGGTGGCGGCGAAGATCATGGGTCCGGGCAAGCGCGGTCAGGCGGTGGCCTTCGTGTTGTCGGGCTTGACCATCGCCAGCGTCATCGGGGTGCCCGCGATCACGTTCCTTGGTCAGCAGACTGGCTGGCGAATTGCCTACCTCGCGGTCGCGGGACTGTTTGCCCTCGCAACGCTCGCGATTGTCGCCTTCCTCCCGTGGCAGGAGGGTGACCCTGACGCGACCGTGCGCCGTGAGCTCGGAGCGTTCAAGCGCCCCGCGGTCTGGCTCGCGCTGCTCACTGGTGCGCTCGGCTTCGGCGGATTCTTTGCCGTTTACAGTTACGTGGCGCCGCTCGCGACCGAGATCACGGGCACCAGCGAGTCGTTTGTTCCGTTGGCGCTGGTCGTCCTGGGCCTCGGAATGACCTCCGGAAACCTCGTGGGAGGGCGGCTTGCGGACAGCGGCGCCATGCGTGCGGTGTTCATCCTGTTCGGCGCCTTTGCCATAGCCATGGTCCTGCTGATCGTGTTGGTACACGGGGTGACTGGCCTGCTGATCGGACTGTTCCTGGTGGGCGCCGCCGCCGCCGCGCTGTCGCCGGCCATTCAGACTCGACTTATGGACGTGGCGGGGGAGAGCCAAACCATCGCGGCTGCGGTCAACCACTCCTCGCTCAACCTCGGCAACAGCCTGGGGGCCTTCCTAGGCGGCGTCGTGATCGCCGCTGGCTGGGGCTACCTCGCACCAACGTGGATAGGGCTCGCCCTCATCCTTCCCGGCGCCGCGTGCGCGCTTGCCGGCTGGGCGATTACTCGCAACGCACCTATGCCAACCAAGCCTCACCTGGTAGAAGAAAGCGCGGACGCGCAGATGGGCGCGAGCGCCTAGCTCGGTTACTCGCCCGCGGTCGAGATGTCCGCGTCGAGTTCCTTGAGCGCACGACGAAGCACCTTGCCCACGTTCGTCTTGGGAAGATCCGCCACAAAGACGATGTCTCGCGGGCGCTTGTAGCCCGCCAGGCGGGTCTTCAGGTACTCGCGGAGCTCGCCCTCGGTGAGGGTCTCGTCCCGCTTGACCACGTAGAGCTTGGGGGCCTCGCCTGAGCTCTCGCTCGGCACACCGGTGGCGCCGGCCTCCTTGACCTTAGGGTGCAACATCGCCGCATCCTCGATCTCGCCGGGGAAGACGTTAAAGCCGGAGACCAGGATGATCTCCTTCTTGCGGTCGACGATCCGCAGGAACCCGTCCTCGTCCATGGTCGCGATGTCTCCGGTCAGCAGCCAGCCGCCGTCAAGAAGCACGTTCGCGGACTCTTCGGGGTTGTTCCAATAGCCGCGCATGACCTGCGGGCCCTTCACCGCAAGCTCTCCCGGCTCGCCCAGAGCCACATCCATGTGGTCCTCGCCCACGATGCGGACGTCTGTGGACGGCAGGGGGATGCCGATGGTGCCCTGGCGGGGAGCGATGTGAGTCGGGTTAACGGCCACCACGGGAGAGGCCTCTGTCAGCCCGTAGCCCTCAGTGATGTCCTTACCGGTCATCTCGCGCCACCTGTCGGCTACCGACGACCGCAGCGCCATTCCGCCCGCGACGGTGATTTGCAGGCCGCTGTGGGCGGTCTTAGCGAAGTTGGGGTCGTCCATGAGGGCCGCGGCGAGCGTGCTGACCAGCATGATCCCGTCGGGGTTGGATTTGTGAATGGTCTTGACGAACCCGGGCATGTCCCTCGGGTTGGTGATGAGGACGTTATGGGATCCGAACCGGAAGAACCCGATGGCATTCACAGTGAGCGCGAACACGTGATAAAGCGGGAGGGCCGCGATGACGACGTGCTGGCGGTCCTCGCCCAGGGTGTTGCGGATTTGGCCCATGAACTGCTCCTGATTGTTGAGCAGATTCCAGTGGGACAGCATCGCGGCCTTCGAACCGCCGGTTGTTCCGCCGGTGTACTGAAGCAGCGCTACGTCGCTCTGAGCCAGCTCGGGATCCTTCCACGTCGCCTCGGATCCGCGCTTGAGGGCGGCACGGAAGGGGACCGCTTCGGGGATCGAGAACTTGGGGACCATGTGCTTGATCTTGTCCGCGGCAAAGTTGATGAGGCTGCGCTTGGGCTGCGACAACATGTCGCCCGCGTCCGTGATCACCACGTGCTCGAGCGTCGACCCTGGCAGAAGTTCTTCGACCTTGTGCGCGAAGTTGGACATCACCACAATCGCGCGAGGCTTGGAGTCCTGCAGGGTCTCCCGGAGCTCGCTGACCGTGTACAGCGGGTTCGCATTAACGACGATCAGGCCCGCGCGCAACGCTCCATAGAACGCGACCGGGAACTGCAGCAAATTGGGCATCTGAATGACGATGCGGTCGCCCTTTTCGAGGCCGAAGTCATTTTGCAGGAACGCCGCGAAGTCGGTAGCGAGGCGGTCCACCTCGTTGAAGGTCAGGCTGCCGCCCAGGTTGGAGAATGCGATGTTATCGCCGTGGTTCGCCGCGGCGTTGCGGACCATGTCGCTCAGGGAGTGTTCCACCACGGCAGGAATCTGCGTGGGGACGGCATCGGGGTAGAACTTGAACCACGGGCGGTCCTCGCCCCCTACCGGGTCAGCGGAGGGAAGGTGGCTGTCTGCGTTCGTCGTCATGGTCATCCTCTTTGATGGGGTGCGCGTCTGGCAACAATGATGGGGTAGCGGAGGCCATAGTTACAACTGCGGCGCGCGGGTGACGCCCATCAAGAGATGAGCTTTGGCTCCGTCGCGCGAGGTAACCGCCGCCTGATAGCCGTCCGTAGTCGGTATTGCGGAAAACCCAACGGTGCCGGGCAGCATGATGGGCCGGAGGAAGTTTACCGACGTGGAATAGGAGCCCGCCACCCGCCCTTCGAGCGCGGCCAACGCGCGCGCGTGAGTCCACATCCCGTGAATGAGCGGGCGCGCGAAGCCAAACGCCCTAGCGGCCACCCTGCTGGTGTGAATGGGGTTGGGGTCGTGCGAGACCTCCCGATAGCGCCGCCCGAGGTCCGTGGGAAGCCGCCATTTGGCCTGGGGAGTGACGGGCTCGAAGGCGGGGCGTTCGGCCTGTTCCGGCTCACCGGGGGCGGCCATGCCCGTCGCGAGGTAGGTGCTGGAGCCGTCCCATACTGTCTCGCCGTCGACCCGAGCCTCGCCCACCAGGTCGATCAGCGCGCCGCGCTTGTGGGCTCGCAGGTTCTCTACGTGCACGCGTAGCTGCAGCCGCTCGCCGACTCCCACGGGGCGGTGCAGCGTCATCGAGTTGCTGACGTGCACCGCGCCAACGAGTCTGATGGAGGACTCCGGCGCGCCCAGGAGATGAACGTGCAGCGGGAAGGTGAGCACGTGGATCCAGGTGGGGGGCACTGAGTCCCTGAGCGTGAATCCGCAGACCCGGTTGTACTGCGCTAGTCGCGGGAGGGGCTGGTGTTGATCCTCGAGGACTGCCACCTGCTCCGGGATGCGGGCCGTCGTTGTGCGGCGGGGAACCAGGGCGCGCGCGAACACGGGTCCCATGTGGGGGGTGTGGTCGAGAATCTCCTCCGGCCTGACCATCAGGCGCCCACCAAATTCTGGCCGCACACGCGCACGACCTGCCCATTCACCCCAGCAGACGCCGGGTCGAGCAGGTAGCCGATGGTCTCGGCTACGTCCTCCGGCTGGCCACCCTGGCTGAGCGAATTGGTGCGACGGAAGATCTCCCGTTGCACGAACGGAATCCTGGCGGTCATGGCGGTCTCGATGAAGCCCGGGGCCACCGCGTTAGCCGTGATGGATCGCGCCGCGAGGTCCGGCGCCATCGCCTCGACCAGCCCGGCGACGCCGGCCTTGGACGCCGCATAGTTGGTCTGGCCCTTGTTCCCGGCGAGCCCGGAGGTGGATGCGATGCCCACAATCCGCCCACCGTCCATGACGGAGCCCGCCACGTCGGGATCGAGCAGCGCCTCGTTCATGCGGATCTGCGCGGCCAGATTGACGTCGAGCACGGACCCCCAGCGATCCGCGTCGGTGTTCACCAGCATCTTGTCGCGGGTGATTCCCGCGCAGTGCACCACGCCGTAGATTCGCTCGCCTCTGCGCGCCACGTGCTCCGCCACGACGGTGCCCGCATCGGGCGCGGTGATGTCCAGTTGCAGGGCCGTGCCCCCCACCTCGTTGGCGACCTCGGCGAGCCCCTCACCAGCGGCGGGGATGTCGACCGCCACGATGCTCGCCCCGTCGCGCGCGAGGGTCCGGGCGATTGACGCTCCGATGCCACGGGCGGCTCCCGTCACCACGATCACTTTGCCCAGCAAGGGTTGGTCGTCGAGCTGCTCCACCGAGCCGCCCGCCGTGGCCACGTGCCAAGATTGCCCGTCGACGAAGGCTGAGCGTCCCTGCAGGAGGAAGCCGAGCGTCGACACCAGGTCGCTGGGGGCGGCGTCCGCGGCCACGTAGATCAGGTTCGACGTCGCGCCGCGACGAAGTTCCTTGCCCACGGTCCGATTGATGCCGTCGAGGGCGCGCGCCACTGACTTTGACTCCCACCCTCCGCCAGATTCGCGCGCGATGATCACGATTCGCCCGGAGCCCTCGAGCGCCCGAATGGCGGGCCGTAGTACCGCCCGTAGGTTCTCGAGTTGCGTAATGGTCGACAGGTCGGTCGCGTCGACGACGAGCGCGCCAATGCGTGAACCGTAACCAGGGGGTGAGGCGGCCGGCACGTCGACGATCGGCGCCGAAGTCTGCAGCCCCAGTAACGCGAGCGTCTCCTCCGCGAGGGTCGACGAGCCGATGGGCGCTAGCACGACGGCGCCCTTGGTCCACGTGCGGCCGCGACGAAGCTTGGGAGGATCGGCGAGGCCGGCGCGGTTGGCGACGGCGTGGCCGACGGGGGAGTAGAAGATCTTCTCGAGAGCGCCCATCACACTGCCTCCAGGATCGCGACGACGCCGAGTCCGCCGGCGGCGCACACGGAGATCAGGCCGCGGCTTCCCGGTCCTAGGTCGTGGAGGGACTTGGCGAGGGTGGGAACGATGCGGGCACCGGTGGCGGCGAAGGGGTGGCCCACGGCGAGCGATGAGCCCGTCGTGTTGAGCCGTGCCCGGTCGAGCGTGCCGATGGGGCCCCGTAAGCCGACTCCTCGGCAGTACTCGTCCGACTCCCATGCGGACAGGGTCGCGAGCACGGTCGAGGCGAAGGCCTCGTGAATCTCTACCAAGTCGAAGTCGTCCAGGGTCAACCCGTTGCGTTCGAGCATCCGGCCGGTCGCCGCCACTGGCGCGAGCAGTAGGTCGCCTCCGCCGGGGTGATCGATCGCGGCCACATTCGCATCGACGAATCGCGCGAGCACCGGGAGGTGGTTGTCCCTGGCCCACTGCTCGCTGCCGAGCAGCACTGCGGCAGCACCGTCGGAGAGAGCGGTGGAGTTGCCGGCCGTCATGGTGCCGTGGGGTCCGCCGAAGGCGGGCTTGAGTTTGGCGAGCTTCTCAACGGAGGTGTCGGGGCGGAGGATGGCGTCGCGTGCGACCCCGAGGTAGGGAGTGACCAGGTCGTCGAAGAATCCTGCGTCCCAGGCGGATGCCAACGAATGGTGAGAGGCCGCAGCCAGTTCATCCTGCGCCTCGCGCGTGATCTCCCAACGCTCCGTTGTCAGCGCCTGATGCTCGCCCATGGACAGCCCGGTGCGGGGCTCGCTGACCGAGGGCGCGAGCGGCTTGAGGTGGCTTGGCCTAATGCGCGCGAGCGCCTTCAGCCGTGCGGAAGTCGATCGAGCAGCATTGGCTGCGAGCAACGTCCTGCGCAGCGGTTCGCTTACCGTGATGGGAGCGTCCGATGCGGAGTCAGCCCCTCCGGCGATGCCCGACTCGATCTGCCCAAGGGAAATCTTGTTGGCGATGTAGATCGTCGCCTCGAGTCCAGTCCCGCATGCCTGCTGCAGGTCGCACGCCGGGGTGTCGGGTGCCAGGGACGAGCTGAGGACGGCCTCTCGGGTCAGGTTGAAGTCGCGAGGGTGCTTGAGTACTGCACCCGCGACTACCTCCCCGATGCGCATCCCGCTGAGGCCGTAACGGGCAGCAAGCCCGTCAATCGCTGACGTGAGTAGGTCGTGAGTCGAGGCCTGGGAGTAGGGTCCCCCTGCCTTCGCGAAAGGGGTGCGGTTTCCACCTACGATGACGGCGTTGCTGTTCATCATGCCTCCATTGGCTTGAGAATCGGGTGCGGGACTGTTCACGAGGATTTCTCCGATACTTACGGTAGCAGATACTCGCGGTATCGGTTATGGTGAAGCCATGACTGGAGATGGTCGAGATACTCGATGGGACGCGCACCGCATTACACGCCGCCGTGAATTGGTGTCGCATGCCTTGCGCGCCATCCGCGTGAATGGCGCAGGTGTCGGTATGGACGAGATCGCGTCGCGGGCCGGAACCTCTAAGACCGTGTTCTACCGCCACTTTGGCGATCGCGCCGGGCTGTATGAGGCCGTCGTGGAGTCCGTGCACGCCTACATCGAACAGGGCCTCACCACCGCGATAGCGGCTCACGAGCCGGCCAATCTTGACCATCTGGCGACCGTGCTGTCGGACGCGTACCTGACCCTGGTCGAGCGTGACCCCGAGATCTATCGGTTCGTGATGAACGGCCCGATTCCCGGCGCCGCCGCCGGGGATCCCATGGGCTCGATGCCCGTGCGCATGGGCGACTACGTCACCGGCGTGATTGTCGCAAGCGAGAACGGCCCTGGCGTGTCCGCGCAGTGTGCGGCCACGTGGGGTCACGGCCTAGTCGGCTTCATCAGCGCGGTCGTCGCCAGATGGATGGAGTCCGGTCAGCGCGAGCCGCGCGACCAGGTGGTCGACCACGTTTCGAGACTTTTTGCGCCCGCATTCGCGAGCGCCATGACCCCCAGCTGAGCGACCCCCCCAAAGGAGCAACAATGACGTTGACCGACACGACCAGGGCAACCGAGAACGAGGAACGCCTCACGACCCTCGGGGCGTCCATGCGGCGTGCGCTCGACGGCCCGTTCGCCGATGCGCGTGAGGCCGGCCGAAGCACGTTCCCCGCCGCCGATCTGTTGAGAGATCCCGCGGCGGACATCGAGCAATCCAGGCAGTGGACTCTTGACAGGCTCCTGTTCCTTAACGCGAACGGCCTGGGCTCGGTGGGAGTACCAGCCGGCGCGAACGCGGTGTCGGATCCACTCTCCGCCGTCATGACCTTTGAACTACACGCCCATGGCGACCTGTCCGTCACTATTAAGTCCGGCGTCCAGTTCGGGCTATTCGGCGGCGCGGTCACCAACCTCGGCACGGCGTGGCACCACGAGACCTACCTGCCAGACATCACCTCGATGCGCTTGCTCGGCGGCTTCGCCATGACTGAACTTGGCCACGGCAGCGACGTGGCGAGCATCGAGACCACGATCACCTACCTGCCGGATACCCAGGAGTTCGAGGTCAACTCGCCGTCCCCGAGCGCCGCCAAGGCCTACATCGGCAACGCGGCGCGCGACGGTCACATGGCCGCCGTCTTTGGCCAGCTCTACGTGGGGGGAGTGTGTCAGGGCGTGCACACCATCCTGGTGCCGCTGCGGTCCGATGACGGCGACGTGCTGCCCAACGTGAGCATCGGCGACCAGGGCCACAAGGGCGGTCTGCTCGGAGTGGACAACGGCACCATCCTGTTCGACCACGTCCGCGTGCCGCGTCGCATGCTGCTCGACCGCTATGGCGGAGTCGACGAGCAAGGCAACTACCAGTCGGCAATCGACAATCCCAACCGGCGCTTCTTTACGATGCTTGGCACGCTGGTGCGCGGGCGCGTGTGCATCGCGGCCGGGGGCGGAATCGCCGCCCGCCGGGCGCTGTCCATCGCGACCCGCTACTCGCTCAAGCGGCGCCAGTTCCCGGAGGCGGGCAGGCAGGGCGGAGTGCTGCTCCTTGACTACCTCGTGCACCAGCGCCGGCTCCTTCCCCGCATCGCGCGCAGCTACGCACTCGGCTTTGCCCAGAACGAACTGACGGAGATGTTGGTTCACATCCAGGGGGGAGGGGAGCACACCGAAGTCGACCAGCGGGAATTGGAGTCCCGCGCGGCCGGGCTGAAGGCAGTGACCACCCGCTTTGCGAACGAGACGGTTCAGGAGGCCAGGGAGGCGTGCGGCGGCGCCGGCTACCTCAGCGAGAACCGACTCACGGACCTGCGTAGCGACGTGGACGTGTTCGCGACGTTCGAGGGCGACAACACCGTGCTGATGCAACTGGTGACCAAGTCGTTGTTGTCCGACTACAAGCGGGCGTGGGGTGAGCTCGACCGCAGTGGGGTAGTGCGCGAGACCGGTCGGGTGGTCAGCGAGACGATGATGGAACGCACCGCCGCGTCGATCATGCTCGACAAACTCGCGGCATCCGCGCGGCGCAGGCCGGAGGAGTCCAGCCTTACCGATTCCTCGTGGCACGCCCTGATGTTCGAGGAACGTGAGCGCCACTCGCTTGAGTCGCTCGCGCGGCGTTTCAAGGCCGCCTCGCAGAGCAAGGGTGACTCATTCGAGAAGTTCAACGCGCTGGGGGATCACGTGCAGTTCGTGGCCAGGGCGCACATGGAACGCGTCGCGCTGGAGGCCTTTGTCGCGGGCATAGCCGCGTGTAAGGACGCGGACGCGCGGCAGGTGCTGAAGACGCTGTGCACGCTGTTCGCGCTGGGCAGCATCGATACCGACCGCGCGTGGTTCCTGGAGCACAACCGCATCAGCGGCTCCAACGCCAAGGCTATCGGCGGCACGCTGAACGACCTGTGCCGGACCCTGCGGCCAAATGCCCTCGCACTTGTCGAGGGCATGGGGATACCGGAGCAGTGGCTACGCGCCGCGATCCTGGAGGATTGAAAAATGACGATGCCCAGGGCACCTAAGCCCTGGGCATCGTGACTTCTAGCGCGCCAAGCGCGCCGTCGCAGCTAGTTGTTGTCGTACCGCGGCTTGCGAGGCGGACGCTTGTCGTAGCCGCCGGCAGTGTCGTCGCGGGACAGCGTGCCACCCCTCGGTGACGCGCCGTTGTCGAGCTTGAGATCGATCAGGATCCCGCTGATGCGAGTCTTCTGCAACTTGCGAAAGGCGTCCTGTGAAAGGTTGGAGGGAAGCTCAACGAGCGAGAAGTTCGGGTGGATCTTGATCGCGCCAAAGTCTCCGCGGCCCAGGCCACCCTCGTTGGCGATGGCACCCACGATCTGCCGGGGCTCCACCTTGTGACGCTTGCCTACCGCGATGCGGTAGGTCGCCATGGGGCCCGATGCGGAACTGCGGTCGTTGCCGCGCGAGCTACGACCAGTGCTGGGACCTGAGTCGCGCGCGTTGCCCTTGCCGACTGCGCGCTGATCAAACTCCTGCTTGCGCGGCTCGGCGGCGGGGTCGATGAGCAGGGGAGTATCTCCCTGGGCCATCACGGCAAGCGCGGCGGCGACGTCCGCCTCCGGCACGTCGTGGTGTTCGACGTAGTGATCGATGATGTCGCGGAACTTGGAGATGCGATCCTGCAGGAGCAGCGCGGCGGAGATGGAGTCGTCGAATCGCGTGAGCCTTGTCGCATTGACGTCCTCGGCCGTGGGCAGGTGCATCTGAGTGAGCGGTTGACGCGTGGCTCGCTCGATGGAGCTCAGCATGCGACGCTCGCGAGGAGTCACAAAACTGATGGCGGCACCCGTGCGCCCGGCGCGACCCGTACGACCCACGCGGTGCACGTAGGACTGGGTGTCGATGGGAAGGTCGAAGTTCACGACGTGGCTGATTCGATCCACATCGAGCCCGCGGGCGGCAACGTCGGTCGCCACCAAGATGTCGAGCTTGCCGTCCTTGAGCTGCTTGATGGTCTTCTCGCGCTGAGCCTGGACGATGTCGCCGTTGATGGCAGCAGCAGCGTAGCCACGGGCGCGCAGTTTCTCGGCGACGACCACGGTGTCGTTCTTGGTCCGGGTGAACACGATCATTCCCTCGAAGTTTTCCACCTCGAGGATGCGTGTCAGCGCGTCGACTTTCTGCGGGAAGCCCACGATCAGGTACCGCTGGGTGATGTTCGCGGAGGTGGTGGTCTTCTCCTTGATCGTGACTTCGGCCGGGTTATTCAGGTACTTGGACGACAGTCGGCGGATCTGCGCCGGCATGGTCGCGGAGAAGAGCGCCACCTGCTTGTCGTCGGGGGTGGATGCCAGAATCGTCTCAACGTCCTCCGCGAAGCCCATCTTGAGCATCTCGTCTGCCTCGTCGAGAACTAGGTACTTCAACTCGGAAAGGTCGAGAGTGCCCTTGTCGAGGTGATCCATGATGCGACCTGGCGTACCGACAATGATGTGGACGCCGCGACGCAGCGCGGAGAGCTGGACTCCGTAGCCCTGGCCGCCGTAGACGGGGAGGATGTGCACGCCGGCGCTGTGGCCCGCGTAGGTCTCGAACGCCTCACATACCTGGAGTGCAAGCTCGCGAGTGGGTGCCAACACGAGCGCCTGCGGATTCTTCTGCGAGCGGTCTAGCCGGTCGAGGATGGGCAACGCGAAGGCTGCGGTCTTGCCGGTGCCGGTCTGCGCGAGTCCGATGACGTCGCGGCCCTCGAGCAGGTGCGGAATGGTGGAGGCCTGAATGGCCGATGGGGTCTCGTATCCGACACCCTTGAGGGCCTTGAGGACGGCGTCGCCTAGGCCGAGATCGGCAAAGGTGACTGCGTCGTGCGACTCTAGGGGGCTATCAGTGGGCGGATTATCGGAAGTAGGCATAGGTATACGGTAGTTCGTCGCGAGCACCTTGGCGCACCGCACGCGCGTTGCGGAGTGCTAAAAGAACTGTGGGAGGCTGACGAAGTGACCGACGTTCCCCCTCCACTGCACCCCGGGCGCGACCCCGGAGACGCGTGGGTCGTGATCGATTCTGGCGAGAAGGTATGGGGCCGGTTCGGCGCGGCGGGCCTACTCGCGGTGGACCCCTCGCGTGGCGTGCTGATGCAGCATCGCGCGTTGTGGAGCCATCACGGCGGCACCTGGGGACTGCCCGGCGGCGCCCGGCATCTGGACGAGGACGCGATCACCGCAGCGCTCCGCGAAGCCCACGAAGAGGCGGGTGTTCCCCCGAATGCCGTTCGCCCGTTTGCCACGACGGTGCTCGACCGTGGCGTCTGGACGTATACGACCGTGATCGCCCGGGTGGAGCAGCCCTTCGAGCCCGTGGCGGGCGACGAGGAAAGCCTCGCGCTTGCCTGGGTGCCGGTGGATGAGGTTGCCAGTCTCGATCTCCACCCCGGTTTCGCGAAGGCGTGGCCGGGCCTGCGCGAGATGATTTCCGGCTCCGCAGAGGAAGCCGACCGAGAATAGCCCGGCGGTTGAGCCGACGTGGTCGCTCGTCATCGTGTGCCTGTTTTCCTCCCCTGCACGGAGACGTGGGAGGACATCGCAGGAAAACCAGTTGAGAGACACCCGCAGCCCTTCGTTCTGTCGTATCGTTTCGTGCCGGTAGGGTCGATGGGTGTTCAATATCGAGACTCTGCGATTCGCGCTGGGCGCACTCTCGGTCGTGGTGCTCGTGCTGTTCTACGTCGGCGTGTACCGGCCCACCAAGTCACCATTCGCCGGGTGGTGGTCGCTGGCGCTGCTGTGCTCGGCCGTCAGCCCCGCGCTTTTGCTGCTGAACGGGACCGATTGGCAGGTCCTCGCGAACCCGATGTCCAGCCTGGTCTCGACGATCGGCGTGATCTGTGTGTGGTTCGCGACCAGGTCGCTGCGCTCCCTGCCGCCTGTGCCATGGGTGATGTACGGCGCTCCGGCAATAGTGGCCGTCGCGGCTCTGCTTGACGATCCAGCCACCAATGACTGGGCGGGGAACGGCCTGCTCTTCGTCGTGATGGCGCTGTTCTTCTCGCTCGGCGCGCGGGACATCTGGCTCGCGTGGCGAGAGCGCCGGCAGTCGCCGCAGTGGGTTCACGATGGCGAGGCGCGCGTCGCGCTCATGGTGAGCGCGCTCGCGTCGACACTGCTGGCTGTGTTCTATACCTGGCGAGCAGTGCTCTACGTGGTGGCAGGACACGAAAGTAGTGTCTTCACCACGACGGTTGGTAGCGGCCCCGCCACGGTG
This sequence comes from Demequina aurantiaca, assembly GCF_050598105.1. Lineage (GTDB taxonomy): Bacteria > Actinomycetota > Actinomycetes > Actinomycetales > Demequinaceae > Demequina > Demequina aurantiaca_A. Next base: position 1,455,478 of record NZ_CP192436.1, read on the forward strand.
GTGCTGCTCATCACACTGGTCGCGGTCACGTTCTCGGTGGCGGCTCTGGGTTACGACGAACAGACGCGCGAACTACGCCGCCGCGTGGCGCTCGACGACCTCACCGGGCTCCTGGCGCGCACGGCCTTCTTCGAACGCGTCTCCACCGCCATCGCGAAGCCGTGTTCCTCGGGCCAGGAGCGGCTCTTTGTAGTCGCGGACCTCGATCACTTCAAGGACATCAACGACCAGCACGGTCACGCGGCCGGCGACCGAGCGCTCGAGGTATTTGCCGCCGCCGTCACCGAGTCGCTCGACGACGGCGAACTCGCGGGCCGGCTGGGGGGAGAGGAATTTGCTCTCCTCCTGTGCGAAACCTCCACGAGCGACGTGTCGGAGCGCTTGAGTGATTTGGGCGATAGTTTTGCGGCATCGGCGCTGCGCAGCGGCATCACCGTGCCGACGGTGAGTTTCGGCGTGTCGGTGGCCGTGGGTGGCGTGCCCGTTGAACGCTCCCTCGCGAGGGCCGATGCGGCGATGTACCAGGCGAAAGCGGCCGGACGAGACCGCGTAGTTGTTGACATGGTTCCCCTGTCCACCGCGGCCCTAGAAGACTGATCGGCGCCCTCAGCGTCGCGGAGCTCGTAGCCTAGGGCCTTCTCCTAGGTAGCAGGAAGTGCTGCCTCAATCGCCGCGATGACCTCCGGGGAGTCGGGCTTGGTGGTGGGGCGGAAGCGGGTAACTGCGCCGTCCGTACCCACCACGAACTTCTCGAAGTTCCACTTAATGCGTCCAGCCTTGCCGTCCGCGTCGGCATGTGACGTGAGTTCCGCATAGAGCGGGTGGCGGTGTCGACCGTTGACTCGGATTGTCTCGAACATCGGAAAGGTCACGCCCCAGGTTCGCGAGCAATACTCCTGAATGGCGTCCGCGGAGCCCAGCTCCTGCATGAACTGATTACTCGGAAAGCCGAGCACGGTAAAGCCGCGATCGCCGTAGGTTTTTTGCAACTGCTCCAGCTGCTCGTACTGGGGCGCGAGCCCGCACCGCGAGGCGACGTTGACGATCATCAGCGCCTTGTCCGAGTAGGCGCCGACAGTGGTCTTGGTGCCGTCGATGGTCGTGATCTCGATTGAGTCGAGCGCCGCGTTGCTAGTCATGGCTTGGTCAACAGCCATCGGAGACGATGTGTTCCCCACCCGACGATGCGGCGCAGGATTCGCACTACCAGGAGGAAGGAGCGTAGTCCTTCAGGAAGACCCCGAAGAGGTCCTCGCCGGCCTCGCCCCGCACCACCGGGTCGTACACCCGCGCGGCACCATCGACAAGGTCGAGCGGAGCGTGGAAACCCTCCTCGGCGAGGCGGACCTTGGTGGGGTGGGGGCGCTCGTCGGTGATCCAGCCCGTGTCGACGCTGGTCATCAGAATGTGGTCCGACTCGAACATCTCGCGAGCGCTGGTTCGGGTCAGCATGTTGACGGCAGCCTTCGCCATGTTGGTGTGCGGGTGGCCGGGACCCTTGTAGCCGCGGGTGAACACGCCCTCCATCGCGGAGACGTTCACCACGTAGCTGCGGCCCGAGCCCTCCGCGGCCGCGCCGCGGGCACCTGCCGCGAGCTGCGTGCGCAGTCGGTTGATCAGGATGAAAGGCGCGGTGCTGTTGCAGAGCTGGACCTCGAGCAGTTCGAGCGCGTCAACGTCTCCCACCGCCTGCACCCAGGAGTTCACGTCGTGCAGGTCGGGGACGAGCCCTCCCGCGTCGATGGCGCTACCGTCAGCTAGTTTCTCGAGAGAGGAGGATCCGGGCGCGAGTGCGAGCGACGTGAGGCGTCGCGCATTCTCCGAGGCGATGGCGGCGTCCGCGGCAGTGTCGCGGCGAGCCTGGTCCGCCACCTCGCTGCTCCCCGCGGCGTGGCCCACCTCCGCGGAGTGGGCGGAGGCAAGCAATGGGTGCGCGGTCACTGATTGCTGCAGCGCGTGGGGGTGGACGTCGGTCGCGTGGCCAAACGTGAGCATCGCGGGCCCGCGGCCCTCAGGCCAGAGGTTGTCCTCGACCGGCACGGACTCGGCCTCGGCCAGCGGTGCGTACGAGCCGGGGGAGCGGCGCACCGTCTGGGCGGCGTTGTTGATCAGGATGTCTAGGGGACCCTCGGCCGCCACGGAGTCGGCGAGCGACACCACTTGGGACGGGTCACGCAAGTCGATTCCGACGACGGTGAGGCGGTGTAACCAGTCCCCGGCATCGTCCATTGCGGCGAAGCGGCGCACCGCGTCGCGCGGGAAGCGGGTGGTGATGGTGGTGTGGGCGCCGTCCCTGAGGAGGCGCAGCGCGATGTGCATGCCGATCTTGGCTCTGCCGCCGGTCAGCAACGCGCGCTTGCCGCGCAGGTCGGTGCGAGCGCCACGCTTGGCGTGCCCCAGGGATGCGCACGCGGGGCAGAGCTGGTGATAGAACGCGTCGACCGTGCTGTACTTCTGCTTGCAGATGTAGCACGGGCGCGCCTTGGTGAACGTCCCCGCCGTGGCCGCCTGCGCACTCGCCGTCAGCGTGAGTCCGCGCGTCTCGTCGTCGATCCGGTCCGCGGCGCCGGTGGCGGTGCTCGCGACTACCGCACGGTCTGCCTCGGCAATGGAGGCCCGCTTCTCGCTGCGGCGCGCCTGCTTCACGGCCTTGATCATGCGGGCAGTGGCGTGGCGTACGGCAATGAAATCCGCGTGCTCTTCGTCTACCTCGTTGAGGGCGGCCAGCACCCGCAGGGTCGTCGCCAGATCGTCCGGGTCGATACCGTTGTCAGCATCGGCGGCCTCCGCGGGAACGATTACGGCGGCGTCGTTGTTAGATTCGTTAAGGTCTTTGGGCACGTGCCAGAGCCTACATTCACCACAATAGAAGGAGTGCACATGGCAGTCTCAAGCAAGTCACACACCACCTGGTCGGGAGACCTCCCCACCGGATCCGGCCACACAACGCTGGCGTCGTCCAACGCCGCCGACTTCGACATCAACTGGAACGCGCGTTCCGCCGGTGGCGCAGGCGCAGTTACCCCCGAGGAATTGCTGGCCGCCGCCCATTCCTCCTGCTACGCCATGGCGCTCTCGCACGCGCTGGGCGAGAACGGCACCGCACCGTCGGAGCTGTCCGTCGACGCGCAGGTCGACTTCGTTCCTGGCGAGGGAGTGAAGTCCAGCGCCATTACGGTCGTGGCGACCGTCCCCGGGCTGAGTGCCGATGAGTTCGCGAAGTTCGCTGAGGACGCGAAGGCGAACTGCCCCGTATCCCAGGCGCTCTCGGGCATCGAGATCACGCTGGCAAGCGTCACGCTCAACTAGCGGCTCTGGGCGGACGGCACCTTCCCGAGACTGTCGGCTAAGTTGATGCGATGGCTAGTGGAGACGCGGTGACCAAATCCGCCGGATACGTGCGCAGAGGCTTGAGCAAGTCGGGGGCGTCCGGATTCTTCCTGGGTGCCTCCTACGTCCTGCGCGGCTTCCGAGCTTGGTCGCGCAGCCCCCGCCTGATGGGCTGGGGGCTGCTGCCAGGCGTGGTTTCCGTGCTACTCGTCGCGACGGCGGTAGTGGTTTTCTCCTACAACCTCGGGGATGCCGCCACCTGGATTCTGGAACGCGTCGCCTCGGGGGTGACGGGCCCTCTCGCGACGGTGCTGTGGGTGGTCATAGCGATCGGCCTGATCGCCGGGACCTTGTTGATCGCCGTCTACAGTTTTACGGCGCTCACCCTGTTGGTGGGGCAGCCGTTCTTTGAACGCATTTCCCGCGAGGTGGACGCCGAGTTGGGCGCCCCGACGGCGGTGGCGGAGGAGTCTTGGGTGCGCGGCCTGCTGCGTGGCCTCGCGGAGGCGGCGCGACTGCTCGCGCTGGCGTTGCTGGTCGCGTCCTCGCTGTTCATCCTGGGGCTCGTGCCGGTGGTCGGCACCGCCGTTGCCTTCACGACGGGCGCCGTTTTTGGCGGGTGGCTGGTCACCCTGGAACTCACGTCCTATTCGCTTTCGCGCCGGGGAACCGTCACCCTGCGCGAACGACGCCGCCAGCTCGCCAGCCAACGTTCGGTGTCGGCCGGCTTCGGAGTCACCGTGTTTCTGCTGTTCCTCCTGCCCTTGGGTGCGGTGGCGACCATGCCCGCAGCGACCGTGGGCGCCACGCTGCTTACCCGGCGACTCCTCGGCGAGGCCGACCGAGCGGGGCCTCCGCGGCTGCCCGAGTCATGCGCGGCGCAAGCCTAGGCTGCGCGCTTCTAGACTGCGCACATTTAGAGTCTGCGCACATTTAGAATCTGCGCTACTCGACACCGAGCCGCGATACGATCTGCCTGGCCATGGCGCGGCCCGCTCGGTTCGCGCCGATCGTGCTCGCCTGCGGCCCGTAACCCGCCAGGAAGAGGCCCGGAAAGTCCGCGGACTCTCCGTCACGCACCACGATCCCGCCGCGCCCGCGATCCAGCGCCAACTGATCAAGGTGGTCAAGCTCGGCATCGAACCCGGTGGCCCAGACGATCGCGTCAAGAGGGATGAAGTCGCCCTCGACGTCGACGGCCCCGTCGCGCACCAAGCGCGCGAACATGGGGCGCCGCTTTAGCGCACCGCGACGTTCGATGCGGCGGACCCGGTCGGACCGCGGCAAACCCGTCGTGCCAACGATGCTGGGGAGGATTCTGCCCGCCCGCGCGGCCTCGTCCTGGCGACGTACCGCCTCCAGCCCGCCCTCCCGGGTCAGCCCGGGGTCCGCTTCCAGAAACTGAGGCGCGCGCCGCGTGAACCACTCCGTGGTCGCGCCTGCCGCCGTCAGTTCGTCGAGAAATCCCAGCGCGGACGTTCCCGCGCCCACCACCCCGACTCGCAGCCCGGCGAACTCCTCCGCGCTGGTGTACTCGGGGGTGCTGAGTTGCCTCCCCTCGAAGACGTCTCGTCCCGCGACCTGCGGCACCCGGGGTCGGTGCCACGTCCCGGAGGCGTTCACCACTACCTGGGTTCGCAGGCGTCGCGTGGCGCCTCCGTGGTCCACTGTGACGACGAACCCCGTCCCTCGCCGCGCATCGTCCACCGGCGCGGCAGGCGAGTGAGTCTGCGTGTCCACGGGAACCAGGGCCTCTACGGAAACGACGGTCGCGGGACGGAGCACCTCCAGCCCGAAGTGCTCCTCGTAGGCCGCGTAGTAGCTCCGCACCACGTCGCGGGCGCTCTGCTCACGAGGCGCGGTGTCGAAGGAGATCGACATCTCGCTCATCCCGGGGAGGTCGTGGATCCGGTGCGCGTCGCCCACCTTCAGCGCGCTCCACCGGTGCTGCCATGCCCCTCCCGCGTCCGGGCCGCGGTCGAGGGTGACCACGTCGGTGCCCGCACCAAGTCCCTGCCGGGCCAGGTGGTAGGCCGTCGACAACCCGGCTTGGCCAGCGCCGATGATCACCACCTTTGCCTGCGTCGCCTGCTCCGCCCCTCCGTGGAGTTCGTCCGCGTTAGTCACGTGAGCCGAAGGCCTCGTCTACTTGGGGCTTGACGCGGGTGCCCAGCAACTCGATGGCCTTCATCACGTGCCCGTGAGGCACTCCGCCCCAGTCCATCTGCAGGAAGTAGCGGTCGGCCTTGGTGAGTTGACCGACCGAGATCAGGCGCGCCGCAATCTCGTCGGGGGAGCCAGCGAAGATCATGTCGCCACCTTGAGTCATGTGGTCGTAATCGACCCTGCTCGGGACGGACCAGCCGCGCGCCTGCGCCCCGTACTCCATCACCTGATTCCAGTACGGGTAGAAGGTATTCTTCGCATCCTGGGACCGGTCCGCGATGAGCCCGACCGCCGTCATGGTGACGTGCTGGCGTGCCGCGTTGCCCGCCTGTTCCGAGGCCCGCCGGTAGAGGTCTACGAGTGGCGCGAAGCGCTCCGGCTGGCCGCCAATAACCGCGTAGACGACCGGCGCACCCAGCATTCCGGCGCGCACTGAGGACTGGGGATTGCCGCCGGTGCCGATTGACACGCTTAGCCGCTCACCGAACGGGCGGGGCAGAACCAGCGCCTGGTCGAGAGCGGCGCGAAAGCGTCCGCTCCAGGTGATGGGGGACTCCTCACTGAGCCGCAAGAGCAGCTGGATCTTCTCGTCGAACAACGCCTCGTAGTCGTTCAGCGAGGCGCCAAACAGCGGGTAGCTCTCGGTGAAGGAACCCCTGCCCGCCATGATCTCCGCGCGCCCAGCGCTGAGCTGGTCGAGCGTGGTGAATTGCTGAAAGAGGCGCACGGGGTCGTCTGTGCTCACGACGCTCACGGCGGTACCGAGCGTGATGCGCTCGGTGACGGACGATGCGGCGGCAAGCACGGTTCCGGGGTTGGATATGGCGTAGGACTCTATGTGGTGCTCGCCGAGGCCGTAGAAGTCCAGGCCCACCTGCTCAGCCAGTTGAATCCGCTCGAGCTGCTCCTTGAGCGACTGCGCGACGGGAGTCCACGTGCCGTCGGCGCCGCTGCGGCGGTCTCCAAAACTCATAACGCCGAGTTGCATGATGGGGATCCTCTCATCGGGCGCGGGGCCTCGTGCCCCGTCGCAAGTGGCAGGAATACGGAGAAGTCGCGCGATGTTTACGTTGATATGTCAACAACGCGCACGCGGCAGTATTCCCCTTCCGCTTCATCGTCGCAGACGCTCGCCCCCCTCGCGCGGACGGTCGCCATTTTTGGCGCCGGGCGGGTGGGTACGGCGCTGGCTCGGTCTCTGGTGGCCGCGGGCTACGACGTTCGGGTGGTGGGCTCCGGGCCGCCAAGCGGCATCGCACTCATCATCGACGTGCTCGCTCCCGGGGCAGTAGCGATGGCGGCGAGGGACGCTGTCCACGGCGCCGATGTCGTCATCCTGGCGGTGCCGCTCCACAAGGTGGATACCGTGGCCCCTGAATTGCTTCGGGGCAAGGTGGTGGTTGACGTCATGAATTACTGGGAGCCGGTTGACGGGCGATTGGCGGACTTTGCGGACGGCGACCCCACCACTCAGGTGGTTTCCACACGATTTGCCGGCGCGGAGATGGTGAAGGCCTTCAACCACATCGGGTATCACGAGATAGAGACGGACCGGCGGGAATCCGGGCACCACGAACGACGCGCGCTGGCGGTCGCGGGGGACTCGCGAGCCGCGGTGGAACTTGTCCTGGAGATGGTGCACCGCATCGGCTTTGACGCGGTGGATGGCGGCGGCCTCGCGCAATCGGGCGCGCTGGAGGCGGGCGGCCCGGTTTTTGGGGTCCGCCTCTCGAGGCCCGCGCTCGAACGCCACCTCGCATTTGACGGCGAGCCAACTCACTAGAGTGAGGGTGTGAGCGAAGGGCAGGCACGCGGCAGTACTCGCAGGTCGCGCTTGGTTGACGCCTTCGGCCTCGATTACGGCGGCGTCCTTGTGGGACTAGCCTTCTTGGCGCTGTCACTCACCCCCTCTCTGCTGCCGAGGCCACAGGTATCCCAGGGCGCCATATCGGGACTGAGTTTTGCCGTTGGCTACGGAGTCGGCGTTGCCGCGTGGGCGATGGCTCGCCGGGTTGTGCCGTGGCGCCATCACGATGCGGCCAGGTGGGGCTGGCCAATAGTCGGCCTCGTAATCGTCACCGGCGGCGTGATCATGGCGCCACTCGTCGTCGCGTGGCAGAACGGGATCCGGACCACAGTTGGGTTACCGACGATTCCCGGGTACTCGTGGCTCCAGCTGCTCGGCGTCGCCTTAGTCGTTGCGCTGGTCGCGATCTCGCTGGGGCGCGGGGCGCGGCTGGCTTATCAGGCCACGGGCAAACGTAGCGCCCCGATAGTGCGGCGGGTGGTGGGACCTGACACCTCGCTCTCGCAACGAGCGCTCGACATGGCGACCGTGGCGGCCACCCTGCTCGCGGTGACCTTGATCTTCGCTTTGATCGCGGCTGCATTCGTCATGCTGGGACTACGCGTCCTGGACCGCGGATGGAGCGCCTCCAACGCCATGCCAGACCCCACTCTCACGCGGCCGGCCTCCTACCTGCGTTCCGGTGGGCCGGGCAGCGTGGTCGCGTGGGACGACTTGGGGTTCGCCGGTTCCCAGGTAGTCGCGACCGGACCAGACGCGACGGCCATCGGTGCCCTGACGGGGGAGCCCGCACTGGAGCCGATTCGGGTCTACGTGGGGCTTGCCGCGGCACCCACGTACGCTGAGCGGTCGGCCATCGCGGTGAACGAGCTGCAACGCATGGGGGCGGCTGACCGCGAGGTGCTCGTCGTCGCCGGGACAACCGGCACTGGTTGGTTGGACCCCCAGGCCCTGGACTCGATCGAGTACCTTCACGGCGGAGACACTGCGGTAGTCGCGCTCGAATACAACGACAAGCCCAGCTGGCGAAGCCGGGTTCTCAGTCCAAACGTGCCCGCCGAGGGCGCGAGTGCGCAGTTCTACTCGGTGTACGCGTGGTGGAGCGCGCTGCCCTCGGAGAGCCGTCCGCAATTGGTGATCTACGGCATGAGTCTTGGCTCGTATGCCATGCAGTCGGTGTTCCCGGACTTAGACACGATGCTCGCGCGATCGCAGGGAGCGGTGTTCGCGGGCACTCCGGCGCGCACCGGGCTGTGGGACACGTTGACCGCCCAACGTGACCCCCACAGTCCCGTGACGCTGCCGGTCCTTGACGACGGTCGCCAGGTGCGGTGGTTCGCGACGCCTGAGGACTTTGACTTCTTGGCCGGCGAGTGGGACTACCCGAGGGTGGCCTACCTGCAGCATGGCAATGACCCGGTCACGTGGTTAAGCGCGTCCATCTTTTGGCAGCGCCCACAGTGGCTCGAGGACGGGCAGCGATCCCCTGTGGTGTCGCCGGATATGCGATGGATTCCGGTGGTGACCGGACTCCAAGCCCTAATCGACTTCACCATGGGCACTTCGGTTCCGGACGACTCCGGTCACAAGTACGGCGCGATTACCTTCGACGCGTGGATAGCCGTTACCGGTGATGGCGGACTCAGTGACGCGTCCCTGGACGCGATCAGGGCGTCGATTGCCAGCTACGACACCGTGCCACCCGTGGACCAGTAGCGCGCTACGGGGCCAGCGCCTTGCCGATCTCATCTGTCTCGGCCCGGCAGGCATCGGGGGTGGAGGCTGCGACCACCTGGAGCGCGGTCAGCGCCAGGCTGGACGCCTGGCCGTCGCCCAAGTGATTCAAGTAAACCTCGCGCACAGCCGCTCCGTAGTGAGGCAGCGCCAGCGCGAGCGCGTCGCGACCGGCGGTGGTCTGCTGAACCCAGCTACCGCGCAGGTCCTGGTCGCACTCGGTGCGCTGAAGCAGGCCACGATCAACCATGCGCGTGACTTGGTGCGAGATGCGGCTCTTCTCCCACGACAGCATTTCGCCTAGGTCCTTGGCACGCGCGGTGCCGCCTGGAGACTTGTCGAGCGCGGCCAGGATCTCAAGGTCGGCGCTGGAGATTCCGGCATCCGCCTGCAGGCGAGCCTCGACCGCGCTCATGACTCGTCGGCTCATGAGCGAAAATGCTCGCCATTGCGCCCATTCAACCGGGCCGAGCGCGTGGAGGGGCGTGACCGAACTGTCCATGGCCCACATTTTAGGCGTATTCGCCTCGCTGCGGTGAATGGTGCCCACCCACCCCCGACGACACCCGATCGTTGTAGTTATTGGTGGTGGGGGTCAACTCAGCGCCGTAGTGTGAAGACATGCCTATGTTGTGTACCGCCACGCCGCTCTCGAGCGCGGCCTCCGCGCTTCGTGGCGGGTGCTATGTCTAGCGCGGCGCAGTGGAACTCTCGCTACGCCGCGGCCTCGGTGTGGTCCGGCGCGGTGAACGCCACCCTGGCGGAACGTGCCAGCGCCCTCGAGCCGGGGACGGCGCTGGACGTCGGCTGCGGCGAGGGCGGCGACGCGGTTTGGCTCGCGTCCCAAGGCTGGCGCGTGCGCGGCGTCGACTTCTCAGGCGAGGCACTGTCACGCGCATCGGCGGCAGCCGATCAGGCCGGGGTCTCGGGACAGTGCTCCTGGATACAGGCCGACCTCAGCGTGTGGACGACGAACCATGCGTACGACCTGGTCACCTGTCACTTCCTGCACGAGGAGTTTGCAGTGCGCGGGCGAGCCTGGCAGAGCGCGGCCGCGGCGGTGGCGCCAGGAGGGATGTTGCTGATCGTTGGTCATTCCCCGGAGGAGCCGGCTGGTGTGCCCGGGCCCCCGCTTGACGCCAGGTTTAGCGAGCAACAGGTAGTCGATGCTTTGGCGCTGTCCTCTCGTTGGCAAGTCGACTCCCGGACCGAGGAGCGTCTGAGCGCGTCCGCTACGCGGCTCGACGTGGTGGTCACAGCGACCCGACTCGATAACGAATAGGCCTCTCGCCCAGCGCGCCGACCGGGTCAGGCCGTAGCCTGGATAACACCAACCGAGTCGAGGGAGTGCGCCATGTCAGACACGAATGCCACCGGTACGCGTCGCTACCACTTCGAGCAGATCCGCGCGAGGGAGCTTGCCAGGGGAGCGAGCGCGGATGAGGCGACCAGGATCGCGACCGAGACGGTCGACACCGTCATGGAGAAGGAATCGGAAGCCAAGCAGACTGGCTGACGACAGCCACGTCCGTGGCTCTAGACTCAAGAGCGTGACGACACCAACACCTGACGGTAGCCCCTCGGGGTCCGCGCCCGCGCACAGCCCGAGTGACCAGCGCAACGGGGCAGACGATTCCGCTGACGGGGCCGCGGTAGGCAACGAATCAATCAGCGACGCCATCTGGACCATACCCAACGCCATCTCGGCGCTGCGGATTCTTCTGATCGTCGTGTTCGTGGTCCTGCTCGGCAATCACCAGGACGGATGGGCGATCGCCGCCCTCGCGATTGCCGGTATCAGCGATTTCCTCGACGGCTACCTCGCGCGCCGCTGGAACCAGGTCACCAAGCTGGGTCGGTTGCTCGACCCAGCGGCGGACAGGATCCTCACCGTCGCCGTGGTGCTCGCTCTCGCGGTGCGAGGCATCGTCCCGTGGTGGCTGGTGGTGTTGATTCTGCTGCGTGACTTGGTGGTGGGAGTGGCCCTCGCGATCGGGAAGCGAGGCGGCGTCAGTACCCCTCAGGTCACCTTCATTGGCAAGCTCGCGACGCTACTGCTCTACTTCGCCCTCCCCATCGCGTACCTGTGTTACGACCGCTGGGATCAGCTGTACGTGCTCGCGCTAGTGTTCACCTTCGGTGCCACGGTCCTGTACTGGTGGGCCGGCATCGGCTACGTTCTGGATGTACGTCGACGCTCACGCGAAACTCCCGTGCCGCAACGGTGAATCGACGAACCAAAAGGTGACACCGAGCCCGCTGTAGGTCGTAGACTGGTGGGGCGAAATACCGCAGCACGCGCGCGGAACGAGGAGGCACCATGACGTACGACGAATCACCAGCCGAACGGACGATGTCCCTTGACGCCCAGATGCCCTTTGACGACAACCCCGCAGTGCGGTTGTCCGCACAGGACCAGTCCTCGGTAGACGCGCTTGACCACGACAACGCGCTGTTGATCGTGCACCACGGCCCCAATCAGGGCGCACGCTTCCTGCTCGACGTCGACGTGACCACCGCCGGCCGGTCAGTCTCGGGAGACATCTTCCTCGACGACGTGACCGTCAGCCGCGAGCACGTCCAGTTTGTACGCCGTAACGGCGGCTTCGTCGTGGTGGACTCCGGTTCGCTAAACGGCACCTACGTCAACCGCGAGAGTGTCTCCGAACGTGAGTTGAAGTCCGGTGACGAGGTTCAGATCGGTAAGTACCGACTGACGTTCTACCCGGGCTCGGCCAAGTAGTTCCCAAGCAAGTAGGCTGGCGCAATGCCTGAGCTTCGAGCCGTCGTCGGTCCTGAGGGAGAACCCTCGATCGATGTCGTCGCACCCCAATTGGCGACGGATTCCGTGCCTGAGGGAACGTGGCCGCACGCGGTTTCTCACGAGCCGATGCTGCGCGTGAGCGACGTATTGGCCCAGGTACAGAGCGAGTTTCCGGCTCTCACGACTTCCAAGTTGCGGTTCCTGGACAACAACGGGCTCGTCACGCCGTTCAGGACCGCCTCTGGTTACCGGCAGTACTCGCCGGCGGACCTGGAACGGCTCCGGTTTGTGCTCCGTCAGCAGCGCGACCAGTATCAGCCGCTCAGCGTCATCGCGAGCCACCTCGAGGCACTCGACTCGGGGCGGATGCACATGGCGGTGGCGCCACGTCCCGTTGACGACGATGCGGATCAGTACCTGGGATTGCGCGACTTCGCCGCCGGCGCGAGCGTTGCTGAGTCACTCATCGAGCAACTCGATGAGGCTGGTCTTCTGTCTCAGTCGGTGCCAGGGCGATACGACCGAGTGTGGTTGCCGCTGGCCACATCAGCACAGGCTTACCTCAACGGCGGGGGAGACCTGCGCACGCTGAAGACCCTCATGGCTGCTGCCGGGCGGTCGGCCGACCTCGCGGAGGCCGTCGCTCAGCCCGACAGAATGCGCGGGCGCGCTGCCGAGGCTGAGGACGCCTCACGCGAGTTCGGCGAGGCGGCCATCGCCGTTTTCTCGGCTTCTGTACGGGGCTCCCTGAGCCGATAGGGATGGCAACCGCAATCAATGCGCGACACGCGGTAGCGTGAAGGTGGAATGTCGTTGACCTGAGGGCCGGCCGGCAATAACGTTGAACCCAAGGTTGAAAGACAAAACGAGGAGGCGCGATGACCGACGAAACCGGCCACGAACTAACCTCGATCCGCAACCCCGGAAACGTCGCCGACCAGGGCATCCTGTTCGATGACGGACTCACCCATCTCGACGAGAACACGGGATACCGCGGTCCCACGGCGTGTAGCGCCGCGGGCATCACCTACCGTCAACTCGACTACTGGGCGCGCACTGGCTTGGTGGAGCCAACCGTGCGCACCGCTACCGGCTCCGGCACGCAACGCCTGTACGGATTCCGCGACATCTTGGTGCTGCGGGTAGTCAAGAGACTGCTCGACTCGGGCGTCTCGCTCCAGCAGATCCGGACGGCAGTCGAGCACCTTCGGGAGCGCGGCGTCGAGGACCTCTCCCGGATCACCCTGATGTCCGACGGCGCCTCTGTATACGAGTGCACGTCGAACGACGAGGTCATCGACCTGGTCCAGGGCGGCCAGGGCGTTTTTGGAATCGCGTTGGGCAAGGTGTGGCGTGAGCTTGAGGGTTCGCTTGCAACGCTTCCCGCCGACCGCGGACAGGCTCCCGGAGTTGCCGCCGCTGACGTTGTCGACGAACTCGCCGAGCGCCGCGCAAGGCGTACGAACGCAAGCTAGCCCCGCATCGGCCGCGGGCAATTACCGCCTCCATGCAAGTTTTTTCCATTGGGGGCTTACGAAACTGTGACTCCCAGACGAAACCTGGCAAGATAAAGCCAAAGTCGAAGGGAAGTCAATGTTCTCCAAGGTCCTGGTAGCAAACCGTGCCGAAATAGCTGTGCGCGCCTTCCGCGCTGCCGTCGAGTTGGGCTCCAAGACGGTCGCCGTCTTCCCCCACGAGGACCGGATGTCGGAACACCGGCTGAAGGCCGATGAGGCGTTCCAGATTGGCGACGAGGGTCACCCCGTCAAGGCGTACCTCGACGCGGACGAGATGGTGCGCGTGGCCAAGCTGGCCGGCGCGGATGCCATCTACCCGGGCTACGGGTTCCTGAGTGAGAACGTGGAGTTCGCGACCAAGTGCCGCGACGCCGGGTTGACCTTCATTGGCCCCCCGCCCGAGGTCCTCGAGAACGCGGGCGACAAGGTGGCTGCCCTGAAGGCGGCGCGCGCGGCCGGCGTGCCCGTACTTGAGTCGTCCGAGCCGTCAAAGGATAAGGACTACCTCGTTGTCGAGGCGGACCGCATCGGCTTCCCGATCTTCGTTAAGGCAGTGGCCGGCGGCGGCGGTCGCGGTATGCGCCGCGTGGAGACCCGCGAGGAACTACCCGAGCTGATGTCCGCTGCCATGCGCGAGGCGGAGAGCGCCTTCGGCGACGCCACCGTGTTCTTGGAGCAGGCGGTGCTTGCCCCGCGCCACATTGAGGTGCAGATTCTTGCCGACAACGAGGGCAACGTTGTCCACCTGTTCGAGCGCGACTGCTCCGTGCAGCGTCGCCACCAGAAGGTCATCGAGATCGCCCCGGCGCCCAACCTCGACCCCGCCATTCGCGACGCGCTTTGCCGCGACGCCGTCAAGTTCGCCAGGTCCATTGGCTACATCAACGCTGGCACCGTCGAGTTCCTGGTAGACACCGAGGGCGAGCGCGCCGGAAAGCACGTGTTCATCGAGATGAACCCGCGCATCCAGGTCGAGCACACGGTGACCGAAGAGGTCACGGACATCGACCTGGTGAGCGCGCAGATGCGCATCGCCTCGGGCGAGACCCTCGAGCAGATCGGCATCCGCCAGGAGGACGTGCGCGTCAACGGCTATGCCGTGCAGACCCGCATCACGACGGAGGACCCCTCCAACGGCTTCGTTCCCGACACCGGCCGCATCGTCGCCTATCGTTCGCCGGGCGGCGCGGGCATCCGCCTCGACGGCGCCACAGGTATGGCGGGCAACTCCATCTCGGGCCACTTCGACTCGATGCTGGTGAAGCTCACCTGCCGTGGACGCGACTTCGACTCGGCCGTCCGCCGCGCCTCGCGCGCGCTGGCCGAGTTCCGTATTCGCGGCGTCACGAGCAACATCAAGTTCCTGCAGGCGGTACTCGCCGACCCCGACTTCAAGGCCGGGGGAGTGCCGACGTCGTTCATCGACAACCGCCCCTACCTGCTCGAGATCGCAGCGAGCAAGGACCGTTCCACCAAGCTGCTGCAGTTCCTTGGCGACGTCACCGTGAACAAGCCCAACGGCGACCACGTCGAGGACTTCATGCGTCCGGCGGACAAGCTACCCAAGATCGATCTCAATGCCGAGCCCGTCGCGGGCTCGCGCCAGCGCCTGTTGGAACTGGGACCCGAGGGCTTCGCCAAGGCGCTGCGCGATCAGAAGCAGCTCGCGCTGACCGACACGACGATGCGCGACGCGCACCAGTCTCTGCTCGCCACCCGGGTACGCACGTACGACTTGCTCGCTGCGGCGGGACACGTGTCCCGCATGACGCCCGAACTGCTGTCGATGGAGGCCTGGGGCGGAGCGACGTACGACGTCGCGCTGCGCTTCCTGTCGGAGGACCCGTGGCTGCGCCTCGCAAACCTGCGCGAGGCGATGCCGAACATCGCCCTGCAGATGCTGCTGCGCGGCCGCAACACTGTCGGCTACACGCCGTACCCGGACGAGGTGGCGCACGCCTTTGTGCAGGAGGCCACCGAGACCGGAATCGACATCTTCCGGATCTTCGACGCGCTCAATGACGTCGAGCAGATGCGGCCCGCCATCGAGGCCGTGCGTGCCACCGGACAGGCGGTCGCCGAGGCCTCGCTGTGCTACACGGGCAACATGATCAGCCCCGACGAGGACCTCTACACCCTCGACTACTACCTCAAGTTAGCGGACTCACTAGTGGACGCCGGCGCCCACATCCTGGCGGTCAAGGACATGGCAGGACTGCTGCGTCCCGCCGCCGCGTACACGCTCGTTTCTGCGCTGCGCGAGCGCTTCGACGTTCCCGTGCACCTGCACACCCATGACACCGCGGGTGGCCAGATCGGCACGTTGCTGGCCGCAGCAGAGGCGGGAGTAGACGCCGTCGACGTGGCAAGCGCAGCGATGGCCGGCACCACCTCCCAGCCTCCCATGAGTGCGCTGATTGCCGCGCTCGAGCACACCACGCGCGACACCGGTATCTCCCTCAAGGCCGCACAGGACCTGGAGCCCTACTGGGAGTCGGTGCGCCGTCTGTACGCGCCCTTCGAGTCCGGGCTTCCGGGCCCCACAGGCCGCGTGTACATGCACGAGATCCCGGGCGGTCAGCTGTCTAACCTTCGTCAGCAGGCGACCTCCCTGGGACTGGCCGACAAGTTCGAGCAGATCGAGGACATGTACTCGGCCGCGGACAAGATTCTGGGCCGCCTGGTGAAGGTCACGCCTTCCTCCAAGGTGGTCGGGGACCTAGCGCTGCACCTGGTCGCCAACGACGCGGATCCCGTCGACTTCGCGGAGAATCCCGACAAGTACGACATGCCGGACTCCGTCGTCGGTTTCCTCTCGGGCGAGCTCGGCACGCCTCCCGGAGGCTGGCCCGAGCCGTTCCGTACCAAGGCATTGAAGGGACGCACGTTCGAGACCAAGTCGCCTGTGCTCACGGACGAGGACAACGAGGCGTTGGCGCAGTCGGGTGAGGTGCGCCGTCGTAGGCTCAACCACCTGCTGTTCCCGGGGCCGGCCAAGGAGTTTGACGCTTCGGTCGAGCGCTACGGTGACATCTCGGTGATCGACACCTTCCACTACCTGTACGGGATCAACGCCGACAGCGGGGAAGAGGTCACGGTCGACCTCGAGCGCGGCGTCCGGATGATCGCGACGCTGGAAGCGCTCGGAGAGCCGGACGACCACGGCGAGCGCACCGCGATGTTCAACTACAACGGCTCGATTCGCCCCGTCCAGGTTCGCGACGAGAGCGCGTCGGTCGACGTGGTCGCCCGCGAGAAGGCCGATGCGAACAACGATGGCTCGATCGCGTCGCCGTTCTCCGGCGCCGTCACGGCATCGGTCGAGGTTGGCGCCCAGGTCGAGGCCGGCGCGACAGTCGCGGTGATCGAGGCCATGAAGATGGAGTCATCCATCACCACCCCCGTGGCTGGCAAGGTGACCCGCATCGCGCTCAGCGGCACCGAGACCCTCGCCGGTGGCGACCTCGTGGTCGTCGTCGAGTAACGCTAGGAGCAGTTCTCGAACGCGTCGAGGGTGACGTTCACGTGGATCAGCGCGTGACCGGCGTACTCGTGCGCCTCGTCTAGGTCATCCGTGGCGAGGGTGAGCGAGGCCCACCCGTAGATTCGCTGCGGGTGGCTCGCGAGGGTGGGCATCGTGTTGTCGCTGGGGGACCAGGCGGCCAGCGCGGCGTCTGCCTCTGCCCACCGCGCGGCGGGGTCGTCCCACGATCCGCCCAGGACATCCCTCTCGACGCACTCGTTGATGGGTTCGATCTGCGCCACGCCCGGCTCACCGTCGAGCCCCGGCAGCAGCCCGGCCACGGTCTCTCCGCCGATGCTGCCGTCGCCATCCGCGTCGCCGTAGTGAGGCCCGTCGGCACCCACCACCAGATTCAACGCGGACTCGGCCGCGGCGTGCGCTTCCTCGATGGTGGCGGCCTGCTGCCATACCTCCGTATGGACGCCGATGACCTTTGTCTGCGTGGTCTGCACGATCAGGTTGCTCTCTGCCTGGTCGTGGTATTCCTCCGTCGGCTCGGGGTCTGGCGAGCAGCCGGCGAGGATCAGCGCGGCGACCAAGGCGAGGATGAGTGGCTTCATGACACCACCGTAGTCGGCGCCCGTGCACACGCCTCCCGCCGTACGGCCGCGACGCTGCGTAATAGCGGGGGACCAACGTCCCTTGGGAGGCGGGGTACGCCACGCAACAATTGGGGGAACGAAAGAAGGTGTGTCATGAAGGTTTTGGTAGCTGTCGGTTCAAAGTACGGCGCGACGCGCGGACTAGCCGACGTGATTGGCCAAGAGATTGGATCGGTCGGATTCGACGTCGATGTCGAGGACGCCTGTGACGTGCTCTCCGTGACCGCTTACGACGCCGTCATCGTGGGTAGCGCCATCTACGGCGGACTGTGGCGACGCGACGCGTCCGCGCTCATCGAGGAGCATGCCGACGAGTTGAAGAAGCGTGACGTCTGGCTGTTCTCGTCCGGCGTTCGGGAGGTCAAGGAACCCGGGTACGCCACCGGTGAGGCGGAGAAACTCACTGAGCTAGTGGGAGCCGAGCAACACGCGATGTTCGCCGGCGCGCTGGACTACGACCGTCTCAACGTGGGGGAGCGGGCCATCATCCGCGCCATTAACCCGCCCATGGGCGACCACCGCGACTTCGCACTAGTGCGTGACTGGGCCCACGAGATCGGCGTAAGGCTGCTATTCCTCGCGTTGGCGTAGGGGTTCCTCACCGCGGCACGCCGGCCGAGCCTGACGAATTGGTTCCAAGAGATGGGGTCTAAGTAGCCCCTCAAGGGGCCTAGCCCTGACAACACAGGTGCGGCTTCTCTCGGTGCTCAGCGCCTGCTTCATCTTGTCCTGACGCCTGCCTAAAGATGAAGGCCGCCTCGTACGCGCTGAGGTCGATTGGCGCGGTGACAGTTAGCCTCGAGGGGGAGTAGTCGCGGAGAATGTCCGGTTGCTTGCTTTTGTCCCCGCACGAGGGTCTAAAACCGGTGGTAACCAGGGGTTCTGTGCTATTTTCACGTTGCGGCTACCAGCCGCTAGCGCCTTGTCCCAGTGCGGATGAGTTCGCGCATCTGCGAAGGGACGATTGATGACCATGAGGAAATTTGCGAGCCGCGCGGGAGCGTCTGGACTCTTAATGGCGATGGGGGCAACGTTGCTCGTTGTGCCGCCCGCGCAAGCAGCTGTGCGAAATGGCGTTCCCACCTTCGTGTGGGGCGCGCCGACACTATTAGTAGATACCAACACCAACGGGCGAGCCGACGAAGGCGACACGGTCGCATGGGAAGGCACTCTCAACGCGAATACCGCTGCCGAGGGCTTTTCCATGGAGTATTCGCTTTACGTCCCCGTAGTGACTTCCGGCTCCTTCTCTCCTGGCAACGTGAGCGCCAAGATCACCGGAACAACCGTGGTGGTGAACGCCGAGATGGCGGCGACTGGGCGCGTGTCTGCACCCACCAACTTCGGGGGCACTTACGTCTACGAGGAGGTCGGTTTGCCGCCATCCGCTGGCCGGTATCCGATTGCACCTCCTTCTCCCGCTGCTGCCTGGGTGAACCCGCTGATTCAGGTAACACCGACTGAACCCACGTTCACTGACGCTTGCGGGGGCGATAACATCGCCGTTTCTCTCCCTTTAGCTAAGGACGGCGTGGCGTGGGACGTCGTGAACTCGTCCAACGTGAGCGGGGATACCCGCATCACGGCGACCGCCACCCCGGAGGCCGGCTACACCTTCGGCGGAGCCAAGTCCATCTGGTCTCAGGACGACGCCGGCGAGTGCCTTCCGGACCTCGTCGGTTCCGTGACATGGGGGACTCCGTTCTTGTCCACGGACGTCAACGAAAACGGAGTTGCTGACGCGGGGGACTACGTACGGTTCCCCTACACGGTGAGGTACACAGGGTCGGAAGCGTTCGCGGCCATGCATTTCCGCGTGGCTGACTACGGACTCAGCAGGTTTTTACCGATGGACGAGACGGGTGTTGCGTCTGACGGGCGCGACGTTTTGGTGACCACCGGCATGGTCGCCGCAGGCCGAGTCGAGCCGCTCGTGCATGTAGTCGACTATTCGGTCACCTACAACAGTGGAAGCACTCTGCTCAATGAGACGAACCGCGCTCTTCCTGCCTCGGCTCCCTCGGCGTGGTTGAACCCGCACCCGGTGACTCCGTTTACACCCACGTTCACTGACGATTGTGGCGCGAATAACATCACGGTGGCTACGCCGTTGGAGCAGACTGGAGTGAACTGGGCGATTGACTACGGTCAGGACGGCACGGGGAACCGTACCGCCACCGCCGTGGCGACGCCCGGGGACGGCTACAGCTTCGCAAGCGCAAAGTCGTCGTGGACGCAGACTGACGCCGGACCCTGCCCGGCAGTGGTTGATGTCGTTTGGCTCGACCCGACACTTAGTGTTGACGCCAACGAGAACGGTCGGATCGACGAAGGCGATACCGTCGCCTTCCCGTACCGCCTGACCTACACGGGCGCTGAGGACTACACCAGTCTCTTGATCGACGTCGCGGACACGACCGGTTGGGGGGTCACCGTCCACTTCATCCCCCCGGACGAGCGCGAGGACACCCTCTATAAGGGAGTGTCTGTCACGGCCGACATGGTCACTGCAGGTCGCGTGGACCAGTCTCCGGTAACGATGTCGTACTCGATTGACTACGGACCCCACTCCGTTGGCAACCAGACCGATGTCTCTCTTGGCACATTGACGCCGCCTCCCTACATTCAGGCGACTGAGCCGATCAACACGACCCCTTCGGAGTTCGACCCGTTGGAGTCAGACCTGGACGGCATCGCCGAGGGAGGTCTCGTCATCTGCGCCGACGGGACTCCCGTCGTCACGGTCGCGCACGGTGAGTCGATCACTGTCGCCGGCACCGACTGCTCCGACCTGGGCGACTCGACTGGAACTCACCTTGTGGCGTTCTCGCAACCAACAATTCTCGGGGCAGATACCTTCACGGTGACCATTCCGGAAGCACTGGCTGCAGGCAAGCACTCGCTCGTCTTGTACGCGTCAGATGGAGCGGTTATCGGCTGGCAGGCCATTACGGTCACCGGATGGCAGCAGGTTGCAGTGACGACTCCGGCAGGGGAGGCCGTCGTCACACCCGACACTGATTCTGTTGCAGCAGTGGCCGGCGTCGCGGATCCCGCCTCAACCGACGACACGGTTGCTGTGGCAACCACTGGCGAACTCTCGAGCACCGGTGCCCAGAGCGGAATGCTCGCACTCGCGTCTCTGGTCCTCGTCGGCTTCGGCGCCCTCGCGCTGCGACTCAGGGCGCAGCGCAACTAGTTCCATCAGCAGCGCCCATTCCGATGAACGGGGTGGGCGCTGTGTGGTGTACGCCGAGCGGGTCGCGCGAGCACGCAACAAAGCGCCACTGACGGCTTCGTGCAGGACACCATCCGCGCAGGGGAGGCGCTCGTATCTCTCGCACTAATGACATAATGTCAATTATCGGCGTTACATTATCAAGGTCAGATCTAGCCGCAGGTGTTGGCCGGCTTGGGCTGGTCGCCTGAGCGCCCATGAGCAACGCCGCTCCCGAATCCTGCACCCGCGGGCACGAGTGTCTCTAGCGTCAGCGGCTGTACGGTCGACGGCTCGGCGCTGCAGCACAAGCCGCCAGAGCCTTCCTCGGCGTCCGGGTTGATGTCCGATTCGCACACGCCGGTAGCGGGCAGGTTCAGCTGCACCAGGTCCGCACCGGCCTGGTCGCCGGCGAGCGCCGCCGCGATGGACCGCACCTGCTCGTAGCCCGTGGCCAACAGGAACGTAGGCGCGCGGCCGTAGGACTTCATGCCGGCGATGTAGAACCCGTCGTCTGGGTGCCTGAGCAACGCCTCGCCGTGGGGAGGGACGGTGCCGCACGAGTGAAAGTTGGGATCGATGAGCTCCGCCAGTTGGCGGGGCGACTCGACCACGGGGTCCAGGTCCAGGCGCACCTCGCGCAGCATGTCCAGGTTGGGACGGAAGCCGGTCGCGTTGACGATGGCACCCACCTCTAGATCAATCGTCTCCTCGCGAGACTTGCCCAGCACGCGCACTGTGCCGGTGCCGGTGCCGGTGCCGACGACGATCTGCTCGATCGAGGCCCACTTCACCAGGGTGAGGCGGCCCGCCTCCACGGCCGCCTGCAGACGTTCTCCCAGCAACCCGCGAGCGGGCAATTCGTCGTCGGCCCCGCCGCCGAGCAGGCGGCGCGTCGAGCCGCCCCGAATAGCCCAGGTCACCGTGGTGCCGGGCTCCGATTCCGCCAGCTCGATCAGTGACAACAGAGTGTTCGCCGCAGAGTGACCCATGCCAACTACCAGCGTGTGAACACCCGCGAACCTGGACCGCTGCGCGCCCAGCACGTCGGGTAGCGGTCCGGTGATGAACTCCCCCGCCGCGCGCTCTCCCGCGGCGGGCATGCCGCTCGTCCCGAGCGGGTTGGAGGTGGCAAATGTGCCGGACGCGTCGATCACGGCGCGGGCCAGCACGTCCTCGACCCCACCCTGCGAGTTCACGGTGCGCACGCGGTATCCGCGGCGCTCCCGGCCCAGCGTGCGGGTCTTGTCCGCGCCGTCCCTGGCCACGGCCAGCACCTTTGTGCCGGTCGTCAGTCGCGACGAGATCGCGTGCGTGGCGGCCAGCGGCGTCAGGTATTCGCTCACCAGTTCGGCGCCGGTCGGCAGCTCGTCCAGGTCCGGCTCGACCCAGTCGGTGCCCTCGAGGAGCCGGCGGGCGGCATCGTCTATGTCGTAGCGCCACGGGGAAAATAGTCGCACGTGACCCCAGGTTGAGACGGTCGCCCCGGGAGACTCCCCCGCCTCAATAACGAGGGGTTCGAGGCCGCGCTCTAAAAGTTGTGCCGCAGCGGCCAGGCCGACTGGGCCCGCACCAATCACTACTACTGGTAGGTCCGCACGGTTCGCCTCGGCCACGATGTCTCCTTATATTGATGTTTGTCTATGTTCTAGTCGAGAGCGTACCAGCGCGCGGCGCTAGAGTCACCCGCGACGTCAGAGAGCGCCGCAAATCAGCGCTCGCACCACTAGCTCGACGGAGCAGGGCCACGTCAGCTGGGCGGTGCCTTCGCCAGTACGCCGGACAGCGCGCGGAGGCCGTCGAGTAGCTTCGCGCGGTCTGCGGCAACGAGAGGCGCGAGGATTTCTTGCTCGTTCGCCATGTGCGCGACGTGTGCGGCGTCGAATACCGCGCGGCCCGACTCAGTGAGGCGGACGCGCACCACTCGCCGGTCGTCCTGGTCGCGCGTGCGGGTCACGAAGCCGCGCTGCTCGAGCTTCGAGATTCGGTGGGTCGTGGTGCCCGAGGTGATCATCATGGTCCGGTCCAACTCGCCGGGCGTCAGCTCGTGCGGCTCGCCAGAGCGGATCAAGGTGGCCATCACGTCGAACTCCCACGACTGCAACCCGAACTGGGCGAACACCGCGTCCAGCCGTTGCTGTAGCTCCAGGGCCAGGCGCGAGATGCGCCCGATGATCGCCATGGGGCTCACGTCCAGCTCGGGACGCTCCTTGGCCCACTGCGCGATGAACGTGTCGACCTGGTCGCCTCCAGCGGCCGATGCGCCGGTCGCGCCCGCGTGGTCGGTCTCCGGTCTCCCCCGAGTAGTCATGCCATCCCCCATCGTCCACTGCGCCCATCGTGACGCCAATCTCTTGACATCAAGATATCACCGACGTAGCCTGGCGGCAATAGATATCTTTACGTCAAGAGATCGGATACGGCATGCCATCCAATCGGAGCCTGCTCCTCGCCACGGCCATTGCGCCCGCCCTGTGGGGCACCACTTACCTGGTCACCACCGAGTTCCTGCCGCCCGACCGCCCGTTCCTGGCCGGGACCCTGCGGGCCCTGCCCGCCGGCCTGATCCTGCTGGCCGCGACGCGAACCCTCCCCCGCGGCCAGTGGTGGTGGAAGGCGGCGGTGCTCGGCACCCTGAACATCGGCGCGTTCTTCGCGCTGCTGTTCGTCAGCGCGTACAGGCTGCCGGGCGGGGTGTCGGCCACGCTGGGCGCCGTCAACCCGATCATCGCCACCGTCCTGGCGATGGTGGTCATTCACGAGGCGGTACGCCGCAACGCGATCCTCGCGGCCATCCTCGGGATGATCGGTGTCGCCATGCTCGTGTTGTCCCCCGAGGCGCAGCTCGACTGGATCGGCGTCATCGCGGGACTACTCGGCGGAACCTCCACCGCCCTTGGCGTGGTGCTGACCAAGAAGTGGGGGCGGCCGGTGCCGCTGCTGTCGTTCACTGCCTGGCAGTTGGTCGCGGGCGGGCTGTTCCTCGTGATTCCGGCCCTGCTCTTTGAGGGCCTGCCGGACGGCCTGAGCGCTGCGAACATGGCCGGCTACGCGTGGCTCGCGATTCCCGGAGCCGTCCTCTCCTACCTGCTGTGGTTCCGCGGAATCCTGGCACTACCTGCCTCCCGCGTGGTGATCCTCACCTTCCTGGCGCCGCTAGTGGCGACGATGCTGGGTTGGCTGGTTCTCAGCGAGACGCTCTCACCGCTACAGTGGGCAGGAGCAGGGGTGATTCTGTTCTCCGTGTGGCTCGGTAGCCGCCCGGACCGAGCCACTACGCCCGCCGCCGCATCGGCCGACAATATGCCTGTTTGCGACGAATCAGGGAACAAAGCGGACTCCGCACGCGTTCCCGTAACGAGTGGGCACACCCCAGCCCACACTCT
Source organism: Demequina aurantiaca (assembly GCF_050598105.1). Lineage (GTDB taxonomy): Bacteria > Actinomycetota > Actinomycetes > Actinomycetales > Demequinaceae > Demequina > Demequina aurantiaca_A. The sequence goes on from NZ_CP192436.1 coordinate 1,479,524, forward strand.
TGGAGGCTGACATGGCTGATCGCGCACTTCGCGGCATGCGACTGGGAACCCAGTCCATGGAAACCGCAGCAAACGCCGAGCTCGCGGCGCGCACCGAGCACCACTACGACTGCCCGAACGGTCATATCGTTACGATGCCGTTCTCGGTCGAGGCAGACGTTCCGCTGTCCTGGGAGTGCCACTGCGGCGCCCTCGCGCTACTGCGTGACGGCGCACAGCCGGAGCCTAAGGACGTGAAGACGCAGCGTACCCACTGGGACATGCTGCTCGAGCGTCGTACCATCCCGGAACTGGAAGAACTACTCGAGGAGCGTCTTCAGCTCCTCCGCGCAGGACGCCGGGGCTAACCTCCCGTCGCAATCGGACCACTCGCTCGCGAGCAGAGTCTGGACAGCGCAGTCCGTAGAGACGGCGCCTAGATACCCCTTCTAGGCGTCGTTTCTGCGTCTAAAGACGCCGGTCACCTGGTGCCAGCGGTGCTGCGCGCCCCACTGCGTGACCTTGACGAGCGCCTCGCGAATGATGTCGCCGCTCATCTTTGACGTGCCGAACTCGCGCTCGACGAACTCGATGGGCACCTCGCGCACGCGTCCTCCGTCGCGCACCACGCGCCAGCACATGTCCACCTGGAAGCAGTATCCCTGCGACTCGACGGAGTCCAGATCCAGCGCGCGCAGCGCATCGGCCGTGTACGCGCGGAACCCCGCGGTCGCGTCCTTGACGCCGATGCCGAGCGCGAGTCCCACGTACGTGTTGGCTCCCGTCGACAGCCACTTGCGACTGGTGGGCCAATTCACGACGGACCCGCCGGGGACCCAACGTGATCCGATCACCAATTCATAGTCGCCGGCGTGCTCCAACAGGCTGGGCAGTTGCTTGGCCTGGTGCGAGCCGTCCGCGTCCATCTCCACCAGGATGCCGTAGTCGCGCTCGAGGCCCCACGCGAAGCCCGCGAGGTAGGCCGCGCCCAGCCCCTGCTTGGAGGTGCGGTGCAGCACGTGCACGTGCGAGTCCTGGGCGGCACGTTCGTCGGCCCACTCGCCGGTGCCGTCCGGTGATCCGTCGTCCACCACCAGGATGTCTACGTCGGGCGCGGCCTCGCGCACGCCGTCTACCTGGCGCGGGAGCGACTCGCGCTCGTTGTACGTGGGGATGATGATGAGCGTGCGCATGTCTACCATTCGTACTTAGTCGCTAGCCGGCGTCGGGTGGCGAAGGCAACAATCAGCCACGGCGCGATCAGGAAACCCCAGTAGAACACAGGGCCGAACCGTACCGCGGGGGTAATCTCCGTGCGCAGCGCGGCCTCCGCGTACATCTGCTCGGCGGTGAACAACCCGGTCTCCTGCATCACGCGACCCCGAGGGTCGACGACCGCACTCACGCCGACCGTAGAGGCCTGGACCGCGACGCGGCCGGTCTCGATGGCGCGCAGGCGGGTCATCGCGAGCTGCTGAGTGCTCTCAGCGGTGAGCCCAAACGACGCGTTGTTGGTCTGGACGATGATGATTTGTGCGCCGTCCGCCACCGAGTCGCGCACAATCTGGTCGTAGGCGACTTCGAAGCAGATCACCGTGGAAACCCGAACGGTGGATCCCGTTCGCTCGACGGGCACGTCGATGGTAGCGACGCCGACGCCGGGAATGACGTCCTGGGTGACCCGATCCACCGCCGGCGAGAAGATCCGCGCGACTTCGCGAATGGGGATGTACTCGGCAAACGGGGCGGGCCGCTGCTTGCTGTACGTGTCCATCACGGTGCCATTCTCGCTCCACAAAATCGACGTGTTGTAGCGACCCTCCACTGGCGTGTAATCCACCGTGCCGAACAGCAGCGGGGCCTCAGCAAGCTGCGCCGCCTGGGTGACCGCCGCGGCACTCTCCGCGTCCACCCGCGGGTCCAGGTCGACCGCGTTCTCCGGCCACACCAGCAGGTCGATGGGCCCGGGCTCCGATGCGACGAGCGCCTCGGTCCCGGCCAGGTGGTTCTCCGTCACGAGTCGCGCCTGCTTGAAGCTGTCAAGCCCGTCGTTGGGCACGTCTCCCTGGATAATCCCCAGCGCGATGGTGCCGTCCTGCGCCTCGGAATTGATGGGCAGCTGAATCCCGCCGAAGAACACCACGACAGCGACGAACAGCGCGAGAGCCGCGGACAGGACGCGCCGCAGGATCAGGAACTCGATGACCAGTGCCAGCAGCGCCGCGATCAGGACGGCCACAAAGCCGGCGAGCGGGATGCCGCCCAGCCACGCGAAGCGGGCAGTCGGGGAATCGACGAGCGACTCGGCGATCCGCCCCCACGGGAAGCCGCCAAAGGGAAACATGGATCGCAGCTGCTCGACGGCGATCCATAGCGCGGCGAAGGCCGGTGCCGCGGCCCACTCCCGGTTCTCCAGCAGCCCCGAGCGACGGATCTGCGCCCAGGCCATGCCGAAGAGCGCGAACGCCAGCGCCTCGACGATGCTCAGCGCGGCCCACGGAATGGGGCCAACGGCCACGTAGGCCCACCACAGCAGCGGGGCGAAGAAGACGATGCCGTACGCCCAGCCGAGGAAGAATCCGCCCCAGGCCGTCGCGCCGCGAAGCGCGAACCACAGGACGATGACCGAGACGAAGGCAAGCGGCCACACGCCAAAGTCAGGGAAGGCCAGAGTCAAGAGGACTCCGCCCACAATTGCGGCGACGAACCTCATGAACTTGGACACCACGTAAGCCTAAACGAGCGCGCGCTGCTAGTACGCCACGACTCCCCTGCGCATCGCATCTATTGCCGTGCGCGCGCGACCCTGGACCAGCTCGGAGGGCGCGACCTGCGCGACCTGGTCGAGGATGTCGATCACCTGCTTGCACCAGCGCACCATGTCCCCGGGGGCGGTCTCGGTGCCCCGCAGCGAGGCGTCGAGGCTCTTGCCCTGCGCCCACGAGTGGATGGCACCCACGATGCCCCAGTGGGGCGCGTTGAGGTCGGGCAGGTGGTGCGAGCTTTGCAGGTCGTCAATCCTGGACCACACGCGCACCGTCTCGTTGAGCGCGTTGCCCAGTGTCCCGTGTTCCCCGCCGGGGATGCGTGGCGTCTTGTTCTCGTCCTCGCGCCGCCCGTTGTAGAGCAGGGTCGACACCGCGGCGGCGAGGGCGGGCGGGCTGAGCTCGCTCCACACGTCGAGGCGCAGGCACTCGGACATCACCAGGTCGTTCTCCGAGTACAGCGTGCGCATCATGGCGCCGGCGTCCGTCACGGCAATCTCGGTGCCGTGGCCCTCGACGTAGCCCAGGTCGCCGAGCACCGCCAGCCTGCGGTCAAAGATGCGCGCGATCGAGCCGGTGGCGCGGGAGATCTCGTTGGCCAGCTTGTCCTTGTCGCGCAGCGTGCGGTAGTAGCGCTCGGACCATCGCGCGTGCGACTCCCGGTCCGGGCAGTGGTGACACGGGTGGGCGCGCATCTTGCGGCGCAGCGCCTCGGTCTCGCGCTCCATCCTGCCCGCGTCGGGCAGCCCCTCGCGGACGGCCCTCTTGTGCGCGTTGAGGTCGAACGTGGGCTTGGCACCCTCGATCACCTGGGCGAGCTCGCGACGGCTGCGGGCGTTGCGGGGGTCGAACTTCTTGGGCACGGTGATGGCCCCGGCCACGTCGATGCCGTGATGCAGCTCCGATAGCGCGAGCCTGAACATGCGTCCGTCGTCGGTGACGACCGTGGGACGCGGCGCCGATGCGTCGGCGTCCGGGATGACCACCGCGGCCAGCCCCGCACGGCGGCCCCCGCCGATCTTCACGACGTCGCCCCGGCGCAGCTCCGACAGGACGTCGGCGGTGGCCTCGCGCATCGCGCGCTTGACCTGCTTTGCCGAGCCCTTTTGGGAGCGCGCGATCTTCTCGCGCAGCGCCGCGTACTCCATGAAGTCGCCCTTGTCGCACTTGGCGGCGTCCTTGTAGCCCGCGAGGGTCGCGTCGAGGTCCTTGGCCCGGCGGGCCTTGCCCACCACGCCCTGGTCTGCCTGGTACTGCGCGAAGGACATCTCCAGCACCTCCCGCGAGCGGGATACCCCGAGCGAGGACAGCAGGTTGATGGTCATGTTGTACGACGGCTGGAACGAGCTGATCAAGGGGTAGGTGCGACGCGACGCGAGCCGGCCCAGCTGGCCGGCGTCGAAGCCGGGGTGCTCGACGACCACCGCGTGGCCCTCGACGTCGATGCCGCGACGGCCCGCGCGGCCGGTGAGCTGCGTGTACTCCCCCGCCGTCAGGTCCTTGTGACCCTGGCCGTCCCACTTCACTAGTTTCTCGAGAACTACCGAGCGGGCAGGCATGTTGATGCCGAGCGCGAGCGTCTCGGTGGCGTACACCACCTTGATGAGGCCGGCGGCGAACAGCTCCTCGACCACCTCCTTGAACAGGGGGATCATGCCCGCGTGGTGGGCGGCGATGCCCGCCTCGAGGTGGTCACGCCAGTGGTCGAAGCCCAGCGCGCCCAGGTCCTCGGTGGGGATGCCGGCGCAGCGCTCGTCGATGATGTCCGCGATGCGGTTGCGCTGGTGGTCGTCGGTGAGCACCAGCCCCGAGCGACGGACCTGGTCCACCGCCTCCTCGCAGCCCTTGCGGGAGAACACGAACACGATCGCGGGCAGCAGGGCCTGCTGGTCCAGCACGTCCACGACGGCGAACCTGGGTGGGCTGCGCCGGCCGCGCGGCTTGTTCGGGCCGCGGCCGGCCCGATGCTGGTTGCGCCCGTGGTGATTGCGGCTGTCGCTGGCGCGGTCGCGGCGGCCGATCGCTTCGAGTTCGGGATTGAGGTCCGGGTTGGGTCCCGGCTCCTGGGGGTCGACCCCCGGGGAGTAGAGGTCGAAGATCCCCTCGCGCACCATGACGTGGGGCCACAGCGGCACCGGGCGTCGCTCGGACACGATCACGCGCGTGTCGCCGCGCACCTCGTGCAACCAAGCGCCAAACTCCTCGGCGTTGGACACGGTGGCGGACAGCGCGACAATCGCGGTGCGCTCGTTGAGGTGGATGATCACCTCTTCCCAGACCGAGCCGCGGAAGCGGTCGGCCAGGTAGTGCACCTCATCCAGGATCACCACTCCCAGGCGGTCCAGCGTGCGCGAGCCCGCGTAGATCATGTTGCGCAGCACCTCGGTGGTCATCACCACGATGCTCGCCTCGGAGTTGATCGAGGTGTCACCAGTCAGCAGGCCGACGTTCGCCTCGCCATACACCGCGCGCAGGTCCTGGAACTTCTGGTTACTCAGCGCCTTGATGGGGGTGGTGTAGAAGGCCTTCTCGCCGCGGTCGAACGCGTGACGCACCGCGTACTCGCCGACGATGGTCTTTCCCGCCCCCGTGGGCGCCGCCACCAAGACGGAGTGGCCGTCCGCGACTACCTCGCAGGCCTCGCGCTGGAAGTCGTCAAGCGGAAACTTGAGCGTGTTGACGAACATTTCCAGGTCCGCGCGCCGGGTGCGGGCCTTGGCGGCGGCGAAACGCTCCGCCGGTGAGAGGGTGTCGTCCGCTGGAGGTGTCATGCCTTCCAGGCTACTTGCCCACTCGCCCCCGCCGATGCATCGGCCGTACGAACCGCGGGGCGCCCGCGGCAGCGCCGGGTCAAGAAGTCGCCGCTGGTCGAGGGGTCGCTACGCGGAAACAGGTAACTGCGCGCCCAGCACCCGCAGCGCCCCTGGCGCGGCAGTCACCGTCATGGGCGCGCGACCGACCAGCTCGCCGTCCGCGAAGGCGGGAGGGAGGGCCGCGCCGACGAATCCGCGAGAGTCGGCGGGCGCTCCGGGCGCTCCGGGCGCTCCGGGCGATAGCAACTGGTTGATGCCGGCCGGCGCGATCTCGATCTTGGTGGCCTGGATGATGCGCACCCGCGGGTCGCCCACGTGAGTGCCGTCGTACAGCTTGGGGAACAGTTTGACGATGGCGCCCTTGCTGAGCGGCTCGGCCAGCACCAGCTCGAGTTTCCCGTCCGTCATCGACGACTCCGGCGACACGATGAGCCCGCCGCCAAAGCGCGGCGCGTTGGCCACCGCGACCAGGGTGCACAGCTGCGTCCACTCCTGGTCATCCACCCTGACCCTCACGCCGTAGGGCTTGAACCGAGGCAGCTCCCGCATGGTCGCGACCTTGTACTTGAAGGGTCCGCGCGGGTACCTGAGGTTGGCCGCGTACGCCGCAATCGCGGCGTCAATCCCTGCCGACAGCACCGCGATGAAGTACCTCGGCGCGGCGGGGTGGTCCAGGGGCGGACCTTCGATGACGCCCAGGTCAATAGCGGTAGGCGCCTCGAGACCGGCGTCGATACGCCCCACAGCGCCGGGGATGTCGTGGACGGGCAGGCCGAGGCTGGTCGCCGCATCGTTGCCTGACCCAGCGGCGACTATGCCGAGTGGGAGCTGCGTGCGTGCGCACACCTGGATTCCGAGGTGAACCATGCCATCCCCGCCCACCACGACGAGCGCGTCGAGGTCGCCGCGGTGCTCCATGGCGGCCTCGTAGGAAGCCGCCCAGGTGCCACGAGAAAGATCGCGGATCTGGTGCCCGCGGGCGGAGAGTTCAACTAGCGCCTCGCTGCCCCAACGCGCACCCCGACCGGAGCCTGCGGTGGGGTTCGAGATGACGCCGATGCGGCTCATGCGTCGGCGTCGGCGGAGTCCTGTTGGCGAGCGGCGCGGCGACGCCGGCTCCTCTCGCGCAGCGCACCCACCCCGATGGCGCCGAAGTACAGCGCGCACATGGGGATCGCCATGATGATCATGGTGATGGCGTCGGGAGTAGGGGTCATGATGGCGGCGAACACGAAGATGCCCATCACCGCCCAGCGCCAGCCCTTCAGCCACGTGCGTGAGGGAACCGCACCGGACCAGGTCAGGGCGACCATCACCACGGGGAACACGAACGCGAGTCCAAAGGCCAGCACCAGGCGCATCGCGAACGTCATGAACATCTGCGCGTTGAGCAGGTTAGTCGTGTTCTCCGGGCGGAAGTCCGTCAGGATCTGGACCGCGTGCGGGAACACCCACCACGCGAGGGCGACGCCGCCCAGAAAGAGCGGCACGGCGGCGCCCAGGAAGCCGGCCGTGTACCTGCGCTCGGTGCTCCTGAGCCCCGGCGACACGAACGCCCATAACTGATACAGCCACCACGGGGAACTCGCCACTACCCCGATCACGACGGACACCTTGATCTGCATGTCGAGCGCCGTGGCGAGGCCCTCAAAGTTGATGGCCACGAGCCCGTCGCCGGTATCCGCAGCCCTCAAGATGGGTGCCTGCAGCGCCTCGAAGACGGGGGTGTAGACGAACCAACCGGCCACCGTGAACACGGCTATGCCGATGGCGACCAGGATGATGCGCTTGCGGAACTCGAGTAGATGTTCGCGCAGCGGCATCCGCGCGTCGGGGTTTTGCTTCCGGCGCGCAGGCTTACTTGCCACGCGCCTCAGTGTCGCCGTCGCCGGTGACCTCGGTCGTCGAGGTATTCGCAGCGTCGTTGCGATCCTGCGCCGAGCTCGACGGCGTGGCTGGCTTGTCGTCATCGTCGGAGGTGAGCGACTTGGCCTCGTCCTTCAGGATGTGGAGAGACTTGCCTACCGACCGAGCGAGCTCGGGAAGCTTGGGCGCACCAAACAGCAACAGAACTACGACCAGTAGGACGACAATGTGCCAGCCCTTTAATGCACCCATGTGTGACTCCTCTAGCGACGTCCAGTCAGTCTAACCGGCGAGCGTGGCCAATACCGCATCCGCGTGCTGCGCCAGCGCGTCGCGGACGCTCGCGGGCTCGACGGTGCGCAGGTATGGGGCGATGGCGAGCAGCCGGTCAGCCACCCAGTCGACGTCCACCACGTCGAAGGTCGCGGACACGTCGTCCCCCACCTCCACGAGGCTCACTCCCGGCAGGTCCTCGAGCACCCAGCGTGCGCCGCGGCCCGCCACGACGGTGGCTTGGAACTGCGAGACAAGGGAGAACCCGGCTGCGTCGGCAGGAGGCGCGACGACTGACTCGTCCCGCACCTCGACGCCAACGATGCGACTCACTCGCAGGGTGCGGTAGTCGTTGGCCCGTCGGCAGTAGCACTCCACGTACGCGACGCCGTCGATGGCGACCAGCCGGTGAGGTTCGATCGTGCGCGAGGTGCGTCGATCGGCCGCGTCGACGTATTCGATGTCGCAGACCCGCCGAGTCGTCACGGCGTCCTGCAGCGTCGTCGCGATGGCGCGGTCCACGTCCGCGGTGGGCAGCACGGTCACCGGATCGTCGGCGCCTAACAGGGCACGGATCTTGTCGTTGGCGCTGGTCGCCACGTCCGGCGCTGCGCCGGAGGCCAGCATGCTCGACAGCGCTCCGACCAGCGCGACGGCCTCGCGGGTGCTGAGACGCACCTGCGTGACGCCCTGGCTGTCCACGATCGAGGCGACGTCCTGGTCGTACAGGTACGCGTCAAAGTCGATGAGGTCGCCACCCGCGTGGCCGGGCAGGCCTGCGGACCACAGCGCGGTGATGTCCTTGCGAATCTGAGCCTCGGTCACACCGAAGTGCGCGGCGAGCTCAGAGAACGGCGCCTCGCCCTGATCCTGGACGTAGGTCATGATGCCGAGCAGCCTCGTCAGCCGCGGCAGTGCCTTCTCAGCCACGGGCCACCTCCAGCGCCTTGCGTGCGAAGTCGACGACGGAAGCCGCCAACGCCTCGGGATGAACCACCTTCGCGCCGCCGCGAAGCGACAGCACCTCGTCTCGAAGCAGGTCGAGGTGCTCGTAGCGGACCGAGAAGAGTTCCCACTCCCCCGGCACGTGCTCATTGGCTACTTCCGCCGCCGTCACGCCGATGGAGGCAGACTCCACCGCGAGTTCGCGTGCCGCGATGGTGTCGAGCGCCGTCGCGCGAGCCCTCAGCGCGTAGCCGGACTCGGGGCGCAACGCCAGGATGGCCGTTCCTCCCGCGGTCGCGGAGAAGATGCTGCTGGGAACCACCTCGGGACGCTCGAAGGCTCCCGGCTCCCCCGTGAGTTTCACCGTGCCGTGCACGCGGCTCACGCGGTAGGTGCGGGTCTGGTCCTTGTCCACATCGCGACCCACCAGGTACTCGGTGCCGCCGCGCACCACCAGGCGCCAGGGCTCTACATTTCGGCGCGAATACCCGGAGGTCGTCGACGTGTAGTCGAACCGCACGCACTGACGCTCGTGGATGGCGTCGACAAACAGCGACGTCGCGTCGCGCGACGCGGTGGACAGCGCCGAGAACGGCATCGGCTCGCTGACCTGGTGAGGCGTGTGAGAGGCCACCTTGGTGAGCGCCAGCCTGGCGTCGTCGCCCAGCGTCGCCCCCTGCCAATACTCGGCAGCCAGGCCCAGGACCGCGACCTCCGCGGGAGTGAGATCCAGGGCGGGCATCGCGGCGTCGGCCGCGACGATCTTGTAGCCGATGTCCGCGCCGTCAAGAGGGTCGGTCACGGTGCGCAGCGGGACGCCCATGCGACGCAGGTCGTCCTTGTCGCGCTCAAACATGCGCTCGAAGGCGGCGTCGGACTTCTTGGCCTCGTCGGGGATGGCCCCGCGCGGGCGTCCGGTGTAGCCGTCCACCGTGTCGCGAATCTCGTCACGAGTCATGCGCCGAGGCGCGTGAGTCAGCGCGATGATCAGGTTGAGAAGTCGCTCCGCCGCGTCCGCCTGCGCCATGACTAGACCCTGACGGCTAGCAGTTCGGTCGAGAGGATCGCGCGGGCACCGGCTGCGTACAGCTGATCCATGATCTGGTTCATCTCGACGCGCGGAATCATGACGCGGACGGCGTGCCAGTCCTTGCCGTGCAGCGGGGTGACGGTGGGACCCTCCGCGCCGGGGGAAATGGCGACGGCGGCCTCAAGGTGCTCGTTGGGGACGTCGTAGTCGACCAGGACAAACTGGCGGGCCATCAGCACGCCGCGCAGGCGGCCGGTAAGCACGGCGACGTCGTCCTCGGAGGCATCGGCGCCGCGAATGAGGATGGCCTCGGACTTCAGCAGCGGCTCGCCGAAGATCTCGAGGCCGGCGGCGCGCAGCGTGGTGCCCGTGGAGACCACGTCGGCCACGACATCGGCGACGCCCAGGCGCACGGAGGACTCGACCGCGCCGTCCAGGCGGACCACCTTGGCCTCGACTCCGAACGACTTGAGGTGGTTCTTGACCAGGTGAGGGTAGGAGGTGGCGACGCGCTTGCCGTCGATCTGCTCGATCGAGGTGAACTCCCCGGTCGGGGCGGCGTAACGGAAGGTTGAGCCGCCAAAGCCCAGCTCCAGCGTCTCGACCGCCTTCGCGGCGCTGTCCAGCAGCAGGTCGCGACCGGTGATGCCCGCGTGCACCGTCCCGGCGCCCACATACACGGCGACGTCGCGCGGACGCAGGAAGAAGAACTCGACCTCGTTGCGCTGGTCGACCAGCACGAGCTCACGAGGGTCACGGCGCTGCTTGTAGCCGGCCTCCTTGAGCAACTGGCAGGCCGGGTCGGACAGGGACCCCTTGTTGGGGACGGCGATGCGAAGCACAACTCTCCTTATAGGCGAAAAAGAAACTTAGAGGTGGCGGCCCACGTCTTCGAGGGTGAGGCCGCGCGCGATCATCATGACCTGCGCGTGATAAAGCAGCTGCGAGATTTCCTCGGCGCACTCGTCGTCGGTCTCGTATTCGGCGGCCATCCAGGCCTCCGCTGCCTCTTCGACGAGCTTCTTGCCGATGGCATGCACCCCCGCGTCGAGCAGCGTCACGGTGCCGGAGCCCTCGGGACGTTCCACGGACTTGGAGGAGAGTTCAGCGAAGAGTTCGTCAAAGGTTTTCACAAGCACAGCCTAGGGCAGGCAGAGCCGCGGGAGCGAACGCCATACGGGCGCGGTCCCGCATGCCGCCTTGTGAAGCGCGTCGACTACGAGTCGCGAAGGATGCGCGCGGTGGACAGCGCGGCCTCGACCGCCTCCGCGCCCTTGTCCTCGTCGGAGTCCGGCAGCCCGGCCCGTGCGAGGGCCTGCGCGTCGTTGTCCACGGTCAGCAGCCCGAATCCCACGGGCGTCACGTGCTCGCGAGCGACGTCGTTCAGCCCGTGCGTCACGGCCTGGCACACGTACTCGAAGTGGGGCGTGGAGCCGCGCACCACGACGCCCAGGGCGGCGATCGCGTCAGCTCCGTCGCGGGCGAACTTCTCCGCCACCACCGTGAGCTCGAAGGCCCCGGCGACGCGCGTGAGCCGGTACGTCGCGCCGGACTTCTCAGCCGCGCGGATGGCTCCCGCGACTAGGCCGTCCATGACCGCCGTGTGCCACTGGGACGCCACAATCTCGATGTGTAGTCCGCTGCCGTCGACCTCGATGGTGGGTGCTCCGTCGCCGCTCATGCGGGTCCTCCTTGAAGTGAAAGTGAAATGAGTGAGTTAGGCGTTGTCGCCGAGCAGGTGACCCATGCGGTCCACCTTGGTCTGGCGGTAGAACGCGTTCTCCGGCGTCGCGCCAACATGGTGAGGGACGCGCTCGGCCACCACGATGCCGGAGGCGCGCAGGCCCTCGACCTTGGCCGGGTTGTTGGTGAGCAGCCGGACGGTGTCGAGCGAAATGTCCGCCAGGATTGCCGCGGCGGCACTGTACTCCCGGCGATCAACCGCCAGGCCCAGGTCCGTGTTCGCGTCCACCGTGTCGCGGCCCTGATCCTGAAGCGCGTACGCCTGAATCTTGGCCAGGATGCCGATGCCACGGCCCTCATGGCCGCGTAGGTACACCACGGCCCCGCCCTCTTTCACGATGCGTTCGATCGCGTGGTCGAGTTGCGGTCCGCAGTCGCATCGCAGGGAGCCGAAGGCGTCGCCGGTGAGGCACTCCGAGTGCACCCGCACCAGCGGCGTGATGCCGGGATGGCTGGGCGCGATGAGCGCCACGTGCTCGTCCCCGGTGCGGGCGTCGCGGTAGCCACGAATCTTCAGCTGACCGTGCTTGGTGGGCAGGACCGACTCGCCCTGGAACACCACGCGGTGAGGCGCGGGCTCGATCGCCAGCGGCTCGTCGCCCTTGAACTTGCGGTACTCGATGAGGTCGGCGATGGTCATCAGAATCAGGCCCTCGCGATCAGCGAGCTCGCCGGCGTTACCCAACCGCATCATCGTGCCGTCGTCGTTCACCAGCTCCGCGATGACTCCGACGGGCTCGAGCCCGGCGAGGCGGCACAGGTCGACCGCGGCCTCGGTATGGCCGGGACGATGCAGCACTCCCCCGGCGACTGCGCGCAGGGGTAGGACGTGACCCGGGCGGATGACATCGTCCGGGGACGCCTCCGGCTCGGCGAGCACTTGCAGCGTGCGCAGGCGGTCGGCGGCGGAGATCCCGGTGGTGACGCCGCTCGCGGCGTCCACCGACACTGTGTAGGCCGTACGTCGCGGGTCCTGGCTGTTAGGCACCATGAGCGGCAGGTTCAAGGCGTCGGCCTTGGGTCCCGGCATGGGAGCGCACAGGTATCCACTTGAGTGCCTGATTCCCCAGGCGACCCACTCCACCGTGGTGGTCTGGGCGGACATGATGAAGTCGGCCTCGTTCTCGCGGTGACGCGAGTCGGCGACCAGCACCGGGCGGCCGGCGCGCAGCTGCTCGAGCGCGCTCTCGACCAGCGCGATTGCGTCGTGGGGCTCGCAGTCGGAATCGTGTTCCGAGTCTGCGGGGTTGACGTCCGGGAGGTCGGTCATGAACGGTCTCCGAACATCTTCTCGACGTACTTGGCGATGATGTCGACCTCGACGTTGGCGACGAACCCCACCGCGGCCTCGCCGAAGGTGGTGTCCGCGAGCGTCGTGGGGATCAGCGAGACCGTGGCGCGGTTGCCCTCTAGCGAGGCCACCGTGAGCGACACGCCATTGAGCGCGATGGAGCCCTTGACGACCACGTAGCGGGCGATGGACTCAGGAATCTCAAAGGTGAGGTCGTCCCAGTCAGGGTGCGAGTCGCGTGCGACAAGGGTGGCGGTGGCGTCCACGTGCCCCTGCATGAGGTGCCCGCCCAGGCGGCCGTCGGCGCGCATCGCGCGCTCGAGGTTCACCCGCTCGCCCACGCCGATTGCGCCCAGCGACGTGGTCTCGCGCGTCACACGCATGACGTCGGCGATCCACTCTTCGCCCGAATGCTTGGCCACGGTGAGGCAGACGCCGTTGACGGCAATCGACTCGCCGTGGGTTAGGTCCGACCCGAAGCCCGGCGAACTAATAGCTAACTGCGACTGCGCGCCGTTCTCGGAGACTGCAGTGATGGTGCCGATTGACTCGACTATCCCGGTAAACATCAGGTTCCTTTCGCCACATGTGCGATGACAAGCGTATCCGCGCCCAGCTGGCGCGTTGACACGTCCTGTCCCCTCAACGCCCTGTTCATGGTTGTGATTCCCAGATCGCCGACGGCGGTGGTTCCCGAGCCCAGGATGACGGGCGCGACGTACACGTGAATCTCGTCTACCAGGCCTGCAGCCAGGAATGCGGTGGTCACCCGCGCGCCGCCCTCGATCAGCACGGTGCGCATCTCTCGACGCTGCAGCTCCTCCAACACCTCCGCCGGGTCGTGGGTGTGTACCGCCACGACGTTGTCGTCGCGCCAGACCTTGAGCGCTTGGCCGTCGCCCGGCTGCGCAGGCTCCGTGGCCGTCGCGGGCCTACCGGGCGCCGTGACGGTCGACCGGGTGTCCCGCAACCCCATGACCACGCGCAGCGGCTGGTGGCCGGTCTCGTGGCCACCGGGGCGGGCGGACAGCGACGGGTTGTCGATCAGCACGGTGTTGGTGCCCACGACTATTGCGTCCACCTCGCCGCGGACGGTGTGGGCGTGATCCCGGGACTCGTCGCCGGTGATCCAGAAGCTGGTGCCGTCAGCGGCCGCGGTCCGCCCGTCCAGCGTCACGCCCCACTTGGCGATGACGTAGGGGCGGCTCCTGCGCATGGCCGCCAGCCAGCGCTCGTTAAGCTTCTCCGCCGCCTCATTGGGCACGAACAGCGCATCCATCCCGCCGTCGCGCAACAGAGCGCCGCCGCCCGCCGCCTCGGGGTTGGGGTCCTCGACCGCGTAACGCAGGGCGCCGATGCCCGCGTCGTGCAGCGCCTGCGTGCAGGGGCCCGTGCGTCCCGTGTGGGAGCAGGGCTCCAGCGTGACGTACGCGAAGGCGCCCACCGCGTTGTGGCCTCGCTCACGCAGGTCCCTCAGTGCCGCGACCTCGGCGTGTGCCGTGCCGGCGCCCTGGTGGTATCCCTCTCCCAGCACGGTGCCATAAGGGTCGGTGATCACGCATCCGACGCGCGGGTTGGGGCCGTGGGCTGGGCCGAGGGCCGCGAGCTCGACGGCGCGAGAGAAGGCCTCTACCGTGCGCATTCCGGAGGCAGTCGTTCTCCACGCGGGTCTGTCCGCTGGCAGGTCAGTGATGGTGCGCTCCACTCACGGCGCCCTGGGCGATTGAGCGCAGCGCGGCGATGGCATCGGCGGGGAACGGCTCGCCGTAGACGGCGGACCCGGCCACCAGGACGTCGGCGCCGGCGGCGGCCACGCTGGGCGCGGTCGCGGTCGCGATGCCGCCGTCCACCTGAATCCACGGTGCGACGGTGAGCTCGCCGGAGGCGACCGCGGCATCGGCGGCCGCACGGACGGCCTCGATCTTGGGCAGCATGTCCGGCATGAAAGCCTGTCCGCCAAAGCCCGGCTCCACGGTCATCACGAGCACCATGTCGAATTCCTTGAGGTCGTCGAGGATCACCGACGCGTCCGTGCCGGGCTTGAGCGCCACCGACGCCCGCACGCCGAGTGCGCGCAGGTCGCGAGCGATCGCCACAGGGTTCTTGGCCGCCTCGTAGTGGAAGGTCACCGACGCGGCGCCGGCCTCCGCGTAGCGTGGGGCCCAGTAGTCCGGGTTCTCGATCATGAGGTGCGCGTCCACGGGGATGGGCGACACCTGCACGATGCGCTCGACGATGGGCAGCCCGAGCGTCAGGTTGGGCACAAAATGGGCGTCCATCACGTCGACGTGGAGCAGGTCCGCCGTGGAAACCCTGGCGATGTCTCGCTCGAGGTTTGCGAAGTCGGCGGAAAGGATGCTGGGAGCAATCTGAATAGCCATGCTCCGAGCCTACTGCCTGGTGGGGCGCGTGAGCCCGGACCCTACGAGATGGGCCGGCGCAGCAACGACAGGAACATCGCGTCGGTGCCGTGCGCGTGCGTCCATAGCTGGACGTGCGGCCCGTCGCCCCACGTGTCCGCGTCCCGCGCGGTCACCGCGGCGACGGCGTCACGCGCGTCGATCTGCTCGAGTCCCGCGGAGCCTCGCACTGACTCGACCACCTCTCGGGTCTCCGCGAGGACCGGCGAGCACGTCATGTACGCGATGATGCCGCCCGGGCGCACCAGCCTGACCGCCGACGCGAGAAGCTCGCGCTGAAGCTCGGCGAGTTCCGCCAGGTCCTGCGGGCTGCGGCGCCAACGCGACTCAGGCCGGCGACGCAGGGCGCCGAGCCCGGTGCACGGAGCGTCCAGCAGCACGCGGTCGTAGGAGCCGTCCGCGCCCCAGGTCCGGCCGTCGCCCACGTGGACGTCGACCACCCCTCTGGGCAGCGCCCTGATGGCCTGACGCACCAGCTTGGCGCGGTGCTTGTGAAGTTCGAGCGCGTCCACGGTGGCGCCGTACTCGCCGGCGATTCCGCCTAGTAGCGCCGTCTTGCCGCCCGGGCCCGAACACATGTCGAGCCAACGCTCGCCCTCGACGACGTCCTGCGCGGCCACCATCGCGGTGGCGACGATCTGGCTGCCCTCGTCCTGCACCGCGACGGTGCCGTCGAGTACGCCCGCGATGGAACCGGGGTCGCCTCCCGACAGCGCGACGCCGTACGGCGACAACTCGGTGACGTCCGCCTCTTCGATGCTGTCTGCCACGTCGAAGGGGTTCGCGAGCCCGGGCCGGGCCACCAGGGTCACGCGGGCCGGGGTGTTGTTGACGTCGAGTAGGTCCTCGAGCTCCTCGCCGCGCCCGTCGGCGGAAAGCGAGTTCGCCAACTCGTTCACCACCCAGGTGGGGTGCGAGTACCGCACGCCGAGCGATTCCCGAGAGGAGCCGGGGGCCACCAACTCGAGCCACTCCTCGGGCGTGCGCTCGGTCACGCGTCGCATCACCGCGTTCGCGAACTTGGCCGCGCCCACGTTCGACTGCGCCTTGACCGTCGCGACGGTCTCCGACACCGCGGCGTGAGGGGGCACCCTCATCGCGAGCACCTGGTGGACTCCCATCCACAGTGCGGCGCGCACGTCGACGTCCAGCGTCGAGGGCGCTCGCTTGGCCGCGACCGCGATGATCTCGTCGTAGAGGCCCTGCATGCGCAGGGTGCCGTAGGCGAGTTCGGTCGCGAACGCGGCGTCGCGGCCGTGCAGGTCCGCCGCGCGCAGGATGGACGGCATCAGCAGGTTCGCGTACGCGTCGTCACGCGTCACGTTCAGCACGCACTCGTAGGCCGCGGAGCGCGCCTTGTCACTCGTGGCGGCAACCACGCGGCGGTGAGAGGCCTCCGCAGCCTGCTCTGGATCGACGGAACCGTGCTCGTTGCTCATGAGTCTCCCAAGATGGCGGCGTCGCCCAGCCGGGCGCCTCGCCACCAATCAGATGCTTGCATTGGCTTCTTGCCGGCCGGCGCGATCCACGACAGCGCCACCGGGTGCGTCCCCGTACCTACCAGCACGGCGCCCTTGTGGCCCTGCTCCGCCGCGTCCGATGCCGCCGCGGACTCGTCGCCGCCGTCCGCAGCCTGGTCGTCGGCCGCCAGGCGCACCTGCCCGGGGACGGTGGTCGCGGCGCCGGGAACCGGCGTGACGGGGCCGAGCTTGGCCACCGTGCCGTCCGGCAGGGTGGTCCACGCGCCGGGGGCCGGGGTGCAGCCCCGGATCTGGCGGTCCACGACGTGGGCGGCTAGCTCCCACCGGACGTAGGCGTCCTCACGGGTCAGCTTGTGCGCGTAGCTCACGTCCTGGTCACCCTGGGCCAGCGGTGAGGCCTGGCCCATGTCGAGCGCTGTCAGCGACTGCACCATCAGGGGTGCGCCGGCCTCTCCCAGGCGCTCCAGCAGGTCGCCGGAGGTGTCGGTGGCGCGCAGGAACTCGGTGAGCGTGCCGATCACTGGGCCGGTGTCGAGGCCCTTCTCGATCACGAACGTGCTGGCGCCGGTGATCTCGTCCCCGGCCATGATGGCGCGCTGGACCGGCGCGGCGCCGCGCCACTGGGGCAACAGCGAGAAGTGGAGGTTCACCCACGCCAAGCGCACGGCGTCGAGGAGCTCGGGCTTGAGGATCTGCCCGTAGGCGACCACGGCGGCCGCATCGGCGTCCAGGGCGGCGATCTGCGCCACGACGTCCGGCGCGGAGGCCTTTTCCGGAGTTAGGACGGGGAGCCCGTGTTCCAGGGCGGCCACCTTGACGGGGCTGGGGTGCAGCGTCTTGCCGCGCTTTCCCCTGGCATCGGGCTGAGTGAGGACCGCGACCACCTCGTGCTCGCTGGCGATGAGGGCCTCGAGGGTGGGGACGGCAATCTGTGGGGTACCGGCAAAGATCAGACGCATGTGACCATCGTAGGCGGCGGCATTGCCCGCGACCTACCGGGCCGCGCTAGACCTCGAGGGGACCGTCGACCCGCAGTCGCAACTCGCCTTCGCCGGACTTGGACATCTCGAGTTGAACGGACCTCACCGCGTCGACCGTCGCCGCGGTGACCCTGCGTGACATGAGCAGCGTGACGCCGTCGCGGGACGGCACTACGGTGATGTCGGGGTGGCGCTCGATCCGCTCCCCCTCCACGGGGACGCTGAGGGCGAGCGTCAGACTGGCGTCGTCGCCTACGACGGAGAGTGTCCTGCGCGCGGGGGGCAGGCCCAGGCTCGCGCGCTCCGTGTAGGCGTCGCGCGCGGCGTCGCCAGGGGCCCAGGACACGATCGCGTGGCGCACCTCGTCGGGGAGGTCCCCCACCAGGGTGACCGCTCCCCCGTGCTCGCGCGAGCGGACCAGGGCGGCGATGTTGAGCCACCAACGGATTGCCTGAAGTTCAGCGCCAAGGCCGCCCGATGCCGGGGCGTCTGCTCCCACCACCACGGCGTGCGCGTAGCCGCCGCGAACCGCGGGCAGCGCGCCAGGAGTCGCGACCACGATTCCCTCCGTGATCTGGTCGTCAGGCAGCGTGCCAACCGCCGCCGCGGACACGTGGACGGGCGTCGACTTCGCCATCACGCGAACCTGCTCGGCGATGCGTTCGACTCCCTGTCGCGCCTGCTTCACCGCGCTGGAATGGCATTCGGCGCAGTGCCAGTCGGCCTGCACCGCCTTGCAGTCCACGCAGACCAGTTGCGCGGAGAGACTGGCCTGGCTCAGCGACCCCTCGCACGCCCTGCACTGCGCCCACGTGCCGCACTCGGCGCACGTGACCGCTCTCACGTAGCCGGCGCGCGGGACCACGATCGCGACGGGGCCCTTGGTCAGGCCCTTGATGACGGACCGCCAGGCGCTGCCAGGCATCCAGTGCCATCCGGAACCGCCCTCGGCCTCGCGCCGCTCGCCGGTGAGGACGTCGACCGTGGGCGTGTGCGCGCGAACCGTGGACCGCGGGGCGCTGTGCATCTCCGCCCAGCCGTGGGCCACGAGAGCCATCGCGTCCACCCCGGGCGCGTAGGCGCCCAGCAACGCGCCGGCGCCGTTGAATTCCGCGCGCATGGCAGCAAGGGTGCGGGCGTGTGGGTACGGAGCGTGCGGTTCGTCGAACACTGAGGACGCGTCATCCCAGATGGTGACCAGCCCCAACTCGGGGACGGGTTGCATGACGGCCGTGCGGGTCCCGACCACCAACCCCACTCGGCCGTGCATGGCCGCCAGGTAAGAGGCGTAGCGCGCGGTGGCGCCGTCCTCGGAATCCACGACGGCAAAGTGTCCGCCCGAACGGGCATTCCACCGGGTGAGACCGGCCTCGATCAGCGCGGCCTCGATGCGCAGCACCGCGCGTCCGTCGGGCACCACGATGATCGCGCTGAGTCCCTTCGCGGCCACCTCGACGGAGGGGGCGACGAGCGCGGCAGCGGGAATCGACGCCGGAGCTAGCGGATCCGGCAGCGCCTCCCACATCATGCGCGCGCCCGCGGCGATCTGCACGTGCGGCAGACCGGCCGCCTCCGCGGCCCCGCGCAGGTTCTGGGCCGCGGCCTTGAACGGGCTCGTGCCGAACAATGTCGAGTCCCAGTCGCGGGACTCGACGCTCGCCACTCGCGGCGGGGCCATGAGCCGCAGCACGTCCCAGAGCGATCCGCCGTATCTTCGCGCGACGCCGCGGGCGAACTCGAGCGAGTCCGGAGTGTACGAGGGAGACGCGGCAGCAGAGTTTAACGGCGCCAGGTTGCCCGCAAACTGCGACGAGTCCGAGACCGCGGTGACGACCGCGTTGATGAGCCGGCCCGCGAATCGGATGCGCACGCGGGTTCCCACTTGCACCACCCCGTCCAGCTTCGCGGGGATCTCGTAGTCGAACGGCCTGTCCAGGTGAGGCAGCGCGCTGTCGATGCAGACGCTGGCCACCCTCAGCGGGGGCGCGCCCTCAGCCGCGCTCGCGGCCTTGGCACTCGCGCGCTTGGCGGCACTCGCGCGCTTCTTGTCGACGGCCTTACCCGCCTTGACTGCCTTCGTAGGCGGAGCGAGGGAAACGGGCGCGGCGAAGAGCCCGCCGTCGTCCACGTCGACGTCGGCGGGAAGCACATTCAGCCCCTCGGCGGCCATGTTTCCTATTGTGTCGCCTTCTTAACTCACCGCGCTGAGGAGCGCATCCACACGGTCGGTCCGCTCCCACGTGAAGTCGGCGAGCTCGCGGCCAAAGTGGCCGTAGGTCGCCGTCTGGCGATAGATGGGGCGCTGGAGGTTCAGGTCCGCGATGATCGCCTGCGGGCGCAGGTCGAATACCTCGCGGATCGCGCGGACGATGGCGCCCTCGTCGACGGTGGCGGTGCCGAAGGTCTCGACGTACAGGCCGACGGGGTGAGCGGTGCCGATCGCGTAGGCGACCTGTAACTCGCAGCGTCCCGCGAGTCCGGCGGCCACCACGTTCTTGGCCACCCACCGCATCGCGTAGGTCGCGGATCGGTCGACCTTAGACGGGTCCTTGCCGGAGAAGGCGCCGCCGCCGTGGCGCGCCATCCCGCCGTACGTGTCGACGATGATCTTGCGGCCGGTCAGGCCGGCGTCGCCCTTGGGGCCGCCGATCTCGAAGATGCCGGTGGGGTTGATGAGCGAGCGGTGTCCCGTCGCATCCAGGTCGTACGCCGCGAGCACCGGCGCAATCACTGCCTCCTCGATGTCGCCGCGCAGGGTGTCCATGCTCATGCCCTCTGCGTGCTGGCTGGAGACCACGACCGTGTCGACTGACACCGCAGTCGCGCCGTCGTAGCCGATGGTGACCTGCGCCTTGCCGTCGGGGCGTAGCCCTGGCACCGTGCCGTCGCGGCGAACCTGCGCAAGACGCTGGGTGAGGCGGTGGGCGATCGAGATGGGCAGCGGCATGAACTCGGGAGTGTCCTGGCACGCGTAGCCGAACATGAGGCCCTGGTCCCCCGCCCCCAACTGCTTGTCGTCAACATCGGTGGCGGAGCCGACGCCCCGCCAGATGTCGGGAGACTGCTCCCCGATGGAGACTGAGATGCCGCACGAGTCGCCGTCAAAGCCCACCTTGGAGGAGGTGTAGCCGATGTCGTTCACCACGGCCCTGATGGTGCCGGGGATGTCGACGTAGGCCTCGGTGGTGACCTCGCCGGCCACGTGGACCAGCCCGGTGGTGACCATGGTCTCTACCGCGACTCGGGAAAGCGGATCCTGGCGCAGCATCTCGTCGAGGATCGCGTCCGAGACCTGGTCACAGATCTTGTCGGGGTGACCTTCGGTCACGGATTCGGACGTGAAGAGACGCAGATTTGTCATGCGAGCCAGCATAGCCGGGGCGTCCGACTCTCATCACGAGGGTGAGGCGCGCATGCTGACTATCCGGTCGAGCACGGCGTGCGCGACGGCCAGCTTGGACCCGCTCGCCTCGGCGATGGCGACACCGTTGACGTCGAGCATGGTGACGGAGTTGGGCACATCTCCAAAACCCTGGCCCGCGCCCACCGGGTTCAGCACCAACAGTCCCGCGCCCTTGCGGCGGGCCTTGGCCGCACCGTGCTCGAGCACGGTCGCGGTGGAGTCGCCGGTCTCGGCCGCGAAGCCCACCACCGTCTGGCGCTCGTGACGATGCGCCACCAGAGCGGCCAGGATGTCCTCGGTGGGTTCCAGTTCGAGCGTGAGGCCGGAGTCCCCGTTCTTCTTGATCTTGGTCTGGCTCACCACGCGTGGCCGGAAGTCGGCGACCGCAGCCGCCATGATCACCACGTCGGCGCTGGGCGCCGCGCTCGTCACCGCATCGGCCAGCTGGGCGGTGGTCTCGACGTCAATACGCTCGATGCCCTCCCCTGCGGGCAGCACCACGTTGGCGGCGATCAGTGTCACCTTGGCGCCCCGCTCGGCGGCGGCGTGCGCGAGGGCGAGACCCTGGTGCCCGCTGGACCTGTTGCCGATGAAGCGGACCGCGTCAATGGGCTCGTGGGTGCCGCCGGCCGTGACCAGGACGCGGACGCCATCTAAATCGCCCCAGCCCGCATCGTCCGCCGCGGTTGCCGCGAGCGGGATGGCCTGACCGTCGGCCACCGCGTAGAGCGCCGCCACCAGCTCTTCGGGTTCGGGAAGACGACCTGGACCCGAGTCGGCACCGGTGAGGCGACCGACGGCGGGCTCGATCACGTGGACCCCCCGCTCGCGCAGGGTGCTGACGTTGGCCTGCGTGGCCAGGTTGGTCCACATTTCCGTGTGCATGGCCGGCGCGACGACGATGGGCGCCTGGGTGGCGAGCAACGCGTTACCGAGCAGGTCCTTGGCGTTGCCATGAGCCATGGAGGCCAGGAAATCCGCGGTCGCGGGGGCGATCAGCACGATCTGGGCCTCCTGGCCCAGCCGCACGTGCGCCACGGACGGCACGTCCTCAAAGGTCTCGGTCGGGGCAGAGTGCCCGGACAGCGCCTCCCACGTCGCCCGCCCAACAAAGTTGAGCGAGGCGGCGGTGGGGACGACACGTACTGAGTGGCCGTCTTCGCGGAGCCGGCGCAGTACGAGCGCCACCTTATAGGCGGCGATGCCGCCCGTCACGCCCAGGAGGACGCGCATCAGCTATCTGTGTTGGTGGGACTGACGCGTTACGCGTCGTCGCCCAGCACCAACAGCGAGCCTTCGTTGATCTCGCGCAGCGCGACCGAAAGCGGCTTGTCCGTCGTGTCGGCGGGAACCAGCGGTCCCACGTTCTCGAAGTGACCCTCGCCGAGCGCCTCGTAGTACGAGTTGATCTGGCGCGCACGCTTGGAGCTGTAGATCACCAGGGCGTACTTGGAGTCGACCTTTTCGAGCAGCTCGTCGATGGGCGGGTTGGTAATTCCGATGGGATTTGCAATCGTTCCAGCCACAATAACTCCAATGCTTAAGGGGGTGCTTGGGTGAGCGTACGCGCTCAAACTTCCACTATCTTACCGCGAAGGTAGCAAGAGGCGCTCCAGGGCGCCGGCCGCGTCTATGACGTTGTCGTTCACGATGACCTCGTCGAATTCATCCTGGGCGGCGAGTTCGTCTTTAGCGGTGGCCAGCCGCCGCTCACGCTCACGCTCGTCCTCGGTGCCACGGCCTACCAACCGGTCCACCAATACCTCGAATGACGGCGGCGCAATAAACACCTGCAGCGCCTCCGGCATGGACTCGCGCACCTGGCGCGCTCCCTGCAGGTCGATCTCCAGGATGCACGGAACGCCGTCCGCGAGCTGGCTGTCGACGGCGCCGCGCGGTGTGCCGTAGCGGTGACCGCCAAAGACGGTCGCCCACTCGAGCAGCTCGCCCTCGTCGATCATCCGGGAGAACTCGTCGTCGCTCACAAAGAAGTAGTGCTTGCCTTCAACCTCGCCCGGCCGCGGGTCGCGCGTGGTCGCGGACACCGATAGCCACACCTCGGGGTGTCGGTCCCTGAGCGCGCGCACCACCGTGCCCTTGCCTACCCCGCTGGGGCCGGCAAGAACGATGAGTCGGTTCACCGAGCCTCGCGCTCGAGGAGCGCCTCGACCTGGTGGGTGCCTAGCCCACGAACGCGACGCGCGGCTGAGATCCCGATCTCCTCCATGGTTATCGCGGCTCGCTTGGGGCCAACCCCAGGCAGGCACTGCAGGAGGTCGTGGACGCGGATGCCCGCGAGGGCCTCGTCCGCCTTGGCGCGAGTGATGGCCTGCGAGAGGGTCATCTCACCGCGGGACAGTTCCTCTTTAAAGACGCGCCGGGCGGAGCGTACTGCCGTTGCCTTGACGAGGGCCGCGGCGCGCTGTTCGTCGCTGAGTTCTGGAGTAGCCACTGTGTCTCCTTCTTATTGAAGCGAATAGTCCCGAGTGTTTAGGACGGGGTTTGCAGGAGTGATTGTGCTTCGGTCGAGGCCGAGTCGATGGCCTCCACCAAGCGTTCAACCGACGGGCCAGCCTGCAACACACCCCGTGATTGATTGACGAGTACGCACCTTCGTGCGTTCCCGAACACCTGCTCAAGTTCGGCAGGCCCTGCCCCCTGTGCCCCTACTCCGGGTGCCAAGATCGGCCCGTTGAGAGACGACAAATCTATGCCAAGATCGCTTACCGCGGTACCAACGGTCGCTCCGACCACCAGGCCGATGCTGCCCATCGGTTCCGCGCCAGCGTTCAGCGCGGCGGCCGCCTTAACAACGGCGCCCGCCACGGAGCCGCCATCGGGAGCAGTCGCGTGTTGCACGGTACGTCCCTCTGGGTTAGACGTCAGCGCCAGCACAAAAATTCCCTTGCCGTGCTTTTCTGCCAGGTCGAATGCTGGTTGCAGCGAGCCCACACCCAGGTACGGCGACACTGTCAGCGAGTCGGATTCGAACGGCGCGCCGGGCACCAGGAAGGCCTCGGAGTACGCCTGCATGGTGCTGCCGATGTCGCCGCGCTTGGCGTCCAGAACCGTCAGCAGCCCCACCTCGCGGCAGCGGCCCAGCAGGTTCTCCAGCACGGCCATGCCGCGTGAGCCGTGCCGCTCAAAGAAGGCTGCGTTGGGCTTGACGGCTGCCGCGCGACCCTGGGCGGCGTCGATGACCGCGTCGGAGAACAGCTGAAGCGAATCCGCGTTGTCGGGCAGGTTCCACGCCGCGAGCAGGCCGGGGTGCGGGTCGATTCCCACGCACAGGGGTCCG
Source organism: Demequina aurantiaca (assembly GCF_050598105.1). Lineage (GTDB taxonomy): Bacteria > Actinomycetota > Actinomycetes > Actinomycetales > Demequinaceae > Demequina > Demequina aurantiaca_A. Next base: position 1,503,811 of record NZ_CP192436.1, read on the forward strand.
TGTGTCCGCATGGCGGACGCGAGCCGGGTTCCGAAAGCCACCACAGCCTCCTCATCAAGTCATCGCGGGCGGTTTGCCCTATCTAGGCATACTACCTGCGATGACTCACTTCTGTGCGCTGGCTAGTTGCGCCTCCTGCAGGCTCATCACCTCGAACGTGCCGTGCTGAATGACCTCGATGGCCTGCACCGCGGCGGACAATTGCTGCGTGGTGGTGATGATCGCGGCGTCGGCAGCGGTGGCCGCGGCGCGGATCTCGTAACCGTCAGCGCGGGCGCCCTGGCCCGACGGCGTGTTCACCACGAGGACCACCTTGCCGTCGTTGATCAGGTCCACGATGGTGGGCTCCCCCGACTCCGACCTGCCCTCGGAGTGCTTGCGCACCACGGTGGCCGGGATGCCGTTGCGTCCGAGCACCTGAGCGGTGCCCGCCGTGGCCAGAATCTCGAAGCCGAGCTGGTGCAGACGCGCGATCGGGAAGGTGATCGAGCGCTTGTCGCGGTCCGCGACGGAGACGAACGCCGTGCCGCCCGTGGGCAGCCCGCCGATAGCGGCGGCCTGCGACTTGGCGAACGCCAGCGGGAAGGTGGCGTCGAAGCCCATGACCTCGCCGGTGGAACGCATCTCCGGGCCCAGCACCGAGTCGACGACGAGCCCCTCGTGGGTGCGGAAGCGCCTGAAGGGCAACACCGCCTCCTTCACCGCGATGCGCTGGCTCATGTCGAGGTGCGCGGCATCCAGCTCCGGCAGTACGCCGTCCGCCTTCATCTGGGCGATTGAGGTGCCGGCCATCAGCAGAGCCGCGGCCTTGGCCAGCGGCACGCCGGTCGCCTTCGCGACAAAGGGCACCGTGCGCGAGGCGCGCGGGTTGGCCTCGAGGACGTACAGGACGTCCGATGCGAGGGCGAACTGCACGTTCATCAGGCCGCGCACGCCGATGCCCTTGGCGAGTAGCTCGGTGGACTTGCGGATGCGCACCAGCTCGTCGCGCGACAGGGTCACCGGGGGCAGCACGCACGCCGAGTCGCCCGAGTGAATGCCGGCCTCCTCGATGTGCTCCATCACGCCGCCCAGGAACAACTCCGTGCCGTCGTAGAGCGCGTCGACGTCGATCTCGATCGCGTCGTCGAGGAAGCGGTCAATGAGCAGCGGCGCGTCGGTGGCGTGGTCCCCCACGCTCTCCATGCGGGTGCCGTAGTCCTCGAGCTGCGCGCGGTCGTAGACGATCTCCATGCCGCGGCCGCCCAGCACGTACGAGGGGCGGACCAGCACGGGGTACGAGATGCGCTCGGCGATCTCGATGGCCTCTTCGATGCTGTGAGCCGTGCCGTACGCGGGTGCGGGAAGGTCGGCCTCCTCGAGCACGCGGCCAAAGGCGGCGCGGTCCTCGGCGTTGTCGATGGCCTCGGGCGACGTGCCCAGGATGGGCACCCCGGCATCGGCTAGGCGCTGCGCGAGGCTGAGCGGGGTCTGGCCGCCCAGCTGGACGAACATGCCCTTGATAGGGCCGGCGGCGAGCTCGGCGTGATAGACCGCCATGACGTCCTCGAATGTCAGCGGCTCAAAGTAGAGCCGGTCCGCGGTGTCGTAGTCGGTGGAGACCGTCTCCGGGTTGCAGTTGATCATGACGGTCTCGTAGGTGTCCTTGAGGGCCATGGCAGCGTGCACGCACGAGTAGTCGAACTCGATGCCCTGGCCGATCCGGTTGGGGCCGGAGCCCAGGATCAGCACGGCCTCGCGCTCGCGGGTCGCCACCTCGTTCTCACAGTCGTAGGTCGAGTAGTAGTACGGCGTGGTCGCGTCGAACTCGGCGGCGCACGTGTCGACGGTCTTGTAGACCGGCTGCACGCCCAGGTCCGCGCGGGCGGCGTAGACCTCGGCGACACCGAGTCCTCGCAGCTGCGCGATCTGTTCGTCGGCCAGCCCGTTCTCCTTGGCGCGGCGCAGGACGGCCGCGGTCAGCTCTTCAGCGGCGGCTGTCTCGTTGGCGATCTCGTTCATCAGCACGATCTGGTCGAGGAACCACGGGTCAATGCCCGTCGCGTCGAAGACCTGGTCGAGCGTGGCCTCACCGGCGGTCACGGTGCGCAGGGCCTGCTGGACCTGGACCATGCGCGACTCGGTGGGGATGGCGATCTCCGCGAGTAGCGCGTCGAAGTCGGCGCCGGTGCGGTACTCGCCCTTCCAGTGGAAGTTCATGCCCTTCTTGTCGATGGACCGCAGTGCCTTGCCCAGCGCCTCGGTGAAGTTGCGGCCGATGCTCATGGCCTCTCCCACCGACTTCATGGTGGTGGTCAGCACGGGGTCCGCCGCGGGGAACTTCTCGAACGCGAAACGCGGGACCTTGACCACGATGTAGTCGAGGGTCGGCTCGAAGCTCGCGGGCGTCGAGCCCGTGATGTCGTTGGGGATCTCGTCGAGCGTGTAGCCGATCGCGAGGCGCGCGGCGATCTTGGCGATCGGGAAGCCGGTGGCCTTGGAGGCCAGCGCGGACGAGCGCGACACGCGGGGGTTCATCTCGATGACGATCAGGCGACCGTCCTTGGGGTCCACGGCGAACTGCACGTTGCAGCCGCCGGTGTCGACGCCCACCTCGCGGATGATCGCGATGCCGACGTCGCGCATCTTCTGGTATTCGCGGTCGGTCAGGGTCAGCGCGGGGGCCACGGTGATCGAGTCGCCGGTGTGGACACCAACGGGATCGACGTTCTCGATGGAACACACGACCACGACGTTGTCGTGGTGGTCGCGCATGAGCTCGAGCTCGTATTCCTTCCAGCCCAGGATGGACTCCTCGAGGAGCACCTCGGTGGTCGGCGAATAGTGCAGGCCGGTGCCGGCGATGCGACGCAGGTCCGCCTCGTCGTAAGCGAAGCCGGAACCCAGCCCGCCCATCGTGAAGGAGGGGCGCACCACCACGGGGTAGTTGAGGTCCTCGGCGGCGGCGATGCACTGCTCCATCGTGTTGCAGATGAAGGAGCGGGCGCTCTCCGCGCCGCAACGCTCCACGACGCCCTTGAACAGCTCGCGGTCCTCGCCCAGGTTGATGGACGCGATGTTGGCGCCGATCAGCTCGACGTTGTACTTCTCCAGGATGCCGGCCTCGTCCAGCGCGATGGCCGCGTTGAGGGCGGTCTGGCCGCCGAGGGTCGGCAGGATCGCGTCGGGGCGCTCCTTGGCGATGATGGTCTCGATCACCTCGGTGGTGATGGGCTCGACGTAGGTGGCGTCGGCAAACTCGGGGTCGGTCATGATGGTGGCCGGGTTCGAGTTGACCAGGATCACGCGCACGCCCTCGGCCTGCAGCACGCGGCAGGCCTGGGTGCCGGAGTAGTCGAACTCACACGCCTGGCCAATAACGATTGGCCCTGAGCCAATGACCAGGACGGACTTAATATCTTCGCGGCGAGGCATTACTTTCGCGCTCCATTCTTGGCTGCGTTTTTAGCGCTGTCCATCAGGTCAACAAAACGATCAAAGAGGTAGGCGGCGTCGTGCGGGCCGGCCGCGGCCTCCGGGTGGTACTGGACGGAGAACGCCGGGATGTCGAGGCATTCGAGCCCCTCCACCACGTCGTCGTTCAGGCACACGTGGCTCACGCGCACGCGGCCGTAGCCCGCGGGAGACTGCGAGTCGCGGTCGATGGGCGCGTCCACGGCAAAGCCGTGGTTATGCGACGTGATCTCCACCTTGCGGGTGGCTCGGTCCATGACGGGCTGGTTGATGCCGCGGTGGCCAAACTGGAGCTTGTAGGTGCCGTACCCGAGCGCGCGGCCCAGGATCTGGTTGCCAAAGCAGATGCCGAAGAACGGCACGTCCGCGTCGAGGATCTCGCGCAGCGTCGTGACCGCGCGGTCGGCCGCGCCCGGGTCGCCGGGGCCGTTGGAGAAGAACACCCCGTCGGGCTTCTTGGCGAGGATCTCCGCGGCGGTCATCTTGGACGGCACCACCGTGACGCGGATGCCGCGCTGCGCCATCATCTCCGGGGTCATGGCCTTGATGCCCAGGTCGACGGCCACCACGTTGGCGATTGTCAGCGTTCCCTCGGGGGGCTCGACCACGTATTCGTCCATGACGGAAACTTCATCGGCCAGGTGGGCGCCGGCCATGGGCTCCGCGGACTTGACGCGGTTCAGGAGCTCGTCGGTGCCGACCTCCGCGCCTCCCTCGACGAGCGCGTCGCCGGAGAAGATCCCCGCGCGCATGACGCCTGCCGTGCGCAGGACGCGCGTGAGCTGACGGGTGTCGATGCCGGAGATGCCGACGATGCTCTGGGCCTCGAGGTCCTCGTCGAGGGTGCGCTGCGCGCGCCAGTTGGAGGGCTTGCGGGCGGGGTCGCGGACCACGTAGCCGGCCACCCAGATTTTGCGGGACTCGTTGTCCTCGTCGTTCATGCCCGTGTTGCCGATGTGCGGCGCGGTCATGGTGACAATCTGGCGGTGATAGCTGGGGTCGGTCAGCGTCTCCTGGTAGCCGGTCATGCCGGTGTTGAAGACGATCTCGCCCAGCGTCTGACCGGTCGCGCCGTATGCGCGGCCCTCAAAGACCTGGCCGTCCTCCAGGACGAGTACTGCCTTGGCTACGTCGGTCACGCGGATGCTCCTTCAAAACGAGTGTCAAGATACGTGGGCTTGCCGCGCAGGATGGTGGCGACGGCGCGTCCCGGCAGCTCTATGCCGCCGAATGGTGAGTTGTTGCTGCGGCTTTGCGTCGCGGTCGGGTCGACCGTCCACGCCGCGTCGGGGTCGACCAGCGTGATGTTCGCCGGCTCGCCCACCGCGACAGGACGCCCGTGGACCTCTTCCACGCGGCCGATGCGGGCGGGAAGTTCGGACATGCGGTGGGCTACGTCTGCCCACGTCATGAGGCCGGAGTCAACCATGGTCTTCTGGACGATGCCGACGGCGGTCTCGAGGCCGATCATGCCCATCGCGGCGGCGCCCCACTCGCAGTCCTTGTCCTCGTCCGGGTGCGGGGCGTGGTCGGTGGCGACGATGTCGATGGTGCCGTCGGCGAGGGCGGCGCGCACGGCGTCCACGTCCTCCTGGGTGCGCAGCGGCGGGTTGACCTTGAAGCGCGGGTCGTAGCCGCGCACGGACTCCTCGGTGAGGAGCAGGTGGTGCGGCATGACCTCGGCGGTCACGTCGATGCCCTCGGCCTTGGCCCAGCGCAGGATGCGCACCGAGCCGGCGGTGGAGACGTGGCACACGTGCAGGCGCGAGCCGACGTGCTTGGCCAGCAGCACGTCGCGGGCAATGATGGATTCCTCGGCGACGGCGGGCCAGCCGGTCAGCCCGAGCTCCGCGGACACGACGCCCTCGTGCATCTGGGAGCCCTCCGTCAGTCGGGGGTCCTGCGAGTGCTGCGCGATGACGCCGTCGAAGGTCTTGACGTACTCGAGCGCGCGGCGCATCACGACCGGGTCGTGCACGCACTTGCCGTCGTCGCTGAACATGCGGACGCGGGCCCGGGACATGGCCATGGCGCCCATCTCGGAGAGCTGGGTGCCGTTCAGGCCGACGGTGACGGCGCCGATCGGGTACACGTCCACCAGGCCGATCTCGCGGCCGCGGCTCCAGACCTGCTCGACGACTCCGGCGGTGTCCGCCGTAGGTGTGGTGTTGGCCATCGCGAAGACCGCGACGAACCCGCCCTGGGCGGCGGAGCGCGAGCCGGACTCGATGGTCTCCGCGTCCTCGCGGCCGGGCTCACGCAGGTGAGTGTGGATGTCGACCAGGCCGGGCAGCGCGACCAGCCCGGAGGCGTCGATGCGCGCGGCGCCGGCGGGGATCTCCGCCTCGGTCAGCGGCTCGTCGGCTCCGCGCACCAGGGTGATGAGGGCGTCCTCGATCACGATGCTCGTGGGCGACTCCCCCAACAGGGAGGCGTTCTCGATGACGACGGCGCGGTTGTCCGATGACTGGGTGGTGGTGGACTGGCTCATTCGCCGTCCTCCTCTCCTGCTAGCAACAAGTACAAGGAGGCCATGCGCACGGCGACGCCGTTGCTGACCTGTTCGACGATGACGGAGCGCTTGCTGTCGGCGGCTTCCGCGGTGATCTCGAGCCCACGGTTCATGGGGCCGGGGTGCATGACGATGGCGTGGTCGGGCAGGCGCCGCATGCGGTCGCCGTCCAGGCCGAACAGCCGGGTGTACTCCTGGGGACTGGGGAAGAAGGAGTTTCCGCCGCCGGTCATGCGCTCGCGCTGGACGCGCAGCATCATGATCGCGTCCAGGTCGTAGGCGTCCAGCGCGGCGTCGAGCCCGTGGACTACCTCGACGGGCCACGCCTCGATGCCGACCGGCACCAGGGTCGGCGGGGAAATCAGCACTACCTTGGCGCCCAGCGTGTGCAGCAGCGAGATGTTCGAGCGCGCGACCCGGGAGTGGAGCACGTCCCCCACCAGGCCGACGGTCAGCCCGGAGAGGTCGTTACCGGTCGAGGTCTCGAAGTGGGCCCCGGGACCGGCGCCCGTGCCGATCAGGTGCTTGCGCATGGTGAACGCGTCGAGCAGCGCCTGGGTGGGGTGCTGGTGCGTGCCGTCGCCGGCGTTGAGTACGGCGCCCGTCATCCAGTCGGACTCGGCCAGCCTCTCAGCAGCGCCGGACGCCCAGTGACGGATCACCACGGCATCGGCGCCCATGGCCTGCATGGTCAGCGCGGTGTCCTTGAGCGACTCGCCCTTGGAGACGCTGGAGCCTTTGGCGGAGAAGTTGATGACGTCCGCGCTGAGGCGCTTGGCGGCCGCCTCGAAGCTGATGCGCGTGCGCGTCGAGTCCTCGAAGAACAGGTTGACCACGGTCTTGCCGCGAAGCGTGGGGAGCTTGCGAATCTCGCGCTCCTGGGTGGCCGCCATCTGCTCGGCGGTGTCCAGGATGCGGATGGCGTTCTCGCGCGACAGGTCGGCGGTGCTGAGGAGGTGCTTCACTTCGCGCCCTCCCCGCCGGCGGGAGCGCCGTCGCTGAGGATGACGGCGTCCTCGCCGTCCGTCTCCGTCAGGCGCACGTGCACGCGCTCGGAGCGGGCCGTGGGGATGTTCTTACCCACATAGTCGGCGCGGATGGGCAGCTCGCGGTGGCCGCGGTCCACCAGCACGGCGAGCTGCACGCTTTGGGGCCGGCCCTCATCCTTGACGGCGTCCAGCGCGGCGCGAATGGTGCGGCCCGTGTGGAAGACGTCGTCCACCAGCACCACAACTGCGCCGTCTATCCCCGCGCTCGGCAGCGTGGTGGTGCCGATGTTGCGGGTGGGGTGCTTGGAGAGGTCGTCGCGATACATGGTGATGTCGAGCGACCCGCAGCGCGCGGTGGCGTCGAAGGTGGGCTCGACATCGGAGATGCGTGCGGCCAGGCGGTGCGCCAGCGGCAGTCCTCGGGTCGGGATGCCCAGCAGCACGAGCTTGTCGGCGCCGCCGTTGCGTTCGAGGATCTCGTGAGCAATGCGAGTGAGCGCCCTAGAAATATCGGGCGCGCCCAGAATGGTCCCAGTCATCTGGAGACCTCCTTCCCCGCCTCACAGGACGGTACTTAAAGGATGTCTATCGGCTCGCGGCGCATGGCCCCGCGGGCGTCAAATTACTTGTCGCAACTGTACCGGAGATCAGTCCCGGTCGGTGATCGCTTCCGGGGTGATTTCGGCGGGCTCGTCGAGCGATTCAGTCTCGACAGGCTCAGCCTCAACCGGGTCATTCTCGTCGAGCGCGGATTCGGTGTCGACGGGGTCAACCTCGACGGCCTTGACGGAGGCAATCGCATCTGCCAGGTCGCCCACGGGTGCAGGTTCGCTGCTTTCCTCGGCGACGTCCGCAGCAGGAAGGCTCTCGGTCTCGGTCTCGGTCGCATCGTTCACGCTCGCGTCGGCGATGTCGGTGGCCGGGATGAGGGTCGCCGCGTCGTCGGCGAGAAGGCGTTCGGCCCACTCCTTCGCGACGTCGTCCGCTAGTCCCGAGTCGGGGAAGTCGTGGTCCGCCTCGACGTCGTCTTCCGAGTCGTCGTCGTCAGAATCATCGTTGGTGGCCGTGTCACTGAATACGGTGTCCGCGCCCAGAGAATCGAAGATCGCGGCGCCGTCAACGCTCTCGACCTCCTCCATGTGCAGCGAGGACAAAGCGGGAGCGTCCTTGGCGATGGTCGACAGCAGTCCGTTGATGAACCGCGCGGACTCGTCGGTGGAGAGCTGCGTCGCGAGGGTGACCGCCTCATTGATGGCGACCGAGGTGGGCACCTCGTCGTTGCAGAGAATCTCCCACGTGGCGATGCGTAGCAACCCACGGTCGATTCCGGGCATGCGAGCGATGGTCCAAGCGGGAGAAGCGTCCTGAATGATCGAGTTGAGCTCGACCCAGCGGGACACCACCCCGCGGACAATCTGCACGGCGTAGGGAGGAAGAGGAGTCTCGCGACCGGACAGCAGAATGCGCTGGTCGAGCGTCGACGTGGCGTTGTAGCCGCGCTGGTCCGCCTCGAACAGGACGTCCAGGGCGCGCTTGCGCGCCTTGGTACGGGCGCCCACTAGTCGTTCACGCGGGAAATGTAGTCACCGCTGCGGGTGTCGACCTTGACCTTGGTGCCAACGTTCAGGAAGAGCGGGACCTGGATCTCGCGGCCGGTCTCGAGCGTCGCAGGCTTGGTGCCACCCGACGAGCGGTCGCCCTGCAGTCCGGGCTCCGTGTAGGTGACCTCGAGGACCACGGACATCGGGAGCTCGATGAAGATCGGGTTGCCGTTGTTGGAGCCGATCTGAGCCTTCTCGTTCTCAAGCAGGAAGTCCTTAGCGTCGCCCATGATCTCGGGGCTGACGGGAATCTGGTCGAAGGTGTCGGGGTCCATGAAGATGTAGTTGGCGCCGTCGTTGTACAAGTACTGCATGTCGCGGCGGTCGACGATCTCGAACTCGACCTTAGCGCCGGCGTTGTACGTCTTGTCGACGACCTTGCCGCTGAGGACGTTCTTCATCTTGGTGCGGACAAAGGCTCCGCCCTTGCCGGGCTTCACGTGCTGGAAGTCGGTGATGGTCCAGAGTTGACCGTCGATCTTGAGCACGGAGCCATTCTTGATGTCGTTTGAGGAAGCCACGAGTTATGTCCTTGCAGTACTTGATTGCGTGAAGAGTGTTCTGAGGATCAGAAGTCCGAAGACGATTCTAGCGGACGTGAGTGAACACTCCCCCTCGCCCCCGACTAGACCCCGCCGTGATCAGTCAATACGAGCGGCGATCGCCTCGAGCGCCAGCCGGTAAGAGTCGGGACCGAATCCCGCGATGGTTCCCGTCGCGACGCCGGAAATCACGGACGTGTGCCGGAACTCCTCGCGTGCCGCGGGGTTGGTGAGGTGAACCTCGACCAGCTGCTGGCCGGCGGACGGCACCAGGGCGCAGGCATCGCGCAGGGCGTAGGAGTAATGAGTGAACGCCGCCGGATTGATCACGACGTGCCAACCCTGGTCCACGCACTCGTGCAGCCAGTGCACCAGGTCTGCCTCGTCGTCACTCTGACGAACCACCACCTCTAGCCCTAAGTCACTCCCCCACTGCATCGCCTGAGCGACAACTTCGTCGTGGGTGGTGGACCCGTACTTCTCGGGCTCGCGAGAGCCGAGTCTTCCCAGGTTGGGGCCGTTAATCACAAGGACGGTGCTCATGCGGGTCAGCCTACTAGTCACCGGCGAAAACCCGGGAAGCGGGACAGCTGCTCACCAGCGACGAGCCCACGAGGCACCGGCGCAAAACCGTTGAGCCGCTCACCTCGTCACCAGCGGCCAGCCTACGAGCCCGCTAGCCATTGAGTGCGAGGTGCGCCTTTCCTCCGATACGTTCCTGCTTCTCACGGCCGAGCGTCGGTGGTTGCTGGAACCACACCTCGCCTTCCCTCACCTCGACAGTCCAGTCGTCGCGATGCAGACGGTGATGACAGCCCGTGCACAACATCACCCCGTTGGCGAGATCCGAGTTCCCTCGGTCGCGCCCCCACCACCGAATATGGTGTGCCTCGCAATACGCCGGCGGCGCGTGACACCAACTACACCCGCCATCTCGCTCGAGCAGCGCGATGCGTTGAGCCTTGGTAAACAACCGGAACGCGCGCCCCAAGTCAAGTGGCAAGCTCTCGCCGCCCATCACCACCGGGAGTATCTCTGCGTCGACCGCCATCATCCGCAGCGTCGAGGCAGATATGGGCCCGGAGACCTGGTCGCACTCCCCCAGTCCCAGGTCAGACTCCAGTTGTGACGCCTCGACTCGCACCACCACCGTCGTCTTCACACCGGAGGTAGGCGAATCGCAATCCAAACCATGGCTGGCCAGCGACGCCAGCGCGTCCACCCGCATCTGCCCCGCGGAACGAACGTCCGTAGATCCATCATGGGCGCCGGTATCCCTGCGTTGTTGGAATCCGTGCCGCACCTGCGCTTCAATCCAAGCTTTGATCGGGGCAGCTGAACCCACGTCCAGTTTCGCCGTCATCACGGTCATCCCGTCCGCATCCTCACTGAAATACAGCGTGCGGTTCTCCCTGTGGCGTCGTTCACGCTCGACTAGGTCTCGTGGAGCGATCCACGAACGTTCACGGTCGCACGCACGCCGAAACTCGGCCAGCGACAGTCGTTGCGCCTTGTCCACCAGTTTCTCTTCGATCTTCGTGAGCTCACTCGTCGCGCGCACTCGTGCGTCATCCGGTGACGCGGCGTGTGACTCCGATCCGGGAGTCGCAGCCCCCGAGTCTCCCAACTCAACTGAGGCATTAGAGACCAGTACTGGTTCGAGGGCATTGAGAGTTCGCGTGACGAGTGCGGCCGCCTCTACCCCAATTGAGCCCGCGGCCACCGCTTGGGCGAGACGCGCGAATCGCGGCGCGCTCTCAGGGGCGCGCTGCGATCCAGTGCCACTCGCCGCGAATGGGGTTCCTTCAGTCATCCCGCCACCATTATTGGCATCCACAGCCGCGTCCTGGGCGGCGATAGATTTACCTACGTCGATGAGCCGCTTGGCGTCAAACGTCGAGGTTCCAAGCGTCTTGGCAAGCATCTCCTGCGGAGTGGAGAATCCCTCGCTGCGTGACAGTCCCCCTACGCCCAGCTCAGGTGCGCTTCTACGCCCGACCTCTCCCGCCACCATGACGACGAGCGCATCGAGAGACCGGCGGGCCCGGCCCAGCGCATCGCTCACGTCGTGCAACTGCCGGGGCGTCAACTGCGCGCAGTCTGAGCCGTCGAACGATCGCACCGAGGCGAGTTCGCGTTCAATCAGCGCGGTTGAAAAGGTCATACGGCAAGTCAAACACCGACCACTGACAAACACCATCAAAATGGGTCAAACTGTGTAAAAGAACCTCACAGCCGGACCTGTGGACATCAGTGGTGAGGGCAGTCGGAACCTCACCCCAACGGAACCGTCCGCCGCAACCTACCGCGAAACGGCGTCGTATGCGGCAATCAGCAACGTCGGGTCCGGCCCCTCGAAGCGCACGGGGTTGCCGATCCCCTGCAGGATCACAAACCGCAGCATGTCGCCCCGGGTCTTCTTGTCCCGCTTCATGGCCAGGTGCAGCGCGTCCCAGCGTCCGCCCGCGTACGTCACGGGCAGTCCGAGCGAGGTCAGCACGGAACGGTGCCGCTCGACCTCCGCCTCGCTGAGCTTGCCGGCCAACCCAGCGAGCTCGGCCGCATAGACCATGCCCACCGACACCGCAGCGCCATGGCGCCACTGGTACCGCTCGGTGTACTCGATTGCGTGCGCGAACGTGTGCCCGTAGTTGAGGATCTCGCGCAGGTGGGACTCCTTGAGGTCCGCACTCACCACGTCCGCCTTGACCTGAATGGCACGGCGAATGAGCTCGACGAGCACAGGCAGCGCCGCGGGATCAAGCTTGTCGCTCCCGGCGGCCGATGCCCCAGTCGCCCCACCCTCGCGCGAACCGTCCTGCGCGTCGGAGGATCGCAGCAACTCGATGTTCGCCTCGGTGAGGCTCAGAATCTCCGCGTCGCGGATGAAGCCGATCTTGACCACCTCGGCCATCCCGGCCACCAAGTCGTTGCGCGGCAGCGTCTCGAGGTACGACACGTCGCACCACACCGACAGCGGCTCGTGGAACGCGCCCACCAGGTTCTTGCCCTCGGTGATGTTGATCCCGGTCTTGCCTCCCACGGCCGCGTCGACCATGGCCAGCAGCGTCGTGGGGACCTGGATGACACCCACGCCTCGCAGCCACGATGCCGCCACAAACCCCGCGAGGTCCGTCACCGCCCCGCCGCCCAGCGCCATCACTACGTCGGTGCGGGTGAACTCGCTCTTACCGAGCACTCCCCAGCAGAAGGCCGCCACCTCGGCGGTCTTGCCCGCCTCGGCATCGGGAACCTCGACCAGGACGCCAAGGCGGCCGGACTCGTCAATCAGGCGCTTCAGGTAGTCAGCGCGCCGCTGCAGGGGCTGCGAGTGGACCACCAGGACCCGTGCGGCGCCCTCGGGGATCGATGCGACCGCCTCCGCAAGCAAGTCTGTGCCCACCGTCACGTCGTACGGCGCGGCGCCAGTCACAGAGATGACGTGGCGCGCACTCGATTCCTCAACAGCGGCCGATGCCGCGTCGGGGACGCTCGACGATTCTTCAGCGGTCATTCGGTGGCCTCCGCGGCATCGGTCTCGGGGGAAGGAGTAGTGCCGGCGATTTCGTGTGCGATGCGCTTAGCGTTCAGGTGGTCGGTGTTGACGGTGCGCGTGGCCAGACGCTCGTAGATGGGGCGCCGGGCCGCCATCAGGTCGGACCACTGGCGGCGCGGATTGCCAATCAGCAGCGGGCGCGCATTGTTGAGGCCCACGCGCGGTGCGGCCGCGGACAGGGACACGTCCAGGAAGATCACGTCTCCCCCACTGTCGGCGTAGCGCGCGATCAGTTCCTGAGTCGACTCGTTGAGGATCGCTCCGCCACCTAGGGACAGCACGCCCCGGTGCTCCGCCATGGCGGTGGCGACGGCGGCCTGCTCGAGCTCGCGGAAGGCGACCTCGCCGTCGTCAAAAAAGATGTCAGAGATTGGCTTACCGGCAGTGCGGACGATGTCGTCGTCGGTATCGCGCCTGGCGACGCCCCACTCGCGGGCGAGCCCCTTCGCCACAGTGCTCTTGCCGGAGCCCGGAGGGCCGATCAGGACCGCGCGGGGGCCGTCCACCGGCGTGCCCTGAGAGCGAGTCATGCCTGGCGGCGCCTGGGCGACCAACGGGTTCTTGGGCGGCTCTGGCTTGGGGTGAATGGACTCACCCGATGGGTCATGTTCCTGCGTGGGTCCCGGCATCAGCGCAGGTGCTCGGGGACCGCTGCGACGTAGGCGTCGATGTTGCGACGAACCTCAGCCACAGAGTCGCCACCGAACTTCTCCACCACCGCGTCGGCGAGGGTCAACGCGACCATCGCCTGTGCCACTACCGCTGCGGGAGCTACGGCGCACACATCCGAGCGCTGGTGGATGGCCTTAGCCGCCTCACCCGTGGCGGTGTCGATCGTGTCCAGAGCGCGAGGCACAGTGCTGATGGGCTTCATGGCGGCGCGGACCGTGAGCGGGGCGCCGTTGGTCATTCCGCCCTCGATGCCACCGGCACGGTTGGTGCGGCGGGCTACGCCATTCTCGGTGTACTCGATCTCGTCGTGGGCCTGCGAGCCACGGCGTCCGGCGGTACGGAAGCCGTCGCCGACCTCCACTGCCTTGATCGCCTGGATGCCCATGAGCGCACCGGCGAGGCGCGAGTCGAGCCGTCGGTCCCAGTGCACGTGGCTGCCGAGGCCAACGGGAAGCCCGTAGGCCACCACCTCGACTACGCCTCCCATGGTGTCGCCGTCCTGCTGGCACGCGTCGATCTCCTCGATCATGCGCGCGGAGGTCTCGGCGTGGAAGCAACGGATGGGGTCCGCGTCGAGCTCGGGCGTAGAGCCGGCGGGAGGCAGCGGGGCATCCTCCGGAACCGAGATCGGCCCGATCTGCACCGTGTGGCTCACGAGCTCGATGCCCGCGACCTGGCGAAGGAAGGATTCGGCGACGGTACCGAGCGCCACGCGCGCGGCGGTCTCGCGGGCCGAGGCTCGCTCCAGCACCGGGCGGGCGTCGTCGAAGCCGTACTTGGTCATGCCGGCAAGGTCGGCGTGGCCGGGGCGAGGACGAGTCAGGTTCGCGGCCCGCGCTCCGGTGAGCTCGGAGGGGTCCACGGGGTCCGCGGACATCACGGTCTCCCACTTGGGCCACTCGGTGTTGCCCACCATAATGGCGACGGGGCCACCCTGGGAGAGACCGTGGCGGACGCCGCCCAGGAATGTGACCTGGTCCTTCTCGAACGACATGCGCGCGCCGCGGCCGTAACCGAGGCGTCGTCGCGCCAAACCGTCCTGAACCTCGGCCGTGGTGATCTCCACTCCGGCCGGGAGTCCTTCGAGGGTGCCCACTAGTGCTGGGCCGTGCGATTCTCCTGCGGTGAGCCATCTAAGCATGGGCTTCATTCTGCCATGCAAAAGCCGGGCCCCTGGCAGGGACCCGGCTTGTGCGTTGGGCTTTACTCGAACCTAAAGAAAAACTATTCGCCCGACTGGGCGGGAGCGTCCCCGACCGGCGTGAAAGCGGAGTCTTCTGCCGGCTTCACCACTACGAGCGCTTCCTCGTCAATCACAGTAGTATCCGCGTTCAGAAGATACATTGCACCGGTCACCGTCGCGATCACGTCGCCGTCCTCGGCCTCCGATACACCCACCTGCGTGGATGATCCGGCGGGCCGAGCGTTCGCTGTCACCTCATATACCTGAAAGATCGGATCGTCTGGGTTGGCCATCAGCTCGAAGAAGGTATTGAGCTCCGCAGCGGTGCCTGTCACGCTCAACGTCAGCGGAATCATGACGAGCCCCAGCGCTACTGGGCCATCCTCCGCCTTGGGAGTAACGATCGCGGCCCAAGCGCCGTCCCCAGTAGGGGTCGCCGAGTCGTCTGTCGCCGTATCCGTGGCTGCAGCGGGAGCGTCCTCGGTTAGAACCACCGTTGAGTTGGGGTCCCCGGCTACGGTGATCGGTCCCACGGCAAAGAGCTTGGCGACAGCGGTCGAAGTTAGTTGAGCTGGCGTCGCCGTCCATCCTTCTAAGGAGAACGCAGTTTCTTGGGTCAGACCGATGATCTCGACATTCGACTTCTCGATCGCTTCAGAGGCGCGCTCACGGAAGGCCTGCAGGTCATACGTCGTGGGCGTGTTGAGCGCGATGGACTCCTCATTGCTTGCGGCGGCATCCGCCTGGGCCTGGTAGTCATCGAGCTTCGCGGAAGAGGTCTGCACCATTGTGATGTTGCTATTGACCGCATCGGTATCCGCGTTCAACGCATCCGCCTTGGCGAACTGCGGGCTGATGGCCAAGAACCAGCCCAGTGCAGCTATCACCAAGATGGCTAGAACAGTCAGCGCGACAATAGGCGCGTACTTTGAATTCAACATAATCAGTTCCCCTCGTCCGCAGCCGCGGCGGCGTCGCTAGGCGAAGCCGATGGTGATGCGGAAGCCGCCGGAAGCGGTTCCTCGTTAGGGTCCTGGAGTCGCACAGTCTCGCTAGCGTCGATGTCCGATACCCCGTCCGTAGGCAGGAGCCGCTGCATAAGTCGCAGTTTAGTTATGATGCCCTGGCCTGACACCTTCCAGGACAGATTTCCGTTTTCGTCCACGAACTCCTCGGATACCGCAGTGACGTTGGCGATGCCCGGCACCTCCTCGAGTCGCTGCACCAATGCGGAGGCCTCCTCGACAGATGTCGCGTGTGCGATGAACTGAAGGGTACCCACACCACCCACGCCGAAGATCGGGTCGTCCAGCGGAGCGCCAAAGCCTTCCGCGTTAGGGCCCTGGATGTAAATCAACTCGTAGCTGGTCTCAGCGTTGGCTGTGCCCGCGACGGCCGACGTCAACTGGGCGTAGTCCATCTCGCCAAAGCCCACCTGAGTTAGCGCATACTCCTCGCTTTCGAGCCGCAGGTACTCGGTATACACGTCAACTTTCCCGTCGCGCTCGTTGACGGCCGCGGTCTGATCGGCAAGCGCCGAATTCAGATCGCTTTGCGCAATCGTCTTAACCGCCACCGCGCCAAAGTAGCCGACTATGACTACTGCGATCGAGATCACTATGGCGACAACGGCCAAGAGCCTTACCCGCTGGAGGGCCTTCTTCTCGGCGATCTCCTTGGGGATGAGGTTGACACCAGGGAACTGTGCGGTGCCGTACTTGGAGCGGAGTTCCGGATTCATCGCTCTCCTCCCATCGCGAGACCTATAACCGTGGCGAGCTCTGCCTCGCGGCCCTGATGGGCTCGCAGGTCGACGCCCTTGCCGAGTCTGATACCGGCGAGGGGTTCGCCGTATTGGACAGCCTGGCGCGTCGCACTCGCAAGCGCCTGGCCAAAGCCGCGCACATACGCGCCCCCGCCCGTCAGCACGATCCGTTGGACGGCTCCACCCGGGTTGGAGCTGGCGAAATAAACCAGCGTGTTGCGAATGGACTCGATTAGTGGGTTGAGTGCGTGGCTGGCTGCTTCTGCATAGGCCCTGCGGTCATCCTGGATGTTGAGGTCCATGCCTATCTCGCGCTTCATAGACTCGGCATCCTGGCCGGTGCCCTTCATGGCGTTCGCAATGGCCTTATTGGCATCATTGCTGCCCTGGGGCAGTACGCGCACCAGGCGCGGAGTAAGGCCCTGGGACAACACGATGGTCGTGGCGGAGGACCCCACATCCACGAGCGCGGTGTTCTCGAGTGCGATCTGTCCCCTGCAGCCCCCGCGCCACAGCCCGAGCGCCGAGTGATCAACCACGGTCAGCGGAACCCCTGCCTTGTCCACTACTGCCACTACGTCACGCACCATGTCCTTAGGGGCCGCAACCAAAAGTCCACGCAAGCTAGTGCCCGATTGTCCCTCTACTTCGAGGGTGGGGAAAAAGTCAAGGATCGCGTCGTCCACGGACGTAGTCAGGGAGTCCTGGACGTGGAATGCCAAAGTGTCGCGAACCTGGGCCATGGGCTGTGCGGGGATGTCGACCTCGCGCACTACCAGGCTGTGGTGGCCGATTCCCACCGTAACGTTCTTACCGCTGGTCTTGGCAGCGGCGTAGGTCTCGCGCACCACTCCGGCAAGACTCGCAGGCTCCTCGATCACGCCATTACGAATCACTCCGGCGGGCATGCTGCGCTCGGCGTAGGCGTGTAACACCGCACTATCGCGCGGGTTCGCTCCGGAACCCAGTTCCACCTCGGCGACACGCACCATGGTGGCACCAATGTCTATTGCCACAGATCTACTACCCACGATTAAACCTTCCCCTACGTTTCGACTCAACTATCGGCATGCGACCGGTGATACTCAAGTACTTGTGCTCAACACCACACCGAGGTACCAGTCTGAGACTTGTTGCCCCAGGATGATTCCTGTCCAGGCCCCTGCGAACATCCAGGGTCCAAAGGGAATCTTCACTTGCTTGACTCGCTTGGAGACGATCATGACGAGCACACCAGCGATCGCCCCCCAAACGAAGGCGAAGAACCCGCCTACTATCAGCTGGGGCCACCCAAAGAATGCGAGCGTTGCGCCCACCACGGGGGCGAGTTTGACGTCACCGAAGCCCATGCCCTTGGGGTAGAAGAACCACGCGACGAAGTAGAAAAGCCCCAATAGTGCTGCGCCGATAAGGGCTCGCAACGCGTCAGGCCACTGGTCCCCGAAGCCCGCGGCAAGGATGATCGATGCCACAGCGGCGATGGCCAATACGCCGACAAGCACGTTTGGCAAACGCATAGTGTCAAGGTCCACCGCGGTGAGAATGATCCCGCCGTAGGCGAACACCAACAGCAGCAGCGTCGACCATTGAAACCCGTTCAGCCCCACAATCAGAGCAAATGCGACAGCGGTGCCAAGTTCCACGAGGGGATACCGCGCGCTGATGGGTGCACCGCAGTCCGCGCACTGGCGCCTGAGCCACAGCCAACTCAACACCGGGATGTTGTGTCGCGACCGGATAGGGTGTCCACACTTGGGGCACGCGCTGCGGGGGTGCACTACCGACTCCCCAGCCGGCACGCGGTAGATAACCACGTTGGCGAAAGATCCGAGTCCCAGCCCCAGCAGGCCCGCAACTAAGACAATCAGTGCCAAGGCTACTTTTCCCGCAGGTATTGAATGGCGAACGACGACAGGTCCTGGGACGACGACGCGTCCCCGGCCTTCTTGTAGTGCACGGTGATCTTGGGACCCGTGTCAACTGCGCAACCATAAAGCTGGCCAGACATGTTGAAGTCGTAGAAGTTGTTAGCAATCTTCCCGGGCGTATAGAACATCACCGCGATCTTCGAGCTTTGGTTCCACGGACCGGAGGACATAGTGATCTTGGTCGAAAGCGTGCCGACGCTACTCTCCGCGGGGCAGGTCACGCTGGTGGCAGAAGCCGATGGATTCACGAAGTATACGGAGTGGTCTCCGCCATCAACCGAATTGATCGTCACCTTGCCGTTCACTTTGAACGAGTTGGCATAGACGACGAGGTCCGCAGACAGATTCAATGTAAGCCCGCCCCAGTCCCCCAGGATCACGCCACCAGAACACGTTGACGTGGTATCAATACGTGTGTTGGTAGTGATATTCATGGTCCCGCCGCCTGAGTGGCTACCGCAGGAACTCCCAACTGCATTGCCACCGTACGACGAATCGTTCCAGTTCTTGTTAGTCCAACTTGCCCACGGCTCACTCGTGAGAGCAAGTGGCTCAAAGTCCGAACCCGGCGGAATGGAGAGCCCAGGTACGTTCATCTTCACTCGGGTACCGGTGCCGACGGGGCAGGCACTACCTGAGCCCGCAAAGTTGGTCCAGTTGGTATTGTTTGCCCTCCCGGGATACGAGCAATACGCATGGATCTGACCGCCGGCTTGAATGGTCCCTGAGGCGTTAATGTACTGGCTGTTGTTCAGGTAACCGAACTTCGTCTGCTTAGCGCCGCTCTTAATTGATCCAAGTGCGACGATGTTGCCCTCGACGGAGGGAACGGAGTACGGGCTCACCGGGTAAACGATGTCGCCACCGGCGTAGACGTCACCCTTGACAATGCAATCCGAGTTAGTCCAGGTGATATCACCCTCAGCGATCACATTTCCACCGATCTGCATTCCGGAGGCACAGGTCATGCTGCCCTTGGTGTAGATGTCACCATCGGTGTGAATCGTCTCCACAATCGTGTCCGAGTGGAAATAGATCAGGGTGTCGCCACGGATGGCTTCGTCAAACGAAGGCGGCGGTGTGGGCCGCACCCACTGCGCCTCTAGAACCTGTTCGTCGCCCCTGTTGTAGCCGCCGCCGCCGGTCAGTTGTGCGAACCCGGTCGACACAATCTTGTAAGCGTGGTCACTGGCCACGGGGCAACCGGGAGTAAAGCCGCTGGCGGCCGTCGCCTGGCGCAATACCTGACCCTCAAACGCGGGTACGGAGGCAGTTTGGCTGAAGTTTCCGCTGCCGTCCACGAGTTCGGAACACTTGTCGTTATTGATTTTGACGGCGACGGCGTCGATACCCGCCTCGGCCGCAGCGTTCGACTGCACGGACGCCCTGGTCTGGCTAGTGAAGTTCAACCCGAACACGGTGGATGACACGATCACGGTGATCAACACCGTCATGACCATCATCAGGCCAATCACCATCACGAGCGCCATGCCCTCTTCGTTGCGTTCGCGTCCTAGAAACATGGCGCACTCTCCGTGTCAGTTTGTGGCCGTGGGCTAATGACCGTATCGATGCCAGTGTCCCGACCCCAGGCCGCCGGCGTCCCGGTAAAGCTCACCCGCACGCCATCGGACCCCGACGTCGAGAATGGCGAGGTTGCGGTGACGCCCTCCACATACTGAGTCCAGGCACTGGCGGTAGTTGCGTTGGCACCACTGGTGGCAGCACTCGTCGTCGCGCGACGCAGCTTCTTCGTAGCATCGTCGTAGAACCAGCCGCGGCACACGTAAGTCCCGGTCTCAGGATCGCCTACCCAGGTGCGGGTCACCAATAGGTTCCCCGAGGGACTTATTTTCGACGCAGACGAATACCGCACGTCGTACGTGATGGCCTTGATCGCGTTCTGGCTGTCGCCCGAATTCTGGGTGGTCTGCGAGATGTTGAGCTGTGACTTATACCCATTGAGCATCAGCATCACCACCATCGTTCCTACAATCGCTAGCAGGACTATATACACCAACAGCTCCACAAGGGTGAAGCCGGAGTCGCCACTGCGGAGTCGTGGGTCCCTGATCCGCTCCATCATTGCCATCACCCGCCGAATCCTGGCACTGCGACCAGGGTCTGAGCGCTGGCCGCGTCGGGGTTGTCTAGCGAGCTGGACACCACGTCAACGCTAAAGTCCATCGCATTCTGGTGGGAGTCGCCGTCATCACAGAACGAGTCCGCGACTCCGTCCGCGTTCCCGTCGCCAGCACCGCCGACGGGACTGACCTTCTGGCCGGCGGCGTAGGCGGGAGTGGGACTCTGGGTAACGGTGAACGCGCTTCCGCGGGCGTCTTCATAGGTAGTAGGCACCGCGGTGCTGAGGAACGCGACATACTCGGCGCACGTCCCCGAGTTCTGGCGAGCCAGGTCAACACGCTCGCTCGCTACCGCGGAAGCGGTCGCAATGACCGTGGACTTAGCCGAAGTTTGGAGGGCAAGGATGATGGGTGGCACGAGCGCCAGGGACAGAATCCCGAACAGCAAGATAGCGACCAAGGCTTCGGTCAATCCGAAGCCCTCGTCATCAAGTTGCTGTACATGCATCTGAGTTCCCTAATAATCCTGGATGGCCTAAAACAGCGTATGTGTGCGGGGAGTCGAACTTTCGACTCCCCGCACACATCAACGATCAAACGTTAGAGTCAGGGAACTACAGGCGCTGCTGCGCCCTGCTCCGTCAATGCACCGGTCTGGTCGAGGCAGAATCCGCCAGCGGTGGCGCCACCGTCAACCGTGCCGCAGATGCTGAACGTGCCAGCCGAGACGTCGGGTCCGGTGAGGACCAACGTAACTCCAGGAGACTCAGTGAAGGCAGCGAGCGAGACTGCCGCGCCGGTCGGGTCATCAACCAGCTGGTTAGCGACCTCGATCTGGGCGTTCTTCATGTCAGACTTGAGGGCCGCGTCCTTGGCCTTCGCCTGCTGGTTCAGGTACAGCGGGATGGCGATAGCGGCAAGGATGCCGATGATGATGATGACGACGAGGAGCTCGACGAGCGTGAAGCCGCCTTCGCCGTTCTGACGCTCCTGCATACGCTTCTGAATGCGTGCAATCATTTTAATGCCTTTCGGTTTCATATTTAAATGGATCAAAACGCTTAACCGGAACATACCGGCCAAACCGGACATACGTCGTAATTCTCATTACCTCGCATGCCACATCTATAAATTTATGGTTGGAGCTATCCGATCAGGTCGAAGACCTTGAAGATTGGCATGTACAACGCAATCACCATACCGCCAATCAGGCAACCCAACACTGCAATCATAAGGGGTTCTATGAGCGCTGTCAGTTGTTCTGTGGTGGATTCCACTTCCTGGTCGTAAAAGTCGGCGATTTTATCCAACATTGTGTCCAGGGCGCCCGTGTCCTCGCCCACGGCCATCATCTGCACGACCATCGGTGGGAACACCGAATGCTTCGCGAGCGGACCGGAAAGGCTGTCTCCACGGCGCACGGAATCCTGCACGTCCTTTGTCGCGTCCTCGATCACAGTGTTGCCCGAGGCCTGCCCCACGATGTCGAGTGCCTGCAAGATCGGGACGCCAGACCGAATCATGGATCCGAAGTTCCGCGTGAACCGCGCGATCGCGATCTTCTGGATCAGGTTGCCAAAGATCGGCACCTTGAGTTTGATGGGGTCCACCTTTTCGCGGACCTCACGCTTGTGCTTATTCTTGCGCCACCAGACGGATAGCGCAATGGCTGCCACGATAAAGATGGGTGCGCCAAATTTGAGGACATCTGACATGATGACCAGGATCTGCGTGGGCAACGGCAATTCCCCGCCGAGGCTGGCAAACATATCCGCGAAGATAGGCACGATGAAGATAAGCATGACGGCCACCGCGAGGATCGCAATGAAGAACACGACCACCGGATAGGTCATTGCCGACTTCACCTTGCCGCGCAGCGCGACTTCGGCCTCGAAGTTATTCGCAATCGAAACGAGCACCTCGTCGAGGAAACCGCCGATCTCTCCCGCCTTCACCATATTGAGCATGATGGGCGGGAACACGTCGGGGTGGCGGCTGAGCGACTTGGAGAACGAGCTACCGGTCTCGACGTCTCCACGGACCTCCCCGATGACCTTTTTTAGCGGCTTGCTCTCAGTTTGATCCGCAAGGATGCTGAGTGCCCGCAGTAGCGAGAGCCCGGAGTCGATCATCGTGGCGAGCTGGCGCGACATAATCGCGATGTCCTTGAGCGTGATCTTCTCGCCCATGCCCGGGATGGTGAGCTCCATGTTGAGGCCCTTGCCTCCGGCCTCCTCCACGGACAGCGGCGTGAGGCCACGCTCCGCAAGGCGCCCAGCGACCGCGGACGACGACGGCGCCTCGATGGTGCTCTTGTGGACCTTGCCGGTCGCGTCACGAGCGGTGAACTCGAAAGTCTTGGTTTCAGTAGCCATGTTCGTCTCCCTCAGTCCCGCGCGCTACCGCGCGCCAGCGCGTCCGGCGAGGCGGTTGAATTCCTCGGGCGAGTGGCAGATGTCGATGGCATCTTCGTAGGAGACGCGGCCGGTCTTGACCAGCTCCGCGAGGTGCTGGTCCATGGTCTGCATGCCGAGTGCCGCGCCAGCCTGCATATTGGTATAGATCTGGTGAGTCTTGCCCTCGCGGATGAGGTTTCGCACGCCGGGGGTGGCGACGAGAACCTCTACAGCCACTGTTCGTCCCGGCCCATCCGCGCGCTTGAGGAGCGACTGACACATGACGCCCTGCAGCGCGGTGGCCAGCTGGGTGCGAATCTGGCCCTGCGCCTCAGGCGGGAACACGTCGATCACGCGGTCGATGGTCTGCGCGGCGTCCTGCGTGTGCAGCGTGGCGAACACGAGGTGTCCGGTCTCCGCGGCGGTGAGCGCCACCTGGATGGTCTCCAGGTCGCGCATCTCGCCGATCAGGATGATGTCCGGGTCCTGGCGCAGCACGTGCTTGAGCGCCTTCTGGAAGGACTTGGTGTCCGCCCCAACCTCGCGCTGATTGATCAGGCTCTTCTTGTGGCGGTGCAGGAACTCGATCGGGTCCTCGACCGTCATGATGTGCGCGGCGCGAGTCCTGTTGGCCAGGTCGACGAGCGATGCCAGCGTGGTGGACTTGCCGGAACCCGTGGGACCGGTCACGAGGACCAGACCGCGCGCCAGCGTCGCAAACTTCGCCACCACCTCGGGAATGCCGAGCGACTCGAGCGGCTTGATCTCGTAGGGGATCACGCGGAACGCGGCCCCCACGGAGTCGCGCTGCATGTAGAGGTTCACGCGGAAGCGGGCTTCTCCCACCAGCGCGTAGCTGAAGTCGAGCTCCAGCTCCTCCTCGAAGGCCTCGCGCTGCTTCTGCGTGAGCAGGCCGTAGAGGGAACGCTGCAAGCCCTCTCCCTCGAGCAAGGCGAAGCCCGGAAGGGGCGCGAGCTGGCCGTCGATACGAATGGTGGGCGGAGCGCCCGAGGTGAGGTGAAGGTCGGAGGCGCCGGCGGCGAGCATGCCACGCAGAGCTGCGGCGAGGTCCACGTCACCCGAGCGGTTCTCCTGCGCCATGCCAACGCGCGCACCGGCGGGCTGCGCCTGGTACGCGGAGGGTGCGGCGGCCGGGCGTTGCGCCGCCGGAGCGCCAGCTGGGGGCGCGGACTGCGGCGCCTGCTGGGCGGCCGGGTTCTGGGTAACCGGGACCTGTCCCGTGGTGGGAATCATCGGCGGACGCTGAGGGGCAGGCTGAGACATCATCGGGGCGCGAGCCGGTGCACCGTTTTGCGGAGCCGACTGCTGCGGCGCTACCGGCTGCTGCATCGGAGCGCGCATCGGCGCGGCCTGCTGTGGCTGCTGTGGCTGCTGAGCCTGGGCCTGGGCCTGCGGCTGCTGCGGGTTGTATTGCGGGCGAGCCTGCTCGGGCGCCTGACGCGGCACCTGCTGCTGAGCGACGGGCTGCTGAGCGGCAAACTGCTGCGTTGGCGCGGGGCGCTGCGAGGGGAGGTCGTTGAACTCAGCGAAAGCCTGAGCCGGCACGGCGTTGCCTGCGGGCTGGGCCTGCTGGGCCGGGCGCTGCGCGGGGGGCTGCTGCGCTACCGGAGGAGCAGGCGGGACAGCCGGGGCCTGGCGAGCAGGCTCGGGCTCAAAGCCCTGTGGCAAAAACTGAGCAGACATCAATCCTCCATCAACCGCGACCGACGGCCGCCGAGTGCGCCGGTTGGGCGCCCCTCAGAAGCCAGTGCGATTGCTATCGGCGCTACTGCGCTCGTGCTTGAACGTGCCACTTCTACATACGCGATCACGTCTACTTCACCACCCGGAGGAGTTCCTCGAGAGTGGTCAAACCTTGCTTGACCTTGGCCCAGCCGTCCATGTAGAGCGACTCCATGCCGTGCTCTTCCGCGGTGCGCTGGATCTCCGCCGCGGAGGCGTGCGCCACTGCGAGTCGCTCGATGTCCTCGTCCACGGTCATGATCTCGTGCAGCGCGATGCGGCCGCGGTAGCCGGTGTTCGAGCACTGGTTGCAGCCCGCCGCCTTGAACAGCACGGGTGGCGTGTCGACAATGTCGCGCACGCGTTGCGGGAGCTCGGCCATGGTGGGGTGGTACTCGGCCGCGCAGCTGTTGCACAGCTTGCGGGCCAGGCGCTGGGCGACCACGCAGTCTACGGCGGAACCCACCAGGAACGGCTCGATGTCCATCTCGATCAGACGCGTGATGGCGGACGGCGCATCGTTCGTGTGAAGGGTGGACAGCACGAGGTGACCGGTGAGGGCGGCCTCGATCGCGATCTGGGCCGTCTCGTGGTCACGGATCTCACCGAGCAGCACCACGTCGGGGTCGGAACGCAGGATGGATCGCAGCGCCGAGGCGAACGTCAACCCGGCCTTGGGGTTGACCTGCACCTGGTTGATGCCCGCGAGGCGGTACTCGACCGGGTCCTCGACCGTGATGACGTTAATCTCCGGCTTGGAAATCTGGTTGAGCGTCGCGTACAGCGTGGTGGACTTACCGGAACCCGTAGGGCCCGTGACCAGGATCATGCCGTACGGCTTGGTGAAGGACTGCTCGTAGCGGTCAAGGTTCGCTTGACGGATGCCCAGGTCCTCAAGGTCCAGCGACGCCGTGGAGTTGTCGAGAATACGCATGACAATCTTCTCGCCCCACACGGTGGGCAGCGTCGCGACACGAAGGTCGATCTTGCGGCCCTGGTGGTTGACCGACAGGCGGCCATCCTGGGGCTTGCGACGCTCGGCGATGTCGATGTCGCTCATGATCTTGAGGCGGCTGGTCACGCCGTTGGCGGTGGCCTTGGGGGCACGCTGCATCTCGTGCAGAACGCCGTCGATCCGGTAGCGGACCAGCAGGTCGCGCTCCCCCGGCTCGATGTGAATGTCCGATGCGCGGTCGTTGATGGCCTGCGAGATCAGTAGGTTGACGAACCGCACGATGGGGGCGTCGTCCTCGACGGCCGTTCCCATGTCGTTGAGGTCCGCGTCGGCGTCCTCGGCCAGCGACTCCTGGAGGTCCTGGAGCTCGGCGTCCGAGCGGCAGTAGCGGTCGATAGCGGTGAGCACGTCGTCGTAGGCGGCGACCACGGGCAGGATGTCCATCTTGGTGATCTGACGCATGTCGTCCACCGCGACCACGTTGCCGGGGTTGGACATTGCGACCTTGAGCAGGGTGCCGTCTAGCGCGATGGGAAGCGCGGTGTGGCGGCGGCAGACGCTACCTGGGACGAGCGCTACGGCGCTGCGGTCAACCGGGAAGTCGCCGAGCTCGACGTACTCCATGCCCACCTGGACGGCGAGGGCTCGGACCAACTGGGACTCGGAGATCACTCCGATCTCGACGAGGGTACGACCAAGCGACTGGCCGCGCTTCTGCTGCTCGTCGATGGCGTCCATCAACTGGTCTTCTGTGAGGACGCCGTCCTCGAGCAGAATCGACCCTAGCTGCTTCACATGCACTCCCTCAGCGCTGCGTCATTCACGAAACGGAACGTTTCGGTACCTACCGCCATCGTCCCGGCCACTACATTCAAAACTTCATTGTCAAGAGTCAATACTTCTCAATGCGACCCTCACATCACATCGACAACCCGGCCTCGCGACTTGAGGTTGCGCGTAATTGAGTCCCGCGTCAAACCGTCCCCGTTGTGCATGGGTACGAAACGGAAACTATCACCCAAATCGCCTGGGACGTATAGGAGTGTTACTAATTCAACACGCCGTTAAGCGCCCGTAACATTACGTCGAGGGGCGCTTCCTTGCCCGTCATCAGCCGTACCTGTTCCCCGGCCTGGTGCGCGAGCATCCGCTCGCCGCCCACGCGGGTGCCGCCGAGCTGCGCCCAGCGTGCGGCGAGAGGCGTCACCAGCGGGTGGTAGACCGCGTCCAGCAGGACTGAAGCCGGGGCGACCGCGGTGAGCGCCGTCGCCAACTTCTCCCCCGCATCGGCCGGAATGGTAGAGACAACCGCCTCGGCATCGGCGAGGAACTCGTGCGCCTGGTCGAGCGGGACGAACCGCGGTGCGACGCCCATCTTGGTGGCGGCACGCAGCAGCCCCCCTGACCTGGTCTTGTCGCGCACGGCGACGACCGGCGCGGTCACTCCCATCTGCCCCAGCGCGGCCATGGCGGAGGTCGCCGTCGCTCCCCCGCCCAGGATCACTCCCCTGGACGCCTGGGTCACGCCACCCTCGCGCAGTGCGGCGACGATGCCGTAGACGTCGGTGTTCGCGCCCACCAAGTGGCGGCCGGCGCCGGTGGTCTGGATAAGGACGGTGTTGACCGCGCCCACCAACTTGGCCATGGGCTCGATGAAGTCCATGTGGCGCACGGCCTCGACCTTGAGGGGCATGGTCAGCGACAAACCAGCCCACTCGTCGCCGAGCCCGGCCACGAAGTCCGCGAACTGGCCCTCAGTGACGTCGTGGGAGTCGTAGTGCCAGTCGAGCCCGAGCGCTTGGTAGGCGGCGTTGTGGAGCACGGGTGACAGCGAGTGGGCGATGGGGTGCCCAAGTACTGCCGCCCTGCGAGTGGTCACCGTGGATCAGTTCGCGGCTGAGGGCTCCGCGGAGCTCTCAGCCTTATTGTCCGCGACCCACTCTTGCAGGATGTCGACGTTCTTCTGGTGGTCAGCGAAGTTCTTGGCGTAGGCCGTCTCACCGGTCAGCAGGTTCACGGTCACAAAGAACAGGTTGTCTGACTCCTCCGGGTTAACCGCGGCCTTGATGGACGCGGCGCCGGGGCCGGCGATGGGTCCGGGAGGCAGACCCTTGTAGAAGTACGTGTTGTACGGCGAGTCCGTCGCGCGGTCTTCATCACTGGTGAAGACACCCTCGGAGGGAGCCACGTACTTGACGGTGGAGTCGAACTCGAGCTTCATGTCCAGGTCGAGTCGGTTATAGATGACCTGTGCGATCATGGGGCGGTCGACGTCGAGCTTCGCTTCCTTCTCGACCAGCGACGCGATGGTGAGGATCCGCTCGCGCTCCTCGGTGGCCACGCCGGCGGCGTCGAGCTGACGGATGGTCTCCTGGACCATCTTGGACAGCACGTCGGTGGGCGTCACGCCGGGGTTGAACTCGTAGGTCGACGGGAACAGCCAGCCCTCGATGTTGCCGTCGGCTTCCTCGGGCAGGCCGATGGCCGCGGTGTTCTCAGCGGCGGCCTCGACGTCCGCGAGGGAGTACTCGGTCAGGTCAGCGATGCGCTGGTAGTAGGCGTCCACGCCCAGGCCCTCGGGGACCGTGATGGTGCGCAGGTCTCGGTTGGCGGGGTCAAGGAGCGACTGCAGCGCGTAGCTTGCCTTCATCTCCTTGTGCATGAAGTAGTAACCGGGGACGATGCTCGCCGCGTCCGGGTTGGTGCTGGCCTCAACGATGAATACCTGGGGCGATGCGATAACCCCGGCTTCGAAGAGAGCGGTGGCGATGTCCGCGCCGCTGTCGCCCGGGTTGACCACCACCTGCACGACGCCCTGGCCGGCGCCCTCGTAGTCGGCGATCTCAGTTGAGCCCGTGGGCGCGAGGGTCTTCGCGAAGTTGTACGCGATGTTCGCACCCATGGCGAAGATGACGAGGGCGACCGCGGTCGCGACAAGGGTCCACTTGCGGCGCGTCGAACGGCGCTGCTTGCGCTGCAGGCGGCGCATGTCCAGCGTCGTAGTGGTCGTCACTTCGGACTCAAAAAGGTCGGTCACTTATTTCCCCTCGGGCGGAACTTTACTGGTCACTGTACCCAGTTTTCCGTTTTTCTCTGTGTCTAGTGCGCTCTCCAGGATCACCACGGCGGCGGCCTGGTCGATGACCTGGCGCTGCTGTTTGGAGTTCCTGCCGGCACTTCGCATCGCTGCCGATGCGGTTGCCGTTGAGAATCGCTCGTCTATCAAACGAACCGGTGCGGTGGTTAGTTCCGCGAGTTCTGCGGCGAAGACGCGCGCGTCGGCGGCGCTCGAACCCTCCTCGCCGGACAGCTTGCGGGGCAGTCCGACGAACACGTGGACCGTCTCGCGCTCGGCGATCAGCGCCGCCACCTCCGCCGCTGCGGTGGGAGTGCGTTGGACGGTGCCCACCGGGAACGCCATGCGCCCCTCGGGGTCGCTCGCGGCGACTCCGACGCGCACCGTGCCCACGTCCACCGCGAAACGCGCGCCCCGCGGCATGCTCGGCTGCTCCGGGGTGGGCTTCTCCCCCGGCGTGCCGTCCTGACCCTGAGGGCCTTCCATCGTCGTCAACGTCACTCACGCAGCCGCGCTTAGCGGTTGCGTACCGCCTCGGTCACGGCGGCGAGGGCGTCGCCGATCTTGCTGGCATCCTGCCCGCCACCCTGCGCGAGGTCCGGCTTGCCGCCGCCGCCGCCGCCCAGGACGGCCGATGCCGCCTTGACTAGGTTTCCTGCCTTCAGGCCCGCGTCGCGCGCGCCCTGGTTGGTGGCGATGACGATCTGCGGTCGGTCGCCGATGCTCGCGGCTACCGCCACGACCACCGGGCGGGCGTCGCCTAGTCGAGCGCGCACGTCGGTGACCACCGTGCGGAGGTCGTCCGCATCGGCCGCATCGGCGGATGAGTGAGCGACCACGCGAATGCCGCCTACGTCCTGCGCGCCGTCGACGAGCATCGCCGCGACCTGCTGCATGGCCTGCTGGCGGTAGCCGGCCAGCTGCTTCTCAGCATCGGCGACGCGCTCGAGGAGCTTCTCGACGCGGCTCTTGAGCTCGCCGGGCTGAACCTTGAGGGTGGTGGTGAGTTCGCTCACCAGCGCACGCTCGGCGGCCAGCTTCTGGAACGCCTCGAGGCCCACGAAGGCCTCGACGCGGCGCGAGCCGGAGCCCACGGAGGACTCGGAGGTCATCGCCACGAGCCCCACCTGGCTGGAGTGGTCGACGTGCGTGCCGCCGCAGAGCTCGCGCGACCATTCGCCGCCGATCTCGACGACGCGCACTTCCTTGTCGTACGTCTCGCCGAACAGGGCGACGGCGCCCCACTGGCGCGCGTCCGGGAGCGACATGTGCTGGGCGCGGACCGCGAGATCCGAGCGGATGGCGCGGTTGGTGACTTCCTCGACCTCGCTGCGGGTCTCCGCGCTCAGCGCGGTCGGCCAGCTGAAGTCCAGGCGCAGGTAGCCGGGCTTGTTGTACGAGCCGGACTGCAGCGCGTCCGGGCCGAGCACCTCGCGCAGCGCCGCGTGGATCAGGTGGGTGCCGGAGTGCGCCTGTCGCGCGCCGGTACGCCAATCCTTGTCGACCTGGGCGGAGACGTCGTCACCCACGGCGATCTCGCCCTCCGCGACAGTCACGGTGTGCACCACGAGGCCCTTGATGGGGCGCTGGACGTCGAGCACGTTGAGCGTGCCGCCAGACGACTGGATTACCCCCGCATCGGCCTCCTGCCCGCCGGACTCCGCGTAGAACGGGGTCTGCGGGAGGACTATCTCGACCGTGTCGCCGGCAACAGCGACGGGGACGGCGACGCCGTCCTTGACGATGGCCTGGATCTGGGTGGCTGTGGTGAGTTCTTCGTAGCCCTTGAACTCGGTGCTGGAGGCGTCCTTGATGCCCTGGTAGACGCCGGTGTCGGCGTGGCCGCCCTTCTTGGCCTTCGCATCGGCGCGGGCGCGTTCCTTCTGCTCCTGCATGAGTTCACGGAACTTGACCTCGTCCACCGCCACGCCCTGCTCGGAAGCCATTTCAAGGGTGATGTCGATGGGGAATCCGTAGGTGTCGTGCAGCGCGAAGGCGTTCTTGCCGGACAGGACTGGCTTGCCCGACGACTCCCCGCCGCCGGACCTCTTGATCTCAGCCACTGCGGTGTCGAAGATGGTGGTGCCGGACACGAGGGTGCGGCGGAACGCGTCCTCCTCGGCGTAGGCGACGGCCTCGATGCGCGGGAACGACTTCTCGAGGTTGGGGTAGGACAGCCTCATGGCGTTGAAGGACGCGGGGAGCAGCTCCGGGAGGGCGTGATCGTCGACGCCCATGAGGCGCATCGCGCGCACGCTGCGGCGCAGGAGGCGGCGCAGGACGTAGCCGCGGCCCTCGTTGCCCGGCTTGATGCCGTCTTCGATGAGCATGAGCGATGAGCGGACGTGGTCGGCGACGATCCGCATGCGGACGTCATTCTCGACGCTCGCACCGTACGTGATGCCGGTCATCTCCTGGGCCTTCTGGATGACCGGGAAGACCTCGTCGATCTCGTACATGTTCGCGACGCCCTGCTTGAGGTACGCAATGCGCTCCAGGCCGGCGCCGGTGTCGATTGCCTTCTGGTCGAGCTCGCGGACCAGCGGGTAGTCCTTGCCGTTGCCGGGGCCGCGCAGGAACTGGTCGAACACCAGGTTCCAGACCTCCAGGTAGCGGTCGCCGCCCGGGTCGACCGAGCCGCCCACGGCATCGGGACCAAACTCGGGGCCGCGGTCGTAGTGCCATTCCGCGCACGGGCCTGCGGGACCGGGCTGGCCGGTGTCCCAGAAGTTCTCCTCGCGCTCGAGCTTGACGATGCGCGACGCGTCTACGCCGATGTTCTTCAGCGCGGAGTGGGCCTCCTGGTCGTCCTTCCAGGTGGTCACCCACAAGCGCTCGGGGTCCAGGCCGTACTTGCCCTGGTCCTCGTCACCCGTCAGGAGGTCGAACGCGAAATCGATCGCGCCCTCCTTGAAGTAGTCGCCGAAGGAGAAGTTGCCCATCATCTGGAAGAACGTGCCGTGGCGCGTGGTCTTGCCGACCTCTTCGATGTCGTTAGTGCGGATGCACTTCTGCACGCTCGCGATGCGCGGGTGGGGCGCGTCCTCGGTGCCGAGGATGTACGGGATGAAGGGCACCATGCCGGCGACTGTGAACAGCAGGCTGGGATCCGGGGACACCAACGAGGCGCTGGGCTGGATGTAGTGGCCCTTGCTCTCGAAGTAGTCAATCCAGCGCTTGCTGACGTCTGCGGTACGCATGGTTCGTGGTGCTCCTCGGGGTTAAACGCAACTACGCACTGCCCGGAGACAGTGCGTAGTTGCTGTTTTGACAGTCACTGTTGGCTGGGAAACAGCCTAGTAGTTGAAAACCCACTCAAGTGTCTGTCGCTATATGAAATTCTGTACTGCTTGAAGCTGCCAAACGCTGTGCCGCGGTGATGCCGGCACGGTTCAGTTTGTGACTAGCGAGCGTAGAACTCGACGACAAGCTGAACTTCACAGGTCACGGGGACCTCGGCGCGCTTGGGGCGACGCGACAGCTTGGTGGAGAGCTTCTCGAGCGAGACGTCCAGGTAGTCCGGGACCTCGGGGAGCACGTCGCGGTGCGCGCCAGCGGCGGCAGCCATGTAGGGCTCCATGGTGACAGCCTTGGGCTTGACCTGGATGGTCTGGCCCGGCTTCACGCGGAAGGAAGGACGGTCGACGATCTGGCCGTCAACCATGATGTGACGGTGCAGGACCGACTGGCGTGCCTGAAGGATGGTGCGAGCGAAGCCCGAGCGGAGGACGAGAGCGTCAAGGCGCATCTCGAGCAGCTCGACGAAGTTCTCACCGGTCAGACCGGTTTCCTTGCGAGCCTCTTCGAAGACGCGCGTCATCTGCTTCTCGCGAAGGCCGTACTGGGCACGCAAACGCTGCTTCTCGCGAAGGCGGACTGCGTAGTCGCTCTCCTTACGACGAGCGGTGCGGCCGTGCTCACCGGGCGGGTAAGGGCGCTTCTCGAAGTGCTTAACGGCCTTGGGGGTCAGGGCGATGCCCAGGGCGCGAGACAGGCGTACCTGTCGGCGCGCGCGCTGTACTGAAGTCAAAATTATTCCTTAGATGATGAACGCCTACCTGTGTGTCGCTGCACCATGCGGTGCCAGCGGTTCAGGCGTGTTCGATTGCCATACATATATGTGAGTTTTCGCGGGGACAGCAGCCAACCGCCCGCGAGGGCTGTGCCAATGATAGCAAACTCTGGGCTGGTGGTGCTTACGCGCCACGCCCAAGCGCTACTCTGCCCGGTTCGACTGCGCTCCAACCTCCACCCTCCCTGCTATGGGTCCGATTTGGCACGGTTGCGGGCGGTCTCTGCGCGGTGTTGGTCCATTTTGGCACGGTCTGGCTTGTGGCGGGTGCCGGGGTGGCGGGTAGGCATGGTGCTGGGGTGGCGGGGTGCTGGCTGCTGGCTGCTGGCTGCTGGCTGCTGGTCGCTGCCGGCTGCTGGATCCCAGTCACGGGTTACGGGCTGTGGTGGACCAAATCCGACCAACAGGAGTCATTTCCGCCTGAGACCGTGCGATATCGGACCAATAGGGCGCAGGAGCTCGCCCCATGGGAACTGGAGCCTACTTATCCCGGCCCAGCATGTTGCGGATGATGCTGAGTCTCTCCGCGACAGCGCGCTCGTAGCCGTGGTCGGTGGGCAGGTAGTACCGCTCCCCCGTGAGCGACTCGGGGAGGTACTCCTGTCGGGCCACCCCATGGTCGGCGTCGTGCGAATACTTGTAGCCCTTACCGTGGCCAATGTTCTTGGCGCCCGGGTAGTGCGCGTCGCGGAGGTGGTCGGGGACCACGCCGGCGCGACCGGCCCTCACGTCCGCGATAGCTGCGTCGATCGCGTGATACGAGCGGTTCGACTTGGGTGCCAGTGCCAGGTAGGTCGTCGCTTCGGCGAGCGGAATCCTGCCCTCCGGCATGCCGATGAAGCTCACCGCATCGGCCGCTGCCTGTGCGATGACCAGGCCCTGTGGGTCCGCCATGCCGATGTCCTCCGCGGCCAGGACGACCAGTCGGCGGGCGATGAAGCGCGGGTCTTCACCCGCGACCACCATGCGGGCCAGGTAGTGAAGGGACGCGTCGACGTCGGAGCCGCGAACGGACTTGATGAACGCGCTGATGACGTCGTAGTGCTGGTCACCAGACTTGTCGTACGCGACAAGCGCCGTATCCATAGTGCGCTCGGTGATCTCTGCGGTGATGACCTTGTCCGCGCGCTTGGCGGCGTCCGCGACGGCCTCGAGCAGGGTGAGGGCCTTGCGGGCATCGGCACCGGCGACGCGGACAATGTGGTCGCGCGCTTCCTGGTCGATAGAGATCTTGTCCGAGTAGCCGCGCTCGTCCGCGAGGGCGCGCGTGATGAGGCCGTCGATGTCCGCGGCAGCCAGGGGCTGGAGGACCAGAAGCAGGCTGCGGCTGAGGAGCGGGCCGACGACAGAGAAGCTGGGATTTTCGGTGGTGGCGCCCACGAGCGTGATCCAGCGGTTTTCGACGGCGGGCAGGAGGGAGTCCTGCTGGCTGCGGGTGAAGCGGTGGATCTCGTCGATGAACATGACGGTCTCGCGCTCGCCCGTCGCGATGCGGCGCTTGCTGTCCTCGATGACCGCGCGGACGTCCTTCACGCCGGCGCTGACCGCGCTGAGCTCGACGAAGCGGCGGTTGCCTGCGACCAAGTAGGCGAGCGTGGTCTTGCCCGTGCCGGGAGGACCCCACAGGATCACGGAGGTGGCAGGGGCATCGTCGCCGATGAGGCGGACCAGGGGGCTGTTCTCGTTGAGGAGGTGGGCCTGGCCGACTACTTCTTTGAGTTCGCGCGGCCGCATGCGGACCGCGAGCGGGGCGTTGTCTCCCGGTGTGGGTACGCCGCTGCTGGTGCGGTGCGTCGACTCGAACAGATCCATGTTGCCAGCCTAAGCGGCGTGGGGGTGTGGTCGCGCCCAGTCGCTCCGTCAATGCGACAGCCGGCGCTCACTCGCGCTGAGGTTGAAGGAATCCTTTCGAAAGGGTATTTTCAACTCATGACCGAACCAGCGAACGTCCCCTCCAAGCCCACACCGCCGTGGCGAGTGCGAGAGATTTCCGACTCCAGGGAGCTACGGGCACTGGCGCATCCCGTGCGCTTTGCGCTCCTCGACCTGCTATCCGAGGGGCCACTTACCGCGTCACAGTGCGGCGCGGAACTGGGCGAATCCCCCGCGAACTGCTCGTACCACTTGAGACAGCTCGCGAAGTATGGTCACGTGCACGCGGCCGAGGGCGGGCGTGGGCGGGAGCGTCCTTGGAGGATCCGCGACGAAGGTATCAGTTGGGACCCGCACTCCCCTGCGGGCGAGGCTGCGAGCGCGGTGCTGGGCGATGCCGTGGATCGCTATCGATTCGACGCGTGGCGGCGGTACCGGCTCAAGCAGGCCGACGAGCCGCGCGAGTGGCGCGATACCGCGCTGTCCACCGACGCCGTGTCCTGGATGACCGCGGGCGAACTCGCGCAGTTCACCCAAGATCTCTACGACCTGTTCGCACCATTCCGAACGCGCCGAGACGACCCCTCGGCCCGCCCTTCGGATGCGCGCGTGGTGCGGTTCTTCGCCTACGCCTATGGCGGGAACGCGGGCCCCCTGCTTGACGGCGAACCCTTTGTTGGAGACGAAGGTGACACGGCATCGGCCGCCGATGACACCTAGCGCAAGCGATGTCGCGCAACTTGCCACAATCCGCCGCAAGTACGTCGTGCTCACCGGCCTACGATGGTTCCCCACCGGGCTGCTAATTCCGGGCCTGGTGCTGCTGTTGCAGGAACGCGGGTTGGGAATCGCGACCATCGGCGTCCTCAGCGCGATTTACAGCGCAACCATCGTGAGCCTCGAACTGCCTACCGGCGGTCTATCAGACGTTATTGGGCGACGGCCGGTGCTGCTGGTCTCTGCGGTGTTGGCCGGAGTGTCAAGCCTTGTGTTGGCGACTGGTGCCTCCGTGTGGACGCTGGGTGCCGGGTACGTCGCCTTGGCCGTGTCGCGCGCACTCGACTCGGGCCCACTGCAGGCGTGGTTCGTCGACGCCACCCGCGCAATGGCGGCCGATGCTCCCATCAGGTCTGGATTGTCACGTGCTGAAGTTGCCGGTTCAGTGGGGTTGGGAGCGGGGGCGTTGGGTGCCGGGGGGCTCGTCGCGTTGTCGCCGCTGCCCACGCAGGGCACGGCGCTGATCGCCATGTCGACTCCGTTCCTGGTGTCGGCGGTGATGTCGCTGGTACACGCCGGGCTCGTGTGGGCGTGGATTCCGCATCCCGCGGACCGTGTTCGGCCGCGGTTGGCGGATGTGTTCCGGGACGTTCCTGCGACGGTCGCTGCGGGAGCGCGCCTGGTTGCCGGGCCGGGGGTGCTGCGACGGATTGCGCTGCTGACCGCCGGTATCGGGGTTGCGCTCAACGGAATCGAATTGCTCGCTCCTACTAGTTTCGCCGAGCGGCTTGGAGGCGAGTCCGCTGCCGCCGGGCCATATTCGGTGCTCGTGACGCTCGGCTTTGCTGGCGCCGCGGGTGGTGCTGCGCTAGCTCCCGTGGCCGCACGGTTGATACGCGCAGCCCCGCGAGCAGTGTTGGTCAGTGCCGTCGCCGGAGCGATCGCCGTCGTGGGGGTGGGCTTACCTAGCTTCTGGTGGGCCGCGGCAGCCTTTGTCGTGTTCTATATCGCACTCGGGGTGGGCGGGCCGTTGCTTGACGAGCTGGGTCACGACGCAGTGAGTTCTCACGGTCGCGCGACTATGCTCTCCGCCAACTCGATGGCCTTGCAGGGTGGGGGCATGCTGGCGAGCATCGGCGCCACGGCGCTCGCGCAGGCGACGAATATCGCGATTGGGCTGGCTGCCATTGCACTCGTGCTGTTCGTCGCGGCGTTCGCGATGGCGAGGTGGCCTAACGTGCAGGTCTTAGCTCGGTGATGGACGGCACTATCCACAACCGCCGGTTTCAGTGCGCGCAGATTGGTGGACTTCGCTACGGTCGGAGACATGGACGTGTTGCGGGCGGCGAAGAGGCTGGTGACGGGCGGGGCGATGCTCGCGGCCGGGCTGGTCGCGTCCGCGGGGCTCGCAGGATGCAGCGACACAGATCCAATTGTGACCCAGACTCCGTCGCCCAGTATTGATGCGTCCGCGAGTGAGGGTCCTGGGGTGAGTCCTTCGGGGGTGCCGTCTCCCGCCGCGTCTCCAACGGCGTCGCCCGTGGCGCTGAGCGACGAGGAGTTGCTCGCGTTGTTGCCTGCGGGGGCTGAAAGGGACGATCTGCAGGGGGCGGTGGTGACTGCGGAGTTCTTCATTCAGGAGTTTCCGAAGATGTTCGCCACCGGGGATACGCGAGTGTGGGACTCGCTGTCGCTGGACGGCTGTGATTTTTGCGAGAGTTCACGGGCGAATGCACTCCGCTACAAGAATGAGGGTTGGATCGTAACCGGCGGAGAGATCTCAGACGTTCCGGAAATAACCGAAGCGAACTTGCAGAGCGACGGGAGCGTCGCGGTGCTTTATCCCGCCATGGAGGCGGAGATTTTCGCCACTGAGCCAGGCATGGACGTGCGCAGCGTTAGTTCGGTGAGTCGGGTTAACTATTACCTGCTTATGGAGTTTCATGACGCCGTGTGGCGAGTGACCGATGTCGACACCGAGGATGCCTGACATGCGCCAGCTGTTGACGCGCTCCAGTTGCGCTGTAGCGTTCTCGCTAATTGCCGGAGCCTTAGTGGTTTCATCGGCTTCAGCCCAAGGCAGCGACGACGGCTTCGGTTCGCAAGCTCAAACCCAGGAGCATTCCTACGCGGTAGAGGCCTTTCGTGCAATTCGGAGCGGAGCTGGTTCGCCGACTGTGGTGTCCACCTCCAACCACGCGCCAGTGGAGTACCTCCGCTTCCCTGCGTGCAACCGCCCCAACTACGACCCCAACGTGTCGCCGCTCTGCACTGGTGACGTAGCGATCGCACAGACCTGTCCGGATGGAAGCACCGCTCAGGATCCTCTGTACGCGCGCACGCAACTGGACGACGGCTCCTGGACCCGCTGGTCTCAGGTCTCTTGGTACCAATGCGCAGACGACCCGGACGCTCTATTCGCCGCTATCGAGCATGAGTGGGCAAACCTAACTCCAACACCGTCTTCCGTGACGCTGCAACCCGACACCGACTGGGTCTATGCGAATGTCCCCACAATCGCGATGGCGGACGATTCTGCGACCACTCACAACGCGACGCTGCTCGGCGTCAGCGTGCAAATCCGAGCCACCCCGGAGACCTTCACTTGGGCGTGGGGAGACGGTGAAACCACAGTCACCGACGATCCCGGCAGCGCCTACCCCCACGCAACACTGACTCACACCTACGAGCATCAAGAGGGCAATGTCTCGGTCTCTCTCGCCACTCGATGGGACGGCGAATACCGTATCGGCACCGGCCCGTGGACCGCCTTCGGTACATCGATCACGAGCCAGAGCCCCCCGATCACGATCGAGGTGCGAAACCCCCAGTCACTACTCGTCGCTTGCGACACAAGCGGGCGCTGCCGCTAGCGACTCGATCCCGGAGCTAGGAACCAACGGCGAAGCTCGCGCCGCCCATCCAGCGCGCTTTTCGCCTGGGCGGATTCGAGGCTCCAAGACTTGGGTCGGTTGGGAAGCCGCTCCCACGCCTCGTCGCAACACACTCCCCTGCCCTCTTGCCTCCTATCCGGCACTGAGACCGTGCCCGCCACCTCCCAAAGCTCCTCATCGGCCGTGCGGTCACTGATGTTCACAGGACGAAGAGACGGGAGTTGATCCACAGATTCTCGCAACATCGCCCCTGGTGTCAGACCCTTTTGATTGACTGGATTCATGACAACAAGCACCGCGCTTCTCCAACGTGACACCGCCGCAGCCTGCGGCGTGATTGGCACGTCCGGGGACGCCGAGGTCTCCCTCACAGAACTGGATAGCACGCGCCTCCTCGATGCGCTGGCAGCGTTTGGCAAGGTCCGCCGTGAGGTGGACGCCGTGCTCGCCCAGCTCTCTGGCGAGATTGGGCGCCGGTCAGCACCCGACGCGGGCGCGGGCAGCCTCGCGAAGAAGTCCGGGGTCGCGACGCCGGATGCGCTCATTGCTAACGCGACGGGTGGATCCCGGGCAGAGGGCCGCAGGCTTGTCGAGGCAGGCGTGGCCGCAGCATCTACCTCCCCCGTGCCTGACTCCATCGACAACACCGCCAATCCGAACAGCGCCGACCCGAACCCCCCGAGCGACGACGCGGACCCATCCACTCCCGCCATCAACTCGCAACCACGGCTCAAGTACCTGAGCAAGGCACTGAGCGCCGGCGAGCTTTCTATTGAGGCGTCCCACATCATCACTTCGATGCTGACGCGCACCGAGGATGTCGCGGATCCCGCCCTTTGGGTTGAGGCGGAACGACGGATGGTCGAGCGGGCGCCGTCTCTGTCGCTTGAGAATTTCTCTAGGTTTGTGCGACAGCTCGAAGCTCAACTGGATCATCGATCAGTCGAGGAAACTGAGGAAGCGCTGAAGAACGATCGGTACCTGACGCTTACTGAGGACCGAGGCGGCGCGATCGCGATTCGCGGGCGACTGGATCCTGAAACGGCTGCACCCATTAAGGCCGCTGTCGATGCGCTGGTGGCTGCGGACCTACACAGGTCGCGCGGGAATGATCGTGCAAGTGAAGACCGGCGCCAGCCTGGCCAGATGCGCGCTGATGCCCTGGCAGCTATTTGCAGGCATGCACTCGGGTGCGAAAACACTGCTCCGACCCTGGCTAAGACGACGGTAGTGGTGAGACTTTCGTTGGGAGACCTTCAATCCGGCGATGGCGTTGCAGCAATAGATGGACTCTCCCAACCCGTGAGCGTGTCTACCGCGCGACGAATGGCGGCCGACGCCGAGATTATCCCGATGGTGCTTGGCGGTGACAGCGAGATCCTCGATTTTGGGCGTGTCATGCGTCTCTTCTCCCCCGCCCAGCGCCTCGCACTCGGCGAGCGAGACGGAGGATGCGCGTGGTGCGGGGCCCCGCCAAGCTTCACCGAGGCGCACCATATCCGATGGTGGGTTCGAGACAGCGGCCCGACCGATCTAGATAACGGACTGTTGCTTTGCGTGTCGTGTCACCATCGGATCCATCGCGACGACTGGGAAATCTCAATTCTGCACGGGGACGTGTGGTTCACGCCACCCGCAAGCGTTGATCCGCAACGGCGCCCTCGAATAGGCGGCCGCAAACACTTCGACGCCCCTCGTCTAGGTGAGTCGCTGCCTGCCTAGGTGAACGGAATCCACGAGGACACCCGCGGCTGAAACTGCGCGCTGCCCGGAACCTGTGAAATCCCGGTAAAGAAACAGCCACAACTACCGTCCCTGCCCAGCCACCGCCCAGACACTGCCCGGCCACGTACCAGGCATGCCCACGGCGCGGTCGAAGTATGGTCCGAGCCCAAGCGTGTCTGCTCCAGTTAGCGTTAGCGCTTACGCTTGCGCTTTTCGCGGACTCGGACTGACACCTGAATCGGCGTGCCCTCGAATCCAAAGGCCTCGCGCAGTCGGCGCTCAATGAACCGACGGTACTGAGGGTCCAGGAATCCGCTGGTGAAGATCACGAAGCGAGGCGGACGGGTCGAAGCCTGCGTCGCGAAGAGAATCTTAGGCTGCTTGCCCGAGCGAACGGGGTGAGGGTGCTCAGCGACCAACTCCCCAAGGAAGGAGTTGAGCTTGCCCGTCGAGATCCGCTGGTCCCAGCTCGAGAGCGCAAGGTCCAGAGCTGGCACGAGCCTGTTGGTGTGCCAACCGGTCGTGGCGGAAAGGTTAATTCGCGGCGCCCAAGTCAGCTGCACCAGGTCCTTTTCGATGGAGCGCTCGAGCACAAAACGCTCGTCCTCGCCCACCAAGTCCCACTTGTTGAACACCAGCACGAGGCTTCGTCCAGCGTCGACCACCTGGGTGATGACGCGAAGGTCCTGATCGCTGAGCGGCTCGGAAGCGTCCAGCAGCACCAGCGCAACCTCGGCACGCGAAATTGCGGCACCGGTGCGCAGAGACGCATAGAAGTCAGCGCCCTTCGCCATGTGCACACGCCTGCGAATACCGGCGGTGTCCACGAGGGTCCACTTGCGATCGCCGAACTCGACGATCTCGTCGACGGGATCACGGGTAGTGCCAGCCAACTCGTTGACGACTACACGCTCTTCGCCCGCGAGCTTGTTCAGCAGCGAGCTCTTGCCGACGTTGGGTCGACCCACCAGCGCGACGCGGCGCGGCGCATCCGGATCGATTTCGACCTGCGGCATCTCCAGCGGCAACGCAGCCACAGCGGCATCGAGCAGGTCGCCAGTTCCGCGACCGTGCAGCGCCGATACGGGCCAGGGCTCGCCGAGCCCCAGGTTCCACAGCGCGGCAGCCTCAAGTTCACCCTGAGGGCCGTCCACCTTGTTGGCACAAAGCACAATCGGCTTCTTAGCCGCGCGCAGCAAGCGAACGACGTGCTCGTCGGTCGCGGTAGCGCCAACGGTGGCATCGACGACAAAGATAATCGCGTCAGCCATGTCGATGGCCACCTCGGCGTGCTGCGCGACGGTGAGGTCAAGTCCCTCGACCTTCGCCTCCCAGCCACCGGTGTCCATCAGCATGAAGTCCGT
Organism: Demequina aurantiaca; assembly: GCF_050598105.1. Lineage (GTDB taxonomy): Bacteria > Actinomycetota > Actinomycetes > Actinomycetales > Demequinaceae > Demequina > Demequina aurantiaca_A. The sequence continues at coordinate 1,544,910 of NZ_CP192436.1, forward strand.
GCCGGCCCACTCCGCGGGGTAAGATACTCGGTCGCGCGTCACGCCCGGCATGTCCTCGACTACTGCGAGGCGCCGGCCGATGATGCGGTTGACCAGCGTCGACTTGCCGACGTTCGGGCGGCCGATGATCGCGATAGTCGGCAGCTCGGCTTCCGTCTGCGCGACGATGTCTGAATCGAGCGTGGCGAAGTCTTCGTCTGATAGGTCGTAAGCCTCGAGGCCCGCACGCAGCGCCGCCTCGCGAATCTCGTCAAACGATTCCTCGGGATCGGACTCACGGGGCGCCGGGACGTCACCGTCTCCGAGTCCCCCCACTTGGCTGGACGGAAGGTCGTCAAAATAATTGTCGTCAAAGGCATCGGCCGCGTCTGGGCGCTTGCCCTGCTGGTCGTCGCTCATGCGTTCTCCTTTGGTTCGGAACTGCCGCCACTCGTGGGGCGACTCCGCTTCGGCTTATCGGTGGGAAGTTCAAGATCAGTGGTGGCGAGCGTGGCCGTCACCTGCCGGCGCAATGCCGCGGCTACTTCACTCTCGGCCCAGGACTGCTTCGCGCGCCCCTTTAACTCCGGGGGCGCATCCAACACAATGGGCTCGCCAAACTCCACGAGGATACGCCTTCTGGGCCTCGGCCACACATTCACGCTCTCGCCGGTGTTGCGTGTACCGATCAAAGCGGTCGGCACGATGGGCGCGCCGGACTGCAACGCAAGCCATGCAGCGCCGCCGTGCACCGAGTCCGCGGACCCCGCGCCACGAGTGCCCTCAGGGAACACTCCGACCACTCCGCCCCTGCGCAAAACCGCGAGACCCTGCGCCAAGGCCTGGCGTCCAGCGCCCTCGACCTTGATCTGGCATGCGCCCGTGAGCAACGACCCAACCGGGCCCTTGAACATGTGATCGGAGATCAAGAAGTGCGACCCGCGAGGAATCACGCCGTGGATCACCGGCCCGTCAATGAATCCCAGGTGGTTCGCGAGCACAATCGCCGCGCCCTTCTTGGGGACGTTACGCCTGCCGCGCACCTTGGTCGCCCAGAGCCCGCGCGCCAACGCGCGACCGACCCACCGCGACCACCGCGGACCCCAGACACTGGGGGCATCCGTTCCACTCACAACCGGACTCCAATCTCACTAGCTCGGGCAACGCTCACGCCCGAGTTCACGCCTGTGCCTCGTGGGCCAGCGCGATGACGGCGTTCACCGCCTCGTCGATGGTCATGTCGGTGGTGTCCAAGGTGACCACACCATCGGCCGCGGTCTGGAAGTTCACCACGGTGGCGTCCTTCTTGTCGCGACCCAACACGGCCTCGCGCACTGTCGCGGCGTCGGCACCGTCGCCGGCGCGGCGTGCCACGCGTACTTCCTCGTCGGCCGTCATCAGAATCCGCACGTCCGCATCGGGCGCGATGACCGTCGTGATATCACGGCCCTCGACCACGACACCCGCTCCGTCGGAGAACCCGCCGGCCACCTCGCCCGCGATCACCTCGCGCTGGAAACGTCCCAACGCGGCGCGCGCGTCGAGGTTGGTGGACACCTGGGACACGCTGAGCGCCACCGTGTCGCTGCGGATCATGGACGACACGTCCTGACCCTCGAGCGTCACTCGCGGGTTGCCCGGGTCGAGGATCAGCTCCACGTTCATGGTCTCGATCATGGCGGTGACATCGGCGTGATTCTTGAAGTCCACGCCCTCGCGAAGGCAGCACACGGTGGCGACGCGGTACGTGGCCCCGGTATCGAAGTACGCCAGGCCCAACCGACGCGCAACCTCGCGCGACACTGTCGACTTGCCGGTCCCCGCGGGGCCGTCGATCGCTATAACAATTCCAGTCATGACGCTGCTATCTCCCAGTTCTTGTCACTCAAAATCTCAGTCAATTCCTTGGCCCGCGCGCTGATCACGTATAGCGTGGTGAGTCCCACCGGCTGACGCGGCGAGTGCTCGATCGCGATGTCCTCGATGTTCACGCCCACGTCGGTCACGTCGCCCAGCAGGCGCAGCAGCTGACCCGGCTCATCCGGCACAATCACGGTCACGGCCGTGTAGTCGCGACGCGCGCCGCCGTGCTTGCCTGGAATCCGGGCAACCTCGATGCGTCCGCGTTCGATCAGGTCGGTCAGGGCCTCGCCGATGTCGTCCGCTTCCTTGACGTCCTCGAGGTCGCCGATGATGTGGTCGAGCGTCGAGACCAGCGCGTGGTGATTCATGCGCGCTATGTCCGCCCACATGCCCGCTTCCGATGCGGCGATCCGGGTCACGTCGCGCAGGCCCTGCCCCGCCAACGCCACGTCCGCGGGACTCAGAGTGCCGAGCGCAGCCGCGACCGCCGAGGCCGCCACCTGCGGCGCGTGGGACACCCTGGCCACCGCCGCATCGTGCGCCTGGGCGTCCATCGTCACGACGTCGCACTGCAACGCTTCCGGAATCTGCCGCACGAGCGCGATCGCGTGTGGGGTCCCGCCGTTCGGGCACAGCACCCACGGTCGCGCCTTGAAAAGGTCTCCCTGCGCGCCGAGGCCGCCCGAGATCTCTCGTCCCGCCATCGGGTGCGAGCCTACGTAGCGCTCGCCGTGACCAGTCGCGTGCGCCGCGTCCGCGATGGGCGCCTTGACGCTCGCCACGTCGGTGACCACGGCATCGGGCCAGCGGAGAAGCGCGTCACCCACCACGGCCGATGCTGCGGATGGCGGAACAGCCACCACGACGAGGTCAGGCGTCGATTCCGGCTCGAGGTTGCCCCCGGCGCCGATGCTGCGGGCCAGCCGCGCGGCGTCTGCGTCGTTGTCGTCGATCGTGACGGTCCAGCCCTCGGCCACCAGGCCGATGCCGATGCTCGCCCCGATGAGTCCGGCGCCGATGATGTGGGTGACGGGAGGCTCAACGGCCGCCGAGTCCTGAACGGGTGTCGTCACGGCGGGCTACTGCGCGAGGTCGCGGCGCAAGGACACTGCGTCGTGGAGGTACACGTGCTGCACCTGGTTGCGCGGGGTGTCGAGGTGGGCGTGCATCATCACGCGGACTACCAGCGGGAGCGCACCGGGAACCGGCATCTCCTGCGCGCACATCAGCGGGACGTCGCCCAGGTTGATGGCTCGCGCCGCTGCTGCGGGAAAGTCGCTGACGATATCCGGCGTGCACGTGAAGAACACCGAGATGAGCGCGTCCGTGTCGAGGGAGTTCGCCTCGAGCATGGCGACGACCAGCTCCTGGGTGCGTGCGTGCAGGTGGTCACGTTCGTCTGCGGTAAGCGTGGTGGCGCCGCGAATAGCCCGGATTGTCATGCGTCCTATCGTATCGGGCACGCGTACGCGCATGGTCCGCGCCGAACCGGGCACGCGTGGGTTGCGCCTGTTGCGCTACAGGCCCGCGACGGTCATGAGCGCGCCGATGTCCTCGCGGCCCAGCTCGCGGACCTCACCGGGAGACAGCGTCCCCAACCGGATGGGCCCGAACTGGGTCCGAACCAGGTCAATCACGGGAAAACCTGCCGTGGCGAACATGCGGCGAACAATGCGGTTGCGGCCCTCGTGCAACTCGACCTGCACCAGCGAGGTGTCCCTGCTGGTGTCGAGGATCACGCAGTCGGTGACCCGCACGGGGCCGTCCTCAAGGTCGACGCCGGCTCGCAGCGTGGTGCAGATGGACTTGGGGACTACGCCCTCGACCTTGGCGACGTAAACCTTGGACACGCCGTGCGTGGGGTGCGCCAGGCGGTTGGCCAGGTCGCCGTTGTTGGTGAGCAGCAGCACGCCGGTGGTCTCGGAGTCGAGGCGACCCACGTGGAAGAGACGCTCGGTGTAGTTGCTCACGAACTGGTCGAGCGCGGGGCGACCCTGGGGATCGCTCATCGTGGACACGACGCCGCGTGGCTTGTTGAGGACCACCGTGATGTTCGAGTCGTCGACGCAGATGCGCTTGCCGTCCACCTCGATGACAACCTCGTTGGCGTCGATGCGCACGCCGAGCTGGTCGACGACGTCGCCGTTAACCTTGACGCGGCCTGCCTCGATGATGTCCTCACACTTGCGGCGTGAGCCCACTCCTGCGGACGCCAGCACCTTCTGCAGGCGAACGCCCTCCGGGCGGTGAATTTCAAGTTCCACTAGCGTGCCTCTCCATCAACGTCTGCTAACTCAGGAAGGTAGGGCGCGAGCGGCGGTAACTCATCGAGAGATGAAACGCCCATGCGCTCCAAGAACTCAGTCGATGTGCCGAATTGCACGGCACCGCCGATCTCACCCACCTCGGTGATCAAACCTCGAGCGCTAAGCGTCTTCATCACCGAGTCAACGTTCACTCCGCGAATCTGAGACACCTGGCCTCTAGTCACCGGCTGACGATACGCCACAACTGCCAAAGATTCGAGCGCCGCCTGCGACATGCGTGCGCTCTGGCCGTCCACCACGAACGCGCCGACCACATCCGCGTACAGCCTCGAGCTGTAAATACGCCACCGACCGTCCACGTCTCGCAGCTCGAATCCGCGGGGCGCGGCGGGGTCCGCGTACTCGTCACGGAGGGCGTGCAGGGCGTCGAGGACCTGCTGCTGCGGCGCGCGGATGGCCGCGGCGAGATCCGCCGGGGCGACCGGCTCGTCGACCACCATCAGAATCGCCTCGAGCGCCCCCCTCAGGTGCGCGGGAGTATTCACCGCCGCGTCCGAGTCAGTCTCCGGTTCCACTGGGTTCACCAAGTTCGTTGGGTCCACGCGCGAGTCTTCATTCACGTCAGTCATTCTCTCTCCCCTGTTCCACGGCCGATGCTGTGGTGATCGCCGCGGCGACCGTGCCCGTCTTTGACGCCGTCTCCGGGCCTGCGCCGGCCGATGCTGTGGTGATCGCCGCGGTGTCCGCGCCATCGGCATCGGCGTCGGAACCGGAGCCAAGCAGCGCATCGGCCTCGTCGAATTCGTCGGAGACGTCAACGGGCGCATCGGAACCGGTCCAGCGCACCGTCAGCTCTCCCAACGACCGCATCTGGTCGAAAGCGACCACCGACTCGCGGAAGAGCTCCAGCAGCGCCAGGAACCGTGCCACGACCACGTTCACGTGGTCCGCGTCCTGGACCAGCTCACGGAACGACATCACCTTGTCGCGTTGCAGCCTGCCGGTCAGTACCGCAGCCTGCTCGCGCACGCTTACGGCCGGATTGTGAAGGTGGGTCAGGCTCACGCCCAAGTCAGCCGCCTTGGGCTGCAGCGCCTGCGCGGCGAGCCGGGCGAGCTGGTCCGGGGTCACTCGCCACACCAACTCCGGCAGTAGCGTCGCGAAGTGCGGCTCGAGCGGCACGTCGCGCGGCACCCGGCGCGGCTTGTCGAACGCCTCGGCCAAGGAACTCGCCACGCTCTTGAACGCGCGATACTGCAGCAGCCGGGCGAACAGCAGGTCGCGCGCCTCGAGCAACTCGAGGTCCTCGCGGTCGTCCACCTCGCCCTGCGGCAGCAGCCGCGCGGCCTTGAGGTCCAGCAGCGTGGCGGCCACCACCAAGAATTCCGACGCCTGGGACAGGTCCCACTCGCCCTGTTGGTTGCGGACCGTGACCAGGAAGTCGTCCGTCACACGGGCAAGCGCGATCTCCGTGATCTCCATCTGGTGCTTGGAGATCAGGGACAGCAATAGATCAAACGGGCCGTCAAAGTTGTCGAGATGAACCTCGAAGCCCTGAGGCGTGGGCCGCGCGGCTGTGGCCTCCGCGGACACGCTAAGCAGCGACTCCGCGCGCTATGAGTTCACGCGCGAGCTGACGGTAGGCCGTGGCGCCGGCGTGGTTGGGTGCGAAGGTCGTGATGGGCTCTGACGCGACCGATGCATCGGGAAACTTCACGGTGCGGTGAATCATGGTCTCGGTCACCTTGTCGCCGAAGGCCTGGCGGACGCGCTCCACGACCTCCTGCGAGTGCAGGGTGCGCGGGTCGTACATGGTGGGCACAATCGCGTCCATGGTCAGACGCGGGTTGAGCCGGTCCTGCACCTTGGTCACCGTGTCGACGAGCAGCGCGACGCCGCGCATGGCGAAGTACTCGCTCGCGAGCGGGATCAGCACGCCGTGAGCCGCGACCAGCGCGTTCACGGTCAGCAGCCCCAGCGAGGGCTGGCAGTCGATCAGGATCACGTCGTACTCGTCCTCGACGCTGCGCAGCGCGCGTGCCAGCGCACTCTCGCGAGCCACCTCGCTGACCAGCTGCACCTCGGCGGCGCTGAGGTCGATGTTCGCGGGCAGCAGGTCGAGGTTCTCGAACTCCGTCTTCATGATGACGTCGCGGGTGGGGACGTCGCTGCGCATCAGGAGGTCGTAAACCGTGGTGTCGAGGTCGTGCGAGTTCACGCCGATGCCGGCGGAGGCCGCACCCTGCGGGTCAAAGTCGATCAGCAACACCTTGCGCCCGTACTCAGCGAGAGCTGCGGCGAGGTTGATCGAGGTAGTCGTCTTCCCGACCCCACCCTTTTGGTTACAGAGGGCCACAATGCGTGCGGGGCCGTGGCTTGAAAGCGGCGGGGGTACGGGGAAATCAGTCACATAGGTCACATTACCGTTTAGCGTCGCGGTCGCTCACCGGGCGCGCGGGTAAGCGACCGCGTAGCGCGTCGATAAGTTGCGTCGCATGGTCACCGGGCGCGCGGGTGAACGACCGCGTCGTGCGCGGAAAACTTGCCTCGCTACGTCACCGGGCGCGCGGGTAAGCGACCGCGTCGTGCGCGAAAAACTTGCCTCGCTACGTCACCGGGCGCGCGGGTGAGATGCCGCGTAGACCTCGCGCAGCGTGTCCTGCGTCACCATCGTGTAGATCTGGGTGGTCGTCACCGACGCGTGCCCCAGGAGCTCCTGAACCACCCGCACATCGGCGCCGCCGGTCAGCAGGTGAGTGGCGAACGAGTGCCGCAACGTGTGGGGCGAGACATCGTCCACGCCCGCGCGTTCCGCCGCGTCCTTGAGGATCGCCCACGCGCTCTGGCGCGACAGCCTGGACCCGCGGGTATTCAGGAAGACCGCGGACGTGCCCGCGCCCTTGGAAGCGAAGGTCGCCCTCCCCCGCACCAGGTAGGCCTCAACGCGGCGCGCCGCGAAGCTACCTACCGGCACCACGCGCTCCTTGCGCCCCTTGCCTCGCAGCAGCACCGACTCGGCGCCGGGCTCCAGGACCAGGTCGTCGACGTCCAGCCCCACCGCCTCGGAGATGCGCGCACCCGTCGCGTAGACCAGCTCGAGCAGCGCGGCGTCGCGCAGCGGAGCCACGCCATCGCCGCTGGCAGCCACGTCCAGGATGGCGGCGACCTGGCTGGTAGAGATCGCCTTGGGCAGCCGCTTGGGAATCGCGCGCGGCTTGACCTCAACCGACACGTCGGAGACGACCCACTGCTCCATCAGCGCGAATCGATGCAGTCCCCGCACCGCCACGATCGTGCGGCTGGCCGATGCCGGGGAGAGCGCAGCGCCCCCGTCCTCCCCCGTTCCCACGGCCTCCGCAAAGGCGGCCACTTCCGGCCTGCGCACGTCCACCAGCGAATCGATGCCGCGGCTCTCGAGGAACGCGCAGTAGCGGCTGAGATCGCGGCGATACGCCGCAACCGTGTTGACGCTCAGGCCCCGCTCAACCGTGACGTGAGCCAGGTAGGCGTCGCGCTCGGCGCTAAGCATCGGGCCGATTGCACCAACGCATGCGACACCGCGTGCCGACGTACCTGGGCGTGTTCGAGTCGGCACCGCTCGTCGAGATGCCGCTGTGCACTAGAAGGGCCAGACGGTCCACGCGTCGGGAAGGAACGGGTCAACGAAGATTGCCGCAAACACGACCGTCAGGTACATGATCGAGTCGCGGAAAAGGCGCATCTCGTGGAGCTTCTCTTGACCGGCCGCCGAGCGCCGGTACAGGCGCACGCAGCCGCCGGTGAACCAGATGCCTGCGGCCACGGCCACGATCGCGTACACCCAGGTCATCGAGGCGAGCGGGATCAGGACGATGGTCGCGAGGACCATGGCCACCGCGTATGCGACCATCTCCACGGCCACGTGGCGCGAGGAAGCGACCACGGGCAGCATCGGCACCTCTGCGGCCGCGTACTCCTTCTTGAACTTCATGGACAGCGGCCAGTAGTGCGGCGGGGTCCACAGGAAGATGATCATGAACAGCACCACGGGGGTCCACGACAGCGACTCCGTCACCGCGGCCCAGCCGATGAGTACCGGCATGCAACCGGCGGCGCCGCCCCAGACAATGTTCTGCGACGTGCGGCGCTTGAGGACCATTGTGTAGATCACGGCGTAGGCGAAGATCGCGATGACTGACAGCAGCGCGGCCAGCGGCGAGTCAACGACGAACCAGAACCAGGCCGTCGACAGCACGGCGAGGACCCAGGCAAAGATCAGCGCGGCACGAGGCGTCACGGAGCCCGTCACGAGCGGGCGCTTCTGCGTGCGCTTCATGATCGCGTCGATGTCGCGGTCGATGTACATGTTGAAGGTATTGGCGCTGCCGGCGGACAGCGAGCCACCGATCAGCGTCGCGATCATCAGCCATGTTCCAGGCCAGCCCTGTGCGGCCAGCACCATCGTGGGCAGCGTCGTCACGAGCAGCAGCTCGATGATGCGTGGCTTGGTCAGCGCCACGTAGGGACCCACCCGACGGGTAGCCCGGCGCCAGCCGGAGGCACTCGAAGTGGGTGCGCCAGCGATGTCAGTTGAAGCGGTGGGCATTACGCAATCTTACCGTCGGTAATCAGTTCGCCGTGCCTCGCGTCTCCCACTAGGGTAGGAACGGCAAAAAGACCCGTCAAAACACCTTGGAGATATCTGTGACCATCAACTGGACAGACCAGGATCGCCGCGCCGTTGACACGCTCCGCGTGCTCGCCGCCGATGCCGTAGAAAAGGTTGGCAGTGGCCACCCCGGTACCGCGATTTCAATTTCACCTGCCGCGTACTTGCTCTTCCAGAACGTGATGAAGCACGACCCCTCGGACTCCAAGTGGATTGGCCGCGACCGCTTCGTGCTGTCCTGTGGCCACTCGTCGATCACCCTGTACCTGCAGCTCTTCGCGTCCGGCTACGACCTCAACATGGACGACCTCAAGTCGCTCCGCGTCGCGGGTTCACGCACCCCCGGCCACCCCGAAGTCGGCCACACGGACGGCGTCGAGACCACCACCGGCCCGCTCGGCCAGGGCCTCGCTACCGCGGTAGGCATGGCAATGGCCGCCCGCCGTGAGCGCGGACTATTCGACCCCGAGGCAGCTCCCGGCGAGTCGCCGTTCGACCACCACATCTTCGTCATCGCGTCAGACGGCGACATGGAGGAGGGCATCACCTCTGAGGCCTCCTCGCTCGCCGGCACCCAGGAACTGGGCAACCTGATCGTCATCTGGGATGACAACAACATCTCGATCGAGGACAACACCGACATCGCGTTCACCGAGGACACGCTTGCGCGCTACGCGGCCTACGGCTGGGACACGCACCACGTCGACTGGAAGGCTGGCGGCGAGTACAAGGAAGACATCGAGGCGCTCTATGCCGCCATCGAGGCTTCCAAGGCAGAGACCGGCAAGCCGTCGTTCATCCGCCTCAGCACCATCATCGGCTGGCCGTCGCCCACCAAGCAGGGCACCGGCGGAATCCACGGCTCGAAGCTGGGCACCGAGGAAGTTGCTGGACTCAAGAACCTGCTCGGCTTTGACCCCGAGAAGAACTTTGACGTCGAGCCCGAGATCCTCACGCACATGCACGACGTGAAGAAGCGCGGCCAGGAACTTCACTCCGAGTGGAACAGCGCCTTCGCACTGTGGCAGGCCGAGAACCCCGAGCGCGCGGCACTCCTCGCCCGCACCCAGGCACACGAGCTCCCCGAGGGCTGGACCGACGCACTCCCCGTGTTCGAGGCAGGCAAGGGCGTCGCGACTCGCGCCGCCTCCGGATCGGTCCTCAACGCGCTCGCACCGGTGCTGCCGGAACTGTGGGGCGGCTCCGCCGACCTCGCCGGCTCCAACAACACCACCATGAAGGGCGAGCCGTCCTTCCTGCCGGTCGAGCGCTCAACCGAAGCCTTCGCTGGTAACCCCTACGGCCGCACGCTCCACTTTGGAATCCGCGAGCACGCCATGGGCGCGATCCTCAACGGCATCGTGCAGCACGGACCTACCCGCGCCTACGGCGGAACGTTCATGCAGTTCTCCGACTACATGCGCGGCGCAGTCCGTCTAGGTGCCCTCATGAAGGCTCCGAGCATCTTCGTGTGGACGCACGACAGCATCGGCCTTGGCGAGGACGGCCCCACGCACCAGCCGGTCGAGCACCTCGCTGCGCTCCGGGCGATCCCGGGCCTAGCGGTTGTCCGCCCCGCCGACGCGAACGAGACCTCCTACGCCTGGCGTGGAATCCTCGAGCGCACCGACGGCCCCGCCGGCATCGTGCTCACGCGTCAGGGTGTCCCCACCTTTGACCGCGACGGCGAGTTCACCTCGGCTGAGGGCGTCCTCAAGGGTGGCTACACGCTGCTCGACACCGACGGCGAGCCCGACGTGATCCTGATCGGCACCGGCTCCGAGGTCCAGCATGCTGTCGCAGCCCGCGACCTGCTTGCGGCGGAAGGCGTCAAGGCACGCGTCGTGTCGCTTCCCTGCCTCGAGTGGTTCAACGAGCAGACGGACGCCTACCGCGAGTCGGTCCTGCCGTCCGCAGTCAAGGCGCGCGTCTCGGTAGAGGCCGGAATCGCCATGGGCTGGCGCGAGCTGGTCGGCGACGCAGGCCGCATGGTCTCGCTCGAGCACTTCGGCGCCTCCGCAGACGCTGACTTCCTGTTCAAGGAGTACGGCTTCACGGCCGAGAACGTCGCGGACAAGGCACGGGAAAGCATCAAGGCTGCAAATTGAGCCAATTCATCAGCACCTGGGTGGGCGTCGCCGACGAGGCACACGTTGCCGTCGCCGTATCGGGCGACGCCGCCGAAGCCGTCTCGCGCTTGATTGAGACGCTGGTTGCTGATGGTGTGGCCTCCGGAATTGGCGCTCAGGACCCCACACTGTGGGGTCCTGACGCCGAGTCCGGGGCCGCGACTCGTATGGGATGGACCGCTCTACACGTCTCGGCACGCGAGCTGCTTGAGCAGCTCGACGCGGTCGTGGACAAGGCCCGATCCGAGGGCAAGACCCACGTCGTGCTGGCTGGCATGGGCGGGTCCTCGCTTGGACCCGAGGTGATCTGCGCGACGTACGGCGTTCCGCTCATCACCCTCGACTCCACCGACCCCGACCAGGTTCGGGCGGCGCTCGACGGAGATCTCGACGAGACGATCGTCGTGGTCTCGTCCAAGTCGGGCGGCACTCTCGAGACCGACTCGCTGCTGCGCATCTTCGCGGAGGCATTCGAGGCGGCCGGGCTCGACCCCCGCCAGCACATCGTCATTGTGACGGACCCCGACTCGCCGCTGCACAAGGCGGCCGTCGCGGCAAAGTACCGCGCGGTCTTTCTGGCGGACCCCAACGTAGGCGGACGGTTCTCCGCGCTCAGCGCCTTCGGCCTGGTCCCCGCGGCTCTTGCCGGGGTGCCGGTGGCAGAACTGCTGGACGAGGCCGCGGCCGTCGCCGAATCGCTCTGCGAGGATCACGCCGCGAACCCCGCGCTGGTGCTCGGCGCCGCGATTGCCGGCTCCGACCGCGACAAACTGGTCATCACCGACGAGGGCTCCGGGCTGATCGGCTTTGGCGACTGGGCCGAGCAGCTCATCGCTGAGTCCACCGGCAAGGACGGCCTTGGCATCTTGCCCGTGGTCGCCGAGTCTGGCGCACCGGAGCGACTCGCCGATGACGTGATCGACGTCCGGCTCGTCTCGCTCACCGCAGGCGCCGATGCGGAGGGCCACCAAGTGGTCACCGGCGGCACGCTCGGAGGGCAGTTCCTGCTCTGGGAGTACGCGATAGCCGTCGCCGGGCGTGTGCTCGGAATCGACCCGTTCAACCAGCCCGACGTCGAGTCCGCGAAGGCTGCGTCCCTCGCGCTGCTCGACGCTCTGCCGGAGCCCGAGGCACCCGACCTCGTCGACGACGGCATCGAGGCCCGGGCAACCGCGGGACTGCTCGACGGCGTCGACACCGTCGAGGGAGCAATCGCCGCTCTCGAGGCTCAGGTTGGACCCCGCGGCTACATCGCCGTGATGGCGTACCTCAACCGCGAGGGCAACCCCGCGCTCCCGTCAGTGCGCCACGCGATCGCGGCCCGCACCGGCAGGCCCACTACTTTCGGATGGGGCCCGCGGTTCCTGCACTCCACCGGCCAGCTTCACAAGGGTGGGGCGCCCGAGGGGGTGTTCCTGCAGATCACCGGCACTTTTGCCGGCGACCTCGACATTCCCATGCGACCATTTTCCTTTGCACAACTCATTACCGCGCAGGCCGCGGGCGACGCCAAAGTCCTCTCAGATCTAGGTCGTCCCGTCCTTCGCCTTAACTTGACCGACGCATCGCACGTGGCCCGAGTGGCCGCACTGCTCGAAGGGTAAATTAGTGAATAATCCTCTCCGCGACCCACGGGACCGCCGACTTCCACGCATCGCCGGGTCATGCGGCCTGGTGATGTTTGGCGTGACGGGCGACCTCGCACGGAAGAAGCTCATGCCCGCCGTGTACGACCTGGCCAACCGCGGATTGCTCCCGCCCGCCTTCGCGCTCACGGGCTTTGCCCGCCGCGATTGGGAGCGTGAGGACTTCCAGCAGGTCGTTCACGACTCCGTCAAGCAGTACGCGCGTACGCCCTTCCGCGAGGAGACCTGGAAGCAGCTCTCCGAGGGTATTCGATTTGTGCAGGGCACGTTCGACGACCCAGAGGCGTTCGCCACGCTCCGCAAGACGGTCGAGGACCTGGACCGCGAACGCGGCACCGGCGGCAACCACGCGTTCTACCTGTCCATCCCGCCGTCCGCCTTCCCCCAGGTCATTCGCCAGTTACGCGACTCCGGGCTGTCCGCCCCCAAGGAGGACACCTGGCGCCGAGTCGTCATCGAGAAGCCTTTCGGCCACGACCTAGAGTCCGCGAACGAGCTCAACGACATCGTCTCCGAGGTCTTCCCCGCGGACTCCGTGTTCCGCATCGACCACTACCTGGGCAAGGAGACCGTGCAGAACCTGCTGGCGCTGCGCTTTGCCAACCAGTTGTTCGAGCCCATCTGGAACTCGCAGTACATCGATCACGTGCAGATCACCATGGCCGAGGACATCGGCATCGGCGGCCGCGCGGGCTACTACGACGGCATCGGCGCCGCTCGCGACGTCATCCAGAACCACCTCCTGCAGCTCATGGCGCTGACCGCCATGGAGGAGCCCGCCACATTCGAGGCGAGCGACCTGCGAACGGAGAAGGAGAAGGTACTCCGCGCCGCGACCCTGCCCGCGGACCTAGGCGAGAACACGGCGCGCGGTCAGTACTCCGCGGGCTGGCGCGGTGGCGAGCAGGTGGGCGGCTTCCTCGACGAGGACGGCATCGCAGCAGACTCCGGCACCGAGACCTACGCCGCTATTCGTGTCGACATTCCCAACCGTCGCTGGGCTGGAACGCCCTTCTACCTGCGCGCGGGCAAGCGTCTAGGACGCCGCGTCACCGAGATTGCGCTGGTCTTCAAGAAGGCACCCAGCCCGTACTTCCAGAAGGTCGAGGGCTCCGACGTCGGCAACAACGCGCTCGTCATCCGCGTCCAGCCCGATGAGGGCGTGACCCTCCGCTTTGGCTCCAAGGTTCCCGGCACCGCGATGGAGGTGCGCGACGTGACGATGGACTTCGCTTACGGCAACTCCTTCACCGAGACCTCCCCGGAGGCGTACGAGCGGTTGATCCTCGACGTCCTGCTGGGCGACCCGCCACTGTTCCCCCGTCATGAAGAGGTCGCGCTGTCATGGCAGATCCTCGACCCCATCACCTCGTTCTGGGCAACCCAGGGACAGCCGGACCAGTACAGGTCCGGGACCTGGGGGCCCGCTAGCGCCGATGCGATGCTCGCGCGCGACGGTCGCGTCTGGAGGCGCCCATGATTATCACGCTGCCCAAAACGACGACCGGAGAAATCAACGGTCAGATTGTCCAGTTGCGCAAAGAGGGTGGCGTCGTCACCCTCGGACGCGTCATGACTCTTGTGATCGACGCCACCGGTGCGGACGCCGACTTCGCGATCGACACGGCGAACGTGGCCTCGCGGGAGCACCCCTGCCGCATCATCGTGATCGCGCCGCAGGACAGCGACGACGACCGCCTCGACGCCGACATCCGCGTGGGCGGGGACGCGGGGGCCTCCGAGGTCATCGTGTTGCGCCCGTCCGGTGAGCAGATCAACCACGCGGACACCCTTGTTACCCCCCTGCTGCTGCCCGACGCCCCCATCGTGGCGTGGTGGCCCGCCGCCGTACCGCCGCACGTCTCCGCCACCGGGCTGGGCAAGATGGCCCAGCGTCGCATCACGGACACCAAGGGCGAGGCCAGTCCCGGGGACACGCTGTGCAAGCTGTCCGCCAACTACCGCGACGGCGACACCGACCTGGCCTGGACGCGAGTGACTCGTTGGCGCGCACTGCTGGCCGCGGCTCTCGAGCAGGTCAGCGACCAGCGCGTGACCAAGGCCCGCATCCACGGCGACACCAACAGCGCGTCGATCCTGCTGCTCGGCGCCTGGTTGCAGCTCACGCTGGGTTGCGAGATTGAGTTGTCCTACGACGACAAGCTTGCCGGGGTCCAGCACATCGTGCTCGAGACCCCCTCGGGCGAGATCGGCATCGCGCGCCCCGACGGCCACAATGCCACGCTCACCCAGCCGGGCCAACCCGATCACGTCATCGCGCTTCCCGCGCGTACGCTCGGCGACTGCCTCGCCGAGGAGCTCCGCAGGCTCGACGCGGACCTCGTGTACGGCGACGTGGTCAAGTTCTACAAGGAGAACCGATGAAACGCCGAGTAGTGGTCCTACCCGACGCGAACGCCGTGGCTCAGACCGCGGCCGCTCGTCTGCTCACCGCGATCGCGGATGCCCTCACCGTCGAGGAGCGGGCGCACATCGTCATCACCGGCGGCACCGTGGGTACCGCGACTCTCGCGGCGGCGGCGGAGTCTCCCTTGCGCGAATCAATCGACTGGACCTCGGTCCACATCTGGTGGGGCGACGAGCGCTTTGTCGCGGCCGGGGACCCGGACCGCAATGAGGGTCAGGCACAGGCGGCCTTCCTTGGCCACGTGCCTATCCCCGAGGAGAACATTCACCGCATGGGTGACAGCGACAGCTTCGCCTCAGTCGAGGCTGCGGCAGCCGCGTACCACGCAGAGATTGCAGAGCACGGCAACCCCCAGTGGGACGTCCTACTGCTGGGGCTGGGGCCGGACGGTCACGTCGCTTCGCTGTTCCCCCAACACCACGGCTTCACCCAGGCAGCGGCCACGGTGCTAGCCATCCACGACTCCCCCAAGCCCCCGCCCACGCGAGTGAGCCTGGGACTGGGTGCCATCAATCGGGCGCGCCAGGTGTGGGTAGTCGCAGCGGGCGAAGGCAAGGCCGAGGCTGTTCGCGACTGCCTCGCGGGCAACGAGAGCTATCCCGGAGCCGTCGTCTTTGGCACCGAGCAGACGCTGTGGTTGATCGACAGCGCCGCGGCGGCTCGCGCCTAGCCTTACGCACAGTTCAAAAAGGGGACGGACTGCCTCGCGGCGGTCCGTCCCTTTTTTTGACGCAAATCGGATGGCGTCGTTTCCGTGTCCCGGCGGCGTATTCTCCGTGTCCCGGCGGCGTATTCTCCGTGTCCCGGCGGCGAAAGTCGGGCGAATACCGTCGCGGCTAGATTCCCGCTATCCGCATGCGTGACTCCTAGAGTCGTTCCTTGATCGTGTCCACGATGTCCTCGATGCGGAACTCGTCCGGCTTCGAATAGATCACGTCGCCGTCGGCGCGGAACACGTAAACGCCCTTGTTGCCTGGCTTGAGAGACACAGTGCCGATCTGCTCCCCGAAGGTACTCAGGATGGTCTTCTGCGCCTCAGCGGCCTTGTCCAGGTAGCCGCACGGCACGCAGTACTCGATTTCGATGTTCATCACAAACTCCTTCTACTCGGGTCATAAGTTGGGCGTCTTAACCCGGTAACCACTCGGGCGGCGGAAAGATTCCGTCCTTGGGCGCCTGCGGAGGATACTCGTCGGCCTACGGCGCAGCGCACGTCATGTACGGAGTGTGGTGCGCGGTGTGCGGTGCGCGGTGTGCGGTGTGCGGTGCGTGGTGCGCGGTGTGCGGTGCGCGGTGCGCGGGACGAGATGAGGTGTCCGGGACGCCGGAGCACAGTGCACCGTGACGGCCGCGGGTGGTCAGCGCCCTGAGACTCCTCCGGAAACAACGAAGCCGCCCTGCCGGCGCCCACCTCCACCCAACTGGGCGAAGCGTGTGACGCCGCGGGCGGCATCGTCGCTTGGTTGTCCTAGGAACAACCGACATGCGACCGGGCTACGATGCCCAATGTCTTGCAACCGAACCGATGCCTTACGGACCGGCTCCGCGAGACGGCGTCGACTAGGTCGCGCCGGTGAAGCAGCTGCTAATTAACCTCGGCGAACGCGAAGGGCGTCTAGGGCCTCGTCAAGAAGCGCCTCACCCTCCGACTCGGTCCGACGTTCCTTGACGTAAGCAAGGTGGGTCTTGAATGGCTCGTTACGAATCGGCTCGGGCGGGTTAGCCGCATCGAGCCCACCGGGAAGGCCGCACTTCGGGCAGTCCCATTCGACGGGAATCTCGAGCGACTCGCCGATGGCGAAGCTCGGAGAGTTCACGTGACCGCGCGCACAGTAGTACGTGACGGTCTGGCGAGGCGCGGACTCGCCGCGTTCGTCCTCACCCATTGGTCCGGCTCCAACACGCGAGCCCTTAATTGCGCTTCCACCAGCCATCGTTAGCCCCCCCTAGACGTTGAAACGAGTGATCAGACCCAACAGCACGATCACGACGAACCAGGTAATGGCGAGACCCCAGGTAATTCGAGTGAGGTTACGCTCGCCCAGCGCCGATGACTGTACACCGGACGAGAGTCCGCCACCGAACATGTCGGTGATACCGCCGCCGCGACCGCGGTGGACTAGTACGAGTGCGATGAGCATCAGGCCAGTGACCGCGAGCAACACCCACAGGATGGCGTTCAGGATGTCCACAATTCTCCTTGAGTTCGATAATCGTTTACCAGGGTACGCGACGCCAGAGGCGCCGCGGAGTCGTTAGAGACCGACCTGGTGTGCGCGGAATCGAGCAATCTTAGCAAATTCCTCGGGGTCCAGGCTTGCGCCACCCACGAGTGCACCGTCAACGTCGGGCTTGTCCATGATCGACGCGATGTTCGACGACTTAACCGAACCGCCATAGAGCACGCGAACGCCGTTGGCGAGTTCCGCATCGTAGAGCTCAGTCAGGCGAGCGCGAATAGCGCCACAGACTTCCTGCGCGTCTTCTGGCGTGGCGACTTCGCCGGTTCCGATTGCCCAGACGGGCTCGTAAGCGATGACAACCTGCTTGGCGCGCTCGGCGTCGAGTCCGGCAAGCGCTCCGTCGATCTGGGCGAGCGTGTGCTCGACCTGCTTGCCTTCCTTACGCACGTCGAGACCCTCGCCTACGCACACGATGGGCACGATGCCGTTATCGAATGCGGCGCCCACCTTGGCTGCGAGCAGCTCGTTGGACTCGTTGTGGTGCTCGCGACGCTCGGAGTGACCAACCGCGACGTAGTCGCAGCCGAGCTTTGCGAGCTGCGAACCAGCGACCTCACCGGTGTAGGCACCGGAGACGTTCGCGGAGATGTCCTGTGCGCCGTACTTGATCTCGAGCTTGTCAGCGTCGACCAGCGTCTGCACCGAGCGCAGCGACGTGAAGGACGGCAGCACCGCTACCTCAACGTCGTTGAAGTCGTGGTGTGCGTCGCGCAGCAGCCAAGCCAGCTTCTGCACCGTGTGTGTGGCCTCGAGGTGGTCGAGGTTGAGCTTCCAGTTACCTGCGATGAGCGGGGTACGTGCCATGGTTTTAGTCCTCCAGTACGGAAAGGCCCGGGAGGACCTTGCCTTCGAGCAGTTCGAGCGACGCGCCGCCGCCAGTGGAAATGTGGCCGAATCCGGCCTCGTCGAAGCCGAGTCGGCGAACCGCAGCCGCGGAGTCACCGCCGCCCACGACGGAGAAGCCATCGGCGTCGATCATTGCCTGTGCGACGGCCTTGGTGCCCTCTGCGAAGGCCTCGAACTCGAACACGCCCATCGGGCCGTTCCAGACGATGGTCTTCGCGTCGGCGATCTTCGAGGCGAAGAGCTTGGCGGAGTCGGGGCCGATGTCGAGGCCGATGGTGCCGTCGGGGATTGCGTCCGCGGCGACTACCTTGTGGTCAGCGTCCGCAGCGAATGCGGCAGCAGCCTCAATGTCGGTAGGCAGGACGATCTCGACGCCGTTTGCTTCGGCGGTCGCGAGGTAGCCCTTGACCGTGTCGATCTGGTCGGACTCAAGGAGCGAGTTGCCCACGCCGTGGCCCTTAGCAGCCAGGAACGTGAACACCATTCCGCCGCCGATGAGGATGCGGTCGGCCTTGCCCAAAAGGTTGGCGATGACGCCGAGCTTGTCGGACACCTTGGAGCCGCCGAGGACGACGACGTAGGGGCGTGCGGGCTCGTTGACCGCGCGGCTGAGCGACTCGACCTCGTTCTGCACGAGCGTGCCGGCTGCGGCGGGAAGGATCTTGGCGATGTCGTACACCGAGGCCTGCTTGCGGTGAACTACCCCGAAGCCGTCGGATACGAATGCGTCGGCGAACGCGGCGAGCTCGCCAGCGAGCTCCTCGCGCTCGGAGTCGACCTTGGAGGTCTCGCGTGCGTCGAAGCGCACGTTCTCGAGCATGACGACGTCGCCGGACTTGGCCGCGGCGACGACTGCCTTGGCGGATTCCCCCACGAGGTCGTCGGCGAGCGTGACGGGCTGCTCGAGCAGCTCCGAGAGGCGTGCTGCCGCGGGTGCGAGGGAGTACTTCTCGTCGGGGGTTCCGCCGGGACGACCGAGGTGCGCCATCACGATGACTGCGGCACCGGAGTCAAGCAGGCGCTTGATGGTGGGGACGGAGGCGCGTACGCGGCCGTCGTCGGTGATGGTGGTGCCGTCGAGCGGCACGTTCAGGTCTGAGCGCACCAGCACGCGCTTGCCGGTGAGGTCACCGAGCGATTCGATCGTCTTCATGAGAAGTCCTTATTGTTCGAAAAATAGTTCTGGTTCTCGCCTGAGCGGAGGTGCCGCGCGGGCGCGTTGGCGGGCTGGTGGAAGTTCTCGCGCGCGCAGACGTCGTAAACCACGTCTATCGACCGCGCCGTACTCTCACCGCCCTGACGTAGCAACGTCCGCACACGCAATGCGTGCACGGACGTTGCTACATTCACGGGAGTTAGATGCGCTCGCCGACGTAAACCGTGAGGTCTACGAGGCGGTTCGAGTAGCCCCACTCGTTGTCGTACCAAGAGACAACCTTGACCTGGTCACCAATTACCTTGGTGAGTCCCGAGTCGAAGATCGACGATGCGGGGTCAGTCTCGATGTCCTTGGAGACGATGGGGTCCTCGGTGTAGACCAGGAAGCCCTTCATGGCACCCTCAGCGGCCTTCTTGACGATCGCGTTGATTTCCTCAACCGAGGTCTCGCGCGATGCGGTGAAGGTGAGGTCCGTTGCCGAGCCGGTGGCGACAGGCACGCGAAGCGCGAAGCCGTCGAGCTTGCCAGCGAGCTCGGGAAGAACCAGTGCTACAGCCTTGGCCGCACCGGTGGAGGTGGGGACAATGTTGAGCGCAGCTGCGCGTGCACGGCGCAGGTCGCTGTGAGGCGCGTCCTGCAGGTTCTGGTCAGCGGTATAAGCGTGGATCGTGGTCATGAGGCCACGCTCGATGCCGATGCCATCGTTGAGTGCCTTGGCCATGGGCGCGAGGCAGTTCGTGGTGCACGAGGCGTTGGAGATGATGTGGTGGTTCGCGGGGTCGTAGTCCTCGTGGTTAACACCCATGACGAACGTAGCGTCCTCGTTCTTCGCCGGAGCGGAGATGATGACCTTCTTGGCGCCGGCTTCGATGTGAGCCTTCGCCTTGGTTGCATCGGTGAAGAAACCGGTGGACTCGATGACGACGTCTGCGCCCAGTTCAGCCCACTTGAGGTTCGACGGGTCGCGCTCTGCGGAAGCCGCGAACGTCTTGCCGCCAACGGTGATGGTGTCCTCGGTGTGCGTCACCTCGAGGCCGATGCGGCCAAGGATCGAGTCGTACTTGAGGAGGTGCGCGAGGGTCGCGTTGTCGGTGAGGTCGTTGATGCCGACCACCTCGACGTCTGCACCCGAAGCGAGAATTGCGCGGAAGTAGTTACGTCCAATACGGCCAAAGCCGTTAATGCCGACCTTAATAGTCATTTTTTCTCCTCGGCTCGCGCCGGTAGCCGGCGCGGTTGGTGGTGGATGCTTGCACACCTCTACGTGCGCGGGGCCTGAGTACTATCTGGCCACTTCCATTACCTTACTACGGTCAAGCCTAAGGATGCACGCGACCAAGGTCCTATCTCAGCGACCAAGCTATTGGAGGTCGAGGAGGTGGCGGATTCCCGCTTCCGTGTCAGGGATGTCGAGGTCCTCGGCTTTCTTGTCCGCGGTTGCCAGTAGTCGTCGGATGCGTCCGGCGACGGCGTCCTTGGTCAACGCCGGGTCCGCCATCTTGCCGAGTTCCTCGAGCGACGCCGCCTTGTTGGCGAGGCGCAACTCCCCTGCCTCGCGCAGGTGTTCCGGAACCTCGTCGCCAAGGATCTCGAACGCGCGCTCCACACGCAGGCCAGCCGCGACGGCGGCCTGAGCGGACCTACGCAGGTTGGCGTCATCGAAGTTTGCGAGGCGGTTCGCGGTGCCGCGAACCTCGCGTCGCGTGCGCTTCTGCTCCCAGTCGAGTACCGAGTCGTGCGCGCCGAGCCGGGCCAGCAGCGCGGAGATTGCGTCGCCGTCACGGATCACCACGCGGTCAACGCCGCGTACCTCACGGGACTTGGCGGAGATTCCGAGGCGGCGGGCCGCGCCGACGAGTGCGAGGGCGGCCTCCGGGCCGGGGGACGTGACCTCGAGTGCGGACGACCGTCCGGGCTCGGTCAGGGATCCATGTGCGAGGAACGCGCCGCGCCACGCGGCAACGGTGTCCTCAATCGAGCCCGCGACGACGTGCGGCGGGAGACCTCTAACTGGTCGACCGCGGTGATCCAGCAGCCCGGTCTGGCGAGCGAGAGACTCGCCCTCTTTGACCACCCGCACCACGTAGCGGTTGCCCTTCTTGAGGGCGCCACCCTGGACGACGATAATCTCGCTTCCGAGTCCGTAGACCTCGTGGATGAAGCCGCGCAGGCGCCTGGCACCCATGGCGGTGTCGAGCTCCGCCTCGATGACGATGCGGCCGGAGACGATGTGCAGTCCGCCTGCAAACCTCAGCGTAGAAGCAATCTCGGCTTTTCGAGCCGAGACCTTCTCCGTGGGTACCCGCGCGAGTTCGTCCTTCACCTGTGCCGTCAGAGCCATGCGCTTATCCTGCCACTCAAAGTGAACCGCGGGTACCGCTTTACGACAACTCTGCGAGTAAGTTCTCGTAAACCTCGCGCAACGCCGCGGGGTCGTGGCGCGCGGTGTGCTCCTCCAGGGCGAGGTCCGCGGTCACGAGTTTCACTCCCCAGTCGACGAGTTCCGCGCTCAGTGCTTGGTCATCGCGGTAGCCCGCGTCAGCGATCACTACCGCGGGACGAAAGTGGGGAACGAGGTCGCGCATCGCACGCACGTCATCCACGCGATCCGTCCCAGCGGTCTCGATGTCCTCGTGAGCGAGGTTGAGCGTCACCACGGTGCGCCGCGCGGCACCGTGCAACGCTGCGGCGACATCGGGGACCAGGAAGTGGGTGAGCACCGAGGTGTACCAGCTACCCGGACCCAGCACCACCATGTCAGCCTCGGTGATCGCCTCGACCGTGGCATGGGGTACCGACGGCTGCTCGGGCTCGATGCGAAAGCTTCTGATGCGTCCAGGCGTCGTGGCCACCTCGGCCTGACCGCGGACCTCGACCACGCCATCGGCCGACTCGACTGTCGCGACAATCTCGAGCGGGACGTCAGCCTGCGGCAATACGCGACCGCGTGCGCGCAGGAGCCGGGCCACCCAGTCGAGGCCGTCCACCGCTGAGCCGGTGTGTTCCCACAGCGACGCGATGAGCAGGTTGCCGAGCGCGTGGCCGTCGAGCGGCCCCTCCGAGTCGAAGCGGGACTGCAAGACGTCCCTCCACGTGCGGCCCCACTCCGTGTCCTCGCACAGCGCGCTCAGCGCCATGCGCAGGTCGCCCGGAGGCAGGATGCCCAGTTCCGAGCGCAGCCGCCCCGACGAGCCGCCATCGTCTGCGACGGTGACGATGGCGGTCAGCGAGGGGCTCAGGTCTCGCAGCGCGGTGAGGGTGGCGTAGAGGCCGTGACCCCCACCAAGAGCGACGATGCTCCGGTCAGTTGTCATGTCGAGGGTCGGTCCCGGTGCGTGGTCCGTACGGAATAGCCGAGGTCGCGCAGGGCGTCGCCGAGCGCTACCGACATCGCTACCGAGCGGTGCTTGCCACCCGTGCACCCCACGCCGATGGTCACGTCACTCTTGTCGTTTGCCCGGTATCGGTTGAGGGCAATGTCGATCACCTTCGCGTAGGCGTCCAGGAACTCCTGCGCGCCCTCCCCCGACAGCACGTGATCGCGCACGGCGGGGTCGAGACCGGTCAGTGGCCGCAGCTCGGGATTCCAGTGCGGGTTGAGCAGGAAACGCACGTCAGCGACAAAGTCCGCGTCGGCGGGGATGCCGTTCTTGAAGCCGAACGAAACCACATTCACGTGGATCCGGGGGGTCTCCACCGCCACCTCCACCGCGATCCGGTCGCGGAGTTGATGGACGTTGAGGGACGAGGTGTCGATGACGATGTGCGAGCGCTCGCGCACGGTATCTAGCTGCGTCCGCTCACGCGCGATTCCCTCGAGGATGGTGCCGTCCTCCTGCAACGGGTGGCGGCGACGCGCCTCCTCGAACCGCGAGACGAGCGTGTGGTCCGAGGCGTCGAGGAAGATCAACGTCACCGGCACTTCCCGAGCCTCGAGGTCGTCCATCACCGCCTCGAGGTCCTGGAAGAACTCGCCGCCGCGCACGTCGACAACTGCGGCGAGCTTGCGCCCGGTGTCTCGCCCCACCATCGTCACGAGGTGCGCGAGCATCTGCGGCGGGAGGTTATCCACGACGTACCAGCCAAGATCGGCCAGGACGGCGGCTGCACGCGTGCGGCCGGCGCCCGACATTCCGGTGAGGATCATCACCTCGGGATTCGAGTGCGGCGCCTCCACAAAAGGCTTGAGGATGCCAGACGGATAGGTCTCTGGTGCGGGCTCATTCGTCATGGCACCAGCATGCCACCCTATGCGCGCAAAGCGGAATAGACCTGCGCGGCCGTCCCGGATCCGATGCCCGGGACGAGTGCGATTTGCTCGGGTGAGGCCTCCTTGAGCTTGGCCAACGACCCGAAGTGCCGGATGAGGGCCTTGGAGCGCGTCGGCCCCACCCCCGGAATCGCATCCACCGCGGAGGTCTGCATCGCCTTGCCACGCTTGCGGCGGTGGTTCTTGATCGCGAAGCGGTGCGCCTCGTCGCGCACCCGTTGGAGCAGGTAGAGCGCCTCTGAGCCGCGCGGAAGGATCACCGGGAACGGCTCGCCGTGGATCCAGACCTCCTCGAGACGCTTGGCGAGGCCCACCAGCATGACGTCGACGATGCCGAGTTCCTTGAGAACCTCCGCCGCGGAGTTCACCTGCGGCAGGCCGCCGTCGACCACCACCAGTTGCGGGGGGTACGCGAACCTGGCCGTCTCCCGCTCCTCGGGCGACAACTTCGACTCCTCGAGGTAGCGAGTGAACCGGCGCCTCAGCACCTCTTTCATCGCCGCGGTGTCGTCCATCGCATCGGCGATCGAGAACTGGCGGTACTGCGCCTTGCGCGGAAGCGCATCCTCGAACACCACCATCGATCCCACCTGATTGGTGCCCTGCGTGTGCGAGATGTCGTAGCACTCAATTCGCAGCGGGGCGTCGGCCATGCCGATGGCGCTCTGCAGGTCCTGCAGCGCGGCGGACCTCGTGGTCAGGTCCGACGCCCGTCGCAGCCGATGCTGGTCGAGCACCTGCTGGGCGTTCTGGTGGCCGGTGGTCGCGAGTTCGGCCTTCTTGCCGCGGGCGGCCACCCGGATCGACACGCGAGCTCCGCGCACCCCTGCCAGCCACTCGGTGACGCTGTCCGCCATCTCTGGCATGTGGGGCACGAGCACCTCGGTCGGAATGTCCTCCGGTGCGGCGGCTCCGTACGCCTCCTGGATGAGCTGCGCCACCATCGCGGGGCCGTCGAGGGGCTCGGGCTTGTCGACCACCCATCCCCGCTCCCCCGCGATCCGTCCGTCGCGGACGTGGAAGACGTGCGCGGCGGCCTCCATGTCGTCGTCCACCAGGCTGAAAATGTCCGCGTTGGTCCCCTCGGCCAACACCACGGCGTTGCGTTCGAGCACGGCATTCAGCGCGCGGAGACGGTCCCTGGCCCTCGCCGCCGACTCGTAGTCCTGGCGCCCAGCGGCTGATTCCATCGAGGCCGTCAGGTCACGCATCATCGACTTGGCATCTCCGCCTAGCACCGCGCACACCCGCTCTGCTAGCGCCCGGTGGTCCTCCTCGCTGATGCGGCCCACGCAGGGCGCCGAGCACTTATCGATGTACCCGAGCAGGCAGGGTCGCCCCTGCCGCTCCGCCTTGCGAAACACTCCCGCGGCGCAGGTCCTGACCGGCAGCGCGGTCAGCAGCGTGTCCACGGTCTCGCGTATGGCCCACGCCTTCGCGTACGGGCCGAAGTACCTAACGCCGGGCTTGCGGTCGCCCCTCATCACCAGAATGCGGGGGAACTTCTCGTTGAGCGTCACGGCGAGGTACGGGTACGACTTGTCGTCCTTGAAGACCACGTTGAAACGCGGGTCGTACTGCTTGATCCACGTGTGCTCGAGGATCAGCGCCTCGACCTCGGAGCGCACCACGGTCCATTCGACCGATGCGGCGGTGGTCACCATCAGCCGGGTGCGGGGGTGCAGCGCGAACAGGTCCTGGAAGTAGTTGCCGAGCCGCGCGCGCAGGTTCTTGGCCTTTCCCACGTACACCACGCGCCCGTGCGGGTCGCGGAAGCGGTACACGCCGGGGTCGGTGGGGATACTGCCCGGTGCGGGGCGGTAATCGGCCGGATTGGTCACGCGCTCAGCCTACTTCCAGACGCGCGGGCGAGACGCAGCCGGTTGGCGACCGCGACCCACCGTAGGTCGCCGTCGCCAGCCGTGCGCTACAACGCTCACTTGTTGACGACGACGCCCAGCGACTCTGCGAGGTACTTGCCCGTGTGGCTCGCCGCCACGGCGGCGACCTCCTCGGGAGTGCCCTCAGCGACCACCAGTCCACCGCCGGATCCGCCCTCGGGACCCAGGTCGATGACCCAGTCCGCAGACTTGATCACGTCAAGGTTGTGCTCGATCACGATGACGGTATTGCCCTTCTCCACCAGCCCTTGCAGGACGCCCAGCAGCTTGCGCACGTCCTCGAAGTGAAGCCCGGTGGTGGGCTCGTCGAGCACGTAGATGGTGCGGCCCGTCGACCTGCGCTGCAGCTCGGACGAGAGCTTGACGCGCTGCGCCTCGCCTCCCGACAAGGTCGGAGCGGGCTGGCCGAGCCGCACGTATCCGAGCCCCACCTCGACCAGCGTCTTCAGGTGCCTGGAGATGGCAGGGATGGCCTCGAAGAAGTTCGCGGCCTCCTCGATCGGCATGTCGAGCACGTCGGCGACGTTCTTGCCCTTGAAGTGCACCTCGAGCGTCTCGCGGTTGTACCGCGCGCCCTTGCAGACCTCGCACGGGACGTAGACGTCGGGCAAGAAGTTCATCTCGATCTTGAGCGTGCCGTCGCCCGAGCACGACTCGCAGCGCCCGCCCTTCACGTTGAAGGAGAAGCGGCCGGGCCCGTACCCGCGGACCTTGGCCTCCTGCGTGTCAGCGAAGAGCTTACGAACCTTGTCCCAGACGCCCGTGTAGGTTGCGGGGTTGGAGCGCGGGGTCCGGCCGATGGGGCCCTGATCCACGTGCACGATCTTGTCGAGCTGATCCGCACCCAGGATGCGGGTGTGTCGTCCCGCGACCTGGCGCGCGCCGTTGAGAGTGTTGGCGAGCGAGGTGTAGAGAATCGCGTTGACCAGCGTGGACTTGCCGGAACCGGAGACGCCGGTCACGGCCGTGAATACTCCGAGCGGGAACGACACCTCAATGTCCTGCAGGTTGTTCTCGTGCGCGCCCACCACCGTCACCTGTCGGTCGGTATCTATCTCGCGACGCGTCTCGGGCGTGGGAATCGACTTGCGTCCGGAGATATAGGCGCCCGTGATGGAGGCCTCGTTGGTGAGGAGGTCCTCGTAGGTGCCCGCGTGGACCACTTCCCCGCCGTGCTCGCCGGCGCCGGGGCCGATGTCCACGATCCAGTCCGCGACCCGGATGGTGTCCTCGTCGTGCTCGACGACGATGAGCGTGTTGCCAAGGTCCCGCAGGCGGGTCAGCGTGTCGATCAGCCGCCGGTTGTCGCGCTGGTGCAGCCCGATGCTCGGCTCGTCGAGCACGTACAGCACCCCGACCAGTCCCGACCCAATCTGCGTCGCGAGCCTGATGCGCTGCGCCTCGCCTCCCGACAGCGTCCCCGCAGCGCGGGCCATCGTGAGGTAGTCGAGTCCCACATCGAGCAGGAAGCCCAACCGGGCGTCGATCTCCTTGAGCACCTGCACGGCGATCTGACGGCCGCGCTCGTCCAGCTCCGCCTGGAGCAGGAACTTGCGCGCGTCGGCGATGGACAGGTTGCAGACGTCCGAGATCGACAGCCCGCCGATGGTCACCGCCAGCACCTCGGGCTTGAGCCGCGAACCCGCGCACGTCGGGCAGGGAACCTCGCGCATGTAGTTCTCGTACTTCTCGCGCGAGAAGTCGGACTCGGTCTGCGAGTGCAGGCGCTCGATCCAGGTGATCGCGCCCTCGAAGCCGGTGGTGTACTGGCGCTCACGCCCGTAACGGTTCTTGAATTTGACGTGAACCTCGTAGTCCTTGCCCACGAGCACCGACTGCTGGACTTCCTTGGAGAGCGTCTCCCAGGGGGCGTCCATGTCGAAGTCGAGGTCCTCCGCCAGCGCGTTCAGCATGCGGGAGAAGTACTCTGACGCCATGCTCGACCACGGCGCGACTGCGCCCTGATTCAGGCTCAGTCCGGGGTCCGGCACCACCAGGTCCGCGTCCACCTCAAGCTTGATGCCGATTCCGCTGCACTCGGGGCACGCGCCGTACGGGGCGTTGAACGAGAAGGTACGCGGCTCCATCTCCTCGAGCGTCAGCACGTGGTCGTTGGGGCAGGCGCGCTTCTCGCTGTAGCGACGCGGCTCAATCTCGCTATCGACCGGGTCGATGACCACCAGGCCATCGGCAATCCTGAGCGCGGTCTCTACCGAGTCGGTCAGGCGCTGCCGGACGCCGTCGCGCGCGACGAGTCGGTCCACGACCACCTCGATGTCGTGCTTGAGCTTCTTCTCGAGCTCCGGGGGCTCGGTGAGCTGGATGGTCTCGCCATCCACGCGGGCGCGCGCAAACCCCTGCTGCTGCAGGTCATCGAAAAGCTCGGAGTATTCACCCTTGCGGCCACGAATGACCGGCGCGAGCACCTGATAGCGGGTGCCCTCGGGGAGCGTCAGCACCGAGTCCACAATCTGCTGCGGCGTCTGGGCCTGGATGCGCTCGTGGCAAATGGGGCAATGCTGGGTGCCGACGCGCGCGTACAGGAGGCGCAGGTAGTCGTAGATCTCGGTGATGGTTCCGACGGTCGAGCGCGGGTTGCGGTTGGTCGACTTCTGGTCGATCGAGACCGCCGGGGACAGCCCCTCGATGAAGTCCACGTCCGGCTTGTCCATCTGGCCCAGAAACTGCCGCGCGTACGCGGAGAGGGACTCAACGTAGCGACGCTGCCCCTCTGCAAAGATCGTGTCGAAGGCGAGTGACGACTTGCCCGAACCGCTCAGTCCGCTGAAGACAATCAGCGCGTCGCGGGGAAGGTCGAGGTCGACACCTTTGAGGTTGTGTTCGCGCGCACCGCGCACCAGGATTTGGTCATTCACACGCCAATGGTACGTGCCATTCGCATCGAACAAGTGTTCGAACGCGCCGAGGGCTCACGATCCGTTCGATTTGTGGGCCGGTGCCGCCACGCCCCACAATGTCAGCATGACGAACTTCATGGTCGAATACACCTATACCGACGACTCAGCCAAGCGCGACGAACTCCGCCCCGTGCACCGCGCCTATCTCGAGTCGCTGGTCTCCACCGGCCAGATGCTCGCGTACGGCCGCTTTGGCCAGGACGGTCCGGCGGGCGCGTTGCTCCTGGTCGCGGCCGAGTCGTCCGACGAGGTCGAGGCCCTGCTGGCCGCGGACCCCTACGTCCTCGAGGGCCAGGTCGGCTCGCACCGCATCCGCGAGTGGATCGGGACCTGGGGCGCTATCCCCCGCTAGAGAGTCTGTTCCGCCGCGGCGGAACCAGTGCCCGGCTGGCTACTTGGTCTCGCCATCGTCCGACGCGTCCTTGGAGCCTGCCGACCCCTCTGGGGCGCCGACCGTTGCACCAACGCGCTGCTTGCGCGTGGCTACCAGGCTCGCGACCGTCGCTATGGTCAGCGTCCCGAGTATCACCATGAGCGAGGTGGCGGTGGAGATAGCGGGCGCCCACGCGAACGGTTCGCCGTCATTGATCCACGAGACGGAGTTGACGTGGAGCGCCTCGAGCACGAGCTTGACGCCGATGAAGGCCAGGATCGCGGCCAGCCCGTAGTGCAGGTACACCAGTCGCTGGAGTAGCCCGTCGACCAGGAAGAAGAGTTGGCGTAGCCCCAGCAGCGCGAACGCATTCGCGGTGAAGACGATGTACGGATCCTTCGTCAGACCGAAGATTGCCGGAATCGAGTCGAGGGCGAACAGCACGTCCGTGGTTCCGAGCGCGATCACGACGATCAGCATGGGTGTCACCATGCGCTTGCCGAGTTCGCGCACCGTCATCCTGCCGCCGCGGTACCCGTCCGTGACCGGCACGAGCTTGCGGATGCCGCGGATGAGCGCGCTCTCCTTGTACTCGGGATGCGCCGTCTCCTCGGAGTCCTCCTTCAGCAGGCCGAAGGCGGTATAGACCAGGAACGCGCCGAAGATATAGAACGTCCACGAGAAGTGCTCGATGGCGGCGGCGCCGGCCCAGATGAACAGGCCGCGCAGCACGAGCGCTATCGCGATCCCGATCAGTAAAACCTTGGGGCGGTATTTTGGTGGAACTGCGAACCGCGTCATGATCACGAGGAACACGAAGAGGTTGTCTACGGACAGCGACTTCTCGGTGATGTACCCCGCGAAATACTCTCCCGTGTTGAAGGTGTCCGACCAGAAGTGGAGCGTGGCACCAAACACGATCGCGATCCCGATGTAGAACATCGACCAGAAGACGGATTCGCGGAACGACGGCACGTGAGGGCGTCGAATGACGATCGCAAAATCGAACACGAACAGCGCGACGATGAAGGCAATCGTCGCGATCCACAATGAGGTCTCATGCACCCGGCAATCCTACGTGCGCGGACGCGCGACCCAAGCCAATCCCGCGTTCGCTGGTTGTCCGCGTAGAGCCGACGCCAACCGCCCCGCTACCCCGCTACCCCGCTACCCCGCTACCCCGCTACCCCGCTACCCCGCTACCCCGCTACCCCGCATTGAGCATGTGCCTCAGTTCCTTCTTGAGTTCGCCGATCTCGTCGCGCAGTCGCGCAGCGATCTCGAACTGCAGGTTGGCGGCCGACTCGTGCATCTGCGCCGACAGGTCCTCGATCAGGGTGGTGAGCTCCGCCGCAGGGCGCTGGGCGTTCGACACCTCGGCGGCGTTTGCCTTCTTACCGCCCGACTTCGCCTTCGCCGCCAGGTCGAGCGCCTTGGCGGTGTCCGCGTCCTCGCGGGCCAGCATCTCAGTAATGTCGCCGATCCGCTTGCGCAGTGGCGTGGGGTCGATGCCATTGTCCAGGTTGTACTGAACCTGACGCTCGCGTCGCCGCGTGGTCTCGTCGATCGCCTTCGCCATGGAGTCGGTGATGCGATCCGCATACATGTGGACTTCTCCAGAGACGTTACGCGCCGCGCGGCCGATGGTCTGGATCAGCGACGTGCCAGAACGGAGGAAGCCCTCCTTGTCCGCATCGAGGATGCTCACCAGCGAGACCTCGGGCAGGTCGAGCCCCTCCCGGAGCAGGTTAATACCCACGAGCACGTCGAAGCGCCCCATCCGGAGCTCGCGCAGCAGCTCGACTCGCCGCAAAGTGTCGACGTCCGAGTGCAGGTACTCCACGCGAATCCCGCGGTCCCCGAGGAACTCGGTGAGGTCCTCGGACATCTTCTTGGTCAGAGTCGTCACCAGCACGCGCTCGTCGCGCTCCACGCGCAGCCGGATCTGCTCCAAGAGGTCGTCGATCTGGCCCTCCGTCGGCTTCACTACGATCTGCGGGTCCACGAGGCCGGTGGGGCGAATGATCTGTTCGACCACGCCATCGCCGCGCTCGAGTTCGTACTTTCCGGGAGTGGCAGACAGGTACACCGTCTGGCCAACGCGCTCCTGGAATTCGGGCCATTTGAGGGGTCGGTTGTCCATCGCGGACGGCAACCGGAAGCCGTGCTCGACCAGGGTGCGCTTGCGCGACGCGTCGCCCTCGAACATCGCCCCAATCTGCGGGACCGTCACGTGCGACTCGTCGAGGACCAGCAGGAAGTCGTCCGGGAAGTAATCCAGCAGCGTGTGCGGCGGCGTCCCCGGCGCGCGCTGCTCCATGTGGCTCGAGTAGTTCTCGATGCCGCTGCACGTGCCCACCGAGCGCATCATCTCGAGGTCGAACGTGGTGCGCATCTTCAGGCGCTGGGCCTCGAGCAGCTTGTTCTGGCGCTCCATCTCCTCGAGCCGCTCTCCGAGCTCCTGCTCGATCGTCGAGATGGCCTTGTTCATGCGTTCCTGGCTCGCGACGTAGTGCGACGCGGGGAAGATATGGACCTGGTCGCGCCTCTCCACCACCTCCCCGGTCAGGGGATGCAGCGTGTACAGCGCCTCCACCTCGTCACCGAACATCTCGATGCGAATCGCGAGCTCCTCGTAGACCGGGATGATCTCCACCGTGTCCCCGCGCACCCTGAAGGTGCCGCGGGTGAAGGCCAGGTCGTTTCGCGCGTATTGGTTTTGCACAAACGTGCGCACCAGATGATCACGGGAGATCGTGTCGCCGATGCGCAGCGTGACCATCCCCTGGATGTACTCCTCGGGCGTGCCGAGTCCGTAGATGCACGACACCGAGGACACCACCACCACGTCGCGGCGCGTGAGAAGCGAGTTGGTGGCCGAGTAGCGAAGCCGCTCCACCTCCTCGTTGATCGAGGAGTCCTTCTCGATGAACGTGTCCGTCTGCGGGACGTACGCCTCTGGCTGGTAATAGTCGTAGTAGCTGACGAAGTACTCGACCGCGTTGTTAGGGAAGAGGTCCCGAAACTCGTTGGTGAGCTGCGCCGCGAGAGTCTTATTGTGCGCCATCACCAGCGTGGGACGTTGGAGCTTCTCGATCAACCACGCGGTAGTGGCCGACTTTCCCGTACCCGTGGCGCCGAGCAGGACCACGTCCTTCTCCCCCGCCTGGATGCGGCTGGTGAGTTCAGCGATCGCCTTGGGCTGGTCACCCGATGGCTTGTACTCGGAGATCACCTCGAAGGGAGCCTGTGAGCGGCGCAAGTCAGTATTCGTCATGCGACAACGCTACGCCCCGCCTGTGACACGTGGTGCCACACCCCTCGCTAGTGCGGAACGTGCGTCTCCCAGAATTCATCCACCTGGGCGCGCAGGTTCTCGCGGGTGCCGCTGCCGTCGAGGACCTGGTCGGCCACGGCCGCTCGCTCGGCGTCGCTCGCCTGGGAGTCGATGCGGGCCTGCGCGGGATCGTGTCGCATCCCGCGGTTCTCCATCAGCCTCTTGAGCCGCAGCTCCTCGGGCGCGGCGACCGTCACTACCAGTCCAAAGGCGGACCCCTGCCCGGTCTCCACCAGCAGCGGGATGTCGTGCACCACGACCGTGTGACCCTCGGCCCGTAGCTGGCGATCCTTCGCGGACGCCATCGCCTCGATATAGGGGTGGACGATGCCGTTGAGTCGCTTACGCGCCCTGGCATCACCGAACACTAGCCCGGCGAGGGCCTCGCGATCGAGAATGCCGCCCACGACGACCCTGTCGCCGAACGCGCGGATGATCTCGATCAGTGCAGCCGATCCGGGTTCGACCACTCTCCTCGAAAGCTGGTCATGGTCGACGATGCACGCGCCAAGTTCGCCTAGTCGCTCAGCGACTACCGATTTTCCTGCGGCGATTCCGCCGGTAAGCCCTATGCGAAGCATTGGGAAAGTGTGGCACCTCGAATCGTCACGCCGCAACATAATGCGGCCCACGCCACATCGGTGCGCATATGGTTCACCCACGTCGGCGAGAATCGCACCGCGGGCTCCGCCGGTCGCAACGGGCGATGACCGCCGGCGCGACTTAACTCCAGACGCACGAACGGCCCCCGCCGCAATGGCGAGGGCCGTTCGTATTACAACTGTGGACTAGTTGCCCGTGAGCTTCTCGCGCAGTGCTGCGAGGCGCTCGTCGGATGCCAGCGTGCCGGCGTCCGAAGGCTCCTCTTCCTGCGAGGAGTAAGACGTGGGACCGTCGTTCTTGGGTCCACGCTTCTTGGCGGCGGCGGCGACGGGCGGTGCCGACTCCGCTTCGATTGCTGCGGCGTCCTGCTTGGCAACGAATGCCTTGTGCAGTTCCCAGCGCTCGTGAGCCTTGGCGTAGTCCGCCTCCCAGGCCTCGCGCGCTTCGTCGAAGCCCTCGCGCCATTCCTGAGTCTCGGAATCGAAGCCCTCGGGGTACTTGTAGTTGCCCGCTGCGTCGTACTCGGCGGTCATTCCGTACAGTGCGGGATCGAAGTCCTCACCGTTCGGGTCGACACCCTCGTTGGCCTGCTTGATGGACAGCGAGATGCGGCGACGCTCGAGGTCGATGTCGATGATCTTGACGAAGACGTCCTCGTCAGCCGACACAACCTGCTCGGGCAGCTCCACGTGGCGCGTGGCCAGCTCGGAGATGTGCACCAGGCCCTCGATGCCCTCGAACACGCGCACGAATGCGCCGAAGGGAACCAGCTTGGTGACCTTGCCGGGAACGATCTGGCCGATCGCGTGGGTGCGTGCGTACACGGCCCACGGGTCTTCCTGCGTTGCCTTGAGCGAGAGCGAGACACGCTCGCGGTCCATGTCGATGTCGAGAACCTCGACGTCGACTTCCTGGCCCACGGAGACAACCTCGTTCGGGTGGTCAATGTGCTTCCAGGAGAGCTCGGAGACGTGCACGAGGCCGTCCACGCCGCCCAGGTCCACGAATGCACCGAAGTTGACGATCGAGGAGACGACACCCTTGCGCTGCTGGCCGGGAGCCAGTGCGGTGAGGAACGTCGAGCGGACCTCGGACTGCGTCTGCTCGAGGAAGGCACGACGCGACAGGACCACGTTGTTGCGGTTCTTGTCGAGCTCGATGATCTTGGCCTCGATCTGCTGACCGATGTAGGGCGCGAGGTCGCGCACTCGGCGCATCTCGACGAGCGAGGCGGGAAGGAAGCCGCGCAGGCCGATGTCCACGATGAGGCCACCCTTGACGACCTCGATCACGGAACCGGTCACGATGCCGTCCTCTTCCTTGACCTTCTCGATGCTGCCCCAAGCACGCTCGTACTGCGCGCGCTTCTTGGACAGGATGAGACGGCCTTCCTTGTCCTCCTTGGTGAGGACGAGCGCCTCGATGGTGTCGCCGAGGTTCACGACCTCGTCGGGGTTGGCGTCGTGACGGATCGACAGCTCGCGGGACGGGATAACGCCCTCGGTCTTGTAGCCGATGTCGAGGAGGACCTCGTCACGATCGACCTTGACGATGATGCCCTCTACGAGGTCACCGTCGTCGAAGTTCTTGATCGTTGCGTCAATCGCGGCGAGGAAATCTTCACTCGAGCCGATGTCGTTGACGGTAATAACGGTTTCTTCGGGGGTGGATACGGACATGTAGTAGTTAACTCCGATATAGGTGGATGGATCGTAAGGAATGGACGTGGTTCAACGCGAGACGCGCGGGACCAACCTCAATGCTACCGCTAGGCGCACAAACGACACAACGCACACGCCCAACCGTGACCCGAGTGTTACCCGGGGTTCACGGCGGACGGATACCTACGAGGTGATGTGAACGATATTTACAGTCCTAGCGAGGTGTCGAGGAGGTCATCCGAGACGTACTTGGTCTTGCCCGCCATGACCTTGAACGGGCGCATCTGCACGTGTTCGCCGCGCAGCGCCGTGTACACGCCGGTGTTTCCCTCGACGGCAGCGTCGATTGCCGCGACGCCGAAGCGCGTGGCAAGCAGCCGGTCGGTCGGCGTGGGGACTCCCCCGCGCTGCGTGTAACCCAGGACGGTGAGTCGCGTCGCGAACCCGGTCCGCTCCTCGATCTCGCGCGTGATCTGGTTGCCGATCTGGCCCGCAATGGGGTTTCCGCGCCCGTCAAGAGTCTCCGTGGGCTGCCACGACGTGCCCTCGGCGGGAATCGCGCCCTCGGCCACAGCGATGATCGAGAAGTTGCGGTGACGGTGACGGTGACGGATCTTCTTGACAATGTCGTCGATGTCGAACGGACGTTCCGGCGCCAGGATGATGTCCGCGCCACCCGCGATGCCCGCGGCGACCGCGATCCAGCCGCAGTGGCGGCCCATGAGCTCGACCACCATGACGCGGTTATGCGACTCTGCGGTCGAGTGCAGGCGGTCGATGGCTTCCGTGGCGATCGACACGGCAGTGTCGAAACCGATCGAGCTGTCGGTGCCTGCTACGTCGTTGTCGATGGTCTTGGGGATGCCGATCACTGGCACGCCGGCCTTGTGGACCTTGGATGCGGCGCGCAGGGTGCCGTCGCCGCCGATGCAGATGAGAGCGTCGAGGTTCTCATTCTGCGCGGTCTCTAGAACGGCCTCAATACCGCCCTCTACCTGGTGCGGGTGGCAGCGGGCCGTTCCGAGCATGGTGCCGCCTGCGACGAGGATGCCGCTGACGTCCTCGCGGCTCATGGGCATGGCGTCGCCGTCCATTACCCCCTGCCAGCCATTGTGGAAGCCGACGATCGATACGCCGTGTTCGGCGGTACCTCGCTTCACTACTGCACGGATGGCTGCATTCAGCCCTGGGCAATCACCGCCACCGGTGAGGAGTCCAATACGCATGCGTTCAGACTAGCGTCCGAGGAAACACTGAATCCCCACTAAAGTCCCGGTTGTCACCAAAAGTTAAGACTTAGTGCCCGGCTGTGCGCCAGTTTTCGCCCTTGCCCACATTCACGTCGAGCGGCACGGTGAGGTCGGCCGCGCCGTGCATCTCCTCGCGCAGGATCAGCTCTACCGCATCGGCCTCGCCGACGGCGGCCTCGATCACCAGTTCGTCATGAACCTGCAGCAGCATGCGCGACTCGAGACCCTCCGCACGCAGCCGGGACTCGACGCCCAGCATGGCCCGCTTGATGAGGTCGGCCGCGCTGCCCTGGATGGGTGCGTTCAGCGCCACCCGCTCCGCGATGTCGCGACGCTGGCGGTTGCTCGAGGTCAGGTCTGGCACGTAGCGGCGACGGCCGAAGATGGTCTCCGTGTACCCGTCCACCCGGGCCTGATCGACCACGGACTTGAGGTAATCGCGGACGGCCCCGAACCTAGAGAAGTAGTCATCCATCAGCGCTTGCGCCTCGCCGACGGAGTTTCCGAGTTGGCGGGACAGCCCGAAGGCCGACAGCCCGTAAGCGAGTCCGTAGGACATCGCCTTGACGTGTGACCTCATCTCCGGGGTGACGTCCTCGGGCTTAACCCCGTAGACGCGGGATCCGACGAACCGGTGCAGGTCCTCCCCCGCGCGGAACGCGTCGATCAGGGCGCCGTCGCCGGACAGGTGCGCCATGATGCGCATCTCGATCTGGCTGTAGTCCGCGGTCACCAGCGTCTCGCAGCCCTCTCCCATCACGAACGCCTCGCGAATGCGGTGCCCCTCGGGAGTTCGGATGGGAATGTTCTGCAGGTTGGGGTCCTTGGAGCTCAACCGCCCCGTTGACGCGACGGTTTGGCTGAACGTGGTGTGGATCCGGCCGTCCGTGCGCACCGATGCCGCCAGCCCGTCAATAATCTGGCCGAGCTTGGTCGAGTCCCGATGCGCGAGCAGGGCCTCGAGGAAAGGGTGCGGGTTCTTCTCATTGAGGTCCGCTAGGGACGCGGCATCGGTCGTGTACCCCGTCTTGATCTTCTTGGTCTTGGGCATACCCAACTGCTCGAACAACACTTCCTGGAGCTGCTTGGGCGACCCCAGATTCACTTCCCGCCCGCCGATGGCCTGGTACGCCGCATCGGCCGCCTGCCCCGCGCGCTGGCGCGACTGGTCCGAGAGAGACTGCAGGTGTTCGCGGTCGATCTGGATGCCGGCATGCTCCATCTCGGCCAGCACCGCGATCAGCGGCACCTCCAAGTCGCGATAGAGGTCCCCCATCCCGCGCTCCTCGACCTGGCTCTCCAAATCGAGCGCCAGCGCCCCTACTATTGCCGCGCGCTCCGCGGCAGAGTGGGCAGCGGAGCTCTCGAGACCAAGGTCGAGTTCATCGCTCGCCACCCCCGCGCCGATGCTCTGGCCCAGGAATCGCTGCGAGACGTCGTCCAGCGTGAAGCCGCGCTGGTCCGCGTTCACGAGGAACGCCGCGATCTGCGTGTCACCTACTACTCCACGCAGGTCGTAGCCGCGGGCGGCGAGCGCATGCCAGGCGTCCTTAGCCCCGTGCAGCACCTTGGGAATCTGGGCGTCGGCGAGCCAAGCCTTGAGCGCCGCATCCTCCTTGGCATCCAGTGCCGTCAGGTCAATCGCCCAGGCCGCGCCGGGAACGTGAGAGACGCCGATCGCCCAGGCGTCCGCGTCGGCGCCGATCTTTCCGTCCACATATATATAGGCACGTGCGGACGATGCGGTCGCGCCGGCTACCGCCATCTCCGCCACGACCTCGACGTCGGGAGTCGCCTCAGGAGCCGCGACGGCGCCCTGCTCGCCCTCTGCCACGAGCGGCATGAGCTTGTCCCTCAGCGTCTTGAACTGCAGCGCGTCGCAGACCTCGTTAATGGCGGCGGCGTCCGCGCCGAGGTACTTGAGGTCCTCGACCCCGAGCGGCAGGTCCAGGTCGGTCACCAGGTGATTGAGTTCGCGATTGAGGCGGACGTCGTCCAGGTGCGCGCGCAGGCTCTCGCCGGCCTTGCCCGGCACCTCCTCCGCGCGATCCAGAATCTCCGGCAGCGAGCCGTACGTGTTGATCCACTTCGCTGCAGTCTTGGGGCCCACACCCGGCACTCCGGGCAGGTTGTCGCTGGTCTCACCGACGAGTGCGGCCAGCTCGGGGTACTGGTGCGGCAAGATTCCGTACTTCTCCTGCACCGCGGGCGGGGTGAAGCGGACCAGGTCCGACACACCCTTGCGGGGGTACAGCAGGGTGACGTTCTCGTTCACCAGCTGAATAGTGTCGCGGTCCCCGGACACCACCAGTACCCTCAGCCCCGCATCGGCGCCCTGCTTCGCGTACGTGGCGAGGACGTCGTCGGCCTCAAAGTTCTCCTTGTCCACTACTTCGATGCGGAGCGCAGCCAGCATCTCGCGCAGCAGCGGGACCTGAGGCGAGAACTCCGGCGGGGTCTCGTCGCGCGTGCCCTTGTAGGACGGCAGTCGCTCGGTGCGGAAAGTCCCGCCCGGGAGATCGAAGGCAACCGCCACGTGAGTGGGTTTGTTGTCGCGCATCAGTGTCGCGAGCATCGTGGTGAAGCCGTACACCGCGTTGGTGGGGACCCCCGTCGACGTCGCGAATTTGTCGACAGGCAGGCCAAAGAAGGCGCGGAACGCCATCGAGAAGCCGTCGATCAGGAGCAGGGTGCCATTGTTAGTTTCACTCACAAGTGACAACCTATCTGCATGACAGACACGACGCTTGCAGCGCTGCAGAACATGTCCAAAGACAATCTGATCACTCGCATGGGGATCGAGATTCTCTCCATCAATCCGGACGGCGCGGTCGGGACGATGCCGGTCGAGGGCAACACGCAGCCCTACGGGCTACTTCACGGCGGCGCTTCCGCGGTGCTCGCCGAGACGCTCGGCTCCTTGGCCGCGATGTCGCACGCCGGGGAGGGCAAGATCGCCGTCGGAGTCGACCTCAATATTACGCACCACCGCTCCGCGAAAGACGGAATTGTTACCGGAACCGCAATAGTTTTGCATCGCGGAAGAACCACTGCCACCTACGCCATAAACATCGTCGACCAGGACAATCACAATCTCGCAACAGCGCGTCTAACTTGCGTGGTGAAAACATTGCCGTAACAAGAGTGGGCTATGTTTAAAACAACCCAGACGAGGAGGACTAGGTGAGCGAAGCCGCGACCATGAGGCTCAATGCCCGCAAATTTCCACTGCGCATAGCTCTACTTTCGACAATGGCGGTAGCCATCGTTACTGTCATTTCGGCAGTACCAGCGAAAGCAGCGGAACTGACTACTGAGGTGGTCGATCCGATCGTAGGATCGGAAACTAATCTCTTTCTGCAAAACCTTCTGAACGGTGTGACTTTCGGCCTTCTCCTGGCCCTCGCATCCGTTGGACTTTCCCTGATCTACGGAACCACTGGGCTGAGCAACTTCGCCCACGGTGAGCAGGTCACCTTCGGTGCTGCCGCCGCCTTTGCCGCAGTCTCGGCAGGGGCTCCACTGATCCTCGCCGCCGTCATCGCGGTAGCCGCCGGTGGTGCATCGGGCTGGCTCCAGGACACGATCTTGTGGTCCCGGTTGCGCAAGCGCAACGTGAAGCCAATGCAACAGATGATCGTCTCGATTGGTCTGGCGCTCATCGCCGTCAACCTCTTGCAGATCTGGATGGGTGCACAGCGTGTGCGCCTGTCGACGTCCATCGAGGAGCGGGTTCAGTTCGGGCCCGTTGCGATTGGCCCGCAGACGATGATTTCGATGGGTATTTGTGTTGTTGCCCTCGGAGCTGTGGGCTTCTTCCTGCAGCGCACTCGCCTGGGACGCGCCACCCGCGCGGTCTCCGACAACCCCGCCCTCGCATCGGCGACCGGCATCTCGGTCAACCGCGTGATCCGCATCGTGTGGATCATGTCCGGTTCGCTCGCGGCGCTCGGTGGTGTGTTGCTCGCGCTGTACGAGAACACCTCGGACTTCAGCGCTGGTGCCCGCATCCTGCTGCTTATGTTCGCTGCGGTGACGCTCGGTGGCCTCGGTCACCCGTTCGGCGCCCTCGTTGGTTCGCTCGTGGTGGGAATCGTGGCAGAAGTTTCGACAGTTGTCCTGCCGACGCCTGACCTGAAGTACGCGGTTGTGATGGGCATCCTCATTCTGACGTTGCTGGTACGACCACAAGGATTGCTCGGCAAGAAGGAAAGGGTGGGCTGACATGGACTTCAATGACATTCTGCAGATCATTATTTCGCCAACCACGGCGGCCTTCGCGCTGGCTGCGATCGGGCTGAACTTCCACTACGGACTCACCGGCCTGCTCAACATGGGCCAGGCGGGATTCATGCTCATCGGCATGTACGGCTACGCCATCACCGTCTCGCAGGGCGGCTCGATGTGGCTTGGCATGCTCGTGGCCTTCGTAGGCGCTGTGCTGTTCGCGCTGTTCCTCGGTTGGCCGACGCTACGGCTGCGCGGCGACTATCTCGCCATCGTGACAATCGCGGCGGCGGAAATGGTTCGACTCATAGGCCGCTCCCAGTGGCTCAAGGACTGGACCGGCGGCAACACCGGTATCCGTGGAAACGAATTCAAGCCCCCGTTCGAGAACCTGTCCCCGTTCGCGCCCAAGATTATCGAAATCGGGCCGTGGAGCTACCACGGCACCACCTGGTGGCTGTTGATCGTCGGCTGGTCGCTGGTCGCACTTACGGCCGGACTGTTCTGGAGGCTCAACAAGAGTCCCTGGGGCCGCGTGCTGCGTGGCATCCGCGAGGACCAAGACGCCGTGCGGTCGCTCGGTAAGAGCGTCTACTCGTTCAAGATGCAGGCGCTGATCATCGGTGGTGTCCTCGGAGCTGCCGGTGGAGTGGTCTGGTCTCACGGAAACGCCGTGCAGCCCGACTCCATGGGCCGTGTGACGACCTTCTGGATCTGGACAATGTTGCTCCTTGGTGGGGCGGCAACGGTGCTGGGCCCAGTTCTCGGTTCGGTGCTGTTCTGGGCGATGTTCGTGTTCATCAAGCAACTCGCTCCGTTGGTACTGCCTAACCTGGCAACTCAGCAGATCGAGCCGCTAGCGCTCGCCTTCGTGGGCCTCGGACTGATTCTGTTGATTGTGTTTAGACCGCAAGGAATCCTCGGCGACAAGAGGGAGATATCACTCAATGCCTGACATGACCCCCAACCCATTTGCCGATGTCGATTCGAAGCCCGGCTCCGCGAAGCCGGACCCGATCATCGTCGCCGACGGCATCGTGCGGCAGTTCGGTGGACTCACCGCAGTGGACGTGAAGCACTTCGAGGCCCAGCGTCACGCCATCACGGCACTCATCGGCCCCAACGGCGCCGGCAAGTCAACGTTCTTCAACCTGTTGACGGGCTTCGATAGCGCCAACGCTGGAACCGCCACGTTCAACGACATGAAGCTCGACAGCATGTCGTCGGCCAACGTCGCGCGTGCCGGAATGGTGCGTACGTTCCAGCTCACCAAGGCTCTCAACCGCATGTCGGTGATGGAGAACATGCGCCTCGGTGCACAGCACCAGTCGGGCGAGAACATGCTGACCGCGATGCTTTCTCCGCTGTGGAGCAAGCGCGAGAAGGAGGTCACGGCGCAAGCCGAGGTACTTCTCGAACGCTTCAAACTGCTCGACAAGCAGGATGACTACGCGGGTTCGCTCTCGGGCGGACAGCGCAAGTTGCTCGAGATGGCACGGGCGCTCATGTCCAAGCCGTCGATGATCATGCTTGACGAGCCCATGGCCGGCGTTAACCCCGCGCTGACGGAGAGCCTGCTGGACCACATCGTCGGTCTTAAGGAGGAGGGCGTCACCGTGTTGTTCGTCGAGCACGACATGCACATGGTGCGCCGTATCTCCGACTGGGTAGTAGTGATGTCCGAGGGCAAGATCATTGCCGAGGGCGACCCACACGAGGTGATGGCCAATCAGGACGTGCAGGACGCGTACCTTGGCAACCACCACGACACCGACCTTTTTGAGGAGCGAGAGTGACCGACGCGAAGACCATCATTTCTGCAGATCACCTCATCGCGGGCTACCTGCCTGGCGTCGACATCCTCAACGGATGTTCGATGGACGTCAAGGAAGGCGAACTGATCGGCGTGATCGGCCCCAATGGAGCCGGTAAGTCGACGTTCCTGAAGGCGCTGTTCGGCCTGGTTCCTGTACGCGAAGGAACGGTGACGTTGCGTGACGAGGACATCACTAACTTCAAGGCAGACCAGCTCGTGAGGCGCGGTATCGGCTTTGTGCCGCAGACCGAGAACGTCTTCGAGTCGCTGTCTATCGAAGAGAACCTGGAGATGGGCGCGTACCAAGCGCCCAAGACGTACAAGTCGCAGCGCGCGAAGATCTACGACATCTTCCCCGTGCTCGCGGATCGTCGTCATCAGGCGGCGGGATCATTGTCCGGCGGTGAGCGTCAGATGGTAGCAATGGCGCGCGCCCTCATGATGGACCCCAGCGTGCTGTTGCTCGATGAGCCCAGCGCAGGTCTCTCCCCTGACCGCCAGGACGAGACTTTCGTGCGTACGCGTGAGATCAACCGCACTGGCGTGACGGTCATCATGGTCGAGCAGAACGCACGCCGCTGCCTGCAGATCTGTGACCGCGGCTACGTGCTCGACCAGGGCACCAGCGCATACACGGCCACCGGTCAGGAACTGCTCAAGGACCCCAAAGTCATCGAGCTGTACCTCGGAACCCTCGGCGACGGCTCGGAGCAGGACGCCTCCTAGTCACCAAGTAGCACTTTCAAGAAGGCCGCGGCCGCCCATTGGGCGCCGCGGCCTTTTTGCGCCCGCCAGACGTCCATGTAGCGCGCGGGCCTCTCGAACCGATTGGAACCTCGCGCGCGTCCATGGACCGCTGGGGTGGTGCTGGTGCCCGGAGCGCGCGGTTATGGACCGCTGGGGTGCTACTGGCGTGAGGGCGCCACTCCCCCGGTGGCGGGCTCACGTTGCCAC
This sequence comes from Demequina aurantiaca, assembly GCF_050598105.1. Classification (GTDB taxonomy): domain Bacteria; phylum Actinomycetota; class Actinomycetes; order Actinomycetales; family Demequinaceae; genus Demequina; species Demequina aurantiaca_A. The sequence continues at coordinate 1,587,428 of NZ_CP192436.1, forward strand.
CCTTGCGATTGCGTGGCACTGGCGCGGGCGGCGTGCGGTGCCTGACCACTGGGGCGTCACCGGTACCCGGAGCGTGCGCTCATGGACCACTGGGGCGTCACCGGTACCCGGAGCGTGCGCTCGTAGACCAACAGGGCGTCACGGGCGCGCGGAGCGTGCGCTCATGGACCACTGGGACGCAACCGGTACCCGGAGCGTGCGGTTATAGACCCCCAGGGCGCGCGCGAGGGCAAGACGCATGCCGCATCGAGTCTCCGGCGTTCTATCGGGATGGGCACGCCCGGCACGCAAAGGAGCCCCCGGCCAATGGCCGGGGGCTCCTCGCTATCGAGATTTAGAGCAGGGGGAAGGCTTTAGGCCTGACCCTCCTGTGCACTCTGCCACACGATGGTGTTGTCGTTCTGGTACTCGTAGATGCCGATGAAGGCACTCGACGGGTCGTTCTGCTCGTTGATCGGACCGGAGCCAGCTACCGTCTTGTAGTTGATCTCATCGCCGGCCTGGACCATTGCGAGGCACTCCGCGTACGTGGTGCAATCTGCTCCACCAGTAGCACCGGAAACTGCAGCCAGGTTCTCCTGAACCGTGATGCCGTCAGTGCCCTGGCCCTTCTCTGCCGCGAGAGCAACCAGGATGGTTGCGTCGTACGACTCGGGGCCGTATGCGAACGAGTCGAGCGGTGCGGGTGCGACTGAGTTCAGGCGCTCCTTGAATGCGTCATCGGGGAATGCGCCAGGAATCGTACCCTGTGCACCCTCAAGGACACCTGCGTCGAAGTCAGCAGAGTAGTCTGCCGTGTTTCCGTCAGTCATGTAGACCGCGCTCATGTCAGTCCAGCCGGCGCTCACGAGCTCCGGGATGATCTGCTTGGTCTGGTCGAACGCGATGATGACGATCGAGTCGGGCTCTGCAGCCAGCACGGCCTGCACGTCGGAGGAGAAGTTCGACGCCTTGGGGTCGAATTCCTGGCCGGCGTTGCCGTAGACGATCTCCGCGCCCTCAGCCGTGACGGTCTCAGAGATGACGTCGCGAAGTGACGTTCCGTAGTCCTCGTTGAAGACCAGCACGCCGATCTTCTTGTGACCGTCGTTGACGATCAGGTTTCCGAGAACGTTGCCCTGGACGGTGTCCGGCGGTGCCACGCGGAAGTAGAACGGTGAGTAGCCAGAAAGCGCCGTCGAGGTGTTGGCCGGCGAGATCATCACGGTGGATGCCTTCGCGATGGTGTCCACCACGTTAAGCGAAACCGTCGACGATGCAGCGCCGACGATGGCGGCTGCGCCGTCACCGATCAGCTTGCTGACCGAGGTGCTTGCGATCGTGGGGTTGTCTGCATCTGACGAGTCAGTGTGCTCGACGGTGACGGGAGTTCCCATCACGCCGCCAGCAGCGTTGATTTCCTCAATAGCGAGGTCGACGCCAGCGATCTCGGGCGGGCCGAGGTACGCAAGACTTCCAGTGATAGGTAGCAGCGAGCCAATGAGCAGGCCGTCGCCGGATGCTGCGGGTGAGTCGCTTGCGCCAGCTGAACCGGAGCTCGAAGGCTCCGCGTCGTCACTGGAAGAGCAAGCGGCCAAGGCCAGCGCGCCAACGGCTACTAGAGCCGCTCCGCGGGCGATGGTATTCCATCGTGCCATGTTGTTCCCTCCAACTCGACGGGGAGACCCCGCCGTTCGATTACCACGAGGACCTTCCTCGCGTGCAATACCTAGACGCTACAGGCATTTTATTTCGATAGTGGGTCACATTCATCACGATTTCGTGACGTTTAACAATGAATACCTGGGTAATTTACTTCTTTCCCATTTGGTCGACGACTGCTTCGGCAACTTCCTTCATGGTTAGACGACGATCCATTGACGTCTTCTGAATCCATCGGAATGACTCTGGCTCATTCAGTTTCATTGTTTCCATGAGCAGGCCCTTTGCGCGCTCTACAAGTTTGCGCGTCTCCATGCGGTCATTGATATCTGCAATCTCGTTCTCGAGGGCACGGATCTCCACAAAACGGGACGCCGCGATCTCGACCGCGGGAAGCAGGTCGCCCGGAGTAAACGGCTTGACGACGTAGGCCATCGCGCCGGCGTCGCGGGCGCGCTCCACGAGCTCCTTCTGAGAGAAGGCGGTCAGTAGGACGACGGGCGCGAGCCTGTCCTGAGCGATGTGCTCAGCCGCGGTGATGCCGTCCATGACGGGCATCTTGATGTCCATGACGATGACGTCGGGCTTGTGCTCCTTGGCGAGGGCCACGGCCTCCTCGCCGTTCGCCGCCTCGCCGACGACGTCGTACCCGCCCTCGATGAGGGTCTCGACGATGTCCATACGGATCAGCGCCTCGTCCTCAGCCACAATGGCGCGTCGTTTTTTGATGCCGGCCGATGGGGCAGACTCTTGAGTGTTGTTGTCAGAAGTTTCGGTCACAACCGCTAGCCTAGTGTGCGCGCCCCGATAGCCCAACTGGCAGAGGCATACGGCTCAAACCCGTACCAGTGTGGGTTCGAATCCCACTCGGGGCACAGAGAGACCAGGAGAGCCACCCGCAACGTGACCATCGTCACCGCGGGTGGCTCTTCTGCGTTGTCCACTGCAGTCCTGCCCCTGGCCGTACGGCCTCGGACGCGCGATACTGGTGCCATGTCAAAAATCAGCGCGAAGCGTACGAACGACACGAAGCGCCACATCGCCCTCGTGGCACACGACAACATGAAGGTCGACCTGCTCACGTGGGCCGACTTCAACAGGGGGACGCTGTCCAAGCATCACCTCTACGCGACGGGCACCACCGGCACGATGCTCGAGTTCGAACTTGGCCTCAAGGTGACAAGATTCCTCTCCGGCCCCGTGGGTGGCGACCAGCAGATTGGCGCCAAGATCGCGGAGGGCGGGATCGATACGCTCTTCTTCTTCTGGGACCCGCTCGAGGCGCAACCCCACGACCCCGACGTCAAGGCCCTGCTGCGCATCGGCGCTGTGTGGAACATCCCGATGGCCTCGAACATGGCCACGGCCGACTTCCTCATCTCCTCGCCGCTCTTCGCGGAACCCTACGCCCGCGCCGTCCCCGACCTGGGCGACCGAGACTGGGCGACGCTGCGCGCCGAGCACTAGGACACTCCACCGCGTCCACCGCGTCCACCGCCTCCACCGCGAGACAGACCCAGCCCCAAGACGAGAGAAGCCCGCCACCGGCATGACCGGTGGCGGGCTTTCTTACGTGCGAGTCTGACCGCTAGAGGCGGACCTGACCGACCTTGTGAACGAAGATCGAGTTGGTGGTGCCGGGAACGCCAACGGGCGTACCCGAGACCACAACTACGTAGTCGCCGTCTACTGCCTTGCCTGACTCCTTCAGGAAGCCGTCAACCAGGTTGACCATCTCGTCCGTGGAGTCGACCTTGGCGACGAGCTCCGCGTTGATGCCCCAGCTAAGCGAGAGCATCTTCTGCGTGTGAGCGTCGGGCGTGAACGCAAGCATGGGGATTTTGGGACGCAAGCGCGACATGCGCAGCGCCGAGTCACCCGACTGCGTGAACGTGATGATGTACTTCACGTCAAGCGTGTCTGCGATGTCAGCAGCGGCGTGCGTGATCGAGCCACCGCGGGTCTTGGGAGTGGTGAGGAAAGGCGCGATGCGGTCTCCACCCTTCTCCTCGGTGTTCTGGATGATGCGTGCCATGGTCTCGACCGTGATGATGGGGAATTCGCCCACCGAGGTCTCACCTGAAAGCATCACTGCGTCTGCACCGTCGAGGACGGCGTTCGCGCAGTCGGAGGTCTCGGCGCGCGTGGGCACTGGCGACGAAATCATCGACTCCAGCACCTGGGTGGCGACGATGACCGGCTTGGCCTGTGCGCGGCACAGCTCGATAGCGCGCTTCTGGACCAGCGGCACGTCTTCGAGCGGGAGCTCCACGCCGAGGTCACCGCGGGCGACCATGATGCCGTCGAACGCGTCGACGATCTCTTCGAGGTTGTCGACTGCCTGAGGCTTCTCGACCTTGGCGACGACGGGAACGGTGCGTCCCTCTTCGGCCATGATGCGTGCGACGTCTTCGTAGTCGGCCGCGGAGCGGACGAACGACAGCGCGATGAAGTCGGCGCCGAGGGCGAGGCCCCAGCGGAGGTCGTCCTCGTCCTTCTCCGACAGCGCGGGAACCGAGACGGCCACGCCGGGAAGGTTGATTCCCTTGTTGTTGGAGACCGGACCGGGAACAACGACACGGGTGACGACGTCGGTGTCAGTCACCGCGGTCACCTCGAGGCGGACCTTGCCGTCGTCGATGAGGAGCGAGTCCCCAACGTTGCAGTCGCCCGGCAGGCCCTTGAAGGTCGTGCCGCAGATGTCCTTGGTGCCCTCTACGTCGCGGTTCGTGATGGTGAAGACGTCGTCCACCGCGAGGTGGTGAGGACCGTCGATGAAGCGCTCGAGGCGGATCTTGGGACCCTGGAGGTCGACGAGGACCGCGACGTTGCGTCCGGCCTCTTCCGCCGCCTGGCGGACGTTGTTGTAGACCTCTTCGTGCTCAGCGGCGCTGCCGTGGCTGCGGTTGATACGCGCCACGTCCATTCCAGCTCCCACGAGCAGACGCATCTGCTCTAGCGAAGCGGTCGCCGGACCGATGGTGCAGACAATCTTTGCTTTACGCATATTTTTCAGCCTCAATTTCTAAGCGCGGAGCGCAACCGTGCGCGCCGTCACAGGTGCCGGAAGCTCGGTGCTCCCAGTCAAGTATTCATCCATAGCGGCCGCTGCGGCACGGCCCTCGGCGATCGCCCAAACGATGAGCGAAGCGCCGCGTCCTGCATCCCCAGCGACAAAGACGCCAGGGGCGCTCGTCGCGTATGCCTCGTCGCGCTGGATCTGCCTACGTTCGGTCACTGCAACGTCAGCCTGGCCGGCCAACGCTCCTGTGTCCGGTCCCGTAAAGCCCATCGCGATCAACACCAGGTCCGCTGGAATTTCATGTTCTGTGCCAGCCATCGGTGTCCGCGACCCGTCCGCATTGTACTGGGTCTCGGCAACCTTCAGTGACTTAACGTGCCCGCTCTCGTCGCTTACAAACTCGACGGTAGAAGCCAGGTAATTTCGCTCGCCACCCTCTTCATGGCTCGAAGAGATTTCAAAAATTCGGGGGTCCACCGGCCACGGCGTGCTGTCCGTGCGCTCGAGCGCCGGCTTCTTGCCGATAGCAAGGGTGGTGACCGATGCTGCACCCTGACGCAGCGCGGTACCGATGCAGTCTGAGCCAGTGTCGCCGCCACCGATGACGATCACGTGCTTACCTGCAGCCGTGATCTGGTCGGGAACGTCGTCGCCAGCCGCGGCCTTGTTGCCCTCAATGAGGTACGGCATCGCGAAGTGGATGCCGTCAAGATCGCGGCCGGGCAGCGGGAGCTCGCGAGGAACCGGGGCGCCCGTGGCGACCAGCACCGCGTCATAACGGTCACGCAGCGCGTCCCACGTGATGTCCTTGCCGATCTCGACGCTGACACGGAATCGAGTGCCCTCGGCTCGCATCTGGTCGAGCCTGCGAGTGATGTGACGCTTCTCGAGCTTGAAGTCCGGCACGCCGTACTGCATCAGCCCGCCGATGCGGTCGTCCTTCTCAAACACGGCGACAGTATGTCCCGCCCGGGTGAGCTGCTGAGCCGCAGCGAGTCCGGCGGGCCCTGAACCGACCACGGCAATGGTCTTGCCCGTCTGACGCTGGGGCACGTGCGGCCCCAGGTAGCCCATTTCGAACGCCTTGTCGACGATCGAGACTTCGATGTTCTTGATGGTCACCGCGGGCTGGTTGATGCCCAGCACGCACGAGCTCTCGCACGGCGCGGGACAGATCCGACCGGTGAACTCCGGGAAGTTGTTCGTCGCGTGGAGACGGTCGCTCGCGTCGAGCCACTGACCCTGGCGGACCAGGTCATTCCACTCGGGAATGAGGTTACCTAGGGGGCAACCCTCATGGCAGAACGGCACGCCACAGTCCATGCAGCGGGTCGCCTGCCGGCGCAGGACAGTCTCGTCCTTGCCCAGCTCATCCTTGACGTCCTTCCAGTCGAGTAGGCGTACCTCTACCGGGCGGCTCGGCGGGAGCTCGCGCTCCCGAATCTTCATAAATCCGCGTGGATCACCCACTGGTCACCTCCAAGAACTCGGCCCAGGCACCCGGAGCGAGAAGATCCCCGCCCGTCGCCTCGAGCTCGGCGAGCGCGTCGCGTACTCGCGCAAATTGTGCGGGCAACACCCGAGTAAAGCGTTGCACGTTCTGGTCCCAGTGAGCAAGCAACTCACGGGCCAGCGGAGACTGAGTCTCAGCCGCGTGACGCTCGATCAGCGTCCTAACCAGGGTGGCATCCTCGGCATCGAGCGGGCTCAGGATGAGCTCCCCCGCTGCCAAGGCGTCCGCGTTCACTCGCTGCTCGCGAAGATCCAGCACATACGCCGTGCCGCCGGACATTCCCGCGCCCAGGTTGCGACCGGTGCTACCCATAATCACCGCGGTGCCGCCCGTCATGTACTCGAGCGCGTGGTCGCCCACGCCCTCTACTACGGCGGTGGCGCCGGAATTGCGGACAAAGAAACGCTCGCCCACCTGGCCCCGGAGGAACATCTCGCCGCTCGTGGAGCCGTAGCCGATGACGTTACCTGCAATCACATCGCGGCTGTCGTCCAACATGGCCTCGGGTGCCGGACGGACGATGACTCGCCCGCCGCTCAGCCCCTTGCCGACGTAGTCGTTGGCGTCTCCGGTCAAGCGCAGCGTGATGCCGCGCGGCAGGAAGGCTCCGAAGGACTGCCCGGCGGAGCCGGTGAAGTTCACCTGGATGGTGCCCGGCTCGAGTCCGGCACCGCGGTAGCGGCGCGTCACTTCGTAGCCCAGCATCGTTCCCACGGTGCGGTTGACGTTGCGGATCGGCTTGTCGATTACGACGTGCTCGCCGCGTTCGAGTGCGGGCTCCGCCAAGGCGATGAGCTCGTTGTCAAGTGCGCGGTCTAGCCCGTGGTCCTGCGTGGTCGAGCTGATCAAGGCTCGACCCTGCTCGGGAACCGCCAGCACGCGGCTGAGGTCGAGTCCCTGCGCCTTCCAGTGGTCGATGGCCGCGCGGGTCTCGAGCGCCTCGACGTGACCGACCGCCTCGGCGATCGTGCGGAAACCGAGCTGCGCGAGCTGCTCGCGCACCTGCTGGGCGATGAACTCGAAGAAGTTGACCACGTGGTCGGCCTGGCCAGTGAAGCGCGCACGCAACTCCGGGTTCTGAGTCGCGACGCCGACCGGGCATGTGTCGAGATGGCACGCGCGCATCATGATGCAGCCGGAGACAATCAGCGGCGCCGTAGCGAAGCCGAACTCTTCAGCGCCGAGCAAGGCCGCGATCACGACGTCGCGGCCGGTCTTCAGCTGGCCGTCAACCTGAACGACGATGCGGTCACGCAGGTCGTTCATGACCAGCGTCTGCTGGGTGTCCGCGAGGCCAATCTCCCACGGCGCACCTGCGTGCTTGAGGGAGTTGAGCGGGCTCGCGCCGGTTCCGCCGTCCTGGCCGGAGATCAGCACGACGTCGGACTTGCACTTGGCAACTCCGGCCGCGATGGTACCGACGCCAACCTCGGACACGAGCTTGGTGTGAATGCGCGCCAGAGGGTTGGCATTCTTCGCGTCGTGGATCAGCTGCTTGAGGTCTTCGATCGAGTAGATATCGTGGTGCGGCGGGGGCGAGATGAGGCCAACACCGGGCGTCGAGTGACGCGTCTGCGCCACCCACGGGTACACCTTGTTCGCGGGCAACTGGCCACCCTCGCCGGGCTTGGCGCCCTGCGCGAGCTTGATCTGGATGTCGTCCGCGTTCACCAGGTACTCGCTCGTGACGCCAAAGCGTCCCGACGCGATCTGCTTGATGGCGCTGCGGCGCTCGGGGTCGTACAGGCGATCAACTGCCTCGCCGCCCTCCCCCGTGTTGGACTTCGCACCGAGTCGGTTCATGGCGATAGCCAGGGTCTCGTGCGCCTCGGCCGAGATTGACCCGTAGGACATCGCGCCGGTGTTGAACCGCTTCACGATCTCGCTGACGGGCTCGACCTCGTCGATCGACACGGACTCGCGCTCGGACTTGTACTCGAACAGTCCGCGAAGCGTCATAGCGCGCTTGGCCTGGTTGTCGACGCGGTCCGTGTACTCCCGGAAGACGTCGTACTGGCGCGTGGCGGTCGCGTGCTGGAGCTTGAACACCGTGTGCGGGTCGAACAGGTGCTCCTCGCCGTCGCGGCGCCACTGGTACTCGCCACCGGTGTTGAGACGCTCGTGGACAGGCAGTTCGCCCGATGCGGGGTAGGCGTCCGAGTGGCGCGCGGCCACCTCGGCAGCGATGACCTCGATATCGACGCCATCAATCTGGCTGGGCGTGCCCGTGAAGTGACGCGCGACAAACTCCCGCGACAGACCGACGGCCTCGAATACCTGTGCGCCGCGGTAGGACGCGATAGTGGAGATGCCCATCTTGGACATGATCTTGAGGACGCCCTTGCCGAGCGCCTTGATGAGGTTCGCCGTGGCCTGCTGCGGCGTGATGTCGCCCAGGTAGCCTCGCGTCGCGAGGTCCTCGACGGTCTCCATGGCCAGGTAGGGGTTGACCGCGGCACAGCCGTAGCCAACCAGCAACGCGACGTGGTGGACCTCGCGCACGTCTCCCGCCTCGGCGAGCAGCGACACCCTGGTGCGGGAGTGGTGACGCACCATATGGTGGTGCACCGCGGAGACGAGCAGGAGTGACGGGATTGGCGCCAGGTCCTGGTTCGAGTCGCGGTCGGACAGGATGATGAAGGACACGCCATCCGCGACGGCGGCGTCCACCTCGGCGAAGATCTCTGAGAGCCGCTCCTCTAGACGCTGGCCGCCCTCCGCGACTCGGTAGAGACCGCGAATCTTGCGCGACGAGAAGACGTCGCGTAGCTTGCGGTCCATCTCGATGTGCTCAATCTTCGCCAACTCGTCGTTGTCGAGGACCGGGAAGTCAAGGATCACCTTGCGCGCGTGATCCGGCGTGGCCTCGAGGAGGTTCGGCTCGGGACCAATTGCGCCGCCGATCGCGGTGACGATCTGCTCTCGGATGGAGTCCAGCGGCGGGTTGGTGACCTGTGCGAACATCTGTGTGAAGTAGTCGAACAGCAGGCGTGGACGCTGGGAAAGCACCGCGATCGGGGTGTCCGTGCCCATCGCACCAATCGGCTCCATGGCGTTCTGAGCCATGGGCGTCAGCAGAATCTTGACCTCTTCTTCGGTGTAACCGAAGGCCCGCTGGCGGCGCTTGACCGACGCGCGCGAGTGAGAAATGTGTTCGCGATCGGGCACGTTCGAGAGCCGCACCGCGTTGTCCTCGACCCAGCTCTCGTACGGGTGTTCTGCGGCGAGCTGAGACTTAATCTCCTCGTCCTCGATGATCCGGCCCTCGGCCGTGTCCACGAGGAGCATGCGCCCGGGCTGAAGGCGACCCTTGCGGATCACCTTGGCGGGGTCGATGTCCAGCAGTCCGGCCTCGGAGCCCGCAAGCACCATGCCGTCGTCCGTGACCCAGAAGCGCCCCGGGCGTAGCCCGTTGCGGTCGAGCGTCGCGCCGATGAGCGTGCCATCGGTGAAGTGCAGCGCGGCGGGGCCGTCCCAGGCCTCCATGAGCGTCGAGTGGTACTCGTAGAACGCGCGGCGTGCGGGGTTCATCTCAAAGTTGTTCTGCCACGCCTCGGGCATCATCATCAGCACCGCGTGGGGAAGCGTGCGTCCACCCAGGTGCAGCAGCTCGAGTACCTCGTCGAAGGACGCGGTATCCGAAGCCGACGGGGTGCAGATGGGCATCAGGTCGGACATCTCGCCGAGTACGTCCGCCTTAAGCGTGCCCTGGCGGGCGCTCATCCAGTTGCGGTTGCCCTGGACGGTGTTGATCTCGCCGTTGTGCGCGATGCTCCGCAGCGGCTGCGCGAGCGGCCACGACGGGAAGGTGTTGGTCGAGAAGCGCGAGTGGACCAGCGCCAGCTCGGACGCGAACCGGCTGTCGGTGACATCCGGGAACACCTTCTCAAGCTGGTAGGTGGTCAGCATGCCCTTGTAGGTCAGCGTGCGCGAGGACAGCGAGGCGAAGAACGGGCCGCCGTTCTTCTCGGCGCGCTTGCGTACCCGGTACACGCGACGGTCCAGGTCGATGCCCGCGAGGTCGTCTGCCGCGACGAATACCTGACGGAAGGTCGGCATCGAGGCGCGGGCTGAAGGGCCCAGCGAGGCGGGGTCCACCGGCACGTCGCGCCATCCCAGCACGGTCGCGTTCTCTACTTTGGCCACGGCCTGGAAGGCGGCTACCTCGGCGTCCTCGGCTCCGGGCGTCAGGAACGCGATGCCGACTGCGTAGGCGCCGGCCTCGGGGAGGTCGAAGTCCACCACGGCACGCAGGAAGGCGTCGGGCACCTGGGTGAGGATTCCGGCGCCGTCGCCGGTCTCCGTCTCCGCACCGACTGCACCGCGGTGTTCCAGGTTCTTGAGCGCGGTCAGGCCGGCCTCGACGATGTCCCTGCCGGGCTTACCTCGCAGGGTCGCCACGAAGGCGACACCACACGCGTCGTGCTCATAGGCAGGGTCGTACAACCCGTTTGTGGGTCGATTGGCGCCGAGATATCCAGCCATTGCACCGTCCTTAATTGCTCGTGGGCTTATGCCACGGGTTCATTGATTTCGGGGCGCCATCGGCCCGGCTTACACACGGGTAAACACACTACCTGGTTTTGGGCAAGGAATAGGAATCCGAGGACCCTAGGAAACCCCGCCATCGGCCGGCTTCTGGCCCTTCGAACTCTCTTCGTCAATGCTATTCGCAGAATCTGTGGGGTCCTCATGACCTTCGTCACGTGCGTGGACGTCGGAGATCTGCTCTACCTCTGAGTCGTCGCTCGCTGAGTTACCAGCGGGGACAGCGGAGCCCTTAGCCCCGGCGAGCACGAGCGGCGCCGCCAGCTCCGAACGTGGAACCCGGGTGGGCCGTTCCTCCTGGGAGCGCCCGAGCAGGATGAACGTCAGCAGGGCGCCTACGAGCACCACCAGCGACACCCACACGTTCACGCGCAGGCCAGCGATCTGGACCGCCTCGTCGATGCGGACGTTCTCGATCCACAGGCGGCCGGTCGTGTAGACCACCACGTAAAGCCAGAACACGCGGCCGCCGCGCAGATCCCACTTCTTGTCGAGGTAGATCAGCAGCGCTGCACCCGCGAGATTCCAGAGCAGTTCGTAAAGGAACGTCGGGTGGAAGGTCGTGTACTGCTCGAAGCCCTCGGGGCGGAACGCGGGGTCGATCTGCAGCGCCCACGGCAGGCTGCTGGGCGAGCCGAACAGTTCCTGGTTGAAGTAGTTGCCCAGCCGGCCGATGGCCTGCGCGACCAGAAGTCCGGGGGCCGCCGCGTCCATGAAGGCGGTGAAGGATGCGCCGTTGCGCTTGGCGCCGATGTACGCGCCGAGCGCTCCGAAGGCCACCGCGCCCCAGATTCCCAGTCCGCCGTTCCAGATCTCGAAGGCCTTGAGTGGGCTGCCACCCTCGCCAAAGTAGGCGGCGGGCGAGGAGATCACGTGATAGATGCGGCCGCCGATGATGCCGAAAGGGATGGCCCAGATAGCGATCGAGCCGACCACCTCGGGGTCACCGCCGCGCTCCACCCAGCGCCGGGTGGCGATCCACAGGCCCACGAAGATCCCGATCAGGATCATGATGGCGTACAGGTGGATGGTCAGCGGGCCGAGCGAGAGCGAACTCCACTCGGGCGGCGGACTGGGGATACTCGTGTACATCAGGCGTTGCCCCTCACGCCGGCCGCGAGTTCAGCGACCTTGAGTCGCAACGCGGCCAGACCGGCTTCTAGATCGTCATTGTCTGTCAGGCAGCGAACCAGCGCGGATCCCACGATCACGCCGTCCGCGTACGCGGCCACCTTCGCCGCGTGCACGCCCGTCGTCACGCCGAGTCCGACGCACACGCGCGCCGCGCCGGCTGCCCTGGTGTCTGCGACGAGCCGCTCGGCGGCGTCGCCGACCGAAGCACGCTCCCCCGTCACTCCCATGATGGAGGCCGCGTAGACGAAGCCAGAGGTCGCCGCAGCGGTCAGATGGAGCCGTTCCTGCGTCGAGGAAGGCGCGACCAAGTAAATCTGGTCAAGGGAGTGCGCCGACGCGGCGGCGGTCCAGTCCTGCGCGGCGTCCGGAGTCAGGTCCGGCGTGATCACGCCGGATCCACCCGCAGCGGCAAGGTCCGCACTAAAGCGCTCTAGACCGTACTGAAGCATGGGGTTGTAATAGGACATCACCACGGCGGGCGCGCCCGCGGCTACCGCCGCCTGAACCGCCGGGAACACGTCGGACACGCGCGTGCCGGACCGCAAGGCTTCCTCTGCGGCGAGCTGGATCGTCGGCCCGTCGAGCACGGGGTCCGAGTACGGCAGGCCCACCTCGACTATGTCGACTCCGGCCTCGACCATCACCTCGATGGCGCGGATCGAGCCCGCGACGCTGGGGTACCCCACGGGCAGGTAGCCGATCAGCGCGCTGCGACCCTCGGCCTTGATCTGGTCGAGACGCTCGGTGAGCGCGCTCATGCGCCCTCACCTGACGTGGAGGGCTCGGGAAGCATGTCGAAGTACCTCGCGGCGGTCTCCACGTCCTTGTCGCCGCGGCCGGACAGGCTCACCAGCAGCGTCGCTTCAGGTCCGAGCTCGCGGCCGAGCTTCATCGCGCCGGCGAGCGCGTGCGACGACTCGATGGCGGGCAGGATTCCCTCCGTGCGGCACAGCAGGCGAAAGGCCTCCATCGCCTCGGCGTCCGTGACCGCCCAATACTCGGCGCGGCCCAGGTCTGCCAACCAGGAGTGCTGCGGGCCAACGCCCGGGTAGTCCAGCCCTGCGGAGATCGAGTTCGACTCGATGGTCTGACCGTCCGCGTCCTGCAATAGGTAGGAGCGCGAGCCGTGTAGAACGCCCAGCTTTCCGCCCGTGATGGTCGCGGCGTGGCGACCGGTCTCGAACCCGTCTCCCCCGGCCTCGCAGCCGATGAGACGCACGTCCTTGTCGTCCAGGAACGCGTCGAAGATGCCGATCGCGTTGGAGCCGCCGCCCACGCACGCAATAACGGCGTCCGGTAGCCCGCCGAGCGCGAGCAGCTGCTCGCGCGCCTCGAGGCCGATGACGCGCTGGAAGTCGCGCACCATTGCCGGGAACGGGTGGGGCCCCGCGGCCGTTCCGAAGACGTAGTTGGTGGTGTCGACGTTCGCGACCCAGTCGCGGTACGTCTCGTTGATCGCGTCCTTGAGCGTGCGGGATCCCGTCTTGACGGGGATGACCGTCGCGCCGAGCAGGCGCATGCGCGCCACGTTGAGCGACTGCCGCTCGGTGTCCTCTTCGCCCATGTAGACCACGCATTCGAGGTCCATGAGGGCGGCCGCGGTGGCGGTTGCGACGCCGTGCTGGCCCGCGCCGGTCTCCGCGATCACGCGGGTCTTGCCGATACGCTTGGTCAGCAGCGCCTGACCGAGCACGTTGTTGATCTTGTGCGAGCCGGTGTGGTTGAGGTCCTCGCGCTTGAGGATCACGCGCGCACCGCCGGCGTGCTTCGCGAAGCGCGGCACCTCCGTGATGATGCTGGGGCGTCCGGAGTATTCGCGGGCCAGTCGCGACAGTTCGGCATCGAAGGCCGGGTCTAGACGGGCCTTTTCGTAGGCGTCGGTGAGCTCGTCCAACGCGGCCACCAGGGCCTCGGGGACAAACCGGCCGCCGAACTCGCCAAAGAATGGCCCCGGCGCCGACTGCAAAGAGGGAACCGCGGGAGTTGACTCGGTCACGGGCGCACCGATCGCAGAGCCGGGTGTGAACCGGCGGCGACCATCTCGGCCACCGCCTGGCGGGGGTTGTTGTCCTTGACCAGCGCCTCGCCTACCAGCACGGCGTCCGCGCCCATGCGGGCGTACTCCACCACGTCGTGCGAGTCCCGGATGCCGGACTCTGCAATGCGCAGGATGCCGTCGGGGATAGTGGGGGCGACGCGCGCAAAGGTGTCGCGGTCAACCTCGAGCGTGCGCAGGTTGCGTGCGTTCACTCCGACAACTCGCGCTCCAGCGTCAGCCGCGCGCTTGACCTCGAGCTCGTCGTGGACCTCGACCAGCGCGCACATGCCCAGCGAGTGAACGCGCTCGATCAGGCTTTCGAGGGCCATCTGCTCCAGTGCCGCGACGATCAGCAGGACGACGTCCGCGCCGTGGGCGCGCGCCTCCCACACCTGATACGGCGTGACGATGAAGTCCTTGCGAAGGATCGGGATGTCTACCTTGCGGCGCACGTCGTCAAGATCCGCGAGCGAGCCGCCAAAGCGCCGCTGCTCGGTCAGGACCGAAATCACCGATGCTCCGCCGGCCTCATACTCCGTGGCAAGCGCCGCCGGGTCGACGATCTCAGCGATGCCACCCTTAGACGGGCTCGATCGCTTCACTTCGGCGATCACCGCCACCGCTTCGCGCGCAAGCATCTGGCGTGCGTCGAGTGCACTCGGAAGTCGCGCGGCGCGCTCCTTGAGTGCGTCCATCGACGTCTCGGACTGGCGAACCGCCAGGTCCTCCTTGACGCCAGCAACAATGCTGTCAAGTACGTTCATGAGCCCACCTTTCCCATGTGTCCCATGGTACCGGCGCGCGCGTCAGCCGATGACCGGCGGACAACGGCGCTTGAGGCGTCTCGGTCTACGGCGCGAGCCAGGGCTCCAGCGCTGGGATGTTACGCAGTATCCAGAACACGCCGAGCAGTGCGGGCAGCGCCCACGCGACCCAGGTGGGGACGACAATTTTTGGGAGCCGCATACCGAAGGCGGACAGCAACCACCAGGCCATAGACACCACGATCAGGGGCAGAATCACCAGCACGACGACGGGATTCATACCCATCGCGGCACCGAAGTCGCCGCGGAGGATGTCGTGCGTCGCGCGCAGTCCGCCACAACCCGGGCACCAGTGCCCGGTGGCGGAGAGGTAGATACAGGACGGAAAGAAACCGGCCTGGTAGGGGTTCGCGGCGGCGGTATAGACCGCCGCCGCGCCCAAAGAAAGAGCTGCCACCATTGGCCCGGCTACCTTGCGCCGCGTGGGCGGGGTCACCGGAACTCGCGGAAGCGCCTCCAACACCATGACGTGCTAGTAGGTAGACACGCCGCCCGCGGTCGCGAGGACCACGAGCACGAAGTAAAGGATCCAGCCGATCGAAGTAAGGATCGTACCGATGAGTCCAAGGATGAAACCGACGTTACCGAGGTTGCCGTTAGTCGCGAGTCCCTGAGCCTGAGCCTCCTTGGACTTCTTGCCGAGGATGATGGCCGGGATGCCTGCCAGCAATCCACAGCAAACCAGCGACAGGATGCCCAGCACGAGTGCCCAGACGCCGAGGTTGTTCTTCGCCTCAGCCGGGTTCACTCCAGGCGTTCCCATGGGGACACCCGAGTTGGGCGGCGGGGGTGGGGGTACTGCAGTCATCGCTATCTCCTCTGATAGTTCCGCTGCACACGATTATCGCGCGCGGAAACTACCCTAGCGGTTGACCGTGGCCCAGCGCTCTGAGGACTCCGCCTGCGATCATTCCCACAACGATGATGACGCCGCCGATCCACATGAGCGGCGCAAAGAGAATTGCGAGGCCGATGGATGCGAGCAGGAACCCAAAGACGATGGAGCCGTTGGTCACCCAGGCGGCCCTGGTGCGGCCGTGGTTGTGCGGCGCGATGTCCGGAAGGTCCTGCGGCTCGAGGTGAATGCTCGACATAAGTACTCCTTGGTTCGGTAATCTGCTCGATAGTCTAGCGGGGCCCAGCGGGCCTGAGCCTGGACGCGACCGAGACGGCGCGAACCATCGCGGCCGCCTTGTGCTGCGTCTCCTGCTCCTCGGTTTCCGGCACCGAGTCGGCCACCACGCCAGCGCCGGCCTGCACGTGCGCGACGTTGTCCTTGATGAGCGCCGTGCGGATCGCGATCGCGAGGTCCATATTCCCAGCGAAGTCGAAGTATCCCGCGGCCCCGCCGTAGAACCCACGCCGGGTGGGTTCGAACGCGTCGATGAGCGCGATCGCGCGCGGCTTGGGCGCGCCCGACAGCGTGCCGGCTGGGAAGGTCGCCGTGAGCGCGTCGAGCGGGCCGTACTGCGGCTCGAGCTTGCCGACCACAGTGGAGCAGATGTGCATGATGTGGCTGTAGCGGTTGACCTGCATGAAGTCCACCACCTCGACGGAGGTGGGCTCGCACACCTTGACCAGGTCGTTGCGCGCCAGGTCGACCAGCATCACGTGCTCCGCGAGCTCCTTGGGATCCGCGAGCAGATCCTCCTGGAGCTGCCGGTCCTGCTCTGGGGTGGCCCCGCGCGGGCGCGATCCTGCGATGGGGAACGTGGTAACAGCGCGGTCGTGAACCGTCACAAGCGACTCGGGGCTCGCTCCGACCACGGCGAACTGCCTGCCCTGGGCGTCTTCGAGCTCGAAGTAGTACATGTACGGGCTGGGGTTGATGGTGCGCAGCACCCGGTAGACGTCCAGCGGCGAGGCGGTGCACTCGACGTCGAATCGCTGCGAGGGAACAACCTGGAAGACCTCGCCCTCGCGGATGGCGTCCTTGCCGGCCTCGACTGCCTTCTGGTAGTCCCAAGCCTCGGACCGGCGGTCGATGCGCGGCTCGGGCGCGTCCGGCGTCGCCACCGAGATCTCCCCCGCCTTTGCCGCGAGGAGGTCCGCCTGCATCGCGTCCAGGCGCAGCAAGGCGGCGTCGTAGGCCGCCTCGATGCCGCTCTCCTGCGCGTCCGCGTTGACCGCGTTCGAGATCAGCCACACCGAGCCGTCGTGGTGGTCGATCGCCGCGATGTCGGTCGCCAGGCACAGCACGGCATCGGGAACGTCGAGGTCCCGCGTGGCGGCGTTCGGGAGCGTCGGCTCCCACTGCCGCACGATGTCCCAGCCGATGACGCCCACGAGCCCGCCTGTGAGCGGCGGCAGGCCAGGGATGGCCTCCGACTTGAGTTCGTCGAGCGCGAGCTGGATGGACGCCAGAGGCGCCTCGTCCGTCAGGCCGACGGGCACGTCGCCCGTCCATCGGGCGTCGTCGCCGTCGATCGTGAGCGTCGCGCGCGAGTGCACGCCGACAAACGAGAAGCGGCCGCGCGTGCCGTCCGGCTCCGCCGACTCCAAGATAAAGGTGCCCGGACGGGCCTGCGCGAGCGCCCGGTACACGGCCACCGGCGTGAGGCCGTCGGCGAGGATGCGTCGCGCCACGGGCACCACGCGATGCGTCGCGCCGAGTTCGGCGAACTCCGGCAACGATGGCCACGTCTGACCCCACTCGAGGTCTGCTGGCGACGGCGCGGCGGTCATGACTGCTCTGCCACGACGGCGCCTAGGGAGCCGCCCGCCTCGAAGCACGTGCGCGTGCCGGTGTGACAGGCGGGGCCGTGCTGGTCCACCTTGAGCAGAATGGCGTCGCCGTCGCAGTCGAGCTCAGCAGACTTCACCCACTGGACGTTTCCAGAGGTGTCGCCCTTACGCCACATCTCCTGGCGGGAGCGGCTCCAGTACACGGCGCGGCCGGTTGTCAACGTCTCGGCGAGCGCTGCGTCGTTCATCCACGCGACCATCAACACCTCTCCGGTGTCGTATTGCTGCACCACGGCGCAGACGAGTCCGGCGGAGTCGCGCTTGAGGCGTGCGGCGATGCTGGTATCCAGAGGCATGCGACTATCTTTCCATGCTCGCGCGCGAATCAGTCACGGGTCTGCGAGACCCACGCCGCGTAGAGCTCGGAGTAGATGCCGCCGGCGTTCACCAGATCGCGGTGCGGTCCCACCTCGACCAGCTCGCCGTGCTCCATGACGCCCACGATGTCTGCGCGTTCCGCGGTGGACAGCCGGTGGGCGATGACGACGGACGTGCGTCCCCGCATGAGTCCCTCGAGCGCCCGCGAGATGCGGACCTCAGTCGCCGGGTCAACGGCCGAGGTCGCCTCGTCCAGGATCAGCAGGTCCGGGTCGCGCAGGTACGCCCTCGCGATCGAGATGAACTGTCGCTCGCCGGCGGACAGCAACTCTCCGCGGGGCCCCACCGGGGTGTCGATTCCGCGCGGGAGCGTGGCGAGCCACGCCTCCAGCCCGAGGGACTCGAAGGCAGCCAGGGCGCGGCGCTCGAGGTCGTCGGCGGTGGCATCGGGCCTCGCGTACGCGAGGTTTGAGCGGATGGTGCCGTCGAACAGGAAGCCCTCCTGCGGAACCACCGCCACCGATCGGCGCAGGGACTCCATGGGGACGTCGCGCACGTCGACTCCGCCCACGCGGATCACGCCCTCGGTGGGGTCGAAGAATCGCGACATGAGCCTCGCGAGCGAGGTCTTGCCGGAGCCGGTCTGGCCCACGAGCGCGATGCGCTTGCCCGCGGGGACGTTGAGGTTGATGCCCTTGAGCACCTCGGGTCCGCCGGGATACGTCAGGCGCACGCCCTGAATGTCGAGCTCGCCGTGGCCGTGCGGGATGTCGGTGCCGTCGGGTCCAGGATCCGCCACCGTCACCGGGGCGTCGACCAGCTCGAGCACGCGACGCCAGCCGACCATCGCACGCTGCATCTCCGCGAGCATCTCGATGATCCACATCAGCGGACCGGAGAACATGTAGACCAGGAACGCGTAGGCGACCACGGTGCCGACGCTCAGGTCGCCGCTCATGCCCAGCCCCGTACCCACGATGAGCGCGAGTCCGGTCGCGAGCGATTGACCCAACACCGTGGAGGAGAAGGTGAAGGCCGCGACCCGTGACGCGCGTCGCTCCGAGGCGAGAATCGAGTCGATCTCGCCGTGGAGCTGGTCGCGCATGCGCTTCTGTACGCCGTACGACCGGATGGTGGAGACGCCGACTATCTGCTCCGACGTGCGGCCCAGGAGGTCGCCCATCTGCTCGCGCACCCACTGGAACGCCTGGCGGACGCGCGGCTGGATCCAGATCAGTGACAGCCCCATCGGGGCGAAGGCGAGCAGCACCACCACCGATAGTTGCCACGAGTAGGCGACCATCACCGCGAAGACCACCAGGGACTCGAGCGCCGCGATGATCATCGCCGCCCCGGTCCACTGCATGAGGTCCCGCATGGTGTCGACGTCGCCGGTGACCCGCGAGACGTAGCGGCCGCGCTGCTCCTCGTTCTGGGTGAGGACGGAGAGCTCGTGCACCTTCTTGAACGCGCGCACGCGCAGCGTCGCGAGACCCGCCTCGGCCGCTGTCACCATCCTGGTGCGCACCCGCCACGCGAGGATCGCGCCAACGATCAGCACCACGGCTCCCGCCGCGGCGTACCAGACCACCACCGTCGTGTTCACCCCGCCCGGCGCCAGTAGGCCCAGGTCGGTGATGCGCTGAATAAGGAAGGGCACCGCGGCCCGGCCGACCGCCGCGAGGGTCGCCAGCGCAAGCGTGACGCCGAGCCCCACGCGGAACTCTGGGCTGACGCTCAAGCCCTGCTTAAAGGTCTTGGCGAGGCTCGGCGGCTTCGCCCGGGGCGTCTTGACCTTGGGAACCTTCGCCTTGGGCGTCTTGACCTTTGGCGACTCCGCCTCGAGCGCGCTCGACTTCGCACGCATGGGCCCGGGCGTCGTCGGCTCTGGCGTCGTGAGTTCGGGCGCAGTGGGATCCGGCACCATGGGATCCGGGGTGGCGGTCATCCGACGTACCCCCGTTCCTGAGCGGCCTGGCGCTCTGAGTCCTCCTCGTAGGCGAGCACCAGCGAACGGTACACGCCGTCACGCTCGATGAGCTCCGCGTGCGATCCCGCGTCGACCACTCGGCCGTGCTCGACGTGCACCACGTGGTCCGCGAGCAGAATCGACGCCAACCGATACGCGATGATCAGCACCGTGGGGCCGCGACCGTCCGCGCCCAGGCCGCGCAGGATCTGCTGTTCGACGCGCGGGTCCACCGCGGACGTGGCGTCGTCGAGGACCAACACCCGTGGCTCGCGCACCAACGCGCGGGCCAGGGCGAGTCGCTGGCGCTGTCCCCCGGACAGGTTCATCCCGCGCTCGCTGAGCACCGCGTCGAGGGGCTCGACGCCCTCGCGCGAAAGCTTCTCGACCACGTCCAACACGTTGGCCTGCCGCAGGGCGCTCCACACCTGGTCGTCGGAGAAGTCATCGCCCAGGGTGACGTTGTCGCGCACCGAGCCCGCGAACACGAAGGCGGACTGCGGGACCAGCGCCACGTGATCCCCGAGCGCGGCGATGGTGCTCAGATCCGTGTCGTCCAGCAGGATCTCGCCTGACACGGGGCGAGCCAGGCGCGCCGCGGCGAGGGCCACGGTGCTCTTGCCCGCTCCCGTCGCGCCGACGAGTGCCGTAATGGTGCCTGGCTCTAGGGTCAGCGACACGTCGCGCAGGATCACGGCAAGGTTGCCGTCGCCGTCGTCCGCGCCGATGTCAGCACGCTCGAAGGCCACGTGTCCCGCGCCTTCGCCGGGCATGCGCACGGTGCCCGGGTCGTCGACCTCGGTCGCCGCACGCGAGATCTCGCCCACGCGACGGAACGCGACCAGCGCCTGCGGCATCTGACCCAGCAGCCATCCCAGTCCGCGAATCGGTACCGCGAGCAGAGTCACCAGGTAGATCGAGGCCACCACGTCGCCGACGCTCACCGCACCAGCGGCCGCCCGGTACGCGCCGACGATCATCAGCGCGACGGAACCTAGCGGCACCACCACATCCATCATCGGCTCGAACCAGGCCGACGTCCGGCCAACCTTGGTGTCCGCGTCGCGCAACGCTCGTGCGGACTCGGCGAAGCGCTTGGTCTCGAGGTCCTCGGCGCCTAGCGCCTTGACCACCGTGCCGCCTTCGAAGCTCTCGTGCGCGATGGTCGACACGTCGGAGCGCAGGCTCTGGCCCTTGTCCCAGCGCGGCGTGATGACGCGCTCGTACACGACGTTGACCACGAAGATCACGGGCACCACCGCGAGACCCGTGATCGCGAGCCACGGGTCCATGACCCACATCGAGTAGCCGGCGGCGAACATCATCACGAACGACCCCACCGTGAAGGCGAAGGGGTGCAGGGTGTCGGTGGCGGTCTCAGAGTCCGAGGACATGGCGGACAGCAGCCGTCCCGACGGGTTCGCGCGGTGCCAACCGAGCGGCAGGGCCGCCAGCGCATCGGCGATCACCCTTCGGTGCCTGGCGCCCACCCCGGCGACCGCGCTGCCCTGGACCGCGCGCCGCACGCCCACGAGCACGGCGTTCACGATGCCGATGGCGAGGAAGGCTCCGCCCGCGAGAATGATGGCCGTCTTGGGGTCCTGGGTGTAGTCGCCCCAGATGCCCTCGATGGGCTCCCCCTCGATTCCGGGGATGACGACGTCGTCGGTGATTCGCCCGAGCAGGGTGCCGAAGACCACCGTGAGCAGGCTGAACGCCGCAGCGGCCGCGATCGCGACGCCAAAACGTAAGGGTTCGGTGCGAAGCGCGTGTCCTAGCAGGCCGAGCGCTCGACGCGTGAAGGAGCCGTGAAGGTCGTAGTCCTTGGCGGTATCCCGGTCGGAACGGGTCACCGCACCTCAATTCCCGCAGCGCGAAGGTGGTCCTTTACCTCGGCGATGGTGAACTGACCAAAGTGGAAAACGCTCGCGGCGAGAACCGCATCGGCCCCCGCCTTGACGGCGTCGACAAAGTCCTCGGGGCGTCCCGCTCCGCCGGAGGCGACCAACGGTAGCGACACCACGGCGCGCACCGCGCGGATCATCTCGAGGTCGAAACCGGCCGCGGTACCGTCCGCGTCCATGGAGTTCAGCAGGATCTCGCCCGCCCCGAGGCGCTCGACTCGCGCGGCCCACTCGACCGCGTCGATGCCGGTACCGACTCGCCCGCCGTGCGTCGTGACCTCGAAGCCGGACTCGGTACGAGTCTCGCCCTGGCATCGGCGCGCGTCGACGGACAGCACCAGCACCTGGTTGCCAAAGCGACTCGCGATTTCGCTGATGAGCTCGGGCCGCGCGATGGCCGCCGTGTTGATGCCCACCTTGTCCGCCCCCGCGCGCAATAGCTTGTCCACGTCTTCCGTGGCTCGGATGCCGCCGCCTACCGTGAGGGGCACGAAGACCTGCTCGGCGGTGCGGCGCACCACGTCGTAGGTGGTCTCGCGGGACCCGGAGGACGCCGTGACGTCCAGGAAGGTGAGCTCGTCGGCCCCCGTGGCGCCGTACTTCGCGGCCAGCTCGACGGGGTCGCCCGCGTCGCGCAGATTCTCAAAATTGACGCCCTTGACTACTCGGCCGGCGTCTACGTCGAGGCAGGGAATGATGCGAATTGATACAGGCATTAGCTCTCCGGGTTCCACACGTCAAGGATGTCTACGACGAACACCAGCGTGCCCTTGTCGGGGTAGCCGACCTCCGCGGGCACGACGATCTCCACCTGCGAGCCGGCGGGAACGTCGATGAGTGCCTGGTCCCAGCCGGTGATGACCTGTCCCACGCCAATCTGCGTCTCAAAGGGCGCGTTCTCCGCGGGCCACGAGCTCTCGAACACGTCGCCCGACACCCAGGAGGTCTCGTCGTCCGCACCCTCGCCCCAGTGCACTCCCACGTAATTCACGGTGACGAATGAGCCGGAGGTGATCTGCTCCCCGGTGCCCTGAATCAGGGTCGACGACATCAGCGCCGGCGGTGGATCGGTGTCGGGGATCTCGATGGTGGGCTCGCCGGTGGCGCTCAGGGTGACCGCAGGCATGTCGGGGTGAGCATCGTTCTCGACCCCCACGGCGCGAATGGGCAGGACGTCAATCACCACGGCGACCGGCGGCTTTCCCGCCTCGTCGGTCGGGGCCGGGGATATCTGCAGGATTCGGGCGCCGACGTTGACGGTCTTGAGGACGTCGTACAACTCCTGACCCACCACCTCGGGCGCGAGCAGGAACGACCGCGGCAGGCCGTCGTACGTGTTGATCAGCTGAGTGTGGTCCTCGAGCGACTCGCCGTAGATGTCGAGCAGCAGCGGCTGGCCCTCCTGAAGCGGGTCGCCATCGCCGTCCCACTCCACGCGGTACTCGGGCTCGAGGTAGTCGAGGCCCGGCACAAAGTCGAGGGTGGGCGCCAGGGAGTCCGACGAGCCGATGGTGATGGCGTCGATCTGGCCGGTGGCGGTCGCGCTCGCGGACGGATCCGTGCTCGACGATGCGCATCCCGCTGCCGTCAGCACGACGGCAAGGGTCAGAGCGACGAGGCGGCGCATACGCGTCCTTTCAGGGGATGAGACGATTATTCTACCGGCGCTGCGGAGGCGCCAAGCATCCCCAGGAGAACGTCTACGCGCTCGTCCTCGTTCCTGAAGGGATCCTTAAGGAGAACCGTCCGTCCATCATTACCGGTGATCTTCAGGTGGACCCAGTCCACGGTGAAGTCCCTGCCCGCGGCAAGGGCGGCCGTGACGAAGAGCCCGCGCAGCCGGGCGCGCGTGGTCGACGGCGCCTGGGTCATGGCCAGCTCGATCTGCTCGTCGGTGATGATTCGCCTCACCAGGCCCTGACGCTGCAGTCGGTAGAACAGGCCGCGCTCCGGGGAGATGTCGTGGAATGCGAGCTCGAGCCGCGCTAGTCGGGGGTCGTCCAGCTCGCACTCCAGCTTTTGCTGATAGCGCATGACCACCCGGTGCTTGATCGCCCAGTCCAGCTCGGTCTCCACCAGGGAGAAGTCCTGGGTCCGGACGGCGTCGATGCCGCGCTGCCACAGGTCCAGGATCGACTCGACCTCAGCGGTGGGCTCGATCACTCCACCGACGTGGCCGCGCACGGCGTCCAGGTACGCCTGCTGCAGCTCGACGGCGGTCAGGTGTCTTCCGTCCGTGAGCTCCACCGTCACCGTGCCGGTCAGATCGTGCGCGATGTCGCGAATCGCCTGCATCTCGCGCACCAAAGCGACCTTCGGAAAGTCGGCACGCGCCTCCATGATCCGCAGCACCAGGTCCGTCGCGCCCACCTTGAGCAGCGCGGTGGGTTCCGACATCGTGGAGTCGCCCACGATGATGTGCATCCGGCGGTACAGGTCCGCGTTCGCGTGCGGCTCGTCGCGGGTGTTGATCATGGGGCGCGAGCGGGTGGTGGCCGAGCTCATCCCCTCCCACATGTGGTCCGCGCGCGGCGAGAACGAGTAGTGCGCGCCCTCGGGGGTGCGTGTGATGCAGCCCGCCCCGGTCACGATCTGTCTCGAGATGAGGAAAGGAAGCAGGTTCGAGGCGAAGGCCTTGAAGTCGGGCCTCCTGCGCACCAGGTAGTTCTCGTGGCACCCGTAGCTGTTGCCCGCCGAGTCGACGTTGTTCTTGTACAGGTGGATGGTGCCGTCGATGCCCGCGGCGCGCAGCCGCTCCTCGCCCTCCGCGATCAGGTTGTGGACGATGCGCTCGCCCGCCTTGTCCGCGGCGATGAGGTCAGTCAAAGAGTCGCACTCGGAGGTCGCGTACTCGGGGTGAGCGCCGACGTCGATGTACAGCCGCGACGCGTTGGGCAGGAAGACGTTGGACGACCGCCCCCACTTCACGACCGAGTGGAACAGGTGCCCGGCGACCTCCTCCGGCGTGACGCTGCGAGACGTCTCGGTGTCCAGGTGCAGCCCGAACTCGGTCTCGAGGCCGAAGATCCTGCGGGTGGGGTCGACCTCGAGGGGCGTGGGTATATCCGTGGAAATCATGACCGATGCGCGTGGCCGGGGACGGCTACTCGCCGCCCTTTTGCACGAACGAGCGAACGAACTGCTCGGCGTTGACCTGCAGCGAGCCGTCGATCTCGTCCAGGAGGTCGTCGAGCGCGTCCGTCGTCACGGACTGCGTGGGCGCCGCCGGCGCGTCGGGGAGGTCGGGCAGGTCGTCTTCGTGAGACTGGCCGGAAGAGTGAGTCTGAGGCATGCCCCTGAGTCTATCCCCCGATGAGCTGGTCGAGGAGGGGGTGCGTGGTCGCCAACGGGTCGTCCAGGTGGACTACCTCGAGGTCGCCGTGGTCGGTATCGCGGTCGAGCACCACGGAGGACCATCCGGCCGCGTCCAGGAGATCGGGCCGGGCGGACACCATGTCGCCCCGCAGCCGCGCCCGCGTGTCGCGCGGCGCGGTCCTCATCGCCGCCGCCATGTCTTCGGCGCTGACGATGGTCTCCACCGCGCCGGCGCGTTCGAGTCGCGCCGCGAGCCCGCTTCCCAGCTGACTCCACTGCACGTCCGCGGCTGCCAGCCGCGCGTCGTCCCACGGCAACTCCCGCGACACACCATCCGCGTCGGGCGTCGCGTACTTGGTTCGCATGCGGCCAAGCAGCTGCAACTTGGCGACCCACTCGACCTCGCGAGCGGCCCCGAAAAGGTCGCGCTCGAGCAGGTCAAGGACGCTCTCCCAGCGAGAGATCACATACGCGTCGACTGCGGTTGCCACGTAGTCGCGGCACACCTCCAGCAGGGCGCGCTGGATCTGCAGCGCCGTAGCCTTCTCCCCCGATGCCAGGGATAGCGGCGCGCGCAGGGTGAGGTCGCGCGACACGGTCTGGACGTCGCCAACCGGCTCGCGCAGCTCGCACGCCCCGAGTCGCGCGTCCTGCGCCTCGATCGCGGCCAGCACTAGCGCGGTGGTGCCCATCTTGAGCAGGGTCGGGACGTCCATGCAGTTCGCGTCGCCGATGATCACGTGTAGCCGGCGCCACTTGCTGCGCTCGGCGTGGGGCTCGTCGCGGGTGTTGATGATGGGACGGCGCAGGGTGGTCTCGAGCCCCACCTCCGCCTCCATGTAGTCGGCGCGCTGGGAGATCTGGAAGCCCGCGCTCTCACCGCGCTGGCCGAGTCCTACGCGGCCCGCGCCCGTGAAGATCTGGCGTGTCACCAGGTGCGCGGTGAGGTAACTGATCACTTCGTCGAAGTCGGTGTCGCGGCGGATCAGGAAGTTCTCGTGCGTGCCGTAGCTCGCTCCCTTGCCGTCCACGTTGTTCTTGTATAGCGCGACGCGCTCACCCTCGGTCCGCTCGTACTGCTCGGATGCCGCGAGCGCGATGGCGTCGCCCGCCCGGTCCCACAGCACCGCGTCGCGGGCGTTGGATACCTCTGGCCCCGAGTACTCGGGGTGCGCGTGGTCCACGTAGAAGCGGGCGCCGTTGGACAGCACCGCGTTGAGGTGCGCGGGGTCCTCCCACGAGCCGCGCCGGCGGCGCAGCGTCACGGCCTGCGCGGCCTCGTCGAAGTCGGGCGCGTCGGTCAGCATGTCGGCGGTGGCGGTCCTGCGCGAGCGCCGCATACCGCGCTGATCCTGCAAGGGGTCCTCCCCGCCGTAGTCCCAACGCGTGTTCGACTGCCCGGCCCACTCGCGGCAGGCGGACACCAGTCGCGAGGACATCAGGATCGGGTTGGCGCCGGGACGGTCCGGGTCGGTGATGCCGTACTCGGTCTCGATCCCCATCACGCGCATCGGCTACTCGCCTCCGAGCGTTCCGGCGGCGACCGCGCGCGCCTCCAGCAGTTCCTGCTCGCACGCGTCACGCAGGTGAGTCGCGGTGATGCCGCGCTCCCCCCCGGAGATCAGCGACTTGATGGCGCCGGTCTTGGCGCGGTCGACGATGTTGCGGATCAGCGCGCCGGAGACGTACTCCGGGGTGTCCGGGTAGCCGAACAGCGTATCCACCGCCACGGCGGTGAGCGCGCGGGCCGTGCCCACCGCATCGTCCCCGTGCTGGGCGAGCTCGCTCGGGGCCATCGGCACCGAGGCGGTCAGGTACTTGCTGAAGATGTCGGACGCGGACGCGGGACCGGGCCGGGAGACCTCGATCTTCACGTCCAGGCGACCCGGTCGCAGGATGGCGGGGTCGATCATGTCCTCGCGGTTGGACGCGCCAATCACGATGACGTTGCTTAAGCCCTCGACGCCGTCCAACTCCGTGAGGAGCTGGGGGACGATGGTGGTCTCCATGTCGGAGCTCACGCCAGAGCCACGCGAGCGGAACAGCGCGTCCATCTCGTCGAAGAAGACCACGACGGGGGCGCCGGTGGAGGCCTTGGAGCGCGCGCGCTCGAAGATGGTGCGAATGTAGCGCTCCGTTTCCCCCACGTACTTGTTCAGCAGCTCCGGGCCCTTGACGGACAGGAAGTACGAGCGATCCGCTCCCACCGCCTCACCCAGCGAGTGCGCGACCGCCTTGGCGATGAGCGTCTTGCCGCACCCGGGGGGGCCGTAGAGCAGCAGTCCCCGCGGCGGGCGCAGGTCGTGCTCGATGTACAGCTCGGGGTGGCGGATGGGCAGCTCGATCGCGTCGCGGATGCGCTCGATCTGCGGGGCGAGGCCACCGATCGCGCGGTAGTCGACGTCGGGCACCTCCTCGAGCATGAGCGCCTCGACGCCGCTGCGGTCCACCTTCTCCGACGCGAAGCCGGTGCGCGGGTCGATGATGACAGTGTCACCCTCGGACACGCGCGAGTGGGCGTCGCCGCCGATCATGATGACCACGCGCTCGTCCTCGCCGCGCGAGACCACGAGCACGCGGTCGGCGTCGATCACTTCGCGCACCAGCGCGGCCTGCCCAGCACGTTCGGGCTCCGCGGTACCGACCACCACCATCATGGCGTTCAGCAATACCTCGTCACCCGGCTCGAGCTCGCGCCCCAGCGAAGGCAGCACGGTCACGCGCATGCGGCGGCCGCTGGAGACGATGTCCGCGAACTCCCCCGCCCACTTCACGAACGTCGCGAAGCTCTGCGGCGGGGCCGATGCCTCGGCGAGCTTGACCTTCATCTCGCCTAGCTGGTCGCGTGCGACGGTCAGCAGTCGCTGCAATTCGCGGTTCTGGCGCTCGAGCGCCGCTGCCTGGTCCTGTCCCTCTGCCACCATCAGCCAACCTCCTCAGTGGGCTCCGTCGCCTCGGCGGCGGGATTCTTGCGTGGTCCTGCACCGCTCGTGTCGGGCGGAACCCCGAGGACGTCGCGACGCACCTTACGAATCTTCTTCTCGCTGACCGGGCGCTCGCCCAGGTCCTCCGGGGTCCACTGCGACTCGACCGGGTAGGCGCCCTTGGCGGGGCGGCGGTGGCGCAGCGGCGCGTCGACGCCGGGGGCCATGCGACGGGCAGTGAGCAGGAAGCCGGTGTGGCCGATCATGCGGTGATCCGGGCGTACCGACAGTCCCTCGAGGTGCCACGTGCGCACTAGGTTCTCCCACGCCACGGGCTCCGTGAAGCCGCCGTGCTCGCGCAGGTCCTCCGCGAGACGCGACATCTGCGTGGCAGTGGCGACGTAGGCGAGGAAGACGCCGCCGGGCGTCAGCGCATCGGCCGCCGCGTCGATGTTCTCCCAGGGGGCGAGCATGTCGAGCACGATGCGGTCCACGGTGCCGGGCTCGGCGACGAGCGCCACCTGGTCCGCGAAGTCGCCAATCTCCAGGCGCCACGCCGGGTGGTCGCCGCCAAAGTGCGACTCGACGTTGGCGCGTGCGATGTCCGCGAAGTCCTCGCGGCGCTCGATCGACACCAGTTCACCGGCGTCGCCAACGGCGCGCAGCAGCGACATGGTCAGAGCGCCTGAACCGACGCCCGCCTCGACGACGCGAGCGCCCGGAAAGATGTCCGCCATCTGGATGATCTGGCCGGCGTCCTTGGGGTAGATCACGGCCGCCCCGCGCGGCATGGACAGCACCAGGTCGCTGAGCAGCGGGCGTAGCACCAGGTAGTCGACGCCGGCGGTGTTGCGAATCACGGTGCCCTCGGGCTGGCCGATCAGGTCGTCGTGCGTGAACTGGCCGCGGTGGGTGTGAAAGGTCTTGCCCTGGACGAGGGTGATCGTGTGGTGGCGACCCTTCGCATCGGTCAACTGGACGCGGTCGCCGGCGCGCAGCGGGCCGCGGCGCTGGTCTGCGCCCGTGGGGGTGGGGATTGAGGAAGTCATCCGCCCAGTCTAGGCGGCGTTACTGCACCGCTTTGAGCGCGTCGTTTGCTCGCACCACGCCGATCACGCGGCCGTGTTCCACCACGGCCCACACCTCGGTCTGTCCCCACCACTGGCGCAGGAACTGGACGAACTCCTGGCCGCGCAGGTCGGGGCTCATCTGCGCACCTCGCGGCAGCGGCATCGTGACGGACTGCAGCTGCGTGTGCTGCCGCTCCGACACGGGCACGGCGTCGATCAGGCTGACCGGGAAGTGCCCGGCAGGAGTGTTGTCGCCCGCGAGCACCACGATCTCCTGTGCGCCGGTCCTGGCCGCGAGCTCGCTGGCGTCCTGGACGGTGGCGTCGAAGGCGATGGGGGCGGCGCTCACCATGATGGTGCGCGCGCCGATGCTGTCGATCCGCGCCATGGCCTTGGAGCCCTTGAGGGCGGCCGATGCGGCGGGCCACAGTACTCCGAAGATGATGAATCCCCACAGCACGTCGAACATATCTGGCGTGTTGCCGCGCAGGAACGGAAGGCCGATCGACGCCACCAGGACTCCGACGGCGATCACCCGACCGGCCCAGGCCGCGGCGATGGTGCCCCTGTGCCGGTCCTTGGTGACGCCCCACACGAGCGCCTCGAGCGCGCGCCCGCCGTCCATCGGGATGCCGGGTAGGGCGTTGAAGGCGGCCAGCAGAAGGTTGGCCCACACGATCCACCACAGCCCAGCGCCCACCACGCCGGTGGGCTGCGTGAACTGGAGGGCGACGGCGACGACTCCCGCGATCACGACGTTCGCCGCGGGCCCGGCCAGCGACACCACGCCGTTGACGACGGGGGTCAGGTTGCGGGAGTCGAAAGAGGTGTGTCCGCCCCACAGGGTGAGGACAATCTCGTGCACGTTGCGGCCGAAGGCGCGCGCGGCGACGGCGTGCGCCACCTCGTGCAGGAAGACCGAGAAGATCAGGGCGGCCGCCAGGATCAGGCCGATCGTGAAGCCGCTGCGCGTCACCGAGCCGCCGGAGTTGCTCAGCAGGAACGCGAGGATCACCAGCATCAGGAGCGTCGAGGGTTGGATGACGACGCGCGCGCCGAGCACGTGCCCGAACGAGAATCCTTTGGTGCGGGGGGTGTGATCTGCCATGAGTCCACCGTAGATGCTCGCGGGGCCCACGCCTCGCGTTAACCCGTGCACTACGCGGCAGGCGAAACGCCGGTCGCACTAGTCTCCGCCAGCGCCCAAAGGGGTTCAACGCGATTCGGCCGCGCGCCCTACTGTGGTGGGATGACTGACGCCCCACTGCCGACCGACGAAACCACCACGCCAGCATCCGCGCCCGTCTCGCGCGGGTCCGGCCCGCGCAAGCCGGCACTGTCCCCCTCGCGCGCCGGCGACTTTCGCCAGTGCCCGCTGATGTTCCGGCTGCGACTCATCGACAAGATTCCGGAGCCGCCCTCCCCCGCGGCCACGCTGGGCACCCTGGTGCACTCGGTCCTCGAGGACCTCTACGACCTCCCCGCCGCCCAGCGCACGCTGGACAGCGCCGCAGCGATGGTCGAGCCGCAATGGCACGCCATGGTCGCCAAGCAGCCCGACCTTGCGGACCTCCACGCGGACGATGCCGCGGTCCAGGCGTGGCTCGCCGACGGCGTGGGCCGGCTCGGCACGTACTTCCAGATGGAGAATCCTCAGCGCCTCGAGCCGCAGGCCCGGGAGGAGTTCGTCGAGTTTCAGCTCGAGGACGGTCCGCTGCTGCGCGGGATCATCGACCGCGTCGACGTGGCCCCCGACGGCTCCATCCGCCTGATCGACTACAAGACCGGCAAGAAGCCGCTGCCGCAGTACTCGGCCAAGGTGCAGTTCCAGATGCGCTTCTACGCGCTGCTGGTGGAGCGCCTGCGCGGCACCCGCCCGGCGCTGCTGCAGCTGCTGTTCCTGCGCGACGGCGGAACCATCGAGCTGCGCCCGGACGCCGGCGACCTGGAGAAGGTGGAGTTCGAGATTCGCGAGCTGTGGAACGACATCCGCGCCGCAGCGGAGTCCGGCAACTTCCGCCCCCGCAAGTCCAAGCTGTGCGGCTGGTGCAACTTCCAGGACCAGTGCCCCGAGTTTGGCGGCGTGACCCCGCCGCTGGACACCGTCGCGATGGAGCGTTCGCTAGGCATCAGCGTCGCGTAGGGCTGATTCGCGCGCCCTGTTTCGCTAGACGCCCGAGCCGAGCTCGTCGATGACGGTGCCGGCCGCGACGTCGCGGAGCCCGTCGATTCCCAGCCGGTCAAGGCTGGTGACCCGAGTGAGCCCGGGAAGAGGCTCCACCGGCGTCAGCCGCTTGACCGCGATCGTGCGCGCTCCCGACGCGTACGCCGCGCCGATGCCCGACGGCGAGTCCTCGATCGCGACGCAGTCCTCGATGTCGACACCTAGCCGCTGGGCAGCCAGCAGGTACGACTCGGGGTGCGGCTTGCCGTTGGTCACCTCGTCGCCGGAGACCACCACCGAGAACGCGTCGGGCACGCTCTGCGTCGCGGCCTCGGCGAGAACGGCGTAGGACATCGTCACGAGCGCGCAAGGGATGCCGGCGGCCAGCGTCTGTTCCAGCAGCAGCCGGGCGTCGCTCTGCCACGGGACGTGGCGGCGCACCTGCTCGGCCACCCGGGCGATCAGGAAGTCGACGATGTCGGTGACGTCCATGTCCACACCGCGTCCGCGCAACAGCGCTGCCGAGGCGGGCAGTGGCTTGCCGACAAGCGTCAGCCCGTCCTCGTGCGTCCACGTCACGCCGAATTTGAGGGCGAGTTCCGTCTCCGCCGCGATCCAATACGGTTCCGAGTCGATCAGGGTGCCGTCGAGGTCCCACAGCACGGCCGCGGGAAGGTCGGCGCGGCGGGCATCGGGGTAGGTGGAGTCTGTGGGCGAGGCGTCAGTGAAGTCAGTCGTCATAGGAGTTCAGTCTAGGCTGGGCGCATGAGCAGCGAGATTGACCCCCCTGCACTCGATCCCCGCGAGTCCATCATGATCGCGGCGTTCGAGGGCTGGAACGATGCCGGATCCGCCGCCTCCGCGGCGCTCGACCACCTGGTCAAGACCTGGAGCGCCACCGAGCACAAGACGCTCGACTCCGAGGAATACCACGACTTCCAGGTCAATCGCCCGACCATCTCGCGCCTGCCAACCGGGGACCGTTTTGTGTCCTGGCCAGGCACCATCGTCTCCACCGTGAACGACCCGCTGGACACTCGCCGCACCATCGCCCTGGTGCGCGGCATCGAGCCGTCGATGCGCTGGCGGCAGTTCGCAGCGGAGATTCTGGACAGCGCGCAGCAGCTCGGCGTCACCACCCTTATCACCGCCGGGGCGCTGCTGGTGGACGCCCCTCACACCCGCCCGCTGCCCACGTTCGTCACCAGCGAGGACGCCGATACCCGCAAGAAGTTCGACCTCGAGCGCTCCGACTACGACGGCCCCACGGGGATCCTGGGCGTCCTGGGCCACGAGGCCAGCCTGCGCGGCATCCGGGTGTTGTCGGTCTGGGTGGGCATCCCCCACTACGTCGGTCACCCTCCCAGCCCCAAGGGCACCATGGCGTTGCTGGGACAGATCGAGCAGTTCCTCAGCACCCCGATCGACCTTGCCGACCTGCCCTATGAGGCCGAGGCCTGGCAGCGCGGGGCGGACGAACTCGCCGAAGACGACGAGGAGATCGGCGACCACGTCAAGCAGCTCGAAGAGCTCATGGACGAGACCAACCTGCCGGAGGCCTCCGGCGAGGCGATCGCCGCCGAGTTCGAGCAGTTCCTGCGTCGCCGCGACGGCGGCGCCGGGAAGTAGCGCGACCCCCCGCCCTCAATTCAGGGCGCGGGGCTTGTGTGTTCCTCCTAAGAGGCCGCTATCGTCCCCGTCGCGACCAGCGCCACGATCACCGCGGCGAAGCCGATGCGGTAGTACACGAACGGCATGAACGAGTAGTTCGTGATGATCTTGAGGAACCAGACGATCACCACGTAGCCCACGGCGAACGCCACGAGCGCGGCCAGGATGGTGTTGATCCATCCCACGCCCCCGGGCGCGGTGATCTCCTGATAGTTGGTCGCCGCCTGGAAGAACCCGGAACCGAGTACCGCGGGGATCGCGAGCAGGAACGAGTACCGCGCCGCGGCCTCGCGCGTCAGTCCTAGGAACAGGCCCATGGAGATGGTGCCGCCCGAGCGGGAGACGCCGGGGATCAGCGCGGCCGCCTGAGCGAGTCCCAGCAGCCAGGCGTCCTTGCCGCGCAGCTCATTGAGGTCTCGCTTCTTCGCACCCACGCGGTCCGCCCACCCCAGGACCACCGCGAACAGCGCGAGGGTGATCGACGTGAGGTACAGGTTGCGCAGGCTGGTCTCGATCGCGTCTTGGAACAGCAGCCCCAGGACCACAATCGGGAACGAGCCCAGAATCACGAACCAGCCCAGGCGGGCATCGGGGCTGTGCGCCCCGAATCGGGAGCGCCTGTCGGCGCCCTGCCCGCCGCGAAGCGCCAACCACCACGCGCCGATGATCCGGACGATGTCCTTGCGGAAGTACAGCAGCACCGCGGCCTCGGTGCCGA
Source organism: Demequina aurantiaca (assembly GCF_050598105.1). Classification (GTDB taxonomy): domain Bacteria; phylum Actinomycetota; class Actinomycetes; order Actinomycetales; family Demequinaceae; genus Demequina; species Demequina aurantiaca_A. The sequence goes on from NZ_CP192436.1 coordinate 1,620,946, forward strand.
TCTGGATGATGGCGGTGAACGCGGCGCCGGGATCGCCTCCGCTGGGAAGCAGCGGTCCGATCGCCCGAATGTGCGCGCTCGAGGAGATCGGCAAGAACTCCGTCAGACCCTGGACGATGCCGAGGACAATCGATTCCCACCAATTCATAAGCGCAAGGTTACTGCCCGCGCGCCGCCCCCAGCCGCCGCCACGCTCGCGGTAAGTTCGCTGTCATGCAGCGCAATCGAGTCGGAGCCAGCGGCCTTGAAGTATCGGAACTCGCGCTCGGGACGATGAACTGGAGCCGCGACACCAACGCGGACGAGGCCGGCGGGCAGCTCGACGCCTTCCTCGACGCCGGCGGCACGCTTCTCGACACCGCGGCCTCCTACGCGGAGGGCGGCTCCGAGGCGCTCATCGGCACCCTTCTGGGCGGCACCGTCTCTCGCTCGGATGTGCAGATCTGCACCAAGGCGGGGATTCGCCGCACCGCCACCGGCGGAATGGTCGACGCGTCGCGCGACACCATGCTGACCACGCTCGACGAGTCGCTCGCGCGCATGAATACGGATCACGTGGACCTCTGGCTCGTCCACGCCTACGACCCGCGCACCTCGCTCGACGAGACGCTGCACGCGCTCGAGATCGCGGTCAACTCGGGGCGCGCCCGCTACGTCGGGGTATCCAACTTCCCCGGCTGGGCGACCGCGCGCATCGGCACCCTTGCAAGCACTCGCCCCAGCCTGGCCGCGACTCAGATGGAGTACTCGCTGGTGCAGCGCGGCATCGAGCGCGAGGTGGTGCCCGCGGCCGCGGAACTTGGCATGGGGATTCTGGCGTGGTCGCCGCTGGGCCGAGGCGTGCTGACCGGTAAGTATCGTTCGTCCATCCCCGCGGACTCCCGTGCGGCGTCCGAGCACCTGGCCGGCTTCCTCGACCCCTACATGAACGAGCGTGCGTCCGCGATTGTCGAGGCGCTGTCCACCGCCGCGGAGGGACTCGGCTCCACCGCGCAGGAACTGGCGCTGGGGTGGGTGCTCGCGCAGCCACACATCGCCAGTGCCGTGGTGGGGGCGCGTACCGCCGAGCAACTCGAACTGTCCTTGCGGGCTACCCAGACTCCCGTGCCCGCCGCGATCCTCGACGTGCTCGACGAGGTCACGGCACCCGAATTGGGATACCCCGAACGACGCTGACGTCGCACCTCACCGGTGCGAGGAATAGGAGGTGACGGATGTCTGTGAATCTCTCCTGCGAGCGTTACCTGAGGTCGAAGTCGTCGAGGTCGTCATCCATGTCGTCCTCGTCTTCCTCGGCATGGGGATCGATTTCCTCGTCGTCGAGAACCTCGTCGCCCTCGCTGTCCTCGTCCTCATCGGCGTGTTCGTCCTCGTCGTACTCCTCATCGTCCTCGAGGACCAGTGGCACGGCTTCGCCGAACTCCACGTCGAGCGCCTCCTCGTACGTCTCGAAGGTCTCCGCGACGGCGTCGTACGCGTCGTCGACGGCCGCATCGGTCGCGCTCCGTCTAGACGCGACGGCCTCCAGGTGCGTCTCCAATGCGGAGACTAGGAGTTGGAGGGCCTCGCGTGGTTGTGTGCTCATAGTTACGACGGTACCCGCGCCAACGATTAAATGGGAGCGATCATGAATGAATTCTTACCCCGTGCAGACGCTCACGTCGTGTCCCCGCGACGCAAGCAGCCCACCCCGCGTCGCCATTTCGAATGGCGCGTGGTGGACATCGCCAGCGACATGTCTCGCTCCGACGCGCATGGGCTGCTCACCGAGCATGCCGAGTACGGCCAGTGGGAGCTAGCGCGGTCGGTCATCTACACCGGCGGCGCCAGGCGGGTTTGGCTGCGCCGCCGGGTCATGCGCCTGCAGCGCACCGACGCGGCCTAGCCCCCCTCGCCCGCCGCCGAGTACCCCGTGGGGCTGGTCAGCAGTCCTTCTGGTCAGCAGTCCTTGAGGAACGCGGTGAGCACGCGCTCGCCAAAGTGCAGGCTCTCCACCGGGATGCGCTCGTCGATGCCGTGGAACAGCGACGGGAAGTCGAGGTCCTCGGGCAGCTGGAGAGGCGCGAAGCCGTAGCCGGCGATGCCGATGGAGGCGAGGTGCTTGTTGTCCGTGCCGCCCATGAGCGCGTACGGCAGGACCGGAGCGTCTGGGTCCTCGGCACCGAGCGCGGCGATCATCTTGTCCACCAGCGGCACGTCGAACGGGACCTCGAGCGAGCGCTCCGTGATGTAATTCTCTACCTTCACGTGGCTGCCGGCGAGTTCCTCAATCTTGCGCAGCACCGTCTCCTGTTGTCCCGGCAGGTAGCGGGTGTCGACGAAGCCAGTGGCGGTGTCTGGGATCACGTTGGTCTTGTAGCCCGCGTCCATCATGGTGGGGTTCGAGGTGTTGCGCACGGTCGCGGCGATCATGCGCGCGTTCGCGCCGAGCCCGTCGATCAGCTTCGCGACGCACTCCTCCGTGGGCTCGAACTCGACGTCGGTCAGGTCCGCGATCCCGCGCAGCAACTGCTCGACGGTGGGCGACATCTCCAGCGGCCACTCGTACTGCCCAATGCGCGCCAAGGCCCCCGCGAGGTGAGTGACGGCGTTGTCCTCGTGGATGAGGCTGCCGTGGCCCTGCTGACCGTCCGCGACCAGGCGCAGCCACTGGATGCCCTTCTCAGCGGTCTGAACCAGGTAGGCGCGGCGTCCGTTCACGTACGTGGAGAAGCCGCCCACCTCGCTGATGGCCTCGGTCGCGCCGCGGAAGTCCTCGGGGTGGTTCTCCACCATCCACTTGGCTCCACGAGCGCCGCCGTGCTCCTCGTCCGCGAAGAACGCGATGACGATGTCGCGGGGAGGCTTTACTCCGGCATCGATCATGCTCGCCACGGAGGCCAGGATCATGGCGTCCATGTTCTTCATGTCGACCGCGCCTCGGCCCCACACCATGCCGTCCTTGATTTCCGCGCCAAACGGGTCAACGGACCAGTCGTCAGCGAACGCCGGCACCACGTCCAGGTGGCCGTGGACCACCAGCGGCGGGCGCGTGCGGTCGGATCCCTCCCACAGGCACGTCAACGACGCGCGCCCGGGCTCGGACTCGCGGATGGTCGGCTCCAAGCCGAGGTCCGTGAGGTATGCCGCGACGTAGTCGGCGGCGGCGCGCTCCCCCGGTCCGGGCGCATCACCGTAATTCGACGTGTCGATGCGGATCAGGTCTTGGCAAATGCGAACGACGTCGCGCGAAGCAGTCATGCCTCCAGGCTAGCGCCGTGCGGAAACGAGGAAGGACCCGAGCCACGCGGGCTCGGGTCCTTCCTCTAAGCACTATTAACGCGGACGCTACGTCAGGAGGCTAACGCCACCAGGTCCAACCAGCAGTCCGATCACGATCAGGACGACACCCCAGAGGATGTCCTTCCTGACTATCCGGATAATTCCAAGTACTACGAGAATGACTGCTGCGATCCAGAGAATAAAGTCCCACATGGGAGCCCCCTTTTAGTTCGTGGTAGTAATGCTCGGACGCCTAGGTCAACCGTCGCGTTTTTAAGATAATTCCCGACTTCCAAAAATTTACCGGCACTTGACCAGGGGTTTCCGCTGGTTGGGAGGCGTTGGTGGCCGCCTCATGGCGTGCGCCTAGAGTGCACCTCTGCCCGGATGAGGCGGTGACTCTCGCGCAGCCTGGCGGGGGTATCTTGCCCCGGAAACGACAAAAGGACCGGAGCTTTCGCTCCGGCCCTTCACTGTGTGTCCGAGGGGGGACTTGAACCCCCACGCCCTTGCGGGCACTAGCACCTCAAGCTAGCGCGTCTGCCAATTCCGCCACCCGGACAGGGTGATCGAGATGCTGTCTCCAGCGCCTCAATGCGACCGTAATCGTAGCACGGCAAATGGTCGTGCAATGAACCACTTTCACCTAAAGTCACGGCTCTTAGCGGGAACCTTGAGACTCAGCGGCGCCAGGTGCTCGGCGACCAGGTTGGTGGCGCCGTCGGCCCTCTCGATGCGGCCGCGGATCACGAGGGCCGGCGAGCGCCGAGCGACGGCTTGGAACCTCTTCCACACCCCCACCGAGCAGATCACGTTGAGGAAGCCCGTCTCGTCCTCGAGGGAGATGAAGGTCACCCCCTTCGCGGTTCCCGGCCGCTGACGGTGCGTCACTACTCCCGCCACGGAGATGCGCCGCTCCGCATCGTGGTGCAGCACCTGATCCACCGTCAGCACCCCGTTCCTCTCCAGCCCGTCCCGCACAAAGACGGTGGGGTAACTCTCCGTCGATACTCCCGATGCCCATACGTCAGCCACAGCTTCCTCCACCTCACTCATCCCGGGCAGCATTGGTGCCGCCACTCCTGTTGTCACGTCCGGCAGCGTGTCCGGACCCTCGCGAGACAGCGCACCCGCGGCCCACAGCCCCTCCCGGCGGCTCACGCCGAGCGTCTCTAGCGCCCCGCCCGTCGCCAGTGCCTCCCACTGCGCTGTCGACAGCCCCTTGGCGGGGACAATGCCCGCGTCACCCTTAACGCCCTTGGGTCGCACGCGCACGCGCCGCGCCATGTCCGTCAGCGACTCAAAGGGCCCATCCACTCGCGCGTCGACGATCGCCTGCGCCGCATCGGCTCCTATTCCGCGCACGGAGGCCAGCCCCATGCGCACCGCCAAAGTCGGGTCCACGTGCGACAGCGCCGCCAGGTCCTCGCGACGCTCGCTGGGCGCCGATGCTCCACTCGCCAGCCGCTCGACCCTCGCCAGGACGTGCGAACGGCTCACGCACGGGCGCAGCACGGTCTGCCCGTGGCGGCGCGCATCGGCGGCCAACGACTGCGGCGAGTAGAAACCCATCGGCTGCGCCGCGAGCAGCCCAGCGTAGAACGCGGCCGGCTGATGCACCTTGAGCCAACTGGAGGCGTAGACCAGGTATGCGAACGAGTACGAGTGCGACTCCGGGAACCCAAAGTCGCTGAACGCCTTGAGCTTGTCGAAGATCTGCACCGCCACGTCGGCGGAGATCCCGCGTCCGTTCGCGCCCACCATGAACTTGGCCCGCAGCGCCTCCATGCGCTCGGGGCTGCGCTTGGAGCCCATCGCGCGGCGCAGCTGGTCCGCGAGCGAGCCGTCGAACCCAGCGGCGTCCATGGCCATCTGCATCAGCTGCTCCTGGAACAGCGGGATGCCCAACGTCTTCTCCAGCGAGGGCTTGAGCAGCGGGTGCAGGTAGGTGACCTCCTCGCGGCCCCGGGCCCGGTTGATGTACGGATGCACCGATCCGCCCTGGATGGGTCCGGGGCGAATCAGCGCGACCTCGATCACGATGTCGTAGAAGCGACGCGGCCGCAGGCGCGGCAGCGTCGCCATCTGCGCGCGCGACTCCACCTGGAACACCCCCACGGTGTCCGCGGCGCACAGCAGGTCGTACACCCCCGGGTCCTCCTGCGGGAGGGAGTGGAGGCCCAACTCGGGTCCGCCGTGCTCGCGAATGAACTCGAACGCGTACCTGAGGGCGGACAGCATGCCCAGCCCCAGCAGGTCGAACTTGACCAGGCCGGCGTCCGCGCAGTCGTCCTTGTCCCACTGCAGCACGGTGCGCCCGGGCATGCGCGCCCACTCCACCGGGCACACGTCGATCACCGGGCGGTCGCACAGCACCATGCCGCCCGGGTGAATCCCCAGGTGGCGCGGCAGTCGCATGAACTGCTGCGCGAGGTCCAGCACCGGGTCGGGGATGTGGTCGAGGTCCTGCGGGGGGTTCTTGTTCGGGGACTGGTCGTCCATATTGAGGTCCGGCCAGGCCGGGCTCGGGGCCGCCGCCTCGGGGCGCGAGCGCACGCGCGCATCGGCGACCGGCTCCGGCCACACCGAGTCCCGGGTCACCGTCGCCTGCTGCTCCTGCTTCTCGGGCGAGACGCGCAGGTCGCCCCAGCGGTCGATGCTCTTGGACCACGCGTCCTGCTGGCCCACGTCGTAGCCCAGCGCCTTGGCTGCGTCGCGCACCGCGGAGCGCGGACGGTACTGGATCACGTTGGCGACCATCGCCGCGTTGATGCGCCCAAAGCGCCGGAACACGTACTGGATGACCTCCTCGCGCCGGTCCGACTCGATGTCCACGTCGATGTCCGGCGGCCCGTCGCGCTCGGGCGCCAAGAACCTCTCGAACAGCAGCCCGTGCGTCACGGCGTCCACTGCGGTCACTCCCAGCGCGTAGCAAACCGCGCTGTTGGCCGCGGACCCGCGCCCCTGACACAGGATGTCCGACTCGCGGCAGAAGTTGACGATGTCGTGGACTATCAGGAAGTAGCCGGGGAAGTCGAGCGCCTCGATCACGTTGAGCTCGTGCTCGAGCTGCTTCCACGCGCCGGGCACCCGCTCGTCGCCCTTTGGCCCGTAGCGGGCGTGCGCGCCGCGGGTGACCAGTTCGCGCAGCCACGACGCCTCCGTGTGTCCGTCCGGCACCGGGTACGGCGGCAGCTTGGGGGCCACCAGCTTGAGGTCGAACGCGCACTCGGCCGCCAGGCGCGCGGCCGTGGTCACCGCCTGCGGGGCGCGCCGGTGTCGGTACATCATCTCCGCGCCGCTGCGCAGGTGCAGCCCCGAGGACGACGGCAACCAGCCGTCCATGTCGTCGAGCGACGAGCGCGCCCGGACCGCGGACAGCGCGCTCGCCAGCTGCGCCCCCCGCGGGTTCGCGTAGTGCGCGTTCGTGGTCGCCACCAGCGGCAGGCCGGCGTCGAAAGCCAGGTCGCTCAGGGCGTCGTTGCGCTCGGAGTCCAGCGGGTCGCCGTTGTCGGTGATCTCCACGGCGACGTTGTCGTGGCCAAAGAGCGCCGCGAGGTTGTCCACCTCGATGCGCGCCGCGGCGAAGCCCTGCGCGGAGACGCCCCCGCCCAGCGCGCCCGAGGCGCCCGGTACTCCCACTCCCGCCAGCGCGCGCCGCACGTTGCCCTTGCGGCAGCCGGTCAGCACCAGGAACTCCCCCGCCCCAGTCTCCGCGAGCGACTCGAGCGTGTACCTGGCCAGCCCCTTCTCGGCGGTGGCAAGGTGAGCCATGCCGATGGCGTGGCTGAGGCGCGCGTAGCCGGCCGGCCCGCGCGCGAGCACCACCAGGTGACTCGAGCGCGGGTCTGGCTTGCCGGTGGGTGCGTCCAACACGGGGACTCCCCCGCGGCCGTCGGCCACGGGCAGGTGCAGTTCCGCGCCAAACACCGTCGGCATGCCGATGGCTCGGGCGGCGTTCGCGAACCGCACTGCGCCGTAGAGCCCGTCGTGATCCGTGAGCGCCATCGCGCTGAGTCCCAGCCGCCCCGCCTCCGCGACCATCTCCTCAGGCTGGCTCGCCCCGTCCAGGAAGCTGAAGGCGCTATGAGCGTGCAGTTCCGCATAATCGGCCAGGTCAGTCATAGACCGCCTCCAATGCCCAGACGCCGCCGGAGAAGGACGCCAGCACGGCCGGCCCCTCACGCACCGCGATCTGCACGTACGCGCCGCGCGTGGAGTCAGGCGCCCACCATCTCTCCACTACCGGCCACGGCCCGGCCCAGGCCTCGATGGGTTGGGGCAGCCCCCACGACGGCTCGCCGTTGTCTCCGACGTGCCCCGATGACGGATGCCTGCGGGCGGTGGCCATTCGCTCGTCCTTGGGGTCGACCGGCAGGCGCACCCACGTGGGCGGCGCGCTCATGCCCAGCCTGCGATCTACCGTCACGGGCTGACCGCCGGCGTCCAGCAGTGCGAGCGGCTGCGACGTCACCAGCACCGTGGCGGGCGCGGGGTCGGGGATGCGCCCCGGCCACGGGTGTTCGATTCGTCGACTGGGCGCGGACTCCTGCCCCCACGGCAGAGAGAGGACCCGGTCCCGCGGGTCACGCCCGCCCTGCTCGCGCACGGACAGCACTCCCTCCGCGCCGATGAGCCCCTGAATCCTCTCGAGCGTGCGGTGGGCACGGGCATCGGCGCCCGACACCCCACCCCACAAGTAAGCCTGCTCACTACCAAGGGTGATCACGTCCTGCGCCGTCACCGTCAGCGAGACCAGCGGCGCGGGCTCGGGTCCCTGCGAGGTGCCGGACAGCCACCCCTCGAGTTGCCAGCGCACGCGGTCGGCCATGTGCTTGGAGAAGGCCCCCGACCGGCTGCCCACGTCCGTGCGCCACACCCGCTCCAGCGAGTCACCGCGCTCGGTCCGGGCCGCGATGCATACCCGGCCGCACCTCACCCCGGCCTCCAGCAGCGCCTCATCCAGCTGACCAGCCACGTGCGCGGCGACCAGGGCGAGCTGCTCCACTCGCTGCGCGGGCTCCTCGAAGACGTACTCCACCGCGATGTCGTCCTCGCTGCGGCGCAGCACCGGCGGACGCACGTCCTCGCCGCGGCCTATCCGGTACGCCCACATGCCCGCCGGGCCGAACCGCGCCAGCACGTCCGCACTGGGTAGCGCGGTGAAGTCGTGCAGCGAATGCAGCCCTAGCCGGGTCAGCACGCTGGCGAGGTCCTCGACCGCCTCCCTGTGCTGTCGCTCCATGGCCGCGAGCGCCAGCGTGTCGATCGGCAAAGATGAAAGGTAGTCGGCGGATCCACCCACCGGCACCAATACCGAGTTGCGTGCGGCGACGATGGCGGCAAGCAGCCCGTCCGCGGCCCCCACGGAACACTCGTACCCGGCGTAGTCGGCGACGGAGCTTACGAGGGCCTCCGCCAGCACCTCCTCCGAGCCGTGAAAGCGCGCGGCGCCATCGGCCGGAATCATCAGCAGGCCGGGTCGCGAGACCTCAACACCGGCCACCACTCGCTCGGCTGCGGCGGCGACCGCCTCGAACTCGCGCGAGTCCCGGCCCTCGTCGTACGGCAGGATCTCCAGTTCGGGGCAGGCCCGCTGGGCGAGTCGCTTACGCATGCCGCGCTTGACCCCGGCCGCGCGTGCGGCGGCGGAGACCGCGACCATGCCGCGCCCGTGCAGGACGGCGGCCGGCACCTCCGACCCCAGTCCCGCGGCGGTCATCGCCGCGGCCACCGGCCAGTCCGGCACCCACAGGACCGCGCGCCTCACCGTGGAGACAGTTCCCTGACCCACCCCGCGCGGGATGCCCGCACGGGTACTCATGCGACCTCCTCGTCAATGACGGTCCGCGCACCGGGACGGGCCCACGCGACGCCCGGGTCGACGTCGAGGGTCACGTTCACTCGACGCCCCGAGCCCTGCGAGCGCCCCGCCACTATCACGGTCATCTCGCGTTCGCGCAGGCGCCCGTCCCCCGAGCCGAGGCCGCGCCAGTGACTGCCCTCCACTGTCAGGGAAACGTTCGCCCCGTCCCACTGCTCCGCCACAATCACTACGCTGCCGCGCTCCCGTGCCCGCGAGGCGAGCCTGCGCCGGTCCGCGTGCGACAGCGCCAGTCGGGGCCCGAGCATGACCACGTCCATGCCGTCCACGCAGGCACCGACCACCTGCGCGGCCTGAACCCCCGGGTGTGGCATGAGCGCGAGGCGCGACAGCTCTATCCCCCGCCGCGCGGCCGCCACCACGCCCACCCTGGGCAGGCCCACGATCGCGGTCCACGACCCGGCAGCCGATGCGGCCGCGCCCAGCGCGAGCATCAGCGAAGTCGCACCCTCGACGCTCACCACCTGGCCGCGCCGCAACCCCTGGGGAAGGAGCGCCCCGAGCGCCTCGGCCAGCGGCAAAGCGGGCGCCTCGTCGGGAACCCGTTCCACGCCCACCTTCTGGTGGACGGCCCCCAGCGCGGCTCGCGCTCGAGCAAGGCGCGTCTCGGTGCTGTCTCCACTCATCACGCCTCACCTCGCCTCACCTGCGACGGCGCCATCTCAACGACGACACCATTCGAACACTTGTTCGATTATCGCATTGAACGCCGACATCGGCGCACTGTCAACCGAGCAGAGAGAGTGCCTCGCAGAGAAGGGGAGCGCATGTTTCAACTGCGCAGAACGATCATTCCCTGGCTAGGCGAACCGCAATCGCCGCGCGCCGCCCACGCAGTACCGCAACCACGACCCGAGCCCCGACCTGCGGGCCACCTCCGCTTTAGACTGGGGCGATGACACTTGACGTGGAAACCCTGCTCTCTGGTCCACGGGGTCGCCGCTTGTGCTTGGAGTTCGCCTTGTCCCACAGTGGCGGGGACACCCCCGAACGCACCGCACTTTGGGAGCTGCTTTTCTATTCGACTCATCGTCTGGAATTGGCGCGGGGCCAGGCGGGGACGATGTTCGGCCCGGGAGCCCAAGAACCCCTTCCCGACCCGAGCGTTGCTGATATCTCCGCCGCCCTGGACGACATTCCGTTAGACATAGTCAATGACGCCACAGCCCTCCCGTCGCTGACCGCAACGGTCGAAAGTGCGCGCTACTGGCAGGAGCCCGACGGAACCGACGAACTGCTCCGGTCCCCTGGGATGAGGCTCGCGTTGGAGCGGGTTGCGACACACATTGTCGCTTCGCCGTCGATCTCATGGTGGAGCCATCCAATGAATTCCGAGCAATGGAACGTTCAGTTCAAGGACGACCGTGAAGCCCCCTCGAGACCACCCGCCGACGAAGCCCTCCGCCTTTGGCAAAAACACGAGGTCGAGAACGAGCGCATAGCGATAAGGGAGCGTCCCGTGGATCCTGCCGCCAACTGGAGTGGCGACTGGTGGTCCAAACCCGCATGGGCTCTCACCACGTCGTCGCGGGACCTTCACGGACTCGGACCGGCAGGGCTTTGGCTGGTCGAGGACGGGCTTGGCTGGGATGAGGCCTACAGCGAGCTGGTGGATCACGAAAACGCGCCTCGGGTTTACGAGATCACCACCGCAGATTCGTGGGCCAAACTCTGCAGGGAGTATCCACTGGACGTCACCGCGTCGCGACGCCACGACTGGTACCGGACGACCGGCCGCGATGGCCGATGGGTCATCCCCAACTGGGCGCGAGTCTCCCCCGACTTCGATGCTGTGCACTTGTCCGTCGCCGCCTATCTGTCCTTAGCAGGAATCTCCATCGACGTCGATGGCACAAGCGCCAGCGTTATCGCCGGATGGAACCCCGACGAGACTTACTGGTTGACCGACGTGTCGTCAGAACCAGCCACCCGCACCACCTGGATGCGCGACGACGGCGCTACCCAGTGGCGGAGGAGTTAGAGGACGCCTGGCGAGTGCGCGCGGATCGCAGTCACAAGGCAGGATCCGCGGTTCTACCTTCGCTCGTAGACGTCACTTCTGTGCCCGAGCGAAACAACGACGACAAGCAGGACGTCATCGTGAATTGAGTAGATGATGCGATAGCTGCCCACACGCACCCTCAGCCCAGGTCGGCCCTGGAGCGCCTTGGCTCCGGGCGGTCTCGGGTCCTCGCCAAGCAGCGCGATCGCGCCCCTGATGCGTGCCTGGTCCTGATGATCGATGCGCTTCAGCGCGCGAGCGGCGGCAGGCCGCAACTCGATACGGTACTTCACACCCAGCCCAGGTCCGCCTTGACCTGCGACCAAGGAATGTTTGTGCCCTCTTCAGCCATCGCATCGTCGAATGCTGCGGCATCTTCCGCGTCTTCGAGCGCTTCCATCATCTGCTCGTACTGTTCGGGGCTGACGACTACCGCGGCGCGCTTTCCCCGGCGCTCGATGAATACAGCCTCATCCTTGGCGCGGGAGATGACTTCGGAGAAGTTCTTGCGTGCTTCTGCGATGCTCAGGTTCGACATGAATCAAATGTACATTTACGAGATTCATTTGTACATAGCAAGCAGTCACCCTGTTCGGTAACATGCAAAATATGGGCATCAAACTGGAAAACGTGGGCATCGCGGTCCGCGACCTCGACGCCACGATCGCGTTCTTTACCGACCTCGGGCTCACCGTGGTGGGCCGCGACACGGTCAGCGGGGAGTGGGCCGACACCGCAGTCGGGCTCGACGGCAATCACTCCCGCATCGCGATGCTGCAGACCCCGGACGGACACGGCGTACTCGAGTTCTTCGAATACATCCACCCGGAGGCAATCGAGACGGAACCCACTCGCCCCAACGAGATCGGCATGCACCGCGTCGCCTTCTCCGTCGACAGCCTTGACGACGCACTAGAGATCGCCGCCAAGCACAACTGCTACCCCCTTCGCGGAGTGGCGACCTACGAGGACGTCTACAAACTCACCTACATCCGCGGCCCCAGCGGCATTATCGTGATGCTTGCCGAGAAACTGCAGGAGTCGCCATGACCGTCCGTGTCGACCTGAACATCTCGCTCGACGGGTAAGCCACCCCCCAACCGATGCGCTCGCCACGGCACGCGACGCGGCTGGCGGCAAGGACGTGAGAATCGGCGGTGGCGCAACGGTCGTACGCGACTTCCTCAAGGCCAGACTCGTCGCCCAACTTCACGTCGGCATCGCGCCCATTCTGTTGGGCCGCGGCATTCGCCTCTGGGACGACCTCCGAGAGCTGGGGTCCCGCTGCGCCGTCCACTCCGAGGTCGCGGAGAGCGGCATCCTCCACGTCACATTCCGACGCACCTGAGGCTCTTCGCGCCCCTCACTACCCCAATCCCTCCGCACAGCCTTCCCTCGTATGGATCCGCCCGGCGATGTAAGCGTTTGCCAGTGCGCCCCCAAAGCAACTCGCCCCAAGCATCGTCCGCGAGAGATTTGAACAAAGGGGGCAGTCGATTCCTGTTGCAAACGCCAATGCAAGCGCATACACTACGGGCGAGACCTGCAATGAAGGAGGATCGACGTGAGCACCGCCGCCCGCTACAAAAAGCCCCTAGTGATCACCGCGATAATCGCCGTGGCCGCGCTTGTCGTGATCGGCATCGTCACGGGAAGCGACAACTCCAACGATCCGCAAGCGGTCGCCCCGCTGCGCGAGGCCGTCACCGACCAGAACTTCTACTTCGTGATGGCCGATCGCTTCGCCAACGGCGACACCGCGAACGACGACGGCGGGCTGGGCGAGGACCCCATGGTCTCGGGCTTCGACCCCACCCGCGCGGGCTTCTACCAGGGCGGCGACCTCAAGGGTCTGACGGACAAGCTCGACTACATCGAAGGCCTGGGCACCACCGCAATCTGGCTCACCCCCAGTTTCACCAACAAGGCCGTGCAGGTCGAGGACAACTCCGCCGGGTATCACGGCTACTGGATCACCGACTTCACGAACATCGACCCACACCTGGGCACCAACGACGACCTCGCCGCCCTCGTCGACGCCGCCCACGAGCGCGGCATGAAGGTGTTCTTCGACATCATCACCAACCACACCGCGGACGTGATCGGCTACGAGACCAACCCCCGCGAGGCGTACGTGTCCAAGGACGAGCAGCCCTACACCGACGCCGATGGCAACCCGTTCGACGACCGCGCCTATGCCTTTGGCGGCGCCGATGCGGCGGAGGACTTCCCCGCTCTCGACGCCCAGACCTCGTTCCCGTACGTTCCCGTGCTCGAGCCGGGCGAGGAAGACGCCAAGACCCCCGCGTGGTTGAACGACGTCACGCTCTATCACAACCGCGGAAACACCACCTTTACCGGGGAGGACAGCCAGTATGGCGACTTCTTCGGACTCGACGACCTATTCACGGAGAACCCCGTGGTGGTGGACGGCATGATCGACATCTACAGCACGTGGATCGAGGACTTCGGCATCGACGGCTTCCGCATCGACACCATGCGCCACGTGGACGACGGCTTCTGGCAGCGGTTCGGGCCCGAGGTGCTGCAGTTCGCGCACGACCAGGGCAAGGAAGACTTCTTCATGTTCGGCGAGGTGTTCGACACCTCGCGCCCGTACACGTCGACCTTCACCACCGCGGACAACATGCAGGCCGTGCTCGACTTCCCGTTCCAGGACGCGGCGCGCACGTTCGCCTCGGCGGGTGGCGGCGCGCAGGCCCTGGCCGACTTCTACGCGGACGACGACTGGTACACCGACGCCGACTCCAACGCGTATCAGCTGCCCACCTTCCTGGGCAATCACGACATGGGCCGCATCGGCAGCTTCATCGAGGCGGACAACCCGGGCATCGCGGACGACGAGGCGCTCGCCCGCGACACCCTCGCCCACCAGCTCATGTACCTGACGCGCGGCAACCCGGTCATCTACTACGGCGACGAGCAGGGCTTCACCGGCGAGGGCGGCGACATCCAGTCGCGTCAGCCGATGTTCGCCACCCAGATCGACGAGTACGCGTCCCAGGACCTGATCGGCACAGACGCGACGCAGGCCGAGGACACCTACGACACCGCTCACCCGCTTTACGCGACCATCGCGGATCTCGCGGCGCTGACCAAGGCGCACCCGGCGCTGCGCAACGGCGCCCAGCAGAACCGCTACGCCGACCCCGGTGCCGGCATCTACGCGTTCTCGCGCATGGACCGCGACCAGGGCGTCGAGTACGTGGTCGCCGTCAACAACTCCGACCAAGAACGCACGGCAAAGGTATCGACGTGGTCGCCGTCTACCGAGTTTGTCGGCATCTACGGCGCGCAGGGCTCCCTCGCGGCCGATGCGGATGGCCAGCTGGGCGTGACCGTTCCCCCGTTGTCCGCGGTGGTCTACCGGGCTGCCGAGGCGATCCCCGCATCGGACGCCGCGCCGGGCGTCACCATCTCCGACGCCGCTCCCGCACCCGATGCCCCCGGCCGCATACACGTGGGGGCCGACCTCGACTCCGACGCCTATGCGGAGGTGTCCTTCTGGGCCGACTCGGGGGACGGCTGGGAGTACATCGGCACCGACGACAACTCGCCCTACGTGGTCTACCAGGACGTCTCGTCGCTCGCGCCGGGCACCAAGGTCGATTACGTGGCCGTTGTCGCGGACAACGCGGAGAATACCTCAATGTCCGACGCGGTCACCGCGCAGGTCGCAGCTCCCGACGTTGACATCACCTCCCCCGAGATCGGCTCGACGCTGGGCGCAGCCCCGGTGGTTAGCGCGACGGTCACACCCGACCGCCCCGACACCTCGGTCACGTTCGAGCGCCAGATCGACGGCGGCGACTGGGAGCCGATCGGCACGGACACGTCAGCGCCGGTCTACACAGTGATTGACGACGCGTCCGGGCTCGCCCCCGGAGCGGACGTGCTGTATCGAGCGACCGCGACGCAGAGCGGCGTCACCACGCAGTCGTTGGCGTTGTCCACTCGGGCTGGAGCGCTCGCGCAGCCGGACGAGGTGGCGCTACCGGGCAGTCTCAACTCGGCCATGGGCTGCGGCGAGGACTGGGCGCCGGCGTGCGACCAGGCGCAAATGACGCTCGACGCAGACACCGCGACGTGGTCCATTACCGTGGACCTGCCCGCTGGCGACTACGAGTACAAGATCGCGATCGACCGCGCGTGGGAGGAGAACTACGGCGTGGACGGAGTGCCGGACGGCGCGAACATTCCGCTGTCGCTGACCGCAGACTCGACCGTGACGTTCACCTACGACAACGAGACCCATCTGGTGACTGTCAGCGGCGCGAGCTAGCCCGAAGCAATGTGCACAGCAGGACCCCATTGCACGGCCAGGTTGGCGCGCTGGCGCGATACACGAAACTGATGCGCGTCAGGGTCGAAGAGAAAACCGCACTACTCGCTTCGCGCCTGTTGTCCTTTTAGGTATAACTGCCTTCCAGCCATGGTGAAGAAAAGGATGCCTATGAGACCCCGGAAAACTACATTGCCTGCAGACCAAGCACTAACGATCAAAAGCACCATTACCACGGAGCCGATGCTATATAGCGCCAGATATCCTGGCTTATAGACTCGCCAAGCGCCCCTGCCTATATTCGATACTTCAGCCATCTTCTATTTTCTCCTCAAATACATATAACCTCGATTTTAGCCGCCCAAAATATATCGACTATCGCTCATTGACGGCAACTTGCAGCGTCTAGCCACATCACTACCCGAGCCCCGACCGGACTACTCGACCGCGGACCTGCTTGGGGACTGATCAGCCAGCGCACCTTGGCGCCGAGCAGCGCGGAGGCAGACGATCCCGAATCCAAGACAAACCACGGCGTACCAGCCGTTGAGGACGACACTGAAGAGCCCGTCCTCGCGGTAAAAAATCCAAGACACAAATACGATGATGGGAGCGCCCGATACGAGAAGCCACCCGACCCACATCGGGGGCGGCCACGGGGCGTCTTTGCCTTCGTTCATAGCGACCTTTCCTCCCGCGCGATCAGCTCAGTTACATATCCCCTGAACCCTACTCAACAGTTTGCTCTCGACCGCGTAGGTGAGCACACTTTGTGCGCCCCTAGGCTGAATTAGGGTCGCTCGGTTGGATCGTTGATGTATTAACGAGTTGCTCCATTTAGAGGCAAGCTTGCGCCGTCAGCCCCTAACGAGGGCCCTCACGTATTGGCCGCCTCCGTCCATGGACTCGCCACGCACAACGCTTCAGGAGAGGCTTGGTATTCCGCACCAGACTCGGTAACGACTGCGGTCATGTGCGTCGCGTCGGCTGTGCCGATGATCCATGTTTGGTTTGAGGTGTCGAGATAGCCGATCTGGGCGTATTCATATCGGGTCAACGTGGGCGAGGCGCCGTGTTCCGTGAAGTTGGCGATTAGTTGTGCGACCGCGTCTTCGGGTGTCGCGCCAGTTCCACCGGAGACCGCCCAACTCGGTATGCCACGGATTGGACACCCCAGGCCGGCAAGGGTCTGGTCCGACCAATGATGGTCGGGGTCCACGACAGTCACATTGACCACTGCACCCTCGTGCTCGAGCATCGAGCACGACAGTCGAAGCTCACCTGTGGGCACAGCCAACATCCAGGTCTCCGGGGACTCTGGCATGGGGTCTCCGCCCAGACCGTAATTCAAGTAAGTACCCTCTGGCGCTTCGCTCGTCACGCGAACTGCGACGCCCGACGCTGTCGCCGCCACCGTGTCGCTCGACACTCGCAACGTGAAGTCCGCGTCACACAGGACATCTACGACGGTGGGTGCCGCCGTTCCGTCAGGTGAGTGAGATGACTCCCCGGGCACCAACGGGGACGCCTCAGGTCTGTTGTCCGACCACAGCCACGCGCCAAGCGTCACGAGCACCAGAATCGCAAGGGTGGCGACGACCTTCACCACAGTCGATGGATGCGCGGACGATAATCGTTGCCCGGACATTTCCGCCCCCTACGGTCCACACGCAGAAACAAGTGAACTCAACCTACGCTACGTCGGTTCTCTTTACATCGAGGAGGCAAAGCCGACTGAGGCCCGCCTCACCTCCGTCTTTTCCCTCGGGGAGTGCTCGAGTACGGCAACTAGGCCGTGTGCGCGCCGAAACCGTCGTATTCGCCTCTTGCGTCTTCGACGATGGCGATCACCTCGGCCAGAAACGCAGCCACCTCGTCGTCACCGAGCGCCTGGTCGCGAGTTGCCTGGAGAGCAACCTTCAGTCCCCTGCGGCTCGTCTCGACTTTGAACCCCGCAGCTTCAAGTGCCGAAACAGCCGTCTGGGCGTGCTTTCGGCGCCTGAAATAGGCGAAGTGATCTACCGGCCGTGAAGCGGTCAGGACATCCTCCAACTTGACGCGTTGTTCACGCTGCGGAGTCCAGAGGGCGATCTCTCGATCAAGGGTGGTTTGGTGTGGCATGCCCCAAGTCTGGCAGGTCACCGCGAGCGGCGTCAGCCCTTGAGCCCGCGCCTCGTCGCGATTACACCAGCAACAACGCGCCAGCCGATAAGGGTTGCGGCAAGGAACAACGCCGCGACGATCATGAACGAGACCGCCACCCCCTGACTGCTCACCAACCGCAGCAGAATCCCGCCGCCGAACGCGGACGCCCAAATAATCACGCCGGTGGGCCACCATGCGCACGGCTTGCGCCATGCCTTGGCCAGCGCCCAACCCGCAGCGGCCCCCACGAGGAACGGCCACAAGGTGCCGAGCAACCCGAGCCCGTTGCCACCCAGAATTCCCTCTTCGTGGGTCGCGCGCCCGACCACCGCGAAGACCAGGATTGCCCCCGCGTCCAGCGCAGCCGCACCGCGCGCCGCTTGCTTCAGGTTCATCTTCACCCTTTCCGCACATCAGTATGGCGGTAGATGGCGAGTTCAACGTCCCACCGCACCACTCGCACCATCTGGTGTTAACGTTGAAATATGCGTCGCGCCACCATCACTGTGCCTCCTCAACTCGAAGACGAACTTGAGTCGTTTATGGGCGCGCAACCCGCACGGCCGTCGCTCACCTCAGTCGTCGAAGCTGCACTCACGGCCTATCTCAACCCGCGCGACAAAATGGAGTCGTCGCGGCTCGTCGACGTCGTGCGATCGCGAGAGGCCATTCGAGGCATAGGTGTCAAGCACGGCGCAACACGCATCGGGCTGTTCGGCTCAGTCGCGAACGGCACTGACACTCCAGCATCCGACGTGGACATCTGGGTGGAGACGGCTCCGAACGTGACGCTTTTTGACCTAGCCGCAATGCGGTCGGAGTTCACAACTCTGCTGGGCTGCCCCGTGGATGTACTGACGCTCGAGGGTCTGCCTCAGTCGGAACGTGAGGCACTGGTCAATGCTTCCCTCGTCCTATGACCGACACGCCCCTGTCCGCACGAGATCTTGATCGGCTCCGTCACATCGCCGAAGCATCCGAGCGCGCGCTTCGCTATACCTCTGAGGGCCGAGCATCGCTCGACGACGAGCGCACGTACGACGCCGTACTGCGTTGTTTGACGGTCATCGGTGAGGCCCTGGCCGCCGTAAGCGACGAGGCGTATCGTCGCCTGCCGTCAGTGCCACCCGGCCTGCCCAAGGCGCAGCGGAACCTGATCGTCCACGAGTACTGGCGCATCAAACCCGAAGTCATTTGGGCGACCGTCCAGCAGCAGCTTCCATCGCTCATTCATGACGTCAAGACGGCATTAAACGAGTAGCAACAACACCAGGTAGTTAGCGAACGCGCAGTTCCCACAGCGCGACAGCCGATGCAGCGGCCACGTTCAGCGAGTCCACTCCCCCGGCCATGGGGATCACCACGGGCACGTCGACGTGGGCCAGCGCCGCGCGTGTCATGCCGTCACCCTCGGTGCCCATCACCAGCGCCACCTTGTCGTGGTTCAGCGCCGCGAACTCGTCGAGCGCCACCGCGCCCTCCTCGAGCGCCATGCCGGCCACTACGAAGCCGTCTTCGCGCAGCTCGTCGAGCACTCCGGGCCAACTCTCGGCCCGCGTCCAGGGCACCTGAAAGACCGTGCCCATCGACACCTTGACGCTGCGGCGGTACAGCGGGTCCGCGCAGGTGGGAGACACGATGACCGCGTCCGCGCCGATGCCCGCGACGGAGCGGAAGATCGCCCCCACGTTGGTGTGGTCCACGATCCCCTCGAGCACCACCACGCGGCGGGCGTCGCGCACGAGCTCGGCAACGCTGGGCAGTGCCGGCCGATGCATCGCCGCCAGGGCGCCCCGGTGCACCTGGTAGCCGGTGACCTCCTCGAGGACGTCGTCGGGGGCCACATAAAGAGTCACGTCCGCCGCGGCCTCTCCCAACGCCTCGACGATGCCGTCCACCCACTTGGGCGTCATCAGCAGCGAGCGGGGCGAGTGCCCGGCGCGCACGGCGCGGGCGATCACCTTGGCCCCCTCGGCCATGTACAGCCCGCGCTCCGCCTCGAGCGAGCGGCGCAGCGCGACGTCGGTCAGCCCGCGGTAGTCGCTCAGGCGCGGGTCGTCGGCTACTTCAATGGGGATGACAGGCATGCGCCCATTGTCCCAGGTGAGCGGCGCCGCTCGGTGTCGAACATGAGAAGCCCCCGGACGCGCAGAAGCCCCGGCGAGACATGCCCGCCGGGGCTTGTGCAACTTGGCTACTGCATCGGCCGCTAGTTCTGGCCCTTGGAAGCGTTCGGGTCAAAACGGCGACCCGACTTGGTGCCGGCGTCCGTGGCGTCGGCCGTAGCGTCCTCGACCTCCCGGCGTGCTGCGGCGAGCGCCTCACGCGGGTCCGCTAGCGCGGAGGTCAGGTTGCTGGGCTTGCGGTCAGGCGAAGGCTTGAGCGGGTCGATGTCTTCCTCGACGCCGAATCCTGCGGAGATGGCCTTGAGCGCACCCGTGAACTCGGTGGGCACAAACCAGATCTTGTTGGACTCGGTCTTGGCGATCTCGGGAAGCATCTGCAGGTACTGGTACGCGAGCAGCTTGGAGTCCGCGTCACCCTGGTGGATAGCCTCGAAGACCTGAAGGATCGCTCGTGCCTCACCCTCGGCGCGCAGAATCTTGGACTGAGCGTCACCCTCTGCGGTCAGAATTGCCGACTGCTTCTCGCCCTCGGCGGTCAGAATCGCGGACTGCTTGACGCCCTCCGCGGTCAGGATCGCGGCGCGACGGTCACGCTCGGCACGCATCTGCTTCTCCATCGAGTCCTTGATCGAGGGGGGCGGCTCGATGGCCTTGAGCTCGACTCGGTTGACGCGAATACCCCACTTGCCGGTGGCCTCGTCAAGCACTCCGCGCAGCTGACCGTTGATCTGGTCACGGCTGGTGAGCGTCTGCTCGAGGTCCATGGTTCCGACGATGTTACGCAGCGTCGTCGTGGTGAGCTGCTCCACACCCTGGATGTAGTTGGCGATCTCGTAGACCGCGGCCTTAGGGTCCGTGACCTGGAAGTAGATCACCGAGTCGATGTCGACAACCAGGTTGTCGGACGTAATCACGGACTGGGGCGGGAACGAATACACCAGCTCGCGGCGGTCCACCTTGTGGCGAACCTTGTCGACGAACGGCACGAGGAAGTGCAGTCCGGCGTCCATGGTGCGCGAGTAACGACCGAGTCGTTCAACGATGAACGACTGGGTCTGCCGGACCACCACAATTGCCTTAGCAATCGCGACGATCACGAAGATGATCAAAACTAGCGCGGCAACACCGGCGACTAGTTGCACGTTTTCATCCATGCTTCACTCCTTCTCTGGGGCGACGATTGCCGTCGCACCGCTAATGGCCACCACGGTGACCTCGGAACCTTCTGAAATCTCTGGCGCATCATCCTGAGTGCGCGCGCTCCACACCTCGCCGTTGAGTTTGACGCGACCACCGGTCTCAGTGATCAGGTCGAGCGTGCGGGCCCCGCGTCCTACCAACGCGTTGGAGTTCATCTCGATCATCGGGCTCTTCTTACCGAGCACCGTCACGAGGTACGGCCGCAAAGTAAGGAAGGCCGCCACTGACACGACCGCAAACACCAGCGCCGACAGCCACCACGGTGCGCCGACTACGGCCACTCCACCCGCCGCTAGCGCACCGATAGCGAGCATCGCGAACGTCAAGTCGAGCGTCACTATTTCTATGATGCCGAACGTCATTGCGCCGACAAACCACCATAACCATTGCATGGCAAACCTCCTTAGTTGAAGGCTACCAATCGGCGCCTACCTGGGCCATCGTCCCTTGGGATGACTACGGTCGAGGCGACGTGTCATTCCGACGCCCGATGCAGTGGCGGAGCCATTGTCACCTGCTCGCGCTTCACACTCTTCCTCACCGCTAGCTACGAATGAACGACGGCAAGCACAATGCCGTAGATGCCTAGGATCACCGCAGTCGAGACGACGTCCTGGCGAGTCACCGCGGAGCGCCTCATGGAACCGGTCGGTTTGGATCGCCACGTTCCGAAATTGTCGATACCCACGGGGTTGCTCTCAACGCACTCCACTTCCCAGAGCTCCGCAAGCTCAGCGCCCAGCTCGAGCGCCCGCTTTCTTGAAGTTCTCGTGGTCTGCGAGGTCCCCGTGGGCATGTCCAGGCCAGATCCGTCATCGCCCTCGACGAGCACCCTGTCCGGTGCGGACTGCACCGTCACACGACGGATGCTGGCTACCGGTATGAAGGTCTTCCAGACATAGGTCTCGGAGACCAGACCCGCTGAGTTGGCGCGCCATTCAGCTTGCTGAAACCGAATGAGCATGGGCACTATCGGAGCGAGGACCAACGCACTCACAAGCCAACCCGGCCACGGAAGTACCAGCGTGGGAATCATTAGCACGGCGGTCAAGAAGCAGCCCCCGACAGTCAAGGTCACGCGCTGGGCAGCCGGGAACCGGAACACGACCTTGCGGTTCGCGCTATTGCTCAAGTCAACGAGCTTTACTTTAGGAAGCGCGTCGCGCCGAGTAACGCCCGGCTTCCTCGCGTAGCTCCACCGGCATGTCGTACAGCGCCGACAGATTCTCGTTCGTCAGCGTCTGCGCGATGGGTCCCGCTGCGGCGACCTTGCCGTCGCGCATCAGCATTACGTGGGTGAAGCCCACGGGGATCTCCTCCACGTGGTGGGTGACCATGATCATGGCCGGCGAGCGGTGGTCGCTTGCGAGCTCGGTCAGCGCGCCCAGTAGTTCCTCGCGGCCGCCTAGGTCCAGCCCAGCAGACGGCTCGTCGAGCAGCAGCAACTCCGGGTCGGCCATCAGCGCGCGCGCAATCTGGGTGCGCTTGCGCTCGCCCTCGCTCAGAGTCCAGTACTGCCGGTCGGCAAAGCCACTCATGCCGAACGCCTCGAGCAACGCGTCGGCGCGGTCGTCGTCCATGCCCTCGTACTTCTCGCGCCAGCGACCAGTCACGCCGTGCGCGGCGGTGATCACCACGTCGCGAACCAGTTCGTACGGCGGAAGCCTGTCGGCCAACGCCGCGCTGGACAGCCCCACGCGCACGCGCAGTTCGGTGGTGTCCGTGTCGCCGAGTCGCTCGCCGAGGACGAACACGTCGCCGCCCGACGGGAAGGTCTGGGCTGCGGCCAGCGTCATCAGCGTGGTCTTGCCCGCACCGTTGGGTCCGAGCACCACCCAGCGTTCGTCGTCGTTTACCGTCCACGACACGTCACGCAGAATCTCGTTCTCATCGCGACGCAGCCAAACACCATCGAAACGCAGTACCTCAGTCATGTACCGAGCCTATCCGAGGATCTCTTGGTAGACGCCCAGCGTGCGCTCCCCGATGGTCTCCCACGAGAAGTCGTTCGTCGCTCGCGCGCGCCCCGCCTTACCCCAGCGTCGAGCGCGCTCAACGTCGGACGCCGCATCGGTCAGGGCGGCCGCCATGTCGCTGATGAACTCGTCCGGCCGCAGCGGCGTGCCGGTGCCGTCGGTCATCTGGTCGAGGGGGACCAATAGCCCCGTCTCGCCGTGCACCACTACCTCGGGGATTCCCCCGGTGGCCGATGCGACGACGGGCAGGCCCACGGCCATCGCCTCCAGGTTGACGATGCCAAGCGGCTCGTAGATGGACGGGCAAGCAAAAACGGTGCAGGCATCGAGCACCGCGACCAGCTCCGCGCGGGGCAGGTGCTTCTCGATCCAGATCACTCCGTCGCGCGTCTCCTGCAGCTTGGCGACGGCCCCGGCGACCTCGGCGGCGATCTCCTTGGTGTCCGGCGCCCCAGCGCACAGCACTACCTGGATCTCGGGGGGAAGCTGCTCCACGGCGCGCAGGAAGTACGGCAGGCCCTTCTGACGCGTGATGCGCCCCACAAAAACCAGCGCCGGGCGGTCCCGGTCGATTCCCCACCGGGCCACCGTCGCATCGGCGGCCGCCTTCTCCTGATCCGTGCTGGGCGCGACCCACGCATCGACGTCGATGCCGTTGTGGACGACGCGCACCTTGTCGGGATCGATCGCGGGGTAAGACCTCAGGATGTCGTCGCGCATGCCAGCGCTCACGGCGATCACGCAGTCGGCCGCCTCGTAGGCGGTCTTCTCGATCCAGGACGACACGGCGTAGCCGCCGCCTAACTGCTCGGCCTTCCACGGGCGCAGTGGCTCCAGGGAGTGAGCGCTCAGCACGTGAGGGATGTCGTGCAGGCGGGCCGCCAGGTGGCCGGCCATGTTCGCGTACCAGGTGTGCGAGTGCACGATGTCGGCGCCCGCGCAGTCCTTGGCCATCGGCAGGTTGTGGGCAAGGACGTCCAGGGAGGCGTCTCCGACCCCGCCGCCCAACGCCTCGTAGCCGGTCACGTGGGGCTCGTCGCGTTTTCCGTCGAACGCGCGCACCTCCACGTCGATGTGTTCGCGGAGGACCGCGGCTAGTTCGGTGACGTGGACGCCGGCGCCTCCATAGATGTGGGGCGGGTACTCGCGAGTGAGGATATCTGTGCGCATGACTCCCACGCTAGTCCTAACCTCTTGCGCGCGCCCCTATCCCACGCGGCGTTACCCACGTATGCTGGCAAGATGTCAGATCCAAAGGTCCTCGCCATTGTCCTAGCCGGAGGCGAAGGCAAGCGCCTGATGCCAATGACGGCCTCACGCGCTAAGCCCTCAGTCCCGTTCGGCGGCACGTACCGCCTCGTGGACTTTGCGCTGAGCAACCTCGTGAACTCCGGTTACCTGCACGTGATTGTGCTGACTCAGTACAAGTCGCACTCGCTCGACCGTCACATTGCCCGCACGTGGCGCATGTCGCCGCTGCTCGGCAACTACGTGGCTCCCGTGCCCGCGCAGCAGCGCCGCGGCAAGCACTGGTACCTGGGTAGCGCGGACGCTATCTACCAGTGCGTCAACATCATCGAGGACGAGAAGCCCGACATCGTCGTCGTGGTCGGCGCCGACCACGTGTACCGCATGGACTTCTCCCAGATGGTCGAGGAGCACATCGCCTCGGGCGCGGAATTCTCCGTGGCCGGTATCCGTCAGCCCATCGAGCTCGCCAGCGAGTTCGGCGTGATCGACGTGGACAAGGAAAACCCGGGCATGATCAAGGCCTTCCTTGAGAAGCCGACCAACCCCGAGGGACTGCCGGACAGCCCCAACGAGGTGCTCGCCTCCATGGGCAACTACGTCGCCAACGCCGACGCGCTGCTCGAGGCCCTGTCCGCCGACACCGACAACGACGACTCCAAGCACGACATGGGCGGCGACATCGTGCCCTACTTCGTCAATAAGGGCACCTGCGCGTTCTACGACTTCCAGAACAACGACGTCGCGGGATCGACGGACCGCGACCGCGACTACTGGCGCGACGTCGGCACCATCGACTCGTACTACGACGCGCACATGGACCTCATCGCGGTCCTGCCCATCTTCAACGTCTACAACGCCGAGTGGCCCGTGCACCAGGGACTCATCACCGAGCCCCCCGCCAAGTTCATCCACTCCGAGGAGGGACGACTCGGCCACGCCGCGGACTCCGTGATCTCCCCCGGCGTGATTGTCTCCGGCGCGACCGTCACCGGCTCCGTCTTGTCCCCCGGCGTGCGACTGCACTCCTGGTCGAGCGTGTCTGACTCGATCCTGCTCGACCACGTGATCGTCAGCAGGCACGCGCAGGTCCACCGCGCCATCCTCGACAAGAACGTCATCGTGGAGGAGGGCGCCCGCGTCGGAATCGACCGCGAGTCTGACATCGCGCGCGGCTTCACCGTGACCGAGTCGGGCATTACGGTCGTGGCCAAGAACACCGTCATCACTGCATGAGTCGACTGTGCGTCCTGGATGTCGACTCCACACTGATCACCGCAGAGGTCATTGAGCTCATAGCGGAGCGCGCCGGAACGCGCGACGAGGTGGCCCGCGTCACCGAGTCCGCGATGCGCGGCGAGTTGGACTTTGGCGAGTCGCTAGCTGCCCGCGTGGCGACGCTGAAGGGCCTTCCCGCCAGTGTGTGCGACGACGTCCTGGCCGAGGTCGAGTTCACTCCCGGCGCGGAGAATCTGGTGGCGACCCTGCAGAGCGAGGGCTGGATCGTCGCGCTCGTGTCGGGCGGCTTCCGCGAGATCGTCGAGCCCCTGGGGGCACGCATCGGCATCACGCTCACGCGCGCCAACGGTCTCGAGGTGGGCGCCGACGGACTGCTCACGGGACGCACCTACGGCCCGGTGATCGACCGTGAGGCCAAGGCCGTCGCGCTCAAGGAATTTGCGGCCGATGCGGGAATCGACCTGAGCGCTACCGTCGCCATCGGCGACGGCGCCAACGACCTCGGCATGATGGCAGTGGCCGGGTTGGGCATCGCGTTCAACGCCAAGCCCATCGTTCAGCAGCAGGCCGACGTCGCACTGAACTCCCCGCGGCTCGACGCAGCGCTCGAGGTCATCGAGCGCTAGAGCGCAGGTGGGCAACCGCCGGTGGCGGTGAGCTAGTCCCGGATCGGCGCGTGGGCAGCGGCGTCATCCGCCTCGCCCAGCCCGTCGAATCCGTCAATGCTCTGCGCGTTTCTGCGCGCCCAGTACTCGCGCACGCCGTCCTCGCCCTTGCCGTCCGCCCAGCGTTCCAGCCCGTCGCGGTCCGCCTGGTACTCCATGAGCGGCACGGCCAACCCGCACGCGTCGCTGATGCGCTCTGCGGTCACGACGATCACCGCCCGCGCGCCGGCGTGGCGGGGAAAGTGCCTGTAGGCCTCCGCCCACTCGGGGTGCCCCGCGGGGATCACCCGCGCCGTCCCGTACACCCGGACGATGTTGGCGGTGCCCTCGAACGCGCACCACATCAGCGTGATGCGGTTCAGCTCGCGTACGTGCGCGATGGTCTCGACCCCGGAGCCGGTCAGGTCCAGGTAGGCGATTCTCTGGCCGTCGATCACGCGCAGCGTTCCCGCCCCGCCTTTGGGCGACACGTTGACGTGACCGTCCGCCGCGGCCGTCGCCACAAAGAACATCGGCTGACGCGCAATGAACTCGGCGATGTACCCGTCGAGCGAGGGGTGGACGGTGGACACGGCTCTCGAGTTCCCGTCCCGGCTAGGACCGTCGGCCTAGTACAGCGCCTGCGTCGAGTAGATGGCGGTGAGGTTCGCGGCGTGCTGGTCCAACTCGGACCAGGGACCCTGGAACTCCAGCACGGCGGCGTTGCCCGTCGGGAGCCCGTGCGCGACACGCTTCAGCGCGCCGGTGTCCGACGTCGGTCCGGCAAAGTGCGCCGCGGTGGCGGACACCGTGGGCTCGTGGCCGATGATGGCGACGACGCCCGGCTCGCCCTCGAGGGCCACGAGCAGGTCGCGGATGCCCGCGACGTTGGTCTCGTACAGCTCCTCCTCGACACGCACGTCGGTGGTGCCGAGTGTGGGCTGCATAAGCTTCCAGGTGAGCTGCGTTCGCAGGGCGGATGACACCAGCACCACGTCGGGCACCAGGCCCGCTTCCTTGAGCACGTCGGCAAGCTCAGCGGCGGACGTGCGGCCCTTCAGCGTGAGCGACCGGTCGTGGTCGCCCGAGGTGTCGGAAGGCGGCTCGGCCTTGGCGTGACGAATCAGTACGAGAGTAGGCATGACTGCTACTGTCCCATGGCGTGAACGCCACCGTCGACGTGGATCATTTCGCCGGTCGTCATGGGGAACCAGTCGCTCAACAGCGCGGTGACGGTGCGGGCGGTGGGCTCGGGGTCCGAAGAGTCCCAACCGAGCGGAGCGCGGTCGGCCCACTGGTTTTCCATCTGGTCGAAGCCGGGGATGTGCTTGGCGGCCGTGGTCTTGATGGGACCAGCGGACACCAGGTTGCAACGGATGCCCTTGGGGCCCAGGTCGCGGGCCACGTAGCGCGAGGTGGCCTCGAAGGCCGCCTTGGCGACGCCCATCCAGTCGTAGACGGGCCACGCGAAGCGGCCGTCGAAGGTGAGGCCGACAATTGATCCGCCGTCGGACATCAGCGGCGCCGTCGCCGCCGCCAGCGACTTCAGCGAGTAAGCGGAGATGTGCATGGCGACGGAGACGTCTTCCCACTCCGCGGCCATGAAGTTACCACCCATGACTGACTGAGGCGCGAAACCGATCGAGTGCACCACCGCGTCCAGGTGAGGAACGTGCTCACGCACGGCGGCGGGGAGAGCGGCGAGGTGCTCGGCGTTGGTGACGTCGAGCTCCACGACCTGCGCCTCCTGAGGAAGCCTGCGTCCCATGGCCTGGGTGATCTTCAGCGTGCGACCCATTCCGGTCAGCACGACAGTTGCCCCCTGCTCCTGGCAGAGGCGTGCGACCGAGAAGGCGATCGAGCCCTCCGTCAGCACCCCGGTGACCAGAATGTTCTTACCGTCAAGCATGCCCATCAGTGTTTCCTCCGTGTGGTGGCGCTTAAGGCTGAGCCTAGCGCGCTGTCGTTAGGACTTACGTCGATTTGGTCCTAGTGGCCCATGCCGAGTCCGCCGTCAATCGGGAGCACCGCGCCGGAGATGTATCCGGAATCGTCCGATGCCAAGAAGAGAGTTGCGGCGGCGACCTCGGCTGTCGAGCCGAATCGCTTCGCCGGGATGTTCGCCTCGTACTGCTTGACGACGTCGTCTCCGAGTTCCGCGGTCATGTCCGTGGCGATAAAGCCCGGGGCGACCACGTTGGCCGTGATGCCGCGAGCGCCGAGCTCGCGCGTGATGGATCGAGCCATACCAACCAGCGCCGACTTGGACGCGGAGTAGTTGACCTGCCCGGGGTTGCCCAGCAGCGCCACCACCGATCCCACGAGGATGATGCGGCCGAACCGCTCCCGGATCATGGACTGCGAGGCGCGACGAACGCAACGGAACGTGCCGGTGAGGTTCACGTCGATGACGCTCTCGAAGTCCTCGTCGCTCATGCGCATGATGAGGCCGTCGCGCGTGACGCCGGCGTTAGCCACCAGCACCCGCACGCGGCCGTGCTTGGCCTCGAGTTCGTCGAACGCGGCGTTGACTGCGTCGGTGTCGGTGACGTCAGCGATCGCGCCGGTCACCCCCTCCGGAAGCTCTCCCCCGCGGTAGATCGTGCTGACGGTGTCCCCCGCCGCGACGAACGCCTCCGCGATAGACCTGCCAATACCCCGGGCAGCGCCGGTCACCACAACGTGTCGAGTCATAGCCGCAACGGTAGCGGAAGCGGCGCGCGCGCGAAAACCCGGAGCGTTGCGTCCGCGCAGTAGCAGCGCGGAATCGCGCGCGACTGCACGGCGGCCCGTCATCACGCGATTACCATCGTGAGGTGACGTCCTCTCCTGCCCGCGAGTATGCGCCGTGGGTGCGCATCACCGGGATCATCCTGACCGCGCTTGCCGTGTGCGCCGTCGCCGCCATGCTGGGGCGCTGGCAGTACCACCGCTTCGAGGTACGGGCCGATGCGCTGGAGCAGTACGAGCTGGGACAGCAGGAGGCGCCCAAGCCGATCGCCGAGCTCATTCCCGCGGGCGCCACCGACCTTCCTCCGCACACGCAGTGGCGCGAGGTGGTGCTGGTGGGCCACTTCGACCCCGAGTCCACCACCGTGCTGCGCAATCGCCCGGTGGACAGCATCCCCACGTGGCAGTACCTCGCGTGGTTCGACACCACCGACGGGCGGTCGATGCTGGTGAACCTCGGGTGGATTCCGCTTCCCGCCACCGGCACGACCACCGCCCCCGTCCCGTACCCCACCGCAGAGACCACCATCACGGTGATCACGCGATCTTGGGAGGACGACGACGGCAAGCGTGGTGACGGCGCCACCCGGGTCATCCCCGAGCAGGTGCCGGTCCCCGTCAACGAGTCGGTGCCCGGCTACGGAATGCTGCGCGAGGTTTGCGCGGAGGACGCCTGCGCCAGCGTCGTGGTCGGCGAGCAGACTCCCCTGCCCTCACTAAGCACGGGGCCGCACCTGTCGTACGCGTGGCAGTGGTGGGTGCTCGCGGCGATGGCGCCGGTGGGCGCCGTCGTCCTAATCCGGCGCGACCGCGCCGACGACCAGGACGCCGAGGCCGGAGCCGACGCGGGGCTGAGCGAACAGGCTTCCGAAACGCCAGCCGAGTCGGGAGCCGCCGGTGGTGAGCCCAGCATCGGCCGGGCTACCGCTCGCCCCTCCCGCGCATCGGCGCCGCGCAAGGGACGCAGGGCCCGCCTGAGCGACGAGGAGATCGAGGACGCGCTCTAGGCGCACCCGCGCTTAGGCGAGGGAGATCAGGTCCCTGTACGTCGAGTTCCAGAGGTCCTCGATCGCGTCGGGCAGCAGCAGCACTCGCTCCGGCTCGAGCGCGTCGACGGCGCCCTCGTCGTGAGTCACCATCACTACCGCGCCCTCGTAGTTGCTGAGCGCGCCCAGGATCTCGGCGCGCGAGGCGGGGTCGAGGTTGTTAGTGGGCTCATCGAGCAGCAGCACGTTGGCCTTGCTGACCACTAGCGTGGCGAGCGAGAGGCGGGTCTTCTCTCCACCGGAGAGCACCTTGGTGGGCTTGTACGCGTCATCGCCGGAGAACAGGAACGAGCCGAGCACCTTGCGCACCTCCGCGTCGCCCAGGTCGGGAGAGGCGTGCATCATGTTCTCGAGCACGGTGGCCTCCATGTCGAGCATGTCGTGCTCCTGCGCGAAGTAACCCAGCTTCAGACCGTGGCCCGCCTCGATAACGCCGGTGTCCGGCGCCTCGACTCCCGACAGGAGGCGCAGCAGGGTGGTCTTGCCCGCGCCGTTCAGTCCCAGGATCACCACGCGTGAGCCGCGGTCGATCGCCAGCTCCACGTCGGTGAAGATCTCGAGCGAACCGTATGACTTGGACAGCTCGAAGGCCCGCAGCGGGGTCTTGCCGCACGGCGACGGCGCGGGGAAGCGCAACGCCGCGACCTTGTCCTGCACGCGCACGTCGTCGAGTCCGGCCATCAGCTTCTCGGCACGCTTGGCCATGTTCTGCGCGGCCGTGGCCTTGGAAGCCTTGGCGCGCATCTTGTCCGCCTGCGCCATCAGCACGGTGGCCTTCTTCTCCGCGTTGTCGCGTTCGCGGCGGCGGCTGCGCTCGTCCGTCTCGCGCTGCTTGAGGTAGAGGTCCCAGTTGAGGCTGTACTGATCCATCTCGCCGCGGTTGGCGTCGAGGTGGAAGACCTTGTTGACGGTCTTGCGCAGCAGCTCGACATCGTGAGAGATCACCACGAGGCCGCCGCTGAAGTTCGCGAGGAAGCCGCGCAGCCAGACGATGGAGTCGGCGTCGAGGTGGTTGGTGGGCTCGTCGAGGAGCAGCGTGGTCGCGTCGGAGAACAGGATGCGCGACAGCTCGACGCGGCGGCGCTGACCACCGGACAGCGTCCCGATGGGCTGGCCGAGCACGCGCGAGTCCAGGCCCAGGTTCGCGGCGATGCGCGCGGCCTCTGACTCCGCCGCGTAGCCACCCGCGGCACGGAACTCCTCCTCGATGCGCGGGTACTTGTTCATGGCTTTCTCCTGGACAACCGGGTCCTCGCTGGCCATGCCCTCCTCGGCGTCGCGCAGCTTCTTGATGACGGCGGCGAGGTCGCGTGCCTCCAGGATGCGGTCCATGGCGAGCTGCTCTAGGTCGCCCGTGCGGGGGTCCTGCGGGAGGTAGCCGAAGGTTCCCTTATAGGTGACGGTGCCGCCCGTGGGCTGACCCTCGCCAGCCAGGATCTTAGTGAGAGTGGTCTTGCCCGCACCGTTGCGGCCCACCAGGCCCACCCGGTCGCCTGGGGCGATCTGGAAGCTTGCGGGGTGCAAAAGCACCCGCGCGCCGATGCGCATCTCGAGGGCGTTAGCCACAATCACGGAAATCTCCTTGCCGGCCCGCACCGATCTTTGTAGGCAATCCACAGCATTTTGCCAGGAACCGGGGCTACGGGGCCCGCATCTTTGTAGGACAGGTAATGTTTCCGCCAGACCACTCACCAGACAACTTAACCGGGAGGCGCCATGTCGCTACACAAGTATTTTACGGGAACGAACGTCGCGCTGGTTGCAGTGTTCGCGGGCCTCATCGCAGTGTCCACCGCGGTGCCAGAGATTTCGCTGATTTCAGGCGTGCCAATCTCGCTGCAGACCTTCTCCACGGTGCTTGCCGCCCTGGTCCTTGGCCCCTGGCGCGGAGCGTCCGCCATCGGCCTCTATATAGTGGTCGGACTCGCCGGAGCCCCCATCTTCGCCAACGGAGTCGCCGGATTCTCCATCTTCGCCCGCCCCAGCTGGGGCTACCTGCTGGGCATGCTCGTGGCCGCGATCCCCGTGGGACTCATCGTGCGCCGACTGCGCCGCCGAGGCGCGCTGAGCTTTGTGAGCCTGCTGGGCGCCGGCCTGGTGTCGCTGCCGGTCGTCTACGCCTTTGGTGTGCCCGTGCTGGCCAACAAGCTGGGACTCAACGTCTTCACGTTGCCAGCCGGGTGTGAGGGAGTGGGCGACTTTGCCTCCGGCTGCGTCACCGGGTTGACCGTGGGAACGGTGCCGTTCCTGCCCGGCGACCTGGTGAAGGTATTCGTCGCCGCCGCGGTGGCCGCCGCCATCCACCGCGCGTACCCCTGGGTGCTCGGAACCCGTGCCGCCTCCAAGCAGGCCACGGCCCCGATTAAGGTGGCGGACGACGAGTCCGTCGCGACCGTCTAACCTAGTGGCATGATCGAATTCAAGGACGCGGCGGTCACCGCGCCCGATTCCGGTGTGTCCATTCTCGAACCCACCACGCTGACGCTGAGCGAATCACGCATCAGCATCATCGGCGCGAACGGCTCGGGCAAGTCCACCCTGGCCCGACTCATCAACGGGCTCGTGTTGCCGGTCAGCGGTTCTGTGACCGTGGACGGGCTGGACACCGAGAAGGACGGGGCCAAGGTTCGCCGCAAGGTGGGCTACCTCTTCACCGACCCCACGTCGCAGCTGATTATGCCGACGGCAGTCGAGGACGTGATCCTCTCCCTCCGCAGAATCATCAACGACAAGAGCGAGCGCACCCAGGCCGCCCTCACCGCGCTCGACGAGATCGGGCTCAGCGGCAAGGCGGACGTCTCCGTGAACGCGCTATCGGGCGGTCAGCGCCAGCTCCTCGCGCTCGCCGGCGTCCTGGCCGTCACTCCCGAGGTCATCGTCGCCGATGAGCCCACCACGCTGTTAGACCTGCGCTGGCGAGCCCACGTGGGCGCACTGCTGCGCACCCTCCCGCTGCAGGTCATCGAGGTCACGCACGACCTAGACGCCGCGTCTCGCGCACAGCGCACGCTCGTCATCGACGAAGGCGCGGTGGCGTTCGACGGCGACCCCGCCGACGCCGTGAAGTTCTACCGTGATCTCATGTTTGGACGGCCCACGCGGACGGCAGACGAGTGATCTCGCTGCTGGGGATCTACCGCCCCGGCACGACGCCGCTTCACAACGCGTCTGCCGGGCTCAAGTCCCTGCTGCTTCTCCTGACGGTCGTCGTCACCATGATGGTGTCCGACCCTGTCACCAGTGTGGGCATCATGTGCGCGTGCCTCCTGCTGCTGGTCAGCACCGCCCCCCCGGCCAAGCCCACCCTGCGCGCCATGGGCGCCATCATGGTGATCGCCCTTCTCACCGTGAGCTTTCAACTGTGGCGCGGCGAGGTTGACCGCGCGATCGACGTGGCGGCAGACCTCACCTCCATCGCCGCCCTGGCGTTGGCGATCAGCTGCTCAACGCCCATGGAAGAGATGCTCGACCTGGTGTCACGGCTGGTACGCCCGTTTGGCCGCATCCTGCCGCCCGAGACCATCGGGCTAATGTTCGCGCTGACGCTGCGCGCGATCCCCGAGGCCGCCAGAATCTTCATCGAGTCCCGTACCGCCGCCCGCGCCCGCGGCCTCGATCGGGACCCCCGCGCCGTGCTCATCCCGGCGGCCACCCGCACAGTTGGTTTCGCGATGCAGCTGGGGCAGGCCCTGCACGCGCGCGGCATCGCCGAGGAGGCCCGCCCGGAGCGCAACACGCGTGAGTCCCGCCGTGACGCGAAGAAGGCCAGCAAGCTGGCTTCGGCGGCGGCCGATGCCGAGGCCACCGAAAACGGCACCCCCACCACCTAGCGCCCTAGAGTATTCAGATGACCTTCAACTCGGGCTCACGAATCAACTCCTCGCGCGTGCAACGACGCGGTAGCGGACGCGTCGGCGGCAGGACCGGCGGGGTCGCCATCGGCGGCGGCGCTGTGGGCCTGGTCTTCGTCATTGCGTGGTTGCTGCTGGGCGGAGACCCGGCGGCCCTGACGACAGGCGCGGTGGGTAGTGCGGTGGATGACCCTGCCGCGCAGCAGCAGTACGAGGACGAATGCCAGACCGGGGCCGATGCGAATGAGAGCTCCGACTGCCGCGTCGCCGGAGGAGTTAACTCCCTCGACGCCTACTGGGAGCCCACCCTCGCGGACTACGGGGTCACGCTCGCCTACCCCGGCATCGTCGCCTTCGACGCGACGACGTCCACGGCCTGCGGGCAGGCCACCGCCGCGATCGGGCCGTTCTACTGCCCATCGGATCAGACCGTCTACCTCGACGTGGCCTTCTACCAGGTGCTCGCCGACGACCTGGGCGCGTCGGACGGCCCTCTCGCCGAGCTCTACGTCCTGGCGCACGAATACGCGCACCACATTCAGAATGAGTTGGGAGTGTTCGACATCGCCGATCGCTCGGGAACCGGCGCGGATTCCGACAGCGTCAGCGTGGAGCTCATGGCGGACTGCCTGGCCGGAGTGTGGGCCGGACACGCGGCGACGGCGCCCGACGAGTCGGGCACGCCGTTCCTGCAGCCGCTGACGCAAACCGACGTGGCCGACGCGCTGTCTGCGGTGGCCGCGGTTGGCGACGACTCTATCCAGCAGTCCACGCAGGGCTCGGTGAACCCCGAGACCTTCACGCACGGAACCAGCGCTCAGCGCCAGGAACAATTCGAACTCGGGTACACCACCGGCGACCCGGCGCAATGCGACTCGTTTGGCGTCATCGGCTAGGCCGACGACGCCAAACGAGACTTGCTAAACGTTGAAGCCGAGCGCGCGCAGCTGCTCGCGGCCGTCGTCGGTAATCTTGTCCGGGCCCCACGGCGGCATCCATACCCAGTTGATGCGGAAGCCGTCGACGATTCCCTCGAGCGCCTGACCGGTCTGGTCCTCGAGCACGTCCGTCAGCGGGCAGGCCGCAGAAGTCAGCGTCATGTCGATGACCGCGTGGCGGTTCTCGTCGATTGACACACCGTAGATGAGCCCGAGGTCCACCACGTTGATCCCCAATTCGGGGTCGATCACGTCGCGCATGGCCTCTTCAACATCGGCCGCGTTGGACGGTGCTTGCGTAGTTTCCGTCATGCTGGGGCTCCCTTCTGAGCCTGAATAATCGCATCCTTGAGGGCCATCCAGCCCAGGAGCGCACACTTGATTCGGGCGGGGTACTTGCCCACGCCCACAAAGGCAGTGGCGTCGCCGAGCATGTCTTCGCGCTGCTCGTCGATCCCCTCACCCTTGGCCTGCATTAACGCTTTGAAGGCCTCGATGGTCTCGTCGGCCATCTCGAGGTCCTCGCCCTCGATCAACTCCGTCAGCATGGAGATGGAGGCCTGCGAGATCGAGCAGCCCTGACCCTCCCAGCTGATGGACTTCACGGTGTTGCCGTCGAGCGCGACGCGCAGGCGCACCTCGTCGCCGCAGGTCGTGTTGACCTGGTGGGACTCCCCCACCGAAGGCAGACCCAGGTCAACTAGGCCACGCCCATGCGCCTCGCGCGCGTGGTCCATGATCACCTGCTGATACATCTGTTCGATTGCACTCATGCTCTTACTCCAAAGAAGGCTCGTACGTCACCCAACGCAGCGATGAACGCTTCGATGTCGTCGGGCCGCGTGTAGACATGTGCCGATGCTCGGGTAGAGCCGGCAATTCCAAAGTGGCGGTGAAGCGGCTGGTTACAGTGGTGGCCGACGCGCACGGCGATTCCCCGATCGTCGAGTACCTGTCCGACGTCGTGCGTGTGGACGCCGTCCACAACTACCGACGCGATCGCCAACACGTCGCTTGCGTCTGCGTCCCCCACGGGTCCAAGCAGGCGGACACCGGGGATCTGCGCGACGCCCTGTCGGAGTTGAACCGCGAGCTCGCGCTCGTGGCTCTCGACCGCGTCCATGCCAAGGTCGCGCAGGTATTGAGCCGCGGTGCCCATGCCGATGGCCTGCGCCACCGGCTGCGAGCCGGCCTCAAACCTGAGCGGCGAATCGAGCCAGGTGGTCTCCTCCATGGTGACCACCTTGACGGTGGAACCGCCGAACTGCGAGGGCGGGAGGACGTCGAGGAGCTCCTTGCGCCCGTACAGCGCGCCGATTCCCGTAGGGCCGAGCATCTTGTGCGCGCTCATCACCAGGAAGTCGACGTCGAGCGCCTTGGCATCCACCGGCATGTGCGGCACCGACTGGCAGGCGTCGAGCACCGTGAGCGCTCCCACCTGCTTGGCCCGCGCCACAAGGACGTCGACGCGCGAGATGATACCGGTGACGTTGCTGGCGTGCGTGAAAGCGAGCACCTTGCAGCGCTCGGTCACGATCGACTCCAGGTCGTCGAGGATCATCCGACCCTCGTCATCCACCTCGATCCAGCGCAGAGTCGCGCCGGTCTTTTGGGCCAGAATCTGCCAGGGAATGAGGTTGGCATGGTGCTCGGTCTGGGTGACGACGATCTCGTCACCCGGGCCAATTCGGAAGCGCGCTGACTCCTCGCCGCCGATGCCGGCCGAGGCGTTCGCGATACCGCTCGCCACCAGGTTGATGGCGTGGGTGGCGTTCTCCGTCCACACAATCTCGCTGGGGTCAGCGTTGACCAACTGAGCGACCGAGCCGCGCGCGGACTCGTACAAGTCCGTCGCCTCCTCGGCGAGTAGGTGGGCGCCGCGCTGAACCGCGCCGTTGTGGAACTGGTAGAAGTCCGCCTCGGCGCTCAGCACCGCGTGCGGCTTCTGCGACGTCGCTCCCGAATCCAGGTACACCAACGGCTTCCCGTTGCGCACTGTGCGTGCGAGCAGCGGGAAGTCGGGGCGCAGGTCCGGGAGCAACGGCATCGGAGAAGTTACGCCTTCGTCAGGAAGCGGTCGTAGCCCTCGGCCTCGAGGCGGTCGGCGAGCTCGGGGCCGCCCTGCTCGGCAATACGGCCGTCCACGAATACGTGGACAAAGTCGGGCTTGATGTACTTGAGGATGCGCGTGTAGTGCGTGATGAGCAGCACACCAAGGTTGGTATTGGCCTTGGCACGGTTGACGCCCTCGGAGACGACCCGGAGCGCGTCGACGTCGAGGCCGGAGTCGGTCTCGTCGAGGATTGCCATCTTGGGTGCGAGGAGCTCCATCTGGAGGATCTCGTGACGCTTCTTCTCGCCACCGGAGAAGCCCTCGTTGACGTTACGCTCGGCGAACTCGGGGTCCATACGCAGTTCGCCCATGGCGACCTTGACGTCCTTGACCCAGGTGCGAAGCTTGGGTGCCTCTCCGTCGATCGCGGTCTTCGCGGTGCGCAGGAAGTTCGACACGGACACGCCGGGTACCTCTACGGGGTACTGCATGGCCAGGAAGAGGCCCGCCTTGGCGCGCTCGTCGACGGACATCGCGAGCACGTCCTCGCCGTCAAGCGTTACGGTGCCGGAGGTGATCTGGTACTTGGGGTGACCGGCGATCGAGTAGGCCAGCGTGGACTTGCCTGAGCCGTTGGGGCCCATGATGGCGTGCACGTGGCCCGAGTCGATGGTGAGGTCGACGCCGCGGAGAATCTCCTTGGTGCCTTCGGGGGTCTCGACGCTGACGTGCAGGTCGTGGATTTCAAGCGTTGACATTTAGTTCTCCTTCAAGGCAGGTACGGGGGCGTCGACATCGACGACGATGTTGCCGTCGACGATTGACACGGAATACACGGGAACCGGCTCCATGGCCGGAAGTTCGGTTGCTGCGCCGGTGCGGATGCTGAAGCGTCCGCCGTGAGCCCAGCACTCAACCTCGTCGCCGATCACGTCGCCCTCGCCCAGCGAAACCTCGCCGTGCGTGCAGGTGTCGCCGATCGCGTAGACGTCGCCGCCGGTCTCGCGCACCAACGCGACGGGCACAGTCTGGCCCGCCTCGTTGGTGACGGTGACAGCGGTGGCCTTGCCTGGGGCAAGGTCCTCGAGGCTCAATACGATTTGGTTACTCATCGTCGCTCTCCACCATGTCGAGCTCGAGCTCGATCGCGTTCATGAGGCCCTTCTCGACCTCGGGTACACCGATCTCGCGGATGAGATCAGCAAAGAAACCGCGCACCACAAGCTTGCGGGCCTCAACCTCGGAGATGCCTCGCGAACGCAGGTAGAACATCTGCTCGTCGTCGAAGCGACCGGTCGCGGACGCGTGACCCGCGCCGTCGATGAGTCCGGTCTCGATCTCCAGGTTCGGCACGGAGTCGGCGCGGGCGCCGTCCGACAGAATCAGGTTGCGATTGAGCTCGTAGGTGTCGGTTCCCTCGGCCTCCTTGCGGATCAGCACATCGCCGATCCACACGGTGCGGGCCGATGCGCCGGCAAGCGCACCCTTGTAGGTCACGCGCGAGCGGCAGTTGGGAACCATGTGGTCCACAAACAGCTGGTGCTCCTGGTGCTGACCCGAGTCGGCGAAGTACAGCCCGAACAGGTCGACGGAGGAGCCTTCGCCCGCGAGTGACGCCGTCGTGTTGAGGCGGACAACCTTGCCGCCGAGCGTGACGACGGAGCCGCGCAGACGCGCGTCGCGGGAGAGCTTGGCGTGCACCTCTCCCGAGTGAATGGCGTCGGAATCCCACGTCTGCAGGAGCACGAGGTTCAACCCGGCGTTCTGGCCCACGTTGACGGAGATGAACTCCGAGTAGGTGGCGCTACCGGTGCGCTCGATGACGACTGACGCCTCCGAGTTTGAGCCGGACTCGACCAGCAGGTGTCCGCGGACGTCCGTGCCGGTGCCGTGCATGGTGATGGTGACGGGCGACTCGATGATCGCGCCCGGCGCGATCGTCAGAGCCATGGCGCCACCCGAGTGAGCCGCGGCGATGGCGGACGCACGGTCCCCCGGTGCCGAGACGGAACGCTCGCGCGCCTGCTCGATGGTGAGTTCCGTCAGCGTGACGCCTTCGGGCAACTCGCTTGTGGTCCAGTCGAGGTGACCCTCGGCTGCGCCATCGACGAACAGCGGCGCGAGGTCGCGCATGGCCGAGAACCGCCACTGCTCCTCGCGCCCGGTGGGCACGGGGAACACGTCGAGATCGAACGACTTGGGTCGGTCGGCTCGCGACGAATTCGGCGGAGTGGAGGCGAGGCCGTGCGAGTGGGCCTCGTCGGCCGTCGCGCGGGAGTGGTCTGTGGTCGTGTCAGTGGTGGTCAACCGACGGATCCTTCCATCTGAAGTTCAATGAGGCGGTTGAGCTCGAGTGCGTACTCCATGGGGAGCTCGCGCGCGATGGGCTCAACGAACCCGCGCACGATCATGGCCATGGCCTCGAACTCGTTCATGCCTCGGGACATGAGGTAGAAAAGCTGGTCCTCGCTGATGCGCGAGACCGTGGCCTCGTGACCCATCGAGACATCGTCCTCGCGGACGTCGACGTAGGGGTAGGTGTCCGACCGGGAAATCTGGTCGACGAGCAGCGCGTCACAGAGCACGTTCGACTTGGAACCCTTGGCACCCTCGAGCACCTGGACCAGTCCGCGGTAGGACGAGCGTCCGCCGCCACGTGCCACAGACTTGCTGACGACGTTGGAGGTGGTGTTCGGAGCAGCGTGCACCATCTTGGAGCCGGCGTCCTGGTGCTGGCCCTCTCCGGAGAACGCCACTGAGAGCGTCTCTCCGTGAGCGTGCTCACCCATCAGGTAGATGGCCGGGTACTTCATGGTGACCTTGGAGCCGATGTTGCCATCGACCCATTCCATGGTCGCGCCCTCTTCGGCGATCGCACGCTTGGTCACTAGGTTGTAGACGTTGTTCGACCAGTTCTGGATGGTCGTGTAGCGAACGCGGGCGTTCTTCTTCACGATGATTTCGACGACCGCGGAGTGAAGCGAGTCGGACGTGTAGATAGGTGCGGTGCAACCCTCGACGTAGTGAACCGAGGAACCCTCGTCGGCGATGATCAGCGTGCGCTCGAACTGACCCATGTTCT
Source organism: Demequina aurantiaca (assembly GCF_050598105.1). Classification (GTDB taxonomy): domain Bacteria; phylum Actinomycetota; class Actinomycetes; order Actinomycetales; family Demequinaceae; genus Demequina; species Demequina aurantiaca_A. The sequence goes on from NZ_CP192436.1 coordinate 1,660,674, forward strand.
CCGTGTTGATGCGGAAGTAGGCCTGCAGCGGGATGTCGACGTGCACTCCCGGGGGAACGTAGACGAACGATCCGCCGGACCACACGGACGTGTTGAGTGCCGCGAACTTGTTGTCGCCCACCGGGATGACCGTGCCGAAGTACTGCTCGAAGATCTCGGGGTGGTCACGCAACGCGGTGTCCGTGTCGAGGAACATCACGCCCTTCTCCTCCAGGTCCTCGCGGATCTGGTGGTAGACAACCTCGGACTCGTACTGGGCGGCGACGCCTGCGACGAGGCGCTGCTTCTCGGCCTCGGGGATACCTAGGCGGTCGTAGGTGTTCTTGATGTCATCGGGAAGGTCTTCCCACGACGTCGCCTGCTTCTCCGTGGAGCGCACAAAGTACTTGATGTTGTCGAAGTCAATACCGGTGAGGTCAGCGCCCCAGGTAGGCATCGGCTTCTTGCCGAACAGCTTCAGGCCCTTGAGGCGGAGCTCAAGCATCCACTCTGGCTCGTTCTTCAGTGCCGAGATGTTGCGAACGACGTCCTCGTTGAGGCCACGTCGGGCGTTGGTGCCCGCGTCATCGGCGTCGTGCCAACCGAACGCGTAGTTACCAAGCGAGGCGATGGCCTCATCCTGGGTAAGTTCCCCGGTACCGGGGGCATTCTCCGTAGGAGCGCTCATGGTTATCCTTCCTTGGTGCCCGCGACTGCGAGCGGGATGGTCGTGGTGCACACGTGAGCTCCACCCGCGAGGGTGGAAAGTCGCTGCACGTGGACGTCTAAAATGCGCGAGAACGCGCGCGCCTCGGCCTCGCACCATTCGGGCGCGGCCTCGGCAATAGATTGCACAGGGCAGTGGCCCTGGCACAGTTGGACGGTATAGCCGCCGGGACCCGGCCGCACTGACGTCGCGTAACCCTGCTCGCCCAACGCCTTCGAGAGCGCGTCGACTCGCTCACCCAGCGTGCCGTCGGCGGGGACCGAGACGGCGAGGGTCTTCTCCAGTTCAGCCGATTTTGCCTCGACGAACTCCTCGAGGCCACCGTGCTCGCGCATGAAGGCCAGCGCGTCGACTGCCACGCCGGTGTAGGCCGATGCGAGGGCATGCTGACCCTGGTTGGTTGCCACATAGGAACGCGACGGGCGTCCGCGTCCGCGATTCACTGGGCCGGCCTGGTCGTGCTCGGTGATGAAGCCGACGTCGGTCAGGGCGGTCAGGTGCCTGCGGACACCGGCAGACGTCACGCCGAGTTCGCGTGCGAGGCTGGCCGCCGTGATGGGGCCGGACGATGCGATGAGGCCGAGCACGCGGTCGCGCGTCGTATCAGTGCTCATGAAGCCTCCTCGTGTCGCCGTTCTACGCTTGTCGCGGGGGCCGCCAAGTGGGGCCACGCATTAGTTAACATTGTCGTTGCTTAATCTGTTCCCCGCAAGCAAGGCGGGCCTAACCTCAGCCCACCGGAACCGTGTTCGAGGCGCTGACTAGCACCCGTCCAGTTCCGCATAGGATTAACGAGTGAACACCACCGCAAGTGCCCGACCGATCACCCGCGGCCTAGGTGCCGCCGCAGACGTCCTTGGCAAGCGCGTCCACGGCCTAGCGATCGCGAACGTCGCCGCCCAGATCGGCATCATCGTCACGGGTGGACTCGTTCGCCTCACCGAATCCGGCCTGGGTTGCTCGGACTGGCCCCACTGCGAACCGGGCGCCTTTACCCCCGAGTTTCACGCCGAGGCCGGCATCCACGGCTTCATCGAATTCGGCAACCGCCTGCTCACGTTCGTCCTGGCGATCATCGCGCTGCTGCTCGCGATCGCGATCTGGCGCGCACGCCCTCAATTCAAGTGGCTAGGTCTGGTGCCGGGCCTCGGCATCATCGCGCAGGCGGTGCTCGGCGGCATTGTTGTGCTGCTCGACCTGAACCCCCTGCTCGTGGGCCTGCACATGTTCATCTCCGCCGGCCTAGTCTGGATCTCCGTTCAGATCGCGCTCCGGGTAAGGTCCGCGCCGCGCCGCGTCGGTCGCCCGATGCCGGCGCTACTGGGCTGGTCCCGCGCCCTGCTGATGGTCGTCGTGGTCCTCGGCGTGCTGACCACCGGCGCCGGGCCCCACTCGGGAGACGCGAACGCGACCGAACGCCTCGCCCTGGACCCGGCGATCATCGCCCGCGTCCACGCGTACGCGGTGGTCGCATACCTGGCCGTGTTAATCTGGATGATCCTCCGGGTCCGCGCGGACCGCAGCGCGGGTCAACGCGACGAGGTTCGCAAGGCCTGGGTCGTCGTCATCGTCGTGACCCTGGCTCAGGGATTGATAGGCGTCGTGCAGTACTTCACCGGCCTCCCCGAGGTCCTGGTGGGCGCCCACATGCTCGGAATCGGCCTGCTTGTCGCCGCGCAGTCGGCCGCCAACTATCTGCTCAGCTCTGAACAGACCACTGTGCGAAGCACCTGAACTGCCCTCAGACGCTTCCCCTAGGTGGGGTTGACTGCATTGGTCGCGCCGTGTGCTCGTAGCGCGGCACTGACTCCCGCAAAATAGGCTTCCTCAGCATCTTCCGTCAGGGCTCCCGGTCCGGTCAGCTCGAGCATCACGTAACCGTGCTGAGTGGCCCACAAGTGGGTAGAGATCGCGCGCGGGTCCCCGGAGAGATCACCTGCCGCGACCGCCTCACCGAACATGTCAACGAGCGTCTCGAAGGTGGCTTGAGTGGGGAGAACCATCTGCGGCGTCGGCACGTAGCCCGTCGCGCGGAAGGCGAATATCAGCAGGTAGCGCGCGGGATTCGCCAACGCCCAATTGCGATAAGCGCGGGCAGCTCGGTGGGCTCGCTCGATCGCGCCAACGTCGCCTGGCTTGCTATACAGCGCATCGTGGAAGTCGCTGAACGCCTCCACGTACAGGGCGTCGAGCACGCCCTGCTTGCCGCCAAAATGCGTGTAGATGCCGGTCGTGGAGCATCCGGCCGCCTGCGCGACCGCGCGCACGGTGAGCGCCGCGACGCCCACGTCGACGAGCGTAACTCGGGCCGCCTCCAGGATCGTTTCTCGCCCAATGACGGCGTCCTTCACGGTCGCGGTGTCGTGTGGCGTCGCAATTCTGTTCACAGTTCTCCACCGTACCGGTTGTGATATAACTTTGTTACTGTAACTAAGTTACAGGCTCAAAGAAGCGCCCTCCGGGGCGACGCGGTTCCATCTGGCTTAGGTTCCGCTGCTCGATTCGAATCAAAGGAGACTCCGATGTGGAACCCACGCCTCACTCTCGTCGCAGCCACGATTGCCGCACTGCTCCCCGTCTCAGCGTGCACAACCGATGACCCCTCGGCGGGACCCCCGACGCCTTCCCCGACCGCCACCGAGTCGATGGACGTAGGACCGCTGACGCTCACCAGCGTGGACTTTGTCGATGGTGGCGACATCCCCGATGAGATGACCGCGAGCGGTTTCGGAGGAAACTGCGCAGGTCCGGATCTGAGCCCGGAGCTCACCTGGAGCGGCGGCCCGAGTGACGTGGGCGCGTACGCGATCGTCATGCTCGACTCGAGCTACTCCGATTGGGTGCATTGGATTGTCGCGAACATTCCAGCAGAAACCACAACTGTGCCCGGCGGCACTTCGGTGGCAGAGCCTGCTGTCACTGGTCGAAATGGACTCGGAAACGCCAAGTACATCGGACCGTGCCCCAACAGCCCAGATCACATCTACACATTCGAAGTATGGGCGTTGGACCAGGTACTCGACCTCGAGCCGGGATTCAATTACACCGACCTGACGATTGCGGCCGATGGACACGTTCTTGAGATGGCGGAGATCACAGGCATTCGGTCGGGACCCGCGGAATAGGTGTCAGGCCCGGATCCACGGTGCGTCGGCCGGGCGCAAGGTGGACCAGTTCGCGCGCACAGCGGCGTCTAGCGCGAAAGCGCCCACGAGTAGCGGCGGGCAGGCGACGTCGCCCAGCGCGATGGCCTTCAGCACGTCGTCGAGCGGCACCCAGCGGCCGCCCATGTCGGCCTCCTCGTCCTCGCGGACGTGGCGTTCGGCGACGGGCACCTCGGAGATGCCGCGGGCAAGGAACACTCGGATCGCCTCCGAGCTGCCGCCGGGAGAGGTATAGAAGTCGATGAGCGTGTGCCACGTCGAGGCACGCAGGTCCGCCTCCTCGTACAACTCGCGCGCGGCCGCGGCCTGAAGCGCCTCGCCCTCAACGTCGAGCAGCCCCGCGGGCGGCTCCCACAGCTCGCTGCGCACCGGGTGACGGTACTGGTGCACCAGGTAGATCTCGCCGCGCTCGTTCAGCGCGATGATCGCCACCGCGCCGGTGTGAGCAACATAGTCGCGCGTCACACGCCCGGCCTCGCCCAGGTCGATGTCGTCTGAGTCGACGTTCCACACCCGGCCCTCGAACACGGTGGTGTTCGCCGTGACGGGCCTAGGCGCGTAGGTGTCTGCTAGACGAAAGTCGTCCGCGGGCATCGGCCGTGCGCCTAAGCGCTCTGCTCGGCAGCGGCTGCCTTCGCGGCAGCCTGACGCTCCAGCGCCGCGCCGATGAGCCCCGAGAACAACGGGTGCGACTTGGTCGGCCTGGAGAGGAACTCCGGGTGGGCCTGCGTCGACACGTAGTAGGGGTGGATCTCGCGTGGCAACTCGACGAACTCCACGAGGGAGCTGTCGGGAGACTCGCCCGACACCACCAGGCCGGCGTCCTCAAGCTGCTCGCGGTACTGGTTGTTGACCTCGTAGCGGTGCCGGTGACGCTCCCCGACCGAGGTCTTGCCGTACGTTTCCGCCACGACCGATCCGGGCTTGAGGTTGGCCTGATACGCGCCGAGGCGCATGGTTCCGCCAAGGTCGCCCTTGCCGTCCACGATCTCGAGCTGCTCTTCCATCGTCGCGACCACCGGGTGGGTGGGGTTGTCGTCGAACTCCGAGCTCGACGCACCCTCGAGTCCCACCACGTTGCGTGCGTACTCGATGACCATGCACTGCATACCAAGGCAGATGCCGAGCGTCGGGATCTTGTTCTCCCGCGCAAACTGCAGCGCCCCGAGCTTGCCCTCGATGCCGCGGATGCCAAAGCCACCGGGCACCAGAATCGCGTCGACGGTGCCGAGCGCCTCGAGCGCGCCCTCAGGGGTCGCGCAACGGTCGGATGCGACCCACTTGATGTTCACGCGCGAGTCGTGTGCGAATCCGCCCGACCGCAGCGCCTCGCTGACCGAAAGGTAGGCATCGGGCAGGTCGATGTACTTACCGACGAGCGCCACCTCCAGTTCGTGCTTGGGCTGGTGGACGCGGCGCAGCAGGTCATCCCACGGGCCCCACTCCACGTCGTGGAACGGCAGGTCGAGGCGGCGGACCACGTAGGCGTCCAGGCCCTCCGAGTGGAGGACCTTGGGGATGTCATAGATGCTCGGCGCGTCCTTGCACGTCACGACGGCCTGATCCTCGACGTCGCACATGAGGGCGATCTTGTTCTTCACCGACTGCGGGATGTCGCGGTCGGAACGGCACACGATCGCGTCGGGCTGGATGCCGATGCTGCGCAGGGCCGCCACCGAGTGCTGGGTGGGCTTGGTCTTGAGCTCGCCCGACGGGCCGATGTACGGCACGAGCGAAATGTGGAGGAAAAAGACATGTTCGCGTCCCACCTCGTGGCGCACCTGGCGGGCTGCCTCGAGGAACGGCTGCGACTCGATGTCGCCAACGGTGCCGCCGACCTCGGTGATGATCACGTCGACGTCGGGGCTGGCCTGGGCGCGCATACGGCGCTTGATCTCGTCGGTGATGTGCGGGATGACCTGCACCGTGTCGCCGAGGTACTCGCCGCGGCGCTCCTTGGCGATCACCTGCGAGTACACCTGGCCGGTGGTGACGTTGGAGCTGGCAGCCAGCTCAACGTCGAGGAAGCGCTCGTAGTGGCCGATGTCCAGGTCCATCTCAGCGCCGTCGTCAGTCACGAAGACCTCGCCGTGCTGGAAGGGGTTCATCGTGCCGGGGTCCACGTTCAGATACGGGTCCAGTTTTTGCATGGTTACCCGCAGACCGCGGGACCGAAGAAGTCGACCGAGGCTTGACGCCGTCAGACCCTTTCCGAGGGAGGAAACGACGCCCCCAGTAACAAAGATGTGACGGGTTACATGGTCCGTACCGGACGAAAATCGAGTTCTCTTCACGGGCTTCAACGCTATCACCGCGCGGCACTGCGCGGGTACTCAGCCGCCACTATTCTCCGCTTCGCCGCACAAAATTCGCCATAACTCGTCCACGCCATCGGCGCTCGAGCCCGGGGTGCGCGACGCTACGAGCCGGGCCTACGGCTCGATTGGCGGCGGCGCGGCCTCGCGGCCCTCTCCCGGACCGTAATGGCCCACCCAGCCGTCGAACTGCTCGCGCAACGCGAGCGCCACCGTGACTTGGCTATACGTGGTGTCGATCCAGGTGACAGTGGAGACGCGCGGGGCAAGGACCGCCGCGTCAGCCAACACCGAGGCAACCAGGTCATCGTCCGCGTCCGGGCCGTTGGCCGCCACAATCGGGGCGTCGTACCCGGCGAAGACACCGATAAGCGTCAGGTTCGCCGTGACCTGCAGGCTGGACTCCCCCGCGTCGCTAGGCGCCTCCCCCGCGACCATGACAATCGCGTCGGCGGGCCCGGTGCGGGTCCCGCTCACCAGCTCCGCGTCCGTCAGCAGCGCCCACAGCACGGCTCCGCGGTCCTCTTCGTTCGGCCCGATCGGGTCGGCGGCGTTGGCGTCCGCCTCGTCGCCCGACCCGGCGGACTCGGCGGCGGGGTCGGCGGTGCCGGGTAGCAGCGCCTGCGCGAGCGCCTGCGAGAACACCTGGTCGACGGTCTCGGTGCCGTCGAGGCCCGAGATGGACGACGCGAGTTGCGGCGCCAGAGCGGCGCGAAACGCCGACTGGTTGGGGTCCGTCCACAGCGACTCGACGGTCACTGAGGCCGCCACCGTCCCGCCGGCCTGCACCACGTGCGCCTGGGCTCCAGCAACCGCCTCTGCATCCGCATCGTCGACGGACACGAAGGCCACCGTGCGCCCCGCGAGAGTCGTGCCGAGCAACTGGGGCGCCGTAGCGTCTACCCACTCGTCGCCGTAGTCGTTGGTGACGTTGGCCTGGTCCGCGGCTAGTTCCGCCTCGGCCACCTGATCCTCCAACGAGTCCACCTGCACGCCGAGCGATCCGATCAGCGCCGTGCGCAGCGGGCCGGAGCCCAGCACTAGGCCGATTGCCAGCGCGAACATTCCGACCGCGACCGGGGCAATCCAGCCTCGACGGTCGCGCATCACGACAGACCCAGCCAGGCCGAGACTGCGTCCCACGTCGAGGAGATCCACGCGCGCCCGCCCGGGGTCGCGGCGAGTGCCACCCCCAGTGCAGTGAACCCGGCCAGCAGCAGGCCGAACACCAGCCACCGCGAATACCGGTGCCGGTAGACCTGCGCGAGCGTACGGGCGTCGACGAGCGTTCCGCCGGCCTGGAGGCGCGTGAGGAAGGTGCCCGCGTTGAGCTCGCTGGAGCCCTGCAGGAAGTCGATGAGGCGGGCCTCCATTCCCACCGTGACGATCACCGACGCGCCCTGCGCGTGGGCGAGCAGCACGGCGAGGTCGCTGCTGGAGATTCCGGCATCGGACGTGGTCCGCGACACCCCTAGCGCGTCCGCCCGCGTCATGCCCGCGTCGGCTCCGGCTGGGTCGTGAACCACGACAGTAGACGCCGCTCGCATCGCGCGCTCCGACACGGACTCCACGTTTCCGACGATGATCTTGGCCGCGTAAGCATGCTCCATCGCGACGTCAGCCGCCTCGCCGACGGCGATGATGATGGGCTTGCGTTCGCGCAGGTAGGTGCGGATCTCCTTGAGCTGCTTCGCGTAGAGCGTGCCGCCGGTGAGGACCAGCACGTGGCGGCCCTCGAGGTCAACGTCGATGGCGGGTAGGCCGCGCCCGTCGAGCAGGAGCGCGGAGTCGCGCTCCACGTAGTCCATCGCATTCGCGGTGAACGCAGTGAGCTGCACGTGCATGTTCTGCGCCGCGTCCGTCAAGGCGGACTCGAGGGCCTCTGCGGTCAGCAGCGTCCCCGTAGCTACCAGGGCGTCTCCACGGAGCACTGAGTCGCCGTCGATCCGGATCCGCGAGCCGTCGCGGATGTTCATCACATCGGCACCGGCCGCGTCGATCAGCGGGATCGACGCCTCCGCCAGCACCGAGGGACCACCGTTGGGATAGCGCCCAGAGATGGACTGCTGCGCGTTGATGACCGCGGAGGGTCGGCACTCGGCCAGTTGCGATGCCGTGCGCTCGTCCAGGTCCAGGACGTCGATCACGGCGATGTCGCCGCGCCGTAGACGTCGCGTCAGCGCGACAATCGAGTGGTCGACGCGCGCCGTTCCGTTGAGCGTGGATTCAGCATCGGCGGAGGCTTTACGGCGCGAGGATTTACTCATGGCTTTATCGTGCCACGGTCGATGCCTCCAGCAGCTCAAGCGCGTGGGCGCGTGCCGTAGCCGAGTCCTCTTGCCCTGACAGCAGCCGTGCGATCTCGGCGACGCGATCCGCGCCCACCACCTCAACCACTGCAGTACTCGTGGTCGTGCCGTCGGTCGACTTCTGCACCACCACGTGGGTGTCGGCAAACGCGGCGACCTGCGCGAGGTGAGTCACCACGATGACCTGGTGCGTGCGCGCCAGGGCCGCGAGCCGATTGCCGACGGCGATGGCCGCGCGGCCACCTACCCCGGCGTCTACCTCGTCGAAGACGAACGTGTGTCCCGGAGCGGCGGCTCGATCCGCGAGGGCCACCTCGATCGCGAGCATGATGCGCGACAGTTCACCGCCCGATGCGGCCTCCGCCACGGGGCGCGGGGCGGTGCCGGGGTGCGCGGCGAGCGACATAACTACGGAGTCGGCGCCCGATGGCCCGGGCTCGGTGGGCTCGACGCCGATGGTGAAACGAGCATCGGACATCGCCAACTCGCCGAGCTCGCGGTCCACGGCCGATGCCAGTGCAGCCGCAGCGATCTCCCGCTGCTTGGTCAGTTCTCCCGCCAGCGCGAGAAGTTTCGCGAGCGTGGCCTCAACCCTGTCCCGGCGCTGGATCAGCGTCTCGTCCCAGGCGTCGTCCTCGGCCACCCGCTCCCGTGCATCGGCGGCGTACTCCAGGATGCCGGTGACGTCACGGCCGATGCGGCGGCCCAGCCCGGCGAGCTCGCTGCGGCGTCCGTTGAGCACTTCTAGCCGGCCGGGGTCGGCGTCGAGAGCGTCGAGGTAGTGCGCCAACTCGCTTGAGATGTCCGCCGCGGCGTAGCCCATCTCGGTCAGGCGCTTCTCGTGTTCCGCGAGGGCGGGGTCGTGCCTAGCCGCGTCGCCAAGCGCGCGGCGGGCCTTCTCGATCGCGGCGACCAGCGATTCGTCATCGTCGTTGTCGATGGCTCGTCCGGCTCCGGCCACGCCTGAGCGAACTGACTCCGCGTTCTCGAGCACCATGGACTCGGCGGTCAGGGCCTCGTCCTCGCCCGGCTGCGGGTCGACGGCGTCTATCGCCACCAGGTCCTCGCGGAGTCGGGCCACGTCCGCTCGCGCCTGGCTGGCGCCGGACTCCATCCGGGCCAACTCCGCCTTGGCCTCGGTCCACGCGGCCCAGGCCGAGCGATAGGACTCGAGCACCTCTCGGTGTGCCGGCCCGGCGTACTCGTCCAGGGTGCCGCGCTGGCGGGCCGCAGAACGCAACCGCACCTGATCGCTTTGCCCGTGCACGGTGACTAGCTCAAGAGCGATGTCCGCGAGCAGCGACTGGGGCGCCGTCCTGCCGGCCACGATCGCCCGCGACCTAGTGGTCGCACCCACGGTACGTGCCACGATCACGGTGCCGTCTTCCTCGACTTCTGCTCCCGCTTCGGCGAGCGCGAGTCGCGCGCGTGACCCTTCGGGCACGTCGAGCACCGCCTGCGCGAGGGCCTCGTCCGCGCCGGTACGGACCGCCGTGGGCTTGGGCTTCCCGCCAAGGATGAGTCCCAAGCCGGTCAGCACCATGGTCTTACCCGCGCCGGTCTCGCCGGTGAGCACCGTCAGGCCCGCACCAAAGGTGACGCGCGCCGACTGGATGACCCCCAGGTTGTCGATCGTGAGTTCGTGGAGCACTGTTAGCTGCCCGCAGCCAGGCGCGTCGTCGCGCGCGAGGGGCGCTCGCCGCGCCACCCGTTGGTGGGCAGGGAAAACTTGTTGACGAGCCGCTCGGTGAAGGGCTCATCGTTCATACGTGCCAGCAACACGGTCGCCTCCGCCCTGCGCACCTCGAGGCGTCCGCCAAGGGGCACGTCGATGCTGCGTGAGCCGTCAAGAATCACCTGGCCGGGCGACTCCGACCTTTCGAGTACCTCGACGGCAAAGAACGAGTCGGGTCCGACTACTAGTGGGCGCGCGAATAGGGCGTGCGCCGCCAGCGGGACAAAGAGCAAAGCGTCGACGTTGGGCCACAGCACGGGGCCGCCAGCGGAGAACGCGTGCGCGGTGGAGCCCGTGGCCGTGGACACGATCACCCCGTCGCAACCGAAGGTAGAGAGTGGGCGCCCGTCCACCTCGACCGCGACCTCGAGCGTGGAACGCAGGTTGCCGCGCTCCAGGGTGGCCTCGTTGAGTGCCCAGCCGCCGTGCCTGGTGCCGTCCGGGTTGATGACGCACACTTCAAGCGTGCGTCGCTCCTCGACGTGGTAATCGCCGGCGGCGAGCCGTACCGCCGCCTGCGTGACATCCTCGCGTTCAAGCTCGGCCAGGAAGCCCACTCGGCCCAGGTTCACTCCCAGCAGCGGGATGTGCGAGCCGTGGGTGACCTCCGCCGCGTGCAGCATCGTGCCGTCGCCACCGAGCACGATCGCGGCCTCGATGGGCTCGCTGACGCCCGGGTCGTAGGAGAAGCAGGTCTCGACACCCTCCGCGGCGAGCACGCGCGCGACGACTTCCCCCGCCTCGACCGTCTCGGTCCGGTGCGGGTTCACCACAACAAGAATGCGGCGCGTCATCCCTACCCCTTCGTCACTTCGTGCGCGACTGCCGCCGTGGCGGCGACGTGATCCAGCATCGGACGTAACCCGCCAGCGCTCGTGCCGGCAACCGCATCGTCTGTGCTGGAGGACTGCGCGTCGGTGGTCTCATTGTCCTGGTCGCGACCGACATGACTACCTTGCCATGCCGATGACCCCCAGACGAAGAATTCCACATTGCCGTGCGGACCCGGTAGGTCGCTGCGGGAGATGTGGTGGATCGCGAGCCCAGCGGCGCGCATTGCCGTCATGACTTGCTCGACGGCCGCCGCGCGGTCGCTCAGGTCAGTCACTACGCCATGCTTGCCCAGGCGCCCGCGTCCCACCTCGAACTGAGGCTTGACCATGAGGACGAAGTCCGACTGGCGGGCAACTGTCCCCACGATCGCGGGGATGACCATGGTGAGGGAGATGAAAGAAAGGTCGGCGACTACCAGGTCGGTGTCCTCGCGCAGGCTGCCCTTCTCGAGGTCGCGGACGTTGACGTCCTCGACAACGGACACCCGGTCGTCGGCACGGAGCTGCTTGGCGATTTGGCCGTGCCCCACGTCCACCGCGGTGACGTGGGCGACGTCGCGCTCCAGCAGCACCTGAGTGAAGCCTCCGGTGGAGGCCCCCGCGTCAAGAGCGACTCGACCCGCCACGGAGAGTCCGAGCGGTGCGCAAGCATCTAGCGCGCCGATCAACTTGTGGGCCGCGCGGGATACGTAGTGATCGCTGGGACCGGTCAGCTCGATCGCCGCGTCGTCAGCGACGTTCAGGGACGCCTTGGACACTACCGAGCCATCCAGCAAAATCACGCCAGAGGCGATGAGCGTCTGCGCGTGAGTTCGCGAACGAGCCAGCCCGCGGTCGACGACCGCAAGGTCGAGGCGCATCGAGCGGTTAGGAATCCTCGCGCAGCCGCGAAGCGAGCGCGTCCTGCACCTTGTCGAAGAACTCTGCCTGCTCGTCAAGGTCGTCGGGAAGTTCAGTCACCGCTTTGAGTGCCTCTCGAACCTCGGTCGGATATTCGACCTGGCCCAGCGTCTCGCGGGAATCGTTGATGTCAGCCATGTTCAGAAGGCTACTCCCAGGTGGGGCAAGGTCTCAACCACTATCTTCTCCCCCGCATCGGCCGCCGCCCATGCCGCGACACACGCGGCACGCACCCGGTCGATGGCGGAGCCGCCGTCCACGAGGAGGTGGCCGCCGGTCACGCGTGCGCGGGCCTCGCCGACGTGCGCCCAATGTCCGCTCACGCTGGGCTCCGGGTGGATCTCGGAAAGCACGGAAAGATCCGCGCCGATGAAGCTGGGTCGCTGATCCGCAGGCGCAAGTAGCGCGTCGCGTGCGTCGTTGACGCCCGTCAGCACCATGAGTCCGGGCATGTTCGCCGCGCGCGCACCCTTCAGGTCAGTGTCGAGACGGTCGCCGATGGCGAGCGGACGCTTGGCATTCAGACGTTCCGCAGCCATGTGGAACATCGCGGGCTCCGGCTTGCCTGCGGCGAGCGGGGTCACTCCCGTGGCCCTGGCGACCACCGCTACTAGGGCGCCGTTGCCGGGGGCCATACCGCGATTGGTCGGAAGCGACATGTCGAGGTTGGTGGCGAAGAAACGCGCGCCGCCGTGGATGGCGTACGTCGCCTCCGCAAATTCACGCCAGCCGATGTCCGGCGAGTAGCCCTGGATCACGGCCACCGGCGCGTCGTCGGCGCTGCTCACCACGGTGTAACCCGCCGCGGTCACGGCCGTGCGCAGGCCCTGCCCGCCGATCACGAGCACGCGCGAACCGTTCGCGATGTGCTCGGTGAGCATCAGGGCGCCGGCCTGTGCGGCGGTCATGACCTCTTCGACGCTGGTCGGGATCCCGAGGCTGGTGAGCTGACCGGAAACGTCCTCGGGCTCACGGCTCGCGTTGTTGGTCACGAACACCAGTTCCATACCCGCCGCGCGCGCCGCGGCGAGCGCTGGGGGCGCGGAGGGAATCGCGTCAGGGCCCTTGTACGCGACTCCGTCGAGGTCGACCAGCGCGACGTCGTAGTACTCCTGCAGCGGCTTCGTCGAGCCGATCAGCGTTGCCTCAGACATCCTGTTCTCCGTCTTCTTTGCCTTGCACAGCTTCAGTGGTCGTCGCTTCGTCTGCGTCCGCGACCGCACCCGTGGAGTCTACGAGGTCGTCGGTGTCCCCGGTGGTCTCGTCGTTGAGTTCTTGTGGTTCGGGGATTACTTCGGGTTCGGGGAGTTCTTCGGTGTCGTAGAGGTAGATTTCGTCGGCCCAGGTGGGGTCGTCGTTGTTGGTGGTGGGGGTGGTGGTGTTTTGGAGGGTGTTGGCTTCTTTGTCGCGTCCGAGTTTGTGCAGGATGGTGATTTTGGCTTCGTTGATGCGGTTTTGGGACTCGGGGTTTTTGGTGGTGAGGCGGTTCAGGGTCAGGAGGGCTGCTTCGAGGTTTCCCATGTCGGTGCGGGCGCCGGCGATCACGATCTGCAGCTCGATGGTGGTGTCGGGGTCGAGTGTTTTTGCTTCTGGCTCTTGTGCCAAAGCGATGGCGCGTTCGGGGCGCCCCAAACCGCGTTCGCAGTCGGCCATGAGGGGGAGGTGTTCGGAGGAGCCGTTCAGGCGCCGAACGGTGCGGAACTCGCGCAAAGCGTCGGCGTAGTGGCCGGAGGCGTAGGCGGTCAGTGCTGCGGCTTCGCGCACGATGTCGACGCGTCCTCCGCGGGCGACGGCTACTTGGGCGTGTTGGTAGGCGCGTTCGGGGTCAATATCGATCAGTCGGCCGGCCATGATGAGGTGGCGGGCGACGTCTTCGGCGTTGTCTTTAGACAAGGTGCGCAGGCGTGCGCGGGCGGGCTTGTCCAACAGGTCAAACGTGACCTCGTCAGGAATCTCCGGCGCAACAATGGGGGCCTTACGAACTAGGCCTTCATTGCGGGGCGGGCGGTCCTCCTCCACGTTGGAAGCTCCACCCTTACCCAAATAGCCGCTGCGAGGCGTAGCGCCACGGGCGTTGGCGGGGTTGCCCTGATAGCCCGACTTTGCCGGACCACCCGAACCACCACGGGCGTTAGCGGGGTTGCCCTGGTAACCCGACTTTGCCGGGCGATCAGCTGAACCACCATGGGCGTTCGCCGGATTGCCTTGGTAACCACCGGTGCTGCCGGAGCCGCCGCGAGCGTTCGCGGGGTTGCCCTGGTATCCACCCGCGCTGCCGGAGTTGCCGCGAGAGTTTTCGGGTCGGCCTTGGTAGCCGCCTTGTGTGCCACGAGAGTCGTTGCGAGAGTCATTACCGCGCTCGTTCGAGGGGCGGCCTTGGTAGCCGCTGCCGCCGGTGTTGCCGGCGCCGCCGCGAGAGTTCTCGGGCTTGCCCTGATAACCACCGGATCCGCCACGAGAGGTGTTTCCTCGATCGTTGGCGTCGGTGTTGCGTGACATGTCACGTCTGTTATTGGGGTGGCCTTTGTAGCCCCCACCGCCAGAGGTGCGGGGGGCAGAGCTTCCCGTGGTGGGAGAACTGTTCAGTGGACGCGTTGTTGAGCTGTCGTTACTACTGCCGCGGGTTTCACCACCAGTGTTGTTCTGGTTGCTACTGGACCCTGCCGCGGTGGTGCGGGTGGGTCGGGTGTAGCTGGTGGTTTTGGGGGTGCGGTCCGACGAGGCGGTATCGGAGCGTGGCGTAGCCGCAGGCTTGTCGGAGTCCTTGTGGGGGTTTCCGTTGGCTGGGGGTCGAGTTTCCTCGGGTGCCATGATGCTCCGTCCGTGAAGTTTTCTTAATATGAGGCCTGTGGCGACACTGTCTTTTAGCGTAGCCGTGCCTCATGGACAGCCTCGCTTCCCCTTCTTTTTGGTGGGGGAATGACGAAAGGCCGCCCAGCGTTGGGCGGCCTTTCGTGTAAAGGATGTCCCGCAACGACCTACTCTCCCACACCGTCACCAGTGCAGTACCATCGGCGCAGGGAGGCTTAGCTTCCGGGTTCGGAATGGAGCCGGGCGTTTCCCTCCCGCTATGGTTGCGGAAACTCTATGGAGATATCAATCTAGTTTCCTAGATTTTCGGTTTCCCGACCGTATCTCGGGAACCGCACAGTGGACGCGTAGCATAATTAAATGAAGTTAAGTTATTGGCCTATTAGTACCGGTCAGCTTCAAGGGTCTTTAGTCCCCTCTTCCACATCCGGCCTATCAACCCAGTGGTCTGCTGGGGGCCTTCAGGACCGAAGTCCATGGAAATCTCATCTTGAGACCGGCTTCCCGCTTAGATGCTTTCAGCGGTTATCCGTTCCAAACGTAGCCAACCAGCCGTGCTCCTGGCGGAACAACTGGCACACCAGAGGTTTGTCCATCCCGGTCCTCTCGTACTAGGGACAGATTCTCTCAAATTTCCTGCGCGCGCAGCGGATAGGGACCGAACTGTCTCACGACGTTCTAAACCCAGCTCGCGTACCGCTTTAATGGGCGAACAGCCCAACCCTTGGGACCAACTCCAGCCCCAGGATGCGACGAGCCGACATCGAGGTGCCAAACCATGCCGTCGATATGGACTCTTGGGCAGGATCAGCCTGTTATCCCCGGGGTACCTTTTATCCGTTGAGCGCTGGCGCTTCCACATGCCACCAGCGGGTCACTAGTTCCGACTTTCGTCCCTGCTCGACCTGTCAGTCTCACAGTCAAGCTCCCTTGTACACTTGCACTCGCCACCTGATTGCCAACCAGGCTGAGGGAACCTTTGAGCGCCTCCGTTACTTTTTGGGAGGCAACCGCCCCAGTTAAACTACCCACCAGGCACTGTCCCTGATCCGGATTACGGACCGAGGTTAGATATCTAGAATGATCAGAGTGGTATTTCAACAATGACTCCACTAATACTGGCGTATCAGCTTCAAAGTCTCCCACCTATCCTACACAAACCACACCAAATACCAATACCAAGCTATAGTAAAGGTCCCGGGGTCTTTCCGTCCTGCTGCGCGTAACGAGCATCTTTACTCGTAATGCAATTTCGCCGAGTTCGCGGTTGAGACAGCAGAGAAGTCGTTACGCCATTCGTGCAGGTCGGAACTTACCCGACAAGGAATTTCGCTACCTTAGGATGGTTATAGTTACCACCGCCGTTTACTGGGGCTTAAATTCTGAGCTTCGCCTTGCGGCTAACCCTTCCTCTTAACCTTCCAGCACCGGGCAGGCGTCAGTCCGTATACATCGTCTTGCGACTTCGCACGGACCTGTGTTTTTAGTAAACAGTCGCTTCTCTCTGGTCTCTGCGGCCTTCGAACGCTCAGGAAGCAAGTTCCTTCACGCCTCAGGCCCCCCTTCTCCCGAAGTTACGGGGGCATTTTGCCGAGTTCCTTAACCACGATTATCTCGATCGCCTTAGTATTCTCTACCTGATCACCTGAGTCGGTTTGGGGTACGGGCGGCTAGAACCTCGCGCCGAGGTTTTTCTTGGCAGCATAGGATCACCGATTTCCAGCTATTGCTGTCATCATCAGGTC
This sequence comes from Demequina aurantiaca, assembly GCF_050598105.1. Lineage (GTDB taxonomy): Bacteria > Actinomycetota > Actinomycetes > Actinomycetales > Demequinaceae > Demequina > Demequina aurantiaca_A. The sequence continues at coordinate 1,677,192 of NZ_CP192436.1, forward strand.
TCAGGCTATGTGAGTCGCGGATTTGCCTACGACTCGCCCTACACCCTTAAACGTGGTCTACCATCGCCACGCTCGGCTACCTTCCTGCGTCACCTCTGTTAATACGCTTGCTTACTACAGACTCGGGTTACGCGTTCCACAGACATTCCCCCGAAGGGTTCAGCTGCTTCAGGCGCTTAGCATTATCTGATTCTGCATGGGCGGTTCTTCGCCGGTACGGGAATATCAACCCGTTGTCCATCGACTACGCCTGTCGGCCTCGCCTTAGGTCCCGACTTACCCAGGGCGGATTAACCTGGCCCTGGAACCCTTGATCATTCGGCGGACGGGTTTCTCACCCGTCTTTCGCTACTCATGCCTGCATTCTCACTCGTGTAGCGTCCACCGCTGGGTCACCCCGCGACTTCACTCGCTACACGACGCTCCCCTACCCATCCATACGCTTGGACCCCTAAGGGCCATGCTGATGTATAAATGACACAACTTCGGTGGTGTACTTGAGCCCCGCTACATTGTCGGCGCGGAATCACTTGACCAGTGAGCTATTACGCACTCTTTCAAGGGTGGCTGCTTCTAAGCCAACCTCCTGGTTGTCTGGGCAACTCCACATCCTTTCCCACTTAGTACACGCTTTGGGACCTTAGTTGGTGCTCTGGGCTGTTTCCCTCTCGACTATGAAGCTTATCCCCCACAGTCTCACTGCTGCGCTCTCACTTACCGGCATTCGGAGTTTGGCTGACGTCAGTAACCTGGTGAGGCCCATTAGCCATCCAGTAGCTCTACCTCCGGTAAGAAACACGCAACGCTGCACCTAAATGCATTTCGGGGAGAACCAGCTATAACGAAGTTTGATTGGCCTTTCACCCCTATCCACAGCTCATCCCCTCCATTTTCAACTGAAGTGGGTTCGGTCCTCCACGCGGTCTTACCCGCGCTTCAACCTGGCCATGGATAGATCACTTCGCTTCGGGTCTAGAGCATGCGACTCTGGCGCCCTATTCGGACTCGCTTTCGCTACGGCTTCCCCACACGGGTTAACCTTGCCACATACCACTAACTCGCAGGCTCATTCTTCAAAAGGCACGCTGTCACCCCTGCTAGGGAGGCTCCAACGGATTGTAAGCACACGGTTTCAGGTACTATTTCACTCCCCTCTCGGGGTACTTTTCACCTTTCCCTCACGGTACTGATTCACTATCGGTCTGTAGGTAGTATTTAGGCTTACGAAGTGGTCTTCGCGGATTCACACGGGATTTCTCGGGCCCCGTGCTACTTGGGATGACTCTCAGGAGTCTACGAAATTTCGTCTACGGGGGTTACACCCTCTATGCCGGGCCTTTCAATGCCCTTCGACTATCACGCAGATTTTTGACTCCTTGGTAGATCGGCAGATCCACCCGAAAGGTCCCACAACACCGCTAACGCAACGCCTGCCGGCTATCACACGCTAACGGTTTGGCCTTTTCCGCTTTCGCTCGCCACTACTCACGGAATATCTCTTCCTGTCGGTACTGAGATGTTTCACTTCCCGACGTTCCCTCTACTCGCCCTATGTGTTCAGGCGAGAGTCACTGGACATGACTCCAGCGGGGTTTCCCCATTCGGACATCCTCGGATCAAAGCTTGTTTGCCAGCTCCCCGAGGCTTTTCGCAGGCTACAACGTCCTTCTTCGGCTCCTACAGCCAAGGCATTCACCATGTGCTCTTAAAAACTTAACTTACATTCGAATTTGCATTCAAATTTAAAGATGCTCGCGTCCACTGTGCAGTTCTCAAGGTACGGGCGGTCCTACCTTCATTCGACGCCTACCTCACGCAGCAATAATGCAGCTTCGAGGTGGTTCATCCGAATCCGATAGTCCGTCCAGCCTGTCTTTCGACTGGCCTGAGTTTCGTAGCTTTCGCCCGATCCCTCAGGACCCAACAGTGTGCCATGCAGTCACTACCCAGAGCCTCAACCGTTCCAACCCGAAGGTGTACTAAGCGAAACTCTCTCGAGCAGCTGCCATAGTCGATGTTCCATCCATGAGCACTCGCCGCTCTACATTGAGAACGAAACGAGTTCCTGGACACCCGAGGGTGCCAAGTGCTCCTTAGAAAGGAGGTGATCCAGCCGCACCTTCCGGTACGGCTACCTTGTTACGACTTAGTCCCAATCGCCAATCCCACCTTAGACAACTCCCTCCCTTGCGGGTTAGGCCGTTGGCTTCGGGTGTTACCGACTTTCGTGACTTGACGGGCGGTGTGTACAAGGCCCGGGAACGTATTCACCGCAGCGTTGCTGATCTGCGATTACTAGCGACTCCAACTTCATGAGGTCGAGTTGCAGACCTCAATCCGAACTGAGACCGGCTTTTTGGGATTCGCTCCACCTTACGGTATCGCAGCCCTTTGTACCGGCCATTGTAGCATGCGTGAAGCCCAAGACATAAGGGGCATGATGATTTGACGTCATCCCCACCTTCCTCCGAGTTGACCCCGGCAGTCTCCTATGAGTCCCCACCATAACGTGCTGGCAACATAGAACGAGGGTTGCGCTCGTTGCGGGACTTAACCCAACATCTCACGACACGAGCTGACGACAACCATGCACCACCTGTATACAGCCCCGAAGGACTCCCTATCTCTAGGGATAAACCGTATATGTCAAGCCTTGGTAAGGTTCTTCGCGTTGCATCGAATTAATCCGCATGCTCCGCCGCTTGTGCGGGCCCCCGTCAATTCCTTTGAGTTTTAGCCTTGCGGCCGTACTCCCCAGGCGGGGCACTTAATGCGTTAGCTGCGACGCGGAACTCATGGAAAGAGCCCCACATCTAGTGCCCACCGTTTACGGCATGGACTACCAGGGTATCTAATCCTGTTCGCTCCCCATGCTTTCGCTCCTCAGCGTCAGTTATGGCCCAGAGACCTGCCTTCGCCATTGGTGTTCCTCCTGATATCTGCGCATTCCACCGCTACACCAGGAATTCCAGTCTCCCCTACCATACTCTAGTCTGCCCGTACCCACTGCAGATCCGAGGTTGAGCCTCGGACTTTCACAGCAGACGCGACAAACCGCCTACGAGCTCTTTACGCCCAATAATTCCGGACAACGCTTGCGCCCTACGTATTACCGCGGCTGCTGGCACGTAGTTAGCCGGCGCTTCTTCTGTAGGTACCGTCACTTTCGCTTCTTCCCTACTGAAAGGGGTTTACAACCCGAAGGCCTTCATCCCCCACGCGGCGTCGCTGCATCAGGCTTTCGCCCATTGTGCAATATTCCCCACTGCTGCCTCCCGTAGGAGTCTGGACCGTGTCTCAGTTCCAGTGTGGCCGGTCGCCCTCTCAGGCCGGCTACCCGTCGTCGCCTTGGTGAGCCATTACCTCACCAACAAGCTGATAGGCCGCGAGTCCATCCCAGACCGAAAAACTTTCCAGACAATGACCATGCGGTCTCGTCTCGTATCCGGTATTAGACCTCGTTTCCAAGGCTTATCCCAGAGTCTGGGGCAGGTTACTCACGTGTTACTCACCCGTTCGCCACTGATCAAGAGGAGCAAGCTCCTCTGTCACCGTTCGACTTGCATGTGTTAAGCACGCCGCCAGCGTTCGTCCTGAGCCAGGATCAAACTCTCCGTTAATGTTTAATAGCAACCCGCCGAAGCGGTTCACAGACAAACGAAGTGGTTCCGAAGAACCGTTTAATCTCTAGCAAATTACAAATGTCACTGACATTCATTTCTTTACCAAAGGTATTCAGCATCACACCCACCAGAACCGAAGGTCCTAATCAATGCAACACCAAACAATTTGGCATCGACTTATGTGGCACACTGTTGAGTTCTCAAGTTTCGGACGCGCACCTCCACACACTCTTCCGAGTCTGTTTTGGGGCAACCCTTCTATCTTACACCCTTTATTCCTCGCTGTCAACTTACCGATTCGGTATGTTTCCAACTTGGAGGGCCCCCAACCTTACATCACAGCGGGCGCGCTAGCGACCACCGTTTTGCCTGGTTGAGTGTTGTCTCTTGGACTTCCCGCGGCCTTCTTCAGTCCTGCGGTAAAGCGTCCCGTCTTTGGCAACAAGGAAGACATTACGGGGAAGTTACGGTCTCGTCAAATCTCGAAACATTCGGGCGTGTCGCGGGTGAATCCCCTGGTAATACCGACTTCGGTGCATGAACATCGGGTAACCGAGGGTCATACGACCCGAATCATTCCCAAAGTTTTTTTGCCACGCCTGACCACAAACCAGCCACCCGCCAGCGCGTCCGCCTTCGCGACCACCGCATCGGCGTCCGTGACCTTGATGTTGTTGACGTAGGCGCCACCCTCGGCGATGGCTCGGCGGGCCGCAGATTTGGACTCCACGACGCCGGCTAGGACCAGAGCGTCGACCACCATCACGCCCTCCTCAACGTCGACTCCGCCGATTTCCGCTGCGCAGCCATCCAGGGTCTGCTGGTCGAGCCCTATCAGCTCTCCCCTGCCAAAGATGGCCTGCGATGCCTCGACCGCCGCGTCAGCTGCGTCCGTCCCGTGAACCAGCGCGGTCACGTCGTACGCGAGCGTCTTCTGGGCCTCTCGCCTGAAAGGCTCCTCCGCAACCTTGACCTCGAGCGCCGCGATCTCGTCCTGCGTCCGGAACGTGAAGTACTTGAGGTACTGCACGACGTCGCCATCGGCGCTGCCCAGCCAGAACTGGTACATCGAGTAGGGGGACGTCATCGCCGCATCTAGCCAGATCGCCCCGCCCTCGGTCTTTCCGAACTTGGTCCCGTCCGCCTTGGTCACCAGTGGCGTTGCCAAGGCGTGCGCGTGCGCGCTCTCCGACTTACGGATCAACTCGGTCCCGCCCAGCAGATTGCCCCACTGATCCGAGCCACCGGTCTGTAACGTGCAGCCGTACCGCTTGAAGAGCTCGAGGTAGTCCATTGCCTGCAGGACTTGGTAGCTGAACTCCGTGTACGAGATTCCGTCGTCGGAATTGAGCCGGCGCGACACGGTCTCCTTCGCGAGCATCGTGCCCATGCGGAAGTGCTTGCCCACGTCGCGGAGGAACGCGATCGCGTCCATCTCCTTGGTCCAGTCGTAGTTGTTGACCATACGAGCGGCGTTGTCGCCCTCGAAGCTCATGAGCGGCTCTATCTGCCCGCGGATGCGCTCCACCCATTCGTGAACGACCTCTACGGGGTTGAGGGTGCGCTCTCCTGACATGCGCGGGTCGCCGATCAGACCGGTAGCCCCGCCCACTAGAAGCAGGGGCTTATGGCCCGCATCCTGGAACCTGCGGACGGTGAGCACCTGCATCAGGTTGCCCACGTGCAGACTGGGTGCGGTGGGGTCGAACCCGCAGTACAGCGTGACGGCCCCTTCGTCCAGAGCCTTGCGTAGGGCTGAGTCGTCGGTGGTCTGGGAGATTAGCCCGCGCCAGGCGAGCTCGTCGAGGATATTCGTCATGATGCCTTCATTGTGCCAGGGGAAAGCACCCTCGCCTCAAGGCCGGGACAGTTCCAAGCCGGTCGGGCGGCGCGACGCGCGCAATCACGCCTCCGGTATGGGCGCAGCGCCGTCAATCTCGAGGTGGGCGCCTACGCGCGTCTGCTGTGCGTCATGGTGGATCAGTTCTAGAACCTGCCAGCGTTCCCAGTCGGCTCGCATACCCTCGCCGTCTCGCTCGATTCCGCGGCTTAGCCTCTCGGACCACGGCGCCTCGACATAGATGACGAGCGAGGCAAACGGCCGGGCGGCCCGCTGTGCGACGCCGACCCCCTCGATGATGAGGAACGGCGCACCCGGGACCTCGATGGTGTCTCCCCGGCGCGACGCGTGCCAGTCCCAAGCAGCGAACGATGCCGCCTCGCCACGAGCCATCGGCTCCAGGATCTGGGTACCGAGCACCGGCCACATCGAGTCGAGTCCATCCCAGCCCTCGTAGATGTCGTCGCCGTGGACCACCTGCGCACCCAGAACGCTGCCCAGCCGGCCCGCGAGGGTCGTCTTGCCGGAGCCCGCGGGACCGTCAATCAGGACTAGACGCGTCTCGTCGAGGTGAGGATCGCGGCTACGGACCTCCGCGGCGAGGTCCGCGATGCTCGGGTTGGCCATACGCCCAGGATACGGTGGCGATCCGCTTCCTTCCGTCTCCCACGTGCACCACCTGTTCACAGCGGCAGGCGGCCAGCCCCGACGCACCCGGCTTGCAACCGCAACGTGAACGTAAGAGTGACTCAACTCGCTTCACCAACCACCACGTGAACGCACGAGGTTCAAGGAAGAGGGAAGGCCGGATGGGGCGGTGCTAGCCGACCTTCACCGTGCGGGTGGCCTTCGTGAAGCCTGCCAGGGTGTCCTCATTCGGCAGCTCGCACAGTCCAGGAGCCGTCGGGATCCGGATGAAACCATCCTCGAGCACGAACGGCGTGGTGATGTCCTGGGCGTAGAACCTACTCGAGGCGGAGATGTCGCCCGGCAGCGTGAAGCCGGGCATGCCAGCCAGCGCGGCGTTCGCGCCCCGGCCGATTCCCGTCTCCAGCATTCCGCCACACCACACCGCGGTGCCGTGGGCGCTGGCGACATCGTGGATACGCCGCGCCTCCAGGTAGCCACCCACCCGGGAGGGCTTGATATTGATGATCGCCGCGGCGCCCATCGAGATGGCGTCGGCCGCCGATGCCGCGCTCACCACGGACTCGTCCAGACACATGGGGGTGCGCATGACGCGGGCCAGTTCGGCGTGCTGACGCAGGTCATCCTCAGCGAGCGGCTGCTCTATCAGCAACAGGTCGTACGCGTCGAGCTTGGTCAGGTGCGCGGCGTCGACGAGGGTGTATGCGGCGTTCGCATCCACCTGCAGCGCCACGTCAGGGTGGGCCTCGCGCACCGCGCGGACCGGGTCCACGTCCCAGCCCGGCTTGATTTTGAGCTTGATCCGCTGGTAGCCCTCGTCGAGGTAGCCGTCGACCACATCGAGAAGGCGCGGCACCGAGTCCTGAATGCCCACCGACACTCCCGACGGCACGCGGTCCCGCGTCACGCCGAGGTATTCGGCGAAGGATATGCCGGCGGCGCGCAACTGCGCGTCGAGGATCGCCATCTCGAGCGCGGACTTCGCCATGCGGTGCCCGACGATCGGCTCGAGGTGCTTGCCGACTGTCTCCGCGGTGATGCCGCCGTCGCGCTGCGCCGCACCGAGAAGGGGCAGCAGGAACGTCTCGCTAACGTCCAGCACGCCGGCGTTGTACTCCTCGGAGTACACCGGCTCCGCTAGCGCGCCGCACTCGCCCCAGCCGGTGACCTGCGTGCCGTCGACCTCAGCGTTCACCTCGACCACGAGCATCTTGCGAGCCGTCTGGGTCGAGAACGATGTGGTGAAGGGCGTCACCAGCGGGATCTCGAGCGAGTGATACGTGACGGAGATGATCTTCAGGGTCATGGCGTTGGCCTTTCGACGAGGTAGCCGGTTGCGGGTTCAAATCCTGTGACACGCCAGCCGTCAGCGAGCAGCGGCGTCATCGTCTCGCGTAGCGCCGTCCGCCACGCCGATGCCTGGGCGGGGTCAGTCGCGCGCAGGCCCTCGATGTCCCGGGGGATGGCAAGCGTGACGTCGCCCGAGGCTGGAACGGGGTTGCGTCGAGGAGCACCATCGGGCGCGACGACGAGGGCGGGAGCGGCCACGGGCTCGTCGTGGCGGACGTCCCCGGTTCCCGCGCGTCGCAGGTCGGCGCCGGGGGTGCCCTCGGCTGAGGCTGAGTTCTGAGTGCTTCCGCACTGGTCGCCCGGAGGGCCGCCATGCTGGTCGGCGACCTGACCGCCACGAGGTATGGGGAGATACGGGCGGGTGAGGTGCCACCTGAGAACCGCGCGGTCACTCCCCTGACCGGCATTAATGCCGTCGGTCATCACTCCGTAGAAGTCGACCAGATACTCGTCGAAGTCCGCGCCCAGGCGGGTGAGGTTGATGTGTGCGTTGCGGGCTACCAACGGGTCGAACGTCCAGGTCACCTCGGTCACGCCGAGGTCGAGGCACCACGCGCGCTGGTGGAGCTTCATCGCGCGGCCGACGCCCGGGCGCTCGATGCCGGGTCGCACTCCGGCGACGTGGGAGTGCAGCGCGGTTCCGACCGGCTGTGCGAAGTACCCCGCGGCTGCCCCGAGCACAGCGTCACGGCCCGCACTGTCCCGGTTCGCCTTCTCCCCGTCCTCCCCGGACGCCACTTCTTCGTTGCTGTCCCCCGCGACCACTTCCGCATCTACCGCGACCACGGCGTACCCGCCGGTGTGAGCCAGCGAAATCAGCAGCGCCGCCTCCACGGGCCTGGCCTTCCAAATCTCCTCAAGGAGCGCCACCGCCGCCCACGCGTCGTCGACGCTGACGGTGCGCACCGAGACACCCGCCGCAGCGGCCGCGGTCCGGTAATCGGCCCAGGCCTCCTCTGCGGTGACCCCGGTGAGTGCACCAGTCACGAGCGATCGCCGCGCAGCACGTCCTGGATGAGCAGCGCCACTAGCGCCGTGCGGTGCGGCACTTGCGCCACCTCAACGTGCTCGGAGTCCGCGTGCGCTCCACCGCCAACGCCGCCCAGTCCGTCGAGGGTCGGCACGCCGATGCCCGCGGTGAAGTTGCCGTCGGAGGCGCCTCCCACCGCGACGTCGCGGAGCCCGGCGATCCCCGCGTCGGGCGCGAGCCTGACGGCGCGAGCGAACAGGCCCGCGGCACTGGCCAGTTCGAGAGGCGGCCTATTGACGCCTCCGGTCACGGTGATCGTGGCGCCGTCGAGCGCGGGAGAAAGCTCACGGATCTGTGAGTCGACGCGCTCGAGTTCAGCGGCCGTGCGCCCGCGGACGTCCACGTCGACGCTAGCCATGGCGGGAACGGTATTGGTGGTGGTGCCGATGCGCCCGCTGGTGGGGGTCACCGTCGTGCCAGCTTCGGGCGCGGAGAGGCCGGCGATCGCCGGAATCTGATGGGCGAGCTCGAGTCCCGCGTTGATGCCGGACTCCGGGTCCAGGCCCGCGTGCGAGGCGCGGCCGTTGGCGTGCACCGTGTACATCGACGTGCCCTTGCGCTCGGTCTTGAGGGAGCCGCCCGGGCCGGACGCCTCGAGGACAAAAACCGCGTCGCAGCCGCGGGCCTCGTCCTCCAGCAGCGCGCGCGAGGTCTGCGAGCCGACCTCCTCGTCGCCGGTGACCAGGATGGTGACGCCGTCTACGGCATCGGCTCCGTGTAGCTCCGCGAGCAAGGCGGTCGCGTGAGCCGCCTGCACCAGCCCGATCGCCATGTCGTAGCAGCCGGGGCCACGCAGGATGCCTCCCGTCACGTCAAACGGAATCGCGTCGAGGGTCCCGTGCGGCCACACGGTGTCGTGGTGGCCAAGCAGAAGGACGCGCCGGGGGCCGGCGCCAATGCGCCAGCGCAAATGGGTGACGCCGTCGATCACGATGCGGTCGGCGGTTGCGGCAATACCTGCCGAACGCAGGCGGTCGCCGAGCACTGTCTCGACCAGCGAGGCGCTGCGCGCGATCGCGTCGAGGTCTCCCGACGGCGACTCGAACTCGATGATCCGGGCGACGTCGAAGAGCATGTCGTCCAGTCGGTCATGACACGCGGTCAGCAGGGCGTTCGGCATGCACTCCATACTGCCAGCGATGACACGGCGGGGTTCACTTTGCGGACGCCGAACGCTTGGGACCCGCGGCGACAGCCAACCTGTGCGATCCCGAAGTACGGGGCGCACAGGCCGGCGGGCGGCTCGGCGAACGCCGTGTCGCTATTACGAAAACGCCTGGGCGGCTTTACGCAGCCGCCGCGGCGGTTCTACTCAGATGCGGGCCTGGTCCAGGGCCGGAAGTGCTTGACGCGGGCGCGGGCAGACTTGCCCTGCTCGATCACGCGGACGGGCGCGGTGCCGCCCACTCCGTCGCGCGCGGCGAGCGAGCCCTCCACGGTCAGCACCTCGAGCACACCCTCGTTCAGGTGCGGGGAGATCGCAGAAAGTTCCTGCGGCGTCATCTGGTGGAGTTCCTTGTCGCGCTTCTCGCATAGGCGCACGCAGGCGCCCGCGACCTCGTGGGCCTCGCGGAAGGGCACGCCCTGCTTGACTAGCCACTCGGCGATGTCGGTGGCGAGGGAGAACCCTGCGGGTGCGAGCTCAGCCATGCGCTCGGTCTGGAAGCGAAGGGTGCGCACCATGCCGGAGAACGCGGGCAGCAGCACCTCGAGGGTGTCGACCGCGTCGAACACCGGCTCGTGGACCTCTTGGATGTCACGGTTATACGCGAGCGGAAGACCCTTGAGGGTGGCCAGCAGTCCGGTCAGGTCGCCGATCAGGCGTCCCGCCTTCCCGCGTGCGAGCTCCGCGATGTCGGGGTTCTTCTTCTGCGGCATGATCGAGGAGCCGGTCGAGTACGCGTCGTCGAGCTTGGCGAAGCCAAATTCCACCGTCGCCCACGCGATGACTTCCTCGGAGATCCGCGAGAGGTCGATGCCGATCATGGCGGTCACCCACGAGAACTCGGCGATCACGTCGCGCGAGGCGGTCGCGTCGATCGAGTTCTCCATGGGGCCCTCGAAGCCCAGTTCCGTAGCGACGGCAGCGGGGTCGAGCCCCAGGGTCGAGCCCGCGAGAGCGCCGGCACCGTAGGGCGAGTACGCGGCACGCGCGTCCCAGTCGGTCAGCCGCTCGACGTCGCGCAGCAGCGGCCACGCGTGCGCCAGCAGGTGGTGACCCAGCGTCACCGGCTGGGCGTGCTGGAAGTGTGTACGCCCCGGCATCGGATCGTCGATGTGACGGTCCGCCTGCTCGAGCAGCGCGTCGACGACGTCGAGCACCTGCGAGCCGATGAGCCTCGCGTGGCGACGCAGGTACATGCGCGGTAGCGTGGCGATCTGGTCGTTTCGCGAGCGGCCAGCGCGCAGCTTGCCGCCGAGCTCGGTGCCGATCTTCTCGATCAGCAGACGCTCGAGCGCGCCGTGCACGTCCTCGTCGCTTGCGCTCACGAAGGCATTGCCCTCGCGCACATCCGTGCGCAGTGCCTCGAGCCCGGCGACCATGTCGACGGACTCCTGCGGGGTGAGCAGCCCGGCCTTCTCGAGCGCGTGCGCGTGGGCGATGGAACCGATGAGGTCCTCGTCCGCGTATCGCCAGTCGAAATGAGTTGACTTACTCAAGGCGGCTAGCGCCGCTGCGGGGCCGTCGTCAAAACGGGCCCCCCACAGCGCGCCCTCGTTCGTGCCGGACTGCTCTGACATGACTATCCCTTCAACCGCGCCTGGCGTGCGGCTGCCTGCTTGGCCGCAAGGCCGTAGATCTCGATGAAGCCGCGTGCTGCGCTCTGGTCGAACGCGTCGCCCTCATCGTAGGTCGCGAGGTTGAAGTCGTACAGACCGGTCTCGGAGCGACGGCCCGTCACGACGGCCTTGCCACCGTGCAGGTCCATGCGGATGTCTCCGTTCACGTACTGCTGGGTGTCGTTGATGAACGCGTCGAGCGAGTCCTTCAGCGGCGAGGTCCACATGCCTTCGTAGACCAGGTCGGTCCAGCGGTCGCTGACGGTCCGCTTGAAGCGGGCCTGGTCGCGCTCGAGGCACACGTTCTCGAGCTCGCGGTGAGCCTCGATCAGCGCGATCGCGCCCGGCGCCTCGTAGACCTCGCGGGACTTGATGCCCACGAGGCGGTCCTCGACGATGTCGATGCGGCCCACGCCCTGGGCGCCGGCACGCTGGTTCAGCTGCTCGATGGCCTGCAGCGGGGTGACGGTCACGCCGTCGATCGCCACGGGGATGCCCTCCCGGAACGTGATGATGACCTCGTCCGGCACCGGCGGGAAGGCCGGGTCGTCCGTGTAGTCGTACACGTCCTTGGTCGGCGCGTTCCAGATGTCCTCGAGGAAGCCGGTCTCGACGGCGCGGCCCCACACGTTCTGGTCGATCGAGAACGGGTTCTTCTTGGTGGTCACGATGGGGAGGTTGTGCTTCTCCGCGTACTCGATGGCGCGGTCACGCGTCAGCGCGAGGTCGCGAACCGGCGCGATGCACTTGAGGTCGGGAGCCAGTGACGTGATGCCCACCTCGAAGCGGACCTGGTCGTTGCCCTTGCCGGTGCAGCCGTGAGACACGGTGGTGGCGCCGAACTCGCGGGCGGCCTTGACGAGGTGAGACACGATCACGGGGCGTGACAGCGCCGAGACCAGGGGGTACTTGTCGTGGTACAGCGCGTTGGCCTTCAGGGCCGGCATGCAGTAGTCCTCGGCGAACTCGTCGCGAGCGTCGGCGACGTACGCCTCCACTGCGCCGCAGTCCAGCGCGCGCTGGCGAATGACCTCGAGGTCCTCGCCGCCCTGTCCCACGTCCACGGCGACGGCGATTACTTCCGCGCCCGTCGCATCGGCGATCCATCCAATGGCCACCGAGGTGTCCAGGCCGCCCGAGTAGGCGAGCACAATCCGTTCAGTCATTTCTCTTTACCTCTGTCTGCGTTAGTCGTTCGGTGTGGTCGTGCGGTGTTGTCTGGGGAGGCCATGTTCGGCCAGTTGGTGCGGGCCCGATGCGGTTCTTAGTGCATCGTGCCCGATGCTCGGTCAAGAAATCTCTGGGCGAGCGCGAGCCCGCCGTGGGGGTCGCGGGAGATCACCATGACGGTGTCGTCGCCCGCGACGGTGCCGACAATGTCGAGGTCGTCGTGCCCGTCGATAGCGCTCGCCAGGTACTGCGCGGCGCCCGACGGGGTGCGAATCACCGCGAGGTTCGCAGATCCATCCGCGCTGAAGAGCAACTCGCTGCACAGCCGCGACAGGCGCTGGTCCGAACTCTCGGAGGCCTCAGCCCCGTCGCCGACGGCGTAGACGTGCCCGCCCGCGACGGCCCGCACCTTGACTGCGCCGATGTCGACGAGGTCGCGCGACAGCGTCGCCTGGGTCACGGAAATCTCCGCGGCCTCAAGACGTGCGGCCAGGTCACCCTGCGAGCGAATGGGCTCGGTCTCGATGAGCCGCCTGATCAGCGCCTGACGCGCGGCCTTGGTGGCCGGAATCTTGGTCAGCGGGTTCACTGCTCCACCAGCCACGTCAGCAGCGCCTTCTGCGCGTGCAGGCGGTACTCCGCCTCCAGCCAGACGATGCTCTGGTCGCCGTCGATGACGTCGGCGGTGATCTCCTTGCCCCGGTACGCGGGCAGGCAGTGCAGCACGTGGGCACCCGGAGCCGCGAGGTCGAGCGTCGCCGCGTTGATCTGATAATCCTCGAAGACCGTCGTGCGCTGCTCGGACTGAGCCTCGTCGCCCATGGACACCCACGTGTCGGTGGCGACCACGTCGGCGCCGCGAACGGCGTCCTCGTTGCTGTGGGTCACTAGCACCGAGCCGCCGGTCTGCTCGGCGATCTGCTCCGCCTTGGCGACTACTTCAGGGTTGGGCAGGTAGCCCTCGGGGGTGCCGATGCGCACGTGCATTCCGGCGGTCACGCCGCCAAGCAGGTACGAGTTCGCCATGTTGTTCGCGCCGTCGCCCACGTAGGCAAAGTCGAGCCCCTGGAGCGCGCTGACCGAGCCGCGCTCGTCCGCGAGGGCCGCGAAGTCGGCCAGAATCTGGCACGGGTGAAAGAGGTCCGTCAGCGCGTTCACCACGGGAACCTGCGAGTGTGCCGCCATCTCCTCGATGCGTTCCTGACCAAAGGTCCGCCACACGATCGCGCTGACCTGGCGGTCCAGTACTCGCGCCGTGTCCGCGATCGACTCGCCGCGGCCCAACTGAGACGTCCGCGAGTCCATGATCAACGGGTAACCACCGAGCTCCGCGATACCCGTGGAGAAGGAGACCCGGGTGCGGGTGGAGGGCTTGTCGAAGATGACGGCCACGGCCTTGGGCCCCAGGAACGGCTGCTTGACGTAGCGGTCGTTGCGGAAGTCGAGCGCTAGTTGGAGAACCTCGCGCTGCTGTGCCGGGCTGAGGTCGTCGTCCCTCAGGAAGTGCTGAGTCACGCTCACTCCTGCCCTGCTGGGGATTCGTCGGGAGCGGCCGTCACCGCAATCGGGTGCACGCGGACGTACTCACTGAACCACTCGATGAAGGTGTCTGCCTCGGCGGTGGTGAGGTTGAGTGCTGGCGCGAGTCGAATGGTGTCGGGTGACGGCGGGTTGATGATGAAGCCGGCCTCGACCGCGGCAGCCGCGATCTGCGCGCTCACGGGCGCTGCGAGGCCGATGCCGAGCAGCAGTCCCTCGCCGCGCACCTCGGTGACGCCCGGCACCGCACCGAGCGACGTGCGCAGGTGCTCGCTGACGGTCTTGACGTTCGCGATGAGGTTTTCGTCTTCAATGGCACCCAGGGTCGCCAGCGCGACGGCGGCGCCGAGCGCGTTGCCGCCGAACGTGGTGCCGTGGTCGCCCTTGCCGAGCAGGTTTCCGGCCCGTTCGCCGAACGCGATGACGGCGCCCAGCGGGAAGCCCCCACCCAGTCCCTTGGCGAGCGTCATGACGTCGGGGGTGATGCCGTGCAACTGGTGCGCGAACCAGGCGCCGGTGCGCGCGACGCCCGTCTGGACCTCGTCCATGATGAGCAGCGCGTTGTGGCGCGACGTGAAGATGCGGGCCGCCGTCAGGAACCCGAGCGTCAGAGGACGGACGCCGGCCTCCCCCTGGATGGGCTCGATGATGATCGCGGCCAGGTCGTCGCCGGCCTCCGTCGCGGCAGCGCGGAGCGCCTCGACGTCGTCGGCCGGCACGAACACGACGCCCGCGGGCATCGGCGCGAAGGGCTCGCGAATCGCGGGCTTGTGCGTCATGGACAGGGCGCCCATGGTGCGGCCGTGAAAGCTTCCCTCGAGGGCGATGATGGTGCCCTTGCCCGTGCGCCGCGCCATCTTGAACGCGGCCTCGTTGGCCTCGGCCCCCGAGTTGGAGAAGAACACGCGAGAGCCCACCGGGGCGTGCGCGATTTCCAGCAACTTCTCGGCCAGCTCGATCTGCGGCCGGGTCGCGAAGAAGTTGGACGTGTGGGCGAGCGTCTGCGCCTGCTTAGTCAGCGCAGCGACCCACGCGGGGTGCGCGTGGCCGAGCGTGTTGACGGCGATTCCGCCGAGCAGGTCGAGGTACTTGTTGCCGTCGGCGTCCCAGACGTAGCTGCCCTCGCCGCGCTCGATGACGCGCATCGGCTGACCGTACGTGCCCATCAGCGCGTGGTTGTAGCGCTGTAGCTCGACTGCACCCTTTTCGAGGCCGGCGCCGCCGTGCTCGTAGGGAGGCTGCGCGGTCATGATGCCCACAGCTCGACGTCGTCGGGACGCACCATGGTGCCGATGCCGGAGGTCGTGAAGATCTCCGTCAGAATCGAGTGCGGCTCGCGCCCGTCGATGATGTGAGCGTGCGAGACGCCGCCGCGGACCGCCCGCAGGCAGGCCTCCATCTTGGGGACCATTCCCGAGGCCAGGGTCGGCAGCAGCTTCTCCACGTCGGTCGCGTGAATGCGGCGCACCAGCGAGGTGCGGTCGGGCCAGTTGGCGTACAGGCCCTCCACGTCGGTAAGCATGATGAGCTTCTTGGCGCGCAGCGCGACCGCGATCGCGGCGGCAGCGGTGTCCGCGTTCACGTTCAGCACTGTGGTGGGGTCATCGACGTCGGGCGCGACCGTGGACACCACGGGGATGCGGCCGGCGTGGATGATGTCCTCGACGGCGGCGGGGTTGACCTTGACGACGTCGCCGACTAGCCCGACGTCGACAGACTCGCCGTCGACTGTCGCCTTGCGGCGCTTGGCCTGGAGCAGGCCGGCATCCTCGCCGGAGAGTCCGACCGCGAGCGGGCCGTGGTCGTTGATGAGACCCACGAGTTCGCGCGAGACCGAGCCGGTGAGCACCATGCGCACCACGTCCATGGCCTCCGGGGTGGTCACGCGCAGGCCGCCACGGAACTCGGACTCGATGCCGAGCTTGGTCAGCATCTCCGAGATCTGCGGGCCGCCGCCGTGCACCACCACGGGGTACAGGCCCAGCAGTCGCAGGTGGACGACGTCCTGGGCGAACGCGCGCTTGAGCTCGTCGTCGATCATGGCGTTGCCGCCGTACTTGATGACGACGGTGGCGCCCTTGAAGCTCTCGATCCAGGGCATGGCGTCGATGAGGACGCCCACCTTCTGGTTGGCGCTCAGGTCGGGGAGATCAAAGTCATGGCTCATGATGAATATGCACTGTTCTCGTGGACGTAGTCGTGGGTGAGGTCGTTGGTCCAGATGGTGGCCTGGGCGTCGCCGGCGTGGAGGTCGAGTGTCACGAATACCTCGCGGCCGGTGAGGTCCACCAGGTCGCGGTCGTCCCCGACGCCAGATGCGCGGCACACGTGAATGCCGTTGACGTGGACGTCCAGGTTGGCCGCATCGAACGGCGCGACAGCCTCGGGCACAGTGCCCGCGGCGGAAATGATCCGGCCCCAGTTGGGGTCGTTGCCGAAGATCGCGGTCTTGAAGAGGTTGGAGCGCGCGATGGCGCGGGCAACTTCCTCCGCCGCGTGCTCAGTCGTGGCGTTGGTGACCGTCACGGAGATCTCGTGACCGGCACCCTCGGCGTCGGCGACGAGGCCGCGCGCCAGCTGAGCGCACACGTCGGTGAGGGCCGCGGCGAACTCCTGGGGCGAGGGCGTGACTCCCGATGCGCCGGAGGCCATCAGCAGCACCGTGTCGTTGGTCGACATGCAGCCGTCCGAGTCGACGCGATTCAGGGTGGTAGCGACCGCGCGGTTCAGTGCGAATTGTGCCGGCGCGGAATCCACCAACGCGTCCGTCGTAATCACGCACAGCATGGTCGCCATGCCGGGCGCGAGCATTCCGGCGCCCTTGGCCATGCCTCCCACAACCCAGCCGTCGCCGTCGGCGGTCGCGAGCTTGGGCACGGAGTCGGTGGTCATGATCGCGTGCGCGGCGTCGTCGCCGCCGTCCGCGGACAGGTCGGTGACGCTGCGGTCGACTCCGTCCAGCAGGTTGTCCATGTTGAGACGCACGCCGATGAGGCCGGTGGAGCAGACGGCCACGTCGGTGGCCGACAGCTCACGGCCAGCGGCCTGGAGCGCCTGGGCGGTGTGCTCCGCGGTGCGGTGCGTGTCGACGAAGCCCTCGGGCCCCGTCGCGGCGTTCGCTCCCCCGGAGTTAAGGATGACGGCGTCGATACGGCCGTCCGCGATGACCTCGCGCGACCAGGCGATCGGGGCGGCAAACACCCGGTTGGTGGTGAAAACCCCCGCGCCCACGTGGCTGGGCCCGTTGTTGACGACGAGCGCCACGTCCTTGGCTCCGGTCGACTTGAGGCCGGCGACTACGCCGGATGCCTCGAAGCCTTTTGCATAAGTAACGCTCATAGGTCTGCTCCTAGAATTGCACAGTCAACACGGGGACAGGTCAGCGCGCCCATCACGGCGCGACCCCGATGGTGGTGAGCCCGGTTGCTTCGGGTAGTCCCAGGGCCAGGTTCATGGACTGCAGCGCGGCTCCGGCCGTGCCCTTGACGAGGTTGTCGATGGCCGCCACGACGACTACGCGCCCGGCCTTCTTGTCCACGGTGACCTGGACTAGGACCGTGTTCGCGCCGAGCGTCGCCGCGGTGGTGGGCCACTGGCCCTCGGGGAGCAGGTGCACAAAGGGCTCGTCCGCATACGCGCTTTCCCACGCGGCGCGCACGGAGTCGGCGTCCGCTCCGGCGGCTAGGGGCGCGGTGACGGTCGCGAGGATTCCGCGGGCCATCGGCACGAGCACCGGGGTGAAGCTGATGCGCACGTCGTCCGCGCCGGCCACCTCGAGATTCTGAAGGATCTCGGGGATGTGGCGGTGCGTGCCACCCACCGCGTAGGGGCTGGCCGCGCCGAGGCCCTCCGACGCGAGCAGGTTGGTCGCGAGCTTCTTGCCCGCTCCCGAGTAGCCGACAGCCAGCACGGCAACTAGGTCGGTGGGGTCGATGACGCCCGCCGCGACGCCAGGCTGCATAGCGAGCGTGACCGCGGTGACGTTGCATCCGGGAACCGCGATGCGCTTGGTACCGAACAGGACGTCGCGCTGGTGGCCCCCGGCGGTGATCAGCTCGGGCATCCCGTACGGCCAGGTGCCCGAGTGGACTCCCCCGTAGTACTCGGCCCACGCATCGGCGCTGGCAAGTCGGTGGTCGGCGCCACAGTCGATCACGAGGGTCTCGGGCGGCAGCTGAGCCGCGATCTCTCCCGATGCGCCGTGCGGCAGTGCCAGCACCACGACGTCGTGACCGGCGAGGTTCTCCGCCGTAGTCGGCACGATGATGCGGTCGGCGAGCGGCCGCAGGTGCGGCTGATGCACGCCGAGCGCGTCTCCCGCGCTCGAGTGGGCCGTCAGCGCACCAAACTCCACGTCGGGGTGGGCGCTGAATACCCTAAGGACTTCGCCGCCGACATAGCCGGAGGCGCCTGATACTGCGACTGAAATCGTCATGCGTATAAATATACAGTGGTTTGCATGAAAGTGCGAGTAGCCCGCGCCGAGGGCCGACTCGGGACCGACCCCAGAAAGTCACGCATTTGTCACAAAGACCCGGCACAATGTTGACATGCGATACCTCCGCCTGCGCGTGATGCGCGAGACCGATGTCCCGGCCGTCACCGCGCTCAATAACGCGGCGGCGCCGGCGGTCAACCTGCTCGAGGAGTCGGAAGTCACCGCGGTCCTGTCCATGTGCGACGTCGCGCTCGTCGCGACGGACCACGACGGCGACGTGCTCGCGTTCCTGCTGAGCCTGGGCGGCGGACAGCCCTACGAGTCGGAGAACTACCAGTGGTTCGAGGCCAGGGGCGTGCGCCACCTCTACATCGACCGCATCGTCGTGGGTCCGGGGGCAAAGGGCACGGGAATTGGGCGCGCACTCTACGAGTCGGTGTTCGAGCGCGCCCGCGAGCGCGGAGCCACGGAGATCAACGCGGAGGTCAACGTGCGCCCACCCAATCCGGGATCCATCGCCTTTCACGAGAGGCTGGGGTTCAGGCAGTTGGCGGAGCAGGAGACCAAGGGCGGCACGGTGCGGGTGTGCATGCTCAGCCGCCACGTCTACTGACACTCGCCCCACCAACTGGCGCCATCCGTCGCGGCGGTCTGCGTGCTTGGCGCAACGAGGCCTTGCGGCCCACGCTGTTGCGAACGCTGCTCGTCCCGCTTAGCGTTGAATCATGAGCACCCCACCACCCGTCCCGCCAAGCGGCAACAATTCTTCCGATGCACTGAAGAAGGCACGGCAGCCGGCCGATGCGGCGACTACGTTCGGCATCATCGCGATGGCGTTCGGCCTCATTTCGATTTCAACAAGTGCGCTCGGCGCCATCGCCATCGCTATGGGCGTCCTCGGTCTGGTGTTCGCGCGGCGGGGCAATAGCAACGACTCCGACGAGCCGCGAGGGAAGAGCTGGCGACAGACCGCCGCCGCGTTCTCAGTGATCGGCATCGTGATGGGCACCGTGGGTCTGCTCTAGTCGATTGCGCTCTAGGATTTAATCCCATGAGCACTCCTGAGAACGATTACGCCGACGAGCCCAACCCCGACTTCCTGGTAGCGGCGAACCTTGCCAAGGTCTCCCTCGCGCTGGCTGTCATGGCGGTGGTACTCGGTGTGGCCGCGGTGCTCATGCCCGCGCTGTCCCTCTGGCTCGCGGTATTTACCCTGGTGGAGTCCGCGGGAACCATCTTCTTCTCCACCCGCATGCCCGCCGACTCCCTCAACTTCAACGCCGAGTCACGCGTTCGTATGGCTCGCGGCCTCGCGATGCTCGCAATCGCTCTCGCGGCCGTCGCAGTGATGCGGTCCATTCTCTGACCCGAGGCACGCCGTGTTGCCCGCGATAACGCCGCACCTTACTGTTGCCCCATGAGTAACCAACGGTCATCCGCGTCCACCTTTCGCTCACGCGCGTGGCGCGCCACAGGTCGCGCCGGTATCGCGATGGCGGTGGGGACGCTGGTCCTGACGGGGTGCGCGAGCGATGACGCCGAGTACGAACAGTTCTGCGACACCAGCCGCTCGCTTTCGGAGTTGGCCGCTCAACTAGAGACGCTGGTGCCTGATCCCGAAACGCTGACAGCCGCCCGCGACGGAGACTTTGCCGCCCTTAATAGCTGGGGAGCCGACGCGGAGGTGACGGTGACGACCGTGGGCGATGAGTTCCAGGAGGCCCTCGACGCCGCGCCGGACGAGGAAGTTGGCACAGCGCTCGAGTCCTACCTAGCCATGCTGGACGTGTTCCAGCAGATGGCTATCGCGAGCGCGACCGCGGACAACGTGGACGACTTCGCCGCCACGCTCGACGATCTCAACCAGCAGACTGCCGACCTGGCGGACAGCATCACCGAAGCAGGCAACACCCTGTCCACCACTGAACAGGTCCACTGCAAGTAACCCCGGAGGATCACCTTGCGCGTACTCTTCATCGGCGGCACAGGACTCATCTCCTCGGCCTGCTCCCCCCTGGCAATCGAGCGCGGCATGGACCTCACCCTGGTCACGCGGGGGCAGTCCCCCGTGGCCGCCACTCCTGCCGGGGCCAGGACTATCAATGTAGACATCCACGACGTGGCCGCCCTCCGAGAGGCGCTGAATGCCGACGTGGCCGCTCACGGCCGGTACGACGCCGTGGTCCAGTGGATCGCGTTCTCCCCCGAGCACGTGCGGCAGGACGTCGAGACGTTTACCGGAATCGCGGACCAGTACGTGTTCATCTCGTCGGCCTCCGCGTACCAGACCCCGCCGCAGCACTACGTCACGACGGAACAGACCCCGCTGGCGAACCCGTTCTGGCAGTACAGCCGGGACAAGGCAGCCGCAGAGCAGGTACTGCGCGAGGCGGGCGCCTCGGCCGACTTCCCCTTCACGATTGTCCGCCCCTCGCACACCTACGGCTACTCGAACATCCCGCTCGCCATTACGGGTGACAGCGCCCCGTGGACCGTGATCGACCGTATCCAGCGCGGCGAGAAGTTCATCGTGCACGGCGACGGCACCTCGCTGTGGACGCTCACCGATCACCGCGACTTCGCGGTGGGTCTGGTTGGCCTGCTAGGCAACGAGCGGGCGCTCCGGGAGGACTTCACCATTACGTCCGACGACGTGCTGACCTGGAACCAGATCCACGAGTACGTGGGCGCCGCCATCGGCGTCTCCGCGGAGAAGATCGCCGCACAGTCGGTGTTCATCCCGAGCACGCTGCTGGCACGGTACGACCCGGACGCCTTCGAGGGACCGCTGCTCGGGGACAAG
This sequence comes from Demequina aurantiaca, assembly GCF_050598105.1. GTDB lineage: Bacteria > Actinomycetota > Actinomycetes > Actinomycetales > Demequinaceae > Demequina > Demequina aurantiaca_A. The sequence goes on from NZ_CP192436.1 coordinate 1,698,414, forward strand.
GCCAACGCGGGGGTGTTCAACACCTCCAAGCTGCGCGCAGCCGTACCCGACTTCAACCCCACCCGACGTTTCAAGGACGGGGTGCGGGAGTCGATCGATTGGTTCCTCGCGGAGGAATCTCGGCGCGAAATCGACGAGGACTCGAACGCGAAATGGGACGACGTGATCGACCGCTACGAGACCGCGGTCGCCGCGGCGTTCGACGACGACGCCGGGCGGGGCTAGGCGCTCGCGTGTCAGTCACCAAACTCACGTCCGCGACCCAGGACTATCTCAAGGCGATCTGGTCCCTTGGCGAGTGGTCCGCCGACGGCGTCACCGTCACCGCGCTGGCTGAGCGCCTGGGCGTGCGCACCTCATCGGCGTCGGACGGCGTCAAGAAGCTCGTTGCGAACGGCTTCGCGGAGCACACCCCGTACGCGAACGTCGAACTCACCGACCTGGGACGCGCGCATGCCGTCTCCATGGTGCGTCGCCATCGCCTCATGGAGACCTACCTGGTTCGCGAGTTTGGCTACGGATGGGACGAGGTTCACGAGGAGGCGGAGGTGCTCGAGCATGCGGTGTCCGACCGGCTGCTCGACGCGATTGACGCGCGGCTTGGCCACCCCACTCGCGACCCGCACGGCGACCCCATTCCGTCCGCAGCCGGCGCACCCCACCTTCCGGACGCGGTGCCGCTGTCGAGCGTCGTGATTGGCGACACCGTGGTGGTCGCACGCATCTCCGACGCGGACCCGGAGCGACTGCGCATCTTCGCCGCGCAGGGCCTGGTGCTGGACTCCGAGGTGGATGTGGTGATGCACTCGGACTCGACCTGCGCGATGCAGGTGGAGGTGTCAGGGCGCCTACTCAACCTCAGCGCACAGGACGCGGACTCGGTGTGGGTCGTGCGCGCGTAGGTTCCCGAAGCCCTAGCCGGAGAACGTAATCACGACCAGCGCCACGTTGAGCGCGACGATCAACACCACGACGAGCCACGCGATTCCCTGGGTAGTGCGGGGGTTGACGAATCGCCCCATCAGCTCGCGACTGCCGGTGAGTTTGACCAGCGGGATGAGCGCGAACGGGATCCCCAGGCTCAGCACCACCTGAGACATCACGAGCGCCCACGTGGGGTTGGTGCCCACCGCCAGCAGAATGAGTGCCGGGATCAGCGTCACGACCCTGCGTGTCAGCAGCGGGATGCGCTTCTGGATCAGCCCGTCCATGATCACCGCCCCGGCGTAGGCACCCACAGACGTAGCCGCGAGCCCAGACGCCAGCAGCCCGACCGCGAAGATCACCGCGATGCCGGGACCCAAGGCCGTCTGAATAGCTGCGTGGGCACCCTCGATGGTGTCGGTGCCCGCCACCCCCCGCAGGCTCGCGGCGGCGAGCAGTAGCATCGCGATGTTGACCGTGCCCGCGATCACGAGCGATACGCCTACGTCCCAGCGGTTCGCGCGCAGCAGGCGGCGCGTGAGCGCGTGATCGCGCTCCACGGGCGCGTCTGGAACGCCCAGGGGACGGTGCCGGTCGCGGGACAGCGCGGAGTGAAGGTAAATGGCGTGCGGCATGACGGTCGCGCCGAGCATCGATGCCGCGAGCAGCACGGTCTGGGACCCCTGGAACCGTGGCACCAGCCCCGCCGCGGCCTCGCCCCAATTGACGTCGGAGACAAACAACCCCGCCAGGAACCCCACGGAGATCACGGCCAGCAGGGCAATGATCACGAACTCGAACGGCTGCTGCCCGCGGCGGCTGTGAATGACCAGCAGCGCCATCGAGACGGCGCCGGTAATGAGGCCGCCCCACCACAGCGGAATCCCAAACAGGAGGTTGAGCGCGATCGCGCCGCCGATCACCTCGGCGACGTCGGTCGCAGCCGCGATCACCTCCGCCTGCAGCCAGAAGGCGCGTCTGCCCCCGGTACGCAGACGCATCCCGAGCAGCTCCGGCAGCGATTTGCCCGTCACGAGCCCGAGCTTGGCGGACAGGTACTGGATCAGCACGGCCATGGCGTTGGAGACCACGAGCACCCACACGAGTAGGTACCCGTACTGCGCGCCGGCGGTGAGGTTGGCGGCCACGTTGCCCGGGTCGACGTAAGCGACCGCCGCCACGAAGGCGGGGCCGAGCAGTCGCCACAGCCCGCGCTCCGGCGCGCGCCTACGTGCCGCCGCATCGGCCTCGGAACTGACGACTGCGGCCCGTTCTGGCACGGGCGCGTCGTCAAAGTTCGGCATACCGAACAATTTAGCACCCTGCCCACTGCGCGGGGCGTCGGGAAGGGGGATCTGCGGCTCCGGGTTCTAATGGGAAGTACTCCACGGAAGGAAATCTCATGCGTGCCATCGCCACCCCCGGCGGGCTGCCTATCTCAGACCCCGCTGCCCTCGTTGACGTGGAGGTTGAGGCGCCGCAAGCACTTCCCCACGACCTGGTGGTGCGGGTCGAGGCCGTCTCGGTCAACCCCGTCGACTCCAAGGTGCGCCTGTCAGCGAACCCGTCGGACACGCCGCGAATCCTTGGGTACGACGCCGCGGGCACCGTCACCGCGGTGGGCCAGGAGGTCTCGGGCTTCGCCGTGGGCGACGAGGTCTACTACGCCGGCGCCATTGATCGGCCAGGTTCTAACGCGGACTATCAGGCCGTCGATCACCGCATCGCGGCACACAAGCCCACCACCCTGTCCTTCGCCGACGCTGCCGCGCTGCCGTTGACCGCGCTCACCGCGATGGAGGCGCTCGAGGACCTCTTCCACGTGGGGGCAAATAGCGAGGGCACACTGCTAGTACTGGGAGGCGCGGGTGGCGTCGGCTCCATCATGATCCAACTGGCCAAGCGGTTGACCTCGCTGCGGGTGATCGCGACCGCGTCACGACCGGAGACCGCTGCCTGGGCTCGCGAGATGGGGGCCGACGAGGTGGCAAACCACCACGATCTGGGCGCGGAGGTGTTGCGCATCGTCCCAGAGGGCGTCGACTACGTGCTCTCCACCCACTCCGAGGGTCAGATTGGCGCCTTCGCCGAGATCGTCAAGCCCCTGGGCCACATCGCGGCCATCGACGACGGCAACCTGAACCTCTCGCCGCTCAAGCCCAAGCGCATCTCCTGGCACTGGGAGTTCATGTTCTCCCGGTCGCTGTTCCAGACCCCGGACATCGCCGTTCAGGGACGCATGCTGGCGGACCTTGCAACGATGGTCGACGCGGGCGAGATCCGCACGACTGCCACGCAGTACATCGAGGACTTCACCGCCGCGGGAATCCGCGAGGCACACCGCCGCATCGAGTCGCACGGAACCCAGGGCAAGATCGTCGTGACCAGGTAGCCACTCACGTGGCGCACGGCCGCGCGCAACTGAGCGCCGCCCGGTCGCGTGTAACCTGGCGGTGTGACCACGAATCGCCCAACGCCGGGCTCCCAGACGTCGTTGCGCGACGCGAACCGCGCGCGAATCGTCGACGCGGTCAAAATGCACGGCGGCCTCACCCAGGTGGAGCTGGTGGGCGCGACGGGACTGTCCCCCGCCACCGTGTCGAACATCGTCAAGGAACTTGCAGCGCAGGGAATCCTCAACACCACGCAGTCCACCCGCAGCGGTCGACGCGCTCAGTTCGTCACCCTCGCCCACGCATTGGGCCTGGTAGGTGGGGTACACATCTCAGGGCGGCACCTCCGAGTGGTGGTAGCCGACGTGGCGCAAAAGGTGGTGGCGGAGAACCACCTGCCGCTCGCGAAGGACCACCGCGCCGATGCGGAACTGGGCCGCCTGACGCGCATGTTCGCGGACATGTTCGAGTCGCTGGATACCGATCTGAGCGAGATGCTCGCGGTCGGCGTCGCGATCGAGGCCCCCATCGACTCCCGCACCGGACTCATCTCGCGCACGGGACTCATGCGCGGCTGGGACGGCGTCGACGTAGCGGAGTCACTGGGGACGGCGCTGAACTGCCGCGTATTTGTCGACAACAATTGCAATCTGGGCGCGCTGGCCGAGTACCGGCGTGGGGCCGCGCGACGACGCGGGGACATGATCTACATCAACTCGTCCGCCGGAATCGGCGCGGGGATCATCCTGGGGGGCAACGTATGGCGCGGCCACCATGGCGTCGCGGGCGAGCTCGGCCACGTCACCGTGGACGAGAACGGTCCAGTCTGCCGCTGCGGAAAGCGCGGTTGCCTCGAGATGTACGTGGGGGCGGCGGCGATTATCGAGCCCCTGCGCTCCGAGCGTCGCGGCCTCAAGCTTCAGGACGTCGTGAGCCGTGCAGTGGCGGGCGAGGACAGGTTTGTGCGCGCGATAGCGGATGCCGGCCACCGCATCGGCGTCGCCACGGCGGACCTATGCAACATCCTGGACCCGGAGCGCGTGGTCGTGGGCGGAGATCTCGCCAACGCGGGCGAGCTCCTGCTCGGCCCGCTGCGCCACACCCTCGAGCGGTCCGTACTCGTCGAACCTGAGGACGCACCCGAGGTCGTGCAGGGCCAACTTGGCAGCCACGCCGAGGTAATCGGCGCGGTCAGTTTCGCGATCGACCAACTCAACGTACTTACCGATGGCGGAGTGGGCGACATTAAACCGAGTGTCGACTCGGCACATCCCCGGGTCGTCGCTCTATGAGGGCGGCACGTGTCAAGCCGCCCGCCACCACTGAGAATCGACGCAAGCGCGGTCCGGGCGCCGCATGGCGCCGCGCGGGTGCACGCCTAGCGTCGGTTGGGCTCCTCGGAGCCGCCCTTGCGGGCTGCACTCCGGACGGGGCCGACACTGGCTCGGGCGACGCCGGCCGGGTCGCGCTGTTGCTACCCGAGTCAAAGACCTCACGCTACGAGACGTTCGATCGCCCCTATTTCGAGGACCATCTGAGTGAGCTTTGCCCCGACTGTGAACTGATCTACTCAAACGCGGACGGCGACGCCTCGAAGCAGCAGCAGCAGGCCGAATCCGCGCTCACGCAGGACATCGACGTGCTGGTGCTGGACGCCGTCGACTCCTCGGCCGCGCTATCGATAGTCGCGGCGGCCAACTCGCGTGGAGTGCCCGTGATCGCGTACGACCGCAGCGTCGAGGGTGCCGACGTCGCATACTTCGTGTCCTTCGACGGCGTGGCCGTTGGCGAGTTGCAGGGGGCCGCGTTGGTCGACGCGATGACCGCTGCCGGCAATGCCGACGGCAACATCATCATGATCAACGGCTCCCCCACCGATCCCAATTCGCAGACGTTTAAGGACGGCGCGCTGCAGGCCTTCGCGGAATCGAACCTAACTGTCATCGCCGAATACTCATCGCCCGATTGGAGCCCCGACAAGGCGCAGGAGTGGGCCGCCGGCCAAGTGGTTCAACACGGCGACCAGATCGACGGCGTCTACGCGGCCAATGACGGCACCGCAGGGGGCGCGATAGCCGCGTTCAAGGCCGCCGGGATGCAGTCGGTTCCGCCGGTGACCGGCCAGGACGCCGAACTCGCCGCCATCCAACGAATAGTCGCCGGCAGCCAATACATGACGGTCTACAAAGCCATCCCCGCGCAAGCGCGCAACGCCGCCGATGCCGCGTTTGCGTTGCTGAGCGGCGCGCTCGTTGACGCGGACGGCGACGTCGCGGGTGTGCCGACGACGCTACTGATGCCAGTCGCTGTCACCAGGGACAACATCATGGACACGGTGGTGGCGGACGGCTTCTACACCGTCGAGCAAATCTGCACGCCCCAATATGCGTCGGCGTGTGCCGACGCCGGAATTGAATAGGGAACCGCTAGTGCCCATCGAAGACCTCCACGTGGTGGAAGAGGTGCCCATCGTTTCCCTCCGAGGCGTCACCAAATCGTTCGGCGCCGTCAAGGCTCTACAGTCCGTGGACTTCGATGTCTACGCAGGTGAGGTGGTCGCCGTCGTCGGCGACAACGGCGCCGGCAAGACTACCCTCGTCAAGATCCTCGCCGGCGACCATGCCGCGACGTCCGGCGACTTCTTTTTCAACGGCGAACCCGTTCGCGTCGACTCCCCTGCCGACGCCCGCGAATTGGGTATCGCCACGGTCTTCCAGGATCTGGCGCTGTGCGACAACCTCGACGTAGTCGCGAACCTGTTCCTGGGACGCGAGGTAGGCAACCTGGACCTCGACGAGGTGGAGATGGAGCAACGCGCGTGGGCACTGCTGCGGCAACTGTCCGCGAAGCTGCCCACGGTCCGCACACCTGTTGCCGCACTCTCGGGCGGGCAGCGCCAGACTGTCGCTATCGCACGCTCCCTCATCGGCGAGCCCTCCGTGGTAGTCCTAGACGAGCCCACGGCGGCGCTCGGGGTGGCACAAACGGCCGAGGTGTTGAATCTGATCGAGAGGCTGCGCGAAAGCGGGTTGGGCGTGGTGCTGATCAGCCACAACATGGCGGACGTGCAAGCGGTGGCCGACCGCGTCGTGGTGCTGCGCCTGGGCAAGAACAACGGGGAGTTTCGTGTGCCCGACGTCAGTTACGAGGAGATCATCGCTGCCATCACCGGCGCTACTGACAACGCGGTGAGTCGGCGCGCCCAGGCCGTCGCCAGGGAGGAACCACAGGGATGACCAGCACAATGCGCGGGACGGGCACCTCCGAAACGACCATCACGCCGGGCCGCATCGGCGATTCCTTGCGCGCCTTCAACCAACGCTTGCGCGGCGGAGACCTGGGCTCGGCTCCCATCGTCGCCGGCCTCATCCTCATCTGGGCGATCTTCCAGATCCTCAATCCCACGTTCCTGTCCGCGCCAAACCTGGTGAACCTCGCGCTGCAATGCGCCGCCGTCGGCACCATCACCCTGGGCGTAGTGCTGGTGCTCCTACTCGGCCAGATCGACCTGTCGGTGGGGTCTATCAGCGGTCTGGCCTCGGCGATCCTGGCGGTCACCTTCGTCGAATGGGGCTGGCCGGTCATCGCGTCGATCCTGCTCGGCCTCGCGGCGGGAGCCGTGATCGGCGCGGTCTACGCGTTCCTCTACACGCGCTTTGGCGTACCAAGCTTCATCATCACGCTCGCGGGACTTCTCGGGGTGCTGGGCATCCAGCTCTGGGTGCTGGGAGACGCCGGCTCGATCAACATCCCCTTCGACTCGTGGATCGTGCGATTCGCGCAGCAGATGTTCCTGCCCGACGTCGTCTCGTATCTCGCGGCGGTGGCCGCCGCAGGACTGTACTTCTGGTCGACAGTGTGCGCGCAACGCCGTCGCGCGGCGGCGGGACTCGGCTCGATGCACATCACCGAAAGCGCCATCCGCGCCGCCTCACTGCTAGCCCTGCTGGGATTCGGTTCGTGGTACCTGAACAAGGACCGCGGCATCGGCCTCATGTTTGTCCTCTTCGTCATGCTCGTGGTGGGGATGAACTACATGCTCACGCGCACCAAGTGGGGTCGCTCAGTGTTTGCCGTCGGCGGCAATGTCGAGGCAGCGCGGCGCGCCGGCATCCGCGTCAATCGCGTCTACGTTTCCGTCTTCGTGGCGGGGACCACGTTCGCGGCGCTCGGAGGCATACTGGCCGCGGCGCGCCTCGCGGCCGCCAACCAGAACTCCGGCGGCGGCGACACTAACTTGACCGCGATAGCGGCGGCCGTGATCGGCGGCACCAGTCTGTTCGGCGGTCGTGGCTCCGCGTGGTCCGCGCTGCTCGGCATCGTGGTGATCATGTCGATCTCCAGCGGCCTGACCCTGCTCAGCCTGGATTCCTCGGTGCGCTACATGGTCACGGGCGCGGTGCTGCTCCTGGCCGTGATCGTCGACGCGATCTCGCGTCGCTCCAGGGCCTCGCGTGGAATCGCCTAAGGGCGACCCCACGCGAGGATCCTGCGGCAGTTAGCCCCGCAGGGACTTCTCAATGCCGTCGAGCAGGCCCTGCCACGCGTCGGCGAAGCTCTTGACGCCCTGGTCCTCGAGCAGCTGCGTCACTTCCGCCATGTCGACGCCCGCGTCAGCGAGCCCGGCCATGACGGCGTGAGAGGTTTCGTAAGTTCCTCGGATGGTGTCGGAGAACGATTCCTGCCCCTGCGCCGCGACGGCGTCGATGGTGGCCTGCGGCATAGTGTTCACGACGTTCTCCGTCACGAGCTCGTCCACGTACATGGTGGACGGGTAAGCCGGGTTCTTGACGCCAGTCGAAGCCCAAAGCAGACGCTGCGGGTGGGCGCCCTCGTCCTCGAGCGCCTTCCAACGGTCGGAGGCCAGCACGCTCTCGTAGTGCTCGAAGGCCAGACGTGCGCTGGTGATTCCCGCGGTGCCGCGTAGCTCCGCGGAGGCTCCCGCGTCGCCAAGACGGTTGTCCACCTCGGTGTCAATGCGGCTGATGAAGAACGATGCGACGGACTCGATGCGCGACAGATCCAATCCGTTTGCCTTTGCATCCTCGAGGCCCAGGAGGAACGCCTCGAGCACCTCCTTGTAACGCTCGGGGGCGAAGATCAGCGTCACATTCACGGAGATGCCCTGTCCGAGCACGGCGCGGATGGCGGGCAGGCCCTCCTGCGTCGCGGGAATCTTGATCAGGACGTTGGGTCGGTCGACCAGCCAGTGCAGCTGACGCGCCTCCGCGATGGTCTTGGCCGTGTCGCGCGCAAAGAAGGGGCTCACCTCGATTGATACCCGACCGTCGACGCCCTGCGAGCGCTCGTACGTCTCGCTCAGCACGTCGCACGCCCCGCGCACGTCCGCGGTGGTCATCATGCGGACGGCCTCTCCCACGGTCACGTCGCGCTCGCGCAGGTCGGCGAGCTGCTCGTCGTAGTCCGTGGTGTCCGGGTCGCCAATGGACTTGGCGAAGATGCTCGGGTTGGACGTCACCCCCACGATGTGGCGCTCTGCGACGTCGGCGGCGAGCGAGCCGGTGTTCAGGCGAGCGCGTGACAGGTCGTCGAGCCAAATAGAGACCCCCGCTTGCGACAGGCTCTTCAGTGCTGATTCGTGATGGGACACTTTTCCTCCATGGGTTAAGAATTAATCGGTGCGTGCAGGTGAACAGTTCGGCTTGCCGCGGGCACACGCGGACTACGTGCCCCGCGACCACTCATTCGTTTTCGACGACCTCTTTGGCGTCTCCCTTGCGGGCTTGCTCCTTGTTGACCGTCAGCGCGGCGCTCTCCTCCGCCTCGGCATCGGTCTTACCCATCTGCCGCTCGGATTCCTTCACCTGGTCGTATTGACGTTCGCTCTTGTCAGACCAATCGGCTTTATCAGGCATTTCTCTTACCTTCCGTCATCGTATTGCTTCTGCCGCACGGGCACACCCACAGGTCTAGCACGGGAGCAGAATCGATGGCGTAATTCCTCGCTTGGCGAACTAAGCGTTAACCCCATTGATACCTGCCCGCGCGTGCGCGAGTGACTAAGGTATGACGTGAAAGCACCGTCAATTAAAAGGAGTGCCATGGCTGGCGCAGCCCCCCACCAATCTTCCGACGCATTTGTGTTCTTTGGCGCGACCGGCGACCTTGCGCGCAAGATGATCTTTCCCTCGCTCTACGCGATGGTGAAGCGCGGCAACCTCGACGTCCCCGTCATCGGCGTAGCCCACTCGGACTGGGGTCTCGATGACCTCCGCAAGCGCGCACACGATGCCGTGGCGGGGTCCAAGGACGGTATCGATGACGAGGCCGCGCTGGAGAAGCTCCTCGGCCTCCTGCACTACGTCGACGGCGACTACAACGACCCCGCGACGTTCGAGCAGTTGCGCACGGTGCTCGGCGAGGCCAAGAACCCGACTCACTACCTGGCGATCCCGCCTTCCCTGTTCGGCACCGTCATCGGCGGCCTCAAGGCACACGGCCTCAACGAGGGCGCGCGCGTGGTGGTGGAGAAGCCGTTTGGCCGCGACCTTGCCTCGGCGCTTGCCCTCGACGCGGTCATCTCCGACGCGTTCCCCGAGGACTCCGTCTTCCGCATCGATCACTTCCTTGGCAAGGAGGAGATCATGAACCTGCTGTACTTCCGGTTCGCCAACACGATGTTCGAGCCAGTATGGAACCGCGACCACATCGCCAGCGTGCAGATCACCGTTGCCGAAGACTTCGGCGTGCAGGGTCGCGGCCCCTTCTACGAGTCGGCCGGTGCCCTACGCGACGTCATCGAGAACCACCTGTTCCAGATTGTCGCGCTGCTCGCGATGGACGCCCCTCCGTACCAGGGTTACGGAGCGGTGCAGTCGGCCAAGGTCGACGTCTTCAAGGCGATGCGCAAGCTCACCCGCGACGACATTGTGCGCGGTCAGTTCGAGGGCTACCGGGACGAGCCAGGAGTCGCGGCCGACTCGGACGTGGAAACCTACGCGGCGCTACGGCTATGGATCGATTCCTGGCGATGGGCGGGCGTGCCGTTCTACCTGCGCACGGGCAAGGGCCTTGCGCGGACCGCCGGCGAGGTGCTCGTCGAGCTCAAGCACCCGCCGCAGTCGCTATTCGACGACGCCCTCGACCCCTCGGAGCGAGGCAACTACATACGCTTCCGCCTGTCCCCCGTGGCGGAGATCGCGATCTCGGCGCGCGTCAAGACCCCTGGCGAGGAGTTCGTCGGCGAGCCCGAGGAGCTGGTGTTGCACACGGAGAGCAAGGACGAGCACTCGCCGTACGAGCGCCTCCTGACCGACGCGATGAATGGCGACGGGGCACTCTTCACCCGCGAAGAGTCCATCGAAGCAGCGTGGGAGGTCGTGGACGACATCCTCACCGACCGCCCCGCCGTTATCCCCTACGCGATGGGAACCTGGGGTCCTGAGGCTGAGGCCAACGCGCTCATCGCCGAGCACACCACCTGGCACAACCCTGTAACCGTGCACGGGCACGAGTAGGCCTGCGCTCCGCGCGAAACAGTTCCCCCACTTCACCACGTACTGGAAAGGCAACACAATGACGACTGAGACTCCGATGCAACTTGGAATGGTCGGGCTGGGGCGCATGGGCGCCGGCCTGTCGCGCCGCCTGATGCGCGACGGCCACCACATGGTGGTGAACGACGTGAGCGCGGACGCAATCGCGGAGCTGGTCTCCGAGGGAGCCGTCGGCGCCCCCGCGCTGACCGACTTCATCGAGAAGCTCGAGGCTCCCCGCACGGTGTGGATCATGGTTCCGGCCGGCCACATCACGCAGGCGGTCACGCAGGCGCTCGCGGACGTCCTGGAGCCCGGCGACACCGTCATCGACGGAGGTAATAGCTACTACCGCGACGACCTCGCTCACGCCGCGCTGCTGCGCGAAAAGGGAATCCACCACGTTGACGTCGGCACGTCGGGCGGCGTGTGGGGCCTCGAGCGCGGATTCTGCCTGATGATCGGCGGCGAGAACGAGATCGTGTCGCGCCTCGACCCGATCTTCAAGACCATCGCTCCCGGCGTCGGCGACGCCGCGCGCACTCCTGGTGGTCCCGAAGTCCCGAGCGCAGCGGAGCAGGGTTACCTGCACTGTGGCCCCAACGGCGCCGGACACTTCGTCAAGATGGTGCACAACGGCATCGAGTACGGCGTGATGGCCGCCTACGCGGAGGGCCTGCACATCCTCCGCAAGGCAAATGCCGGTCTGGCAGAGGCCTCGGCCGATGCGGAGACCGCTCCGATGTCCAACCCCGAGTTCTACCAGTACGACATCGACACGGCGCAGGTCGCCGAGGTCTGGCGCCGCGGCAGCGTGATCTCCTCGTGGCTGCTCGACCTCGCCGCTGAGGCACTCACCTCGTCGCCCGACCTGGCCGAATACGGCGGACGCGTGTCCGACTCCGGCGAGGGACGCTGGACCTCCATCGCAGCCATCGAGGAGGGTGTTCCCACCCCGGTGCTCACCACGGCGCTGTATTCGCGCTTTGAATCACAGCTCCAGGTGGACTTCGCCGACAAGATCCTCAGCGCCATGCGCAAGGGATTCGGCGGCCACGACGAGAAGAACGCGGCCAACGGCTAGTTCTTCACGCTTACTATCGAACGCGCTCGCCGATCTGATCGGCGAGTGCGTTCGTGTTTCGGGCGCCCAGGTAGACCCCGCGCCCGTCGCGCAGCGTGAGAACCGCGGCGTCCTCACCTGCCATCGTGTACGCGCGCGCCGTCTCGGCCCACCCGCCAGCCCCATCCCCCGAACTCACGCATCGGCCGGTATGTGCGTTTCTCCACGGCGGCGACGTCCTCCAGCGCGATCTCCCGGTGGAAGAACCACCTACGAAACCACTACTCCGGTCCCCCCATCGAGTGGATCTCTCGCAATTCGATGCGCCCCTCATGCGCCATGTTGTTATGAACTGCCAGATCTACCGCTTCATCCCACCCAGCGCATTCGATGATGGCGACGCCTAGAATCTTCTCTACCGAGTCAGTGAAGGTACCTGGCGCGATAACAGTCTCGCCCCCGCGTACGCGCACAGTGCGCGCGGCGTCCGGCTCTTGGAAGCGAATACCTTCGACGTAGGCCCCGCGCGCGATCGCGTACGGATGCCAGTCTTCGAATGCCGGGGCGTTGGCAGCGTCGGTCGCTGTGTGATCAGGGTCCGAAATGATAAACATGGCGAAGCGCATACGTCGATGCTACGAGCGCGAGGCGCTTGGCGCTCGCCGAGCGCACCCTCGCCTAACCGCGCTGGCGCGCCGTGATCACGCCGGCGTATGGGCCAGCAAACGGGCCCGGCTCGTCCATGGTGTCCACCCACAGGTCCGAGATGTCGCCGTCCAGGTAGAGGGCATTCTCCACGCCGAGCTCGTCACTAAATAGAGTCGCGAAATCGAAGAAGTTGGTCAGGCTCCACGACATCGCCAGGTAGACGGTTTCGCCATCCGGGCTCACCCCGACGCCCGAGCGAAACGCGAGGTTGGCGGATCCCTCGTTGAATTCCGGGTGGACCTCACTGTCGAGCAGCAAGGCTGGTCCCGACTGCGTCGCGAATTCCACGCCGGCCGGGTCGTAGTCGACCGAGTTCACCACCCCTGCCGAGCCGTCATCGAACAGCGCGAAAACCGCATTGGGCATCAGGTGAAAGTTCCCGCCACCCTCGTTGAGGTTAAGCGGCACCATCTCGGTGCCATCGCTCACCAGGAGCCCGCCCGGCACCAACTGTTCGGTGAAGATTCCCGCGTTAGTCGCGACTGCGATGGAGGGATCAGCGGAGACCAGGTCGCGAAGCATCGTCCCGTTGTCCTCCGGGAACCAGTCGACGCGCACGTCCCAGTCCGCGAGCGGCAGCGTCGCCACCAGGTAACGGTTCCCGGCGTGCTCGATTACCTGCGCATCGACCGCGGAAGACGTCTGACTCGGTTCCGCCGCGGAGCTGGGCAGCGAGGTCGCGGACGCCGTGGAACTCGGCTCCGTGGCGCCCGCTGAGTCCTGGGTGGCTTGCGGCGAGCCGCCGTCCGCCCCGCATCCGGACGCGAGCAGCACGGCGCAGCCGGCGGTCGCCCCCATCACGAATCGCAATGCGTTGCTAAATTCCATGGCACTAGTGTGCCGGATGCGGCGCGACGGGAACGGACGGCCCCATCAGAACAGCGTCGGCGCCTCGGCTGCCCCCGACGCGACGAGGTCGCGTTCGGCAAGGTTGCGCGCAGCGGCGACGCCACGCGCGGCTGGACGGCTGGGCGGCAGCTCACCGTTCGCGTCGCGGTACTCCGCCCTCTTGGGCGCCGCGACGGAGGCACCGCCGGTATTCGCGTCGGTCACTGCTCGGTCGAGTCCGTGCTTGGCGATGAGGGGCTTGATGCGCGCCGCAAGCCAACGCCGGTATTCCTTGGGCGCGTACGCGTCGTCGCCGTAGAGCTCCCGATACCGCGGCAGCACCTCCGGCCGCTCGCGCGCGAGCCACTGCGCGTACCACTCCTTGACCCCGGGCCGCAGGTGAAGGCCGCTGTACGTCACGGAACTGGCGCCCGCAGCCTTGATCCTGGACAGTGCCTCGTCGAGGTGCTCCTCGCTGTCCGTGAGGAACGGAAGCACCGGCATCATGAACACCGACACGTTGATGCCTGCGTCGCGGGCCGCGGTCACGGTGGCTAGACGGGCGGCAGTGGACGGAGTGCCCGGCTCGACGGTCCGCTGCAGGTCGTCGTCGAAAATCGCGATGGACATGGCAATGTCCACGGGGACCTGCGCGTTGGCCTGCGCGATCAGTGGCAGGTCTCGCCGCAGCAGGGTGCCCTTGGTCAGGATGCTGAAGGGGGTACCCGAGTCCGCGAGCGCGGAGATGATCCCGGGCATCAGCTGATACTTGCCCTCAGCCCGCTGATAAGGATCGGTGTTGGTGCCGAGAGCGACCGGCTCGCCTTGCCACGACTTGCGCCCCAACTCGCGCCGCAGCACCTCCGCCACGTTGACCTTGACAATCACCTGGCTATCAAAGTCCTGGCCGGCGTCGAGCTCGAGGTACTTGTGGCTAGTTCTGGCGAAACAATAAACACATGCGTGACTACAACCGCGATATGGGTTGATGGTCCAGGTGAACGGCACGGCGCTGCCGGCTCCCACCTTGTTCAGCGCGGACTTGGCGAGCACCTCGTGAAAGGTCACCCCGTCAAAGCCCGGCGTCTGAACCGACCGCACGAGGTTGGACATCTTGGCTAGCCCGGGCAGCGCATCGGCCGCCTCTACCGCTATATCTTGTCCGCTCCACCGCATGACACCACTCGAACACATGTTCGATGCGCAGTCAAGCCTAGCGACGCGTGTCGTGGTCGCGCCTAGCTCCCAAGTCCCGCAGAAAAGACGGGCACCTGGCCCTGATCCACCTTTTGGTAGTACGACACGACAATCGCGTCACGCATATCGGGCCCGTCGAACTGCCATGTCGCCCCCGTGTCCGTCAACTCGGAGCGCACAAAGTAGTCGCCGCAACCACCGATCGTGAGTGCCGGTGTGTCGGTAGTGAAATGTCCCGTGTCCGTGTCATGCAGGGTGAGCACTCCGTCGACGAACGCCGACCTCGGCGCATCCGCAGCCGCCTCCCAGCACGACATTGTGGGCCGTTCGGGGTTCGATGCTTCATAGACATTGCTCCGTGCGGAGGCCGACGATTCGAGATGCAGGGTGACCTGCGGCGTCACGCTCCGGGGGTCCCACGGCACATCGACGGGAATCCGCGCCTGTGTCACTGATCGGAGACTGGCAGTAGCCACGTAGTAGTCGTAAGCAGGGTCAATCTCCTCGGTCATCCGCGACGTGGTGGTGCACACCGAGTACGAGCCTGACGGCTCCCACGCCAGTAGCATCCACGGATTGGACTGCACTGGCCCCTCCCAGGGCACATCCGACAGACAAGACTTGTCGACCACCTGGTAGGCGTCCCCCATGTCAATCTCGAGCGGCACCGGCGGACCCGGGTCGGCCATCGGGTTCGTAGGCTGCATGGCGCTACGGCCCAAAACCCACGCGAGCACCACCGCCAGGAGAACCGCGCCCCCCACACTCAGCAACGTACTGCGCTTGGTCCTTGGGCTCATCCTTCTACCTCTCCGTAGCCGGTCCAGTACTGCAACACGTAAGTGACAGACGAGCCCGCTTCAGGGGCGCCCGCTGGCGAGTCGGGGTCCGCGGCTAGATCGAGGCTAAGCGAGGCCGCCGTGCCGTTGACGTCGAGGTCCTGCCCGCAACTCTGGATGGTCCCGTCAGAAACGCCCACACATGCCATCTCGCTGGCGACGTTTGCCGCACCGTCAGACTGCCCCACCAAGCGGTCAACCTCGACGGCGAGGACCTCCTCGACGCTGCCGTCTGCCACCTCAACGTAGAAGCACCGCCCCAGTGAATCCGCGACATAGATCGTGGAGCAGTCCACCTCGTGGGCATCGGGATCAGATGGGAGCCAGGAGTTCCGGAGCGCGCGCGCCGCAGCGCCGCCGTCATCAGTAGCAGAACACCCGGCGACAAGCGCCAAGGCGACGGCGGCCGTCACCGCCGTAGTGCAGGCTCCACGAAGACTCATGATGAAAATCTAGTGGACACGACACTGTCCCGCTGGACTTTGGAGCGACTATTTTGCGGTGGGCCCGAAGGCCATCTCGACGTACCGCGACCGCAGCCGCGGCGGGGGTCGATGGCCAAGGTGAACGGCAACGTCCTGCCCGATCCCACGCGTCACATCACATCGAACACTTGCTTGTCGCGATGTCACGCGGGACGCTCCCGCAAAGTTTTTCAAAGTTTTTTGGGAAAGGTGTCAACCTTTCGCGGCGCTGGCGCATCCCCCTAGTGAAGTAGCTCCACACCACGTACGGGCAATGACGCTACGTTTGAAAAGGAGAAAGACCATGTCCCAACCTACTTACACAGAATCCAGCAAGACTCGCACCGCCGCGATTGGCGCGAGCTCCGCGACACTCGGCGCCCTCCTGGCCCTGGTGGTCACGTGGGGCTTCGGCGGCTCGGCCGTCGCCGACACCGCCCCGATGGCCTCCACCGGCTCCTCGTCCGAGACACCCGGGCCGCTGGACGCGACGACCGTGGCCGTCGGACCTGACAGCATCGCCGCAGCATCGACCGCTCCGCTCCCGGTCTGCCTCCCGGCCGACGAGCAGTCCTCAGGCACCGCCTCGGACGGCGGGGTGAGCGGAGACGATGCGGATAGATCTTCGGGGACGAAGTCCGGCACGGGGACCGATTCGGGCAACGGCGACAAGAGCTCCGACTCCGGCGACAAGGCCACCAGCACTACTTCCTCCGGGGGCGGCACCCCCAGCGGTACGCAGCAGGTCTCCACGTTCTCCTCCAACCCCTCCGACGGCGACGATGGCGGCAGCGGCGGCAGCGGCGGCAGCGGCAGCGGCACCGGTCATGGCGGCTCCGGCACTCTGGTGGACGCGGACGTCTCGGTCAGCGCGGGCGGCTCCGGCTCCTCCGGGGGTAGCGGACAGCTGATCGACGCGGACGTCTCCGTGGACACCGGCGTGCTGGGCAAGGTGACCAGCAAGCAGAACCTTTTCAAGGTCGACGCAGTCGCTGACATTGGCAGCCTCCTGGGAGCAGACGCCAACGTCCTCGTGGGCAACGACGACGACAAGCCTGCACTCATCGATCTGGACGCAAAAGCACTGTTTGGCTCAAATAGCTAACCAACCTGGATAGGTTAGGGCACATGAAAGCTCTCGAGGAGGCGACTCCAAGGTGACAGTATCGGCGGCCACGCGGGAACGCGTGGCCGCCTTCCTGGATTCCGACTACGCACGGGTAGTCGGGACGGTGGCGCTCGCCACCGGAGACCGGGAGCGCGCCGAGGACGCCGTCCAAGACGCCATTGTGAAGACCCTCTCCGGCGATACCGAACCGGAGAACCTGTCCGGCTGGATCACCGTGGTCGCCATCAACTACGTCAAACAGGCGTGGCGAAGGACCGACGCGCAGGGCCGCGCGTACGTCCGCTCGGCGACCTGGGAAGACGAATCTGACACCGAGTCAGACCAGATTCTGGACACGATCACCATTCGTGAAGCTCTGGAAAACCTTCCGGAACGGCAACGAATCGTCGTCACCCTGCATTACCTGGACGGACTCACCGTGGCGCAGATCGCGCAGACGCTCGACATAACGAGCGGCACGGTCAAGACCCAATTGAGCCGCGGACGCGGTTCACTCGCGAAGTTCTTAAAGACGGAGGCGGCGTGATGGACCGCATGGATGAAGAACTCCGCGAGATGATCGCGGCAGCCTCAGTCTCCCCCTCGATCACCCGGCGGGAGGAGCTCCTCGACAGCCTGGTCAGCCGCATAGATGCAGGCGGGGCAGACGTCGCAGACGCTCCGACCCCGGCCAAGTTGCTCGAGGTGGTCGCAGCCGAGCCCAAGTCGACCACGCTTCCCAAGCCGCTGGTCCGCGCCGCCGGAATAGGCATCGGCGGCTGGATCGCGATAGCGGTCGGGTCCGCGGTGGCCGCCACCGTAGGCGCTCAGCTGCTGGACGGCGCGGACTCGCTCCCCGTTCCGTCGCCCGCCGTCACCTCCACCGTGCCCGACCTGGTCCGTGCGGCGGACGTGCCTCCGGTGCAGGCGTTGTCGCCGGAGGAATTCGCGGCCGCCCTGGCATCGGATGCCGGCTCCACGGAAGACACCGACTCCATTTCAGGCGCGGACGAGAGCGACGAGTCTGCCGAGTCCGGCGCGGGTGCCGCGGTGGACGCCGGCACCCCCACCGTCATCGCGCAGGGCGAGGATAGCCCTGGCATCACCGTTGGCGGCGACACCCCCGCCACTGCGCCCAACGGCTCGACACCTCCGGCCAGCAACTCGGGCTCGCTCGGCGGCGTCACGGGCGAGGTCACCGACACCGTTGAGGACCTCCTCCCGGAGGGACCGATCAAGGACACTCTGGTGCCGGTTCTCGATACCGTCGCGCCGGTCGTCGACTCGCTCAACGTCGAGGGCGTGCTCGCAGGCTTGACCGGGATCCTGGGCACTCTGCTGTGCGACACCCCCGGCGTCTCCGTCACCGCTCACGACAACGTCGGCATCACCTCGGTCTCGCTGAGGCTGACCACCGCCACCGGCTTCAGCAAGTCGATCCCGCTCAGCAAGACGGGCTCGAACAGTTGGTCCGGCGCGATTGCCCCCCTCTCCCTGACCAACCTGCCGGTGGTAAACAAGGTGGCCAAGCTGACTGTCGAGGTCAGCGATGCCGAGGGGAACACCACGACGGCGTCGACCAACGTCACCGCGACGATCGGCCGATGCCTGTAGTAGGCGGCTTTAGCGGCTCACTTGTGTCGCCGCACCCGGCTGGTCATCAGAGGCCGGTGCCGCGGAGTCAGGATGAGATCCCAGTCGTCGCGTGCCCGTCCAAGCCGCAATAAATACGCCCAGCACAATCAGCACGTCGCCCACGCTGAAGGTGTTGGCGAGCGGCATCGATGCCGGCAAAGCGAAGACGTCTCCGAGCCACAGCATGACCGGGTCGTCAAGCACGGCGGAGTTGGCAAAGGCAAGGTCGTTGTCGAGGCCCGCCGTCTCCACTGCCGATGCGCTGGCAGGCAGCGTTCCCCCGTTAAGCGCAATCACAACTCCGTTGAGGACCGACCCGGCTGCAACCACCCAGACTCCGGCGACCGTCCTGTTTAGCCAGAGGAATCCAATCGCAGCCACGTACGTCAGGACATGAAGGACCGCGGCCAGGCCAGTGGGCATAGACACTTCCAGAACCACCACCTGGAACGCGAGTATCGCCCAGATTAGGAGCGGCCAGCGCCACCTGTGCAGGAGCAAGCCTGCGGGCCAGCGGCCTGCCACCAGGGGCGACGCCACCGCGATGATGCAAAGCGCGACAACAAGCACCGTCAATCACTCACCTTCACGTTGGAGCCTTCAGCTTTGCGCTCGTTGTTGAGGCGCATCTCGATCGCCTGCGCGCCAACAGGACGACCCAGGTGATATCCCTGGCCCACTACTTCGCCAAGCTTGTGAAGTTCCTGCGCCGTGGCTTCGTCTTCGATTCCCTCGGCTACTACACGTAGGCCAAGGGCAAGCGCCAATTCGATGGTCGAGCGCACGATGATGAGGTCCTGGTTGTCGTCGCTGATGTTACTCACGAAGGAGCGGTCCACCTTGAGCTCGTCAATCTCGAGCTTCTTGAGGTAGCTCAGCGACGCATTTCCGGTGCCGTAGTCGTCGATCGCAATGGCCACGCCGCGCTGACGTAGGGCGCGAATTACCAGGTCGGCGCGCACCGGGTCGGAGAAAATCCCCGTCTCGGTGACCTCGAGGACCAGCGAGTTCAGGGGCACGCCGTATCGCGCTGCAATCTCCTCGACGCGGTCGGGAAGCGCCAAGTCAGACAGATGGCGCGCGGACAGGTTGACGGCCATGCGCACGTCGTGACCGTCGGTGCGCCAGTGCGAAAGCTGGCGCAGTGCCCGGTCGAGGACAAAGACAGTAAGCGGGTAGATCAGACCCGAGTTCTCCGCGAGCGGGATGAATTCGTCGGGAGGAACGTTGCCGCGCACGGGGTGGTTCCACCGCACCAACGCCTCCACACCCACGGTGCGTCGATCACCGAGGTTGACCTGAGGTTGGTACACCACATCGAGCTCGCCGGAGTCGAGCGCACTGCGCAGGTCCGCCAACAACTGCAGCCGCTCAATGGTGTTGACGTCGAAGTCGGGAGCGTAGGTGCTGATCCGGTCCCGCTCTAACTTCGCGTGGTAAAGCGCGATGTCGGAGTTCTTCATGAGGCTCTCAACATCCGTACCGTGCATTGGCGCGACCGCCAGTCCGGCGCTCACTCGCACTAACAGCTCGAGGTCGTCGAGTTTCACCGGCGCATCCAGCGACCCGATGAGGTCCCGTGCCGTCTGCTGGCATTCTTCGAGGCTGCCGTTCATCACCACGGCAAACTCGTCGCCACCAAGGCGGTGCACGGTGGCGCTTTCGGGCGCTGAAGATACGAGCCTGTCGGCGATCTCGCGCAGAATACGGTCCCCTACGGGGTGGCCGAGCGTGTCGTTGAAGTCCTTGAAGTGGTCGAGGTCCAGGAAGACGAGCCCTGGCCCCCCTGACCGCGTTCGTTGAGCCATTTCGAGGGCCCGGTTAAGGTCAAAATCGGCCTGTCCGCGATTGCCTAGGCCCGTCAGTGCGTCGTGCGTCGCCGCGTGCGCGTGTTTGGCCGCCGAGGACGCGAAGAGGTGGGCCGCCACGACTGGGGCAGCGAGCAACGCGAGCGCGCCCACACCGTCGCCCGCAACGATGGCTGCGATGCCTCCGACGCACAGCAGGATCAGATTTGTTACGACAAAGTCCCGCGAGTCGCTACGCAGCACGGTCCAGAGTGTCTGGCCGCTCGCCAAGGACACCACGCCTGCGACAAGGACCCAGTTCACCGCGACCATGACCATGCCTGCGGCCAACAGCGGCAGGATGTCTCCGGCGTGAACGCCCGAGGGAAGCGCGAACAGCGGGGTTCCGGCCAACCAGGAGTACACCAGGCCGCCGGCGAACACACTGACGGCGTACTGAGCTGTGTTGAAAAGCGACTTCTTCAGTTCGCGCCTGCTCAACAGGTCGTCAGCAATGCTGGCGATCGCCTGGACCACGACGGCAAACCCGACTCCCGCGACAACGATCAGCGCAAGGACAAACGGCGCGGACGTCGACAGCGTGCGCTCTTCAGGACGCGTGTTCACCGTGAGAGGTTTCACCTCGCCAGTGATGGCCGCGACTGCGAGGAACAGAACTGGCCAAAACAGCAGGCTGTCAAAGGCCTCCTGCCAAGGGGTAGCGATGATGACGAAAACGATGGCAGAAAAACCGACAGCGCAAACCGTGACCAAATAGACAGCAAGCAGTAGGGGCGGCGTCAGGAACTTCTTCCTGACGCCGCCCCCGTTGGAAGGAGAGACTAGCTCCACTTCCACCCGGCGCCAACAATTGCGGCGACGGCGACGAGCGTTCCCGCGCTAGCGGTCACTCGAACTACCTTGTTGTTCTGGAAGATGCTCCACTTGTTCATAGTGCGTTCCTTTGTGTCGAGGAACGGAAGCAACGGCCGTATGCTCCCCTGGCGCGCTGAGATCGTCAGGAAACTTAAAAACGCACATACCCGGATATTGCCCCCGGTACTGCAAGCCATCGGACGATGACTCAAGTTCATACTGCCGCATTTCGGACCATTCAGCCACCTAATGTGCCTTTATGCACTCGTGTCGCTCGAAGCATCCGGGCAGGTTGGGCCCACTTGGGCGCCTAAAGAACTCCACGGCTAAGAACTATTGCCACCGTGGACGCTCCCCCGCGGCGGCCGGGGCGCCCCAGGTGATCGCGTCAACGCTGCCTCGACCGTGCTGTGCCGTGGCGCTACGAAGCGGGGCGAAACCGCAATTCCACGCGACCATCGGCCGTGTGTGAGACAGCGACGCCATCTACATCCTGCGCGAAGTCGAGGTCGGCGATTACTGCTCCTTGGCGGATTTCAGCGGCCGATGCGATACCGCCGAAGCTCGTAACACTCGCCCCTGGCTCGATTCCGCCAATGCGGACGGCAACCGAGGTGGTCTGAGCCCCGGGCAGGGTCGAAGTGAAGGCTCCCTGATGCTTGGGGTTGATCGCGGGGAGCCAATTCTCACGCCCTCCGGCGCGGACACTCGCGCGGTCGGGCCCCTTGGGCACGCCCCACACGAACTGCGCGGCGTCGTCCTGGACGGCGAACTCGACCCAGGCATCGGCTACCGGCAGTGCTCGTGAACGCTTGGAGTTGGGGTCCTCGATATAGGTGTCGTTCACGGTCCAGCCGTGCAGCTCCACCCACGTGCGCCACCGCTCGTACTCGAGTGGGTAGACGCCCCACAGGGGGCCCAGCACCATCCCGTCGCCCGCCGCCGAGACCACCAGGCGAGGGACCGCCGTTCGGGTGTCCGATGCGACGGCAAGAGTCTCCCCCACGGCGAAGCTATGCACGTTGCGGCGAGAAGCCAGGGTGCCGTGCCAGCCACGCAGGGCATCGGGCGTGACCTCGAAGTACGCCTCCTGGCTCCACCACTCCAGGTAGGCCTTAGTGCGGTAGTAGCCACCTACTAACAGGGTGAGCAACGCGGTAATGAGGGCGAGCGTGCCAACAAAGCCAAACGGCTGCCACGTGCCGGCGATGGGCCACGAGATCAGCGCCGCACCCACGACGAGTGCCGCGTACCAGCGCAGATGAGCGGGCTCGATCAGCACAAAGGGACCCTCGCGTCCCGCGTTAAGGACGAACGTGGTGCCGTCAGCAGGCGGTGAGGTCATGAAGCAAGGCTACCGAGGTCTACACCAGGCAAGGAGACCCAGCCGGGAAGCAGGACCTACGCCGCGTGCGAGACAATCGAGTCATGACCACAACTCCCCCACTCGACGGCAAGACGGCGGGCCGCACAGATCCCGTCGAAGACTCCACCCGCAGCGAGCGAGAAAAGATGCTGGCCGGCGAGTGGTTCAAGTACCGCGCCGGGCCCGAGCTCGCGGACGCCCAGCGTGTCACCAAGGGCACCTGCCAGGCCATCAACGAGCTCTATGCCGCCGATCCCGCCAAGGCGACGCAGATGCTCACCGAACTGCTCGACGAGTGCGGGCCCGGCCTGGACTTCCGTCCACCGTTCTCCATCGAGTATCAGGAACGCGTGCGCTTGGGCAGCAACGTCTTCATCAATACCGACTTCATGGTCATTGGTGGTGGCATGGTGACCATCGGCGATGGCGTACTGATTGGTCCCGACGCGCGCCTCTACACCCCCAACCACTCCGTGGACCTTGACCTGCGGCGCGCCGGATGGGAGATCGGCTTGCCCATCACCATCGAGGACGACGTCTGGCTGGGCGGGTCCGTCGTGATCTGCCCCGGCGTCACCATTGGGCGCGGATCGATTGTGGGAGCTGGCTCCGTGCTGACCAAGGACGTTCCTGCCGGAGTGGTCGTCGGTGGCAACCCCGCGAAGGTGCTGCGGGAGCTCTAGGGCGACCGCTTTTCGCTAGAGCTCACGACTGCAACGCCGAGTCAGACGTTGACGCTAGTCTGGGATACGAGCGGGGCAGCTGAGGGCGCCACCCCAGGTAGGGAGCGGGAATGACCTTTCAGCCATCACGCGCCCGATCCCCCAGACTTCCCCCTGCCGGGTGGATGCCCGACCCAAGTGAGACCGACCTCGAACGATACTGGGATGGCTCACGCTGGTCCGCGCGAACACGCAATCGGTACACACGCCTTGAGACTGGCGTAGTACCCGCAGCCCACACCCCGTACCAATCGTCTTACGCCTCGCAGTACTCCTACGTTTCGCACAGTGCTCCGCGCCGCAGGGGGCGCGGAATCTTTGTCACGCTCGCCATTGTGGCCGTGATCGCGGGCGCGTACGTGTACGCGGATCGAGCGGGGGTGGCTCCCTCGGTGAGTGAGGTCGCGTCCGCCTTGGCAGAGGCGGCGAAGCCGGACGACGCCCAGGTCGATTTCCCGGTATTTGGGTCGACGGAACTGGTTAACCACCTCGAACGCGCAATGATCGCGCAGCAATCATCTATCGATGTCACCTATTGGGCCCGCACTGGCGGCGTCGACTCCGTGGCGGATGCGATGAGTGAGGCGATGATTCAGAACCCTTACGTGTATGCCGGCTCGTATTCTTACCGGGATGACACTGGAACCGTCGTGGTGGAACCCACTTATCCCTATGACCGCGAAGAGGGCGACCGCAGGCGTGTCGCCACTAGGTCCGCGGTAACCGTTGGCGTTGAGCGCTCCGGCGCGCTCGACACCACCGACCAGGCGACTCAAGTAGCGCGCATTCACGACTACATCGTGTCCGCTGGTACGTACGACTACGCGGCATTCGACGAGATCAACGCGGGCCAGTACACCGACCGAGTGCAGCAATCGCAGGAGGCGTATGGGCTCCTCGTGGAAGGAACTGCCGTCTGCAATGGCTACGCGCAGTCCTTCAACGCGATGGCTCAAGAGGTGGGCCTGCGGTCGGTGGAGGTCACCGGCTCGGACAGCTCTGGCGCCACGGGTGGAAGCCACGCCTGGAACAAGGTGTTGATTGGTGGAGAGTGGCTGCTGGTGGACACCACCTGGGACGACTCCGGGGACCAGTTACGGTCTGACTACCTGTTGCTCGGAGCCGATGCTCCGATCCTCGCGACTCGAACGCAGGACTCGGAATGGGTCGTGGACGCAAATATCTATAGCTTCGTGAGCTAGGTGCACTGCAGGACCCCGTTGCTCAGGACTCTTGGTGCGTCAGTAGAGTTGTGAATTGTTGTCACCCTGGATCGCGTCATAGAGAGCCCGTGCCGCGATCTCAACGGATGGATAGTCAACTCGCACCTCGAGCCACGTAAAGGCGTCGGGCTCAGAACGTAAGTCCCACAAGTCTCGAGCCTCTATTAAACGCGCCGGGTCTCCAATCTTGTTTCTCCTGCTATCGGTCTCGAGCGCGTATTCATCGAAGTGCATTGTTACGTGGCGAAGTTTCGCTAGGCCCGGGTTTGCAGAGTCGAAGGCCTCTATCGCCGGAGTGACGCTGGTGGGACTTCCGTCGATGCGCTGTGACATTACGGCCGCCAGTCGCAGGCGCCAAAGCTGGACGATCAGCCCCGACGCATCGACCCGTTGCACCCCGGACCCTTGCTCGTCGCGCGCGTAAGACTGACGCAACCGTGAGACTTGCATCTGAACTCCGAAGTGCGACTGCCAGGCTAGAAACGTCGAACTTTCACGCGTCTCGCGGTTGGTAGCCATGGTCGCTCCGTTCAAAATGTCCAGGGGTCACACTCTGAACCCAAACATTCTCGCACCACCGTTTGAATGACTAGGCCAAACCCGCGATTCGTTTACCCGAGCAATGACGGTCCTCTGCCGGGTGCATTGACGAGTTGCTCCATTGTTGAGGTCGCTCAAGCCGCTAATCTCGACTCGCGGCAGCTAACTCTCTACTGTTTGAACGCCCCACTTCAGCACTTCATCGGCCAGCGATTCCCAGCCGGGCTCGCTGCACAGCAGGTGGGCGGCGCCGGCGCGTTCGCGGTACTCGGCGCTGTAACGCTTGGCGACGCGCCTGGATAGCGACGGCGGGATCAGGTGGTCGTGCTCCGCGCCCACTACTAGCAGCGGCGCGTTGATCGAGGCCTTGCTGATCTTCGCCTGCCCGGTCAGCGAGCCGACCGGAATCCCGCGCGCCTCGGGCACGCAGATCTGAGCCCACAGGGCATCGGACTGCTCGCGCGGGAGCGTGTTGCCAAAGCAGTAGCTCCACCGGTCGGCGTCCATCTCCAGCGGCCGCGACCGGATGAAGAACGCCGTGTGCGGGAGGTTGGCCCGCAAGAAGTCCGGTCGTAGCGACAGCATGCCGGTGGGAGGCGCAGGGCTGAGTGCGACTCCCGCGGCGCCGACGCCGTCCGCCAGTAGCGATTGCACCACCAGCCCGCCGATGCTGTGGCCCACCAACACCAGGTCCTCCTTGTGCGTGAGCTGACTACGCACCGCCTTGACCACGCCGGTGTAGTCGAGGGCCCGCAGGTCCGGGTGGACGACGGCGCGCGCCTGGGCAGGGTCCGCAACTCGTCCCGGCCACTCGGGGACCACGACGTCGTGCCCGGCGGCGCGAATGCGTTCCGCCCACGGGTCCCAACTGCTGGAATTCATGTACATGCCGTGGATCAGAGCGAAGGTAGTCATGGGGAGAGCCTAGAGGCACATGGCTGTCTGCCAGCACAAACGCTAGGCGCCGGCGGCGAGCCGTTCGAGTGCCGCGGTGGCCTCCACCGCTCGGTCGAAAGGCACAAATATGTGATCGTGATGAAAACCCGCGACAACGTTCGCGCTAATCCCCTGGTCGGTGAGCGTCTGCGCGAACGCGGCGGTGAGGCCCACAGCCTCCAACGCCGAGTGCACCTCAAGGGTGATGCGCGCACTCGGGAACTCATAGTCCAGGCCC
Organism: Demequina aurantiaca; assembly: GCF_050598105.1. Classification (GTDB taxonomy): domain Bacteria; phylum Actinomycetota; class Actinomycetes; order Actinomycetales; family Demequinaceae; genus Demequina; species Demequina aurantiaca_A. Next base: position 1,724,757 of record NZ_CP192436.1, read on the forward strand.
AGCTCATCGCCGCGCGCCTGCGGCAGCACCACGGTGAGCCCCTCCGCCTCGCGAACGGTGACCACTGCATCGGGTACCTGCGTGCCGAACGGGACCGTGGCCCACACGTAGACCGTGGACTCCAGCCGGGGTCGCATGGAGGCGATCAGGGTGGCGAGGTCGGTTTCTCCAGACATCCCGCAAGCGTAGCCGCCCGGGCTACGCGTCACTTTCGCTAAACAGGCGGGTTCGGACGGTGAGTTCCGAGCGCAATCACGCTCGGAACCCTAGCCAAACTTCCGTACCAGCAGTGCAGCGCTTTAGCGCAACACCGCCCCGAACTCGCTCTGGGCAGCTCCAATGATCGCCTCGCGCACACCCAGCACCTCGTCGGCACTCAACGTCCGGCCCGGGGCGCGCATCACCACATTCACGGCTAGCGACTTCTTACCGTCGCCCACCTGTTCGCCCGTGTAGACGTCGAACACCCGTGCGCGCTCCACCAGGTCGCCGCCCGCGGCTCGCACCGTGGCAACGAGGGCAGCGGCGGTCACTGAGGCATCCACGACGAACGCGAAGTCCTCCTTGGCCAGCGTGTGGCCCGAGACGGGCGCAGCGGCCGTGATGGAGCCCTCGCTCAGCGCGATCATGGGGTCCAGCACCAACTCGAACAACACCGTGCGCGCGGGCAGGCCCAGGGCCTCGGCCACCTTGGGGTGAATCTCCCCCGCGTGGCCCGCGAGCGAGCCGTCCGGCAGCGTCAGCTTGGCGCAGCGGCCTGGGTGCCACGGCATGTGGTCAGCATCGGCCTGAACCGTCAGCTCGACGCCCGCAACACCGGCGACGCGCTGGGCCATCGCCACGGCATCGGCCCAGTCGAACGCGGTGGCGGGACCGTTCCAGCCCGCCTGAATGCGGTTGCCCGACATGATGCCCGCCACTCGGCGCGGCTGTCCTGGCAGGACCTCGTTGAGCCTGATGACGTCGTCCGGCGTGATGCGGCCGTCGCTGACGTCCACCGCCACGGTGCCGATGCTAGAGGCGCGGAAGGCGCGTCCCAGCTCGTAGACGGCGACGTCCTGAGCGCCACGGCCCAGGTTCACCTTGACCGCGTCCACCAGGGTGGACAGCAGCGAGCTGCGCATGAACGGCTGCGCTGCGCTGATGGGGTTCGCCACCCGCACCAGGTCGCGGCGGACGTCATCGGCCGGGATGCCCATCTCGTCGAGGCGAGCCTCGGAGACGAACGGGTACGTGAGGACCTCAGTCAGGCCCGCCTCGGCGAGCGTGCGTGCCACCGACTTGCGCACCTGCTGCGAGTGCGTGTAACCGCGCCCGGGAGGCGCCACGGGCAGCACCGAAGGCAGGTTCTCGTAGCCGTGCAGGCGTCCCACCTCCTCAACAAGGTTGATGGCCGCCTCCAGGTCGGGCCGCCAGGTGGGGGGCGTCACGATAAGGCTTTCGCCGTCCCGGTCCACCTCACAGCCGACCTTCTCCAGCGACGTCACCACTTCATCGGCGCCGATCGTAATGCCCACAATTAGCCCCGGGTAGGCGACGTCCATGTGGATGGGCGCGGGAGCGACAGTGTTGTCGAGGTCCGTCCAGACCTCGTCCAGCTCTCCCCCGCCGTACTGCTGCATGAGCCGCAGCGCGCGCTCGATGGCCACGGGGGCCAGCTGCGTGTCCACACCGCGCTCATAGCGACGCGACGCCTCGGAGCCCAGCTTGTGACGACGCGCGGTGCGCGCAATCGTGATGGGGTCCCAGTGTGCGGCCTCGAGCAGGATGTCCGTGGTGGTGTCCGAGACCTCTGTCGCGAGACCACCCATCACTCCTCCCAGGCCCACCGGCCTGGCGCCGTGCCCGCCGGTCGAGTCGGTGACCAGAATGTCTTCCTCGCTCAGCGCGCGCTCGGCGTCGTCCAGCGTGGTGAGCTTTTCCCCGGCCGATGCCCGGCGCACCACCAGCGGCGCCGTCACCTTTGCCAGGTCGTACGCGTGCAGCGGGTGGCCAAGTTCGAGCATCACGTAGTTGGTGATGTCAACGGCCAAGGAGATGGGGCGCATGCCCGCCTGCGTGAGGCGGCGCTTCATGTACGCCGGAGACTCGGCCGTCGGGTCGAATCCGCGAATGACTCGCGCCGCGAAGCGGTCGCAGCCCACGTTGCCGCGGATGGGAGCCTGGTCCTCGATGGACACGGCAAAGCCCTCGCCGGTGGTTCCATCAACGCTGGTGCCGGTGACCTCTATAGCGGCGGGGTCGCGCAGCTCCTGACCGGTGGCGTGCGAGTACTCGCGGGCCACGCCGCGCATCGAAAAGCTGTAGCCGCGGTCGGGCGTCACGTTGATCTCGATGGTCTGCTCGTCCAGGCCCATCAGCGGGATGGCGTCCTGGCCGGGAGTCAGGTCAGCGACGTCGTGGCCCTCGCCCCAGACGGGTCCGCCGGACGGGGACGCGAGCACGATGATGCCGTCGTGGTCCTCGCCCAGTCCCAGCTCCTTGGAGGAGCAAATCATGCCGTGGGACCAGTGTCCGTAGGTCTTGCGCCCGCCGATGGGGAACGGTCCGGGCAGCACTCCGCCGGGGAGGATGCAGACCACGTAGTCGCCCTCCACGAAGTTGTGCGCGCCGCAGACGATGCCCTTGGACTCGGGGTACTCGATCTGGTTGTCGGGCTTGTGGCCGGGGCCGGCGGGGTCGTTGTGCTCACCGACGTCAACGCGGCAGTAATTCACCGTCTTGCCGTTCGACGCGGTCTCCTTGACCAGCGTCATGACGCGGCCCACCACGAGCGGGCCGGTCACGGCGCCGCCCTCGATGCCCTCTTCTTCCAAACCGACGCTCACCAGAGCATCGGCAACATCCTCGGCGGAGGAACCCTCCACCAAGTCAACGGACTCCTGGAGCCACTTCAACGGGACCTTAGGCATGTCTAGACCTCCATCCCGAACTGCTGCGAGAAGCGCACGTCGCCCTCGACCATGTCACGCATGTCTGTCACTCCGTGACGGAACATCAAAGTCCTCTCCACACCCATACCAAAGGCAAAGGCGGTGTACTGCTCGGGGTCGATCCCGGCGGCGATCAGCACGTTCGGGTGGGTCATACCGCAACCGCCCCACTCGATCCAACCGGTGCCGGAGCACGTGCGGCACGCGGTGTCCTCGCCCTGGCACACAAAGCAGCGCAGGTCCATCTCCGCGCTGGGCTCCGTGAACGGGAAGAAGTTGGGGCGCAAACGCGTCACCGCATCGGGCCCAAAGAGGCTGCGGGCAAACGCGTCGAGCGTGCCCTTGAGGTGGGCCATGGTCAGGCCCTTGTCCACGGCGAGGCCCTCGATCTGGTGGAACACCGGCGTGTGGGTCGCGTCGAGCGCGTCCGTGCGGAACGTCTTGCCCGGGCACACCACATAGATGCCGCGGCCGTCGTTCACGAGCGCGTCGCGGCGCTCCAGGGCAGCCCGCACCTGCACGGGCGAGGTGTGAGTGCGCAGCACGATGCCGGCCTCGGGCGGGTCGATGAAGAACGTGTCCTGCATCTCGCGGGCCGGGTGGTCGGGGTCAAAGTTGAGCGCGTCGAAGTTGAACCACTCCGCCTCCATCTCCGGCCCCTCAGCCACCTCCCAGCCCATCGCAACGAACGTGTCGCACATGCGCTCCTGCAGGGACTCCAACGGGTGACGTGCGCCCGTCATGGCCCGGTTCACGGGCAACGTGACGTCAACCGCCTCCTCGACCAGAACGCTAGCGTCGCGCTCGGCCTCGAGCTCGGCCTGGCGGGCCTCGAGTGCCTTGTTCAGGCGACCGCGAGCCATCCCCATGTTCTTGCCGGCGGCGGCCTTGTCCGCCGGCTCCAGGGCGCCTATCTGACGGTTGGCCAGAGAGACGGGAGCCTTGTCGCCGGTGTGAGCCAGGCGGGCTTCCTTGAGGTCATCCAGCGTGGTCGCGGCGGCGAAGGCTGCAAGCGCATCGTCTACAGCCGCGGAGACGCCATCAGCGTCCAACGGTGACAGGTCAGTCATGTCTGCTTTCCAGGTGGGTTAAAGATTCCAGACAATCCTACCCGGCACCCAGGGTCCCGCTGGTGGGTCCCGCGCCTCAGGCGAGCAGGCCGGCCAGCAGGAACAGGATCAACGCGCCGACGAGCGTGTTCACCACCGGCAGGATGATGCGCACGGGCCGGGGCATCTGGGGGTTCTTCACCACCGACACATTCATGAAGAACAGGATCACGGCGAGCGGCAGCCCCACAATGGGGTTGAGGAAGATCAACACAAACGGCACGAACATCAGCACGCGCAGCGCGGTGTCTACGTGGGCTCCGATCGCATAGATCGGCACATCGTCGAGGTAGATCTTCTGGAAACCGGGGAGGATCCCGCGCGAGGACAGCTTCGATGTTGTGCCGGAACGCATCGGCACGGCCCAGCCGCCCTTGGTGCGCTTGACGACCTGTCCGCCCACCCTGACCTTGTAGAACACGCCCAGCACGCCGTCCACCTCGACGGTGTCGCGCGCGCCCGGAATGTCCAGCTTCTGGACGTTGTCCATCTCTACTCCCTCAATGTGAATATGCAGAGAGTACCGCGACTATGTGTCGAGACTGTTGCGCATCCCGGGTTCCGACTCCTCATCGTCGCCGGTGCCTGGACGCTCGTAGCGGTACGTGGCGCTCTTCTGCGTGCGCTTGCCCTCGAGCAGCGCCGCGTCGGCCTCGGCCAGCAGGATGTCGAGGTCGAATGCCCCGTAGCGCGTCAGCGAATACCCGGCGGTGATGCCGACCGTCTCGCCGCCTGGCGCCTGGGTCTGCACCGTGTGCTCAACGGCCTCGCGAACGCGTTCCACCACCGACGGAATTGACCGCAGGCCCGGGATGGTCTGCATCATCACGAACTCGTCGCCGCCCATGCGCGCCACCACGTCCGCCTCGCGTGACGCCGCCAGCAAGGCATCGCCGGCGATGGTCAGGGCAGTGTCGCCGGCCTCGTGGCCGAATGCGTCGTTCAGCGCCTTGAAGTTGTCCATATCGAACGCAGCCACCACGACGATGTCGCCGCGTAGCTCCGCGCGCCGCAGCAAGTCCGCACCTCGTGCGCGGAACTCGTGCCGGTTGGCCAGCCCGGTCAGCTGGTCCGTGCGCGCGTGATGGTTCATCTTGCGCAAGGGCCGCCACATCCGATACATCACGATCGCGACACCCGCCACTGTGAGGGCAGAGAAGGCGGTGATGGTGAAGATGGTGACCTGCAACCGGTCTAGGCCGGGCGAGAGCTCGCTTTGGTCGGCCTCGAGGTGCAGTATCCAGTCCAGGCCCTCGCTGGGCGGGAAGCCCCGCTCGAGAGTGATCCGGCCGTTGACCTCGCCGAACACGTCGCCCTGCGAGTAATCGGTGGCGACCGCCATGTCCTTGACCCCTATGTCGCTCGCCATAGGCACCTCACCAGAGAGCCCCGCGATCTCGCGCAGCCAGTCCTGATAGCTCGACGGTGCAGCGATCACCTGGCGGTCCGGCGACAAGACGAAGGCCTCCGCGCCCTCTCCCAACGGCAGGTTGTCAAGGATGGTCGCCATCCGATCGACGTTGAGGTCGGCTCCGATCACCGCCAGCAGTCCACTCGAGTCTCGGGCGGAGCTGGCGATCGAGGCGAACGTCACGTTGCTGTCGAACAGCAGGTAGGGCTGGGTCCACACTGAGTTGAGGGACTGCTCACCCGACTGGTACCAAGGCCGCAACCGTGGGTCGTATTTCGCGTCGAGGTCCTTGGTCTCCACAGGTGAGAACTGGGTGTCGTACGTCGTGACCGTCGCACTGTAGGTATGGTCCACCTCGACGCGCTGCGACACGAAACCCGTGCCCTCGTGGCTCACGGAGACGAAGGAGCCGTCGGGGAACCCGATGTAGGCGCCGCGGACGTCGGGCGCGCGGTCAAGATTGAGGTACAGCACCCGGGTGGCCTCGTCGAGCGTCATCCCGCCTGCGTCAATAACGGAGCTAGTCGTCGACCCCACCACCTGCTCGGCTGAGGCGGCGTAGCGCGCGATGCGTTCAGCGGTCAGGTCCCCCACGTAGGAGAACGTGTCCTTGGCCGCGGAGACCGCCTGGCGCTGGGCGACGAAGGCTCCCGCGATCGTGGCGATCATCTGCACCACAAGAATCAACACGAGCACGGATGCACCGAGCAGCAGCCCGCGTGAACGGCTCAGCTTGCGGCGCGGGCGCGGCGCTGTCTCGTTCATACCGCCACATTACGCGCGGGCGCGCACCCTACCGCGCAAATCCGTGGGACGCATGCGCAGTGTGTGACCGATTAGTCACCGAGATGCCCCGTATGCTGCCACACCAGCACTCTTCTAAAAGGAGGGGCGGAGAACTACCTTCGCTGGGCGCGTGCGCTCGCATAGAGGCAGACGGAGGCGGCGGTCGCGAGGTTGAGACTCTCCGCCTTCCCGTAGATGGGCAGGCTCACCACGGCGTCGGCGAGGGAGAGTTCGTCCTCTCGCAGGCCCCATGCCTCATTGCCAAACACCCACGCAGTGGGCTTGGCGAGGAACTCGGTACCGGCGTCGCCGTCACCCAGCTCTGAGGTTCCGGAGCCGTCAGCCGCAACAATCTGCAGACCGGCTCCGGCGAGCGCCACGAGGGCGTCGTCGAGCGGAAGGGAACGGACCACCGGTAGGTGGAAAAGGCTTCCGGCCGATGCCCGGACCACCTTGGGGTTGGCAGGGTCGACGCTCTCCCCTGCCAGCACTACGGCGTCCGCGCCAGCTGCGTCCGCCACGCGGATTGCTGTGCCCGCATTACCGGGGTCGCGGACGTTGCTCAGCACCATGATCAGGCGTGGCGGCGTGGCCGCACCGAGCACGTCGTCAAGAGAGACGCCGGCGTTGTCCAGTACTGCCACGACACCCTGGGCGTCGGGGCTCATCGCCTCGAGGACCTGCGGGGTGCCGATGTGGACGTACAACTCAGCCGCCTGAGCATCGGCGACAATCTCGCTGTAGCGGGTCGCCGCGTCCTCCGTGAGGTAAAGATCGCGGACGCGAGTGGGTGCGAAACGCACCGCCTCGCGTACCGCCTGCGGACCTTCGACCAGGAATCGGCCGGTCTTGGAACGCGCAGAACGCCCCGCCAGGGCCCGTACCTGCTTGACTCGCTCCGCTTTCGCGTTGACGAAAGTGGGCGTGAGGTCGGGCCCCGTGGGGCGCTCTGTCATAGCTTCGTATCGCTTACGCGGTCGGAGCGTTAACGTCGGCCGGAAGGGCCTTCTTAGCCACCGAGACCAGAGCAGCAAACGCCGCCGGCTCGTTGACAGCCAGCTCGGCCAGCATGCGACGGTCGACTGCAACCTCCGCCAGGTTCAGGCCCTGGATGAGACGGTTGTAGGTCATGTCGTTTGCGCGGGCCGCAGCGTTGATGCGCTGGATCCAGAGGCGACGGAAGTCACCCTTACGCTTCTTACGGTCGCCATAGGCGTAGACCATAGAGTGCGTAACTTGCTCTTTTGCCTTGCGGTAAAGACGTGAGCGCTGACCGCGGTAACCCGCTGCCCGCTCGAGGGTACTGCGGCGCTTCTTATGGGCGTTGACCGCCCGCTTGACGCGTGCCATTTTCTTACTCCTTGGTTCGAGAGGGGGGCGGTTACTTGCCCAAGAGCTTTTTGATCTTCTTCGAGTCGGGGGCGGACAGAATGCCGTCCACGGCGACGCGACGCTTGCGCGAGCCCGTCTTCTCCTGGAACTTGTGCACGTTCATCGCGTGAGCGTGCTTCACCTTGCCGGTGCCGGTCAACTTAAAGCGCTTCTTGGCACCCGAGTGGGTCTTGTTCTTCGGCATGACTGCCCTTTCTTGTCAGGCCGAGTCTTGCGACTCGACACGTAGTAACGGGCTACTCGCCCGAAGTCTCTTCGGCGGCCGGGGCCTCCGTTGCAGCATCGTCGGCCGTAACCGTCTCTGCTGCAGCGGTATCGGCTTTCGCCTTCTCCGCTTGACGCGCAGCGCGCTCAGCGTCCTCGGCTGCCTTCTTTGCTTCGCGTTCCTTGCGAGCGTCGTCGCGCGCTTCCGCCTTCTTCTTTAGCGGACCTAGCACGAGGGACATGTTGCGACCCTCCTGCGTGGGAGCGTTCTCGATGATCGACAGATCCGCGACATCCTCGGCGAGACGCTGCAACAAGCGGCGGCCCATCTCGGGACGCGACTGCTCGCGACCACGGAACATGATCGTGACCTTGACCTTGTCGCCGCCCTTAAGGAAGCGGATGACGTGGCCCTTCTTGGTCTCGTAGTCGTGCTCATCGATCTTGAGACGGAAACGCATCTCCTTGATCTCAGTGTTGGCCTGGTTGCGACGTGCTTCGCGGGCCTTCACAGCAGCTTCGTACTTGAACTTGCCATAATCCATGAGCTTGGCGACCGGCGGACGCGAGTTGGGTGCAACCTCAACCAGGTCGAGGTCAGCTTCCTGCGCAAGACGGAGCGCGTCCTCAATGCGGACGATACCAACCTGTTCGCCGGCGGGGCCGACAAGGCGCACCTCCGGGACTCGGATGCGCTCGTTGATGCGGGGCTCGTTGATGGTGGCTCCTTGTGTAGTCAGTTCCTACCGCCGGGCAGAGAAAAAGCCTCTGCTCGAATGCGAGCAAAGGCCACCAAGTACCGTTCCCTAGGTCGCGCTGCGAGGCGCGGCTCAGGGCCGGTGACATACCCCGATCCAGCTTGTGGTTCGAAGGTGGGAGGTGGACTCCACTTGCGCGCCGTGGGAGATCCCACGACCGGTCAATAAGAGACAATATCACTATGAGCGACATAAATGAGGCACCCGACACAAAAGAATCTCCCGACCGCTTCTTTGCGGACCCCCTCAATGATGCGGCACGCGACCTCTCGGAGGTAAACGCGGTGGAACTTATCTCCACCGTAAGCGTTCACCTATTGAGTGCAGCCGCACTGAGGTGCGGGCTGGCGGAGGACGGCGAGGAGTATCAGGACCTTGATGAGGCGCGAGCCATTATCAACGCCCTGGCAGGTCTCGTCACCGCGGCGGCACCGGACCTAGGCGACACTCACGCGAGATCGCTTCGGGACGGACTGCGGAGCGTACAGTTGGCGTTCCGGGAGGCTTCGGTTATTCCGGACATACCGGGTGAAGGTCCGGGCGAGAAATACACGGGAGCTGTGGCGTAATTGGCGGATGACACCTCAGAGAAGGACGACGACCGCCTAGCCGACGACTCTCGCGCTCTCTCGGTCGCTACCGATGACTCCCCCACGGGCGACGACCCGCAGCGCGCGCGGCTACGCCCCGTCAAGCCCCGTCGTCGCTGGCCCTGGGTAGTTGCCCTGCTGATCTCATTCGGCCTGCTCGCTACCTCGGCCGCCATGACCTACGAGATGAGCGAACGCTCCAACGAGTGGTCGGCGCAGGTCGAGGACATTACCGCCACCAGCTACGAGCTGGGCAACCAGGTCGCTGAGACCACGGCCCAGAACGTGACTCTGAACGACGAGATCGACCTGCTCGAGGAGCAGCTGTCCAATAATAAGGACACCGTCCTTAAGCTCTCGGACGAGAAGGCTCAGTGGCGCGACGACACCGAGTTCGCGCAGCAGCAGGTGGACGCGACGGCGGACCTACTCGCTAGCGCCGCGTCCGTCGCGAACGGTCTCCAGCGGTGCACAGAGGGCCAGCTCGAACTCATCAACACGATCACGGGTATCGAGGAGTTCGACCCCGAGGCAATCGCCCTGTACCAGGCCAGCGTGACGGAACTGTGCGACAAGGCCCAGCGCGCCAACGTCGAACTGCAAGAGGCGCTGGCGCAATGAACGGCATGAAACGACGCGCCGTCGCGGCGACGGCAGCCGCCTGCGCGCTCGCGCTGGGCGGGTGCTCGATGCTCCCCGAGGCTCCCGGCGCGCTTCCCACTAGCTTTGTCCCGGCGCCCACTGTCTCCCCCGGAGAGGGCCCGGGTGCCCTGTCCCCTGATGGTTTCACCTCGGCCCAGCGGATGACCGTGCGGGTTCGCAACGTCGGGTGCGGCTTCCTCTCGACGGGCACCGGCTTCGCGCTTGACGAGCACACCCTGATCACCAATCGCCACGTGATCGAGGACTCGAAGAAACTGCAACTGCAGACCTACGACGGACGGTCGATCACTGCCACCACGGTGGCATCGACCACCGTCGCGGACATTGCGATTGTCACCACCGAGGAGTCGCTCGGAGGCACGTTTGCCGCCGTCGCGAGCGAGGATCCCGTCGAATCTGATGTGATCACCGTAGTCGGCTACCCCGAGGGCGGACGGCTCAAAACCGTCTCCGGCGTCGTGATCGGCCCGATAGCGGACCCTCTCGGCAGCGCCGTGGGTACCGTCCTCGCAACCACCGCGGTTGTCGAGCCCGGCTCGTCCGGCTCGCCCGCCCTTAACGAAGATGGAGAGGTCGTGGGTGTGGTTTACGCCAAGAACGACGCCAGTCAGAGCTTCATAGTCCCGGTGTCCACCCTGGCCTCCCTGCTCGAAGAGACGTCGCTGCTGGTGCCCGAGCCGGCACAGTGCTAGGCATAACCCCATGAGCTCTCCTGACGACCCGCGATTCGCGGCCCCGCAGCCCCCCGCCCCGCGTGCGCCTAGCCCCGTGACCAGCAGTGCGCAGGGCTTTCCCGTGGTCGTGCCACGCAGCGGCCTACCCGTGTTCGCGCCGGTCGCTGCGCCGCGGCCTCAATCCCAACCGGCAGCCCAATTGCCGGCTGCGACTGATCCAGAGTTGCAGTCGCCGCCAAGCAGCCCGGTGAAGCGCTCACGCGCGCGAGTCTGGGTGGCGATCCTGCTGGTGCTGGCAGTCGCTCTCGCTGCATTGGCGGCCTACCTGTGGGTAGTGAACGCGCAGTGGCAGGAACAGAACGATCAGCTGCGCACCGACGTCGCGGACCTCGGAGCGCAGGTGACGGAGACCGACGCACAGGTCCTCGCGCTGGAGTCCGACCTCGCCGACGCGCAGGTCAACCTCGACGGGGCCACCGGAACCGTCACCGACCTGGCGGACGCGTCCGCGAATGCCAAGGATGAGGCCGCCTTCTTGTCGGAGCTAGCGGAGTCGTTCCGGGAGTGCTCTGAAGCTCAGGCAAACCATATTTCCCATCTGCAGAACGCCTCGCGGTACACGGCCTCGAGCCTCGCGGCCGAGGGTCGCGACGTCGAGCAGTTCTGTGACGGGGTCGCGACCACGTATGACGACTTCCTCACTGATCGCGGATAGGGCTGAACTGTGCGGACTCCCCTCCTGACGGCAGCGACAGCAGCCGTGACGCTCGCCCTGGCCGGGTGCTCCGTCCTGCCGCAGTCTCCGCCGCCGCTGCCCGCCCTTCCGTCCGCGATTCCGGCGCACAACGCTCAGGCCGAATCGTCGCCCGCCCCGCCCAGCGCGACAGAGGTGGCGGACGGCTTCTCCGAAGAGGAGCACGTCGCCATGCGCATCCGGGCTCGTACCTGCGACGCCTTCAGCGTGGGAACGGGTTTCATGCTGGACGAGTACACCGTCGTGACTAATCGCCACGTGGTCGAGGGCGCGCAGACCATCACGCTCACTACCTACGACGGCGAACAGTACGAGGGCACCGCCTCCGTGATCGCCGACTTCGCGGACCTGGCGCTCGTCACTGTCGACAAGCCGCTCGAATTTGCCGCGACCATCGGCGCCGACGAGCCCGAGGCGGGGGACCTGCTCGACATAGTCGGGTACCCGCTTGGTGGCCCGCTCAACACCCGTACGGGTCCGTTCCTGGGGCAAGTTCCCGACTCGTTGGTCGAGGGAAGCGACGACGTGGACCGGATCAAGGTTCAGGCCGAACACGGTAATTCCGGATCCGCCGTGTACGACGCGGACGGTGATGTGGTGGGCGTGCTCTACGCGACCGATGAGGCCGGCGATAGTTTCGCGGTCACGCTGGCGTCGCTGAACACGTTCCTCGCGGACACGAGCCTGCACCTGCCCAACGACACCACCTGTAACTGACGCGGCCGGGCTAGGCCTGAGCCAGTCGCAGCTCGAGGCTGTCGATCCGCGTCGCCACCACGTCGCTCTGTGCGAGTTCGCGTTGGACGCGCTGAATCAGGTCGTCGACCTCGGGTTGCGTCAGACCCGCAGCGAGGTTGAGCACTATCGCGACCTCGGCCCCTCGGCCCGCCACGACGTCCAGCCCGCGCAACTGCTCTCCCGTGCGGACGGCGTTGCGTACTGCCTCGACGATGTCCTCCTCGACCACGCCGTCGACGACGGCAGGCTTCCACGCCTCGCCCTGGCCGAGCGCCCAGACCGCCGGTCGGGGAATGAGTACCGTCTCCATTCCCGGGTTGACCACCAGCGTGCTCCACTCCTCCGCCATCGCGGCGAGCGCGGCGCGCGGACCCTCTGCGGGAATGGGGCGGGCATCGGGATTCCATGCCTTCATCGCATCGACATCGGTAAAGACCGGCAGTGCTGCGCGACCGTCGGGCATCTGGACGGCCACGACCCCAGTGGAAGCCACCGAGTCCTGCTCTAGCCCGTGCTTGCCGACGTGTCGCTGGTCCCCAGACGCGAGGACGGGCACCAGCACGCGCGCATAGGCGATCGCCTCGACGACGTCGGTCAGCGGCGCCTTTCCGCGTGAGTACTTAATGAGCGCCTGGGCGAGGCTAGCGTCGGCGCTGCCGTCGTCGTCCGCAAAGATCGACTCCGGAATCTCCTTGAATGGTTCGCCTTCGCTCATACTTGCCAATGCTACGGGCGACCGGCGACATCCAGCGCCTGCGGAAGCGTGAAGTTTCCGTTGTAGAGGGCCTTGCCCACGATCGCGCCCTCGATTCCCAGGGCCGAAATGGTGCGCAGCGCGGCGATGTCGTCGAGCGAGCTGATGCCTCCGGATGCCACGACGGGGGCGTCGGTCGCTTCGCAGACCTGCATCAGCAGTTCGATGTTCGGGCCCGACAGCATGCCGTCCTTCTTGACGTCCGTCACGACGTAGCGCGAGCAACCCTCGGCGTCGAGGCGAGCCAGGACCTCCCAGAGGTCGCCGCCGTCCTTGGTCCAGCCGCGTGCAGCGAGCGTCGAGCCGCGCACGTCGAGGCCCACGGCGATACGGTCCCCGTACTTGGCGATAGCCGATGCGGTCCACTCAGGGTTCTCCAGCGCGGCGGTGCCGAGGTTGACGCGCGTGCAGCCGGTGGCGAGGGCGCGCTCCAGGGACTCGTCGTCCCGGATGCCGCCGCTCATCTCCACCTTCGCGTCCACCGACTTCACTACCGACTCCAGGAGTGCCGCGTTAGAGCCGCGTCCGAACGCTGCGTCGAGGTCCACCAGGTGAATCCACTCGGCTCCGCCCTTGACCCAGTCCAGCGCCGCATTAAGCGGGTCGCCGTAATTGGTCTCCGAGCCCGCCTCTCCCTGGGTGAGGCGGACGGCCTGTCCGTCCGCGACGTCCACGGCGGGAAGGAGTTCGAGTCGGGTCGAGTCGGTCACGTTGTTCTCTTTCGTATCGGTGGTAGCTAGCCGGAGATTCAGGCTGCTCGGTTGAGGCTATTCGGTTGATGGCCGCGACTGGTTTACAGCGTAGCGATCCAGTTGCGCAGCAGGTGCAGTCCCGCGTCACCCGACTTCTCGGGGTGAAATTGAGTGGCGGACAGAGGTCCGTTTTCTACCGCGGCGACGAACCTGTCCCCAGCGCCCGGCGCATCGGGCGTGGGCGCGCCTGCGGTCGACCACGTGACGTTCGGGGGGGCGAACCTGCCCGTGTCCTCGGTGGTGCCCAGGGGGAACGAACGCGCGCCGTAGGAGTGAACAAAGTAGAAGCGCTCGTCGCGCACGCCGTCGAACAGGACACTGTCAGCGGCGGCCTCGACTGGCGCCCAGCCCATGTTGGGCACGACGGGCGCCTGGAGTCGCTCGATCACGCCGGGCCATTCGTTTAGCCCGTCGGTTGCCTTGCCGTGCTCAACCCCGCGCTCGAACATGACCTGCATGCCCACGCAGATGCCCAGCACCGGTCGGCCTCCGGAGAGCCTGCGGCCGATGATCTGCTCGCCGCGCACCTGCTTGAGCCCGGTCATCACGGACTCGAAGGCGCCAACGCCCGGCACCACCAGTCCGTCAGCGTTCTCCGCAATCACGCGGTCGTCGGTCAGCACCACGCGCGCACCCACGTGCTCCAGAGCGCGCACCGCGGATCGCACGTTGCCAAAGCCGTAGTCGAGGACGCAGACAAGTGGGGAGCTCATGGCGCCAAGTTTACCGGGACTGCATGAGCGACTTTGCCCGCGTCGTTGGCGCGTGCCGACTACTGTCGGAGGTAGGCATCAACTACTCGGATAGGAGCACATCATGGACTCGAATCAGGTTCTGATACTGATCGGACTAGCCGTCGTCGTCGTTCTGCTCATCGTTTTGGTGGTCGCCATTCGTCGCCGCAAGGCGCGCGCTTTCGCAGCACTCTCTGCCGAGGAGCGCGAACTCAAGTACGCGAAGGATGCGTATACGGCGCGCGTCGGCGAGCTGAAGGGTGAGCTCAAGGCCACCGAGAAGGAATCGCGCAACCGCAGCCAGCGTGCAGACGACCAACTCAAGGAAGCCACGAGCATCGGTTCCGACACGGTTCAGTCGCTGAAGGGCAACGAAGGCACGGTGTCGCTCACCGGACTCTCATTGACCACTCCTACGGGCGAGCGCGCCCTCACCACCCAGACCACCGCCGTCGCGGAGTTGACCGGGACCGCGGCCTCAGCCGAGGATCCTGACGAAACGCGCCTGACGACGCTGACCCTCGGCGGCGACGGACTGTCGGAGGTCATCACGTTCGGCTATGACAAGGAGACCGAGGTGCGCAGCCTCGCCGCCAAGATCACGAGCGTCGCGACGCAGGTAGACACCCTCAGAAAGCAGCGTGACGACGCAGTTGCAGCTGCCGAGCAGGAGGTCGCCGACGCCACGTCGAACGCCACGATCGAGGCGACCAACGCGCAGGCCCGCTACGACGCCGCAGAGAAGGAAAGCATGGCCAAGGTACGTGCCGCCGAAGATGCAGTTCGGCTGCGCGGCATCAATCCCAGCTAGCGCTTCGCGCAATGGCGGCGCGGGCTATTTGTTGCGCTTGGCTTCCTTGGCGACCTTGCGCAGCACCTTGACCGCCTTGAGGCGTCCCATGTTCGCGTCGTAGACCTTGTCCGGGTGGGTTTTCGCGAGTTCGTCGATGGTCTCGGTGCCCATCATGAGCGTGGTGATCGCCCCGGGCGCATCGTCCAGCGCGAAGCCGGGAGACAACGACTCCCCCATCACGCCAGCGGTCCAGCGGTGGATGGTGATCTGGCCGTCGCGCCGTTCCATGGCCAGCATCGGGCGGTCCTTCACGAAGGTCGAGATTGCCTTGCCCGCCTTGTCGACGGCGCCCTCAGACGTGTCGTCCAGCACCGCGAACGCGCCCGCGCCGGTCTCGATGACCTTGCCGCCGATTCCGTTCAGCGAGCAGATCGCTGCGAGCACCTGGCCGTTCTGGATGGGCGTCAGGAGGGCGACGGTGGCCGCCTTAGCTGGGTCCTCTGCGGGAGATCCCGCCGGGGTGGACTCTGTCACAGCGCGCCCTTGGTGGACGGGATCCCGGTGACCCGCGCATCGGCCGCCACGGCGAAGCGCAACGCACGCGCGAGCGCCTTGAACTGCGCCTCCACGATGTGGTGCGGGTCGCGGCCGGCGAGCACGCGCATGTGCACGCAGATGCCCGCGTGGTGGGCGATGGATTCGAGCGCGTGGGCCGTGAGCGAACCCGCGAAGTTGCCGCCGATGAGGTGCGTGGCCTGGCCGACCGGCTCGCCGATGTGAACAAAGTACGGGCGGCCGGACACGTCAACGACGCACTGCGCGAGAGCCTCGTCGAGCGGCACGAGGGCGTCGCCAAAGCGCGAAATACCAGCCTTGTCACCAAGCGCCTGCTTGAGGGACTCGCCGATGCAGATGGCCACGTCCTCGACGGTGTGGTGGCTGTCGATGTGCACGTCGCCCGTCGCCTGAACCTTGAGGTCCATGAGCGAGTGCTTGCCAAGGGCCGTCAGCATGTGGTCGTAGAACGGCACCCCGGTGCTGATCTCGGTGACGCCGGACCCGTCGAGGTCCAACTCCACGAGCACGCTCGACTCACTCGTGGCGCGCTCGATGCGGCCCGTGCGGGTTCCCTTTGCGATTGCCGATGCCGTCTCACTCATGCCGTGACCTCCAGTAGTGCGGCGCGGAACAGCGCCATTTCCGCGGGCGTGCCGATGGACACGCGCAACCAACCTTCGGGGCCCACGACGCGGATGAGTACTCCGCGCTCCAGCAGCCCCTCGAAAACTTTGACCCGGTCGTCGAACGGGCCGAACAGCGCGAAGTTCGCGTCCGTGTCCGCGACCGTGTAGCCCTGCTCCCTAAGCCAGGTGACCGTCTCGTCGCGCTCGGCGCGAATCTCGCCCACCTGCGCCTGCAGCACCTGGCTGTGAGCGAGCGCCGCGCGTGCGGTCGCCTGCGTCACGGCGCTCAGGTGGTACGGCAGGCGGACCACACGCAGCGCGTCGACCACTGGCTCATGGGAGGCGAGGTAACCCAGGCGGCCCCCCGCCAGGGCGAACGCCTTGGACATCGTGCGGCTAATGGCCAGGTTTGGGTATTCGGGGAGGACGCTCGCCGCGCTCGGGACCCCGCGCCGGCGGAACTCCGCGTAGGCCTCGTCGATCACCAGCACGCACCCGCCAGGGACTGCCTGCGCGGCATCGGCCAGTGCGCGGACGTCGTCGAGCGGGAGCGCCGTGCCCGTCGGGTTATTGGGGCTCGCGACTATCACCAGGGTGGGCTTCTTCTCCTCGATCGCGGCCACCGCGGCCGGGATGTCGAGGCTGAAGTCGTCCTTGCGCGGCAGCGTCACGTATTCGGTGAGCGAGTCGCGCGCGTACTCGGGGTACATCGAATACGTGGGTGCGAAGCTCAGCACCGTGCGACCGGGACCGCCGAAGGCCTGGTGGAGGTGGAGCATGACCTCATTGGAGCCGTTGGCCGCCCAGATGTTGCGGGTCTCGAGGAAGTCGACGTGGCTCTCAGCCGCGAGGTACTTCGCGAGGTCGGCGCGCAGCGCGGTGAAGTCCCGATCCGGGTAACGGTTGAGCCCGCCCGCGATCTTGCGCACCGCCGATGCGATGGCATCCACGACGGACGGCGGCGGCGAGTACGGGTTCTCGTTGACGTTCAGGCGAGCCTTCACGTTGAGCTGCGGGGCGCCGTACGGCTCGAGGCCGACGAGTTCGGGACGCAGGGGCAAAGTCATGGGTGGCAGTCTACTGGCGGTCGCGCGGTGGGTCGATCACCGCGGGGCACGCGTGCGGCTACGGCGCGACAACGTCAATCTGCCCAATCTCGCGGCCGAACGCCATCACTTTCATTTTGCCGGCTGGCGCGTCTGCGGGGACCATGAACTCCGCAGTGCCGCTCCAGTCTTCATCCTTGTCGGCCACCGCCAGGTCGTCGGCGCGCCAATCGCCGTTGATGGCGAGCAGCCCTATGGAGGCAGACGCGGGCTCCGGCGGGTACGTGGTCGATCCGGTGTCATTGCACATGGCGTGGATATTCTCGAACTGCAGGGTGACGCTCTCCCCCGCGGTTGCCGGCGACGGGCTCGCCTCGACTGTCATTGGAGCGCATGACGCGGCGATCCCGGGCGCCTCTTCCGCCGAAGCTCCGTCGCTAATGGAGCAGCCGGCGAGCGAGGCTGCCAACACGATCGCGCCGGTAGCGGACGTCAGCCCCAAACGCAACCGAATAATCATGGTGCGATCACTTCAAAGGTCACGTACTGGTTGCCGTCCAGCATCACGTTGACCCAGCCCGGCAACGTGTCACTCGGAAGCAAGAATGTTGCCGATGCGGTGAAGTCCGCTGCCGCATCCAGCGACGCCACGTCGGTGGGACCCCACGACCCGTCCACGGCTTCCATGCTCACCGTCACGCCCGTGGCGGGAGCAGCAGGGCCCTCGCCCTGGTCATTGCAGGTCGCCTCGAGGTTGGTCGCCGTGAGCGTCGTGGCCTCGCCGGCCACTACGGTGCTAGGGGTGACCGACACCTCGGGTGCGGCGCATGCGGCCGCCGCGCCACTGCCTTGGAGCACCCCCACAACGCCCCCTCCGTCGGAGCAACCCGAAAGCGCTGCGACGATCGCCACCACCGCGGCCGTCGCTGCGAGACGCAATTGGTTCATGGGTTCAAATCTAGCTGCGAACGACGAACGACCGGCTGGCAGATGCCATATTGTGACGTTGATCGACTCAGTTGGTCGTGCGCCTAACGACTAGCCTGACCCGTGCGCGCGGTGATCGCCTCGCCATGAGCCGGCAGGTCCTCGGCGTTCGCGAGCGCGACCACCTTGTCCCCCACCTCGGCCAGTGCGTCGGCGCTGTACGTGATCACGGAGACGGCACGCAGGAAACTAGTCGTGTTCAGCCCGCTCGCGAAGCGCGCGGTGCCTCCCGTGGGCAACACGTGGTTAGAGCCCGCGAGGTAGTCACCCAGCGGCACGGGGCTGTGGGGGCCCACGAAGATGGCGCCAGCGTTGCGGATGCGCGCCGCGACGGCCGAGGCATCGGCCGTGTGAATCTCCAGGTGCTCCGCGCCGTACGCGTCGGCCACGGCCACGGACTGATCGATGCCGCTCGTGAGGATGACTGCGCTCTGTCGGCCGCTGAGGGCCTCCTTGGTGCGGGCGAGGTGCTTGGTGGCATCGGCTCGGGTCGCGAGCGCGACCTCAACCGCCTCGGCGAGGGTGGCATCGTCCGTGATCAGCACGGAGCCCGCCATGGGGTCGTGCTCGGCCTGGCTGAGCAGGTCGGCCGCAATGAAGTCTGCGTTGGCCGTCGAGTCCGCGATGACCGCGATCTCGGTGGGGCCGGCCTCCGAGTCGATGCCCACGACTCCGCGTACGGCGCGCTTAGCCGCGGCGACGTAGACGTTGCCGGGGCCGGTGATGACGTCGACCGGCTCGCACAGGTCGTCGACGCCGTAGGCCAGCATGGCGATGGCCTGCGCCCCGCCCACTGCGTAGACCTCCGTGACGCCAAGCAGCGCGCACGCGGCGAGGATGGTGGGGTGCGGCAGTCCGCCGAACTCGCTCTGCGGCGGGCTGGTGACGGCGATGGACTCGACGCCGGCCGACTGCGCCGCGACCACGTTCATGACGACCGAGCTCGGGTAGACGGCCAGGCCGCCGGGGACGTACAGGCCCACGCGGCCCACGGGAATCCAGCGCTGAGTGACGTTCGCGCCGGGAGCGAGGTCGACGGACACCTCCGGCGGCACGGTGGCCTCGTGATACGTGCGAACCCGTGAGATAGCCTCCTCGAGCCCGGCGAGCACCGCGGGGTCGAGGGTGGTGAGCGCGTCGGTGATCGCGTCCGCGGGGACTCGCAGGTGCTCGGGGCTGACGCCGTCGAACTTGGCACCGAGCTCGCGCAGGGCGACCTCCCCGCGCTCGCGCACGTCGTGGATGATCGGCTCCACCGTCGCGAGGGCGTCGCCAACGTTGATGTCGGCGCGCGGCACTACCTTAAGCAGCTCGCGCGTGGTCAGATTCTTACCGCGAAGGTCGATGAGTGAGAGCACCCGATGAGTCTACTTGGACTCATGGCGCCCTCCCAGCGCGTCAGTTTGGCGCAGTCCCGGATTCTGGTTTGCGCTTGCCGATCCACCCCAGGTGGGTGTGCTGGAAGTCGTCATCGTGCTTGAGCCCATAACCGAGGCCGCGGTCCACGGCCACGTGGAAGCCCCACGCCATGGCGATCAATGCAACCCAACGCAGGTCCGTCGCAAAGTAGACGATCACCAGGATCGCCGGACCCGCGTAGTTGTGCACCGCGTTGTAGAACAGCGCTCCCAACTTGGGGTTGGCCAGGAAGCCGAGCGCGGACAGGTCGAAGACCAGGAACAACGCAAGCAGCCACCACCACGCGAAGTCAAGGACGACCATCCCGACGATGATGGCGAGCGCGATCGCGATGCTCTCGACTCGTTGCCACTTAACTGGATTCATGCGCCCAGCCTACGGATTGTGCGTCTCGCGTGAATGGGGCGTCGCGGGTGGATGGTGAGTCTCGGGTGAATGGGGCGTCTCGGGTGAATGGTGAGTCTCGGGTGAATGGTCCGGACCCCGCCACGCCACCCCTGACCCTATGGGTCCGATCTCGCACGCTTTTAGGGGGTGTGCGCGCTCTGCGGGTCCGATTTGGCACGCGGGCCCGGCTACCCGAGGCTGAACCCGCCATCCGTGGTGAGGACCTGGCCCACCACCCATGCGCCGTCGTCCGTGGCAAGCCATCCGATCAGGGACGCCGGATCCGCCGGGCGCCCGAAGCGTCCGAACGGCATCGCCGCCTTCACCTCCGCGAGGTTGTCGAGAGAGCGGTCCGTGGTGTCTGCGTCCAGGTACCCGGTGTTCACCGGACCGGGATTGATGGTGTTGAGAACGATCCCGAGTTCCAGCAACTCCGCGGCGACGGTCGGGGTGATACCCGCGAGCGCCGCCTTGCTCGTGGCGTAGGCGACCTCACCCCGCATCGGACCGTGAATCTGCCCGGAGGTCATCCAGAAGACTCGCGCGACCGGCACCGCATGGGGTCCAGAGGCGCCGACGCGTTCTCCGGGCTGGAGCGGCCGCCCGTCGCGGGCCGCTGCGGCGTGCAGCTCGGCGAACGCCCGAGTCAGCAGCAACACCGACCGAGCGTTGGTGCCCCACGCGGAGTCGAGGCGCTCGGGGGTCATGTCTAGAATTCCGCCGTCGTCCCCGCTCTTGGCGTGGTTGCAGACCAGGATGTCGAGCTGTCCGGTCAACGCGACCGCGGAATCCATGAGCGCAGGAATCGCGGCAGGGTCGCTCAGGTCCGCGGCACTGTCGCCCACCTTTGCATCGCCCACGCGCGCCGCCTCGAGTTCCGCCCGCACCTTGTCTAGGTCGTCGCCGCCCCACGGCTGGTCGAGGTCATGCGGACGATGATGCTGAATGAACACGCTCGCGCCGAGTTCGAGAAACTTCATAGCGTCGGCAAACCCGATGCCGCGGCGGCGTGACACCCCGGTCACGAGCGCGGTCTTGCCGACGAGTGGGTATTGAGGGTTGGCTGATGAGTGCATGGCTGATCCGTTCTGATGGGTGAGGTGCGCACTTCACGGCGCGCGGTTGCGTCGGGTGCGAGGGGCTCGGGGTGCGCGGCATCGGCGAGTGCGGATGCGCGCGGATCAGAGTGTTGCCATGAAGTGAGGCTAGCACCCCGGTGAGGCACCAGCCCGGCGAGGGTGAAGACGGGCCAAAACGGACCACTACCGCGCAGACGCCCGCAGAATCATGCGTAAACCGACCCATAGCGCGCCTGGGGCGCCGAGCGGGCGCGGGGTCAGACGGTCGGGGCAACCGGCAGAGTCGCCCGGACCTTACCCGGGACCTTCGCCCCGGCTACCTACGGTTGCGTAGGTTAGCGTGACGTCAACGACAGGAGGCGGTTCCCATGGCCGCAACACCGCAGTCAGCAGCCCCCGCGAGTCCCACTCCCCCGAGCATCATTCAGGGCGGGATGGGCGCGGCCGTATCCTCGTGGCGACTCGCCTCTGAGGTGGCTCAAGCCGGGCAGCTGGGCGTCGTTTCAGGAGTCGGCCTCGACCTCGTGCTCACCCGCAGGCTGCAGGACGGCGACCAGGGCGGGCACATGCGCCGGGCGCTCGCTGCGTTCCCGGTCCAGGCCATCGCCGAGCGAGCCACCAAGCGCTACTTCCTGCCCGACGGGCGCGCGCCCGGAAAGCCGTACGCCCCTGTGCCTCGACTAGCCGTCAAGCAGGGTCGAAAGTCTCAGGAACTGGCAGTGCTGGGCAACTTTGTAGAGGTGTGGCTCGCCAAGGAGGGCCACGACGGAATCGTGGGGATCAACTACCTCGAGAAGGTCCAGATGGCCACCCCCGCGGCGGCCTACGGCGCGATGCTCGCGGGAGTCGACTACGTACTCATGGGGGCCGGCCTGCCTCGCGAGATCCCTCACTTGCTCGACCAACTCGCGAGCCACGCCGCACTCAACTTCCCGGTGGCCGTGGTCGGAGCCGAACCCGGCAGCTTCGCCGTCGCTCTCGATCCCACCGAGTTGCTTGGCGTGACGCTGCCACCGCTGAAGCGCCCGCGCTTCCTTGCCGTGGTGTCCGCCCACGTTCTTGCGGAGTACCTCGCTCGTGACGAGACCATCCGCCCTGACGGCTTCGTCATCGAGGGTCCCCGCGCGGGCGGCCACAACGCCCCACCCCGCGGCAAGCCCGTCGTGGACGAGTCCGGCGAGCCCCAATTCGGGCCACGAGACTACGCGGACATTGCGAAGGTCGCCGCCATCGGCATGCCGTTCTGGCTGGCCGGCGCGTACGGAACCCCGGAGGGCCTCGTCGCGGCACAGGCGGCCGGGGCAGTCGGCGTCCAGGTCGGAACGCTCTTCGCACTGTGCAGCGACGCCAACTTCGAGCCCTCGACTCGCACCTCGCTGGTGGCCGGGGTCGCAGACGGGTCCCTGGAAGTGCACACCGACCTGCGCGGCTCCCCCACCGGTTTCCCGTTCAAGGTCGCCAAGCTGGAGGGGTCGCTGTCCGAACCGGAGACGGTTCAGGCACGCCCGCGGCTGTGCGACCTGGGCTTCCTCGGCGTCCCATACCTGCGCGCCAACGGCACGGTGGGTCACCGGTGCCCGTCCGAGCCGGAGAAACAGTTCACGCGCAAGGGAGGCGCCCCGGAGGACACCGCCGGGCGACTATGCCTGTGCAATGCGCTCATGGCGAATGTGGGCCTGGGGCAGACGCGCGCCACGGGCTACGTCGAGCAGCCCCTCATCACCCTGGGCGCGGACCTCGACGGACCGCAACGCCTCGCGGCGCTCCACCCGGGCGGGTGGACGGCGCGCCAGGCGCTGGACTGGCTGCTCGCCGCCAGCTAGCGCTAGGTCGAGAGGCAGTTGGGGCCGAGCGCTGCTTTGAGGTCCCCGGACAGGGCACTCGAGCGCGCGACTCGGAACTTGTCGTCGAGCCGCATCATGACCGGCTCCTCAGAGCCGGTGAGCAGCATGCGCACCTCGACGCCGCCTGGGTGCGTGCCGAGGATTCCCTTGACCTGCTCCACCAACTGAGCCGTGACGCGCGTCGCGGGCACCGTGATGACGACCGGAGAGTTGTCCTGCACGTTGAGGTTGGGGATGCGAACTTCGACGGCGCTGAACTGCAGCCCGCCGTCGCCGCGCTCGCGGGACCTGGCCTTGATGGCGATGACGGCGTCGTCCGTCAGGTCGCGAGCGTAGGTCTCGTAGGTCTTGCCGAAGAAGGATATCTCGGTCTCCCCCGTCATGTCCTCGAGCGTCACAATCGCGTAGGGGTTGCCGGACTTCGCGATGCGGCGGTCTACCCGGGTCAACAAGCCCGCGAATACCACCTGGTCCCCGTCCTTGACGCCGTTGGCCGGCGTCGCCGCGAGGATCTGGTGCGAGGCCTCCGAGCGGATGATGTGGTCCAGCCCCGACAGCGGGTGGTCGGACACGTACAGCCCGAGCATGTCCCGCTCAAAGTTCAGCAGCGTCTTCTTGTCCCACTCCTCGAGCGTGGGAACCTCGACATTGACGCCGCCACCCACCTCGGGGTCGTCCCCGAACAGGTCGAACTGCCCGGTGGCCTCCTTGCGCTTGACCCCGACTACGGAGTCGATGGCCTGCTCGTGGACCGCGTTCAGCGAGCGCCGCGTGTGGCCGAGCGAGTCGAACCCGCCTGCCTTCACGAGCGAGTCAATGGTGCGCTTATTGCACACGGCGGCGGGCACCTTGTCCAGGAAGTCCGAGAAGGACGTGAACTCCCCCTTAGCCGCGCGGGTCTTGACGATCTCCGCGACCACGTTGTGGCCCACGTTGCGCACCGCCGTCATACCAAAGCGAATGTCGCCGCCCACGGCGGAGAATCGCGCCATCGACTGGTTCACGTCCGGGGGCAGCACCGTGATGCCCATCCGCCGGCATTCGGCCAGGTAGATGGCCGACTTGTCCTTATCCGTGCCCACGGACGTCAGGAGCGCCGCCATGAACTCGACCGGATAGTGCGCCTTCAGGTACGCCGTCCAGAAACTCAGGATTCCGTAAGCGGCGGTGTGCGCCTTGTTGAACGCGTAGTCGGCGAAGGGCACGAGCGTGTCCCACAGCGCCTTGATGGCCTCCTCGGAGAACCCGTTCTTGCGCATGCCGGCGCTAAACGGCGCGAACTCCTTCTCGAGGATCTCGGGCTTCTTCTTACCCATGGCTCGCCGCAACAGGTCTGCGGCACCGAGCGTGTAGCCGGCCACGATCTGCGCGACGCGCTGCACCTGCTCCTGGTAGACGATCAACCCATAGGTGATGTCGAGGACTTCCTTGAGCGGCGCCTCGAGCTCCGGGTGGATGTAGTCGACCTTCTGACGGCCGTTCTTGCGTTCCGCGTAGTTGGTGTGGGAGTTCACTCCCATGGGGCCGGGGCGGTACAGCGCGAGCACGGCCGAGATGTCCTCGAAGCTGTCGGGGCCCATCTGACGCAGCAGCTGCCGCATGGCAACGCCGTCGAGTTGGAACACGCCGAGCGTGTCGCCGCGCGCCAGGAGTTTGAACGCCTCGTCGTCCTCGAGGGGAAGATCCTCGAGGACCAGCGGGTCCTTGCCGTTGTTGACGATGTTCTCGAGCGCGTCGTCCAGGATCGTGAGGTTACGCAGCCCCAGGAAGTCCATCTTGACCAGCCCAAGCGCCTCGCACGTGGGGTAGTCGAACTGCGTGATGATCGCGCCATCGGCCTCGCGGCGCATGATGGGGATGATGTCGATCAGCGGGTCGGAGGACATGATCACGCCGGCCGCGTGGACGCCCCACTGGCGCTTGAGGTTCTCGAGTCCCTTGGCGAGCTCGAGCGTCTCCTTGGCGTCGGGGTCCGACTCGATCAGCGCGCGGAAGTCGTTGCCCTCGCCATAGCGCGGGTGCTTGGGGTCGAGCACGCCGGCCAGCGGCATGTCGCGCCCCTGCTGCGGCTCGGGGTACGCCTTGGTCAGCATCTCGCCCACCGAGTAGGGCTTGCCGAGCACGCGGGCAGCGTCCTTGAGGGCCTGCTTGGCCTTCAGCGTGCCGTACGTGACAATCTGGGCGACCTTGTCCTCGCCGTACTTGTCCGTCACGTAGCGAATAACCTCGCCGCGACGGCGCTCGTCAAAGTCGATGTCGAAGTCGGGCTTGGACTCGCGCTCGGGGTTGAGGAATCGCTCAAAGTAGAGGCCGTGGACCAGCGGGTCGAGATCCGTGATCCCCATGGCGTAGGCGGCCATGGACCCGGCGCCTGAACCACGCCCCGGTCCCACCCGGATGCCGTTGGCCTTGGACCACTGGATGAAGTCCGCGACGACGAGGAAGTACCCCGGGTAGCCCTTGTCCGCGATGACGTCGATCTCGAAGTTCGCGCGCTCCTGGACGCTACCGGGGATGCCGTTGGGGTAGCGCTTGTGTAGGCCCGCCTGGACCTCCTTGACGAACCACGAGTGCTCGTCCTCCCCCGCGGGGCATTCGTAGCGCGGCATGTAGTCCGCGGAGGTGTTGAACTCGACCTCGCAGCGCTCGGCGATCAGGACCGTGCTGTTCAGCGCCTCGGGGTGATCGCCCCACAGGTCCCACATCTCAGCGCTGGACTTCACGTAGTAGCCGTCGCCGTTGAACGCGAAGCGCTTGCCGCCATTGTCGTACGTCGGCTCGTTGAGCGTCGAGCCGGACTGGACGCAGAGCAGCGCCTCGTGGGAGACGGAGTCCTCGCGTCGCGTGTAGTGCAGGTCGTTCGTCGCGACCAGGGGCGCGCCGATTTCCTTGGCGATCTTAAGGAGGTCCGGAGCAACGCGCTTCTCGATGCCGAGGTCGTGATCCATCACCTCGACAAAGTAGTTGTCCTTGCCGAAGATGTCTTGGAACTCGGCGGCAGCCTTGACCGCCTCCTTGTACTGACCCAGGCGCAGGCGCGTCTGCACTTCTCCCGACGGGCAGCCGGTGGTCGCGATGATGCCCTTGGAGTACCGCTGCAGCAGCTCGCGGTCGATTCGCGGCTTGTGAAAGTGGCCGCTCAGGCTGGCCTCGGAGGCCATGCGAAACAGGTTGTGCATCCCTGACGTGGTCTCTGCCCACATGGTGGCGTGCGTGTACGCGCCGTTCGCCGACACGTCGTCGGACGACTGCGACTGGTCGCCCCACTTGACGCGGGTGCGGTCCGCGCGCGCCGTCCCGGGAGTCAGGTACGCCTCGAGGCCGATGATGGGCTTGACGCCCGCCGCCTTCGCCTTGGACCAGAACTCGAAGGCGCCAAAGATGTACCCGTGGTCAGTGGTCGCAATCGACGTCTGCCCCTGCGCCTTGACCTCTTCCATGAGGTCGGTGATGCGCGCCGCGCCGTCCAACATCGAGTATTCGGTGTGGACGTGGAGATGATTGAAATCCTTGCCTGACATAGCCCCGATTGTAGGCGCGCGGACCGACACGGTCGTGACCAAACCGCGCGCTGACCCACGGACAACCGCGCCACGCCGTGCCGGCCGTGCGGACCGCTCCAGCACCCCCGCCGATGCGACACGCTGGGCGACACGCCCGCCACAGTTCCCGCCGGGTCCCGGCGGGGGCGGCGACGGTTCGCGTGAGCACGCGTCCCCGGGTTAGGCGTGACGCCCGCGACTTGCGACAATGGCAGGCATGTCCCCCGAATCCGATGCCGCGAATACCCCCGCATCCTCGGACGGCACGGACCGTACGAGCGACACGGACCGCACGAGCGGGACGGACAATACGAGCGGGCCGAGCGGCAAGGCGCGAGCGCCCCGCCAGCACACGGGCTCCCAACCGGGACGGCGCAAGCAGAAGGCGCCCGGGGACGGCCAGCAGCAGCAACGTCAGCAGCGGCCCCGCCAGCAGCAACGTCAGCGCCCCTCGCGGGTGAGCCGCAAGGAACTCGACGCCGCGGCGGCCAAGCGCGAGGCCGTCGTCCTCGCGGACATTGTCTTCCCCGCCGAGCTGCCCGTCTCCGCCCGCCGCGAGGACATTGCGACGGCGATTCGCGACAACCAGGTGGTGATCGTCGCGGGCGAGACCGGCTCGGGAAAGACCACTCAGATCCCCAAGATCGTGCTCGACATGGGCCGCGGGCGCGCCGGGCAGGTCGGCCACACCCAGCCCCGTCGCATCGCCGCCAGATCCGTCGCGGAGCGGATCGCTGAGGAACTCGGCACGACGCTGGGTGACGTGGTCGGCTATCAGGTGCGATTCACGGATCAGTCCTCCGAACAGACCCTGGTCAAGGTGATGACGGACGGGATCCTGCTCGCGCAGATCCAGCGCGACCCGGAGTTGCTGGCGTACGACACCCTCATCATCGACGAGGCCCACGAGCGCAGCCTCAACATCGACTTCCTGCTGGGCTACCTGACCAACCTGCTCCCCCGTCGCCCCGACCTGAAGATCATCATCACCTCGGCCACCATCGACTCGGACCGCTTCGCACGGCACTTCGCCCGCGGCGGCCCGTTACCCGCGATCGACCCGGACGACGCCGCCGCCGTCGACGCCCCCGCGGACGAGCGCGCCGCCCCTGTCATCCAGGTGACGGGACGCACGTACCCGGTGGACATCCTCTACCGCCCCCTCGAGGGCGAGACCAAGGCCGACGAGAAGGACCTGATCACCGGCATCGTCGACGCGTGCGAGGAACTCATGACGTACGGCTCCGGGGACATCCTGGTGTTCCTGTCCGGCGAGCGCGAGATCCGCGACGCGTCCGAGGCGCTCGAGGGGCACTTCGGTGCTCGCTCCCGCGACTCCCGCCACCCGCAACACGTGGAGATCCTGCCGCTGTTTTCGCGCCTGTCCGCCGCGGATCAGCACAAGGTGTTCTCGCGCCACGCGGGCAGGCGCATCGTGCTGGCCACCAACGTCGCCGAGACCTCGCTCACCGTCCCCGGCATCCATTACGTGGTCGACCCCGGCACGGCGCGCATCTCCCGCTACTCCAAGGCGACCAAGGTCCAGCGGCTGCCCATCGAGCCCATCTCGCAGGCCAGCGCCAACCAGCGCTCCGGGCGCGCGGGCAGGCTCGCGGACGGCATCGCGATCAGGCTCTATGCGCGCGAGGACTTCGAGACCCGTCCCCCGTTCACCGAGCCCGAGATTCTGCGCACGTCGCTCGCGTCGGTGCTGCTGCACATGATCAGCGTGGGAGTGGTGTCCTCGCCCGCGGACGTCGCCGAGTTCCCTTTCGTGGAGTCCCCGGAGACCAGCGCGATCCGCGACGGCGTCCAGCTGCTCGAGGAGCTCGGCGCGGTCACCACCGGCAAGGGCGTCCACGCCCAAACCGTGCTGACCGACGTTGGCCGCAAGCTCGCGCGCCTGCCCATCGACCCGCGCCACGCCCGAATGATTGTCGAGGGAGCGCGCCGCGACGTGACGCGCGACGTCACCGTCATCGCGGCCGCGCTGTCCATCCAGGATCCCCGCGAGCGACCCACCGAGCACCGCGAGAAGGCGGACCGCCAGCACGCGCGCTTCGCCGACCCCGCCTCCGACCTCCTCTCCTACCTGAACCTGTGGGAGTACGCCCGCGAGCGCCAACGCGAGCTGTCCAGCAGCGCGTTCAGGCGCATGTGCAAGGCCGAGTATCTGAACTTCCTGCGCATCCGCGAGTGGCAGGACCTCGTGGAGCAGATCCGCCAGCAGGCACGTCCGCTAGGCATCGAGATCAGGCACCGCGCCCCCACCCCCGTCGCGCCCGACGACGCCCAGCCGGCCGATGCATCGGCCGGCAGTGCGGCCGGCGGCAGCAGTGCCACGAACGCCCCGGCGAAGGCCAAGAAGAACACGCCGGACGATGCCGCGCCCGGGTCCGTGCGCCACGTGTGGAACGACGAGGCCATCCACCGCTCGGTGCTGGCCGGGCTGCTGTCCCACATCGGGATGCAGGAGACCGCGGCGCCCAAGTCGTCGAGCTTCGCCCACCTCAAGGGCAGTGCCCGCGAGGCGGCCGTGCGGCGCGCCAAGAAGCAGGGCCGCAACGACTACATCGGCGCACGTGGCGCGCGCTTCGCTATCTTCCCGGGGTCAGGGCTCGCCAAGAAGCCGCCGGCATTCGTGATGGCGGCGGAACTGGTCGAGACCTCGCGCCTGTGGGCCCGCGACGTGGCCCGTGTGCAGCCGGAGTGGGCGGAGGAACTCGCCGGGCCGCTGGCCAAGCGCACCCACTCCGAGCCGCACTGGTCGACCAAGCGCGGCGCCGCGCTGGCCCGCGAGAAGGTGCTGCTCTACGGAGTGCCCATCGTCACCGACCGCACCGTGCTGTGGGCGCAAGTCGACCCGGAGGCCGCGCGGGACATGTTCATCACCCACGCCCTGGTGCAGGGCGAGTGGACCACTCATCACAGTTTCTGGAACGACAACCAGCGCGCGCTCGCCGAGGCGGCCGACCTCGAGGCGCGCTCGCGCACCCGCGGGCTGGTCATTGACGACGAGGCGCTATTCGCCTTCTACGACGAGCGCCTGCCGCAGGACGTCGTGTCCGCCGCCCACTTCGACAAGTGGTGGAAGGACGCCCGCCGCGAGACCCCGGACCTGCTCACGTTCACCCTCGCGCACCTGGTGCCCGACAACGAAACCGTGGACGCCAGCGGGTTCCCCGAGGTCTGGCCGCAGGGCGAACTCACGCTGCCGCTGACGTATCAGTTCGAGCCGGGCACCGATGCCGACGGCGTCACGGTCCATATCCCCATCGAGGTGCTCGCGCAGGTGTCCGCCGACGGGTTCGACTGGATGGTCCCCGGCCTGATGGACGAGCTCGCGACGGCGACCATTCGCGCGCTGCCCAAGCCCGTCCGCCGACTACTGGTCCCCGCCCCTGACACCGCGCGCGAGGTGCTCGCGTGGCTGGACTCGCACACCCCCGCGTGGGAGGACATCGCCCGCGCCGGGGACATGGCCGAGCCCTTCCAGGCGGAGTTCTCGCGCGCCGTGCGCGACATTCGCGGCGTGGATATCCCGGACGATGCGTGGGACGAGGCGACCGGAAGGCTGCCCGCTCACCTGCGCATCACCTTCCGCGTCGAGGAGCTCGTCACCGAGCCGGGACGAGGCGGCCGCGCCCGCGAGCGCGTCGAGGTGCTGGGCGAATCCAGCGACCTGATCGGCCTGCAGCGTCTCCTGGCCGACCGCTCCAGGGCCGCGGTGCAGAGCGCCATGCAGAGCGCGGCGCAGCCACGGGGCTCCGGCCACGCTAAGGCGAAGCCCGGCGGCCCGGCTTCCGTCGCCCACGCGGCCGAGTCCGCGCGCGCCGGTGCCGACGCCGCGGGCGCTGCGGGTGCCGATACGGGCGCCGCACCATCGTCTACGCCGTCCGAATCCTCCTCAGCCGCGCGCGAGCGGCAGGGCGCCCTCACGGACAGCGCCGCCGCCGCCCTGCCCCGCAGCATCGACGAGCAGCCCGCGCTGCAGACCTGGCCCCAGGGCCTTCCCTCCGGCGCGCTGCCCAAGGAGGTCGCCACCCAGGTGGGGGCGCTCACGGTGCGGGGTTACCCGGGCATCGTCCAGGAGGGCAGCGCCGCCAAACCCACCGCCGCGCTGCGGGTGCTCGCAGACCGCTCGGCGCGCGACCTGGCCCACGCAAGCGGGGTACGCACACTCCTGGCTCGCGAGGCCTCGATCGGGACCAAGCGCATCACCTCCCGGTGGACCGGCACGCAGGCGTTGACCCTGGCGGCGTCCCCGTACCAGTCGACGGACGCGCTGGTCGCGGACCTGCAGTTCGCCTCGGTGTGGGCCCTGACGACGCCCGATGCGACGGGTCCCGCCCAGCGGCCCCACGTCGACGCCGCGGCCGTGTTCGACGCCGCCGAGTACGCGAAGGCGCTCGAGCTGGTCCGCACGCACCTCGAGGACGAGGTCTACGCGCTGGTGGGACGCATCGTCCCCGCGCTGTCCGCTGGCCGCGACATCGACGTGGCGGTCGCCAACTCGTCGAGCCTGTCGATGCTGACGATCATGGCCGACGTTCGCGATCACAAGGCCGAGCTGCTCTCCGACGGCTTCCTGACTCGCATCGCCCCGGCGCGCGTCAGCCACCTCGCGAGGTACCTCAAGGCGGACCTGCACCGGCTGGACAAGGCACCATCGGACCCCAACCGGGACACCGAACGAATGTGGCAGCTGCAGACCATCACCGAGGAGGTCGCGGCGGCCAGGTCCGCGTACCTGGCTGGCCGCGCCGACCCCGAGCGTGCGCTCCAGCTCGAGCAGGCGCGCTGGATGCTCGAGGAGCTACGGGTATCGCTGTTCGCCCAGCAGCTCGGCACCGACGGTCCCGTCAGCGACAAGCGCATCCGCAAGCTACTCGGCAACTAGCGCCGCATCGGCCAACACGCACCCCCTAGAACTCTGAGAGACCGGCACCAGGAGACGACCATGGAAACGAACACCTCGACCCCGGCCCGCCCATGGCTGCTCTGGCTGGGGCGCACCCTCGCGGTCCTGGGGATCGCGGTCGCCGTCTGGGCGTGCGCGACCGAGTGGGGCGCGGTGGTCCACGGCAATCCCGCATACGCGATCCTGTTGGCGGTCACCGTGATCGTCGCGGTTCTCTCCCTCTGGCGGTCGCGGCGGCCCCGCGTCCGCCGGTCCGGCTGGTCGCTGGCGCTGCGCCTGGTGCTGCTGGTGCTGGCGTTGGTCTGGGTGGCGGCGATGTGGTGGCTGCGCCCGTTCACCGCCCAGGAGCCCGCGCTGGCCGCGATGAACTCCGATGCCGCGGTCACCGTGAGCGAGTCGGCCACGCAGATCGTCATGACGCCGACTGGCGAGGTGAGCGAGCTCGGCGTGTTCTTCCAGCCCGGCGCGAAGGTCGACGCCCGCGCGTACACGGCCGTGCTGAGGCCCCTCGCCGAGTCCGGCCACACCGTGGTGATCCCCAAGCAGCCGCTGGGCATCGCGTTCCTGTCGCTGGGGGCCTTCGACAACGCCCGGCCCGCGTACCCCGACATCACTGAGTGGGTCGTGGGTGGGCACTCGCTCGGCGGGACCGTGGCGGCCATGGAGGCGGACGACGGCGACTCGGGCGCCACGGACGCCCAGGCCTCCCCCGCGGTGGGGCTGATGTTCTTCGCGTCGTACCCCGCGGGCGACATCAGCGGGTCGCTGACGGCGTCCGTCGAGTCGATCTCCGGCTCACAGGACGGGCTGTCGACGCCCGCGAAGATCGACGCCTCGCGTGCCAACCTGCCAGCGGACGCCACCTTCACCCAGATCGAGGGCGCAAACCACGCTCAGTTCGGGGCCTACGGGCCTCAGCCCGGAGACGGCGTCGCGACGATCTCGAACGATGATGCCCGTCAGCAGATCTCGGCTGCCGCACTGGCGTTCGTCGATTCCCTCGCGGCGGGCTGACGCGCGCCGCGCCAGGCGTCAGTCCTGGCGGCGAATGACCTTGAAAGAGTCGTGGTGCATGATGCCCTCGTCCAGGTAGCCGTCGCCGTAGGCGGTGTACCCCAGGCGCTCGTAGAACGGCATCGCCTGGTCCTGCGCGCTCAACTCCACGCGGACCGAGCCGCTGGCCCCGTGGCGTTCCAGCGCGGCGTCCTCAAGGAACTCCATGACGGCGCGCCCGGCCCCAGTGCCGCGCGCCTGCGTGGTGGCGGCCACCCGGCCGATGTGCGGCGCGGCGGGGTCCATGTGTCCGTGCTGGGTAGTGGCCCCGTGAAAGGTGTCTGTGTGGGGCGCGAGCAGGCGCCCGACCGCCAGCGGCGTGCCATCCTCGCCATACGCCACGCAGTGCAGGGTTCGCGGGTCGTCGTCGAGTAGGTCGCGCTCGGACTCGGGGTCCACGGCCTGCTCGTCCACGAACACGGCGAACCGGATAGCGAGGGCGTCCGCAAACTCGGCCTCGTTAGTGACTGCCTGAACGCGCATCGGCGACTGTCCTTCCCGGCGCAACGCGCCCGGCCAAAAGGGGGCTAGGAGGCCCGGAGCCTGTCCAACGCCAGAGCGAGGTCGTCCGGGTACTCGCTCGTCACGCGCAGCTCGCCGCCGCGCGTGGGGTGCTCGAACGCGAGCTCCTTGGCGTGCAGCCACTGACGACTCAGGCCGAGTCGCTTGGCCTGCGTCGGGTCGGCGCCGTACTGCAGGTCGCCCACCAGCGTGTGGCGCATCGCGGTCATGTGCACGCGGATCTGATGCGTGCGGCCGGTCTCGAGGTGAACCTCGATCAGCGAGGCCGCCGGGAACATCTCCAGCACCTCGTAGTGCGTCACGGACGGCCGACCGCCCTCGATGACAGCAAACTTGAAGTCCGAGGACGGGTGACGGCCGATAGGTGCGTCGATGGTGCCCTCGGTGGGATCCATGTGGCCCTGCGCGATGGCGTGGTAGATCTTCTCTACCGTGCGCTCCTTGAAGGCTCGCTTGAGCGCGCTGTAGGCCGCGTCAGATTTGGCCACGACCATGAGCCCGGAGGTGCCGACGTCGAGGCGGTGCACGATCCCCTGACGCTCGGCGGGACCCGCAGCGGCCAGCGTGTGACCGCTCGCGGCGAGGGCGCCCACCACCGTGGGACCCTCCCAGCCCGGCGACGGGTGTGCCGCGACGCCCACAGGCTTATTCACGACCAGCAGATCGTCGTCCTCGTAAACGACCTCGAGTCCGCCTGGCACTGCGGGCTCGGGGCCGCGCTCGCGCTCGTCGGGGATCGTCACTTCGAGGATCCCCTCGCCGATGCGGGATGACTTGCCGAGTTCGACGCCATTCTGCGAGGCAGCGCCTGCGGCGAGCAGCTCCGCACACTTGGTGCGGCTCAGGCCGAGCATGCGCGACAGCGCCGCGTCAGCACGGTCGCCGATCAGCGAGTCGGGGACGGGAAGGTAACGAGTTTCACTCACTTGGATGCGCCTTTGGGCTGGAATCGTCGCCAGCGCCGGGCGCGTCGGAAACCTGAGAATTGACGGAGTCGGCGGAGTCGCCGTCCGCGTTGGAAAGTAGCTGCCTACCGGTCAGCCCCATCAGCACCACCACGATGGCGGCCGCCACGATCGCGATATCCGCGACGTTGCCGACGAACCAATTGTTGTAGTTGATGAAGTCGACGACGTGCCCCTGGCCAAAGCTGGGTGCCCTAAACAGGCGGTCGATGAGGTTGCCGATGGCGCCACCGAGGCCGATGCCGAACACCCACACGGCGGCGGGCGTCTGAGCTCGGCGCGCGTAGTAGACGATCGCGACGGTCACCGCGATGGCGACGATGGTGAGTAGCCAGGTGGTGGAGTTGCCGAAGGAGAACGCCGCTCCAGAGTTAAACACCAACTCGATACCCAGCCACTTCCCCAGGACGGGGTGCAGGACGTAGGGCTCGAGATTGTTAAGTACCCACTGCTTGGAGACCTGGTCGACGATGACCACTCCAGCCGCGACCAGCCAAAGAGCTGGTCGCCAGGTCAACGCCGCTCCTCGCGCTGCTTGCAGGTCACGCAGTGAGACGCTCGGGGGAATGCCTGAAGGCGGGCCTTGCCCACTCCTTCGCCGCACACGCTGCATGCGCCGTACTTGTGCGCCTGCACTCGACGCAGCGCATCGACGCTCTGTTCGAGCATGTCGCGCGTGTTGTTCACGATGCTCATCTCCTGCTCGCGCTCGAGCGCGGTCGACCCGGCGTCTGCCTGATCGTCGCCTGCACCCTCGGAGGTGTGGAGCAAATCGTCGAGTTCGGTCTCGGTCGCGTGGAACTCGGCTACCAGTCGCTCGACATCGGAATTGAGCGTCTTGACGATCTCGCGGAGCTCGGAGACCTTCCACTGCTCATCGCCTTCGCGGACGGGAATTTCCTTCGCATCGGCCGCTTTAATCTCTGCGGGATCGACAACGATGATGTTTACGTCAGTGCTCGTCATTTTACATCCTCAATTGGCGCTAGTGGAGTGAGACTAGTCCCGTTTGTCCTAGGACGCAACGCGCCGCACCGCTAAAGAGCGGTGCGGCGCGTTGCGTGACTGGATCTAGAAGGCGTTCGGGTACCGAGGCGGCTCGTTGCCATCGCCGCCCGCGACGTCTCCCGGCCTCACGATGGGCTGCTGCTGGGTGACGGGCGCGAACGGGTTACCCGCGTTCTGCTCGCCACCGTGGAAGCCGCTCGCCGGCGCCTGCGTGGGCGGCTGGTAGCCGAAGCTCTGGCGAACCGGAGGGGTGTCGTCTGACTGATCCGCGGCGTCTTCCGTGGTGGAAGGCGCCTGCTCCTCGTGCTCATCTGAGGACTCGACGTGGTCCGACGAATCCTTCTGCTCGTGGTCGGAGGACTCGTCAGATGAAGACTCGTCGTGGTCAGAGGACTCGACGTTGTCGGAGGACTCGTCCGCTGGGGACTCTTCCTCCGTCGCCGTGTGATCGGGCCATTCGACCGCGGCGGCGGTGGTAAAGCCGTCCGCCGGCGCCTCGTCTGCCGCAGGAGTCATCGGCACCTCGCGTGAGGTTCCGTGATCCAGGTCGCCCAGGAGGTTCTCGAGGAACGACTTGATGCGGGCACGGTAGTCGCGCTCGAAACGGCGCAGGTCGTCGATCTTGCTCTCGAGCTCGCTGCGCTCCGAAGCGAGGTCGTCCATGCGACCCTTCGCGTCTTCCTGCGCCTGCTCCACGATTGCCTCGGCCTTGGTCTTGGCCTCGTCGACGATGCGCTCCTTCTCCTCCTCGCCAGCGTTCACGTACTCGTCGTGAAGCTTCTGAGCCATGGCGAGCATGCCCGCGGGGCTGGGGGGGTTGGGGTCCGTGGCCGCGCCGAGCAGTCCGGACGTCCCGGGTACGCCGCCCGCTTCGGTAAGCGGAGCCGCCTCGCCCGAATACTGGGCGCCAGAGCCGCCCGCCTGCGCC
Organism: Demequina aurantiaca; assembly: GCF_050598105.1. Lineage (GTDB taxonomy): Bacteria > Actinomycetota > Actinomycetes > Actinomycetales > Demequinaceae > Demequina > Demequina aurantiaca_A. The sequence continues at coordinate 1,760,687 of NZ_CP192436.1, forward strand.
TGCTGGAGGCGCGCGGCGAGGTCGTCGCGTTCGGCGATCAGGGAGGTAACGGTGTGCGCTACCTCGTCGAGGAAGTCGTCAACCTCATCCTGGTCGAAACCTTCACGGTACTTAGTCTTAGAGAACGCCTTGTTGAGCACGTCTTCAGCGGTGAGCAATGCCATCTCGTCTACCACCTCAAGCAGTCGGCTGGCCCGCAGCGGGCCAGTGGGGGGATCAAACTAGGTCAGAAAAACAGGCCAGTCACAAATCACTCTACTCACTTACGTATCGGCACGCACTTGAGTAACGAGAGGGCCTACGTGGGAATTGTTGCCAACCCTGCGCGTAGCAGGAAGATTCCAAAGAACAGAATGAGCATCGCCATGTCGAGGCGCACCTGTCCGAGCGTCAGCGGCGGGACAAAGCGACGGATCGCCTTCAGCGGCGGGTCCGTGACGGTATAGACCGCCTCGGTCACCACCAGCATCGCCCCCTGGGGGCGCCACTCGCGGGCGTAGGCCATCACCAGCCCCAGGACGATGCGCCCAAAGAGGAACAAGGTGAAGAGGAAAATGATGAAATCGGCAGCACTAACTAGAACTTTCACGCAGTGAGCCTAACCGAGGCTAGGCCTGATTGAAGAATGCCTGGTCCTCTTGGTGAGGATCCGAGTCCATGCCAATCTCAACGTGTGCCGGGGACAGCAGGAAGACGGACGTCGTGACGCGCTCGATCGAACCGTGCAATCCGAACGAGAGTCCCGCGGAGAAGTCGACAAGACGCTTGGCGTCGGCATCGGACATCTCGGTGAGGTTCATGATCACGGGGACGCCCATGCGGAACGCTTCGCCGATGAGGCGAGCGTCGTTGTAGGAGCGCGGCTTGATGGTCTGAATGCGACGCAGCTCTGAGGACGACATGGGGGCGGGCGTGGCTTCGCGGTGTCGGTCGGAGCGCGACGAACGCTGCTTCACTTCTGACACGTCGTGGAGGTTCGTCACGGGTGCGAGCTCCTCTTCTGCGTAGTCGTATTCCTCGCGCTCGCTTACGTCGAACCCGAGGTACTGAATTGCCTTTCGCATTGCGCTCATGGCATTCCCCTTAATCACATCAGTTGCACGAAAAAATCTGTGCTCTCACGGTACGGCGCGGGGTGGCATTCACCGTCGCGACACGCCGCGCCACTCACGCGATGTGACCAACCGTGCGCGGTCCAGCGCACACGATGACGCCCGCGTGTCTTCCGGTCAAACCGTCGCGACGATGCGAGAAATAGCGCTCGTCCTCCATCGTGCAGATATCCGAGCGCACCACCTCGCCGAAGCCCAATTCCGCTAGCCGGGACTCGATCGCGCGCGGGAGGTCAAGCGCCGGTGCGCCTCGCCTCGTGGTGGAACGCGCGGCCCGGTGTCGTCCCGCGACGCGCTCGCGCATCTCGGCCGGGACCTGGTAACAGCGACCGCAGATGGTCGGGCCTATGCTCGCCGTCAGCAGGCCCGAGTCCGCGTTGCGACCGCGCAGATCGATGATGGCGGCGACGGCGGCGTCGATAACGCCCAAGTACAGCCCCTCCCGCCCGCAGTGAACGGCCGCTACCGCGCCGGATGCGGCGTCGTGAATCAGCACCGGCGCGCAGTCGGCGCCAATAGCGCCGAGCGCGACTCCCGACTCGGAGGCCACCAGCACGTCGGCCAGCGGCAGCGGGAGCCTGGCGTTCGCTCGCACGTGAGCGACCGCGATGCCATGGTCCGCTCTTAGGAAGGCGACCGTGGCTCCCGCCCGCTCTGACACGATTTTGCGGTTGCGTAGGACTGCCTGCGGGTCGTCTCCCACATGGTCCGCGAGGTTGAGCGAGTCAAAGGGAGGCAGGCTGACGCCGCCGGAGCAGTCCGTGAAGAACGCCCGCACTGGCAGGCCAGCGTCGCCGACCGTCACGCCGCGGTCCCCGCCATCATCGTGCGCTGCACGCCACCGGCGCACCGGCTACCGCGACTCAGCGTAGGAACTCCGGCACGTCGAGCGCGTCGTCTTCTTCCTTGGTCGCGGAGATGTCGATCGCGTCGGTCTCGGGAGCCGCCTCGGAAGCCGACGGGTTGAACGAAACCGGGATCGCGTCGGCCTCGATGGGTGCGTCGACGGGCTCGAGCACCGCGGCGGTGACCGCTGCGCCCTGACCGTCAACCGTGCCCAGCGCACCGTCGTGCGCTCGGTAGGGAGGCGAGCCGCCGTCGAATCCGGCGGCGATGACCGTGATGCGGAGCTCGTCGCCCAGCGAGTCGTCGATGACCGTTCCAAAGATGATGTTCGCCTCAGGGTGGGCGGCCTCGCGCACCAAGCGCGCGGCCGTCTCCACCTCGCGGATTCCCAGGTTCGAGCCACCAGCTACCGAGAGCAGCACTCCGTGCGCGCCCTCGATGGACGCCTCGAGAAGCGGGGACGCGATGGCGCCCTCGGCCGCCGCGAGCGCGCGGCCCTCTCCCCTGGCGGAGCTCACGCCCATGAGTGCCGTGCCGGCGCCCTTCATGACCGACTTGACGTCGTTGAAGTCGACGTTGATCAGGCCGGGGGTGGTGATGAGGTCGGTGATGCCCTGGACGCCACCCTGGAGCACCTGGTCGGCCGCTGCGAACGCGCCAAGCACGCTGAGTTCGGCGTCCGCGATGTCCAACAGGCGGTCGTTGGGGATGACGATCAGCGTGTCGACTTCGTTGCGCAGCAGGCTGATGCCGGTCTCCGCCTGATCCGCGCGCCGGGCGCCTTCGAATCCGAACGGTCGCGTGACCACGCCCACGGTGAGCGCGCCGAGTCCGCGTGCGATGCGGGCCACGACGGGCGCACCGCCGGTGCCGGTACCGCCGCCCTCGCCCGCGGTGACGAACACCATGTCGGAGCCGCGCAGCGCCTCGGCGATCTCCTCTTCGTGGTCCTCGGCCGCGGCCTTTCCGACCTCGGGGTCGGCGCCGGCGCCGAGCCCACGCGTGAGCTCGCGGCCGATGTCGAGCTTGACGTCCGCATCGGACATGAGCAGCGCCTGGGCGTCGGTATTAATCGCGATGAACTCGGCGCCCTTGAGGCCAACGTCGATCATGCGATTGACGGCGTTGACGCCGCCTCCACCCACGCCGACGACCTTGATAGCGGTGATGTAATTCTGCGGTGCGGCCATGGTGTTCTCCCCTAAACATTAACCCTCTACATGAGGGTTATAGTTATGTCAACTAGATCCACCATGAAGGTACGTCCACGGCGCGCGACGACGTCGCATTGGCGCGCGTGTCGCCGATAATCCGCGCGAGACTTTAGCCCTTGGACGTGATGGGCAGGGTGGGCGCGCTGACGTCGATCACCTTCGCGTCCTCGGCGTCGCCCGACGCGAGCAGTACCTCGAGGACTCTCGCCTTCAGGACTGACTGCTCGGAGCTTCCCCACTCCACGCGCGGCCCCTTGCGCAGAGTGAAGACCACGGAGTCCTCGGTCTGTGCCTTGATGATGTCGACACGCGAGCTCACCTCATCGGGCAACACGTCGACGACTCCGAGTACCGACTTCAGGACGCGAACGTTGTCCTCACCCACCGGCACCTCGATCAACGGGAGGTCCTCGGGCGCCTCGTCAGCACGGCCCACCTGGACGGCCTCGTCGTCGACCAGCAGGAAGCCGCCGTCGGGGTCCGGGATTGCCGCGACGGGCTCGCGCGACTCTATGGTGATCGCCAGCCCCGCCGGCCATTCGCGCTCGATCTGTACTGCCCTCACCCCAGGAACATCCCGGATCTCGTTCGCCAGGTGGGTCGTGTTGAGCAGTGCCAGCGAGGTCCCCTCGTGAGTCGCGACAGCGGCCTCTACTTCCGCGGGGTCAACGACGGTTCCAAAACCGCTGGCATCGACCTTCTCGGAATCGAGGGCGAATAATGGCGACAACAGCACGAGCCACACGGCGACGACCCCGGCCCCGACGTACGCGGCGCGCTTGGCCCACTTGATGAGCGAGACCCGGTGCTCGGCCCTGGAGCGCTCCTTCAGCCGGTCCTGCATCCGCGTGGTCACATTGCCGAGCGCCGCCTTGGAGTGGTTGAGTGTCGCGGTCAGCGGGGAGGCGGGTTCCACGTCTCCCGCGGGCCCGCGCGGGCCCTTGCGAATCTGGCTCGACGTGGCGATCGCGATCCGGCTCCACGGCGCGTTGCGCTTTGCAGTGGCGTCGTCTTTGCCAGCTTGAGAGGGTCGCACCGGGCTAGGCGGCCGCGCGACGATGCGCGTGGTGCTCACCGGCGCTGAGTCGGGCGCGGTCGCCTTCTGGGTGCGCGGTCGCTTGGTCACCCGGAGCCGCGGCTTGGTGGCGTTGGCCGGCTTGGGCTGCGTCGTCGACTTGGCGGGCTTGGCCGCGCTAGCGGGCTTGGCCGCGCTGGCGGGCTTGGCCTGCTTGCGCGGAGTTGCCTGCTTGGCACCCTTGGACTGCCCCGTCGACTTGGGCTGCGGCGCGGCCTTCGCGCGGGGCGCGGATGGGCGCTTACGCCCCCCTCCCTGCGCTGACTGCTGCGGCGAGGGCGGGCGTCGATCCTCAGACATCGCTGGACGCTGACGGCGCGAGCGCGGCGAGGATCCAGTCCGCGGCGAGCGTCACGGTGCCAGAGCCAACGGTAAACACCGTGTCGCCGGGTCGCACGAGCGCGGCGGCGACCGCGGCCGCCTCGGCCAGATCCTCCACCACCGTCACCGTAGAGCCTTCGCCCGGGTGGGTCTGGTCCGCGATGAGTTGCGAGTTCACGCCCTCGATGGGGTCCTCGCGGTCGCCGTGAACTCCGGCGATCACCACGTCGGCGTCGGTCAGGGACAACGCGCGCCCGAAGGACGCGGAGTGCGCCTGTGTTCTGCTGAACAGCGCGGGCTGGAACAGCACGACCATGCGGCCCACTCCCGACTCGCGTGCGCCCCGCAGCACCGCGCTCACCTCGGTGGGGTGATGAGCGTAGTCGTCGATGACGTTCACGTCGCCGACCGTTCCCCGCAGCTGATAGCGACGCCCGGTGCCGGCAAACGTCGCGAGCGCCTCGGCGGCCTCACGGGGGTCGGCGCCCACCTGAACGGCGGCGATCCACGCGGCCGCGGCATTCAGCCGGTTGTGATCGCCCGGCATGACCAGGCCCGCGTCAAAGGTGGTGTCCGCGCGTCGCATCTGGCCGTCCGAGACCACCACGTCCGCGTCGGCCGCGTGACCATAGGTCACCACCGCATCGGCGCCATGGCCGGAGCCCTGCGCGATCCGCAACGCGTCGGCGTCGTCAGCGCAGACCACCAGGGTCGAGGCCGCGGCGGCGAAACGTGCGAACGCGTCCTCCATTGCCTCGACGGTGCCGTAAAAGTCCAGGTGATCGGGCTCTACATTCGTGAGGATCGCGACGTCCGCGTCATACCGAAGGAACGATCCGTCGGACTCGTCCGCCTCGACCACCGCTATTCCCGCGGTGCCCGCGTAGCCACCCGCCACCGCGCCGTCGATGCCGAACACCCGCGCGCCCACCGCGTAGCTCGCGTCGATTCCGCAGTGGTGCAGCACGTGCGCGACCATGGCGGAGGTGGTGGTCTTACCGTGTGTCCCGGCGACCGCGATGATTCGCTGCCCCTCGAGGGCGCGCACGAGCGCCTCGGACCGGTGCCACACGTCGATTCCAGCCTCGCGAGCCCGCGCGAGCTCCGGGTTGGACTCGCGGATTGCGGTGGAGATCACCACCGCGACGGCGCCGTCGACGAGCGCAGGGTCGTGACCGACACGCACGTCCATTCCAGCGTCGCGCAGTGCCCTGAAGTACGCGCTCTCGCCCCGGTCGGAGCCGCTCACGGAGTAACCGCGGGCCGCGATGAGCCGCGCGACGGCGGACATCCCCGAGCCGCCCACCCCGATGAAGTGGACGCGCCCGCGGTCCGCCGTGGTGGCGTCCGTTGCTGCGCTTGAGTCCGTCACCGCGCCGCCGCCTCGATCATGTCCGCAAGCCGACTCGCTCCATCCGCGATGCCTACGGTCGCGGCCGCTGCGCGCATCGACTGCGCCACCTCAGGGTCCAGCACCATACGTTCGGTCGCGAGCACGAGCAGCTCCGGGGTGAGGTCCGCGTTGTCGATCAGTTCGGCGGCACCCGCCGCGACGGCGCCGCTCGCGTTGAGGGCCTGCTCGCCGTTGCCGTGCGGGAGCGGCACGTAGAGCGCAGGGATACCCATCGCGGTGGTCTCCGCCACCGTCCCGGCGCCGCTGCGGCACACCACGGCGTCGGCCGCCGCGAGCGCCGTCGCCATGTCGTGCAGATATTCGTGGACCGCGTACCGGTCGCGCAGCTTCGCCTTGAGGTCTCCGTGTGCGCGACGCGCGTCGTCGTCCTTGCCGCGCCCTGTGGCGTGCAGCACGTACAGCCCGTGATCGAGCAGGGTCGGCACCGCGGCGACGACGGCCTCGTTCACGCTGGCCGCGCCCTGCGACCCTCCCGTGACGAGCACGACGGGGGCGTCTGCCGGCCAGCCGAGGGCCTCCCGCGCCGCGCGGCGGGCGCCCTCGCGCGCGCCGGGCTCCGCGAGCGTGCGGGCCAGCTCCGTGATCTCGCTGCGCAGCGGCAGCCCGGTCTCGATTGCCCCCTTGAGGGGCGTGTCCGCAAAGGTCACGGCGACGTGGTCGGTGAACCTGGCTCCGAGCTTGTTTGCCATTCCGGGGCGGACATTGCCCTCGTGAACCACGATCGGCACCTTGAGCCTGCGCGCGGCGACGTACGCGGGAGTGGAGACGTACCCGCCGAACCCCACCACCACATCGGCGCCGCTCGAACGGATCGCGTCCTTGGCAGCGGCCACGGCGGCCCGCCAGCGGCCGGGAAAGCGAAACATGTCCGGCGAGGGTCGGCGCGGCATCGGCACGCGCGGCACCTCGAGCAGCGGCAGACCGGCGCGCGGGACGAGGTCCTGCTCCAGTCCCTCCGCGGTGCCCAATACGGTGACGGAGTGTCCCCGCCGGGTGAGCTCGGCTGCGGTGGCGAGCAGCGGGTTGACGTGCCCGGCCGTGCCACCCCCCGCGAGCAGGAATGACTTAGCCACGACGCCCCCTCGACAACACGGTGAGCGAACGCTTAATCACCGAGGAGCGAGCGGCGAAGGCCTGCTGCGCCCCGGGCTCGTTCCTGGCAAACGCCATCAGCACACCTATCGCGGTCATGGACATGATCAGCGACGAGCCTCCGGAGGACAGAATCGGTAGCGGAACCCCGGTGGGCGGTGCGAGGCCGATGACTACGGCGATGTTGAGGCACGCCTGGCCGACGATCCAGAAGCCGATGGCGGCGCCCGCGATCTGCACGAAGGGGTCGCGCGAGCGGCTCACGATGCGGGTGACCGCGACCACGATCATCGCGAACGCGGCGAGGACCAGTAGCGTTCCGACGATCCCGTACTCCTCGCCGAGCACCGCGAAGATGAAGTCGCTGTCCGCGACGGGCAGACCGCCCCACTTCTCGCGGCTCATGCCGGGCCCGAGTCCCCACAACCCGCCCGAGGCGAGCGCCCATTCGGCATGCGTGGTCTGCTGGCAATCGCCTTGGACGTCGCAGGTATCCGAGAAGAACGTGTTGATGCGTGCCATGCGGCTGGTGCCCTGTTGAAGCAGGTACATCACGCCCACGCCGCCGACGATCGCGAAGAGCCCGAAGAACCTTGCGGGCAATCCGGCCACCCAGTACGCGGCCGCGATCATGAGCGCCATCACCATGGCCGTACCCATGTCGTGTCCGGCGAGCACCAGGATCAGCACTGCACCGGCGCCAATACCGCCGGGAACGAGCGCGCGCTTGAGGCTGGTGAGCTCGTTGCGGAAGGTCGACAGCACGACGCCCAGATACAGGGCGATTGCCAGCTTGCCAATCTCGGAGGGCTGGATAGTCACGGGCCCGATGGGGAGCCAATTCTTGTTACCGCCGGAGGCGGAACCGACCAGGTACACCAGCACCAGCAGCACTAGCGAGCCCAGCAGCACCACAGGGGCGAGCCGCTTCCAGGTCTTGACGCTCAGTCGCGATCCGATGATCAGGGCGACGAGCCCGACGGTCATCGCCGCCGCCTGGATCATGAACAGCGCGTATGGGTTACCGTCCGTCTGCTTGATCGACAGGATCGAGGAGCTCGACAGCACCATCGCCAGTCCGATGACGGCCAGGATGGTGGTCGCCGCGACCAGGAGGTAATACGAGGTGGCGGCGGAACGAATAGACGATGCAGAGGCGTCACGCTTTGATGCGGTTGCCGTCATGCCCCAGTCCTATCTCCCTAGCGCCTTCACCGCCTGAGCGAAAGCATCCCCGCGATCCGCGTAGCTGCGGAACTGATCCATAGATGCACAAGCGGGCGACAGTAATACCGTGTCGCCAGCGTGTGCCACGATGCGCGCGGCGGCCACTGCCCGCGTCATGACAGTGTCTCCCGGTTCAACGCAGGTGACCGGGATATCTGCCGCGTGTCTCGCCAGCGACTGAAGCAATGGCTCCGGATCCACGCCGATCAGGATCACCTCCCGCACGCGTGGCGCGATGGAGCGCACCATCTCGTCGAAGTCCTGATCCTTGGCAAGCCCGCCCGCAACCCACACCACCGAGCGCTGCTCGCGGCCGCCGAAGGCCGCCAGCACCGCGTGCGCGTTGGTGGCCTTGGAGTCGTCCACGTACGTGACACCGTCGAGTTCGCGCACGGTCGCCGTCCGATGCGCGTCCAGAGCAAACCCGCGCAGCCCGTCGCGCACCGCGGACGCTGGCACGCCGGCGGCCCTGGTGAGCGCCGCGGCGCAGAGCGCGTTGAAGATCAGATACGGCGGCACTGCGCCCGCCACTAGGTGTTGCAGGTCATCGACGTGGCCGAGTTCGAGCGCCTCGGTGCGACGCGTCTCGCTAAACGCGCGGTCGCACAGCACTCCGTCGACCACCCCGAGCTGGGATACGGTGGGCGCGCCGAGCGTGATGCCGATGGCCCTGCACCCGTCCTGCACGTCCGCGTCCGCGACCATCGCCTCGATCCGCTCGTCGTGCGCTGGATACACGCAGGCGACCTCCACGTTGCGGTAGACCCGCGCCTTGGCCGCGCGGTAATTCTCGATGCCGCCGTGCCAGTCGGTGTGGTCGTCATCCACGTTGAGAGCCACGGCCGCGAGTGGGGCGATGGTGGAGCTGAAGTGCAGTTGCAGGCTGGCGATCTCGACCGCCACCAGGTCGTGTTGCTCACGCGCGGCGGCAATGACCGACACCCCCATGTTGCCGCACACCGCGACATCGAGGCCCGCGGCCGCTGCGATGGCCCCGACCATCTGCGTGGTGGTGGTCTTGCCGTTGGTGCCGGTGATCAGCACCCAGGGGATGTCCTGGCGGCGCACCCGCCACGCGAACTCCATCTCCGACCAGATCTCGAGCCCGGCGCTCTCGCAGGCGGTCACCGCGGCACTGTGTGGCGCGAAGCCGGGGGACGCCATCGCGACGTCGAATTCGGCGAGGTTCACATCGTCTGTGCTGAGGGCATCGGCGCTGCCGTTCGAGTCGACGGTTGTGACCGTCGCCCCCAACTCCAATGCGGCGGTACGTGCCGAGGACCCCGCGACACCCACGCCCAGGACGAGCACGCGCAAGCCGTCTAGCGTCACAGCGAGCTGACCCACTCCGCGTAGAACAGGCCCATGCCGACGCCCGCGCACAGCCCCGCGATGATCCAGAAGCGGATCACGATGGTGACCTCGCCCCAGCCGATCAGCTCGAAGTGGTGATGCAGCGGGGCCATCTTGAAGATGCGTTTACCGGTCAGCTTGAAGGATGCGATCTGGAGCACCGAGCTCAGCACGATGATGACGAATAGTCCGCCGATGATCACGCCGAGGACCTCGGTGCGCGACACGATGGTCAGGCCCGCGATGGCGCCGCCGAGCGCGAGGGAGCCTGTGTCTCCCATGAAGATCTTGGCGGGGCTGGCGTTCCACCACAGGAACCCGAAGCACGCGCCGGCGATGGCCGCGGAGAGGATCGCGAGGTCCCCTGGATCGCGCACCTCGTAGCAGAGGCTGGTGCTCTCGCCGATGCCGCAGGTCTGGTTTCCCTGCCAGATGGTCAGCAGGACGTACGCACCGAAGAAGACGATCGCCGTCCCGGTCGCGAGCCCGTCCAGGCCATCGGTCAGATTGACGGCGTTGGACCACGCGGTGATCAGGAAGTTCGACCACACCACGAACAGGATGATGCCGACCGCCGGTCCCCAATAGGCCAGGTCGAGGGCAGTGTCGCGCAGGAAGGAGATGGAGGTGGAGGCCGGGGCGAGCCCGCGCGAGTTGGAGAACTGCAGCGCGAGGATTCCGAACGTGACGCCAATGATGCCCTGACCCAGGAACTTCCAGCGCGCGCGCAGGCCAAGCGACCGTTCGCGGGTGATCTTGATGCCGTCGTCCAGGAATCCCACCAGGCCGAGTCCGACCATGAGGAAAACCACGAGGATAGACGATGCGCTGGGCAGCCTCCCCGTCCCGATATTCGCGATGAGCCACGCGAGCACGGCCGCCAGGATGATGACGATGCCGCCCATGGTGGGCGTTCCGCGCTTGACGTGGTGACTCGCCGGCCCATCCTGACGAATGAACTGACCGTACTGGCGCCGAGTGAGGTACCGAATCAGAAGGGGCGTCCCCAATAGGGAAAGCACCAGCGAAATCGCTCCCGCGGCTACGACCGCTCTCATTCATTCACTCCCACAAGTTGGTCTGCAAGCTTCCAGAGCCCGGATCCGTGCGACGCCTTGACCAGCACGGTGTCTCCGGGGGCCAGCCGCTCGCTCAGGAACGTCCGGGCCTCCTCAATCGTAGCGACCCAGGCGGCCTCGTCACCCCACGACCCCTCTTGGACCGCGGATGTGAAGGCTGCCCTCGCCCCGGCTCCCACCACGAGCAGGTGATCCACACCAAGCCTCACCACGTCCTGGCCGATGTCGCTGTGGGCCGCGATGGACGCGTCCCCCATCTCAAGCATCTCCCCGATCACGGCAAAGGTGCGCCCGGCTTCGCCCACCGCCATCAGCGCGCGCAGCGCGGCGCGCATGCTCTCGGGGCTAGCGTTATACGAGTCGTCGATCACGGTGACGCCGTCGGTGCGGGTGGTCACCGCCATGCGGTGCGCCGACAGCGGTCGCGCGGCCGCGACCGCGTCGATCGCCTTGTAATACTCGATGCCGCACGTCAGCGCCACCGCGATCGCGGCGAGCGCGTTGGTCACGTGATGCTCCCCCACCAGCGCGAGCTGAATCGCGTAGGGGACGGCGTCCGTTCCCGACTCCCCCGCGCTCTGGCCCGGGTCGTCGGGGTCATGGAAAGGCGCGTCGGACGCGAAGGACGTCTGGACGACGGGCGTGAATTCCGCGCGGCCTTCCACCAGGCGTGGTCGCGACGCCACGAGGCTGACCGCCGGGTCCTCTGTCGCCCCAAAGGTGCGCACCGTGAGGCTCTTGGCGTGGACCGCTGGGACGTCCCGCATGCGAATGACGCGACCGTCGTCCGCGTTGAGCAGCACCGTGCCGCCCGGGACGACTCCGTCGATGATGGTGGACTTCTCCGCCGCCAGCGCCCCGATGGAGCCGTAGCCGCCCACGTGCGCTGAACCAACCGTGAGCACCACCGCGATGTCCAGCGGCGCAATGGCGGTCAGGTAGCCGATGTCTCCCGGCGCACTCGCGCCCATCTCCAACACCAGGTGACGCGTGGACTCGTCCGCGCGCAGCACCGTCAGCGGCAGCCCGATCTCGTTGTTGAAGCTGCCGACTGGAGCCACGACGTCGGGGAGCACCTGTGCCAGCAGGTCCTTGGTCGAGGTCTTGCCGTTTGAGCCGGTGATTCCCACCACGGTGAGGTCGCCCTCGACGCGCAGCAGCGCGAGGTAGGCCTGCGCTAGCCGCCCCAGAGCCTCGGTCACGTCATCGACCATGACGTGCGGGGCGCCAACGGCGTGCTGCACCAGGCACAGCGTCGCGCCTGCGGCGATTGCCTGGTCGACGTAGTCGTGACCGTCTACACGGTCCCCGATGAACGCCGCGTACAGCGCCCCCGGCGTGACGTCGCGGGTGTCCTTCTCTACTGACGTGACGCGCACGTCGACGTCGGCAACCAGGGTCCCGCCTACTGCGTTCGCGACCCACTGCGCGGTCAACTGCCTCATTGCGCGTCCCTCTCTTGGAAACTCTCTTCGCCGGCGCGTTCCGCCACGATGCGGGCCTGCGCCTGCAGGTAGGCGTCGCGGTCGTTGTAGCGATAGAACACTCCGGCCACCTCCTGCGTGGGCTCGTGGCCCTTCCCGGTCACGATCACGGTATCCCCCGGCACGCCCAGTCGGAGTCCGTACTCCACCGCGGCCACGCGCGGCTCGACCTCGTGGACGTCTGCCAGCGACGGACGAACCTTCTCGATTCCAGCGCGGATCGCGGCGCGAACCGCGGCCGGCTCCTCGGAACGCGGGTTCTCGTCGGTGAGCACGATCACGTCGGCCAGCCGCGCGGCAATCTCGCCCATCACCGGGCGCTTGCCCTGGTCGCGGTCGCCGTCGGAGCCAAAGATCAGGATTAGCTTGCCCGGCGTGATCGGCCGCACCCCCTCGAGCGCGAGCGTCAGCGCATCGGGCGTGTGGGCGTAGTCGACGATCGCGAGCGGGTCCTCATCGCTGCGTTCGATGACCCGCTCCATGCGCCCGGGCACACCGTGCGCGCTAGCGACGCCATTGATTGCGTCGGCGAGCGCGATGCCGGCCGCGTGCGCCGTGACGATCGCCACCATCGCGTTCGAGACGTTGACCAGACCGGGCAACGGGCTATGGGCCTCGTGCAGCCCACCCTGCGGGTCGCGGAAAGTGAATCGCGACCCCACCCCGTCGAGGCCGACGTCCGCGTCGGTCACTGCCCAGTCAGCCGCCAACGCCGCGTCGGACTGGGCGCTTTCCAGCCTGGTCGCCACGGTCTCGACCGGGATGGCGACCTGGGACGCGAGCTGACGTCCCCACTGGTCGTCGATGTTGATGACTCCGCGGCGGGCCCGGCCGGGCTCAAAGAGCTTGGCCTTGGCGGCGAGATAGTTCTCCATGGTGCCGTGGAAGTCCAGGTGGTCCCACTGCAGGTTGGTAAAGACGGCCACCGCAAACTCGACTCCGCTGATGCGTTCGAGCTGCGCCGCGTGCGAACTCACCTCGGTGATGGCCGCGGTGACGCCCTCCTCGCGCATGCGCGCCAGCAAAGCATGCAGGACGGGTGCCTCCACAGTGGTGCGCGGGCTCTCGATTGCCTGATCGCCGATTCGCAGCTCTACGGTTCCCATCAGCCCGCGGTGCGCGTGGGCCTGGGCGAGGGCATTGTCGATGAAATAGCTGGTGGTGGTCTTTCCGTTGGTGCCGGTGACTCCGATGAAAACCAGGTCCCGGGACGGGTCGCCGTAGATGAGCGCCGCCGCCTCGCCCATGGCGCGCCGGGCATCGGCCGCGACCAGTATCGGCACGCCGATGCCAGCCTGCTCGAGCTGCGCGGCTCCCGCGGCGTCGGTGAGGATGGCGACGGCACCGGACGCCACCGCATCGGCCGCATAAACCGCGCCGTGCCGCTTGAAGCCCGCAAACGCCCCGAACAGGTCGCCCGCGGCGATGTTCTGCGAGTCCACGCTCGCGCCGGACACGCTCACATCGCGGGCAGACTCGGGACAAGCGGTGCCGGAACGGGCCGCGACCTCGCCGAGCGAGACTGGCGCGACACTGGACGGGCGTAGCGCCATCTCAGCCAAAATTACTCCCAGGTGGTCGGGTAAAGCTCCGCCGATTCGCCTGACGGGGGCACACGCAGCGCCTGCAACGCGAACGTCGCAACGTCCTTGAACACCGGCGCCGCCACAGTACCGCCCCAGATCGAGGTCTTCGGTTCGTACATGATGACGGATACGACGATACGCGGGTCGTCGGCGGGTGCCATCCCCACGAATGACGCGATGATCTTGGTGAGCTGCCCGTTGTCGTCGGCGGCCTGGGCGGTACCCGTCTTGCCCGCCACTCGATAGCCCTCAATCTGGGCGAGCCCGCCGGTGCCTTCCTCGGTCACGTCCTCGAGCATCAGCATCAACTCGTCCGAGGTCTTCTCGGAGATCACGCGGGTGGGTTCGTCTAGCTCGCGCGGCGTGAAGGAGCCGTCCGCGTGCTGAAGACCCTTGACGATGGTGGGCTGAAGCCGTACTCCCCCGTTAGCGACGGTCTGGTACACCTGCGCGGTCTGCAGCGCGGTCACCGAGACACCCTGCCCGTACAGCACCGCGTACTTGGTGCGGCCATCCCAGTCCTGCCAGGGGTGCAGGATTCCGCCCGACTCATCGGGCAGGCCCACGTTGGTGGGGGTGCCGAAGCCGAAGGCGGAGAGGTAGTCGTAGCGGGTCTCCTCGGAGAGCTTCTCCCCCACCTGCACCGTGCCGGTGTTCGACGATTGGACCAGGACGCCCGCGAGCGTGAGCTTCTGAGTGCCCAGGTCGTGGGAGTCCTTGAACGTCTGATTGTTGGAGGTCGTGTACTGGTACGGCGCGGTGAACTCGGACGTGGGCGTGGCCACGCCCTCCTCGAGGGCGGCCGCCATGGTGATGACCTTGCCTGTCGAGCCGGGCTCGAACACGGTGGAGACCGTGCGTGCCGCGCGGGCGTTGGCGTCGGTGGCGCCGGGATCGTTGGGGTCCACCGAATCGGAGTCCACCAGCGCCAGGATCTCTCCGGTCTGCACGTCCTCGACGGTCACCATGGCGCGCTCGGAACCGGTTGTTTCCAGCGCCTCGGCGACGATCTTCTGCACCTGCCACTGAATGTCGCGGTCGATGGTCAACACGACGGTCGATCCAGGCACGGCCGGGGTCTCCTCGAACTCGCCGGTGGGGATGATCGTGCCTCCGCCGCCCTTCTCGTACGTGATGGACCCGGGCTTACCCAGCAGTTCGTCCTCATACAGGAGTTCGGTGCCCGCGGCACCCTTCTCCCCCACGCTGTCGGAGCTTCCCGCCACAAATCCCACCACGTTGCCAGCGATGTCGCCGTTCGGGTAGACCCGCTCGGAGGTGGGTTCCGGCTCGATGCCGTAGATGTTCTCGTCGCTCACGAGCGCCCACGTCTCGGGAGTGATGTCCTTCGCGATGTACTTGAAGGTGCTGTCGCCCATCATGTCCGCGGCGAGTTCCGACTCCTTGAGCCCCAGGATGGGCGCGAGAATCTTGGCCGCATCCAGCGGACCCTCCGCCACGATCTGGCCGTTCTCGGTGCGCGTAAACTCCGCGAGCAGCTTCTGGTTGACCCCGACGTTGTAGCGCTTGACCGAGGTGGCCAGCACCACCCCATTGCGGTCCACGATGTCCGCGCGCTGGGTGTCGACCTCCGACGTGACGAGTCGCTGGGCGAGCGCCACCTGGGAGAGCTCCGCGGCGTTAACGCCCTGGACGAGCACCAGGCGGCCGGCGAAGACCACCATCAGCGCGAGCAGCGCCATCGCGAGGATCCGCTGGCGCTTGACGGGGTGCCCCACGGTCGGGGCGACGGAACGCTGCGTAGTTGCCATCTGCTACTCCCCGCCCGATTCGAGCACAACGCCCTCTTCGAGCGAAACAAAGCCCAGCGTCTCGGCGGGCACCATGCCCATGTCCGCAGCCGACTTGGCAAGGAACTGGGGCGACGAGTTGGATTCGAGCGTGGTCACCAGGGTCGATCGTTCCTGGTGCAGGTCGGCGATCTCGATCTTGAGGTCGCGGCGCTCGTACGCGCCGCTCGCCATGGTGGTGTTCAGCAGCAGCACCGACGCCATCGCTGCCAGCACGATCGACACGCAGACCCAGGCGAACGGAACCATCGACCGCATCTGCTCCGGTGCCGCGACCGCGCGCAGGTGCTCGCGTCGTCGGGGTGCCTGTGCCGGTTTGCCGCGAGGGTCTGAGGGACGCGCGGATGGGCGCTGCTGACGCAGCGGTGCCGCGCTCACGAGGTCCTCCTGAGTCGCTCGAGGGGGGTGAGACGAGTGCGTACGGCGGCCCTCAGGCGCACCGGCTTGGAGCGTGGATTATCTTCGGCCTGCGCCTCGCTCGCCATCTCGGCTCCGCGAGTCAACAGCTTGAGGTACGGCTGGTCCTCGTCCGGAATGATCGGCATCCCGGGGGGCGCCGACGCGGTGGCGCCGGCGGCGAAGGCCTGCTTGACGATGCGGTCCTCGAGCGAGTGGTAGGACATCACGACGATCCGCCCGCCCACCGGGGTGGCCTCGATCACGGTCGGGATGGTGCGCTCGAGCACCTCGAGTTCACGGTTGACCGCGATCCGGAGCGCTTGGAAAGTGCGCTTGGCCGGGTTGCCCCCGGTCTGGCGCTTGGCCGCGGGAATCGCCGCGCGCACCAGCTCGACCAGATCCGCGCTGCGGGTGATCGGCTCGGTCTCGCGGCGGCGGACTATCGAGCGCGCGATCCTCGGCGCGAAGCGCTCCTCGCCGTACTCGCGGAAGATACGTGCCAGATCCCGCTCCGACAGGTTTGCGAGCAGATCCGCGGCCGTGGTCGCGTCCTCGCGATTCATGCGCATGTCGAGAGGGGCGTCCTGAGCGTAGGAGAACCCGCGCTCGGCCTCGTCGATCTGCAGCGAGCTCACGCCCAGGTCCAGCAGGATTCCGTCGGCCCTCTTCGCCCCGACGCGCGCGAGCGCACCCGCGATGTCGTCGTACTCGGCGTGATGCGCCACAAAGCGGTCGCCGAAGGGCGCCAGCCGCTCGCTAGCGAGAGCGATGGCGTCTGTGTCGCGGTCAATGCCGACGACTGTCACCTGCGGGCACCGGCGCAATAGCGCCTCGGTGTGACCGCCCATCCCGAGCGTGCCGTCGATCGCTATCGCGCCGGGCGCCTCGAGCGCGGGTGCCAGGAGGTCGATGCAGCGGTCAAGCATGACCGGCTGGTGCCGGGAAGCTGCGTCCTGCGTCATTGCCCCTCCTTACGAGTCGCGATTGCTGTGATTTAAGGTGACGTGCCCCGAGGTCTCCCTCCGGCTCTCTGTCGGGGGGAAGTCCGTCAGAGTCGCGCGGGTGGAGGCCACGGGGCACGTCGGCGTTACATGTCTTGGAAAACTTCTGCTGCGGTGGCTGCGTATTCGTCCTCGCCGCGCTCGAGGTACTCGTTCCACGCGTCGATGTCCCAAATCTCAACCCGCGAACCTAGACCCACGACTGCGACCTCGCGGTCGATGCCCGCGTACGTCCGCAGCGGCTGCGACAGCAGGATGCGTCCCTGCTTGTCCGGGATGTCGTCGGATGCGTACCCCAGGAAGTTGCGCAGGTAGTCACGCGCGTTCTTGTTCTCGAGCGGGGCCTTGCGTAGCCGATCGTGGATACTCGCGAACTCGTCGAGCGGGAAGAGGAAGATGCAGCGGTCCAGGCCGCGCGTGGCGACCAGCCCGGAGGCCAACCGACCGCGGAACTTTGCGGGCAGGATCAGCCTGCCCTTGTCGTCCAGCCTGGGCGTGAACGTGCCAAGGAAGACCCCTGTGGGGCCCAACCCATGTGCGGTTGTCTCCGACACGTCCATTCACCTCCCCAACGCCACGACTCGCCAGTTGTCCCCACATTACTCCACTTCTCTCCACTTTTTGGGTTGAATGCCCATATTGGACGCTTCAGACTTGTAAATCCCCAGGTAAGAACCAATAAATCTAAGTGGAGCGGTTTACGCGTCCTCCAATCGCATAGGCTCATGAGGAACCGCAAAGGAGCACCCATGCCACAGCCGTTGCCCACAGAGGCGGAACTCACCGAGGTCGCCGAGGTCACCGCGCGAATCCGAGAGTCGATTTCGACCGTGCTGTCCGGGCTCGACTCCGCAGTCACCGCGGCTCTCGCGACGCTGCTCGCCGAGGGTCACCTGCTCATGGAGGACGTGCCCGGGGTCGGCAAGACCACGCTGGCGCGCGCGCTCGCGGCGAGCATCGAATGCTCCGTGGGGCGCATCCAGTTCACGCCCGACCTACTGCCGTCAGACGTGACCGGAGTCAGCATCTTTCGTGCCGCCGATGCTGTTTTCGAGTTCAGGCCCGGGCCCGTCTTCGCCAACGTGGTCATTGCCGACGAGATCAACCGCGCCTCGCCCAAGACGCAGTCTGCGCTGCTCGAGGCCATGGGTGAGCGGTCAGTCACCACGGACGGAACGACTCGCGCCGTCCCCCGTCCTTTCCTGGTGGTCGCGACCCAGAACCCCATCGAGATGGAGGGTACCTATCCCCTGCCCGAGGCTCAGCGGGACCGGTTCATGGCACAGGTCTCCGTCGGCTACCCCTCCGCCCGTGACGAGATGGCCATGATGGAGGCACACGACGGGCGCGACCCCTTGGCGGAAGTGACCCCGGTGTCCGACACCGAGACGGTGGCCCGACTTATCGGCGTGGTGCGCCGCATCTACGCGGCTCCCGCGGTCAAGCAGTACATCGTCGACATCGCCAGGGAGACGCGGGCCGATGGCGCCCTCCGTCTGGGCGCGTCACCGCGCGCAGCCCTGCAGCTGCTAGCGGCGGCCAAGGCCAGGGCGGCGATGGCCGCGCGCAATCACGTCCTGCCCGACGACGTCAAGGCCCTCGCGGTACCCGTGCTCGCGCACAGGCTCATCTCCTCGACCGAGGCCCGGCTCGCGGGCCGCACCTCCGATCAGGTGGTCCGCGAGATCCTCGCGCGCATGCCGGTGCCCGCCGAGGCGCGCGACTCTCCACCGCGGCGCGAGCGCGCCTTCCCCCGGCCGCAGGCGGCTGCAGTTCAATGACCCGACGCCCCCTGCGCACCCCCGGGTCCTCGACGGTGATGACCGCGCGGGGCATCGGGGTGGGCGCTTCTGGGGTGGTCATCGCGATCCTGGGCGTCGGCCTCGCAAGCACCATCCTGGTGTGGGTGGGCGTCGCCATGGTGGCCACCGTCGTGGTCGCGGTCGTGTGGCTGGTCGCCGCGGTCTCGATGTTCCGGCGGCGTTTCCCGGACGCCTGGCGAACCGTCACTCCCCACCCGCTCACCGCGGGAGGATCTGGCACGGTGAACGTCAGCATCCGCACCTCCCGACACCGGCAACGCCTGGGGTTCAGCGGCGCCCTAGCTTCGTCGCTAGATATCAGGGAGCAGGCTGCCGCGGAACTCACCGGTGGCCTCGCCACCAAGGCGACCGTCGCGCGCTCCGCCGAGGAGCTGAGCCTCGACTACCAGGTCAACGCCACTCATCGCGGCCGGTGGCCGCTCGGACCGGCGCTCGTGAAGGTGTCCGAACCGCTGGGCATGATCTGGGCGGACGTACCCGCGGGCAACGTCGAGAACGTCCCCGTGTGGCCGCGCATCACCGATCTCTCCGCGGCGACCAGTGCCATCATGGGGCAGTCCGACCGCGTGGTCATGGGGGCGCGCACCCCGTCCGCCGACGACGTGTCGCTGCGGGACTACCGCGACGGGGACGACCTGCGCAGGGTTCACTGGAAGAGCACCGCCCGGCGCGGCGAGATGGTAGTGCGTGCCGACGAGCGTGCCGGGGTGCGGCCGGCCACTGTGCTGCTCGACCTGCCCGTCAACCCGGCTGCTGCGGAATGGAGCATTAGCGCGGCGGCGTCGGTGGCTGTCTCCGTGCTCGAGTCCGGCCACCCCGTGCGCCTCGTTGGCGCGGACGCACCCCTCGACGTCGATGCCCTGGCGGGCTCGGACTCCCGCGATGGCGCCCGGGCGCGCATTCTGAACGCGACCATCGACCTCGGCGTCCCGGTGACGCGGGAGGACTCACTCGACAACACCCGTCGGGCCGCCACCTTCGCCGTGAGGGAGGCCGCGTTCGGAGAAGTAGTCGTCGCAATCTTCGACCCCCTTCCCGAGGACATCCTGGCTGCGCTGGTCCCGCTGGGAGACACCGGGAGCGCGTGGGCCATCGTCCGCACCGGCGATGGGATGCGTCACGACGAGCGAGCCGAGCACACCGCATCGGCGCTGAGCCGCTCCGGGTGGAAGGCCATCACCGCGTCAATGCGCGACGACCTCCCGACGGTCTGGAACGAACTAGTTGCGGGTGGCGGCCAGTGACCCGGCGAGGTCGTGCAGCCCCGACGGTGCGCGCGGCGAACCCCTCATGGCTGGTGACGCTGCTGATCGCGCTCGCGGCGCTGCTGGGGCTAGCCGGACTCGACATCGTCATCGACTACGACACCTGGGTTCGCACGGTCATCGCCACCGTCCTTGCCGTCGCGGCGCTCGTCGCCTTTACCCGCCGGCGCACGGCCTCCAAGTGGATCCCCACCGCGGTAGGTGCGGCGGGCGCACTGCTCCTCCTGATCTGGAACTACGCCGAGCGCGCGGACGGATCCCACCATGTACTGCCCACGCCCGCGGCGCTGCGAGACCTGAGCAGCGCCATCGCGCAGGGCATCCACCACGCGGAGGTCTCCACCATCCCGGTGGTCGCCACCCCGGGGTTTGCCGCGCTGATGGCAGCCTCGGTTCTCATCATATTTCTGGCAGCCGAGCACCTGTCTGTCTCGTGGGGGCTCACCGCGACCGCGGGTATCCTGCTGCTGCTTCCGTGGTTGCCCGCGGCCATACTTCAGCACCAGGTGTCCGTCCGGTACCTCGTGCTCGCCATCGCGTGCTGGGTGGGCGCGATGGCCCTCACGCGGATCCCCTCCAGCCAACCGCGCGCCGCCAACCCCGTCGCCGCGACAGCAACCGTCGGGGCCGTCGTCGCCGCTGCCGTCTTACTCGCGCCGCTCGCCGTCGGCGCCCCAGGGTGGGGCGTCATCCCGCGATTCGAGGCCCCCAGCGGGCTTGACGGTACTACCCGACTCAACCTGGCCCTCGACCTACGGAGCTCGCTCACCACCAAGTCGGGCACCACGGTCCTGGTGTACGCGACGTCCTCCGGCGAGCCGACCGACACCCTGCGGCTGTACACGCTGACGGACTTCGACGGCAATTCCTGGGAACGCGACCCGACCACCAGCGCATCGGTTCCCGCCGACGCTGGGGTGCTGTGGCCCACCGCGGTCCAGGACTGGGACACGAGCGAGCGCGAACGCGTCGACATTCAGGTGCGAGGACTGTCGGAGAAAAACCTCCCGATTCCGAGCGCGCCACGCACCGTAGACGTCGGCTCCACGTGGTTCTACTACGCCGACCAGGACGAGGTCAGCAGCGACCAGAGCACAACCAAGGACCTCTTCTACTCGGTAGTCACAGACCTCAACTACCACCAGCGGGACGTCCTCGTCGCGACCCAGGCTGAGATCGACGGCGGCGCGGACCAAGCCGTCGACCCAAGTTACCTGGAGCTGTCCCCCGCCATCGACGCGGAGCGGATGTCTACCCTCGCGCGGGACGTGACGGAACGCGCTGACACCCGCTACGACCAGGCGATGGCCATCCAGCAGTACCTGCGCAGCCCACTCAATTTCACTTACGACACCACGGTCCCTCCCACAGGCGACGACTCGGTCTCCGAGTTCCTCGACTCCGGGTCGGGGTACTGTGTCCAGTTCGGCACCGCCATGGTGGTGCTCGCGCGGTCGCTCGACATTCCCGCCCGATTGGCCGTGGGGTTCCTGGGGGGCGCGGCGACCGACGACAACACCTTCGCGGTGCGCGGCTCAGATGCCCACGCGTGGCCGGAACTGTACTTCGCCGAGGAGGGCTGGGTGCGCTTCGAGCCCACACCCGCCATCCAGACCGGGGCGCCTCCCACCTACGCTGACCCCACCGCAGGGGCAGGGCAATCCACCGGCACGGTGCCGGACTCCGTGCGCCCCGACCAGGCGGGAGACCTCCCCAATCCGGTGGTGCAGGATGCGACGGGCGGCGCTCAGAGCGACGCGAACGGCCCCGGTGTCGGCTGGTGGATCGCGGCGGGACTGCTGCTCGCGGCCGGCACGGTTGGCGCGACTCGATGGTGGCGGAGGCGGCCTCGTCACCACCTCGCCGTCACCGAGCCCGAGCGCGCCTGGCGGATTCTGGGCGAGAACCTGGGCACGAGCATCGGCTGGCCGTCAGCGCTCACGCCCCTCGAGGCGGCAGCCCATATCGAGGAGAAGCTGCGTCCGTTACACGCTCACTTGAGCGAATCCGGTGAGGAGGCGCTCGCCCGTGTCACGGCAGCGGTCTCCGACTCGCGCTACCGCCTTGGCGAGGCTGAGGACCCTGGCAACACTGGTTTGGAGGCCGATGCCCGTGCAGTCGCGTCCGAGGTCGAGCGCGCCGTCAAGGGCAAACCCGTAGCCCGATAGCGCGGCGAACGGACGCAGGTCGCTCACGCGGCGAGACTCGCGAACCGCACAAAGCGGTGAGCGCGGCTCTGACTAGAGGTTGCCCTCGTCGCGACGACGCTCGAAACGCTCCTCGACACGACCCATGAAACCCTTGCCGTCTTTGGTGGCCGTCGGCTTGGGCGCGGGGCCAGCAGCGTCGCTGGCCCTAGGCTCCCGCTTCTTGGCCGCCGATGCGGTATTGCCTCCAGTGATGCCCCAAATTGCGGCGGCAAGCATGACAGCAAAGCCCGCGATACCCAGCGCAGTAATCTGCGTCATTGCGCCTGCGAGCACTACGCCGAGGCCGGCTACGACCCCGAACACTGCCCACGTGAGGTGAGCACGGGACTTCTGGCCGCGCGCCATAGCATGGCCCAACTTCGGGTCTGAGCCGAGGTCGTTCTCAAGCTGCTCGAGCACGCGCTGCTCATATTCAGAAAGCGGCACGGTGACCTCCTTTAGGTTACTGTCCAGCCCAGTCTAGTTGCATTTTGGTGCCGAGACCAGTCTCAGCTAAGTCCCATCACGCATCGAACGACGCTCACGCGATCCCCGGGTGTCGGACCACCGGGTCTACAGTGAACGCCATGGCCCGCCACGCACCCGTTTCCATCGCTCCGAACACCCCTCGGGGCACCCCGATCAAGATTGGGTCCGGCACCGTCGAATTGCGTGACGAGTCTGATGGTTCAACGACTGTGTGGGTCAATAATGTTCCCAGTTCCAGCATGCGGCCCGAAATGGATGTGCTGGACTTCGAATACATGCGTCACATGGCGGCGGCTGTCGACGCCTGGAACCCCGTGGGCCGTTGGCTCGCGCTCCACGTTGGTGCGG
The DNA here is from genome assembly GCF_050598105.1 of Demequina aurantiaca. Taxonomy (GTDB): domain Bacteria; phylum Actinomycetota; class Actinomycetes; order Actinomycetales; family Demequinaceae; genus Demequina; species Demequina aurantiaca_A. The sequence goes on from NZ_CP192436.1 coordinate 1,783,815, forward strand.
CGGCGTGCTCGCTGCCCCGCTACCTCGCGCACGCTTACCCCGAGTCGGGTCACATCGCTGTCGACATCGACACCACGCTGCCCGAGTTGGTGCGTGAATGGTGGGACTTGCCGCGCGCTCCGCGCCTGCGGATCCGCACCCAGGATGGTCTCGCCGCACTTGAAACGCGCAGGGACGACAGCCTCGATCTGGTGGTAAGAGACGCGTTCGCCGGAGACGCGACACCCCCCCACCTCGCGGATGCCGAGTGGTGGCGTCAGGCCAGGCGAGCCGTGCGCCCGTCCGGACTCGTCGTCGCCAATGTGGGCACCAGGCCCGGCACGATCCTGGGCCGGGACGACACTCGGGCGGCGCGCGCACATTTCTCGCACGTGGTCGCGGTCGCCGAGCACGCGGTCCTCAAGGGCAAACGCCGCGGGAACGTGGTCCTCGTCGCGGGCGACTCAATCGACACGGGGGCGCTCGGTCGGTACGCCGCGTCAGCTCCGTTGCCTACCGGGGTAGACGCCGGCTGGAACCGCTAGACGCGACCGGGCGGCGTGCCCTCATGATCCGCATCGGCTAAGAACTGCCCGGCTGAGAACCAGCCGGAAACAACAATGGTCGCTCTCCCTAAGGAGAGCGACCATTGTCGCGCGTAGTCACGGCGCGTACGCCGTCACTACAGAGGCCTATGTTCAGAAGGCAAGCGACGAACGCAAGCGCGCGTCAACTGCCAAGTCTGAGAAGACTAGAGGGGGCGAACCTGCTCTGCCTGGGGACCCTTGGGGCCCTCGGTGACCTCGAACTCGACGCGCTGCGCCTCTTCGAGGGACTTGTAACCATCGGTCACGATCGCGGAGTAGTGCACGAAAACGTCGGCGCCGCCGCCGTCCTGTGCGATAAATCCGTAGCCCTTTTCGGCGTTAAACCACTTCACAGCACCCTGTGCCATTTGTATTTCCTATCTGTACTGCCCGGAGACGGGAAGCAAGGACACCGTGCCCCTGCTTGTCGCCGTAATGCTTTGTTCCACGCCCTTGATCAGACAGGTTTCGCACACTACGTTCTTGCAACCGTCCTAATTGTGGCACGTTTTATGAGTTTGGGGGGGAATCTGGCCGTTGTTGTTCAAGAAATTGTTCAAATGCCGCTCCCAACTCGTCCGCAGAGGGCAGCGATCCGTCCATCGGAATCACTCCTTCGCGGGATTCTATGAGCGCGTCATACTGACTTTCGAGCTGGTGCACGAGTCCTTGAATTTCATCGGAATCGGCCATCTGCCTGTTGATTTCCTCCGTGGCGACCGCCGCGGCGTCGTCCAGGTCCCCGGTCGACAGCACCAACCCGGACACGTCCTCAATGGACCGCATGGCGCGCTGGGCGGCCTGGGGGTAGGAACTCTGCGCGAGGTAATGCGGAACGTGCACCGCGACGCCGATCGCGTCCAAATCCCACTGCCCAAAACGGTATTCCATGAGATTTTGCGACGACGCGGGCACCGCGACGGTGCCGAAGATGCTCGGCGCGTCGGGAAGAAGCTCCTGTCGAGTGCCGTGCACCGTGGCCGTCAGGGGACGAGTGTGGGGGGCGCCCATCGGGACCCCGTGAGTCCCCAGGGTGAGTCCCACGCCCAACTTCTCGACGATCTCGCGAACCGCGCGGATGTAGCGCTCCCACTGCACGTCCGGCTCGAAGCCGTGCAGCAGCAGGAAGGCGGTGCCCTCCGCGTCAGTCACCATGTCAAGCTCAAGGTGAGGCTCGTCGTAGTCCGTCCACTGGTTGACCGAGAACGTCATCTCTGGACGGCGGGACCGGTAGTCGAGCAGTTGGTCCATATCGAACGTCGCGACGCGCACCGGGTCGCTGTGTTCAAGCACGTGGTCAGCCACGATGGCGCCCGCCCGGCCGGCATCGATGAAGCCGCGCAGCGAGTACATCAGCACGGCGGAGCCATGTGATGACCGTGCCGCCCAAGTCTCGAGGCCTTGCGGGTCCCACGTCACTAGAGGTATGTCATTCATACGGTCATCCTTTCACGCCGATGCACGGCCGGGGCCAGTCCTCGCTGCGAGCGAACGACGCTCTCACTGGTCGGCGCGCCCGGCCACCTTTGCGATAATGGACAACTGTCTCGCCCAGAACGGTGTTGGCGAGCACAGCGTCGACGGGCACGTTGTGTCGACACACATGCGGTCGGTTTGCACGTGGTCGTTGAGCACAGTGCCGGGAACACAAGGGGTGAGCATGCACGAGGAAAGCGCAACTGCGGTCGATCAACGAGGACTCGCAGGTGAGCAGGCGGCCGTCGACGTCCTTTACGCCCGCGTCGACACTCTGCGCGACGAGGCAGGCGAACGACTCACCGAGATCCGCCGCACCGGCCCCTCCGGCTCGCCGCAGAACCGCTCGGAACGCGATTCCTTCGCCACGCTGTATGAGGATCGCATTGCGCAACTGGACGCCGTCGAGGACAGGCTGTGCTTTGGTCGCCTCGATCTGCGCGACGGCGAAAATCTCTACGTGGGCCGCATCGGCCTCTCCGACGAGGAGCATGCACCGCTGCTCACCGACTGGCGCGCACCCGCCGCCCGAGCCTTCTACTCCGCGACAGCGGCCAACCCGGGACCCGTCGTCAATCGACGCCACCTGACTACGCGTCACCGCGTGGTGACCGCCATCGAGGACGACGTCCTCGACGTGGAGGCCCTGCGCGAGTCGGGCGCCGACGCATCGTTGGCCGGCGAGGGCGCGTTGCTCGCGGCACTCGGCGAGCGCAGGACGGGCAGGATGGGCGACATCGTCGCGACCATCCAAGCCGAGCAGGACGAGGTCATCCGCGCGCCGATGCAGGGCGCGCTCGTCGTCCAGGGAGGGCCCGGCACGGGAAAGACCGCAGTGGCCCTTCACCGCGCCGCCTACCTGCTGTACCACCACCGCCAACAACTCGAGAGCCGCGGCGTCTTGCTGATCGGGCCCTCACGCTCGTTCCTGAACTACATCGACCACGTGCTGCCGTCGCTCGGGGAGACCGGCGCGGTCAGCACCACCATGGGCGGCCTGGTGCGTGGCATCGATACCTCAGCCATCGAAAGCGACCCGATCGCGTCCCTCAAGGGCAGGACCGCGATGGCGGAGGTCATTCGGATGGCGGTCCGCGAGCGCCAGCGGCTTCCGCGCGCCGACCAGGAGTTCCGCATCGACGGCCGCACGGTGATCATCCGCAGGGGTGACGTGAAGGACGCCCAACTGCGAGCGCGCCGCGACGGCAAGCCGCACAACCGGGCTCGCAAGACCTTCGCCAAGGACATGCTCGGCCGCCTGGCGACGCAACTCATGGAGCAGCTCGACCACTCGCTGGGCGACGACGACCGGGCGGAGTTCGAGCGCGACGTCCGCGACGACAAGAACATCCGCGTCGCCATCAACCTGTGCTGGCTCCCCGTCTCCCCCACGCAGCTACTCCGCGACCTCTTCGCCAAGCCGCACCTGCTGGCCTACGCGGCGCCGTCCTTCAGCGCCGACGAGCGCGCGCTACTGCTTCGCGCACCCGACTCCCCCTTCACCGACGCCGACGTACCCCTGCTCGACGAGGCCGCCGAGCTACTCGGCGACATGCCCAACGCCGCCAAGCGTGCACGCGACGACGTTCCGTCGGCGGAAGAGGTCCAGTACGCCAGGGACGTCATCGACAGCTTTGGCGCCGACAGCATGATCAAAGTCGATGCCGAGGTGCTCGCCGCCCGCATGCAGTCGGGGCCTGGCCGGATGTCGGTGGCCGAGCGCGCCGCCAATGACCGCACCTGGGCCTACGGGCACGTCGTCGTGGACGAGGCGCAGGAGATTTCCCCCATGGGGTGGCGGATGCTGCTCAGGCGTTGCCCGACCCGTTCCTTCACCATTGTGGGCGACGTCGCGCAGACCACCGCGAGCGCTGGGACGCGCTGGTGGCCCGAGACCATGGACCCGGTATTCAAGGACGCGTGGAACCTGCGCGAGCTGACCGTGAGCTACCGGATTCCCGCCGCGGTGGCGGAGGTCGCCCAGTCATTCGCCGCTGCCGTCGGCCTGCCGGTGAGTCACCTCACTGCCGCTCGTGATCTCGACGACGCGGTCGCGTTCACCGACACCCCCGAGCCCAGCGCGGCTGCCACGCGGATCGCGGCGGACCACGCACGTCGGCTCGGATCTACGGGCGGCGGGCTGGTGGCCGTCATCGCCCCAGAGCAGTGTCTTGCCGACCTCTCGCGCCAACTGGCCGATGCCGGGGCCGAGGACGTCGCCGTGGTTTCCGCTCGCGGGGCCAAGGGACTGGAGTTCGACGTGGTCGTCGTGGTGGACCCCGCCGTCATAGCCGAGCGTCCTGGAGACCTCTACGTGGCGCTCACGCGGTCCACTCAGCGTCTGGAAGTGGTCCACCCGGGAGCATTGCCCCCGGGACTCTAGGTCGCGCTACACGTCCTCGCAGGGACCGGAACCCGCGATAGCCAGGCCCTCCAGGTCGCCCGGGCCCCATTCGGTCACCGAGGAATTGGACGCATTCATGAGTTCCTCCGGGTCCGACACGTGAGCGAGGCCAAGCACGTGACCCCACTCATGCATGACGATCGCTTGCGCGAGTTCCTCCCCGCCTCGCGAGTCGATCAGCCGGATCATGTCCTCGCTGTCGAGGACGATGACCCCGGAGTGCAGGTACCGCTGATCGCCGTACGCGCCGTTGACGGCGCTCGATCCGCCCACGCCGGTGACTGAATCCGCGAGATCGGGGTTCTGATCCTCCGTCGCCCACCCCACGATCACGGGCGCGAAACCCTCGCCGTACTGCGGCTGGATGAGGTTGCGTTCGAAGTCCGCGGGTTCGCTCGTGGTGCCCTCGTAGACGAACTCCATTCCGGTGGCCGAGGCCACGCGGTCGACTGCGGCGTGAAGCAGCGGAACCGCGCCGGACGGCATTCCTCCCGGCGCCAGCACCCAAGAGATGGGCCGACACGGGTCATACCGGACGGGGCCCTCCCCCGGAGTCTGAAAAAGAAAGTCGTACGAACCGGTCGTGTCCGGCACGATCACTGCGCTGCGACGCTGGGCCGGACCGTCTGGGAGCGGAATCGTGACCTCACCCTCCCCCTCGATCAAGGAGTTTCGGGGGGTGCCAAAGTTCTGCAGGTCCGCGATCCCGATGTCCTGCCAGCTCGCAAAAACAAGGGCCCCGGCCACGCCGCAGGTGACAAGGACAGCGAGGCGAGAGGCGCGTGACATACCCCAAGCCTGCCACGTGCTGGCCATGGAGTTGGAAACAGTGGAAAAGTGCGAGAGAATCAGGCCTGTGCGAGCACTCCTACTTGAAAACCTTCATCCCAAAGCCACCGAGATCCTCGGGGGCGCCGGCATCGACGTTGAAAACCACGGCGGTGCGATGGACGAAGACGAACTCATCGAAGCCCTCGTCGGCGTCGAACTTCTCGGACTGCGGTCCAAGACGCAACTCACAGAGCGGGTGATCGAGGCATCGCCCTCGCTGATCGCGGTCGGCGCCTTCTCCATCGGCACCAACCAGATCGACCTTGCTGCTGCAGCGCGCAAGGGAATCGCGGCGTTTAACGCGCCGTTCTCCAACACGCGCTCCGTGGTGGAGATGGCCGTCTCCGAGATGATCTCGTTGACGCGTCGCCTCCCGGAACACAACCGACTCATGCACCAGGGCGTCTGGAACAAGAGCGCGGACGGCGCGCACGAGATCCGTGGCCGCACGCTCGGAATCGTCGGCTACGGAAACATCGGCTCGCAGCTCTCTGTGATCGCCGAGGCGCTCGGAATGAACGTCATCTTCTTCGATAGCGCTGAGAAGCTCGCGATGGGCAATGCCACGCGCATGCCCACGCTCGAGTCGCTGCTCGAGACGGCGGACATCGTCACCCTGCACGTGGACGGACGCCCCGGCAACCAGGGCTTCTTCGGAAGCGACCAGATCAACGCGATGAAGAGCGGGGCACTGTTCCTCAACCTTTCGCGCGGGTTCAACGTCGACGTCGACGCGCTGCGCAACGCCCTCAACTCGGGCCACGTCGGCGGTGCCGCCATCGACGTCTTCCCCGAGGAGCCCAAGAAGAAGGGGGACCCCTTCGTGACTCCCCTACAGAACTTGCCCAACGTGATCCTGACCCCCCACATCGGCGGGTCCACGGAGGAGGCACAGCGCGACATCGGAATTTTTGTGTCGACGCGACTACGCGACTACGTAAAGAACGGCTCGACGTCACTTAGCGTCAACCTTCCCAACCTGTCACTGGAGCAGGTGAACGGTTCCTACCGAATCGCCCACCTCCACTCCAACATCCCTGGTGTACTAGCGGCCGTCAACCACGAGCTCGCGCAGCACGACGTCAACATCGACGCCCAGGTACTTTCCACACGTGGCGACCTCGGATACGTCGTCACAGACGTCGCCGCAGGCACCGACACGGGGGCGCTTGACGCCCTTGCCGGCATGCCCGGCACCGTCCGCTTGCGAGTTCTCTCATAAAAAACACCGACCAAACCAAAGCCGTCGCCTTCGCCGACCTCGGACTACCTGACGCCCTCGTAGAGCAGCTCTCCCGCTCTGGGATCGAGACCGCGTTCCCGATTCAGGCCGCAACCATCGCCGATGGCCTGGCCGGGCGCGACGTGCTGGGCAAGGCGCGCACTGGCTCGGGCAAGACGCTCGGCTTCGGCCTGCCTGCCATCGTCCGTCTCGCCGAGACCGGACGCCCCGAGGCCAACAAGCCTCGCGCCATCGTCTTGGTGCCGACGCGCGAACTCGCGATGCAGGTCAACGACGCGCTCGAGCCTTACGCGCACTCCATGCACGTCTCCCTGCGCTTGATCGCGGGCGGGCTCTCGATGTCCAAGCAGGTCTACGCGCTCGAGCGCGGAGTCCACATGGTGGTAGCAACCCCCGGGCGCCTGGCCGACCTAGTCCGCCGAGGCGACGCCGACCTGTCGGACGTCTCACTCGTCGTGCTCGACGAGGCTGACCACATGGCAGACATGGGCTTCATGGAGGAGATCACCGAGATCCTCGCCCGCGTCCCCAAGGGCGGGCAGCGACTGCTGTTCTCGGCCACCCTCGACGGCGACGTCGACAAGCTCGTTCGTGACTACATGAGCGACCCCATCCTTCACGACGTCACGGATGGCGACGACGCGTCCTCCTCCATGACGCACGTTGGCCTCAACGTGCCCCCGCACCTTAAGTACCAGATCGCGAACCGCATCGTCTCCCGCGAGGGCCGCACGATCGTCTTCGTCCGCACCAAACTGGGCTGCGACCGCATCGCCGGCCAGATGCGCGAAGCCGGCGTCAACGCCATCGCGCTGCACGGCGACAAGTCGCAGGCGGAGCGCAATACGGCCATTAGCGGCTTCCGCGCGGGGACCGTTCCGGTCCTCGTAGCGACCGACGTCGCCGCACGCGGAATCCACGTTGACGCTGTAGACCTGGTCATGCAGATCGACCCGCCCGCGGATCACAAGGACTACACGCACCGCGCCGGCCGCACCGCACGCGCCGGGCACGCCGGCATGGTCGTCACCCTGGTGCTTCCGCACCAGCGCAAGACCGTGGACAGGCTGTTCGAGAACGCGGGCATCGAGCCCCTGTTCCGCAAGATTCGCGGCGACGACAGCGAGTCGATGGCGATGGTCGACATGCTCACCGGCGGCCACGAGCCCAGCGGAATTCCTGTACCCGAACCACGCGTTCCCCGCTCGGCTAGCGGCCGCGGCCGCCCCGAGCGCGGCGGTGGCTCACGCGGTCGCAACGACGGCCCGCGCCGCCCCAGCAAGAACATGTCAGACGGCGGACGGTGGGATTCCCGCCGCGAGGACAGCGGCGCGTCGCGTGCCCGAGACGACCTGGCCCGCAAGGAACGTGACCTGGCGGAGCGCGAGCGTCGCCTAAGCATGCGCGAGCAGGAGCTGACCGCACGCTCATCGGCCCCCCAGTCCGCGCCCACGCAATCGCAGCCCGCGCGCAACTCTGACGACCGCAAGCCGTACCAGCGGGATGAGCGCAAGTCGTACGACCGCAAGCCTTACCAGCGCGACGAGCGGTCGCGCCCCGAGACCGGCCGTGACGACCGTAAGTCCTACGACCGCAAGCCGTACCAGCGTGACGACCGCTCCTCGGGCTCGACCTCTCGCGACGCCCGCCCCGCGAAGTCCTCATGGAGCAAGGACTCCAAGCCCACGGGTAGCCGTGACGACCGTAAGTCGTACGACCGCAAGCCGTACCAGCGGGACGACCGCTCCTCGGGCTCGTCTTCTCGCGACGACAGGCCCGCGAAGTCCTCATGGAGCAAGGACTCCAAGCCCACGGGTAGCCGCGACGACCGCAAGTCGTACGATCGCAAGCCGTACCAGCGCGACGAACGGTCGCGCCCCGAGACCGGCCGCGACGACCGTCAGTCCTACGACCGCAAGCCGTACCAGCGCGACGACCGCCCATCGAGCTCGTACTCCCGTGACGACAGGCCCGCCAAGTCCTCATGGAGCAAGGACTCCAAGCCCACGGGTGGCCGCGACGACCGCAAGTCGTACGATCGCAAGCCGTACCAGCGTGACGACCGCTCAGGTAAGCCCGCTGGCCGTGACGAGCGCTCTTCGGGTGGACCCAAGCGGTCCTATGACTCCAAGAGCTCGGGTCCGGACCGTTCAGGAGACAAGCCTTCGAGCGGCAAGCCCAAGTACGGCAGCTACAACGACACTCCTGGCAAGGGCAAGAAGTCGCCCAAAAAGTCTAATCGGAGCGGGAAGCCTCGTCCGAAGAAGAAGTAGCCGACTCGGCGTCTTCGGCGCGTAGGCGAGCAATCGCCGCGTCGAAGTCGTCGAGCGTCTCGAACGCCTGATAGACGCTCGCGAACCGTAGGTACGCGATTTCGTCGAGCTCCCGCAGCGGCGGAAGGATCGCGAGGCCGATGTCGAGGGCGTTGATCTCCGCTTGACCGTTGCCGCGGATGGTCTCTTCTACCTTCTGCGCCAACTGCGCTAGGTCGTCCTCGCTGACCGGGCGCCCCTGGCAGGCCTTCTTGACGCCCGACATGATCTTCTCGCGACTAAACGGCTCCGAGACTCCAGCACGCTTGAGCACGGACAGACTCGCGGTCTCGACGGTGGTGAAGCGGCGACCGCAGGACGGGCACTCGCGGCGCCGGCGAATTGAAGCGCCGTCGTCAGAGGTGCGCGAGTCGACGACCTTGGAATCGGTGTGACGGCAGAAAGGACAGTGCATACCCGCATTATCCCACGTCAGGCATAGGACCTACGAACAGGTGCCCGGCGCCGACGCGACCCAATCGTCAGCCCGGGCCACCTCAGTGCGTGAGGACGGCCACGTGCGATTGGCGAGAGCTGCCGATTGATCGGCTCTACCGGGACTGCACTACCTGGGGTGCTCGACCACGGCTGCGCTACCTGGACTACTGAACCCGGACGGGACTACTTGAGCCGGATTGCTAGACCTGAGCCGGTAGCAGAAGTTCCTCGCCCGCTCGCAACGCGGAGGACTCCATTACGTTGAGCCGCTGGATCGCTCCTACCGTCTCACGTACGTCGTCGCCGGAGGGTGTGATCGAATTGGCGATCACCCATAGCGTGTCACCCGGCATCACCGTGTAGGTGTCCGCGTTAACTACGGCCGAAGCGTCATCAGCAGAACTGTTGGCGAAGGCCTGAGGTCCCACGACTACCGCCATCGCTAGCAACACGACGACGAAGCCGGCACGCTTCGCTCGGGCTGCGGGATTGTTAGGTGCGTAGATCTTCATGACTTCCTCCAGTCGAACAGGTGTTCGTCGAACGTGTGTTCTATTTCTAGCACTCGACACTGACAAATAGCAAGACACGCTCGAACATTTGTTTGATTTTATGCTCAACGTGCCCTACCGTCTTAAGACAAGAGCATCACGCGGGTCTGACATTGACCGGGACTACGCGGTGCACCTGAAGGACAAGACGCAAGGGGATTTCTCATGGCTGACGACGTGAACCGCACTGACGGCGGCGCGACCATTCATCAGTTCCCCGACCTGGGCGGCCGCAACTCGCTCACGGAGCGCCAGCGTCAGATACTGGAGCACATCCGCGACGCGGTGGCGGATCGCGGATACCCGCCGAGCATGCGCGAGATTGGCGAGGCCGTCGGCCTGACGTCCACCTCGTCGGTGACGCACCAGCTGCGCACGCTGCAGGAGAAGGGCTACCTTCGCCGCGACCCCAACCGACCGCGCGCGATGGAAGTGGTGATGCCCAGCGCCGAGGCCGAGGAACCGTCGATCACCGCGACCTCAGCGTCTATCGCCTCAGCCGATGAGAACGTCTCGAGCGTGCCGCTCGTTGGCCGGATCGCGGCCGGTGGCCCCATCCTCGCGGACCAGGCGGTTGAGGACATCTTTACGTTGCCCACCCAGCTCACCGGCCACGGGGACCTGTTCATGCTGAAAGTTTCGGGTGACTCGATGATCGATGCCGCCATTTGCGACGGCGACTGGGTGGTCGTTCGCAAGCAGAGCACGTGTGAGAACGGCGACATCGTCGCGGCCCTGCTCGACGACGAAGCGACCGTCAAGACTTTCCGGCAGCGCGACGGCCACGTGTGGCTGATGCCCCACAACCCCGCATACACGCCCATCGACGGCGACCACGCGACCATCATGGGCAAGGTCGTGTCGGTGATGCGTCGCCTCTAGGCGCCGCCCACAGCGTCCGCCGGGTAGCGAGGTAGCCGGGTAGCGAGGTAGCCGGGTAGCCGCTGCCGGTCTACTTTCCCGCGCGCCAGCCGTCCTGCCAGTGGAAGCCGCCGTTGATGGCGCGGCGCATGGCCTGCATCGCGTTCGCGATGGTGGTCTGATAGACCCTGGATTCGTCCGTCGTGGCGTTGTCTGCCATCTCGCGACTGGTCCCCATGAAGTGTTCGAGGTACTCGGCAAAGCGTTCCCGCTCGGCCATCTGGCCCCTCACGAAATCCTCGGACGGCTCGTTATCGGTCATCGTGTCAGCTCCTTGAAGGCTTTTTGCTCGAACTCAAGCGTACGGGTTCAGGCGGCGGGCGTGCGCCGCGAGGTTAGAGGCCGTCCGCCGTTGCCGCGGCATCCAACCTGCGGAGGGCCTCGAGCACCTTCGCCTTGTCGTTGGTGGGCCACAGCGGTGGCATTGACTTGGCGAGGAAGCCCCCATAGCGCGCTGTCGCCAGGCGAGAGTCGAGGACAGCGACCACTCCCCTGTCCCCCGTTCCCCGGATAAGCCGTCCAGCGCCCTGCGCCATCAGCAGCGCGGCCGATGTGGCGGACACGGCCATGAAGCCGTTTCCGCCCCGCTTACCGACCTCTTCGGTGCGGGCCTGAGAGATGGGGTCGTCTGGCCGCGGGAAGGGAATGCGGTCGATGATGACGAGCGACGACGACGGCCCCGGCACATCGATCCCCTGCCACAGCGACGTCGACCCGAACAAACACGCCCGCGGGTCGGCTTTGAACTGCTCGACGAGTGTCGACACTTGGTCGTCAAGTTGGTACAGGATGGGCACATCGAGTCGCTCGCGCATCGCCTCCGCGGCCGCCAACGCCGCCTTGTGCGATGAGAACAGCCCGAGGGTCCGGCCGCCCGCCGCGCGGATGAGCGACTCCATCTCGTCAAGCGCCTCGGCAGAGATACCGCCGGGACCTGGGCGCGGAAGTTCAGACGCGACGTAGAGGATCCCCGACTTCGAATAGTCGAAAGGACTTCCGGCATCCATCGAGGTGGGTCCGTCAAGCCCCAGGTGGCGCGCCATCGCGTCGAACTTTCCCCCCAGCGCGAGTGTCGCGGAGGTGAATATTGTCGCCTTGCCCTCGAGCAGACTGCCCTTGATCAGTCCCGCCACGTCCAGGGGGGCCGCAACAATCCGCGACGGACGCGGAGCCTCGTAGTCACCGTCGGCAGGCGCGAGCCAGATCACGTACTTGCCGTGCTCGCCCTGTAGCTCCTCACACACGTCAAAGACCTCGGTGAGCGCGGCTGAGGCAATCTTGGCGGCCGCGCCGGCACGTTCGGTCACCTTGCCGACCTCCGTCAGGGCGGCGCGTGAGGCACCGCGAATCAGTTCTACCGCCTCGGCCAGCGAGTCTGGCAGGCCCAGGCGTAGACGCCCGTTCTCCGCATCGCCGAGCGCGCCGTCCAACCGCCTCGCCGCCGCGTCTAGGTTCTCCGTGGTGACTCCGCAACGCCGCGCTGAGCGGGCCGCGCGGTCCACCGATGCCACCGTGAGCTCGCGCGTCGCGGACGACGTGATGCGCTGCACTAGTTCATGGGCCTCATCGACGATGAGCACATCGTGGTCGCCCAGCATGTCGTGACTCGTGGCCTGCACCCCGAGCACCGCGTGATTGGTGACCACTACGTGCGCCTTGGATGCCTCGTCCCTGGCCTTCTGCGAGAAGCACTCGTCGATCATGGGGCACTTCTTCTCGAGGCACTCCCTGCCGGAGACACTGACCTGAGCCCACGCCCTGCCCGGCACGCCGGGGATAAGGTCGTCGCGGTCCCCCGTCTCGGTCTCGTCGGCCCACTCGTTGATGCGCGCCACCTGCTTGCCCAGTTCGCTGGTCGGGCCAGAGAGGATGGGAAGCATGTCGTCATCGGGCTCCGGGTAGCCGCCCGCCATCTTGTGGACGCACAGGTAGTTGCTGCGGCCCTTGAACAGGGCGAGGCGCGGTCGCTCGCCGAGGTCCTCGGCCAAAGCATCGGCTACCTGCGGAAGGTCTTTGGTGAACACCTGACGCTGCAGCGCAAGGGTGGCGGTAGAGACGATCACACGCTTCTTCTGGCGTACCGCGTGGGCCACCGCAGGAACCAGGTAGCCCACTGACTTACCTGTACCGGTGCCCGCCTGAATGAGCGCGTGTTCCCGCGAGGTAATAGCGGCATCGACCGCCAGCGCCATGTCGCGCTGGCCGTCCCTCTCCTGACCCCCGAGCGCCGCTATCGCCTTGGCGAGAAGCGCCGTGACGTCGTCACTCACGCCGGCGTGGCAACCGCGGCACGCAGGCGCGCCGCTAGCGACTCGTCGACCAGCGCCTCGATCCAGGTCCCGTCGGGATCGTGGCGCTCGACCAGAACCTCGCCGTGCTGATGTACCTCGCTCACGAGGTCTCCGCGAGTGTAGGGAACGGTCACGTCGATACGGATGGACGGACGCGGAAGCGCCTCGGCCAACGCTGCCATCAGCTCGGTGATGCCCGCGCCGGTCATGGCGGACACCTCGATGGTCTGGTCGCGGCGAGCGCGCAGACGCATCAACGTCTCGGGGTCGGCGATGTCGGTCTTATTGAGGACCAGAATCTCGCGCACGTCCGAAGCACCGGGGACGTCAGCCAACACAGTATGGACGGCTGTGATCTGCCCCTCTGGGTCGGGGTGGGCTGCGTCCACGATGTGCAGGATCAGGTCCGCGTTGGCGGCTTCCTCGAGCGTCGAGGAGAAGGCCGCTACGAGTTGGTGCGGAAGATTGCGCACGAATCCGACCGTGTCGGATACCGTGAATTCGCGGCCGTCAGGAGTCTGGGAGCGGCGCACGGTGGGGTCGAGGGTCGCGAACAGCGAGTTCTCCACCAGCACGCCCGCGCCTGTGAGCCGGTTCAGTAGCGAGGACTTCCCGGCGTTCGTGTAGCCAACGATCGCCACGTTCGGGAGCGCGAGGCGGCGATCCCGGCGGACCTCCCGGGCAGGGGCCATCGCCTTGATCTGACGGCGAAGGATGGCCATGCGGGTGTGGATGCGACGCCGATCCAGCTCAATCTTGGTCTCGCCGGGGCCGCGGGATCCCATTCCAGCGGCCGCTCCACCCACCTGGCCACCGGCCTGGCGGGACATCGAGTCACCCCAGCCGCGCAGGCGCGGCAGCAGGTACTCGAGCTGCGCGAGCTCGACTTGAGCCTTGCCCTCCTTGGACTTCGCGTGCTGCGCGAAGATGTCCAGGATGAGGCCCGTGCGATCGATCACCTTGACCTTGACCACGTCCTCGAGCGCGCGGCGCTGGCTGGGCGCCAACTCGTCGTTGACAACCACCGTGTCCGCCCCGACCTCGGCGACTATGGCCTTGACTTCGAGGGCCTTGCCCTTGCCGATGTACGTCGCCGGGTCCGGGTGTGGCCTGCGCTGCAGGACCCCGTCCAGCACCTTTGATCCTGCGGTCTCGGCAAGCGCGGAAAGCTCGCGCAAGCCAACCTCCGCGTCCTCGAGGTCGCGCACGTACTGGCCAACCAGCACCACCCGCTCGAGCCGCAGCTTGCGGTACTCGACCTCGCTGATGTCTTCCAACTCGGTGCTGAGGCCGTCGACGCGCCTCAGCGCGGCGCGTTCCTCGCGATCCAACTGGTCGCCGTCGTAGTCGGTGCGCGCGGTTCCCCCGGCGCTGACGGCGGTGCCCTCGCGCGAGAGCACGCGGCTGATGACCGCATCGGCGCGGGAGGGCTCGGGCAGTTCGGACTCGTGGGGTTCGCTCATACTCCCCCCATTGTCGCACCTCGGCGCGCCGCGCGGGGTACGCTCGCTTACCGTGAGCGACGACCACTACTTCACTGCCCAGCCCGCGTCCGCCGATGAGCGACGCGTCATCTCCGTGACCCTCGCCGGGCACGACCTCGACTTCGAGACGGCGCCGGGGATCTTCTCCCCCGGACGCATAGACGGCGGCACCGCCGTGCTCTTGCGCTACGTGCCCACACCCCCGGCGGGCGACCTCCTGGACATCGGTTGTGGGTGGGGGCCCATCGCACTTACCGCTGCATTGGAAAACCCCGACACCAGGGTGACCGCGATTGACGTGAACGAACGCGCGCTGGACCTCCTGCGCCGCAACGTGGAGCGCGCGAGCTCACGCCACCCCTTGGGCGAGGTCGTCGTGAGCACGCCGGGCGACGTGCCCGCTGAAGCGATGTTCGACGCGATCTGGTCGAACCCCCCGATTCGCATCGGCAAGGAAGCACTGCACGAGCTCCTGGCGACCTGGCTGCCACGGCTGCGGCCGGGCGGCGAGGCGCACCTCGTCGTGCAGAAGAATCTCGGCGCGGATTCGCTGGCCGCCTGGATTGCCGCACAGCGCGACGATGCCGGCCCCTGGGGTCACGTCGAGAAGCTCGGCAGCTCCAAGGGCTTCCGGGTGCTCCGGCTCACGCGCGCCGCGGCCTAGCGTCACCGGTCGGTCGCGACCCACCGCTACGGCGCTCACGCTGGGCGCAATGCGCGTCAGGGACCACTGGGGCACTCAGCCTGGGCTAGGACCCGCGCTCAGGGGCCACTCGGCGACGCCTCCGGCCGAACCGTGCGCTAACGGACCACCAGGGCACTCGTAGCGCGCTAAGCGTGCGTAAACAGACCCATAAGGCGCTCCGCCCGCGCTAAGCGTACGTAAGCGGACCCCTAGGGAGTTCTGGTGGGCGTGGTTGGGGACCGGACTGGCTACGCCGTGATGACGCCGTCCGCCAACAGGACCGCGGGGCCCTCCAGCACGGTCTGGTCGCCCGCTATCCGTACCGTCACGAGGCCGCCGGGCACCTCGACGTCCCAAACGTCGGGGGCGACGTCCCCCGCCCACTCGCGCACGGCCAGCGCGACGGCGCAGGCACCCGTGCCGCACGACTGGGTCTCCCCTGAGCCGCGCTCGTGGACACGCATGCGAACCCGGCCGCGCGGGACGCCGTCGACCACGGATCCGCCACGAGTGACGACGAACTCTACGTTGGTCCCCTGGGCTGGCGCGGGGTCGACGACGGGCGGGCTAGAGAGGTCGAGGCCGTCTAGTTCGTCCAAGGTGGCCAGGGCGACTACCCGGTGCGGGTTGCCCACGTCCACGCTGAGTCCGGGGTGTGGGAGCGAGAGCCCCGCAACCGCGACCTCGGAGTCGAATCCCTGGGTGTTGGCGCCCAGGGCCCACGTGCCCATCGCCACGGAGTACTGGCCGCCACCCAGCGCGGTCACGGTGCGCGGGCCTCCGCGGGTGGCGATGGTCAGGCCGCCGCTGAGGTCGACGCCGGCCTCGCGCTCCAGGTAGGCGCCGAAGACTCGCGCGCCGTTGCCGCACATCTCGGAGGTGGACCCATCCGCATTCCAGTAGTCCATGAACCACGTGTCGGGGGCGAATTCGGCGCCAGCCTCGAGGTTCCCGGCGCGCACGGCACGGATCAGGCCGTCGCCGCCGATGCCGCCTCGCCGGTCGCACAGGAAGCTGGCGAGGTCGGTGGTGACGTCCAGGTCCCCATGCTCATCGAATACCAGCACAAAGTCGTTCCGGGTTCCGTGACCCTTGGTGAAACGTAGCCCTCGCGCGGCGGCGGGCATGCTGGAGTTCAGATCAGACATGGCGTTAGCCTACGCAGTCACAGCCCGACAGCCCGAATCGAGTCCGCGATCGCGCGCGGCACGTCGTCCGCGTCGTGGGGTCCGTCGACCCATTGCACCCGGGGATCCGGGCCGAACCAGCGCTGCTGCTTTCGGGCCAGGCGCCGGGTGTGCTGCGCGATGAGGTCGATCGTCTCGCGTTCCGTCAGCTCGCCGTCCAAGTGCCGTAGCGTCTCCGCGTACCCCACTGCCCTGCGCGCCGTGATCGCTTCTCGGATGCCGTCGGCCTCGAGCCTGCGCACCTCGTCCACGAGCCCACCGGCCCACATCGCCTCTACTCGCGCATCGATACGGGCGTCCAGGACGTCGTACTGCGCGCGTAGCCCCACCTGCACGGCCGGGATGGCGTACTCCTTCACCGGTAGCGAGCTGGAGAACTTCTCGCCGGTGATCTCGATGACCTCGAGAGCACGGACGATCCGCTTGGCGTTCTGCGGCTGGATACGGGAAGCCGCCTCCGGGTCCGACTCGAGCAACTCGCGGTACAGCGCCCCAGGGCCCTCGACGTCGGCTCGCGCCTCCAGCCTGGCCCGCACATCGGGATCGGTCGCGGGGAACTCGAACTTGTCGAGGAGTGCTCTCAGATACAGCCCGGAGCCTCCCACCACTATCGCGCGCCCGCCCCGCGAGTGGATGCCGTCAATGACCGCGCGCGCCTGCTCCTGGAACAGCGCGACAGTCGCGTCCTGCGATACGTCGAGGGTGTCCAACAGGTGATGCGTCACGCCGTGGCGCTCGGCGACCGGGAGCTTGGCGGAGCCAATGTCCATGCCCCGGTAGAACTGCATCGAGTCGCCGTTGACTATCTCGGCCGGCGTGCCGCGCTCGATCAGGTGCTCGGCGATGCCGATGCTGACCGCGGACTTGCCCGTCGCGGTCGCGCCGACGACGGCAATCACCTGGGGTGCGTCACTTCCGGCCGATGCTATCGATGAGTTGGCTTCCATCTCACGCACGCCCTAGTCCACGAGGCACGGAACTACCCGTCACGCGCCCGGCCGACGCAGGCCGGGCATGCCCAGCCCCACCGGGACTCCGGGCGCCGCTGCGCCGGCACCGCACGCGTCGCCGCACCCGCCCGTCGCGTGCTCATGTTCGCCGGACTTCACGGCGTCCCAGGCGTCTCCCGCACGCGTGCGGCGCACCTCGTAGACGCCGCCATCGAGCGCGGAGTCCGCGACCAAGTGGAACGGCGCGCCGTGAGTGACGCTGACCGTCACCATGTCGCCGGGGCGCGGAGCCGCGACCTCGCCGTGCCCGTCCGCTGCGGGCTGCGCCGTGGTGGAGGGAAGGCTGAAGTGCACCAGGCGGTTGTCGCGCGCTCGTCCCGTCAGCCGGTCCGAGGTGTCGTCCTTACGGCCCGCGCCGTCGAGCACCATGACCTCAACCGTGGTGCCGACGAGCGCCTGGTTCTCCTCCAGCGCGATCCGCTTCTGAAGTTCGAGCAGGCGCACGAATCGCTCCTGCACCACCTCCTTGGCGAGCGGCTCAAGTTCGAAGGCCGGGGTGCCGGGGCGCGGCGAATACTGGAACGTGTACGCGCTGGAGAAGCGTGAGGCCTCGACCACCCGCATCGTCTCCAGGAAGTCCTCTTCAGTCTCGCCGGGGAAGCCGACGATGATGTCAGTGGTGATCGCGGCATTGGGCATCGTCGCCCGCACCTTGTCGAGTATTCCGAGGAACTTGCTCGACCGGTAGGAGCGTCGCATCGCTCTCAAAACCGCGTCGGAACCCGACTGCAGCGGCATGTGCAGGCTAGGCATGACGTTGTCCGTCTCAGCCATCGCGTCGATCACGTCGTCGGTGAAGGCCGCAGGGTGGGGCGAGGTGAATCGGACCCGCTCGAGCCCCTCGATCTCGCCGCACGCGCGCAGCAGCTTCGCGAACGCCCCACGGTCGCCGAACTCGATCCCGTAACTGTTGACGTTCTGACCCAGCAGCGTGATCTCGACCGCGCCTTGTTGTACCAGCGCGTTGATCTCAGCGAGGATCTCGCCCGGCCGGCGATCGCGTTCCTTGCCGCGTAGCGACGGCACGATGCAGAAGGTGCAGGTGTTGTTGCAACCCACGGAGATCGACACCCAGGCCGAGGCAATGGCGTCTCGTCGCGACGGCAGGGTCGAGGGGAAGACCTTGAGGGACTCCTCGATCTCGACCTGGGCCTCGGCGTTGTGACGAGCGCGCTCGAGGAGCACAGGGAGAACGTCGATGTTGTGCGTGCCGAACACCACGTCGACGTAGGGAGCGCGCTTGACGATGTCGCCGCGGTCCTTCTGCGCAAGGCAGCCGCCCACGGCGATCTGCATCCCGGGATTCACTGCCTTGATGGACGCCAGCTGGCCCAGGTTTCCGTACAACTTGCCTGAGGCGTTCTCGCGCACGGCGCACGTGTTGATGACGACGACGTCAGCGATCTCGGCGGAGGCCGGGGCGGCAACGTAACCGGCACCCTCGAGCAGTCCGGCCATGTGCTCAGAGTCGTGGACGTTCATCTGGCAGCCGAGCGTCCTCACCACGTAGGTGGGCGCTAGCGCGTCGCCGTCGGTAGTGCTGGACGATGCGCGGTGGGTGGGGCGGGCAAGCGGTGTCTGCGTCATACCTATCCTGCGACGGCATCCGCACGAAGTTCGCGGATCACCGTCACTCTGATTTCTCCTGGAACGTTGAATTCCTTGCTGATGTGATCAGCAATTGTACGCGCCAGCTCCCGCGTGCCCTCGTCGTCTACCTCGTCGGGCTCCACCACCACGCGGACCTCACGTCCCGCCGCCATGGCGATGGCCTTGCTCACTCCCGCGTGCTCGCTGACGAACGTCTCGAGGTGGTTCATGCGTTCGACGTACTGCTCGACGTCGGCACGCCTGGCGCCCGGGCGGGAGGCCGAGATCGCGTCCGCCACCTGCACGATGATCGCCTCGATGCTCGCCGGCGGAACCTCGTCGTGGTGGGAGGCGATCGCGTTGACCACGTTCTCGGACTCGCCTGCCCGCAACGCGATCTCCGCGCCGATGGCCGCGTGCGTGCCTTCGCGCTCGTGGCTGTAGGCCTTGCCGAGGTCGTGCAGGAAGGCTCCGCGCCGGGTGGTCTCCACGTCGGCGCCAACGGCCAGCGCGATGTCCGCCGCTATCTGAGAGGTCTCGACCAGGTGCGCGAGCACGTTCTGACCGTAGGAGCTGCGCAGTCGCAGCACGCCGAGCGTGTCGATGATCTCCTGGGGCACGCCGCTGACCCCGGCTGCCTCCAACGCGTCGAGCCCAGCGTCACGGTGTCGCTGCGCGGCACCCGCGACGGCGCGCGCGTAGGCCGCCTCGACCCGCTGAGGCTGAATGCGACCGTCCTCGACGAGGGCAGCCAGCGTCACCGCCGCAATCTCCCTTCGCTCCACGTCGAAGCACGAGAGCTGCACCGCGTCCACGCCCTCCTCGACGATCACGTTGACGCCGGTCAGCGCCTCGAACGCGCGGATGTTGCGTCCCTCGCGTCCAATGATCCGGCCCTTCATCTCCTCAGAGGGCAGGTCGATCCAGGTGACCGAGGCCTCGGACGCGGTGGGCGCGGCTTGGCGCTGCATCGCGTCGACCAAAATCGCGCGCGAACGCTCCTCCGCCGAGCTCTTGCCAGCCTTCTCGATCCTGCGGACCTCTGCGGCGGCCTCGGTCCGCGCCTTCTCGGTTATGCCGGCGATGAGCCGGGCCTTGGCCTCGCTCACGGTCGTCCCGGCCAGGGTCGCCATCGCGTCGGCGTGTTCCTTATTGAGGCGGTCGCGCTCGGCGACCAGTCGCTTCTCGTCCTTCGCGACGGTCGAGACCCGCTCGTCGAGGCTTCGGGCATACCGCTGGGCGTTGCGCTGATCCTCGGCGAGTTCCTTCTCTCGCAGCAGGGCGCGCTCCTCGCGGCGCTTCGCGTCGTCTATGCGCTCGCGTGCGTCGTCTCTTACCGACTTGGTGTCACGCTGGGCAGCGTCTCGCAAAGCCGACGCCTCGCGGCGCGCGAACATCACTAGCAGCAAGGACAGTAGCGACGCCCCGAGCAATAACACAACGATCGTCGACTGCACCACCCAAGCACTCCCCTCGTCCTGCGCGCAAAGTACCCTTAGCGACGCGTCGCACGCCTACATAGAACGCGTTTCCTCACTATCGGCATTATCCAGGGATTTCACAACCCCAAACGCCAGGCTAGGCGAGTAGCCCTTACGTCCAAGCATGGCGACGGTTCTCCGCACGCGCACCTCGGGCTCCAGCCCGTCCAGTTTTCGCCAGCGCTTGAGCGCGAGTTCACTGGCCCGTTCGAACTCGTCTTCGTCATCGATTTGCGCCAGTGCCGAGTCGATATCCGGCTGCTCAAAGCCCTTGCGCCGCAGCTCAACCTCGATGACCCTGCGCGAGCAACCGCGCTCGGCATGCCGGGTACGCGCGATAGCGGCCGCGAGGGTCCGGTCGTCAAGCAGCCCCACCTCGACGTAGCGCTCGACGATCTCTTCGATCACCGGTTCAATCACGTGTCGCTTGCGCAGGGCGTCGCGCAGTTGGCCAGACGAACGCGGCGCGTTCGCGAGGATCCGCAGCGCCATCGCGCGCGCGCGCTCGGCGGACTCCACCGGTGTCGTGGTGGTGGAGTCCTGCCGAGCGCGTGGTTCCATGCCTAGAAGGAGCTCCGCGCCTTCTTAGCGGCCGGCTTAGCCTTGGGTGCCGCCGCGGCAAGTTCTTCGTCTGTGGGGGGCGCTGGCTCCTTCACGGGCGACTCAACGGGCACCACGCCGATGCCGAGCTTGGTCTTGATCTTCTGCTCGATCTCGATCGCCAACTCTGGGTTGTCCTTGAGGAACGTACGGGCATTCTCCTTGCCCTGGCCCAACTGGTCGCCCTCGTAGGTGTACCAAGAGCCGGACTTCTTCACGAAGCCCTGCTCCACACCCAGGTCGATGATGCCGCCCTCGGCGGAAATCCCCTTGCCGTAGAGAATGTCGAACTCAGCCTGCTTGAACGGGGGCGCCACCTTGTTCTTGACGACCTTGACGCGGGTGCGGTTTCCCACCGCCTCCGTGCCCTCCTTGAGGGTCTCGATACGGCGCACGTCGAGTCGAACAGACGCGTAGAACTTGAGCGCCTTGCCTCCCGAGGTGGTCTCCGGCGAGCCGAAGAACACGCCGATCTTCTCGCGCAACTGGTTGATGAAGATGGCGGTGGTTCCGGTCTGCGAGATCGCTCCAGTGATCTTGCGCAGCGCCTGCGACATCAGTCGCGCCTGGAGTCCAACGTGGCTGTCTCCCATCTCGCCCTCGATCTCCGCCTTGGGCACCAGGGCCGCGACGGAGTCGATCACCAGAATGTCGATGCTTCCCGACCGGATGAGGATGTCGGCGATCTCCAGAGCCTGCTCGCCCGTGTCCGGCTGCGAGACGAGCAGGTTGTCGGTGTCGACACCCAGCGCCTTCGCGTACTCGGGGTCGAGCGCGTGCTCGGCGTCGATGAACGCAGCGGTGCCGCCCTGCTTTTGCATGCTGGCGACTGCGTGCAGCGCCACGGTGGTCTTTCCGGAGGACTCGGGGCCGTAGATCTCGACGACGCGGCCGCGAGGCAAGCCTCCTACGCCGAGCGCGATGTCGAGAGCGATCGAGCCGGTCGGAATTGCGGCGATCGCGACCTTCTGGCTGTCTCCGAGTCGCATCAGCGACCCCTTGCCGAATTGGCGGTCGATCTGTCCGAGCGCCGCCTCAAGTGCCTTAGAGCGGTCTGGTGTTGCAGCCATTGTCGTTGTCCAATCTCGTCAGTGCGTTGCGTGTAGGTGACTCCCGTGAGGCAGACACCTCACCCAAGCCGTTCATGTCCAGATACGACGCTATGCCGCACCTCTGACATCGGCGCTACTCAGGCTCTCGCGTTGGCGAACATGAGCGGTGCTCCACGTCTTGTGCACCACAGTAATCGAACGGGTGTTCGATTGGAAGCGACACGCCGAATACAGGAATCGCGTTGGTGTGCTTAGTAGCGCGGCGGCGGCACGATGCGCTCACGGTCGCCGCCGTCGCGGCGCTGGACGGGCACCTGCATCTGGTTGCAGATCGCGTGCCACACGTCGCGAGGATCGATACCGTCCTCGAGCGACTTAGCCGCAGTGCGTGAGTCGAGATCGTCTAGGGCCAGCTCCCGCGCGAGGGTGCGCGAATAGGCCTCGCCAAAGATGTGATCCATGAGTTCCCAGAACTCGCTGAGCCTCACGGGCGTGCCGCTGTACGGCTGGCGAAGAGACTAACGGGCGTGCATCGAGCTGAGCAGCTCGGGAACCGTGTCGGGGATCGACGGCATCAGCGCGGCATCGGCCAGTGACTCGGCGGTCTCGAAGCGGTCGGAGACCTCACTCAGGATGGCCGACATCGGAACGTCTAGCGCATCGCAGATGGAGGCCAGCAGTTCGGACGATGCTTCCTTCTGGCCTCGTTCGACCTCGGAGAGGTATCCCAGCGACACTCGCGCGCCGGAGGAGATGTCGCGCAGGGTCTTGCCCTGCAGCAGACGTGCGTCGCGAAGGACATCGCCGATCTCGTTGCGGAGGATTGGCATGCGCACTCGCCTTCCGGTCATTTTCGCGTTGGTGAGCCCCGCACCCCTCACGGGAATGGCAGTGCTCTTTCGGTTAAACGCAGTTCCTTGGTCCATATTTCTCACAACGCACATTACCTTACGGTTGTTCCCCATTTCCAGACACAACGGGTTCGTGTCCGCCCAACGCTGAAAAAAGTTCGCCCAGTGCGGCGTTCACAGCACTCGCGACCACCTCTGCGCGACCGCCCTTGAAGGCAAACTCGGTAGCGCGGGCTAGGCCCGGACCCACGACGCCGATGAACACCACCCCGACCTCCTGGCCGGCGTGTGGCAGGGGGCCCGCGACGCCTGTGGTCGACACCGCAAAGTCTACGCCGAGCCGGCTTCGGGCGCCGTGAGCCATCGCGAGGGCGGTGTCCGCGGAGACCGCCCCGACCTGGTCCAACACGCTCTGCGGGACGCCCAAAAGGTCGCGCTTCACCTCGGCGCCGTAGGCGACGATGGCGCCACCCCATACGTCCGAGGCGCCGGGTACCGCGGTGACCGCGGCGCTCACCGCTCCGCCGGTCAGAGACTCGGCGGAGCCCAGCGAGAGGGACCCCGCTCGAGCGAGGTAGATGATGTCTGCGGGGTCAGGCTGCCACATCGGGACGGCTTCCATCGCGGCCATTTTGCACGTCGCGCTGATGGCGGCGGGCGGCGACGATGCGGCGCATGTAGTCGTAGCCTGTGACGAGAGCGAGAACGACGGACGCGATGAGCAGCGCGTAAGCCACGTAGTCGACCCAGGCCTCGGTGTTCGGCCACAGGAAGATCGTGATCGCGATGACTTGGAGCGCGGTCTTGACCTTGCCTCCCTGCGACGCTGGGATGACTGTGTCCCCCGCCACCATGAGTCGACCCACGGTGACCGCAATCTCGCGCACGGCGAGCACGATGAAGGCCCACCAGCCGATGCCGTCGATCAACGAGATCATCGCGAGTGCCGAAAGGATGAGCACCTTGTCCGCGATCGGGTCGGCCAACTTGCCGAACGTCGACACCACCGCCCAACGTCGCGCCAGGTAGCCATCCAGGAAGTCGGTAGCGCCGGCGATCAGAAAGACGACGAGCGCCCACCACCGGTCCGGGCCCTCAGCGCCGTTGTCTGCAAGCAGGAGCAGCACCATCACCGGCACCGCTAAAAGGCGGGCGGCGGTCAGGATGTTGGGAAGGGCAGCGCTCACAGGTTCACCTTACTGGCGTACGGGCCGACCCACGGCACGGGCGATAATGGTGCGCATGTCCCCGTCGCGCGAGCCCTCGCATTCCTCAGGACCACGCGCGAGCCTCTCACTCTGGCTCACCACGGGTGTCGCCGCCATAGCGATCGCCGCGGCCGGGGTCGCCATCGGGATGAATGCGTCGGCGTCGGAGTCCGACTCGAATACGGGCGCTGAACCCGGACCGACCGCCACGTCCACGCCGTCCACATCGACAGCCCCCGACGCGGCACGCGCCGCCGCACCACCGCCCGCTCCCGCCAGCGAGGTCAACGCGCCCGCCGATGATGGCACAGTGACCTTCACCCTCGCCGCGGCGGGCGACGTGCTCACGCACGGCCCCGTGCTGACCTCCGCGCGGACGTCTGACGGATATGACTTTGCACCGCTTCTCGACCCGGTCCGCGACTATGTCGCGAATCCGGACTTGGCAATCTGCCACCTCGAGGTCCCGGTAGCGCCCGCGGGCACTGAGCCGAGCGGATACCCGGTCTTCGGCGCCCCCGAGGAGATAGTTGGAGCCCTACACGACGAGGGCTGGGACGGGTGCTCCACCGCATCGAACCACTCGTTGGACCGTGGCTTTGCCGGGGTCGAAGCGACCCTCGATACCTTCGACGACGTCGGCATGGGCCACTCCGGAACCGCGCGCACGGAGGTGGAGGCCGACTCGGTCCAGATGTACCGGGTCCGCACGGGTGGTCGCCTCGTCACCGTCGCCAATATCTCCTACTCATACGGGCTGAACGGCCTGCCCAAGCCCAGCGGCAAGCCGTGGGCTGCCAACACCTTTGATGCGGACGCGGAGGACGCGCAGCCCATCATCGACCGCGCGCAGGACGCCCGCGACGCCGGGGCCGAGGTGGTGATCGCCTCCGTGCACTGCTGCGTCGAGTACCAAACCGCCCCCACCGACGCTCAGCGCGCGATCGTCGAGGAGATAGCCGCCTCCGGCCTCGTCGACCTTTACATCGGACATCACGCCCACGTTCCTCAGCCCATCGAGCTCACTCCCGGTGGACCGAGTGGCGAGGGAATGTGGACGGCGTTCGGCCTGGGCAACTTCCTGTCGAACCAGGACACCCAGTGTTGTGTCGCGAACACCAACTCGGGAATTCTGCTCTCCGCGACGTTTGCCGTGTCGCCGGACGACGACGTCGACGTGGGCGTCGAATGGACCGCCGTCACAGTAGACCGACGTGACAGCCACACGGTGCACGCCCTCCGGGATATCCCAGACGGCACCACGACCCTCACCTCGCAGGAGGTCGCCGCCCGGCTTAAGCGAGTGAGCGAAGCGGCCGGGACGCAGGCCTCCGAGCGGACTGAGCCCGCGGCAGCGGCCGCCGACGACTCCTATTGGGTGCCACGCGGTCAGAGTTAGCCTGGGTCCGTCGCGGGGCTACTCCGCGGCCGTCTCGAACTGCTCGTCGCGCGGCAAGGGGTCGATCAGGCTCGTGGAGAACTCGGTCTCTGCCGAGTACACCGCAGCGGCGGGCTGTGCCACCCCAAACAGCCATCCCTGGCCGTAGCGCCAGCCGCAGTTGCCGAGGAATTGCGCCTGCGCCTCGGTCTCGATTCCCTCCGCGATGGTCGCAAGCCCCAGTTCCCTCGCGAGGGCCCCCAGGGCACGCGACACCCGGGCTCCGGCGGGGTCCTCGGGGATCCCGGCCACGAACGACATGTCGAGCTTCACGCCGGAGACAGGCAGGTCACGCAGGTAGGACAGCGGCGACACACCCGTACCGAAGTCGTCCAGCAGGATCGGCACGCCGGCGTTGCGAAGCTCCGTGAGCTCGTGCCTGATTCGAGTGTTGGGCGCGACCAGGGAAGCCTCGGTCAACTCGACGACCATGCGCCGCGCGCTGATGCGGTGATGCCCGATGGCGCTCAGCATGCGGTCAGCAAACTCGGAGTCGCCCAGCTGATCCGCGGAGACGTTGAGCGATACCCACGCCGTGTCGCTGGGCACACGCGACAGGAAGGTGGCCGCCTGATCGACGAGCGCGGAGCCGAGCACCACCGACAGCTTCTTGTCGTTGATAAGCGGCAGGAATGCGCCGGGAAGCAGCAGCCCTCGCGTGGGGTGCTGCCACCGGACCAGGGCCTCGTAACCCACGACGGTGCGGCTGCTGAGTTCGAGCACTGGTTGGTAGTGCAGGACCAGGTCGCCGTTCTCGATCGCATGGGTCAACTCGGTTGCGAGAGCGCTGTGCGTAGCGGTGGATGCCCTCATCGAGGGATCGAACACCTCGGTGCGAGACTTGCCGGAGGACTTGGCGCGGTACATCGCCGCGTCTGCTGCGCTGAGCAGCGCCGGGGCGCCGCCCTCCGCCGTGCTCTCGTCGGCGGTGGCGATCCCGAGTGACGCGTTCAGCGTGATCATGTGCCGCTTGACCTGCAGCGGTCGCTTGAGACCGGTGTGGACCGCCCCCGCGATCTCAAAGAGCGCCGCGGGACAGTCGTCGTCCTGCACCACGATGACGAATTCGTCGCCGCCGATGCGCGCCACGGTGCCGCGTCCGGCGGTCGCCGCACGCAGGACCCCTGCGACGTGGACCAGGGCGTTGTCTCCCGTGGCGTGGCCGAACCGGTCGTTAAGGCCCTTGAAGCCGTCGAGGTCCACCGCGATGACGCCGGCGCGGTCAACGGCGTCCGGCTGCTCGAGCATCTGCTGGAGCACGTCGTGCAGCAGCGTGCGGTTCGCGAGCCCCGTCAGCGGGTCGTGCATGGCGCGGTGCGCGAGCAACTCCGAGTGCATACGGTCGTCGGTCGAGTCGCGGACCTGCACGACGTAGTGATCGGGGGCACCACCCGCGTACCGCACGAGCCCCACGTCGAGGACGGCCCACACCACGTTGCCGTCGGCGCGCACGTAGCGCTTCTCGAGCGAGAAGTGATTCTGATGCCCGTCGTAGAGCCGCTGCAACTGGTCGCGTTCGGCCTGCAGGTCCTGCGGGTGCGAGAGCGCTGAGAACGGCGTGCCACGCAACGCGGCGACCGTGGATCCCATCATCTCCGCGAATGCGCGGTTTGCCTCCATGAGGCGCCACTCGAGGTCGACCAGCGCCATCCCCGTGGGGGCGTTCTCCATGGCCTTGCGGAACTGCGAGTCGGAGCGATTGAGCGCCTCGGCAGCCTCGCGTAGGCCGCTGGTGTCCATGATCGTGGTCACGGTGATGCTGGTGCCGTCGTGATCGCTCTCGACGCACGTCGAGCGCACCTGGATCCATCGGACGTCGTCCGCGCCGCGGCGTCCTGGTACTCCAACCACGCGCGCCTTGCCTGTCTCATTCGGAGTAAAGGCCTCATTCACCAACAGCGGGCGCATGTGCGCGTCGACCATCCTGATGGGGAGCCGCATGACCGGCTTGCCCAGCGCATCGGAAGCACTCAGGCCGAGGATGTGCGCGGCCATGTCGGAGACCATCGCAACGTCCCCGCTGGCGCGAGTGATGATGACGCCATCGCGCGCGGACGACAGCACCGCGTCGAACTGCTGACGCAGTTCGCGCTCGTGCGCGAGCGCGGCGTCGTGCGCCCTGCGCTCTCGACTGGAACGCCAAAAGTAGTAAAAGGCAAATACCGCTAGAACCACCAGCAGGCCGGCGACTGCAACGACAAAGCCCGGCTGCTCAAACAGTTCTGCTAATCCGCCCATGGCCCTTCCCCAGCGTCGTCCTCGACGTCATCATTGCCAACACTAGCGGGTGTGTCGCCGCGAAGAATCGCGAGGGTGCCAGCGAGGTCGTCTGGCATGACCAGGACGTCGCGAGCCTTGGATCCATGGGAGGGGCCAACGATCTCTCTACTCTCCAGCAGATCCATGAGGCGACCGGCCTTGGCGAAGCCCATCTTGAGCTTGCGCTGCAGCATCGAGGTAGACCCGAGTTGGGTGGTGATCACTAGCTCCGCCGCCTGCAGAAGGTCGTCCAGGTCGTCCCCGATGTCCTCGGATACGACGGCGGAATTCGACGCCTGGATCACGTCGCTGCGGAACTCTGGCTGCGCCTGGCGCTTGACGTGCTCGACCGCCTCGTGGATCTCGGTCTCCGTCACCCACGCGCCTTGGACGCGCATCGGCTTCGATGAACCCATCGGCAGGAACAGCGCATCGCCCTGCCCGATCAGCTTCTCCGCCCCCGGCATGTCGAGCACGACGCGGCTATCCGCGAGGGACGACGTGGCGAAGGCGAGCCGCGACGGCACGTTGGCCTTGATGGTTCCGGTGATGATGTCGACCGACGGGCGCTGGGTCGCGAGCACCAGGTGGATACCGGCGGCACGCGCGAGCTGCGTGATGCGCTGGATCGACTCGTCGACGTCTCGCGGCGCGACCATCATCAGGTCGGCGAGCTCGTCCACAATCACCAGCAGGTAGGGATACGTGTGGATCTTGCGCTCCGAGCCTGGCAGCGGCTTCACCTTGCCCGCACGCACGGCCTTGTTGAAGTCGTCGACGTGCTTGTAGCCGAACAGCGCAAGGTCGTCGTAGCGCATATCCATCTCTTTCACCACCCACTCGAGGGCCTGTGCGGCCTTCTTCGGGTCGGTGATGATGGGGGTGATGAGGTGCGGAATTCCCTCGTACATGGTGAGTTCCACGCGCTTGGGGTCGACGAGGACCATGCGGACTTCCTGAGGCGTCGAGCGCATCAGGATCGACGTGATCATGGAATTGACGAAGCTCGACTTACCGGCGCCGGTCGCTCCAGCGACCAGGAGGTGAGGCATCTTGGCGAGGTTCGCCATGACGTACCCGCCCTCGACGTCCTTGCCGATGCCGATGGCCATGGGGTGGTCGTTCTTAATGGCCACCTGGGAGCGGAGCACGTCACCCAGTGCGACGGTCTCGCGGTCGACGTTGGGAATCTCGATACCGATCGCCATCTTGCCCGGGATCGGCGACAGGATGCGGATGTCGGCGCTTGCCACGGCGTACGCGATGTTCTTGGACAGTTGGGTGATCTTCTCGACCTTGACCCCGTGCCCGAGCTCCACTTCGTACCGCGTGACCGTGGGTCCGCGCGTGAACCCGGTGACAGTCGCGTCGACGCCGAACTGCTCGAGCACGCTCTTGAGCGACTCGACCACGCGGTCGTTGGCCGCGGAGCGCGTCTTGTGGGGAGCGCCTGCAACCAGCATGTGCGGGTCGGGCAACACGTAAGGGTTGGAGTTCTCGAGCTTGCCCTGCTCACCCCGGGGGACGATGCTGGTGGACTCCGGCGCCTTGACTCCCCCTGCGACGGCCGCCACGGCGAGCGCCGCCGCTTCGTCCGAGGTCTCCAGGACCTCGGTGACGTCGTAGGGCGACAGCCCGGCGGCACCAGGCTGCGGAACGGCGCCTGGATAAACCGAGGTCTCCGAGATCTCTTCGGTGCCGGGTGCGTGCGCATCGTGCGCCGCCCTCGCGTCACGCTTGGCCTGATCCGCGGCTCTGGCCTCGGCCTCCGCACGCGCCTGCGCCGCGCGGTGCTCTCCACCCGGGTCGATGATGTCGTCGAACTCGCTACCCTCTTGCGCCGCCGTCGCGGCGGCGGCCGCGAATGCCTCGTCCGCCTCGTACCCATCGATGTCGCTGGTGGCTGGCTCGGGACTCATCTTGCTGCGCGCACGCTCGATCAGGCTCGGCCCGCGCTGCTTCTTCTGCTTTTCTCCGGCGCGTGCCAGCGTGCGATGCTCGGGCAGGTCGAGCCCCGCGTCGTCGCCGTCCTCGTCCCCGTCGCCCTCGCTGCGGCCAAAGAGGTGACGCACGCGCGGGATCACTTCGCGCAGCGGAATGCCGGCGATGATGAGGATCGCGAGCAGCCCAAGCAGGACCAGTACCGTGACGGCGAGACCCGGCGTGAGGATCGCGGCGAGCGGCGAGCCGACGAGGTATCCCATCACCCCACCCGCTGACTGCAGCGCTTCGAGGCCGTCAGCCCCCGGCGACGGCGTTCCCTTCGCGATGTGGATGATCGCGTCGACGATGACGGTCAGCATCAGCACGCCGAGCGCGATGCGGTTGTTGGTGTGACCCTCCTGGGGGGCGCGGAACAGCCTGATCGCCATGACGAGCAGCAACACTGGAATGGCAAAGGCGAGGACGCCGAAGGTCCCGGCCGCGACAAAGTGCACGGCGGTCCCGGCCCAGCTGGACAGGCTCCACCATTCGCGTGCGGCGATGATGATCGCGAAGATCAGCAGGGTGATGGCCAGGCCATCCCGCCGTACCTCCGGGCTCACGTCGCGTGCCCCGTGGCCGATGCCGCGCACTCCCCCGCCAACGGCGTGGGCTGCGCCAGAGCCTACCGACTTGATTCCACGCACCAGCGTGGGAGGCGGTTGCTGCTGCTTCTTTGCGGGCGTGCGGGACTTAGCTCCCTTGGGTGCGGTGCGACCTGGACGTGACTGTGCCATGTTTCAGCACGCTACTCCCCGCACGTGGCGCTGGGGCGTTGCCATGCCGCGCGCGCGCTCATCGGGCCACATCGCGCGGGCTCGGTTCGCCAGCCGAGCCTCCCTGCAACGCATAGGCAACCGGATGCGCCACACTGGGCTAAATCAACGGAGGAGGGGGCACGGGCCAGTGACCAAGCGAGCTCGAGCGCGACTAGTGGTGGTCGGCGCGATCAACCAGGACCAGATCGTGTCCGTCCCGCACATTCCCCTGCCCGGGGAGACCGTCCTCGGCCGCTCCTTTCGCAGCCGACCGGGCGGCAAAGGAGCCAACCAGGCGGCGGCCGCGGCCCGGGCGGGCGCAGAGGTCACGCTGGTGTCCGCAGTGGGGCAGGACGACGCGGGTCGCTCGCTCCTTAGACACCTGGCCTCCGCCG
This sequence comes from Demequina aurantiaca, assembly GCF_050598105.1. Classification (GTDB taxonomy): domain Bacteria; phylum Actinomycetota; class Actinomycetes; order Actinomycetales; family Demequinaceae; genus Demequina; species Demequina aurantiaca_A. Next base: position 1,814,829 of record NZ_CP192436.1, read on the forward strand.
GAGTCGACATCGCTCACGTAGTCACCGACTCCTCGGCCCCGTCCGGAGTGGCGCTCATCGCAGTCAGCCCGAGTGGAGAGAACTCGATCGTGGTGGCGCTCGGCGCTGCCGCGGGCCTCGACCCGGTCGCTACCGCAGGCACGGTCGCGACCCTGATCTCCGCGGGGGACGTGCTGCTCACTCAACTTGAGTTGCCGCAGGCCGTTGTCACCGCGAGTTGCAGCGCAGCCGGCGCGGCTGGCGCGCGAGTGGTGCTCAATTACTCGCCGGTGCGCGAGGTCCCAGCCGACGTGCTTGTGGCGGCGGATCCGCTGATCGTCAACGCCGGCGAGGCGGCCGCGCTGGCGGGGTTTCCGGTGCAGAGCCGGGACGATGCGGAGCGCGCCGCCCGTTCGCTCGCCGCGAGGGCACGCTCCGTCGTCATCACCCTTGGCCCGGTTGGCGCCGTCGCGTACGGCGACAATCAGCTGACCTTCTGCGCCGGGCTGCCGGTGACGGCGGTGGACACGACTGGCGCGGGCGACAGTTTCGCCGGGGCGCTCGCCGCCGCGCTCGGCACCGGAGCGACTCTGCATGAGGCGACTCTTCTCGGGATTGCGGCGGGCGCGGCGACCGTTCAGCATGAGGGGGCGCAGCCGCCGGCCAGTGCGGATTAGCTGCCGCTAGACTGCGCACCAATTCCCTGTCGCGGCGCCGTCGGTTGCGCCGCTGCTCGGACAGGGTTGGGCCAACGTAAGGAACGCACTCACATGAACGCTGTCATCGGAGAGATTCTGCCGCTCGCGGTAGGCGTCGCGCTCACCCCCTTCGCCGTCATCGCGGTGATCCTGATGTTCATGACCCCCCAGGCCCGATCAACCAGCGTCGCGTTTCTCATCGGGTGGGTCGCCGGGATCGCCCTGCTGGTCATCGCGGTCGCGGAGCTGTCCTCTACGCTTCCGCAGGACGACTCAGACGGGTCCGACCCGACCAAGGGCGCGATCCACCTGGTACTGGGCGCGTTGCTGCTGTTCTTCGCCCTTAAGCAGTGGCGTGGACGGCCCGCCGCCGGCGAGGATGTAGAGGCACCGGCGTGGATGGCGAGCATCGATCACATGACGGTCCCGCGCTCGCTGGTGATCGGCTTCCTGATCGCGGCGGTCGGCCCCAAGAACCTCATCGTGGGGGCCAGCGCGGGGGTCGCGATCGGCTCCGCGTCGCTCGCCGGAGGCGAGTTCACCCTAGTCGTCGCGATCTACACGCTGGTCGCGGCATCGACCGTGCTCATTCCCGTCATCGCCTACCTGGTGGCAGCCGACCGGTTGCGTGCTCCGCTGGACCGCCTGCGCGCTTGGCTGCAGCATGAGAACGCCACCATCATGGCGATCCTCCTGCTGGTTTTCGGCGTCATTTCCATCGGCAAGGGCATCGGCAGCTTCTAACGGCTGCCCCACCCGCCCCTAGCCACTCGCGACGGGGTATGCCCCGCCGCGAGTGAGTCGCTAGGCCTCGATGACGATGGGGATGATGATGGGGCGACGGCGCAGCTTGGTGCCCGCGAAGCGACCGAGAGTGCGGCGCATCACCTGCTGAAGCTGGTGGTTGTCGGTCGACCCGGACGCCGCGGCATCTTCGAGTGCTGACTTGATCTTGGGCAGGATCGCGTCGAACACGCTATCGTCCTCCGCGATGCCGCGAGCGTGAACCGTGGGGCCAGAAATTACCTTGCCGTTGGCGGAGTCGACCACCGCGAAGACGGAGACGAAGCCCTCCTCGGACATGATGCGGCGGTCCTTGAGTTCGGCGTCGGTGATCTCGCCAACCGATGACCCGTCGACGTAGACGTTGTGCATCTCGATCGCGCCGACCACCTTGGCCATGCCGTCCTGCAGGTCCACGACGACGCCGTTCTCGGCGAACACGACGCGGTTCTTGGGGATGCCGGTCTTGATGGCCAGGTTGCCATTCGCGAGTAGGTGACGCACCTCGCCGTGAACGGGCATGACGTTCTTGGGACGCACGATGTTGTAGCAGTACAGCAGCTCGCCAGCGCTGGCGTGGCCGGAGACGTGCACGCGTGCGGTTCCCTGGTGGACCACTGTCGCTCCGAGGCGCATCAGTCCGTTGATCACTCGGTACACGGCGTTCTCGTTGCCCGGAATGAGCGACGATGCGAGGATCACCAGGTCGCCGGGGCCCACCTTGAGGCGGTGGTCCAGGTTGGCGATGCGGCTGAGCGCGGCCATCGGCTCGCCCTGCGAACCGGTGCACATGTAGACCACCTTGTTCGGCGGCATCTCGTCGGCCTTCTTGACGTCCACCACCAGGTTCGGCGGGACGGTGAGGTAGCCCATCTCGGAGGCGATGCCCATGTTGCGAACCATCGAGCGGCCCACAAACGCGACCTTGCGGCCGTGCGCGTGCGCGGCGTTGAGCACCTGCTGCACGCGGTGCACGTGGCTCGCGAAGCTCGCTACCACCACGCGGCCAGTCGCGTTGGCGAACTGCTGGTCGAGGACCGGGGTGATCTCCACCTCGGACATCGTGAAGCCGGGGCTCTCCGCGTTAGTCGAGTCGACCATGAACAGGTCGACGCCCTGCTCGCCGAGGCGTGCAAAGCCGCGCAGGTCGGTGATGCGGCCGTCCAGCGGCAGCTGGTCCATCTTGAAGTCACCGGTGTGCAGAACGGAGCCCGCGGGGGTGTTGATGTACACGGCGAGCGCGTCGGGAATCGAGTGGTTGACCGCCACGAACTCCAGGTCGAAGTCGTGCAGCTTCTCCTTCTGCCCCTCCTTCACCGCGAGGGTGACGGGCGTGATGCGGTGCTCCTTGAGCTTGGCCTCGATGAATGCGAGGGTGAGCTGCGAGCCGATGATCGGGATGTCGCGACGCAGGCGCAACAGGTAGGGAACGGCGCCGATGTGGTCCTCGTGGCCGTGCGTGAGGACGATCGCCTCGACGTCGTCCATCCGGTCCTCGATGTAGCTGAAGTCGGGCAGGATCAGGTCCACGCCGGGCTGGTTGTCCTCGGGAAACAGGACACCGCAGTCGACAATCAGCAGCTTGCCGCGGTACTCGAACACGGCCATGTTGCGGCCCACTTCGCCGAGTCCACCGAGCGGGACGATGCGCATCGCGTCGGGGTTGAGGGCGGGAGGAGCCTTGAGTTCCGGGTGAAAGTTCATTTAATTCTTCAATCCTGCGGCGACTAACGCCGCGGTGAGGGAGTCATACTCCTGAGAGGTGGCCGGGAGCAGCGGCAGCCGCATGTGGCGACCGCTCAAGACGCCGAGCGCCTGCATTCCGGCCTTGGCCATCGTTGCACCTGGACCGGGCGACATGATTGCCGCGGTGACCGGAGAGGTGCGTTCATTCAATTCTTCGGCAAGCGACGTGTTGCCGGCATCGTGAGCCGCGATCATGTCGCGCACCCATTCGCCCGCCACGTGGCTCACCACGGAGACGACACCTACGGCGCCGACTCGCATAAATTCGAGGGTGAGAGGGTCGTCGCCCGAATACCAGGCCACGTCGGAACGTTCGATGCGGGACTTGGCCTGCGCCACGTCCCCCGTCGCGTCCTTCAGAGCCTTGACCGTGGGCAACTGAGAAATCTTGTCGAAAGCATCGTCGCCGATCGCGAGCGCGGTGCGTCCCGGGATGTCGTAAATCATCACCGGCAGGTCCGACGCGTCGCAGATCGCGTTGAAGTGAGCGACCACGCCCGCCTGCGAGGGCTTCGAGTAGTACGGGGTGAGTGCGAGGATGCCATGCGCCCCGCATTCCTGGGCCTGGGCTGCCATCATGACGGCGTGGGCGGTGTCGTTGGACCCCGCGCCGGCGACGACCATTGCGCGGTCGCCCACGGCCTCGACAATCGCGCGAGTGAGGTCTTCCTTCTCCGGCGCGTGCGTGGTGGGAGCCTCGCCAGTCGTACCCGAGATCACCAGCCCGTCGCTGCCGTGATCCACGAGGTACTTCGCGAGCCTCTGAGCGCCTTCGAGGTCGATAGATCCGTCGTCGAACATTGGCGTCACCATCGCGGTGAGCACCGTGCCAAAGGGGCGTTGAGCAGAGGTCATGCCCCTAACCTACCGCGTGGCCCACCGCGCGCGACGCAGTCGCGGGAGCGCAATTGCCGTCACCGTGAACGCGTCAGTTGCCGCGGGTAGCCACCGTCAGCAGGAACGCCGCGTCGGTGGCCGCGGCCACCGAGTGCCGCACCGGCGCGATCACGTAGTAGTCGCCGGCGGCGAGCCGTACCGTTTCCTCGCCCGCAGTGATGTCGATCGCCCCGACGAGCACCTGCACGGTGGCCTCCCCCGGGCTCGAGTGTTCGTTCAGCCCGTGTCCCTCGGTCAGGCAGATGAGTGTCTGACGGAGGTCGTGCTCGCGGCCACCGTAGACGGTCTGCGAGTGCCTGCCGCTGCCCTGCTGCTGCGCCACCGTGATGTTAGTGGTGGCGATTTCGAGGAGATTGACGGTTGCCATGGCGAGCCTTTCGTCGGTTGCCTGGGAGATTGGGCGATCACATTCATCGTGTCACGCCGTCTCACATCTCGCCACCGACCTTTGGCCCGCACAGCTTCCGCGCATCCCGCCGCCGCCCAGGCACGGCATCGGCCGCCTGCCCCGGGCCAGGCCCGGGACTGCCCGCCGTATTAGCCCTCTGTCTCCGTGAGCTTGGCCTCGACGAGTCCGTTGTTGTCGATCAGCAGCGTGGCCGCGGCGAGTTCGGTCGGAGTGACGTCTCCGCCGACGATGGTGGAGCCCGCGAACGTGATCGAGTCCGCCGTGGCGGTGGGAGCCCCGAGGTTGACGATCAGCGAGTGATTAGTGCCGTCGATGACCCCGGTGATGACCGCGCGGGGCATCGTGTCTCCAAACTCGCCTGCCCAGTCCTGCACGAGCTGAGAGACCGAAACCGCGTTGACCTCTTCGCCCTCGACGGTGATCTGCAGGATGGACCCGCCGACGTTGCTCAGCGTGATGTCCTCGGTGGTGACGGAGGCCGTCTGCGCCTGCACTACCCAGACATCCCCGTCATTGCTGTGGGTGTTCGCTGCGGCGATCGCCCAGCCGCCAAAGAGCCCGAGCACCAACGCCACCAGCGTGATGATGGTGATGGTGCGCACCGTGTGACTCTGCTTGGAGTCGGTGGTCTCAGTGGTGTCGGTCATGGGGCGACCCTTCCGTTCTTGTTGAAGGCCGCGTAGGTCAGCGGCATGAGTTTGGCCCACTCGTCCTCCATCTGCTCCGCGACCATTTCGATCTCGCGCTGAGGGAAGGAGGGGAAGTGCGTGCCCTCGCGCGTGGTGCGCAGGGACAGGAAGTTCATGAGTGCACGCGCGTTCATCGTCACGTACATCGAGCTGTAGATGTTCACCGGCAGCACCGCGCGGGCGACCTCGCGAGCAATCCCCGCGGTGAGCATGCGCTGGTAGGCCTCGTACGCCTGGGTGCAGCTCGCCTTAATCTCCGCGTCGACCATGGAGTGCTGCTCGGCGGTGCCAGCCTCGAAGCTGTACGCCCCCGGCTTGCCCACCTGGATCAGGTTCCGCTCGGGCGCGGGCGTGTAGAAGACGGCGCTGAGGTTCTTATAGCGGCCGGACTCCTCGTTATAGCTCGCGATGCGGTGGCGCATGAACTCGCGGAACACGAAGATGGGCGCCTGCACGTAGAACGTCATCGAGTTGTGCTCGAACGGACTGCCGTGGCGGTCGCGCATCAGGTAGTTGATGAGGCCCGCACTCTTGGAGGCGTCGGCGCCAACGTCCTCGAGCGACTGCTCGCCCTTGGTCGACACGCGCGCAGCAAAAAGCACGTCTGCGTCTTGCGCATTGGCGCGAACCAACTCCACGGTCATGTGGGACTTGAATTCGATCTCTTGAGTCTCGATCTTCGGGGTGTCAGTCACGACGCCCAGCCTAGCGGGCTACACGCGCCCGCCCGCCGCACCTCACGCGCGTGGCACTATAGGCGAATGAATTCTGGCGCAGCCTCACCCAGCGCCGACCACGCCGCGACGGTGCCGCATCGCATCTTGACTGGACGTGTCGAGACCCGCGCGTACGAGATCGCGGACGCTGAGGCCCTTGACGCCGCCATGGCCGCCAACCACGTGCGCCTGCGCGAGTGGATGCCGTGGGCGTGGGACGAGCCGCAGACGCTCGAGACCCGCCGCAACTTGCTTTCGCACTTCCGCACGCGGTTCGAGGCGGGTGAGGACTTCACCATGGGCATGTTCGACCGCGAGTCGGGCGCGTTGCTCGGGGGAACCGGCCTGCACCCGCGGGTGGGTCCGGGCGTACTCGAGATTGGCTATTGGCTGACGGCCGATGCCGAGGGGCGCGGCCTGATGACGGAGGTCGCCGGGGCGCTCACCCAGGTGGCGCTAGGGCTTGGCCTGACGGGGCGCGTCGAGATTCACTGCGACCCGGCGAATACGCGTAGTCGGGCGGTCCCCTCGCGCCTGGGCTACGTGCTCGAGGACACGCGGCCGGGCCCCGCAGGCTCGGCCGACGAGGGGCGCGCTACGGAGTACTGGGCGTTGGAGCTGGCTCGGTACGCCGAGTCGCCACTGGCGGCCTCGCCACGCCCGGCGCTCGCCGATGCCGCCGGGAGGGAGATCGGGTGGCCCGCCTGAGGTTTGGGAACGCGCGCCTGCGCGGGCTCGGCCCCGCGCGCCAGCAGGCCCTGTCCGTGTCGGTCGCGACCGGCGCGTACGCGATCAGCTTTGGAGCCCTATCTGTGGCGGCGGGCATGGACGTGTGGCAGACGCTGGCCCTATCGCTGCTGGTGTTCAGCGGAGGGTCGCAGTTCGCGTTCGTGGGCGTCATCGCCGCGGGGGGCGGAGCCGTGGCGGCCGTCGCCACTTCCACATTCCTGGGGCTGCGCAACGGGTTCTACGGCGTGGGACTCGCGCCCGTGTTGCGGCCCATGAGCGGGCTGCGCCGCGCATGGGCGGCGCAGATGACCATCGACGAGTCCACCGCGGTCGCCCTCGCTCAGCCCGCCGACGACGTGGCCGCGCGGCGCGCGGGCTTCTGGTGGACAGGCGTGGGCGTCTTCGTGCTGTGGAACGCGTTCACAGTGGTCGGGGCGCTCGTCGGCGCGCGCATCGGGGACCCCGCGGATTGGGGCCTCGACGCTGCGGCCGCCGCCGCGTTCCTGGCGTTGGTCTGGCCCCGCCTCGCGTCGCGTCGTGCGCAGGCGGTAGCCGGGGCATCGGGCGTCCTCGCCTTGCTCCTGACCCCAGTGACCCCCGCCGGCATTCCGATCCTCGCCGCCGCGCTCATCGCCGTAATCGCGGGCTGGCGCGCGCCCAGGTCCAAGGACGAGGTGCCCGAGTGAGCACGTACACCTGGATGTGGGCGGCGATCGTGGCCGCCGGGGTGCTCGCGTGGGCGACCAAGTACGCCGGCCACGTTGTCCCCGAGCGGTTCGTGGAGAATCCCAGGATTCACCGGATCGCGGCGTACGTGACCGTCTCACTCCTGTTTGCCCTTTTTGCGGTACAGGCGTTCACCACCGATGGGGCGGTGGTCTTCGACGCACGGGTCGCGGCCGTTGCCGTCGCCGCCGTCTTGTTGTGGCGTCGCGCGCCGTTCATCGTCGTGGTGATTGCCGCGGCCGCGGTCGCCGCGGGCCTGCGCGCGCTCGGCTGGGGCTAGGTCAGCTCGTTGAGCACGAATGCCACCAGGAATCCCGCGGTGGCGAGCAGACCGGTCATCGCGTGCTCCTGCTCGAAGGCCTCGGGAATCATGGCGTTGCACACCATGGCCAGCAGCGCCCCCGCGGCGAGCGAGATGATCACCGCGAGAAGTTCCGGCGGCGCGTTGTGAAGCGCCACGCTGCCCACGACGGCCGCGACCACGGCGATCAGCGTGATCCCGCCCCACAGCGCGAAGATCCACTTGCCCGAACGGCCCGATTTCTTCAGCGGCACCGTGCCCGCCAGGCCCTCGGGGACGTTGCTCAGGCCGATGGCCGCGACGATCGCCACGGGGAAGTTACCGGTGGCCGCGGACAGGCCAATCACGATTGCCGCCGGGACGCCGTCGAGCAGCGCGCCCACCGCGATGGCGACGCCGTTTCCGGACGTCTCTCCTCCACGCCGGGCGATCACGTTGCGGGATCCCCTCGCGGCCTCCGCCTTGACCCTGGCGGCCGCTCGCTTCTGGCTCAGCCGGCCGATGTACCAGTTGCCCAAGACGTAGAGCACCGCGCCGCCAGCGAAGCCGAGCACCACCGGCCACGCTCCCCCGCCGTCGGCCGCCTCGACCACCAACTCGAGCGCGAGGGTGGCGAGCATCACGCCGGCGCCAAAGGCCATCACTCCCGCGACGGCTAACTTCGGCACGTTCCAGAACCAGCCGATGGCGGCGCCGATCAGCAGCGTTCCTATACCCAGGGCAGCGGCCAGCGCCGTCATCCAGATCGACATATTGCCACCCTAGCGGCGGCGAGCGGGGCTGCCGGGCACTGCGCGTACCCTGGTGGGCATGCCTACCGCCGATGTATCCGCCCGCCCAGCCGTGCTCGGTGACGAGCACGCGATCGCCGCGATCCAGCTCGCCGCCTGGCGCGAGTCGCTAGGCGACGCCGCCGTCGACGCCCTGGACGCCGACGAGGTGCGCGACACCTGGGGCTCCGCCATCGAGTCGCCACCCACCCGCGCCGACCGGCTGTTCGCCGCGTGCGACGGGCCGCGCGTCGTCGGCTTCGCCGCGTTGACCGCTGGCGGCGACATCATCGCGCTCGAGGTAGCACCTGAGCACCGGCGTTACGGGCACGGGTCGCGCCTGATGGCGGCCTGCGTCGACACCCTGCGTGTCAAGAACGTTGCGGTGGTGCGTGCCTGGGCGCTCGAGGGCGACGAGGCGCGCGAGAAGTTCCTCACCACCGCGGGCTTCGGCGAGGGCGGCGTGAGGCGCACCCTGGAGGGCCCCAACGGCGACCTAGTCGAGCGGCTGTGGCGCGCCGAACTGTAGCCGCGTCGCTCTTCACCCACCCGCGCATCGAAAGGCGGGCAGGGCCACGCTAGGCCGCTGAGCGCTCGCGCCTGCGCTCGGCCCGGTATAGGTCCGCCGCGTGTCGCAGGGACTTGCGCGCCTGCGCCCGTTCCCCGGCGGCGTCGTACGCGTAGGCGAGGTGGAACCAGGACGACCAGGCCTGCGGGGACTCCTCCACCAATCGCGACGCGACCTCGAAGGCGGCCTCTGCGGACTCGCGCGTGAGCCTGCCGCTGGGCTTGGTCTCGCCGTCGTGAAGCGGGAGCCGGCCCTCGCTGTCCAGGTGGTCCGCCATCGCCTGCACCGTGGTGCCAAGGCGGAACTCGTGGACCAGGAACCAGGCGCCGATGAACGGCAGCACCAGCATGGCGGCGCCGATGCCCTTCGCGGCCCACTCCTCCGATTCCAGGAACAGGAACGCGTGATTGGCGACCAGCACAAAGTACAGCGACAGGATCACCGCGATGGAGACCGCCGCGAGGAAGGCCTTGTTCCGCATGAGGCTCACGGTTAGAGGCTCATGAACTTGTCGAGTCCAACGGTCAGCCCCGAGTAGTTGCCCACCTCGCGGATGCCCAGCAGCACGCCGGGCATGAAACTCACACGGTCGAACGAGTCGGTGCGAATGCTGAATTGCTCGCCCGGGTTGCCCATCAGGATCTCCTCGTGCGCCACCAGGCCGCGCAGCCGCACCGAGTGCACGCGCACGCCGTTGACGTCGGCGCCGCGGGCGCCGTTAGTGAAGTCCTCTGTCGCGTCGGGAGAGGCGCCGATGCCAGCCTCGGCCCTGGCCGCAGCGATGCCGGCGGCGGTGTGGACGGCGGTGCCCGACGGTGCGTCGACCTTGTCCGGGTGGTGAAGCTCGATCACCTCGACCGACTCGAAGTACTTGGCGGCGAGCGCGGACATGCGCATGGCCAGCACCGCGCCCAGCGCGAAGTTGGGGGCGATCAACACGCCCAGGTCCGGGCGTTCGCGCAGGTGTTCCTCAACCCGGTCGAGCGCGTCCTGCGTCCACCCGGAGGTGCCGACGACCGCGTTGATGCCTAGGTCAATAAGCGCGTGGACGTTTGCCTCCGTCGCGGACGGAACGGTGAAGTCCACGGCGACCTGCGCCTTGGCGTGCGCCGCCGCGGCCAGGTCATCACCGTGATCGAGGGTCGCGACCACGCTCAGGTCGTCTGCCGCGGAGACGGCGTTCACGACGTGGGTTCCCATGCGCCCCGAGGCGCCCAACACAGCTACGTTAATCATGGCACCGAGCCTACCCGTCGTCACCGCCGCCTCCGCTCGCCGCTCCGCGAGAGCGGTACGCGCTACTGTCAGCCGCGCCCACCACCCCCGCCGCCCTGGCCAGGAGGCGTGAAGCCCTCTCCGCCAGGGCCCTGGACGTCAGACTCCGTCGAGTCGCCTAGCCCGCCGAGCAGGCCGCCGGAATCCTCCGCATCGGCTTCGTCGCTCGTCACCGCCTGGCTGAGATCCGCAAGAATCACTTGTTGTCCGGCCTCTAGACCGGACACGACCTCGGTGTATTCGGATCCGACGGCGCCGGTCACGATGGGTGTCGCCTGCGCGGTTCCGTCTTCGTCCGGCACCATCACTGTCGCGTCGCCGGCGGAGTCGGTCACCGCGGACGTCGGGACCACGAGCACGCCGGTCGCGTTAGCCACAGTGATCTGCATCCGCGTCGCGGCGCCGATCCGAATGTCGAACCCCGGGTCGGGGATCGCGATCGCTACGGCGTACGAGGCAGAGTAAGCGTCGCCCCCGTTGACGGTGCTGACGCTCGAGACAACACCCTCGGCAACCTGACCGGTCGCGAGCAGGGAGAGGTCGGCTGGCTGGCCCACTTCAAGAAGTCGCGCCTGCTCGAGTCCGACCGACACCTGGACCAGGTACGAGTTGTCCGCGACCAAAGTGATGCCCGCGGCCGCGTCGTCGGCAGAGACGACGTCACCAGAATCTAGCCCCATTGACACCACGGTGCCGTCAACGGGCGCCGTCAGGGTGGCGTACTCGACCTGTTGCTCGGCGACGGCCAGCCCGGCCGCGGCGGCGTCAACGTCCGCCTGGAGCGCGACGATGTCCGCGGCGCTAGGCACGCTACCGCCACTCGTCGCGGCGGCCGATCCTTGCGACCCAGACTGCGAGGAGCCAGTTGCATCACTTGCGCTCGGCGCCCCCGCGCTGTCGCCGCCGCCGTCGGTTGACGACTGGCTGCCGCCGGCGTCCTCGCCCGCGGGGGGCGATACCTGGTCCCCGGTGTCGGGTGCTCCCGAATCACCGCCTGATCCGGCGCCCTCCGAGCCTTCACCGCCGGAGCCCTCACCGCCAGTGTCGCTACCGTCGTCCGTTTCGCCACCGTTGCTGAGTTCCTCGTCGTCGATTGCGCTCAACAGCGCTTCGACGGCCGCGTCCAGGGAAACCGCGGCGTCCATCATGGCCTGCTGGGCGTCCAGCGACGCCTGTTGTGCGAGGAGGGCCGCTGACGTCGCGCTCTGGCACGCCACTAGCGCGTCGGCGGCGGAAGAGTCGTCGCCTCCTTCGCCCCCGTCCTCGGTTGCGGTCGCGTCGTCCGCTGGGCTCGCGCCGATGAGTGCCGCACATTCGCTCTCCGCCAGGGACGCCGCGTCCTCGAACCCGGTGAGCTTCACCTGGGCGGCCGCGTAAGCGTCCAGCAAGGCCGTCTGTGCAGCGACCAACTCGGCACGCGCGTCGGCCACAGCCGTCGACTCGGCGCCGGTGTCGACAGCTGACTGAAGTGCTGCTGCTGTGGCGGGAGCCGTCTCTACGGCATCCTGTGCCCCGGTCGACGTCGACGTCGCCAGCACCGCGCTTGCGATAGTCGCGCTTGTATTGGTCACCGCGGATGAGGAGAGCGGCAACGTGGCGACTACGTAGCTCACGGGGCTCACCGTGGAGCCAGAGGACGCGGGCTCGGAAGTGACGGTCGTGCCCGAGGCCTGGGCCTCCAGGTTTTCCGCAAGCCAGTCCTCCGCCTCGGTGAGGGTCTCCTGCGCCGCCACGACCGCGTCGTCGAGGTCATCCGTCTGCAGGGTCGCGAGCACGTCGCCGGCGGCGACCGTGTCCCCGACCTCGACCTGGACCTCGTCGATGGTTCCGCCAACCTGAAAGGCCAGATCGGTACGGCTCGCCGACTCGATGGAACCGGTTGCGGTCAGCGTCTGAGTGACGTCCCCGGTGGTCACCTCCGCGGTCCGGTAGTCGGCCTCCTCGGCCGACGCGCCCCGGGTGGCGAGGACCAACACCAGCGCGGCGAGTAGCGCGACCGCGACGATCACCCGCCACTTGTGGCGGCCGATTCCCTCGAAGACGGACGTCATCAGCCCGCGCTCCCCGCCGGTGCGTCCGCGCCGGGCGCGCCGCCCTGTCCGCCGCCTTGTCCTCCGCCTTGCGCGTCGCGTCCGCCCCGAGCCTCCACGACGGAAACGCATCCCTCGTCGCCCGGAGTGGACAGCGCGAGTGCGGTCGCGTCGTACCCGCCGGCGTCGTCGGCCTCGCCGCGCGCGGTCACGCACATGCCCACTTCGATGTCCGCCGCGGATCCGGAGACCGTGCTGGTCAGGGTCGCGTCCGCCGTCACCGAAACCTCCGTGGCCGTTCCGTCGGTGTCCTCGACTTCGAGTCCCTCTTCGGTGACGGCCGTCACCGTGCCCGCGACGAGTGTCGCAGCAAGCGCACCCTGGTCCCCCGCCGCCGCCGCATCGTCCGGCGCGGTGGGACGCTCGGCGCCATCGGGAAGTTCGCCCGCGGGCGCGTCGCCGCCTGGCAAGCCACCGTCCGGCGCATCACCGTCCGGCGCATCACCCGACGGACGATCTGCCTGCCCACCTGCGAACCCTCCGGCCGCCGCCACGCATTCTCCGTCGACGCTCTCGCTGACCGCGAGCTGCACCACGGCTCCCGCGTCGTCTACCGCCCCCACGACGCAGTTGCCCACTGCGATGTCGCCCAGGGAGATGTCGGTCTGCTCAGTCACCGTGGTCGCGTCGGTGTACCTCACCGCCGTTTGAAGGCTGCCGTCCTGGACCTGCAAGACGGCGTCGTCGACGTAGGCGACCTCACCCGTCAGCGCGCCGCGAGCTTGGTTGCCAGCGGCCTGGTCGCCCGCGAGGGCCTCGCCGGAGGGGGCGTCGCCAGGAGTCTGCGTGGCCGCAGTCGAGGCCGTGGGAGCGGCGGAGCCGTCGCTCGACGCGTCGCCGGATGAGCACGCGGTGAGCAGCACGACCAATACGGCCGCGCCGATGATGGGCTTGGGGAGAATTTTCATGATGACTCTATTCGTTTGAGGTTGATCACTGAGCGCGGAGAGCGTCGATGGGTGCGAGGCGTGCCGCACGGGTTGCCGGGTAGACGCCGAACACGGCCCCGATTCCCACTGCGACCACGACGGCCAGAACGAGCGCCTGCCCCGAGATGACGATGGTGCTGTCGAGGACTGCGGGAAGCGTCAAAGCGAGTCCCACCCCGATCAGCACGCCGAGCGCTCCACCCGAGAGCCCGAGCATGACCGCCTCGACGAGGAACTGATTGCGGATGCTCGCCGGGTTGGCTCCGAGTGCTTTGCGCAGGCCGATTTCGCGCGTGCGCTCGGTGACGGACACGAGCATGATGTTCATCACGCCGATGCCGCCCACGAGCAAGGCGAGTCCCGCGATACTCGTGAGGAGGACGGTGAGTTTTTGGTAGACGGAGGTCGCGGTGTCGATCAGCGAGTCCTGCGCGGCCACCGTGAAGTCGGCGTCTTCCACGCTGCCGATGCCGTGCAGATTAAGCAGCAACGCGGTCGATTCCTGTGAGGCCGCGCTCAGGACGTCGGCCGAGGCCGCCTTAATGTAGATGGTCTGGACTGTCTCCGACGCCCCCGAGTCGTCCACGGTCTCGACCATGGTCGACATGGGGATCACGGCGATGTCGTCGAGCGAGGAATCGCCCGACGAGCCCTTTTCGGACAGGACCCCAATCACCTCGAAGGAGGTGTCGTTGATGGTCACGTCCTCCCCCACCACGTCTACCCGGTCAAATAGTTCTTGGGCGGTCTCGGCGCCGAGCACCACCACGGCGGCACCGGCAGCCTCGTCCTCGTCGCTCAGGAATGAGCCGTACGCGAGCTCGCGAGAGCGGACATCGAGCCAACTCACGGACGTGCCCGTGACCGTGGTGGTCCAGTTATTTTCCCCATACGTGAGGGCGAGGCTCGCGGTCTTCTCAGCGGCGACGGCTTCCGCATCCGGTACAGCGATGGTCGACGACAACGCTTCCGCGTCGGAACGCGTCAGCGTATCTCCGGAGCCGAACCCGCCCCGCACTCCCTCGCTGTTGGTAGCCGAACCGGGAGAGACGATCAGGAGATCAGATCCAAGCGAGGCGATCTGCTCGCTGACGTCCTTCTGGGTACCTAGCCCCAGTCCCACCGTCAGCACGACCGAGGCGATGCCAACGACGATGCCGAGGATCGTGAGCAGGGACCGCATGAGGTGCGAGCGGATCGCTCCCGCGGCGCTGGCGAAGAGGTCAGAAGGTCTCACCTGCGTACCCCCAGCGCGTCGCCCGTGAACTGTCCGTCGGTGACGTTGTACGCCACCTGAGCCCGCGCCGCGACGTCCGCCTCGTGCGTAATGAGGACGATGGTCCGGCCGAGGCCGTGGAGTCTGTCGAAGAGTCCGAGGATCTCGTCCGTCGAACTCGAGTCGAGGTTTCCCGTGGGTTCGTCCGCGAGCACAATGGTCGGCTCGGTCACCAATGCGCGCGCTATCGCCACGCGCTGTTGCTGGCCCCCGGAAAGCTCACCTGGTCGGTTGCCGCTCTTGTCGGCCAGCCCAACGCTGTCGAGTGCCCGCAGGGCCCGCTCCTTGCGTTCCGCTGCACCCAGTCGAGCGTAGAGAAGCGGCAGTTCCACGTTGGCAACCGCGGAGAGGCTGGGCAACAGGTTGAACTGCTGAAACACAAAGCCGATGCGGCGATTACGGACCGTGGCGAGTTGGGTCTCGTCCAATTCCGCGACATTGTCACCGGCGAGAATGTACTTCCCCTCCGTCAGCACGTCGAGGCAACCGAGAATGTTCATGAGCGTGGACTTACCCGAGCCCGACGGTCCCACGATCGCCACGTAATCACCCTCGTAGATCTGGCAGTCGATGCCGCGCAGGGCCTCGAATACGATCTCGCCGGACGTGTAGGTCTTGCGCGCTCCGGACAGCTCGATCACCGGATCTTGTGGACGCCCTGCAGAGAGGTCACGGGCGTCACTTTGGAGTGGCTCCACGCGGCCGTTCTCCAGTGGCGCGACAGCTTTCGTCGTCATGGTTGTCCTTCACTAGCTCGAGGCGTCATGGTTGGGCACTGGATCCGCGTCACTAGCGACCGGGCCTCTCGCCCGCGGGGAATTCCACTCCGTCCGGGACTTGGAGGTCCCCTCCGCCGGGCGCAAATTCGCCCGCGTCCTGTCCAGTGCCTTCTGCGTCCGTCGCGCCGGTCACGGTCCGCACCACCACCACCTGCTCGCCCTCGACCAATCCGTCGGTGATCTCGGTGAGGTTACCCACCGTCTCCCCCACGGTGACAGTCCGCACCTCTTCTGCGTCGTCGTCGCCCACGATCGTGACCGTGGACACGTCGTCCGTGGTGGTGATCGCGTTCGTGGAAACCGCGAGCACGTCCACGCGGCGCTGGTAGGTGATGTCCGCGGTCACGGACACCCCCTCGAACAGCCCGGTTGGGGTGCCGGTGACCTGCAGGGTGACCGGGTAGGCCGCGGTGCCGCCGGTGGTGCTGGGGAGGAGGGAGATGTCGGTGACTATGCCGAACATCGTGTCGACGTCATCGGCGGTGAAGGTGACCTGGTCGCCCTCGCTGATGAGGGCCACGTCCGACTCGCCGAGGCTCACATCGACCGTCCATGCGTCCTGGCCGACAATCTGGATGCCGGCGGCGGCAGTGGTCGTGCCGGAACCCGCCGCGTCGGCGCCTCCGGTGGAGCCGCCCGATGACACCGCGTCCCCGACCGCGTACGACTGCGTCGTCACGACGCCCGCCATGGTCGCGACTAGATCGGCGTCCGCCATGGCGTCTTCCGCGTCCTCAACCGCCTGCTGCCGCACGGTGACGGTCGCTTCGGCGGCCGCGATCTTGGAGTCGCTGGAATCGGTGCCGTCCGCCTCTTCCTCGAGGTCGGCGAGCGACGCCTCAGCGCTCGCGAGTTCAGCTTCCTGGCCCTTGAGCGCCGCGTCGAGTTGTAGGTCGTCAATCTGGGCAAGCACGTCGCCCTCGGAGACGGGATCCCCTACCTCGACGTTGACCGCGATGACCTGGCCCGATGCGGCGAAGGCGAGGCTCTCGCTCGTCACCGCCGTCAGGGTGCCCGTGGTGGATACCGACTGCTCGAGCGTCTCGAGGCCGACGGTCGCTACCTGCTGCTGCGCCGCTGCGGCATCCGCTACGGAATCCGCGGCCTGCGCCGGCTCACGGTTTGTCAGCGCGATGGCACCGCCGCCGACCACCGCCCCTACGAGTACGTAGGCAAGCGGAATTGCCCACCTACGAACACCTGTCCAACGCACGTGGCTCGTCGCCATTTTCATCCCTGTCGCTCAAGAAAACCTGACGACTTGAGACTAAGGACGCAAACTCAGAGTTTGCTGGGAGATTGCCTAGAGTTAAGTGAATGGCCCGACGCTTATGGGTTGACGATGGGCCCCACGCGCACCGTGGTGCGCTGACGCGAGGCAATCTCCGCCGCGAGTCCCATCACCTGGTCGGCGGTGACCGCCCTCACCTGGTCCAGCACCTCGCCGATGCTCCACAGGTCGCCGAACACGAGCTCGGCCTTGCCCAGGCGCGACATCCGCGAGTACGAGTCCTCCAGGCGCAGGACCGTGGAACCCGCCAACTGCCCGATCGCTCGCTCCATCTCCGAGTCAGTCACGCCCTCGGCCATACGTTCGAGCTCGCCGACCATCAACTTCGTGACCTCGTCCGTGTTGCCCGGGGTGCAAGCGGCGTACATGCCGAACAGCCCCGCATCGGCGTTGGGGGCGCCAAACGAGTACACGGAGTAGGTGAGTCCGCGCTTCTCGCGGATCTCCTGGAACAGGCGCGACGACATGCCGCCGCCCAAAATGGTGTTCATCACGGCGAGCGTGGTGCGGCGCTCCTCCGTGGCCTTGAAGCCGCGCGAACCGATCACCACGTGCGCCTGCTCGAAATCACGCACGATGCTGATGTCGCCACCCTGCGTCGCCACGATCTCGTTGGTGCTGTCGCGGCGGGCCAGCGGCGCGCGCGTGTCGCTCATGTCCCAGCCGCCGAGCTCGAGCGCCGCGGTTACCTGCGCGCACACCACGTCGTGGTCGACACCGCCTGCGGCCGTCACGATCAGGCCCTCCGGCACGTAGTGCTGCTGGTAGTGCTCCCACACGGACTCGCGTGTGACCGTACGGATAATCTCCGGGGTGCCGCCGATGGGACGCCCGAGCGGGTGGCCGCCAAAGATCGCCTCGGTGAACTTCTCGTGCGCCACGTCGCCCGGGTCATCGTCGTTCATGGCGATCTCCTCGAGGATCACGCCGCGTTCCATCTCGAACTCGTCCTTGTCGAGCAGCGGGCTGGTCACCATGTCCAGGATCACGTCGATAGCCATGGGCAGGTCGGTGTCGATCACCCGCGCGAAGTAGCAGGTGAACTCCTTGGCCGTCATGGCGTTGGATTCGCCGCCCACCCGGTCGAACGCCTCGGCGATCTGCAGCGACGTGCGCCGCTTGGTGCCCTTGAACAGCAGGTGCTCGAGGAAGTGAGTCGACCCAGCGTGCTCGGGGGTCTCGTCGCGCGAGCCCACCCCGACCCAGGCGCCCATGGTCGCGGAGCGCATCCCCGGAATCTGCTCCGTGAACACGCGCACCCCGCCCGGCAGGACGCTGCGGCGCACCAGAGCGCCCTGGTCCTGCTCGATGGAGATGGAGGAACCGATGGACGATGCTGAGACGAGCGGGAGGGCGTGAGGCATGGTCACGAGCCTAACGCGACACGCCGGGCCCGTCGCCCACCCGGCCGATGCATCGGCGGGGGGCCGTGCCCGTCACCGGTCGCTGGGGCGCGCCCGGGAACGACGAAGCCGCCGGCCCCCTTGCGGGAACCGGCGGCTTCGTGAACCGTCTAGCGAAGGATGACGACTAGTTGTCGTCGCCGTCGACGTCGGCGACTTCAGCGCCGGCCTCTTCGACTACCTCGAGCGACAGCTTGCCGCGCGGGTCAACTTCACCGATCTGGACCTGAATCTTCTGACCCACGGCGAGGACGTCTTCGACGTTCTCGACGCGCTTGCCACCGACCAGCTTGCGGATCTGCGAGATGTGCAGCAGTCCGTCGCGGCCGGGGCTGAGCGACACGAAGGCACCGAAGGCGACGGTCTTGACGACCGTTCCCACGAAGCGCTCGCCGACCTCGGGCACGTGCGGGTTAGCGATCGCGTTGATCGCCGCACGGGCCGCCTCGGCCGAGGGACCGTCGGTGGCACCGATGAACACGGTTCCGTCGTCCTCGATCGAGATGTCAGCGCCAGTGTCGTCCTGGATCTGGTTGATCATCTTGCCCTTCGGGCCAATGACCTCGCCGATCTTGTCAACGGGGACGCGCACCGAGATGACGCGAGGAGCAAACGGGCTCATCTCGTCGGGCTCGGAGATGGCCTCAGCCATGACGCCCAGGATGTGGATGCGAGCATCCTTGGCCTGGTCGAGAGCGCCGATCAGCACCGACAGCGGAAGGCCGTCGAGCTTGGTGTCGAGCTGGATCGCGGTAATGAACTCTGAGGTACCTGCAACCTTGAAGTCCATGTCGCCGAAGGCGTCCTCGGCGCCGAGGATGTCTGTGAGCGCCGCGTAGCGGGTCTCTCCGTCAACCGTGTCGGACACGAGGCCCATGGCGATGCCGGCGACCGGCGCGCGCAGCGGCACACCAGCGTTGAGCATTGCGAGGGTCGAGGCACAGACGGAACCCATCGAGGTGGAACCGTTGGACCCGAGGGCCTCGGATACCTGACGGATCGCGTAAGGGAAGTCGTCGCGCGACGGGAGCACCGGAACCAGTGCACGCTCTGCGAGCGCACCGTGGCCGATTTCGCGGCGCTTGGGGGAACCCACGCGGCCGGTCTCGCCCGTGGAGAAGGGCGGGAAGTTGTAGTGGTGCATGTAGCGCTTCTTCTTCTCGGGGTTAAACGAGTCGACCTGCTGCTCCATCTTCAGCATGTTCAGCGTGGTGATGCCCAGGATCTGGGTCTCGCCGCGCTCGAAGATAGCGGAACCGTGCACGCGCGGGATGGGACCGACCTCTGCGGCCAAGGGACGGATGTCCTTGAGGCCACGGCCGTCGATGCGGATGCCGTCCGTGAGGACGCGCTGGCGGATGGTCTGCTTCGTCACGGAGCGAACCGCGGCGGAGATTTCCTTCTCGCGACCCTCGAACTGAGAGTCAAGTGCGTCGTGTGCGGCGTCCTTGATCTCGTCGAGGCGGTTCTCGCGCTCCGCCTTGTCGGCGATCTGCAGCGCGGCGGACAGGTCCGCCTCGGTGGCTGCGGTCACGGCTGCGAGGACGTCGTCCTGGTAGTCGAGGAAGCGGGGGAACTCCTTGGGCTCCTTGGGCGACTTCGCTGCGAGCTCGATCTGAGCGTCGCACAGTGCGCGCAGGAACGGCTTTGCTGCCTCGAGGCCCTCGGCAACGACTGCCTCGGTGGGAGCCTGAGCGCCCTCGGAGATCAGGTTGAAGGAGTCGTCGGTGGCTTCTGCCTCGACCATCATGATGGCGATGTCGTCGCCCGCGATACGGCCGGAGACGACCATGTTGAACACGGCACGCTCCATCTGGCTGTACTTGGGGAACGCGACCCACTGGCCGTCGATGAGCGCGATGCGCACACCGGCGATCGGGCCGGTGAACGGCAGGCCCGACAGCTGCGTCGACGCCGAGGCGGCGTTGATCGCGAGCGTGTCGTAGGAGTCTTCGGGGTTGATTGCCAGCACCGTGATGACGACCTGGACCTCGTTGCGCAGGCCCGAGACAAACGTGGGGCGCAGGGGGCGGTCGATCAGGCGGCAGGTGAGGATCGCGTCGGTCGAGGGACGACCTTCGCGACGGAAGAACGAGCCGGGGATCTTGCCCGCGGCGTAAGAACGCTCTTCGACGTCAACGGTCAGCGGGAAGAAGTCAAAGCCTTCGCGCGGGTGCTTGCCGGCCGTGGTGGCCGACAGCAGCATCGTGTCGTTGTCGAGATAAGCGGCGACCGTACCGGCGGCCTGCTGGGCCAGACGGCCCGTTTCGAAGCGCACAGTGCGCGTGCCGAACTTGCCGTTGTCGATAACGGCCTCGGCGAACTGAATTTCGGGACCTTCCATGTGGAAGTTGCTCCTTAAGTTTGGAGCAGGCTCAGGGGAACATAACGTGCGATTGCCGCTACTGATCGTCAGTCGAAATGCCCAGACTTCATCCGCGCTTAGCTGCGGGAGTCTGCTCATCACCACCGAGGACCAGCGTTCAACTGGCCTGCCAGGTGTTTTTTTCAAGCTCCGCCATCAATGGCGGGCTCCTCATATGGTATCAGGGAGCGCTCGGTTTCAGGTTGGTAGCCGCGCGGCAGGACCCATGGGTCCAGGATGCGCAAAAAACCCGGCCGCTCGACTCCCTTGCGGGAGGAGCAACCGGGTCTCTCGGTGAAAGATTGTGACTAGCGGCGCAGGCCCAGACGACCGATGAGCGTACGGTAACGCTCGATGTCGACGCGCTGGAGGTAGTTCAGCAGGTTACGGCGCTGGCCGACCATGAGGAGCAGGCCACGACGCGTGTGGTGGTCGTGCTTGTGCTCCTTGAGGTGCTCGGTCAGGTCGAGGATGCGCTGCGAGAGCATCGCCACCTGAACCTCGGGAGAACCGGTGTCGCCTTCTGAGCGGGCGTAGTCGGTCATGATGGACTTCTTGACTTCAGGGGTAAGCGGCACAGCAGTCTCCTTTGTAATGTCTTGTTGCGCGGCGCACCCGGGCATATTCTCCGGGGCACTGGGATCCGCGGCCGTTATACGGCGACGGTCAATGCTACCGGACGCGGCGGCTCCGCACCACCACGAGTGTTCTAAGACATCGGGCGTGGAAGCTTACGCTCCCCCTCCCCCGGCCCCGCCATCACCCGCGTTGCGGCCACCCATCGCCATCTTCACGTTTCCGCCCTCGGCACCGGCCTTCGCCTCAACGCCCAACCCAGCAACCGTCTTGCTCTTGGTGCGCATTCGGCCCTCAATGTAGGTGGCCAGTCGAGACACGGACATGTTGATGATGATGTAGAGCACCCCGACCACGGTGATGAAGACGACCTTGCTCGGCTCGTTGAAGAAGTTGTAGTTGTCCTTGCCCGCCTTGAGCAGCTCGGAGTAGCCGATGATGAAACCGAGCGACGAGTCCTTGAGCAGCACCACAATCTGGCTGATTAGCGCGGGCAACATGATCCGCACGGCCTGGGGCAACTCAATTCGCAGCAGCGTCTGCAACGGCGACAGGCCGATGCTCAGCCCGGCCTCCCTCTGACCACTCGGCAGCGCGGCGATTCCCGCGCGCAGGATCTCCGCGACCACCGCCATGTTGTAGACCACGAGGCCAAGGACCACGGCCCACAGCGGGTCGAGCTTGAGTGCGAGCACACCAAAGTACATGATGAGCAGCACCGGAATGCCACGGAACACCTCGGTGACGACGCGCGCGGGGACTCGCGCGACCCAGAACGGGGTCTGCCTGAGGATTGTCAGCACCAGCGCGAGGAACAGCGCGATCGGAATAGCAATGAGGACCGGCTTGAGGGTACCCCAGATGCCACTCATCAACAGCGAATTGAACCACACGTCATGCGCGGTGGACTTGCCTGGGGGGTCCACCAGCACAGCCCAGCGATCGTCAAAGATGCCGTTGCCGTAGGCGGTGTACGCGGCCCACACTGCCAAGGCGAGAAATACCAGGGTGAAGACAACGGTGAAGATCTTGTCTCGGGCCTTCGCGCGCGGGCCCGGTGCCTCGTAGAGGACTGAAGTCTCGGCACTCATCGCGCGATCGCCACCCTTCGCTCGATGCGTTGACTCGCGAGACCCATGGGGATGGTGATGACGAGATAGCACAGGCCGATGCCAGCAAACACGCCCACGACGTCGCCCGGGTTGCCGTTGGCGATGCGCTGCGCGGACGCGGTGAGCTCGAAGACTGCGAAGCCAGCTGCCACGGAGGTGTTCTTGACGTGCGCGATGTAGACGTTGATCAACGGCGGAATGACCGAGCGGAACGCCTGCGGCAGCACCACCTCGCCGAGCGTCTGGAAGAAGGAGAGTCCGAGTGAACGGGCGGCCTCTGCCTGCCCGATGCCCACGGCGTTGATGCCGGAGCGCACCACTTCACACACAAAGGTGGAGGTATACAAGGTCAGCGATATGATCGCCATGGGAACGCCGAGCCCGATTCCAAGGCCGAAGACCGGCACCGAAAGGTTGAGAATCACGAGGAAGATCAGCGTGAGCGGCGAGTTTCGAAAGATGTTGACGTAGACGGTGCCGAAGGTACGCAGCGGAGCGATGGGGCCCACGCGGAAACCGGCGAGCATGACTCCCCAAATGAAGGAGAGTACGCCGGCGGATACGGACAGCCACAACGTCATCTTGAACGCCGCCCACACCAGGTCGGCGTTGTCGATTAGTGCTCCCATAGTCCTCTCCGGATCACGTACATTTCTGGGCGGTAGAACCGCCGGGCGATGAGGCGACCTCGGTGCGCTCCCTCACGAGGGAACGCACCGAGGGCCTCACTGCTTATGAGTTGGTGTAGCGATCCACCGTCGGGGTGACCGGCTCGGGGAGCACGGTTCCTGCGGTCTCGTTCCACGCGTCGATCCAGCTTCCATCCTCGAAGGAGGCCTCGAGAACGTCGTTGATCCAGCTACGGAACTCGTCATCGTCGTGGCCGACGCCGATGCCGTAGGGCTCCTCGGTGAACGGGTCGCCGGCAACCTTGAAGTCACCGTCCGACTCGGACACGTAGCCCGCGAGGATCACGTTGTCAGTGGTCACGACGTCGACGGTGCCGTCGCGTAGCGGCTGGAGGCAGTCGGTGTACGCACCGAAGAGCTTGAGCTCGGCGTCGGGATAGTTATCCATGACGTTCTGCGCAGGAGTGGAGCCCTCGACGGAGCAGACGACCTTGCCTGCCATGTCTTCGGGGCCCACGATGTCCTCGTTGTCGGACAGCACCATCATCGCCTGGCCCGCGTTGTAATACGGTCCCGCGAACGACACGATCTCCTTGCGGTCGTCGTTGATGGTGTAGGTGGCGACAACCATGTCGACCTGTCCACCCTCAATGAACGGCTCACGGTTGGCAGAGACGGTCTCGGTCCACGTGATGTTGTCGTCCGAGATGCCCAGCTCGCCCGCGATGATCTTGGCCACCTCGACGTCGAAGCCCTCGGGCTCGCCGCTGGGTGCCTTGAGGCCGAACAGCGGCTGGTCGAACTTGGTGCCGATGGTGATGGCACCCGCGTCGGCAAGGGTCGCCATCGTGGAGCCCGCGGGGAACGAGGACGCGTCAACGTCGTCTCCGCCGTCGGAATCGGACGAACAAGCGGACAGTGCGATCGCAGCGGTCGCTGCCAGCGCCACTACCTTTATCTTGGTGTTCATTTGATCTCCTCTGTTTTGGCCCGAGGGTCTCCCGAGCCAGCGTGCAAATTAGTGGGTAAGGATCTTGGAGAGGAAGTCCTTGGCTCGCGCGGACTGGGGGTTCGTGAAGAACTCCTCCGGCTCGGCCTCTTCCAGAATCTGGCCGTCGGCCATGAAGATGACGCGGTTGGCCGCCTTGCGCGCGAATCCCATCTCGTGGGTCACGACGATCATGGTCATGCCCTCCGCCGCCAGGTCGGTCATGACGTCCAGGACTTCGTTGATCATTTCCGGGTCTAGCGCCGACGTGGGCTCGTCGAACAGCATCACCTTGGGCTGCATGGCGAGTGAGCGAGCAATGGCGACGCGTTGCTGCTGTCCACCTGACAGTTGCGCGGGGAACTTGTCCGCCTGCGACTCGATGCCCACGCGCTCGAGCAGCGCCATAGCGCGCTCCTTGGCTTCCGCCTTCTTCACTCCCTTGACCTTGATGGGTCCCAGGGTGACGTTCTCGAGGATGGTCTTGTGCGCGAAGAGGTTGAAAGACTGGAACACCATGCCGACGTCGGCTCGCAGGTTGGCTAGTGCCTTGCCCTCAGCGGGAACCTCCACCCCGTCGAGCGTGATCGAACCGTCGTCGATGGTCTCGAGCCGGTTGATCGCCCTGCACAGCGTGGACTTTCCCGAGCCCGACGGGCCGATCACGACCACCACCTCGCCCTCACCGACCGTGAGGTTGATGTCCTGCAGCACGTGAAGCTCGCCGAAGTGCTTGTTTACGTTCTTGAGCACCACGAGGGGCTTGTGCTCTCCCTGCAGCTTTCCATCATTGGGCTGGTCCATCTAAAGACTGTAGCCCCCAAAAGGTGCCGAATGCCTGGGTTAACAGCGAATTAACACGAATCGTGACCTTCGCTTAACAATTCACGAGTCCAGGCGACGTCCTCGTCCAGCGCCGCAGTGAGCGCCTCGAGCGAGCCGAAGTCCAGCATCGGCCGCCGCCACTGAACCAGGTCCAGGGCCACCTCGGTGTCGTAGATGTCGATGCCCTCGGCATCGAGCGCGAACGCCTCGACACGTAGATCGCTGCCGCCCACCGTGTAGTTGTGCCCCAGGCTCACCGCGGCCTTCATAGGTAGTCCGACCAGCGGCTTCGCCAAGGAATTGGCGCGCGCGTCGATCACCGTCAGCCTGCCAGCGTAGACGCCGTGGCGCGGGATCATCCCGCCCGAGACGTCCAGGTTCGCCGTGGGAAAACCGATGGTCCGCCCGAGCGCGTCCCCGTGAATCACAGTCCCCCGCAGCCGGTGCGTTCGCCCGAGGACGTCGGCGGCCCCTGGCAGGTCGCCCGCGTCGAGGAGCTCGCGGACCCAGGTCGAGGACCAGCGTCGGCCCGACTGTGACACCGCGCAGGCGTCGTCGATGACCTCTACGTCGAAGCCGAACTTGTGCCCCAGCTCGCGCATCGTGTCGACGTCGCCGGCGTTGCCGCGCCCAAACCGGGTGTCCTGTCCCACCACCACAGTGGCCGCCTTGAGACCCTCGACCAGGTAGCGGCGGACGAACTCCTCCGCGGTCTGCTGGGCAAAGTCGAGGGTATAGCGCACCACGAGCACGCCGTCGAGGCCCGTCGCGGCGAGGCGCTCGAGGCGGTCATCCATGCCGGTGATCAACACCGGTGGGTGCGTCGGGTCGTGAACCGCCTTGGGGTGCGGGTCGAAGGTCATCGCAATCGCGACCTGACCTCGGGCGCGGGCGTCCGCGACCATGCGCTCGAGCACCGCCTGATGCCCCAGGTGGACGCCGTCGAAGTTACCTAGCGTCACGATGGCCGGGCCTAGCGACGCCGGGATGTCGGCAAGCGACCGCCACGTCGTCATCGTTGAGCCGGGATTTGTTGCGTCGGTGCCAGTCACGTCTGCCATTGTCGCCTAACTCCTGTCGCCCAAGATCACTCCGCTTCGGAGTCGGGGACTACGGCCGTCGGTGTCTCAGCGGTAGTGGACGTTTCGAACACCACCACGGGGGATAGTTTTCCGCGGCGCGGGCGCAGAATTGCGGCGAGGGTTCCGGAGGACGTCAGTGCGGCGACCTCTGAACCGGCGGGCGGGAGGACTCCCGGCGCGGTCACCGGCTCGACGCCGACCTCGATGGGTTGGCCGAAGCCGAGCGCGGTCGCCTGGCGGTCGTCGATGGTCACGGTGGGCAGGGCAGATGCCGCGGCGGTCGCGAGCGGTAGCAGCGGCAGCGGTTGGCCACCATCCACCAACGCGCCGAGTTCGTCAAGAGTCTTCGCGCTGGAAAGGTCAATGTCCCCCACCGCGGTGCGGCGAAGGGCGGTGAGGTGGCCGCCGACGGACAGCGCCGCGCCCAGGTCCCTCGCCAGTGCCCGCACGTAGGTGCCCGAGGACACGTCGAGGCTCACGTCGATGTCGACGAGCGTGCCGTCGCGGCGAATGTCGAGCACGTCGAATCGCGACACGGTCACCGGACGGGAGGGAAGCTGCACGTCCTCGCCGTCGCGCACGCGCTTGTACGCGCGCTGACCGTCCACCTTGATCGCGCTGACCGCGCTGGGCTGCTGCTGAATGTCGCCGGTGAGGGTCGCGACGGCATCGGCGATCTGCGCGTCGGTCACCACGGACGCGTCCGCCGATTCGAGAACGTCGCCCTCGGCATCGTCCGTCACGGTGGACTCGCCCAGGCGAATCGTGCCGTCGTAGGACTTGCCGTGACCCACGAAGTAGGTCAGCAGCTTGGTGGCCTTGCCGATCCCGATCACCAGCACGCCGGTGGCCATGGGGTCGAGCGTGCCCGCGTGACCTACCTTTTTGGTCTGCGCGAGCCGGCGCATGCGGCCAACGACATCGTGGGAGGTCCAGCCTTGCGGCTTGTCGACCACCACGATGCCGGGAACCGGCTCGGGCTTAGGCGTCCTCGTCATCGTCATCGGACTCGACGTCGGGGTGCTTGTACGGGTCCGCTTCGCCTGCGTACTTGGCGCCCTCGCGCATGCGAGTGACCTCCTCGTCGCGCAGGCGTGCGGCCTCGAGCGACTTGGCGAGCGAGGCGGCAGTCTCCGGCACCGCGTCTAGATGGAACTCGAGCGTCGGGGTCAGGCGAATACCCAACTGCGAGCCCATGCGGGACCGCAAGCGACCCTTGGCCGAAGCCAGGGCCGCCGCGGTGTTCTCGCGTTCCTCGTCGCCGCCAAAGACGGTGTAGAAGACGGACGCCTGCTGGAGGTCGCCGGTGACTCGAACATCGGTCACCGTGACGAACCCCAAGCGGGGGTCTTTAATGTCGTTCTCGAGCGCGCTGGCAACGATCCTTTTAATCGTGCCAGCGAGCTTGAGTGCGCGTGCGTGGTCAACCATTAGGTCCTCGGAATCTCCACCATCTCGAACGTCTCAATGACGTCCCCGACCTGGATGTCGTTGAACTTGCCTAGGCCAATACCGCACTCGAAGCCGTCCTTGACCTCGGTCGCGTCGTCCTTGAAACGGCGCAGCGTGTCGATCTTGGCTTCGCCGATGACGTTTCCGGCTCGCACGACGCGAGCGGAGGCGTTGCGGCGGATTGCGCCCTTGCGGACCAAGCAACCGGCGATATTTCCGAACTTGGAGGAACGGAAAATCTCCATGATCTCGGCGCCACCGGTCTGCTGCTCCTCGAACTCAGGCTTGAGCATGCCCTTGAGCGATGCCTCAATGTCCTCGAGTGCGCGGTAGATGACCGAGTAGAAGCGCATGTCCACGCCCTCGCGGTCCGCGAGTTCCTGAACGCGCTCTGCGGGACGCACGTTGAAACCGATGATGATCGCGGAGTCCACGGTCGCCAGGTTGACGTCGTTCTGCGTGACAGCACCCACACCACGGTGGATGATGCGCAGGTCGACGTCCTTGCCCACATCGATCTGCAGGAGCGCGTCCTCGAGGGCCTCGACGGCACCCGAAACGTCTCCCTTGATGATGAGGTTGAGGGTGTCGACCTTGCCATCTTCGAGGGCCTGGTTGAAGTCCTCGAGGCTGATGCGCTTGCGACGCTTGGCAAGCTGAGCTGCGCGCTCGGCGGTCTCGCGCTTCTCGGCAATCTGACGCGCCGTACGGTCGTCGTCAGCCACCAGGAACGTGTCGCCGGCGCCCGGAACGGACGTGAGTCCGATCACGAGCACGGGACGGGCCGGGAGGGCTTCCTTGATCTGCTGGTCGTGCTCGTCGAACATGGCACGCACACGGCCGTGAGCCGTACCCGCCACGATCGAGTCGCCGATGCGCAACGTACCGGACTGCACGAGTACCGTCGCAACGGCACCGCGCCCCTTGTCGAGGTGCGCCTCGACGGCAACACCGCGGGCGTCCTTGTTGGGGTTGGCGCGCAGGTCCAGACCGGCGTCTGCGGTGAGCAGAACGGCCTCGAGAAGCTCGTCGATGTTGATGCCCTTGGTCGCGGAGACGTCGACGAACATCGTGTCTCCGCCGTACTCCTCGGCTACCAAGTTGTATTCGGTGAGCTGCTGGCGGATCTTTGCGGGGTTAGCCCCTTCCTTATCCACCTTGTTCACTGCGACAACGATCGGGACGTTGGCTGCCTGAGCGTGGTTGAGCGCCTCAATGGTCTGAGGCATCACGCCGTCGTCGGCCGCGACCACGAGGATCGCGATGTCGGTGACCTTGGCACCACGTGCACGCATGGCGGTGAACGCCTCGTGACCCGGGGTGTCAATGAAGGTGATGGCGCGCTCGACGCCCTCGTGCTCGTGGTGCACCTGGTAAGCGCCGATGTGCTGCGTGATGCCGCCGGCCTCACCGGAAATGACATCCGCGTGACGGATCGCGTCGAGTAGACGCGTCTTACCGTGGTCGACGTGACCCATGACGGTGACGACGGGAGGACGAGCGAAGAGAACGTCGTCGCCCTCGGCCTCGAGTTCCGCCTCGATGTCGATGTTGAAGTCCTCGAGCAGCTCGCGGTCTTCCTCTTCCGGGGACACGATCTGGATCTTGTAACCCAGCTCGGAACCAAGAGTCGCAAAGGTGTCCTCGTCGAGCGACTGCGTTGCGGTAGCCATCTCACCGAGGTGGAACAGCACCGTCACGAGCGACGCGGGAATGACGTCAATCTTCTCGGCAAAGTCAGCAAGCGTCGCGCCGCGGCGAAGACGGATCAGCGTCTCACCGTTACCGCGAGGAATGTTGACGCCGCCGATGGCTGGCGCCTGACTCTGCTCGTATTCGGCCCGCTTCGCGCGCTTCGACTTCCGTGAGCGTGCCGGCTTACCACCGGAACGACCGAATGCTCCTGCGGTTCCACCGCCGCGTCCACGACCACCAGCGGCCGGACGGCCACCGGGGCCGCCGAATCCGCCGGGACGACCGGGTGCGCCACCAGCTCCACCGGGGCCACCGCGACCGGGTGCGCCACCTGGGCCACCACGAGGCGCCTGTGCGGGCATCTGACCTGGGGTCGGACGAGCGCCCGGGCGAGCGGGTGCTCCAGCTGCCGTAGGACGACCGCCTGGTGCGCCACCTGGGCGACCCTGC
Organism: Demequina aurantiaca; assembly: GCF_050598105.1. Taxonomy (GTDB): domain Bacteria; phylum Actinomycetota; class Actinomycetes; order Actinomycetales; family Demequinaceae; genus Demequina; species Demequina aurantiaca_A. The sequence goes on from NZ_CP192436.1 coordinate 1,844,057, forward strand.
GGGCGAGGCGCCTGGAACGGGTTGTTTCCGCCCGGACGAGGACGAGGACGCGGACCTGCGGCCTTGTCCGAGAACGGGTTGTTTCCGCCTGGACGAGGACGAGGACGCGGCATGTCGCCGGGCGTGGGTGCGTCTGTCTTGGCCTCAGGGGCGGCGGGAGTGTCTGCCTTTGCTGCGGCATCGGCCGGTGCGGCCGGTGCTGCCGGTGCTGCGGGCTTGTCTGCCTTGGGCGCCGCCGGAGCGGGCGCGTCAACAGGTGCGGGTGCCTCCTCCTTGGCCGGCGCCTCAGGGGCGGCAGGCTTGGGGGCTGCGGGCTTGGGTGCCGCCGGCTTCTTGGCGGCGGGCTTGGGTGCCTCGGCAGGCTTCTCGGCCGGTGCCGGGAACGCCTCCTTGGCCTTGCGCACTACGGGCGCTTCAAGGGTGGAAGACGGACCCTTCACATACTCACCGATTTCGGTGAGCTTAGCGATTAGGTCCTTGCTCGATACTCCGAGCTCTTTCGCGATCTCATGGACGCGGGGCTTTGCCACAATTCTCCTGTCTTGGTCCGACCAAGACAGGGTCGAACCATCGTTACTGCGGGGTGGTCATCGTGAGGCACTCATCGGGTTGCCATGGGCTTTCGTCCCGTTCTATCGATGGTCATCATGGTCACAATCCTTAAAGCTCTAGCGAGATGCCGGAGGCATCCGCCTGCGGGGCGCGCAATGCGCGTCCGAAGGCTCGACGCTGAAGCGCCTTGGTGAGGCAATCGTCGCTGCGGTGCAGCCACGCTCCTCGCCCAGGCAGCGACCGGATCGGATCGGCAACCACACGGTTGCCGTCCAATGCCACTCGCATCAGGACCGACTGCGCTTCCAGTTTTTTGCATCCGACGCACGTTCGTACCGGTCCGGTGTGGTCCGATGCGGGGGTGCGAGACGCGTAATCCTGGCTGCTCAGCGTCATTAGTCTACCGGGTCGCGCTAGTGTGTCGCACCCGGCGTGTCGAGGTCGGCGGTTTCGCCGTCCTCCGCGGGGGGTGTGACGGGGCCGTCGGGGGCCTCGTCCGAACGGATGTCGATGCGCCAGCCAGTGAGTCGAGCGGCCAGGCGGGCATTCTGCCCCTCCTTGCCGATCGCTAGCGAGAGGTGGAAGTCGGGGACGATCACTCGCGCCGCGCGAGCCTCGAGGTCGACGACCGTCACTGACACGACGCGTGAGGGCGATAACGCGTTACCCACGTACGTTGCGGGGTCGTCGTCCCAGTCCACGATGTCGATCTTCTCGCCGTGCAGTTCGCTCATGACCGCGCGCACTCGCGCGCCCATCGGGCCGATGCAGGCACCCTTGGGATTGACCCCCGCCACGTTGGCGCGAACAGCCATCTTGGTGCGGTGGCCTGCCTCGCGGGCAATATTCATGATCTCGACGGTGCCGTCGGCGATCTCGGGGACCTCGAGTTCAAAGAGCTTGCGCACCAGACCGGGGTGGGTGCGAGACAGCGTGATCGAGGGGCCCTTCATGCCGCGCGACACGTCGAGCACGAAGGCGCGCAGGCGCTCGCCGTGCGTGTACGTCTCGGTGGGGACCTGCTCGTGCGCGGGCAACAGCCCCTCGACGTCACCCATGTCGACGTGCACGTTGCGCGGGTCGGCGCTCTGCTGAATCACGCCGGAGACCAGGTGGCCCTCCTTGTCGGCGTACTCGCCCAGCACTGCGTCGTCGCCGGCCTGACGCAGTCGCTGGAAGATCACCTGGCGGGCGGTGGACGTCGCGATGCGCCCAAAGTCGTCGGGAGTGTGGTCGAACTCGGGAGACAGGTCCACCATCTCGCCGGCCTCGTTGAGGTTGGGCTCGCGGACCAGGACGGAGACCTTTCCGGTGCTGCGGTCCAGCTTTGCCCGTGCGTGGGAATAGGCGCCGGGGGTCTTTTGGTAGGCCGACAGCAACGCCTGCTCAATCGCGTCGATGAGGACGCTGAGCTTGATGTCCTTTTCCTTCTCGAGGCCCTCCAGGGCCCTCATATCAATGTCCATCAGGTGCATCCTCTTCTGCGAACTTAGCGGTCTTCATCTTCTTCATTTCGACTTCGATGCGTCCGTCGGCGATGTCCGCCAGCGCGAAGCTGCTGCGCTCGCCGGCGATCTCCAGCACCACGGAGTCGTCCGTCACGTCGACGAGGCGGCCGGAAGCCGTCGCGCCCTCCGCGAGGTCCAGCGTGACAAGGCGCGTTCGTGCGCGCATGAAGTGGCGACGCTCAGTGAGCGTGCGGTCCGTCCCCGGGGTAGAGACTTCGAGGGTGTACTCGCTCTTGGGCACGTTTGCCTCGTCGAGCGCCGCGCCGATGGCCCGCGACGCTACCGCGATCGCGTCCAGGCTGGCGGAACCCACTTCAGTCTCGGGTAGATCGAGCGTAATTGTGACACGTGTGCGCTTGCCCGCCGGTGCGACGGCGACCCCGTCGACGATCAACCCGGCAGCTTCTGCTCCGGGTGTCGCTAGGTCGGCAATCTGGCGTGAGATGTCCATAACATCGCCTCCCCGCGCGCTCATGCGCGCTCCGTTGCTTAAATTCGTCAGGACACATTCTAAGCCCAGGCCTAGCGCGTGTCATGATGGCGAGCATGAACGCCCGCCGAGTCCCATACTCTACCGTCCGCCCGTGGACCGCGGCGCTCATTGCGGGCGCGCTAGTCGCGGGAGTCTCCGGGTGCTCGTGGACCCTCGCGCAGGAGCCGGTCACGTATCCCTCCGCCCACCAGGCGACGCTCGAGCGCGACGCCGCGGCACTGCGAGAGCAGGAGATCATAGACGCCCTGGGTGCCGGAACCAGCGACGCTCTCTCGGCATCTAACCTCGCCTCCATAGAAGCGCCCGCCGCGCCAGCGCACCTGGCCGCACTGGGCGGCGTATACGTCGCCGTGCCCTCCCCCACGCTGTCCCCCTCCCCCTTCGTCGGTTCGCTGGACGAGGCGGTGGCGCAGGCGCGCGACGGGGCCCTCGAGACCGCGCAAAGCACGACCGACGAGAATCTCGCGCTGCTGCAGTCCAGCATCGGCCTGACTCACGCCTTCGCGCTGTGGTGGGCGCAGTACTCCGAGCTGGCGGCGGCGCCCGAACCGAGCGCCTCGGCCAGCCCTGGAGCGACCGAGGACGCGGCACAGCCCGGCGCTGCAGAGCCCGAGGTCACCGGCGAGGCCACCCCCAGCCCGAGCGCGGTCCCGACCGTCAGCGCGGCGCCAGACCCCCTCGGGGCGACGGAGCTGGTCCTGCCCACGACCGTGGTGCTGGGCAGCGACTTCACGCCGGTGTCGAGCGACGCGTTCGTGCCCGCCACCTTTGCCGACTTGGCGCTCGCCCACGACGAGGCGCGTTTTCTTTACGAGGTGATTGCCGCGCGATCGGCCGGCACCGAGCGGGACGACGCGCTCGCCCGACGCGATGTCCACGCGGCGCGCGCAGACGAGTTCGCGGCGCTGGCGGGCGGCGAGGACCCCCGCCAGGTCACCTACACGATTCCCCCCGTCGCCGTGGACACGGAGTCCTCTCGCGCGACGACCGCGCGCGACGCGGAGTTCGCCCTGGGCGCGACGTACGCGACCATGCTGGACGGCGTGCCGAGCAGCGATCGAGGATGGGTCCTCAACGCCGCCTTCGACGTATACGCGGCTGGCGCGCGTCAGTCGGGATTCACGCCCGACCAGTTCCCGCTGCTCCCGGGCCTGCAGTAGCGCCAGGCCCGGCGGGACAGCAAAACTCAGGCCAGGTCGGCCCTTACCGCGGCGGCGACGTGGTCGATCACGTCGCCCACGGGCAGGCTCGTGCTCGTGCCTGCACGACGCGACTTGAACTCGATCTCGCCGTCGGCGAGGCCGCGTCCCACCACGACGGTGTACGGCGCGCCGATCAGCTCGGAGTCCTTGAACTTCACTCCCGGGGAGACCTTGGGTCGGTCGTCGTAGCAGACCTCGATGCCCTGCGCCTCGAGTGCGCGAGAGATTGCCTCGGCCTTGTCGTGCACCGCGTCGTCCTTGCCCGCCGCGATCACGTGCACCTGGTACGGCGCGTACGCCGTCGGCCACTTGAGGCCGAGCTCGTCGTTGTTGTTCTCCGCGAGCAGCGCGAGTGCACGTGTCACTCCCACGCCGTAGGAGCCCATGGTCACGACCTGCTGCTTGCCGTTAACGTCCAGCACCTTGAGGTCGAGAGCCTGGGCGTACTTGCGGCCCAGCTGGAAGATGTGTCCGATCTCGACGCCGCGCGCGAGCTCGAGCGGTCCGGAGCCGTCGGGGGCCTCGTCGCCTGCGCGCACCTCGGCGGCCTCGATCGTGCCGTCGCCCACAAAGTCCCTACCCATGGTGAGGTCGAAGACGTGCTTGCCCGGGGCATCGGCGCCGGTGATCCAGCGCGTTCCGGGGACGATGCGGGGGTCGAGCATGTACGGGATGGTCGAGTCGTCCTTGGACAGGAATTCGACGTCCGCGGGTCGCGCCTGCGGTCCGAGCGCGCCAGGACCGATGTAGCCCTTGACCAACTCGGGACGCTTCTTGAGGTCCTCCTCGGTCGCGGGCTCAACGGTCGCAGGTGCGAGGGCCGCCTCGAGGCGGGTCATGTCGACCGCGCGGTCTCCGGGAAGTCCCACCACCAGTAGCCCGCGTTCCCCAGCGGGGTTGGTGGCTGCGATGACGACGTTCTTCAGGGTGTCGGCGGCCGTCCAGGGACGGTCGGCGCGCGGGTGCGCAGCGTTTGCTGCAGCAACAAGCGAGTCGATGGTCGGGGTGTCGGGGGTGTCCTCGACGTGGGCCGCAGGAGCGTCGGCGATGTCGAGCGAGTCGGGAATAGGCGTCGTGACGGCCTCGACGTTTGCCGCGTAGCCCCCCGCGGAGCGGACATACGTGTCCTCGCCGATCGGGGTGGGGCTGAGGAACTCCTCGGACTTGGACCCGCCCATGGCGCCGGACGTGGCGGTGACGATGACGTACTCGAGCCCCAGGCGTTCGAAGATCCGCACGTAGGCCTCGCGCTGCGCCTGGTAGGAGGCCTCAAGCCCGGCATCGTCGATGTCGAAGCTGTACGCGTCCTTCATGATGAATTCGCGGCCGCGCAGGAGCCCCGCGCGGGGGCGGGCCTCGTCGCGGTACTTATTCTGGATCTGGAAGATCGTCAGCGGCAGGTCCTTGTACGAGTTGTACAGGTCCTTGACCAGCAGCGTGAACATCTCCTCGTGCGTGGGCGCGAGCAGCATGTCGGAACCCTTGCGGTCCTTGAGGCGGAACAGGTTGGGGCCGTACTCGTCCCAGCGTCCCGTGATCTCGTACGGCTCCTTGGGAAGCAGCGCGGGGAAGTGCACTTCCTGCGCCCCCGCGGCCTCCATCTCCTCGCGCACGACCGCCTCAACCTTGGCGAGCACGCGCAGCCCAAGGGGCAGCCACGTGTAGATGCCCGGCGCGGCGCGGCGGATGTAACCCGCGCGTACGAGCAGCTTGTGTGACGCGACCTCGGCCTCGGCCGGGTCTTCACGAAGGGTACGAAGGAACAGAGTAGACATGCGCAACATGCTCGCAATCCTACTGGCGCACACGTGTGGGCCGATGCCGCCCGCGCGACCGGACCGCGCAGCGCTCGCGCGCCACTGGGGACCCGTCCACCCGTGAGGAGGGGCCGGCGCCTAGAACATCACGGTGGCGAACGTTCCTACCTGGGAGAACCCCACGGCGCGGTAGCCCGCGATGGCGGTGGTGTTGAAGTCGTTCACGTACAGGGACACCGTGGGTGCGATCGATGCGTGGACGGCCTCGACAACCGCAGCCATGCCCGCCTTGGACAGTCCCCTGCCCCGCGCCTGGGGGTGCACCCACACGCCCTGCACCTGCGCCACCTTGCCGCCTACGGCGCCCACGTCCGCCTTGAAAAGGACCCGGCGACGCCCGTCCACCTCGCCGTATTGCAGGAAGGCGTGCCCCGCACGGATGAGTGCGCGCAGCCGGTCCTCGTACGCGGCCCGGCCGTGGCTCATCGGGTCGTAGCCGACCTCGCCTAGAAACATGTGAACCGAGGCGGGCAGGAGTTCGTCGTAATCCTGCATCGTCGCCCGGCGCACCGCCTCTAGCTCGAGACCCGAGCCGTCGCTGGCGACGTGACGCGGGCTTGTCGCCAGGGCCATCGACAGCTGGTTTGCCCTCACCTCGCGCGCGGGCCCCCACCAGGGCTCGACCCGGCCCCAGATGTCGAGGATGAGGTCGGCGCGGCCCACCAGGGCGGCGGGCCGGTTGAGGCGGCCGAGCATGGCCGCGGCCACCTCGGCGCGGACGTCGTCACCGGTGTCCGGGTCGTCGGCGGAGGGGATCAACGCGGTGAGGTTCGCGCCGTTCCAGATCACGCCGATGGTCTCGCGCCCCATGCCGGGTAGCGCTCGCCCGGAGCGACGCCTCACCGCCCACAGATAGGGGGTGAGGCCGCCCGAGCGTCGTGCCGTCTCCAAATGCATCGCGAGGAACGTGTTAGCGACGGGATCCGCCGCGCACCACTCGAGCGCCATCTCGAGGTCACGCCGCTGCAGGGGCGCGAGCGTGTGCTGCGCGCGCCTGAGCAGCGATTCGGTCATCGAGCGGCCATCACCTGCGGTGACGCTCCCTCGACGGGCTCCATGGTCTCGGCGAGCTTCAGCGCTTCCTCGATCAGGGTCTCAACGATGTCCTTCTCGAGCACGGTCTTGATGACCTCGCCCTTAACGAAGATCTGGCCCTTGCCGTTGCCCGATGCGACGCCCAGGTCTGCCTCGCGAGCCTCGCCCGGGCCATTCACTACGCAGCCCATCACGGCGACGCGCAGCGGCACCTCCATGCCCTCAAGGCCGGCGGTCACCTTCTCCGCGAGCTCGTAGACGTCAACCTGCGCGCGTCCGCACGACGGGCACGAGACTATCTCGAGCTTGCGCGGGCGCAGGTTGAGGCTCTGGAGGATCTGGATGCCCACCTTGACCTCCTCGACGGGAGGCGCGGACAGCGAGACACGGATGGTGTCGCCGATGCCCTGGCTGAGAAGTGCGCCAAACGCGGTGGCGGACTTGATGGTGCCCTGGAACGCCGGCCCGGCCTCGGTCACGCCGAGGTGCAGGGGCCAGTCGCCGCGCTCAGAGAGCATCTCGTACGCCTTGACCATGATCACGGGGTCGTTGTGCTTGACGGAGATCTTGAAGTCGTGGAAGTCGTGCTCCTCGAACAGGCTGGCCTCCCACACCGCGGACTCGACCAGAGCCTCGGGGGTGGCCTTGCCGTACTTCTTGAGCAGGCGCGGGTCAAGGGAGCCCGCGTTGACGCCGATGCGGATCGAGGTGCCGTGGTCCTTGGCGGCCTGGGCGATCTCCTTGATCTGGTCATCGAAGCGGCGGATGTTGCCGGGGTTAACCCGCACGGCGGCACAGCCGGCCTCGATCGCGGCAAAAACGTACTTGGGCTGGAAGTGGATATCCGCGATCACCGGGATGTTCGACTTCTTGGCGATCGCGGGCAGCGCGTCCGCGTCGTCCTGGGTGGGGCACGCCACGCGCACGATGTCGCATCCGGAGGCCGTGAGCTCCGCGATCTGTTGCAGCGTCGCGTTGATGTCGGTGGTCTTGGTGGTGGTCATCGACTGCACGCTGACGGGCGCGTCGCCCCCCACGTCTACCGTGCCTACCTTGATCTTGCGCGTCTTCTTGCGCGGGGAGAGCGTCTCCGGCGGCATGGCCGGCATTCCGAGTCCGATTGCAGTCATAGTTCTAGTATCAACCACTTGTCAGCGTTGGTTGTTCCCGACTCACGCTGTAGGCCGGGACCGCCTCACTCCCGGCCATCTGATATTGTTTCAATCATGGTTGAACTAAATCGAATCGGGGTGCTCGCCGCCCTCGCCGAGCCCCACCGCCTTGAGATAGTCGACGCCCTCGCGCTGGACGACCTCTCCCCCACGGAACTGAGCGCCCGCACGGGCCAACAGCCCAGCCTCCTGGCCCATCACCTGTCCTCGCTGGAGAAGTCCGGGGTGGTGCGCCGCCGCCGCTCGGACGGCGACGCCCGGCGCTCGTACTTCACGCTCGCGTGGGACAACCCCATCGTCGCCGCGACCGCGGCCCACGGCCGCTCCCCGGGCGGCACGCGCGTGGTCTTCGTCTGCTCGGCGAACTCCGCGCGCTCCCAGTTCGCGGCCAGCCTGTTCGCGCGCCACACCGATGTCCCCGTCACCTCCGCGGGCACCGTGCCCGCCGCGCGCGTCCACCCGCTGGCCGAGGCCGCGCTCGCCGAGCGGGGCCTCGCGCCGCTCGGCACCGCGCCGCAGCAGGCGCAGGACATCCTGCGCGAGGGCGACATCGTCATCGCGGTGTGCGACCAGGCCTTCGAGGAACTCGGGCGCGCGCATATTGACCTGCATTGGTCCATCCCGGACCCCGCGGCGGGCGGCCCCGCCGACTTCACCACCGCTCTCAACACCATTAACCCCCGCGTCGCGCGCCTCGCCGACGCCCTCACGATTGGATAGCGCCATGACCGACCCTCTGTATCGCGAGCACACCCTCACGATCGACCAGACCCACGCCCTCAAGACCGCCGCCGCGCGCCTGGAGGATCACTTCGACGGCATCTTTGGTCGCGAGACCATCGAACACTTCCTCGCCAGCTCGTACGACCAGTTCGCCGGCAACGCGAAGTTCACCAACTACCTCCCGTTGCTGGCCGAGCGATTCGCGCGCCAGCGACTGCAAGCATTCAGCCGTGTCGAGGGCTTCGTCAACGACGGCAAGCCGGTGGTGCTGTTCCTGTGTGTCCACAATGCGGGCAAGTCCCAGATGGCGCTGGGCTTCTTCGAGAAGCTCGCGGGCGACCGCGCGATCGCCTGGTCGGGTGGCTCCGAGCCCGGCAACTCGCTCAACAAGTACTCGGTCGAGGCGATGACCGAGGTCGGCATCGACATCACCGGCGAGTTCCCCAAGCCATGGACCGAGGAGACACTGCGCGCGGCCGATGTCATCGTCACCATGGGCTGCGGCGACGCCTGCCCCGTGTACCCCGGCAAGCGTTACCTCGACTGGGAACTCCAGGCACCCCCCGGCAACAGCATCGAGAACGTCCGCCCCGTGCGCGACGACATCGAGCGTCGCGTGCGCGCCCTGCTCGCCGAGCTCGGTGTCGAGGTAGAGACCTCGGCGACCGCCACGCAGTCCTAAGTCCGAGGTATCCCCCGGTCGGTCTAGACGATGCTGACAGGCGCGACGATGTCTGCCACGATCAGGATCACTCCCATGACCAGCAGCAGGCCAAAGACCCCGTACGCGAGCGGCATCATGCGCGCGACGTCTACCGGCCGGGGCTTGGGCAGCGACCGCACGCGCGCCCAGCCATTCTTGATGGCCTGCCAGATGGCCGAGGCGATGTGCCCGCCGTCCAGCGGCACGAGCGGGATCATGTTGAACACGAACAGGGCGAGGTTAAGTCCGCCCAGCAGCATCAGCATGTCCGCGATCTTCTCGGTGAGCCCGTAGCCCTCGACGTCCGCCGAGGCGACGTCGCTCGCGATGCGACCCACGCCCACGACGCCGATCACGGACTCGGTGCTGCGGTCCTCCTGACCGAGCGTCGCGAGGGTCACGTGATAAAGGTTCTGCGGCAGGTGGAAGACCACGTTGAAGGTCTTGCCCAGGTAGTCCCACGTCAGCGCGGCTCCCGCGCCGATGCCCTGGGGAACGTTCTCGACCTCGGGCGCGACACCCAGGTAGCCGACTGTCTCGGTCTCGATGGCGCCCGCGTCGTCCAACACGACCGCGCCATCGGCGTCCGTCACGGCGCGTTCGCGCGGCGTCGGGGTCACGGTGAGGGTCTCGGTCTGTCCGTCGCGGATGACCTCGAGCGGCATCGTGTCGCCGGGGTGTGCGGCGACGTACTCGGTGAGTTCGGGCCACTCGGTGACGGCCAGGCCGTCAATGGCCGTGATCTGGTCGCCTGGTTCGAGTCCGGCTGCGGCCGCCGGCGACAGCGGGTCGCCGGGCTCGCACTGAGCAGAGCCGACCGCGGGCACGCACTGCACGGTCTCGTTGACGGTCAGGGTCGCGGTGGGGGTGCCGATGCCGACCAATACCGCGGAGAACAGCAGCAGCGCCAGAATCAGGTTGACGAAGGGTCCGCCGAACATGACGATGACCTTCTTCCACCACGCCAGGTGGTAGAAGGCGCGGTAGTCCTCGCCCGGCAGGACCTCCTCCGTGGAGGCGGCGCGCGAGTCGCCGATCAGCTCGGCGATGCGGCCCTTGACCTTGAGGGGCCTGACTGCCTCCTCCGGGGGAATCATGCCCACGAGCTTCACGTAGCCGCCCAGCGGGATGGCCTTGATGCCGTACTCGGTCTCCTTGCCCTGCTTGGACCACAGGGTGGGGCCGAAGCCAACGAAGTACTGGCTGACCCGCACGCCGAACTTCTTGGCGGGGATCATGTGGCCCATCTCGTGGAGCCCGATCGAAATCAGCAATCCGACCAGCAGCACCAAGATGCCTACGACCTGCAACATGTGTGTCCTCTACTTGATTTAAGCTAGCGCCGCGATGACCGCGGCGGCGCGGGCTCGCGCCCACGACTCGGCGGCGTCCACGGCCTCGAGCGAAATCTGGGTGGGCGCCTCGTACTTTTCGACAACGCTTCGCACCGTGTCAACGATCCCGAGGAAGGGCAACTTTCCGGCAACGAAGGCTGCGACGCACTCCTCGTTCGCGGCGTTAAAGACCGCCGGGTGCAGCGCGGACTCGGCGACGGCCGCGCGCGCGACCCGGATCGCGGGGAACGCTTCCTCATCTAGGGGCTCGAACGTCCACTGCTGGGCCTGGGTCCAGTCCATGCCGCCGATGGCGCCGGGCACCCGCTGCGGCCATGACAGCCCCAGGGCGATGGGTAGGCGCATGTCAGGCGGGGACACCTGCGCCAGCGTCGAGCCGTCCACGAACTCGACCATCGAGTGGACGATTGACTGCGCGTGAACCACCACGTCAATGCGCTCCATCGGGATGTCGAAGAGCAGGTGCGCCTCGATCACCTCGAGAGCCTTGTTCATCATTGACGCGGAGTTGATGGTGACCACCGGGCCCATGTCCCAGTTGGGATGCTTGAGCGCCTGGGCCGGCGTCACGTCGCTGAGCTCCGCGCGCGTCTTGCCACGGAAGGCGCCGCCCGATGCGGTCACGACCAGGCGCTTGACGTCCGCGTGCGTGCCGCCGAGTAGCGCCTGCGCCAGGGCCGAGTGCTCCGAGTCGACGGGCACGATCTGATCGGGGCGCTGCTTGGCCGCGTTGACCAGCGCTCCCCCGGCGACCAGGGACTCCTTGTTCGCGAGGGCGAGCGTGCTGCCGGCCTCGAGGGCCGCCAGCGTGGGCCGCAGTCCCACCGAGCCCGTCATGCCGTTGAGCACCACGTCGGCGCCGATGCCCGCCGCGGCGACGACGCCATCGGCCCCTGACACCACCTCGACGCCTGGCAAGGCCGCCGCGATGCGCTCGGCTGCCGCGGCATCGGCTACGGCGACCATGCGTACGTCGAGCGCGCGAGCCTGGGATATCACCGCATCGGCGTCGCGTCCGCCCGCCGCGATGGCGACCACGTCGAACCTGTCGCGATTGCGCTCGATGACGTCGATGGCCTGGGTGCCGATCGAGCCGGTCGAACCCAGAAGCGCGACGGTGCGGGAGGTCATGCGGGGATGACGCCCAGCAGGATGTCTACCGTGCGGGCCAGGAAGGCATCGACCGTGCGCTCGTCGTACGCGCGCTTGCCCGTCTTGGAGCCGAAGGCGACCGCCCGCAGCTCGTCGGCCACGAGCGGCTGACCGGTGTCGAAAAATGCCGTGATGCGAGCCATGATGGCGTCCACCTGGCGCACGTCGTAGCCGCGCTTGAAGGTCGCGGGGTGATCGAAACGCGCACCTGCCGGACGCCGCAGGCGCGGGTACAGCACCTGGGCGCGCTCCGCGAGGTTCTTCATCCACTCGTCCTGGCCGTTGGCGCGCACAAAGATGTCGCGCGTGCGCGTCGAGAACGCTAGCTCCAGGCGATCCAGCGCCGCGTCGACTGCGGCCGTGGAGTAGCCGCCGTGCTTGAGATCGAACGCCGCGCGCCGCACATCCAGAGGCGAGACCTCGGGATCGGGACTGCCCGGGCGCTCGTACGCCAGGCGGGCCTGGTCAAAAAACTCCGCCACCTGCTCCGTCTTGTACCCCAAACGCAACTTGTTCGTACGGGGAAAGAGGTCCGTCATTCGTTCTCCTTGATGGCCAGCTGACCGCAAGCGCCGTCAATGTCGCTTCCACGAGTATCCCTGATAGTCGTCGGAATTCCGTGAGCACGCAGGCGACGCACGAATTCCCTCTCGACTGCCGGATCTGACGCGGTCCAGATTGAACCCGGGGTCGGGTTCAGCGGGATGGGGTTGACGTGCACCCAGCCATCGCCGCGCGCCTTGAGCTTCTCGGCCAACAGGTCGGCGCGCCAGCCCTGGTCGTTCATCTCGCGGATCAGCGCGTACTCGATGCTCACTCGGCGACCGGTGGCGGCGTAGTAGCGGTACGCGGCGTCGAGGGTCTCGTCGACGCTCCAGCGCGTGTTGATAGGAACGATCTCGTTGCGTAGCTCGTCGTCCGCTGCGTGCAGGCTCACCGCGAGCGTCACGGGGATGCCCTCCTTGGTGAGCTTGTCGATAGCGGGCACCAGGCCGACGGTCGACACCGTGACGTGGCGGGCGGACAGGCCGAAGCCGTTGGGCTCGGGGGCGACCAACGCGCGGACGGTCTCCATGACGGCCTTGTAGTTCGCGAGCGGCTCGCCCATTCCCATGAACACCACGTTGGACAGGCGCACCGGCTCGCCCAGCGAGCCGTCACGTGAGGCACGCGCCGCCAGGCGGACCTGCTCGATGATCTCCGCCGACGAGAGGTTCCGGGTAAGCCCCATCTGACCGGTCGCGCAGAACGGGCAGGCCATGCCGCAGCCTGCCTGGCTCGTGACGCACAGCGTCGCGCGCTCAGGGTACTTCATGAGCACGGACTCGACCTTGACGTTGTCGTGGAGCGCCCAGAGCGTCTTCACCGTCTCTCCGCCGTCAGCCTCGAGCGTGCGGACCGGCGTCATGAGGGTGGGGAACATCGCCGTGGCGATCTCCTCCCGCACTCCTGCAGGCAGATCTGTCATGTCATCGGGCGCGGTGGTGAGGTGACTGTAATAGTGGGCCGCCAACTGCTTGGCCCGGTAGCCCGGCTGGCCGATTTCCTTAAGCGCCTCGACGCGGTCCTCGGGGCTGAGATCCGCGAAGTGGCGCGGTGCCTTGCCGCGCTTGGGCGCTGCCATCTGCAACACAGGGGGGTTGGTCATGTGGTCCTCACTAAAACAATATGGCGAACACCACGTACACCGCGGGGCCAGCAACTAACAACGAATCGATCCGGTCAAGGATGCCGCCATGACCCGGGATGAACCCGCTCATGTCCTTGACGTCCATGTCGCGCTTCAGCGCAGACTCGGCCAGGTCGCCGATGATCGAGGCGACGGCCGCGGCGAGGCCTACGGCCACGCCAATCCACCATTGTCCGTCAAATAAGAAGTAAGAAGCAACCCCGGCGGAAACGATGGCGAGCGCGACGCCACCCATCGCGCCTTCCCAGGTCTTCTTGGGGCTCACTCGGGGCGCGAGCTTGTGCTTGCCGAATGCCATCCCGCTGAAAAGCCCGCCCGTGTCGTTGCCCGCGACGGCCACGATCAGAATAACGACGCGCTGCCAGCCGTTGTCGGACATCTCGAGCAGCATCACGAAGGACCCCAGGAACGGGATCCACATCAGCGCGAAGATGCTCCCGACCGCCTCGGCGAACGTGTTCTCTATCCGCTCGTCGACGACTCGCCACGCGACCAGCCCGGCACAACCGACGAGCATGGCCACGACCAGCCCCTCGGCGGCACCCGGTCCGCGCTCCGCGCCGTACCAGGTGGCGATACCCATGCCGTAGGTCGCGACACCGATCGGCACCAGCGACAATCGCTGACCCTGCTTGCGCAGCGCGTTGCGCCACTCGAATACGCCGGCAAACAGGAACGAGTAGAGCAAAATACCGAGCAGGCGCGGGTCGTACCAGGCAGCGGCCAGCGTCACCACGAGCAACAGCATGCCCACCGAGGAGGCGGCCCACATGTTCCGGCCCTTGCGGGGGGTGGCTAGCGGGATGGTCTCCGAGTAGTCGAAGACCGCCTCGCCTAACTCGTTAAACGGCTCGACACGAGGCGTCTCCGGGGCGATGGTGTCCGGCACGATTGGGTCCGCGACGTCGTCTTCGGCCCACGTAGACAGGTCAGACTCGGGCGCGTGCTCGGTCGCCTGCGCGGTCACCGGCACGAAGTGCGGCAACTGCGGGGTGGGCACGGAACCCAAGTCCTGCTCGGGCGCCGAGCCTCGGCGTCTGATCCACTTCATGTCGTAGGTGTGCGAGTCCTCGGGCGTTACACCTCGAGCAGTTCGCGCTCCTTGTGGGAGAGAAGCGAGTCGATCACTTCGACGTGCTTCTTGGTCAGGATGTCGAGTTCCTTCTCGCCGCGTGAGCCGTCGTCCTCACCAACGTCGCCGTCCTTCACGGCCGCGTCGATCAGGTCCTTGCCCTTGCGGCGCATGTTGCGCAGCGTGACGCGGGAGTCCTCGGCCTTGACCTTGGCCAACTTCACATAGTCGCGGCGGCGCTCAGCGGTGAGCTGCGGCATGTTGATGCGCAGGACGTTGCCGTCGTCGGAAGGGTTGACGCCCAAATCCGAGTTGCGTAGCGCCTTCTCGATCTCCTTCTTGGCGCCAACGTCGTACGGCGCGATCAAGACGGTGCGAGCCTCGGGCACGCTGATGGAGGCGAGTTGCTGTAGAGCGGTGGGCGCGCCGTAGTAGTCGACCGTGATGTTCGCGAACATCGCAGCCGAGGCCTGACCCGTACGAATGCTCGCGAAGTTGTCCTTCGCGATCTCGACGGCCTTGTCCATGTTGTCCTCGACGTCGAGGAGGATCTCGTCAATCACAGTTGTCTCCTTAAGGGGCCGCGGCGCTACGCCGTGACCAGGGTGCCGATTCTCTCACCCAAGAGGGCGCGAGTCACATTTCCGGGCTCTTCTAGGCCGAATACCATCATTGGCAGGTTGTTTTCACTGCACAGGCTGAAGGCGGCCGCGTCCATGACCTTGAGTCCCTGCTGGAGGGCGTCTGCGTACGTCACGTGCTCCAGGCGCTTCGCGGTGGGGTCGAGGCGCGGGTCCGCGGTGTACACCGCGTCCACGCCGTGCTTGCCCATGAGCACCTCGGTGCAACGAGTCTCTAGCGCGCGCTGTACCGAGACCGTGTCGGTGGAGAAGTAGGGCATACCTGCGCCGGCGCCGAAGATGACTACCCGACCCTTCTCCATGTGGCGCATCGCGCGACGAGGAATGTACGGCTCCGCGACCTGGCCCATGGTGATGGCGGTCTGGACACGCGTGTCGACCCCCGCCTGTTCGAGGAAGTCCTGCAGGGCGAGGGCATTCATCACGGTGCCCAGCATGCCCATGTAGTCGGCGCGGGCACGCTCCATACCTCGCTGCGACAGCTCGGCGCCACGGAAGAAGTTCCCCCCTCCCACGACGATGCCGATCTCGATGCCCTGTTTTGCCGCATCGGCCACCTCGTGTGCGACGCGCGAGATGACGTCGGGGTCGAGGCCAACCGCCCCGCCGCCGAACATCTCGCCGCTCAGCTTAAGCAAAACGCGCCGCGCCTTATCCGAGGAATCGACCCCCGGGACCAGTTCACTGTTCTCGGGCATCAATTCCTCCTGAAGGCGCGGCGCGTTTAGTTAAAAGCTGTTGTGACTAGGCTCCCACACGGAAGCGAGCGAAGGCCGAAACCTCGCCGCCAGTGTTCTCGATGACCTTGCCGACCGTGGTCTTGGGGTCCTTCGCGAACGCCTGGTCAACCAGGGTGTTCTCCTTGAAGAAGCCCGTCATGCGACCTTCGACGATCTTGGGCATGGCAGCCTCGGGCTTGCCTTCTCCCTTGGCCGTCTCCTCGGCAACACGACGCTCGTTCGCGACCACATCGGCCGGAACCGCGTCACGGTTGAGGTACGTGGGGGTGTACGCGGCGATGTGCATTGCGATGTCGCGTGCGACCTCGCCTGCCTTCTCGTCGGCTCCGACCAGAACGCCGACCTGCGCGGGCAGGTCCTTGTTGGTGCGGTGCAGGTATTCCTTGACCACGGGTGCCTCGATCCGAGCCACGCGGCGCAGGACGATCTTCTCGCCCAGCATGCCCGCGTTCTCGTCGATGAACGACTGCACGGTCGAGCCGTCGATGTCAGCGGCGAGCGCTGCCTCGGCCGAGTCAGCGCCGGCTGCAGTAACTGCAGTCAGAACCTTCTGGGCGAAGGCGAGGAACTTGTCGTTCTTCGCCACGAAGTCGGTCTCGCAGTTGATCTCGATGAGCGTGCCCACCTGGCCGCCGTCGGCGTCCTCGATGGAGGTCAGCACAAGACCTTCGGAGGCCGAGCGGCCCTCGCGCTTGGTGACGCCCTTGAGGCCCTTGACGCGCAGGATGTCGACGGCCTTGTCCAGGTCGCCATCAGCCTCGTCGAGTGCCGTCTTGACGTTGAGCATGCCTGCACCAGTGCGCTCGCGGAGCGTCTGGATGTCAGCAACGGTGTAGTTCGCCATAGATGCGTTCCTTACTTCTCGTCTGTCGTAGCTGCGGGCTTCTTAGGAGCGGGCTTCTTGGCGGCAGGCTTGTCGGCCTTGGCCTCGTCAGCGTCGTCCTTCTTGGCAGCAGCCTTGGGGGCGGGCTTCTTGGCAGCAGGCTTTTCCTCGGCGACAGCCTCGGTGGTCTCTGCAGCCTGCTCCTCGGCCGCGGGGGCCTCGGTGGTGTCAGCAGCCTTCTCCTCGGCAGCGGGGGCCTCGGCAACTGCCTCGTCCTTAGCGTCCGCGGTCTTCGCGTCGTCCTTGGAGTCTTCGGACTTCGTCTCATCCTTCTTGCCGTCGAGGAGCTCCTGCTCCCACTCAGCGAGGGGCTCGGCTTCGCCGGTTGCCTCCGCGTCGTCAGCGGCCTTGGGGGTGTGGCGGATCTTGAGACCCTCGGCGACCGCGTCAGCGATCACACGGGTGAGCAGGCCCACGGCGCGGATAGCGTCGTCGTTTCCGGGGATGCCGTACTGGACGTCGTCCGGGTCGCAGTTGGAGTCGAGGATGCCGACCACGGGGATGCCGAGCTTGCGTGCCTCGTCAACTGCCAGGTGCTCCTTGTTGGTGTCGACGATCCAGATGACCGACGGAACCTTGGGCATGTCACGGATACCCGTGAGGACCTTGGCAAGCTTGTCGCGCTCGCGGCGCATCATGAGCAGTTCCTTCTTGGTGCGACCGGAAGCGGCCACATCGTCGAAGTCAACGAGCTCGAGCTCCTTGAGGCGCGTCACGCGCTTGGAGACGGTCTGGAAGTTGGTCAGCATTCCGCCGAGCCAGCGCTCGTTGACGTAGGGCATGCCCACGCGAACGGCCTGCTCAGCGATCTGCTCCTGGCCCTGGCGCTTGGTGCCGACGAACAGCACCGTTCCGCCGTGAGCGACCGTGTCGCGCACAAAGGTGTACGCCTTGTCGATCATTCCGAGCGACTGCTGCAGGTCAATGATGTAGATGCCATTGCGCTCAGTGAAAATGAAGCGCTTCATCTTGGGGTTCCAGCGGCTGGTCTGGTGTCCAAAGTGGACGCCCGAATCGAGCAGCTCGCGCATGGTCACAACGGCCATGGCTCGTCCTTATCTGCACGCCTCAATTGGCGTGCGTGCTTAGTTCGGGGTTGCCCGATGGGCTCCCCCGATAGTTCGGTTGATGGCGTTCCCAGGTGGGTCCGCCCCTAGCACCAACGCGGTCTGGCACCGAGCGAACTCGGACCTTGCCATTCCGGCGCCAACGTCTCGACCGTGAGGCCGAACCAGTGGCGAATGATGCGCGAAGTCATCCGGGCATGCCGGATGCAGGGTTAATGCTACCCGACGGTGCGGCACACACGCGACCGCTGGCGTGCACAGGCCCCGCGTGTCAGAGCGCCGTCCACCGATAGGGAAACGGGGCCAAGTAGCCGCCCGGTTACGGCGTCACGATGATCATATGAAACATACGCGGGCGTGGGTCGCCCTCACACTCGCTGCCGCGCTATCGCTGGTGGGCCTCGGCTCGGCGCAAGGCATCGACGTGAGCGTGGGCGAGGGCGTCGGCGTGAGCGTGAGCGTGGGCGAGAGCGTCGGCGTGAGCGTGGGCGAGAGCATCGGCGTGGGTGTGGGTGACGGCGTAGGCGTAGGCGTAGGCGTAGGCGTGGGTAACGGCATGGGTGCGGGTGCTGGTGCGGAAACAGTCGACCGCGCCTCCTCCGACCGAAGGCTGATCGCAAAGGTCACCCCTGAGACCGACGGCGCCTTCTCCGATGAGCGGCCAACGTCAGGGGTCGCCCCCGGTGCCGACGGGGCGCGACCTGTGTTGGGCCCACCGGTGGCGCCGTTGCGCGCCTCGAGGCTCTTCGATCCGCCTCCCGAGCCATGGCACGCGGGACATCGTGGCATCGATCTGTTCACCTCGCCTGGGGCGGACATCCGCTCCCCCGGCGCTGGGACGGTGGTGTTCGTCGGCAAAGTGGTGAATCGAGGGGTGCTCAGCATCGACCTGGACGTTGGCCTGCGCGCGTCTCTCGAGCCGGCGTCCTCGACGCTCGCCCAGGGCGCACGGGTCAGCCAGGGCCAGGTCGTGGGCAAGGTGGAGTCCACGGCCGCGGCGAGCCACTGCGCCCCGAGTCACTGCCTGCACTGGGGGCTGCGCGATGGCGACGAGTACCTCGACCCGCTCGATTGGCTGGTGGGATTTGGACCCATTCGACTGCTGCCCCTGCGCGGAAAGTAGTCCACGTGCCCTAACGGAGAGTTCGCGAGCTGACCGAGTCGGGACGACCAGTGAGCTCTCTGGTGAACTAGCGGGCTTGCAGACTTGCGGGCTTGCGGACTTGCAGACTTGCTACGAAAATGCACCGGTCTTGAGCAGGCTCTCACGGAGTTTGCGAACCGCGCCCGAGTGAATCTGGCTGACACGCGACTCGGTCACGCCGAGTATCTGCCCGATCTGAGACAGCGTGAGGTTCTCGTAGTAGTAGAGCCGCAGCACCTCCTGCTCACGGTCTCGCACATCCTGCACGGCAGTAGCGAGCAAGAGTCGCGTTTCCTGGGCCTCGACTGACGCAAAGGCACCTGGCACGGAGAGCGAGACCACCGTGTCGATGGCTGAGGTGTCCGAGTCGGAGGTGCCCAACGTGTCGAGCGCGGCAACATGGCTGAGTGCGACTTGCGCGCGTACGGTGCGCACCTCGCTCGTCTTCCAGCCGACGCGTTCAGCAACGTCCTTGTCGGTGATGGGGCGCATGAGTTCTTGCTCGAGCGTGCGAGTGGCCTGCTCGACAGTGCGCGCCTTGGAGCGGACGGAACGCGGCACCCAGTCAGCGGCGCGGAGCTCGTCGATGATTGCGCCGCGGATGCGAGTGGACGCGTAGGTCTCGAACTTGAAGCCGCGGTCCAGTTCAAACTTTTCGATCGCGTCGATGAGTCCGAACATCCCATAGGAAACGAGGTCACCGAGCTCAACCGTGTCAGGCAGGCGCCCGATCATGCGCGAGGCCACCTGGGTGACTACCGGCGCGAAGTGAGTGATCAGCGCGTCACGGGACTCCTTGCGCGCCGCTGCCTCGCCCTCCTTGAGCCCGAGCCACCAGCCCGTCACCACGTCGTCTTGGAGCGGGGCCAACCGTCGCGTAGGCATCGGCGCGGGCGCCTCTGCTAGCTCCGTGAGCACTGTGTTCAGGGTGGACATTGATCTCCCTAGGCGCGCGGGTGCGCGAGTTGGTAGGTGGCCCGAAGGCGTTCCGCGGACACGTGCGTGTACCTCTGAGTGGTGGTGAGGCTGGCGTGACCCAGCACCTCCTGGACGGATCGGAGGTCCGAACCGCCGTGCAAAAGATGGGTCGCCGCGGTGTGACGCAGCCCGTGCGGCGCGATGTCGCCGATCTCGGCGAACGCGCACAGCTGATGGATCGACTCGCGAATCTGACGCTGGTCGACGCGGTGGCCTCGACGCCCCAACAGGAACGCGGAGTCGGTGACGGAACTGACCAACTGGGGTCGCCCGTGCTCGAGCCATTCGGAAGCGGCGAGTGCAGCCGGGACCCCAAAGGGAACCACGCGCTCTTTATTGCCCTTGCCCATCACGCGAACCAGGTGCTCGTCGAGGTCGACATCGCGGACGTTGGCCCCGGCTAGTTCGCCCACCCGCATTCCGGTGGCGTAGAGCATCTCCGCCGCCGCCCAGTCACGCAGGTGAAGGGGGTTGCCGTCGTCGGCCCGTGTCTGCGCGGCGTGCAGCAGCGTGATCACGTCCGCGGGACTCATGACGGTGGGGATCGTCGTGGCCGGACGGGCCGAGGCCAGACGGGCGGCCGGGTTGGGAACGATCTCCTCAGCCTCCTCCGCCCAGGCGTAGAAAGCCCTCACCGAGGCGCCGCGGCGAGCAAGAGTGGTCCGGCTTAGCCCGTCGGCCGCCATCGATGCGAGCCAGGCCCTCAACTCGGCGATACCGAGCGACCGAAGAAGCTCGTCTACCTGGGAATTCTCGGTATCCGCCGACGATGTTCCGGCAACGCTGCCCTCGAAACCGACGAGGTGCGCCATGTCGCCGAGGTAGGCCCGCACTGTGTTCGCCGCGAGGCCGCGCTGATGCACCAGGTGGCGCTCAAAGCGCGTCAGCAATTCGCTGGTGGTTACCTCGTGCGTTATCGGCATAACGACACTCTGGCACCGTCACACCCGTCAAATCAACCCCTTGAGTCACATTTGTCACATCAGTTTCGTGTCTCAACCCCACTTTGTGCCGTTTTGTCCGAATATTGCGCCACTATCGCGCTTCTCGTCGCACCCAGAGTCCCGCCTCGCGTCGCGCCAAACCCGCCATCTCGAGTCCCCCGAGCGCCGCTCGCGTCTGGGCGAGCGTGAGTCCGGCCTCCTTCGCGATGCCCTCGACGGCCGCTCGCCTGCGGCCTATCGCGCCGTAGGCCTGGCGTTGGTCGGTGTCCGCAAACTCGTGGCGTAGGTCGCGTTCCTCATCCCGCGGAGCATCGGCCCCCTGCGAGCCCAGCGGTTCGGCTAGCGCGAGCACGTCCGCGCCGCACGTCACCAACTGCGCGAGCCCGTCGCGGATGAGTCCGTGACATCCCGCGGAGGACGCCGACGTCACTGGCCCAGGAACCGCCCCGACCGGCCGGATCATCGCGGCCGCATGGCGAGCGGTACTGAGCGCTCCCGAGCGAAGCGCCGCCTCGACCACAACGGTCGCGCGTGCCGTGGCGATGACTCGATTGCGCGAGAGGAACCGCGCTCGGTGCGGCGCATATCCCGGGGGCACCTCGCTGACGGCCACTCCCCCGTCGAGCACCCGCTCGAGCATGTCGGAGTTTCCTGCCGGGTAGAGGCGATCGACGCCTCCCGCCATCACCGCGACGGTCGGCTCTCCCACCGCGAGCGCGGTCCTGTGCGCCGAGGCATCTATCCCGTAAGCGCCACCCGAGACCACCGTGGCTCCCCTGTCCGCCAGCTCTGCCGCAATCGTCGACGTGACGTGCTCGCCATAGGCGGTTGCGGACCTCGCCCCCACGATCGCGATCCCGTTGTCCATGAGCGCCCCCAGGTTTCCGGAGCCCCGTACCCACAGCGCGAAGGGCGCGACCGGCCCCAGGTCGTCGAGGCATCGGGGCCATTCAGCACCCCCACGCACGACGACTCGCGCCCCACACTTGTGCGCGCGCTCGCGGTGCGCCTGCGGGTCCGCCACGTCCAGCCGAGCCACCCATTTCTCGCTGATCTTGAAGGCCTCATTCACTTGCGCCGCGGGGGCGATGGGGGCGAGTTCCATGGTCGCGGCCACGGGGTTGTCGGCGACTCTCCTGACCCAGGCCAGCGCCCGCGCGGGTCCGAGCGTGGCCACCAGCCACGCCGCGCCGACGTCCGCGGGCTCCGCGAGCGCGCTCCACGCCACCAGGGCGTCGGCGTCTGCCGCAGCGTCCGCGTCGGCGCCCACTCGCTCCCGCTCGCTCATGCCGCCACCTCCCGAGTGCGCAGGGTCATCGCCTGGTTGACGTGGCCCAGCGCTGGCGTGGGCGCGCCCTCGAGGTCCGCCAGCGTCCACGCCACTCGCAATGCGCGGTCGACGCCGCGCGCGGTGAGTGCCCCGCGATCCATGGCGGCGTAGACGGGCCTCATCACCTCACGCGGAGTGTTGGCGCGCAGCCAGACCCCGTTGGCCTGCGAGTTCACCTGCCACCCGTGGGCGCTCAGCCGCTCGGTCATGGCGCCCCGTGCGATGCGAACCCGCTCTGCCACCCGGGCGCTCGACTCAGCCTCCTCTTCCGCGTCACGGCGCACGGGTTGCACGTCCACGTGCAGGTCGATGCGGTCGAGCAGCGGCCCAGACAGCCGCCCCATGTAGCGCCGGCGGGCCATCGGCGTGCAGGAGCAGTCGGCCCCCGTGCCGTAGTAGCGGCCGCACGGACAGGGGTTTGCCGCCAGCACGAGCTGAAACCGCGCGGGATAGCGTGCCGCCCCCTGGGCCCGGTGCAGCACCACCTCGCCGTCCTCAAGCGGCTGGCGCAGGGTCTGGAGCACTCGAGTCGCAAACTCGGGCGCCTCGTCGAGGAACAGCACCCCGCCGTGCGCCCGGGAGATCGCCCCGGGGCGCGCCATGAGCGACCCTCCCCCCACGATGGAAGCCGCAGACGCACTGTGGTGCGGCGCCTCGAAGGGAGGCCGCGACAGCAGCCCCTGCTCCGGATCGAATGTTCCAGCCAACGAATGGACTGCGGTGGCGGCCACCGCATCGGCCGCACTGAGGTTAGGAAGGATGGTGGGCAAGCGCGCCGCCAACATGGTCTTGCCCGCACCAGGCGGGCCCAACATCAGCAGGTGGTGACCGCCAGCAGCGGCCACCTCGAGTGCCCAGCGAGCCTCGTGTTGTCCGCGCACCTCCGCCAAGTCGAGCGCATCTACAGCGTGCCGCGCGATCACCGGCGCGACGACGGGCTCGGTCGAGGACGGCCGCGCCTCGTCGTTTCCGTAGTCGCGCGCGAGGTCCGCGAGAGACGCGACCGCATGCACCTGCGCCCCGGGCACGAGTCGCGCCTCCTCCGCATTGCCTGCTGGCACCACCACTCGCGGGCACCCGGAGCCAACTGCCGCCACCACAGCCGGCAGCACCCCACGCACCGGACGAACCCTCCCGTCTAGGCCCAACTCCCCCAGATGAACGGCTCGGGAGGCCGTAGCCGCATCCACCATTCCGGCCGCCGCCATCACGCTGACTGCTATTGCGAGATCCGTCATCGATCCGGACTTGGGCAGCGAGGCGGGCGACAGGTTGACGGTAATTCGCCTCGTGGGCCACGCCAGGCCCGAGCTGGTCACCGCCGCGCGCACCCGGTCGCGAGATTCGCTCAGCGACGCATCGGGAAGCCCGACTATTGCAAACGCGGGAAGCGACGCCGCCAAATGCGCCTCGACGTCGATCACGTGCCCCGTCAGTCCCGCGAGCGCAATGGAGCGCGTCCGGCCAATCACTCGACACCCCGCAGGTGCTCGACGCACGCCGCGCCCGCGTGGGGCAGCGTCACCGCGACTACGTCCACCCGAACCGCGGGAAACGAACGATCCTGCGACGCTAGCCATGCGGAAACCAGGCGCCGGATGCGTTGCAGCTTGCGCGGGGTAACCGCCTCCTGCGGGCTGCCAAATGCCGCACTGCGCCGCGTCTTGACCTCTACCGCGACCAGATATTCGCCGTCGACCGCCACGATATCCAGTTCGCCTTGTGCGCATCTCCAGTTCCGCGCGAGCACCTCCCACCCCTGCTCGGACAGCGACCGTGCCGCTAGGTCCTCGCCGTAGCGGCCCACCTCGTCCTTCGCGGCCATGTGCCACCTCCTGAAGCGAGCCTCGCGCGGGCTCGCCTCCCCCCGCGTGCCCGCACCCGCATCGGCGGACGACGCGGCCGGCGCCCCGCCCTGTGCACAACGGTGCGGCGACACCATGCGTGGAGCGACCACGTGCGGCGCCACCGCGCGCGACCAGACCGCGCGTGACCAGACCGCGCGACGAGGCACCTCGTGCGCCCGCCTCCCTCGCGTCACCTCAAATGCGCCCCCGCCAAGGAACCACAAAGCCCCCGCATCTCGGCGAACGCCGAGCCACGGGGGCCTGTCTTCGTGCGGAAGCTACCTCCGGGAATCGCCACCCGTCGCATCGGCAGCATTGTCGGCAACGGCACCATCGGCGCCAACGGCAACCGTCTCGAGCTCGTGCGTGTCGAGGTACGCGTTCGACGAACCGTCAATCTCGAAGGACTCTGGCACCACGTCACGCTCGATGGTGGTGGCCAACTTCTCCTCCTTGACGAACAGCAGCAGCACAAAGCTGACGAGCACTAGCGGCACCATCAGCAGGAACACGGGCGTGAGCGCGTCGTTGTACGAGTTGACGATGGCGTCCTGGATCTCCGGCGGCATGGACTGCACCGCGGACGGCGTGATTGAGTTCAGGTCGCCACTGGTGGCGACGGAGGCCGGCAGGCTATCGCCGAGGAACTCAATAAGCCGCGACGTGAACAAGCTGCCCACCGCGGCGGCGCCAATCGAGGCGCCGATCTGACGGAAGTAGTTGTTCGACGCCGTCGCCGTGCCGACCGCGGAGACGGGGAACGAGTTCTGCACGATGAGTACCAGCAGCTGCATGGTGAGGCCAAGACCGAGGCCCATCGTGGCGAGGAACACGCAGCGCAGCCACAGCGGCGTGCCCGGCGTCATGGTGGACAGCAGGAACAGCCCGAGCGCGATGAACAAGGAGCCGACCACGGGCAGGAACTTGTACCGCCCCGTCTTGCTCACAAACTGGCCCGAGCCGATCGACGTGATCAGCATCGCAGCCATCATCGGAATCATGAGCAGCCCGGCCTGCGTCGCCGTCACGCCCGTCACCATCTGCAGGTACGTGGGCATGTACGCCAGTGCGCCGAACATCGCGATACCGGTGATGAGGCCAGCGCCCGTGGTGAGGTTGAAGTTGCGCTTCTTGAAAAGGTACAGCGGCATGACCGGCTCGGACGCGTTCTTCTCGATGAGGACGAAGGCGACGCCAACAACCGCGCCGATGACCCACAGGCTGATGATCTGGACCGAACCCCAGTCGTAGGTATTGCCGCCCAGCGAGGTGGCCAGCACAATCGCGGCCGATGCGACGGCAAGGGCCACCATGCCGGCGACGTCGATCTTGGGCTTGCCCTGCGTCCGCTTGGGCAGGTGCAGGAAGAGCACTGCCGAGATGATCGCGGCGATGCCCAGCGGGATGTTAATCCAGAAGCACCAGCGCCAGCTCAGCGACTCGGTGAAGTAGCCACCCAGGAGGGGCCCGGCCACCGAAGCCAGGGCGAACACGCCGCCCATGACCCCCATGTACTTGCCGCGCTCACGCGCGGGGACGACATCGGCGATGATCGCCTGCGCCAGGATCATCAGGCCACCGCCGCCCAGGCCCTGGATCGCGCGACCCGCGATCAGTTCGGGCATCCCCTGCGCGAGTCCACCCACGATCGATCCGACCATGAAGATGGAAATCGCGAAGATGAACAGGCTCTTGCGGCCGAACAGGTCGCCCAGCTTGCCGTAAACCGGCATCATGATGGTCGCGGCCAGGATGTACGCAGTGGTCACCCACAGCATGTGCTCGACCCCACCTAGGTCACCCACAACAGTGGGCAGTGCGGTGGAGAAAATCATCTGGTCGAGGGCTGCGAGCAGCATCGCCAGGATGAGGCCAACGAAGACAAGCAGGATGTGCTTGCGGTCGAGGGCCTCCTCGGTCGTCGCGGGTGGCGACGCCTCGGTTTGGGGACTCATGCGGTTCTCTTCTCTAGGAAATGCTCGCGTCACTGGGACGCGGGGATTGGGTGATGTGACGAATGGTGACGAACGCCTCGTTGAGGTACTCGTTCATAGACATGTCGGTGTGGCCGTGCAGCCAGCCGCGGCCGATCTCCTGCATGGCGCCCATGGTGACGCCGACGATGAAGTGCGCCTGCCGGGCGGCGTCTTGGGCCGACAACTCTGGCTCCCTGTGCGCGACACGACGCCCCACGATCTGAGCGAACTGGCCGCGGGCCTCTGAGATTCGCACGAAGTTGAGCGTGGCGAGCTGGGGCTCGGCGTCCAGCAGCTGCCGGCGCTTGCGGACCAGGTCGCGGTCGATCTTCTCCGCGTCGAATGTCTGAGCGATGAGGGTGGCGAACTCCTCTACCTCGCTCGCCGCGGCGCGCTCGATGTAGCCGACGATCAGCTCCTCCGACGGCATCGGCTTGGCATCGCCAAGAAGCGCCGCCTCGCGGGTCCCGAAGTAGTTATAGAACGTGCGGGCGGAGATCTCCGAGGCTTCGCAGATCATGTCGACGGTGACCGCCTCGTACCCGTGTTCCAGGCACAGGTCGATCGCACTGTGCTGTGCTCGCAGGCGGCTCTCGGCCACCTTGCGCTCCCGCAGGCCCAACTTACGCATGCCTCACCGCTTCAACTCGTTGCATAGTCTGCATTGTTGCAGACTCTGCACCGAACTGTAAAGCGCGGCGGCGTCCTACCTGCTGCGGAGCTGACCCATGTCCGGAATCGCGTCCTCGTCCTGCGAGAGCTCCTCGATGTTGACGTCCTTGAACGTGACCACGCGCACGTTCTTGACGAGGCGGGCGGAGCGATAGACGTCCCACACCCAAGCGTCGGCCATCGTCACCTCGAAGTAGACGTCGCCGCCCGAGGCGCGCACCTGGAGGTCGACCTTATTGGCCAGGTAGAACCGGCGCTCGGTCTCCACGACGTACTGGAACAGGCCCACCACGTCTCGATACTCGCGGTAAAGCGCTAGCTCCGCGTCTGTCTCATAGTTTTCGAGGTCTTCGCTGCTCACGGCTCCATCATGGACACAAACTGGCCCATCGCGCACCTGCCGCGCCGCATCGGTGCCGCGCGAAGGCGAATTGGGCGCCGAGATCAAACCGCAACATTGACTTTGTTGACAAGGTAAGGAACTTAGTTCTAGGGTGACTTTACTAGTAAACAAAGGAGTTAACCGGTGGCCTTTTCATCTGCCCGGAGCGACAACACTCGCTCCGCCGTGCTCGCCCACATCGGGGCCCACGGATCAGCATCGCGCGCCGACCTGGCGCGCTCCCTCAGGCTCTCGCCGGCCCTCATCACGCGGGTTTCCAAGGTGCTCATCGCCGATGGGCTGGTCCGCGAGCTGGACATGACGCCGTCGAACGGTGGCCGGCCCGCCCAACTACTCGGCCTGGTGGACGCTTCGATTGGCGCGATCGGCCTCAAGATCGCCCCCGATCACGTGACGCTGGTCGAGGTCGGCCTCGACGGAGTCGTGGCCCGGAGCACCACCGAGCCGTTCGACGCGCACGACCACCTAGCCCTGAGCGCCGTCGCGGACATCACCTCGCGGTTTCAGGCCGACTCCCGCCACGCGACCATCCTCGGCATCGGAGTGGGCCTGCCCGGAAACGTCCAGGACCAGAGCGAGGACGTCGTCGACTCGACTCAATTGGGTTGGAGCCGGGTCCCGCTGGGAGGCGCGCTGCGCGCCGCGACCGGGCTGCCGGTACTGATCGACAACAACGTGAACGCGCTCGCGCTCGCCGAGTCCCTGTACGGCGCGGGCCGGGCCAAGGACGACTTCCTCGTAGTCACCATCGGAACGGGAATCGGCGCCGGCGTCATGGCGAACGGCTCGATTGTGCGGGGCCACACCGGCAACGCGGGCGAGATCGGCCACATCCCCACCCGCGCGGACGGCCCCGAGTGCCAGTGCGGCGCCCGCGGCTGCCTCGAGTCGCTCATCGGCCAACGCGCGCTCGTCAACACCGCGCGCGACAAAGGCGCGATCGGCCCCGACGGCGGCATCGCCGCGCTGCACCGCGCCGCGGCCAGCGGCGATAGCGCGGCTCAGGCCGTGCTCGAGGAGGCCGGCTACCTGCTGGGCCGGGCCGTGGCTGGCGTCGTCAACACGCTTGACCCCGAACTGATCGTGGTACTGGGCGAAGGCGCCGAGTCGTGGACCCACTGGGCCGTCGGCTTCGAGCCGGCGCTGCGCGGCGGGGTCATCCCGCGCAACCGCGGCATCCGCGTCGCAGTCGAGGCCTGGCAGGACGACCGCTGGGCGCAGGGCGCGGCATGCCTGGTGCTTGGCACGCCGTTCGACTCGGACGGAGTCTCCGGAGAGCAGGGTCGCCTTGTCAGGGAACGGCTCATGGAGCGCGTCGACCAGGACAGCAGCTCATGAGCGCCGTCATGACGACGCCGCTGCCGATCGCGGCGCCGCCCAAGAGGCCGAAGCTCGTCACGGCGGGGTCCCGCAAGCGCCACAACACCTTGGTTGCCCTCGCCTTCCTCGCGCCGTCCGCCCTGCCGTTGTTGTTCTTCACCCTTTACCCCATGGGCCGGGCCTTCTGGACGAGCCTGCACGAGTGGGACCTCCTAGGCCCCATGACGTGGGTGGGCCTTGGCAACTACGTCGACCTCGCCAAGGACCCGGACACGCGGGCATCCTTCGCCCACACGCTCTACTACATCGGCGGGTACTTCCCGCTGGTCTTCATCGGCGGACTAGCGCTAGCCCTCGGACTCAACCGCGCGATGCGCGGACGCAACTTCCTTCGCGGCCTCTACTTCCTGCCCGTCATCACCAGCTGGATTGCCGTGGCCATCGTCTGGCGCTGGCTCCTGAACCCCTCCGTCGGCATCGTGAACCGCGGCCTCGAGATGGTCGGCATCGACGGCCCCGGCTGGTGGACCGACCCAGCGTGGTCGATGCCCGCGATCATCTTCGCGAGCGCGTGGAAGGACCTGGGCTTCGTGATGGTCATCCTGCTTGCCGGGCTGCAGGCCATCCCCACCGACGTCTACGAGGCCGCGACCATCGACGGCGCACGCTGGTGGCGGCGCCTGTGGTCGGTCACGCTGCCGCTGCTCACGCCGTCCATCTTCTTCGTGGTGATCATCTCTCTGATCAACGGCTTCCAGGTCTTCGACCAGGTCTATGCGATGACCGGCGGCGGCCCCGCCGGGTCCTCGGAGGTAGTGGTGCAGCGCATCTACGACCTCACGTTCCGCTACGGCGAGGCCGGCGCGGCATCGGCCCTGTCCTGGATCCTGTTCATCGTCGTCCTCATCATCACCGCGCTGCAACTGCGCGGCGAGCGGAAGTGGGTCAACTATGTCTAGCCGCTCGCGCTCCGTCATCGTGACCTCCGTCGTCGTCCTCGGCGCGCTGGTGATGGTATTCCCGTTCATCTGGACGCTGTCCACCTCGCTCACCGGCGGCGCCGGGCTGTCGTCGACCCCCAGCCTGATTCCCGCCAACCCCACGCTGGATGCCTACCGCGAGCTGTTCACCGCCACCCCGTTTGCACGGGTGGTGATCAACTCGGTGGTGCTGGCTCTGGTCGTCACGGCGCTCCAGCTCATCACCAGCTCAATGGCCGCGTACGCGTTCAGCCGCTTCGAGTTCGCCGGCCGCAACATCATCTTCGCGGTATACCTCGCGACCATGATGATTCCCATTCAGGTGCTGATAGTCCCGCTGTTCGTCCAGATGCGCGACCTCGGGCTCATCGACTCCTACCTGGGCGTCTTGCTGCCGTCGATGGCGAGCGCGTTTGGCGTGTTCCTGATGCGGCAGGCCATGAACACCGTCCCGCACGAGCTCGACGAGGCCGCCCGCCTGGACGGCGCCGGCCACTTTCGAATCTTCACGACCGTCATCATGCCGCTGGTGCGCCCCGCGCTCGCGACGTTCGGCATCTTCGCGTTCATGAGCAGCTGGAACAGCTTCCTGTGGCCGCTCATCATCCTGCGATCCGAGGAGCTCAAGACGCTGCCCCTCGCCCTCGCCTCCCTGCAGGGCCAGTTCACCACCCAGTGGGACGTCATGATGGCCGGCTCGGTCATCAGCATCCTGCCCATGCTGGCCATCTACATCTTCGCCCAGAAGTACGTCATTCAGGGCGTTGCAAGCTCGGGTCTCAAATAATCCGAGATTCATCACCAACCAAAGGAACACATCATGCGCAAGGTAGGAATCGCTGGAATCGGCATCGTCGCCGCGCTCAGCCTGTCCCTAGCTGCCTGCTCGAGCGACGCCACTGACGGCGACGACACGAGCAGCGCAAGCCCGAGTGCCTCGCAATCCGCGCAGGCCGAACCAGTCACCATCACGTACTCGAACTTCATCTCCAATGGCGGAAATGAAGACAACCTCACGGCCATCATCGACGCGTTCCAGGCCGAGCACCCCAACATCACCGTCGAGGTCAGCACCCTCCCGTATGGCGACTACTTCACCGCCCTGCAGACCGACCTGGCGGGCGGCACCGAGGCCGACCTGTTCGACATCGAATACGCCAACTACTCCACCTACCAGTCCAGCGGCGTGCTCGCGCCGCTCGAGGGCGTCGACACCTCGGTCTACAAGCCCGATGTTGCGGCCGGTTACCAGACCGACGGCACGCAGTACGCGCTGCCGTCCTCGTTCTCTACGGTGGTGCTGTACTTCAACCAGGACCTCTTCGACGCCGCCGGCCTCGACTACCCCACGTCCGACTGGACCTGGGCCGACGAAAAGGCAGCAGCAGAGGCCCTCACCGACTCCAGCGCCGGGGTGTGGGGCGACTACCAGCCCATTAGCTACTACGAGTTCTATAAGGCACTCGCGCAGGCGGGCGGCGACTTCCTGAACGCCGACGGCACCGCGGCGGCGTTCAACTCGCCCGAGGGCACGGCCGCCGCAAACTGGCTGGTCGAGAAGTCTGGCACGGTCATGCCGACCGCCGAGCAGGGTGCTGGCACCCCCGACTTCGACACGGGACTGTGGGCTGACGGCAACCTCGCCATGTGGCACTCCGGAATCTGGATGTTCGGTGCGGCCGCGGACAGCGACTTCGCGTGGGACATCGCCGTCGAACCTGGCGACACTCAGAACGCGAGCGCGGTGTTCTCGAACGCAGTAGGCGTCTCCGCGAACACCGACAACCTCGAGGCCGCGGAGATGTTTGCCGAGTTCCTCACGAGCTCGCAGACCATGGTCGACATCCGACTCGACTCCGGGTGGGAGCTGCCCGCGATCTCTGACCAGGCGCAACTGTCGACGTACCTCGACCAGACGGACCCGGCTAACCGCCAGGCGGTCTTCGACTCGCTCGACGCCATCGCATGGCCGCCCATCATCGGCGACGGTCAGGCTGAGATGCAAGACATGATCAGCGAGCAGCTGACCGAGGCCGCTGCCGGTCGCATCACGGTCGAAGAGGCTCTCACCAACGCCGAGAGCGCCGTCAACGACCTCTTGGGTTAAGCCGAGGCGTGGTGGCAGCGACCTGAATTCGCTGCCACCACGCTGGTCCAACACTAGCCTCGCAACCAGAATTGAGTTCCCCCATGCCCCACGTCGACCGCGCCGCGGCCGAACGCGTCTTGGCCGCTTCGCGAGACACCATTTCGCGCCTCCAGGATGCGAACGGTGCCTACCCGGCAAGCCCCACGTTCTCCGCCTACCGCGGCTACTGCTGGTTCCGCGACGGATCGTTCATCGCCGACGCCGCATCGGTGGCCGGACTGCCCGACTCCGCCTCCGCGTTCTTCGACTGGTGCGCCGCCACGCTGACCTCGAGAGCGGCCGCCGTCACCGACATCGTCGCGCGGGCCAAGACGTCCACCCCGGTCGACGACCTCCACATGCTGCCCGCCAGATTCACCTTTGACGGCGGCGTTGGCGTCGACGACTGGTGGGACTTCCAGCTCGACGGCTACGGAACCTACCTGTGGGCGCTGTTCGCCCACGCCGCCCGCCACGACCTCCCCCTGGAGGGTCACCTGGCGGCGATCCAGCTCACGGTCGACTACCTGGTCAGCTCGTGGGATCGTCCCTGCTACGACTGGTGGGAGGAGAGCTCCGGCCATCGACACGTATCGACGCTGGGGTGCGTGGGGGCGGGCCTCGAGGCCGCCGCTGCCTCCGCATTGCTCGACCCGGAACGCGAGGCCGCCGCTACCTTGGCCGCGGCTCAGATCCGCGACCTCATCGAACGCGAGGGCGTCGTGGACGGGCACCTGGTGAAGTGGCTGGGCGGCACGTCCGTCGACGCCAGCCTGAGCGCGCTCGTCAGCCCGTTGGGCTACATCCCCGCCCAGACCGACCTGGCGCGCGCCACCGTGACGGCCGTCGAGTCCGAGCTCGCCCGCGACCACGGTGTCTACCGCTACCTCGGTGACACGTTCTACGGCGGAGGGCGCTGGCCCCTGCTGTCGTGCTTCCTCGGCCTCGCGATGCACGCCACCGGTCGCGAGGACGATGCGGCCGAGTACCTGGCGTGGGCGGCCCGGACCGCCACCGCCACCCTTGACATGCCCGAGCAGGTCAGTGACCAGTTGCTCGCGCCCGAACGAATCCAGGAATGGGAAGACAAGTGGGGCGCCGTCGCGACCCCGCTGCTGTGGTCCCACGCCATGCTGCTCCGACTGAACGCCGAGGTTACTCACCCATGATTCGCCACAACCCCCACGGCTCCGGCCACCCCTACAGCGAAGATACCGAGCAGCGCTCCCCCGTCCTGCCCGTGCGCGGCGAACCGCTGCGCATCGGCGCGCGTACCTCGGCCGACGTCACCGGGGTGACCATCACGGTGATCGAGCTCGACGCGGACGGCGCACGGCGCGAGACGACTCATCCGGCCGAGTCAGTGGTGCGCTCCAGCCGCGGCCAGGCCACCGACGGCGGACACCTGGCCACCGCGCAGGCCCGCAAGGCCAACCAGCCGGGCGGCTGGGAGGCGCACCTGCGCCTCGACGACTCGACCGTGGCGATTGAGTACTCGCTGGCCGCCCAGGGGCCCGAAGGCCGCGTCACCCGTACCGGCCCGTACGCCACCGACGTGGCCTGGTGGGAGACGTCCGCCGACTCGCTCGTCGAGGCCTCCGGCCCCGGCCCATCGCGCCTGGTGCCCGGCTCCGTCGTAGCACTGCGCACCCGAACGCTGACCGCCCGAGTGCGTTGGCAGATGCGGCTCATGGCGGGC
Organism: Demequina aurantiaca; assembly: GCF_050598105.1. GTDB lineage: Bacteria > Actinomycetota > Actinomycetes > Actinomycetales > Demequinaceae > Demequina > Demequina aurantiaca_A. Next base: position 1,877,283 of record NZ_CP192436.1, read on the forward strand.
GAGCGCGTCGTCGGCTTTGGCGAGCGCTTCGACACCCTCGATCAGCGCGGGCTCACCCTGGACTCTGTGGTCTTCGAGCAGTACAAGAACCAGGGCGCTCAGCGCAAGACCTACATGCCAATGCCCTTCGCCCACGTGGTGGGCGCGGACGGCTGGGGATTCCACGTCGACACGTCGCGGCGCGTTTGGTTCGATGTCGGCGCCACCGAACCCGACGTCATCGCGGTCGAGGCCGAGACCGACGCGCCGGCAGACGCCGCCGGGGCGATCACCGTGCGCCAGTTCGCTGGCACGCCCGATCAGGTGGTGGCGGCTTTCGTCGCGGGCGTCGGGGCACCCAAGCTGCTCCCCGACTGGGTGCTGCGCCTGTGGGCGAGCGGCAACGAGTGGAACACGCAGGCGGAGGTGGAGCGCCAGATGGCGCTGCACCGCGAGCACCGGATCCCGGTGGGCAACGTCGTGATCGAGGCGTGGAGCGACGAGACGTCGTTCACCGCGTTCCGCGACGCCAAGTTCGAGCCCCGTGCAGACGGCTCCCCCGCGCGCCTGGCGGACTTCACCTTCCCGGCCGACGGCGCCTGGCCCGACCCCAAGGGCATGGTCGACTCCCTGCGCGATCACGACGTCCACGTGCACCTGTGGCAGATTCCACTGATCAAGATGCGCCCGCACCCCCAGGGGCAGGCGCGGGTCGACGCCGACGTGGCGCGCGCGGCCGGCCACCTCATCCAGGAGCGGACCAAGGACGGCAAGCTGCGCCCGTATCGCAACCGCGGCTGGTGGTTCCCGCTGAGCCTGATGCCCGACCTCACGGACGATGCCGCAGCGCAGTGGTGGACCGAGAAGCGTCGCTACCTCGTGGACGAGGTGGGAATCGACGGCTTCAAGACTGACGGCGGCGAGCACGCCTGGGGAAGCGACCTTGTGTACCTCGACGGCACCGGCGGGGATCAGAAGAACAACCTCTTCCCCGTGGCGTACGCCAGGTCCTACGGCGACCTGCTGGAACGATGCGGCAAGGCCCCCGTGACGTTCAGCCGGGCCGGCTTCTCCGGGTCGCAGGCCCACGGCGCCTTCTGGGCGGGCGACGAGAACTCCACGTGGGAGGCTTTTAGGTGGTCGATGCTCGCGGGCCTCAACGCCGCCGCGAGCGGGATCGTCTACTGGGGCTGGGACATCGCGGGGTTCTCCGGCGACCTACCCGAGCCGGAGCTGTATGTGCGCGCCTTCGCGGCATCGGCCTTCGTGCCGATCATGCAGTATCACTCCGAGTTCAACCACCACCGCAAGCCGGCCCGCGACCGCACTCCGTGGCACGTGGCCGAGCTCTCCGGCGACGAGTCGGTCATCGGGGAGGTCCGGGAGATCGTCGAGCTGCGCGAGCGGCTCCTCCCCTACCTCGCGCGCAGCACCAAGCACGCCGTCGCGTCGCGCGTACCGCTCATGCGGCCGATGTTCTTCGACTTCCCCGACGACGCCCGGGTGTGGGACTTCCCCATCCAGTGGATGCTGGGCGAGAGTCTTCTCGTAGCACCCGTGCTGGCACCCGGCGAGGCGTCCACGGTCTACGTGCCCGCCGGAGACTGGGTCGACGCGTGGACCGGGCTGCCCGTCGAGGGCGGCGCGGCGTACGACGTCACCACCCCCCGCACCCGCGTCCCCGTGTACGTGCGGGCCGCGGCCTGGGACGACCTCAGGGCGGTGTTCCGTCCGTAGCGGGACGCACAGGTAGCGCAGGTCTCCACACCACGAGGTCACCACACCGCGAGGTCTGCTCGACTGGAGGTCTCCTCGCCTTGAGATCCTCTCGCCGCGCGGAGGCGTGACGCCGCGCCATCGTCCCCGGCACGATCGACCTGACTGCTAGAGGTCGCGCTCGGGCAGCTTCCACGAGCGCCGGTGTTCGTCCGTCGCGCCGTGCGTGCGGATTGCGTTGAGATGACCCTCGGCGCCGTAACCCTTGTTGCCGTCCCACCCGAACTCGGGGTGGCGCACGTGCGCCTGCGCCATCAGCGCATCGCGCTCGACTTTCGCGATGACGGAGCCGGCCGCGATCGACGCGCACAGGTTGTCGCCCTTGATCACCATGGTGACCGGCGGGAGGGGTGCTTCGTCCGCGGTGCCTAGCGAGACATCGTCCTGCCCCGCATCGGCCGCAAACAGGTCGTCGGCGGGCGGCGTCAGCCAGTCGTGCTTGCCGTCGAGCAGGATGGCGTCGACGGTGACTCCCACCGCGGCGATCGTGGCGAGGGCGCGGTTGCCAGCCAGGCGCAGCGCGGCCACAATCCCGACGTCGTCGATCTCCTGCGGCGACGCGTGACCCACGGCGCGCGCCAGCCCGTAGTCCGCCAGCACGGCGTTCATCGCCTCGCGACGCTTGGGACTCAGTAGTTTGGAGTCGGCGAGGCCCACGGGCCAGTCGTCGCAGCGTTCCAACGCGACCACCCCGACGGAGACCGGGCCCGCGAGTGCTCCGCGGCCCACCTCGTCGATGCCGACGACCACGCGCGCTCCGGAGTCCCACAGCGCGGCCTCGTACTCGAGGGAGACGGGCATGGAGCTATTCGGTGGAGGTGGTGGCGGCCGGAGGCGCGGTGTCCTCGGTGAACGGGTTGCCGACCCCGGTCCAGTGGCTGAGCGGCCACACCACGGCGAAGGTGGTGCCGACCACGTTGGCGACGGGGATGGTGCCGCCGCCGGGTTCGCCCATGTGAGAGCGGGAGTCCGCGGAGTTGTCGCGGTTGTCGCCCATTACCCAGAGGTAGCCCTCAGGGACGGTGACCTCGAACTCGCGGCCGCAGGCCTGCGTGCCGGGCTTGATGTAGGTCTCGTCGATAGCGACGCCGTTGACCTGGACTTGCGCGTCTGCGTCGGTACACACGACGGTGTCCCCCGGCAGTCCGACGATGCGCTTGATGAGGTGCTCACCCGCATCCTCGGGCAGCAGGCCAGTGAAGGTCAGGATCTCGTTGCCGACCTTGTGGATGCCCGTGGGGTCTTCGGTCGGGTCGTGCTGGAGCCAGTTATTGGGATCCTTGAACACGACCACGTCGCCGTGGCGAAGTTCGAGCGGACCGGGGCGCCACTTGGTGACCAGGATGCGGTCGCCGTCTACCAGGGTGTCTTCCATCGACGCTGACGGAATCCAGAACGACTGGAAGAAGAAGGTCTTGATGATCAGCGAGAGCAGCAGTGCGCTCACGGTGATGATGAGTATCTCGCGTACTCCAAGCCACACGCGACGACCGGCGGAGGGCTGCTGCCCGTCCGCCGGTACGTCGGTGCTCGTGCTGATGTTTAGTTCTCGCGCTTCTCGCGGATACGAGCAGCCTTACCGCGCAGTCCGCGCAGGTAGTAAAGCTTGGCGCGGCGGACGTCGCCGCGGCTGACGATCTCGACGTGGTCGATGGTGGGCGCGTTGATGGGGAACGTACGCTCCACACCGCAACCGAAGGAAACCTTGCGGACGGTGAACGTCGCTGCGACACCCTGGCTCTGGCGGGCGATAACGACGCCCTGGAAGACCTGGATACGCGAGCGGCTGCCCTCGATGACCTTCACGTGGACCTTGACGGAGTCGCCGGAACGGAAGTTTGGCATGTCGGTGCGGATCAGATCCGCGGTAATGGCGTCAAGCTTCTGCATGACTTATCTCTCCTCGCACACGCCACAGGTCCCGCGCGGTATCTGCCTTACGGCAATCATTAGGTGGTGATGAGCGTCGAATGTCGCAACGGCCCCCTGTGGCAGGCCGATGCTTCTTGCGCACCGAGGGTCTATTCTGCCACATCGCGGCGGCGGATTCACCTCAGGCGAGTCCGGCGTCTGCCAGCGCCGCCTCGATCGAGCCCAGAATACCTTGGCTGGTGTAGCTCGCCCCCGACACATACGACACGTTCGACGTCTGGGCGTCGAGCACTTCGCTGATCAGGGTGGGGATCGCATTCGCGTTGATCCGCTGCGACTTGGAGTCGGTCAGCCCCTCCTGCAGCGTCTGGATGTCAGTGACGACGCCCGCCTCGACTACCAGTTGCACCTGCATCGTGCCGTAGCGCGTAACCATCGCGGGACCCACATAGGTGACGGCCGTTGCGGCCGATGGCTGCGCAGCCTCGGTGGGCGCAGCGGACGCGGTCTGGCTCGAATCCGTGGCGCCAGTCGCGGCGGAGGAAGCCCCCGCGCCAACGGCGGAGGACTCAGCCGCCGGAGCGGCGACGGCCTGCACCTGGGCAGCCGCGAACGGCTCCTCGCCGGCGCGCCATCCGGTGGCCAACACTGACAGCCCCGCGACCGTGAGAACTACTCGACTAATCGTTTTCATTTTCCGTCTCCTACCAGTCAAACTTTTCACGGTGAACGGCCGCCTGGGCCATACCGGAGGCGATCGCGTCGACGGCCATCGCATCGGCCCACTCCACGGGGCCGCATACGAACAGGTCGGCACCCTGAATCTGAGGCACCAGGTCGCGCAGCGTGCCACCGAATCCGGCGGGGGCCCAGCCGGCCCCGCGGCGCCCGTAGAACTCGTAGAGCTCTGCGCCTCGCGCCTCGCATAGGGCGCGGACCTCGTCCAGCAGCGGCGCCTCCGCCTGGCTGCGCGCCCGGACGATGACCGTCACCGGCTCGGTCGGATCGGCCGTCTCGAGCAACGCTCGGACCGGGGTGATGCCGATGCCCGCGCCGGCGAGCACCAGCCCGCGGCCCACTCGCGAGCCATGGTGGAACACACCGTAGGGTCCGGCCACGCTGACCCGGGTGCCGGGACGCAAGTGCGCGAGCGCGGCGGAGTGATCCCCCAGCGGCTTGACCGTGATGCGCATCGCGTGGGCCAGGGGCGAGGCCGACAGCGAATACGGGTTCGCGGACATCCACAGGTCACGGGTCCAGAACCTCCACAGGATGAACTGGCCTGCCCGCGCGTTGAGCCGGTCGACGCCGCGGCCGGTCATGATCACGGAGACGCTCCCGTCGCGGTGCCTGTCGATGCGCGCCACGGTCAGCCGGTTCCTGAAGACCCTGCGCACCGGGATGATGACGCGCCAGACAAGTAACGAGCCAAACGCGACGGTGTAGAGCGCGATCCAGAACCAGGTGGCCGCGCTGCTCACCACGAACGTCGCGCCGTCGGTGAACTGGTGGGGCGCGCTCAGCGCTATCGCGACGTACGCGAGCAGGTGGATGGCGTGCCACGTCTCGTAGGGCCAGCGCCGGCGGGCCGCGGTCACGGACGTCAGCACGACCACCACGAACACTGCGAGCCCCAGTACCGACAGGCCAATCCACTTGGTCTGAGTCAGGAAGTAGACGGTCTGGGCCGGGATGCTGCGCCCGTCGGGCGCTCCCCAGGAAATAGTTAGCAGCGTGGCGTGCGCCAGGAGCAGCAGGAACGCCGCCTTGCCTAGCTTGCCGTGCACCACGAGCGCGTGGTCGTGACCGATCGTGCGCTCAATGAAGGGCGCCCTGGACGCGAGCGCCACCTGGACGAGCAGCAGCACGGTCGCGACCAGCCCGGTGACGCGGCCGGCTTCCTCGATGAGTGCGATAGGGGCCGTCCAGACGAAGGCCCCGCTGGCGAGGAAGAACGCGATCGCCGCGATGCACAGCATCCACACCATGGCCTCGAGCGCGTCGCGCCAGAGCCAAGAGAAGCGGCGCCGATGCGTGGGCTGCGCCGGCCGCCGCGCTCGCCTCGACCGCTCGGGGCGAGACGGACGCGGAGGCGCCGGCGGCATCGGCCGGGCGACGCCCACTGGTGCGAATGTGCTCATGCCGCCAGTCTGCAGAGCCAATCCTGAGACTTTCCTCAAGGTTGGTTAGGCGACGAACCTGAACCCGCGTCCGCGCACCGTCTGGATCGCCGCGGCGCCGAGCCGCGAGCGCAGGTACCCGATGTAGACGTCAAGCACGTTCGCGCCGGCGGCGGAGCCCCAGACGTGGTCGAGCGCCGCCTGGCGGGTGACGACCTCACCCGCGTTTCGCATCAGAAGGTCGAGCAACTGGAACTCGCGGTTCGATAGCTTGACGGGCTCGCCGTCGCACTCGACGGAGCGCTGGACGGGATCCAGCACGCAGTCCCCCGCGACGAGGACGTCGCCCGCGGACTCCTCTGGGTCGTCGCGGCGCGTGCGCAGGCGAATCCGCAACACCAGCTCGTCGAACGAGAACGGCTTGGGCATGTAATCGTCGGCGCCGTGTTCGAGGCCCCGCACCGTGTCCTCCGCGCTCGTGCGCGCGGTGAGGATGATGACCGGCAGGCGGGAGCCGTGCGCGCGCAGCTTACGCAGAACGGTGAACCCCTCCTGGTCGGGCAGCCCGATGTCGAGCACCATGATGTCGAAGTCGCCGCTCTTGGCCAGCGTCAGCCCCTCGCGTCCCGTCCTCACCCACGTGACCTCCATCTGGACGGTACGCAGTCCCTCGCTCAGTTGGGTCGCGAGACGGTCCTCGTCCTCCACCAGCAGCAGTCTGATCATCACGCCTCCCCCGGCGTATGGACCGGGATGACGATGGTGAACGTCGACCCCTTGCCCACCTCGCTGTCCAGTTCCACGCGTCCGCCGTGAGCCAGCGCGATCGCGGACACGATGGGCAGCCCCAGCCCGGCGCCGTCGCTGTCCTCCCCCACCCGTTGGAAGCGTTCCAGGACCCGCTCGTGATCCTCCCGAGCGATGCCGCGCCCTGCGTCGCTCACCGACAGCCGCACCCATTCGCCGTCGACCGTCGAGCCGATCGAGATGGGCGTGGCCGCGTCGCTGAACTTGACCGCGTTGGCCACCAGTTGCATCCAGGCCTGCTGCAGTCGCTGCGAGTCGGCGTGGATGGGCGCCTCGGCGCGTTCGGTCACGCGCCACTCGCGATCCGAAAGCGCTCGCGCCCGCTGGAGCACCGCATCGGTGAGCGCCCCCAGGTCGAAGTCCTGCTTGTCGACGAATTCCGGGCGGTCGGCCTTCGCCAGCACCACCAGGTCGTCAACCAGGCGCGACATCATCGCTACCTCGTCCTGCATCATCGCCTGGGTCTGTTCCACCTGCTCGCTGTCGCGGGGCTCGAGCAGGTCCAGGCTGGTGCGCATCACCGCGAGCGGCGTGCGCAGTTCGTGGCCCGCGTCGTCGAGGAGGTTGCGCTGCGCGGCGAAGGCCCGCTCGATGCGTTCGAGCATCGCGTTGACGGTCTCCGAGAGCCGCGCGAGGTCGTCGTTGCCGACTATGGGGATGCGTCGGGTCAGGTCGCTCTCGCTGATGTCCCGCGCGGCCTCGTCGAGCAGCCGGATAGGCACCAGTAGACGCCCCACGATGACCCACGCCACGACGGCGATGAACACGAGCGCGAGTACGGCCGCCAGCACGTAGCCGCCGACGATCTCGCCGAGTTCGTGCATGCGCGCGCCGTGGTCGGTGGCGACCGTGAAGACGGCCTCGGTGGACCCATCGGCGCCCTGTACGGGGATGCTCACCGCGCGGTACTCCGCGGTGTCCGTCACGACGGTCTCCACCGTAACCTCGCCCGGTTCGGGGTTGCCCGCGACCTCGAGGAACTCGGGATCGTCCTCGAGCGCGAGGTGGGTGGACGATGCGGGCACGAAGCGCGCCTCGCCTGCCACGAATCCCACCGCGCTGGTGGTGTCCGAGGCCGCCGCGTTCTGCACGCCCGCCCGCACTAACTCCGTCGGGTCCGTCCAGGCAAGTCCGGTCGCCGGGTCCGCACCGTCGGCGAGCGCGTAGAAGGCTTCGGTCCTGGACCTCAGCTCCGCGTCGATGGATGAGGTGACGTCCGCGGAGATGAATGCGTAGGCGACTACCCCGGTGAGGGCGATGCCGAAGGCGGACAGCGCGACGAGCGACACGAGCACGCGGGCGCGTACCGTGAGGCCCCGGCCGTTGGGCCGCGCTGAGCGTCTAGAAATGGCGGCCCCTTCTTCTCTTAATCCCTACGCTACTTCGTTAGGCCGATGCGGAGTCCGAGGCGGGTGCGGAGTCAGTCTTGTCTGTGGCGTCTGAGGGCGCGGCGCCCTTGTCTCCTGGCCCGTGTGCGCCGCGCTCGCCCGCCGCTCCCGGCATGCCGTGGGCACCCTGTTTGCCGTGATGGCGCAGGTGGACCACTCCGTCTTCGTCGACGGTGGCGCCGTCCTCCTGGCCCGCCTTTTCGCCGTCACCGTCACCATCACGGTCCCTGTCACGGTGCTCGTCGCCGTCTCCGTCGAGGTCACGCACCTCCGGCGCGACGGCCTCGGGGCTCCTGGTGCGGGTGCGCGCGCCGTCGGGCTTGTCGTCCGAGTCATCAGCTGTCGCGGAGTCGTCAGCCGCGGCGGAACTGCTCGAGGTGGTGGGGTTCGCCGTCGAATCCGAGATCGTGACCGGGTCGCCGACCGTCTGCGAGGCGGCCGAAGAGTCGGACATGACCGCGTTGGCCCCGAAGCCAACAGCGAAGACAGCGGCGCCGGTCCCGGCGATGGTCAGTAGGTAACGCGTGGTGTTATTCATAAGACCAATCCTCGCCTGTGGTTCCTGAGAGGTTTCTTAAGACCTGCCGCGCGCGGGTGCCGAGGCGACCCCAGCATCGGCCGCTAGACCACTCCCTGCGCGCGCATCGCGTTGGCCACCTTGTAGAAGCCCGCGATATTCGCGCCGTTGACGTAGTTGCCCGGCGTCCCGAAGTCCTCTGCCGCCGCCTGGCAGCGGTGGTGAATAGTCGCCATGATGGATCGCAAACGGGAGTCGACGTCCCCGCTCGTCCACGACAGGCGCGCGCTGTTCTGCGCCATCTCGAGCCCGGACACCGCTACTCCGCCGGCGTTGCTGGCCTTGGCCGGCCCGTAGAGGATGCCCTCGTCCAGGAACACGTGCGCGGCCTCGAGGGTGGAGGGCATGTTCGCGCCCTCGGCCACCAGGTAGACGCCGTTGCCGATGAGGTTGCGGGCGTCCGCGCCGTTGATCTCGTTCTGGGTCGCGGACGGGAACGCACAGTCCGCCTGGTGATCCCACAGCGGGTTGTGATCCGCGTCGGCGTCGACCGGAGTGAAGACTGCGTCGGGGAACTTGTCGAGGTATTCCGAGATGCGCCCGCGACGCTGGTTCTTGATCTCCTTGACCCACGCCAGCTTCTCGCGGTCGATGCCGGCCTCGTCGTAGATGTACCCGCTCGAGTCGGACACCGAGACCGCGGTGGCGCCGAGGTCGATCAGCTTCTCGATGGTGAATTGCGCGACGTTTCCGGATCCGGAGACCAGCGCGACCTTGTCGTCGAAGCGCTCCTTGCGGGTCTGCAGCATCTCCTCGGCAAAGTAGACGCAGCCGTAGCCGGTGGCCTCGGGGCGGATGAGTGACCCGCCCCAGTCCAGGCCCTTGCCGGTGAGAACTCCCGTGAACTCGTTGCGCAGCCGCTTGTACTGGCCGAACAGGTAGCCAATCTCGCGCGCGCCGACGCCGATGTCGCCCGCGGGCACGTCGGTGTTAGGGCCGATGTGGCGGGCCAGTTCAGACATGAACGACTGGCAGAAGCGCATGACCTCGCCGTCGGACTTTCCCTTGGGGTCGAAGTCGCTGCCGCCCTTGCCGCCACCCAGCGCGAGCGACGTCAGGGAGTTCTTGAGGACCTGCTCGAACGCGAGGAACTTAAGCACGCCCAGGTTCACCGACGGGTGGAAGCGCAGTCCGCCCTTGTACGGGCCGAGCGCGCTGTTCATCTCGACGCGGTAGCCGCGGTTGACCTGGACCTCGCCGCTGTCGTCGGTCCACACCACCCGGAACGTGATGATGCGTTCGGGCTCGATCATGCGGTCGAGAATCTTCTCATTGACGAACTCCGGGTGGCGATCCAGGACAAGCTCGAGCGATTCGAGCGTCTCCTCGACTGCCTGGCGGAATTCGGTCTCGCCGGGATCCTTAGCGTCGACCGACGCGAGAAGTTGGGAAGCGTAATCGCTCATGAGGGCTCCTTTACCTGGGGTGCCGGCGGGCAACCCCCGGCGAAGAAATCCACCCGAGCCTACACAAGGTGCGACGGGCCGCGACACACATGAGGCCGTGGCGCCGCCCCTGGTTAATCCGCGGGAGGTCTAGGTCCAGACTGCGAGTGTCAGTCGATGGGGGGAAGCAGGTCCGGGCGACGCTCGCGCGTGCGCTCCAGTTGCTGCTCGTGGCGCCACTGGTCGATCTTGCCGTGGTTGCCGCTCAGCAGAATGTCCGGCACGTCGAGGTCGCGCCACGACGCCGGGCGGGTGTAACTCGGGTACTCGAGCAGGCCGTCCGAGTGGGACTCCTCGACGATGCTCTGCGCGTTGCCCATGAAGCCCGGGATGAGGCGCGTGATGGCCTCGATCATCGCGAAGGCCGCGACCTCTCCCCCGTTGAGGACATAGTCACCCAACGAGACCTCCGTCACCGCGAAGCCCGTCGCCGCGTAGTGCTCCGCCACCCGCGCGTCGATCCCCTCGTACCGTCCGCACGCGAACGCGATCTGCGGCGCCTGCGCGAGTTCCGCGGCCATCGCCTGAGTGAACGGAACCCCCGCGGGGCTGGGCACCAGGAGGTGACCCCCGGGCTGCAGCACGTCGTCGAGCGCCCTGCCCCACACATCGGGTTTCATGACCATGCCCGCGCCACCGCCAAAGGGCGAGTCGTCCACGGTCTTGTGGTTGTCGGTGGTCCAGCTACGCAGGTCGTGGACGTGGGTCTCGACCAAGTCGGCCTGGCGGGCCTTGCCCAGCAGTGACACGTCTAGCACCCCAAAGAACTCGGGGAAGATCGTGACGACGTCGATCCGCATTACGCGTCACCGTTGGAGTTGGTGCTGGTGTCGTCGTCGCCGTCGGTGTCGGTGTCGTCCTGGGAGTCTCCGTGGGTCTCGCCGGTGGCCTCAGGGGTCTCCCCCGCCAGCAGCCCGTAGGGCGGAGTGACCACCACTCGACCGCCCTCGATGTCCACCTCCGGCACAAATTCGTCGACGAACGGGATCATGGCCCGCTCGCCCGTGGCCTGCTTGACGATCAGCAGGTCCTGAGCGGGCATCGACTGCAGGTCCACAACCTTGCCCACCTCGGTGCCGTCGGGGCGGAACACGGTCAGTCCCACGAGCTCGTGGACGTACCAGGCGTCGTCCTCATCGGACTCCTCGCCCTCGATCGTGAGGGTGGCTCCACGCGCGGCATCCGCCAGCTCGCGAGACGTGATCTCCTTGAAGACCACATACCAGCGACCCGACTGGGTCCTGGCCTTGACGACGGTCAGCGGGCCTGCCTCGGCGGGCTCGGTGTCGAAGCGCTCCCCCGGGATCAGGCGCTCCTCGGGGATGTCGGTGTGCAACTCCACCGATACCTCGCCCTTCAGTCCGTGCGCACGGCCAATGCGGGCAACAGTAAGTTTCATGGCTCAAGCGTAATTCACGCGCGCGGGCACGCATCCCGCGCGTCGTATTCGACCGGGCAGTACGATCATCAAAACGGCTGCTCGGCCGGAATTGGGGAGAAAAATGAGTTCACGCGCACCACGTCCCGGCAGCGTCACTTTCGTCGTTTTCCTGATGTGGCTCTTCGCCCTCGGCAGCATCATCGGCGGCGTCCTGATCCTGTCGAACCAGGACAAGGTTGTCGTCATTGGCGCCGACCCCAGCACTTACGCGTGGGCCTCCATCATCATCGGCGTGTTCATGGCGCTGCTGGCGATCTCACTGTCGCTCGGGTCACGGTTGATCCGCTTCCTGGTCATCCTGACGATGCTGGTGCGGATCGCGCTGGACGTCTATGCGTGGATCACCATCGACAACATCTCGGTGCCGCAGGTAGCAGTGTCGATCATCTTCGCGCTCCTCGTCATCGGGCTGCTCTCCACCCGACGCGCGGCGGAGTTCTTCCGCGGCTAGGAGTGGGAGCCGGCCACCACCAGCTCAGCCACACCCACCACCAGCTGAGCAGCACCCACCAGCCGGTCAGCAGTGTCCAGCACCTGCTCAGCGAGACCCACCACCTGATATGGGTCCGTTTTCGCACGGTTTCGGTACGTGCTCGCGCGCTATTGGTCCGATTTGGCACAGTGATGCTCGTGAATTGGCACAGTGCTGGCCACGACACGAACCCCGGAGCTCGCCCAGTTCCAGCGCTCCGCACCTGGCACCGCCGTGCCAAATCAGACCAACTGGGCGCAGCCAGGCCACAGAACGTGCGAAATCAGACCCATAGGAGGTACGCCGGGGTAAAGAGAGCGCGGGGTCCGGCGCGACAGCAGGATCGCGCGTCGCCGGGTCAATAGGTCACCGAGTGAACAAGTCAGCGGGTCACCAGATCACCAGATCACCGAGCAAACAAATCAACTGGGCACTGGGCAGCACAGGCTCACAGGCTCACAGGCTCACAAGCCAGCAGATCTGACCGGCAGACCAGCCCTACTAGCGCGGGGCTACGTCAACGATGTTGACGCGCACGTCGTCGCGGGCAATGGCCTCCACGACGGTGCGGATTGCGGACGCAGTGCGTCCGCGACGACCAATCACACGGGGAAGGTCGTCAGGGTGTACCACCACGTTGAGGGTGGTGCCCCGACGCCCGGAGCGCTCGGTGACGCGAACGTCGTCCGGGTTGCGGACGATGCTACGGACCAGGTACTCCAGGGCGTCGAGGATCACGGTTACTTCTCCTCGGCCTTTTCGGCGTCAGCTGCGGGTGCCTCTTCAGCAGCAGGTGCCTCGTCAGCAGCAGGCGCTTCCTCGGCGGGAGCCTCAGCAGCAGCGGCCTTGGCCTCTGCCTTCGCGGCGTCCTCAGCGGCCTTGGCCTCTGCCTTAGCAGCCTCTTCGGCAGCCTTAGCTTCGTCCTCGGCGGCCTTCTTGGCCTTCTCGGTTTCGACTGCCTTGGCAGCCTTCAACTTCTCGGCGGCGTCGGCGTGAGCCTGGATCTGGTCCTCGGCGCTAACCTTCTCGCCAGCGACCTGAACGGTGCTCTTAGCGTCCTTGTCACCCTTGTGGATGCCCATGTCGCCCGTGAGGGTCAGCAGCTTGAAGACCTGGCCGGACGGCTGCGCACCAACGGAGAGCCAGTACAGCGCGCGCTCGGAGTTGATCTGAATGATTGAGGGGTTGTTCAGCGGGTGGTAAATGCCGATCTCTTCGAGGGCCTTACCGTCGCGCTTCGCACGGCCGTCCATGACGACTACGCGGTAGAACGGCGCCTTCTTCTTACCAAAGCGCTTTAGACGAATCTTGACAGCCATAGCTGTATCTCCTTGTTTTCGGTGTGAGCCGGCGCCCACCGTCCGGTTCAATCGGACGATGTCGCTAGCAAGACGAAGTGGATCCGGTGGCACCAAGGCCACGTTCACCAGCGATCCATTGTGCCAGAGTTCGCGGTACCGGGGCAACCACGCGGAACACCACGGCCGATGCGACGGTCAAGTCGCGTCGATTCGGCTACGGGTAGTAGACCTTGACTACTTCAGTGACCTCTCCGTCATTGACGTAGACGTAGTAGTCGGACGTGCCCCAGCCGGACTGAACCTCGCTGTAAGGAACCGCCGAGTCGTCGGGGAGGCTCTGGTAATCAGCGGACCAAAACACCGAATTCTCGGCGAGCGGCAACTCCCGCAAGCCCGGGTTGTCGTTGGTCGTCGGGTACTCACGCTGAGGCTCGTCGGGCCCGAGGGAGTCCAGATACGCGGCCCACTCCGGGGACTTGGGGTGGTAAAGGCACGCCAGGTCGAACGAGATCGAGTCGTCACCCCACTCCTGCACGACGCCGTACCAGACCCCATCCGGGAGGCTGTCGCTTGACCCCGGCGAGCATCCCGACAGCGCGGTGCCGTTGGCGTTCATGGGGTAGGCGTCGTAGGGGAAGCTGTCCGTGGCGAGGGCGAACTGAAGCACTGGCGTTTCACTTGGCGTGGGTTGCGCACTCGCCGTCGAATCCTCGTCGGAATCGGTCGAGGCGTTGGGCTCGCTAGACGGGTTGAACGATGGATACGCCACGCTCGGCTCCCATTCCACCTGGTCTGGGCCGGAGCACGCCGCGAGCAGGATCGCCGCCAGAACTGCGGCACCCGCCAACCTAGTCTTCGTGCGCGCAAACATATTCACGAACCTATCAAATGCGTTCGCCGGGCGCCGCGAGCGTCGGCCAACCCGGGCTGCGCTCGGAGAACACCTTGCCCTCGCGCACGGAACACGTCAGCACGTCGAGCCCCTCGGACTGTGCGGCCAGCGCCACCTTGCGCCCGCCCGCCATGATCGCCGTCGCCCACGCGTCGCACTGCACCAGATCCCCACCCGCGACAGACACCTGCGCGTAGTGCTGGGCGGCCACGCCCTTGCGAGGGTCCCAGATGTGCTCGCCGCTGTGCGCGGTCCCTGAGGTGGCTACCGATCGACCGTCGGCCAGGTCGATCGCGTCCACGACGCGCGCGGGTCCTGGCTCGCCGGCGGGTGCGTCCGACGACCGCGGGTCGGCGATGCCGATTCGCCACGGCTGGGCCGGAGCGGGGACTCCGAGTGCCGTCACGTCTCCCGCGCATCCCCACAGCCAGGCCGATGCCCCGAGGAGCTGGAAACGCCACCTCACCCGCTCCATCGCCCAGGTCTTCACGACGCCCGTGGGGTCGATCACGCCGTCGGGCCGGCGCGCGTCGAACGCGCCGCCCGTCTCCTCGCGGTACTGCTCACACAGGTCAAGCACCTCGGCGACGGCGGGCACGCAGTCGCCGATGCTCGCCTCGCCGCGCCCCAGCCGTGACAGCTCCGACTCGGGCTTGTACAGGCTGAAGATGCCGTCCGCCCATGTCAGGTCGGAGGCGACTATCGCCATGACGGTGTCGAGCGACTCGTCGCTGACCGCCACGGGGACGTCGAGCGTGAAGTCCATGGCCATCGCAGTCACGGTGCGCCGCTTGGTGGGCTGACCCGCGGAACCCGAATCTTGAGTCGTCATGAGCAATCTCCCTCGCTAGAGTCCGGCGTCGTCGAACGCTGCCTGCGCGGACTCGACCATCGCGGGCGACGTGTACGAGGCGCCACTCACGAAGTCAACATCCCAGTCCTGCGCCTCCAGTATCCGCTCGCGCAAAATTGGCAGCGCCATCGCGTTGACGGCGACGGATTCCGCCGCCTGGGTGCCCGCGGTCAGGAACTGAACGTCGGTCACCACGCCCCCCGCGACCACAATCTGCAGCTGGTAGTCGCCGCGAATGTTATTCACGACGGTGCCGGAGTAGGTGCCATCGGCCGGCGCCGCTGCCTCCCCGCCCGCCGATTCCGTCGGCGCGGGCGTCCCAACGTCACCAGGTGTCGCGGCCTGCTCCGCATCTCCGGGGGCTGCGAAGTCGAGCACTGCCGCCTCGGGCGCGGCCGCGAGGCCGGCGCCCAGAATCACCACTGAGGCCCCGCCAACCATGAACTTTCTGGAAGTCTTCATGCCTACCACCCAAACTCTTCGCGGTGAATCGCCTCGGGTGCGACACCTGCCGCCAGCGCATCGGCCGCCACCCCCGCGGCCCATGCCGGGGGGCCACACACATACACATCTGTGGCCGACGGGTCCGCGGCGAACTGGGAGATAGTGGCCGGGGAGTCCGCCGTTCCCCAGGTCTCGCCGCGCGCGCCCTCGAGCACGTGCAGCGTCACTCCCCTGTCGGCGGCCAGCGCCTCGACCTCATCGAGCAGCGGAGCCTCGGCGCGCGAGCGCACCCGCACCACCACGGTGCAGTCGTCGCCGGGCTCGACGGCCTCGAGCATGGAGCGCACCGGCGTGATGCCGATGCCGGCGCTCACCAGCAGCAGCGCCGACTTCGCGCGTCGTGAGTGGGTGAAGACTCCCAGCGGGCCCTCGAATATCACCCGCGTTCCGACCGGCACCGCGGCCAGGCTCGCCGAGCCATCGCCGGAGGCCTTGACCGTGATCCGTAGCCCATCGCCGGAAGCCGCGGACAAAGAGTAGGGGTGCGACTGCCACCGCAGGCCGGGGCTGAGGAAGCGCCACAGGAAGAACTGCCCAGATTGCGCGCGCAGCCGGGACAGGTCGCGACCACTCATGGTCACGGACACCCACCCGTCCGCGGAGGTGTCGACCGCCGCGACGGTGAGCCCGTGGCGACTCGCGAGGAGCGCCGGTCGCGCGAGGCGAAACATAAGGAACGAGCCGATGCTCAGGGTCCACAGCGCGGCCCAGAACCACCACGCCGGCCCGTTGCTCACAAACGTCGAGCCCTCGAGGAACTGATGCGGGACCGCGAACGCGACGCCCACGTAGACCAGCAGGTGAACCGCGTGCCAGCGCTCGTAGCGCCACCGCAGCCTCACCGCCGCCAGCGAGGTCAGGATCACTATCAGGAAGCTCACGGCCGCGATCTGAGCGAACAGCATGAACCAGCCGTAGTCGGGCCACGTCAGCAGTTGCCCGAGGAATGACCGATCGTCGTACGACGCATTCGTCGCGGTCATCAGGACTAGGTGCACGAACATCAGGATGATCGCCGCCTTGCCCAGCCGCGTGTGCTTCGCGATGGCCCGGTCGTGGCCGATCACCCGCTCCACCCAGGGCGCGCGCGACGCGAGCAGCACCTGAGTCATCATCATCACGGCGGCAACGATGCCGATGGCGCGCCCGAGCGTATTCCACCAGTCGACCACCGTGACGGTGTTGAGCGCGCCGCTCGCGACCATGAACGCGATGCCGGTGACCGCCGCCAGCCACATCGCGGCCTCGAGCGCGTCGGCCTGCCAGCTGCGGCGGGCGGCGCTAGCGGCCCTGACGCTCGCGACATCGGAAGCGGTCATGGTGTCCTCTCGGGTGTGAGGAGGGTTCGCGCGCGGACCGCGTTTGGATTGCGCGAGCTCATGCGACGACCGGCGTCGCGCTCGCCACCACGGTTCCGCGTAGGACGACCGCGACTGGCTCGGCCAGCGCTGAGATATCCGTACGGGGATCGCGCGGGTAGACCACCAGGTCGGCGCTGGCGCCCTCTTCGAGCCCCGCGACTCCCAGGAAGTCCCTCGCGGTCCAGGACGCCGCGGCCACTACCTCCGTGGCGGGGATGCCCGCCTCGACCATCAGCGCGGCCTCCTCGGCTATCGCGCCGTGGCCGATGGTGCCGCCGGCGTCGGTGCCCACGAGCATCGTCAACCCGGCGTCGCGGAAGGCGCGGACCTGCGCGTACCTGTTGTCGTACATCGGCCGCATGCGTGCGGCGTAGGCGGGAAACTTGGCCTCGCCCTGGTCGGCGTAGCTCGCGAAGTTGGCGACCTGCAGCAGGGTGGGGACCACGGGGACCCCGGCCGCCGCGGCACGATCCATCTGGGCGCGCGTCATCCCGGTGCCGTGCTCGATGCAGTCGATGCCCGCGTCGAGCATCGGGTCGATGCTCTCGGTCGCGAAGGTGTGGGCGGTGACGCGCGCGCCCTCGGCGTGGGCCGCCGCGATGGCGTCGGCGAGCACGTCGGCCGGCCACAGCGGCGTGAGGTCGCCCGCGTCGCGGTCCACCCAATCCGCGATCAGCTTGACCCAGCCGTCGCCGCGCCGGGCCTCCTGGATCACGGTATTGACCAGGTCCTCCGGCTCCACCTCGTGAGCGTATCCCCGCAGGTAACGCTTGGGTCGCGCGATGAACCTGCCCGCGCGAACGAGGCGCGGGAGGTCATCCCGCTCGTGCACAAAGGAGTTGTCGATGGGCGACCCGGCATCGCGGATCAGCAGCGTGCCCGCGTCTCGGTCCACGATCGCCTGCTTCGCTGCCAGCTCAGGCTCGACTGGTCCGCCGGTGTCCAGGCCAACGTGACAGTGCACGTCGACCAGACCAGGGATGGCGACGCCGGACAGCTCGACCCAGCCGCCCGCGCCCGCCCGCGCATCGTCCGCGGGAGCGCCCGCAGCATCGGCTAGAGCCGGGGCGCCCCCAGGGCGCACGAAGGTGATGCGGCCGTCCACGACCCACGCCTCGTCGTGCTGCGTGGTCGCGTCGACCACGATGGAGCCCGTGAGGTGAAGGCTAGCCACGGCGCGGCTATCGCCCGAGGTACTTGCCGAGGTCCGCGTTCAGCTTTGCGGCATCCAGCTCCTTGGGCTCCTGCGGTGCGCCGAGCCCGAACGCGCTGCCGGCGGGGGCGACGGGACCGGACTTGGCCTGCGCCTCCTGCTGCGCGCGCTTGGCTGGGTTGCCGCTCTTGCCCTTGACCTTGCGCTGCGGGGCCTGCTTGCCGCGCGACTTCTTGCCGCCGGGCATCCCGCCAAAGGCGCCGGGTCCGCCGCCCGCGCCGGGCATCTGCGGCATGCCGCCGCCCTTGCTGATCGAGCGCATCATCTGCTGCGCGTCGGCAAAGCGCTTCACCAGGGTGTTGATCTGGGCGACAGTCGTGCCCGAACCGTTGGCGATGCGCGTGCGGCGCGAGCCGTTCAGAAGCTTGGGGTTATCGCGCTCGGCGGGGGTCATCGACTGGATCATCGCCTCGGTGCGCACCAACTCGCGCTCGTCGAAGTTGTCGATCTGGTCCCGCATCTGACCCATGCCCGGAAGCATCGTCAGCATCTTCTTCATGGAGCCCATGTTCTTGAGCTGCTGCATCTGGCTCAGGAAGTCGCTGAGCGTGAAGTCCTCACCCTTGGCGACCTTATCCGCCATGCGCTTGGACTCGTCCTCGTCGAACGCCTTCTCCGCCTGCTCGATGAGGGACAGCACGTCACCCATGTCGAGGATGCGCGAGGCCATGCGGTCGGGGTGGAACACCTCGAACTCGTCGAGCTTCTCACCCGTGGACGCGAACATGATCGGTCGACCCGTGATCTCGGCCACGGACAGCGCCGCTCCACCGCGGGCGTCGCCGTCGAGCTTGGTCAGCACCACGCCGGTGAAGTCCACGCCCTGCTGGAAGGCCAGCGCGGTGTTGACCGCGTCCTGGCCAATCATCGAGTCGATGACGAACAGGACCTCGTGGGGGTCGACCGCCTTGCGGATGTCGCCTGCCTGCTTCATGAGCTCGGCGTCCACGCCAAGGCGTCCGGCGGTGTCGACAATCACCACTGAGTACTGCTTGGTCTGGGCCTCCTTGAGGCCCTTCTTGGCGACCTTGACGGGGTTGCCGCGCTCCTTCTCCCCCTCGCGGGTGACGCCCGGCTCGGGAGCGAACACGGGGACTCCCGCGCGCTCGCCGACTACCTGAAGCTGAGTCACGGCGTTGGGTCGCTGGAGGTCCGCGGCCACCAGGAGTGGCGTCTGGCCCTGCTCCTTGAGGTAGTGCGCGAGCTTTCCGGCCAGCGTGGTCTTACCTGCACCCTGCAGGCCCGCCAGCATGATCACGGTGGGGCCCGTCTTGGCGTACTTCAGGGAGCGCGTCTCGCCACCGAGGATCGCGACGAGTTCCTCGTTGACGATCTTAACGACCTGCTGGCCCGGGTTGAGCGACTCCGAGACCTCCATGCCAAGCGCGCGCTCGCGCACGTTACCGGTGAAGGTACGCACCACGGAGACGGCGACGTCAGCATCGAGCAGGGCGCGACGAATTTCACGGATGGTGCCGTCGATATCCGCCTCGGAGAGGCGTCCCTTGCCGCGCAGGTTGCGGAAGGTAGATGTCAGACGGTCGGAGAGGTTTGCGAACACTGGTGCCCTTTCGGAAAAGACTTGCGTTCTAGCCTACCTGGGGAGGCAACTGCCCTTCGTCCAGAATCCCCGGATGGACCACAGGCGGATCCAAGTCGGCCGATGCGGGTGGCAGGGATTTGCCGCCAACGTGCCCCTCGGCCAGGGCTAGCTTGGCGCGCTCGGTGAGACTGTTGATGAGCGCCGCGCGCCACGTGGTCCAGGCCTTGGGCCCGGCGGCCTTGGCATCCGCCTCGGTCAGCGCGCGCAGGGCGTCGAGCAGATCCACGCGCCCCTCGACCGCCGCGAGGAGGTCGGCGACGGTCTGGGGGTCGTCCAGGTCGCGCGTCGTCGCGAAGTCCGCGAGGGTCAGGTGCTGGCGCACCAGCACCTCGATGTCGTGCGCGAATCCGTCGGAGAGCCCCAGCCGGGCGGCGATGCCCGGGATCAGGTCGGCGCCGTCGATCGAGTGGTTGGTGGCGCCGGGGCGCTTGCCGATGTCGTGCAGCCACGCCGTGAACAGCAGCAGGTCCGCGTCGTCGACGTGCCTGCGCGCCTTGCCAGCGAGCACCACCGTCTCGATGGAGTGGCGGTCCACGGTGAAGCGATGCACTGGGCTGCGCTGGGGACGATTGCGCACGCCCTCCCACTCGGGCAGCCACCGCACCGCGAGGCCCGCGAGGTCGATAGCCTCCCACACCGATACCAGGTTGTTGCTGGAGCGCAGCAGGTCGCGCAGGTGCTCGCGCGCCTCGCGCGGCCACGGCTCGGGCAGGTCCGGGCACCGCTCGAACGCGGCTAGCAGATTGGGGGTGAACCTCAGGCCGGTCGTGGCGGCGGTGGCGGCGGCGCGCAGCGGTAGCAGCGCATCGGCCGCCGCGTCGTAGCTGGGGGCGAGCGCGAGCTCTCCGTCGACGTCGATCAGTCCGGTGGCGACCGGCTGGTGGCGGGGCGCCCCTCCCCTGCGGCGCGCCTTCCATCCGCGCGAGCCGATGCTGGAGCGTTCGAGCGAGCGGCGGGCGCCGCGTTCGGTGGTGTCGAGCGCGTACGCGATGGTGCGGCCGGCCTCCGCGAGGGAGGCCAGCACGTCGTCGGGGTTGTCCTCGCCGAGCAGCGCCGCGACGTCGCCGGCGATGTGGCGACCCAGGACGTTCTGAGCCCGACCGGAGACGGTCTGGATAGCGTCGCGGACGTCAAGCAGGTACTTGCCCGCGGCGTCCACCGCGCCGTGCGGCTTGTCGGTCAGCCACGTGGCGGAAAGTGCCGTCAGGCTCATCCAGTCGCGCAGTCCGCCGCGCGACTCCTTGAGGTGAGGCTCGATCAGGTACGCGAGCTCGCCGTGACGCTCCGCGCGGGCTCGCGAGTTGGCCAGAAGCTCGGGGAATCGCTTGCGGGCCGCGGAGCGCCAGTCCTGGTAGATGGCGGCACGCGCCTGCTTGGCGAGCGCATCGTCGCCGGCGATGGCGTGCAGGTCCAGCAGGCCGGCGGCAGCGGCCAGGTCCTTGGACGCGACCTGGCGGCACTCCGTGATGGAGCGGGAGGAGTAGTCGAGCTCGAGCCCCGCGTCCCAGATGGGATACCAGAGGCGCTGCGCGAGGTCCGCGAGCTGGTCCTTTGACAGGGTCTGGCCGTCGTGAATCAGTACCAGGTCCAGATCAGATTCGGGTCCCGCGTCGCCGCGGCCGATGCTCCCCACCGCGCCGAGCGTCGCGCCCTGGGTCATGCCGTCGGTGACCTGGTCCCAGTGTTCGGCCAGGCGGGTGAATGCCAGCCCCGAGATCGCGAGGCGCCGGTCCACCCCGGGCACCCGGTCGCGATACAGGGTGGCGGCGAGCTCGCGCCGCTCACGCTTGAGGCCCCGCACCCCTTGGGGATGCGGGACCTCAGCGTGGGAGTCATCACGAGCAGCGCTAGCGTGGGGCTCCATTTTTTTTAACTGTTTTCTGCGGTGCGACTACAGCGCGTCTGCGCCGTGTTCGCCGGTGCGGACGCGAGCCACGTCATCGACGGACACCGTCCAGACCTTGCCGTCACCGATCTTGCCGGTCTGCGCGGCGGACACGATGGCGTCCGTCACGATGGCCGCATCGGCGTCGTCAACGAGGATCTCAAGACGAGTCTTGGGAACCAGGTCGACCGTGTACTCGGCGCCGCGGTAGACCTCGGTGTGGCCCTTCTGGCGGCCGTAGCCGGCTGCCTCGGAAACCGTTACACCCTTGACTCCGGCGGCCTCGACGGCTGCGCGGACTTCGTCAACGCGGTGCGGCTGAATGATTGCGGTAACAAGCTTCATGCTTACTTAGCCTCCTCGTATGCGGTCTCGCCGTGTTCGGCGAGGTCAATACCGGAGACCTCAATCTCCTCGGTTACGCGCAGACCCATGGTCTTCTTAAGAAGGTATCCGATAAGCAGCGTGACGACGAACGAGAACACCACGACGATCAGTGCCACGATGGCCTGCGAGATCAGCTGATCAAAGCCGCCGCCGTAGAACAGACCGTTCATGGGCGACTTGTCTTCGCCAGCGCCTGCCCAGGTGGTTCCCTCGTCGAGGTTGGCCACGAGGCCGATCATGAGCGTTCCGACAAGACCACCGACGAGGTGGACGCCGACGACGTCGAGCGAGTCGTCGTAGCCGAAGCGGTACTTGAGACCAACTGCGAGTGCACAGAGGATACCGGCGACCAGGCCGATAGCCATGGCACCCCAGGTGTCGACGGAAGCAGCGGCGGGCGTGATGGCCACAAGACCGGCGACGATACCCGATGCGGCACCGAGCGAGGTTGCCTTGCCGTCGCGGATCTTCTCAACGACCAACCAACCGAGGATGGCGATCGCAGGAGCGACAACGGTGTTGAGGAAGGCGCGACCAGCGGTCGAGTCTGCAGCGAACTCTGAACCGGCGTTGAAGCCGAACCAGCCGAACCACAGGATGGCGGCACCGAGCATCACGAACGGCATGTTGTGAGGCTTGAAGGGCTCCTTGCCGAAGCCCTTGCGCAGGCCGAGCAGAAGTGCGAGTGCTAGACCAGCCGCACCTGCGTTGATGTGAACCACGGTTCCACCGGCGAAGTCGATGGGCGAGGTGGGAGTGAGCGCGCTGTCCCAGCCGAGTGCTCCACCGCCCCATACTGCGTGCGCAACCGACGTGTAGACGACGATGACCCAGATGACGGTGAAGGTGATCCACGACGCGAACTTCATGCGGTCCGCGACGGAACCGGAAATTAGGGCGACAGTGATGATGGCGAATGTTGCCTGGAAGGCGGCCATCACGAGGAACGGCACGCCGGAACCGGCTGCCAAGCTGTCACTGTCGGGCATGTAGTTAAGGCCGACGAAGCCGGAGGGGTTACCCCAGAGGCCAAGGAAGCCATCTTCACCGAAGGTAAGTCCGTAGCCGATGACGACCCAGACGATTGCGACGACCATGATCGAGCTGAAGCTCATCATCATCATATTGAGCACGGACTTCGTGCGAACCATACCGCCGTAGAAGAACGCCAGACCAGGCGTCATCAACAGAACGAGTGCAGCCGCAACGATCATCCACGCGGTGTTGCCAGAATCCAGCGCGAAATCCATTGTGTTTTCTCCTCAAGGCCAACCGGGCGGTCAGCGGTGAAAACAGACTCGCGTAGAACTGTTACGTCTGAACTGCCTATATGTTTCCGGAGCGTTACAAAATGGGCACTGCGGTAAAAGGTGTGTTGCGGGGGCTCGGAAACCGGATTTTGGGCCTAAGAAGCGCGCCGCGAGCACGGCGGCGATGCGAATAGGCGCTCGCGGGCGGAGGGTCCCGGCGGGCGACGTCTAGTAGTCGGGGTACTCCAGGCTGTCGAACAGCCACTCGCCATTGATTTTGACGAGCGTGTACTCGGCGTTGTCGCCGTAGAACTCCCCGCCCTCGGTGTAAGTCTCGTACGCCTGCAAGTATC
This sequence comes from Demequina aurantiaca, assembly GCF_050598105.1. Classification (GTDB taxonomy): domain Bacteria; phylum Actinomycetota; class Actinomycetes; order Actinomycetales; family Demequinaceae; genus Demequina; species Demequina aurantiaca_A. The sequence goes on from NZ_CP192436.1 coordinate 1,900,762, forward strand.
CGTAGTCACCGTCAAAGTAGCCATAATCTAGGACGACCGCGAAGTCGACTAGGTACTCGTCGAAGTAGAAGGCCCCGGCGCAATCGTCCTCGTCTATGTCGAGCACGGCAAAGTAGTTGGTCGTCGTCACGGACTTGAGCGCCTCACACGAGTCGTCGCGATACGCCTGATCCAGTTGCCAATAGACGCTCTCGAGCTCGTCCGGCACCGCGTAAGAGTCGCCGTGATCGGCTGCCGTGCCGCCCAATTCCTCGGAGACCTCCTGGTCGTTGAGGTAGACCGGGATGGCGACCGCGGCCACAATGCCGAGCACGACGACGATGAGCGCCAGTGAGCCGACAACGATCAGGGCGATGCCCCACCCAGGAAGACCTTTCTTGGCGGCCGATGCCGGGGCCTGATACCCGCCCGGGTACCCCGACTGCCGCGGCGGCGCGGCGAAGGGGTCCGCCAACGCATCGTGCGGCGCGACGCCAGGGACCGCGTAACCCAAGCCCGATGGCTCGCTCGTCGCGGAGGGCCCGATGTACGGATCGGCCGTCGCGGCATCGTGCGACAGCGGGTACGCCTGCGCGCTTGTCTGCGCACTTGTCTGCGCGCTTGTGTATGCGTAAGTCTGCGGGGCGTCGTACCGCGTAGGCGCGGGGCCCGCTGGGGCGACCTCGGGCACGTAGGTATCCGCGAAGTGGTCGGTCCAGGCGGAACCGTCCCAGTAGCGCAGCCGGCCCGAGCCGTCGTCGTACCAGTCCGCTGGGGTCTGCGTCACGGCGCTTACTCGCCCAGGAGTCCGTCGACAAATTGCTGGGGGTCGAACGGCGCGAGGTCGTCCACGCCCTCGCCCAACCCCAGGAACTTCACGGGGACGCCGAGCTCTCGCTGGACCGCGATGACGATGCCGCCCTTGGCGGTGCCGTCCATCTTGGTCAGGATGATGCCGGTCAGCGGAGCGACCTCGCCAAAGATGCGCGCCTGGCTCAGGCCGTTCTGCCCGGTGGTCGCGTCGAGCACGAGTAGCACCTCGCTGGGGGCACGAACCTTGGAGACGACGCGGACGATCTTCCCGAGTTCGTCCATCAGCCCGGCCTTGTTCTGCAGGCGTCCAGCGGTGTCCACCAGCAGCACGTCGGCGCCGTCGGAGCGGGTCCGGTCCGCGGCCTCGAAGGCGACGGACGCGGGATCCGCGCCCTCCTTGTGAGAGCGCACCACCGGCACGCCGACGCGGGAGCCCCACGTCTCGAGCTGATCGGCGGCGGCGGCGCGGAACGTGTCAGCGGCCCCGAGTACGACCGAGTAGTCCTCGGCGACCAGCACGCGGGCGATCTTGCCCACGGTCGTGGTCTTGCCTACCCCGTTGACGCCCACCACGATCGCGGTGACGCCGTCGCCTGCGCCGGGGGCGCCGAGCGCCAACGACCTGTCGAGCGAGGGGTCCACGATCGCCAGCAGGGCGTCGTGAAGCGCGTCCCGCGGCTTGACGTCTGGCTCGCGCGCCAGTCGCGACTTGAGCGAGGCAAGGATCTCGTCGGTCGCGGCGGGGCCGACGTCCGCGAGCAGCAGCGTCTCCTCTAACTCATCCCACGCATCGGCGTCGAGCTTGCCGCGGCCGAAGATCGACAGCAGCCCGGCGCCAAGTCCGCCTCCGAGTCGGCCGCGCAGGCGCGCGAAGCGGGCCTCGGGATCCTCGGGCCGCTCGCCCTTGGGCTGGGCGGGGGCGCGCTCGCCAGTAGCGGGAGCCGCCGGCTCGTCCTCGGCCACGGGGGCGTCGGTCGGCTTGGGTGGCGGCGCGTACTGATCGAGGTCGCGGCGGTTACGCACCTGCGTGAATAGTGCGGCGGCAGCTGCGCCGATGATGGCGACGCCGACAATTGCGGCGACGAGTGCGTCCTGGTCACCAGGAATCCATGAAATGTCCACGGCGTCAGTGTCTCAGGTAGTCGGGGTGTGCGTCACTGCGACGCTCAGGCCGCGGCGGAGCTTGCTTCGCGCTTCATCTCCGCGGCGATGCCTGCGGCCACCTCGATCTCGGTGGTGTCGCGGCTCAACTCCTCGAGGCGCGCCATGTCACTCACTAGGCCAAGGTCGTTGCCGGAACGTTCGACGTCGGCAAAGATCTGTTCCTTGCCACGCTCGCCCTCGAGCCCCAGCATGACGCGCAGCATGCGGTTGCCGCGTCCTTCTGCGGCGATGGCCGCGAGGAAAACGATGCCGGATAGCACCAACGCCAAAACGAGCATCCCTGACATGTTCGAGAACATTTACCACTCCTTCTAAAACTCAAGCTTCAAATAGAATCGTCTCCCGCCGCGAACGGATGTGCAAGCCCCCCGGTTGGGTGGCAGCGCACTCGTGAAGTCGCCCTTCCCCCGGCAGTTTCCCGCCCTCCTCGGGGCGCACGGCGCCCAGATAAGCATGGGTGCCTGGGCGTTTGCGGCCCAAGCGGTAGGGGGATTCCCCGTGTCCAAGGATTTGGCGTTCTTGATTCCCGCTGGCGTACTCAGCGGTCAGAGCGCCCACCCTGACGGTGAACGGCGACGGCTGCGACGGCGTCTGGTCAGAGTCTATCTAACGCGACGCACTTTCATCCCCCGGGAAGGTCAATTCCCAGAAAACTTGCGGGCTATTCGGCCTCGCGTAGCCGCTGGCTGATGACGGTGGTCACGCCGTCGCCGCGCATCGTGACCCCGTACAGCGCATCGGCGATCTCCATGGTGCGCTTCTGGTGCGTGATCACAATCAGCTGGCTGTCCTCCTGAAGTTCCGTGAAGATCTCCAGCAGGCGGCCCAGGTTCACGTCGTCGAGAGCGGCCTCGACCTCGTCCATCACGTAGAACGGGCTGGGGCGCGCCTTGAAGATCGAGACCAGCATCGCGACTGCGGTCAGCGATCGCTCCCCGCCGGACAGCAGCGAGAGTCTCTTGACCTTCTTTCCTGCCGGCCGCGCCTCCACCTCTATGCCCGTGGTGAGCATGTTGGCGGGGTCCGTCAGCACCAGGCGACCCTCACCGCCGGGGAACAGTCGCGGGAAGATGAGCTCGAATTGCGCCGCGGTGTCGTTGAACGCCTCGACGAAGATCTGCTCAACCCGCTCGTCGATCTCGCGGACAATCTCGAGCAGGTCCTCGCGCGACTTCTTCACATCCGCGAGCTGATCGGTCAGGAACTTGTGCCGCTCCTCGAGCGCGGAGAACTCCTCGAGCGCGAGCGGGTTGACGCGCCCGAGCTGATTCATGGCCCGTTCCGCCTGCCGCAGTCGCTTCTCCTGCTGCTCGCGCACGTAGGGCGCGGTGCGCGGCTCGCCCTCGGCTCCACCGGCGTCGCCGTCGCTCGCATTGGGGTCCCTCACCGGCACCGGCAGGTGGGGGCCGAACTCCTCGATCAGTTGCGAGGGATCTATGCCGAGCTCGTCGATGGCGCGCTGCTCCAGCTGCTCGAGTCGCACCTTCTGCTGCGCGCGCGCCACCTCGTCCCGGTGGGCATCGTCGGTGAGGCGCCGGTACTCCTCGGCGTACTCCTCGACCCCGCGGCGGACCTCGGACAGCTGGCCCGAACGCTCGGTGCGAGCCTGCTCGGCCGCCGCCCGCGCATCGTCCGCGCGCTGGACCGACACGTCGATCTGGGCGAGGGCCTGGTGCGCCCCCTCAATAACTTCCCGGGCGGCCTGCGCCTGGCGCTCGCGACGCTTGGAAGCCTCCTCGGCACGAACTCGGGCGTCGCGTTCCGCGATAGCCGCGCGTTCCAGGGACTCGGCGCGGGCATTCAGCGCCCGCGCGCGCTCCTCCGACGTACGCAAAGCCAGCCGGGCCTCGGTCTCGCGGGCGCGTGCGGCCACGGCCTGCTGTGCGTGCTCGTCGCGCCGCGCCTGGCCCGTGACGGTGTCCGACTCGGTCTGCTCCGGCTCCGCCTGGGCGGCGGTGAGCCGCTCCGTAAGGCTCTGGAGCTCGACCTGATCGCCGGCGATGCGGACCGCGGCCTCCTCGAGCTGCACCGTGAGCCGCTCGGCCTCGCCCTTTGCCGCGCGCGCCTGCGCGCCGTGGTGGCCCAGCTGCTCCGCGACCGCCGCCATGCGGGCGTCGGACTCGTTCAGCCGTTCCATCGTCATGTTGTGGCGAGCGCGTGCCGCGGACTCGCGTTCCTCCGCGGCGCGGGTCTCGAACTGCGTGGACTCGACCACGATGGTCGCCGCGTCGCGCTTGGTCTTCGCCTCGTCCAGCGCCGCCTGCAGGTGGAGCACCGAGGGAGCGTCGCCCGCCCCTCCGGAGGCGTTGCGAGAGCCGAGGATGTCGCCGCGACGAGTCGCCGCCGTGACGTCTGGGTGCTGGTTGACCAGCGCGCGCGCGGCCGCCAGGTCGTCCACGACCGCCACCCCTGACACGAACGCTCGCACGGTGTCGACGATGCCCGCCGCGCCACTGATGAGGTCCGATGCCCAGGCGGCGCCGTCCGGCAGTGCGATGTCGGGGTTGGTGACCTTTGCCTCGGGGTTGGCGACCACGAAGCGCGCGCGGCCCGCATCCTCGTCACGCAGCCAACGAATGGCGTCGACCGCGTCCTCGACGGAGTCGACGGCGAGCGCGTCCGCGAGCGGTCCCATGGCGGCGGCGATCGCGTCCTCCGCGTCCGCGTGCACCTCGATCTGCGCGGCTACCGTGCCGCGGACCGAGCGCACGTTGGCGCCTAGCAGCGCTCCGGCCCCGTCCTTGCGGGCGAGCGACAGGTCGAGAGCCTCGGCCTTGGCGGCCCAGGTGTCGCGCTCGCGCATTGCGGTGTTGAGTTTGTCCTTGAGTTCGCTCAGTGCGCTCTTGGCGTCTTCCCACTCCTCGGTGGCCGCCTCGTGCGCCTCGTCGAGGTTTTCCTCGCCGTCCTCGACGGACGCTACGGAGGTCTCCAGGTGTTGAAACTCCGCGGTCGCGTCGTTGCCACGCTTGACGGCCGCGGCGAGGGCGTCGTTCAGGCGGCCGATCTCCGCCTCGGCGGACTCGACGCGCGAGCGCCTGGCTGCTACGTCTCCGGCGATGCGCGCCACGCCCTCGCGGCGGTCCGCGACGGACCGCATCAGGTTGGCGAGGTGGCGCTCGGAGGCCTCGGCGACGGACTCCGCCTCCGCACGACCCGCCTCGGCCAGCGTGAGCGCCTCTGCTGCAGCGGTCACCTCGGCGGCGAGCTCCGCGCCAGCGGCCCGAGCCCGCTCTAGCTGCTCGTCCAGGTCCACCAGGTCGGTGGGCGGCGAGTGGTCGAGCGTCGAGCCCAGCATGCGCACCCGCTCGTCCGCGAGCGCCGCGAGGTTGCGCAGCCGCTCCCGGATTGAACTCAGGCGGTAGAAGGTGTCGTTGGCCTTGGTGAGTGCTGGCGTCGCCTCGGCCGATGCGCGCTCGAGTTCCACCAGACGGCCGCGCATCTCGATGAGCGCCTTCTCGACCGCCGCGCGGCGCTCCAGCAGCGCGGTCTCGTCGGCCTGCTCCTGTTCGAGCGCATTGCCCAGCTGGGAGAGATCGTCGGCGAGCAGCCGCGACTTGGCGTCGCGCGCATCGGTCTGAATGGTCTGCGCCTGGCGCGCTGTCTCGGCCTGCTTGCCCAGGGGCCCCAGCTGACGGCGAATCTCGCCCGTGAGGTCCTGCACGCGGGTCAGGTTCGCCTGCATCGCGTCGAGCTTGCGCAGCGCCTTGTCCTTGCGCTTGCGGTGCTTGAGGATGCCCGCGGCCTCCTCGATGAAGTGACGGCGCTCCTCGGGGGTCGCGCGGAGTACGGCGTCGAGTTGCCCCTGTCCTACGATCACGTGCATCTCGCGGCCAAGGCCCGAGTCGCTCAGCAAGTCCTGGATGTCGAGCAGGCGGCATGACGTGCCGTTGAGCGCGTACTCGGAGCCGCCGGAGCGGAACAGGGTGCGGCTAATCGTGACTTCGGTGTAGTCAATTGGCAGGGCGCCGTCGGTGTTGTCGATGGTGAGCGAGACTTCGGCGCGGCCGAGCGGCGCGCGGCCCGAGGTGCCCGCGAAGATCACGTCGTCCATCTTGCCGCCGCGCAGGGTCTTCGCCCCCTGCTCTCCCATCACCCAGGCGAGCGCGTCCACGACGTTGGACTTGCCGGAGCCGTTCGGGCCCACCACGCAGGTGACGCCCGGCTCGAACTCCAGGGTGGTCGCGGACGCGAAGGACTTGAAGCCCCGCAGCGTCAGCGTCTTGAGATACACGTCAGTCAGCCTAGGGGAAAGCGGTGCGCAAACGGACCTATCGGCACCGTGGAGTGGTGAATGAGTGCGGCACGGGACCCATCAGGGTCGTTGAGTGGCAAAACGTGCGAGATCTGACCCATGGGAGTCGGGCACCGCGCAAAACGTGCCAGATCGGACCCATGGGAGTCGGGCACCGCGTAAAACGTGCGAGATCGGACCCATAGGAGTCACGGACGTGAGCTAGCCGGACGCCACCGGGCCGCTAAGCAAAGTGGCGGCGCTCACCGGCAATGGTGACCCAAATTACAGGTTGGGGAACCAGATGCCGATCTCGCGCGCCGAGCTCTCCTCGGAGTCGGAGCCGTGGACCAGGTTCTGCATGACCTTGAGGCCCCAGTCGCGCCCCAGGTCTCCACGGATGGTGCCGGGAGCGGCGGACGTCGGGTTGGTGGTGCCCGCGAGTGAGCGGAAGCCCTCGATGACGGCGTTGCCCTCGGCGACGATGGCGAGCGTGGGACCCTCCATCATGAACTCGACGAGCGGCTCGTAGAACGGCTTGCCCACGTGCTCCTCGTAGTGCTGGCTCAGCAGCTCGGGAGTGGCCTCCCGTAGCTCGACGGCGACGAGCGTGTAGCCCTTCGCCTCGATGCGGCGCAGGATTTCCCCGGACAGTCCACGGCGGACTCCATCGGGCTTCACAAGGATCAGAGTGCGTTCAGTCATGGGGAAGAGACTAGCCGCTCCCCCGCAACTCAGCCCGCACTACGGCAATGCGGCCGCCATCCAAGGCTCCAGGGGCCCAGTCGACGCGACAACCCTGCCGCACGAGTCAAAAGAAAAAGTCGAATCGGGGAACATCCCCCGCGGCCCGCCTGTTGGAGGGGGTAAGCGGGTTCACCTCATCCCCGCCGGGCGGCGTTGCCCTTTCTCGCCGCCACCGGCTCCATCTGGTGCGGCATCTGACAGTGACCGCAACCCAGTATTGGATGTCCCCTTGACTGAAAACACGACCACCCTAGAACTCGATGTCACGCGCCTGCGCGCCCAGATGAGCGACGACGGAATCGACGACGGCCCCCTGAACGAGCGGGATTGGTACGACGAGGCCGAGGCCACCACCATGTCCATCCCCGGCGTGGTTGGCGGAGAAACGGTCGTCGTCGAGGAGGACGAACCAGGCAGAAGGAGCCCCGAGTCCCTCGGCATCACCCAGCGCCGCGCCAAGATCGCGCTTGCCGTGCTGGCCGTCGGAGCGTTCGCAACCGGCGCCAACGAGGCCTCCATCGTCGCTCTCAGCCCGAACATCGCGTCGGGCCTTGGCGTGCCGGTCGCCGCGATCGGTCTGCTGGCGACGGCCTTCGCATTCACCGTCGTTTTCGCGACGATGCCGCTGACGCTGCTCAGCACGCGTTTCAGCAAGAGGAAGACGCTCACCGCGACGTTCGCGGTCTGGACGGTGGGTCTGGTGTTGACCGCGTCGGCCACCGGCATGGCGCAGATGACCTCCGGCCGCATCGTATCTGGCGCGGCCCACGCGCTGTTCTGGGCGGTGGTCGCCCCAACCGCCGCGAGTCTGTTCGCTCCGCACCTGCGAGCCAAGTCCGTCACCCGCATCCTGGTGGGCGCGGCCGCGGCCGGCGTCATCGGCACGCCCCTGGTCACCATCGCGGGCGAGAACATCGGCTGGCAGGCGCCGTACTGGGCGCTGGCGGCCCTTGGCCTCATTCTGGGCGCCGCGCTCTGGCTGGTGATGCCAGACATCAAGCCGCGCAGGAAGTCGGACCCGGACCAGAGTGAACAGGAGGTCGTCCGCGGCGACGTGCCGTCGCTGCCTGCGTTCATCCGGGTGCTCGTGGTGACGTTCGTCGCGGCCGTCGCGATGACGTCCACCTGGACCTACATAGTCCCGTTCTATAAGGACGTCGCTGGCGTCAACTCGTCGCAACTGCCCCTGTTGTTCGCGCTTGGCGGCGTCATCGCGGTGGCCTCCACCCTCGCGATCTCGCCCTTCCTGGCGCGATTCGCCGTGTACTCGGTGGCGGCCGGCATCGCCATGCTCGCTTTCGCCTGGGCAGTGCTGCTCTTCGCACAGCCCTGGGCTGCGGTCACGGCCCAGGTGTTCCAGGCCGCCGGATGGTCGGTCGTGCTCGCTTCGCTGCTCAACTGGGCGATGCGACACTCGCCGTGGCGCACCGAGGTGGGCGCGGGAACCTACACGGTGACCATGAATGCTGGCGCCGGGGTGGGCCCGGTGCTCGGCGGGGTGGTCGTCACCACGTGGGGAACCGTGGCGCTGCCGTGGATGTCGCTAGGTCTCACCGCCATCGCCGGAGTCATCACCGCAAGCGTTGACCAGAAGATGCTCAAGACGCTTCGCGTGCCGTCCAAGGTGCGACGCGCGCTGGCCAAGCGCGACGCCCTGCGCGCGCGCCGTCGGGAATGGCAGCGCCGCACCGCGGTTGCCGTCAAGGTTCCGGCGGGCGCCGTACGCGCCGCGGGCGCAGTCACGCTGCAGACCGTGGGGCAGGGCGCCGCCGTGGCGGGAAAGTCTGTCGCCAAGGCGAGCACGACGGCGGGCAAGACCGTCGCGAAGGCAAGTGCTACGGCGGGCAAGACCGTCGCGAAGGCGGGAGCCAACGCAGGCAAGAGCACAGCGCAGGGCGCAATGGTGGCAGGCCAGGGTGCCGCGAAGGCCACCAAGACCGTCGCTAAGTCCGGTGTGACGGCTGGCAAGACCGTAGCTAAGTCCGGTGTGAAGGCTGGCAAGACCGTCGCGAAGTCCGGCGTCAGCGTTGGTAAAAGTGCGCGGCCCTCGACGAAGGCCCAGAGCCGTCCCGCTGCCAGCTCGGGCACCCACGACATCAGCGACCAGGACATGCCGGGCCAGAATGCTCTCGTACATGACGCGGATCGCGACCGCGCAGTCGCGCCCGGCACGGTTGAGGAATGCGCGGTCGAGAACAGCACGGTTGAGAACTTCACAGTCGAGCGCAGCTAGAGTCCTGGCCGACCAAACCAGCCCGCGCACCACCGGACCTGGCTGCCGGGTGACTATTGCTCGGCCCGCACGTCTGCCAGGATGGCCCCATGATCACTCTCGCGGACTTCGACACGTATCCCGACTTCCCCGTGAAGGACATCCTCTTTTACGACATCGCGCCCATTCTGGCCAGCCCGTCAAAATTCCGCGAGGCCTGTGACGCGCTCACCCCCAGTGGCGCCGACGTCGACATCGTCGCCGGGGTCGACGCGCGCGGCTTCATCTTCGCGCCGGTAGTCGCGCAGGATCTTGGCGTCGGCATGACCATGGTGCGCAAGAAGGGCAAGATGCCCGGCGAGCTGCTTGAGGCCGATGCCACCATCGAATACGGCGCGAGCGAGCTCGTCCTGAACCCCGCGGGCATTGAGGGCAAGCACGTGCTGGTCATCGACGACGTCCTGGCGACGGGCGGCACAGCGCGGGCCGTCGCGCAGATGCTCACCACCGCGGGTGCGGCGTCGGTCCAATTCAGCTTCCTGATTGAGATCGAGGCGCTTCCGGGCCGCGAAGTCCTCGCCGCCTACCCGGTGACGTCTGTCATTACCGTCTAGGCTGACGGCTCTTTCTGCTCGCGACTTTGATGCTGCGCGACGGCCTAGGCGCTAGGCGCTAGGCGATGCTGGCGCGGCGCTGGTAGCCGGGCGCCCAGCGCACGCCCACGAGCACCAGCGGGATCAGGACCAGCGCGGTCATGAGGACCTGGAAGAGGACGAAGCCCTCGTTGACCACCATGGGCACCGGGTCCTGCTCCTGCAGCCATGCCGCGTGCGTCGCCGTTCCCACGACCAAGGCTGCACCGGCGACCGCCACTATCGTGAAGGCGAGCCACAGCGGGAGCTGCCCCGTCTCGGGGGATTCCCCCAGGAAGCGTGACCAGCGAACAACGGCGAAGAGCAGTGCGAAGATGACGAGCAGCAGTCCTAGGAAGAGCACCACGTACACGGAGAAGGGCGCGCGCGACGTCTCGGCGTTGCCGCCGTCCGCGAGCGCGATAAGGGACGTGCTCTCCAACGCCCAGAACAGCATGCCCAGCCCGATGAGTCCCGCCACCAGGGCGCCCGCCATTTTCCACATGAACGCGCTCATCGTCACTCCTCCGTCGCGGCGACGCCAACAATCGGGCCGCTCGCCATCGTGTGTCGCGCCACTGCCTGGCGCAATGAAACCCTACTGCTAGCGCTCGTCTGTAACCTCTGCCTCGGCCTCCAGCCGCTCGGCGCGCTCGCGGTCGATGCGCCCGCCCAGCCGCAGACCCATGATCCACAGCACCAGGAACATCACGCCGATCACCGCGATGGCGGGCACGATCAGCCCCGCGACAATCATCGGAATCTGCAAGACCCAGCCGGCGATCCTGCCCCAGCGCAGCTTCTGCTTGCCCGCGATGTAGAACAGCGCGACCATCAGCAGGACGCCCCCGCCCCAGATCCATCCCGTGGACAGCGACACCTCGGTGGTGCGCGACAGGCCCCAGGTCACCAGGGTGGCGAAGAGCGCCGCCAGCGCCTGCAGGCCCAGTACCGCCTGCGCAAAGGTCAGCGTCGCGGAACGTTGCGGCTTGGGAGCGCCTTCCGGCGTCCCCGCGGCCGATGCGCCGGCCGGCTTGGCGGATGCGTCCGGCTTGGGAGCGCCTTCTGGCGCCCCCGCGGTCGATGCTGTCATCGGGCCTTCCCCGTTCCCTTGCGCTTGTCAGCGCCCAGTAGAACTCGCGCCTCGGCGATCACCGTCACGGATCCCACCACCAGCACGCCGGCGCCCATGTCGTGTTCGGCCTCGGCCAGTTGCACGGCCTGATCCAGGGCATCGGGCAGGGAGGTTGAGGTGCGGACACGGTCCTCGCCAAACTGGCCCACCGCGATCGCGGCAAGTTCCTCGACCGGGATAGACCGCGCGGACGCGGAGGCCGTGATGACCACCTCGTCCAGCAGCGGCTCGAGCCCGGCGAGGATGCCCTCGGCGTCCTTGTCCGCCAGGATCCCCACCACGCCTACGAGCGCCTCGAAGGCAAAGGATTCCTCGATCGCGCCGACGAGCGCGTCGATGCCGGCCGGGTTGTGCGCCGCGTCCACCAGGATCATGGGCGACGTGCGCACGGCTTCGAGCCGGCCCGGAGAGGTCACGGCACCGAATCCGGCCTCGAGCATTTCGCCGTTGAGCGCGCTCAGCTCGCCGCCGTCGGCGAATAGTGCCTCCACGGCCACTACCGCTAGGAGGGCGTTGTGTGCCTGGTAATCGCCGTAGAGCGGCACAAAGAGTTCCTCATAGCGAGCCGCGGGAGTGCGCAGGGTCACCAACTGCCCGCCTACTCCCGGCTGGCGGTCGACGACCTCCATGTCCTCGCCCTCCCACAGTGCGCGGGCGTCGCGCTCGGCGGCGGCCGCGGTCAGCACGGGCATCACGGACTCCGACTGCGCGGAGAGGACGGCGGTCGCGCCGGCCTTGATGATTCCCGACTTCTCGGCGGCGATGCTCGCCAGGTCGTTCCCCAACCACTGCTGGTGGTCCATCGAGATGGGAGAGATGACACTCACCACGCCGTCGGCCACGTTGGTCGCGTCCCAGACGCCGCCCATGCCAACCTCGATCACGGCGACGTCTACCGGCGCATCAGCGAACGCCGCATACGCGAGCACCGTCAGCACCTCGAAGAAGCTCAGGCGTGGGCCGCCCGTCTCCGCCGAGCGCGCGTCCACCAGGTGGATGATCGGCGCGACCTCGTGCCACAGCCGCACAAACTCGTCCTGGGCGATGGGCTCGCCGTCGATCTGGATCCGCTCGCGCACGCTGCTGAGGTGCGGGGACGTGAAGAGTCCAGTGCGCAGGCCGTGCTCGCGCACCACCGACTCGATCATGCGGGCGGTGGACGTCTTGCCGTTGGTGCCGGTCAGGTGCACCACCTTATAGGCGTGCTGGGGGTCCCCCAGCAGCTCCATCGCCGCGCGGACGCGGTCCAGGCTCGGCTCGAAGTCGTGCTCCGGGTTGCGGGAAAGAATGTGGCCGTAAATTTCGCGTTCGGCCTCGTCGAGGCTGAGTCCGCCAAGGGCCAGATCGGCATTGGGATCGGTCATGAGGTCAAGTCTCCCACGGCGGCCCCCGCGGCCACTCCGAGTCCCGCTAAACGCGAACGTGGGCGGCTCGGGCGCCGGGGCACCGTCGCGCCGGCCCCTCCACCCGCTAGGTCAGCTGAAACAGGTAGGCGAACGCCGGCTTGGTGTACTGGATTCCACGCCCCGAGGCGCGGATTTGGTCCGCGTCGGCTAGCTCCGGCTTCTTGGGCACAAGGTACTCGTCGAGCCCCGCCTCGGTGAGGCTCCATTTTCCGTCCCGATGCTTCGCGACCGCCACGAGCGTCAGGCTCGGGTCGAGAGCCGCGATGCTGGCGTCGCCGTGACTCGAGTTGGACAGCAGCAGGCCGCCCGGCGCGAGGTACCGGCTGCAGTGGTCCCACACCGGGCCCGCGTACAGCGAGATCAGCAGGTCGAATCCGGCCTGAGGAAGCGGGAGATCCGCCGTGTAGTCGCCGTGGACGAAGTCCACCTGGGGCGCGACCCCGGGCGCCGATCTCCCCTCGAGCTCCGCCGCCACCAGGGCGCCGTCGGCAAAATAGCGCGCCGCGCGGCGGTCCACGTCCAGGAAAGTCACCGCCGGAAGTGCCGTCGCGGGCGCCAGGTCGACGTAGCTGCCGGCATACAACGCACGCTTGGGCGCCCACGACCGCGCCACCTCAGCGAACAGCGGCGACCTGTCTCCGATCGATTCCCGGTAGGCAGCCCAGGAGACTTTCGGGGCGGCGTTGGTCTTGCGCGAGGGGGCGGTCATGCTCGCACCCTACCTACCGGCCGCCCGTCCTACGGCTCCCGTGCGTTCGCCGTGCCCGGGCGACGACGACGCGCCCACCCGTACCGTCACGCGGCGCCCGCGCACCAGCTGCGGGGAGTTGCTCCCGGTACGCTCATGCTCATGCCCATCGCAGACCTCAGCTACCGCATCGCCGATGGCACCGTCACCACCCCGGGGCAGCCGGCCCCACGCATCGGCTTCTGGAAGACGCACGCCGACACTCGCGACCTCTACGCCGAGGGCACAACCTTCGCGTTCTCCCACCTGGACATGATCGGCGGCACCGGCACCTACCTCGACGCGCCGCTGCACCGCTTCGCGGACGGCGCGGACATCGCGTCGCTCCCCCTCGAGCGACTGGTCAACGTGCCCGGCATTGTGATCGACGCTCCCTTCTCTGCGGGCAGCGCCATCGACGCCGATGCCGTCGCGCACCTAGACGTGCGCGGCAAAGCCGTGCTGCTGCGCACCGGCTGGGACGCGCGCTTCGGCACGGACGAGTACCTGGGCGGACACCCGCACCTAACCGAGGCCGCCGCGCGAGCCCTGGTGGACGGCGGGGCCGCGATCGTCGGCATCGACTCGGTCAACATCGACTCGACGGCGGGAGACGAGCGTCCGGCTCACACCACGCTGCTCGCCGCGGGGGTTCCCATCGTCGAGCACCTGCGCGGGCTCGAGGCGCTATCTGAGTCCGGATTCCTCTTCACGGCGACGCCGCTCAACTTCGTGGGCCTCGCGACGTCCCCGGTCAGGGCCGTCGCGACCTGGTAGTCGGGCCTGCCCGTCGGCACCTCAGCCGGACCGATCACGGCGGCCGTCGAACTAATCCGCGACCACGGCGAAGGAGCATCGCGCACCCACGCAAGGGCGGGATTGGCATATCCCAGACAATGCCCTATGTTTGAGCCATGTTGTCCTGTCGAATGTGTCGCTAACAAGCGCACGTTTGGCGTGCGCCCGTAGCGGCGCCTAGCCATCAGAGCTGGCTCTCGCCTCCGGGCTCACTCACCGCGTGCATACGCAGACCCTGCCATGGGTCGCGTTCGTCAGCGCGCTGACACACGTATCTGTGGCAGGGGTCCACCCCGATTACTCCCCCATAGAAGGATAAAACCGTGTCAGAAAACCACCGCTTCGAGACTCTCCAGATCCACGCGGGCCAAGCTCCCGACACCGCCACCGGTGCCCGTGCGCTGCCCATCTACCAGACCACTGCCTACGCCTTCGAGAACACCGAGCAGGCCGCGAAGCGCTTCGCCCTGGCCGAGATGGGCCCCATCTACACCCGCATCGGCAACCCCACCCAGGAGGCTGTTGAGACCCGCATCGCCGCCCTCGAGGGCGGCGTCGGCGCCCTGCTGGTCGCATCGGGCCAGGCCGCGGAGACGTTCGCCATCCTGAACATCGCGGAAGCCGGCGACCACATCGTCGCCTCGCCGTCGCTGTACGGCGGAACCTACAACCTGTTCCACTACACGCTTCCCAAGTTCGGCGTCGAGGTCACGTTCGTCGAGGACCCTGACAGCCTCGATTCCTGGAAGGCCGCGGTCAAGCCCAACACCAAGGCGTTCTTCGCGGAGACCATCCCCAACCCCAAGGGCGACGTGCTCGACATCGAGGGCGTCGCAAACACCGCCCACGACGCGGGCGTTCCCCTCATCGTGGACAACACGGTGGCGACGCCGTACCTGATCCAGCCCATCAAGTGGGGCGCGGACATCGTCGTGCACTCGGCGACCAAGTACCTCGGCGGGCACGGCACCGCTATCGGCGGCGTGATCGTCGACGCCGGCACGTTCGACTTTGGCGTGGACAAGGACCGCTTCCCCGGCTTCAACACCCCCGACGCCAGCTATCACGGCCTCACGTACGCCAAGGACCTGGGCAAGGACGGCCTGTTTGGGGTCAACCTCAGCTTCATCCTCAAGGCTCGCGTGCAGCTGCTGCGCGACGTTGGCGCGGCCATCTCGCCGTTCAACGCCTTCCTCATCGCGCAGGGCCTCGAGACCCTGTCGCTGCGCCTTGAGCGCCACATCGAGAACACCCACAAGGTCGCGCACTGGCTCGAGGCACGCCCCGAGGTCACGCGAGTGGTGTGGGCCTCTCTCGAGGGTTCGCCGTGGAAGGCCAAGGCCGACAAGTACGCACCCAAGGGCGCGGGCGCCGTCATCTCCTTCGAGGTCGACGGTGGCGCCGATGTGGCGCGCACGTTCATCGACGCGCTCGAGCTGCACTCGCTCGTGGCGAACCTGGGAGACGTGCGTTCGCTCGTGACTCACCCGGCATCCACCACTCACAGCCAGCTGACGGTCGAGGAGCAGGCACAGGCCGGCGTCACGCCCGGCCAGGTGCGCCTGTCGGTGGGCATCGAGCACATCGACGACATCCTTGAGGACCTAGAGAAGGGCTTCGCAGCGCTGTAAGGCGGGATTCACCATGGACGATGACGAGATCGAGATCGACGACCACCAGTCCGCCGCGGACATGCGGGACAACTCCCCCATCCCGGCTTCGGGCGCGTGGCGCGAGGGTGACCCCGCGGGTCGCCGCCAGTTCTTCGAGCTGGGCGACCTCGAACTCGACATCGACCCGCTGGGAGTGCTGCCGGGCGTGCGAATCGCCTACGAGACGTGGGGGCAGCTGAACGCGGCGCGAGACAACGCCGTGTACATCGCCCACGCCCTCACCGGCGATTCGCACGCCACCGGACCCGCCGAGTCCGGCCACCGGACCGGCGGCTGGTGGCCCGCATTGGTCGGCCCCGGCAAGCCCGTCGACACCGACAAGTACTTCGTGGTCTCGGCCAACGTCGTCGGCGGCTGCCAGGGATCCACCGGGCCCGCCTCGCCGCACCCGGACGACGGCGCCCCCTGGGGCTCACGCTTTCCCTACGTCACCATTCGCGACATGGTCCGCGCGGAGATCGCGCTCACCCGTCACCTCGGCGTGCCCTCGTGGCGGATGATCATCGGCCCGTCCATGGGCGGCATGCGCGCCATCGAGATAGCGGTGATGGCACCCGAACTGGTCAAGTCTCTGGGCCTGTTGGGCACGTGCGCGGCCACCACGGCGGATCAGCTGGCCTGGAACACCGCCCAGCTCGCCGCGATCCGCGCGGACCCCGCCTTCGCCGGCGGCGACTTCTACGGCGCCCCAGATGGCGCGGGTCCCCACGTGGGGATGGGGATTGCGCGCATGATCGCCCACACCACGTACCGGTCCGGGTCGGAGTTGACCGGCCGGTTTGGGCGCGAGGTGCAGGGCGACGTCAATCCGTTGGGCGGCCGCGGCCAGTACGCGGTCGAGTCGTACCTCAGGCACCACGCAGACAAGCTCGCGCGCCGCTTTGACGCGAATACCTACATCCGACTGGTCGAGGCGATGTGTTCGCACGACGTGGGCCGAGGTCGGGGCGGCGTCCACGAGGCACTGTCCCGCGTCACCGTGCCTGCCATGGTGATGAGCGTCGACACGGACCGCCTCTACCCCGTCAGCGACGCGCAACTGCTCGCCGACGCCCTTCCCGGAGCCAACGGCGTCACCCTCATGCCGTCGGCCATCGGCCACGACGGCCTGCTGGTGGACTCCCCCGAGCTCACCGACATCATCCGAGAGTTCGTGGAGGGCGTGGCCTAACTCGGTCACCTCGACTTGCCGGTCAGCGCGACTCTGCGGGCTCGTCGTCGTCGAACATTCCCGTAGACAGGTAGCGATCCCCGCGGTCGCACGCGATGAAGGCCACGGTCGCCCCGGCGTTCTCGCGGGCGATGTCGAGCGCGATGGCGGCCGCGCCGCCCGAGCTCACCCCCAGGAGCAGCCCCTCGAGACGCGCGAGCTCACGGGTGGTGGCGATGGCCCGCTCGCGCGTGACTTCGCGGATCTCGTCGATGTGCGTCGGGTCGTAGATGGCGGGCAGGTAGCCGGGCGACCACGCGCGTATTCCAGCGATCTGCGAGCCGGGCGCGGGCTGAACCCCAATGACTTGCACCGCCGTCGAGAGCCGCTTCAGCGACCGGGACAGGCCCGTGATGGTGCCCGTGGTCCCCATCGAGGACACCACGTGGGTGAGCGTCCCGCCGGTTTGCTCCCACAGCTCGGGTCCGGTGGTGGCCTCGTGGGCCGCCGGGTTTGCGGGATTCGCGAACTGGTCGAGTCGTAGGGCCGAGCGCTCCGTCGCGATCGCCTCCGCGACGTCCCTGGCATGCTCGATGCCGAGCTCCTGCTCCGTCTCCACGATTTCCGCGCCGTAGGCCCGCATCGTGGAGAACCTCTCGCGCGACGAGCCCGCCGGCATCACCAGGATCATGCGATATCCCTTGACGGCCGCGGCGGCCGCGAGCGCGATGCCCGTGTTGCCGCTGGTGGCCTCGACGAGCGTGGCCCCCGGAAGCAGGGCTCCGCTGGCCTCGGCCGCAGCGATCATCGCGAAAGCGGGGCGGTCCTTCACCGAGCCCGCGGGGTTGTTGCCCTCCAGCTTGGCGAGCACCAGCGATCCCCCGTCTCCGGACGCGAGCCGCTGCAGGCGCACCAGCGGCGTATTGCCCACCACTGACTCGACGGTCGCGTACCGACCCGGGTCTGGAGTCTCGCTGGCCATGCTCTGCCCCGCCTAGTTCGACTCGTGCTTGGCGACGGTGATGGTTAGCTCCGCGCCGGCGATGACGTCGATGCGCGAGTCCCCCGTCACGGGGTCCTGCGCGAGCGTCTCCGCCGCGATGAGGTGGCGCCACGTCTCCGCCGCCGGCACCTTGTCAACCGGCACCGTGAGCGTCAGGTGGATGCGGTCCGACACGTTCAGTCCGGCATTCTTGCGCTCGTCCTGCACCGCGCGCACCACGTCACGCGCGTAGCCCTCCGCCTCGAGCTCGGGCGTGAGCGCCGTGTCGAGCAGCACAAAGCCTCCGGAAGCCAGGACGGCCGCGGCGGAAGAAGCCCCCCCGGCCTGCGCATCGTCCGCGCCGCCGATCACCGTGACGAGGTCGTATTCGCCCGGCTCGAGCGCGATCCCTCCGGACGTGAGTACCCCATCGGTCACCGACCAGTCGCCAGACTTGGAGCCCTTGATAGCGGCCTGCACCGACTTGCCGATGCGCGGCCCGGCCGCGCGCGCATTCACGTTGAGGCGCTGCTCCACGGGGTGGGCGGCGGTGAACTGGTCGACCGTCACCCACGCGACGGACTTCACGTTCAGCTCGGACGCGACCAGCTCGCTGTAGGGAGCCATCGCGTCGGTGTCCGCCACCGCGACCTCGAGCAGCGCGAGCGGCTGGCGCACGCGGATCTGCTCCTTCTTGCGCAGCGCGTGAGCGGTCGAAACTACCTCGCGCACCTGATCCATCGTGTCCTTGAGCGACGTCGCGCCCACGGCCGATGCGTCAGCCCAGGCCGCGTTCGCCGTCGGGAAGTCCGTCAGGTGGACGGAGCGTCCGCCGGTCAGCCCGCGCCAGATCTCCTCGGTCAGCAGCGGGAGCAGCGGCGCGGCAAGACGCATCACGGTCTCGAGCACCGTGTAGAGAGTGTCGAAGGCGTCGGTCTCCTCGCCCCAGAAACGGTCGCGCTGCGTGCGGACGTACCAGTTGGTGAGCAGGTCGAAGAAGACGCGGATCGACTCGGAGGCGCCCGGGATGTCGAACTCCTCCATTTGCGCCGTCACGTCGGTCACCAGCTCGGCCGCCTTTGCCAGCACGTACCGATCCATGACGGGCAAGCCCGCCACCGCATCGTCCGCTACCGCCTTGGCTACGTAGCCGGCCCCGCCGTGAGAGGCGCCCGCGTACATCGTGAAGAAGTAGTACGTGCTCCACATGGGCAGCATCACCTGGCGGACGCCCTCGCGGATGCCCTCCTCGGTGACCGTCAGGTTGCCGCCGCGCAGGATGGGGCTGGACATCAGGAACCAGCGCATGGCGTCGGAGCCGTCGCGGTCGAACACATCTGCCACGTCCGGATAATTCTGCAGCGACTTGGACATCTTGCGACCGTCCGAGCCCAGCACGATGCCGTGGCTGATGCAGGTGGTGAACGCCGGGCGGTCGAACAGCCCGGTGGACAGGGCGTGCATGACGTAGAACCAGCCGCGGGTCTGGCCGATGTACTCCACGATGAAGTCCGCGGGGTTGTGGCTCTCGAACCACTCGCGGTTCTCGAACGGGTAGTGAACCTGGGCGAAGGGCATGGAGCCCGAGTCGAACCACACGTCGAACACGTCGGTGATGCGGCGCATGGTGGAGTCGCCGCTGGGGTCGTCCGGGTTGGGGCGCGTGAGGTCGTCGATGTACGGGCGGTGCAGGTCGGGCTCGCCTTCCTCGTTGAGGGGTAGGCGGCCAAAGTCGCGCTTGATCTCCTCGAGCGAGCCGTACACGTCGGTGCGCGGGAAGTCCGGGTTGTCGCTCTCCCATACGGGGATGGGCGTGCCGAAGTAGCGGTTGCGGCTGATGGACCAGTCGCGCGCGTTCGAGATCCAGTTACCGAACTGGCCCTCCTTGATGTGCTCGGGCACCCACGTGATTTCCTCGTTCAGCTCGACCATCCGGTCGCGGTACTCGGTGACGCGCACAAACCAGCTGCCGATCGCGCGGTAGATCAGGGGGTTGCGGCAGCGCCAGCAGTGCGGGTAGCTGTGGTCGTAGGTCTCGTGACGCAGCACCACGCCGCCGGCCTTCAGGTCCGTGATGATCTGCGTGTTCGCCTCGAAGACCTGCTGGCCCTTGTAGGGCGGCACGTCGGAGGTGAAGCGGCCGCGCGAGTCGATCGGGATGACCGGCTCGATGCCCGCCGCGAGACAGACCGTCATGTCGTCCTCACCGAAGGCGGGGGCGAGGTGGACGATTCCGGTGCCGTCCTCGGTGGTCACGAAGTCCGCGGTGAGCACCTGGTGCGCGTTGTCGCGGCCCCGGAACTCGCCGAACGGGGGCAGGTAGCGCTTGCCGGCCAGCTCGCGTCCAAGGACAGTGCGCACCACTACGGCGTTTTCGGCCGATGCCTCCTCGCCCTCCGCTGCCAACTCGCCCAGCTCGCGGGCATAGGCGCCGATGCGGGCCGTAGCCATGATCACGCGCTGGCCGGAGAAGTCGGAGTCGGCGCCGGGTTCGATCACCGAGTACTCGACCTCGGGGCCCACCGCTGCGGCGAGGTTGGACGGCAGGGTCCACGGCGTGGTGGTCCAGACGATGAGCGACTCCTGGAGCCCGTCCACCACGGCGCGGTCGCCCTGGTCATCGAGCAGCGGCAGCAGCACCGTCAGCGCGGGGTCCTGGCGCATCTGATAGACGTCGTCGTCCATCTTGAGCTCGTGGTTGGACAGCGGGGTCTCGTCGCGCCAGCAGTACGGCAGCACGCGGTGTCCCTCGTACGCCAGGCCCTTGTCGTGCAGGGACTTGAACGCCCAGATCACGGACTCCATGTACGTCACGTCGAGCGTCTTGTAGTCGTTCTCGAAGTCCACCCAGCGCGCCTGGCGGGTGACGTACGTCTCCCACTCGTCGGTGTACTTCAGCACGGAGTCGCGGCACGCCTTGTTGAACGCGGCGATTCCCATCTCCTCGATCTGGCTCTTGTCGGTGATGCCGAGGATCCGCTCGGCCTCGAGCTCCGCGGGCAGCCCGTGCGTGTCCCAGCCGAACCGGCGCTCGACGCGCTTGCCGCGCATCGTCTCGAAGCGGGGCACCACGTCCTTGGCGTAACCCGTCAGCAGGTGCCCGTAGTGCGGCAGGCCGTTGGCGAACGGCGGGCCGTCGTAGAACACGAACTCGTTGTCGCCCTCGTCTCCACCCTCCGAGGTCACCGGCCGGTTGTCGATCGACGCCTGGAACGTGTCGTCGCTCTTCCAGTACGCGAGAACTTCCTCCTCGAGCGCGGGGAAACTCGGCGAGGGGCTGATCTGGGCGGCGGCGCCGTCGACGGGAAGGCGGTGCAACGGGTAGCGAGCGTCGTGGGTCACGGCGGCGGTCCTTTGGTGACGCGGCCTCGGGTCACGAGGCCTGGGAGCAACGGGCAATAGCTGGTGGAACCTAGTCAAACTCTGCACGGGAGGGTCCGGTTGACGGACAGTTTCCCTATGCCACGAGGACGCCTGCCGGTTACCCGGCCGCGCGGTACCACCTCGCTTGCCCGACGCATCGGCGCCGCACCACTTTGCTCTCGCTATGACGGGCTGCCCGTCCGGCTCTACTGAGAATCGCGCAAACGATGCTGTTCTTCCGGAAGCTCACCGGTGATGGCCGGGTCGACGCTGGTGCGCCAAGTGTATCCCCGTCAGTCAGATCGCACGCAAGCACCGCCCACCAAGGGGTATCCGCGAGTCGTCGACCAGGCACCGGCCAGGCGTCTGCCAGGCATCTGTTTGACGCCGGGAAACACCCACCAAAACGGGGCATTTTGTGGAACGTTTTCTGGTCGCGCGTAGTTGAGTACTCGGTGGGATCATTAGGTGATCCCCGAGGGCGGCGCCGCCCCACGCATCGCGCGCCGCAACCATCGGCGCGCGACACATATCCCCCGCTACATGAGTTCTTTGGATCACCGCCGTGTCACCGATTACACAGACGCTTGAACTGCCGATTCTCGGCCTCCCCGACGACTCGGAATTCGACGACGAACCCGAGTACGACGCGCTCGCGGAGGCGTTCGGCGTCGAGTCGACCCAGGACCAGGGATTTGGCACGGCACCCACCACGATGTCGATCCCCCTCGTGGGCACCACCGAGACCCTGATCCTCGACGATGCCGCGAATACCGAACGCTCGCTCGAGTCGCTCACGATCACCCCCCTGCGGGCCAAGCTAGCGCTCACGGCGCTGGCGATCGGCGCGTTCGCTATGGGTGCGAACGAAGCCGCGGTCGTGGCCCTCAGCCCTCAGATCGCGACCGGCCTGGGCGTCCCCGTCGCGACCATCGGCCTACTGGTCACCGCCTTCGCGCTGACCATCGTGGCAGTGACGCTCCCCCTCACCTTCGCGACCAAGCGCCTCAGCAGGCGCGTCACGATGTCCGCGACCCTCGGCGTGTGGACCACGGGAGTGGTCGTAGCGGCGACCGCGGGCTCAGTCGCACAGCTCGCAGGTGGCCGCGTCATCTCCGGCGCGGCACACGCGCTGTTCTGGGCGATCGTGGCCCCCACGGCCACCCGGCTGTTCGCCCCTCACCTGCGCGGCCGCACAGTGACGCGCATCATGGTGGGCGCCGCGGCGTCCGGCGTGATCGGGACGCCGCTGGTCACCATCGCCGGCAAGAACATCGGCTGGCAGGCGCCGTTCTGGGCCCTCGCGGTGATCGGCCTGCTCCTGGCCATCGCGATGAGCCTGACGCTGCCGGGAAGCACCAGGGTCGCGTCCTCCGCCGATGGCGACGACGATGACGAGTCGACCCCCACGGCTACCATCACGCGAGGCGACCTGCCCTCGAAGAGTGCGTTCATCCGCGTTTTGGTGGTCGCTTTCCTGGCCTCCACTGCCGTGAGCGGCACCTGGACCTACATCGTCCCCTTCTACACGGGCGAGGCTCGCGTCACCTCCGAGTCCGTGCCGCTGATGTTCGCGCTCGGCGGCGTGCTCGCGGTGGGCGCGACGCTGGCGGTCTCCCCGTTCCTGGCGCGCCGCGCGGTGCGAACGGTGGCGGTCGGGATCCTGGTTCTCATGCTCGGGTGGGTGCTGCTCGCGATCGCGCAGCAGTGGAGCGCCATCGCCGCCCAGGTCGCGATCTCCGCCGGCTGGGCGATCCTGCTGGCATCGATGCTGAACTGGGCGATGCGCCACACGCCGTGGCGCATCGAGACTGGCGCGGGTACCTACACGATGACCATGAACGCGGGCGCGGCCGCGGGCCCGATGATGGGCGCGGGAATCGTGGCGCTATGGGGCATCGCCTGGCTTCCGGTCGTGTCCCTTGGCCTCACCTTTTGCGCGGCGGTCGTCACCCTCGGGGCAGACAAGACCATGCGACGCCGACTCCACGTGCCGCGACGCATCCGGATGGCCAAGCAGGAGCGCGAGGCGCTGCGGGCCCGGCGCGGCGAGTGGAGCAAGCGCTCTCGCGCGAAGGTGGACCGCCCCAAGTGGAAGGCCCGCAGCGTCAAGCTTGCTAGCCGCGACGTGGCCAAGCGGGCCGGAGCCAGCGCCGCCGGAGCCGCCCGCGCCGTCAAGCGCAAGCCACGTTCTGGTGCCCCGGGTGCTGTCGGTCCCAAGGGCGGCCCGGGCTCTCCCAGCTCTAAGGGTTCCGCTGGATCTAGGGGTTCCGCTGGCGTTAAGGGATCCCCTGGTTCCAAGAACGATGCCGGCCCCAAGGGCGGCGCTAGTCCCAAGGGCGGCCCTGGCTCCCCCGGGTCTCGCACCGACTCAACCAGACAGCGAAACGATTCCGACGCAGAATGGTGAGAGGCGCCGAGGTGCGGTGCCGCTAATCAAAGGGACGGTGCGTCATGTTCGGCTCCAATTCGGCTTTCGCGAGTTTCTCGACTGACAACCTTCCCGCCACGTGGGAGTTCTATAAGGAGACGCTCGGTCTGCAGGTGCACCCGGTGGGCGACAACCTCAACATCAGCTTCCCCAACGGCACCCACGTGATGATCTACGGCAAGGAGGGCCACACTCCCGCCAGTCACACCGTGCTCAACATCATGGTGGAGGACATCGACGAGGCCGCCGCCAAGCTCCGCGCGGCGGGCGTCAAGCTCGAGGACGTGATGGACGCGACCACCGACGGCATCTCGCATGGCAAGGGACTCGGCATGCCGAGTATCGCCTGGTTCAGGGACCCCGCCGGCAACTGGCTGGCGATCATCGAGGTCAGCGACAAGGACATCAACTAGGCGCACCTTGCGGGTGGTGACGGCCCGCAGGAGACGCTGCACAGGCGATTCATCTCCGTGTTGCGCAGGCGAGAGCTACCCGTGTCCCGCGGTGAGTGACCGTCGCGTCGACAACGCGACCCGCGGCGGTGCCTCCGAGGAGCGGTTACTTACCTACGGCGCGGCGCTCGGGTCGATGCTTGCCGCCGCGCTGGGAGGCGCGGGGATGCCCGCGGGGCTGGCGCCGTCGCTTGACGAGACCAGCCACCACACGATGCCGCCGAGGATAAGGACCGCGATGACTACCCAGAACGCGATCACTCGACCCTTGCCGCTGGGATCCTGGCTGCTCGAGGGCCCCAGAGCGCCGCCATCTTCGTTGGGATGCTGCATACCGCTCGGGTCGCCGGTGTTGCGCCCTACGTTTGCATTGGAATCCGGCGTGATGCCTGACATGGCGTTCTCCTCACCCAAACATCGATTTATGACGCTTTAAACAACTAACTCCTCTCAACCTACGCCCGATGTCACAAGCGCACTAGGTGTAACCCCACAAAGCGACAAACTTCCCATTTGAGACTGACGAATCACGCACATCTCGCATCGTTTCGCAACTTTGTCCTGGCGGACAAAAGTACGTAACCTGAACTGACAATGACTTTCAGCAAGCGAGCGTGCGCCGCAGCCATTCTTGCCGCCGCGCTGGGACTGACCGGCTGCTCAACGGACGGGGATGACGCGTCGTCCACCGCCTCCCCTTCGCAGCCGAGCACCACCGCGCAACCCAGCATCACCGCATCGGGCGCCGCCGAGCCGGTCCCCGTTCCCACTATCGTCATCGATGGCGCCCCCACCGCAACGGTCGTCTCTCAGGACGAGATCGCGAGTGGCCTGGCCGCACCGTGGGACATCGAGCCCATGCTCGACGGTTCGATGCTGGTCTCGGAGAGCGAAACCGGCACCATCAAGCGCCTTCGCGCGGGGTTCGCGACCACACTCAACGGACCCGGAGCCGAGGCGCTGCGCAGCACCGTTGACGGCGACGGCGAGGGCGGCCTGCTGGGGCTAGCGATCAGCCCCGCCGACCCCGGAGTCATCTACGCCTACGTGTCGCGTAGCGAATCCAACTCGGTGGTGAGGATGACGCTCACCGGCGAATTGCTGTCCTCGCCCGTCGAGATTGTGTCGGGCATACCTCACGCCACCAACCACAACGGGGGCCGCATCGCCTTTGGCCCCGACGGCTACCTTTACATCGCCACGGGCGACGCGGGCGACGGGCAGCTCGCGCAGGACGAGCACTCACTCGCCGGGAAGATTCTGCGGGTGGTCGCCGACGGCGGCGAGGCGGACGGCACCGCCGCCCCCGACAACCCCTTCGGCACGCTGGTGTGGTCCATGGGCCATCGCAACGTACAGGGACTTGGCTGGGCGGCCGACGGGCGGATGTACGCCACCGAGTTCGGGCAGGATCTGCAGGACGAGCTCAACCTGATTGTGCCCGGCGCCAACTACGGCTGGCCCGCTGTCGAGGGACTCGAGGGGTCCCCGGACGGCACCGCGCTTGGCGAGACCGTCGACGGCCTGACCTACCCGGTCGCGCAGTGGCCCGTCGCGGACGCCTCGCCGTCGGGGATGGCCATCACCGCGGACGCGATCTACATCGCGGCGCTGCGCGGCGAGGAGATCTGGCGCGTCCCCTTGACGCAGACCGGCACCGGGGCCCCCGCGCCGCTGGAACTAGACCTGGGCCGCATCCGCGACGTCGCGGTGGGGCTGGAGGGCTCGCTGCGCGTCCTTACCAGCAACACTGACGGGCGCGGCGACCCCAGCGACTCGGACGACCACGTCTACCGACTCGGCCTGTCGTAGCGCCTCGATTTACCGCCGCACCAGCTTGGTCGCGCCGCCCTGTTCGCGTGGACGCACCACCATCTGGTCGATGTTGACGTGATGAGGACGAGTCAGAGTCCAGGCGATGGCGTCCGCGATGTCATCGGCGTGCAGCGGCTCTATGCCCTGGTAGACGGCGTCGGCCTTGGCCTGATCCCCACCAAAACGGTTGAGTGAGAACTCCTCGGTGTGCACCATCCCGGGAGCGATCTCGATCACGCGCACACCGGTTCCCGTGAGCTCGAGACGCAGGGTACGAGCCATGGCCACCTCTGCGGACTTGGCCGCGACGTAGCCCGCGCCGTTCTCGTAGGGCTCGTGCCCGGCAGTCGAGGTCACAATCACCACGTCTCCGCGCCCCGACGCCTCCAGCGCCGGGAGCAACGCTTGCGTGACACGCACGGTGCCGACCACGTTGACGGCGTACTGCTGGGTCCACTCGTCGAGGGCGGACAAGGCGATGGTGTCTACCCCGACCGCGCCGCCCGCGTTGTTGACCAGCGCGTGCACGGGTCCGCGCAGTTTGAGTTCGGCCGCGAGCGCGGCGACGTCCTGGTCCGAGGTGATGTCCGCGGTGAAGGTCGCGCACCCCACCTCCTTCGCGAGGTCCGCGAGCCGGTCGGCGCGGCGCGCGACGGCGGTCACATCCCAGCCCTCGGCAACTAGGCGGCGGACGGTCGCGGCGCCAATGCCGGAGGACGCTCCGGTCACTACTGCGTGAAGTTCGGTCATGTGGGCTAAGTCCTTTGGTGAGGGGCGTTAGATGGGGAGGAGCTGGTCGAGCTGCAGGGCGCCATCCTCGTCCAAGTGCACGATGTCGGTGTGGATCACGGCGCGCGGCAGGAGCGGACCGAACAGGTGCGGAAACGGCTGCTCATGCTCGGGGGAGGTCTCGAACTCGACCCGGGAGTCGAGCAGAGCGGGGTCGATCGTGAGCATCAGGACATCGTCGCGACCCTTATAAAACTTCTCGGCCACGTGCCGCACCTGGCTGGCGCGTGACAGGTGGATGAATCCCTCCTCCTGGAGCGTCGAGTCGACGCTGGACCTCTCGTACTGCTGCCCTGGCAACGGCGGCCAGTGCTCCGCGAGTGCCAGGTGGTAGTAGTACTCGTGGTTCTCGAGATTCATAGATTCGTTGCCCTCACTGCTCATCGGATACGTGCTGCTACTCGGTTTGTCGCTGTCAATCAGTTACGCGCTACCAGCAAGTGACGTGCTGTCACTTGGGCCCATACTGACGCACCCGCCTGAGCTCCCTGCGAGAGAGGATCTGCAGCGGGTCCGGATCTGACGCCCTTCGAGCGTCTTCGAGTACCAGACTAGCCACCTTGAGATCGATGTCTCCGTCGGGGTCGTGCAGGCTGACGGTCGGCGGTTCGGTGAGTGCGGTGAGGCCAAAGTCGACGATGAGTTCGCGCGCGACCAGGTGCGCGTGAGAGCGCAGCGAGTGGGTGCCGATCAGGGACGTCACGAAGACCACCCTCCAGCCGATCGGCCCGCGAAACAACTGGTAGCCGGCGCCCTCGAGCAGCGCCGCCGACTCCGCAGAGGGGCGCGCAACCTCGACTGACAGCTCGATGCTCGCCATGCACCTATAGTCGCACCGCTGGTGCCGCTCGTCACGTCAATAGCCCAAAGTGCCTGGCGCTGATAGCGAGTGGCAGGCTATCCGCGTTTGCCGATGCCCGGCAGGAACTTGCCCGTACGCGCGGCATACTCCGCGTAGCCGTCGTAGGTCTTCAGCAGGTAGCGCTCTTCGTACCGCGTCTTCACCTCGAAGAACACCACGAGCGCGAGGACCACGACATAGGTCTGAATCTTGCCCGCTCCCACGGCCACGCCCAGGCAGATCAGCAGGATTGCCGTGTACATGGGGTGGCGCGCGAACTTGTAGATTCCCTTGGCGGCCAGCCCCTTGCCGTTGGGCACGGGTAGAGGGGTCAGCGAGCTGCCCAGGTCGCGCCCCGACCAGAACATGCCTGCTGCGCCCACCAGGATCAGGACGATGCTCAGCACGAGCGAGTCCCACACGGCCGGGCCGATGGCCGGCACCAGGGCCGCCACCACTACCAGCAGGAACAGCAACCCTTGCAGGGCGACCATGGCCCATGCACCCAAACTCTTGTCAGCCATCAGGCCAGCGTAGGCCCTCCAGCGCCGGTGACTCGCAGACCAGTGGGCGCGCGAGGCACCTTGCGCCGTGACTGACTCCCCCGCCGGGGTTCAGTCAGGGAGCGGTCACGGGCCCCGATCATCGATGTCAGGTCGCCCGGGACGAGCCGCCTAGGGTCTTGGGCGCACTCTTCAAGCGGGCCAGGCCGCCAGCCCGCGCAAAGACATGCGATAGCCCGATAGCCATGGTAGACACGACTATGGGATCAGAGCAGACCCAAGGACAACTCTGGGGCGCCGAACCAAGCAATTGGGCCGCACACGAGTTGCAGCACGCACCCCTGTTTAGCGCGATGATCGAAGCGACAAGCATTGGCCCAGATATGCGCGTCCTCGATGTCGGCTGCGGTGCCGGTCACTCGAGTGACCTCATCCGCAGAGCTGGAGCCCAGGTGATTGGCATTGACGCCGCTGAGGGCTTAATCGACTACGCCAGCCGAACATTCGCCGGGATCGACTTCCAGGTCGCCGGGATGGAACACCTGCCCTTCGCCGACGGCGACTTCGACGTTGTCTTCGGCGCTAATTCAGTGCAGTACGCCGCGGACCTCGGGAAGGCGCTCACAGAACTCAGGAGAGTGTGCACGCCGGGGGGTGCGGTCGTCGCCGGCCTATTCGGAACGCCCGACCAGATTTCATACAAGCCCGTTCTAGACGCGATCGGCCGGTTCTTGCCTCGACCACCTCCCGGACGCAAGCCCGGAGGCCCCTATCGGCTGTCTGCCCCCGGAGTGCTCGAGGATGCCTTCACTTCAGTCGGGATGGCTGTGTCGGCCACCGGCGAAGTCAACTGTCCGTTCCAGTACAGCGACTGGGACCAGTACTGGCGCAGCACCAGGGCCGCGGGGCCGGCCCAACTGGCCATCAGCCTGGCAGGCCTGGACGCCGTCGAACAGGCGGCTCGTAGCGCCATCAAGCACCATGTCGCTAGCGACGGAAGCATCTCCTTCGACTCGAACAAGTTCATCTACGTCGTCGGGATGGCCTAAGCCGAGCTTGCCCTTGGCCAGAGTTGGCCTGGCTACCCGAAAGAATGAGCATCGCCGCCGTCGGCGACGTTCTCATCAATGACGCTCTGCTTTATGACGTTCTCATCATTACTGCGCAAGCTCTTCTGCATTGATTGGTCGCAGACCAGTGGGCGGATAAGGCCACCTGGAAGTCTGACTCCCGGCTTGAGTGCAACTAGAGAGATCCCCTGGCGCGGATGGTCGACGTCAGGTCGCCCGCGAGGACCCCGCCGCACACTCGGGCTGGTTCTCATCGATCCATTGGTCGATGCGCTCCCACCACGAGTACAGCCAGTCCTCGCGATCGGCGCGGCTCTGCGGAATCTCGTCGGCGTCCGCGAGCCAGCCCTTGAGCATGATGGTCTTGTCCGCGGGCAGCTCACGCCAGATATCGCGAACCGTCGACAGCCGCTCCAGCCCGGTATGGGCGACGACCACGACCGCGGCCTCCGGGCACGCCTCCATCGCCGCCAGGACCCCGCCACCGTGCGGAGGCATCACGTGCGGCATGGCCTCGGCGCGGTCCGCGAGCTCGTGGTGGCCGGCTGCTCGCAGCGCGGCGATCCGCTTCACTCGGCGCTTTGGCGTGGCGTTCGCGCCCTCGGGGAAGATCAGCAGCGCGTCGTCCACGCCAAGCGCCGATGCGAGGCTCGCCACGGCGGCCGTCCCTCCCGGGGCGCCGGGCTTGCGGCGACGATAAGGAGACACGAACCGGGTAGGGATTCGGTTGAGCAGGGTGCCCACCGCGGGGTCCCACTGCAGGGTGTCCTTGAGCACGATCGCGGGCTGGCGGCTGTACTTATTGATCAGCGCCTCGACGATGATGAAGGAGTCCGCGGGGCCCGCGTGCCGCGACACCACGATGATGGGGCGCCCCGGGGCGATCGAGTCGAGGTTCACGTCCTCCGGCTCGATCTTTAAGCGCAGAGTCCAGCGGGCTGCGGCGAAGATCGAGCCCAGCATCCGTCCGGCGAGCCGGTAGTGAGCACGTTGGAAGGCGGGGGCCTGCATCTTCCACCCGAAGCCGGACGCAATCCATAGGATCAGCATCCAGACGAGCGCGAGCGCGTCCCACAGCAGGTAGACGCCCGCGATAAAGAGGATCCGCAGGATGCGGGCCCGTCCGGGTAGCGCCAGGCTTAGCAGCCCCGCGACCACGATGAATAGCCAGAACGCGTTGGGCAGCCACACCAGGGCGGCGAGTACTACTACCGGTGCGATGACTAGCCTCCGCACCCACGGCGAGGGAACTCCCCACGAGATACGCCGCGCCGTGCGACGCGTTGCGGCACCGCCCCGCGCTTCTCGCGAAGCCCCTGCGGGCTCGTTCGTTCGGGCGGGACGCGCGTCGTCGCGAGTCACTGTCCCACTCCCGCCTGCGCAAGGTAGGCGGCCGAGGCTTTGTATCCCGCCTCGATGCGCCGCTGAGTCTGATCCAGTCGCTTGAACGCACCCAGCTTCTGGTCGCCCTCCTGCGCGCCTCCGTACGGCAGTACGTGCACCACGACACCCGCGGGGATTCCTGCCAGCTCGCGAGCAAAACGGTGACGCCGGGAAATCTCGAAGGCGACCTTTGCGACGTCGGAGGGTTTGCGTGGAACCTCTAGCGGCTCCTCGATACGGCCGACCTGCAGCACGTAGACCTCGTCGGCGCCCCGGGCGATCGCCTCACCCAGCGGGATGGAGTTCACGACGCCGCCGTCGATGTAGTGCTCGCCGTCGATCACGGTGGGAGGCAACGCGGCCGGGACCGAGGCCGAGGCCAAAACGGCCTCGACGACCCGCCCAGAGTCGAACCAGGTCTCGGCGGCGCGCTCGATATTCGCGGCGCACACCGCGAGCGGCACCTTGAGCTCCTCGAAGCGCGCGTCCTCGCCAACGACGCTGACGATGAGTTCACGCAAGGGCGCCGGGTCATTCAGGTGCGTCTTCGACTTGGCGAGACGGCGCAGTTGGCGAACCCAGGACTCGCCGTAGATGGAGCCGGCCGCGGGAGATGACCACGCTGCCTCCAGCGTGTCAACCACGGACAGCGTGGGATTCGCGGCCACGGCGGCGCCGTTGATGGCGCCGATCGACGTCCCCACGATGACGTCTGGCGTCACACCGGCCTCGAATAGCGCGCGCACCATCCCCACCTCTACTGCGCCGCGAACGCCGCCACCACCAAGGACTAGGGCCACTGTCATGGGAATACGCTACCGCGCAGTTCTGCGGCGCTCACCACTGTTTCGAGGTACTTACCTCCGTTCCGAGGCACTCACCCCGGTTTAGAGGCACCTACGCCCGTTCCGAGGTACTCACCCCCGTCACCATCCACAGGCCCGAACGCCACTCGAGCTGGACATTCAACGTTGCGGGCCCTCCGGCGGTGCTCGTGGCGAGGGTGCCGTCTGGATTCCACGCCTGGGTCAGGGCCTCCTCTACGGGAATGTTGACCACCACCGTGCCGTCCCCGACTCGACCGCCATCGAAGGAGTCGCCCACCGGCGTGAATTTGCCACCCATCACGCGCACGTTTGACGCGGCGGCGGTCGTCGCGGCTTCGAGCACCGACGCGCACCATGTACATTCGGGCGCGCTAATCGCGGAGAACAAAGAGAGGTCCCCGGGCTTATCGGGAGCGGTGGCATAGACGTCGTCGGCCGTGTTCATCAGGATGAAAGCGGTGTGGAACGCCGCGTCCTCAGTATCAGCCAGCGGCACCGGGATCAGTTCGGCTATTTGGTCAGCGCCCACCACGTTCTGGGTGCTGACCACGTAGATGGAATCGCTCAGCGGTCCCGGGCCGGCGGCATCGTTGGGAAAGGCGGTTTCAGCCGCTTCCGGATTGGGAGGGTTGCTCGCGCCGGGCGGATCGGTCGGCGCGGTCGGATCACCCGGCGCAGTCGGATCCCAGGAGTCGGAAGCATCAGCCGCATCAGCCGCATCAGCCGCATCGGCCGGAGAGGTCGAGCCAGACGCGGTCAGGCCGGCAGAGCCTCGCTCGCCGGCCGACCCCGCCGGCGAGCAGCCGGCCACCGTCATCGTCAGCACGAGCGCGGCCACGCACGCCAATGCCAGGCACACGTTCGCCGCCGTCTCGAGCCGCACGTTCAGCGCAGCGCTCTTCGTCTTGGCCATGATCCGTCGCATCGTCTCCATGCAAGCCACGGTAGGTACGCGACCCACCCCCGCATCGGCCGCGAGGGCAATCTGTGGAAAACCTCAGACGCCACTCAAACTCGTCCCATCCCCGCGCAGTCCGGCGCCGAATAGGAGTCATGTTCACACTCATCATCGTCGGCCTCGTGTCCGGCATCATCACGGCCATCAGTCCGTGCGTCCTGCCGGTCCTGCCGGCGATCCTTACCAGCTCCATCCAGGACGGCGCGGCCAACAAGCGCCGGCCGTATGTCGTGGTCGGCGGCCTGGTGGTGAGCTTCGCGGTCTTCACGCTCATCGGCGGGATCCTCATCAGCCTGCTGGGACTGCCCGACGACGTGCTGCGCTGGGCCGGAATCATCACGCTGGCAGTGGTGGGACTCGGCCTGGCCATCCCGGCAGTGGGACACATCCTCGAGAAGCCGTTCGTCAACACCAAGATCCCCACCCTGAACCGCGAAGGCAACGGCTTCGTGATGGGACTGGCGCTCGGACTCGTGTTCGTGCCGTGTGCGGGACCCATCCTCGCGTCCATCACCGTGCTGGCCGCGACCAACGGCATCAGCTGGGGCCTCATCGCCCTGACCGTCTCCTTCTCCGTCGGCATCGCGATCCCGCTGTTGCTGTTCGGCGTCGCTGGTCAGAGCATCGGCAGCCGCATCAAGGCTGTCCGCGAGCGCCTGCAGGCCATCCGCATCGCCTCGGGCGTCGTCCTGATGCTCACCGCGCTGGTCATCGCCACCAACCTGGCGGAGCCGCTGCAGCGTTCGGTCCCCGGCTTCCTCGCCTCCATTCAGGAGTCGATCGAGAACAACGACAACGTGCAGGGCGAGCTCGACGACCTCTCCGGCCGTGAGGCCGCGGCGCCCACGTCCGGCGACGAACTTACGTTCGACGAGTGCGAGAAGGGCGACGCCACCGTGCTGCAGAACTGCGGCCCGGCGCGCGACCTGCCCGGCATCCAGGAATGGCTCAACACCCCAGGCAACGAGGCGCTCAGCCTCGACGAGCTCGAGGGAGAGGTCGTACTGCTCGACTTCTGGACCTACTCCTGCATCAACTGCCAGCGCACCTTCCCGTACCTCAACGGGTGGAACGAGCGCTACGGCGACGACGGACTCACGATCATCGGCGTCCACTCCCCCGAGTTCAACTTTGAGAAGGTCGTCAGCAACGTCGAGGACGCCACCGAGCGCTACGGGATCGAGTACCCCGTCGCGATCGACAACGACTTCACCACCTGGCGCGAATGGGATCAGCGCTTCTGGCCCGCTCACTACCTCATCGACCAGACCGGCACCGTGGTCCAGGTGCACTACGGCGAGGGTAAGTACGAGGCCACCGAGAAGCTGATTCAGCAGTTGCTCGACGCCCCGCCGCAGGAGGCAGTCCAGGCGGACACCGGAGGCAGCACCGCGTCTCGCACTCCTGAGCTCTACGTTGGCTCGGCACGCCTGAGCGCTGCGGAGAACTCGGACATCATTCCCGGCCAGGAGCACACCTACACGGCCAACCCCACCCCGATCCGCGACGAGTTCAGCTTTGGCGGCGACTGGACCATCGAGCCGGAATACGCGGTCGCCGGCGAGGGCGCGACGCTGGACCTCAACTTCTACGCGGCCGATGCCCACCTGGTCTTGGCCGGTGACGGCACGGTCACAGTGACGCTGGCCGGGGACCCGTCCTACAGTGAGGTGATCGACGTGGGCGGGGTATCTGACCTGGTCGACCTCTATGAGGGTCCGCCCATCGAGGACACGCTGCACCTCGAGTTCTCGGAAGGCGTCGAGGCGTACGCGTTCACGTTTGGGTGATCGCGAGAGTTGAGCTGATCAGAGATGCCGGGTGCCCGAGGGCACCCGGCATTTCTGCGTGCGGGCGGACAAACGGAGAAACTGGCAGCCGACGAATGGGCGAACGGGCGGACGGAGACACCTCCGTCTCCAAGGTCGGACATGGCGCTCGCTTCGCCACGTCCGACCTCCCCGCATGTTTTTGGGCCTCCGGCACCACTGTTAGGTTTTTACCCATGACAACAGTTGCCGTAATCTTCGCCGCAATCGCCGGCCTCATGCACGTGATGATCTTCCTCATGGAGGTCTTTTTCTTCAACCGCCCGTCCATCTTCAAGCGCTTCGGAGCGAAGGATGCTGAGACGGCCGCCATCCAGGCTCCCGTGTTCTACAACATCGGCTTCTACAACCTCTTCCTTGGCCTGGGAGCGCTCGTCGGCGCGTGGATGCTCGCCGACTCGGGCGCTGTGTCGCTCGTGGCCTTCACCTGCCTCTTCATGGTGGGCGCCGGGATAGTGCTCGTCACGCGAGCACCCGAGCTGGCCCGCGCGGCAGCCATGCAGGCGACCCCGCCGGCAATCGCCCTGATCGCGCTGCTGCTCGCCTAGCCAGCTCCACAGTGCAGGGCCAAGAAGCGTCTCGTTAGCTTCAAGCCCAGGCAAAGCGGCGACCACTTTGTCGCTTCTGCCTAGGCTCACCGCACGTAAATTGTTAGTAAACTGACAGGAAATCTTCGGAATGTCCGGAACATTCCCTTTGTGCCCGTGCGTTTACTGGCATAGCGGGCCGAGTGGCTCGCCTAGTGAACAAGGAGGCACCTCATGAATATTCGTCATGCTGCAGTTCCCGTTCTGATCCTCGCTGGAGGAGCACTCCTCGCCGCATGTGGCGACACGACCGCCGACGGCGGTGCCACTCCCGGCACTGACCTCGACGCGACGGTGGCCCCTCTGGAGTCGACCATGTCGCCGTTGGAGTCGACGACGGGCACCGACGGCTAACCCGCCATACGTCACTAGGGGTGGCACGCCAAGTCTGGCGTGCCACCCCTTTTTTTGGGTCAAAACACGATCCGAACTGGCCAAGCGCTCCTCCCCGTCAAGCGCTCTACCCGGCCCATCCACCCCCACCGTGAGCACCATCCGCTGCTCCCTAGGTTCACGTGCGGGTTGACGAACGGCCCGTAGCGCCTCAACGGTTCACACAGCGGTGAATTCCCGACCCATCCACCCCCACCAGGACTCCGAATAGAGACATGTAGGGCCGCCCGGCCATGCGACGCGGGCGCGAACCGCCACGTGACTTAGCTTTCTATATTCCTGGAGGAATCATGAAGACCATGACCAAGTTTGCAGTTCCCGCCATCATCGCCGTCTCCGGATTCGTCCTGGCCGGATGTGGTGACTCAGGCGACGCGACCCCCGAGTCCTCGATGGAGTCCACCATGGAAGCGACCATGGAAGCGACGATGGAAGCCACCATGGCGCCCGAGGCAGAAATGTCAGAGGACGCCATGATGGAAGAAGACAAGATGGAAGAAGACGCCATGGAAGAGGGCGACTCTGCGGAGCACTCCGAGGATGCCATGATGGAAGAAGACAAGATGGAAGAAGAGGGCTAAAGCCAACACGTAGCGAGGGGGCGATCGAGACGGATACGGAGGACGAGGATATGAGCGCAGCGCGACACCTTCACGCGGTGACTTCCTCCGACGACCGCGCGCCCAGCCAGGCCGAACCTTCGCCGAGCGCCGCGTCTGGCGCGGCCACGCGACTCGACCTCGCCCCCTTGCTCACGGCTACCGGGCGCGGCTCAGCCGTCGCCTACGAACAGCTCTACAACGAGGTCTCCGGCGCCGTCTACGGCATCGCCCTACGGGTGGTCCGCGACCCGCAAATGGCGGAGGACATCGCGCAGGAGGCACTCGTCGAGGTCTGGCGACACGCCTCCCGATACCGCGCCGATGCCGGATCCGCCCGGTCGTGGATTCTCACCATCGCGCAGCGCCGGGCCGTTGACCGCGTGCGCTCGGAGCAGTCCCACACGGATCGCCTGATCAAGCACGCGCCGCGCGACGAGGTGTCCCCCGCGGAGCAGGACCAGGTGGTGGATACGATGTTCGCCGACTGGCAGGCCGCCCGCGTGCGCGCCGGTCTTGAGGCCCTCACGGAACGCCAGCGCGAGGCGCTGGAACTCACCTACTTCAAGGGATACACGCACCGCGAGGTGTCCCAGGCACTAGAAATACCGCTCGGCACCGCCAAGGCGCGGGTGCGGGACGGACTCATCAAACTCAGAGACGCATGGGAGGCAGGAGCATGACCGACAACGTTCACTCGCTGCTGGGCCCGTACCTCGTCAACGCCGTGACTCCTGCCGAGCGCGACGAGTTCGACGCCCACCTGCCCGGCTGCCAGGACTGCCGCGACGAGGTGGCTTCGCTCGCCGACGTTACCGCCGCGCTGGCCGAGGCGGAGGCCGTCGCTCCCCCGCTGTCGCTGCGTTCACGCGTGATGGCCGAGGCCGCCCTCACCCCGCAACTGCCGCCGCTGGACCTCACCGAGGAAACCACGCCGGCGCTCGAACTCGACCCGACAACCGCATCTGCCGGGGACGCTGCCGAGCCCGCCGCGGCATCGGCTTCCGTGACGAGCCTGGCCGATGCCAGGGGCACCCGGCCCGCGCACCGGCGCCGCAACGCGTTCATCGGCATCGCTGCGGCCTCCGTGCTGATGCTGGGAGCGGCCGGAATTGGACTGTCGACGCAGAACGCGCACCAGCAGGAGCTCGCGGTGGAGAAGGAACTCATGATGGTCACGAGCGCGCCAGACGCGCACGCGATGGACCTGGACCTGGGCGCGTCCCACCTGGTCATGAGCGTGCGCATGGACACCGTGGTGGCCATGGGCCAGGCCGCGCCGATGCCGGATAAGGGCATGGAGTATCAGCTGTGGCTGATGATGGATGACGGCAAGGCGATGCCGGGGCCTACGTTCATGCCCGAGGACGACGGCGAGTTTCTCACCATGATGCACACCGGCTTCGACGACGTGGCGGGATTCATGGTCACGCAGGAGCCGATGGGCGGGTCCGAGTCGCCGACCTCCGCCTCGCTGACCGAGATCCACCTCTAGGTTTGCTGTCGCGCCGCGACTCGCGGCCGTAATTCACTGAGCGTTGCCTGCGAAGCCAATCAGTCGTGGTCGCTCTTGAGTTCCACCGATATCTGGTCCGCGTCGAGGACCCGCAGCGCGTGCCGCAGCGCCTCGGAACTGTGCGCGCCCACGCCCCGGGCCGCCATCAGGTGGTCACGTTGCCGCGCGATGACCTTGAGGCGCAGCTCGTTGATCTGCACGCCGTAGACCGGCCTGGACTCCTCGGTCTCCTCGCCGCGCTCGCGCACCAGCGCCATCCGCGTCCAGCCGATGGTGCGAGTGTCGTAGGCGCTGCCGTCGGGCCGGCACAGTTTCGGGTCGTCGAGCACCTTGGAGGCGACGTCGGACAGCTCGTCGAACAGGCCGCTCTGCTCCGCATCGTCCGCCGCGGTGCCGTCCGAGACCAGGCCAAGCCGCCGCACCAGCCACGGCAGCGTTCCGCCCTGAATCAGCAGCGAACCGGCCGCCACCACGAACGCGATCAGCACCAGCGTTGATCGCGACGGCGTGTCCGCGGGAAGCGTCTGCGCCGCGGCCAGCGTGAGGGCGCCACGCATCCCGGCCCACACCAGCACCACCCCCTCGCGCCTGCCCAGCCGACTGTCCGTGAGGTAATCCACGTCGGCGACCCGCTGCTTCACGCGCCTGGTGAAGTGCCGTCGCTTGCGCTGATCGTTGATGCCGCCGGCGAGCGAGGCGAACTGCTCGAGCCGCTCCCGCGACGCCTCCCCCTTGCGGGCGCGCCTGCGCTCGAGCACTAGAACCATCCCCACGTACAGGGACCGCACCACCAGCACGAGCACCAGCGCGACGCCGCCGAGCTCCACGGCAAACCAGACGCTGCCGTGAGTCTCGCGCACGCCGTCGACGATCCCGATCAGCTCCAGGCCCATGATCGCGAAGATCGCGCCCTCGAGGAGCAGCTCGATGGTGCGCCAGTTCTGCGTTTGCGACAGCCGATCCTGGGGTCGCAGGTACTTCGCGGCCAACGCGCTCGTCACGAGTCCCGCGGTTACGGCCGCGACCAGGCCCGATGCGTCGATCGCCTCCGCCGGCACGTAGGCCACGAACGGCAACACGAAGGAGATGGCGGTACTCGCTGCGGGGTTGGGGATGCGCTTGCGCACGCGCAGCCCGAGGTACCCGACGATTCCGCCGATCACCACGGCGAGCACCACCGACTTCGCGAAGTCGAACGCCACCTCGACCAGCGTGACGCTCACGGCCGCCGCCGCGATCGAGGAACGGAGCAATACCAGCGCCGATGCGTCGTTCAGCATGGATTCACCCTCGAGCACCGTCACCACTCGCGGGGACACGCCGAGCCGCTTGATGATGTTGGTGGCCACCGCATCGGTGGGGCTCACAATGGCGCCAAGCGCGATGCCGATGGGCAGCGAGATGCCGGGGATCGCCCACCAGAAGAAGAACCCCATCGCGACGGAACCCACTATTACTAGCAGCACCGACAGCCCGCTGATGGCGCTGAAGTTGCGCCTAAAGTCCATGGTGGGCACGGAGACCGCGGCCGAGTACAGCAGCGGCGGCAGGACGCCGGCCAGGATGAACTCGGGGTTGATGTCGAGGTGAGGGACGCCCGGGATGAAGCTGACGGCTACGCCCCCGGCCAACAGGATCAGCGGCGCCGCGACGCCGATGCGGGGCGCGATCGAGTTCACGGCGACGATGCCGAGCACTCCCAAGATGGCGACGATGGCGACGTCCATGTAATCCTCCTGCGATAAGACAACCACACCCGCGACCGTGGCTCCGGCGAGCGCGACCGTTGGTACGGCGGCGAGGCGGCGCCGAGGTGAGGTGGTCAGTCGGTCAGTCGGAGAGACGTTCAGTCGGTCAGCTCGCCATTCATGCAGCCAGCCCGTCGTTCCGTAGGTCAGTCGCTCTGGTCCTTGAGCTCGGCGGAGATCTGATCCGCGTCGAGGACCGCGAGCACGTGGCGCAGCGCGTCCGTGCTGTACTCGCCCATGGCGTGCAGCCGCAACAGCTTGCGTCGCTGGGTATCGATGACGGCCAGGCGCAGTTCGCGCAGTTGGGCGCCAAGGATGGGCTCGGCCTCGTGGTCGTCCTCGGTGCGCTCGTGGGCCAACGAATCGCGAATCCACGTCACCACCCGCGGGTCGTACTCGGTACCATCCGGCCGGCGCAGGTCCTCGTTGTCCAGCATGCCAAAGGCCGCGTCGGACATCGCGTCGACCAGCGCGCTCTCGCGCACCTCGGCCACGTCGGTATTCTCCTTGGCCAGGCCCAACCAGCGCACCACCCACGGCAGCGAGCCGCCCTGGACCAGCAACGACCCGGCGGAAACCACAAACGCGATCAGGATCAACGTGGAACGGGCGGGCGTGTCTGCGGGAAGGGTCTGGGACGCCGCGAGAGTCACGGCCCCGCGCATTCCCGCCCACACCAACACCACTCCCTCGCGTCTACCCAGCGGCTTGTCGGTGATGTAGTCGACATCGGCCACGCGACGCCTCACGCGCCGCTTGACGATACGCGCGCGCTTGCGGTCCTGCATCCCGTGGGTGAGCTCGGCGAACCCCTCGAGCCGCTCGCGCACGGCGACCGCCCGGCTGCGCTTGCGCCGCTCGACCACCAGCACCAGGGAGACGTAGATGGATCGGATCACCAGAATCAGGGCTGCGGCGACGGCTCCGATGCCCACGGCGAACCACACGCTGCCGTTACGGATCTGCACCTGGGTGATGATGGCGGTCAGCTGCAGACCCATGATGAGGAATACCCCACCCTCGAGCAGCAGCTCGATGGTGCGCCAGTTCTGAGTCTCGGACATCCGGTCGCGGGGTCTGAGGTAGCGCGCGGACAGTGCGCTCGTCATGAGACCGGCGGTGACGGCAGCCACCAGGCCGGACGCGCCGAGCGCCTCCGCGGGTACGTACGCGATGAAGGGAAGCACAAAGGAGATCGCGGTGCCAGAGGTGCTGTTGGCCAGCGC
This sequence comes from Demequina aurantiaca, assembly GCF_050598105.1. Lineage (GTDB taxonomy): Bacteria > Actinomycetota > Actinomycetes > Actinomycetales > Demequinaceae > Demequina > Demequina aurantiaca_A. The sequence continues at coordinate 1,940,741 of NZ_CP192436.1, forward strand.
CTTGCGCAACTTGAGCGCCAACAGTCCAACGATCGCGCCGACCACCACGGCCACCAGTACGGAGGTCGCGAAGTCCCACGCGACCGTCCACACGGAGACGGACACGGCGGCGGCGGCGATGGTCGCTCGCAACAGCACCAGGGCGCTGGGGTCGTTGAGCATCGACTCGCCCTCCAGCACGGTCACCACTCGGGGCGGCACGCCCATGTGTCTGATGATGTTGGTCGCCACGGCGTCAGTCGGGCTGACGATCGCGCCGAGCGCGATGCCGATGGGCAGCGGAATGTCCTCGATCGCCCAAAAAAAGAAGAGTCCCATCAGCACGGACCCCGCCACCACCAGCACCACCGACATCCCGGTGATCACCGTGAAGTCGCGCCTGAACTCCAGGGTGGGCACGGACACGGCCGCGGAGTACAGCAGCGGCGGGAGCACGCCGGCCAGGATCAACTCCGGAGGAAACTCCAATTCCGGAACACCGGGCACCAGGCTCACCATGACGCCGAGTGCGACCAGGATCAACGGCGAGGCGACCCCCACTCGCGGTGCGACGGCATTAACTGCGACGATGCCGATAACACCCAAGATTGCAATCACAGCGATGTCCATGCGGGCCTCCCTGGCTAAGCCCCCAATTTACCGGTACCGGACCGTCGGTTTCGCCAAAGTTGACCCTCTCGCCAAGCGAAGTTGGTCGCGTCGCGCAAGACTGGAGACATGGCAGAGATCTTGCTTTTCCACCACGCACTGGGCCTGACCGACGGCTTGCAGTCCTTCGCCGAGCGGCTGCGCGCCAACCATCACACCGTTCATTGTCCGGACGCCTACTCCGGTCGCGTGTTCACCGACCTCGACGAGGGCGTCTCCTACGCCCAGGGCATCGGGCACGACGCGATGGAGGAGGTCGCGAACCGTGCGCACCGCCAGAATCGCGACGCGCGGGTGGTGATGGGGTTCTCGCTGGGGGCGGCGATGGCGCAGCAGCTCGCGCAGCACAAGAGGCACATCAATGCGTGCCTGCTGATGGGGGGCGCGCTCCCGCCGGAGGCGCTGGGTGGCGATTGGCGCCACCCCTGTCACCTGCAGGTGCACGTGGCGGATCCCGACGAGTGGGTCAACCCCAACGAGGTCGAGTCGCTGATGTTCCACGCGCGCCAGGGCGACCTGTTCCGCTATGCGGACCAGGGACACATGTTCGTTGACCCCTCCAGCAGGGACTACGACGCCGATGCCGCGGACCTGTTCGAGGATCGCGTCACGGAGTGGTTAGACAGGGTCGACTCCGAGGCGAATGAGGCCTGGGCGCGGTTCTAAGGCAGCGCGCCACTTCACCAGAACTGAAATTCAGTGCGTCCGACATTCGGTACGCGTGCTATTCACCAAACCCCGATTTCACCTGACCCTAGCCCCGCCCGGCGAAACGTGGCCGTCCTAGAGAGTGGCGGCGGCGACCTGCGCGTCCGTCGGCGTCGGCAGTCGCCTGCACGCCTCATTCGCGGCGATCTCGAAGGTCGCGGCGGCGTCTCCTGTCAGCGATTCCTTCACCATTGTCATGATCGCTCCGTTGTGGAGCGCCGCCGGCGTGAGGTGAAGCGCGTAGCCCAGCTTCGCGGTGGATTCGAGCGCGTCCATGGTGACGTTCCAGTAGGGCGGCTCGGCGTAGATCACCGCGGCGTCGGTGACATCGGCCACGTCGGCTCCCAGGTGGGCGATGAGCGCATCGGCCGCGATGGTGGCGGATACCCCCGGCGCTCCCCCGCCGATGCTGACCAGGGCGAACGATGCCGCCTTGCCCTCCGTGGCGCTACCGCCCGCCGTCTCTCCCTGTACCGACTCGACCTGCGCCGCCTTGCCTTGCGGCGCCTTGCCCTCCGCGGCACGGCCACCCGCCACCTCGCCCTGTACCGACGTGCCCTGTTCCGACTCACCTCGCGCCGACTCGCCGTGCGGGGTCTCGCCCTGCGCCGTCTCGCCCTGCGGGGTCTCGCCCTGCGGGGTCTCGCCTTCGGTGGTCTCGCCCTGACCCGCCACGGCGTCGGCCGCGCGGGACGCGATGAGCGCATCGGCGATCACGGGCCACGGCTTGCCGGCCTCCGAGAATCGCGAGCCGAAGGGCGTGATGGTGCCGCGGACGTAGCCGGTCACCTCTTGGGCGACGGTGGCGTCGGGCATCGAGACTCGCTTGATCCCTAAGTGCTCGCGGACCTTGGGCCAACTGATCTGGCGATCGCCGGGGACCAGGATGAAAAGAAAGTCGCCCTCGCCGCGACGCACCACCAGCGTCTTGAGGACCTGGCGCGGGTCGAGGCCGCGCGCGGCGGCCGCCTCCTCGAGCGAGTCGACTTCACCGTGGCGCACCACTTTGTAGTCGAGGCCCGACTCGGCGAGGGCGTCGAGTGCCGGGGTGGTGGGAGCGTCCTCGCTGGTGGACGCGGCATCGGTCGAATTGTCCGTCATATGTCCACGCTAGTGCCTCGCCTCGAGGCGGGCGCGGAAGTTCCCCCCTCACGCACCGGCCAGATGGCTTCCTTTTCGGCGCGCGGATAGCGGCATCTCGCCAGTACCATTCCACTTATGTCTACAAATAGGGGCCGACGCACGTTGTTGAAACTGTGGTGCGGGGTCCTCGCCATCGCCGTGGGCCTGGTACTCGGCAACCGCCATCAGGGTTACGACGACATAGGCGCGGCAGAATTCAACTTCGCCTGGCTCCTAGGTGGCATCGTCCTCACCTTATTCGCGTGCTTCTCACTGTTCATCCTCCTCGCGGAATTCGACTCACTCCGTACGGCACCCTCCGATGATGCCGTGCAGGCCTCTAGCGCAACCCGATCCGAGGAGTAACACCCCGCCATGCAAAGACTCGAAAACCTGAGGGCCTGGATCTACGCCTGGTACGTGGTGGTTGCGCTCCTTATTGGCGCGTGGGCGGGCAACACGTTCCGGGGTTTCAACTATGACGGGTACGAAGTCAGCACGTACAACTGGGAGGCGTTCGCCGTGGGGGCGTTGGTCGCGGCGGCGCTGACCCTCCCTCTACCGTTGTTCGCCGTGGCGATCGACCGGCGGCGCGAGGAGCGGAACCTGCAGCGCGAGCTGGACGCCGCGCGACACGATGCGCTGGCAGCCAAGATGGACGCCGTGATGGCGGCGATCGGCGCGAAGGTTCTCGACGCTGAGGCTCAGCCAGGAGGAGAGGTCACGCCGAGCGGCGAGGGGGCGTCGTCGTGTTCCGACTCGGACGAGGCTCTGGAGTTCGCGTCGATCGAGGTCGGTCCTCAGGCGCGCTCACCCTACGAGCCGCCTCCGGGGCGCTAGCCGCCAGAGGGCAGTTCAGTCACCGTCACCGCGGGTATTGGCGCGCGCACGCGACAACGAACATGAGCGTCTGAGCGGGCGCTATCGCCAACGCCGATACGTCCAGACTTACAGGTAGGCGCCGGGCTGGCTGTCCGCGCCGTTGTCGCCGCTGAATGCCTGGCGGCAGATCGCGCGGATCGCCGCGACCATCCACTCGCAGATCATCTCGTCGTAGTCACCCTGCACGCCGCTGAAGCTGACGATCAGGCCCTCGCGAATGATCGCTCCCGGGTACTTGATGTCGCCCACCTTGTAGAGGTACGGGAAGTCCTGGCGCACCCGCGAGCTGTCCAGGCCGGTACGGATGGTGACCGCGACCTTGCCCTCGACGTTGGTGAGGAACTCCTGATCAAACTCCCCCACGTGGGCCGTGAACATCGGATTCTTGGGGTCGGGATCCGCGGGGTCGAGCACAATAAGGCTCCCCTGCAGCCCGTTGGAGACGCCCAGTTCGGCGGCCTTCTCGATGGCGGGAACGATGACGTCCCACGCCTGTGCGCAGATTTCGCGGTCGAGTCCGGTGAACATGTGGTGCTCCTTCGATGCGGGGTGGTTTTCGTCTATTGATTAGCGTAGCGGCGGCCGATGCTGCGGGTTACTTAGCAATTGCGCTTCTCTATTCTGCGGTGCGTGACCTAAGGAGGCCGACGGTGGCGAACAAGTTAGGCAACATCGTCCTCTACGCGGACAACCCGATGGGGCTCGCGGAGTTCTGGGCGGCCGTGTTCGGGTACGAGGCCTTGCGGGCAAAGGTGCGGGTCACCCGATTACCGAGGACGCTCCGCTACTTGCCGCGCTCCCAGCTCCCCGGCTGACGGCACTCAACCGTCACGTCACCGTTCGGGTGCCACGTGACAGTGCACTCTCCGGACACGGCGCAGTCATGCTTGGAGTCCCCGGTCATTGCGTCTTCCACTTCCTCATGATCGTCACTCCCTTCAAATCTAGGCGGCGAGCGCTAGCTCGGCCCGAGCATCGGCCGCGGGCAGGGCGACCATTGAGCGGGCACCTTCCACGGCCACGATGTCGGCGGCGTCCACGGCCAACGCGATCGTGGCGTACTCCCCCAACCGGATGGCTGGCCGCTCGAGCCACACCACGGCATCCGCGACAAACGCAAGTTCGCCCGATGCCTGAATCGCGATGGTCGCGACAGTGGTCGCGAGCCCGGCGGCACGAAGCGCCCGCACCGACCCGACGAACTCGTGATCGCCGCTGCCGATAATCACCTCGTCAAAGCGGCGCGCGATGAAGCCCGTGTCGGCGAGCTCGTCACACAGCGCGAGATCGGCGCCGGAGACACCATCGCGCGTCACGATGCGCGCCGATGCGGGGGCGAGGTCGGCGACCGTAAATACCCAGTCGTGGCCGACGCCTACGACGAGCCGATCGACTCCCTCGCGATACTGAACCGAATCGAGCAGGCCGCTCAGCGCGGCCTCCCAGCACGAGTCCGAGGCATAGCGGGGTTCCACACCCAGCAGATTCTCGAGATCGACCGCGATGAGTCTGCATGGTGGTGTCGAGACCTTTACCTTGTTCATATCGTGCTCCCCTCAGCGATTGGTTGGTACGTCTTCAACCTATGGGGGCGGTCTGACATTGCCGAGGGCGAACATCGTTGGACACGCGCCCTAGCTTCGCTACGGTGGATGGATGACTTCTGACAACAATGACCTTTCCGTGACCACCGACGCGCCTGACGCGCCTAGCAACATCCCGACGAACGCCGCCGAGGCGGATGCCTACGCGCAGCAGTTCGCGGCCTCGGCCGAGCAGGTGCTCGAGTCGATGAAACGTGACGTGCAGGCTCTCCTTGATTCCTTCCCGGCCGATGCGGCGACGAGCCTGATCAACGACCCCGAGCGCGAGCTGGTCCCCGCCGAGATCCTGCTCGCGACCGACCTGGAGCACATGCTCAATTCGGAGCGCGAGAACAAGTTCCTCGGCGAGGACTACATCGCGTTCTTCAGGGCTGCGGTGGCGGTGGACCCGGCCGCGCTGGAAATCAAGAACAAGATTCAGGCCATCCTTGAGGTGCTCGAGGAGGACGACGCGGTGTCGCTGGTGCGTAACCCGTACCGCACCCTCACGGCAGCCGAGGCGTCTATCATCAACGCACTGGGCGACCCGAGCCTTCTGCAAGGCACCGGCGACGACGTCGTACTGAGCCCGGACCTCTCGCAGTTCCTGGCCGACAACGTGCGCGTGGCCGACGACGTCGAGGGCGAGGGTTAGCCGCGCGCTCCACGCTTAACGTGGGCGCCCGCTTCCGGCAGTAGCTCTGGGGCTGTGCCGATGCACAGACCACATCGGCCGATTAGCAGGCAAGCGACGCACGGCAGCCTGTACTGTGGGCCGTCGGGAGGGCCTCTCTTGGAACACCAGTAGCGACCCTCCCGAGCCAGAATCCGGCGGCGACGGCGTGCGGAACACTTTCTCGGAGAACGGGTCGCGATGCGCGCAACGGTGACGGCACCGTCGCGGACCGCAAACGGAGGCGAAGGGACGCCCACGGCCGTCAAGCCTGCGCGCGAGCACTTCATCTCCGAACTCCACGGGCTGCGAGGCCTGGCGCTCGCTCTCGTAGTCGCGTTTCACCTCTTTGGCGCAGGCAGGGTCTCCGGCGGCGTCGACGTCTTCTTTGTCGTCTCCGCGTTCCTCGTCACCGCGTCGCTGGTCCGCAACCCTCCCCGCCGGGGCCTGCGGGATCTAGCGACGCGGTACGCGCGCATCTTCTCGCGGCTGGTGCCGGCGGCGCTCCTGGTGCTCGTCGCCGTCGCGCTCACCGTTCCGCTGATCTACCCGCGGCTCAGCTGGATCTCCACGTATCGCGAGATTGCCGCATCTGCTCTCTATGTTGAGAACATCGAGCTGGCCAATTCGCACCTCTCGTACGGTGCGGCCGGGCCGTTCACCAGCGCCCTCCAGCACTTTTGGTCGCTCTCGATCCAGGGCCAGTTCTTCCTGCTATGGCCACTGGTCGCCCTCGCGTGTTGGTTGGTGGCCCGCAAGTGGTTCGAGGGTCGGCTTCGCGGTCCGCTGGCCGCGGTAACAGTGGCGCTCACCGCGACGTCGTTCGCGTATGCCGTCTACCTCGTCAACGTCAACCAGCCCGTCGCGTACTTCTCGAGCTTCGCGCGTCTATGGGAGTTTGGGGTCGGCGCCCTGGCCGCGCTCTACATCGGGCATCACCGGGTCCGCGGGCCGCTGGGTACCGCGCTACCTTGGCTCGGCGTGGCCATGATCGTCGCGACCGGGTTCGTGGTCGACGGCCTTCACACCTTCCCAGGACCCGAAGCCCTGCTACCCGTGGCCGCGGTGATCCTCATTCTGGTGGGCAGCGGCGGCACCTCACGATTCCGGCTCGAGCACGCCATCACGGTCCGACCAATGGTGGGACTCGCGAACGTGTCCTACGCGCTGTACCTGTGGCACTGGCCGGTCCTGATCGCGTACCTCACCTACCGGGGTTACGACCACGTGGGCTTGCTCGGCGCCACCGGAGTGTTGGCGGTGTCCCTTGTCCTCGCCATTCTCACGACCAGGTTCGCCAAGTGGTCGCTCGCCAGGCTGACGCACAGCGCTGCGCGGCCGTGGCGGAGCATGGTGGTCCTCGTGCTGCTCGTGGGCGCGGTGGCCGGCGCTGCGGCCGGGTTCGCGCGACACCTGGAGGCTCAGCGCACTGCCAGCCTCGCGGAACTGAGCGCGCCGTCGGCGCTGCATCCGGGCGCCGCGGTGCTAGCCGACGGCCTGACGGACGATGGGCCTGCCCGCATGGACTTCAGGCCCCAGACCGCGGACGCCGCCGCCGACAAGCCAGACCTGATCTATACCGACCCGTGCAATCCCGAGGACTGGGTCACCGGGGACGAGGTGGTCTCCTGCGGCGACACGGACTCCGAGGGGAGCGCCCGCAAGACGATCGTGATGACGGGGGGTTCCCATGCCCAGCAGTGGTACACCGCGATGGAACTCATCGCGGAGCGCGAGGAGTGGGACTTGATCGTCGTCAACAAGAGTTCGTGCCGCCTGCAGTCGGCTGGCGCCGACTTCTTCGGCACCGACTCGTGCCTGTCGTGGAATCAGAAGGCCCTCGACGTGATCGAATCCTTCGAGCCCGATGCGGTATTCACCGTGAGCACGAACACCCCGCCCCGCACTCCCGTCGAGACTGTAGGCCCAGCGGAGGTGGACGCGTGGAACTCTCTTCATGGCGCGGGAATACCGGTGATCGCGATGCGCGACACCCCGCGCTTCGACTGGAACGTGCCTGAATGCCTGGAGAAGAATCCGGGCGACCGGGAACGATGCGCGGTGGACCGAGACGTCGCAATGCTTCCGGTCAATCCGGTGGACACCACGATGGGGCTTCCTGCGGATCTCGTCTCGATGGACCTGTCCGACTACATCTGCGAGCCGACAGTCTGCAACCCGATCGTGGGCAATGTCATGGTCTACAGGGACGACGACCATCTCACCGCTACCTACGTCCGCTCCCTCGCGCCGATGCTGGACGCCCAGTTGCGGGCGGAAGCGCCCTGGCTCTACCGGTAGCGGTCCACGGCAAATCGCCACGAGTGACGACCACTTGGGTGCACGCTCGTTACATCCTCAACCGCCTCGCTCGTTGAAGACGCTGGGTCCTTGGCCCGCTGGCTCCCGTGGATCGCTAAGTACTTGGGTCACTTGACACTGATCCCTGGTCCCTGATCCCTGATCCCCGGTCTCCGGTCTCCGGTCTCCGGTCTCCGGATCAATGTGTCTTTGGATCCGATTGCCCCTGGCTCAGTTCAGTGGCACGAGCCCTCGCAACCTCGGGAGTCGCCGCCTTCGCTGCCGTCACACCCCAGCCACAGCCACAGCGATCGGTGGCCGCCCCCTATCGGCAGATATGCCTGGTCGCTGCGTCAATGGATCGGTACGAATCCTGCAGTGGGTGCGTGTCGTAGCCGTCGAGTCCGTCGTAGCGCGCCTGCGCCATGCCCGCATTGAGTACGGCGGTTCCCAGGTCCTGGCCTTCGAACTCGACGTAGCGTAGCCAGCGCCCGTAGTGGTCCTCGTCGTCCACGTTCGCGGGATTGAAGAGCGTGACGCTGCGGCCGTCGACTAGTTCCGTGACCAATTTCTTGGCCTCGTCGAATCCGCACTCGCCGTGCTCGGGGGTGTCGTAGCCCAGGAGCCGGACCTTGCCGCCGTTTGACGTGTACACGGTGTCGCCGTCGACGACCCGGGTGATGGTGACGGTCTCGCCTTGACCCAAGTCGGGAGCGGGCTCCATTGTCTCGGTGGACTTCTCGGAGTCGGCGGGGCCGGAGGGATCGGTAGAGTCGGCGGGATCGGCGGGTGCCTCGCTCAGTCCATCCGAGTTAGCTACTGCGCCGTTCGGGTTGAGCGGGACGCCGTTGGTTCCGACGTCGCTTGCCGGCACGGTGCACGCCGTGAGCGCTGCCACCATCGCGACTATTGCGACGGCCGTTAGCCCGGACCTTCGCCGTAAAACCGTCACACGAGCTCCTCAACGCTTCATCTCCGTGGAACTCAAAGACTAGTGCGCGAGCCCGCTTTAGCCTCCCCCGGGTCTCTTGTAGCGCGTCGTGCTGCGCGAGGACGTCGTCGCGCGCCCTGCTGACTCCGGTCGGTTTCGTGCGAGGATCGCCAGATGATCACTCCACTCCGCATGCTCGGCGCTCTCTCCATCCTGGCCACAGTCACACTTGCGACTGGCTGCTCGGAGTCGGATGAAGGCGACACGACCCCGGCGTCGATCGGTGTCACGGTGGAGTTGCGTCCTGTCGCGCTGACTGGCGCCACTACGGAAGCTCGAGGACTCCTGCCCGACGAGCCCGCGGACTGGAATCAATTCGTGACGGACCTGGGGTTGCCCGACACCGGCGACACTGTGGACGCCGCCGAATGGGTAGCAGCAGCGAATTGCCTTGCGGAGCCCTTCTCCACGCCCGATGTTGCTGGCGCCTGCTCCACGGACGGCTCGTCGGTCTTCTTGCTGGGCGCGTCGTCGCTGGACGAGTCGAGCATCGTGAGCGTTGAACCCACGGACGCCGACTACCCCAACGACGCAGTGCTCGTGACGCTTGATAGTGCCGGCGCGGCAGCGTTCGAGGAACTCACCGGCGAGGTATCCGGTCTCCAAGAGCCGCGCAACCGAGTGGCGATCGTCGTCGACGGGAAGGTCCTGTCCGCGCCCACCGTAATGTCGGCCATCTCGGGCGGGCAGGTGCAGATAGTCGGAGTTGTCGAAGACCCCTCGCTGGAGGCGTTGGTCGACGCCTTCAGCTGATCTCCACGATTCTCTCGATGGGATGACTCTTCTCCCCGCTCGCAGGCGTAAAGCACGGTGGTCCTTTAGGCAGCCTTCAGCTTGGATGCGTCGAAGCGGGCTCGTCCGCCAAGGCGGGGCACACGTTGTCGATCGACCGTGCTGGGTGGGGTGAACCACACCTGGTTGTTTTTGACGGAGATGTCCCAGTGGTCGCGGTGGATTCGATGGTGACAGGTCACGCATAAAAGGACACCGTTGTTGAGGTCGGTCGGGCCTCGGTCTCTGGTCCACCATTTGATGTGGTGAGCTTCGGTGTACGCGGGAGGGGCCCCGCAGAACGCGCACCCGCCGTCGCGTTCGATCAACGCGATCCTTTGCGCCCGGTTGTAAATCCTGCTGCCGCGACCTAAATCTAGAATCTCGCTCTTGCCGCCCAGCAGCAACGGGATCACCTCACCGCTGGCGGCCATACGACGTGCCGTTTCAACACACACCGGCTGCCCGCCACCGTCAATGTCTGCAACACCAGTGCCGTCCTGCAGGTCCGCAAGAGTTAACCGCACCACCACGGTGGTGGAGGCCAGGGGCAGGTCGTCGCTGTCACATCCGAGGCAGTGGCGGGCCAACGCCGCCAATGCGTCGGCACGGATCTGGGGCACGCTGCGGTCGTCCTCGGCCAGCGGGTCTTTGTCGCGTCGCTTGTGCAGGGCGTTACCCACTAGCGCATCCAATGCGGCGCGCACAGGTGCCGCCGTTTCCGCATCCAGACGGGCCCGCAACACAAACATCCCCTCGGCGTCCTCGTACATCGACACCGAACGTTCCTGACGCTGCAGCTCCTCCGTCAACGCGTGACGACCCGAGTCCATCTGCGCCTCCAGTTGGCGCACGATCCGTGCAAACCGGTTCGCCGACAACCCATGGGCACGCTCCACCAACACCCGCTCGATCCGCTCGATATCGCTCAGCTCCACACCCAACACATCACGGCGATCCCAAACTCGGGTCAGCATGCGCTTGATCAGGTTCGCAGCCTCAAGGCTAAGCCTGCCGGATCGAACCCGGTCACTCGCGATCGCGAAACGCGGCGACAGCGCCACCACCGCGGCCTCGGGCCGGCTATCCGTGCCGTCCCCGTCCCCGGCCCCGTCCCCGTCCCCGTCCCCGTCCCCGTCGCGGGCCCCGTCCCCATCGCTCAAGCCATTGCCCACGTCGTTGCCGGAGTTTGCGGCCTGCTCATCGGCGGCCAACATCTCTCCGACCTCAATGAGTCGGTGAGCATCCCCCGTGCTGCCACCCGAGATGCTTGCGAGCAGCTCCTCCGGCGTCCTGTATCCCTGACGTTTCGCCAACCCGTCCTGCCCGTTCTCGGGCCTGGACTGCCGGGCAATGGCCGCACCGGAAATGGCCATCATCCCCTCAAGGACGCGGCGCATCCGCGCCATATCGCCATGCGAGGCGAGAAGCTCGGGTTGCGGCAACGCATCGACATCAATGCCCTGCCAACCGGATCCCGAGACCACCCCGGCACGCACCCGCTCGATAGCATCGAAACCAGCACCGCAGGCAGCATCGTCCCTGGTGGGGGTCTCAGTTTCGGCTTCATTGCCGGCGGTCGTGCTCATAGGACAATTCGACCATAAGGGACTGACATTCAGCCCCGAGCAACCGAAATCTGTGGACTACCCACGCGACCCGGCACCTGTGCACATCACCAGCTCACCCGCACCGGCATCGGCACCGGCACAAACATCCAAGAACTAGACGTCCACCCGCGACCCCCGGCGACGAGCGACGAACACTCCGCCTGCCCCCGCCAGCGTCAGCGCCGTGGCCAACCACAGCATCGGGCCGATGCCCTGCGAGCCAGTCGTCGAGAGCTGCTCCGCCGCTTCGGAGTAGGAAGCAACGGGCGCCGCGACTTCCACGGGTTCCGCCGTCGCCACGCCGGCCGCGTCCTCCGCCGGCTCAACAACCACGACAGGTTTGGTGATGGCGATCGTCGCCCACCCGACCAGCACCCCATCGGCGCCATAGACCGCGATGCGATGCGCACCCACGGCGAGCGTCGCGGGAATCTCGACGGCCGCCGCCCCAACCCCCAACAGCATCGGCGCAGAGAATGCGACGATGCGCGAGCCATCCACGAGCGGAGCCCCGCCGCACTCGTCCAGCACCACCGACACCGACGAGCCCTGCACCGCGCTCGCGACAGCCTCGCCCGCCGCAGAACACACGGCCACGCCACCCTCCACGATGCCATCGAGGTCAGACTCGTACGCTGCAAAGGTCAGCGGCGCGACGGTCGCCGTCTCCGTCAACCTGGACATGCCATCGGCGTCCACAGAAGGCGAATACGACACGCTACCGGCCGCGAAGTCCGCCGCGGTCACCACGTGCGTCGCCGTCCACGCGGCCGATGCTCCCGGCGCCAGATCACTGACGGCCACGGCATCGGCGGGAAGCGTCGCTCCCCCGGTCTCCCCCAGTGTCACCCCGGTCAACGGGTAGGCGCCATCGTTCACGACAGTGACGTCAAAGGTCACCTTTTCGCCGAGCGATGCCTGGCCGTCACCGTTCAGGTCGTCGAAGGAGCTAGCCGCGCCGAGCGACACCGAGGGTGCCACGTACTCACCCAGGACCACGGCATCGGCGCTGGCTACCGCGCTGCTCACCGCGGCATCAATGTCGCCGGAATAGGAAAGCGTCGCCGTGTAGTCGAGCGCGCCCGTGGCGAGCCAGGCGGCATCGATCGCAACGATGTCGGTGTGAGTCGACGACTCTCCGGGCGTCAACACCACGCCGTCAAAGGCAGTCCCCACGGCACCAAATTGGCCCGACTCGCTCACCGAGCCGATGGTCACACTCTGGTCAGCATCGGCCGGAAGTGCGGCGGTCCAGGTCAGCTCGACGTCCTCTCCCGCCTGGCCAACGCCGTCGCCGTTGGTGTCCTGGAGTTCGGCGTCCACGGACCAATCCACGTCAGCCGTCAACTCGCGCAAAAGCACCCGCGTGGTCACCGCCCCCTGACTTCCCCACGCTTGCTCATTGTACGAGGGAAATACTCCCATTCCCCCGGACACATCGACGTAGCCTCGTTGAAGGTCTGCCGCTGTGAGTGTGCGGCGGTCGGATTCGAAGTAGCCACCCGGCAGGCTCGTGACCTTTGCGAGATCGTTGCCGGTACTAAGACCGGATTCGGGGATCGACTCTCCAGGTTTCAGGCCCACATCGTAGAAGTAGTATCCCGAGTTGGAGTTGGTCATCACGAAATAGTTGAGAGCCACGTTGCCTGTGTTGGTGGCCACGTAGGTGCGATCCAGGAGATCGCCGACTTGCGCGTCGCCAAAGCCACGTTCCACGCCGTATCCGGGGCTATGGATAACCGTGTCAAAGTGTGTGGTGTAGCTCACCACGGGCACCGCAGTCATAGCGCTCACTGCGGCGACAGGCGCCGAGCCGCTCAAACTCTCCGCGGCCCAGTCCACCGATGTCGCAGCAAACTGCACCGAGCCAGCACGCATATCCGCGAAAGTGACGGTGTGCCATGCACCGTTGAGTGTGGTGGTGGCCCCCGCTGCCAACGCCGTGGGCAGGGACGGCGATGAATCAAGCCCCACGGCACTCGTCAACGTCACTTGCACAGCGGCCGTATTGGTCACCGTGGCGGTGTGGCGGACGCGGTCACCCTCCACCAACCCGCCAGTGGGAGCGGCGCTAGAGCCCTCTAGTTCCAGCGCGGTCTGCGCCGTCAACACGGCGGTGTTGAGCGGCGCGGGCGATTCGAGCAGTAACGGCGGCTGCGACACCCAGCCCAGGGCGTAGACCAACACCGGGGGATCGATGAACGGACCGCGGCCCACCCCGTCAAGATCCTCGGCCCTGACGGTCACCTCCACGTCAACGACATAGGGAAGCTGGCGCTGAGAATACAAAGCGTAGTCAATGCCGCCTATCAAAAAGGAGGGAATCGAAAACTCAGAGATCCCTCCCTGCGCTGTGGACGCCACGATCAAGGTGTAGATCACCTTGTCCCCGACGTCCGGACGGCCATTGCCGTCGGCGTCCATTGACAGGCGGCTCGTGGTGATGGTCGCTTCGACATTCGCGTCCGAGGCTGCCTGCGCCGGAGCGGCGACGCCCACGGAGGCGATGGCCACGATCGCGACGGCGGAGATCCACCCGGCGGTCTTGCGGGCGGCGGCGATGACACGTGCGTTAGTCATGGGGAATCCTCAGGCTATGCACGCCCGCGATCACGCCGGGTGCGACGATGCGACCACCCTTTCGAGGGGGCCACGACCTCATCCAAGCAGGCCCAGACCAAGCGGTCAAGATCCCCCGCCACGCAACAAATTGCCTGGTCACATAGCGGACGCTCGCTCTTGCCGGCCCTCGCTTCATCGCCGATGCCGTGGCCGGCTAACGCCGTCGCAGCGGACCCGAGGAAATACCTCACGCCCCTCCCGCGTTGCCTAGAAGTAACCCCCTGCGCGCCCCGCCCCAATCCGGGACGCCGCGCGCTCCCATCCCACCCGGAAGGCCTCATCATGCATGCACTCATTCAGCACGAATTCGGAGATCCCGCCACCGTCCTGGCCGTCGAGGACGTCCCCACCCCCACGCCCGGCCCCGGTCAGGTGCGCGTCCGTATGGTCCTGTCGACCATCCACAATCACGACCTGTGGACGGTCAGCGGGAACTACGGCTTCAAGCCCCAGATGCCCGCGCAGGCAGGCACCGAGGCCGTCGGCGTAGTGGAGGAGCTGGGCGAGGGCGTCACCAATCTTGAGGTGGGTCAGCGGGTCGCTAGCTTCGGCACCTTTGGCGTGTGGGTCGAGCAGTTCGTGGCGGACGCCACTGCTCTCATCCCCGTGGCAAACGAGATCCCGGATGAGGTGGCCGCGCAGCTGGTGTCCATGCCGTTCTCCGCGATCAGCCTGCTCGATTCGCTAGACCTGGCCGAGGGCGACTGGCTGATCCAGAACGCCGCTAACGGCGCTGTGGGCCGCATGGTCGCGCAGCTCGCCAAGGGCCGCGGCGTCAACGTGGTGGGCCTGGTCCGTCGCGCCGACGGCATCGAGGAGCTCGCCGCTCAGGGCATCGAGCGAATCGTCGCGACCGACTCCGACGACTGGAAGGACCGCGTCGCGCAGATCACCGGCGGCGCACCCATCAAGGTAGGCGTCGAGTCAGTGGGTGGCGAGTCCGCTGCCGACGTCCTGTCGCTGCTGGCAGAGAACAGCACCCTGGTGGTGTTCGGAGCGATGGCCTCGCCCATCCTGAACTTCAGCTCAGGCGACGTCATCTTCAAGCAGGCAACCATCCGCGGCTTCTGGGGCAAAAAGGTCGGCGAGAACATGGCCGCAGACACCCGCACCCGCCTCATGCAGGAACTGTTCGCACGCCTCGGCGATGGCACTATCACCTTGCCGGTGGAGGCCACGTTCCCGCTCAGCGAGATGGCCGATGCGGTACGCGCCCACTTCACCCCGGGTCGCGCGGGCAAGATTCTGCTGCGTCCGTAACCCCAGCTAACGCCGTGACGGCGCCTCAGCACACGCATCGCCGATGCTGGGGCGCCTTCACCCCTCGCGCGGGGCTTCTCCCCCGTCGAGCTCCGCAAACTTCCCCGCCATGGTCGGGTTGCCCCGCGTGAGCTTTTTAATCGTCACGTCCTGAGCCTTGTCGTTGGCCAGGCGCAGGTTGCGTTCCGAACCGAGCAGCGCTTCCTTGGTCTTCTGCAGGTGGTCGATCGACTTGTCGATCTCGTCAATAGCCGTCTGGAACCGACGCGACGCCAGGTCGTAGTTCTTCCCGAACGCAGACTTGAAGCTGTCCAGCTCGTTCTCAAAGTTGGTGATGTCAACGCTCTGCTCTCGCACCAGCGCCAATTCCTTCTTATAGACCATCGCTCCCAGCGCGGCGTTGCGCAGCAGCGAAATAACAGTGATGAACGACTGCGGCCGCACCACATACATCTTGGGGTAGCGGTGGGAGACGTCCACGATTCCGCTGTTGTATAGCTCGCTCTCGGGCTCCAGCAGCGACACGAGCACCGCGTACTCGCAGCCCTTCTCGTTGCGGTCCTTGTCCAGCTCCTTGAAGAAGTCCTCGTTGCGCTTCTTGGTGGCCGTCGCATCGGACTCGTTCTTCATCTCGAACATGATCGAGACCAGCTCCACCCCGGCATCGTCCGACTCCCGGAAAATGTAGTCACCCTTGCTGCCGGTGCTCGCGTCGTTGTCCTTCTCGAAGTACGCCTTGGGGAAGGCGGTCGCGCGGAGCTGATTGAACGTGTTCTCGCAGTGAAGCTCTAGCGTCTCGCCAACCATCTTGGTGGACAGCCTGGCCTTCATGTCCCGCAGTCGCTCGATCGCCTCGTCGCGGTCCTTGAGCTGCGTCTCGTACTTGTCCTTGAGGCCGGTCTCCGCGAGCTGCTTCTCAAACTCGGCGCGCTCAAGGCCGCTCTTCAACTCCTGAATCTCGGAGCTCGTCTTAGCCTTGGCCTCTTGCAGCTCGTTGGCGAGCTTGGCCGCCGCCAGTTCGGCCGAGGCTTTCTCGGCAAGACGCGCCTGCTCCAGTTGGTTGGCGAGCGCGTCGCGCTCCTTCTCCACCGCACCGAGCGCCTCGGCGACGGCGAGCTTCTGGGTGGACTCCCCCGCGCCTAGCTTGGCCTTGAGGTCCTGGATCTCGGCGTCCTTGGCCGCGGCGGCCTTCTGCTGCTCGGAAGCGAACTTGGCTTCGGCGAGCTCGACCGCGCTGCGCTTCTCGTTCTCGGCGATCTGGAGCCGCTCGTGGAGTGCTGCGTCGAACTCCTTGTTGCGCACCTGGCTGACGATGTCGGCGTAACCGGCCTCGTCGATCGTGAACGCTTTCCCGCAGTGAGGGCAAACAATCTCATGCATAGTGGCAGTCTCCTTTGATTGCCCGAGTCTAGAGCCCGGTCCCGACATTGGCCTCAGCAACGCACCCTCATCCATACAACTACCAGCGGCCGATGCTTGGGCGGCCTGGCAGGTCAAAGGAGCCTTGGCATTGGGTTGCGCACGTCAGCCAACAGCCGCGACCTGTCCTCCCGCACGTCGGTCGCCGTTCTGCCTCAGGACAGGCCGTCACTGTCGAGCGACTTCCGTGCCCTCGCGACCAAAGGCAGAAGTGCGTCGGCCCATGCAGGTAGGTCTCCAGCCAAAGTTTCCCAGGTGAGCGCGCGGTTCACCTGGTCGTATTGGTGAATCAGGAAGTTCCGGTTGGCAATCGCGAGTGTCCACTCAACGCCTTTCGGTGGCGCGATGCCAAGCCGCGCTAGCCGACCCGCAGCCTCACCGAGTTTCATCATGAGCGAGTCGCCAGCTTCTTGAAGCAACTCGTCGGCGAGATACGCGTCCCGACCTTGTCCTACTAACCGGCCAACCTGGTCGAGCCAACCGGCAATGTGAATAAGCTCCTTCGCGGTGCGACGGTCCATCACAGCAGCACCGCGTCACGCCGGATGTCATCGTCGAGGCCCGGAGTGAGGCTCGCATAGTCAACGAGATCCACGGGACGACCGAGCACCTGCGCGAGCAGACCAGCGAATCTCACGAATCCAAACGATGAGAGGCCCTCAGGCGTCTCGACCAGCAGATCGATGTCGGAGTCGGCACCTGCCTCGCCGCGAGCGACCGATCCAAACACTGCCAGCCGGGTGTAGCCACGTTCCGACGCGAGCGCCTTCAACAACGGAGCCGCGTACTCCATGAGTTCTGACAGCTCGAGGCCGTCCAAGTTGGGGGCGTTCTTCAGTTGCTGGCTGACTGCCGACTGTGAGACGCCCAACTGCTCCGCGATCTCACGCTGCGACATTCCGTCCGCGACCATCGCCCGCAGTGCGAGAGCGCGCCGAGCCCGAGCGCGGTCCTCGTCGCTTCGCGCGTATTGGTACTCCGCTAGCAGTGTCATAAGGGCATCTTATCGCAATGGAAGTGCGGCGACAGGGCTAGTGGCCAATACTGTGGACACCTCGAGGTTCTACGCCACTCCGGAGGAGTTTTCTTGACGCCGAGATGCATTGGGGCGCTACAGTCAAAATGCTGAGGGAGGCAACCACTATGGCAGGATTTGCCGTCATCGATCTGGAGACCACTGGCTTCGCGTATAGCGGCGCCGACCGCGTGTGTGAGATCGGTGTAGTGCTACTCAACGCCAACGGCGAGCGCGAGACAACATACGGCACGCTCGTGAACCCGCAACGCGACCTAGGCGCACAGCACGTACACGGTATTGACGCCACGGACGCAAGAGTCGCACCCACGTTCGACCGCATTGTCGGCGACCTCACTGACCTCATCGCCGGCCGCGTCATCGTGGCGCACAACAGTGTTTTTGACACAGCGTTCCTGGTTGCCGAATACGCGCGTGCTGGCTGGCCGCTCAATCTCACTCCCGACATGACGCTGTGCACCATGCGACTCGCCGGCGTGTACGGCGCCCCCGCGAAGCTGAGCGCGTGCTGCGCCCACTTCGGGGTGCCCTTGACCAATGCTCACGCCGCGTTGGCGGACGCCGAGGCCACCGCTTCGCTCCTCGCCGCCTACATGGCCGCCTCCCCTGACAGGAGTATGTGGGACCACTGGGTGACGTTCGGCGAGGGTGTCCAGTGGCCCACTCCCCCGCGCCTCGCGACTCTTCCAGTGCCTCGAGGCGCGGCTGGGGCTGGAAGCGAGCTGCTGGCAACGGTGGCGGGTCAGTTTGAGCGGGTAGAAGGGCTCGAGGGCTCCGACGAGTATCTGGACCTGCTCGATCGCGTTCTCCTGGACCGCAAGATTTCGGTGCCGGAACGCAGGGCCCTCGACGGCATGGCCGCGGCACTCGGCCTGCGCGCTGACCAGATTGGGCGCCTCAACCGCCATTACATGCTGGGAGTGGTGGACGCGGTGTGTGCCGACGACCAGCTCACTCGCGACGAGCGCGCCCTCGTGATCCAATTGGCGGGGCTCCTGGATCTGGAGGACCTCGAGGTCGAGGCCCTCCTCCGCAAAGCAGAGTCTGGGGTCGCAGTGGTACATGGCGGGCTGGCATTGGAAACCGGCGATCTGATCGTACTGACGGGATTCCCTGAAGCTCGCAAAGCAGAACTCAAGTCCATCGCCGAGGCACTGGGACTTGTGGTGTGGCCCAACGTCAAGAAGTCCGTGGCCGCTGTGATCGCACTCGATGAGGGCTCAAACTCAGGCAAGGCGCGCAAAGCTCGGGAGTACGGGATTCCGGTGGTTGGCGCCAGGGTACTCGCGCAGTAACTGCGCGTCACGGCCAAATCACCGGGACACCACTTGGAGAGGGCCGATGCTGTGGCTCGCTTAGCGGGGCTAAGTGCCGCAACTTTCGCGGCGATGGCTCCCGCGTTTGATCAGGCTCCGTAGCGAGCGGGACAATGTCCCCATGACCACCACTGTTGCAGTTCTGGGTACTGGCATCATGGGCGCCGCGATGGCGCGCAACCTCCTACGAGCGGGGCTGGAGGTGAGGGTGTGGAATCGCACGCCCGAGCGCGCACTCCCCCTGGCGGACGACGGCGCCACGGTCGCCCTGCATGCGGCCGATGCCGTGGCCGGGGCCGACGTGGTCCTCACCATGCTCTTTGACGCCACGGCGGTGCGCGAAGTGATGAACGATGCCGGCCCGGCGATGCGCCAAGGCGCCGTGTGGATGCAGAGCACCACGGTGGGCGTGGACGACGTCCCCGAGCTTGCCGCGCTGGCCGACCGCCTGGGCGTGACCTACGTGGATGCCCCCGTGCTCGGCACGCGCGCACCCGCGGAGGCGGGAAAGCTCACCATCCTGGCCGCCTGCCCCATCGAGATCCGCCCCGAGCTGGCCGCCGTGCTGGGAGCCGTGGGCAGCCGCACGGTCTGGACGGGCGAGGATGGCGCATCGGCCCCGTCGACCAAGCTGAAGCTGGTCGCGAACAGCTGGGTGCTCGCGATCAACAACGCCGCGGGCGAGATGGTCGCGCTGGCCGAGTCGCTCGACGTAGACCCGCAACAATTCCTGCGACTCATCGAGGGCGGGCCGCTCGACAGCGGCTATCTGCGCATCAAGACCGGCCTGATCATGGACGATGCGCTCACTCCCCCGAGCTTCTCCGCATCGGCAGCAGGCAAGGACGCGCAACTGATCGTCGCGGCAGCGTCCGCTCGCGGCGTGAGACTCGACGGCGCCCAGGCATCGGCCGACCGCTTCGCCCGAGCGGTCCACGCAGGTCACGGCGGCGAAGACATGGCCGCCGCCTACTTCGCGAGCTTCGAAGAAAAGTAGCCTCAGAGGTCTTAATAAGCGCATTGTCGTGAAGGGGATGCGCGAAGTGCCAGCGTGCCTTATCCTTGCAGGGCAAGGGGAGTATTCCCGTCTGCAGCGGAGTCGTCAGTACGGACGCG
This sequence comes from Demequina aurantiaca, assembly GCF_050598105.1. Classification (GTDB taxonomy): domain Bacteria; phylum Actinomycetota; class Actinomycetes; order Actinomycetales; family Demequinaceae; genus Demequina; species Demequina aurantiaca_A. The sequence continues at coordinate 1,960,799 of NZ_CP192436.1, forward strand.
AAATCGTGTCCCGGCCCGCTGGCTCCGATCCTGTCGGAGTGGAAGAGACCTTGACGTCTTGACTACGTCATCTCACCCCTTGGAGTCCTCCCGTGGATATCACCCCTGTTGTCTGGCTCGTCACCATTGCGGTGACCATCGCATTCTTTGTCTACGAGTTCTACGCTCATGTGCGCACTCCGCACGAGCCGACTGTCCGTGAGTCCGCCCGGTGGTCAGTGTTCTATATCTCTCTCGCGTTGCTGTTTGGCGTGGGCATCGGATTCGTCTCCGGCTGGGACTTTGGCGGCGAGTACTTCGCCGGGTACCTGACGGAGAAGGCGTTGTCCATCGACAACCTCTTCGTGTTTCTACTGATCATGTCGAGCTTCGCCGTTCCCCGGAAGTACCAGCAGAAGGTGCTGATGATTGGCATCGTCATTGCCTTGATCATGCGCGGCGCATTCATTGCCCTCGGCGCGACCCTCATCGCGAACTTCTCCTGGGTGTTCTACATCTTCGGCGCGTTGCTGCTGGTCCTCGCGTACCGGCAGGTCGTCTCGCATGGCGAGTCCGACCCCGCGAACGGAAAGTTTATGACGCTCGTGCGCCGCGTGTTGCCCGTCCACGACGAGTACAACGAGGACCGACTCACCGTAAAGATCAAGGGCAAGCGGTTCATCACGCCGATGCTGCTGACAATCATCGCCATCGGCTTTGTGGACCTAGTCTTCGCGTTCGATTCGATCCCGGCCATCTACGGCCTCACCGACGAGGCCTACATCGTGTTTACCGCGAACGCGTTCGCGCTGATGGGGCTGCGCCAGCTTTACTTCCTCATCGGCGGTTTGCTCGAGCGCCTCGTTTACCTCGCGCAGGGCCTCGCTGTCATCCTTGCGTTCATCGGCATCAAGCTGGTGCTGCACGCGATGCACGTCAACGAGCTGCCGTTCATCAACGGCGGCGAACACATCGCGTGGGCGCCCGAGATCCCCATCTGGTTCTCGTTGCTGTTTATCACTGCAACAGTCCTCGTGGCCACGGTCGCGAGCCTCGCGAAAACCCGCCGCGACGATGGCAAAAACGATCGCACTCGCGTTGGGGGCGAGACCGTCATCCACGCGGAGGACTAAACCCTCCAGGCGACGAGGTCCGTTGCTGATCGGAGGGGAGGCCTCCCCCACCGATCCGCAAGGTGCGCCTCGGACTTGGCTAGTTCCCCACGGTGGGGCCGCTCGAGGTTCAGTAGCGGAGCGCACGCCTTCGAAAGCCATCACCGACTTGCGGCCGATGCCGTGGCTAGGGCAGCTGGGCTGACCCCGTGGTTTAGGCCCACATAACCATCGGCTCTTGAGTCAAACGCCGCCAAAAACTAGTGGCTCGCACCCTCCCGCGCGAGACCCTTCGCCACTTCCTCGCACGTAGGGCATGGGTCGGAGCGGGACGCGCGCCACCAGGGCGAAATCGGTTCCGTCGAGCACAGTGACGCTAAATGCGCACCCGCATAACCGAAGGCGTCAAATTCGAGAAGGTCTACCTCGGCAAACGGGACCAAATGATCGACCGTCGAAACGATGGAATCCGCTGCCCACGTGTACCCGGCGGGGACAAGCAAGCTTTCGGATCCGAGGTACGGGGTATGTGGACATTGACTCGGACCGGAGTATGCCTTGTCAGATGTCTCGAGCAACCAACGAAACCCTTCTGCGCGCATCCGCACTTCGCGGACGGGCCCGAAGTGCATGACTCTCCATGCTCCGTACTCGTCGACAATCTCGCCGTAACCAGGGATGAAAAGGGCAAGCCACCCAGCGCGACATCCGCACGGTGCGTGCATCACCCACAACATGCCACCACCCGAGTCCGAGTCGCTATCGATCGTTGGCACAAACGGTGTTGTCTTGATCATGGCCTGTCTCCCTTGTCTATCCTTATCGAATGTCTAAATACTCCCGAGCCGCTTGGAACCTTCCCTACCAAGAGTCGACTGTGTAATACACGCTGGAGCTTCCCTATTCTTGGAATCACTATTCGCGCCTAGTCACTGACTGACCACCCGGGCATTGCGACGCCAGGTGGTAGTCCCCGCCTGTCTCTTCCCCAAAGAGCAACAGCCGCTCGAGATTGCGGAGACGGATCAGTTCATGGCCGACGCGGTCAGGGAATACTGGAGCGGCAAGCGCGAGTAGTTCTCTAGCTTCCGAGATTCGGCGTTGCGCTTCGTCCTCCTTGCCCGACTTGGCAAATCCATGCGCGACGCCGGAGAGTAAACCGGCGAGCGTTTCTCGAGACTCAGCAAGGAGATCGGAACGCTCGACCACAATGGCCCGCTGCCTCTCGACCGCCTCACCCTCCGCTTCGGCGGCGCGTTCCCCGCGACCAGCTTGTTCGTAGGCGGCGGAGAGGTTTGACAGCAAAAGAATGATGTCCTGCCGATCCCCCGGCTTCGCTTCGTCCAGATCGCAGACTGCCCGCAACACGGCTACGGCTTCCTCCGCGCTGCGCAGGCTGTCCCCCGGGTAGCCAAAAGAGTGCTGCGCAAACCCGAGCGTACTTAACGCCCAAGCCAAATCGGACGAGTACGCACGTGGGTCACTTTCCGCGTCTCGCTCGAGCACTCGCACCACAGACTTCTGTCGTTCCAACTCGTCCAAATCCATAACGGCCACGCTAGCGCCGAGGTCCGACATCAGCATCGGGCCGTCGTTACTTCAATCCGCAGGCATTCGGAGTATCGGGATATCTCCGCCGAATCCCGAGCTATCGGTCTCTGTATCCTCCTAGTCACCCATGAAGCGGTGCTCAAGTTGCACCTCAATCGCATGCTTCAATCTGACGGTGGGAGGTAACGGAACCAGAACAGTCTTGCCCTGTGGACACCGTGTCGCGATCAACTCGGCCAGCCGCGGCTCGCCTCGGCCGAACCCAGAAAGCGATCCGCGGGCGAATTCGTCACTGGGCGAACCCGCGGCGGAATCGTAGATTGCCGCAGGCAGATCTACGTGGTTTTCATGCCGCGACCGGCTGGGACGCGGAGGCTCGCTCGGCACGGTTGGATTCCACAGCCGTCGCGGCGATCGCTTCTGCATTCAATCATCTCCAACTGAGTGCGCGACGATGTCTCCATAACCACCACCGCGACTCTGTTGGGCACCGGGATCGTGCGCGTCGAAACAGCGCGCATCCTGCTGCGAGCTGGGGTCGACGTCATCGCCCCCATGGCCATTAATGGCACGGTGGTGCGAGAGATCATGGGCGCGGCTGGCACGGCCGCCGACTGACGCGGTCCGCCACAGATCCGTACGACTTGCCACGACTCAGGCGCGCTCGGCCTCCGGCAGACTCCTGCCCACCACTGCCCCGGCCACGCCCAATACCGCGAGCAGCAGCAGCGCCCACTGGTCGCCCAACACCGCCAGGGCGGCAGTGATCGCGCCGACGGCGAGCAGCAGCACCCCCATCAGCGTGTTGGACACGGCCACGTACTGAGTGCGCTGGTCCCCTTCGGCGATGTCCACCACGTAGGTCTTGCGGGACAACCGTGCGCCCACGTGGGCCAGGGCCAGCAGCAGGTAGGTGGCGGGCGCGAGCCAGAACGCCTTGCCGACGCCTGCAACCATGAGCAGCCCGAGGAACGCGACGATGACTGCCGAGGAGGCGAGGGAGGCGCCGATCATCAGCCGCCGGGAGGACCTGTCCGCAATCCGGCCGAACAGTCGCCCGCCCACCAATCCCGCGATGCCCTGAGCCATCACGAACAGGCCCAGCGAGGACAGCCCGGAGGCACCCTGCTGGATGCCAAGTCCCACCACGAACGGAGGGCTGAGGGCCGCGACCAGCAACAGGCCACGAGCGATGACGAACCGCTGGAACACGGCATCGTCCCGCCACAGGTCTCGCGCCTGCGAGACCCACCCGGGCTGGTCCTCAACGGGTATCTCGACCTCACCGGCGGGTTCACGAATACTCGAGTAGATGACTGCCGCCACCACCCAGGCGAGTGCGGCGACGCCGAGCAGCGCGGCCAGCACCCCGGCCCCCAGGTTGTCGCCGCCCCATAATCGCAGCGCCAGGCCCAGGGTCAGAGCCACAGCGGCCGATGCCACGGTAGTCACTCCCTTGATCTGGCCTCGCTGCCCCTTGGGCACCGTGCGGCCCAGCACGTCCTTGCTCGCGATCGAGCTGAGCGACCGGGCAAGCGCGAAGACCGCCAGGAACGCCAGCACGCCCACACCCGCGATCCATCCCGATGCCGTGGCAGCCACGACCGCCAGGCCGGCGGCTGCGATCGCCTGACCGACCGCACCCAACACCCACACCTGCTTGCGCTCGCGCCGAGCCTGCACCCGTGGCGCCCAGGCAGCCTGCGGCAGCATCGATCCCGACTCGCGGATGGGCACCAGGAAGGCGACGAACGCCCCGGGGACCCCGAGCGCGCTCAGGAGCCACGGCAGCACCGTCTTGGCGTTGACCAACTGGTCGCCGATGGACTGCAGCGCCTGGGCGCCCATCTGCCGGAGCGCGTTGCCGGGCACGAGCGGGCGAGCTTCCTCGCTCAGACTGCTGAGCTCGGGCTCGCCGCTGTGTATGAGTCGTTGGTAGATCCACTGGGAGGCCACTGATCCATTATGGGCATGTTGGCCAGATGCGTCGATCCGGTTGACGGAGGGGGGTCTGACGGGGCGCCCGGACGACTTGGGTGGGCCAGTATCAACTCTTGAGGTTCATCAAAGGCGGGCCACTCGACTGGGGAATCCATGCGCGAATGCGCACTTGAAAGTCGACAAGGCGCTCGCTTTCCCCTGATTCTATGTCGAGCCATCCGGCAAGGGCTCGGAACTGCTCGCCCCGGTCGCGGCGGCTCGCATCGGGAATGCCGGCAAGGACAGGACAGTGGCTTGCTTCACGAGCGAACAACTGCAGCTCCGGTGCGCGCATCGCCCAGATCGTGTCGCTCCGCCTCGAGCAGTTGCTTCAGGCGATCACACGTGCGCATTGGCGATCCTCGGAGTTCGTGAAAACCGACAACAACTAGCGGGTGCACACACCATAGTCGCGGTTTTGGCATGAAGTGCTTGGCCGTGTCCGAACGGGACCGCAGGAACATCTACTACAACAACCGTCGACATCACAAAGCCAGCGGACACCGGCCCAACGGCCCAAGTCCCGCGTCACCAATGTCATGGGCCAAACTACCTATCCTGAGGTGCGGTAGTCAGAGTCGACTATGTTTGTCGGGCCTCAGGTTTCGCCGTGCCAGGCGAAGTCGGGCGAGATTTCGATAAGCACAGCAGGATCGTACCCCCAAAAGTAGTCAACCTTGAGTTGCTCGAAGTGCGCGGTGCCGAACTTGATCTTCCAGCCTTCCGACTCCCACTGAAGTTCCTCGAGCCTGTCGGTCCCTTTGGTCTCTCGGACGAAGTGGAGGTACTGACCTTCGGGGTGCTCACGCACGAACGCCCAGTCAGGGTTATAGCCGTGCAGAGGAGTGTCGATCTTGAACCAGTGCGGCAACTTCATAAAGAGCGGCACGTCGTCCCGGTCCTCAAGGAACTGTGCAAACGTCTTCTCGATGCCCGAGTCGCACACGATCTTGTCAGTGATGCTCTTTGAGACTTCGACGACCATCGAGGCAGGCGCGATCGTCTCGGCTTGATGCCATTCCTTGAATAGTTCGGCCCGCCACGAGTCGCCAGTTGGCTTGTAAAGGATTCCTTCTGCTTCTTGAGCGTAGAGCGCCTCCTTCATCGCACTTTCGACTTGGTCCATGAACACTGAAGGATTGAGCTTCACCTCGTCGAGGTTGTCGATCTCGGAGAGGATACGAACGATGGTCGCTCTAGTGAGCGTCACTCGGCGGGTGAGCTCCCCGACCAAGTCGGGAAGCTTTCGGGCTCCGTCAACTTCGACCGTTCCTCGGTCTTGGTAGTCTCCAGACGTGATGCCCTCGGCGTTGATAGAAGTGATGTGCTTGGTCACGCGGAACTTGATGGGTTCGATCGCAGGCATGACGTTTATCCGACGCACCGCATCAGCAACCACATCGTCGGTCGAGAACGCCAACTCATAGGTCGTCTTCTGGGAGATCTTGTCCCATAGTTCGATGAACTGCGGGTCAAGCAGCACCTTCTCTTTGAGTTGAAGCTTGATCTTGTCCTGCTTGAGGTCGACAATCCGGCCACTGAACTTAACGCCGGTCTCCTTCTCGATCTCCTCCTGGAGGTCGCAAGCGAACTTGGCGAAGTCTTCGTGCGCGATGACAGTCAACACATTGATATCGTCGTTGCGGCAACGCTCGCCGTCAACCATGACCGGCAGGCGCAAGCCTCGCCCGACCTGTTGCCGCTTGCGCATCTCTGAGCGACCGTGCTGGAGGTTACATATGGTGAACACGTTGGGGTTGTCCCAGCCCTCTGCGAGAGCCGCGTAACTGAAGATAAACCGCAGCGGCTCCTCGAAGCTGAGCAACTTCTCCTTACTCCTCATAATCCTCTCCAGCGCTGACCCCACTTTCGCGCCTTCGAGCCCACGACTCGACACGTCCTCCGGCACACCCTTGCTAGAGACGGCAAAGTAACCGTCGTGGACCACCTCGATGTCAGGCATGTCGAGTGAACGAAAGCGCGCGTCGGAACGCACGATCTCATACTCCTGCTCGAACCACTGGCGGAGCTTGCCGTCGGCAGGGTGGTAGTTCGACACTGAGTCGATGAAGAACAACGTGAGCGGCTTTATAGCTGCCGAGATGAGACCGCGTCGCAACTGGAGCTTGAGCTGGAGCTCCTTTTCGAAGTGGCTCTCGATGGCTTGACGAAGCATGAGCCTTTGGTGTTGTTCCTCCTCCGAGGTGGTACCGACGCCTTCGTGAACGAGGGTGCCGTTGCCGAACTCGACGTACCCACGCTCACCGTCCTGGCCGGCGTGGATATCCTCAACGGACCAGCCTTGATAGGCGCCACGCTGGCCGCTCTCGACAAACAGATCCATGTCCTTGCACAATGTAATCCGCGTAAGTTTCGTCTTTCCTGCATTGGTCTTGAAGATCTTCGCAGTGGCAGTCACACCGCCCGGGGTCGCGGTGATCTTCGAGACCTCAACGTACGTACCGTTGAGGTCCTCGTCTTTAGTGACGGACAGGACGCCGATGCGCTTCACTAACCGCAGGTCGTAAGCGTCCACCGGTGTGAGCCGGTAGACGAGGTGTTTCAAGTCCCTGTGGGTCGCCGAGTACCTCAACTTGGCGAGCGGAGCCAGCGATGCGATCGCCATCTTGCTCGCATCTGTCTCCATGTTCTGGGGCTCATCCATTACGACAACCGGGCGAGCTGCGCTGATTAACTCTTGCGGCGCATAGCCCCCGTTGAACTCGGGGTCCTTGCGCCGGAAGATGTTGTCCTCGTTCTTGAAGGCTTCAAGGTTGATCACCATGATCTTGAGGCTGGAATCCCGGACGAAGTCACTGGCCATCTTCCGCTTAGCCGAGTCCCACACCATGAACTCGTACTGCGAGTCCGGGTAGAGCTCTTTGAAGTGGGGTTTGAGAAGCGCGAGGCTCGACTTAACGCCCTCGCGGATGGCCACGCCTGGCACGACGATCACGAACTTCGAGAAGCCGTAACGCTCGTGCATCTCCAGGCAGGTTCGGATGTAGACGTAGGTCTTGCCGGTGCCGGTCTCCATCTCGACGCTGAGGTCGGGCACGGTTTCGCCATTGAGCCAGTTCTGGCGAAGGTCTTCAGGAATGGTAGGAACCTCGCCACCGTCTTCAGCAGGCATCGGCTTGTCCTGCGCCGCTCGGAGATTCCGACGCAACTGCTCTGACGACAGCTCCAATTGGTTCCCGATGACCACTCGATCCAGCGCATCGAGTGTCCCGTCGTCGAGGACCAGGTCGGCCACTTCTGAGCGACCTTGCTCCTCATTGCCGTTGAAGACTTCAAGGACAGCATCGATCGCGTCCAACTGGTATTGCTGGCCGCCGTCGAACTTTATCTCGACCGGCATCAGACCGTCTTCACCTTGATGCCCCGCGACTTAGCATTCGCCACGAGATTCGCCTTCAGTGCGTCCTGTCCCGCCAGGTCATCCTCAAGGAAGACCACAACGCGCGGCTTCGGGTCAAGTCCGAAAACCTTTTCGGCCGTCGCGAAGTCCAGCCCCTCGCCGACAACGACTGCAACGCCACCAGAGACTTCCGTATACACCTCGCCCAACTCGTGTCCTACCCAAGGCGCGTCGAGTGGGACGCCTTCCTTGAGAAGGAGTTCGGCGACTACCCCGGGCAAGTCATCTAAGCCGTCACGAAGGGTCGACGAGTGCAGCATGATTTCGCCGTCGTCTGGGACGGCGTCCTTGAATGCACTCCCGTCGAGGCGATAGACGCGGAGGCCTTGTTGTTTCGCCCCAGGCACCACTTCGAGTACGGTCTTTAGGCGGTCAAGGGTGATTTCGGAGACAGTTTTGTAACCTAACCTCCGCGCATCCGAAGTTTCGGCGGTTGGTTCCTGGATATTGACCGAAATTACGCGCCTAGTCCCGCCGTCTTCCGCATTCATCAGCGCCACGGCGTGCGCCGTGCTTCCAGATCCGGCGAAGAAGTCAAGGATCAGGTCGTCATCGGACACGGTGTGTTCTAAGATCTGGCGAATGAGGCCGGTGGGCTTAGGAGTATCAAATACGCGCTTGCCCATCAATTTTCTGAGTTCGAGAGTGCCCGCCTCATTGGCAAAATCTGGCCCGTCCCACACCGTCTTCGGGATTACGCGCCTTTCGACACCATCTCGTTCAAGAGCGTCGATCTGGAAAACGTCCCAACGCCGGGCAGGCCCTACCTGCCGCGCCATTAACTCATTGATACGCGACCGAGCAGTTTCGAGCCCCCAGCGCCACCGCCCATCCTTCCCGTCCGACAGGCGTGGCACGACTTCGATCATAAAACTCCCGCCCTGTTCGAGTGCCACGCCTCCCGAAGCGGGATCGACGTAGAACGGGTAGTACATTGACGGACGGTCTTCGCGATGTGCGCTGTTTCCGCGCTTGCGAAGTCCCTGAAGCCTGAACCTCTTCCCCTCGCCGTCAGTCTCTGGGTAGTCGTCGCGATAGGCATCCGGAAGCGGCACGCCGCGCGGAAAAAAGGACGAGCGCTGATAGGCCAAGAGATAGTTGTGTGCCGTGGCGAAGTACTTATCATCGCTTCGGCCCTTCAAGTTGCTCACCACCGTTATACAACCGAGCGCGTTCTCGGGACCGAAGACTTCATCAAGCACAGCTTTTAGGTTGCTGAACTCGTTATCGTCTATTGATACAAACAGAACGCCATCGTGCGTGAGCAGATTGCGCGCAAGGACGAGGCGCGGGTACATCATCGACAGCCAGCGACTGTGCGTGCGCCCGGCCCTGTCCGAGGTCGCAGTAGTCCTGTTCCCCGACTCGTCCAGTTGCCCCGTGAAACTCAGGTAGCCCCGCAAACCGTCCGCAAAGTCATCGCTGTAGACGAAGTCGTTCCCAGTGTTATAGGGCGGGTCAATATAGATCAGTTTGACCTCGTCGTTGTACGCCTTCTGGAGGAGCTTAAGGACCTCAAGGTTGTCCCCTTCGATAAAAACGTTCTGAGCGTGATCGAAGTCGACCGACTCCCTCAAGTCAGGAACCAGTGAGCCTCGGCCCGGCGCTAGCAAGGATCGAATGGCGTCACTCTTGCCGGCCCATTGAAGCCCGTATCGCTCCCGCCCATCGGGGGCGTTCATCAATGGGATGTCAAGTAGTTCGGCCAGGTAAGCAGCATCGAGAACATGGTCTCGAATCGCACCTGGGAGAAGCGCCTCGATTACTGCCCTGCTCGCGGCCGCAAGGTCTGGCGTGTCGAGCTCCACTTTGTCAGGCTCGTCGTTCATTTATCCCCGCTCTCGCTTGTCGTTCATGAGAAGGCTATCGGTGATGAGCCGCCCGTCGCGGACCAACCCGGTAGTCTTTTCCAATAGCCTTAGAGTCATGACAGCACGTACTAGCGAAAGCATCCCGGTCCTCCAAGGCGAAGCGGCATCCGCGGTCGCACACCGGGGTGGACATGTGCAGATCATCGCCGCCGCAGGTTCGGGCAAGACCGAGGTCGTCTCCCAGCGGGTCGCATCCCTCCTAAAAGACGGCGAGCAGCCTGAGTCGATCGTGGCGTTCACTTTCACCGAGAAAGCCGCGGAGGAACTGAAGGAGCGCATCAGGGAGCGATCGGTTGCCCTCCTCGGCCCGTCGGCCACTGACAAACTAGGCCATCTCTACGTTGGCACCATTCACGGTTACTGCTTCAGGCTGCTCCAGACCTACGTACCAAGGTTCGAGACTTACACACCGCTCGATCCGAACCAGTTGACGAATCTGCTCTACCGCGAGTCCAACCGCCTCGGCCTGCGGCAGTTCGATCAGCGCAATCGGGTGTTCTCTGGCATCGAGTTGTTCCAACAGTCGATCGACGTAGTCGAGAACGAATACATGGCCCTCGAAGCCCTCACCAACGGTGATTTCAAGAATGCTCTGGTCAAGTACTACGAGATGTTGGACAACTACCGCTTCATGTCGTTTGGAACGCAGATCGTCGAGGCGGTTCGCGCGCTCGAAGACCCGACCGTGCACAGGGCGGTCACCGCCGACCTCAGGCACCTCATCGTTGACGAGTATCAGGACGTGAACCCTGCGCAGGAGCGCCTCATCGAGCTACTCGCCAAGCCCAAGGGCGAGGCAGATGTCGTGGTGGTGGGCGACGATGATCAAGCCATCTATCAGTGGCGCGGTTCCCATGTAGCGAACATCGTCGCCTTCTCCACGCGATATGCCAACGTATCGAAATTCGAGCTCCTGGCCAACCGGCGGTCCCGTCCGGACATCGTGGCGCTCGCCAACGGATTTGCGAAATCCATCCCAGGCCGCATCGACAAAGAGATGACCGCAGTCCGACCATCTGCTGGTCCGGCGGTCTCCATCGCCATCGGGCACTTGATGGAGCAGGACGAAGCCGACTCGATCGCATTGGACATCGAAGCTCTCCACAAGGACGGTGTCCGCTACCGCGACATCGCGATCCTCGTGCGTGGGAAGACCGCCTACACAAAGATCCTCGACGCGCTGGCGCTGTCCAACATCCCGGTGCAACCGGGGGGGCGCACCGGCCTGTTTGAGCAGCCAGAGGCCGAGGTCTTCGGGGCAACGTTCGCGTGGATATCGAACGTCGACTGGAGCGTCAGCAAGTGGAAGACCCGAGCCGCTGTGAATCTGAACGCCCTGCTCGACCGATACTCGGCTGTGTTCGGCCTCAACACCGCTGAACGGCAAGCGCTCAGCTCGCACCTGCAAACGTGGAAGTCTAGGCGTGACGACGAGAATTGGACTCCGAGCCTCGTCGGAGAGTTCTACAATTTGACCGACCTTCTGGGCATCCGCAACTGGGACCTCACCGATGAGATCCAGCGCAACCGGCTCGGCACCATCGCGCGCTTCACTGCAGTCATGGCTGACTACGAGTCAGTCACACGGCGCTCGCGTCGAGACGCCGACAACCCAGGAGAACAAGTCGGCGGCGCTGTCGGCGGCGAGTGGTTTTACAAGAACTTCTCGCTTGTACTGACCAACTATGCGACCGGCAGTTACGACGACTTCGATGGTGAGAGCGACATGCTCGGCGACGGCGTCGCACTCGGTACCATCCACGGAGCCAAGGGACTCGAGTGGCCCGTGGTGTTCCTGCCCTCATTGAAGGAGGGGCGCTTTCCATCCGACAAGTCAGGTTCGCTGAAGAACTGGCTGTTCCCACGCACGCTCTTCGACGCAGCCCGCTACGAGGGTTCGGACGCGGAGGAGCGACGCCTGTTCTACGTCGCGCTCACCAGGGCTCGAGACTGGGTAGGGCTGTCTTCGCACCAGCGAGTCAATACTCAGTCACGCCAGCCATCGCCATACATCCTCGAAGCACAGGCGATCGCCGTAGGCGCGGGCCTGCCAACCAACGCAGAGCCTCGCGGTGACGCTTCTGAGAGCATCGCTGTTTCTTACAGTGAGCTTGATGCCTACATGGAGTGCCCGCGGAGCTACTTACTTCGCAATGAACTCGGTTTCATGCCGCCGATACAGGCAGAGATTGGGTATGGCAACGCCGTCCACCACGTGCTGCGCGCGATCTCAGAACATGTGAAAGCAACAGGTGCCGTGCCAGACTCGGACACCGTTGATGCCCTCATGGACTCCGAATTCTTCCTGCCCTTCGCGAACAAGCCTGCGCATAAGGAGATGCGTGAAAAGGCTCGGAAACTGATCCAGACCTACGTCACCGACAATTCGGCCGAGTTGCAGAGAACTTGGGCCACGGAGCGCCCCTTCGAGCTGTACCTCGACGGCGTGGTGATCAGCGGACGCGCTGACGTCATCTTTGACGAACACGACGGAGCGGCCGACAACCTCTCAATCGTCGACTACAAGACGGCGCTCGGCGTAGAGCTCAAGCCGTTGCAGTTGCAGGTCTACGCCGACGCTGGGCGCCGCGAGGGCCTCACCGTTGGGGCTGCCTTCATCCAAGACCTGAGCGCCACCGTGCGGCACGAGGTCAGCATCACCGATGCTGACCTCGCTTCCGCCGAAACCCAAGTCACCGCGGCGGCTCAGGGCTTGAAGAACCGCGACTTCACTCCTAAGCCAGGGAAGCAGAAGTGCTCGTTCTGCGATGTGAGAACCGTCTGCGGCGCAGCATTGTCCAAGTGACAATGCTGTCAAGGGCGACCACCCGCTTTGACAGACCGGATCATTAGACTTGTGCCAACATCGTCCAATCTTGACTGAAGGGAGCAATCGTGGTTGACGTCACCGCTCGGCGTGGCTCACACGCCAGCCCGCTACGCTACCCAGGCGGCAAGGCGACTCTCGCTGGGTTCTTCGAGTCCACCATCAAGGCACTCGGTCTCGACAAACCGACCTACATCGAGCCATACGCCGGCGGTGCCGGTGCGGGACTCGAACTCCTCCTGAAGGACGTGGTCGGCATGGTTGTCATCAACGACCTTGATCCCGCGATCCACGCTTGCTGGAAGGCTATGGTCACGGATGCGGATGCGTTTCTGGTATTGCTGGCCAAAACTCCACTCAGCATCGACGAGTGGCGGACGCAGCGCGAGATATACCGTCGTCGGCATGAAAACGATCTCGACCCCCTCGCCCTCGGATTCGCAACTTTCTACCTCAATCGGACCAGCCGCTCGGGCGTACTTGGAGCCGGAGTAATCGGAGGATTCGCGCAGTCGGGCTCGTACAAGATCGACGCCAGATACAATAAGCACGCTCTCCGAGGCCGTATCGAAAAGCTCGCCGAACTGAGCGGAAAGATCCGGGTGACCAAACAGGACGGTGCGGCTCGCCTCCGCGAGTATCTCCCCAAAGACAATGTCTTCGCCTACGTCGACCCGCCGTACGTTGAGAAAGGCAGCTCGCTTTATATGAGCGCTTTCGAAGAGCAGGACCATATCGAGTTGGCGAAGGTCTTGAATGGTCGCTCGAATGGAAACTGGGTTCTGACTTACGACAACGCCGACCTCATCAGGAGCCTGTATAGAGCGCGGAACGTGTCCGAGTTTAGACTCCTATACTCCGCTCACCTGCGGGGAACGACAGGCGGGCTCAAGCGAGCATCGGCAAGCGAACTGATTGTGCTGTCGAATCCAGTTGCCGACGCACTGATGTAAGTTTCAGCGCGGCCCTGCGAAGGGTCCGGTCTGACGGATCTGGCTACGCGTCGGCAACCCCAGCGACTGCTGGACCAGTGCTCGGAGGACTGACTGGCCGACGCCCAAAGGTAGGGACGCGGCTGAGTGTGCCAGCGCTACAGGGATTACAGCGTTCTCGTACAGTCGCGTCTGTACATGGTCAAGTACTTCGCAGACGGGTCGGAGCGTCGGGTAGCTCGCCCAAAGCTCGCCATCCGGGTCTCCGTAGGGCGTGACGCCCGGTTTCGGCGGCACGGTGAAGACAAGGATGCCGCCACTCTTGGTGCGGTAGATGAATCGTCGACCGTAGAATTCGTCGGAGCCGTAAGTATTGTTGGCGGGGCGGCCCGTGATCCGGTTGATGTACTCGGTGGTCGGTAGCATGACGTGGCCGGGCTCGATCAGATGCGAGATAAGTTGAGCATGCTCGACGAAGGTGCCCGTTTTCTCGACACCAACAACGAGTGGGGCAGCTGGCCGGTTGTTGGAAGCGCACTGTGTGGCGAACTCAGCTAGGTAATCCTGGAAGCGCCGCTTTAGCGGGGCGACGGTGCCGAAAAGGCCCAAGGGGCCGTCGGTGATGAACATCGTCTTCCCAAGGACATCGAAATTGTGCGGGTCCTCGTACAGCAACTGCATGTACCCAAGCGATGTCAGTCTCTCAGCCACCAGCATCATGCGAGTAAGTGAGCTGCGGTTCGACCCCTCTGGCATGTACTCCTCTTCGGTGCGGAGCACGTCTCCAAGGTAGACCTTCTGGCCACACTCGGGGCAGTGGGTCCCGCCCTTGGGGATATCAATCTGCCCACCTGTGAGCTGCTCGTCCTTCGCTCCGCATGAAGGGCAGCGCCGAAGCGGTGCAGTTGTGGCCGGGGCATCTGGTGAACCGTGGAGCGTCAAGAGCATGTCAGCCAGCGTCTGTTCGGACGCTTGATCGAACTTCGTCTCATGGAGGAATTGATCCAACTCCTGTCGCCAAGTGTCGACGCCAGTCAAACCCGGAATGACTAGGCCCGAGCCTGGCAGCGCCCGGTCGAAAGCTGAATGCTGGTGCGACTCTCGAAGGAGATGCGGGTTAACAAAGTCACCCGCGCCGGCTTGGTGCAACTTCTCAAGATCGATGAAGGAAGCGGCTACGCGGACATAGCCGACCTTGATTGACGGGTGCTCTCGCGTTGCCTCGACCTCGGTGTCTGAGCCGTCGACGGTGATGGCAAAACGAACGGCTTCCGAGATTCCAGCGTTTTCGAGCTTCTCGACCGAACGGCACAGCGTAGTCACTCGACTCTCATCGGAAGGAGTTGCTTGCGCGACCTCCCAGCGAGAGAACGCTTCGTGGACTGCTTTGCTGCTGACGACCGGGACGTGGCCCAATCTTGAGGCTCGCTCAGATGGGTAAGGCAAGGCTATCCCGCCTCTATGGGCTGGAGGCCCGCAGCCACGCGTGCCACGTTAATCATGGCGTGATCGAACTTCGCGATCTGCACAGGAACGATGTACTTGCCCGAGTAAGTCTTCATGCGAACGAAACCTTGGTCCTCGACGCGGCGGATGCTCTCAGCCCAGGTCTTGAAGTCGTAGTAATGCGAGAGCTCGCGCGTCTCGTTGTCCGAGTTCAGGTGAGCCACGAGCCAGTTAGATGTATTTGAAAGGATGCGCTGGTCAACGCTGGAAACCTCCTGGGTGGCATACATCAAGCCGATCTTGTACTTTGCCGCTTCCTTCGACAGCCGGACCCATGGGTTGCCAGCGACTTCTTTCGCTCCACGCTCGAAGAGGTTATGCGCTTCCTCCACAACGATCTGGAACGGTATTGGGGTCTTGCCATCCGCGAAGTCATCTCGAGCGTGATTGAGAAGTGTGGTGACTACTCGCTCGGAGAGTGTCTTCACCACCGTGCCATTCCCCTGAGACAAGTCAATGATGACTAATCGACCCGCTATCATGTCATCCCAAACCAACTCTCCGATGTCCCCGATGGCAGTCGGGTCGTGAAATGGTTTGAGCCGCTTGATTGCGGCGTCGCCAGCACGCCCTTCCATTGCTTTGAGGATGTCGGCCAGCTCACCAGTGTTGAAGTCGTCGGTCCATGACTGGGACATGTTGGCACTGTTCGATCCGTTCTGCTGCTGAAGCCACTCAAGTAGCGCCTTGGCTGCAGAGGTGTGGCTCAAGTATGCGTACCTCCCATTTGTGGTCAGGTTCGCGATCGCGGGTCCTTTCGGGAGGTCTCCGATCAACGTTGTCCCAAGCGTGACCCTTGTCGAGTCCAGGGGACCGGAAATGCCGGCTCGCTCAAGAAGCGCGTAGAAGGCGAGGCGGTTGCGCTCGAAATGGTTCAGTGCGCTGAAGTCGCTCGGGTCCGGCTCTTCCATCGAAACGCCGCGGAAGCCCGCCATGTACTGAGCACCTGAGGACGAGGACTCGGCGACCTCCTGTTGAACCATTGCCCACACAGTCGACAGGGTGGCCGGATCAAGGAAGTTGATCCGAAGGGCTCGATCGATCGGCTTCGATGGGTCTGGGCGCTCCTTGTAAACTCGAACTTCATCCGGTGAGTCACCGAGCAATCGCAACCCCGTCTGATCCTGCGTGTTCTCGTTCGCGTACTCACCCTGCGGGTCGAAGATCAGTTGGCCGATCTTGGATTCGGCGCTCATACTGTGCTGGTAGACCGCCGTGACCAGTGTTTTGATGGTGTTCGACTTACCGGTGCGCGTCATACCGAAAACTGCGGTCTTGCGTGCCACGAAGTCGTCGATGTGAACATGAACTTCGGCGGAATCAACGCCTGCTGCGCGTGAGCGCCGTCGCGTTGAGGCGAAGCGGACGACTCCGATTGTGAGGATATCGTCGGTGGAAGGCTCTGGATACGACGCGATCCTCGAGAGGACTTCCTGCGACGGCAGGAAGACCTGATATCGCGCAGACGAGACGACGTTATCGATGTCGGAACCGAACTCCATTCGCGTCGAGGTGGGCTCGGTGTAGAAGGTCCCGAGGACCTCGCAGTCGAAGGCGGACTGCTGAAGCTCGTTGCGGGTCAACTCGTCGGTGACGTCATCGAAACCCTTGCCTGAGTCCCCCGCGTCACGCACAACTGCGAGCCGCGTCTGAACGAGATCGGTCTCGTTGGGGAGGGGAGCCGTGCCATCAACGCGTAAGAGGATAAGTTCCTCATCGTCGAGTGCAAAACCTTCTGTCGTCTGCGCACCGGCCGCAGCAAGCAGAAATGCACCGTGCGGCACGCCGCCGGCCTGGGACTTGCGCCAGTCGTCGGTTAGGACCACCGCACGCGCGTAGTCCAAGCGGAAGATACCACCGACGGCCTTGCAACCGGAGTTGACCAGGGCCGCAAGCGGCGTGGAGGCGCGTGAAGACTTCACGATTGTGTCACTGATGCTCATGGCTACAACCTTAGGGGTGGGGTCCGACACAATCGTGTAGCGGGACATCCGAACCTCCAAATTGGCTACCGCAGTAGTCGCGCGACCTACGCGCGCTGGCGTGCTTTAACGAATCGTTCGATGCGCCTCCACGGAGGCGGCGCCAGGATCCGCTCGAAGAGGTGAGGGTCAACGCCATAGTGGCCGTAGACGCCGCCGCTACGGAACTGGACTTCCAACACGCGAGTGGTCGGTCATACCTTGCGGCGAAGACCTCGACCGAGGTGTTTGGTGCATATTTCTGGTGAGGCTGCGAGGGCGGTTGGGACTGGCAGCTAGCGGTACGGATCCACATGCCATCGAGACGTCTATTCGCGTTGCGGACCCACCTGTGCTGCCGGGGACTGCCGGGGACTGCCGGGGACCGCCGGGGACTGCCGGGGACTGCCGGGGACTGCCATTCATGATCTGGCCGGCGCTAGTTTCGCGCTTGAACCAGTGACGACTAGGACACGGCGCCTATCGCACGGCTCACACTGCGCGCTAGGGTGACAAGAAGTTCAAGACTGGGGGAATGGGAATGAAGGTAGCACCGGCGCGCGAGCAGGAATCCATGGTGGTTCCGTTGAGGACTCTCCTGGGGATGGACCTACGGATACCGACGTACCAGCGCCCCTACAAGTGGACGGTGCGCAACGTCGCTCAACTGTTGGACGATGTGACGACGTTCACGCAACGCGACAGGTATCGCATTGGGACGATTATCCTGCATCGCAACACGAACGACGAGTTAGATGTGGTTGACGGCCAGCAGAGGTATTTGACTCTGTGCACCATCTTGCACACGTACCGCGCGAGCGTGATTTCCGAGCAGCACAATCATGACCGGACCTTGCCAAGCCCGGATCCCGAGATCCCCGCACATGACCGCGATGCGAGCGCTGCGAACCTTGGAATCAACTACGCATACATCAAGGACTGGCTGAGCCAACGCGAACGCCCTGACGAGTGGGTCGACAGCCTGCTCGACAAGTGCGAGGTCGTAGTAATTACGCTGAACCAGGTTGACGAAGCTTTCCAGATGTTCGATTCTCAGAACACTAGAGGCAAAGCACTGTTCCCGACAGACTTGCTAAAGGCCTTTCACATTCGCGAGATGGAGGCCGGTGGAGTCTCCGTTCCACGAAAGCTGGAAGTCATCCGCAAGTGGGAGGCAATCCCTCCTGACAGTCGAGACTCCCTCTTCAGCGACTACCTGTTCAAGGTCAAGCGTTGGAGCAATGGGCTTGAGATGCCCGACACCGGCTTCTCAACTGAGCACATCGATGCTTTCAAGGGAGTTCGAGAACCCATCAGAGGGGCCATCGCATCGAAGTGGGCCCTACCGCTGCTATACGCAAAGAACTTCACGGATGACTACGGCCAGGAGAATCACACCCTCATCCGGTACGGCGCTCTCCCCGAACTAGAGTTCCCCTTCCAGATTGACCAACCGATCATTAATGGCGAGCCCTTCTTCATGATGGCTTCTCACTATTACGCGCTAGCGTGCTCGGCCGGCTTGCTAGACACCGACGATACCGAAGCCTCTGTCGCGCTCGAAGGCCTCAAGCCGACCACAGCAATCATCGACAGATATCGTCGCAAGCGAACCCTGAACCTAGTGCGGAACCTGTACGAGGTGGGTCTGCTTTACTACATCGATAGATTCGGCGAAGACGACCTCAAGAATGCGGCACTCATGATCGCACGATGGGCTTTTGCGATACGTGTGCAACAGGAACGCGTCACTCGAACCATGGTTGACCGTTACGCCCGTGGTGTCCGCGCATATGGCCCTCTCGCGATGCGTGCCTTACCGCTAGAGATTCGCTTGGCGTCCTACCCACAAGACTTGCTCCGAATCCCGATCATCACGCCAGAGCGAATAAAGTATGAAAACCTTGCAGACGAGCTCTTTGAGCCAATTGCGGAAGTGAAGAAATGAAATCTACGGATGTAGAGATCCTTGCGGTCAACTCAGTGTTCGAGGACGTGCGATACGAGGTTCCGATCTACCAAAGGGCCTACGCCTGGGGAGAGGACGAAATCCTTACCCTCCTACGGGACGTCAAGGACAGGCACCTAGGTGCCACCCCCGACACAAATCTGCCATATTACCTCGGGACGCTCGTCACCTATGCCCGTCAAAACCCTGACACCGGTGAGACCACTCTTGAAGTAGTCGATGGCCAACAGCGGCTGACGACGCTTTTCGTAATTCTTGCGCTGACCGGACAAGTCGGCATGCAACTGAGTTATGAGGGGCGAGACGAATCAGCTCGCGATCTACAGAAAATCCTCAAATACGGGCGCGACATCGACAGTTCGAGCCTTGAGGACCCACGTGTTTCTGGTGCAGTGCAAATCATGCAACGCGCGTTGAGTGATGCTGGAAACGATGGTCTTCATTTTACCGCGGACGATGCGTCGTACCTTGGAAAACACGTGAGGCTGCTTCGCACCACGTTGCCGGGCAACACTGATCTAAATCACTATTTCGAGGTCATGAATAGCCGGGGCGAGCAACTCGAGAAGCATGAGATCGTGCGAGCACATCTCATTGGCTTGCTTACGCCATCCGCAACTACAACTAACTTGCGGCCCTGCTGTGAAGCCAACGAAGCGGGGACCTCTACCGCTATACCTGCGCAAACCGATGGGGTCTCAACCTTTGACCGAGTTTGGAGCGCGTGCGCGGACCTCTCTCGCCATGTGCAACTTGGTTTCACGACCGGCGAGCGAGAGGAGCTTTTCGGGTCGCGCTGGGACAAAACCCCGCCCTCAGCGTTCTCGGCCATTGATGAGTGCCTGACTCCAACTGGCAGTCGTGCTCCTGAGATTCGGAGCCTCTCTGCCCTCCTCAGCATAGTTGCCACACCACACCAATCAGGATTCGCACAGAACGAAGAAGATGCTGAGCGTTACGGCGCGATCATCGACTTCCCGAACTTTCTCTTGCACGCACTTGCGCTGTCGGTCTTGAATGACAATGGCTCATCGAAAGGCATGCCAAACGCACATTGGAGCGAGGACACACCGTTCCCTCTTGACGACAAGCAACTTGTCTCTTTCTTCAAGATGTATGTCCAGTGCCGATGCGCCGCTGAGCGATTCACGTCCAGCCTCCTGCGAGCTAGGTTCCTATTCGACGCATACGTGATCAAAACCGATCAAATACGTGAATCTGAAGACAACTCAAACTGGGTCCTACAGGTTGCGCGACGACTCCCCGGCAATGGGAACAAGTTGACAATGCGATCCACCTTCGGCTCAGGAGGCATCGCTAAAGTGGTTGATAGGTCCCCCCGTGACGGTGACGACGAGGAGACTGAAGGTCAGGATCCGACGTTACGCGAGCAAATCCGGGTAGTAATGGCGCAATCTATGTTCCAGGTTACCGACTCACGCCGCGCCTACAAAGTCTTCTTGCACCACATGTTGCGTTTTCTTACGGCGCAAGATGGCCCCGTCTCCGGCGCGGAGTATGGGGATTTTCTGGAGGAACTGGCTCGACAACGCTACCTCGCTACAAAGGCCTCCCCCCGCGGAATTGATCGCGGCCAATCGACCACCCACTTCGTTTTCAACTACCTGGACTACGTGCTCTGGAAAAAGCATGGATGGTTCGGCGAGACCGCGGGACCTCGCTACGTAAAGAGCTTTCGCTTCAAATACCGCAAGTCTGTCGAACACTTCTTCCCACAGAACGTGGGCGAAGGAAC
Organism: Demequina aurantiaca; assembly: GCF_050598105.1. Taxonomy (GTDB): domain Bacteria; phylum Actinomycetota; class Actinomycetes; order Actinomycetales; family Demequinaceae; genus Demequina; species Demequina aurantiaca_A. The sequence goes on from NZ_CP192436.1 coordinate 1,981,664, forward strand.
AGGTCTCTCAACACCTGAGAACGTGAACACTTTCGGCAACCTGTGTCTAATGACCAACTCAGAGAACTCAAAACGTTCAAATCTCGCGCCGAGCAACAAAATTGGCGAGTACAGATCCGCGGATGAGAGCCTCAAGTTTCAACTTATGGCGCAGCAGACTATTGAGCGAGCACGCTCACACGCGATGCCGCAGGAGCAGGGGCCGTGGAACGATCCCGAGATTTTAGAACATGAGTATCGGATGTTGCAGTTGCTGGACTCAGTGACCGCAGACCACGGGTAACCAAGCGGGGGACGAGGTTCTGTCACAAGACCGAAGCCAGACTGGCTGGTCTTGGTCGCAATCCTGGCTCCGTCACATGACGCACTGGGCCGCCCCCTTGGTTGGGACTGCCCCGGGGTTCCTGACTGACCTTGGCTTACAGCCCAAGAATCCTATTCTTAGCCCGCTGGAATTCGTCGTCCGATAGCAGTCGGTCGTACCTCAAATTCGACAGTTGCTTTAGTTTCTCCGCGGGCGGCTGTCCCGAGCTCCGGAGAATCTGGTCGACCATCTGCTGGATATCTGCGGCGGTCGCGTTCTTGGGCTGCAACTCGCCCGCGCGAATGCTCATTTGGTCCACGAACCGCCGGGCATCGTTGACGACGTCGGGGCTGATCGCGAAGCTCATCGTCCACGTGCCGCTCGTGAGCTGCACGTTGGCTTTGCGAAGGTCATGTGTCCGCTCGACGATGTGCTGATTCCCCTTCTTGTCATGCACCACCGACGAACTCACCTGGATGCCGCCGTCGATGTACACCTGACCGCGCGTGGTCGGCTCGTAGTCGTAGGCCTCCTGGCCGAAAACCACGAAGTCGCGGAAGAACTCGACGGATCCTCCGCCAAGTGCCGCGACGTAGCCGAACCTCGGAGAATTGAGCAGACTGCGATCAAACGACGTCTGAAGGATTGCCTGCTCCACCAGCGCACCCGGATCCTGCGGACTCAGGTTTCGCGCCGCACTTTCCACGTTCCGGTACGCGACGATCGCCGCAGCTCCGGTCGTTGCAGCCGCGAGCGCGGCCGTGGTCTGTTCCCAAGTCTTGGGTGGCGCAATGTCTGCTCGCTGTTGGGGCGCGACAGCGGTTACTCCGGTAGCGGGTTTCTTGCCACGCCCACGCAGCAGGTAAACCGATCCGGCGATCAATCCAAGGCCGACAAGAAATGTGCCGAAGGGGTTCGAAGAACCGCCCTCAGAAGTCTCAGTGCTCGGAGTTATGCTTCCGATAATTGTCAGCGCGCCGATGACGGCGAGGGCGATTCCCCAGCCGCGATAGGCATACTTTGCGGCAAACGGGCGCCGCGCATCTTCGATCGGCTTCGCGTCGTTAGTTGGAGTCACTCTGGAATCCTAGTGCGCTATCACTTGCAGCCTTCATCGTAATTCGGCACCTAATGGACATAACGACACGGAATTGGCGAGACACTCACCAAAAGGTAGGCAAAAAGCCTATGGTGCCACTCACTATTCACTGAGATCAGGGCGTCGGAAGACTTATAGACGCCCAGATGGGCGTTCCCTTGCGCCAACGTCTTCCGCAGTCATTACTGCGAACACCCGCACGTCGCTGCCCTCGGGGAAGTAAGAGTGTCGACGCTTCTCGAGTCCGCGGATGTACCACCAGGGCGGGATCATGTTGCCCTTGCGCAGGTTATGGCTCTTGCAGAGTGCTTGGGCATTACTCACCACTGTCGGGCCGCCTTTCGAATACGGAAAGACGTGGTCGGCTTCAGCGGCAGCGTTACCGCAGCGACCCCAAAACAGGATGAAAGCGCCCTCGCAACGGCCACCAGCACGATTCAGCACCTCGGCTCGCGGGGAGTATTTGAACACACGCCAAGGGTCGCGGCGCGACGATCTGGGCCCCCGCCCGGGCATCGTGACGTTGAAGACGATGCCGACCACAACCAGCGGCAACAGCCACCACAGATTCGGCCTGATGACCGACCAAAAACTCCCGGCAACAGCCCCAAATAAATCCACCTCTAGCGCCTCATGAGATTCTTGAACTCGGCCATGACGGCGTCAGCCTTGCCCACCGCATCGAAGGGACCCGGCATCCTGAACACCTGCGCACCCCAGTCTGTCCGCGCCTGCTGGAGGCCCGGCCCGCCTGCCGCGGCACGGCCCAGCAACGCCTCCACTGGATGCCGGAATACGCACACCACTAACGGGACGCCTAACGCGCCAAGTTTGTCTGCCAGCAGCCCACGCCCATGCTCCAACTCCCCGGGAACGAGGTCCTTTTCGCCGACCGTGGGGCGCTTCACGATGTCGGTAAACCCGACCCCTACGGCAAGGGCCGCGTCCTCGAACGTGCGAGCTCCGTCGGCCAGCGCAAAGAGTCCAGCCGACGCAAGGCGGCGCAACTGACGCTGTCCCACCCGGCCCTGGTAATAGTGGCCCGCGGCGACGCTGACCGGCGAGGGGTTGAGGCCCACGATCACCGCCCGCGGTTTCTGCGGCATCACGTCGCGCAGCGTGACGTACTCGACTCCCATCCACTCTTCGACGCCCTGAAAATCGATCAGCTCATTGGTCATGCTGACCCTAGCGACGGCCAACGACACACACTTCCGCGGCTTGCTCCGAACTGCCCACACCCTCTGCTCGGCGCCTACCGGCAAGCGTGACTCCACGTCGTACCCGGGGTGCCGGGGCTGGCGTAACGCCGCGTCTCCTACACACCCTCGGCGATCGGCAGCCGGCCGCTCTTGACCGCGGCCAGCAGTGCCTCGTGATCGGCTTCCGTCTGGTCGGCATATGCCTGCGCAAATCGCGCCATCGCCTTGTCCAGCACCGTGCCGCTACCCACGTAGCCGGCAATGATCGACGCACCGCTGGTGCGCGCGTGGCCCTTGGCGAGCAGGTGACCGGCGATGCCCGCATATTCCGCGAGGGACCGCGCGGAAATTTCGTCGAGAGAGACCGAGCCCTTCATGTTGCGGAACTGGCGCACGTAGAACTGCCTGTCATCCACGGTCGTCCACCCGAGCAGCGGGTCACTCACCGTCTGCAGGGCCCGCTGGTACTCCACCACTCGCTCACCCTGGTGGCGGTGCCAGGCGTTGTCGCCGTGCACGTACTTCGCGAGCACCGACCTGCGAGCCTGCTTGAGCTGAAGGAAGATCACGTCGTCCTCGCTCGATCCCTCCAGCAGCGCCACATACGCGCGCAGGCCCACGGACCCCACGCCCACGACTTTGTGAGCCACGTCCACCAGCGTGTAGCCTCCCAGCACGCGCCGCCAATGCGCGTCGAGGGTGTTCAGATACTCATCGAGCCCCTCGGCGAGCATCCCTGCCTCCGCAGTCGACAGCCTGCTGATGAGCGGCGGTTCCTCGACGATCTGGCGCTCTCCTTGGTGCTCGGTGGTGAAGCGCGGCAGGGCGCGGTCCGAGGTGCGCTCGCGTGCCCGCTTGGCCGCCCGCTCGAGCTCGACCGTCAGCGGGCTGCCCGGAGCGTGCTCGGCCATCCGGGTGATGTCGATCCGCTCGAACGAACGAGTGAAGAGCGGCTGGTTGGCGAGGTGGCGCATCTCCTCTCGATACGACCGAGCACACGTGAGCACGGCCTCCTCGCACTGCTCCTCCGTGGAGCCGTTGTGGCGGCCGGCTACCCATGTGCTCGCGACCAGCCGGCGCAAATCCCACTCCCACGAGCCAGTGTGCGCCTCGTCGAAGTCGTTAAGGTCCAGCACCAGGTCGCGTTCGGGTGAGGCGTAGAACCCCACGTTGCCGAGGTGGGCGTCGCCGCACACCACCGGCATGATGCCGGTCGCGGGAAGACCCGCCACGTCGCTGGCCATGACCACCGCGGAGCCGCGAAGAAAGCCGTACGGCGAAGCTGCCATACGCGCGACCCGCACAGGGATCAAATCCGAGATTCGGCCTTCGTGGCTCTCCTCCACGAGCGCGATGGGGTTGCGGTCGTCACGGCCGACGCGCCACTCGCCCAGCGAGGACCGTGGAACCTTCTTCCGGAGTGAGCGGCCCACCGCGTATCGCTCTGCACGGGTACTCGGACGCCTGCGTAGCGACTCATACGCATCCCGGTCAGTGTCATTGAGAATGTCGAGACTCTCGGCCGCTTCGCTGCCCATGTTTAACGTCCCCTCCGCCCTGCTCCGTTGGCGGGCGACATCACCATCTTGGCAGGGATGCGGCCAGCAGCGCGCCACCAGTTGCGGGTTTGAGCTGCGAGAAGGTCCGAGAGCTTGGAGTAGCCCCACTTGTGAGTGTCGAATTCAGACGCGAGGCGCGACAAGTTGAAGTCGACTGAGCCCAGTTGTGCCCAGCGATCGTCATCGGCAGCGGTCGCCGCCGCCTCGATGAGCAGCTCACGCAACGGCGCGATCACCGCCTGGTCGCTCGCCATGAACCCCGACCATCGCCTCCATGCGACCCGTGTCAGACGATGTGGTGGGCGACCTCACGGTCCTTCTTGCGGGTTGCCGCCGCAAGCGCACAACAGCGCCTCCGACGCGTCGTTCCTGGTCGCCGGTTCTTGAATGAGCGCGGCGCCCGCGCCGGGTGGCCGCTTGGCCGTACGCAGGATCAGACGTTGTGGGCTCGGTAATGAACGCCGCGCGTCGTGCGAGCGGAGGTTGTGGGACGAGCAGTTGATGTTCGCGGAGACGATGCTGTGGCCGGCTCCGCCGCGGCCGGGGACCGCGCCGGTGTGGCGCGGGTTCGCGCGCGAGCTAACCACGCCCGGGAGCGAACTGATGAAGCGAGCGGAGGGATCGTTCGCCCGGGCGGAGGGGGCGGTGCCGTTTGTGGTTTCCGATGTTGCATTCAAGCCCGAGGATCTGGTGCTGCTCACGGGGATCTCGGAGGCTCGCAAGCGCGAACTGACAGCGGCAGCTGAGGCACGGGAACTGGCGGTGTGGCCTGCGGTGAAGCGCGGAGTGGTGGCGGTGATTGCTCAGGACCCTGGGAGCGGGTCGGGCAAGGCGCGGAAGGCTCGGGGGTATGGGATTCCGGTGGTGGGTGAAGGGGCGCTCAGCTAGTAAGGCCCAGCGCATCCCCTGGCCCTATCCAGCGCCGTGGGGTGTTGCTTGGGGTCCTACAGGTTTATCCCACACGGCCGTATAGTCCTCAGCGACGAGCGGCCAGATGACGGCGATTCCGTCGTCGGCGGAGTTGATCGGTAAGCGGACGGGCGGGAGTAACACGAACTCGTGCAGGATCGGCCGTCCGGACTCATCACGTCGGCCTTCGGGATCTTGGAACCGGACCGCGACGGCGCCATTATGCTCGCACCATCCCTTCTCGGAGTCGCCCATACTGGCGAATGCGTTCTCGAACGTGGGTAGCGGGTCCGCGAGGCCTCCGTCGCGGAGGAACCGATAACCCCAACTCTTACCGCGCGTTGCCCAAAGAAAGCTCAACGCTCACTCCGGAGTATTACGCCGTCTCTCTCTGCAGCGTTGAGGTCAAGTTGAAATTGGGCGAGGGTGGCTGTAAGGAGGTCGTGCTTCTCCGTTGCCTCTGCCTTTACGCCCTCAAGTTGCTCCTTACCTGCCTCGGCGACTCTCTCGATCAGCTCAGCATTGAAGAGTAAAGCGAGAGCCTTGTATTTGCCGGGCAACACCTTCAGGGCGATCGCCTGCCCAGCCGCGGCGATCGGTCCTGCGTTGTCCAGCAGGCGCTTTGCGACGCCGTGCGAGAGTTTCTTGGACCTAAACCACCGGAGGTGCCTTTCGAGCGGCAAGACCGAAGCCATCGGCATGATCAGATCGAGTCCTACACGTTGAGTGAGGTCGATTGACCCGGCGTCGAACCTTGCCGATGAGAGCCGGACAAAGTCCTCGCCTACTGATAGCGCGGCCTTGTCGGCAACAAGGCCGCCAATGACGTCGCGGAGGTCAGCGATCTCGTCGCTGGCCTTGTCGATCAGCATGTCCCGGAACGCGTAGACATCCAGATCAGGCCAAAGATCCGCCTTGGACAGGGCGATGACCCAGATGCGTGGGAACTGAGTCAGCGGGCCCTCATTCTCAAGAAGCGGGTCTTTCAAGGTGAGCAGACCACGCTTGACGTTCCCAAAGAGCGACTTGAGGTAGCGCTCCTCCTCACCTTGGTAGTCCTTCAACTTCTGGCCGTCGACGAGCAGAAGAGCTACGTCTGAGCCGAGTAGCGTGCGAAAGGTCTCAAGACGGCGGGCCTCTTCTTGAGCACCACTCAACGTTGACTCGAACCATTCGCCGGGATAGTCATGCCACACCAGGGTCGCGTCGGGACGATGCTGACGCCGCCGAGAGTTGCCTCGGTCACCCTCCAGCCGGATGTCGAAGGTATAGGAAGTGCTATCGAACCGCGTGGCAGAGGGCACATGCGCGGAGTCGCGCATTCCTAGGTAGTTTCGATGGAGCGCGTTGCCCTGCCCGGGGTCGCGCGCCAGGACGCGTAGGCCGCGCTTCCGCACCGCCTCGCGCTCCTGGTAAGGGCCAAAGAACGACGAGACCAGCACAGTCTTTCCGCTGCCGATTTCACCGAACACGGCGATGTGCTGTTCTAGTTTGCGCCCCTGCTTGTTTGCCATGCCATAAACCTACGGCAAAGCCCGGACAATTGACTCTAGGCAGCCCTGGAGCACGCCCCAAGTTGGCAATTCAACACATTTTCGAGGGTTTTGAATGCGGACAGACGTGACAATCCGGGACTTAGTGCGGGCCTGCGTCCGGCACTTGCGGCTGGACTGCTGCGGTGACCTCACCGTGGCAAGTACGGCAGCGTCATGCCCGCTCCGCCACTCCCGCAAGCCCCTTCTAGGCGTTCCTTGCACCGTCGTGAGCGCGGCAGATATCTCTACCGTGCGGTGGCCGGGATCCCGCCGTAGTTCTAATGTAAATCCGGTTGCCGCCCCGATCGACTAGTTCGCCTGCTCGACCGATCCATCGGGGTGGCGCACGTACGCCTCGACCAGGTGGCTGATGACGTCGGGTACCGAATGGTCAACGCATATCTCCGCCACCGCTGTGGGGCGCGAGCGCTTGGTGCGCCAGTATTCAAAGTCGTAGTCGGCGATGGTCTTGAACGTCTCAGACCCGCGACGGGGAGCGTTGTGCACCGTCGCGCCGCTGTTGATGGGCGAGAGAGTGACACGCTCAGCGTGGGCGGCGAGCAGCGATGCGGTGTCGATCGTCAGGATGAGGTGCGGGCGGTCGCGGTACGCCGGCGCCTCGAAGAGCGTCTGGAGTCGCTTCTCGGTCGGCCAGAAGAACACCTTGCTGTTGATGAGGTGCAAGAACTCTGGCACCGTCATGTCGATGAGGCAAGCTGCGAGCTTCTTCTCGTTGAGCGGCCCGTTGTCTCGGATTAGCGCGCTGCCGTGCACGTCGTGAAGCACTGCCGTCATGTCTGGTCGGCGCTCAGACAGTAGCCGGTTGCGGCGCGGGTTAGGAGTCTCGAAAAGGTCCACGAGAGCCTCGGTCGACAGGAGACCGTGCCGTTGGATTCCTTCCCACGCCGACTCCTCGGCCATATGGAAGATGTGGGGGTACGTCGCGACGAGTTCAGCGGGGAGCATGCTGATCAGAATGGCACGGCTTCGCCCGGCTTGTCAGCGCCTGAGATTCGCGAATGGGAATTGGCCGTACTGCACCTTGAATTCGTCGATCGCGGCCGTGTCCTCCGACGCCGCCTTGCCTCTCGACGGGCGCCATGCCACGAGAAGATCAGGCAGGTCGGCGAGTTGGCAAATGAACCGCCCTCCCCAGTGCCCCACGGGCTCACCGTTGCAGAACCGTCGATATTGCATGAGCCGTCCCGCCAGATGCGCGGCTGAGGTGCTGCCTCCCGCCTTGCCGATGTAGACCACCGGTGTCGTGGTGAGCCACCGCGACTCAAGGCGTGCGACGGGTACGGAGGGGTTCTTGCCTTTGAACCAGCCGCCCACACTGGCGTCCAGAAAACGGGGAGCCCCAAGGGCTGTCCGCACAACGACGTACATACCGGGCAACTGCGGCACAGTCGAGGTGTCGAGAGTCACGAGAGGCGCAAAGCCTTCGAAGCCAGCTCCCCGCATAGCGTCGATGCTGGAGAAGTCTGCAAGAGGCGGCGGTTCCATGCGCTCAACCTACCGGGTGGCCCCGACACGGCTCCGCGAGGGCGGGCGCAGTTCGGCCCTGGCCGATCGTCGCCATGTTTGCCACGGTGGCCATATGGCAACCGAAGAATTTTCCTGGGCGACAGTTGATCAAGCTCTCATGAAGAGTGCCTGCAAAACGATTGTCGAGGCGCTCAACACCGCCAACCTCGCCGCCCACTGCCGCACGCGCGGAAACTATGCGGGTGCGACGTTCTCGAACCTAGAGCCAAACCATCCGTAGCACCACGTGGACCTCGACTGATCCGGGCAGGTCGCTCGAGGACGGAGGCAAACCGTTCACCTTCCCCCGCGTCGCCGAACACCGCTCCACGTTCACCTTGACGACCGCATGAAGGGGTGGGTTCACCACCAACGGGGGCGCGACCTGGCGGGATGCGCCAGGCACGGCGACCACCACATCGGGTTCAACAACCGTGCACGTTTACAGCCCTCACACCCACCTCGTGGGCTGTGGGTTCGACGGCGCCGGCATCGGCAACTACCTGATCCCCGACGACAAAATCGACGACTACCTCGCCACGCGCGACCAAGACCGCACCTGGACAGGCACCGCCCGTAAGGGCTTGTGCTCACACACGGCAAACACGTGGCTGTACGGATCGGTACCTCCTCGATACGCGGCGCAAGGGGGATCCGGGCTGACCCTGCCTGGGCCGCGGCGATCCGCTTCGACGCTTCACTAAGACGAGACCCCTCTTGAGGGCGGACTATCTACAGACGCTCGCGCGTTACTGTTCCAGGCACCGTCGGGGTCCATCGTGGCTACCGACACCCTCGTAGCGGCCGTGAGGCCAAAAGGATAAGTGAAACGATGAATCCAGTAATTGTGACTGCCCACTTGGAACCCGCAGACGGGCACAAGGAGGCGCTCCTCGAGGCACTCGGCGAGTTCATCCCCCGCGTGCACGAGGAGCAGGGCTGCGAGCTCTATGCCATTCACGAGGCTCCCGACGGAGGCCTCGTGATGATTGAGAAGTGGGCCACGTTGGCGGACCTCGAGGCGCACGGCGCAGGAGCCGTCATGGCCGAAATCAACGTGGCTTTCCAGGGCAAACTTGCTGGGCCACCGCGTGTCGTCACGCTCATGCCGTTGCCTTTTGGCGGTACCCGCGGCGCGCTTTAGAACATCGCGCGGTAGTTGGCCCGGCAGATCGCCTCGACCTGCCGGGCCAAACCCACAACTATTTTGCGGCCATCGCGCCCGCTACTTGCGGGGCTTGCTCCGCACCGCCCACATCTTCTGCTTGCCGTCTCCGGGCGAGCGCGACTCGACGTCGTAGCCGGGATGCGCCCTCAGAAGATCCGTGAGTTTGGAGTAGCCCCACGTACGGGTATCGAAGTCGGACGCCAGCCGGGACAGGTTGGAGCCGACCACCCCTAGGTAAGCCCAGCCGTCGTCATCGGCCGCTGTCTCGACCGCCTCTGACAGGAGTGTGGTGAGCTTCGCGTCGCCCTTGAGCGAGGGCTTCGCCTTCGCCTTGGCGGCCGGCGCCGTCTCCGCCGCCTCGGGAGTCGCCTTCTGCTTCGCGGCAACCTCCTTGCCGCCAAGGTTCTCCACGTACACAAACTTGGTGCACGCCGCCACGAACGGCTTGGGCGTCTTCATCTGGCCGAAGCCGTAGGCCATCAGGCCTTGCTCGCGGATCCGCGCCGCAAGCCGGGTGAAGTCACTGTCGCTGGACACCAGGCAGAAGCCGTCCACCGTGCCTCCGTGCAGCAGGTCCATCGCGTCGATGATCAGCGCGCTGTCGGTGGAGTTCTTGCCGGTCGTATAGGCGAACTGCTGGATGGGCTGCACCGAGTGCGCGAGCAGCTCCGACTTCCACTTGGCTAGCTGCGGTCCCGTCCAGTCGCCGTATGCCCTACGCACCGTTGCGGTGCCGTACTTCGCGATCTCGACCAACAGTCGCTCGATGTGCTGCGCGCTCGCGTTGTCTGCGTCGATCAGCACCGCGAGCCGGGCCTCGTGCGTGGTATCTGCCATGTATCCATAGTGTCACTGTTCGGCCACCGCCCACCCCTACCCTGGTCCCAAAACCGAACCCGCTCACCTGCCCCCACAAGAGGGGGCTTTCGCGGTGGCGCCCGCCGCCTTACGCTGAGGACACCACCTCACGCCCCCTCACCGGGACACCGTCGTTCGTCGAGGAGCCGCAATGTCGCGCAAGACCCTGTTCGTAGGCCTGGGCGCCGGGTGCGCCATCGTGGGCGGCTACCTGTTTGCCAGGTTCTGGGCCCTCGCTGGCACGGAGACCCCGGCCGACCAGAGCGGGATGCTCTCGTTCCTCGACTGGGGCACGTTCTTCATCAGCCCGCTGTTCGTGATCGCCAGCTTTGTGCTCGTCCTGCTCGGAATCCTTAGCGGCGCGCGCCGCCAATCGGCGCCAGATTCGAAGTTCGACCCGAAGCTCGATGCACAAATGCGCGCCCTCGAGTCCACGCACTAGCCTCACCCTCGCGGCCACACTCAACCGACAACACCCTCGCGGCCACTCGCCCTCCCGCCTAAACGGCGGGACGGCGCCTCGCGGACTAGTTGCGCCTGGCTGCGACCACTCCACCCACGCCCAGCAGGACCATCAGACCCGCGAGCCACAGCATCGGCTGAAGGTCCTCCGGCCCGGTTTCCGCCAGTTCCCCGCCACTCGCAGCGGGAATCGTCTCGACAGCTGCCGCTGGAACCACGACGCCGGTCACAGTAAAGGCCGCCCAGCCCGCGAGCGAGCCGTCCGCGTAGTAGACGGCGATCCGGTGCTGACCCGCCTCTAGCGAGGCCGGGATCACCACGGCCGCTGGGCCAGTGCCCAGCATGACGGGCGTGGAGAAGGCGACGATGCGCGCGTCGGCATCGAGCGCCGACCCAGCGCAGCCATCCAGAGCGACAGTGACCGACGAGCCCTGCGCCACGGACGTGACAGGTTCACCGGCGGACGAGCACAGGCTCACGCCGCCGCCGGCCATCGCGTCGAGGTCGGACTCGTACGCCGCGAAGGTCAGCGGGCTCACGGTCGACTCCTCCGTCAGCACCGCCATGCCCGTCGCCGCCACGGTGGGCGCGAACGTCACGGCGCCGTGCGCGAAGTCCGCGGCGCTCACCACGCGCTCCTGCGTCCACGCGAACGATGCCCCCGGCGCCAGCGCGTCGACGGCCAGAACGGCCGGGTCGAGCGTCGCCCCCGCGGCGTCACCCAGCGTCAACCCGGTGAGGGGGTAGGTGCCCTTGTTGGTCACCGTGACATCAAAGAAGACGCTCTCGCCGATGCTCGCGGCACCGTCCGCATTCGCGTCGTCGAAGCGGTTCACAATGCCGATAGCGACCGGGGCGGCCACAAACTCGCCCAGGACCACGGCATCGGCGGGGTCGCTCACTGCGCGCGGGACAAAGTCAGTGGGGCCCGAATAGTTCAGTGTCGCGGAGTAATCCAACGCGCCGCTGGCGATCCACGCCGTGTCGACGGCGAGCGTCTGAGTGTGGGTGACGACCGCTCCCGGAGCGAGCAGGGCACCGTCAAAGGCATTTCCCACCGCGGCAAAGTGGCCCGCCTCGCTCACGCCGGCAATGGTCATGGGGTGGTCGGCATCCAGAGGCAACGTCGCGGTCCACGTCACCTTGACCCGGTCGCCGTGCTGACCGATGCCGTCACCGTTGGAGTCCTCGAGCACGGCATCGACATCCCAACTCACGGTGTTCCGCAGCGGGGTTACCGGCACCACGGGCGCCTCGACCGTCTTGTCACCGAAGCTGTTGTCGAGAGAGAGTATCCAATGGAAGGTCCTCCCCTCCCACAGCACCTTGCCAGCGGCTGCGTCCGCTTCCGTCACCTCATGCCACTGACCCTCGGTGGTCGCACGACTTCCGGGGTTGAGGTCCAGCGCGCCATAAATTCCATCACCAAAGAGAAAGATCCCTGTGGTTGCCCTGTTCAAAAATAAAATGTCGTAACGAACCACGTCGCCCACCATCAAGTCGCCCACCGGATTGGCTCCGAATCCTTGCAGCTCTATGCGGATCGACGTCTCCAGGTCCTCCGCTGGCGCATCGGCAGCCTGCGCCGGCGCCGCTAGACCCACCGCAGCGGTGGAGGCGATGACCGCCCCAATGGTGACTGCAGCCACGTGGCGTAAGCGCGAAAGGGAAAGACTCATACGGGCGGCTCCTCATCGAGCGACCGACGGCGTTCCCCCGGTCGCGGGCGTGGCCACCTCAGCGGGAGCCTGTGCACACCATAGTGGCGTACACCCGGCCGCACAAGATCTTGCATATTCCGTGTTTTACGACGCCTTTCAGTTAGATGCGCGACGAGCACGCCGCATCGGCCGTACGATTCTGACGTGACCAGCGCGACCGACCTCGACTCCCTCCCGGGCCCCCACCCGGGCCGGGACTCGGACCCCACCGCGCCCGCCGCATCGGCCGAGAGTCCCGCAACGCAGCCGAAGAAGCCCCCCGTGCCCAAGCCCCGCCGCCGCCGCCGCTCGTGGCGCTATATCATTTCCCCGCGCTTCAATCGCATCGGCCTGCTGTCGGCGCTACTGGTCACCTCGCTGTCCCTGGTGCCGTCGCTGCTGCCGCGCACGCCGATGATGCAGGGCCTGGTCACGGGCGTCGCCATGGTGTTGGGTTACGGCCTGGGCGCCGGCTTGCGCGCCCTGTGGCGCTTCTTCGAGCTCCCCATCATTCCCACGCGTGTGCGCCGGCCCGCGGCGCTGCTCACCCTGATCGTGCTGCTGGGGCTGCTGATCGACCGGATCGCGCACTACACCGGCTGGCAGAACGAGGTGCGCGAGCTGTTCGGCATGCCCCCCGTGAGCTCGGGCGTGTGGATCATGATCACCGCGATCGCCGCCATCACCGGCACCGTGCTGCTGCTCATCGCCCGCACGACGCGGGTGGTGGTGCGCAAGATCGCCCACCTGCTGTCGCTGCTGATGCCGCCGCGCGTCGCGCACGCGCTGAGCTTGACGCTGTCCGTCGTCGGCGTGTGGCTGCTGGTGACGGGCGTGCTCACCAACGTGTTCTTCACGGGCGCCAACTCCGCCTTCTCCCCCGTCGACCTGGCCACCGCCCCCGGGGTCGAGCAGCCCACGTCGCCGATGCGGTCGGGCAGCAAGTACTCCAACGCCGGTTGGGATTCGCTGGGCCGCCAGGGCCGCAACTTTGTCGCCGGCGGCCCGTCCGTGGGCGACCTCAATGAATTCAACGAGGCCACCGACGCGAGGATGCCCATCCGCGTCTACGTTGGCCTGCGCTCCGCGGACACCGCCGAGGACCGCACCCAGCTGCTGCTGGACGAGCTGATCCGTACCGACGCGTTCGACCGCGAGGCCCTCGTGATCGCCACCAGCACGGGAACGGGCTGGCTCGACGCCCAGGCCATGAGCACCTTCGAGTACATGTTCAACGGCGACACGGCCATCGCCGGCTACCAGTACTCGTACCTGCCCAGCTGGATCTCCACCCTCGCGGACCAGGAGGTGGTGCGCGAGGAGTCCGTCGCAACCTTCCGCGCCATCCAGGACTACTGGTCCACGCTGGATCCCGACGACCGCCCGGACATCTACCTGTTCGGGCTCTCGCTCGGCTCGTACGGGGTCGAGGCCATCCTGCGCTCCCCCAGCATCATCAACGAGCCCATCGCGGGCGCCCTCATGGCGGGCCCCACGTTCCTCAACCCCATGCACGCCGAGCTCACCGACGAGCGCGACACCGGGACCTCACCCGCGCTGCCCATCTTCGACCAGGGCCGCACCGTGCGCTTCACCGCAGGCGGGGACAACCTGACCCACGGCGTCGGCCTGTGGGGGCCGTCCCGCGTCGTCTACCTCCAGAACGGCTCCGACCCGGTGGTGTTCTTCTCGCCGGAACTCGCCTGGCAGAGCCCCGCGTGGCTCGAGGCGGGCAACCGCGCGCCCGACGTCTCCCCGGAGATGGGTTGGGCCCCCGTGGTGACGATGCTGCAGGTGGCCATCGACCTGACGGCCGCGGATAGCGTCCCCACCGGCAACGGGCACCGCTACTCGGACCAACAGTTCGCGACCGCCTGGGCGGGCGTGATCGGCGACGATGCCTGGGACGACGCGCAGAGCGCGGCGCTGTCGGCATTCATCACCGAGGAGCAGCAAGGAATCACTCCCTAGCGACCGGTGAACCCCACCGTCCTGTCGCATGCCAGGCGCGCGAAGGAATCCGGCTTGCACCAGCTGGTTCGCAGCTCGCCGGCCATCCCCGTGCTGGGAACAATTCCGTGGCACTGACCCCGGTCTAACAAAACCTCATCCGCCTTCGCTCACGGCCGCTCCGGGCTTACTGAGATCTCCTCCGACGTGAGGTCGTGCGCCCGTGTGTGAACCCGGCTGCGCCACGTCAGCAGGATCCCGCCGATCACCGCCGCACCCAGGGATCCGAACAGGATCGCCGCCTTCACGTGCTCGCTGTGGGGAGAGTCCTCGCCAAAGGACAGCTCGCCGATGAGCAGCGAGACGGTGAAGCCGATGCCCGCCACCGCGGCCACCGCCAGCAGATCCAGCCAGCGCACCGTGGGGTCAAGTTGCGCGCGCGTCAGCCGCACCAGCAAGTACGTGGCGATGAGGATGCCCACGGGCTTGCCGACCACCAGGCCAAGAGCGACCCCCTGGGCCGCGGCGTCGCTGGCGGCGCTGGCGAGGTCCGCCGGGTTGAGGCTGACCCCCGCGGCGAACAAAGCGAACACTGGGACCGCGACGCCCGCCGACACCGGGCGCCACAGGTGCTCGTAGCGCTCCGCCATGCCGCCCTTCTGGCCGCGGATGGCCGCGACCGGCACCATGAACCCGAGCATCACGCCGGCGATGGTCGCGTGCACGCCGGAGCGGTGCATGAGCGCCCACGCGGTCACGGCCAGCGGGATCAGCACCCAGCCGGGGACGTTGCGCTTGTATAGAAGCCAGCCGAACAGGGCGATCGCGCCGAGCGCCGCCGCGAGCCAGCCGAAGTCCAGCCCGCCGGAGTAGAAGATCGCGATGACGACGATGCCGAGCAGGTCGTCGACCACTGCGAGCGTGAGCAGGAACGCCCGCAGCGCAGTGGGGAGCCGGGACCCAAAGATCGCCAGCACCGCGACCGCGAACGCGATGTCGGTCGCGACCGGGATGGCCCAGCCCTCGGTGGGTCCGTTCTGCGCGGCCACGATGGCCAGGTACACCAGCGCGGGGACCACCATCCCGCCCACGGCCGCGAGGATGGGCACGATGGCGGTGGCGGGCTTGCGCAGCTGCCCCTCGACCATCTCGCGTTTGAGTTCGAGCCCCACCACAAAGAAGAAGATCGCCAGCAGGCCGTCGGTGGCCCACTCCGCGACGGTCAGGTTCAGGTGCAGTGCCTCCGGGCCAAACGTGACCTCGCTGATAGAGGCGTACGAGTCCTTCCACGGCGAGTTGGCCCAGAACAGCGCCACCACGGTGCCCAGCAGCAACAGCTTGGATCCGGTGTTCTCCGCGCGCAGCGTGTCAACAAAGTTGCGCCGCCCGCCCGGGGTGAGCTTGCCGAGGACGGTCATGGCAGGCGCAGGTTCTGCACGTACGTCTGCACCACGGCCACGTCCTGCTCGCCCAGCCCGGCCTCGGTCAGAGCGATGAACACCTCGCTGAGCACGTCGAGCTGAGGGGTCACGGTGCCGCCGGCACGGGCCTCCGCGGTCGCGAACCTCAGGTCCTTGACCATGAACTTGGCGGGCCCCGACGGCGGGTGCTCGTGGGTGACCAGCGCGTGCTTCTTCTGCTCCAGGACCTGGCTTCCCGCCAGGCCGGTTCCCAGCAGGTCGAACAACGCCTGGACGTCCAGCCCCGCGCGTTCGGCGACGATGCTGGCCTCACTGAGCGCCAGCACCGTGGCCGCGACGATCATCTGGTTGCACGCCTTGGCCACCTGCCCCGCACCGATCGGCCCCAGGTGCGCGGGATTGCCGCAGGCCTGAAGCGCCGGCCACGCGAGCGCGACGTCGTGGTCGCGCCCGCCCACCATGATGGCGAGCGTGCCGGCGATCGCGCCGCGCTCTCCCCCGCTGATGGGCGCGTCGACCACCTGCACCAGGCCTCGCGTTTCCGCGTCGAGCCGCGCGCCCAGCTGACGCACGCCCTCGGGCGACACCGTCGAGCTAATGACGATGACCAGCGGGTGGTCGACCACGGCGAGCAGCCCGTCGGGGCCACCGAGCAGCGCCTCCACGTCGGGCAGGTCGGGCACCACGAGCACGACGACGCTGCACCTGGCAGCGAGCGCGGCCGCCGTGGGGTGGGCGGTCGCCCCCGCCTCGGCGAGCGCCGCGGAGGCCGCGGGACGGCGCGCGTGGACGTGAACGTCCAGCCCCGCCGCGAGCATGTGGCCTGCCATGGGCGCGCCCATGGTGCCCAGGCCGATGACTCCGACTCCGCAGGTCGCACCGCCCGGCGCGGAAGCACCAGCCGCCTGGGTCTTGTCCTGCGGCGGCGCTGAATTTGACGACGGCGCCGGCCGTGACGACGGAGCAGGCGTTGACGAGGGGAAGGTTTCAGCTGACACGGTGGGACTCCACTTGGTTGAGAACGGCACGGGCCACTGCGACCCGTTGAGCTACTGATGCGTCAGTTGGCCTGACGGAAACCTTGACGGCGAGCAACGCCTCGGGGCCGGCGTCCGCGAGAGTCTCCGCCATCGCGTCGTCGTCCAGAAGGGAGGCGGACGATGCCGCGAGCGCCGCATCGGCGCCGCTGGGCGGGATGTGGGCGTCGCCCCAGGCGCCACCCCACGGGGAGTCCTGGTCGCTCGCGCCGGACAGCACCACCGCCCGCAGCAGTCCGGCCCGCGAGGCCGCCGAGACGTGCCCCACGGGGGCGCGCGAGTCGCGCATCTCGATCGCGGAACGCCCCCAGTTGATGGCAATTCCGAGCGAATCGGGCGAGCCAGCGGCCCGGATCGCGGCGATTTCTTCCTCCAAAGTCAGGAAACCCTTGGCCGCCGCCTGTCCGGTCACCAGCGCGTCGCAGTGTTCCAACAGAATCTGCGAACCCGCCAAATCCCAGCCCGCGATGGCCTCGAGGGACCGCGCCAGCGCGTCGCCGCCGCCGCGCATCGGCCCCGGTGCACTGTGCACCTCGATGGCCGCGACCCGGCTCTCGCCGTGGACGTCGGCGAGCCTGTGCGCGAGGTCGACGGCCCTGGCCACGTCGGCGAGCGCATGGGCTCTCGAGTCGCCGTCCGTCGACGCGAGACCGTAGGCGGGTTCCGCGCCGAGCCTGCCCATCACTCCTGGTATCGCGGTCAGCATGACTCGCCAGCCGGGCTGCAGCCGGCTCGAAATGAGCTCGACGGCCGCTGAATCCAGCGGCGCATCGGGAACCGGAATCTCGAGCCCGCCTATCTGTTCCGACGCGAGGGCGCGGTAGAAATCGGCGGCCTGATCCGGGTCCGCGGGCGCCATTGCGTAGGCGCCAAGCAGAGGGAATGGTGCACGTGCTGTGGGTGACTTCATCGTCGCTCCTGGGGTACTGCCCTAAGGTCTCGTTTTAGTCTCGATTTGGACTTCGAGCGGATTTTGCTGTTGCAACATGGTCCGGACCTGGGTTAGTTTGTTCCACGTACCGGAACCGTGTTCCACAAATCATATTGGTTTTCCGGTCAGCATGTCGAACAACACGTGACAAAGATGTCCCCACTAGCACCACCCTGACGCAAGACTTGGCCCACCCCGCGTGGGCCACCAGCAGAACCACATCACCTCGGCACAACCGACAAAGGAGTCTTCAATGAGGCATTTCAAGACCGTTTCAATCACGGCAATCCTCGGTGTTTCCGTCCTCGCGCTCGCAGCGTGCAGCGCCGGCACCGGAACCACCACCACCGACGGCAGCACCGGCAGCTCAGACAGCAGCGCACCGGCCGCCAACGCGGACACGACCGTCATGAAGGTCGCGTTCAACCAGCCCGAGACCCACCCGCAGTACATCGTGATGGACGAGCTGGGCGACAAGCTCTTCGAGGCCACCGATGGCGCGTACGACGTCGAGGTGTTCCCCAACGAGACGCTCGGCGCACAGAAGGAAACCATCGAGCTGGTCCAGGCCGGCACGCTAGAGATGGCGTATGTGGGCGGCCCGCTGCTCGAGAACTTCAACGAGGACTTCGTGGTCTTCAACCTCCCGAACGTGTTCGACTCCCCCGAGCACCAGAGCGCGACCACCAACGACCCCGAGATCACGGGCGACCTCTACGCCTCGCTCGAGGACCAGGGCATCAAGGTCGCCTCCGCCTTCCACGGCGGCGTCCGCTCGGTGTACAACTCCGAGAAGCCGATCATGACCCCCGAGGACCTCGACGCCATGAAGATCCGCGTCATCGAGTCGGACACCAACATCGAGATGATGGAACTCATGGGCGGCACCGGCACCCCGATGGGTCAGGGCGAGGTCTACACGGCCATCCAGTCCGGCATCATCGAGGGCGGCGAGAACAACGAGCTCATCTACTCGGGCCTCAAGCACTCCGAGGTCGCGCCGTACTACAGCTACACGCGCCACCTGATGTTCCCCGACTACCTGATCATCAGCCCCGACGTCTACGACGCGATGGGCCCCGAGACTCAGGCCATCTTCGACGAGCTCCTCGCAGAGGCGCGCGTTCACGAGGCCGAGCTCTGGAAGGAGCAGGTCAGCGTAGCCGTGGCTGACGCCGAGGCAGCAGGCGCCCAGTTCAACGAGGTCGACACCGAAGCCTTCGCAGCAGCCATCGCGCCGCTGCTGGAGGAGAAGCTGACCAACGAGGTCACCCAGGGAATCTACGACCAGGTCCGCGCGGCGGCAGAGTAACCAGTAACCGACGCGAGGAGGCATGAGCTCATGAACGCAGCGAAGAAGTTGCTCGACACCGCATTGACATGGATTGTGGTGGTGCTGTTCGCAGCACTCGTCATCGATGTCGCGTGGCAGGTCTTCACCCGGCAGGTCCTCAACGACCCAAGCGGCTGGTCTGAAGAACTCGCCAAGTACCTGTTCATTTGGCTCGGCCTCCTCGCGGCGGCCCTGGTCTTCGGCGAGCGAGGTCACATCGCAGTTGACTTCGCCGTCAAGAAGCTCCCCAGGAAGGTCCAGACCGTCTTGGCGGTCGTGGTCCAACTCTCCATCCTTACCTTCACCAGCCTGGTCCTGATCTGGGGCGGCTACCTCGTGGTAGCCCTGGCCTGGAATCAGAACCTCACCGGCCTGCCGATCAACGTCGGCCCCCTCTACCTGGCGCTGCCGATCTCGGGCGTGCTGATCGCGCTCTACACCATCTACCACCTGGTACGCATCTTCACGGGCACTGAACGCCCGCTCGTCGATGCCCCCCAGGACGTCTTGTAAGGGAGCGCTGACACATGGATACCGCAGTAATCTCAGCACTCATTCTGGTCATCGGAATCACCGTCTTCCTGGTCATCGGCGCGCCGATTAGCATCGCCGTCGGCCTGTCCTCGACGGCGGCACTCGTCGTCGCCCTCGGCCTCGAGAATGGCGTCCTCACGTCCGCTCAACAGGTCTTCCGCGGGATCAACTCGTTCCCGCTGCTCGCCATACCCTTCTTTGTGCTCGCCGGCGTCATTATGAATAACGGCGGCATAGCCCTGCGGCTGGTCAACGCCGCCAAGGTGATGGTGGGCCGCACCCCCGGCTCGCTCGCCCAGACCAACGTCGCGGCGAACGCCATGTTCGGAGCCGTCAGCGGCTCGGGCGTCGCCGCCGCTGCCGCCATCGGATCGACGATGGGGCCGCTGCAGGCCAAAGAAGGCTACGACCGCGGCTTCTCTGCCGCGACCAACATCGCCTCGGCCCCCGCCGGCATGCTGATCCCGCCGAGCAACCTGATGATCGTCTACTCGTTGGTCTCCAGCGCCTCGGTCTCCGCACTGTTCGTCGCCGGCTACATCCCCGGAATCCTCTGGGCCCTCGCCTGCATGGTCATCGTCTTCTTGTACGCACGCAAGCGCCCCGAGCTGAAGATCACCGACAAGATCCCGTTCGGCCAGCGCATGAAGACCATCGCCATCGCACTTCCGGCCATGTTCCTCATCGTCATCGTCATCGGCGGCATCCTCGGCGGAGTCTTCACTCCTACGGAGGCCTCGAACATCGCGGTGATCTACTCGCTGGTCCTGTCCGCCATCTACAAGGCCATCTCCGTCAAGGACCTCCCCCGTATCCTCATGGACGCGGCCCGCACCACCGCGGTAGTGATGTTCCTGATCGGCGTCTCGTCGATCATGGGCTTCGTGATGTCATTCGCGCAGATCCCGGCGATGATCTCCGACCTCATGTTCCAGGTCAGCGAAAACCCCGCGGTGCTGCTGATCCTCATCGCCGTCGTGCTGCTCGTGGTGGGCCTCTTCATGGACCCGACGCCTGCCGTGCTGATCTTCACCCCGATCTTCCTGCCCATCGTGATGTCGTTCGGGATCCACCCCGTGCACTTCGGAATCATCATGGTCTTCGCGCTCTCGGTGGGCACCATCACGCCGCCGGTGGGGCCAATCCTGTTTGTCGGAGCGAAGATCGCTGGTCTCGGGATCGAGGACGTGGTCCGGCGACTCATGCCGTACTTCGTGGCGCTGATCGTGCTGCTCGTCGTGGTGATCTTCACCCCCGTGCTGTCCATGGGGCTGCCGACACTGCTCGGGTTGGTCACCCCTTGACCGCCTGACTAGCCACTGCACTGAACCACTCCTCACCCCACCGCAAAGAAAGGCCACCTCACATGGAACAGCGATACGCCACCAGCCCCGAGCACATCCCCACGATGGACACGGACGAGCTGCGTCGCCGCTACCTAGTCCAGGGACTCTTCGTTGCGGACCAGGTAAACGCCACCTACACGCACCACGACCGCGTGGTGCTGCTGGGGGCGATGCCCGTCACCGGGCCTGTCGCCCTACCCACCTTCCCGGAGATCCGCAGTCAGTTCTTCTGCGAGCACCGGGAGGTGGGGATCGTGAACGTGGGCGGCGCCGGCACGGTCACCGTCGACGGCCTCGACTACTCGCTCGCGCACGGATCCTGCCTCTACGTTGGCCGCGGCGCGGTGGACGTCGAGTTCGCCTCCGCCGACCCCACCGGCGAGGCGGGACCCGCCCGCTTCTACGGCGTCTCCGCCCCGGCTCACGTGGCCTACCCCACGACGCTGGTCGAGGCCGGCACCGGCAACATTCGGGAACTGGGCGACGCGCTCACCTCGAACCGCCGCACCCTCAACCAGTACATCCACGAGAACGGCGTGCGCAGCTGCCAGGTGGTCATGGGCGTCACCACCCTTCACCCCGGCAGCATGTGGAACACCATGCCGGCGCACACTCACGACCGCCGCACGGAGGCGTACCTCTACTTTGACCTGCCCGACGAGGCCCGCATCATTCACCTCATGGGCGACCCCAGCGAGACGCGCCACCTGGTGGTCGCGAACGAGGAAGCCACCATTTCTCCGAGCTGGTCGGTGCACTCCGGGGTGGGCTCGGCGAGCTACAGCTTTGTCTGGGCGATGGCCGGCGAGAACCAGTCATTCGACGACATGGACCGCTTTGCCATCACGGAAATGCGTTAAGGGTGAAGGATGACACTCATGACTACTAACCTTCCAGCCCTCCCCCCCATCCCAAAAGCGCCTGCTAACGCAAGCGAAAAGACCCTGCTGGTGCTCGAGGCGGTGCTGATCCACGACCGCTTTACCGACGTAGTCGAGGCCACCGGTCTCGCAAAAGCCACCGTGCACCGCATTCTCATGACCCTCGCGGACCGCGAGTTTGTGACGGTGTCCGCCACGGGCGGCTACCTGCCGGGGCCCAAGGTCCTCTCGCTGGCGGGGCGCGCCCTGCAGCGGATCGACATCTCAGCCATCGCGCAGCCCTACGTCGACGCGCTGGTGGCGCAGGTCCACTGCACGGTGCACCTGGGTGCCGCAAACGGCGATGAGATCCTCTACCTGATCCGCTCCGACTCCGACAAGCCATACCGCATGATCTCCCGCGTGGGCAACTCCATCCCCATGCACACCACGGGGATCGGCAAGTGCGTGCTCGCCAACTACAACGACGAGGCCCTCGCCCTCTTTGTTGCCCGGGCTGGCCTGCCGCGCAAGACCGAACACACCATCACGGACCTCGAGGGCTTGCGCGCGGAGGTCCAGACCGTCCGCGACCTTGGCTACGCGCGTGACCGCGAGGAGAACGAGCCCGGCATCGGCTGTGTGGCGGCACCCGTGCGCGACCACACGGGCAAGGTCAACTACGGCGTCAGCATCTCCACCATCATGCTCGACCACACCCCCGCGGAGATCGACGCCATGTCTGTCGACGCCATCAACACCGCGAACCAGATCTCCCGCGCCCTGGGCTACAAGCCCCCCACAGACCGCAATACACCGCCCGAATAACCGTTAAGGAAGTACGCCATGACCGTAGCAACGACCCCCGCCGAGTTCACTCACAGCCTCCTGGGCCTCGAGGGCTCAACGGCCGTCGTCACCGGCGCAAGCCAGGGCATCGGTCTGGCTATCGCTGAGACTCTCGCCAAGGCGGGGGCGGACGTGATCGGCGTGAGCTATGGCATGGCCAGTGGAGAGAGCGACGCGCGCACCGCGGTCGAGGCGCAGGGCCGCGCCTTCACTCCCCTCAGCTGCGACTTCTCCGACCGCGAGCAGGTGAGCGCGCTGGCCGCGGACCTGGCCTCGCGCAGGGTCGACATCCTCATTAACAACGGCGGCACCATTCGCCGCACGCCCGCCGCGACGCACAGCGACGAGGACTTCGACCACGTGCTGGACGTGAACCTGCGCACCGCTTTTGTCCTCTCCCGCGAGGTGGGCAAGACCATGCTGGAACGCGGCTCGGGCAAGATCGTCAACACCGCGTCGATGCTGAGTTTCCAGGGCGGCATCAACGTCCCCGGCTACACCTCCTCGAAGTCCGCGATCGCAGGCCTGACCAAGGCCCTGGCGAACGAGTGGGCCGCGGGCGGCGTCAACGTCAACGCGGTTGCCCCCGGCTACGTGGCCACCGCCAACACGCACGACCTGCGCCAGGATCCCGTCCGCAGCAAGGCCATCCTGGACCGCATCCCCGCGGGCCACTGGGCCGACGCGTCCGACATCGCCGGCGCCGTCCTCTTCCTCTGCTCCCCCGCCGCCTCTTACATCCACGGCGCGATCCTGCCCGTCGACGGCGGCTGGCTCGCGCGCTAAGTCTCTCCCTTCCCGAGCCCCTACGGGACTCAGATCTATCAAAGGACTGCTGTGAAAATCGTCATCACCGAGTGCGACCACGACGCATTCGACATCGAGCGTGCCGTGACCGACCCCGCCGGGGCCGACCTGGTGCTCGCCCAGTCGCGCGATGCCGCTGAGGTCATCGCCAACGCTGCAGGCGCCCAGGGCATCCTCGTCCAGTACGCGCAGATCACCGCCGAGGTCATGGACGGCCTGCCCGACCTGCTGGCCATCGGCCGGTACGGCGTCGGCATCGACTCCGTCGACGTCGAGGCGGCCACCGCACGCGGAATCGCCGTATGCAACGTGCCCGACTACGGCACCGAAGCCGTCTCCGACCACGCGATCGGCATGGCCCTGGCCGCGGCTCGCGGCATCCCGCGCCTGGACCGCGGCGTGCGCGCCGGCAGCTTCGACCTGGTCGCCGTGCGCCCGCTCTATCTGACCCGCGACCGCGTCTTCGGGGTGATCGGGCTGGGCCTGATCGGCACCGCCACGGCCCGCAAGGCCGCGGGACTGGGCTACGAGGTTATCGGCTACGACGTGCGCGCAGACCCCGCCGATGACACCTACCACGGCGTGAAGTCCGTGAGCCTCGACGAGCTGCTCGAGCGCTCGCAGGTGGTCTCGCTGCACACCCCCCTAGACGAGCACTCCCGCGGGATGATCGGCGCCGCCCAGTTCGCGAAGATGCGCTCGGACGCGATCCTGGTCAACACCAGCCGCGGCGGCGTCGCGGACACGGCGGCGCTCGTGGACGCCCTGCGAGCCGGCGAAATTCTAGGCGCGGCGATCGACGTTCACGAGGAAGAGCCGGTGCCCGTCGGCCACCCCCTCACCGAGTTCGACTCCGTGGTCCTCACCCCGCACCTTGCCTGGTATTCCGAGGAGTCATACGCGGAGCTCAAGCGCCGCACCGTCGAGAACGTCGTGGAGGTCTGCGCCGGGCGCGCCCCACGCAACATCGTCAACCCGGAGGTCCTCGGGGCCCCCGGCCGCAACGAGGCGTGCGCCCCGGCGCTCGCGGGCAAGGGAGCCTGACATGACAGCACAAACCGAGATGACCGCCGCCGTCTGGACGGGCCCCGATGCGGTCGAGACCCGCCGGGTCCCCATGCCGGAGGTGCCCGAGGGCTGGGCGCTGGTGAGGATGGCCTACAACGGCATCTGCGGCACCGACCTCGCGATCCTGCACGGCAAGCACCCCCGCGCCCAGGCGCCGCTGATCATGGGGCACGAGATGTCCGGCTGGGTCCAGACTGCGGGCGCCACCGGCCCCGCCGCCGGCGCCCTCGTCGTGGTCGAGCCGCTGCTGTCCTGCGGGGACTGCAAGTCCTGCCGCGACGGCAACGCGTACGTGTGCCGCAACCTCGGCCTCTACGGGATCGACACCCCCGGCGGCATGGCCGAGTACGTGGCGCTGCCCCCCGAGGTCCTGCACGAGGTACCCGCTGGCGTCGACCCGCTAACCGCGTCGCTCGCCGAGCCCCTCGCGGTCGCCGTCCACGCCGTCTCGCTGTCCGGGATGGCGAAGGGCGACACCGTGGCCGTCTACGGCGCGGGCCCCATCGGGGTGCTCACTGCCCTGGTCGCGCGGCACGAGGGCGCCGGCACCGTCGTCATCACGGAGCCGAGCGCCTGGCGCCGGTCCGTTGCCAAGGACCTGGGCTTCACCGTGGTCCCCGAGGGCTCGACGATGGCCGAGACGCTCGCGCCGCTGACCGATGGGGAGGGCGCGGACACCACGTTCGACACCGCAGCCCACCCGAGCGTGGCTGCCGAGCTCACCGACGTCACCCGCGTGCTGGGGCGCATCGTCGTGGTGGGTGTCTACAAGGCCCCCTCCGCCATCAACCTGCGCGACGTGTGCTTCAAGGAGCAGACCGTCTCCGGCGTGCGGGTCTACACCACCCCCGACGTCACGCGTGCGATCGAGCTGATCGCCTCGGGCGCGCTGGGCCTGGACACCTTCCCCACCAAGACCTTCGGGCTCGACCAGGTGGGCGCGGCCTTCGACGCCGCGACCTCCGGCCAGGACTTCCTCAAGGTCCTCGTCACCCCCCTCAACGACAAGGCAGACTCATGAGCACCGACGCACGCCCCACCGCATTCGACCTCACCGGACGCACCGCGCTGGTGACCGGCGGCGGCCGCGGCCTGGGCGCGGGCATCACCCGCGCCATGATCGACGCGGGCGCCGACGTGATCGTCTACGGCCGCAGCGACCTGCCCGCGGACCTGGTCGCCTACGCCGCCGACCGCGGCCGCGCGCTCGACCTCTACTCAGTCGACCTCGGCGACGGCGACGCGATCGCGGCCGTCTCCGCCAAGGTCCTCGCCGAGCGGCAGGTGGACATCCTGGTCAACAACGCCGGCACCCAGGAGCGCCACCCCGCCGTGGAATTCCCGCTCGAGTCCTTTGACCGAGTCATGGACGTCAACCTGCGCTCCGTCTTCCAGCTGTGCCAGATCTTTGGCGCGCCGATGCTGGAACGCGGCGACGGCAAGATCATCAACATGGCCTCGCTGCTGTCGTTCCAGGGCGGGCTCACCGTTCCCGCGTACGCCGCGAGCAAGGGCGCCGTCGCCCAGCTCACCAAGGCGCTGTGCAATGAGTGGTCCAGCAGGGGCGTCAACGTCAACTCCGTCGCCCCCGGCTACATGGCAACCGAGATGAACACCGCGCTACTGGCTGACCCGGTCCGCCTCGAGCAGCTCTCGGTGCGCATCCCCGCCGGCCGCTGGGGCCAGCCGGAGGACATCGGCAACGTGGTGGTGTTCCTCTCCTCGCCCGCGTCCGCCTACATCCATGGCCAGGTGCTCGCCGTCGACGGCGGCTGGCTAGCCCGCTAACGGCACCACCCCACCCACCTCCCTCATTTCACCTCAGACAGTAGGAATCCGATCATGAACACTCTCGCCCAGCTCAGCGCCACGACACTCGTCCCCGTCGTGGTCCTCGACAACGCGGCCGATGCCGACCCGCTGGCCGCCGCCCTGGTGGCCGGGGGGCTCCCCGTCGCCGAGGTGACCTTCCGCACCGACGCCGCAGAGGAGTCCATCCGTGCCATGAGCGCACGCGGGGACATCCTCGTGGGCGCCGGCACGGTGCTGACCGTCGCGCAGGTGGACCTGGCCGTCGCGGCGGGCGCGAGCTACATCGTCTCCCCCGGACTCAACCGGGCCGTGGTGGAACGCTGCCAGGAGCACGGCATCCTCGCCTTGCCCGGCGCGGTGACCGCCACCGAGGTGCAGTCCGCCCTGGAGATGGGCCTCACCACGGTCAAGTTCTTCCCCGCGGGCACGTCCGGCGGAGCCCCCGCGATCGCGGCGCTGGCCGCACCCTTCGCGGGTGTCAGCTTTGTCCCCACGGGCGGAATCGGCCCCCTGAACCTCCACGAGTACCTCGCCATCCCGGCCGTCGTGGCCGTGGGCGGCTCCTGGATGGTGCCCCGCGCCACCGTGCGCGACGGCGACTTCGCCCAGATCACCCGCCTGACGGCAGACGCCGTCGCCCTCCTCAAAAACTAGCCCCTCCGTCCGGCACCGACGCCGGGCGACCCCACATTCCAACTCGACCCTTTCCTAGGAGTAATGATGAGCCTGACTATCCGCCCCGCCTCCGAGTGCCACTTCGACGCGGTCTCGCTCGGCGAAGTGATGCTTCGCCTAGACCCGGGCGAGGGCCGCATCCGCACCGCGCGTTCCTTCCGGGCCTGGGAGGGCGGCGGCGAGTACAACGTGACCCGCGGGCTGCGTCGCGCCTTCGGCCTGCGCACCGCCGTGGTCACCTCCTTGGCGGACAACGAGATCGGCCGCCTGGTCGAGGACATGATCATCCAGGGCGGGGTCTCCACCGACTTCATCAAGTGGGTGCCCTACGACGGCATCGGCCGCGAGGTGCGCAACGGCCTGAACTTCACCGAGCGCGGCTTTGGCGTGCGCGGCGCCGTGGGCGTCTCCGACCGGGGGCTGACCGCCGCCTCGCAGCTGGGACCCGACGACGTGGACTGGGACCACCTCTTTGGCGAGCTGGGCGTGCGCTGGCTGCACACCGGCGGAATTTTCGCGGCCCTGTCCGAGACCTCCGCCGAGACCGTCCTCGCGGCGGTGACCGCTGCCAAGCGTCACGGCACCGTGGTCTCCTACGACCTCAACTACCGCCCGTCCCTATGGAAGTCCATCGGCGGCCAGGCCAAGGCGCAGGAGGTCAACCGCGCGATCGCCCCGCACGTGGACGTCATGATCGGCAACGAGGAGGACTTCACCGCGAGCCTCGGCTTTGCCGTCGAGGGAGTGGACGAGGACCTCTCCGCCCTCGCTATCGACGGCTTTGCGAAGATGATCGATACCGCAGCCGCGACCTTCCCCAACTTCCAGGTGATCGCCACCACGCTGCGCACCGTCCACACTGCGACGATCAACGACTGGGGCGCGCTCTCCTGGTCCCCCGAGACCGGCCTGGTCCAGTCCACCCACCGCGAACGCCTCGAGATCATGGACCGCGTGGGCGGCGGCGACTCCTTCGCCTCCGGCCTCATTTACGGACTGATCGACGGCCAGCCGTTGGCCACCGCGCTCGAGTACGGCGCGGCCCACGGGGCGCTCGCCATGACCACCCCCGGCGACACCACCATGGTCACCACCGCGGAGGTCCTCAAGCTGGCCGGCGGCGGCGGCGCCCGCGTCGACCGCTAACCACCCCTTGGCCTTAAAGTAAGCAACCTAACTATGGAGGTACACATGACGAACGATCTGACCGGCAAGCGCGCCCTTGTCACCGGAGGCGGCACCGGCATCGGCCGCGCGACCGCTCTTGCCCTGGCCGCCCGTGGCGCCGATGTCGCGCTCACCTACCGCTCGCACGACGGCGGCCCCGTCGCCGCCGAGATCGAGGCACTCGGGCGCAAGTCCGGCGCCTTCGCGCTCGACGCCACCGACCAGGAGCAGGTGGACTCCGTGTTCGCCGCGGCCACCGCTGCGCTCGGCGGCCCCATCGACATCCTGGTCAACAACGCCGGGGGCCTGGTGGGCCGTCAGAAGCTCGCGGAGATGACCGACGACCACTGGTTCGCGGTTGTCGACGTCAACCTGACCAGCACCTTCCGGGTGACGCGCGCCGCGCTTCAGCAGATGCCGGACGGCGGCAGCATCATCTCCATCGGCTCCCAGGCGGCGGAGAACGGCGGCGGCCCCGGAGCCGTCGCCTACGCCGCGGCGAAGTCCGCGCTCGACGGCTTCACGCGAGGACTGGCCAAGGAGGTGGGCCCGCGCTCCATCACCGTGAACTCGATCGCCCCCGGCTTCATCGGCGACACCCCCTTCCACGCCACCTTCACTCCCGAGGCCGGCCAGAAGGCCGCGGTCGCAGGCATCCCCGTGGGCCGCGCCGGCGCACCCGACGACATCGCGGAGGCGGTGGTGTACCTCGCCTCCCCCGGCGCGACCTTCGTCACCGGCATCGTGCTCGACGTCAACGGCGGGAACTGGTTCCGCTAACCGCTGTTGGTAGCGCCGCGCGTCCCAGGCCAAGGCTCGGGGCGCGCGGCGCTGCCCCGGCGCTGGCGCGCGTTCGAGTCCGTCATCGCGACCGCCCGCCCGGACCTGCCCGAGATCGGCGACGAGCCGCCCGCCCCCTCAGGGGCGAGCGACTAGGGCCTTAAACCAGGTTTCGTCGGCGGGCCACGAACACTCCGCCGGCACCCAGCAGCAACAGCAACCCGGCGCCCCACAGCATCGGCGTCACGCCTTCAGCACCCGTCGCGGACAGCCCGCCGGGCTCAACCACCGGGACCACGGGAGCGCTGACGGCCAGCGCCGTCCACCCCACCAGCAGTCCGTTCGATCCGTAGACCGCAATGCGGTGCGTCCCCACGGCGAGCGTCGCTGGAATCGTCACGGATCCCGTGTCGACCCCCAGTAGCAGTGGCGTGGAGAATGCCACCACGCGAGAGCCCGCCTCGAGCGGACCAGAATCGCAGTCACCCACGGTCACGTCGACGGAATCACCTTGGAGCGCGTGCGCGATGGGGTCACCTGCAGTCGAACACACCGTGACGCTGCCCGCGGGCGTACCGGAAAGGTCAGCCTCGTAGGCCGCAAACGTCACCGGCGCGACGGTTGACGTCTCCGTGAGCGTGGACATGCCGTCCGCGTCCACCGTGGGGGCGTAGGTGAAGGATCCGGCGGTGAAGTCCGCCGCGGTCACCAGGTGCGTCTCTTGCCACGCGGCCGATGCGCCGGGAGCGATGGTATCGACGGCCAGCACCGCGGGGTCGAGGGTTGCCCCCCCGGCCTCGCCCAGGACGACGCCAGTCAGCGGGTAGCCGCCGTCGTTGTTGACGGTGACGTCGAACGTCATGGTCTCGCCAATGGAGGCCTGACCGTCGTCGTTGAGGTCGCTCAGTGTCTGTGCGACGTCGATGGACACCGCCGGTGCCACGTAGTCGCCCAACTCGATCGCAGTTGCGGACGCCACCACGCTATTGGCGGCCAAATCGGCGTCGCCCACATAGCTCAGCGTTGCGGTGTAGTCCAATTCCCCGCTGGGTATCCAGGTGGCGTCGAGCGTCACGGTGTCCGCGTGCGTCGTCGTGCCGCCAGGCACTAGGTTCACTCCATCGAATACTGCTCCCAAGGGGGCAAACTGTCCGCCCTCGGTCACGCCGGAGATGGTGACGGGCTGGTCGGCATCCGCGGGGAGCGTCGCGGTCCACGTGAGTTCCACGTCCTCGCCTGCCTGCCCCACGCCATCACCGTTGGTGTCTTGCAGGACGGCGTCGACGCTCCAGTCGAGGTCCGCGATGAACTCGCGCAGCAGCACGCGCTCGCTGAAATTGCGGGTCAGCTCCGCCCTGTGGTCGTTAGCCCACGCAACCGTGGGCGCCGGGGTCAAGACGAAGGCCATATCCACGTAGCCGCGCGCTAGGTCCGCTCGGGAGATGGGGTGCGCCCGGAGCACGGGACCCTCACTTGAGTACAACTGCGCCGCCGCACCGGAATCCGGGAGTGACTCCCCTGGCAACAGGTTGCCGTTCTGGAAAAGAAAGCCCTGGACGTCAGGAGCGATCTTCTGCATGTAGAGATAATTGAACGCCACGTTGCCCTGGTTAGTCACCTGGAATGCGAAGTCGATGAGGTCGCCCTCGACCACGTCTCCCGGGACACGTTCCACGGTGCGAGTTGAATCGTGCACCACCACCTTGACGTCGGAGGTGAACGAGGTATCAATCGCCTCGGTTGGCACGCTCGGGGTGGCGACGGGTACGGAACCGGTCGCCGTAGCAAGCCCGCTAGCCGATGCCGACCATTGAACCGCGGCTCCGGCCAAGGTGACGGCGCCGGCCTGCATGTCTGCCAGCGTGACCTCGTGCCACGGGCTGTCAAGGGTCGAGGTCGCGCCCGGTGCGAGGGTCATGGGCAACGAACCCGCCTCGAATCCTGACACGCTCGGAACGACGATGTCCACGGCGGACACGTTCTCGATGGTCGCGGAGTAACGAACTCGGTCGCCCTCGACGAGGTTGCCGTCCGTCGTCGGTCCTTGCTCGTCGAGCTCGGCCGCGGCGGTCACCGTCAACGGCGCGGGGGCGGTGTATGCGAGAAGGGCCGGGTCCAGCGCCAACGTCGCGGTGGGGCCGCCATCAATTAAGTACTCGAGCACGCCGTCGGTCAGGTGCGGGCCTCCACCCAACGGGTCCAAGTCCTGAGCGCGGACCTCGTATTGGGTTACTAATCCCATCGGGAAGACTAACCTCAGGCTTCTGTCTAGGACAAAGCCGCCATAGCTGGACCGCTGGTGGGTGACTCCATCGGCGACGCGCGCACTTAGGGAATTTAGCGAATATACAAGTTTCACGGTGTCGCCCGCATCGGGCTTCTCGTTGCCGTTCACGTCATTGTCCAAAGTCGCGCTGGACCAAGTGACGTCGATGTCGGCATCCGACGCGGCTTGGGCCGGCGCCGTCATGCCGATGGACACCATGGCCAGCACGCCAAGTCCCGCTACTGCGGCTGCGCCTCGGCGCGCAAGTGAGCGCTCAATATTCATGTCGATTACTCCTCGTCGGGCAACCGTGGTGACATGGACGGCTGCGAATGCACGGCAACTCTCAGCGGAAACCTGGTCCCACCGTAGCGGCCTTGGGAGCGCCCCAGTTACATAAGTGCCTGGTAGCAACATTGTCGACGCCACGGGCAAAGTGGCGTTCGTCGCCGGCGGCGGCAACGACTGGGCGTTCGCCAATAGCCCGGTGCGAGCGTGGCCGCGCCCGTCAGGAGACTGTCTGAGGACCCTCGTCACGAACGGTGCGGCCGAGCAATTCGGTGGCCCGCGCGCCGGTCACCGCGGGCATGAACAGGTAGCCCTGAGCCGTCGCGCAACCCAGCTCCTGCAGCAGCGCGAGCTGCTCGTCCGTCTCGACCCCCTCGGCAACCACGGACAGCCCGAGCGCCTTGCCCAGCGTCACCAGCGAGGAGATCAGCTCCGCACTGTCGTCGTCCCGCGTGAGTTGCTGGATGAACGAGCGGTCGATCTTGAACGCGTCCATCGGGAACTGATGCAGGGTCTTCAGGGACGAGTACCCGGTCCCGAAGTCATCGATGTGGACCCGCAGTCCCGACTGCCGCATCTCCCGCGTCAGCCTCCGCGCCATCTCGGGATTGCGCATGAGCACACTTTCCGTGATCTCCAGGGTCAGGCGGTCTGTCTCCAAATCGAAGCGTCGCAGGGTGGCCAGGATGTGCCGCAACAGATCCTGGCTCCAGAACTCCTTGCCGGACACGTTGATGCTCACGCTGGTGACCGCCTGGCCCCACTCGACAAGCTGGCGACAGACCTCGTCCAGCACCCAGTGGCCAAACTGGAAGATGATGGCCGTGTCCTCCATGAACGACACGAACTCGGCGGGCATAAGCAGCCCGCGCTCGGGGTGACGCCACCGCACCAGCGCCTCGAAGCGATCCGTGCGTCCCGAGGCGAGGTTGACGATCGGCTGGTAGTGGACCTCGAACTGACCATTCTGAAGCCCCTGGTAAATCTCCTGCTTGAGCGATTCCTTCTGCTGGGAACGCTCGTGCATGGGCGTGTCGAACAGCTCGACCGACCCCGGCCCCGCGGACTTTGCCCGGTACATCGCCGTGTCGGCGTCGCGCAGCACGTCTTCGGCGGACGCGTAGGCGAAGGCGCTCGTGGCGACCCCGATGCTGGCCCTCAGCACCATCTGGTGCCCGTCAAAGTCGTGCACCTGTCCCAGCGCCGCCTGCACCCGGTGCGCGGCAACCACCGCGTCCTCCTGCCCCGTGTCCGCGAGCAGGATCACGAACTCGTCGCCGCCGAATCGCGCCGCGATGTCCACCGCGCGAAGCTGCCCGGTGAGGTCGGTGCCCACCGCCTTCAGCACCCGGTCACCCATCTGGTGACCCAGGGAATCATTCACGAGTTTGAAGCCGTCGAGGTCGATGAAGAGCACGGCAAACGGGGTACCCGACCGCTCGCAGGATGCCAGCGCGTGCTCCAGTTGCGCGACGAAGAGCTCGCGGTTGGGCAGCCCGGTCAGCGCGTCGAACAGCGCGCTGCGGCGGACCTCCTCCTGCAAGCGTTGCGACTCCAGGGACGCGCTCAGCAGGGCGGCCCAGTGCTGATACGTCTCGCGCGCGGTCGTCGGGTCAATCTCGGCGACCAGCGCCAGCAGGCCCCAGTCGCGGTCGCGGGTGCTCACTGGCACCACCACGCATACCTCGCGGCCCGACGCCGCAACTCCCGAGCCCGCGAGGGCCCCTGCGATAAGGGCTTCCGGCGGGAAATCCTCGGCCGCGAGGACCTGGCCCACAGTCTCCGGCAGCCCAGCGGAGGTGCCGTGCGTGCCGACAATCTCGAGGCGGCCACCAGGCTCGCCGTCCTCCCATATCCCGAGCGCGGCCGATTTGACGTGCGTGCCGGCGAGCCAATTCAGGTCGCGCGGGTCCGAGCCCGCGGTGTCCAACAGGCCCGCGTCCACCGCGTACTGCTCGGCGATCGCGGCGTCTCCCGCCTCGGCCCGATGCAGGAATGCCCCTGCCTGCGCCTTCCACAGCGCGGCGGCCACCCTGCCAGAGACCCGCAGGGTCGCCTCAGCCGTGGGCGCCTCCGACATAGCGGAGCTCTGGTTGTAGTTCGCCATCGCGTCGGTGAGGCGACGCAGCGTGTCCGGTCGCGAGGTGAGGCCGCGGAACGCATCCATGACGGACTGGACCTGCGCCGCCGTCACGTCGTCCCCCAGCTCGATCAGGTGCAGCGCGCCGTCCACCGTGGC
Source organism: Demequina aurantiaca (assembly GCF_050598105.1). GTDB lineage: Bacteria > Actinomycetota > Actinomycetes > Actinomycetales > Demequinaceae > Demequina > Demequina aurantiaca_A. The sequence goes on from NZ_CP192436.1 coordinate 2,015,350, forward strand.
CATGGCATCGTCCTGCAGCCGCCCGTCGACGGCGTCGTCACCGGTCAGCAGCTCGCGCTGGAGCAGGTCCTGGGTCGCGTCCCGTAGCGCCTGGGTCGCCTCCTCTGCAGTCAAGTCTCCCCGCGCGCTCTCGCTGTGCTGAGCGTCGATGTCGCAGCCGCACGACTCCCGCACGATCAGCGCCGCCGGGTCGGTCCTGTAGGCGACGTGCGGAACGTCCTCGCCGCGCATCTGCGCGAGCACCAGCCTGCCAGCCAGCGCCCCGACCTCGTCGAAGCGCTGGTCCACGCTCGACAGCGCGGGGGCGCTGAACGTCCCGGCGCCGATGTTGTCGAACGCGACTATCGCGATGTCGCGCGGGACCTCCAGCCCTGCGGCGGCGAGCGCCTGCATGAGTCCGATCGCGTTGCGGTCGGTGGCGACCATCAGCGCCGTGGGACGATGCGCGGCGCTCAGCACCGCGCGGGCGGCGTACGCGCCGCCCGTCTCCGCGTTCTGCGACGCTGAGTACAGCAGCGGGCGGTCACCCTTAAGCCCGTGGGCCGCGAGCGTCTGCTCATAGGCGTCGAAGCGGTCCCGGATGTCGGGTTGGGCGAGGTTGCCGACGAACCCGATGCGGGTGTGGCCGTGACCGATCAGGTGCTCTACGGCGGCAATGGTGCCGGCGCGGTTGTCCGGCCGCGCGATGGGGGCCTCGAACCCCGGCATCTGCGCGTTGGAGATGAGCGCCACTGGTTTGCCCGCGTCGCGCAGGCGCTGCAGGTAGTTCGCGCCGACCGCGCTCGTGATGGCGACCACGCCGTCCACCCGCGCCCAAGCGGCCCGGGTCGCGAAGACTCCGGGGGCGCCAACCTCGTCGCGGGGCGCGCCCGCCACGAGCGTCTCCACAATGACCAGGCGTCCGCCCACCCCGGCGATCTCTCGCTCGATGCCGGCCAGGATCTCTCCGAAGAAGTCTCCGCCCAGGCTGGGAGTGAGAACCAGAACCGTTTTTGGCTCGATCATCTTTGACCCCTTCCCGCACAAGGGCTGCACTTCATCGTGCCCCAAGAGCCGGGGCCAACCAGCGCACACCCTCAAGGCACGCATCTCCATCATCGCGCGAATCCGGAGCACCCGCGACCAGCGCAGGACCGGGAAACTAGTCCCCTACGGCAAGCCGATGCCGGGCATAGGCTCAGAGTCGACGCACCTCGCGCGCAAGAAAACCTGAAAGAGACGTCCCACCATGCCCAAGTACAGCGGAGTTACGTTTTCCGTCCAGCCGGTCGAGACCGACGGGAGCACCGCCGGGTACGTCATCTCCGGATTCGTGACGCAGAACCAGCTCGACACCCTGCGCGACTTCATGGACGGCGACGGCTACGAGACGGCAAGGCGGTGGCGCGGCGAGTACCAGGAGCTCGCGAAGGCGCTGACCCACGCGATCAAGGGCGCGGCCTCGTAGCGACCAATCCTCGCGGCTGTCTTCACTGATAATCTGCGGGGACAGCACATCTCTCAGGAGCTCACCATGGACTTTGAAAACGCCACGTTCGTCAAACTCAAGCAGGTGGTGAGTCCGGAGAGCGACGCGATCCTCGAGGAGATGCTCCTCGAGGGCGAGAGCATCCTGATGTCCTTCCGCGGATCACGCGACAAGGTGGTCTTCACCTCCAAGCGGGTGATTGCTCTCAACGTCCAGGGGATGCTGGGCAAGAAGAAGAGCCTCACGTCGCTGCCCTACACCAAGATCCAGTCGTTCTCCGTGGAGACGGCCGGCACCTTCGACCGCGACGCGGAGATGGAACTGTGGTTCTCGGGTTTGGGTAAGGTGAAGTTTGCCTTTGCCGGCGACGTGGACGTGGCTTACCTGTCCAAGCTCATCGGGCACTACGTCCTTCAGTGAGGTACGACTTTCAATAGACGGAGAGCCGTGGCCCTTGGCCACGACGTGCGCCCCTGTGCGCGCGTAGACTCGGATCATGACGATCGAGATCAACGACCCTGAGACGATAGCGCTTATCCGTTTGTTGGCCGCCCGTACCGGCGACACGGATGAGGGTGCCGTCGACGCCGCCGTCACCACGGCGCTTGGCGCACTCGGAGGCAGGGGCACCTCGTATCGCGAGCGCCGCAACGCCCGAGTACGCGCCCGAGCTCTCGAGGCCGAGCAGCCCCCCTCTCCCCAGAGCGTCTAGAGACGCTCCGCCCAGTTCCCTCGGGGCATCGGTGGCGTCCGTCGCGCCTCTAGCGCGGCCAGTCGCACCAGCTCCGCGTCCCGCTCGTCCACCAGCTCCCTCGCGGCGCGCGCGGCCGTCCGCTCCGACACCGCCCGTAGTGCCGCCGCCTCGTGCCCGTACGTGGAGATGGCGATCAGGTCGCCTATGACGCGCTGGATCCGCAACCCCACCTCCACGATGGCGGCCCCGTCGCGCGCCACGGGCCTGAGCGCGTCCTCCAACATGTCTTCGAAGTCGACGGTGGGGACGTGCACCGCCGGGAACCGCTCGCCGTCTACAGGCTCGGTAGTCAGCGCCCGCGTCAGCACGCGCTGGAGAGCGTTGAGCGCCTCCACCGCCGTGCCGGGGTCGTTGGTGGCCGGCGACAGCGCGCGCGACCCGATCTCCGCGAGCGCTACGAGACCCAGCCGCGGGTCCTGCTCGTACGTGCGGTGATTCTCTACGCGAAACGCCTTGCGGACGGCCTCGTCGACGTCGTCGTCCGCCTCTCCGGTGACGCGTGCCAGCACGGTACCCGTTCCCACCGCGATACCCGGGAGCGTGGCGACGTGCACAGCTACGCCCGCCTGCTCGCCGACCGCCTGCAACCCGCTCATGTCCAGGCCGGTGACGCAGCCTGGGGCGGTCGCGCGAACCTCGCGCGCAGCGGAGGGAGCCTCCACCGCGGGCACGCCGCCCAGGTGCGGCTCGCGCGCATACGCGCAGATCGCGTCGGTCGCGGCCGCCTCCACCCGGTCCAGCACGTCGGGGACGCGACCGAACGTGGTGAGGTGCTGAATCCAGCGCAGCAGCGTGATCACCACGATCGCGATCACCACCAGGGTGCCCAGGAAAAGTAGCGACCGCCCCTGTTCCGTGAAACTGCCGGTAGACAGCGCGACGATGCCGACGATCGCGAACACGAACGTGCCCAGGAAGCTCGAGAGTGCGTTCTGCGAGGTGCGGTCCGCAATCAGCAGCTGAGTCGCGCGCGGCGTAGTGCCCGCAGCCGCACCCGAGTATGCGCCAATCATCGCGGTGAGCGAGAACGTCGTCACGGCGAGCATCGAGGTCGCGAGGATCTGCAGAATACGCAGCGCCGAGTCCTGTCCAAAGTCGACTGCCAGCCACTCCGGAACAAGGGAACCGGCCGAAGCGGCGAGGCCCACCAGGGCCATGGCCCCCAGTGAGAAGAGCACCAGGCGGAACCAGATGAGTTGAGGCAGGCGCCTGAGGAGGGTGCGGATATCGAAACCGTTCATGACTCGACGCTACCGTGTGGCCCTTTCCCCACCACCAACACGGGGTGTCGGACGCCGCGGGACATCGCGTTCCCGTTGACAGCGGCGGTGGCCGGGTTTACCTTAAGAGGATTCGGTCGAACGACCGAATGGCGGCCGGGAGTTTCCCCTCCTCCGCCCGTGACGCAAAGGAGCGTGCCCCTTGGCGATGTCCCCCACCGCGACAGCGATCCTCGACGCGGCGCGCGGCGCACTGCTGGAGACCGGCTACGCGTCGCTCAGCACGCGCAAGGTAGCCGAGCGCGCGGGCGTGCCGCTGTCTCAGATCCACTATCACTTTGGCTCGAAGGAGAACCTGGTCCTGGAGCTCCTGGACACGGAGAACGCCAAACTCGTTGGCCGCCAGGCCGCCATGTACGCCGGCGACGAGCCGCTCGCAGTGCAGTGGGTCCGCGCGTGCGACTACCTCGACGACGACCTGGCCTCCGGCTACGTTCGCATCCTTCACGAACTCCTCGCGGCAGGCCTGTCTCACGAGGTCATCGGGAAGCGCGTGCGCGCGATGCTCGATGCGTGGGGCGCCGTGCTGACGGAGGCCTTCGCGAGCCACGAGGCCCGCGGGGTGGACTTCTCCCCCTTCACTGTCCCCCAGCTCGCGGCGCTCGCATCGGCCAGCTTTCTTGGCGCCGAGGCCATCATCCTCGCCGGCCAGGAGGACGACACTCTGCCCGTTCGCGACGCCCTGCGAGCGGTGGGCGCGCTGATCGCGACCGCCGAGGCGGCCGCGGCATCGTCCGCCTCCACGACCCCCGCGGGGGCACGCTCATGAGGGCGCTCGAGCCCACCCGCACCGGAACCGTGGAGCGCGACGGCGCGACCCTTACCTACGACGTCTACGGCGACGCCGGCCCCACCATCCTGCTGCTGCCCACCTGGGAATACATCTACTCCCGCGCCTGGAAGTTGCAGATTCCGTTCCTGGCCGGCCGCTACCGCGTGGTGGTCTACGACGCCACGGGTACGGGTCGATCCACGCGCCCGCGTCGCGCCGAGCGCTACGGCCACACCAACCGGGTCGCCGATGCGATGGCCGTCATGGACGCCACCGACACCGCCTCCGCGCTCGCCATCGGGTACTCGATGGGCGGCGAACTCGCGCTCTACCTCTCCGCCCTGTATCCCGAACGCTTCCCAGGAATCGTGTCGATCGGCGGTAGCCACCCGTGGCGCGTCCCCCACCCAGACCGTGCGGAGTCCACGTGGGACGGTGCCAGCGGCGAGGAGCCGCGGGGCTGGGAAAAGTTCAACCGCGAGTACTGGGCGCGGGACTGGCCCGCGTTCACCGCGTTCTTCATGGACCAGGTGAACTCCGACCCGCACTCCACCAAGGGCTACGACGACTGCCTCGGCTGGGGCATGGAGCAGGACCCTCAGGTGCTGTGGTGGACCATCGACGGGAGCGGCGACTTCGACGCCGACGACATGCGCCGCCGCCTCGCCGCCAGCCGCGTCCCGACGCTGCTGATCCACGGCACCGACGACCGGATCACCACGCACGCCTCGTCTGTCGTGGCGCGCGACCTGATCCCCGGCGCGGAACTAATCTCCGTCGAGGGTGCCGGGCATCCCGTCCACGCGCGCTACCCCGTCATGGTCAACCTCCGGATCCTGGAACTCGCCGAGCGCGTCCTCGGTCCGGGCCCTACCGACACGGCGCCCGATGCCATGGCCGCCACGGTCTACGCGTCCGCCCCCGCGCGGCGTCAGAAGGCGCTGTACCTGTCGTCCCCCATCGGGCTCGGCCACGCGCGCCGCGACGTCGCGATCGCCGACGAGCTGGTCGCGTCGCACCCGGACCTGCAGATCGACTGGCTATCGCAGAACCCGGTGACCCGGGTGTTGCGGGCGGCCGGGCACACCGTCCACCCCGCATCGGCGCTGCTGGCCAGCGAGTCCGGGCACATCGAGGCCGAGTGCGGCGAGCACGCCCTGGACGCGTTCCAGGCCATCCGTGACATGGACGAGATCATGTGCCACAACTTCCACGTGCTCGACGACGTTGCCGCCGCGGGTGACTACGACCTGATCATCGCGGACGAGTCGTGGGAGCTGGACTACCACCTGTTCGAGAACCCCGGCCTGAAGCGGGCGCCGCTGGCCTGGATGACCGACTTTGTGGGATTCCTGCCGATGCCCGCCGGCGGCGAGCGGCAGGCGGTCGTCGCGGCCGACTACAACCTCGAGATGATCGAGCACGTCGCGAAACACCCGCACCTGCGCGACGCCGCGGTGTTCGTGGGTGAGAGCGACGACATCGTGGCGGGCACGTTTGGGCCGGGGCTGCCCGGCATCCGCGACTGGACCGAGCGAAACTTCGACTTTGCGGGCTACGTCACCGGCTTCGACCCGCGCGCGCTGGGCGACCGCGAGCGCCTGCGCGCCCAGGTGGGCTTCGGGCCCCGCGAGAGGGTGTGCGTGGTGTCGGTGGGCGGGTCAGGCGTTGGGCTCGACCTGCTGCGCCGGGTGGTCGCCGCGGTACCTACCGCGCGCCGGGCCGTGCCGGAGCTGCGCGTGATCGTCGTGACCGGGCCCCGCATCGACCCGCGACTACTGCCCCAGGTGGACGGAGTCGAGTACCACTCGTACGTCGACAAGCTGTATCGCTGGCTGACCGCGTGCGACCTGGCCATAGTGCAGGGAGGACTCACCACCACGATGGAGCTCACGGCCGCCAAGGTGCCGTTCATCTACGTGCCGCTTCGCGACCACTTCGAGCAGAACCTGCACGTGCGTGCACGCCTGGACCGCTACCGCGCCGGACGCTGCATGGAGTACGACCAGCTCGACCCCCAGACCCTGGCCGACGCCGTGGTCGACCTGCTCTCGCGCGACGCGGACTTCTTGGACGTCAACACCGACGGCGCCGCGCGTGCCGCGGCGATCATCGGCGCGCTCCTCTAACCGCGCGCATCGGACGTAGCCTGGGGAGCGTGACATCCCCAGCATCGGCCTCCCCCGCCTCCTCCTCGCGAGAGCAGAAACTAGTGCTGGCCATCGCGATCATCGCGAGCTTCGTCAGTTTCCTCGACGGCACCGTGATCAGCGTGGCGCTGCCCGCCATCGAGGCCGACTTTGGCGGCGGGATCTCCGTCCAGCAGTGGGCCGTGGACGCATACCTGCTCACTCTGGGAAGCCTGATCCTGGTGGCCGGCTCCATCTCCGACACCTACGGCCGCCTCCGCGTCATCCGCTGGGGCCTGATCGGATTCGGGATCACCTCCGTCGCGGTCGCCGTCGCCCCCACCGCCGAGGTGCTAATCGGCGCGCGCCTCCTTCAGGGCGCCGCGGGCGCGCTGCTGGTGCCGTCCAGCCTCGCGCTGATCATGACCAACTTCCGCGGCGCCGCGCAGGCCAAGGCGATCGGCACCTGGACCGGGATGACCGCGGGCGCCATGATCGTGGGACCCGTCGTGGGCGGCCTGTTCGTGGACCTCGCGTCGTGGCGACTGGCCTTCGTGATCAACGTGGTTCCCATCGCCGTCGCGCTGTGGCTGCTCGCCCGCCTGACCCAGCAGGACGTCCGCCTTCCCGACGCGCACATCGACGCGATCAGCGCGGTGCTGTGCGCCGCGGGGCTGGGAGGGATGGTCTACGCGCTCATCGAGGCCCCGCTGTACGGCTGGGGCCACCCACAGATCTGGGTTCCCGCGGCCATGGGCGTCGCCGCGTTCGTCGCGTTCCTGTGGCGCCAGCATGTGGCGACGCGGCCGATGATGCCGATGGACCTGTTCAAGGCCCGCAACTTCGCGTGGGGGAACCTGTCGACGTTCCTGGTCTACGGCGCACTGTCCCTCAACGGCTTCGTCCTGGCCGTCTACCTGCAGGAACAGGCGGGGCTGAGCGCGACTGCGGCGGGGCTCGCCAGCCTGCCGATCACCGTGATCATGATCGCGCTGAGCTCGCGCGTGGGCGCCCTAGCGGGGAGGATCGGCCCCCGCGTCTTCATGACGGTCGGCCCCCTCGCCATGGCCGCGGGCGCCCTGCTGATGCTCGCCGTCGACGAGGACTTCGACTACTGGTGGCAGGTGCTGCCCGGCATCGTCGTCTTCGGGCTGGGGCTGACGCTCACCGTCTCGCCGCTGACGTCGGCCATCCTGGGGGCGATCGACACCTCGCGCTCCGGAATCGCGTCGGCGGTCAACAACGCGGTGAGCCGGATCGCGGGCCTCGTCGCGATCGCGCTGATCGGCACCATCGTGGGCGGCCAGCTCGACCTGAACGGCTTCCACCGGGCGATGATGGTGACGGCCGCGCTGCTCGCGCTCGGCGGCATCGTGTCGTGGCTGGGGATCAGGAACCCGGCAGCGCCGGGATCGGGCGAAGAGCCTGCATAAACGCGTCCGCACCAGGCATGGCACAATTCCAGCCATGAGCCGCAACCTCACTCCTGCGATCTGAACACTCGTGACCTGCGGGAACGAGCTGACACGGCGACCGTCAAATCGAGGGGCTCCTCACCGGAGCATTCCACTGGGAGTCGATTACTGTGCCACTCGTGGGGGTCGTCTCCCCCGCGCTCGCAATTGAATACGGCACTGCGACACGGCATACGATCACCTTTCCGGTTGCGGGATCGAGCTCCTGGGCCTTTATAGAGTTCTGCACCCCTACGCCGATTCCACACATGATGCTTGAGGTCAAGGGGAGCAAGACCCGCACGTACACCCTCCGCTCCAGCCAGCGCGTGCCAATCGATCCCGAGTTCGCCAAGGACTTCACGCTCTACGCGACGGAGGGAAGCCACGTGACCGCACTGGGACTGTTTACGCCTCACCTGCTCAGGCTCATCAGCCAAATTGATCGCGGCTTCAATATTGAGGTAATCGAGGACCGGATCGTGCTCCACTCCGCGCGACTATTCAAGTTAGAGCGCGCGCAGCAACACGAGCGAGTCATACACCTCGCGGACACCGTGGGCCGTGGCCTTATAGCAAACGCTGAAGAAATAACTTCTGCCTCCGCAAGCACGAGCATGGTCAGTCAAGATGCAGCAGACAGTGCACTAGGAGGCAAGCTCCGCGCCCAGATGCTTCGCACACGTTATAGCGTCAGTGGAATCACCTTGGGCACCGTGGCCATTCGCCCACCCGATCATCACGCTGACAGCAGGAGCGTTCGTTAATGACTAATGCCGGGCCATCAGCATTAGTCGTGAAACAATCCAGCGCATGAGCCGGAACCTAAGCCCCGTCAACCTCAACACCCACGCGCTGACCGAACAGGTCGACAAAGCCAGCCGCGACGCGTGGATCGAGACTGTAAAGAACAAGCCCGAGTACCTCAAGGGCAGAGTATGGCCGCGCGTGATCCTCGGTGTCATGATGGCGTTGCTGGTGTTGCCCATCCTCGCGTTTGTCGTCGTGATGATCGCGGCCGCATTTTCCGGCGAGATATTCGTGGACGGCATCTCCCCCGTCGGTGCAGCCGGACTGGGCGTGGGGCTGCTCATCGTGGGTGGCCTGCTCTTCAGCATCACCTTTGGCGTGACGAGTTTCGTCAAGAGCTTCACGCAGTGGACCCAGTGGTACCGGCTCCTCACGTTTGCCCAGACCAACGGCTTTGAGTTCGTCGTCACGACCGACCCGTCCTCCATGCCCGGCACTATCGCCTCCGGCGGACACAAGGTGACACGAGACAACTACTTCGTGGTGCCCACGGAACCGACGTTCGAATACGGCACCGTCACTCGTCACACGAAGAGCCAACAGGTAGCTGGCGGTCAGAGCTGGGCCTTTATCGAATTTCGCACCGCCACCGCTCTGCCGAACATGATGCTCGAGGTCAAGGGAAGCGACACGCGCAACTACACGTTCTGGGACAGCCAGAAGGTGGAACTCGCAGACCAGTTCGCCAAGCGCTTCACGTTGTACGCGGCGGACGGCGCCCACGACGCCGCCCTCCAGATGTTCCCGCCGGACCTGCTGCGACTCATCGACGAGACCGACCACGGCTTCAACATCGAGGTCATCCACGACCGGATAGTGCTCCACTCGTCGGTCCCGTTCAACCTCCAGAAGCCCAAGGAACACGAGCGGGTGATGCGAATCGCGAATACCGTGGGGCGGAGCTTGCTGGAATCAGCGGCGTCTATGGCCGGCGATGACCGCGGCGTCACCGTTGAGGGCGACCCGCGCCGCAAGCGCCTACGGAGTCGTTACACGGTGGGCGGCGCCGTTGTCGGGCTCATCCTGCTCGCATCACCATATGTGCTCGTGACCCTTTGGGCGCTGACGAAGAGTTAAGCGCAACTACGAACCGTTGCGGCGAACCCGCACGTAGCCGGCTCCCAGCCCGGCGAAGAGCGCGACAACGCCGGCGATCTGTATGACCCCGTTTCCGCTGAAGGCCACGCCCGCGCAGCACAGCACCAGGAGCACAGCCGCGGCCTCGACGTCGAGCCTGTCGTTGCGCCCCACGTCCTCGCCGCGGAGGTTCGCGATGGACCGAACCAACCACCAGGCCACCAGCGCCACGGCGACGACGATGAAAAACTCGTTGATGGGCATCGGCTAGACCGTCGCCTTTTCCTCGTCGGTCATGAGGGCGATCCAGCCCTCATACTCGCCCTTGTGAGAGTCGGCCAGGGCCCTGCACAGGTCGACTCGTTCGCGCAGAAAGTCAGGCACCAACGGGATGCGGCGTCCGCGCAGCATGATGGTCCACTCGGGGACGTCGTGACTTGGCTCGACCACCTCGTGGCGCACCCGGTCGGCGCGCAGGGAGGCCGCCGCCGCATCGGCCGTGTCCTGCGACTTGAAACACACCGCGAACTCGCTGTCGCGTGGGGTGAAGGCGTCCATGCCGCGCTCCTCGAGGCGCGCCAGGTGCTCGGCATCCTCCTTGAGTAGGCCGTACGGCTCGACGCGCTTCTTTGCGGAAGAAAATAGTCCCATGACGTCCACGCTAGCCGCTGCTGCACCCCGCCTGTGCCAGAGTGATGTCATGACTCGAATCGCTCCGACCAGCAACCTCAAGCCCCTGAACGGATTCTTCAGCGCCGCCATCACCTGGGCGCTCTTCGCGGCCCTGATCTTTGGGCTCGTCGCGGGGCTCATCCTGGTCCCGGAGGGTGACAGCTCCTCCTTCGCCTGGGGATGGTTCCTCGGCTCCTTCGCGCTGAGTGGCCTCCTCTTCCTGCCGATAGTCCTCGGCTTCGAGGCGCTGCGCCGAGTGGGTTACAACCAGCGGATTCTGGGCGCCAAACTCGACGCCATCCACGACCAGCGCGGCGCCTAGCCCCGCTTAGACTGGTCACCAACAACCCTTCACGCACGACATTAAGGATCTCCCTATGTGCTCACCCGCCACCTGCGAAACCTGCGGCAAGACCACTTGGGCCGGCTGCGGCCTGCACGTCGAGGAGGCGCTCGCCGACGTCGCCCAGAAGGACCGTTGCGCGTGCGAACGCGTAGACGCATAAACGCTGGTACGCGTAAAGTACCGGCATGACCACTTCATACTCTCAGCCACTCCTAGTCCCGAAGTCGACCGGCGTCACGTACGTGCTCTGGTTCTTCCTCGGACTCTTGGGCGTCCACCAGTTCTACATGGGTAAGACCGGTCGCGGGATTCTCTACCTGCTGACGGGCGGGGTCCTGGGAATCATGTGGTTCATCGACCTCTTCACCATCCCCGGACAGCTCCGCGCGGTCAACGCGCAGCGCGCGGTAGGAATCCGCTAACCGCCTGATTTTTGCTTTCCGAGAGGCCCGTGTCGCACGCGATGCGGGCCTTTTGCATGCCCCCTGAGACTCCCCTGTCTCAACCGGCTCGTGTGCATGTTCTCACACGGTTTGTCCCTTTTGTTGCGGCTATCGAAACGTTCTGTTACGTTCACTTTGACCGCGAACCTCATTGAGGAGGGCGTTGGCAGTCACGGCAAAGTCAGAGATTCTGAGGGGCTCACCGTTGACACCAAAGGTTGACGCTGAGCCCATGCTAAGCGGCGCAATGAAGCGCCGTGAATGCCTGGGAGGGCACCGTGAGAAAAACAGCAAGGTCAAAAACAATTACCAGCCTGGTTGCGGTTGGCGCAGTCGTTGCGGCGGGGGCAGTAGTCTCCATCCCCGCAGCTAGCGCCGCACCCGCACCACACGTCGACAACCCGTACGCCGGCGCTACGCAATACGTCAATGCCAACTGGTCGGCCACCGTCGCCGATGCTGCGTCACGGCAATCCGGCGATCTCGCCGATGCCATGCTCGCCGTGTCGGAACAGCCGACGGCGGTGTGGATGGACAGGATTGGCGCGATCGAGGGCAATGCAGATGGCCCCGGCCTGCGCTACCACCTGGACGCCGCACTCGAGCAGAAGCAGGCGGGGGTGCCGATCGTCTTCAACCTCGTCGTCTACGACCTTCCCGGTCGCGACTGCTACGCGCTCGCCTCCAACGGTGAATTGCCCGCCACCCCGGCCGGCATGACCCGCTACAAGGAGGACTACATCGACGTGATTACGGACATGCTCGCGGAGCCTCAGTACGAGTCTCTGCGCGTCTCCGCGACCGTCGAGCCGGACTCGCTTCCTAACCTGGTGACGAACGCATCGCATCCCGCGTGCCAGCAGTCCGCGCCGTACTACAAGGAAGGCGTGACGTACGCGCTCGACAAGTTGCACGCGATCCCCGGGGTGTACACCTACGTGGACGCCGCGCACAGCGGTTGGTTGGGCTGGGACAGCAACTCCGGTCCCACCGCAAAACTGTTCGCGGACATCGCGAAGGACACCATCGACGGATTCGACTCGATCGATGGGTTCGTCACCAACACCGCGAACACCACGCCGCTGGTGGAGCCGTATCTTCCCGATGCGACCACCACGCTGCCTGGCAACCAGTACCAGGTGCGATCTGCCGACTTCTACGAGTGGAACTTTGACTTCGACGAGATCGACTGGACTGAGGACCTCTACGGCAAGCTTGTTGCCGAGGGATTCCCCACGTCGGTAGGCATGCTGATCGACACCAGCCGCAACGGCTGGGGCGGAGAGAACCGACCCACCGCTGCGTCAACCAGCACTGTCCTCAACACGTTCGTCAACGAATCGCGTGTCGACCAGCGCAACCACCGCGGCGCCTGGTGCAACCCCGAAGGAGCAGGAATCGGTGAGCGCCCCCAGGCCTCGCCCGCCGGCTTCCCGGACTCGCACCTCGACGCGTTCGTGTGGATCAAGCCTCCGGGAGAGTCCGATGGCTCCTCGGTTGAGATCCCCAACGACGAGGGCAAGGCGCTGGACCGCATGTGCGACCCGACGTTCAACTCCCCCAAGTTGAGTGGCTTGCTCACCGGAGCAAAGGCTAACGCCCCGCTGTCCGGCAAGTGGTTCGAGGCACAGTTCATCGAGCTGGTTCAGAACGCGTACCCGGTGATCGGCGACGAGGGAACCGGGCCCGACCCGTCACCCACGCCCGACCCGTCGGTCACTCCGGATCCCGATCCGTCAGTGACGCCGGACCCCGACCCCTCGGTCACTCCCGACCCTGACCCCTCGGTCACGCCGGACCCCGAGCCCTCTGTCACCCCTGAACCGGGTGGCGCGTGCACGGCGGTCGTCAGCGTTGGCAACTCATGGCCGGGCGGCTTCCAGGCCTCCGTCAAGGTGACCGCTGGTTCCGCGAGCATTAGCTCGTGGTCGACGTCGCTCACCCTGCCCGCAGGCTCCTCAATTGGACAACTGTGGTCGGGCAACGTGTCGGGAAGCTCATCGCCCTACACGGTGACCAACGCCTCGTGGAACGGCTCGATCAGTGCGGGCCAGTCCATGGAGTACGGCTTCGTTGGATCAGGCACTGCCCCGGCAGCGGGTGCGGTGAGCTGCACGAGCTAGCGCACAGTAGATAGAGAAAGAGGGGCCCGGCACGGGGTGCGCCGGGTCCCTCTTTGCGTTGCACTTCCCGGCTGCCAGGAGGTCGAAACCACGCCGCAACACGCGAGGGTTATAGTCACGTCCAGCACTTAGCCGGGAGGCCGACATGACGAATCAGCCCAGCGATCTCGACAGCTTTGTCGCGCGTATCGACGGCCTCGTCACGGACCTGACTTCTCAAGGGATCGAGAAACTCCCTCCGGAGCGCGAGTTGGCGGCGCGATTCAAGGTGTCGCGAAACCAGGTCCGCACCGCGCTCGCGCGGCTCGAAAAGCAGAACCGGGTCATCCGGATTCAGGGACGTGCCGGCGGCGCTTTCATCACGGAGACAGTGCAGTCCGCACCGGTCCCGCCGCTGCTCTTCGACAGCCACTCGCGAAAGGTGACGCGCGACCTCACCTCCGTCAAGGGCGTGCCGCAGATGCTCGCAGAGCAAGGATTCGCCTCGGAGACCCGCATCGTCTCGGAGACCATCGAACCCGCGCCCGCGAATATCGCGGAGCCGCTGGGGATCGCCCCCGGCGCGCCCGCAATCTCTCTGCTGCGACTGCGGCTAGCAGACTCGGAACCGCTGTCGCTGGAGCGCATGTACCTGGATCTCGAGCGCTTCCCCAACCTGCTTGACCACAGCCCGATCCTGTCGCTGTATTCATTGCTGAGCGACGAGTACGGCATCTCCATCCTCACCACCGAGGAATCGATCGAGGTCACACACGCGCCGCGCCAGGTCGCCGCGCTGCTGAAGGTCAAGCCGTGGTCGCCGCTGCTCGCGCTACGCCGCATCGGGAGCGACGGGGGCGGGGCGCCAATCGAAGTCTCTGTTGACCTCTTCCGGGCCGACCGCACGCGCCTCAGCGTCGGCACCACCCGCATCCCCTAGCTCGGGGACACTCCCCGCGGCCCTCGCCCGGCTCCCGCGAGAGATTTACATCCTTGTTACGCGCGACCAGCCATACCAGAAATGGTTGAGTGCGAGTCTTCACTGCAGAGACTTCCTGGGTCTCGCCCGTGTCCCCCCAACGGGCCAAACAGATGGAGATTCAATGAAAAAGCACACTCAGCGCCTCGCGACGGGCCTCACCGCCGCAGTCGCGGCCCTCGCCCTCGCAGCATGCAGCAGTTCCTCCGAGTCCGCCGATCCGATCGCTTCCAGCGCTTCCAGCGACGAGCCCAAGGGCGCCATCGCCATGGGTTTCGCCACTTCCGAGATCCAGATCTGGAACGACCAGCTCGAGATCATGCGACCGATCATCGAGGACGCTGGGTACGAGTTCCTCACGGACGACCCCCAGTTCGACATCAACCGTCAGGTCGCATCCTGGCAGGCCTGGGTCAACCGCGGCGATGTCAAGGCGATCATGGGTTACCCCGTGTCGACCGACTCCGTGGTTCCCGTCACCGAGGTGGCAACCGAAGCCGGGGTCCCCGTCCTGGGCTATCTCCTCACGTGGGACGGTGTAGCCGCAGCCACGATTGTCGACTCCTATGAGGGCGGTTATGACCTCGGAGTAAGCGCGGCGGAGGAAACAGCAGAGACCGCCGGCGCTGACGCCACGATCACCGTAGCCACGTTCGGTGGCCGCGACACAGAGTTCGGCGCGCTCGCCATGGACGGTCTTGCCGAGGGCTTCGTGTCGGTCATGCCGAACGCTGTGATCACGGAGCTTTCAACGATTACCCGCGAGGACGGCTACAACTTCACCAAGAGCCAACTCACCGCGGACCCCGACACTCACGTCTGGCTCGGCGCCTCGAACGACACCATGCTCGGCGCTTATCAGGCACTCCTAGACTCGGGCGTCGCGGTCGATGACCCCGACTACTACGTTGCCTCTCGCGACGCGACCAACGAGGTCCTCGACCTCATCAAGATCCCTGATTCGATCTACCGCACCTCGATCGTGGTGCCGGCTCAGGCGCTCGCCGAGGCCAACGCGAAGCTGCTGATCGACGCCGCCGAAGGCGTCGCCGTCACGGATATCACGGTACCCAGCGTCTTCGTCACCGCCGAGAACGCCGACGAGTTCTACGTCGCCGAATAATCCAGCGCGGGTGGGGTCCCCGGACCCCACCCGCTCGGAACGGAAAGGCACCACCATGACTGCTCCACGGCTCACGTTCGACTCCGTCACCGTCGACTTCGGCACCACTCGCGCACTCAATCACGTCACGTCACACTTCGCCCCCGGCGAGATAGTCGGCCTGCTCGGCCACAACGGCGCCGGTAAGTCCACGATGCTCAACGTCGCCACCGGCGCCGTGCACGCCACCGCCGGCAAAATATTCATCGACGGACAAGCAGTGGATCTTTCCACTCCCGCTGACGCCCACGCCCACGGCATCACCGTGGTGCACCAGTCCCCCGCCCTCGCGGACAACCTCAGCGTGATCGACAACCTGTACATCGGCCGCGCGACCACCGGGCGCTCCGTGGCCGAGCGTGAGGCCGCGCGTCAGGCGCTTGATGAGGTGGGCGGAAGCCACTTGGACCTCGACACCATCGTGGGGGTGTTGTCGCTAGGTCAGCGCCAGATCATCGACATCTCGCGCGGACTGCTCATCGGAAACATGAAGGTTCTCCTTCTGGACGAGCCGACCGCGGCCCTGGGCCAGTCGGAGACCGACGCACTACACGCCCTGATCCGGTCGGTCTCCACCAAGGGCACCACGGTCGTCTACGTGTCTCATCGACTTCCCGACATCGTGGACGTCTGCGAGCGCGTGGTCATCCTGTCCAACGGCGCAATAGCCGCAGAAATGCCCGTCGCTGGCCTTTCTACCAGGGAACTCGCTAGAGCCCTGGCCCCGGGACTCGAGGATGAGGAGTTCGTCCCAATGAGCCGCGGCGAGATCATGGTCAACATCGTCAAGCCGCATCGCATGCAGTTTTACTGCGGCGAGGTAGTAGGCCTCTTCGGAGTCGCCTCCGGAGACCAGTTTGCGTTGCTCGAGGCATTGACCGGCCGGGGCGGCAACGTGGACTGCCAAGTAGACGGGCGTGACTACGCTCCCGCCTCTCCCTCCGCGGCAATCAAGGCGGGGGTCCACCCCGTCGCAGCCGACCGCGATAAAGACGGTCTAGTGCCTACTATGAGCGCGATTGACAACGTGTATGGACCTTGGCGCGGCCGCCGCATCGGCGGCCGCCTGGTCGCGGAAAGCCGTCGCGGCAGGGCCCGACTCTACGATCAGGTCCGCAGCGAGCTCAACATTCACGGCCCCGGAGGCTCGTCCCCCATCTCGGCCTTCTCCGGCGGCAACCGTCAGAAGCACCTGATTGCCGCGTGGATGCGGCCCGTGGCGCCCAAGGTCCTGCTTCTCGCCCAACCAACCCAGGGCGTCGACGTCGGGGCCAAGGCAGACATTCGTCGCGCTATCCGCGCTGCCACCGAGGCGGGCACGTGCGTGATCGTCGCGAGCGCAGAGAGCGACGAGATCGCCACCATGTGCGACCGCAGTTACGTGCTCTCCAGTGGACAGTGCCAAGAGGTGGCTCGCTCGCCTCACTTTGATTCCGACCTACTCCAGTGCCTGCTGGACCTCATCCCCAAGAAGAAGGAGCTGGCGTCATGACCTCCGACAAGTTCAAGATCCTGTTGGCAAGCAACGGCACCGTCGTGGTGTTGCTCGTCCTCGTCACCACCCTGACGTTCCTCAGCCCGCGTTTTCTGCAACCCAGCAACCTCGAAACCGTGGTGCTGTCCATGGCGGAGATTGGGATCATCGCTATCCCCATGACCTTCCTGGTCATGTCTGGGTCCGTGGACCTGTCCGTGGGTTCAATCGCGTCGCTCGCCGCGGTGTCTGGAGGCCTCGTCTCTAGCACCACGGGCAACCTGCTGCTCGGCACACTGATGGCACTCGCCGTAGGCGTCGTCGCCGGCGTCATCAATGGGCTGCTGGTCGAGATGGCGGGGCTAAACCCGCTCGTCGTCACCCTCGGCACGCTCAGCGTGTGGGGAGGCCTCGCGCTACTCATCGCCGAGGGCCGCAGCATCACCGACCTCCCGACGGCCACAAAGTCCATCTCGTCGTTCCAACTGTTCGGCGTCATCTCGACGCCAATGCTGGTCCTCATCGCAGTCTTCTCGGTGGGCTGGTGGATCCTCAACCGCAAGCCCTTCGGCCGAGCGGTGCTCGCGACGGGCGGCAATGCCCGCGCAGCGTTTCTCATGGGAATCAACGTCAAGTGGGTGCGTATCCGCCTCTTCGTCTTCACCGGAATCGCGGCGTCGGTCGCCGGAACACTGATGTCCTGGAAGCTCCAGGCGGCCTCCCCAAGCCTGGGCAACGGCCTCGAGTTCTCCGTATTGACGGTTGTGCTACTTGGCGGTATCGCCTTCGAGGGTGGCCAGGGTCGCCTGTCCGGGGTCCTCGCCGGCGTGTTGTTCGTCGGCGCCCTGCGCAACGGGCTTGTCATCCTGGGCGTCAGCCAGTTCGTGCAAACCATCATGGTCGGCCTGACCCTGATCGCGGCAGTCTCCTTCGACAAGTCGATCCAGAGGGTCCTTAAGTCTGCCTGGGTCAACGTCGCGAAGCAGGAGGACGATCCGTCCACGACACCACCACCCGGCAACGCGACCCCTACCGCGACCGAGCGCACCAGCGCCTAGCCGACCCACTCTCACTCAACTCCCAGGAGAACCCCTGCCGATGAACACCACACCCACGCGCTCGTTGTCGTCAATCATGGACGGCAACAGCTTCCAGGCCACGAACCTGGGACTGCTACCCAGTAACGAACAGGCGCTCATCCGGCGCCGGATGGCCGCCCTCGGGACGAGTTACCGACTCTTCTACCGCACGCCGGTGCACGCGGACCGCGCCGAGGGATGCTATCTCTTTACTCCGGATGGCACCCGCTACCTTGACGCCTACAACAACGTGGCAAGTGTGGGCCACGCCAATCAGCGAGTGATCGACGCCGTCGGACTGCAGATGGGCAAGCTCAATACCCACACCCGCTACCTCCAGGACGGCATCGTCGAGCACTCGGAACAGCTCCTCGCCACCTTCCCCGAGTACCTGAACAGCGTGATGTACACCAACTCGGGTTCGGAGGCGAACGATCTGGCGATCCGGGTGGCCCGGCTATGGACGGGTGGCGAAGGCCTCGTGGTTACCGCGGAGGCGTACCACGGCACCACAGAGTTGCTCAGTCGAGTCTCGCCCGCCATCTCCGGCGGCTTCCCCGAAGATCCGTCGGTACGGGTCATCGCCGCACCTGATACCTACCGTGTCGAGACAAACGACATGGGCGCTTGGTTCGCCGCCCAAGTGCGGGAGGCCTTCGAGGACCTCCTCGCACACGGAATCAAGCCCGCGGCCTTCCTGGCAGACTCGATCTTCTCGTCTGACGGGATCTTCCCCAATCCGGTCGGCTACCTGCGGCCGGCGATCGAGGTATGCCACGAGTACGGTGCGCTCTTCATCGCCGACGAGGTCCAGCCCGGGTTTGGTCGTACCGGCGACACTTTTTGGGGCTTCGAACGTCACGGCGTCGAGGCGGACCTGGTGTCCATGGGCAAACCCATGGGCAACGGCATTCCGGTCGCCGCGCTCGTGGGCCGCACCGAAATCTTGGATAGGTTCGGGACCGAGGTGCCGTACTTCAACACGTTTGGCGGCAACTCAGTCTCCATCGCGGCCGCCAACGCCGTCCTTTCCTTCATCCAGGAGACCGGACTCCAGTCGCAGGTCGCGACAGTCGGCGCCTCCCTCCGGGACGCGATTTCTACGATCACGTCCGACGCCGCGTTTGTGGGGGACGTGCGCGGAAGCGGACTGTACATCGGCGTCGAGATCGTGACGGACCGCGACTCAAAGTCCCCGGACGGCGGCCGCGCGCTAGCGATAGTGAACGATCTACGCGACCGCGGAGTGCTGATCTCAGTCGCTGGCCCCGGTAACAACGTTCTCAAAATACGCCCGCCACTGGTCTTCGGTACGAGCGAGGTAGCGCTCTTCTCAGATCGTTTTGCGGACACTATCGCCGCCGCGGGGAACGCATGATTTCACGAAACATTGCCGCCGTACTGTGGGATATGGACGGGACAATCATCGACAGCGAGCCCGCTTGGGGCGAGGCGGTGGTCAGCATGTTGGCAGTTCACGGAGCCTCCCTGGATCCCGACGTCGCCACCTCGTTGATCGGCGCGAACATGGGTCACACCGCGGACGCAATGCGTAGCCTCGGCGTGCCCTACAGCGACGCAAGAATTGTCTCAGAACTCACCGACCGCGTGGGCGCGCAACTGAACGAGCACGTTCCGTTCCGCGCCGGCGCCCTCAAGCTGATCTCCGACCTCGCGTCGAAAGGAATTCCCCAGGCCCTCGCCACGATGTCGTACCGGCAGCTCGTGACTCCGGTGCTCACGGCACTCGCCGATGAGCTCAATGGCTTCGAGTTCGCCATCACCATCGCGGGCGACGAGGTCGCCGAGGGAAAGCCCTCCCCCGACGTGTACCTGCTGGCAGCGAAGAGACTCGGCGTTGACCCCCGCGACTGCGTGGTGCTCGAAGACTCATTGCCAGGGGCTGCCTCCGGGGCCGCGGCTGGCGCCACCGTAGTCGCGGTGCCGCTGCGCGGACCGACCTCGCCACTGGCCGACGCCGTCCGCCCCGACCTCGACGCGATCACCTACACCGACCTCGCGTCCATCCACTCTCATCATTTTCACTATCAGCACGAGGAGACAGCATGAATCCCCTGGACCTCACCCGCCTGACCGCCGACCAGCTTCGCACGGGTTACGCGAGCGGCGACTTTACTCCGGTGGACGCGACGCACGCGGCGCTCGCGGCAGCAGAATTGGGCCAATCTGCCTACAACGCTGTCGCGTCGATAAAGCAGGACGAGGCGCTCGAGTTCGCTGCTGCGAGCGCCGCCCGGTGGGCTGCCAACGCTCCGCTCAGCGACCTCGACGGGGTCCCCGTGTCGGTCAAGGACTCCTTCCCCCTAGTGGGGCACAAACGCTGGCACGGCAGTTCTCTCGCCGATAACCTCCCACCGTCCGTCCACAACGGAGCTCCCGTACGCCGCCTTCTCGAAGCCGGCGCGGTGCCATTCGTCAAGACCACCATGCCCGACTTCGGCCTCCTCGGCTCTGGCATCAGCTCGCAGTTCGGAATCATCCGTAACCCGTGGGATCCAGCGTGCAACCCAGCAGGGTCGAGTTCTGGAGCCGGCGCGCTGCTCGCCATCGGTGCTGGCCCCCTCGCCATCGGCACCGACACCGGCGGATCCGTCCGCATGCCGGCGGCAATGTGCGGAGTGGTCGGACTCAAACCGACGCAGGGCCTGGTGGCCTACGACCCTCCCAAGCTCATCGGCGTCGCGGGCCCCATGGCTCGGACGGTCGCGGACACTGCTGCGTTGCTCAGGGTGGTGGGCCAGCCCGACCTCAGCGATCACCTGTGCCTGCCCGGCGGATTCAGCGGGGATGGGGCGCCGGTCACATCGCTCGCGGGCGTCAGCGTCGGGGTATTCACGACCATGCCCGGTCCCGTGCCGGTCGACCCTGAGATTCTGGCGGTGGTCGACCGCCAGGCCGCGATCCTCGAGTCTCTTGGCGCCACCGTGACGCGCGTGGCCGAGCCCATTTCCGATGTGGACGATTGGGCGATCATGTCCGAGGTGCTCATGACTCGGGGGCTGCCCGAACTCCTACGAGTTCCCGAGGACCAGTGGGAGAACATCCCTGCAGGACTGCGCGAGAGCCTCCTAGAGAACCGCGACACGACGGCGATGGAGCACATCACCAATGAGAAGAAGCTGGAGGCCTCCCGCGCTGGGATCGCGGGGCGGCTGCAGGCATTCGACTACGTGTTGTCCCCGGCGTCCCCCGTCGTGTCTTACGCTGCCGAGCTCGAGCAGCCCGTCGTGGACGGCCACGCCGTCAACCACATGGCGTTTACCGCGGCGTTCAACCTCACCCACCTGCCCGCTGGCACCGTTCCCGTGGCGATGTCCGCATCGGGTATGCCCATCAGCGTCCAGGTGAGCGGCCACCGTTTCAACGACGCCGGAGTGCTCTCCGTGATGGCCGCGTTGGAGTCGACACGCGGTTTCGATCTCCAGTACCCCTTCGCCCTAGCCACCCAGGAGAACCAGCAATGACATCCACTCCCACCTTGTCCGCAGCCTGGGACACTGCGGCCTGGACCGACATCCCCGGCGTCGCCCCTCTCAGCTGGCAAGGATCCGATCACCACATCAGCGAGGCCACGCTAGGAACCGGTGAGCGCGCACTACGCAAGGCGCCCCGGGACCTCGTGCCGGTGCTGTCCTGCGACGCCGGATCAGCACGCGTCGCGGCCGCGGAGGTTGGCGTGGGCCCGCGAGTCCTGGTGTACGACGCCGCGTCGGGATTCACCATCGAGGAGCACCTCGGCGACCGATGGCGGGTGGCCACCAGCCTGCGACTCAAGAATCCCGAGGTCCTCGCCTCATTCGGCCGGGCCCGCATGCGTTTTCGAACCTCCGAGGCGACGCTTCCGGTTCGTGACATGCTCGCTGAAGTCAACCTCCTCGCCGCACTTGTTGCCGATGCGACGGGAGGCACGGAGCCAGGCGACGGCCTTCCCAGTGGCGGGGTCGCCGAGGCCTTCGCGCTGCTGCCTCGCCTCACGGCGGCGCTCGCCGATGGTCCCGCGCCGTCGCCGTGCTGGATGTCGAGCGAAATCTCAGACATTCAACTCGGTCCCGACGGCGCGGTACTGCTGACCGGTGGCACCGCGGCGGGAATCGCCGATCCCCTCGCTGACGTGGGCGCTGCACTCGCGGGTCTCGCCCCCTATTGCGCTACCGCCGAGGACGCCTTCGAAGCCCTATGGGACGACGACCACCCTGGCGCCTTCGCGCGTGCGGTCCTGTGGAGCATCGTTGCAGACCTGCGTGCCGCGCTGGTCTCGATCGTCGCCCACGGGTCGGACCCGGACGCGGGCTACTCGATGTACGCGCTGAGACGCGGCTGGAAGCTCACCTTCAGCGTGGGCGCGGACGACCTCGACACACTGCTCACGACGGCCCAAAAGGGATGGAAATGACACCCGCAACTTTCGACATCACCGACATGTCCGCGCTGGAACCGCAGGAGTTAGCAAGCGAACTTGCGAACCTACCCGGCTGGCCCTTCGGGCAGATCAGCCTTGATCGGGTCGACGACGGCATCACCAACGTCAACTATTTTGCACACAACGCTGACGGAGTCGTCTTCCTCAAAGTTCCCGGACCGGGAACACGCGCCTTCATCAACTGGGATGTCTCCACCGAGGCGACCCGCTGCGCCGCCGAACAGGGAGTGGGACCGGAACTGCTGTACTACGACGCCACCTCGGGGGTGCAGGCTACGCGTTTCCTCGACGGGTACCGGAGTGCCGGAGCGGCCGACTTCGCAGATCTCGATCGCGTCTCCCAGATCTTCGGTCTCTACCGACGCCTGCACGCAGGCCCGCTGTTGTCCACGACCAAGACAGTATTCGACATGATCGACGAGCACCGAGGCCAGCTTGAGGGAGCCGGCGTGACGTTGGAGCCGTACCAGCGTGAGGTCCTCGACCGGTGGGACACAGTCCAGGCCGCATACGTGGACGCCGGTCTCGACCTGGTTCCCGGCCACAACGACTTCAACCCACCCAATTACATGTTCGGTCCAGACGGGGACCTCAAGTTGATTGACTACGACTATGCAGCGAATACGGATCGGTACTACGAGATCGGCGGCATCCTGACCCTATTCGGCTACCCGCAGAGCGTCGAGCACGGGCTGATCAGCGCGTATCTGGGCACCGAACCGAATCCCGGCGAGCTGGCCCGCATCCATCTTTCCGGGATTGGCGCCGCTGTGAAGTGGGGGCTTTGGGGCCTGTACAACGCGGCCGTGCGGGACGTGGACTTCGACTACGACAAGTACGGTGCCGGAATGCTGGCGCCGGCACACCACTGGCTGAAGTCGGACCGGGCGGCGTGGGCGATGAAGCAGTTGTAACTCGGCGCCGTGGCGCACCTGCTTAGGTTTCGTTGACTAGAGTCCAAGGAGGACCAGACCTCGTCACCCGCTCGAAGGGACATCCCCATGTCGTACTCATTTGACGCTCCGGCCGACGTCGCCCTCCGCGAGCGATTCGGGGTCCATTCCGAGGTGGGCAAGCTACACAAGGTGTTGGTGTGCTCCCCCGGGCTCGCGCACAATCGCCTGACCCCGTCGAACTGCCACGACCTGCTTTTCGACGACGTGATGTGGGTGGACAACGCCCGCCGCGACCACCAGCAGTTCGTGGACCTCATGCGCGACCGCGGCATCGAGGTGCTCGAGCTGCACACCCTGCTCGCGGAGACCATGGTCCTGCCGGACGCTCGTGCGTGGCTGCTTGACCGCAAGGTCACGCCCAACGAGCTGGGGCTGGGCCTGGTCGCGGACGTGCGCCAGTACCTGGACGAGCTGGACGCCGGGGAGCTGGCCCGCTACCTGCTGGGCGGCCTCTCGACGCAGGACCTGCCGCGAGACTTCTCCCCGCCCACCGTCCAGCTGGTGCGCGAGGAGTCTGGCATGCGCGACTACCTGCTCCCGCCGCTGCCCAACACGCTCTTCACCCGCGACACCACCTCCTGGGTCTACGGCGGCGTCACCCTCAACCCGCTGTTCTGGCCGGCCCGCCACGCGGAGACGCTGATCATGAAGGCCATCTACTCCTTCCACCCGGACTTCGCCGGAGCCAATCCGGCCGATGCGGTTGACATGCCCTACTCACCCGAAGCGGGTGGCGTGCGGGTCTGGTGGGGAGACCCCGAGGTCGACACCGGCATGGCCTCGCTCGAGGGCGGCGACGTGATGCCCATCGGCAACCGCACGGTGCTGGTGGGGATGTCCGAGCGCAGCTCGCGCCAGGCCATCACCCAGCTCGCCTCGAGGCTCTTCATGGGCGAGGCAGCCGACCGCGTGATCGTCGCGAAGATGCCGCGCCTGCGCGCAGCAATGCACCTCGACACGGTATTTACGCTCGCTGACCGCGACGTTGCCACCGTGTTCCCCGGCATCGTCGACGGCATCGAGACGTTCTCCATCCGGCCCGGCAACGCGCCGGTGCTGCTGGACGTGCGCCGCGAGAAGGAGTCGCTCACGCACGTGGTCGCCAAGGCGCTGGGCCTGGGCTCCCTCAACGTGATCGAGACCGGCGGCGACCGCTACGCCTCCGAGCGCCAGCAGTGGGACAGCGGCAACAACGTGCTCGCGCTGGAACCCGGCGTGGTGGTGGCCTACGACCGCAACACGTCCACCAACGACCGCCTGCGCGCGGCCGGCGTCGAGGTGCTCGAGATTGTGGGCGCCGAACTGGGTCGCGGGCGCGGCGGCGCCCACTGCATGACGCAGCCGCTGGTGCGTGAGGCGTAATGGGAATCCGCATCAGCGACGCGACCTACCTGGTGGGCGACCACGACGAGGCCATCCGCTTCTTTGTCGACGCGATCGGATTCGAGCTACGCCAGGACCAGACCTTCGAGAACGGCTGGCGGCGAGTGGTGGTGGGTCCGGCCGATGGCGGGACGGGCTTGGTCTTGACCCTCGCCCAGGCGGATGTATCCGTCGGCGCTCAGGCCGGCAGCGAGGTCGCCTTCTTCCTGGAGACCGACGACTTCGCCGCGCAGCGAGCCCGAATGTTAGAGCACGGGGTGACCTTCCGGGAGGAGCCTCGTCACGAGCCGTACGGCACAGTCGCGGTGTTCGAGGACCTCTACGGCATGCCGTGGGACCTTATCGAGCCTGCGCGGGCGTAGCCTCGCCCAGCGCGTTGAAGATATCGCCGTTGTAGCCGAACGCGGCCTTCGCCTCGTCGATCATGGCCTGCGCCTGCGCCTCATCGAACGGCAGCGCGTCCAGGTTCTCGCGGTACGCGCGCTTGTACCGAACGGTGCTGGGCACCTCGGCGAAGTCGTAGAAAGCGAGCTGGTCAGGGGTGGCGCCGTAGTACCGGGCGACGAGCTTCGCGATGGCCTGGCCGCCGGACATGTCCCCCAGATACCTGGTGTAGTGGTGCGCAGCGTAGCGAGGGAGGTCCCCCTGGCCCACCTCCAGCAGTCGTGCGGCGTAGGCCGCGGTCGCGGGCAGCGCGGGGTGAGACGTCTCCCAGTCAGCGGCACCGAGCGCGGCTAGGTCGCTCTCGATGCAGGCCGCCCTGGCGAGCGCCGGGTCGCCCAGGAACTCGGGGTCGCCGGGCTGGGCGACGCGCGATTCGAGCGCGCGGTACACGTAGGCGAACTGAGCGAGGTAGGTGACGTAATCCGCCAACGTGAGCTCGCCACCCATGAGTTGCGTCATGAAGGAGCGGTTCTCGGTGTCTTGGTGCTCCGCAGCGGTCGCGGTGCGCACCCGCTCGGCGAGGCCGGGATGTGGGGCGGGGGCATCGGCTTCGGTGGGGATCATGGGCCCCACCCTACTGTGGCGCGTTCCGGCTGCGCCTTTGCGGCTCGTTAACCGGCGCACGGCCTGCTAATCCGATCCGCGAGAGCAACTGGCGGCGTCCAGTAGAATTTGGAAATGTTGCATCACGCGCCCCTCCTGACCACGATCGCCGCGGCCCTCGTCTCAGCATTCATCCTGGGGCTCATCGCGCAAAAGCTGCGGCTCTCGCCCATCGTGGGCTACCTCGCCGCCGGCCTCGTTATTGGCCCCTTCACGCCTGGTTTTGTGGGCGACCCAGACATCGCGATGCAGCTGTCCGAGATCGGCGTCATCCTGCTGATGTTCGGGGTGGGGCTGCACTTCTCCTTCAAGGAACTCCTCGCGGTGCGCAATGTGGCCCTGCCGGGGGCGCTGGTCCAGATGCTCCTCGCCTCGGCGGCCGGAACGGGACTTGGCCTGCTGCTGGGGTGGAGCCTCACCGCCTCGATCCTCTTTGGCCTCGCGCTGTCGGTCGCGTCGACCGTGGTCATGCTGCGCGCGCTCGAGGACCGGCAGCTCCTCGACACCCGCGCCGGGCATATCGCGATCGGCTGGCTGATAGTCGAGGACCTCGCCATGATCGTGGCGTTGGTCGTCATCCCCGTGATTGCCACCGATGCCGCCGGGCCCATCGACATCACTAAGGAACTCGCGTTCACGGGCCTGAAGGTGGGCGCCTTCGTCGCGCTGATGGTCATCGTTGGCCGCCGCGTGATCCCGTGGGCGCTCGGACGAGTGGCGGACACCGGCTCGCGCGAACTCTTCACGCTGGGAGTGCTGGCGCTGGGCATCGGCGTCGCGGTTGGCGCCGCGTGGATGTTCGACGTCTCCTTCGCCCTCGGCGCGTTCTTCGCGGGCATGATTCTGCGCGAGTCGGACCTCTCTCACCGCGCCGCGGAGGACTCCCTGCCCATGCGCGACGCGTTCGCCGTGCTGTTCTTCGTGGCCATCGGCATGCTGGTAGACCCCGCCGTGTTCATCGAGCAGCCGATCGCGCTGATCGCGACCGTGCTGGTGATCGTGGTGGGGAAGTTCGCCGTCGCCTACGGCCTGGTGAGAGTGCTCAAATACTCGCGCCGAATGTCGCTGGTCGTGGCCGCCTCGCTCGCTCAGATTGGCGAATTCTCGTTCATCCTGGTCGCGCTCGGCACCCAGTACGAGATCCTGCCCGGCGACGCCGGAGACCTGGTCCTCGCCGGCGCGATCGTGTCGATCATCCTCAACCCAATACTTTTCGCCTGGGCCTCCCGCGCCTATCGCGCCTCCGAGAAGGACGATGCCGCCCCCGTGGAGTACGAGGGCCGCGGCCACATCATCGTGGTCGGCTTTGGCCGGGTGGGGGCGCGTGTCGCGCAAGGACTGTGGGAACGCCAGATCCCGGTGGTCGTGGTCGACGACAACGAGGTCCGCGTGAAGGACCTGCGTGCGGACGGCAGGGAGGCGATCCTCGGAAACGGGGTGCGCTCCAAGGTGCTCAACGCGGCCGGCATCCACGAAGCCCGCATGGTGATTGTGGCGATACCGGACCCGCTCAACGCGGGGGCGATCATCTCCAAGGTGCGCAAGCTCAGGCCCGAGGCGGTTATTCTGGCACGCGGGCACCGCGAGGTCGACGTCGAGTACCTCACCGAATTGGGCGCTTCGAGCGTCCTGGTGGGAGTCTACGAAGTTGCCGATCTCATGGTGGCGCAGGCGGCTCTTCCGGAGGACTCCGACGGATAAGGGTCGCGCAGACTTGACTGATGGGTCACAGTGGGTGAACTACCGTTGCGTCCCGCCGCCTCATCACCTTCGTACCGAAAGGCACCAACCATGAGCGACTCGTCCCCCGTCGATCACGACCTCGATGACACCAACGAGCCCACCACGCGGGCGACCACCGCCGCATCGGCTCCCCTGACCGAGCGTTACGTGGCGGTCACGCTAGGAAATGTCCCTCACGCGCAGCGCGACGCAGTGGAGCCCGCCCTACGCGCGGCCATTAAAGACGAGATCAAGTACCGTCACGACCGGCTGCTAGGCGACGAGGTCACTACTCGTAGCGACATCGAGATTGAAGTTCTCGAGGACATGGGCGAGCCCGAACTTGTGGCGGCCGCCATGACCCACCGACCCAAGACCCTGGTCGGACCCCGCTTTTACCAGGACTTTAAGCATGTGCTGCTGTGGACCCTGGCGATCGTGGTGCCGTCGGCGGCCGCACTCGCGATGGTCTCGAGCGCGCAGGATGGCGCCACCCTCTTCTCGATGATCGCTCACGGCGCGGGGGTCGCGGCGACGGTCGCCGCCTACATGTCGGCGTGGGTCACGCTCGGATTCGCGATCGCGGAACGCATCGCGCGCCACCGCGCCGAGGTCACCGCCGCCGAGTGGACCGTCGGCATGCTCCCCGCCCCCGCGCGCACCGTGGTCTCCGTTGCCCAGACCGCGGTGGCCGTGGTGTCCTCGCTCCTGGTGGCCACCTCGATCGTGGTGCAGCAGCTCGACCCGTCCCTCGTCACCGACGCCGGCGAGCAGGTTCCTTTCCTCAACCCCGACCACTGGCCGTGGGCGTGGAGCGCCGTCGTCGGGCTCCTCGCCGTCAACGCGCTGTTCGCGGTCAAGCGTCACGTGCGCGGCTACTGGACCGCGCGTTCCGCCGTCATCAACCTGGTGCTGCTCACCGGCCTCTACGGCCTACTCGGATGGATGCTGCTGGGAGAGTCGCTCCTCAACGAGGCCTTCTTCGACGAGGTGGGATGGCCGACGGACGAGCTGCCCACGTCCACGTTGGAGGGCTGGGCGCTCATCGCAGTAGGAGTGCTTTGGCTCCTAGGCGTCGCCGCCGGAACGCTGCGCTGGTGGCGGGCGCGGAGTACCGCAACCGTCTAACCCCGCGCCTGCCGGCTGCAGAGACGCCGATGGCGAGCCCCCGCATCGGGAGCTCGCCATCGGTCTAACTGATCACAATGGCTAGTGCGCCATCGCGGGCACGCCGTCCTCGTCCTGAACGTTGGCGTGGAAATCGGCCTTCTTGATACGTACCAGCACGATGGTCGAGATCAGCGCCAGCGCGAACAGGACCGAGCCCCACAGGAAGCCTGCGTGGTAGCCGGCCACCAGCGACTCGGCCTGGGGCACCTGCGTCACGGTGCCGTCCGCGCCTACGACCTCGACGGTGCCGATCTTTGCGACGGAGCTGTTGAGAGCCGCCACGGAAAGCGTGGACAGGAGCGCCAGCCCGACGCTTCCGCCCACCTGCTGCGAGGTGTTGAGCAGCGCCGACGCGACGCCAGCGTCCTTGGGGTTGACCCCAGACAGTGCGGTCGACGACGCGGGGATGAACACGAACGCCAGGCCGACGCTCATGACGATCAGCGACGGGAACACGGTGGTCATATACGAATCCGTGGGCGTGATGCGCAGCAGCGAGAGCATGCCCAGCATCGCGGCCGAGAGTCCACCGATCATCAGCGGACGGGGTCCAGTCTTGGGCAGGATGCGCGCCACGATTCCCGCAGCGGCGATGATGCCAAGCGAGAACGGCAGGAAGTGCATTCCGGACTTGAGTGCCGAGTAGCCCAGCACCACCTGGAAGTAATAGGTGAGGAACAGGAACATCGCGAACATACCGGCGCCCATGAAGAGGAACGTCAGGTACGAACCACCGCGAACCGGGTTGCGCGGGATGCGCAGCGGCAGCAGCGGGTTCTTGACGCGCTGCTCGACCAGGACGAAGGCCACGAGTAGCGCCACGGCGCCGATCAGCAGGGTCAGCGTGAGCGGGTCGGTCCAGCCGTCCTGAGCGGCGATCGTGAAGCCGTAGACCAGCGACACGAGGCCCGCCGTCGCGAGGACCGCGCCGGGGATGTCGTAGGACGGGTGGCCGTCGGACTTGGACTCCTTGACGATGAACCACGCGAACACCGCCACGACGATGGCGATAGGCACGTTCACACCGAGCGTCCAGCGCCAGCTGAACGCGTCGGTCAATATGCCACCCAGAATCAGGCCGATGGCCGCGCCACCTCCGGAGAGAGCGCCGAACACGCCGAACGCCTTAGCGCGCTCGCGCGGCTCGGTGAAGGTCACGGTGACGAGCGACAGCGCGGCGGGCGCGAGCAGCGCGGCGAAGGCGCCCTGGAGTGCCCGAGCGGAGAACAACAGCTCCTGGTTGGGTGCGAGGCCACCAAGCAACGACGCGAGAGCGAAGCCCGCCAGGCCCACGATGAACGTGCGCTTGCGGCCCCAGTAGTCGGCGACGCGACCGCCGAGCAGCAGCAGGCCACCAAAGGCCAGCGTGTAGGCGGTGACGACCCACGTCACGTTCGCCTGGCTGATGCCGAGCGCCTCTTGCATCTGCGGGAGCGCGACGTTCACGATCGAGCCGTCAAGCACAATCATGAGCTGGGCGACGGCAATCACTGCGAGCATGCGCCAGCGGTTGGGATCAGCAACCTTGGTATCGGGGATGGGGGCCAGGTCGGCCATTGTTGAGCCTTTCAGAGGTAATGGCCCCGTCGCAGGTGCGCAGGGGCTTGCGTCCGCCAGTGACGGTGTAGCCGATGAGGGTGGAGCGGGTGTCGCCGTGCGATCGCGTTGTGCCTGCGGCCACGGCGAAGGCGGTGGCGCCGGCAGGTCAACGCAACTCTCGCGAGCGCTCACAGTTCCGCAGTAATGAACTGCAGTCGGCACGCGAATATTCCCCGTGTCGCATACCTACTGTGTCCGCGCGCCACGCGCGCCCTGCGTTGGCGCCGGATCCCTCCTGTAAAACGCAGAGAGCCCCACGCCGTATGGCGCGGGGCTCTCTGGCAATGATGGGCGAGGGGCTAGTTGAGTCCCTGGTCGCGCTTGTCCATGTGCTCCTTGAGCAGCCACAGCGGCAGCAGCCACGTGGCGAGGGCGGTGATCAGCCAGATCAGCACGGTGGCCGCGATCCACGTGCTCACACCACTGATCTGGAAGCCCGACACCAGGAACGTGGTGATGAGCAGCGAGACGTAGGTGGACAACAGGCCGACGCCGCCGATGAAGGCGTTCGCGTACCGGCGCGTCATCTTGAAGATGAACGGCGAGAGGATCGCCTGGATCACCGCGAAGATCACCGCGATGTAGAGCAACGCCGTGAGCGGGACGCTCATGTCGTCGGCGAGGATCAGGGACGTCACCCAGACCGCCAAGGCGGCCGAGCCCACGTAAATTGCTGCGCGAATCAGTAGTCGAATCATGGTTCGGACAATACTCGCAACGGCCGGTTCTTGCAGGTCAAACGCGCGAACTGGCTACCGTGTCGCGCTACTCGCTTCCGCGCGTGATCCTGTTCCATGCATTGACCACCGCGATGATCTCGACAAGCGAGCCCAACGCATCGGCGTCGAAGTGCTTGCCCGCCTCATTGCGAGCCTCAATCTCGAGGCCCCTCGGATAGTCCGTGAGCACCTCCGCGAACCGCAGCGCCGCCGCCTCGGCGGGGCTGACAAGGTCCTCCCGCATCAACTTCACGGGACGCGCGAGGGCGCTGATGAGGTGGACGCTGCCCCCTAGCGAGGCGAGTTGTTCGGAGTGCAGCCGGATGCAGTAGGCACAGCCGTTGATGTGCGAGCAGCGCAGGCGCACCATCTCGCGAATGCGCGGCTCGACGCCCTTTCCGATGCGCGCATCGAGGTCTTCCATCGCCTTCATGAATTGGGGTCGCATAGTTGCTTCGCTCACTCTGCGAGGCTAACAAGGACTACGCCAGGTCGTCACCACCCGGGCCGTCCCAGCGGCGCCCCCGCTCACCCTTTGCTTCCCCCTCCCCTGGTACCTCCACGGCCCTGCTCCCTCCCTTGCGTTTCAAAAAGTTTGAATTGGCACGCGGGAATCACTGGCGGTCCGAGGACGCTCCGCTGCACACCAATCCGCCGCGAGTCGGCACGCGAATCATTGACGTACCTCGCCCCGCACTCAATGCCCCCGAGTGTGGGGCGGGGCACCAGCCGCGGCCGCCCCGCGACTGCATCGGCCGCGGATAAGGAGCCACACCATGGACAACTTTCATGGCGAACGGCACCTCTTTCGCGAGGCTGACGGACCCGTGACGGTCGCAACACGATCGTCCACAACGTCCGAAAGGTTGGCCGTAGCCCCCCGGGGTGCTTGGATAGGTGAAGCGCGATGAGCATCGCCGTTCTTGAGTACCGAAAGGCGGGCATGGAACCTATCCAGCACCTGCGTGCTGTCCCTGACAGCCCACCAACGCCATCGAGCCCTGTGCCCGATCGTGCCGCCGCTCTACGCCTCGATGGCCTGCTGTCCGAGGCAGGCCGCGGATCAACCCAGGCGTTCGAGGACCTGTACTCCAGCATGCTCAACCAGGTCTATCGCCTGGCACTGCGCGTGGTGCGCGACCCCGGCATGGCCGAGGACGTGGCTCAGGAGGCGCTGGTCGAGGCCTGGCGGAAGGCGCCCGAGTTCGACCCCTCACGGGGAAGCGCCAAGGCGTGGGTGCTGACAATTGCACACCGCAGGGCAGTAGACAGGGTTCGTCGCGAACAGCGGCAGCGCCAGCAGATGGAGGCCGAGGCCGTCGTCGCTGAACGCGAGTCGGTTCCTGGCGAGCAGGACGCAGTGGTCGACCGTGACTTCGCCGAATTTCAAAATGCCCGCGTCCGCGCGGCAATGGAGAAGCTGACCGACAAACAGCGGGAGGCCGTCGATCTGGCCTTCTACCAGGGGCGCACGCACGTTGAGGTATCCGAGCAGCTAGGAATTCCGCTCGGGACCGCCAAGACCCGCATTAGAGACGCATTAACCAAGCTTCGCGACACACTGGAGGAGGTGTAGAGCCATGAACGACTTCGAATCAATGCACGACCTCGTTGGGGCCTACGCGCTCGACGCCATCGACGACTCCGAGCGCACAGCGTTCGACGCCCACCTGGACGACTGCGCCCAGTGCCGGGAGGAACTCGCGAGTTTCGGCTTTGTTCTCGACGCGCTTTCGGACGATGCCGGGGACGAGTCCGCTGACAGCGTCCAGGCGCCGGCCGGGCTGGCCGACCGCATCGGCGCGCAGATCGCGCTGACCCCGCAGGTCTCCGTCCACCCCGCTTCTCTCGCGGACGATGCCGCTGCGGCTCCGACCGGCGCCAACACCTCCGACGACACGTACGGCGACACGTCAGCGAGTATCGGCGGCGCCGCTTCTGACGGCAACACGGCGGACATGCCGCGGGTCGAGGCCGACATCTTGAGTGCCGGCGCCCCGGCGACCGACGGCTCACCTCAGTCTGAGAACGTCGTGCCCTTCGCCCGGCCGACCAAGACCGGCGGCGAATCGTCCACCGGCGCGGCCCCCGCCCGCCGCTCACGGATGACAATGATGCTCGCGTCCGCGGCGGCCGCCGTCGCGGTGGCGGCAGTCGGCATCGGCTTCCTGGTCTCGAATGGCTCCCCCGACGCCAACTTGGCGGCGGTCGAGTCGGTGCTCCAGGCACCGGATGCGTTCACGCTGGACCTAGGCGTGGGTGACGCGCAGCTCACTCTTTCGGAGGACGTGGGTGGCTTCGCTGTCACCGGGAACGCGCCGGACCTTGCTGCGGGCGAGCAGTACCAGTTATGGGTGGTGAACGGAGACGGCACCATCGATCCTGGCCCCACCTTCGACTCGGGCGACTTCCAAACCGCAGTGGTGGGCGACCTCGACAACCTGACCTCGATCGCGGTGTCCGTGGAGCCTGCCGGTGGCTCGCTCCAGCCCACTACCGACCCCATCACCGTCGTCGACGTCTAGCGAAAGGCGCGCGCATGCTCGTAGGTCTGAAAGAATGACCTCATGACTTCGCGCATCCCGGAAAAGGCCACCGTCGACGGACTCGAGGACCGCTGGAACGCGGCCTGGGAATCTCAGGGCACGTACCGCTTCAACGACGACGTCACCCGCGAGCAGGTGTACTCGATCGACACGCCTCCGCCGACCGTCTCCGGGTCGCTTCACGTGGGCCACGTCTTTAGCTACACGCACACCGACGTGATCGCCCGCTTCAAGCGCATGCAGGGCAAAGAGGTCTTCTACCCCATGGGCTGGGACGACAACGGCCTGCCCACCGAGCGCCGCGTCCAGAACTACTACGGCGTCCGATGCGACCCCACCCTCGCGTACCAGGACGGCTTTGAGCCCCCGCACGACGGCGGCGACGGCAAGTCAGTGCGCGCGGCGGACCAGCAGCCCATCTCGCGACGCAACTTCGTGGAGCTGTGCGAGCAGCTGACCGAGGAGGACGAGAAGCAGTTCGAGGCGCTCTGGCGTCACCTCGGCGTCTCCGTCGACTGGTCGCTGACCTACCAGACCATCTCCCCTTCCTCGCAGGCCGTCGCGCAGCAGGCCTTCCTGCGCTCGCTGGCGCGCGGCGAGGCGTACCAGGCCGAGGCACCCACGCTGTGGGACGTCACGTTCCGCACCGCGGTCGCGCAGGCCGAGCTCGAGGACCGCGAGCAGCCCGGCGCCTATCACCGTCTCGCCTTTGAGAAGGCCGCCGATGCCGAGGAAGCCACCGGCTCGTTCGACTCCGTCTATATCGAGACCACCCGCCCCGAGCTACTGCCCGCCTGCGTCGCCCTGGTCGCGCACCCGGACGACGAGCGGTACAAGCCGCTGTTCGGCAAGCACGTCCGCACTCCCCTGTTCGACGTCGAGGTGCCCGTCCTGGCGCACCACCTGGCGTCGCCCGACAAGGGCTCCGGAATCGCGATGATTTGCACGTTTGGCGACATCACCGACGTCACCTGGTGGCGCGAGCTGCAGCTGCCCACGCGCCCCGTGATGGGCTGGGACGGCCGCTTTGTCTCCGAGGCGCCTGCCGGGCTCGAGTCCGAGTCAGCGCAGGCCGCGTACGCCGAACTGGCCGGTAAGACGGTCTTCTCCGCCAAGGCTCGCATCGTCGAGATGCTGAGCGAGGCCGACCTCATCGAGGGCGAGCCGCGCAAGATCAGCCACCCCGTCAAGTTCTTCGAAAAGGGCGACAAGCCGCTCGAGATTGTCACCACCCGCCAGTGGTACATCCGCAACGGCGGCCGCGACGCAGAGCTCAACGAGCAGCTCGTGGCGCGCGGCAAGGACATCGACTTTGTGCCCGACTTCATGCGCGTGCGCTACGAGAATTGGGTCAAGGGCCTGACCGGCGACTGGCTGATCTCGCGCCAGCGCTTCTTTGGCGTGCCCATCCCCGTCTGGTACCGCGTCGACGCCGACGGCAACCCCGACTTCGAGTCGCCGCTGGCGCCCTCCGAGGACATCCTCCCCGTCGACCCGCAGGCCGACGTGCCCGCCGGCTTCGACGAGTCGCAGCGCGACCAGCCCAACGGCTTCACGGGCGAGAAGGACATCATGGACACCTGGGCGACCTCGTCGCTCACCCCGCAGATTGTGTGCGGCTGGCGCGACAACCCCGAGCTGTTCGCCAAGACCTTCCCGATGGACCTGCGCCCGCAGGGCCAGGACATCATCCGCACGTGGCTCTTCTCCACCGTGGCGCGCTCGCACTTGGAGCACGACCAGCTGCCGTGGAAGCACGCCGCGATCTCCGGCTGGATCCTGGACCCGGACCGCAAGAAGATGTCCAAGTCCAAGGGCAACGTGGTCACGCCCATGGGCCTGCTCGAGGAGCACGGCTCCGATGCCGTGCGGTACTGGGCGGCCTCGGCTCGCCTGGGCACCGACGCGGCCTTCGACACCGGCATGATGAAGATCGGCCGACGCCTCGCGATGAAGGTGCTGAACGCCTCCAAGTTTGTGCTGGGCGCGACCGGGATCGCCAGCGCCGCCGACTCTTCACTCGAGGCTGGCGTGGAAGCGGCTGCACACGTGACCGGCGGCGCGCTGCGCGGCTCGGGCGATGTGCAGGCTGGGTCCACGGAGGCAGCTCGCGGCATCGTCACGGAGCCGCTCGACCGCGCGATGCTGGCCGGACTTGCCAACGTCGTGGACGCCTCGACCAAGGCACTGACTGCGTACGACCACACCAAGGCGCTCGAGGTCGCGGAGACCTACTTCTGGACCTTCTGCGACGACTACCTCGAGCTCGTCAAGGCACGGGCCTACGACGGCGCCGCTCCCGGCGAGGCCATCGACCCGTACGCGGACTGCTCGAGCGAGGCCGCCTCCGCGCGCGCCGCGCTGACCATTGCGCTCGAGACGTTCCTGCGCCTGTTCGCCCCCGTCCTTCCGTTCGCCACCGACGAGGTCTGGTCCTGGTGGCGCGAGGGTTCAGTGCACCGCGCTCCGTGGCCCGAGTCGGCTCCGCTGCGCGACGCCGCTGGTGCGACGCACTCGGCCGGCGCTCCGGATCCCAAGCTCATCTCGATTGCCGGTGCCGCTCTCGCGACGCTGCGCAAGATCAAGTCCGAGGCCAAGGTGTCGCAGAAGACCGAGATCGCTTCGGTTGATCTGCTGGTGCCCGAGGCGCAGGTTGCTGCGGTGAACGCCGCCAAGCCGGACCTGATGGCAGCGGGACGCGTACGCGTGATGCAGGTCATCGACGCTGTCCTGGCGCTGGACCCCGGCGTGGACGGGATGAGCCCCGAGGACGGCAGCCCGAACGAGATCGCGGACACCACGGTGATGCGCACCGAGAACGCGGTCCTGGCAGAGGCCTAGCCCTTCGTCTGGTTTCCAGTCCCCAGCCCCACAGTGCTCCCCGGTCTCCTATGGGTCTGATTTCGCACGCTTTCAGCCGCGCCTGACTCCTATGGGTCCGTTTTGGCACGTGTCCAGCTGCGCCTGACTCCTATGGGTCCGATTTCGCACGTGTCCAGCTGCGCCTGACTCCTATGGGTCTGTTTTGGCACGCTTTCAGCCGCGCCTGAGCCCTGTGGGTCCGTACTGGCACGCTCTCCGATGCGGCTGAGCCCTATGGGTCCGTTTTCGCACGCTCCCGCAGGTCACTGAACTCTATGGGTCCGTTTTCGCACGCCCCGCCCCTAGGCGGCGGGTTTCCGGCTCGCGAGAATGTCACGCAGTCGATCTCGGCACCACTGCGGCCGCTCGTGTAGATCGCGATAACTAAAGCGCACCGTCTGGATCCCGACCGAAGCCAGGTCGGCATCCCGCCGCAAGTCGCGTTGCCAGAGATCAGTACCGGCGTGAAACTTCGCGCCGTCAACCTCGACTGCGACCCGAGTCACCTGGTCGTACATGTCGAGTCGATAGTTGCGCCCGTGCACCACGACGCGATACTGCTTGATGAATCGATCGAATGGCTTGCCGACAAAGACCTTCTCTGCTGCATGCCATTCAAGGTAGCTCTCCGCGCCTGCCGCGCACTGCGCGACGGTGCGGAGCAATGCGCGCCTCCCCTTGACCCGCGGGAGTGCGTCGACCGCATCGACGATCGCACCCGCACTCGCCTTCCCGCTGGCCATGGAACGCGCAATGACACTGACTCCTATATCCGGAGGACATTCGCCGAATCCCTGGCAGAGCGCAATCTCCGGCGGCACGACCGACCAACGACCGACTTGTTGAACCGGTGGGTTGTACGTCACCCTACGTACCCGGATCCAGCCGGGTCGAGCGAGCATTCGGCGGTCGTGGTCCACCACAAGTTCGATGCGCTGAGGCTCGTCGTCTAGAACGCCATGGAGAAAGAGGGCCGCCCGGCCTCCGACAGCGCAGTCGGATCCCGCCCACAACACCGCTGCGTCAACTCGTGTCTGGAATGAAGCGGCGTGGACGGTGCCAGCATAGACATTCGGCGCGAGCCGAGTGACGTCCCCCTCTTCGAGGCCCCTGCGCAGTTGCCGCCGACTGAAGATCGCTTCAAGTTCCGCGGCACTGTACGCCTGCCAGGTGCCCCGCAGCCACGACGCAAGTTCCTGCCCTTGCGGGGGGATATTGAGTGCTCGGAGAGACGCCATGAGTCCAGTGCAGGCCCCGCGACCAATCGATGCGCGTCGGGACGAGCGCTTGTGGAGAACCTGGAGGTCGCACGGTATCTGTGAACAACTGTCAGCGATCCCTGCGCGGAGGATCCTAGCCGAATCGCGGAAACTGGACGCCGGCTCGCTTCTACCTGTGCAGAAACAGACCAATAGGAGTCAGGCGCACCTGGATGCGTGCGAAAACGGACCCATAGGGAGAGAGGTGGGTAGACAGAGCGAGAGCTGGGGTAGCGCGACAGGGAGAGAGGTGCGGAGACGGTGTCGAGCGAGGGGGTAGAGCGAGCAGGTAGCGAGGGTGAGGACAAGAAGACTGAGGCGGAAGGCAGCTACTACGCCGCCCCGGATTCCTCGATCTGCTCAATCACGCGCGGCACGAACGCAGGCGCGACGCGGTCCAGGACCACTTCGCGGGTGACCAACACGGTGGCGATGTCATCGCGGCCGGGAACCTCGAACATTGTGTCCTGGAGAACCTCTTCCAGAATCGCGCGCAGTCCACGGGCGCCGGCACCACGCAGCAACGCCTGCTCCGCGATCGCCCTGACAGCGCCCTCGTCGAACTCAAGTTCCACGTCGTCCAGCTCGAACATGCGCTGATATTGCTTGACCAGCGCGTTCTTGGGCTCAGTCAGGATCGAAACCATGGCGTCCACGTCAAGCGGGGACACGGTCGCGATGACCGGCATCCGGCCGATGAACTCGGGGATGAGCCCGAACTTGTGCAGGTCCTGCGGGGTGACGTGCGAGAACAGGTCCGAGTTGTCTGCCTCCTTGAGCGAGGCACCGAAGCCGATCCCCTTGCGACCCACGCGCGACGAGATGATCTCCTCGAGGCCCGCGAACGCGCCTCCCAGGATGAACAGCACGTTGGTGGTGTCGATCTGGATGAATTCCTGGTGGGGGTGCTTGCGCCCGCCCTGCGGCGGCACCGAGGCCGTCGCGCCTTCGAGGATCTTGAGGAGCGCCTGCTGCACGCCCTCGCCCGACACGTCGCGGGTGATGGAGGGGTTCTCCGCCTTGCGCGCGACCTTGTCGATCTCGTCGATGTAGATGATGCCGCGCTGCGCCTTCTCCACGTCGTAGTCCGCGGCCTGCAGGAGCTTGAGCAGGATGTTCTCGACATCCTCGCCCACGTATCCGGCCTCGGTCAGCGCGGTCGCGTCGGCGATCGCGAACGGCACGTCGAGCATGCGCGCGAGGGTCTGGGCCAGGTACGTCTTGCCGGTACCCGTGGGGCCAATGAAAAGCACGTTGGACTTGGCGATGTCGACGCCGTCCTCGGAGGCCTTGGCCTCGCCTGCGCGCACTCGCTTGTAGTGGTTGTACACCGCCACTGACAACGCGCGCTTGGCCTGGTCCTGGCCGATGATGTACTGACCCAGGAAGTTGAAGATCTCGCGGGGCTTGGGGAGGTCCGTGAACTCGGCCTCGACCGCCTCCGCGAGCTCCTCCTCGAGGATCTCGTTGCAGAGCTCAATGCACTCGTCGCAGATGTACACGTTCGGGCCCGCGATGAGCTTCTTGACCTGCTTCTGAGTCTTACCGCAGAACGTGCACTTCAGCAGATCACCGGTGTCGGTGGGACGAGTCATTCGAAGGCTCCTTTCGCGCCCAATAGTGCGGCGCCATCCTTAACAGGCTACAGACGCGGTCTGACACGCGCTGGGCGGCGCGCCGCAACGTTATCGGCGCGCGTCTGATGGGT
Source organism: Demequina aurantiaca (assembly GCF_050598105.1). Taxonomy (GTDB): domain Bacteria; phylum Actinomycetota; class Actinomycetes; order Actinomycetales; family Demequinaceae; genus Demequina; species Demequina aurantiaca_A. Next base: position 2,054,763 of record NZ_CP192436.1, read on the forward strand.
ATTCGTCGCCGACACGCCCGCGGACGGCTTTGGGGCACGGCTGCAGCATCCGCGCACTGACAACGGCAAGCAGAAAGGGCGGCCCGGGCCGAAGCCCGAACCGCCCTCCCGTGACGCTAAATGAGTGCCACTTAGGCGTTGATGCCCTCGGAGGGCTTGACCTTGCGGCTCTCGAGCACCTGGTCGACGAGGCCGTATTCCTTGGCCTCGGCGGCGGTCAGGAACCGGTCGCGCTCGATGTCCTCGCGGATCCGCGACGAGTCCTGGCCGGTGTGGAAGGCCAGGGTGTCCTCGAGCCACTCGCGCATGCGAATCATCTGCTCGGCGTAGATCTGGATGTCCGAGGCCTGCGCACGCGAGCCACCCTCGATGCGAGGCTGGTGGATCATCACGGACGCGTTGGGCAGCGCGAGACGCTTGCCGGGGTGTCCGGCCGCGAGCAGGACGGCAGCCGCGGAGGCGGCCTGGCCCAGGCAGACGGTCTGGATCTCAGGCTTGATGTACTGCATCGTGTCGTAGATCGCGGTCAACGCGGTCTGCGAGCCACCGGGGCTGTTGATGTACAGCGTGATGTCGCGCTCGGGGTCCTGAGACTCGAGCACGAGCAGCTGCGCCATCACGTCGTCAGCGGATGCGTCGTCGATCTGCACGCCGAGGAAGATGATGCGGTCCTCGAACAGCTTCGCGTAGGGGTCCTGACGCTTGAAGCCGTACGCGGTGCGCTCCTCGAACGTGGGCAGGATGTAGCGCGACGAGGGGCCGGCAGGTGCCGATCCGCCAAAGTCGCCAGCGGTGCGACCCGCGGCCTGAATAGCCTGGAATTCATTGGTCATTTCTTGCCTCCCTGCGAAGCGTCTCCGGCATCGGCCGCGTGCGTGATGACGCCGTCGATGAAGCCGTACTCGAGCGCCTCTTGCGCGGTGAACCAGCGGTCGTGGTCAGCGTCCTTGGTGATCTGCTCGATCGACTTGCCGGTCTGCTCTGCGGTCAGCCCGGAGAGCACCTTCTTCATGTGCATGATGAGCTCGGCGCCGATGCGGACGTCAGTGGTCGTGCCATAGATGCCGCCGGAAGGCTGGTGCATGAGCACGCGGGCGTGGGGGGTCGCGAAGCGCTTGCCCTTGGCACCGGAGGCGAGCAGGAACTGGCCCATCGATGCCGCCATACCCATGGCCACCGTGGCGACGTCCGGCTTGATGTACTGCATCGTGTCGTAGATCGCCATACCCGCAGTGATCGATCCACCGGGGCTGTTGATGTAAAGGTAGATGTCCTTCTCTGAGTCCTCAGCGGCGAGCAGCATCAACTGAGCGCAGATGGCGTTCGCGTTGTCGTCGCGCACCTCATCGCCTAGCCAGATGATGCGTTCGCGCAGCAACCTGTTGAAGATCGAGTCGTTCAGAGCCATTCCGGCTCCGTCACCCCTCGCGGTAATCTCATGCGACGTGTTGTCGTTCACGTGTGTCCTCCTATAGAGCGTCTTGTGAGACAGTAACGCGACCCACCCCCCGTCCGATGCCCAAATGGGCCTGTTTTCGCTACTGGGTGAACGAAAAACGACCTGTGCCGCGGCGCGGTCTGCGGGCGGCCGATGCGACGGCGTCCCCCCGCGCGGCCGCCGTCGCCGGATACTTTCGTCCCCGTCTGCTACCGCGTAGGCTATGCGGACAAGATGAGCGCGCGCCCCCATGCACGCTCACTTCTCAGCCACACGACTTGAAAGGCAACGATGGCCCGCTCCACCGAGAACGACGACACCACTCCCGACAACTCCGAGCCCATGATCATCGACGGCGAGGTTGTCTACGGCAACTCGGCAGCGAAGGCTAGGCAGGAGAGCATCGATGCCGAGATCGTCGAGGCAGAACTGGTAGACGAGGACGACGCCGACCTGGACGACGCACCGCCGGAGCGCGTGCGTAACGGCATGGCCAACGCCGGAATGCTGCTGGGCATCGCGTCGCTGATCATGAACCCGTTTGGGGTGTCATCGATCGCGGCCATCATCGTGTCGTTCATCGGACTGCGCCGCTCTGTCGCGCTGTTCAAGGCCGGCGAGCCGCCGGTGGGTCGCATCCCCGCCACCATCGGCCTCGCGTTCGGTGTGGCCACCGCTATCTTCGCGGCCTGGATCATCATCACGAACCCCACGGCTGCCTAGCGCACGCTGCTGTAGACGCAACAAGGGCGGCACCCCCGATGGGGTGCCGCCCTTGTTGCGTGTGCGGGCCGCGCTGATTCCTAGCCGCGACCCGCGTGAGACCTAGGCGATCTGCGACTCTTCCGCAGCTGCTTCGTTTTCCTTGTTCTCGTCCTCGAGCGAACCGATGACGCCACTGAGGTCAACCGCGGCGCCCGCGGTGTCCTTGATGGTCGCGCGACGCAGCGCGTACGCGGTCGCCTTCGAGCGGGAGACCTCAGACACGATGGCGGGAATCTGGCCACCCTGCTCGACCTGCTGGATGAACTCGTTGGGGTCCATGTTGTACTGACGCGACGCGTTCAGCAGGTAGTCGAGGAGCTCGTTCTGCTGGACCTCGATCTCGAGGTCCTCGGCGAGCTGGTCAAGCAGGATCTGCGTGCGCAGTGCCTTGTGAGCTTCCTCGGTGACCTCGGCGCGGTGCTCGTCGTCCTCAAGGCGGTTCTCGTTCTCGAGGTGGCTGTGAACCTCTCCCTCGATGACCTTCTTGGGGAGCTCGAAGTCGGTGACCGCGAGGAGTGCTTCGAGAAGCTTCTCGCGAGCCTCGATGGCCTGGTTGTTGGTCTTGATCTTCGCGGCCTGAGACTTGAGGTCCTCGCGGAGCTCCGCGACCGTGTCGAACTCGGAGGCGAGTTGAGCGAACTCGTCGTTCACCTCGGGAAGCTCGCGCGTCTTGACGGCGGTGACCTTGACCGTAATGATCGCGTCCTTGCCTGCCTGGTCGCCAGCTGCGAGGGGACCCTCGTACGTGGTCTCCTCGTCTGCGCTCAGGCCCAGCAGTGCGTCGTCCAGGCCCTCGAGCATGTTGCCCGAGCCCACCTGGTAGGACGTGCCCTGGACGGCGTCGATGTCCTCGCCGTCAACCTTGGCGTTCAGGTCGATGGTGACGTAGTCGTCGTTGGCCGCGGGGCGGTCAACCGAAACGAGTGAGCCGAAGCGCTCGCGCAGTGCGTCGACGCGCTCGTCGACGTCGGCCTCGCTGACCTCGATCGGCGACACCTCGATCGTCAGCGAGTCGGCGGCCGGAAGCTCAACTTCGGGGCGGATCTCGACGATCGCGGTGAACTCGAGTCCCTCGTCGCCCTCGACGGAGCCGGGGATCTTGGTGACGTCGACCTCGGGCTGGCCGAACGGGCGCAGCTCGAGCTCCTGGACGGCCTCTGAGTACCAGCCGGGCAGACCGTCGTTGACGGCGTGCTCGATGACGGCACCCTTACCAACGCGCTGCTCAAGAATCTTTGCGGGCACCTTGCCCTTGCGGAAGCCGGGAATCTGCACCTGCTCGCCGATGTGCTCATAGGCGTGCTTGAGGGCGGGAGCGAGCTCCTCCTCGGTGAGGTTGACCGTGACTTTGACGGTCGTGGCATCGATGGTCTCGAAGGCGCTGGTCACTGACGTACTCCTGTAAGTGGAAGAAGGCTCAGCCATACACGATGTCTTCTCGCGGCAGAGCAACCCGCCGATTCTACCGGCTTGGGGCGCGCGTCCCCAAACGGGCACGTACTACGCAGTAGTCGGGGTGACCGCGCGGCGCACAATTGCGTTGGCGAGTTATAGAGTCCCCCTATGGATTCCAACCAACGCCGCACCCTGGTGCGCCTCGTCAACGGCACGCACCGACTCGCTCGCGTCGCGGCCGTCGCCTCCGGCAACACCACTCCCGCCTCCGCGTGGCGCACGCTCGACGTGCTCGAGAGCGAGGGACCCCAGCGCATCGACAGCCTGGCCCGTGAAGTCCGCGTGAGCCCGCAGGGAGCCACCCAGTTGGCGCAGGCGCTCGAGGACCAACTCCTGGTCGAGCGGACCAACGACCCGGAGGACGCCGACGCAGCGATCCTGTCCTTGACCGATCAGGGCGCCCAGGCGCTTGACGACTGGCGCCTGGACTTCGGCTCCTCGTTGGGCCCGATGTTCGACGGCCTCGCGGCCGACCAGTGGGCCACGCTGACCGCGGCGGTCGAGATCCTGGACGTCGTGGACCTCGAATCCACGAGTGACCGCGCCCGCAAGGCGGCACACGCTCGCGCGGCGGGCGATGCTGCCATCGCCGCCGCTGACGCAACCCCTGTCGTCTAGCGTCCGCCCCGCTCACGGACGATGCGCTGGTCTAGGCGCGCTGTCGCGCGCCCCGGCGGCGGCACCACTTCCGGCGCGTGGCACCATTTCCGACGCGTGGCATCGTTTGCGACGAGCCGCGATCTCCCCGGCGAATGACCGAATCTGAGAAAACGGGAATGACGAGGCTCAACGTGGGCGTTGTACCCAACGCAGCGGCACCATTCGGCGGCTGAAGCATGTCCGATCCGGGCCGCTTAGGCGGCGCCGAGGGCATCCCCATGGACTTTGAGTCCAGGTAAACACTGCCGCCGAATCCCCCCGGGTAGCGACGACGCTTGAGGTGCTGCGCCTCACTTATCCCTATTGAAAGGCAGCATCCCCATGATTCAGCAGATTGGCTACACCGCAGAGGCACTCGCGACCGGCGCGGGACGCAACGGGCACGTTCGCAGCGACGATGGTCGGATCGACCTCGACCTCGCGGCGCCCGTCGCTCTGGGCGGATCCGGGGAGGGCGCCAATCCCGAGCAGCTCTTCGCGTCCGGCTACGCGGCCTGCTTCCACTCCGCCATGCAGAGCGTCGCCCGCGCGCAGAAGATCGATCTCACGGACTCGTCGGTGGGCGCCCGCGTCCACATCGGCGCGAACGGCGACGGCGGATTCGAAATCGCGGTCGAGCTTGAGGTAGTCGTCCCTTCGCTCCCCCACGACCAGGCTCAGGCAATCGCCGATGCGGCGCACCTGGTGTGCCCGTATTCCAACGCCACCCGTGGCAACATCTCGGTTCAGGTCACCGTCTCCGACGACTGACAGCTTTCTCGCGGCTCGCAATGGCCGCCCTCGCGCGGCGCGGGACCCTCAAGGGGCACCGCGCCGCGCGGTTCAAGCGGGCTTGTCGATGCCGTCGTGCACCCACGCGCCGTCGGCGCCGCGAACCACGTTGACGGCAAGCGGCAACTGGTGCGAGGCGCTTTCCAGGATGTGCATCAGGTAACCACCCGTGTTCATAAACGCCGCAATGTCCCCGCGTGCCACTCCATCCTTGAATCGGAGGCGGCGCCGCAGGATCAATTCCTCCTCGACGCAGTAGGCACCCACCAGGAAGCCGTCGAACGCGGGGCTGGGTTCGCCCGCCTCGGCGGGCCGAACCCAGCGTGGGTCAAGCAGGAAGTCGACCGACGTGGATCGCACCTGAGTGCGATTCATGTGCAGACCTACCAGGGGGATGTCGTCGCTCGTCGACTTCCGGAACGCGACCTCAGCCAGGGTCATCCCGCAGCCGTCAAGCACCGAACGCCCGGGCTCGCAACGCAATTCGAGGTCGCGCGCGGCGAGTTCCGCCGCGATGCTCTCCCGTTCACTCCCCGGCGCCCGCAGCACGTCCCGCAGCCATCCGCCGCGCACCGGGCGCTGCCAGTACGGGTAGAGCGATCCCGAGGGTCGCGCGGCACTCGGGTCGGTGAGACCCAGGCGGTCTGAGCGCCACGTCAGGGTGCCGTGCTCGTCCTTGTCCACGCCGTCCCAGAAGGCGCCCCACTGGGCTCCGTCGGCGAGGTAGCTCATCGGGATGCCGCCGCCCATATCGATGAAGGCGATCCGGTGGCCTTGATCGCGGAGTCGATCCGTCCAGGAAAGCGCCTCACGCAACACAATGGCGCGCTCGGCGGCGCTATACGCGTTGAGGTGAAAGTGGATGCCCTCTATCCGCAGTGTGCCGGAGTCGACCTCGGCGAGCGCGCGGTCCCACTGCCGCGACGTGAGGCCAAACCGGGTGGGCGCAATTGAGGGGTCGGTGGACGCCAGCCGCAGAGCCACTCGCGCCACACGCTCGCCGCCTGAGGCCGCGAGCACGACGTCATCGAGCTCGTCGGCGTTGTCCAGGCTTATCAGCGCGCCCGAGTCAAGCGCGAGGCGAATAAGCTCGCGCGACTTCACCGCCGCCGTGACGATGATGGCCTCGCCTCGGACTCCCAGGTCAAGACACTGGCGCAGCTCGGCGAGCGAGGCAACATCCAGCCCCAGTCCCGCATCGTTCGCCGCTGTGACCAGGCCCAGTGCCTTGTTGGCCTTGCGCGCGACGTAGACGCCCAGCCTCACGCCCTCGCCACGCGCGGCGTCCACCAACTCGGCCGCGTTGCGGGCAAGTGGAGAGAAGTCGAGGACGTTGACCGGAGAGCCAAACTCGCTGATGAGCGAGCCGCATTGCTGGGCGTCGCCGAGCACGTCCTCCATCCATGGCTCCGTGCGCGCCGTCAGCGGGGCTACGCCCTCGCAGGCCACGGGTGCTTGGTTAGTCATCTGTTCCCACCTTCGTCAGTTGTGCCGATTCCACACCGCGGTCGGCGAGCCACGTGGTCGCGACAGCGCGGGCCCACCTACTTGAGTCGCCGTGCAGGCGTCGCTGGAGCGAGTCGTGCCCAATCACGGGATCCTCCGTGGGGCGTCCGAGCGCCGCAAGGCCGACGCTGAGGTCACCGCCGGGGCCAACGCAGGTGCCATCCGAGGCAGTCAGCGCCCCACGTTCGCCGGGCCGCACGCTCACGTGACCGTCGGCCAGCAGGCCTTCCCACGGCTCGCGGCCCTCCTCCGGCGCGGTCCCGCCCTTTCCTCGCACTGCATCTCGAATGCCCGGTCCGCGGGTGAAGGCGTCAATCACTTCCACGCCCGATTCCATCTGCGCCGGACTCGAGCCCCGCACCACTCGCAGGATGCCCGACTCCCTCAGTGCCAGCAGTCGCCGGTGAGTCACGAGCGGCGGCCCAAATGCCCACCGTTCGAGCGTTGCGGCCCGTGCGCGCCACCGCGACCACAGCGCCGGATCCCGGGGTGCGCGTTCTAGTGAGCGCACCACGTCGGCATATCCGGCAGCCCACGCCCGGCCCCACCACCACGCGCAATCGCTGTCAACATCGCCCAGTGCGCGGCGCACGTCTCGAGCCCAGCGAGCGTCAGGGCCGTCCGCCAACACGCCATCTAAACGGGCCCACAGCTCTTCGCGTGTCACGCGGGTGCCCGAGGCGAGGGCCGCGGCCTCTGCACCGGCCGCCAGCACGTCCCACCACTCGTCATCCGGGTTGGACTCGGAAGACCACGCCGAGGTCCGGTCACGCACGGCCGCCACGACTGCCGCCGGGAGGGAGACCGGCTTGGGCAGCATCGGCTCCCCAGAACGCGACAGCATCGTGATTGACGAGGGCTCCGAGCCCCCTGGGACGTACCGAAGCCCCCAGTCGACGGTGGCATCCGCGACCCAGCTCCCGCCGCGCCCGGCCGTGAGATCCATCACGACGTCGAATGCCGTGAGCGACGCCCCGCGCACTACTACCGGCGCGCCGGGACACGGGCCACGCGACGCATCGGCCACCGCGGCATGGTCGATGCCCGGGCCGCCCGTGTGGCCGGTGGCGAGCATCACTCGAGGTGAGCGCTCGGACGCGGCCCCTTTCCCCGCCGCATCGACCGTCTCGCAGACCCAAGAGAGGCCCTCGCGCCGCACTGCCGTCGCTCGGACGGGCCGGTGGATCACCTCAAGGCGCGCAGACTCGCGAAGCCGCTCAAAGCTCCAGGCGAGGTAGCGCCCCACCTGCGCGCGCGACGGGAAGACCTCCCCGCCGCTCCCCTGCCACTGCTGGAACGTGAGCGGGACGGAGGGGCAGGTGGCATCGACGATTCGCGAGTCGACGTTCATCATGAGGTGCGCTGGCTGACCCGGTTCCCATACCGCGCCCGCGCCGAGCCTGCCCGTCTCGAGGATCGTCACGCGAAAGGGGCGCGCCTGCGCCTCGGGAGCACTGCGCGCCAGCTCCTCGTCGAGGTCAGCAAGGGCATAGAGCGCGCGCGGTCCCCCTCCGACCACCACCAGGTCCATCGCACCGCCCCTTGGGTTCTCGCTCATGCCATCTCGACGAACGGATTCGCGCTCGAGCTGACGGCCAGCGCGCGCTCCCCGCCTGGGATCTCAGCACGCACCCACTCGTCGTCGAACACCGTCGGCAAGTAGGCGCTGCCTCCGTCGTGGACCAGCATCGCGACCGTCGCGCCGCGGCTCAGCGAGGGCAAATCGCGGCCGATCGCCGCGACTATCGCACCCGTCGACGCACCGGCGAGCAGTCCCTCGCGTCGCGCAAGGAGCCGGCAGCCGAGGATCATGTCTGCCTCACTGACCCGGCTGACGGCATCGGGATGCGCCTGCTGGGACAGGTCCGTAGCAAATCCGGCGCCCAGTCCCGGCAGCTTGCGCTCGCCCAAGGCGCCGCCAAACAGGGCCGACCCCTCCGCATCGACGCCCACGAGGCGCGTCTTCCACCCCGCGCGCTCGATGGCCAGCTGGCAGCCCAGCACAGTACCGGTGGTGCTCATCGCAACGTAGAGGTGGTCGGGCGGACCACCAAGGGCGTCCACGAGCTCGGGCAGCGTGGTGTTGGCGTGAGCAGCAGGGTTCGCCGCATTTCCGTACTGATTAGTCGTCACGGAGCCCGGCACGTGAGCTAGCAATTGCGCGACACGCTCCACGCGGGCCCGCAGGCGATTTCCGTCCGCGGGGGTCTCCACCTGGTCCACGCGTGCGCCGAACGCCACCATGGTTTGCGTCGCCGCCCTATTGGCTCGCTCGTCAACCACCGCGATGAAGGTATAGCCGCGCTGCGTGCACTGGCGTGCCAGTGCCATACCGAGGTTCCCCGAGGTCGACTCCACCACGGTGCCACCGGGCATCAGTCCCCCGTTGCACTCCAGCTCATCGAGCAAGAAACGCGCGGTTCGCTCTTTGGTGCTCCCCGACAGTTGGAGCTGGTCGAGCTTCGCGTGGAGTCGGACTCCGCTCTCAGGAAAAAGCCGGTCGAGCTGGCTCACCGGCGTGACCAAGTGGCCACCATGGACGATCGCGCTGCGCATGTTGAGCGCCTCTGTGGTGCCGCCAATCTTCATCGCTGAACGCCTCCCTTAAATCGCCCCGGAGGGGGATTGTTAACGGATGAGGCCGGATGGCCTCGACTTCGCTGTCAAGATATTCAAACTCTCCGAGACGTCCGCGCATTCCTCGCGAGCGCCATCATTCGCAGAAAACGATGCTCAAGTTTCCGGAGCTTCACGCCTTCCTCCCAAATCCGGCGGCACACGACAGCAGAAAATGACTCAGGACCACCCTCCGTGGGAGCCCGCGTGCACATCGGCGCACCTGGTGTGCCCGTATTCCAACGCGACCCGCGGCAACATCTCAGTTCTGGTGACCGTCACCGACGACTAGCCACCAGCTGCTACTCGGGGACGGGGCGCCCTAGTCCACGCACGTGGTCATTCATCGCGGCTACCGCCTTGTCGTAGGCGTTCCGATGCTGGGCGCGCAGCACGGAGACCAAAATGTGCAGGACGCCAAGGATTACCGCACCAAAGATGATGAAGATCACGAAGAACCAGGCGTAGGCGCCCATTGCAATGAAGACGAGCGCAGTCACGAGGGCTAGGGCGACCCAGGCCCACCCCAGCACCTTCATGAACGTGTCGTAGGTTGAGGCGGAGGGAGCATGGCGCGTACGCACATCCGCGATGGTCGCCTCGCAGGCGGCGACGTCAGTTGTCGACTTGACCTGGGCGACGCTGCGCTGCAGTTCCGACTGGTTCACGTTTCACTCCTCGATGCGCCCCTGGGGTGAGACGCATTCCCAAACTAGCGGGATAAACGACAAGAGGACCGCCCGCGGGCGGTCCTCTTGTCATTGTTGTCGGGGTGACAGGATTTGAACCTGCGACCCTCTGTTCCCAAAACAGATGCGCTACCAAGCTGCGCTACACCCCGATGCCCACAAACGTGAGCCAGGCAACTCTAGTACGTGTGAGGCCATGCGCACGACCCCGCCCGGGCATCGGCGCTCAAAAAAGAGCGCACCAACGCCCGGGCCGGGACGCCCCAACTCACGCTTTGCCCGTCACTCCCGCCGCGTCCAGAGCGGCAATGTACCCGAAGACAATTCCCTGGCCGATGGTCGCCCCCGCTCCCGGATACTTGTCGCCAAAGGCGTTTCCAGCCGTGTTGCCGATGGCGTAGAGGCCGTCGATGACCGTTCCATCGGGCCGCAGCACTCGAGCCCGCTCGTCCGCCTTCAGTCCGCCACAGGTACCGAGATCGGACAGCACCAGTTTGACCGCATACAGCCCTCCCTTGAGCGGCCGCAAGCAAGAGTTGGGCCCATGCGTCGGGTCACCGTAGTAACGGTCATACGCGCTCTCTCCCCTGTGGAAGTCCTCGTCGTTGCCATTTGCCGCCAAGGAGTTGAACCGGCGCAGCGTGGAAATGAGCGCGTCCTGGGGCATCCCGATGGACTCCGCGAGTGCGCGGGGGTTATCGGCCCGATGCGCGATGCCTGCGTCGTACCACGCCTTCGGTATGGCCTGGCGCGGGAATACTGACGCGGCCAGCAGGTACGAGTCGCGGTACTGCTGGTCAAAGATCAGCCATATCTCTCGCTCACCCCCACCCGCGTTTCGCGAAGCCAGCATGGCCTGCCCAAAGGTCATGTAGTCAACAGACTCGTTGATGAAGCGCTCACCACCGTCGTTCACGATGAGCGACCCCGGTAGCGAGCGCTCGGCGAGGAGCGGCAGTACCTGACCATCGCCCACTGGCGCAACCGCCGGGAACCACCAGGCCTGGTCCATATGGGCCACGTCCGCGCCCACCTCTTGACCCGCGGCGATTCCATCGCCAGTGTTTCCGTCCGAACCCAGGCTGTAGTCCACATCATGAATTACTGCTGCGTGCGTGCGCCGCAGCGGCACGTTGTGCTCGAAGCCCCCGGTCGCGAGGATGACGCCTCGCTTCGCAACGACAGTCACCGTCTTGCCGTCTTGCTCAACCGTCGCGCCGGTGACTCGATCCGCGTCGCGGGTCAGGGCCACCAGTGACGCCCGCGTCCACACCGGAATTCCGGCATCGATCACGCCTGCGAACAGGCCTGCGGCGAGCGCCTGTCCGCCGGCAGTGTAGGTGCGCCCCAGCGCCTTGCCGCCGACTCCCTGGGCCAACCGCTTGATCATGCGAGGGATCGCCTTTGTCGGCTTCCGTGTCATGAGGTTCATCCACCTGTAGTCCGCTCCCGTCACCGGCATCGGCACCGGCGCCTCCATCACCCCCGCGCGAAAACGGCTGCGCTCAGCGCCTAGCTCGGCCAAATCGAACGGCTTGGGTTCACACGTACGTCCCGTCGCCGAGCCGCCGGGGTTCTCGGGGTGATAGTCCGGGTAGCCCTCCGCCCAGAAAAAGTTCAGCTTCGTGACCCGTTCAACCGCGTCGATGGCGTCACGTCCGTGGTCGAGGTAAGCGCGCCATCGGTCCGCGGGGGCACTGTCACGGACGATCGCCTCGAGGTACGAATCCGCTCGGGCGACGGAATCCGGCGAGCCATCGCGCTCGAGCGTCGAGTTGCCGGGCACCCAGAAGGCACCGCCCGAGCGGGCGGTCGATCCGCCCACGTAGGCGGTCTTCTCGATGATGAGGCTCGACAGGCCCTGCTCCTTCGCGGCGAGTGCCGCCGCCATTCCGGTTCCGGAACCCACGATGAGGAGATCCACCTCAATATCAGCGGCCTTGGGTCCGGGCGCAATCTGCTTCTTTGGCATCGGAAAATACTCCTCGCTTAGTGGTGACCTGTCGCGCGAACAAACAGGTGCGGCTTCATCGCCGTTGCGTATCACTATAAATCTAGCCGATCGGCTAGTACAATCGTTGACAGGTCACCTGACGCGAAACGACACGAGAGGCTGATGAGCACACCTAAGCAACGCCGCCCGGGCCGCGACCACCTCGTCGCGACCGCCATGTCGCTGTTCGCCCGCCACGGCGTTTCTGACACGTCGCTGCAGAAAATCGCCGACGAGGCAGGGGTGACCAAGGCCGCGGTCTACCACCACTTCCGTTCCAAGGACTTAATCGTTAGTGCCGTCATGGAACCCGTTCTCGTAGAGATCGACGCGAGCGTGCGTCGCGCGGCGGTCATCGACGATCCCGACGCGCGACTTGACGCGCTGCTGAACGACCTCGCCGAACAGGCTGTCACGCACCATGACCTGTACGCCATCGTCCTCAGAGACGTCGCCATGGGGCGCCTCTCCGACCGTGCGCTCGCTATCTTCTCGCAGCTCGAGAGCGCGCTCGCGGGCCACGCCCCCACGCCGGGTCGACAGGTGCGCGTCGCCATGTTTCTCTCTGGGCTCATCGGGCCCGCGGTTGATCCCCGTATTTCCGATGTGGATACCAGCATCGTCAAAAGCGAGATCCTCGCCGTCGGGCGCGCGTTGCTCTCGTCCTGCGCCGCCTCGCCCCGAGAAGGCGACCGCTGAGGCCCCAGCGGAGGTAGCAGCAGTCATTTACGCGCAGAGTTTTTATCCTGGCCCAGGCTCGGCTACTCTAGTGATCGTTGGACATGCGCTGGAGACGGCCTGTGCCTGACGATGCGGGTGTAGCTCAATGGTAGAGCCTCAGTTTTCCAAACTGATCACGCGGGTTCGATTCCCGTCACCTGCTCCACGAGCAGCGCGACCGGACTTCTCATCCGGCACGACGCACGTGAATGAGACAGCAGGAGCCGGGCCCTTAGGGACCCGGCTCTTCTCGTTTCCCCCGGAGCAGCCGCTGCCTCAGTGGCACCGCCGTATCCGGCGAACCGCCTAGAGGAACGCCGCGATCACTGCGCCAACCACGCCGAGCGAGACCACGTCCTGAGCACCATCGATCAACGTTGCACGGTGGCCGCGCAGAGCGAAACCGTTATGGATGAGGTGCGTGCCCAGCCGGAAGACCGCGCCCAGGACCAACCCGAACGCCGCGCCCCCGGCCACCGATCCGACGCCGAGCGCCACCATCAGCATGTTCATCACTAGCGCGGTGAGGAGGATGACAACGCCAACCGCGGCGTGACGCCCCCACGATCCTCCGTCGCCACCGCCATCCTTTCCGCGCAGGCTCAACTGCTTCATCCGCTCGCGCCCGAACAACGCGGGTCGGTACCAGAGGTAGCCCACGACGAACGACGCGATCGTGGCTGCTAGCACGGCGAGCCAATTGACGCTGTCGAGGGAAAACCACTCCATGCCTTGCATTCCCATCCCGTCATGCGACGCGCTTGCGGCACTTTCCACCATAGTGCCGCCTCCCCTCCTTCGGCATTGCCCCGAATCCCCTCGCAACTGCCGCTTGCCGCATCGGCGCGGCGGCGATACTCTGGCATCACCACACACGAAAGGCAGCGAGATGAGCAACCGGAGCCACGTCGTCATGACGTCTGCTCCTGCCCTCCTGTCCTGTGTGGCCTCCTCCTGCATGTGCGCTTGCATGTGTAGCGAGGGCTGCAGCTGTCAGTAGAGCGCTGGCAGCACCCCGCCCAAAGGCCCAAATGGGCCTTTCCCGGCACGCTAGCGCTCGCCCCGGTATCGAATTGGGATACACCTGCGTTGTTCAACACGGATCACACTTCACTACTCACCTAAGGAAGCACCTGCCATGGCAAAGATCTACGAAAACGTCACCGATCTGATCGGCAACACCCCCCTTGTCAAGATCAACGCGCTCGCCGACGGCGTCGACGCGACCATCCTGGGCAAGCTCGAGTTCTACAACCCCGCCAGCTCCGTCAAGGACCGCCTGGGCGTCGCGATCGTCGACGCTGCAGAGGCGTCCGGCGAGCTCAAGCCCGGCGGCACCATCGTCGAGGCGACGTCCGGCAACACCGGCATCGCGCTCGCCATGGTCGGCGCGGCTCGCGGCTACAACGTGGTCCTCGCTATGCCCGAGACGATGTCGAAGGAGCGCCGCGGCCTGCTGCGCGCATTCGGCGCAGAGCTCGTCCTGACCCCCGGCCCCGAGGGCATGGCCGGCGCCGTCGCCGCCTCCGAGAAGATCGCCGCGGAGCGCCCCGGCGCAATCCTGGCCAGGCAGTTCGCCAACGAAGCGAACCCGGAGATCCACCGCAAGACCACGGCCGAGGAGATCTGGGCCGACACTGACGGCAAGGTCGACATCTTCATTGCCGGAATTGGCACCGGCGGCACCATCACCGGCGTCGGCGAGGTCCTCAAGGCCAAGAACCCCAACATCCAGGTGATCGCGGTGGAGCCCAAGGAGTCGCCCATCCTCAACGGTGGCGCACCCGGCCCGCACAAGATCCAGGGACTCGGCGCGAACTTCATTCCTGAGGTTCTCAACCAGGAGATCTACGACGAGGTGTTCGACGTCGACTCTGAGACCGCCATCGCCACGGCACGGGCCGCGGCTCGCAAGGAGGGCCTCCTCGTGGGAATCTCCTCCGGAGCAGCGATCCACGCCGCGATCGAGGTGGGCAAGCGCCCCGAGAACAAGGGCAAGACCATCGTCACCATCATCCCGTCGTTCGGCGAGCGCTACCTCAGCTCGGTGCTGTACGCCGACTTGATGGACTAATCCTCACCACTACCCAAAGGACACCCCGGTCTTTTCCTCATGAACTTTCTGACGCTCGCCCTCGAAGACATCCGCACGGTGCACGACCGCGACCCCGCGGCGCGCTCCACGCTGGTCATCGTCGCGTCGTACCAGGGAGTACACGCGGTGTGGCACCACCGTGCCGCCAACTGGCTGTGGACACATGGGATGAAGACCTACGGTCGCCTCTGGTCGCAGTACGCCCGCCGTCGTACCGGGATTGAGATTCACCCCGGTGCGACGCTGGGCCGCCGCGTCTTCATCGACCACGGCATGGGCGTGGTCATCGGCGAGACCGCCGTGGTGGGCAACGACGTCCTGCTGTTCCACGGCGTGACGCTGGGCGGCACCACGATGAGCCCGGGCAAGCGCCACCCCACCGTCGGCGACCGCGTAGTAATTGGCGCCGGCGCGAAGGTGCTCGGCGCCGTGCACATCGGCTGCGATGCCCGCATCGGCTCCAACGCCGTCGTGGTCAAGGACGTGCCCGAGGGCGCGACTGCGGTGGGGATCCCCGCCAAGATTCGCATTCACCCGGCGGCCAAGGAGGCCTCCACGGCGGCCTCCGCTATCGACTCGGGCGACTCCCACCATCACCCGGACCTTGATGCGGCGCCCGAGATCCGCGAGCCCGCGATGTACTACATCTGACGCCACGCCTCGCGGCAACGTCCTAGAACGAGCGAGAGCCCCCGACCGGTGTCCGGTCGGGGGCTCTCGAACGCATGAGGGGGCACGGCACTTGAGTGCGTGAACCGCTCGGGGGAACTAGGCGTCGGTGGCGCGCAGCATCCAGGCGGTCTTCTCGTGCGCGCGGATGCGTTCGGTGACAAGGTCGGCAGACGCGACGTCGCCCGCCTTGTCCGCGATCTCCACGAGGGGACGCGCGACGCGGATCAGCGTCTCGTGGCCCGCGATGAGGTCCTTCACCATCTGGCCCGCCGTAGTGGCGCCCTTGTTGTCCTCAACCGTGGCGCGCTCAAGGAACTCGGCAAAGCTGCCGGGAGACCTCTCGCCCACGGCCCGCACGCGCTCCGCGATGGTGTCGACGGCGGCCTGCAATTCCAGGTACTGATCCTCGAGCATCTGGTGCAGCGCTGGGAAGGTGGGCCCGGTCACGTTCCAGTGGTAGCCCTGAGTCTGCACGTACAGCGCGTAGGTGTCGGACAGGAGGTTGGAGAGACCGTCGCCAATCTCGGCGCGATCGGCGGATTCAATCCCAATGTGCGGCTTGTTCTCGGTCATTGCGAATCTTCCCTTCGGATCTGAGGATGCGCCACAACATGGCGCTGGTTGCCCTTGCGTCAACGAACCCTGCCCGCGCCGTATTCCTCGCAAGCCCCGTGCGGCCGATGCCGTGGCCGGCCACTCCCCGCCCGGCCCGACCACTTTGCGCCGCGGGGAATGATGCGCCGAAAAATGTGGTTTCATTCTGCATGAGCGAATCGACGATGCCTGCAAACATTGCCTCCGTGTCCACCCCCAGCGCCGCCGAGGCGTGCCCGATGCCGAGCGCGGCTCAGGCCCCCGATGACGACCTGCTCGTCGCGGCCCTCGCTGGCGCGAAAACAATCGCAGTGGTGGGCGCCTCGCCCAACGACATCCGCACCAGTCACCAGATCGCGGTGTGGCTCATCGAGAACACCCCGCTCGAGGTATTCCTGGTCAACCCCGCGGCGGGCAGCGCCGAGATCCTCGGCCACGCGTTCTACGAGTCCATCGCCGAACTGCCCACTCCTCCAGACATCGTCGACGTGTTCCGTCGCTCCGAGTACGTCGACCCGGTCGCGGACGACGCGATCGCCGCGGACGCACACATGCTGTGGTTGCAGCTGGGAGTAGTCAACGACGCTGCTATCGAGCGCGCCCGCGAGGCGGGTCTGACGGGAGTGCAGAACCGCTGCATCAAGGTCGAGTGGGCGCGCCTGAGAAACCAGATAGACGCCGCGCGCGACGCGCACACCCAGTAGTCGCGGTGGCACAATCGCCGTATGGACCATCCTGACGGCAAGATACCCGCCACCACGCCTCCCGACGGCTACGCTCGCCTCCAGCTGACCCCCGACCGCTGGGACGACGTGGTCGACGTCGACGAGTGGGCGTTCCTCAACCCGTGGCTCCCCGAGGAGCGCTTGGCCTTCAAAGAGGCCTTCGTCTGGGATCGCGGTAACGCGATCGCCATAGCCGATGAGCGCCACGGGGCACCTGGCGACCTGGTCGCGGTGCGGTGTAGTTACCCGTTCGAGATGGTCGTGCCGGGAGGTCGCCGCGTGCCGACCGCGGGGCTGAGTTGGGTGGGAGTTCACCCCGGTCACCGTCGCCGTGGACTCCTCTCCGCGATGATGCGGGAGCACTTCGAGCACTCACTTGCACGCGGCGAACTCTTGAGCGTCCTGACCGCTTCGGAACCCAAGATCTATCAACGTTTTGGCTACGGCCTTGGCACACGTCAACTGCGGGCAAAGTTCGCGCGCGGAGCCGGACTCCGCGACGTCGCGGGAGCGCAGGAACTCACCGTTCGCCTGGAGCGGCTCAACCGGGACCGCCACGCCGACCTGATGGCCACTCTGCAACGGCAGGTCGACCGCCCGGGATCGATCGTCCGCGAGGGCGCGGAGATCACGGTCGAGCTCTTTTCCGAGGGAGTCAATCAACGACCGGAGAAGGAGCCCCTTCGGGTCATCATCGTGTCGAATCCAGACGGCGTTCCCCAGGCCTTCGCAGTGTTTCGCCGCGTCCCTTCATCTCAACATGGCAGTTCGTCTGGCGAGGTCCTCGTCTTCAACTTTGTCACCACCACGGCCGCTTCCGCGCGTCGGCTTTGGAGTGTCCTCTTCGACCTTGATCTCACGAGCGAGATCACCGTGACGGCACTCCCGCTTGACGACCCTCTCGCGTGGCTCGCTACCGACCCTCGCGCACCCCAGGCGATCGTCGAAGACGACCTCTGGGTTCGCATTCTCGATGTTCCCCGCGCCCTCGCCGCCCGCACGTACGATGCCCCGGTCGACGTGGTCATCGGCGTACGCGACGCGGTCATCGCGCAAAACGATGGGCTGTGGCACGTGTCGACGCAAGGCACGGACGACGACGGTCGGCATGTGGCTCTCGTGACGCGCGCGCCGGGTGCCAGCGTCGCCGACCTCAGCATGGACATCCAGGACCTCAGCGCCGCCTATCTGGGAGGCGTCAGCGTGGAGTCGCTCACCGACGCGGGGCTGGTCGACGAGTCCTCCCCCGGCTCGGTGCGCCAACTGTCGGACGCCATGCGCTCGACCCGCGCGCCCGCTTCGCTCTTCCACTTCTGACCGTTTTTGCCCTGCGTTTCCCAAAGACGGGTAAACCTGAAACGATTGGCGGGTGAAGAAATCAGAGGGTTATCAGTCAATCAGCATCGATGAAACACGTATCGACGAGCTGTTCCAGGTAGTCCAGTGGGCTTTCGTGGGCGAGTGGCTCAAGGAAGATCGACAGGACTACATCGACGCAATTCCGGTGGATCGATCGCGCGCCGTGGAGGTCACCGACGAGCGCCGCGGGACCGTCGGCGAACTCGCCGGGGTACATGCAAGTTTCGGCACCGACATGATCACTCCAGGAGGCCGACAAGTCCGCACGGCCGGCCTTTCGTGGTTGGGAGTCCACCCCGCGCATCGTCGTCGCGGCCTCATGACCACCATGATTCACGATCACTTCTCGCGCAGCATCGCGCGCGGCGAGCACATTAGCGTCCTGTACGCGATGGAGTCTGAGATCTACGCCCGGTTTGGCTACGGCATGGGCGCGCAGACCGTTAAGGCCTCGATCCCCCGCGGCCCGCGCATGTGGCACGTTGACGGTTCCGATGAACTCAACGTGCGCCTCGAGCGCGCGGACTTCGACCAGCACGACCAGCTGGTCGCGGACCTGCAGGCCAAGCTCTCGCGCCCCGGCACCATCCTGAACCCCGAGGGATCCGGGCGCAACGCGCGCTTCACGGACCCGGTGGGGAACCGCCACGGCATGGAGAAGTGGCGCATCTGCATCATCGAGGACGCGGGAGAGCCCGTCGCGTATGCCTTCTTCCGCCGCAAGCCCGACTCGGAGGTCGGAATTCACGACGGTGTCGCCCAGGTGCGTGAGCACGGTTCGCTCAACGCGGCCGCCTCGCAGCGTCTGTGGCAGGTCCTGACGGACTTCGACCTGGTGGGCACCACCCACACCGAAAACCTCGCGACCGACGACCCGCTGCTGTTCCAGCTCAAGGACGCGCGCGCCGCGCGCACCAAGGTGATCGACAACATCTGGGTGCGGCTGCTGAACGTGCCCGAGGCGCTGGTGTCCCGCCAGTACTTCCACGACTGCGACGTCACGTTCAAGCTCAGCGACCGCCACGTGCCGGACAACGCGGGGGTGTGGCGCATCGTCGTACGCGACGGAGACGCCACGGTCACGCGCGAGGCCGATGCGGCCGCCGCCACCGAAGCGACGGCCGACCTGGAGATGGACATCCGTCACCTCGGCACGGTCTACCTGGGCGGGACCTCGCTGGAGGCGCTCAGCGCCGCGGGACTGGTCAAGGAGAACACGCCTGGCCAGGCACGCGAGCTAGCTATCGCGATGATGTCGCCGGTGGCCCCGCTGACCAACTGGGACTTCTAGCCACCCACATCGTGACGAGCAACGCCCCGCCGGATTCCTCCGGCGGGGCGTTGCTCGTCGTGGGGCATTTCGAGAGTCTCAGCGTCGCAAAATGCTCGGCTACTCGGAAATGACCGGGCGCACGGGGCGCGGCAGGCGCGCCCCTACTTGGTCTGGTCGTACGCGGTCAGCTGGTCGATGCGGCGCTGGTGGCGCTCGCCCTCGCTGAACGGGGTCGCGAGGAACGCGTCGATGATCGCGGTCGCCTCCTCCTGGGTGTGCATACGTCCGCCTACGCTCACCACGTTGGCGTCGTTGTGCTGACGGGCGAGCTGCGCAATTTCGACGTTCCACGCGAGGGCCGCCCGGATGCCGGAGACGCGGTTAGCCGCGATCTGCTCGCCGTTGCCCGAGCCTCCGATGACGATGCCGAGCGAGCCGGCGTCAGCGATGACGCCCTCCGCCGCGGAGATGCAGAACGAGGGGTAGTCGTCCTGATCGTCGTACTCGAGCGCGCCGTGGTCGATCACGTCGTTGCCCTCGTCGCGCAGGTGCGTGACGAGGTGCTGCTTGAGTTCGAATCCGGCGTGGTCTGATCCAATGTGTATGCGCATATTTCCTATCATGCCAGTTTGCCAGAGGCGAAACCTCGCCCCCGCGTCAGCCGCGCACCATAGGGTAAAGGCATGGCACCCACTTCAGGCATTGACGCGACCACCCTTTCCCCCACCGTGCGCCCCGGAGACGACTTCTTCCGCCACGTGACAGGGCCGTGGGAGGACTCGCACGAGATCCCGTCTGACCGCAGCGCGGACGGGTCCTTCTACAAGCTTCGAGACGAGGCCGAGGCTCACGTGCGCACCATCATCGACTCGGCGCCAACGGGCAGCCGCATCGGCGCGCTTTACGCCTCGTTCATGGACGAGCACCGCCTGAGCGAGCTGGGTGTCGAGCCGCTCGCGCCGGACTGGGCGCTGATCGACTCTGCTCAGAACCACGCGGACCTCGCGCGCGCCATGGGCGAGCTACAGCGAGTCGGAGTGAGTGGTGCCGTCGGGTACTACGTTCACGCCGACGCCAACTCCCCGGACGAGAACGTGGTCTACCTGGTGCAGAGCGGAATCGCGCTGCCCGACGAGGCCTACTACCGCGAGGACGCGCACGCTGAAACCCGGGACAAGTACGTCGCCCACATCGACCGCATGGCCGAGCTGACTTCCGCCGACTTCACCGGCGCGGGGGTGTTCGAGGTGGAAAAGGCCGTCGCCAGCCACCACTGGGACAACGTCAAGACTCGCGAGGCCGACCTCACGCACAACCCCACGACGCTCGCCACCCTAATTGAGACCGCGGGCGGATTCCCCTGGCGCGAGTGGGCCGGCGCCATCCGTCTTCCCGCCGCAGCCGAGGACCTGCTCATCGCCTCCGAACCGACCTTCCTGGAGTCGCTAGGTGACCTGTGGTCCGCCACGCCCCTGGCCGAGTTGAAGGCGTGGTTGCGCTGGCGCGTCGTGCTCAGTCGAGCCGCCTACCTGACTGCCGAGATCAGCAAGGCTAACTTCGAGTTCTACGGCACGGTGCTGTCCGGCGCGCCCGAGCAGCGGGAACGGTGGAAGCGCGGCGTGAGCCTGGTCGAGGGGCTGATCGGCGAAGAGGTCGGTCAGCTGTACGTCTCCAAGCACTTCCCCCCGTCCCACAAGCAGCGCATGGACATCCTCGTGGCCAACCTGGTCGAGGCGTACCGCATCTCGATCGAGGGCCTCGAATGGATGACCGACGAGACCAAGGCCAAGGCGCTGGTCAAGATCGGTCAGTTCACGCCCAAGATCGGCTACCCGGAGAAGTGGCGCGACTACTCGGCGCTGGAGCTAAGCGCCACGGACCTGCTGGGCAACGTCCGCGCGGGAGCCGCCTTCGACGAGGACTGGGACTGGTCAAAGATCGGCAAGCCGGTGGACCGTACCGAGTGGCTGATGACCCCGCAGACGGTCAACGCCTACTACCTGCCCACCGCGAACGAGATCGTGTTCCCCGCCGCCATCCTGCAGCCGCCCTTCTTTGACGCGGACGCAGACGACGCGGTGAACTACGGCGCGATCGGCTCGGTCATCGGGCACGAGATTGGGCACGGCTTCGACGACCAGGGCAGCAAGTTTGACGGCACCGGCAAGCTGGTCGACTGGTGGACGCAGGCTGACCGCGACGCCTTCATGGAACGTGCGGGCCTGCTCATCGAGCAGTTCAACGGCTACACGCCCAAGCAGCTCCAGGACGCCGCCGGATCGTTCACCGTGAACGGCGCGCTGACCATCGGGGAGAACATCGGCGACTTGGCGGGCGTCATGATTGCCTTGCGGGCGTACCAGATCTCGCTTGGCGGCGACATCGCCGACGCGCCCGTCCTCGACGGGTACACCGGATTGCAGCGCTACTTCCTGGGTTACGCCTTGTGCGAGCAGATCAAGGTGCGCGACGAGGCCCTCAAGACCCGCCTCGCGACGGATCCACACTCGCCCAGCGAGTTCCGCGTCAACGGCATCGTTCGCAACATGGATGCCTGGTACGAGGCATTCGGGGTGGGAGCGGATGACGCCCTCTACCTAGCCCCCGAGCAGCGCGTCACCATCTGGTGACAAGATTTTCCGGCTAGTCCGGTATTGAACCTGTGGCCCGCGGGGTTACAGTGTGAACAGACTCCTCGAAGAGTCTGACCTCGAGCGAAGGAGACGCATATGGCTGACATCAAGAACATCGACCTGATCGACCTCAAGGCTGAGAAGCCTGCCGCCGAGGACAACACCGGCGGATGCTGCGGCGATTCATGCGGTTGCAGCTAGTCGACACGCACTTCTAGAAAGGCGGCGGAACTGGGCAATAGCCCGGTTCCGCCGCTTTTTTGTGTCCGGGCTAGTCTCGCTGCTGCTCCGCGAGGCGCGCGTATAGGCCGCCCATCGCGATCAGTTCGGAGTGGGTGCCTGTCTCCACAATCCGGCCGGCCTCCACGACGTGAATTACGTCAGCATCGGCTACCGTCGACAGCCGGTGGGCGACCGTCAGCGTGGTGCGCCCCTGGGACGCGCGGTCCAGCGCCGCCTGCACTACCCGTTCCGAGACGGTGTCCAGGGCGGACGTGGCCTCGTCGAGGAGCAGGACCGGCGGGTCCTTGAGCAGCACGCGAGCAATCGCGATGCGCTGCTTCTCGCCTCCTGACAGGCGGTATCCACGCTCCCCCACCATCGTGTCGTAGCCGTGCTCAAAGCTCTGAATCGCGTCGTGAATGCTCGCGGCCCGGCAGGCCTCCTCAAGCTCTTCGTCGGTGGCATCCGGCTTGGCGTATCGTAAGTTTTCCGCGATGGTCGCATGGAACAGGTACGTCTCCTGGCTCACCACCCCCACGCGCTCGACCACGGATTCGTGAGTGAGCTCCCTCACGCCCTGGCCCGCGAACACCACGGCACCGCCCGATGCCTCGTGGAGCCTCGCGGCCAGGTAGACGATGGTGGTCTTGCCCGCCCCGCTGGGGCCGACGAACGCGTGAGTGCTGCCGGGTTCAACCGTGAACGACACCCCGTCGAGCGTGGGGCGAGAGTCCTCCGGCGCGTCCGGGTAGCGGAACGTCACGTCCCGGAACTCCACCTGACCGACCGGCCCTGGCGCCTGCGACACGTCCGTCGCGTCCGGGGCGTCCTCGATGGCGGGGATCAGGTCCAGGTACTCGAAGATCCGCGCGAAGAGCGCCTTGGAGGTCTGCACCTCGAGCGCCACGCGCATGAGCGCCATGAGGGGGAACAGCAGTCGCGCCTGAATCGCGGTGAACGCGACGACGGTACCTGCACTGATGGCGCTCGCGGTGCCCGCGTCCGCCGATCGTGCGATGAGCACGCCGGAGAAAAGGTAGATCACGGCGGGCACGGAGGACATGATGACGGTCACCAGGCCAAAGAACCACTGTCCGCTCATCGCCTGCCTGACCTGCAGGTGAATCTGGTTGCGGTTCTCCGCTGAGTACCGCTCCGTCTCCGCCCGCTGCCGGTTGTAGACCTTGCTCAGCAGGATGCCCGACACGCTGAGCGTCTCCTGGGTGATGGCGGTCATCTCCGACAGCGACTCCTGGGTCTGCGCCGCGATGCGGGCGCGGATCTGCCCGACCTTGCGCTGCACCACCACCAGCGCCGGCATCAGCACCACCGCTATCAGGGTCAGTCTCCAGTCCAGCAGGAGCATCGCGATGAGCGAGGCCACCACGGTCACGACGTTGCCCACGATCGAGCTGACGAAGGTGGTCAGGACCCCGGCCACCCCGCCCACGTCGTTCTGCAGGCGCGACTGAATGACGCCGGTCTTGGTCCGGGTGAAGAACGCGAGGTCCATCGACTGCAGTCGCGTGAAGAGCTTCACTCGCAGGTCACCCGTGACCTGGTTTCCCACCGTGGAGGTGAGGAACGTCTGCCAGACTCCTAGCCCGGCGACCGCGATGTAGATCACCACCATGGTGATCACGAGCTCGATCAGCAGCGGCATGTTGACGCCCGCGTCGCCCGTCGGGAACAGGGCGTCGTCAAAGATGCGCGCCACGAGCAGCGGCGGAATGACGGCCGCCGCCGCGGTGAACATCACCAAGCCCGCCGTCACGAGCAGCGCTCGCTTGTACGGCGAGAACAGCCGGCCGACGCGGTTCCACAGGTGAGGTATCTGAGGCGCCTCGGCATTCAGTCGGCGCTGCGATTCCTCGTCCATTCGGCGTCCTCCGTGGCCACCTTGACTGCCGCCGGGCGAACCGCCGATGGCCGCTCGCCGCGACCCCGCGGGTGCTGGCGTGCTCACTCGACTCCCCCGCGACCGCTGGGCCCGCGTCTTCCGGCGCCTGGCCCACGCCCGCCGCCTTCGCCGCGGTCATCGCCGCGTCGGCCACCGCCGCGCCCGCCACGACCGCGGCCGCCGCCGCGCCCGCCGCGGCTGAACTCATCCCCCTCGGGGTGCAGCTCGGCCAGGTTGGTGCGCACCACGGCGATGACGCGCCACAGCGCCTCGACGTCCGCCGGATCGGCGCCCTCCATCAGGCGATCGATCTGGGCGTTGGTCTGTTCGCGGTGCTCGGCGCGCAGGCTCTCGCCCCGCTCGCTGAGCGCGACGATGATCCGCCTGCCATCGTCGGGGTCGTTGGTGCGCTCGATCAGCCCGTCGTCCTCCATCTGCTCCAGCCGGCGCGTGAGCGTCGAGCCCGCGACTCCAACGGCTCGCGCCAGATCGGCCTGGGCCGTGGGCCCCATGTGCGACAGGTGGCGCATGACGGCCCAGGCGCTGGTGCGCCCCGGAACCTCGTGCATGCAGTGGTCGAGGTGGCGTCGCATCGCGTGCGCCGTCCCACCCATGGCGCGGACGATGTTGTCGCGCCCCCCACCGAGCGGGTCCGATTCGGTTACCTTCGCTTCATTCATGTTCTGTCTCCTTGCGCGACTCGACGGGCCAAGATGCGCGGCCGAGTCATGCTCGGTGCCCAATCGGGCGTCGCCACGCTTTTAATTCGTTAGCCAACTAACATGTTTACATCGCGACAGGCGCTTGTCAAGACGCCACACCCTTGAACTACAGCCCGAGCGTGAGCATGTCGGGGGCCGAGGGCTCCCCCGCGGCATCGGCGAACAGCGTCATCCCCAGTCGCACCGCCTCGCGATCGGCGGGATCCAGCTCCCGCAGGACGGCGGCTATGGCCCGCCTGCGGGTGCGCGTCACCTCGGCCACCATCGCTTTGCCCTTCTGAGAGACCGCGACGATGACCTCGCGGCGGCTCTCCGGGCTCACCTCGCGGGAGATCCAGCCGCCCGCCTCCAGTCGATCGACCGTGCGGCTCAGAGTGGACGGGTGCACGCCAATGCGCTCCGCCAGGTCCCCCATGCGCAGCGGCCCGGACGTGTCGAGGACCACCAGCAAGCGGAACTGCACCAACGACAGCTCGTCGAGCGCCCCCGACATGGACTTGGCGACGATTCCAAGCAGCGCGCGCGAGGACGTGACGGTGGCGGTGATCGCGGCCGACGCCGCGTCGCGTGAAGTGGGCATGCGCACATCTTAGGCGCAATCGCCTGCTAGCATGCAATAGTTGCATAAGTACAAATGTCTGGAGAACGAGTGTTCGCCTCCCTCCGATCGGGATTTCGCGCCACCTTGGGGTGGCGACCCACCCCCAACGCCCAGCGCTCCGAGTACGCAACGATCATCGGCTTGGCCCTCATCATCGGCGTGGGCGCGGGATTCGGCGCCATCGCGTTTCGCTGGCTGATCGAGCAGGCCACCCTGATCTTTGCCGGAACCCTCGACTACTCGGGAAGCACCGGCCACCCATCGAACCACTGGGTCCCGTGGCTCGGCCCGTTCTTCGTGGTCCTCGCGCCCGCCGTCGGCGGGCTCATCTACGGGCCGTTGGTTCACCGCTTCGCGCGGGAAGCCCGCGGCCACGGCGTCCCCGAGGTCATGTACGCGATCCACAAGCGCGGCGGTCGCATCCCCGCCAAGGTCGCGCTGGTCAAGGGGCTCGCTTCCGCCATCACCATCGGGTCGGGCGGCTCAGTGGGCCGCGAGGGGCCGATCGTCCAGATCGGCGCCGCGATCGGGTCCTCCCTGGCCCGGCTGGCGCGGCTGCCCGAGTCACGCGTCCGGATGCTCGTCGCGTGTGGCGCCGCGGGCGGAATCGCGGCCACCTTCAACGCCCCCATCGCGGGAGTCTTCTTCGCGCTTGAATTGCTGCTCGGGTCGTTCGCGGTGAGCTCGTTCGGCGCGGTGGTGCTGTCCTCCGTGGTCGCCTCCGTGATCGGCCGCGCGTTCCTCGGCGACGACCCCTTCCTGGTGCTCCCCGAGTTCTCCGTCAGCAACCACTCCGAGTACCTCCTGTACGCGGCGCTCGGGGTGCTCGCGGCGGGCGTCGCCTTGGCGTTCGTCAAGGTGCTGTACCGGATCGAGGACCTGTCGGACAAGATCTGGAAGGGTCCGGAGTGGCTACGCCCCGGCGTCGGCGGGCTGCTGCTCGGCATCGTCCTGCTCGCGCTGCCGCAGATGTACGGCGTGGGTTACCCCGTGCTGGAGAACGCTGTCAACGGTAAGTACGCGATCGCCTTCCTACTGGTCCTGCTGGTCGGCAAGATCTTCGCCACCTCGTTGACCATCGGCATCGGCGGCTCTGGCGGCGTGTTCGCGCCCTCCCTGTTCCTGGGCGCGATGCTCGGCGCGGCATTCGGCCAGACCATGAACTTCCTGTTCCCCTCGCTGGGGATCAACCCAGGCGCGTACGCGCTGGTGGCGATGGCAGCGGTCTTCTCCGGCGCCGCACGCGCCCCGATCACCGCGGTGATCATCCTGTTCGAGCTCACGGGCGAGTATTCGATCATCCTGCCCCTGATGCTCGCGGTGGTGGTCGCTACCGGCGCCGCTGCCGCCATGAGCAAGGACACGATCTACACCAAGAAGCTGCTGCGTCGCGGCGTGGATATCAACGCCAAGAACAAGTCGCCCGCGTTGAGCAACACCACTGTTCGCGCAGTGATGGAACCACCCCGGCGGACGCTGTCCACGGACCTCAGCCTCGACGAGGCCGCCAAGGTGCTGCTGAGTACCGGGCGCCGATGCCTGCCGGTGGTCACCCCCGAGGGGGACTTCGTTGGCGTGGTCCGGGCGGGGGCCGCCGTCTCCGCGCTGGCCCAGGACGACGACGCTCCCACGGTGACGGTCGCGCAATTGATCGAGTGGCGCACGTACCTAAGCCCCGACGCCACCCTGGAGGAGACGCTCGACCCGATGCTGGAGGAGGAGGCCGGCGACGGTCTGCCTGTGCTGGACGCCGCCGGCACGCTCGTCGGTTGGCTCCAGCAAGACGCCGTGCTGCGCGCGGTGACCACCACCTAGCACCGGGATTTTGGGGGGCATCGTCGCAGGTATTGCCGCCCGCTCCCCGGTCGCCTACGCTCGTATTCATCACCTTCCGAAAGGCACGCCATGAGCGACTTCCAAGTAACCAACATTGGCCCGCTGAGCGAATGGGGCGCGCACTTTGGAGGGTTCACCGACCAGACCCAGCGCGAGGGCCGCCGGGTGGTGGACCACGCGCTCGACATGCAGTTCATCGGCGTCACGTCTAACGCGATGGCTCCCGGCGACCAGGCCGGCTACTGGCACGCCCACACCGAGATCGAGGAGCTCTACATGTTCCTCGACGGCGAGGGCGAGATGGCCCTCGACGACCAGGTCATTCCCGTGGTCGCCGGCAGCACCGTGCGCGTCGGCCAGCACGTTCGCCGCACCTGGCGCTGCTCCCCGGACAGCCCCACCACCCTCAAGTGGCTATGCATCCGCGCGGGCGGCGACCGACTCGCTGCCATCCCCACCGACGCGGAGCGAGACACCAAGACCCCGATGCCCTGGTGAGCGACACACACACGCCCGTCACCCCTAAGCTCCGTCCCCCAAAGCTCCGCACGCTCAACCTCTCCAACCTGGCCCAGGCGGAGCCTGACGACATCGACAATGACACCACCCTCGAGGCGTTGCGCTGGGCCGACACGTCCTTCGAGGACCGCCCGCTGCGCGGCGTCTCGTTCGTGGGGTGCGAACTCGATAACGTGGCACTCGGCGAGGCAGACCTGACCGCCGCGCGCTTCGGCGACACGCGCCTGACCCGTATCAACGTGCCGGTCCTCAAGGCGCCCGATGCGTCCTGGGTTGGCACGGAACTGGCCGCCTCGCGCATCGGCGCCTGGGACGGCTACGGGGCCAACCTGCGCGCCGCGCGGTTCGTCGACTGCAAGGTCACCTACGCGAATCTGCGCGGGTCGACCCTGACCGACGTCCTGTTCACCGGCTGCACGTTCGACGAACTCGATCTGATGGACGTGAAGGGGGCGCGCGCCGCCTTCGTGGACTGCACCATCGGCGTCCTGACCGCGCACCGCATGCAGATCAAGGATCTGGATCTGCGCGGCGCGAGCGTCGGCGCCGTGTCCGGGATGGACGGACTCAAGGGCGCCCACCTGAGCGAGACGCAGGTTGCCCTACTGTCTTCGCAATTCGCCCACCACCTCGGCGTGATCGTCCACTAGGCCGCGAAACTCATCCCCCGGCCTCCTTGCCCGCGGCCGGCGCAGGCAGCACACTGGACTCACCAGTCGTCACCACCCACGCGAGGAACACACCATGCAAACCTTCGTCATCATCGTCCTGCTGTTCGCAGGAATCCTGTGCATCGCCGCCCAGGTGGTCGTGACGTACCTGCAGTCCCGCCCGCAGACGCAGTCCGTTCCCACACCGGCCGATGCCGAGCCTGCTCCCGCGCCAGCGGCGAAGACGGCTGCCGCCAAGACCGCGGCTGCGAAGGCCGCCACGGCCAAGGCGGAAGCAGATGCAGCGGAAGCGGCTAACGCGGCTGCCACCGAGTCTGCATCGGCGTCGACCATGGATCGCGTCAAGCGTCACACCTCCGCCGCACTCGGGTCTCAGACCGCCGCGGACACCAAACTGGGGATGCTCGGTCTGGTCCTCCTGCTGATCGCGGTGGCCCTCGTCATCAACATCTCGGTCACGTTCACGCTCGCCACGTAGAGCGCGCACAGCCAGGGGCGAGACCTGCGAGAGACTATGCCAATGAACTCCGTTCCGTCGATCGCCTTCCACGAGCCGCGCATCCCACAGAACACGGGCAACGCGATTCGCCTGTCCGCCGCGACCGGCGCTCACCTCGACCTGGTGGAGCCCCTGGGCTTCCAGATGGACGAGCCTCGCCTCAAGCGCGCGGGGCTGGACTACCACGACCTCGCGACCGTGACCGTGCACGCCGACTTCGACGCGCTGATGGCCGCGCGGCCCGACGCCAGGGTCTTCGCGTTCACCACGCAGGCGACCCGGGTCTACACCGACGTCGCGTACCAACCCGGTGACGTCCTGCTGTTCGGGCCCGAGCCCACCGGCCTCGAGCCTGCGGTGCTGGCCCACCCGCGCATCACCGACCAGGTCCGGATCCCGATGCTGCCTGGACGGCGCTCGCTCAACATCACCTCGAGCGCGTCGATCGCGATCTATGAGGCCTGGCGCCAGCTCGGGTTCACCGCGGGTTCCTGAGGGCGCCGCGCCCACCGCACCGACGTTCACCGCGCGGTTTGGGCGCAGCCGGGCTAGCGTTGCTGTTAGCACGCTGGCAGACAGCTGGCGGCGTAGGGAGCCTCCAATGTCGCACCCCCGCACGTACGCACTCACGCTGGCCGTCCTGCTCGCGCTCCCGCTCGCCGCGTGCAGCGGGTCCTCCGGCGACGACCCTCTCGCCGACCCGGACGTGGTCGACGCCGCCGCGACGGGCGACGGCTCGACCGAGGAGTTGTCTACCTCCGGCAGCGAACCGACCACCGACGCCGACGCAAATACGGACAACGATTCCTCCGCTAGCGACCTCGACTCGGACGACCCCTGCGTGCTGACGGCGGCACAGATCAGTTCCGTGACGGGCGGGTCGTACGACGAGGGCCAGGTCAACGCCGAGGTGTCATCGGACCCGGTCTACTACTGCGAGTACCTCAACACGGACGCCGATGTGGTTGGCCTGGTGATCGTCCTGACCACGCCGCGTGGCTTCTCGATCGACTCTCAGAGGCCCACGTACGAGACGGTGAGCGACAACGTGGTCGACGTGACCGTTGCCGGGGCCGACTCCGCGTACTCGGTAGAGGAGTGGACCGTGCTGGCCCAAGTGGGCGACTACGGGTTGACGGTCCAGAACCTCGAGAAGGTGGAGGGCGACCCCGACGGCGAGACCGTCGCACTCGCCGAGTTGGCCGTCGCAAACCTCGGCTAATCAAGCACTCGGCACCCGTCGGCAGGTACTGGCTGCGACTTAGAAGTTTTCACGCGCGACTCCTCCTACGAAGGGCACCACCATGGCACTCCTGACCCGCACGGCCCTCGCTGGCACCACGGTCACCCTGGCGCTGATGTTGGCGGCCTGCAGCGGTGGCGAAGATACGGCTGACCCGGCCGCCCCCGCATCGACCGCTTCCGGCGCCGCGACCGCCGCTGCGCCTGAGTCGACGGCCGCCGCCGAGACTCCGGCCGAGCCGGCCGCGGAGGAGGAGAACCTCGCCGCCTCCGGCCTTCCCGACGTGTGCGCGTTGCTCTCCCCCGCCGAGATCGAGGCAGCGACCGGCATGGCGGTGGGTGAGGGCCTCGCGGAGGCTGACCGGCAGACCAGCTTCTCCGCGCTGTGCGAGTGGACGCAGTCCGACGGGGACAGCTTCGTGGCGGTTGCGATCGCACCCGGCTATCCCATTCCCTACGAGGACGGAGTGGACGACGCCACGGCGATCTCCGTTGCGGGGGCATCCGAGGCGTACACGGTACGCACGGGAGTCACCATGGGCATGCTGGTCGACGGCGACTACGTGGCGGTCACCTTCAACGGGCCGTACGACGGCGAGCAAGGTGGCGGCGCCATCGCCATCGCCGAGGCGGTCGCGGCAAACCTCGGCTAGTCGACACCAGAGGGCGGCTCCAGCAGAGGGTTGCAGCTGCGGCTAGGGTGACGGGGGCGAGCGTCGCCGCATCGGCAGCAAGGAGTGGCTCGTGAGCGCACGGATGGAAGAACTCGGATACGCGGACACGCCCATCGGCGAGGTCACGCTGCGCCGCCGCTACGACCTGGTCACCAAGCAGGACGTCTTCGAGGTCAAGCTCAACGACGAGTGGCTGATGTCCAGCCAGTTCACCGCCGCGGAGATCGCGCTGTCGCGGCTGGGAATCGCGCGGCTCGCCGCCAATACGGCGGCCGATGACACACCCGGGCGTACGTTCGACGTCGCCGTGGGCGGCCTCGGGCTGGGCTACACGGCGGTCGCCGCGCTCGAGCACAACCGAGTCGCAAACTGCGTCGTCGTCGAGCTCGTGGAGCCGCTGATCGGCTGGCACCGCGACAACCTGGTGCCCGCGAGCGCGGCGCTCACCACGGACGACCGATGCGTCTTCCAGCAGGGAGACTTCTTCGCCATGTCGTACGGCGACGGCTACGACGAGTCTGCGCCGGGCAGGCTGTTCGACGCGGTACTTCTCGACATCGACCACTCCCCCACCCACCTGCTCGCGGACGGCAGCGAGGGCTTCTACGGGTTGAACGGCATGTCCGCGGTCGCCAGCCACCTGAGCCCCGGCGGCGTGTACGCGATGTGGTCGAACGATCCGCCCGAGGACGAGTACCTGTCCATCCTTGAGGCGGTCTTCACTGACGTCGTGGCCGAGGTCATCACGTTTCCCAACCCGTTGCAGGGACGGGACGCCACGGCGACCATCTACGTGGCGACCAAGCGTCCCTAATCCTTCGCCCGAGAGGCGGAGTCGATGCGCTCGCGTGTCAACGAGGCGAGCGACTACGGCGTGGGAGCCAGGTCGTCGTAGTCGCGGAACGACGTGGCCCTGCCGCCGAATCGAACACGCGATAGAAGGGCGATGAGCCCCACGATCGCGATGCCGCCGAATAGCGGCGGGCACCACAGCGCCACCGCGGTCGCGAGAATTCCTGCGTACATGTCGCCCATGCGCGGTCCGCCCGTGACCACCACGATGAACACGCCCTGCAGTCGGCCGCGCATCTGGTCGGGCACGGCGCGGATCAGCATGGTCTGGCGGAAGATCGCGCTGACCTCATCCGAGGCCCCCATCCCCGCCAGGGTCACGGCCAGCGCGATAAGCGCGACCCAGTGGATCCCTCCCCACCCGGGCGCGGCCGCGAAGCCTCCCAGGCCCACGACGGCGATGACCACACCGAAGGCCAGGACGCAGTACCCGAACACCGTGATCGATCGGGCGATGGCAACCCCGTGACGATGCACGCGCGCCACGGGTCCGGAGAACAAACTCGTCAGGATGGTGCCGACAGCCCCCGCGGCGGTCAGGGCGCCCACCGTCAGCGCGCCGCCGCCAATCACCGTCGCGCCCAGGGCCGGGAAGAGTACGTAGGGGCGGCCGAACGTCATCGCGACGATGTCCACGATGAAGCTCATGCGGATATTCGGGGCTCGCTTGAGGAACGAGAACCCCTCGCGCACCACCGGCCAGCCGGCGACCACCTTCTCGCCTAGTCGCGGCAAGGCTGGCAGCATCCACACTCCGAGGAAGCCGGCGGCGAAGAGCACCGCGTCAATCGCGAACGTCCACGGTAGGCCGACGCTCGCGGCGAGCAGCCCCGCGAGCGCGGGGCCCACCGTGAGCGTTAGGCCAAAGGCGATTCCGTTGAGCGCCGCCGCGCGCGAGATCATGTCCGCGGGAAGGATGCGTCCCACGAGCGCGGATCTGGTCGCCATCGAGATGGTGGCCGCGACCGCGTTCAGGGTGGTCACCAGGTAGAAGGGCCAGACCGGAGCGCTGCCACCGTCAGCAACGAGCGCCGCGTGCCAGAAGGAGAGCGCCACCAGCGCGAGCGTGCACGACCACGCGACCAGGGAGGACGCAATCAGGACGGTTCGCCGGTCGAACACGTCGGCGAGCATGCCGCCCCAGAGCCCCGCGACCACCATCGGGATCAGCGCGAATCCGCCCACCAGCCCCACCATGAAGGTGGACTCGGTGATGTCATAGATCTGTAGACCCACGGCCACGATCGACATCTGGACCCCGATGCCCGCGACCGCTCCCCCGATCCACAGTCGCGCGAACGCCGGAGACGCCTTGAGCGGCGCGAAGTCGACGAGGCGGCGCTGCCGAACCTTGCCCGCGGGCTGATCTAGGGCGTCGGCATCTGGCACCAGAGCATCCTACGGTCGAGACACCGGCGTGCTCGGCCGCAGCCATTGACACCGTTGTCAGCGTGTGTGGACAATTCCACATTCCCGTTCGAATCGTTTCGCTGGGGGTATCGCCCGCGTGCCATGTGAAGCCATCCACACGCGTTGTGTATGTCACACAACGATACGGCCGTATTCGTTTGACTTACTAGAGACTCAGGCGCAATCGTTGCTTACTGCAACCAACGTAGTGTGAGGGATGAGGGTCACCACATGAGCACAGTTATCGCTGAGGTACGGACGCCACGTGCCCCGATCACGCCGCCCGTTGTCACCAGGCGCCGCAAGCGCCGTTCACGCCGCGACCGCGTTGAGGCTGGCATCATTCTGGCCGCGTTCGCGCTTGCCCTCGCCTTCACTGGCAACCAGCAAAGCGGCCAGTCCGTGTCGCTGTCGTGGTCGCCGGTGCAGGACACTGCCGTGAACCAAACCCTGCAGGTTGGCGCCTGGCTCCCCCTGGGACTCGCCGTGAACCTCACCGATGACGCGATCTACCGCTTCTGCGTCACCACCCAGGGCGCGGGGACCATGCTCATGGTCCCCAGCCAGCTCGCCGGCACAGTCACCCTTGCCGGCGGCGCACCTGTCACGACGTGTGCGGACACCAACGAGCTGCGCGACGTCGACTCAGTGCGACCCAGCGTCACCGTTGCCGATCCGGCCAGTGAGATCACTGTCCTGGAGACCTCATGGCAACGTCTCGAGACCGACGGCGCCTAAGCCGCGCGTCACGGCCCTGCGGGGTCACGCCCGAGGCCCCGATCGCTCAACCCTCAGCCTGCTGCGAACGGGGCCTCGCGCATTCTCGGGGCGTACGCCGTGCTAGCAGACGGGCGGGTGACTGTCGCTAGAGCGAAGCGGAGACGTCCTCGCCAACGGCGGCATCGTCCTCCACCACGTGGGCCACGTCGCCGCGCGTCACCATCCAACCCGCGAGCGCGAAGAGCACCCCGGGCACCACGAGCGCAAGCCCCACCCAGGTGGGAGCGAGATAGCCGTACCCGGCGGCGATGACCGCCCCGCCCAGGAACGCACCCAGGCTGTTGCCGATGTTGAGCGCGGAGTGGTTTACGGCGGCGGCCATGGTCTGGGCATCGCCCGCCACGTCCATAAGGCGGGTCTGGATGGGCGGCGAGATGGCCGCTGCTGAGAGCCCCACCAGGAACAGCCCCGTCAGGAGTCCGGGCAGGGTGCGCGCCACGAGTGCGAGCACGAGCAGGGAGACTGCCAGCGCGGCGAAGAGAATAAACACCGCGCGCAGCGCGCCCCGGTCGGCCATCCGTCCTCCAAGAATATTGCCGATCGTGGTGCCGATGCCCAGGATGACCAGCGCGATGGGCACGAACTTCTCGGGGGTGCCAGTAAGTTCGGTGACCATGGGCGAGACGTAGGTGTAGACCGCGAAGAGCCCCCCGAACCCGAAGGCTCCTGTCGCCAGCGCGAACCACACGGCCGGGCGCTTGAAGGCGCCGAGCTCGCGGCCCATCGTGGCGTGGGCGTCGCCGTTTTGCCGCGGCACGAGGCCGACGATCGCCAGGGTGCAGAACCCGAAAAGTAATGCGACGCTCATATAGGCGACGCGCCAGGATGTCTGCTGACCCAGGAACGTGATGGCGGGCACGCCGATCACGGTCGCGAGCGTGAGCCCGCTCAGCACGAAGGCGACGGCGCGACCGCGCTGACCCTTACCCATCAGCTCCGCCGCGACCAGGGCGGCGACCCCGAAGAACGCCCCGTGCGGGAGTGCCGAGAGGAAGCGGAGGACCACGGCGGCCTCGAAGGTGGGGGCGAACGCGGAGGCAATAGACCCCACGGTGAACGCCACCGACAGCCAGGTGAGCAGGGCCTTGCGCGGGAAACGAGCGGAATACGCCGCAATGGTGGGCGCACCGACGACGACACCGATGGCGTACGCGGTGATGATCAGGCCGCCCTTGGCGAGAGCCTCCTCCTGGCTGGTGGCCCAGAGCTCCGGCATGAGGTCGCGCGCGATGTCCGGCAGCAGACCCATCGCCACGAATTCGGTAGTGCCGATCCCGAAGCCGCCCAGCGCGAGCGCGAGGAGTGCGAGTCGAGTACGTGCGGGGCTGAGGTTGGTCATGTAAGCCGATCTGGTGGCGAGACGAATGGAACGCGCTCGTCGTTGAGCCCTAACCCGAATACCACGGGATACGGTTCCAGTATCTCCTACGTCCGGGCCGGCGGCCTCAGCGCGCGCAGCGCGTAGAGAATCGCCGCCAGGTCGACGGCCTCCTGGGTCAACGCGCCGGCCACCGCCGGGATGACGCCCGTGGTGGCGACCAGCATGAGAGCGACGCTCAGCGAGATCCCTATCCAGATGGCCGCGAGCGCGACGCTGCGGGTGTGCCGACCGATGTTGATCGCGTCGGCCACGGCCCCCAGCGAGTCTCGCAAGACCACCGCATCGGCGGCCTCCCCCGCAGCAGTGGCGCCCTTGGCGCCCAGCGCCACCCCCACATCGGCGGCCGCGAGGACCGGGGCATCGTTCACGCCATCGCCCACCATCAACATGGGTCGCGGCTGCATTTGTGCCGCGAGCCGGACCTTGTCTGCGGGAAGCAGTTCCGCGTGAACCTCGGCAATCCCCACCGACTGAGCGACACCCGATGCCGTGGCCGCCGCGTCCCCCGTGAGCATGGCGACGCGCGTCACCCCGGTGGACCGCAGCCACGCCACCACGTCCGCGGACTCGGGCCGCACCTGATCCGCGACCACCAGCGCGCCAGCAAAGCGACCGTCGATCGCCACATACGCGGCGGCCTGCCCGGCGTCCAACGGCGTGCGCTCCATGCTCGGTACCAGCTCGGCGATGTAGGCGGGCTTGCCCACCACCACCGAGCGCCCGTCGATCACAGCAGTCACGCCCATGGTCGCGATCTCGCTCGCCTCGTCGGAGGGCGTGAGGTTCATTCCGCGCTCCAGGGCCGCGGCGCGGATGCCCGCGGCGAGCACGTGGGTGGAGTACTGCTCCGCCGATGCCGCGCACGCTAAGAGCGCATCCTCCTCAAACCCCGGCTCGGGGCGGACCGCGACCAGTCGCGGCTTGCCCTGGGTGAGGGTCCCCGTCTTGTCGAAGGCCACGGACGCCACCCTGGCCAGCTGCTCCAGCACCGCTCCGCCCTTGACCGCGACACCGGCTTTAGACGCTTGGGAGATGCCACCGAGGAACGCCACCGGCGCCGCGATGAGCAGCGGGCACGGGGTGGCGAGCACCAGCACCTCCGCGAAGCGCACGGGGTCACCCGACACGGCCCAGGCCACCCCACCAATGAGCAGGGACACGGCCGTAAAGGGAACGGCGTAGCGATCGGCCAGCCGCACCATCGGCGCCTTGGTGGCTTCAGCCTCCTTGACCAAAGCGACGATCTGCTGGAACTGGCTGTCCGCGCTGAGCCGCGACGCGCGCAACCGCACGGCCCGGGCGCCGTTGATCGACCCTGACATCACCTCCTCGCCCCTGGATCGCATGACGGGCATGCTCTCGCCAGTGATCGAGGACTCGTCGAAGTCTCCCTGGTCGGACAGGAGGTCTCCGTCGACCGGCACGATCTCCGACGGCCTCACCAACAGGGTGTCGCCCACCTCCACTTGTTCGACCGGAACGTCGCGAATGCCGCCCGCTTCCCCGTCGTCAGCGCCGGAAAGTACGTGGGCGCGCCGGGGCGAGCGATCCAGGAGCGCGCTCAGATCGCGGCGGGCGCGGCGGGTGGCGATGTCCTCGAGCGCCTCGCCTCCCGACAGCATGAGCACCACGATGAGGGACGCGACGTACTCCCCCACCGCGAGCGTCGCAATCATCGCGACGAGCGCCAAAATGTCGAGGCCAAAGTGCCCGCGCAGGACGTCGCGCAGCATGCCCCACGCGGTCCACGCAATGAACAGCACCACATAGACGGTGGCGACCCAGCGACCCGCGGCAACCTGCCCGGCGACCGAGAGGGCCGCGACCACTAATCCGATGCTGATTGTGAGAGTTACCACCGGATATTGCTTCAGGAAACGCGCCAACATGGCCATGACTTCAGTATGCCCCTAGGCGAATGCGGCGCGACTGGCAGGCTTATTGCGCCAGTCGCGAACAATTGCGCTCCTACGTCAGCCGGTGGTGCCAAGATAGACGCATGCCAGGAACTAACCTCACGCGCGTAGAGGCTGAAGCCCGCGCCGCAGTCATCACCACCGACAGCTACCAGGTCGAGCTGGACCTCACCACCTCCGAGGACACCTTCCGCTCGACCTCGACAGTGCGCTTCTCCGCCATCCCGGGCGAGGCCACCTTCATCGACCTCATCGCACCCGAGGTTCACAGCATCGTCCTCAACGGCGAGCAGGTGGATCCGGCCACCGCATTCGCGGACAGCCGCATCGCGCTGAGCGGCCTGCAGGCGGACAACGAACTCACCGTGGTTGCCACCGGCGAGTACATGAACACCGGCGAGGGCCTGCACCGCTTCGTCGACCCCGAGGACGGGGAGGTCTACCTCTACAGCCAGTTCGAGGTCGCCGACACGCGTCGCGTTTTCGCCGTGTTCGAGCAGCCCGACCTCAAGGCCTCCTTCCAGTTCACCGTGACCGCCCCGGCGCACTGGCACGTCATCTCCAACAACCCCGGCACCAAGTCTGCCGTCGCCGATGCCACCGTCACTATCGCGGACAAGTCCCACGACGTCGCCCGCTGGGAATTCACGCCCACCACGCGCATCCCCTGCTACGTGACCGCTGTTGTGGCCGGCCCGTACCACCGGGTCGAGGGCACCGTGAAGTCGCGCAAGGGCGTCATCGGCGCAGACGTGTACTGCCGCAAGGCACTCGCGCAGTACCTGGACGCCGACGTGATCCTGAGTGACACCCAGAAGGGCTTCGACTTCTATGAGTCGGCCTTCCAGATGGATTACCCATTCGAGAAGTACGACCAGCTCTTTGTGCCCGAATTCAACGCGGGCGCCATGGAGAACGCGGGCTGCGTCACGTTCCTCGAGGACTACGTGTTCCGGTCCAAGACCGCGCAGGCACGCGTCGAGCGCCGCACCGTGACGATCCTGCACGAACTCGCGCACATGTGGTTCGGCGACCTGGTCACCATGAAGTGGTGGAACGACCTGTGGCTCAACGAGTCATTCGCCGAGTTCATGTCGACGCTCGCCACGGCCGAGACCATCAACTCGAACGCCTGGGTCACGTTCAACTCGCTGGAGAAGTCCTGGGCCTACCGCCAGGATCAGCTTCCCTCGACGCACCCCATCATGGCGAACATCCGCGACCTGGAGGACGTCGAGGTCAACTTCGACGGCATCACCTACGCCAAGGGCGCCTCGGTGCTCCGTCAGATGGTCGCGTGGGTGGGGCAGGACAAGTTCTTCGAAGGTGTCGCGGAGTACTTCCGCAAGCACCACCACGGCAACACCACGCTCAACGACCTGCTCGTTGAACTCGAGAAGGCGTCGGGCCGCGACCTGGACTCCTGGAGCGACGTCTGGCTGCAGAAGGCCGGCGTCACCACGCTGCGTCCGATCATCGAGGTCGACACCCACGACGACATCGCCGCGTTCACCATCAAGCAGGAGACCCCCGCCGACTGGCCTACGCAGCGCCCCCACCGCCTGGGAATTGGCGGCTATGACGTCAAGGTGGACGAGCACGGCGAGGTAACGCTCGAGCGCGTCATGTTCGTCGAGATCGACATCGACGGCCCCTCCACGGACGTCACCGAGCTCATCGGTGTCCACCGTCCTGCCCTGATCCTGGTTAACGACGGGGACCTGGCGTACGCGAAGGTCCGCATGGACGACGACTCGCTGGCGACCGCCGTCGAGCACCTGCACGGCTTCACGGACCCCCTGCCGCGCTCGATGGTCCTTGCTTCGGCTTGGGACATGACGCGCGATGGCGAGATCCCCGCGCGCCAGTTCGTCGACCTGGTGCTCAAGAACATCGCGACCGAGGACCAGTCCACCATCACGATGATGTTGCTGCGTCAGCTGGAGACCGCGCTCGCGATGTACGTCGCTCCGGACGCGGCCGAGGCGGCCACCCACGCGGCCGCGGACACTCTCTGGCACCTCGCGCTGACCGCCGACGCCGGCAGCGACAACCAGCTGCAGTTCGTGAAGGCCTTCGCCACTCTCGCCTCGACCGAGAGCCAGCTGGACACCGTCCAGGGTCTGCTGGACGAGAAGCTGCACCTCGACGAGCTCCCCATCGACTCCGATCTGTCGTGGGATCTCCTCACTTCGCTCGTCGCCGGTGGCCGTTGCGCCGAGGTCGCGATCGAGTTGCAGCTGTCGAAGGACGCGACCGCGTCCGGCGAGCGCCGCGGTGCGCTGGCACGCGCCGCGATCCCCACTGCGAAAGCCAAGCGTGCCGCGTGGGACCTCCTCGTCAACGCAGAGAAGGACCTCACCAACGCTCTGCAGTCGTCCGCGACCGGCGGCTTCGGCCACGTTCACGACACGGCCCTACTCGAGCCCTTCGTCGACGACTACTTCGCCTCGGTCCGACGCATTTACAACGACAAGACCAACGAGATGGCGGCCAACCTCATTGAGGGCCTCTACCCGGCTCAGCTCGCCGGGCGCGTGCCGGACCTGCAGGACAAGGCGGATACGTGGCTCGCGGAGAACGCCGACGCCCACGACGCGCTCAAGCGGATGATCATCGAGGGCCGCGACGGAGTGCGCCGCGCCCTCCAGGCACAGGCGAAGGACGCCTGATGGCGGAACTCGACGGCGACGGCTCTACGCCTCCGCAGAGCGAACCGGCGCCCCAGTCGGCTAGGTCGCGGCGCATCAACATGATCATGTGGATCCTGGTCGCCGTGGTCGCGGTGGCCTTCCTGGGGATCGCTTTCGTCACCATGTCCAACGGCTAGCTCGGGCCGGAATCCGTATCGTTTCGACCCGGCGCAGCGCCAGCGCCGCGAAGTTCATGGCAAACACCAGGCATTTTGTTTCTCCTTTAACTTCTTCCGCACACCGAGTGGCATACCCAACACCACCTACTGACTGAAGCAACGCGTGCCCTACGTTAAAACGAGGCGACCCGACCACGAGTCGCCTTTGACATTCAAGGGGCGGACATGGAACAGGCAAAGCGCAACAAGGTCATGGCGATACTGGCTGGAGGCGCCATCCTGGGCGTTGGCGGGGCATTCACGCTCGCGGCCTGGACAGACACCGAGTGGGTGTTCGCGGGCGACGGCACGGGCGGGCCCGGCGTGTCCACGAGTGTGTTTGAGGTAGAGCAGAACACCTCCTTCCCTTTCGACGGCCTCGATACCTCGTTCTCCAACCAGGAGGACAACCCCGGAGGCACCCTCGGGTTCGACGCCCTGGCGATGACTCCCAGCCAGGTGGTCTACGCGCCCGTGGCGCTGCGAAGCACTGCGGACTCCCTTGCGGGAACGCTTCACCTGAACGCTGCGGTCGATGCGGCTATCGCCGATGATCTGGTCGCGCTTGACCCCAACAATTACCTGTGGGACAACCTCGAGTTGGCAGTCGGCTACGAAGTTCTCCTCGACGGCGTGAATCCACCCGCGTGCGACGAAGACGAATTCGACGACTTCACTGGTCAATTCAGCGGGTCAGGGCTCAGTTCCGGCCCGGCAGCCGCCAACACGCAGGCACTGCTTGCCGCGGGGGCGAATGTCGCGCATTACTGCTTCCGGATCACGATGCCGACTACGTTGACCGGTCCGACTCCAAGCATCAACGACCTCCAAGGGCTGTCCGTCGCCCCCGCCTGGTTGTTCGACGCTACCTCTACCGAGCCGTAAGCCACCAGCAACCAGTCGCTCGCCATGGGCCGCACAGTGAAAGACATCGTCGTGGGCATCGCCGGCGTGATTGGCCTGCTCGCCATCACCTGGCTGGCTTTGTCGATCTTCTTTGGCTTCACGCTGATCGTGTTTCGCACGGGCTCCATGTCTCCCTCCATGCCCACGGGCGCCGCCGCGATAGCGGTGCCCGTGAGCGCGGCGCAGATCGAGGTGGGCGACGTCCTCACCGTCGACCGCGGCGACGGCAAGTTGCCCATCACCCACCGGGTGGTCGGCATTGAACCCGATCCAGGCAACCCCGAGGGTCGCCTGGTGACGATGCGCGGCGACGCCAACGACATTGACGACCGCGCCCCTTACGAGGTCACGGAGGCGATGCGCGTAGTGGCCTCCGCTCCCGGCGTCGGGACCGCGCTCGTGCAGTTGCGCCAGCCGCCGATGCTGGCGGCCACGACCCTGCTGCTCGCAGGGATCGTGACCTGGGGATTCTGGCCCGCCCGCGAAACAGAAAAGTCACCCAAACAAGAGTCGAAGGAGCACGTGCACGCCGATGCCTAAGCCCGCCCGCAGCACACGCCTATTACGAGCCGTCGCCGGCACGTTCTCGGTGTTGTGCCTGGGCGCGGGCCTCACGCTCGGCGCCGAGACCGCGTGGGCGGCCTGGGTCGACGTGCCCGACAACGGCCAGGTCGGCCTGCTCGAGCTCTACTCCGACCCCTACCCGATGCAGTCCCTTGACCTCACCCCTGGCGCAGTCAACGAGTGGCAGATCCGCGCCTCGCTCACCCAGGACTCTTCGCAGTTGACCATGTACTTTGCCCGCGAAGGCGTACTGGTGTCCCACGCAGACGCCCTCCAGATCATCGTGCAGATGTGCTCCCTGGAGTGGGACACGGCTGTCTCCCCCGCCACCTGCCCCGCCACCCTCACTCACGTCATCGGACCCGTTCCGGCGTCGGATCCCAGCCTGGGGCCGATGACTCCGATGTTCGATGCGGTGACGACGGGGACTCCGCTGAACTTGGGAAGCATCAGCGACGCCGAGTTCGCCTTCGTGCTTGCGACCGTCTGGATCGACGACGGCCCGGGCACGACCAACGACACCTCGCTGATGGGCCAGAGCGGCGAGTTTGGGTTCGCGTTTGTCGCCGAGTACGACGACGCGGCGCCGCTACCCACCCCCGATCCCTCGTCCTCGCCCACTCCGACTGAGCCCGGTGAGCCCGCCGTCACCCCCTCGCCCTCCCCCACGCCCTTGCCCTTGCCCGCAAGCCCTCCGGGGCTGGCGTCGACCGGACTAGACGCCCTCACCCTGGTCTTGTTGGCAGGCGGCGCGCTCGGTCTGGGCGCGACCCTGCGTGCGGGCCGTTCGCGTACTTCCACTCCGGCCGTGACTGAGGGGGAATCCCCATGAGACTCCCTAGGATTAAGCGTCCGCACCGCGCCGCCGCCGGCGCGGCAGTCGTGGGAGCGCTCATCGTCGCGATGTTCGCCACCGTGACGGTCACTAACGCGTCTTGGCGCGACGAAGAGTGGGACTACGCCGCGTTCTCCACCATCGACTGCGCTTCCCCCGCCGCCCATGAGACGCGTGGCGCCGGCAAGCTGCTGTCCGGCGACCTGTTGAGCGTCGACCTCGACGGCATCGTCGCGCTCGACGGCGTCACCGCCACGAACGACGGCACCTCGTCAAGCGTCGCCCCGGCGTCGTCGAGCACTCTCGGCTCCGACACCTACGCAAACCCGCTGAGCGTCTCCGCGCTGGGCGCCATCAACGTGGATCTTGGCGGCGCACTCGTGCTGCCATTGGGCGCCGATGTCGGGCTCCTGAATCAATACGCGAACGCCAGCGCAGACGGCACGTCCGCCGGAGCCTCCGGCGTGGTGAACGACTCGGGCGCTATTGACCTCTCGGCCATCCCCCCTGGACCGGGAATGCCCACGTTCGCCACGCTCGAACTCGGGCAGGTGCTGGACTCCGTGATGGGTACCGGCCTAGGCGGCGGCATCGCGAACCTCGCGGACGTGCGCGTCGACGTGGGGGCTGTGGCTTCCTCCACCGAGCTCGACGGCTGCGCCGCCGACTGGAGCGGCGACGTGTATTCCGCTCTAGACCGCGACTACTACATCGCGGGGTTGCGCACCGAGCTCGAGTCGGCGCTGATCGGCGACCTCGTCACCACCGGCGACACCGCGTTGAACGGGCTCGAGACCACCGTCGAGGCCCTGGCTGGAGATGCCGGCTTGCTGTCGTCACTGTCAAGCGCCATCGGAGTTGTTGTTGGCGGTGTCGCTACCGGAGTAGGACTCGGCACCATCTCTACAACCCTCATGTTAGATCTGGACCTCACGGACGCCCGCGAGCTACTTGTCGGCACCATCCAAGATTCTGACGGGATCGTCACTCTAGACCTCGGCACGGGCGTCGCGATCATCGACACTGCGGCGCTTTTTGACTCAGTAGAAGGACTCAACAACCAGGCCCCAAACACACAATTGCTACTGAATGACACCGTGATCAACGCGCTTTCAGCCGCGGTCGCGAGTGCGCTGTCCGACTGGGTCGACAACGTTGTCGCCGCGATCGATGCGGCTCTCGCCGCGGTGCACGTGACGCTCATGACGAACATCGGGGTCAAAGTACCGGTTGTCGGTACGGACCTCGGCAGCATCTCCTTAGGCGTCGACGCCTCACTTGAAGCGCTCGAGAACGGTTCAGCGCCGGTCACCGCCGTCTTCACCCCCGCCGGCATCGTTTGCACGTTACTCCCCTCCGCCTGCGCTCTCGTCGGAGCTCTCGTCACGGCGATCGTGAA
The DNA here is from genome assembly GCF_050598105.1 of Demequina aurantiaca. Taxonomy (GTDB): domain Bacteria; phylum Actinomycetota; class Actinomycetes; order Actinomycetales; family Demequinaceae; genus Demequina; species Demequina aurantiaca_A. Next base: position 2,098,507 of record NZ_CP192436.1, read on the forward strand.
TGACTTACCCGGACCGTTGGGCGACGCCATCTACGGCACACTGCAGCCAGCGATCGACTCGGTCGCCACCCCGATCGTGACGGGACTCCTGAGTGACCTTCAAGCACTCTCCGCAAGCATTGTGACGATGCTGGGCTCATCACTTGACTTCCTATTCGGCGAGTCCGGGGTGCTATCCCTGGTCGTCAACGCGCAGAACGCGCCGGACCCGGCCGAGGACGCCGGCCATCCCCTGCCCGGCTGGGCGGGCGGACTCGATGCCCCTACTGTCACCCCCTACTCGACGGGCCAGTACGACGTGTCCGCGATTCGCCTGGTAGCCGTCGGGGTGCTCGCGGGCGGGCTCGCGCTCGACTTTGGGCGGTCCTCGGCGGGCAGCAACGGCCCCGCCTAGGAGCCGTCCTTCGGCGCGCGAGAACCGTGGGCGACGAACCCCCGCCCACGGTGCGAGAATTGACGCATGCCTATCACGCTCACCAAGGACGAGGCCCGCACCCGGGCTCAGCTAGTTTCCCACGCCACCTACGCGCTGGACTTCGACTTCACCGGCGCGGGGCACAGCCCCACGTTCCGCTCCCGCACCACGCTGCGGTTCGATGCGACGGCCGGCTCCGACACCTTTGTAGAGCTGGTGTCCCCGCACGTCCACAGCATCGTGCTCAACGGCCAGGCCCTCGACATCCTGGCAGTGCACCGCGACGACCGCATCGCGCTGTCCGGGCTACTCGAGGCCAACGTGCTCGAGGTTGACGCGGAGTGCAAGTACAGCACCTCCGGGCAGGGCATCCACCGGTTCGTGGACCCCGAGGATGGCGAGGCGTACCTGTACTCGCAGTTCGCCATCGACGACGCGCGGCGCGCGTTCGCCGCGTTCGACCAGCCGGACATCAAGGGCGTCTTCACCACCTCCGTACTGGCCCCCGCGCACTGGCTGGCACTGTCCAACTCCGTCGCGCCCGAGCCGACCGCCGCCGAGGGCTCCGCCCCGGTCGCGGGAACCGAGCACGGGGTCCAGCGCTGGGAGTTCGCCGCCACCGTCCCCATCCCCTGCTACGTGGCGGGCATCCACGCCGGCCCGTACGTGTACGAGGAAACCACCATCCAGTCCAAGAAGGGTCCCGTCCCGGCGCGACTCTACGGTCGCCCGCAGCTACGCGAGCACTTCGCCGCCGAGGACATCTTCGCGGACACGCAGCGCGGCTTCACGCTGTACGAGGACATCTTCGAGACCGAGTACCCCTACGACAGCTACGACCAGATCTACGTGCCCGAATACAACTGGGGCGCCATGGAGAACGTGGGCTGCGTGACCATCTCCGAGGACAAGTACCTGTTCCACTCCCGGGTCTCCAACGCGGACCACGAGGCCCGCTCCAACGTGGTGCTGCACGAGCTCGCGCACATGTGGTTCGGCAACCTGGTGACCATGCAGTGGTGGGACGACCTGTGGCTCAACGAGTCGTTCGCCGAGTTCGTGTCGACCTACGCGTGCATCGAGACCACCGAGTGGGTCGACGCCTGGGTGGGCTTCGGCTCGTCTCGCAAGTCCGTGGCCTACGTGCAGGACCAGCGCCCCAGCACGCACCCCGTGCTCGGCAACATTGCCAGCGTCGAGGCGGTGGCCGGGACGTTCGACATGATCACCTACGCGAAGGGCGCCTCCGCCCTCAAGCAGCTCGCTCTGACTCTGGGCTACTCGACGTTCTTTGCGGGCGTCGCGGCGTACATCCGCGCCCACCACCACGCCAACGCCACGCTCGGCGATCTGTTCGCGGAACTCGAGGCCGCATCGGGCAGGGACCTAAGCGACTGGTCGCAGGCGTGGCTCGAGACGGCCGGCGTGACCACACTGGTCGCCGAGGTCGCGACCGACGAGGCCGGCGCCATCACCCGCCTCGCGGTGCGCGAGGACGCCCCGGCGGAGTACCCCACCCAGCGCCCGCACCAGCTCGAGGTGGGCGGCTACTCGTGGCGCGGCATCGAATTCATGCCCGTGTTCCGCGTGCAGGTGTCCACGGAGGGCGAGGTCACCGAGGTGCCCGAGCTCATCGGCCAGCAGCGCCCCGACCTGCTCGTGGTCAACGACCGCGACCTCACCTACGCGAAAATGCACCTGGACCAGGCCTCGCTCGAGACCGTCTCAGAACAGGTGGGCGACATCGACGACCCGATGCTCCAGTCCGTCGTGCTCGACTCGCTGTGGCACATGTGCCGCGACGGCGCGCTGACGCCCGCGAAGTACATCGACGCAGTCGTCGCCGCGTTGCCCGTGATCGACCACTCGCAGGTGCGCGCGTCGCACTGCGCGAACGTCATCACGGCCGTAGGGCTCTACGCGGCACCCGACTCCACCCTGTCGCTCGCCATCGCCACCGCCGACCAGGTCTGGCAGGTGCTGTCAGACGCCGAGTCCGGATCCGACCTGCAGCTCCAGGCGCTGGAACTGTTCGCCGCGCTGGCCGCATCGGACGCGCAGGCGGACACCCTCGCGGCACTCCTGAGCGGCACCCAGACCCTGGCAGAGCTGCCGATCGACGCCGACCTGGAGTGGTCGCTGGTCTCCGGGCTCGCCCGCGTGGGCCGCGTCGACGACGCAGACATTGACGCGCGGCTGGCGCAGGACTCGACGTCCGCCGGAGCGCGTCGCGGCGCCGGTGCCCGCGCGAGCATCGGGAACCTCGAAGCCAAGACGCGCGCGTGGGAGCGACTCGCCTCCCCCGCAGCGGCACCGCTGCCCAACTCGCAGGCCTACGAGGTCGCGCTGGGCATCTCGCGGGTCAACGACCCCGCGATGCTCGCTCCGCTCGCCGAGACGATCCTGGATCAGTTGAGGGCCACGTACGAGTCGCTGGACTCGTTTATGGCGATGCGCGTCGCGACCTACGCGTTCCCGCACTGGGCCGCCGGCCGCGTGCCCGGGTTCGTGGAGTCGCTGGATGCTTGGCTCACCGCGAATGCAGACGCCCCCACGGTCCTAGTCAAGATTGTGACCGAGGGCCGGTTCGAGGCACTCCGGGCCGAGGCGGCGCAACGGGCGTAGCCCCGCTCCTTGCCCCGCCCACGTAGCGGTCCGCGAACATACGTCGCGGGCCGCTCACTGTGTTTGCGGTCAATGGAAGGCGGCTTCTCAGCCCTGCAACCAACGCTCTGCGTGATAGCGGCCGCGGGGAAGCATCAGCGGAGTGCCCGATGTAGGGTCCTCGATCACGGCACTCTCTAGACCGAAGACCGCCCGCACCATGTCGACCGTAAAGACAGCCCCGGGCGTTCCGACGGCGTGAACGCCGCCATCCACCATCGCCACCAGGTGGTCCGCGTAGCGCGCGGCAAGGTTCAGGTCGTGCAGCACCATCACGATGGTGGTGCCGCGCTCGCGGTTCAAATCCGTGAGGAGGTCGAGCACCTCGACCTGGTGAGCCACGTCCAGAAACGTGGTGGGCTCGTCGAGGAGCAGCACGTCTGTTTCCTGCGCGAGCGCCATCGCGATCCAGGCGCGCTGCCGCTGGCCGCCGGACAACTCGTCGACGGCGCGCTCAGCTAGCTCCAAGGTTTCGGTTGCCTCAAGTGCCGCGGCCACGGCCTCGTCGTCCTGCCGGGTCCACCGCGACATGACGCGCTGGTGCGGGTGCCGCCCGCGACCCACCAAGTCCGCGACCGTGATTCCCTCGGGCGCAATAGGCGATTGCGGGAGCAAGCCCATCTCACGAGCAAGCTCCTTGGCCGGCATTCTATGGACACTCTTGCCGTCCAATAGAACGTGGCCAGAACGTGGGGACAAGAGCCGCGTCATGGAGCGCAGCAGGGTGGACTTACCGCACGCGTTGGCTCCCACGATGGCGGTGATCTTGCCCGGCGGAATCTCAAGGCTGAGGTTGTCGACCACCAGCCGGTCGCCGTAGCCCAGCGAGAGTTGGTTGGCTTCTAGGGTGTGTGAGGACGTCATAGCGACCCGCCCTTTCGGTTGGAACTGATGATGAGGTAGAGCAAGAACGGCGCACCTAGCGCGCCCGTCACCACTCCGACGGGATAGCGTGTGCCCAGCAGCCACTGCCCACAGAAGTCGGCGACCAGCACGAGCAGCGCGCCGGTAAGCGCGGCGGGAATCAGCAACGACCCGTGTGGACCCACCATGCGCGCGGCAATGGGTCCCGACAGGAATGCGACGAACGCAATTGGCCCGGCGGCCGCCGTGGCGAAGGAGATCAGTCCCACGGCGGAGACCACGATGACAACCCGACTGAGGTTGACCCTCACGCCCAGCGCCGATGCCGCGTCGTCACCAAGTTGCAAGATAGCTAGATTGCGCGCCTGCCCGAGGAGCAACGGCGTCAGCACCAACAACGCGATCGCGAGGGGCAAAATGTCCTCCCAGCGCGCTCCGTTGAGGCTTCCCGAAAGCCATCGCATCGCCTCTTGCAGGTCCCACTCGCCCGCGCGGCTCAATAGGTACGCGATGACGCTCTCGAGCATGGCCGCGATGCCGATGCCGATCAGGATCAGTCGCGTACCCAGCACCCCAGATTTGTACGACAGCAGGTAGATCAGCATCGCGATGGCTAGCCCCGCGACAATGGCAAAGACCGACACTTGAGAGCCACTGAGCCCCAAGACGATGATTGCGAACGCTGCGGCGGCACTGGCGCCGGCGCTGATGCCAATGATGTCCGGACTGGCAAGCGGATTGCGCAGCATCGTCTGAAACGCGACGCCGGCCATCCCAAAACTGAGCCCAGCGAGCACTCCGAGAACAGCGCGCGGCAGACGCAGGGTGCCTACGGTGAACGAGGCCCCGTCAACGTCTTGACCGAGGACAACTCGCCACACCTCACCTGGCCCGTAAAACGTGTGCCCGAACATGAGTAGCGCGGCAAACACGGCCGCGATAGCGACGGACAGCGCGGCTATCACGATGATCCGGCGGCGGCCGCGGCGGCGACGCCCCGCGGACAACCCAGCGCCCGCGGCGGTGCGGCGAGCAGAGCCAGGCTCACGCCCGGCGGCTACCGCGGCGCGGCGCCCGGTGGGGACGCTCATAGTTCACGCACCTTTTGACGGCGGACGATGTGGATAAAGACCGGAGCACCAATCAGCGCGGTGATGATGCCCACCTCGATCTCGCCCGGCCGTGCGATAACTCGTCCCACTACGTCCGCTGCAATCACCAGCGCGGCGCCAACAACCGCACCGAATGGCACGAGCCAGCGGTGATCGACCCCCACTAGCAACCGGCAGACGTGAGGAACGACGAGGCCAACAAAGGCAATGGGCCCGGCAACGGCGGTCGCCGCCCCACAAAGCAACACCGCACCGACCGCTGCGCTGGCTCGCGCCACCGCCACTCGCTCACCAAGCCCGGTGGCGACGTCGTCTCCGAGGGCCAGATTGTTGAGTCGGCGTGCGCTGAGCCAACTGACGATGAGTCCCACGGTAAGGAACGGCAAGACCGCGCCAATAGTGTCGAAACTCGCGCCACCGACGCCGCCCACCTGCCAGGACCGAACAGAACCGGCGATGTCGTTGCGCGGCAGTACAATCGCGCTCACAAAGGCTCCCAGCGCCACCGCGGTTGCGGCGCCAGCCAGCGCGAGTTTCAGCGGCGTAGCCCCGCCCCGGCCGAGCGCGCCCACCAGGTACACAAAGATGGCGGCAACTGTGGCGCCCATGATTGCTATCCAAATAAACCCGCTCGCGGTCCACAGACCAAAAAATGCGATGCCCACGACTACCGCCAGCGATGCCCCGGCGTTGACTCCCAGGATTCCGGGGTCCGCGAGTGGATTGCGGGTCACCCCCTGCATCATCGTGCCGGAGACCGCGAGCGCAGCGCCCACAATCAGGGCCAGCAAGGTGCGCGGTACGCGCTTGAGGACCGCTGCCTGGCCGAGATTGTCTGCCTGGCCCTGGAGTCCCGCGATCATGTCCTCCAGGGACACCCCGCGCGCGCCAACGGAGATCGACAAAAGGATGAGTACGACTAGCACGCCGAATGCGAGGGCGAGCCACGCCAGACGCACGCGCGTCGGGCGCCGCACAATGGCGACGCCCGACAGCGGCTTGGTGGTTACTGCTGTCACTACGACTTGCTCGCGGCCTCAGCCAACAGGGTCAGGTAGTCATCGAGCACCCAGGAGATGGACAGCGGCGTGGGGTTCGCCGCCGTACCCATGGGGCCACTGCCATTAAGGAACACCACGGCATCGTTCTCAACGGCGGGCATCTGCGAGAGCAGCGGGTCAGCCTTGAGCGTTTCTACGAGTTCCTGGTCTCCGTACGTGACGATGATGTCTACGTCGTCAAACTGGTCGACCTGCTCGGCGCTGATGCTGCCGGAGAATTCACCCGTCGCCGATGCTTCGGCCACGCTCGCTGGCTCGCTCATTCCCAGTTCACCAAGGAAGGCTGCCCGGGTGTCATTGCTCGTGTAGAACTTCACCGTGCTCAGGTCCGCGGTGTCGACGTGGGTCAGAAACATGGTGCTCTTGCCCTCGAGGCCGGGGTGAGCGGCAACGGTGTCGGTGATCTCTTGCTGAAGATCCGCGACAAGCTCCTCCCCCTCGGCAAGCATGCCCATACCTGCGGCGTTGGACAGGATCATGTCGCTCCACGAGGTCACCCACGGGCCCTCGGGGTAAGCGACAGTGGGAGCGATCTCGCTCAAGGTGTTGTAGTCCTCCTGGGTCAGGCCGGAGTAGGCCGCCAGGATCACATCGGGATTGGTGTCCGCGACTGCCTCGAAGTCGATTCCGTCTGTTTCGTCAAAAAGCACAGGGGCCTCGGCGCCCAGCTCCGCGAGCCGCTCCTCCACCCACGGGAGCATCCCGTTGCCGTCGTCGTCACCAAACGTCACCGCCTGCATTCCCACAGGCACTACACCGAGCGCGAGAGGCACCTCTTGGTTGGCCCAGCTGACCGTGGCCACGCGCTCGGGAACACCCTCGATGGTCGTGGTGCCGAAGGCGTGCTCAATGGTGGTGACCTCGGCTGTGGCCGTCGCGGAGGCGGTGGGGGCCGACGAGGTAGATGATGCGTCGGGCGTCGCCGTTGAGTCGTCCGTCGAGCCGCTGCAGGCCGTGAGCATGGTCATGGCGGCGACCGCGCACGACGCGGCCAATACGCGGGCAGTGCGCATAGATATTCTCCATTCAAGAAAGACTGTGGTCGGCGGTAGGCGGTGCCACTAGAGGCGACTGCACCCACGGCCACGGCCCACCCCTTTGTTAGGTAAGCCTTACCGAATACTAGGGCTAATTATGCAACGCGTCAATCACGTAAAGAGGGTCGAGCGGCACTCTCGTCGGCTAAACCACGGTGACGCGGATTGCGTGGGGCGCGGGCTCGGGCAGGGTTGCCTTGGCGCCCCCCAGTTCCAGGGCGACCACGACATCGGCCGCGTGCCGTGCGGCGACCACGACCTCGGTGCCGATGGTGATGCCGTATTGATCGAGTTTGCGTAGCAGCGCGGGGTCGTCGTCGTGGACTCGCTCGATGCGCACGCGCGTCCCCAACTCAATCTCGCCCAGCGGCGTCAGCGAGAGCTCGGCTAGCGTGCCGTTTGAACGCGGAATCGGATCACCGTGCGGGTCAACGGTCGGGTTGCCCAGCTTCTGGTCGAGCCGGTCCACGAACAGGTCCGACACCGCGTGCTCGAGCACCTCAGCCTCGTCGTGGACCTCATCCCAGCCGTAGCCCAGGTAGTCCACCAAGAAGGTCTCAATCAGGCGATGCTTGCGGATGACGGTGAGCGCCAGCTGCTGGCCCTGCGCTGTGAGGGTGATGGCGCCGTAAGGCGCGTGTGACAGCAATCCCCTGTCCGAGAGCTTGCGTACGGCTTCGGACACGGACGATGGCGCGAGGCCAAGCTTTGTGGCGAGGGCGCCGGTCGTCACTGGCTTGTCTGACCACTCGCCCGAATTGAAGACCACCTTGAGGTAGTTTTCGATGACGCGACTTTCCATGATGAGCCCCCTCATGCAGGCACCGCGAGCCGGTCCCTTCTGCGTTGCGACATCCGGCGGCCGATCACCCCATGGCGCGGGCTGAACAGGTAGACCAATGCAAAGACAGCGCCTTGCACGACCACCACGAGGCCGCCCGACGAGGCATCAATCCAGTAACTCAGGTAGATGCCCGCGATCGACGATACCGCAGACATGGTGGGGGCGATGATGAGCATTCGGCCGAACCGATCCGTCAGCAGGTACGCGGTCGCCCCCGGGATGATCAGCAGGGCGACCACCAGGATCACGCCTACTACCTGCAACGCGACCACAGCCGTCACCGCCAGCACCCCCAACAGCAGTCCGCTGAGGAAGCGCGGCGACAGCCCGATCGCGAAGGCGTGAGTGGGGTCAAAGGCGAAGAGCGTGAGGTCGCGGCGCTTAATGACAAGGACCCCAAAAGCGAGGAACGCCAGCCCCGCGACCTGGATCATGTCGCCGGTGGAGACTCCGAGAATGTTGCCAAAAATGATGTGGTTGAGGTCAGTTTGGCTCGGGGTCACCGAGATCAGCACCAGGCCCAGCGCGAACAGAGTGCTGAACACAATGCCGATGGCGGCGTCCTCCTTAACTCGACTGGTGCCACGGACTACGCCAATCAGCACCACCGCCAGGAAGCCGAAGATCAACGCCCCGATCGCGAAAGGCGCCCCTACGATGTACGCCAGCACGACTCCGGGCAGCACTGCGTGAGAGACCGCGTCTCCCATGAGGGACCAGCCCACCAGCACCAGCCAACAGGACAACACCGCGCAGACCACGGCCGCCAACACGGTCGTCGCAATCGCCCGCACCATGAAGTCATACTGCAAGGGCTCCACCAAGATGTCGATGAGGCTCACTGGATCAGTTCCGATCCAGCGACGTCCAAGCCGAAGGCGCGCGCGAGCATGTGCGGCTGCAGGGCCTGGTCCACCGGACCCTGGAACACCACGCGGTGCAGGAGCAGCACCGCTTCCTCCGCGAGGGATGGGAGCGCGTGGAGATCGTGGGTCGACACCAAGATGGTGCAGCCGTTGGCAGCAAGTTCCCGCAAGAGGGCGATGATAGTCGCCTCGGAGGGCTTGTCCACTCCTGCGAAGGGTTCGTCCAGCAGCATGATGTTGGCGCCCTGTGCGATACCCCGCGCCACGAAGGCCCGCTTCTTCTGGCCTCCCGAGAGTTGCCCGATCTGCCGGTCCGCGAAGCCACTCAAGTCAACGCGTTCCAAGGCATTTGCGACGGCGAGCCGGTCCGCTGCCCGGGGCCGACGAGTCAGTCCCTGGCGCCCGTACCTTCCCATCATGACCACGTCCCGCACGGACACGGGAAAGGCCCAGTCGACCGCCTCGCTTTGGGGCACGTAGCTCAGCGAGCCACTCTTGCGCGCCACGGCCGGGTCCTCGCCATCTATCAGGACTCTGCCTTTGACGGGCTTCACCATTCCAGTAATCGCCTTGAACAGGGTGGACTTGCCCGCCCCGTTCATGCCGATCAGGCCAGTAATGCCGCCCGGCGCGACGTTCAGGGAAACTCCGTCGAGGGCGAGCACGTCGCCATACTTCACCGTGACGTCGGCGACCGATATCCCCGCGGTCATTGCGTGGCGCCCGCGAGACCGGCGACTATGAGGTCCGCGTCGTGACGAATCAGATCGAGGTAGGTGGGCACGGGACCGTCGGCCTCGGAGAGCGAGTCCACGTAGAGGGTTCCTCCGAACGTGGTGTCCGTGGCCTCCACTACCTGGCGCATCGGCTTGTCCGAAACGGTCGACTCGCAGAAGACGGCCGGGACTTCGCTCTGGGACACGAACTCGATGGCGGCGATGATCTGCTGGGGAGTCGCCTGCTGCTCTGCGTTGACGGCCCAAATGTAGGACTCGGTGAGGCCGGCGTCCCTGGCGAGGTAGGTGAACGCCCCCTCGCAGGTCACGAGCGCCCGGTGGTCTGCTGGCAGGCGCGAAAGGTCCGCGACGAGGTCGTCCTGAATCACCTGGAGTTGGTCCTGATAGTCCTTCCCGTTAGCCTCGTAGTCGCTCGCGTGCTCGGGGTCCAACTCGCTGAACGCGTCGATCATGTTGTCCACGTAGACCTGCACGTTGAGGGGACTCATCCACGCGTGGGGATTGGGCTTTCCCGCGTAGGTGTCGCCGGTAATGTCCATGACTTCCACACCCTCGGTAACGACGACGTGCGGAACGTCCAGGGGCGCCACGAACTGCTCGAACCAAAGTTCCAGATTGAGCCCGTTATCAAGGATCAGATCGGCATCCGTCGCCTTGCGGATGTCTCCAGGCGTGGGCTCGTACCCATGGATCTCGGCGCCCACTTTGGTGATGGATTCCACGGTGAGATGATCGCCCGCGACGTTCTGCGCAATATCCGCGAGCACGGTGAATGTGGTCAGTACGACGGGGCGCTCCCCGCCGTCGACGCCATGCTTCGCCGCCGAGGCGTCGGACGGGGCGCAACCGGCGACCCCGTACGCGGAAACGATGGCGACCGCACAAAGCGATGCGGCCCGGACAATGGAGTTAGTTTTCGGCATACCGAAAACATACAGTTTCGGCGCACCGAAATCAAGCCTCCGGGGCAGCGATCGCCGACTCGTTCCGGTGTCGTTGCGCTTAAGGCCGCCAGGTGCGCGTCACGCTCATCTAGGAACCCCTAGTGGACGAGTGCCGCGGGCGTGGCGCAGGCAGGCTCAGCGAGCTGGCAAGCAAGCAGAGCCGACTAGTCGCGGGCCCGCCGAACGGCCTTCAGCAGGCGTTGTGCGCGCGGCAGTTCAAACAGGTTATCGAGTAGAACCGGAACCCCGTTGGCGTCGCAAAGTGGGATCTGCCAGTTGGGATACTCGCGGTGAGTGCCCGGCTGGTTCTGCGTGCGTCGCTCGCCAACTAGGTCGGTGACCGCGACTCCCGTCAGTAGCGCCGGCGTGTTCAGGGCCAGAATATTCAGCCCGGCGACCAGGTCCTCGTCGTTGTAGTCCTCGATCACCCACTCGCGGTCGCGCAAGAGCTTGATCATGCGGTCGCGCTCTTCTCTAGCCTCCGCGCGGGCGTCATCGGGGTCTCCCTCGAGCAGGCCCAGCTTCTCGCGCAGCGCGACGTGATCGCCGTTCAGGTACGCGACGGTGGGCGGCAGGTCGTGCGTCGTGACAGACGCGAGTACGTCGGTGCGATAGTCCTCGGGGGCGCGCGGCGACCCGTCCGGCTCCTGCTCGAACCAGACGATAGCCGTGCCCAGGATGCCGCGGTCGGCGAGCACCTCGCGCACGTACGGCTCAACCGTTCCCAGGTCCTCGCCAATGACCATGACTCCCGCGCGATGCGCCTCGAGGGCCAGAATGCCCACCAGGATGTCGTGGTCGAAGCGAACATAGACGCCGTCAGCGGCACCGTGGCCGGTGGGCACCCACCACTGCCGGAACAGACCCAGCACGTGATCGATGCGCAGCGCGCCCACGTTGCGCATCGCCGCGCGCAGTAGGTCGCGGAAGGGAATGTACGCCGCGGCCTCGAGCGCGCGCGGCTGCCACGGGGGCTGCGACCAGTCCTGGCCCAGCTGGTTGTACATGTCGGGCGGCGCCCCCACGCCGATGCCCTGCGCGAGTACGCGCTGGAACGCCCAGGCGTCCGCACCCTCCGGGTGAACGCCCACGGCGAGGTCCGCCATCACCCCGATGCTCATGCCTGCGGCGAGCGCCGCGTCGTGCGCGCGAGCAAGCTGCTCGTCCGCCACCCACTGCAGCCACGCGTAGTACAGAACCCGGTCTTCGTTCTCGTCGCGCCAGGCGCCCACCGCCGGCGAGGCGGGATTCGCGAACTCGGTCGGCCAAGGCAGTCCCTTGTGCGCCTCGGCGATCGCGCACCACGTCGCGAAGTCCTCGAGCGAGCGGCCCTCACGCAGGCAGAACGCCTCGAACTGGGCCTCGCGCCCGGCCGAGCGCGGTTCCATGTAGAGCTGCTCCAGGGCCGCAGACTTGGCGCGCCACACCGCGTCGCGGTCAAGGGAATCGTCGGTCGCGTTGACCCGGCGGGGGCGCTCGGATTCCCACTCGATGAGCGCTCGTCGCTGCGAGGGCAGGTAGGCGACCTCGGCGATGTCCTCCACCCGGATGTAGAGCGGGGAGATGAATCTGCGCGAGGTGGGCAGGTACGGGGAGGGCTCGAGCGGCGTCACCGGCTCGCCCGCGTGAAGCGGGTTGACCAGGACGAAGTCTGCCCCTCCGCGCATCTTCCCAAGCGCGCAGAGGTCCGCGAGGTCGGCGAAGTCGCCCAGTCCCCACGACTGCTCCGAGCGGATCGAATACAGCTGGGTTGTCAGGCCCCAGGGACGGTTCTTGCGAATCTCGGCCGGGACCTCGAGCCGGTTGGGGGTGACGACGATGTATCCGCGGCCCCTGCGTCCGTTCGTCGTCGCCTCGACCTGGTGCCACCCGAGCGGCAGGTCAGCGGGGACGCGGAACGTCGCCTGCCCTACTAGGACGCCGTCCACCGTGCGGGGCTCCACCACGCGGTCCAGCTGCACGAGTTGGTGCGCGTCGCCCGCCTCGAGGTGGAGCGAGGCCGCGGCCGGGTCGCCGTGACGCACGTAGATCGGCAAGTCGTGGCTCTCGCCGGCTCTGAGCACCGTGACGGGAGGGACCAACCGACGCCACGGGAGATCATCCAGTGCCGCGAGGGACGCCTCACAGGCCTCGTCGCTGGACGCGTCGACGCCCATGGCCGTCAGCGCGGCTTGGATGGCGGCGGCGGAACACTGCTTGCTTACGCCGTTCCAACTGAAGTATTCGACCGAGACACCGCACTTGCGTGCCAGCCGTACGAGTGCCCACGAGGGCGTCTGGGAAGGGGCTGTCGTGTCGGTCACGGGTCAATCCTGCCAGGTCTGGGGGCTTATGCAATAGACACTACGTCCGTGCGGGACTTTCGGGGGCGTCTAGAAGCCAGTTACATTGGACGGGTGCTACCTCTTCCGTTTACCACTTGCCCCCAGTCGGACCCCGACTGCACCACCCCACTCGCGAACTTCCTGAACGACGCCGCTGACGCCGCCATCAACTTTGGCGCGACGCTCATCGTGGTGTTTATTCTGTGGTTCATCGCGCGCAGGGTCATCAAGGGCATCACGCGGTCAATCGAGGAGGGCACCCCGTGGCAGAGCCGTAAGGCTCGCAAGGCGCTAGCCAAGGCCCGCATCAAGATGCCCAGTATTGACACCACCGACGCGAGGCTGGAGGCGGAGCGCCGCCGCCAGCGCGCGGGCACCATTCGCACCGTCCTCAACTCGGCGGTCACCATCCTCGCGGTCGCGATCGTCGCCATCTCCCTGCTCACGGTCCTCGGGGTTCCCGTGGGCCCGCTCATCGCCTCAGCAGGAATCGCCGGTGTCGCCCTCGGTTTTGGAGCGCAGTCCCTGGTGAAGGACGTTCTAGCAGGCATCTTCATGCTGCTCGAGGACCAGTACGGGGTGGGCGACATCGTGGACCTTGGCGAGGCCGTCGGCACCGTCGAGCAGGTCGGACTTCGCGCCACCCGCCTGAGGTCCATCGACGGCACCGTTTGGTACGTGCCGAACGGCGAGATCCAGCGCGTGGGAAACATGACCCGCCTGTGGTCGCGCGTGATGATCGAGATTCGCTTCAGCTACGACACGGACATCGACGCGGCCCGCGAGGCGATGCTCGACGCAGTCGCGTCGGCGCGCGCGGACCCGGAAATCGACGAGGCCATCCTGTCCGAACCAGAAGTTCCGGGAATCGAGTCCTTCGAGTTCAACGCCTTCATGCTCCGTCTCATGGTGCAGGTCAACCCCGCCACCCAGTGGGACGTGCAGCGCGCCATCCGCAGGCAGATGCGCGCCATCTTCGCGCGTCGAGCCCTGCGCCTCGCGGTGCCCGACCAGGCGATGATGTACGACACCAGCGCCGCGACGGCGATCGGAGACGACGTCGCCACGCGCGCGGCGGCGTCCAGCGATGGCGACGACACCACGGAGAAGGGCGCCCACGCGTGAATATAGGAGACGGTCCTCCCACCAGTCCCGAGCAGAGCTTCTACGAAGCGGTGGGCGGGCACGACACGTTTGTCCGCATCGTCGACACGTTCTACGCGGGCGTCGCCGACGACCCGCTGCTGCGGCCCATGTACCCGGAGACTGACCTCACGGGTGCGAAGCACCGGCTCGTGATGTTCCTCGAGCAGTTCTGGGGCGGCCCCACCACGTACTCCGAGGAACGCGGCCACCCCAGGTTGCGCATGCGTCACCAGCCCTTCCACATCAACCCCGATGCCCGCGACCACTGGCTCAGCCACATGCGCGTCGCGGTCGAGACCTCCGGGCTGTCCCCCATTCACACCGTGACGCTGATGGACTACCTGGAACGTTCCGCGCACTCGCTCATCAACACGTTCGAGCCAACCCCGCCAACGGAAGGAAACTGAGATGGAACACGTCGAGGACATTTGGGCCGACCAGTCAGTCAACTCCGGGCTAGCCGCGCTGGACCTGCGGCGGCTGGGCGACATGGAATTCGAGGGCGACTCGCTGCCGATGCCGGGCGGTCGAGTCTATGGCGGGCAGGTACTCGCGCAGGGGCTTCTCGCCGCCGGGCACACCGTCGACGACGAGCGTCACCTGCATTCGATGCACGGGTACTTCCTGCGCCCCGGTGACGCCTCGCGCCCGATCAGCTTCGAGGTCGAGAACCTTCGCGACGGCCGCTCATTCTCCGCTCGGCGCACGCACGCCTTCCAGGGTGGCAAGCCCATCCTGTCGATGATCTCCTCGTTCCAGCTCCCTCAGGACGGCCCCGAGCACGCCGTGACTATGCCCGAGGTGCCGGGACCCGAAACCGTGACTTCGAGCGTCGACCTGCTGGCGCCCTTCGCGGGCGACGCCACTGCGAACTACTGGCTCGAGCGCACCCCGTTCGACCTGCGGCACGTCGAGGGCTCAATCCTGATGTCTCCTGACCGGCGGCCCAAGCAGTACCAGACCACCTGGGTGCGTCTGCGCAAGAACATCGACGCCTCCGACCTCATGCACCGCGCGCTCCTCGCGTTCGGGTGCGACCAGGTGATGCTCGAGCCGCTCCTACGTCGCCACGGCGCCTCCTGGCAGACCAAGGGCCTGAGCTTTGCGAGCCTGGACCACGCCATGTGGTGGCACCGCCCAGCGCGTGCCGACGAATGGCTACTTTTTGTCCAGGACGCCCCTACCGCACAGGGCGGCCGCGGACTCGGCGGGACCTGGATCTTCTCAGAAGACGGCCGGCTCATCGCCTCGGCGTCCCAAGAGGGCATGATCAGGATGCCGGGCGAAAGCTAGCCGCGCAACCTCCAAGCCCCCTGCTAAACCACGGCAATCGCACCAGGTACCGTTACCATTCTGTGACCTTTTCTTGACTTGAGATTTGCCAAATCGCGCTCAGACTTGTTACCGTGTGGGTGCTGCCTCGAGGTCCGCGTTAGTCGCGATCGGGGTGCCAACGAAAAGCCCAGGCCTCGCGCTGCACCACATGTTTGATGTGCGCGCATGGCTAGTGAAGGCAGCCGCCCCGATGGTGGCGCCCAGGGGCCCGTGATTGCCGTCCGACGGCTGCGAGTCCATCGCTAAGCCGAGGCCGTGAGCACCACCGGGATTTTGACCCGGGAGCTGAGGTAAGAACCGTGACCGAGAACGTAGCCATGCGCGCTAAGAATTTGTACAAGGTATTCGGCCGCCACGCGGACGATGCCGTGGCCAAGTTGGAAGCTGGCGCCACCCGTGACGAGATTGGCAGCGCCACCGCTGCCGTCATCGACGCGTCCTTCGAGGTCCGCACCGGCGAGATCTTTGTGGTCATGGGCCTGTCCGGCTCCGGCAAGTCGACGCTGATCCGCATGCTCAACGGCCTGCACCCCCAGACGTCCGGCACCGTGGAGATCGGCGGCGAGTCCATCACCGGCGTGACCGCCGCTCAGCTGCGCGAGATTCGACGCCACAAGGTGTCGATGGTGTTCCAGCACTTCGCACTCCTTCCCCACCGCACCGTCATCGACAACGTCGCGTACGGACTCGAGATCCAGGGGCTCGACAAGGCAGACCGTCAGGCCCGGGCCCGCAAGATCACGCAGATCGTCGGCCTCGCCGGCTGGGAAGAGAAGTACCCCAGCGAACTGTCCGGAGGCATGCAGCAGCGCGTAGGCCTAGCCCGCGCACTTGCCACGGACACCGAGGTGCTCCTGATGGACGAGGCGTTCTCCGCGCTCGACCCGCTGATTCGCCGCGAGATGCAGGATCAGTTGCTCGAGCTCCAGTCGGACCTCGGCAAGACCATCGTCTTCATCACGCACGACCTCAACGAGGCCATGTACCTGGGCGACCGCATCGCTGTGATGCGCGACGGCCGCATTGTGCAGATCGGCACCCCAGAGGACATCCTTACCAACCCGGCCAACGAGTACGTCGAGCAGTTCGTCCAGGACGTCGACCGTTCACGCGTGCTGACCGCGGAGTCGGTCATGCGCAAGCCTCGCGCCGTGATCCACGACGGCAGCGGCCCCCACGCCGCGCTCACCGTAATGCGCGATGAGCAGCTCTCCGCGGCGTACGTCGTCAAGCGCGACCGTACGCTAGTCGGCTGGGTGCGTGACCGCGACGTCCTCGACCTGGTCCGCGCCGGTAACCGAGACCTGTCCACCGCTATACAGACCAACCACGGCGCAGTCGCTCACGACACCGCCCTCGCGGAACTGTTCATTCCGTCCATCGAGGCGGCGCTGCCGCTCGCGGTGCACGACGAACGCAACCGCCTCGCCGGGGTGATCCCCCGGGTCACCCTGCTCGCGGCGCTGGGCGGCGCGCCCGACGCGGACGCCGACGCCTCTCCACGCCCCGACCCGCTTCCGACCGCCTTGGTCACTAAGGCGCTAGATGCGTCCGACGAAGGCTCGACCACTCTTGTCAAGGAGGCCCGCTGATGGATTTCCGTCTTCCCGTAGGCACTTGGATCGCCTCGTTCTTCGACTGGATCGAAGAAAACATAGCGTGGCTCTTCGACGCTCTTAAGGCACTCTTCGTCTGGCTCAACGACACAATTCTCTGGATCTTCGCGACGCCTCCGGCGCTCGTCGTGATCCTCGCGATTGCCGCGGCCGCGCTGTTTGCGCGGGGCCTGAAGTTCGCGATCGGAGTCGTCGTTGGATTGCTCTTTATTCTGAGCGTCAACCAGTGGGAGAACGCGATGGACACCGTCGCGCTGGTGCTCGTCGCCGCGTTCCTCGCCGTCATCATTGCGATCCCGCTCGGGATCTGGGCCGCCCGTAACGACACGGTGTCCAAGACCCTGAAGCCAATACTCGACTTTCTTCAGACCCTGCCCGCGTTCGTCTACCTGATTCCGGCACTTGCCTTGTTTGGGGTAGGAGTGGCAGCAGGAATCGTCTCGACGATTATCTTCGCGATGGCTCCAGGCGTGCGCCTCACCGAACTCGGCGTGCGCGGTGTTGACGAGGAGGTCGTAGAGGCCGGCCAGGCCTTCGGCGCCTCACCGCGTCGCATCCTGCGCCAGATTCAACTTCCCCTCGCGATGCCGTCCATCATGGCCGGCATCAACCAGATCATCATGCTGGCGCTCTCCATGGTCGTGATCGCCGGACTTGTCGGTGCTGGCGGCCTGGGTGGCGAGGTCACGAAGGCGCTTGGCAAGTTGGACGTGGGATTCGGCTTCGAGGCCGGCCTGTCCATCGTTGTACTCGCGGTCATCCTCGACCGCTTCACCGGATCGTTCGGCCAGAACATGGGCCTGTACTCGAAGCTTCGCAAGCGCCAGATCGACGCCAAGTCGGCCGACGAGCAGGCTCGCCTCGACGCTCAGGAAATCGTCGACAAGGGCCCGCGCCGTTCCGGCGGGATGTAGGACTCTTTGCGGTTCGACCTGAACCCCGTCACGTAAACCTCAAAACTTCGCGGCCGTCTAGCGGCTGCGCGCACCGTGTCATAGGTACGACACCGGGTGCATAGCAAGTGGAGATTCTGCTTGCTCAGAAAGGAAATACATGTTCAAGCGCACAACCGCAATTGTTGCGGCAACTGCAGCTGCAGGACTGGTACTCGCCGGTTGCTCCTCGAGCGACGACGACGCCACCACCGAGCCCTCGACGTCCGCAACGGGCGAAGCAACCGCGATGGCTGCGGGCGGCGACATCACGATGGCCGTCTTCAACGGCTGGGACGAGTCGCTGGCTACGTCGCTGCTCTGGCAGTCGATCCTCAACGACAAGGGTTACAACGTCGAGTTGGCTTACGCTGACGCCGCTCCCGCATTCCAGGGCGTCGCCGACGGCGACTACGACTTGGTCACCGACGTATGGCTGCCACTGACCCACGCCGAGTACGTTGACACGTTTGGCGAGGACATCGTCGAGCTCGGCGCATGGTTCGACGCTGCTGCGCTCACGATTGCCGTAAACGCCGACGCACCGATCGACTCGCTTGCAGACCTCGCCGCTAGCGCGGACGAGTTCGACAACCGCATCGTTGGCATCGAGCCCGGCGCCGGCCTCACCGCCGCCACCGAAAACGCCATTCCGGCCTACGGCCTCGAGGGAATGGACTTCATCACGTCCTCAACCCCCGCAATGCTCGCAGAGCTTGACAGCGCACAGAAGGATGGCGAGAACATCGCCGTCACCCTGTGGGAGCCACACTGGGCGTACGGCGCCTACGACCTCAAGAACCTTGAGGACCCCGATGGCCTTATGGGCGAGGCAGAAGAGATCTTCACCTACTCACGCACCGGCTTCGCGGACGACATGCCCCAGGTCGCCGAGTGGATGACCAACTTCAAGATGGACTCAGAGCACCTGTACGAGCTGGAGAACCAGCTCAACGGTGCCGACGAGGCTGACCAGGCCGGCATCGTGTCCGACTGGATTTCAGCAAACCAGGAGTGGGTTGACTCGCTGACCGCTTAAGGTCTTGCGATTCGCCACACCGCGTTGATCTAGACGCATCAAAAGCGCCGGTCACCCCTCAAGGGGTGGCCGGCGCTTTTCGTTTGCCCTGTGTAGCAATTTGACCGGTGCAGGCGGTCTTCCCCGTGCCGTTCGTGGCACTCTCGCACGGGAGAGCGCCGGGCGAGAATCAGCGCTGGCGGAACCGCACCGGCTCGTCGACGTACTCGGCCCAGGCCGCGCGCTCCTCAACTGTGAGCCTGCGTGGCCGCTCGGTGACAGCATCAACCAGCACCAGCGTGGTCGAGGCGCGCGCGTAGACCGCCTGAGGATCCTCGTCGCGAGGAGAGCGCACCTCGTAACAGATCTCTAGGCTCGCTCCCCCAAGCCGCCCGATCCACAGTTGCACGTCGAGGGGTCGGCGCCCGTAGGGAGCCGGGGCTAAATACTCGATCTGCTGGCCGGCAATCAGGGTGATGGTCTGGGCGCCGGGGCCACCAGCAATGACCGCGGTGGAATGGGCGTCGCCGACCGACGCACCCTCGTCGGCCCAGAACGCGCGAATGCGCGCCTCCTCGAGCAGCCGCAACATCTCGGCGTTGTTGACGTGCCCGTAGGCATCGATGTCCGACCAGCGCAGCGTCACAGGAACATGAATTCGGCTCATGGCCACACGCTATCGCGCGGACAAGTCGGGCCCCTACAGACTCAGCTGTAGGGGCCCGACTGGCGCGATCGGTGGTGCGTGAACTAGCCGCGCGTGAGCTTGCGGTACGTGACGCGGTGAGGACGGGCGGCGTCGGCGCCGAGGCGCTCCACCTTGTTCTCCTCATACGACTCGAAGTTGCCCTCGAACCAGTGCCAGTTGGACGGGTTCTCCTCGGTGCCTTCGTAGGCGAGGATGTGCGTGCACACCTTGTCGAGGAACCACCGGTCGTGAGAGATCACCACGGCGCAGCCCGCGTAGTCGAGCAACGCGTTCTCCAGTGACCCGAGCGTCTCCACGTCGAGGTCGTTAGTGGGCTCATCGAGCAGCAACAGGTTGCCGCCCTGCTTCAGCGTCAGCGCCAGGTTGAGACGGTTGCGCTCACCACCGGAGAGCACTCCGGCCTTCTTCTGCTGGTCGTGACCCTTGAAACCAAAGGTGCCGATGTAGGCACGCGACGGAAGCTCGACGTTGCCGACCTTGATGAAGTCGAGCCCGTCGGAGACGACCTCCCACACGTTCTTGTCGGGGTCGATGCCGCCGCGGCTCTGGTCGACGTAGCTGAGCTTGACGGTGGCGCCGATCTTGAGCTCGCCGGCGTCCAGCGGCTCGAGGCCAACGATGGTCTTGAACAGCGTGGTCTTACCCACACCATTGGCGCCGATGACGCCCACGATGCCGTTGCGCGGCAGCGTGAAGCTGAGCCCGTCGATGAGCGTGCGGCCATCGAAGCCCTTGTTGATGTCCTTGGCTTCGATGACGACGTCGCCAAGACGTGGCCCCGGCGGAATCTGAATCTCTTCGAAGTCCATCTTCTTGCCGCGCTCTGCCTCGGCAGCCATCTCCTCGTAACGCCCCAGGCGGGCCTTCGACTTGACGCGCTTACCCTTGGCGTTGGAGCGCACCCAATCGAGTTCTTCCTTGAGACGTCGGCTGAGCTTCGCGTCCTTCTTGCCCTGGACGCTCAGGCGCTCCTGCTTCTTCTCCAGGTACGTCGAGTAGTTGCCCTCGTACGGGTACAGGCGGCCGCGGTCGACCTCACAGATCCACTCCGCGACGTGGTCGAGGAAGTACCGGTCGTGAGTCACGGCGAGCACTGCGCCCGGGTACTTGGCGAGGTGCTGCTCGAGCCACAGCACGGACTCGGCGTCGAGGTGGTTAGTGGGCTCATCCAGCAGTAGCAGGTCTGGCTTCTCTAGGAGCAGCTTGCACAGCGCCACGCGGCGTCGCTCACCACCCGAGAGGTGAGTCACGGGCGAGTCCGGCGGCGGGCACCGCAGCGCGTCCATCGCCTGCTCGAGCTGAGAGTCGAGGTCCCAGGCGTCGGCGTGGTCGAGGAACTCCTGCAGCTCGCCCATCTCCGCGAGGAGCCGGTCGAAGTCCGCGTCGGGGCTGGCCATCTCCTCGGAGATAGCGTTGAAGCGCTGGAGCTTCGCCATGGTCTCGCCGGCGCCCTCCTGGACGTTGCCCAGGACGGTCTTCTCCTCGTTGAGCGTGGGCTCCTGCATCAGGATGCCGACAGTGAAGCCGTCAGAGAGCCGCGCCTCGCCGTTCGAGGGCTGCTCAAGGCCGGCCATAATCTTCAAAATCGTGGACTTACCTGCGCCGTTAGGGCCCACGACGCCAATCTTGGCGCCCGGCAGGAACGACATCGTGACGTCGTCCAGGATGACCTTGTCTCCATGCGCCTTGCGCGCCTGGTACATCGTGTAAATAAACTCAGCCACTGAAACTCCGTGAGGTTTGGGTCGGCGCGCGAGCGCCCGTGTGGGATACCCATACAGCCTACGCGCTCGGGGCAAGTCACCACGGCGAGCGGGCGCGAGGCGGGACCCTCCGACACACCCGCCTCGGACCCACCCCGCGCCAATGCGCGGCTCTCGCTGATGAGCTAGGCCGCCGTCTGGTCCTCTTCCTCAACCACGTCCTCTTCCTCATCCTGGTTGTCACCGTCGCCATTAAGCTCGACGCTGTCGGCGACCGACTTGCCGGCGTCCTCCGGCGTGGTCCTGGGCTCCGCATCCGCGTCCTCCGCCGTAGCCCTCGTGAAGGTGGCCACCCCGCGGGTGAGGTCGTGCCCCACGCTCATGGCATCGAGGACGAGGTCGGTGCGAGGTCCGCCCTCGGCCTCCCACTCGTTGGTCTTGAACCTGCCGGCCACCGTCACCGGCTGGCCCTTGGCGATCGACCGCGACACCAGGGTCGCGGCGGCCCGGAACACGCGAACGGAGAACCATTCGGTCCTTCCGTCGACCCACTCCCCCTTGTCGCGGTCCAGATATCGCGACGTGGAAGCGAGTCGGAACGTACACATGTTGACGCCCGTCGCACTGAGCACGAGCCTGGGGTCTGTGGCGACCCATCCTGAAACGGTCATGGTGAGGTCATTCATAGCGCCCTCCTTTGACGCAGTCGCGATCTGCGACTAGGTCAAGGCTGGCGCGGTGGCTGCGAGCCTGGCCGAGGTGCGCCCATCTTCGTGGACAGACACCGCGGTGGCGCCACCTGGGGACATCAGTGACGAGCGAAGGTGGGGGCAGGGAGAGTCCCTGCCGAGCGGCCGGGCCGACTACTCGAGCTCGGTCAGCTCGTCCAGCACGCGGTAGGCCTGGTGAATCATCTCGGTTGGCTCGATCACCAGCGGCGTCACGGCCCTGCGGACGGCCTCGCGCCCAACGGCCAGCACGGACTTGGATGCGGCGGCTCCAGACGTGGCGCGAGAGAGCCATCCGCGTAGACCGCCGGCGTAGGCGACCTCCGGCCACTGCACGGCGTTGAGGGTTTCGTTGATCTCGTCCGTCAGCTTGAGCGAGCCGACGACGGCCTCGCCCACCACGACTCGCCAGGACACGGGAAGCCCGGCTGTGGCCTCATCAACCCAATCCAGTCGCTCGCGCTCGACGGCGGCGAGAGGCACTGGACGCATCGGCGGGACGTTCTTGGCACGACCGGCGGCGACGGACGCTGACGCCTCGGCGCGAGCGTCGACTCCCGCGGCCCGGGCCAACGCCCCTACGAATTCCTCGATGTCTGGCACACGCGGGTCGGCGTCGCGCGCGAGCGCGCCAGCCAGTCCACGGCCGGCGGACACCAGGTCCGCCCTCACCGCCTCCGCGGCTACGGTTCGTTGCGCCGCAGCGCCGGCGAGTTCTGCACGCAGCACGTCCATCCCCTGACCGGTCTTGGCGCTGACGGGAATCACCGGCACCTGGGTGAGCCCGTCTTCCTCGAGCAGCCCCTGCAGATCCTTGGCGACCGCCCAGGCGTCCGCGGTGGACAGTCGGTCGACCTGGTTCAACACCACCAGCGACGGCCGCCCGTGATCGCTCGCGGCGCGCAGGTACGCCTCGTGCAGCGCGTTATCCGCGTACTTTTGCGGGTCGACCACCCACAGCAGCAGGTCAGCCATCGGCACGATGCGGTCCACCACCGCTCGGTTGGCGGCCTCGACCGAGTCGTGGTCGGGCAGGTCCAACAGGATCAGGCCGCCCAGCGGCCCGTTCTGCGCGGCGTTACCCGAACCACCGTGAGTGGCATACGTCCGCGTGTACCCGGTCGCGCCGCGTTGCCCCGCGTCGTCGTGGTCACCCAAGCCGGCCTCGGCATCGTCCGCCGATGCGTCCTGCGAGTCTTCGACGGGAACGGGCGGGGCCACGAAGGTCTCGACCGCCAGGCGACGGTTGGGGGCGACCTCCAGCCAGTCCAACAGCGGATCGGCGGGAGGGCCGAACACCACCGCACTGGCGTGCGAAGTCGTGGGTCGCGCGACGCCGGGAATCGCAAAATCCTCGCCCGCGAGCGCGTTGAAAAGTGTCGACTTACCCGACCCGGTGCCGCCCGCGAGCGCGACCACCGTGTGGTCGATGCCCAGCTCTAGTCGCTCGTCGCAGCGCTGGATGGTCGCATTGACACGGGTGCGCACGTCGACGGGGATGGCCTCCTTCGCCCACTCCATCGAGGACCGCAGCAGGTCCACGCGGTCACGCATCGCCGAGGTCTCGTCGCGTGGCGGGAGGTGTTGGAAGGTGGGGCTCACAGCAGGCCTCGCAGCTCGGCCCGGCGCAACCGCACCCGCGCCGACGCATCGGGCATCAGCGACGCGACGTCAGTCGGCTTCATCATGTCCAGCGCCTCGCGATTAATCGCGTAACGGCGGGCGGCGGCGAGCGCCTCGCGTGCCCGTTCGAGCGGCTCCGCCATGGAGGGGGCCACCAGTAGGGACAGCGCCGTGCGCGCGGCTTCTACGCCCAGCGCGGCCGATGCCATGGTGGTCTTCAGCCCCGGCTCGCCGACCACGGAGATGCCGCCCTTGGCGCCCGGCAGTTCCTTCACAATCTCGTCGCACGTCGCCAACCAGGAGCGCGCCGCGTCCGCTGCGGCCCTCTCCCGGGCGGCCCGGGCGTCCCGAGGGTCGCGCTGAGCCGCGAGCCACTGGCCCGCGTTGTTGACGTCGCCCTCTTCGACCTGGTCGCCGGTCAAAGTAGCAACCATGGCGTCCGAAGCCGATGCGGCGGAGAACGTCAGCGACGCCTCAACAGCCTCGATGATGTCGCGTTCGATCTCGTGCAGCGCGGTCTCTCGCGCCTCCCGCGCGGTGCGGCGCTTGGTCCACATCGAGTTGCGTAGGCGGAACAGCGCGCCGCCCTCGGCGGTGGCCTGCTCCCAGCGCGAGCTCACCGCGCCGGTCGGGATCTGCAGGTACCAGTCGGTGCCGCCATCGGCCTCGGCCTGAGCCGCGCATCGGCGCACCTCGGACCGCACATCCTTCGCGGCCGCGGCCTGATCGTCCATCGCCTCCGCGAGCGCCTCGAGCCACTCCTTGACGGATTCGGTGGCGCCGTGAAGCGTGCGCTCGACGATGGTGGCGGCCGATGCGGCGGCGACAGAGTCGAGCCACCTGCCGAGTCCGCCCACGACGTCCTGCGGCACGGAGCCGCGCGCGTCGGTGTCCTCGGGGATGATGAAGAGCGGCAGCGTCTCGAGGCCCTCGCCGCGCAGTCGCTCCACCAGTTCGCGGCGCACCTGGGCGGCCACGTCCATCGTCACTCGGTTAAGCACTACGGCGATTGATGCGCCCCGGTCGGCGCCCTGCCGGATCGCATCCCACGGGACCGCGTCGCCGTAGCGAGCGGCCGTGGTGACGAACACCCATAGGTCGGCGGCCTCGAGCAGCTTCTGCGCTGCCTCGCGGTTCTCGCCGCGCACCGAGTCCAGGTCCGGGGAGTCGACGATGGCGAGTCCGCGCGGGACGGCCTCGGTCGCGATGACGTTGCCGAGCTTGGCCACGTCGCTGAGGACCGCGCCGTCGAGCGGGTGGTGGAAGACGTGCGGCACCTTGGTGGTGGGACGCAGCACCCCAGAGGCGGTGAGCTGCTCGCCGAGGAGCGCGTTGACCACCGTGGATTTGCCGGCGCCGGTAGACCCTGCGACCACCACGATGGCGGGAGAAGCCTCCTCGCGAACACGCGGAATGAGGTGGTGATCGAGCTGGTCGAGCATCTTGGTGATGATCTCGGCAGACTGCTGATCGTCACCCGTGGGCAGCGGCAATTCCACCTCGGAGACCACGCGGCGCGTGTCTACCAGGGCGTCCAGGAGCGCACCGGGGTACGCCCACGTCTTGATGGGCCGAATGCTCATGCGTACCGGATGCCTCCTCACAAAGTCGACACAAGGCTATCGCGCCTGGCTTTAAGTACAGTTCACCACTGCTGACCGCTCTTCGCACCACGCGCCGTACGCGTGTGGCCCGACGTCCCGATAATCTAGTGCGGTGGCGCGGCAATCGGCGCCACGCGCAGGCCCCCGTAGCTCAAGGGATAGAGCAACGGCCTTCTAATCCGTAGGTTGCAGGTTCGAATCCTGCCGGGGGCACTCGCGAGCTTCGCCTTGCCGGCTACCGCGACCCGACTGCGGGCCCGGTACCGATGGGCACCATCCCGTTCTACTGCCGGAACCCGCGCGTATAGACGCGACCCGGAAACGACTGTGGGCCCGGCATCAACGCTGCCGGGCCCACAGTCTGCGGTTGGTTTACTCGAGGTTCGAGCGCGAGCGCCTCACCAGAACGAGTCCCAAGCAGGCCAACGCGAATGCCACGAGTACTGCTAGCCCCACGTTCACACCCGTCGTGGCGAGCGAGCCGGAGCCATCGGCCTGGGCGGCTGCCTCATCTACCTCGGAGCCGGATCCGCTACCGTCCGCGTCTCCGTTTCCGTTTCCGCCGTCGTTATCGGAGGGCACGTCCGGGTCACCATCGCCACCCGGAACGGTCGGAGTCTCAGGCCCGCCGGGAGTCGCCGCACCCACGATGCTGAAGGCCACCGCTGCGGCCGCCCCATCGCGCGATCCCAGGCTCTGGACGAGCGCGAGCGAGTGGGCGCCGCTGTCAGCGATGGGCGCGTCGAGAGCGAGGCTCCACGTGCCGTCCTCGCCCACGGTCGCCCGCCCTAGCGTGGTGGCCGTACCCGACTCGGACGCCGTAAACAGAGCCGCTGCCGCCTGCGTAGGGCCTGCGACGTCAACGCGAACCTGTGCGCCGGGGTGACCGGTGCCGGAGAACGTTGCCACGGTGGTGCCCGCGGGAAGTTCACCCTCCGGAGCATCGGCGATTGTCAGGCTGCCGCCAGCGTCAAGGTCGACGCGGTTGTACAGGAACTCGTCCGGGGACAGCGCGTGATCGACCACGCGGGTCTCCCCCACGCAGCCGGCCCAGCCGTGGTCCATCTCCGTGTCCCACGTCGAGCTACCGATGATCCACGGCATGTAGTCCGCGGCGACCATTCCACCCACGCCCGATGCGTTGCGCAGCACCGGGACGCCGTCCACATACATGATCGCGGTGTCGGCAACCGGGTCGTTCACGATCGCGACGTGGTGCCACGCGCTCTGGATGATCTCGCCCGACCACAAGGTGTACGAGTTGCCCGTATCGGAGTCGCCCGCGCTGAACTGGTACTCGCGCAGGCTGGAAATTCCCAGCCAGGCTACTCCGGCGCCAGCGTCCGCGTTGTCCCTAATTCCGGTCCATTGACGCGCACCACCACGGGTGATGGCGGCACCCCACCGGTGGTCGCCCTCGGCCCAGTCCGCATCGAGCTGCAAGAAAGTCTCCAGCGTGTACCCGGTTGTCGAGTTCAGGTCAGCAAAGGTAGCGGGCGCGCCGTACTCCGTGCTGATGAACGCCAGGCGCTCACCAGCCGGGTCGTTGCGCGAGACATTGTCAAAACAGATCGCGCCACGGTCGGACGCGTAGTAGGCCACGTTGGAGTCAGAGACATAGACGTCGCCCAGTTCGTCGGGGTTGTCGGTGTTTTCCGGTGCGTTGCGGTACATGGGCGAGCCACCCGCGATGTCGGGCACCTCGGTGCTCTCGTCGACCACGCCGGGCGCGATCGAACCGAAGCGCCAGTGCGCCACGGTGCCGTCCACCTTGACGTAGTCCTCTGCGGAACCCGCAGCCAAACGCTCGCCCGCGCCGTCGTTACCCTCCCAGCCTTGTAAGACGATCTCCCTTGCCTTCTCGGAGAGGTCCGCCTTAGTCTCGAGGCCCGGGTCTGCGCTGAACCCAAAGCGGTCCTGAAAGTTCAGATCCAACGAGAAGGACTGCCAGCGGCCGTCACGGGTGGGCGAGTCGCTGGACGTGAGCGCCGCGGGGTCCTTGAAGGTGATCCAGGGGGACACCGTCTCCACGTCGATCTTGTTATTGGTCAGGTCAAACTCCAGCGTGGTGAGGAAGCCATTGCCGCCGTCCGCCGCCATCTGATAGTCGGTCAACACCTGGTACACCGGGTTGCCAAAGTCGTTCGTCATGGTCCGCTGGGTGGCCCCGTGGAAGTGGCCGTTGACCGTCATGATGATCTGGTCGTTCGACTTGATCACGCTGTCCCACAGTAGGTCTCCCCACCACCAGGACGCCGGCGACTCCTGATCCTGGGCGATGTTGAGGATCGCGTGCGAGGTGAGGATGGTGGGGGTGTTGGGGTACTGGTCAAGGATCCCCTGCGCCCACGTGAACGTGTCGTCCGACGCATTCCACGCAATGGCCAGCGACATCCACTGCTGTCCCTCGGCCTCGAATATGTACGCGGAGGACAGCCCGTTCTGGAACGTTCCCACGAGCGTGCTGCCGGCCTGCGCCTGCAGCTTGGACGTACCAAAGTTTGCCAGGTAGTTGCCCGAGTTCGCCTCGGAGGAGCGGGAGCCCGAGCTGGCGACGTCGTGGTTGCCGGGGACCACCGAGTATTGGAGCCCGCCGTCGGTGAGTATCTGCATGGCCTTGGCAGCCGCGGACCACTCCGCGCCCACCCCTTGCTGGTCGACGACGTCACCCACGTGCGTCACGAATGGAATGTTAAGCGCGTCCTGGTTGTCCACCAGCCACTGGTTCTGGACCTCGAACGGGTTGGTGCCGTACTTGGGGTAGAACTGCGACGCGCTGTAGCGCGAGTAGAACTGCGTGTCGGGTATCACCGGGAGCGTGAAGCTCGAGATGCCGTCGGGCTCTGCCGCGACCTTGAGCTCTTTAGCGGGTGCCGCGAACAGCGAATTGCCGTCCACGCCGGCCAGTGCGGGTGCCACGACCGCTGCACTCATGGCCGCCGTAGCGACGAGCCCCGCAGTCGCCCGGGTGATTCGGTTAGTGAAGAAAGACATGGTTGTTCCTGTTCGTTTCAGGTCAGTCGCGAAGGTTAGTTGGCAGCCTGGGGGCCGTAGATCTCCAGTTCGGAGAGGCCCATCCAGGTGTTGGTGGTCTTGTAGCTCACGAAGACGCGTAGCGCCGTCGCCAGTACGGCCTCACTTGCCACGAACTCGAAGTCGAGCGCCGTCTCCTCATTCGCGACCGGCCACCCAGCCTCGGTCGGGACGTCGCGCCAGCCGCCGGTGATGTCGCGGTACTGCACCGTGACGGCACCGATGTTGCGGTTCTGGTTGGTATTCGCGAGCGCGAACACTCCGGCCCCCGTCACCACCTGCGGCTCGTCGAAGAACACGTTGACGCGGCTCGGGTTGTCGCGATTGGTGGCGCCTCCGGAGCGTTGATTGTTGAAGCCAGCGTTGCTGCGGTTGCCATCGAACAACAGCCCCGTGATCGCTCCCACGGGGACCGTGTAGTGATAGCCGATGCCGTTGCCCAGCAGGTTGACCGTGGTCGCCGGCACCACCGTGATGGTGAGCTTGGCCACAAAACCGTGCGAGGGGTCGGAAACTACGTCAATAGTTCCGAGCGTCAAAAGGTCCGCAGCGTCAACGGAGGCCCAGTCCCACGTCACCGGCGTAAGGACCGTCGCGTCCGACCCGGAGGCAGGAAGCTCTACCGTCAGCGGCGCGCTCATCTGCACTCGCTTGAGGGTAGAGCCCTGAGGCACGCTCATGGCCACCGGCTGCGCCGTCAGGTCGTCGGCCACCCTAGCCTTAGCGGACGATGCGGCGGCCGCTGACGTCTGTACGCCGGGCTCCGAGGAAGCCACAGGCTCCGCGGACGGCACGGCTGGCGCCGCCTTGTCATCGCCATCGACGCCGGTGGCGTTCGTGTCATCGGCAGAGGGGACGAGCCTGACGGTGGTCACCGACGCCGCATTGGCCGTGAAGGTCAGCCCCTCCACTCCGGAAGTCAGGCCGGTGTCGCGCATCGAACCAGGCCCCGTCGACGTGGCAGCAGTCGCCTTGGCCGACTCGAAGCCGGCCAAGGCGGAGGTGTCGATGGTGACGGCGCGCGGGTCCACGGCGGTATTGGCTACCACCACGGTCGCACTGTCGCCCGCGACTGCCACTGTGGCGAGGGCGGAGATTCCGTCGCTGCCACCAGGCACCGGCACCACCAAGTCATCGTCCGTGAACGCCTCGGCCAAGTGAAGCCGTACCGCCGCGGCTAGCTCGTCGTCGCTGCCAGCCTCGTCACCGTCACCAGCCTCTTCGCCTGCGCCTGCGATGCTCTTGTCGTAATCGACTGGCCAGTCCTCAGCCCCGGCCTCCCAGCCGCTGACGACCGCATCGGCGCTAGTGAGCGAGAGAGTTACCGCGGCCGGCGAGGAAGCGGCAGAAGCCACGCTCCATCCCGCCAGGGTCAATGCGACGGTCACCGCGCTAGCGGATCGCAACGCGCGAGTCGAGAAAGCCATCTGATTTTCCTTCCAAAGGTGACCCAACGGGCGCCCGCCGTGACGCCGCGCCAAAGTGGCGCGAACATGGGGGGGTGAGGGCGTCCGTCGGTGGACAACGGCGACCGTACGTGAGCGCGCGGCGACGCGCCAAACGCCCAAGTGAACACAAAATTAACGACTCTGGCCCGCCAAAACAGTGGTATGAACCAGGGCATTTATCACACTCTTGGTGAACAAACGGTAAATTCGTTACCTTTTGGCAAACGAAAATTCATCGCCGCGGCGAGCCATCACGATGCGGAATAACAGAGACGTCCCATCCGTTGCCCTGAGCATCGGCCGCACGCATTTGGACCAACGCGCCGCAACCCAAGAAAGCTACCCATGCCCTCCGCACTCTTTTCCCCCTTCACCCTGCGCTCGCAGACGTTCCGCAACCGCCTGTGGGTCGCCCCCATGTGCCAATACGCGGTGGAAAAGTTGGACGGAGTCCCCACGGACTGGCACCTGGTGCACCTGGGTTCGCAGGCGCGCGGCGGCGCGGGACTCGTGTTCTGCGAGGCGACCGCCGTAGTCCCCGAGGGCCGGATCTCCGCCTGGGACACCGGCATCTGGAACGACGAGCAGCGCGACGCGTGGGCCGGGATCGTGGAGTTCATCAAGGGCCAGGGCGCCAAGGCCGGCATCCAGCTGGCCCACGCCGGCCGCAAGGCCTCGACCTATCGCGCCGCGTCGGGCACCATGCCCGAGTCGGAGGGCGGCTGGCAGTCGGTCGCCCCATCGGCGCTCGCTTTCCAGGGGTATGACACCCCGCGCGAACTTACCAAGGACGAGATCGGCGAGATCGTCGCCTCGTTCGGCACCGCCGCACAGCGATCGCTCGATGCAGGCTTTGAGGTCCTCGAGATTCACGCCGCCCACGGCTACCTCCTCCACGAGTTCCTGTCGCCCCTTTCAAATAAGCGCACAGACGAGTACGGCGGCTCGCTCGAGAACCGCGCCCGGCTAGTACTCGAGGTCACCCGCGAGGTGCGCCGCGTGGCAGGCGAGGACGTACCGCTGTTCGTGCGGTTCTCGGCAACCGACTGGGTAGAGGGAGGCTGGACGGTCTCGGAGACCGCCACCGTCGCCGCGTG
This sequence comes from Demequina aurantiaca, assembly GCF_050598105.1. GTDB lineage: Bacteria > Actinomycetota > Actinomycetes > Actinomycetales > Demequinaceae > Demequina > Demequina aurantiaca_A. The sequence continues at coordinate 2,129,367 of NZ_CP192436.1, forward strand.
GGCCAAGGACGCGGGCGCGGATCTCGCCGATATCTCCAGCGGGGGCTTGACGGCCGATGCGAAGATCGCCGCCGGCCCCGGGTACCAGGTTTCCTTTGCCAAGCAGGTACGCGACGCGGGGGTGGCGGTGAGCGCCGTCGGCCTGATCACGGACGCAGCACAGGCAGAGGAGATCGTGGCGAGTGGTCAGGCCGATGCGGTCATGGCCGGCAGGGAGTTCCTGCGCGACCCCCACTTCGCTCTGCGCGCCGCTCACGAGCTGGGGGTCGACGTTCAGTGGCCCACGCCCTACCTCCGTGGCCGCTGGCCCGCACCGCGTTAGCAAGACGCGCCGCCTGCATGCCTTGTCCTACTCCCGCAGGGGTGCCTATCCAGTGCCACCCAGATGGGGGGCAGTAAACCGACCCCAACATGACGTTTGCGTAAAGTGTCCGGTTTCAAGTGGTGCCCGCAGGCCCAGCGTGTCAAGGTGATGGGAGACGCCCAACTCGCTACCACGAGGGTGTGCGGGGCAGCGGCGCTGGGGGCAACATGCGCACTACAACCATCCACGGGCTCGCGGCAACCACGGTTGCCGCCTTTGCGGCCGTTGCGCTTCTCGCCGGGTGCAGCAATCCCATCGAAAAGCTTGGAAACAACCTCGCGGAGGCCGGGACCGAGAAACTCGCCGAGGAACTCACCGGCGGTGACGTTCAAATCGACCTCGACGGATCAGGCGCGGACCTTCCCGCAGACTGGCCCTCGGACGTGGTGCTCCCCGACGGCCAGATCCTGCTCGCGGTCTCCCAGGACGACGGGCAGATGGCCCAGATCAAGGTGAGCGGCACAGACGCGTTCGACGAGATGGCGTCGAACCTTGAGAACGCCGGCTTCGAGGAGGGCGAGTCCCTCGACAACGAGGTCATGAAGATTCGCATTTTTCAGCGCGACGACATGGGGGCCACCGTCGGGTTGATCGACCTGGACGGCGAGTTCGTACTGCAAGTCACCGTTGCCGCCACCGACAGCTAAGCGGCGTCCGCTCAGATTCACCAGTGTGCGCCAAGGCAAATACCGATGCTCGAACTCAGCGGACCAATGAAAATGGAGAGCACGATGACAGCCAAGAACGCCATCACAGGAATCGCGGTCGCCGGCCTTGCCGTCACGATGCTCGCCGGTTGCGGCGGGAGCGACGACAGCGCCGACGACACCACCGCCTCGAGTGTCGCGACCGAGTCAACGAGCGACTCCGCAGACGCTACGGAACCCGCCACGGAGGCGGGCGACAGCGACGTGGACGACAACATCGCGGCCGCCGAGGTGCTGGGCGGGGGCAGCCTCCCCGACGAGTGGCCAGCGGATCTACCCATCCCCGACGGAAGGGTCCTCATCGCCAGTTGGCAGGAACTCGGCGGCACCTCGCTGGGCCAGGCTACGTTCTACGTGACCGACGAGGCCGCCCAGCAGGCCTACCTCGATCAGCTTTCCGCTGCGGGATTCGAGGTCACCAAGAGCGACGAATCCCTGCAGTCGGAGGGCGGGGTTCTGTACGACGCGAGCTCCGGAGATTGGCTGATGACAGTCGCGCTTCAAGAGATCGACGGGGAGCCCGTGGTCATGCTAGTGAACGTCTTTCCGGCGTAGAACCAAGGCCCTATCGCGAGTTTCTGCCCCGATTTGACCTATCCTCCGCGCGGGCGGCGACGAGGCGTAGCGTGCGATCACCGCGTCGCATGCACCCAAGAGCTTTAGGGCCGATAATGGAGCGACCAGTCGCCCCGAAGTCGGGCGACGCAACTCCCTGAGGACCCTAGATGCCGCGGCCAGTCACGTCAGCCGGTCGCTACCGACCAGGTCTTGACGGGATACGCGCGCTCGCTGTAGCCGGGGTCCTCGCCTACCACTTTGATGCGCCCTGGCTGCCAGGCGGGTTGCTGGGCGTCGGCATGTTCTTCACCCTAAGTGGGTTCCTCATCACCTCGATTCTGATGACCACATGGCAGCGCCGGGGAGACCTCAACCTCAGGGATTTCTGGCTACGCCGCGCCCGCAGGCTCATGCCGGCGCTCGTGCTGGTGGTGGCCGCCGTCATCGTCGCGACGCTCGTCGTCGCCCCGTCGCAACTGGGAGACAGGCTGCGTGACTCGTTTGGCGCCGCGTTCTACGTGACCAACTGGGTGGACATCTTTGGCGGCAACTCCTACTTCGACCAGTTCGCCGGCCCCCGACCGTTTGATCACCTCTGGTCCCTCGCGGTGGAGGAGCAGTTCTACCTCATCTGGCCGCTGATCCTGCTCGCCCTCCTGCACCTGCGACGCGGCCAATACTTTCGAGTTGCCATCCTCACGAGCGGACTAGCCGCGGCATCGTTCGTGCTGATGTGGTGGCTCACTCAACCCGGATTCGACCAGACCCGCATCTACGAGGGGACCGACACCAGGGCGGGAGGGGTGCTCGCCGGCGCGGCGCTTGCGATCTTCCTGCACTCGGCGCGGATCGAATCCGAGCAGCGAGGTGAGCCCGCGTGGGACGAGCGCCCGGCGCCGTGGTGGCTCGACGCGCTCGGCGTCGCGGGCCTGATCACGGTCGCCTACCTAGCGGTCGCGACCAATCAGTACGACAACAGCCTCTACACGTACGGCATCCTGACCCTGACGCTCGCCACCCTGGCCGTGATCGTAGCCGCGGCGCATCCCCGCTCGCGAGTCGCCCGTTGGCTTTCCTTTGGGGTCTTGCGCTGGGTGGGCGAACGGTCGTACGGGATCTACCTCTGGCATATGCCCATCATCGCGCTCATGCCCGTCGCGTTCCTTGGCGACCAGCCTTGGTTGCGCGGGGGCTTCGCGCTCGTTCTCACTCTGGCCATCTCGGCGGCGAGCTGGACGCTGGTCGAGGATCCCATTCGCGTGCACGGACTGCGGGCATCGCTGCGGCGAACGCGTCGCGTCGCGGTCCCTGCCGGTACCACCGGCGCCTCGGACGCGGACCGGGGCGACGGCGCCGGAGCTGTCCCCTCGGCGTCCCGACCGCGCGTGACGGCTGCCGTGGGCAGCGTGCTCGTGGTGATCATGGGAGCCACCCTCGTCTCGTGCAGCGCGGTCGTGTCCTCCTCGTCCGAGGCGCAGCGGGCCTCACTCCCGCCGGCGGCGGCGTCAGAGTCCGCAACGCCCGGGGCCGGAGAAGCCTCGAACGTGCCTCCGTCCTTGTCCGGCGAACCGACCCCGTCCGCAGAGCCGCCCACCTCCATTCCCGAGGAAACCATTGCGCCGGTCGTGGCCGATGCGAGGGCCTCCGCCAAGTCGGCCCCGCAGGCGGGAATCACCCAGACGGTGGGTCCGGTAACCTCCTGCAACTCCGTGGTGCATGTGGGCGACTCGACCTCGCTCGGCCTGGTGAGCGAAGAGGTACTGCCAACCGCCGCTGACCGCGTCAAGGCGCAGTACCAGCGCGTGGGGGTGACCGACGTCGCGACGGACATCAAGGGCGCGCGCTCCATTGTGGAGCGATTCGAGGGCGAGCCAAACGCACAGGAGGCCGTCGAGGCCAAGATCGCCGACGGCTACGAGGGCTGCTGGGTGATCGCGATGGGCACCAACGAGGTGGCGAATCAGGCCGTCGGCGGCTCCTACCCGCTGGACGAGCGCATCGACCTGATCATGAGCGAGGTGCGCGACGCCCCCGTCCTGTGGCCCACCGTCAAGACGACGCGCACCAAGGGCCCCTGGAAGGACGACGGGATGACGGAGATGTCGACCGCCCTCGCCGCCGCGTGTGAGCGCTACCCGAACCTGCGAATCTACGACTGGCGTTCCGAGGTCAAGGACTCCTGGTACCTGGACGACGGCATCCACTTCACCAGTGACGGCTATCGCGAGCGCGGGCATCGGCTCGCCAATGCCCTCGCCAATGCGTTCCCCGCGGGCGGCCCGCCTGCGGCCTCGTGCTTTGTGAGTTCCGACTAGCTACCCAGCGCCAGCGCCCTACGCCCGCGGCGTCGCGCGGCGCAGGAACAGGTATCCGACCACCCCGCAGAGGATCGTGACGGGCAGGGTCCAGGCCACTACCTGAAGAACCGAGTGGCCGACCATGTAGGTGTATACCGCGCCCCACGAGCCGGTGGCCGTGAGCAGCCACAGCCCGCCCACTACGAGAACGGCCAATCCAAAGAAGAACACGTACATCCCGTATGCCTTCCACCTGACCCAGACGGTAGCGATCGCGGCCCCCAGGAAGAAGAACAGCAGCAGCACCATCACGTAGATCAAGAACAGCGTGCCCAGTGACTCGCTTGCCAGTCCCCCCGGCGCGAAGAATGCGGAGCCGATGCCCCATCCATCGGTGGCGCGCTCTATGCCGGCCAGGGCGGTGACACCCGCCGCGTAAATGACGGACAGCATCGCGAAGTAGACCACGCTGCCCAGATAGAAGTCTCGCCGCGTCGAGGAGAATCCGAGCGCGAACCGAAAGCTCAGGTTCATTGCCTGTACCGCGACCACCATCATGAAGACGGCTAGCCAGCTAATCCCCCCGGTGTACTGGAACGCATCAGCATCGAGGTTCTGAACACCACCGGCGGCGCGGACCACCATGAGCTGGATGGCCATGGTGAGGCCGAAGATGGCCACGGTGATGAGCCACGGGAGGATCAATGTGGAGAACGGGTTGGCCACGTGCAGCCTCACCACGTTGCGGACTCGGCGATGCGCTGCGGGCACCACCGTCGTGTCAACGACACTCGATGTAGTGGTCATGCCACGTTCCTTTCCGATTCGTCGGTGCCGCCGGTGCGGCGCACTATGAGCTCCTGCAACGAGACGGCGCTCAGTTCGAGCCCGGCCGATGCCGCGGCCCCGCGATCCGCGTCGCTAAGGCCGGCGACGGTAACCGAAGCAAGCCCGCCAAGGCGGGACCTATCCAGCACCTCGCGTCCCGCGACGAAGGCCTCAACGTCCGCCGTCTTGCCGGCAAGCGTGGTCGCCGACGCGCGCAACTCGTCCGCGTCAGCGTCGATCACGAGCTTGCCCTCGTCGATCACGAGGACACGCTGCAGGAGGTCGGAGGCCTCGTCGATCAGGTGAGTCGACAACACCACCGTGCGCGGATGCACGGAATAGTCCGTGAGCAGATGATCGTAGAACCGATGACGGGCCACGGCGTCCAGTCCCGCGTACGGCTCGTCGAAGTACGTCAGCTCGGCACGCGACGCCAGTCCCACGATGACGCCGATCGCGCTGCGCTGCCCTCTCGAGAGCTTCTTCATAGGCCGATCAAGCGGTGCCTTGAAGTCCGCGACCAACTTGTCCGCGAAAGCCTGGTCCCAGTTGGGGAAGAACCACGGCGCGGACTTGAGGACATGCTTGCCCTTGAAGCTGTCTGGGTACGCCTGCGACTCCTTGATGAAGCACACGCGGCCGAGCACGCTGGCGTTCTCCACTGGTGACTCTCCGAACACCCGCACGGCCCCGCTGGTCGCGAAGTCTTGACCCGTGAGCAGCTGCATGACGGTGGTCTTACCCGCGCCATTGCGCCCCAGCAGGCCGTGTATCCCGCCCGCCTCGAGCGCGAAGCTGACGTCGTCAACCGCGCTGACCTTGCCGAATCGTTTGGTGAGGCTCTCGACCTCGACGATGAGTGTCATCGCATCTCCTTTGTTGTCATGTCCTGCAGTTCCTTTGCGGTGAGGCCCAACGCCTTCGCCTGTCGCGCGAGGGGCGCGACGTAAAGGCGTTGAAAATCGGCGCGCCGCTGGGCGAGCAGAATCTCCCGCGCCCCCTCCGCGACGAACATGCCGATGCCTCTGCGCTTGTAGAGCAATCCCTCATCCACCAGGAGGTTCACTCCCTTGAGTGCCGTGGCCGGATTGATGCGATGGAACGTGGCCAGCTCGTTGATCGAGGGAACCTGCGACTCGGCTGGCATGCTGCCGTCGAGGATCTGCCCCTCGAGGCTCTCGGCTATCTGCTGAAATAGCGGCCGTCCGTCGTCCACAGTTGCCCCGTTCATTGGTTAGTTACTCAACCAACTAACCACACAAGTTGTGCATCGTCAACCGCTAACGTCCGCGCCGCCGCCCGCCACCGCAAACGGCGCGTCGGTGAGGTTCGTTAGAGTGAAGCCATGGCTGACGCACCCCTGGTATGGATCGACTGTGAAATGACGGGCCTCGATATCGAGGCGGACGCGCTGGTCGAGGTGGCCTGTCTCGTGACGGACGCGGAGCTCAACGTGCTCGGCGAGGGGGTCTCGGTGGTCATCAAACCGTCGGCCGAGTCGCTCGCACAGATGAACGACTTCGTGACCAACATGCATGTGAACTCCGGATTACTCCCCGAGCTTGAGGGCGGCACCACCATGGCGGAGGCCCAACAACTGGTGCTCGACTACGTGAAGGCTCACGTGCCCCACGGCAAGGCCCCGCTCGCCGGCAATACCGTCGGCATGGACAAGATGTTCCTCGGCCGCGACATGCCGGAACTGATGGACCACCTGCACTACCGCGTGGTGGACGTCAGCTCCATCAAGGAACTGGTCCGCCGCTGGTACCCGCGGGTGTTCTTCAACGCCCCGGAAAAGACCGGCAACCACCGTGCATTGGGCGACATCCAGGACTCGATCCGAGAACTCCGGTACTACCGCGAAGTGGTGTTCGTGCCGCTGCCGGGGCCGGACTCCGATGCCGCAAAAGTGGGCGCCGCAGCGGTGAGTGACGCGCCCGCGTCACCAGAGCCCGCGTAGGCAAGGTACACTTTTCGCTGGCTCGCTTATGCGGCCGATGGTGGCTATAGCTCAGGTGGTAGAGCACCTCGTTGTGGTCGAGGGGGTCGCGGGTTCAAGTCCCGTTAGCCACCCACATGAACGAAGCCCCCGGAATCTAAAGGTTCCGGGGGCTTCGTCGTTTTATCAGACTTGCTCGCGTCACCTTCGCGGCGTGCCCCCGGGTGCCCGGGCAGGCTATCGTTGATCGGACGCCACCACTTGGGGCACAGGAGGACACCGGATGATTGCAGCACTCACAGGCGCGGGCCTATCGTCCGCGGCGGGGCTTAATGCCTTCATTCCGCTGGTGCTGGTGGGGCTGTTCGCTCGGTTCACCTCGTTCATCGAGTTGCCCGACCAGCTCTTGTGGCTCCAGTCGTGGCCCGCGATCATCATCTCGCTGGCCTTCCTCGCGCTGGAAATCGTGCTGGACAAGATTCCGGGCGTCGACCACGTCAACGACCTGTTCCAGTCGATCGTCCGCCCCGTCATCGGTGGCCTGCTCTTCGCCGCGACCGCGGCCTCGGTCGTCACCGGCGAATCGAACTTCTGGCAAGAACATCCGCTGATCGCCGGCGTGGTGGGAGCGGTCATCGCGGCCGCCGTCCACACGGGCAAGGCCGCCTCGCGTCCCGCCGTCAACGCGGCGACCGGCGGCACCGGCGCCCCCCTGGCCTCCTTCGCCGAGGACGCCACCGCCGTCGCACTCACCCTGATCGCGATCTTCATCCCGGTCCTGGTGTTCTTTGTCTTCATCTTCATGGGCTTCGCGTTCTACCGCATCGTGACTACCGGCCGCCGCCGCAGGCGCCGTCGTCAAGAACTCGAGGCGGAGGGCCGCGCCGAGCGTGAGGCCGAGGCGCTCGCCTCCGGGCGTGGATCCTGGTGGCGCCGTCGTTGGCGCGAGGGCCGTGAGAAGGAGCCCAGGGCTCCCAAGGACCTCGGGCCGTCAAAGTCGTCAAAGTTGCGCCAGTCGCTGAGTTCGTCGACGCTTGCTGCGAAGACTCGTTCAGCGAAGTCGGGCGTCACCAAGTCGCGCGCCGGCAGGGCCGATGTGAACTCCGTCACCGAGTCGCCCGAGGGCGGCGCGGAACAGTTCCCGACGGACCACCCGGACAAGCCGGCCCCCGGCCAGGAATAACTCCAACCAACCAATGGCGATCCGCGGCTGAGTCGCGACGGTGCCTGGCGACGCTTCGCGGCGCCTAACGATGCGTCGTGAGGCGCGCAAGCGCAACGGAAGGTTAGCGGGAGCCCCCGGGTGCGGCCTAGCCCTTAGGCGTGGCGTCGAAGTCGGCGATGAAGTCCTCGACGAAGTCGTTCGCGGGGTGCTCAGTGATCTCCTCGGGGGTACCCAACTGCTCGAGCACTCCCCCGCGCGAGAAGACGGCGATGCGGTCCGCGAGCAAAACCGCCTCGCGGATGTCATGGGTGACCATCATCACGGTGGTGCCCAGGGTTCGCTGCAATTCGCAGAACTCGCGCTGGAGGCGGCGCCTGCCCTGCGGGTCGACGGCGCCGAAGGGCTCGTCCATCAGGAGCACCGGCGGACGCACCGCGAGCGCGCGTGCGACGCCCACTCGTTGACGCTCGCCGCCCGAGAGTTCGTGCGGATAGCGAGTGCCGTAGGTCTCGACGGGAAGGCCCACGAGGCTCAACAACTCGTCGACACGCTCCTTGGTGTCCGCCTTCGACCATCCGAGCAGGCCGGGGACGGTGGAGACATTCTGCTCGACCGTGCGGTGGGGAAACAGCCCCACGTGCTGGATCACGTAGCCGATGCTGCGGCGTAGTTCCACCGGGTCCTGGCTAAGGACGTCGGTGCCGTCCAGCGTGATGCTGCCCGACGTCGGCTCCACTAGCCGGTTCACCATGCGCAGGGTCGTTGACTTGCCGCAGCCCGATGGGCCTACCAGCGTCAACACCTCGCCTTGCTTGACCGTGAGGTCAAGCGAGCCGACCGCGACGGTGCCGTCGGGGTACTCCTTGCGAACATCGGTGAACGTGATTCCCGGTTGGTTCATCTAGCAACGTTAACCGGTAGCACCGAATGTCGAATACACGTCTGCGGGCGCGGCGCGGTAACGTCTTGCTTATGGACGCCCCAGCCAACCCCTGGTTCTCTTGGCAATATCTGGAGCGAAACTGGGGCGAAGTAGTCGACGCGCTGGTCATTCACATCCAACTCACCCTGCTCGCGATGCTGATCGCGGTCGCCATCGCGTTGCCGCTCGCGATCCTCGCGCGGCGCATGCCGCGCCTGGCCGGGCCAGTGATGGGGTTCACCGGAGTCCTCTACACGATCCCCTCGTTCGCCCTGTTCGCGCTACTCGCCCCGTACACCGGCATCGGCCGCACTACTGTGCTGATCGGCCTGGTCATGTACGCGCTGCTGATCCTCGTGCGCAACATCCTGGTGGGCCTGGAGGGCGTGGATCCGGACGTCGTGGACGCAGCCAAGGGCCTGGGGTACACCAAGAACAAGCTGCTGTTCTCCGTCGAGCTTCCCAACGCGCTACCCAGCATGATCGCGGGACTGCGCCTCGCCACCGTTTCGACGGTCGCGCTGGTCACCGTGGGCGTCGTGGTGGGCTACGGCGGGCTCGGACAGCTCATGTTCCGGGGGCTGCAGTCCGACTACCGCGCGCAAATTGCCACCAGCGCGCTGCTGTGCCTGGCGCTGGCGCTCGTCCTTGACGTCCTGCTGATGGTCGCGGGCCGCATGGCGATGCCCTGGAACCGAGCCCAGGGATCGCGCTCGGCGCGCAAGGCCGCCCAGGTACGACTGGAGAACGCATCATGAGCAACCTCGAAGCGGCATGGTCCTACCTGACCACGGCGGAGAACTGGACCGGAGCGAACGGGCTTATGACGCCGACGTTCGACGGCGGCTGGACGTGGTCGAACGACTCCATCCTGGCGCTCGGGATCGAGCACCTCATCATGTCGGTAGCAGCCGTCACCATCGCCGCGCTCATCGGGCTACCGCTAGGCATCTACCTGGGACACGTCCGCAAGGGCGGCGCAGCGACCGTCGTCGCGTCGAACGTGTCCCGCGCTATGCCCACGCTCGCCCTGCTCACCCTTTTTGCGGCATCGGCCATTGGGTTCGGGAACCGAGCCGTGATCATCGCTGTCGCGATCTTCGCCTTGCCTCCCATCCTCACCAACGCGTTCACCGGTATGGCGGACGTCGACGCCGACGTCCGCGACGCCGCCAAGGGCATCGGCATGACCGGGTTTCAGATCGCGACCAAGGTGGAACTGCCCCTCGCGGTCCCGCTGATCGCGGCGGGCCTGCGCACCTCCTCGGTCCAGAGCGTCGCGACCGTTCCCCTGGCGGCGCTGGTCGCAGGCGGTGGCCTCGGCGTAATCATCAACACCGGAATCGCCACCCAGCGCTACGGGCAGGTGCTTGCCGGCGGCTTCATCGTCGCCGTCTTCGCGCTGACGACCGATGCCTTGCTCGGCTGGGTCCAGCGGCGGGTGACTCCCGCGCAGCTGCGCGCCGCGGCAGGAGCCAAGACCACGGCCTAGCGGTTCGCCACCGTGAGCACCCCTCCCGGTGAGACCAGGCGTACTCATCAGTCCGCTGTCACGATGTGGTCACAGTGAGCCATCCGGTTAACCGTCGGTTCCGAACGTCAAATACGCTGGAAATGAGAGTCGCGGGGAACAATTCCCCGCGCGGCGTGGTTCTCAATGTGTCCGTCCCCAAAAACGAGGAGTTCCCATGTACATCCGACAAGGCCTGATTGCGGCATCGGCGGTGGCAGTTCTTGCGCTCGCCGGCTGTTCATCCGACTCTAGCGACGACGCGTCATCAGCGGCCCCGTCCGCATCCGCCAGCGCAACTTCCACCGGCACGGCGATGGCCCAGGAGTGCCTGCCCGTTCCTGGCGACTCGATCGTGGTCCTCGCCGACGACCAGCAGTTGCAGAATTCAGACAACCTGATCCCCGAGATCAGCACGGCCATCTACGACGACCAGCCCGCCGTGGCCGAGGCGCTCAACGTGGTCTCCGCCCAGCTCGACACCGACCAGCTCATTGCTCTCAACAAGGCGGTCGACATTGACCGCCAGACGTCAAAGGACGTGGCCGAGCAGTGGGTGGCGGACAACTCCCTCACCGCCCCCACCACCGGCTCCGGCGACCTCGTGATTGGTTCTGCGAACTTCACCGAGAACATCACCGTCGCGGAGATCTATGGCGTGATTCTGCGCGACGCCGGCTACGACGTCGAGGTGCGCCAGATCGGTAACCGCGAGACGTACATCCCCGCGCTTACCTCCGGCGAGATCGACATCGTGCCCGAGTACGCGGCTACGGCTACGGAGTACTTCAACGTCGCCGCTAACGGCGAGGACGCTCCCCCGGCCGCGGATGGCGACATTGCGGTGACCGTCGAGGCACTCAAGGAACTCGGCGGCGCCGAGGGACTTAGCTACGCGGAGGCCTCCGCCGCTCAGGACCAGAACGCCTTCGCGGTGACCACCGCGTTCGCCGACCAGTACGGCGTCACCACGCTCACCGAGCTGGCCGAGACCTGCGGACCGATCTCGCTGGGTGGCCCGCCCGAGTGCCCCGAGCGCCCGTTCTGCCAGGTTGGCCTTGAGGACGTCTACGGCCTCGAGTTCAACGACTTCCAGTCGCTCGACGCCGGTGGCCCGCTGACCAAGACCGCGATCCAGCAGGGCCAGGTTGCCCTGGGCCTCGTCTTCTCCTCGGACGGCTCGCTCGGCTAATAGCTTCACCAACGCAAGAGGGCCCGGTCCATTGGACCGGGCCCTTTTGCGTTTCCGGCGCGCTGGTCGGCGAGGCCACCATCGCGACCGCTTTCGTGACCGCTTTCGCCGCCGCGGGCGACTTGTCGTGGCACTTAATACGTGGCGCGACCACCACTGATGTCATAGACGGCGCCGGTCGAGAAGCTCACGGAGTCCGACGATAGCCAAGCAACGAGTTCGGCGACCTCTTCAGCCCTTCCGATGCGCTTCATCGGGATGAGGCTCGTGATGTGAGCGAGCACGTCGGGGGCAGTCGCATCGTTCAGGGGCGTCGCGATGACGGCGGGGGCGATCGCGTTGACAAGGACTCCCGTCGTCGCGAGCTCCTTGCCAGATGACTTGGTGAGCGCAATGACGGCTGCCTTCGACGCAGAGTAAATCGACAAGTTGGGATTACCGTCCTTGCCTGCCATGCTCGCGAAATTCACGACGCGGCCCCAGCCGCGGTCGACCATACCCGGCACGAAGGCCCGCATCGTCGCGACAACGCCAAGCACGTTGACTTCAAACACCGAGCGCCACGCGTCGGAAGACGTATCGACAAGAGGCAAGCCGGGCCCGACGATGCCGGCCGAGTTGATGAGGATGTCGACCGACCCAATGCCAACGCACGCCTCGGCAAACGCTGCTTCATCGGTGATGTCGACGAGGACGTCGACGTCCCCAGCGATGTCGAGAGTGATCACGCGGATACCGTCCGCCCGCAGGCGCTCTGCGGTTGCGGCTCCAAGGCCTCGAGCCCCGCCAGTTACCAGTGCTGTTCTCATGGTTTGTACTCCTTTTTGTGCTTGGGTCGACTTCATGGAAGTCGTGGATCGACGTGGACTTTGGGCCCAGGACTCGCAGCTTGTCCGCGGTGGCCTTCAAGGCGGCTAGGCACCTCCTCCAGCGAAATAACCTCACTCACGAGCGAATCTGGGACCACCGCGCCGTTCGCGAAGCTCGTGATCGCGCCCGCTAGGCCCGGTGACGCCGACAGGATGCCGGTAGCCGTAATGTCCTTCAGCGCAATATCGCGTGAGTCGACGAGGCTCGGCGTGGACGACAGCCCGATGTACACCACCCGGCCGGCTGGTTTGGTGAGCTGAACCGACAGCGCGGGCATTGTCGCCGTGCTTGTTGCCTCGATGACGGCGTCGAACTCGTCAGCTCGGCCGGACGCCAGGTCCGAAAGCTGCCAGGTGTGCTGGACTCCGAGCGAGCGAGCAAGGGCCAGAGAGCCCTCGCGCACGCCGCCCACGTGCACCTCCGCGCCCTCGGCGAGCGCGAACTGGGCGGCCAGCAGGCCGATTGTCCCCGAGCCGAGCACGAGCAACTTCTGCCCGGGCTCGATTGCCGCTGCACGGACGGCCCGCAGCGAGTTGCCTCCAGGCTCCACCAGCGCGGCGGCCGCCAAGCTCACGTTCTCGGGAATCACGTAGGCGAACTTGGCGGGAACCAGCATCTTCTCGGCAAGAGCACCGGCGCCGCCATCCCGGATGCCGACCTCGATCCTCTCGGGGCAGACCCAGTGGTGACCGGACCGGCAGTATTCGCAGTGGCCGCAACCCAGCATGGTGTCGCCGGTGACTCGCTTGCCGAGCCAGCCTTGGTCCGCCGTAGAGCCCACCGCTGTTACGCGTCCTACCCATTCGTGGCCTAACCGAATAGGGAAGTGGGTGAAGCCCTGGTCGATGTAGGCCATCTCGCCGGTGTACAACTCGACGTCTGTCCCACAGATCCCGACTCGTTCCACGTCGACGAGCAGGTCACCGGGTGCGGCGACGGGGTCTGCAACCTCCTGCACCTGGGCCTTGCGGGGCGCCGTGACGACGAGGGCACGCATTAGCGGGCCGTGTCGGAATGACCGACGACGCGCTGAGTCTGGGTGCCAAGCCTTGTGATGCTCAACGTCATGGCCTCTCCGCCCCTGAGATACACCGGAGGTTTCTGGCCCATCCCGACGCCGGGCGGGGTGCCCGTGTTGATGAGGTCACCAGGCTCGAGCGCCATGAACTGGCTCAGATAGTGCACGATGAAATGCGGGCTAAAGACCATCGTCGACGTCGAGCCGTTCTGGCGACGCTGACCGTCAATATCTAGGGTCATATCCAGATCCAGCACGTCTCCAACTTCGTCGGGCGTGACAAGGTACGGCCCCGCCGGGTTGAAGGTGGGAGCCGACTTACCCTTGGACCACTGGCCGTTGCGCTCGATCTGCCAGGCGCGTTCGCTCACGTCGTTCACGAGTACGTAGCCGGCGATGGACGCAGCGGCCTCCGCCTCATCTGCGAGATAGAGCGAGTGCCTGCCGATGACGATGCCGAGTTCCACCTCCCAGTCAGTCTTCTCGGAACCCTTCGGGACGAGCACGTCGTCATCGGGACCGACGAGGGTGTTCGGCGACTTGGTGAACAAGATCGGCTCGTCGGGCACTGCTTGCCCGGTCTCTGCGGCGTGGTCGCTGTAGTTGAGGCCAATGCAGAGAATCTGGTGTGGTCGCGCGATGGGCGCACCGAAGCGCCTTCCTGCAAGGGGTTCGCCTCTACCCTCGTCGACCCGCTCCGCTACTACCTGGCCGAGTGTCGCCAACGCACCCGAACCGAAGAACGCCTCATTGAAGTCGCCAACGACATCGGATAGGTCGACGAAGGTGTCGTCATCGACGAGCACACCAGGCGTCTCGGAACCGGCCGGTCCCACTCTTACAAGCCTCATTGAATTCTCGTTTCTTTGTCGTGGTTTGATGCCCAATATGGGGTGGTCGTGTCCCCTGCCCAGCGGTGGGCGGGTAGTCCTGTTGCGTCGACATCGGCGAGGAAGATCGCTCCCGACTGGTCGTCGAAAGACTCGAGGCCTTCCTGTGCCGTGGCGATGACGAGGGTCTTTAGCCCGGGACCAGCGAAGCCGGGGCAGGAAACCTGTGCGGCATTCACGTCCACTGATCCCAGCAGCCGACCCGACGGCGCATATCGGAGCACGTTGGAGCCGCCCCACTGGGCGACCCACAGCATCCCCTCGGAATCCACAGTGAGTCCGTCGGGATACGCGGGAAGGCGATCAAGCACAATGACCCACGGCTCTTCGCGATCGAAGGAACCAGATCCGTAGGAGTGTCGAGAAACGGTGCCCGCGAGGGTATCGACGTGGTAGATCGTGTCGCCATCCGGCGAGAACGCGACGCCATTCGAGAGGCGGATCTCTTCACGCAGCGTCTCGACCGAACCATCGGGCCACACCCGCAGGAGCGCCTCCTCGCCTGTCTCGACCCCCAATGACAGGGTCCCCACCACGAACGCCCCATACGGGTCAGCTGATCCGTCGTTGAACCTCACCTTGGAACGGTCGCCCAAGAGGTTCGGTCCCAACGCAATGTCACCCGTGGGAGAGATCGTTGCCAAGCCACGCGCGGCTGCGACAAGGAGCCCGCCGTCTTCGGCCAGGGCGACTGCCCCTGCGGTCTGGCCGAGATCAATGGCCTGGATGTTGAGGATCCGACTGCCGTCCAGTTGGCCAGACAGCACGCGGCCCTTGCGGATGTCGACCCACCGCACCAGGTTCGAGCGGTCGTCCCACACGATCCCCTCCGCGAGGTCGAACACGGCGTCGGTGGCGGCAATGCTCTGGTATTCGTCGCTCACGACCGCCTGCCTAGCTGTCGCTCAAGGCCCACGCGGAGTCCGGGCGCGTCGCGCTCCGCATTGGCGACACGGGATTCGAATCTAGCCATGATGTTGCCCCTTTAACGTCGCCGCAGAGACCCTGTCGAGCACCTCAAGCACGTGCTCGTAGGAGTGGCCGGTGGCCCGGGTCATCCCAATTTCGCAGGTGCGATTGCACGAGACGTAGGCGTCAAAATCGTCGGCTTGCACCTCGTTGGACTCGCGCTGCGTGGCACTTGCCGCGAGTTCGGGATGCAGCATTCCGCGGTCGCCCGCGAAGGCGCAGCAGCCCCAATCGTCCGGGACCGACACTTCGGACGCCACGGCGGAGGCGAGAGCCGTGAGATTTTGGTTCGAGCCCGCTCGGGTGCTCGCGCACGTGGGATGGACGACGATGCTGCCTAGCAGCTCGTCGGGCGCGACGTCGAGTTTCGGCAGGATGTATTGGGCTGCGTAATCGACCGCATCGATGATTCGCATCGAGCGATACTCGGGGCGCTCCTCGACGGCGTCCTCGAGAGCGGTCTGGAGACCTTCGGAGCAGGAAGCGTTGTCGCACACCACCGGCAAGCGCCCCCCGTCCGAGGCCTCCCAGAGGGCGGTCGCGGTGCGCGCAGCCACGTCGTCATAGCCATCCTGAATTCCCTTGGACTTCCAGGGCGTGCCGCAGCACAGGTTCCCGATGTCCTCCGGGAACGCGAGTTCAATGCCAACTTTCGCTGCCAGAGATCTGAAGGCGACTGCGACACCCGATCCACCAGCGGGGGGGCCAAACATGGCGCCCAGGCAGGCCTGGAAGTAGACCACCTGAGCGACGTTTGAGGACGAGCCCTGCGTGCGCCTCTTGCCACCCTTCGGAAGATCCTTCGACCAGAGCGGCACAGTGTCTTTGCCCAGCACCCCCCTGAGGGCGGAGTTGGGAATGGTGACGAGCGGAGCCGGCACGGCGGCCGCGACGCTGAGTGCAACCGAGGCACTGCGCGTGACCGCCTCCCAGGCCTGGCTGGTCGCGTTCCACGCAGCGCCCTCCGCCGCGCCAATAGCTTCTGATCGCAGCCGCCTGACGAGGTCTCCGGTGTTGATCATGACCGGGCATGCCGTCTGGCACATCCCGTCGACGGCACAGGTCTCGACCACTTCGTATCCGCGCTCTCTGCGCAATTCCTTCGCGAGAGCGTGGTCGCCCCGCAGGTCCGCCTCGGCGATCGCGCGTTGCACAACGATTCGTTGGCGTGGAGTGGTGGAGAGGTCCTTGCTCGGGCACACCGGTTCGCAGTACCCGCACTCGACGCAGCGGTCAACCTCCGCCTCTACGGGAGGTGTCGACTTGAGGTTGCGCAGGTGAAGATCCGGGTCGACCGTGAGCACCACATCTGGGTTGAGAATGCCCAGCGGGTCAAACGCGCCCTTGATGTCCTGCATGATTCGGTACAACTTCGGGCCAAACTGTCGTGCCACGAACGGCGCCATGATGCGACCGGTGCCGTGCTCCGCCTTGAGCGTGCCGCCGGCTCCGAGCACGAGCGAGACCATGTCTTCGGTGAACGCGCGGTACCGAGCGAGGTTCGACTCGACGTCAAAATTCTCGTTGATGAGGAAGTGCACGTTGCCGTCCTTGGCATGGCCAAAAATGACGGCGTCCTCGTAGCCATGGGTCGCGAACAGGTCGGTAAGGCCTGCACAGGTTTCGGAGAGCCTCTCGACGGGCACGGCGATGTCCTCGAGCAGGGCGGTCGTCCCCGACGGTCGTGCGCCCGCAATCGTCGCGTAAAGGCCCTTACGAATGTGCCAGAGCGATGCCCGAACCTTCGGGTCCTGCGTCAGGACCGGCAACGTGGTGAGCGGCAGCCCAGCGAACAACGCCTCGGCTCGTGCACCGAGCGTATCGAGGCTCGAAGCAGTGGCGGCTTGATATTCGACCAGCAGCGCACAATGGTTGAGGATGTCGAACTGAGGGAGGTCCTCCCCCGCCTCGGGATCGGCTGACGCCGCGCGCAGGGAGGCCGCGTCCAGGAGTTCCACGGTGGCTGGGTCCGTTGACATGATTTCGACGAGGGCGTCGGTCGCGGCGCGGAGGCTATCGAAGACGAGGAGAGCCGTCGCTGCGAACTCGTGCAGCGGCACGGTGTTGAATGTCGCCTCGGCGACGAAGCCGAGAGTGCCCTCGCTGCCGACGATGAGGTGCGCCAGTATCTGCACGGGAGTTTCGTGGTCGACGAGTGAATTCAGTCCGTAACCCATGGTGTTCTTGATGCTGTACTGGCGTTGGATCTCAGCGGTGAGCAGCGGGTCGGCTAGTACCTCTGCCCGCAGCGCATTGAGTGTGCGCCATAGGGAAGGTTCCGCCAGCCGAAGTTTTTCATCAGCATCCGTCTCACTCGTGTCGACGATGGTGCCGCTGGGCAGCACAATCCTTGCCGACCGCAATGTGCGATACGTGTTCTGTTCGATGCCGCACGCCATACCGCTGGAGTTGTTCGCAACAACACCTCCGATGGTGCAGGCAATTTCGCTCGCCGGATCCGGGCCCAGCTTGCGGCCGTGCCGTAGGAGTCGCGTATTGACCTGGCGGAGGGTCGCCCCTGGACCGACGCGCGCGATGAGACCCTGGTCCTCGATCGCAATGGACCGGAAAAACTTCCGGGTGTCGACAAGAATGTTTGCCGTGCACGCCTGGCCGGAGAGGCTCGTGCCGCCGGATCGGAAGGTGAGCGGCTCGCCGCTCGCGTGCGCGTAGGAGAAAAGCGTCGCCACCTCTTCCGCGGTCTCAGGCGTGACGACCGCGCGGGGAGTCAGGAGATAGTGCGATGCGTCCACCGCCGCAATGACGCGGTCGAAGGCACGAGTCGAAACCGTCACCGACTGGGGGAACGCGACCTTGATTGCCGCCTCCAGGTCGATTTCCGACGGCGTGACGTCCGCGCGGGACGCCGACTTAATGCGACTCACGGCTGACCTTGTCGCCGCTCGATCCCACCAGGAAGTCAAGATCCGCCCCGGTGTCAGCCTGCATGACGTGGTCGACATAGAGCCGCTCCCAGCCCCGCACCGGCTGCGCGTAGGCAGCCTCACTCGCCGGCGACTGGCTGCGCGCCCGCAACTCCTCCGCAGAGACATCCATGTTTAAGCTGCGGTTCTCGACATCCAGCGTGATGATGTCGCCCGTGCGCACCAAGCCGAGCGGTCCGCCAGCTGCCGCTTCTGGCGCGACGTGCAGAATGACGGTGCCATACGCCGTTCCGCTCATGCGAGCATCGCTGATCCGCACCATGTCGCGGACACCCGCCTCGAGTAGCTTGCGAGGAAGCGGCATGTTGCCCACTTCGGGCATTCCCGGATAGCCGCGGGGGCCACACCCTCGCAGGACAAGGACGGAGTCGGCCGTCACCGCAAGGTCGGGGTCGTCAATACGCGCCCGCATGTCCTCGATGCTGTCGAACACGACGGCCGGACCCACGTGCTGAAGTAGTTTCTTGGTCGCTGCAGCAGGCTTGATGATCGCGCCCTGCGGAGCGAGGTTGCCTCTCAGCACCGCGATGCCCGCGTCATCCATCAGCGGGGCGGCGCGGGGAAGGATGACGGTGTCGTCGTACACGGGTTGATCGCCAAGGTAGTCCACCAGCGGTACCCCGGTGACGGTAATCGGCTCGGGGTTAAGGAGGTCCTCGATGCGCGAGAGAAGCGCGAGGACTCCACCGGCGCGGTGAAGGTCATCCATGAGGAACGCGCCGCTCGGTTGCAGATTGGCCAACACCGGGACCCCCGCCCCGGCCGAGTCAAAATCGTCGAGCGTGAGATCGACACCCAGACGTCCTGCTATAGCCAGCAGGTGCACCACGGAGTTAGTCGATCCGCCCACGGCCGCGACCGCGACGATCGCGTTAAGGAACGCCGCCTTCGTCATGATGTCACTGGGCCTGCGACCCTGCTCCACCATCTCGACGATGAGTCCCCCAGTCTGGTGCGACATCTTCAGCAAGCGAGCGTCGGGGGCCGGCGTTCCGGCGAAGCCCGGAATGCTCATCCCGAGAGCCTCGGCCACGACGGCCATCGTGGAGGCCGTGCCCATGGTGTTGCAGTGCCCCTTACTCCGAATAGTCGACTGCTCGGACTGTTGGAACTGATCGTTGGTGATCGTGCCGGCGCGCACCTCTTCGCTCAGGCGCCACACATCTGTGCCACACCCCAGGGCCTCACCGCGGAAATGACCGGTGAGCATGGGTCCGCCGGGGACCACGATGGCGGGCAGGTTCACCGAAGCTGCCGCCATCAAAAGCGCGGGGATCGTCTTGTCGCAGCCACCGAGGAGCACGATGCCATCGATGGGATTGGCGCGGAACATCTCCTCCATCGCCATAGCCGCCATATTGCGCCACAGCATTGCGGTGGGCTTCACCTGCGTCTCGCCGAGCGAGACGACAGGGAGGTTATAGGGAACGCCACCAGCAGCCCACACACCTTGCTTCACGCTGTCGGCAACCTCATTGAGGTGCATATTGCAGGGGGTCAGGTCGGACGCGGTATTGGCGATCGCGATCTGGGGCTTCGTCGAATCAAGCGCATCGTCGGGAAGACCGCGCCTCATCCAGGCTCGGTGAATGTAGGCATTGCGGTCGCTACCCTCGTACCACTCTGCACTGCGGAGTTGACTCACGATGACCTTTTCCATTAATTAGAATTAACTAGTACTATATGGAATTATGACACAGGCAACCCCGAAGCACCAAGGCGAACAACTCGTGGGCTCCGACCGCGTCCTTGCCGTGCTTATAGAGCTCGCCAATCACCCGGACGGCGTCACTCTTGAGGAACTTGCGGCTACGCTCAACAGCCCCAAGTCGACCGTGCATCGCGCACTCGCGTCGCTACGAAAGGCCTCTCTCGCCGAGCAACCAGCTCGCGGGTTCTACGCGCTGGGCGATGAGTTTTTCCGGCTTGCCTTCCAGAATTACGAGGCACGTCCGGATACCGTTCGCCTCGAACCGCTCATGCATTCCCTGTCGGCCGAATACGGCGAGACGGTGCACTACGCGGTGCTTGACGGCAAGGAGGTCGTGTACCGGGCCAAGGTCGACCCGGCTCAGGGGGCGGTCAAACTGACCTCGATGGTTGGCGGACGCAACCCCGCCTATCGGACCGCGGTAGGCAAGATGCTTCTCAGCCAGATCATTTCCACCAAATCTGAACTGCTCGAGTGGCTGGGTGAAGACAAGTTGGAACCCAAGACGCCGTCCACCATCACAGACCCCGACGCGTTTGTCGCCGAACTTCTGTCGACTCGAGCTCGTGGATACGGCGTGGACGACGAGGAGAATGAACCTGGCATCAATTGCATCGCCGTGCCCGTCTTAGGCGAAAGTTCGGGAGCGCCCTCGGGCGCGATGAGCATCAGCGCACTTCGCTTTAGATACCCACTCGAGAAGCTGCTCGACACGGCTCCTGCCCTCATTGCGCGAGTGAGGCTGGAGCACGGGACCTCCAGCGGCACGGCGTCTCGCTAGAAGTCACGCTTCGCCCCCGCTCCCCTCAGACAAGAGAGCCTGGCAGACACTCGCGTGCCTACCGGGCTGTTTGTGCGCCATCAGCGCGACAGACGCCACTCCCAAAGCCAGTGCTCCGCCGCGAAAAGCCCCGGCCACTCGTGGTGAGTGACCGGGGCTTCTCATTCAGTTGGGCCTAGCGACTACGCCAGGTCGTAACGGCGTCGCACCACGAGGAACGCGCCACCCAGCATCAGCAAGAGCATGGCGACACCTCCAAGTGTCAGGCTTGCGCCTGTGTGCGAAAGCGTCGACAAAGCGAACCCGGAGGGCTCGTTTTCCGGCGCATCGTGCGTCGTCGTGCAGTTCTCGTTCTGGTCAGGCGCAGGAACGCAGACACCGTCGGTGGACGTTGGAGCAACCACATTCAGCAGCACCCGGTCGCCCGCGGCAGTCACCGTCACGGAGTAAGTCACCGTGACGACATCGCCCTTGACCATGACGCCAGACCAGGACAGCGAGTCACCCGTCAAGGTAGCCTCACCAGCCGAAGCCGAGACGTCATCGTTGAACGTAGCGTCATCGAACACCTCAGTAAGCGTGTCCTCGAAGGAGGCCAGAACAGCGGCCTCTCCTACGTGGCTCACCTCAACCGTGTAGGTGACGACGTCACCGATTTCGACCTCGGTACCGGAGATGGGATCGCTGGTCTTGGAGACCGTGTACGAACCCAGCTCGAGCGCGTAGTGAGTCGTGGTGCAGTCCGCGTTCTCGTCATCTGCAGGAACACAGATGCCATTCGGGGAGGTAGGTGCGACCACGTTCGTGATTTCACCAGCGCTACGCACTGTCACCGAGTACGTGACGTCAACCGTGTCACCCTCGGTCAGGCTTCCTGCCCAAGTAAGCACGTCCCCTGTCAGCGCTGCCGCGCCCGCCGAGGCTGACACATCATCGTTGTACTCAGCGTGACCGAACACCCCAGTCAGGGTGTCCTCGAACGATGCGGCTACATCTGCTTCGCCGACGTGGTTGACCTCAACCGTGTACGTGATGACGTCCCCGATCTCGACCGTGGAGCCCGAAACCGGGTCGCTGGTCTTGGAGACCGTGAACGAACCGTCGTCCAGGACACGGTGCGTCGTGGTGCAGTCCGCGTCCTCGTCAGGCGCCGGCACACAAACACCGTCGGTGGTGGTGGGGGCGACCACGTTCGTGAGCGTCCTGTCACCGGCGGCGGTCACTGTGACCGAGTACGTGACCGTGACGGTGTCGCCCTGGGACAGGTTGCCTGCCCAGGTAAGCACGTCGCCGCTCACGGATGCTGTGCCTGCCGAAGCAGTCACGTCGTCGTTGTAGGTGGCGTCGTCCAGCACCTGCGTCATGGTGTCTTCGAACGATGCGGCAACATCTGCCTCACCGAAGTGATTGACCTCAACCGTGTACGTGATGACGTCACCGATTTCAACGATGCTGGCGGTTGCCGGGTCGCTGGTCTTGGAGACTGTGTACGAACCATCCTCGAGTGCGGTGTGTGTCGTGGTGCAGTCCGCGTTCTCGTCGTCTGCAGGAACACAGACACCGTTCGGTGACGTCGGTGCGACCACGTTCGTGATTTCACCAGCGCTGAGCACCGTGACGGAGTACGTCACCGTGACGACGTCGTCCTGGGACAGGTTGCCCGCCCAAGTCAGCTCGTCGCCCGAGACCACAGCCGTGCCCGCCGAAGCGGTCACGTCGTCGTTGTAGGCGGCGTGCGTGAACACACCCGTCAGGTCATCCTCGAACGAAGCTAGAACATCGGCTTCACCAAAGTGGTTGACTTCCACCGTGTACGTGAGAACGTCACCAATCTCGACCGCACTGCCCGATGCCGGGTCGCTGGTCTTGGAGACCGTGTACGAACCATCCTCAAGCACAATGTGAGTGGTGGTGCAGTCAGCGTTCTCGTCATCTGCAGGAACACAGGTGCCGTCAGGAGTGGCCGGTGCGACAACGTTCGTCATCGTCCGGTCGCCGTCATTGGTAACGGTGACCGAGTAGGTCACTGTCACGATGTCACCATCGGACAGGTTGCCATCCCAGGTCAGTACGTCACCGGTCACGGATGCCGTACCTGCCGAGGCAGTCACGTCATCGTTGTAATCAGCGTCATCGAGAACAGCCGCGAGGTTGTCTTCGAACGAAGCCAGCACATCAGCTTCACCCTCGTGCTTGACCTCAACCGTGTAGGTGACAACGTCACCGGTCTCGACTGCGCTGCCCGAAGCGGGGTCGCTGGTCTTGGAGATCGTGTACGAGCCCTCTTCCAAGATGATGTGGTTGGTGGTGCAGTCCGCGTTCTCGTCATCTGCAGGAACGCAGGTGCCGTTGGGGGCAACCGGCGTGACCACGTTGGTGATGTCACCATCGCTAGTCACTGTGACGGAGTACGTCACCGTCACAACGTCACCCTCGGACAGGGTGCCTTCCCAGTTCAGGCGGTAGCCCGTGAACGTTGCGGTTCCTGCAGAAGCATCCACATCGTCGTTCCAGGTGGAGTGCTCAAGCACACTAAACAGGTTGTCTCGGAAAGAAGCCTCAACATCAGCTTCACCCTCGTGCTTGACCTCAACCGTGTAGGTGACAATGTCGCCAACCTCGAGCACTGCGCCGGAGGAAGGATCGCTGGTCTTGGAGACCGTGTACGAGCCGTCTTCCAGCACGGTGTGCGTGGTGGTGCAGTCCGCGTTCTCGTCATCTGCAGGAACGCAGGTGCCGTTGGGGGCGGTGGGGGCGACAACGTTCGTCATCGTGCGGTCGCCATCGTTGGTCACCGTGACCGAGTACGTGACGGTGACAACATCGTCCTTCACCAGGGCGCCCGTCCAGGTGAGCAAGTCACCCGAGACAGCCGCGGTTCCTGCAGAAGCAGAGACATCGTTGTTGTAGGTGGCGTCATCCAACACAGCCGCAAGGTCGTCCTCGAACGAAGCCAAAATGTCGGCGTCGCCCTCGTGCTTGACCTCAACCGTGTAGGTGACGACGTCACCGGTCTCGACCTCGGAACCTGAGACAGGGTCGCTGGTCTTGGAGACCGTGTACGCACCAATCTCGATGTTCGCCTCGTCACAGGACTCTGCGAGCTCGGCCTGTGAGGAGCTAGCCGGTAGTGGTGCCGTTGCGCACGCCTCGTTGCGAAGCGGGCTTTCCGTCTCGTCAGTGATCGCGTAGTCGTACGTGGCCGACTCGACGCTATCTCCTGCGTCCAACGAGTCGATCTCCCAGTTCACACCGAGCAGCGGGTCAGCGACCACGATGTCGGCAAGGTCGCCCTGACCGGTGTTGGTCACCACGAACTTGTACTGGGCGGTGGCGCCGGGGCTCAGCTGCGGCCAGTCGGCGTCGTTGGTGTCCTGCGCGTCGTGCCATTCGCCGTCGGCGCCAAGCACGTACTTCTTCAGGTCGTACGCGAAGAACTCAGACACGGTCGTCGGTGCCGAAGTACGCATCACCAATTCGGTGTGCTCCGCACGGCCCTGTGAGCGGTTGACGAACACGTCGCCACCGGAGGCACCTGCAGTCTCAATCACGATCTGGAAGGACCGCGTCTGGGCGGGAAGGAACGTACCCCCGATGACACGCACCGCAGTGATAGTGGACGCGTCAGCCGGAGCCGTCGTCGTCCAACCGATGGTGTTGCCGGCAGGGTTACCAGCCGCACCGTTGGCTGCATCAGCCGGGTCGTCACTGATCGTGGCCGGAGCCGCCGTCGTGTAGTAAACGGTGCCGGTGGAGATCACGTCGGTCACGGAGTACGTGCCATCGAAGTCAGTTCCGCGACCGTCACCGTTGTACGGCAGGATGTCGATCACATCAGTGAACGCCTGCGCCGTGGGGTCTTCTGAACGAAGAGTCACCGTCCAGGAACCCTCACCGTTGCCGTTGCCGTCAACGTTGGGGATGAGTGCCTGGTCGGCAGACTTACCAATGATGGTGCGACCGCTGTTGGCGACCGTGGTCGAGGCGGAGGCCTCAGCCGAAGTGCGCCCCTGAACAGAGGACTTAACAACGTTGGTCAAACGCTGACCAGGGGTCGCGTTCTCGTTGGCCACAGCCTCATAGGTCAGCGTGTTCTCCTCGTTGGTGGGGACACCATCAAGGCTCCAGGTCAGAACCTGATGACCACCACTAACAGTGACCGTGGGCTCGGGGCTTGCCGAACCAGCGACATACGTCAGACCGGCCGGCATCGTGTCAACGATCTCGTACCCGTCAATCGTTGCCGGTGCCGCGGCACCGTTGGCTGAATACGTGAGCGTGAACTCCGCGGACTGACCAAGGGCCAGCACGGTGCTGCTCGCCGCCTTCGCGATGCTGGGCGTGACGCCCACGACGCGCAGAATGTCACGGTAGCCGTTGGTGTGCGTATAACGGGCGTTCGGGGTCGGCGTGATGATTCCGAAGTTGATGTCAGTGGGCGCCCAACCGGTGCCGCCGATGAAGTTGTTGCTGAACTGCCACACGTCCATACCTACAGGAGTGTCATCTTGGATCGTCTGCTGCACAAACATGTGGGTGATGGTGTTGTTCTTGATGTCACCGAAAGCCATAAGCATGCGTACTGCCTGTACGGTCGTCTTGTCGGTCGGCTCGACGCTGACCCAAGAGCCGCCAGTGAGCGCACCACAGTTGTTGATGGCTCCGGGATTGTAGCTTGGCGACGCGGGGTTGATGGCGGCTTGCGTGCCGCCGACATACCACTGGAAGACGCCCTCGTCGGCGACGCTCATGTCAGGAAGAGTGACGAGCAGAACGTTTTCATAGTCGACGTACTTGTTGTCGAGGATGCTGCACAAGCCAACGTTCTGGGTGTCAGTGAGGTTTTGGTCCGCGACCGCCGACGTGAAGTAGGTTGACGAACGCACGAGGGTGCCGGGGGACACCCGGAACGTGTCATCGAACGAGGTGCCGCCAGAGCCGGAGAACGGCCGGTTCCAGGATGAAATCCACAACCCAGGGTTCGTGAAAGCCTTCGACGAAGCGTTATTCGACGCGTCGTCGACCGAGGTGGCGGTGCCATCTGCGGACGTGTACGTGGGAGTGTTCGCTGACACCGTCACGCTGCCGCCGGCGGCGGACTGAATGTTGACAATGAACTTGCCGGAGGCCACCGCTGAACGGTCAACGGGGAGCGAGCCGCCACCTGAGTTCTTGGTCGGCACCTGAGCAAGCGAGTAGTCGATACCCGTCAGCGTCAGATTAAAGTTATTCGTCGAACCGACGCGAGTGATCGTGCACGTGGTGGCGGTGGGAGCAGTTCGTTCCGTGGCGGAGCCTGCACCTGAGTTTGGGTGACCTGAGGCCACCTGGTCAGTGAACGCGCCGCAAGCAGACACGTTGGAGACCGTGCCCACGGTGGGGTTCACGTTGAGTAGGTACGTCACTGAGTTGGGGCCAACGATGGATCCCTTGCCCAGGTTAAGCGTCCACTCAAACTGCAGGAGGCGCGCGTTGTCGACGCGTGACGTGATGCTAGAGCTACCGGCCAGCGTAAAGTCCATCATGAACGGCGCGGTGACCTCGTGGGTCAGCTCGGGCGCCGTGACAGAGCCGACGGACGCACCGAAGCTCAGCTCACCACTGGTGTTGCCCGGGCCGCCAACCACTTGGATGGGGACCTGAAGCGCAAGCGCAGTGCCCTGCTCCTGGGTGCCAAAGTTGCAGACCATGGACAGGCCGTCGGCTGCGATGCTCGAGGCCGGGGTGACCCCGGTCACGAGGCAGGCGTCAGGCAGCTCAGTAAAGATGCCCTGCACTGTGGTGAAGTTAGCGGTGAAGTTGTCGACGTCATCGTTGCTGGGAGCAGCCGCATCGTCGTTGACGTTGATGCGGACCTCGGCGATCACGACCTGACCGACGGTGGACGAGGCGGGTGTGCCGTCAGCCCACCGGGTGGTGACCTCGGACTCAGGCGCAGCGCTTGCTGCGGCAGCGGGGAGCATCACACTGGATGCCATGAGGGCGACGAGCGCTCCTGACAGTGCGGCCTTGCGGCGACGGCCGGCACCGGCGAAAGCACCCCACCGAGAATTTCGTTGCCGGGGGGATGGTGCCATCCCCTTGAAAGATGTCCTCGTCATTGTGTCTCCTTTACTCAGTGCTACTAGTTGGCGGAAGTGGAGCCGTCGTGAGCGGTACGTCGAATGCTGTGCTCACGCGAGACGACACGAGCAGGCTCAGCCCTGAACCCTCTTCTAGTCCTCTTCCAACCAGGAGTGCGGAATTCCAGTTTCGTGACGCAGTACCCGGTGACATTTTTGTGACACCTCTACATTGAGGCCCCGGAGTCGCCTTCCCAGCCTCCCTTAGACGCGTCACCCTCAATCCGGCAATTGCGTGGCTGGGCAGAAACAGGCGGAGCATTCGTCGACTTGCGTCACGAATGCGGTCGCATGGTGTCTTGGTCTACAGAAGCCGACATAAACCCGCGCCCACCGAGGCGGGAGATAGGAATACCGATATGAGCGCGCCCACAGAGCACCAAGAACACACCGAGAATCTTGAAATCCTCGAACTCTTTTTTGTCGATGAAACGACTGAACCGGCGAGGAGATTCAGCAAGAAGGCATGGTTCCTCGTTGCCGCGGCGGTGGCTGCGTTCATGTCAGGCGGGGTCATCGGCGGTGTCCACGCAGCAAAGGAACATGCGGCTGATGCTGAAGCGATGACTCGCATCACCCTGAGTATCGACATCGCCAACAAAGCTCACGAAATGTGCTTAGGGCACTCGCCCGAGACCAACCTGGTGGGGCATGTGCAGGAAGTCGTCGACACCCGCGGCTCAAGTTTCGATGAGGTCGTCTTGGCCACCGTTGGCGACACCGGCACCGCCTACGCAATTGACGCGTGCAACAGTTCGGACATCTCCGTTCTTGGCGCCGGAGCCGACCCCTCGGATCACGAGGACTTTATTGCTGCGGCCAACGAACGTGCGACTGAGGCTTTTTTGGCGCGCGCATCAGCCACTACCGCCGACCCAGCTGAAGCGGGCGACGCAACAGCAGTCGACTCTTTGGCGTCAGTTGAGTCCCTCATCGACCCCCACGAAGCACCCGCCGAGGCGCTGGGGCCGTTCACGGCAGAGTGAAGCCCGCTACCCCTGGTGGCTCGGTACATGCTGCAGAGCGGGCACCCCGGGGAGTCGAGCGCTTACGGCACCAAACCATCTACGAACGACACTGTCTCACTGCGGCCAATCTGCCCAGTCGCGGTGTCGACGTAGCGGAAGCCGATGGCGTGTGATCCGTTCGCGTATTGGGGAAACCAGAACTCAAGCGTTGAACCGAGAAGGGTATACAAGTTGCCCGAGGGCACTCCGTCGATGACCGCTTCCACACTCTGGCCCAGAGTTCCGTCGACGTACAACGCCGGGTCAGGAGCGAAGAGCGCGTTGACCGTCACGGTGGGCGCGGCAAGAACGAACGGACCCATCGGCGCGGTGAGGGCAGAGCTCTCTCCCTCCGCGTTCTCAATACGCGCGACCACGGACAGCACCGTGACGCTATCTGGCGGGCTGACAAGCAGCGACCACTCGCCGTTGCTGGCGACGACAGTGCGTGCGAGCTCATCGCCGGTGCCCGCATCGAGCAAAATCAGTGTGGAACCTGCGGTTGCGGTACCCGAGAGGGTCGGCAAGTAGAGGCCATCGCCTGTGGCGGCGAGGAGTACTGGGATATCGAGTTCAACAACCAGGACGGGCTCGATGCTCGGCTCAGCGCTTGCCTCGACCGACGGGGAAGGCTCAGGCGCCGCAGTGTCGGGCGGATCGACAGAGGGCGAGGGCTCAGCAACGATACGGGCGGGTCCGGCAACAGGCTCGAGGACTGGCGCATTGTCAGGCTCTGGTTCGGAGGTCGCCTCTGGTCTGGCGTTGACAGGGACCTCAGGAGCGACGACACTCTCCTCGCTTGACTCTGGCTCGGGTGCCTCCTCAGGGGTGGCTGACACTTCCCCGTCGTCTGGGTAGGCGTGCGTGTCATTTGCAGC
Source organism: Demequina aurantiaca (assembly GCF_050598105.1). Lineage (GTDB taxonomy): Bacteria > Actinomycetota > Actinomycetes > Actinomycetales > Demequinaceae > Demequina > Demequina aurantiaca_A. The sequence goes on from NZ_CP192436.1 coordinate 2,158,043, forward strand.
GACGTCGATCGTAGGGTCCGAGTCTGCGAACATGCCGAGTGCTGCGCCAGCGGTAACGGAGGCAACCACAATGACTGTCACTACAGACGCGGCCGTCTTGAGACTCAACCGCGTTGCCGCCGCGCTGCCGCCGCCGCTAAGTGCGGTGACGCCGGGCCCAAGGACAACAGGCAGCAGCATGACTCCCAGGCGCGAGGACGCGCCGTCGAGTTCGTCTACGAGGATGGAGCACTTCAGACACGCGGTCAGGTGGTCCTGGACCTTGTTGCGGTCCCTGACCGAGAGTTTGCCGCGGTTGTACGCGCCCAGCTGCTCGACCGTCTCGCGGCATTCCGGATCAGCAGCGGCCGAGTTCAAGTGTGCCTGCAGCCATGCACTTCGCAGAGCGTCACGCGCACGAACGAGCATCGCGGAGACAGCGTTCGCGCTAATGCCCATGAACAGGGAGACCTCGCGTGGCTTCATCCCCTCTACCTCGGCGTACCAAAGCACCGAGCGCCACTCCGGTCGTAGAGATCTAAAGGCCGTGCCCGTGACGGACCGCTCAAGAGCGTCGTTGGCGAACATCGACTCAGGGTCCACGAACGTGTCGGCCTCGTCCAAGGTTGCACTGTCGGCGTGGCGGCCCCAGTTCATCGACACGGAGCGGATGGATGCGTACAGGTACGGGCGGAACGCTTCGGTAGGGCCGGCGCCGTTCTGGATGGCAGCGAGCGTTCTGGCGAAGGCTTCTTGCGTCAGGTCGTCAGGGTCGAAGCGATTAGTGATCAGCTTGGCAGCCGCGACGCCGGCTTTGTAGTGACGCCGCCAGAGTTCTGCGTACGCATCGTCAGACTCGCCGTCCTGGCCGCGGACTTCAGAGACGAGCTCTATGTCAGAGGTAGGAATGGCGAGAAGAGAATCCTGTTGTCGCGCGTGCGCAGTATTCATGGCGCTGGTGAGCCTCCGGGGATCTGTTGCCGCTTCTTTTACTGCAAGACACCGAGAATCTCGTATCGTGACGGAATTCCCGGCTGGAATGTTCAGCGGCGTGTAGTGCGCGCGGGGGTCAACTGGAGGTGGCGGCCACGCAATCGCGGGTTTTCGGGTGACGGTTGACCGTGCCACGAGACACCCTGAACGTGTCTGTGAACTCCTGAACGGTGTACTGCTCGGCGTCGTCCGTGGCCCGCGCTTGGACGTCTTTCGTGGAGGTCATCGTGTCGACGCCACGCGACAACGCACGCGCGCCAATGCCGCGGGCGTATCCGAAGAGGGGCATGGGCCGATTGTCGCATAGCCGTGCCTCGGGGAACGTACGTCTCGGTCAAATACCCACCGCGGTGGGCAGACCCTCCGGGCATTCGCAGACACGTTCGGGGTGAACCGCGGCACCATCTACCGCCGCTTCGAGATCTCGGCACCTTGCCCGCGGCAAATAGTTGACGGTGGTTGCGTCACGATTCCCCCGAACCCGCGTCTTCCACTACGGAACCAAACGACAAACCAAACCTTCGGAGGCACCGCTTGACCCTTCCAGCAGGGCACTCCACCCCAGACGTAGACCTTGTAACGGAAGTCCGGGACGGCACGGATACTGCCGACCAAGCGTTCGCGGAGCTGTGGATCCGCCACTTCAAGGCGGGCCGCGCTGTCGCGCGGCAGGTCACTGACCGATTCGATCCCGACGACCTCACCCAGGAAGCGTTCGCGCGCATCCTGTCCGCCATCCGCAGGGGCAAGGGACCCACGGAGGCGTTCCGCCCCTACCTGTATGCCTCCATTCGAACCGTGTCGATTGACTGGGCGCGCAGCAACACTTCCGCGGCCACCGCCACCCTCGACGAAGCCGACACCCTCATCGACCCCGAGTCGATGTTCACCGACAGTTCGATCGACCGCACCCTCACCGGCAAGGCTTTCCTCGCCCTGCGGCCCGAATGGCGCACGGTGCTTTGGTACACCGAGGTGGAAGGGATGAAGCCACGCGAGATCGCCGTCTTCATGGGCATTGCTCCCAACGCCGTCTCCGCACTGGGGGTCCGTGCCCGCGATGGGCTAAGAAACGCGTGGATGCAAGCGCACCTGAACTCGGAAGCAGCGGCCCCTGAATGTCGAAGCACCGTGGACAACCTCGGCGCGTACAACCGCGGCCGCCTCGCTCCCAATGCCCGCGACCAGGTGGAAACCCACCTCACAAGCTGCCTGAAGTGCTCCATCCTCGTGGACGAGCTCGACACCGCGTCCTCACGTTTGGGGATCATGCTGCTGCCCCTGGTGCTCGGCCCCGGCGTGACCGCCCTGAACCCGAGCCCCTCCTACGCCCCTCTACCAGCGAAGAGACTCAACCCTGCCGTGGTCGGCATAGCGGTCGCTGCACTCACCGTTGTGGCCGTTGGAGCCGGGGCCTCCATTAGCCTGTTCGGTTCGGCCGACTCCGCGATCACCACTGAAATTGTTGCCTCCGCTCCCAGCACGACTCAACCCGCCGAGCAGCCGGAACAGAACATCGCAGTGGAACCTGCCAATCCAGCCACGCCCGTTCGTGCTGAACCAACGGTCGTCGAGCGGCCCGCACTCAGTGCTCCGGTCGACACCCCCATCACCACCCAGGAGGGCGGTGAAAGCGCTGAACCCACTTCCAGTCGCGCTCCGACGGCCGGACAGTCCCCACCAACGATGGCGATCCCGGGAACGGATCCCGCGCCGGCTTCGCCCCCGCCTACCTCCATCACCCCGACACCTGAGCCCGAACCCGAACTCCCACCCATGCCAGCCATACCCGTCATCACCACGGTCGCCAACAGCGGCTTCTATTTGCCTAAGCTCTCCGGCATCGCCACGCCCGGCGCTACCCTCATTCTCTTCGAGGCAGGCACTACTCACGAACTCACGCGCACCACCGTCGACGCCGCCGGTGCATGGTCGCTCACCATCCCCTCAGTCGAGAACACTGAGCCGCTGTCCGTCGTCGCTCTCATCGAGGACGCCGACAGTTCACGCTCCGAGCTGACCGAACCAGCGGGGCCGTTTACCCTGGCTGCGCCCGACGTCCAGCCTGACCTATCCTTCTCCCCCACCCCGGCGGTAGTCGTGGTCGGCGTGGCAGGTGAAACCGTTGAATCCATCATCGACGGCGTGCCGACAGGAAACCTTTACACCCTGGCGGGAACACCGTTGAGCCTCTGGTTCCCGCTCAACACTCAAGGCACCTTCGTGGCCGGCTTCCGTTACGTCGACACCACGGCCGGGCTCACCGGACGTATCGACACGGTGACGTTCGTCGACGGACTCGTCGCCCCCTAACCCCGCAGGCGGGGACGGTTATTTCCGATTGACGAACCCCTTTTGTCGTCACGGACGCCGGCGTGGAGGCGTGGACGCCTACAGTCGATGCGAGGATCGTCCCCTCAGCGGCTCAGTGGCTCAGTGGCAGCCTCGAGGGCAGCAACATCAAGTATGTCCAGCGTCGACGCCACATCGTCCTTGGCGGTCGTCGCGGACTTGCTTGCAGCGGTCGCGGACTTAGCATCCTCGTCCGAGGGAATTTTCGCGAGGTCACCACCCACCAGGTCATCAGACGACTTCACCGTCGCGTTCAACTCCTTGAGCGCCGCCGAGTACGCTTCATGCGCCGCGGGTAGCGTCCGCGCGGAAGCTAAAGCCGCAGCCGCGACCATATCCGCGTCCGCAGTGCCGTCAGTCCAGTCAGACAAGGCGACAACCACCGCGGTGTTCGCCGCGAGGATGAAGTCCGCGTTGTCCGACGGATCAACGCCAGCACCAAGCTTCGAGATGTCAACTGTGCGGCAGTCGGCAGCCGTATGAGCCTCAGCGACGCGAACGGCCGCAGTCGCGAGCCCCACCTCCTCAGATTCAGCGCCGTAAACCTCACTGACGATCGCCACATACGCAGCCGTGTCCGCCGCCCACGTAGAAGATTCAGCCGTCGCAACACATTCGGCAAGCGCGGTGGCCGCAGTCGCAGCGGAATGATCAGTCAGGGCAACCGCGTCAGCGTCGTCGGCCCGCGCATTCACGACGTTCACAGCGAGCACCGCACCCAAGGTGAACGCCGCCGCAGCTGCCGCAATGAGGACGAGCGCCTTCTTGCGGCTCGTCCCCTCAGGCTCGGCGGGTTCAAGCTCAGGGTCCATCTGGTCAGCGGTTTCAGGTTCAATCGTGTCAGGCATTTTGAGCTCCCTATGCGCCATGGCGGGTGTACCCGTGTAGGTACGTCTGACGTATAAGACGACGCCGCGGAGCTTTCGTGACGCAAGCCAGTTCACAGGCGGGGCATTCTTCGGCTCGCGCTCGGCTGGCCAGCTACTCGCTCAGCGCACCCTTGACTGGGTCAACTGCTGCGCTCTACCCTCGTGCTCTCTCAATCGGGCGCTAGACGGTTGAACTTAGCCCACCTACCCCTCAACAGCCCCTCGAACTTCGCAACGGTCATACCCTCGCGGGCGCGCGCAAATATGGTCGACCACAAACACCTCGTCAATGCCGAAGGTGTTGAGAAGTACCCCACCCACGGGTCAAAGGGGACCGTGGGCGGATCTGTCGAGGATCCAAGAGATGCCTCGGTCTGGGCGCTGACGAGACTAGGGAATCGTCGGCACCTGTGCCCATGTGTGCCCTCCGACACAAAAAAGCCCGGCAGACACTTGCGTGTCTACCGGGCTGTTTGTGCGCCATCAGGGACTCGAACCCCGAACCCACTGATTAAGAGTCAGTTGCTCTGCCAATTGAGCTAATGGCGCGTACACCGTCAAGCGGTGCGAGTGACAACTTTAGCAGGCACTAGGCCATCTCGTGAAATCCGCCCCCGACGACCGCGTTTTGGGCCCCTGACCGGGGCGATATCGTGGGGGCATGAGCCAAAACAAACTGAGCATCGGCGACGATGCACCGGACTTCACCGCGCCGACCGACGAGGGCACCTTCAGCCTTTCCGAGTACCGCGGCAAGAACGTCATCCTGTACTTCTACCCCGCCGCTATGACCCCCGGCTGCACCACTCAGGCGTGCGACTTCAGGGACTCGCTGAGCGCCCTCGCCGCCGCCGGCTACGAGGTGGTCGGCATTTCCAAGGACACGCCCGAGAAGCTCGCTCAGTTCCGGGAGGCGGAGGGCATCACGTTCCCGCTGGTCTCCGACCCCGACAAGGCTGTGCAGGACGCGTACGGCGCTTGGGGAGAGAAGAAGCTCTACGGCAAGGTGGTGACCGGCTCCATCCGCTCCACGTTCGTCGTCGACGCCCACGGCAAGATCGCTCTGGCGCAGTACAACGTCAAGGCGACCGGCCACGTGGCCAAGTTGCGCCGCGACTTGGGCCTCGACTCCTAAGGAGTTGGTCAGCGGCGCCCCGCGTCGCGTATCCTTGTGCCGCGGCACGCCTAGGCATGCCGAGCACGCGTGAGTGGCGGAATTGGCAGACGCGCTGGTCTTAGGAACCAGTGTCTTCGGACGTGCGGGTTCAAGTCCCGCCTCGCGCACAGTGAGCAACAAGTAGTAGGCAAGAAAGAAGGCCCCACCCGGATACCGGGTGGGGCCTTCTTGTTTCGTAGCCTCTCGGCTAGGACGCTTGTGCGAGCGGGTTTAGTGCTCGGATGCCTCGTGGTCCTGGATCTTCGCGCGGACCTCGTCCATGTCGAGTGCCTCGACTGCCGTGACGAGCTCCTGGAGCGCGGGTCCGGGAAGTGCGCCGGCCTGGTTGAAGACCATCACGCCGTCGCGGAAGGCCATCAGCGTGGGAATCGCGGTGACGCCGAACTTGGCGCCCAACTCCTGCTGAGCCTCAGTGTCGACCTTGGCGTGAACGATCTCGGACTTGGACTCGGAAGACTGCTCGAAGATCGGCGCGAAGCGCTTGCACGGGCCGCACCATTCTGCCCAGAAGTCGACGAGGACGATGCCGTCCTGGCTCACAGTCTGGTCAAACGTCTCAGTGGTCAATTCGATGGTTGCCATCAGTTCCTCTCTTATGGGGGCTATCCCTCTAAGCGCTGTAACGCGATGCTATTGCGCTTCATTCCCTACCCAGGTTGGCATGCCTCGGCGCGCATGGCGTGGACGACGCCACGAGGGGGTACAAAAGGACTATGACCGATATGGCCGAACTGCCCTCAGAACCTTCCGGATGGCTCAGCGAGAACGAACTCGAGCAGGTGCGCGGCGAACTGCCGCTGCTTTACGTCAACGCGATCCCGGTGCGCATCAACGCCCTTGGCGAATTGACCGAGGTTGGACTCCTGCTTCGCGCCGATGACGGGGCCATCTCCCGCGCCATCGTCGCCGGGCGCGTGCTGTACCACGAGAAGATCCGCGAGGCGCTGCTGCGCAACCTTGAGAAGGACCTCGGCTCGGTGGCGCTCCCGCGAATTCCGAGCACCCCCGTGCCGTTCGCGGTCGCCGAGTACTTCCCCACCCCCGGCTCAGGGCCCTTCACCGACACTCGTCAGCACGCCGTGGCGCTCGCCTACGTGGTGCCCGTGGACGGCGACTGCGCCCCCAGCCAGAACTCGCTCGACATCGTCTGGCTCACGCCCGAGGAGGCCGCGAGCGAGGAGGTCGGACGCGAGATGACCGGCGGCCAGGACGTGCTGCTACGGCAGGCCCTCGCCCACTGCGGCGTCCTGCCGTAACGACCAACGCGCGCCGTCCCACCCCGTGTGTTGGCGCGTTCAGACCGACGACGCCTGCGCTAGCGGGCGAGTTCTGCCGCCAGGTGCTGCGCGAGCGCCCGGAACGCGGCGCCCCGGTGAGAAATCTGGTTCTTCTGCTCCGGGGAGAGCTCCGCGGTCGTGACCTCGAAGCCGTCGGCCACAAAGATGGGGTCGTAGCCGAAGCCACCCCCGCCGGCTGGCTCGCGCGTCACGCGGCCGGGCATCCGCCCCACCTCCACGTACTCGCTACCCTGAGGCGTCACGAGCGCCGCGGCGCAGACAAAGGCAGCGTCACGATGCCCATCTGGCACGTCGGCTAACTGGTCGAGGAGCAACTGCAGGTTTGCGGCGTCGTCCCCGTGCGAGCCGGCCCAGCGCGCGGAGAACACGCCCGGCGCGCCCCCCAGCACTCCCACTGCGATGCCCGAGTCGTCCGCAATCGCGGGCAACCCCGTCAGCGCGCACAACGCGCGTGCCTTGATCAGCGCGTTGTCCTCGAACGTGACGCCATCCTCCACCGGAGCTGGCGCGCCGAGCGAGCCCGCGTCGGCGATCTGGGCGCCAGTCAGGGACGGCACCAGCGGCTCGAGGATGGCCCAGACCTCGCCCACCTTGTGCGCGTTGTGCGTCGCGAAGGCCAGCCGCACGCCCGCGGGGGCCGCGACCGCGTCGGCTGCGCCCACGACTACTTTCCCAGGTCCGTTGCGAGCGCCGCCTGCTGCATGAGCGTGAGCTCCGCGTTGCCGGCGGTGGCGAGCGCCAGCAGCTCGTCCAGCTCAGCCTTGGAGAACGGCTTGCCCTCCGCTGTTCCCTGCACCTCGACGAATCCGCCGGTGCCGGTCATCACCACGTTCATGTCGGTCTCGGCGCGCACGTCCTCGACGTACGGGAGGTCGAGCATGGGTCGCCCGTCGATGATGCCGACGGAGATCGCGGAGACGGAGTCGCTCAGCGGGTTGGCGTTCGGCTTGATGGCGCCGTTGAGCTTGCCCCACGCGATCGCGTCGGCGAGCGCCACATAGGCGCCGGTGATCGCGGCAGTACGAGTGCCGCCGTCGGCCTCGAGCACGTCGCAGTCCAGCACGATGGTGTTCTCGCCGAGTTCCTTCACGTCGATGACGGCGCGCAGCGAGCGGCCAATCAGTCGCGAGATCTCCATGGTCCGGCCACCGATCTTGCCGCGCACGGACTCGCGATCGTTGCGCGTGTTCGTGGCGCGCGGGAGCATCGCGTACTCGGCGGTGACCCAGCCCTCGCCGGAGCCCTTCTTCCAGCGCGGCACGCCCGAGGTAAAGGACGCCGAGCAGAGCACGCGGGTGCCGCCGAACGTCACGAGGCACGAGCCCTCGGCTGAGCTCTGCCATCCACGCTCAAATGAAACGGGACGGAGTTGGTCAAGGGCACGCCCATCGGCACGAGTTTCAGTCATGCCCCGAGCCTAGGCGATACGCGGCGCCGCCGATTTCCGCGCCGGACGCCAACCGTTCTAGACGACGATGTGCATGCCCGGGCGCGCGACGTCGAGCCTGCCCGAGAAGTGCGCCGCGACCTCAACCAGGGTCTCGTTGGGGTCCGTCCACGGCGGCAGGTGCGTCACGATGAGCCGGTCACAGGCGGCTGCCTGCGCCACGCGCCCGGCCGCGGCAGCGGTGAGGTGCGTTCCCTCGGGGGCGTCGTCGGCCTCAAGGAAGCTCGCCTCGCACAGGAACGCGTCGACCCCGGCCGCCACCTTCGCCAGGCCCTCGCACACGTCGGCATCGCCCGAGTAGGCGATGGTCGCGCTGCCTCGCGCGGGCAGCTCGCTTGGCCCCTCGATGCGCATCGCGTACGCGGGCACCGAATGAGTGACGGGCTGGGCCGTAATAGTGAGGGGCCCCACATGTACTGGAGCTCCCGCCTGCCAGGCGACGTTGATAATCGCATCGGTGCGGGTGCGTTTGCCTCGCAACTCGTCGATCCGGGCCGCAGTTCCGAACGGCCCGTACACCTGGGTCTGCCCCGGGCCGTCCGGGTGATGCGACAGATACGTGTGCAGCGCAGCGAGGTCCGCGCAGTGGTCCGGATGCAGGTGGGAGATGGCCACCGCGTCTATCTCGAGCGGGTCGCAGTAGCGCTGCAGGGGCCCCAGCGAACCCGAACCCAGGTCCAGCACTACCCTCCAGGTGCGCCCCGCGGCATCGTCCGCCTCGACCAGGTAGCACGACGCCGCCGAGGCCGGTCCGGGCACGCTGCCCGAGCAGCCCACGACGGTCAGCCTCATGAGCCCAGCGACTCCACCGCGGTGACGACTGGACCCAGGAACCGTTGCGCGTGCGCCTCGAAGTCCGCGCGCTCTCCGGTGGCGAAGAACCGATGCTGGGGCGGCGTCGACGCGGTCCGCTCGAGCCCGTTCGCGGCCAGCGCGCGGAACACGTCGATGGCGGTCTCGGTGGCGCTGTCCACCAGCGTCACCCGCTCCCCCATGACGTAGCCGATCGCGCCCTGCAGCATCGGGTAGTGCGTGCAGCCCAGGATCAGGGTGTCGATGTCCGCCTCCTGGAGCGGCGCCAGGTACCGGCGGGCCACCTCCACGACCTCCGGGCCCCCGGTGACGCCCCTCTCGACGAGCGGCACAAAGTCGGGGCAGGCCTGGGAGTACACGGTAACGCCGGGCGCCGCGGCGAGCGCGTCGTCGTACGCCCCCGACGTGATCGTCGCGGTGGTCCCGATGACGCCGATGCGGCCCGACTTGGTCTGGGCGGCGGCGCGGCGCACGGCCGGCACAATCACCTCGACCACGGGCACTCCGCGCTCGCGGCTGAAGCGCTCGCGGGCATCGCGCAGCACCGCAGCGGAAGCCGTGTTGCACGCGATCACGAGGACCTTGACGCCGTCCTCGACCAGGGCGTCCATGATGTCCAGCGCGTGGGTGCGGACCTCGGAGATCGGCAGCGGTCCGTACGGGCCGTGCGCGGTGTCGCCCACGTAGTGAATGGACTCGGCCGGCATCATGTCCATGATCGCGCGCGCGACGGTCAACCCGCCCACTCCCGAGTCGAACACTCCAATGGGTGCGTTATTCATCGCTCTTGCGCTCCTCAATGCTCATCACGAACGCGATAAGCGATTCCTGTAGCCACGTTAACGCCTGGTAGAGCATGCCGAGCCAGACCCGCTCGGGGTCGACCAGGAGGTCGTCGTCTGCGTCGGTTTCCAGCGCGTGCTGCGCGAGTTCGATCTCGGTGTGGAGCCTGTCCGCGTCCTCGTCGGTGTCGAGTGACAGTCGCGAGGCCAGCACCAGCCGCACGTCGGTGAGCGCCGCCGCGGTCGCCATGGCGTCCTCCTCGCGCACCTCCCAGTCCGGGCCGTCCTCGCTGAGCTGCTCCCACATCAGGCGCAGGCGCGTCACCTTCGTGGCGCGCAGGTCGCCCTCGGTGAGCCGCCTAAACTCGCTGGCCACCTCGCGGTCCGTCGGCGCCGCGTTAGGCAGCAGGCGCAGTATGGCGGGGTCAGAGGGCTCGGCCAGCGACTCCTCAAGGCCCACGAGGTGCGAGAAGATCTCGTCCGCCTCGCTGCGCTCCGGGCGCGTCTGCTCGGCCTGCATGCCGAAGGCCTCGCCACCCAGCAGGAGTCCTACGTCTGCGACGATGCGGGCAACCACGGCGCGCTCGTCCTCGTCGAGTTCCGCAACCGCTACCCCGTCGCGCTCGAGGAAGCCCCTCACTCGCCGCTCCGCTGCATGGTGGCCCAGAGGCCGTAGCCGTGCATCGCCTGTACGTCCACTTCCATCTTCTCGCGACCGCCAGAGGAGACCACAGACTTGCCGTTGTCGTGCACCTCATGCATGCGCGACTCCGCCTCGGCCCGCGTAAAGCCAAAGTAGGACTGGAACACGTGAGTGACGTAGTTCATCAGGTTCACCGGGTCGTTCCAGACGATGGTGACCCAGGCATCGTCCAGGCGCGTTGCCACATTGCCCGCGTGCTCGAGTTGCTCCTTGGGGTCCACCCCCTAAGCCTACGGCGAGGTTGCGGTCAGACCAGTCATTGAGCCGATGCGTCGCGGGCGCGGCCCTAGTTGTCGTCGTCGCCGGAGCCGAAGCGACCGTCGATGATCTCCTTGCACTGCGGGCAGACGGGGAACTTCTGGGGGTCGCGGCCGGGCGTCCACACCTTGCCGCACAGCGCGATCACGGGGTCGCCGCTCATCGCGGACTCCATGATCTTTTCCTTGCGGACGTAGTGCGAGAAGCGCTCGCCGTCTCCCGGCTCGGCCAACTCGCGAGTCGTGGTGCGTTCGATGGTGGCGGTGCCGCCCTGGGGAAGGTCGGTCTGGGGTGCGGGGGTCATGGGCTCGCTCATGCGCACCATATTACGTGGTGACGTGCGCGAAGGGAACGGCGAGCGCGAGTGGTGCAGCGCTGCGCGGTGCGCGCATCGGACCTGCCTGGGTCAGGTCACCGCGCTTAGGAGCGCGCCCGCGCGGGCGTCGTACATCCGGCCCGCGTAGCGCACTCCCGCAATGTACGCCGCGGGGCCGATGCCGAAGCCGGCGATGCACGCGAGCCAGGCCCAGCGCGGATCCACCACCAGGGCGAGCGCCAGCGGCAGTATCACCAGCGGCAAGAGCACCACGGTCGCGGCGGAGGACGCCAGCTGGGCTACCAGCGCGGCACCCACCGAACCCACCTCCGCGCCCAAGGGGTTCTCCCCGGGCGCCGGCGCCCGGTAGGGAAACACCACGCTCGACAGCGCGGAGACCCCGAGCGTGAGCCCGAGGACGCCGACACACGCGCCGACCAACGCGGCTGAAATCTCCCACAGCCCGCTCCACAGCAAAACCGCCGCGCACGCAACCAGGGTGGCGGGCAGCGCCCAGGCGAGCACCGCGGACATCCGCCCGCGCATCACGGCGACCCCGACGCGACCGGAGACCACATCGAGCCACAGCGCGCTCGAGTCGTAGGCCAGGTCGTTGTGGCGCCCCCAGCCGATGGACGCCGCGAGCAGCACCGGAGCCACGAAGGACCAGCGTGCGTCGAGCCCCGCCACCGGCATAACGAGCGCGAGGAAGACCACCGGGAAGGCCAGCACGCCGAGCATGTTGGCCAGGTAGCGCGGATCGGAGAACCAGTACCGCAGCAGCCGAGCGCGGACCGCGTGCGCCACCGTGGAGCGTCGCGGCAGCAAGGTGCGCGCCCACGCGGGGGTCCGCGCCTCGCGCACCGCGTGCCTGCGGGCCGACGCAATGACGGTGTCGTCCCTGCGACGCGTGCCCGCCCCGCGAAAGCGCGGGTTGACAAGCGCGTACGCCACATTCGCGCGCCACGCTCCCCACAGCACGCCCACCCACAGCGCCACCTCGCCCAAGCGCCAGGCGGCACCCCACCAGTCCCCCAGCATGACCGCGTACGGCGCCGCCATCCCCGCCCCGATGGGCGTGACGGCGAGTTGGTTCAGGAACACCGGCAGGTCGTGCTCGAGCACGGAGTCGAGGCCCTCGCTAAAGAGCAGCCAGCCCAGCGGCGCCACCAGCGCGAGCGTCAACACGATCATCACCACGGCCGCTCCCCTAGCGCGCCGGGAGGCGAGCACGCGTGTGCCCCACATGGCGGCGACGCGGGCGCCGAACACCAGCGACACCACGGTGAGCGCCGCACCAACGATAGCCACGAGCATCGTCCCCGCGCCTTCGTCGCGCCAGGCGGAGGTCAGGATCAGGAAGATCGCCGCGAAGAAGGCGAAGGGGATGGTCAGCATCGCCGCCACGGTGAGCCCCGGCATGATGCGCCGCGCGCTCAGGCCCAGCAGCGCAAACCTGCCCGGCTCGAGCGTGTCGTCCAGGCCCGTGACCAGGATGGGAACTACGACCCAGCCGAGCGCACTGAGGAAGGCGATGATCACCAGCGCGTTGGCGCGCAGGTCTCCCGACTGTCCCGCCAGGGCATTGGCGCCAAAGACGGCCCACGGCAGCAACACGAGCGCCCACACTGCCCCGCTCGCGACGATCAGTATCCGCCACCGCTCACGCTCCAGGACGTGCCGCTGCGTGCGGAACTTGATCGCTAGGACTGCCGCAACCACGCCAGGTCCCGCTGGTCCGCCACGTCGCCGATGAGGTCGACGAACCGCTCCTCGAGCTCGCGCCCGTCGCGCACCTCGTCGAGGCTGCCCTCGGCCAGGATGCGGCCCGAGCCGATCACGGCTACGCGGTCGCACAGTCGCTCAACCAGCGCCATCACGTGGGAGGACATCACCACGGTCCCACCCGATTCCACGAAGGCGGTGAGGATGCGGCGGATCGCGCCGGCGGAGACTGGGTCCACCGCCTCGAAGGGCTCGTCCAGCACTAGCACCCGCGGCGCGTGGACCAGCGCGCACGCCAAGGAGATCTTCTTGGTCATGCCGGCTGAGTAGTCGGTGACGAGCGTGCGCCCCGCACCCTCGAGGTCCAACGCCGCCAGCAGGTCGTCCCGTCGCGCCAGCACGGTCTCGCGATCGAGTCCGCGCAGCAGCCCGGCGTACGAGATCAGCTCGGCGCCGGTGAGGCGATCAAAGCTGTGCAGCCCGTCGGGGAGCACCCCGAGCATCCGCTTAGCGGAATCGGGACTGGCCCACAGGTCCACGCCATGGATCAAGGCCGTGCCCGCATCGGGCGTCAGCAGGCCCGTCGCCATCGATAGCGCGGTGGTCTTGCCGGCACCGTTGGGGCCCACCACCCCGTAGAACGAACCCGACGGGATGTCCAGGTCGATGGCGTCAACCGCGAGCGTCGCGCCAAAACGTTTGGTGAGGCCGCGCAGCGAGATAGCCGGCGTCAGGCCGCCCTGGCTAGTGGCCGCTGCGGGGCTCGCGTCGCTCATTGCGCCAGGTTATACGGCGTTGCTAACCCGCAGTCACCAGAACGAGCACGGTGTAACTAAGCCAACACACCAACAGGATGGAGCCCTCGATCCTGTTGATACGGCCGCGCCCCTTGCGCCCCCAGGCGAACGCGACCAGCAGCAGCGTCATGATGGCGACCGCAGGCAGGTCCCGGGTCAGGATCTCGCTGTCCACCGTGATGGGCGCGATCACTCCCGCGATGCCGATGACTCCCAGCGTGTTGAAGAGGTTGGAGCCGATGATGTTGCCCAGTGCCAGCTCGTTCTCGCCCTTGCGCGCGGCGGCGATTGAGGCCGCCAACTCCGGCGCGGACGTGCCGATGGCGACCACCGTCAGCCCAATGACCAGGTCCGACCAGCCGAGCGACTGCGCGATCTCCACCGCGCCCCACACCAGGATTCGCGAGCCCACCAGCAGGAGGATGAAGCCTACGGCGAGCCAGATCCACGCCGCCCGCTTGCTGAGCTTGCCCGGATCCGTCTCGATTGCGACCTCTTGGGCCAGGTGATCCTCGCTGTGCGAGCGTGCGGACACCACGGACCAGGCGACCAGGACCACCAGCAGGAGTAGCAGGACGGCCGCGTCCGCCGTCGAGATGGAGCCGTCTAGCATCAGCAGCCACGCGACGCCCGTCGCCGCGAGCAAGACGGGCAGTTCCTTACGCAGAATCCCGCGGTGCACCAGGATGGGCAACAGGATCGCGGTCACACCGAGAACCAGCCCGATGTTCGCGATGTTGGATCCCAGCGCGTTACCCAGCGCTAGCTCAGGGCTGCCGTCGAGTGCCGCGAACGTTGAGACGACCATCTCCGGCGCTGACGTGCCGAAGCCAATCACCAGCATGCCGATCAGCAGCGGCGCCATTCCCAGGTACCTCGCGACGTTGGACGCCCCGAGGACAAATTTGTCCGCGCTCCACGCGAGAACACCGAGCCCGCCGATGGTGGCGATAATCGCTAAAGTCATGGCAAGAGCGTAACCACACGGGGCATCGGCCGCCGAATGTTCGCCGCAAATGAGGAAACGTGTCGTTTCACCCCACGTAATGGGGCGACTTTGACAAAGCGCGCGTTCGGCACTAGATATCTAACCTACGGCACCGTAGGATTGGGCCAAATGAACCGCGGGTGTCTCACCCCATCTGAACCGTGGGTGCCACACCCAGTCTTCGACTGAGAAGTCGTAGTCCGACCTCTCAGGAGTAACATGCCGAAACCGGCCACACCTTCAGCAGACTTTGCCCCCACCGCGACAGTGACGACGTGGCCGTTCCCCGTGAACAACATCACCTCGACGTTCACCGAGCTCGCCATGACGGTGCGCGACCTGGGTCTGCTCCGCCGGCACTACGCGTTCTACATTGGCACTGCCGTGGCACTGCTGCTGACTCTCGGCGGCATCATCACCGGGATCGTCCTGCTGGGCGACTCCTGGTGGCAGCTCGCCATGGCCGCGTTGCTCGGCCTGTGGCTGACTCAGGCCGCGTTCGTCGGCCACGAGGCCTCGCACCGCGTGATCCTCAACTCGGGCCCCAAGAACGACGTGCTGGGCCGCTGGGTCTCGACGCTCGCAGTGGGCATCAGCTACCAGTGGTGGATGAACAAGCACTCGCGTCACCACCAGAGCCCCAACATTCAGGGCAAGGACCCCGACATCGAGAAGGACACCATCTCCTTTGTCGACGAGGACGCCCGCGAGGCCACCGGACTGCTCGCGGCGATCACGCGCAAGCAGGGCTACCTGTTCTTCCCGCTGCTGACGTTCGAGGGCTACAACCTTCACTTCAGGTCCATCGACTCGCTGTTCCGCTTTGGCACCACCAAGCAGAAGTGGACCGAGCTGTCGCTGATCGTCGCGCACTTCGCGATCTACCTGATCCCCCTCTTCCTGTTCCTGCCGGTGGGCATGGCCTTCGCCTTCGTCGCGGTGCAGATGGCCGTCTTCGGCGTCTACATGGGCGCGTCTTTCGCCCCCAACCACAAGGGCATGGCGATCATCCCGGCCGATGCCAAGATCGACTTCTTCTCCAAGCAGGTCCTGACGTCGCGCAACGTTCGCGGCGGGTGGTTCATGACCATCTTCATGGGCGGCCTGAACTACCAGATCGAGCACCACCTGTTCCCCAACATGGCGCGCCCGCACCTGGCCAAGGCCCGCGAGCTGACCATGGAGCACTGCAAGGCGCACGACGTGAAGTACACCGAGGCCGGCCTGTTCGAGTCCTACGGTATCGTCATCGACTACCTGAACCGCGTTGGCCTCCAGGCCCGCGACCCGTTCGACTGCCCGATGGTGAACCGCTTCCGTTCGTAGTACCTCCTGAGGCCCGTTCTTCCTGGTAGTCAGAGGGGTTCGGGCAGCTGTAGTCTCTGCACAGATGCTGCGCACTGGCGTGCGGCACCCTTGGGAGGAAACACATGCGCTTGTCACGACTCATCGCGGCCGCCACCATCGCCGCCGTCGCCGCCCTAGTCGTGGCCCCGGCCGCGTCTGCAGCTGGCGAGGTATGGAGCTTCACGGTGAGTGGCGGCGAAGCCACCGTGACGGGGTGCAAGGTCGGCCTTCAGAATTGCGGCCCGGTTATCGAGATCCCCGCCTCTGACGGCAACGGCAACCCCGTCACCGCGATAGGGGCCTTCGCGCTTAATTCCATTCTCATGACGTCCCTGACGCTGCCCACCAGCATCGAAAGCATCGGCACTGCGGCGTTCCAGGGCAATTATCTCGGCGACCTCGACCTCAGCGCGAACACGAACCTCACCAGCATCGGCGACAGCGCCTTCAAAGCTAGTTTCTTGACCTCCCTGAAGCTGCCCCCCAGCGTCGAAAGCATCGGCACTGCGGCATTCCGAGGAAACAGATTCGGCGCGCTCGACCTCAGCGCAAACACGAACCTCACCAGCATCGGCGACGAGGTCTTTTACGCCGCCGGAGTGACATCCCTGAAGTTGCCGATCACCATCGAGAGCATCGGCACTAGTGCGTTCCAACAAACCAAGCTCGGCGAGCTCGACCTCAGCGCAAACACGAACCTCACCACCATCGGCGACCTCGCTTTCTTCCTTGGCAGCACGACATCCTTGAAACTGCCCGCCAGCATCGAAAGCGTCGGCACTCAGGCGTTCTACTGGAACGAGCTCGGCGCACTCGACCTCAGCGCGAACACGAACTTCACGAGCATCGGGACGTCCGCATTTTTGTCGTCTGGCGTGACGTCCCTGAAGTTACCCGCCACCATCAAAAGCGTCGGCACTCAAGCGTTCGCTAGTAACGAAGTCGGCGCGCTAGACCTCGGCGCACACACGAGCCTCACCACCATTGGTGGCGCGGCGTTTAACAATGCCGGCGTGACGGCCCTCGAACTGCCCACCAGCATCGAGAGCATCGGCGGATCGGCGTTCGGCCTTAACGATCTTGGTGTGCTGGACCTCGGCGCACACACGAGCCTCACCACCATTGGTGGCTCGGCGTTTTCAAACGCGGGGTTGACGGCCCTCACGCTGCCCACCAGCATCCAAAGCATCGGCAACTCGGCGTTCGCTAGCAACAATCTCGGCGCGCTGGACCTCGGGGCAAACACGGGCCTCACCAGCATCAATGAATCTGCTTTCAACCGAGCCGGCGTGACGTCCTTGACGCTGCCCACCAGCGTCGAGAGCCTCGGCATTAAGGCGTTCTACGACAACGATCTCGGTGTGCTCGACTTCGCCACCAGTACCGGCCTTGACGCCATCGGCGCCAGTGCTTTTGCCGCAAACGCGGTGACCTCGGTCAAGTTTGGCGGCCCGGTCTCGTCGATATCGGCGTCAGCATTCTCCGACCCCACCCGCGCCAACTACACGTTCGCCGGATGGTTGGACTCAGTAGCCGGCGGTGCACCTACCTCCACGTTCCCCGCATCAACCTCGGGTGCCACGACGGTCTCCGCGCAGTGGCTCGGCGACCCGCAGACTATGACGTTCGACCCCACTAGCGGCAGCCCGGCTCCAAGCGACCAGACTGTTGCTTACGGCGACCTCGCGACCACCCCCACCGCCCCAGCCTGGTCGGGCCACACCCTTTCCGGCTGGTTCGACGCAGCCACCGACGGCACCGAATGGGACTTCGCCACCGACACGGTTGATGCCAACATCACCCTGTACGCCCAGTGGTCCCTCGACCAGCACACCGTGACGTTCGAGCCCGGCAACGGCGACGCCACCACCACCCAGGATGCAGCGTGGGGCAGCGCAGCAACAGCCCCGACAGACCCCACCTGGACGGGCCACGCCTTCACCGGCTGGTTCGACGCGGCCACCGACGGCACCGAATGGGACTTCGCCACCGACACGGTTGATGCCAACATCACGCTGTACGCCCAGTGGTCCCTCGACCAGCACACCGTGACGTTCGAGCCCGGCAACGGCGACGCCACCACCACCCAGGACGCCGCGTGGGGCAGCGCCGCAACAGCCCCGACAGACCCCACCTGGACGGGCCACGCCTTCACCGGCTGGTTCGACGCGGCCACCGGCGGCACCGAATGGGACTTCGCCACCGACACCGTCGACGCCAACATCACGCTGTACGCCCAGTACACGGCAAACGTGCCCACCGTGACCGCCCCGGCGACTGTCACGCCCGGAGTAGCGTTCGTCGTGTCCGGCACAGGATTCGACCCCAGCGAGGCCCTGACCGTCGAGCTTCACTCGGACCCAGTCATTCTCGCGACCATCCTTGCCGATGCGACTGGAGCCTTCTCCACGACCGTCACGGTCCCCACGGACACCGCCGTGGGCGCCCACCAGATCGTCGTCACGGGGGCATCGGTCACCGCTTCGACAGACGTCACGGTCCAAGCCGTCTTGGCTACCACCGGGGCGGACAACATCGACTGGATGATCGCCATCGCCGCGGCGCTGACGCTCACGGGCGCCGCGCTGTTGCTACGCCGCCGCATCGGCCTTCCTAGACACTAGGAGGCAACGACGAAGGCCCCGACTCGAATGAGTCGGGGCCTTCGTCGTAACAACAGGGATGATCTGTCCTCAAAAGCGACAGAATGGTGGAGATGCCGGGAATCTCTCGGAGAATCCGTCTACCAGGGTATTTGCCCAGTTTGAGCATTGCCCGCCTAGTTAACTCCTAGTTAAACGAAAGATGCCCGCCTCGGTGTTTGCGCACCGGACGGGCTGACGAGCTAACAGGAGCCCGCCAATGCCTAAATCTACCGCGACCAACGTCGCCCCGCTGTACGACATACAGATGGAAGCCCTGCTTGACAATGAGGCCGTGTGCGAGTGTGGGGACAATTCCCCCGCCGTCGCCGTCGTCACGATCACTTGCGGGTGCCACTTCCTCATGTGCGCGGCCCACCAGCGCCGGACGGTCGCCTCGCTCGACGCGCTACGCGTTGACGACATGGTCGTGAACTGCGTCCCCCATCACGTCAAGGGCATGGGGCCGGACGCGTTCACGATTCGCCCCGTCTAGCGGCTCCTGTATCGCTCCCAGGCGGCTTGCCTGGTGGCGGTGCAGGGCCTCTAGTCCTCGGCGCTTTCTCTACGTCTCAGCCGCCAAACGAGACGCCCGGTAAATGGAGCGTGACCGGCCTCCCGCCTCGTGCGTTCGTACTTCCTGATCAGGGTGTGCGCGAGGTCCGATGCCAGACACGCTCTCATTGAGGCCGTGTCTACTGGCGTTGGCCTGACGCGATACGGGGAAGTGGTTCGTGGGCAAACTCTGGGGAGGGGTCTTGACGAACCTGGGCTATGCCCTCCGAGCCGTTGCAGTTGGCCCGGTGTCAGTCCTGGGGCGTAGACCAGTCTCAACAGCACAACCGCGTCGGGGTGGTCTCGGCGCTCAACCAACAGGAGGAATCATGAACAGAATCACCGAGCAGGACATCGCATCACCGACGCTATCTCTCGCGGATCTATCCCGACGAGCGGTTGCCCTGGGCGTAGAGCCGTCTGAGTTGCTACCGCGCTAGAAAGCACGAAGCGCCCCCACGCGGCCTAATGGCTACGTGGGGGCGCTCCTGTGTTCAAGGCAACAATGGCGCTCCTACCTAGCCGTCACCGGGCAGGAACGCCATTGAAGTTTGTGTGCGGCTACCGGCGTCGGTTAGCCCGTCAGTCGGCCTTCCCATGCTGCGAGATTTTCGCGCGCGAGCTCCCGTGCTTCCTCGAGATACGCGAGCAATGCAGGCTTGTCGCCGCGGTCCCGAGCACGCTGCCACGTCTCGAGGTACACGCCGAGGGTGCCGACGTTGCCGGCGTCCGTCTCTTCCTCAATGAGCCGCCTAAAGATGGGCGGGTAGTTGCCCCAGTTCACTTGGGTTCGGGTATCGGGGTTCGAAAGTGTCACGTCGTCTCCTACCTCGTTAGTCGGGGGTCGATGCCGCGTGAACCCGACCACGAGTTTGTCTTGGCGGTCGCTTGGGCCTTGGTCACAATGTCTTTGGTGTCGGATGCGTTCACCACGCCGATGTTGACGATGGTGTTACCCGCGCTGCTGCCCTGAGTCGTGCCGCCAGCCGCACCGACCGGGCCGATAGACCCATCGGGCCGAATCGCACCATTGGGCAGAGACGCGGTGATCGGGGCGATGTCGTCATTTGCGGGTGGCCGTGGCGCGCCCGGCGTGACAGTGACGACCGGCTTGCCCTCTTGGAAGTCGCCCAGGATTCCCTGCGCGCCATCCAGCCAGTCGCCCCAGAAGCTGCCGCCGAAGTGAGCCGCGAATACCGCGTCGATTGCGCCGACGAACTTCTGGCCGGCGCTGTCTCCCGACGCCGCCCAATCAGAGAGGTTCCCGCCCTCTTTCGCCGCCTGCGCGAGAGCGCCTTCCATGCCGCCCTCTTCGCCGGCGTCCAGGACGTTAGTTAAGCCCTCGAGCAGGTCGGCTGCATAGTCCGCGCCCGTTGCGATTCCGCCCGTAACGTCATCGCCAACCACATCCCAGAGGGAAGTCAGCGCGCCAGCACCCGCCTCGCCCACCTTTGTCAGCGACTCCACGATGGAGCCGATGGTTGTCGCCGGGTCGTCCAGGTCGTTAACGAATCCCTGCAGCGCCGGTAGACCGTCGTCGAGCAGCCAGCCCGTGACGTCCGTCATGACAGGCAGCAGCTTCTCGCCCAACTCGGCGCGCATGTTGTCCCACTCCGCGGTGAGGATGCGCTGAGAGTTAGCCAACGAGTCCGACGTGTTCGCGAAGTCGCCCTGCGTCTTGGAGGTCTCCTTCATGATGACGCCGTAACGGGCCTGCACCTTCTGTGCTTCGGTCAGTTTCTCGCCCGTCTTGGCGATGCCCTCGGCGTAAGCGAACGCATCGACCGCAGCAGCGGACACGTCGATGCTGTACTTACGCAGAGGCTCAGACTCGCCGGCAAGCGCCGACTGGAAGAGCTGCGCGGCCTCAGCGACGTCCAGGTCTACGACTGACGCGAAGTCAGCAGCACGCCCCGTGATCGATTCGAGCGTGTCAACGACGTCGCCGCCATCGCCCGCGATGGTCTTGGAGAATCCCGAGAACTGAACCGCGAGCTGATTGAAGTCCAGGTTAGATAGACCAAGGTTCCTGGCCGCATCTTCGCCGACGCTGTTGACCGTCTTGCCCAAGTCGCCGTAGATGACGTCGAGTGCGTTGACCGACTCGCCCAGGCTGGACGCCTCGTCGATGGCACCCTTGGCGAAGTCGACCGCCACACCAGCACTCAACACCGCAGCCGCTGGGCCAATGATCGACTTCATGCCGCCAAGGAACGCGCCACCAGCCTGCTTGCCAGACGCATTGACTGCGCCCGTACTCGAGATAGACAGTTGCTTCTCGAGCGCCTTCTGACCGCCCTTAAAGGACGGGATAATTGTGAGTTCGGCCTTGCCAACTTCAGCCATGTTGTTGCTCCTTATGTGAGGGGTGCGGAGGCCTCTTGAGGTGTGATTCGGGGGGCTTAACCCCGAGTTCTGTTGTGACCAAGCGTTTACTCGACCTTGACGTTTCTCAGGGCAAGGCCGTTCTGAAAGTTCCGTGTGTGAAAGTCTTAGTGCCAGGGGTGAGCGCGTGGCCCTCTTGGTGGGGTACTCCCCCCTGGGGGGTCAATCTTTGGTAAAGGAACCGTTGTGGCCGTGCCGGTGCCTGCTCAACACCGACACGGCCACTTTGGTTACGTCAGTGGCTAGGCACGGTACGAGCCAGGCGATGACGCGTAGGCCTGTCGGTTGACGCGCTCTTGCTCGGCCTCGTACTTCTTGGCGAGTGTGTCGCGCAGCTCGAGACGTGCCTTGCGCCGCTCGGTGTACTCGGCGAATGTGGCGAGGGACAACGGTCGCGCCTGCTGGGCTGGGATCAGCGCGTCGTGCTTACCGGGGTGAGCCTCGTCCTTGTGCGGGCCGGCGAGGATCAGTACATCGTTCTCGGGGCTGAGCTTCGCGAGTCCGGTGGCCAGGGCGAGGTGCTTGTAGGCGGTAACGATGTCTCCGAGCGTGGCGAGTGCTTGCTTGGCTTCGCCTAGCGCTTGCATGTCTCCAGGTCGGCTGGAGTGGACTTCGGTGAAGTCCTTAATGCCTCGCGCGCTTGCGGCCTGGATTCGCGCGTCGCAGTCCTCGACGATGGGCACCAGGCTTGCGACGATCTCGTCGGCGCTGTTGGTGAGCGCCTCGAGCCGGATAGCGACCGCCTCAGTTGCGAGGTGTGACGCGATGTCCGGTGCCGCGAGGTCGATGCGCGTGAGCATGTCCTTGACTGTTGCGGACTTCGCGGGGTCTTTGCCGTCTGCGAGTGCGTCGCTGACGGCTCGGGCGACGTCGGCGCGGGTTGGCGGGGTTGCCATTGCGGCGAGCTGGCCGGCGCGCTCGGTGGCCTCGAGGTAGGTGCTCGGCATGTCGACGCCGGCGCGGTGCAGGTAGTTCTCAACGACGCTGATGTTGGCGTTGACTGCGTGGGGGTTGCTCATGGTGTCTCCTGTAGTTGCGTTTCTGGTTGGTTGTGTAGATCGTTCGCCGCGGCTCATTGGTAGACGCCGCCTGCATCCTTGCGACCGAACATGTTCGCGGTGAATACCCGCATGTCTTGCTCTGGGCTGGACGGTGTCTCCACGGGGTTGCCCTGCTGCGGGACGTAAGGTCCGCCTCGGGCTGGTGGTGGTTCCGCCTGTGGTGCGTCCGCGGCGTTCCCAAACAACTGGGCCGCGAACTGTCGCTCGGCGTTGTCGGTCATAGTCGTTTTCCTTCCAAGGGGCTGTAGGCCGAAACAAGTACGCGGTAGGTCCGCGCCTTCGCTAACGGCTTCTGTTCTTCACAGACCGCGATGCGGTGGTGGTATCTGGCGCGAGTTCCACGCCCGATGTCGACCAGGTGTTGGTGCTCGTCACCGCAGTAAGGGCACAGGACGTAAACGCCATGGGCGGTGAATCCCACTGTTGGGGCGAGTGGGGTGCGATATTCGGTGGTCATGGCCTGCTCGCTTTTGTGGTCCGACTGGCGGGGCACGACGGCTCGTGTTGCACGATCACTCGCGTGCCGCCTTGGGCCGTCGCCATGATGAGCTGCGTTGCATTGCAGTCATCGCAGCCGCCGAGCATGGTGAATTGTGATGCTGGCCGGCTCATGGCATCTCCTCGCATGTGGGGTGGGTGGTTGCGCCGTCGAGGGTGAGTGTCATCACTTCACCGCACGCGGTGCAGGTGTTACCCGTTACCGCACCCCCTGTGTGGGTAACGCGGTAACGCTTCCAATCTCGGAAGGCTGTTGCCGTTCGTTGGTTGTTCCACTTGAGCCTCGAGCGGGCATCTCGTACCGATGTGGGAGCGGGGTTGAGTGCTCGCACGGCGTCCACGTCGGCCTCTGGTGCTGCCTCAGTGGGGTTGCGTTCGCCTGCCGCTGGTGCGATGAGCGACCACGGGTTGTCGTAGTCGCCGGACATGGTGAACGTTGCTGCCAGTGGCTCTTTGTCGCCGGTGGGTCGGTGCTTACGCAAACCGCCGTGGCGGTCCTTGGCGATGGTGACATGGGCCGCGCCACCTTTGCCCGGTGTGAACGCGTCCGCGACCGTGACACGCAACATGCTGCCGCCAACGGCTCGTTTCTTCGCTGCGGTGCCGGTGGCTCCCATCGCCCGTGATTCGGTGTTTTTGGCTAGGTGGTCAATGCCTACGACGCATGCACCACCCTTGGCAAGCGGCTTTAGAACGAGGCCGTGAACGCGGGTGTAATCGTCTGGGCTATTGCTCGCGCCACCAAATGCCGGGATGAGCTCGCCTAGTGAGTCCACCAGCACAAAGTCCACGCCCCACGCCAGGAGGTCGCCCACTACTTCTAGTACGTGAGCGCCGTCGTCAGGATCGACGTAACGGAAGTGCGCAAGGTCGCGTAGCTTGTCCTCATCCGCTCCCAGGTCGATGAGTCGATCGAGGATTGCCGGTGCGCCGTTGTGGTCGAGGTCGATGATTGCGACCCGTAACCCGGCGTTGATTAACGCCACCGCGACCGCGAGGGCAAGCATCGTTTTGCCGCTCTCTGGATCCCCGAACAGCACGTTGACTTGGCCGGGGTAGAAGATTGCGATGCCGTCGGAGCACACGCCGAACGTCGGCCTAAGTCCGCGCGGTTCGTCGCCGTCGAGTACCGATGACACGTTGGCGTAGAGCGTTACCGTGTTACCCACAGTAGGGGTCGGGTAACGGGTAACACTCTTGGTGTCGGTGTTACCGAGCGGTTCCGTCGCGTTACCGGGTAACGCTGTTGTGGTGCTACTCATGCGGCACCACCTAGCTCAGCGAGTGCGCGTCGCCATTCCATGACACGCGAAGTCGAGGTTGCAATGGTGAGGTGTCGCGTCGCCGCAAGTCGCACCCAGGCGTCGCGATCAACTGCGATGGCTTCATGGGGTCCAACGTCTAGTGCGTATACCTCGAGCGGCACCGCTTGAGGCAGGTCGAACGCCTCGCGCAACTGCATCCGTAGGTCGTCGCGCGTCAGGTCTAGACAGACGCGAAAGGCGACTCGTGGCAGGTGAATGGCCGGCTCAATGTACGGGCAGCCGCAGAGCATGCGCCCGTAGTTGTGGGCCGTGCAGAATGTGGGCGTTCCGTTATCCATGGGTGCCCACCGCCTCGGCGCTTGCGTGAGCTCCTAGCGCAATGGCCGCCGTTGACGGTAAACTGAGAGCATCAGCGTGGCCCTGCTGAATCTCGCGATTGCCTCCGGTTCCGACGCCGGGGGCCTCGCTATTTCTGGGGCCGCTCATGCGCGAGCACCCGCTGTAACGAGTTCGACTCTGGTAACGGGGCGCATGGCCCTATCGAGGTCCGCGCGTCGGACGCGTATGAGTCGCTTACCGACTCGCACGGCTTTTAGTTCGCCGCGTGCGATCATGCGTCGCACGGTGTCGGGCGAGCAGGCGAGTACGACGCCTACATCGTTGATTGTTAGGTGTTCATCCGGTGTGGCTTCAATTGCCATCGTGGGCTCCTGGGCAGCAAAAATCTGCCCGGCCGTGCCCGGATTACATTTCTAAGATAACCCGCATCCCCTGCATAGTCAAGCCGTCTTGCTCAATCTTCTGCGCGTTACTCCCCTCTAGTGCCATGAGTCGCTCCAAAATGGGGGTCATCTTCTCGTATCGGACGGGGAGTGCGTCGGCGCAGTCCTCGCAGTAGAAGTCCCAGCGGTTAGTTGACATTGTGTTGCCGCGACCTCGGCTGAGCAGTTTGTCCTGTTCGGCAGGGCTTCTCATTATCTGAGCGCGCCGCTCTGTGGGCATGTCGGTCGTCATTGCGCGTATGGCGTCCCAGTAAGTAGTCATGGCGCTTGGCTTGCCGTCCACCGTGGCCGCGCGCCACTCCAGAAACCCTATAGCGCCGTTGGGTCGCGGCTTGTGGAAGGCGACAGAAATTAGCCGTTGCGGAGCTTCTAGGTCTGGTTTGGTGTAGTGGTTGCACCAGATGTCCACGGTGAAGTCGTAGCCCTCAGAGCCGTCAATTTCCCTCATTGTCATCCCCAATCAATACCGGTAAGCGGGCGACGCTGGCACGGTCGCGCTCTAGGCTGGCGTGCTGGTACCGCATCGCGACGTCGGCGCTCGTGTGTCCACCGCGTGATTGAATCTCCGCGAGGGTTGCGCCCGTCTTGGCGTACTCGGTTAGGCCGGTGTGCCGCAGTGAATGGAACCGGAAACCGGGCAGCGTCCCCTCGCGCGCCTTCCTCCATGCGGCGTCCAAACCGGACTGCGACACGGGCAAGCGCGGGTTGGACCGTCTGGGCAGCAACGGGGCGTCGAGCTCGGGCGCAACGCGTGCGGCCAAGTGGCGAACGATCACTGGGACCAGGTCGGGCGGTATTGCGACCACTCGATCCGACCCTGCCTTGGGGTCCGTGTAGGCCGCTGGCGTCGCCTTCGCGTTCCACTGGCGGGAGATGTGAACGGTGGTCAAGTCCGGGTTGTCGAGGTCGGCAAAGTCGCCACGCTGGAGCCCCAGCACCTCCCCTAGCCGCATGGCGCACCAGGCCGCCAGCAGGACGGCGACCCGTAGGTCTGGCGGCATTGCGTTCGCGAGGTCGCGCACTTGCGCGGGGGTGGCAACGTCGGCGCGGCCTAGTATGCGCTTGGCTCCCTTGCGGGTGCTCGCGATGGGGATGTGGAAGGGCGTCTCGGTGAGCCCACCGGCTCCGGCTGAAACAGCGGCTAGGAACATCGAGCGCATGGTGCGCGCAACATTGGTCCACGCGCCGGGTTTGCCTGTCAGTGTCGCGAGTAGCGCGTCTATGTCGTCAGGGGTGACGTCTATCAGCCGCTTGGCACCAATCGCCGGCACGATGTGCGCGTGCAGCGTGGACTCGTAGGACCGTAGCGTCGCGGGTGTGCGGTTGAGATCCTCGAGTCGGCGCAGCCACTCGGTAGACCACTCGGCCACCGTCGTCTCCTCGATCAGCTCGCGCACTTCCTCGGACTGGCGCGACTTGCGAAGCTCTGACGGTGGAACGAATATCTTGCGGGCCATCTCGGAGCGGGCTATCGCTATCGCGGCCTTAGCGTCTCCCAGGGTGAAGAACGCGCCCACCATGTGCTGTTTGCCGTTGTAGAACACTCGCGCGCGAAACAGTCCGTTGGGCTGGATATCGATACCGCGGGGCATCTTCTTCTTGTCCGCCACTGCACACTCCCTAGGACTGGTACTACTCCAATACTAGCGGGGTGCTAGGTTCTGCGCTACTATGCTAACTAGTGCAAACCGCACGGGGAGTTAAACAGGCTGGTAGACAGCAAAAACCCCTGGTACCCGAAGGCACCAGGGGTGTATGTGTGGAGATGCCGGGAATCGAACCCGGGTCCGCATGTTCATAGCCAGGTCTTCTCCGGGCGCAGCCTGAAGAACATTTCTCGGCCCCTCACCAACATCAGGCAAGCCGATGAGATGGGCCCAGTCATCAAAAAGTCCCGAATCTCCCGATGACGAAGAGATTCAGCTAGTTCCCTAGATGACGCCAGGATCCAGGTCGGGATCTACCCTGGGCTGACGGACTTCATAGCGCTCGCTTAGGCAGCGAGGGCGAAGTCGGTGCGCTTGGAATCGGCACCTATTAGTTTGCTGGGAGCGTTAACGAGATAACCCAACATCCTCGGCCCGCTTCCCCTGGGAAGTAAACACACGTCGAAACCGATCATCCCCTGTGCAGTTATGCCATCAGTCTAACGGGGAAGGCCGACAAACAACACCCCACCGAGTGGTGGCGGCTGTCAGGGGTTGAGGACCGGCGGCCCCAGGATGACGCGCCAGACCCACATTGCCGCCTCGCTCGCGGGCGGACGCGGCTCCGTGAGCAGCCACGCCCCGAGCACGCCGATGATCGACCCCGCCACTCCAGCCGCCACTACCTCGACGGGGACGTCGCGTGGACTCGCCGTCTCGTCGCGCGCCGCAACGTCGACGATCGCGTCCCGGACGTGCTGCCTCAGGCGCATCAGGACTACGCCCCACCCCGGTTCACTAAACACGCTGCGGTACAGGTCCGCGTACTGGTCGATGTGTTCGATGAATCCGACCAACACCTCTGGCGGGTCCACCGTGAGGACAAGGCCCTCCTTCAGCTTTTCGTACGCCTGCTGAGCCACCACGTCGAGCGCGTCGGCGAGCAGCGTCTCCTTATCGGCATAGTGCTGATAGAAGGTGCTGCGGTTGACTCCCGCGCGTTCCGCTATGTCGCTCACTGAAACCTGGTCGATTCCGCGCTCCTGCGCGAGCGCGAAAAATGCCTCCTGCAGGCGGGAGCGGGTGCGAACTATGCGGGCGTCCATAGGTTGATTGTGCCACGCCAGCAGCGAACTTAACCAACACTTGTTGGAAAACCCGAAAAAGGGGGATACGCTGACGGAAGGCATCGTCGCCTCTCCCCCATCCCCCAAGTCCCCCATTGC
This sequence comes from Demequina aurantiaca, assembly GCF_050598105.1. GTDB lineage: Bacteria > Actinomycetota > Actinomycetes > Actinomycetales > Demequinaceae > Demequina > Demequina aurantiaca_A. Next base: position 2,185,947 of record NZ_CP192436.1, read on the forward strand.
GAAAGGCTCAGACGTGGCCAATTTTCTTTTCAAGCTAGGACGCGGTTCCGCGCGTCACCCCATCGTTGTCATCGTCTCGTGGCTGCTCGCGCTCGGCATCGCCGGCGGCGCCTTCGTGGCCTTCGGCGGCACGCTGACCGACTCGTTCTCCATTCCGGGCACCGAGACCGAGCGGGTCACCGATCAACTCTCCGACGAGATCGACGACCTCTCTGGCTCGACCGCCGGCGTGGTGTTCGAGACCGAGGACGGCTCCGCTCTGACCGCTTCACAGCAGTCACAGATCACCTCCGCCCTGGCGAGCACCGACGGCATCGACCACGTATCCGGGGTTCTCGACCCGTTCGCTACCGAAGCTGAGCGTGAGACGCAGATGGCGCAGATCGACGCCGGAGGCCAGCAGGTCGAGTCCGGCCAGGCCGAGCTCGACGCCGCGATAGCGCAGGCTGAGTCCGACGGCACCTACGACGCGGCCGCGGACCAGTTCGCGCAGCAACAGAGCGACATCGACGCCACCACCCAGCAGCTCGACCTGGGCGTCGAACTCGCTCAGTACGCCCAGGACATCAGCTCGGTTTCCTCGGATGGGTCGGCCGCCCTCGGCGGCGTCCACCTCGATACCAGCGCGTTCGACCTCGAGCAGAGCGTCAAGGACGACATCCTGGCCACTGTCTCCTCCGCGCCGCTCGACGGCGTCAACGTCTACTTCTCCTCCGAGCTCACCACCTCCGTCGAGGGCATTCTGGGCGTCGGCGAGATCGTGGGAGTGGCCCTCGCACTGATCGTGCTGATCGTGATGATGCGCGCAATCTTGCCCGCACTGTCGCCAATCCTGACCTCCACTGTCGGCGTAGGAGTCGGCGTCGCTACGGCGCTGGCCTTCTCCGGCACCGTCGAGATGTCCTCCGTCACCCCGGTGCTCGGCGTGATGCTGGGCCTCGCCGTCGGCATCGACTACGCGCTGTTCATCATCAACCGCCACCGCAAGCAGCTGCACGCCGGGATGCCGCTTCACGAGTCCATCGGGCTCGCGAATGGAACCTCGGGCAACGCGGTCGTCTTCGCGGGCACCACGGTACTGATCGCGCTCCTCGCCCTGAACGTCACCGGCGTGCCGTTCCTCGGCATCATGGGCACCGTCGCGGCGTTCTGCGTACTCATCGCCGTGGTCAACGCGGTCACGCTCACGCCCGCCGTCCTCAGCCTGATGGGCGACCGCGCCGTTGGCCGCAAGGCCCGTGCCAGCATCGGCACCCCCGACGCCGCAGAGGCAGCAGTCAAGCCGATGCGCACCGGTCGCGCGGTGCTCGCTGCGGTGGCCGCCGTGGTGGTCCTCGGGATCATCGCCATTCCGTCCGCCTCGATGCGCCTGGGGCTGCCCGACGGCACCCAGGAGCCCGTGGAGTCCTCGCAATACCAGGCGTACTCGACCATCGACAGCGAGTTTGGCGAGGGCCTGAACGGCACGCTGCTCGTCACTGCCGACCTCCCCGACTCGCTCGCGGACGAGGAAGTGCTGGCGGCGCAGGTCTCCATCGAGTCGCAGCTCATGGCGCAGGACGACGTGGTCGCGGTCGCCCCCGCCGGGGTATCCGCAGACAACTCCTTCCTGGCCTTCCAGGTGGTTCCTGCCGAGGGCCCGTCGAGCGAGAGCACCGAACTCCTGGTGCACGACCTGCGCGACATGTCCCCGCTGGAGGACGGCACGCAGATCGGCGTCGCGGGCCAGGCCTCGGGCAATATCGACGTCTCGGAGAAGCTCGCCGAGGCCCTGCCCTTCTACCTCGCGGTGGTCGTGGGGCTCTCGCTCATCATTCTGATCATCGTGTTCCGTTCACTCCTGGTGCCGATCATGGCGACGGGCGGCTTTGTGTTGTCGCTGTTCGCCGCGTTCGGCGCGGTCACGGCCGTCTACCAGTGGGGCTGGCTCGGAAGCCTGTTCGGCGTCCACGACCCCGGCCCGGTGCTGAGCTTCCTGCCCATCATGCTGACCGGCATCCTGTTCGGGCTGGCGATGGACTACCAGCTGTTCCTCACCACCGGAATGCGCGAGGCCTACGTCCACGGCGCCAAGGCCCGCGAGGCTGTCGTCATCGGCCGCCGCCACGGGCGCGCGGTCGTCACCGCCGCGGCCATCATCATGGCCTCGGTGTTCGGCGGGTTCATCTTCTCCGAGATCTCGATGATTCGCCCCATGGGCTTCGGCCTGGCGATCGGCGTCCTGTTCGACGCGTTCATCGTGCGCATGGTGCTGCTACCCGCGCTCATGCACCTGGTGGGCGAGAAGGCGTGGTGGCTCCCGAACTGGCTGGAGAAGATCCTGCCCAATGTCGACGTCGAGGGCGCGGCTCTGGAACGGGAGCACCACGGCTAGCGGCTAGAGGTCCAACCGCACCGCGGTCTCCAGCGCCACCTCGATGGATCGCATCCAGCCGTCCTTGAGTTGGTCGTTGCGCTTGTCATACAGGCTCGCGCCGTCGACCAGGTTGGACGAGCATGCGCACACCATTCCCGCGCGCAGTCCGCGCAGCCGCGCGACCACGAACATCGCGGAGGACTCCATCTCTACGTTGAGGATTCCGAGGTCGGATAGCTCCTTGATCCACTCGGGGCCCTCGGCATAGAACGCGTCGTCCGTGGCGTTGATCCCCGAGTGCGCCGACGTGCCGGTGCCCGCCACCACCTCCTGGGCGACCTCGAACAGGGTGGTGGCGATGCGCAGGTCGGGCACGGCGGGGTAACCGGGGTGGGCGTAAGCGGCGGTGGTCCCGTCGTTGCGCAGCGAACCCTCGCTGATCAGCAGGTCGCCGGGCTCGACGCCCAGCTGCAGGCCGGCGCTCGACCCCACCCGGATGAACGACGTCACGCCCACCCTCGCGAGCTCCTCGACCGCTATCGCGGTGGAGGGGCATCCCATCCCGGTCGAAGTCGCGGTGATGAGCTTGCCCTTGTAATAGCCGGTCATGGTCCGGTGCTCGCGCTGGTGAGCCACCTCGCGGACGTCGGTGAGGAACTCGGCGACGAACGGCACCCTGAACGGGTCCCCCGGCATGAGGGCAACGGTGCCAACATCCCCCGGCTTCAGTCCCACGTGATACTGCTTCTCGTTGAGCCCCTCGCGGGACTTGTCGACGATGTTGCTGGTCACTGATTTGCTCATGGCTGCCATGAACCTCTCGGTGCAGGACCCGAGCTGCGGGGTTCCGCGCGCTAGTGAAGGGCCTGCGAGACCGATGCTAGAGGCGTCACGTCACGGCCGTGTTGCGTGCGTGTCACCAACCGCCACCACCTCCGCCAAAGCTGCCGCCGCCGGAGAACCCGCCGCCGCCGCTAAACCCGGAGCTGCCGCTGGCACTAGGCGTGGGGGCGCTGATGGCCGAGTCGACCTGAGTGGCGAACCCGTCCATCTGACGTCCGAAGCCCCCGGAGGCGAGCCAGAAGCCACCCAGCGCGTAGCCGCCGTACCAACTCGGCTCGGGCATCGCGTAGCCCTGTGCGGCGAGGTCCTCGAACTTCTTCGACCACTTGTCGGCAATCCCGAAGGCGATCGCGTACGGCAAGTAGCGGCTGAAGATGTCTTTACCCTCCTCGTACCGCAACTGATTCGCGTCGGCGGTCCTGAGGAAAAGCTCGAATCCCTGAGTCTGGGCAAGAACTCGCGTCCCCTCGGCCTTGCGAGCCGGGGCAGCCTTGGTAGAGAAGAGCATCACCAGGCCGAGGACCACCGGGGGAACGGCCAGCAACGCGTAGCTCGTGGCACTGAACAGCAGCAACCCCAGCCCCACGCCGATCACTGTCAGCACTCCCCCGATCGCGCCCCACGTGGCGCGGGCGGCCGCGGGGTTGCCACGGAACCAGCCCATGGCGGTGACGTTGGCGTACAGCTGGTTTTGCACGGCCTTCATGTCCGCCGCGAAGGTGGTCCGCAGGGCTGACAGCGTGACGCTGTCGCGGCCCTCGAAGATCGCGTCGAACAAGGTGCGTTCGTAGGCCACCAGGCGGCCGTCCGTCGGCAGCAACTTCACCAGCGTGTAGTCCGCGGGGTCCCGCTCGGGACGCTCGGGGTCCACCACGGGGTCGATGCGCAGGAAGCCGCGCACCGCGAGGTCCACGATGGTCGCGGTCACGTCCCGGGGGTCCGCCACCTCGTCAATCAGGGTCCCCAACTGCCCGGGGTGAAGCCCAGGCGGGGGCTCAAACTGGACCGCCACGGGGGTGCGCTTGTCGCGCCTGACCACCTGCGCATCGTCGCCGAGCCCTGGGCTCAGCCCGGGGGTGAGGTCAGCAAACTGCTCGTCCGCCGCCTTGTGGCGCAGGATCGGCACCAACACCAGCAGCCCGCCAATCAACAACAGCGCCGAGCCCCCCACGGTCGCCGGCGTCAGCGCGAACGCGCGCTCAAAGTCATTTGCGACCTCGAGGGTCGGAGTCGTGTCGAAGCTCCCCACCGGGTACAGCACGTCCACCGTCAGCGGTGTCGATGCGTTCAGAAATCCCTGCTCAAAGACCGTGGTCGAGCCGTCCTGTGTCACGGACTCGCAGCTGGCGTCGCCGCCCACCTCCCCCGTGAAGCACTGCGCGTCGGTGGAGTCCACCGGCGCGTTGACAGTGACAGTCATGTCCCAGATCGGCGTGGCCCACTGGTCGCCCACGGCGTTCAGATAGAACTCGTCGCCCAGGTCGGACGTGTTCATGATCTGGTCGACCGTGTAGGTAAGGACGTAGGTCTGGGTCCCCGAGACGTCGCCGATGTTCGGGTCCCCCACCCTGATCTCCAGCCAGTTATCACTGGAGGTCAGGCTCAGGTCGTCGGGGGCGCCGGACGTTGAGGTGACGGCGACATCTTGGATGTCGTAGACGCGGTTGTACTTCTCGTCGTCCGTCTGCTGGCGCGTCGGGTACGTCCAAATGACGCCGTGGCCGGGGTCGTTACCAAAGTCAAAGTCGATCTCAACGCGCACGTCCATGGATCCGTCTGCGTTGAGGTCGTAGGTCGCGTCCCACGCGTGCACCGCCCGGCCGGAGTAGTCGCCAGGGGCGGGCTCCGAGGCGGCGTGCGCCGCGGTGGGAAGAAGGACCGCAACGGCGGCGAGCAGGATGGAGCCAACTATTCGCATGTCTCCATCATGCCGTGCTTACTGCTGCTGGCGGCGCACGCTCATCACGCGCTGGGCCTCGCGGTCGTCCTGCTTCTCACGCAGCGTCTGGCGCTTGTCGTGCAACTTCTTACCGCGTCCGATGCCGATCTCGATCTTGGCGCGGCCCTTCACAAAGTAGAGCCTGAGCGGAACGATCGAGAAGCCCTTCTCGCGGGTCTTGACTTGCAGCTCTTCGATCTGCGACGCGTGCAGCAGTAACTTGCGCCGGCGCTTGGCGGCGTGGTTGGTCCAAGTACCCTGCGCGTACTCGGAGATGTAGACGTTCTCGAGCCACGCCTCGCCGTTCGCGATGGCGACGTAGCCGTCACCGATGGTCGCGCGGCCCATGCGCAACGACTTGACCTCGGTGCCGGTCAGCATCAGGCCGGCCTCGAAAGTCTGGTCGATGAAGTAGTCGTGGCGCGCGACACGGTTGGTCGCTACCACCTTGATGGGATCCTCAGCCATGACGCACCTCCTCGGTTTCTTGGGCAACGCATCGGCATGCACTGCAACGTTCGAGTGTATGCCCTCGCCGCGGCAGTCGGGGAATTAGGGTCGCGGGGTCTAGAGGATGGACATGGGGTTGACCGTCGCCCCGTTGACGTACACCTCGAAGTGCAGGTGGCACGCGGTCGAGCTACCGGTGGATCCCGAGTAGCCCAGCAGCTGACCCTGGCTCACGTTCTGGCCGCTGCTGACGGCAAAACTGGTGAAGTGGTTATAGCTCGACATCACCGAGTTGCCGTTGACGATGCCGTGGTTGACCATGACCTGGTTTCCGAAGCCGGAACGGTACTTGGCCCACTCCACCTTGCCCGATGCAGCCGCGTAGATCGCGGTGCCGCAGTAGGCGCGGAAGTCGGTGCCTGCGTGCAGCCGGGTGTAATGGAAGACGGGGTGGTAGCGCATGCCGTACGACGACGTGATGTACGGCACCTTGGTGGGGTAGTTCATAAAGCCCTTGCCCACCACGCCCTGCTCCGCGGCGGCGGCAGCGGCCGCATCCTGCTCCGCCTTGCTCTTATTCGCGGCGGCCGCAGCCTCTCGCGCCGCCTTCTCGCGAGCGGCCTTCTCAGCGGCGACCTTCTCCGCGGAGAGCGCCTTGATCTCGTCGAGTAGGTTCTGCTCGAGGCGTTCCTGTTCCTGCTGCTGCGCCACGAAGGACGCCCGCTGTGACTCGAGGAGGCTCTTCTGCTCCTCCACCTCGGCGAGGAGCGCGTCTACGGCCTCCTTCTTCTCCTGGGCCTCGACACGCGCCTCGTCGGCCACGACGACCAGCGCGTCCGCCTCAACCTTGAGCTCGCCGATGTAGTCGCGGACCGCCACCTGGCGGGTACCGCGGTTGCGGTTAATCGCGGCGATCTCCTCGACCTCTCCGAGAGCGTTGGACTGCACGCGGGAGAGCGAGTGCTGCACGGTGAACTCGTCCACGAACTCCTCCGAGGACTTCGCCCCGAATACCACCGACAGGCTGTCCTCCTGGCCGGCGCCCTTGTACGACTCGCGGGCCAGTGCCGCGACCGTCTCCTCGAGCCCGCCGACCTTCTCGTTGTCGCTCTCGATCTCGGCGGTCAGCGCCTCATCCTGCGCCTCAGCCGCGCCAAGCTTGTCTGCGACGATGCCCTGCTGGACTATCGCCGAGTCGTAGCGGTCCTGAGCGAGCTTGAGCTCCTCCTGCAGAGGCGGCAACTGCGCGTTCAAATCGGTGAGCTTATCGTTCGCCTCGATGATGCTCGCGTCGGTGTCCTCGAGCTGCGAGTTGAGCTCGTCCTGACGCTCCTGAGCCTGCGCCGCCTCGTCGCTCTTCTCATCGATCTGGCTGTCCCAGTCGGTGGCCGCTTTCACGTCCCCCGATGCGGCGAAAGCCGCGGAGAAGGCGAACCCGGACACCATCACGACGAGCGCGATAGCTGCGGCGATGGTCAGAACTCTGCGTGAAATCATTATGCCTTCGTGTACTTTCCTAGCGTGATGAGCGAGGCCACCACTGCGAGTCCCACTGCGATCAGCAGTAGCCAGGGCGCGACCGCGAGCACATCGTCGCCGCCCACGTACTGGACCCACGACACCGAGCTCTTAAGCCAGTCCTCGACCAGGTACCGCACGCCAAACCACAGGCTCACTATCGCGAGCACTGCGCCCGCGGTCGCGGCCACGGCGCCCTCGAGCATGAACGGCAACTGGATCAGGCTCCGTGAGGAGCCCACCATTCGCATAATATTCGTTTCTCTTCGCCTACTCAGGGCGCTGAGTCTCACAGTGGTGGTGATGAGCAAGATGGCGGCGATCAGCATCACCAGCGCGAGGCCGGCGGTCACCAGAGTGGCCGCGTCCATGAATCTAAACAGGTCGGAGAAGATCTCGCGTTGATCCTGCACCGTCTCGACGCCGGTCAACCCGGCCGTCGCATCGGCGACCACCTGGAACTGTTCGGGGTCGGCTAGTTTGACGCGGAAGATCGGCTGCATCTGCTCAGCGGTCAGCGAGGAATACACGCCGTCGGTGTCCTGCGCGATGAACTTCTCGTAGGCCTCTTCACGCGACTCGTAGTAGACGGTCTCGACCAGTCCACCCACGGCGCCGGTCTCCAGCACTCCGCGGATCGCGTCCTCCTGGTCCGGCGACACTGGGCCGGCGGCGCACTGTTCCGTGCGGGCGTTCTCCGGGCACAGGAAGATCGACACCTCGACCTTGCCGTACCAGTCGTCCTTGAGCTGGCCCAGTTGCACCTGGATCAGCGCGGCAGCGCCCACAAAAGTGAGGGACACGAAAGTGACCAGGATGACGGAGAGCGCCATCGTGGAGTTGCGGCGGAGGCCGTTCCACACCTCGCCGAATATGAATCGGAGCCTCACGCGCGCTCCAATCCGTAGACGCCGCGGTCCTGGTCACGCACCACGTGTCCGCCCTTGAGCTCGATCACGCGCTTGCGCATCTGGTCCACGATCTCGTCGTCGTGGGTAGCCATCAGCACGGTGGTCCCGGTGCGGTTGATCCGGTCCAGGAGCCGCATGATGCCGACAGAGGTGCCCGGGTCGAGGTTTCCCGTCGGCTCGTCGCACAGCAGGATGGGCGGGTGGTTGACGAAGGCGCGCGCGATGGCGACGCGCTGCTGCTCACCGCCGGAAAGTTCGTGGGGCAGCCGCTTCTCCTTGCCGGCGAGGCCGACCAGTTCGAGCATTTCCGGCACCGAGGCGTTGATCGTGGCACGGTTCTTGCCGATCACCTGGAGCGCGAAGGCGACATTCTGGAACACGGTCTTGTTCGGCAGCAGCCGGAAGTCCTGGAAGACGGCGCCAATCTCGCGGCGCAGGTGCGGCACGCGCCAGCTCGACAGCTTGTTGAGGTCGCGTCCCGCTACATATACCTCGCCGGTGGTGGACCGCTCCTCGCGCAGGATCAGCTTGAGGAAGGTCGACTTGCCGGAGCCCGAGGACCCCACCAGGAACACAAAATCTCCGCGCTCGATCTCGACGTCTACGCCGTCGAGGGCGGGACGTGCTCCGCGGGAGTACACCTTGCTTACGTTGTCTAGTCGAATCATGTTTCCGGGCGCGAGGGGACGGACTCTCACCAGTGGCATCGTAAGCAAGCGTTTCCGGGCGCTTGGTGAGGCGCGCCGGGGCGCCGGTGTGGGCCCGATCACACAGTCCGGGCGTCGTTGCGCTTGGATTGCACGCGGCCGATGCGCGTTCAGCCCGGTAGAACGGGATGCCACTGCATTGGGTAGCGTTGCTTACATGGACAACCCCACTGGCCCTCCCGGCGAGGTCGAGGCGATTCTCGCCGACTACCCGGACGCCGTGCGCGAGAAGATTCTGGCCGTGCGTCGGCTCATTCTGGACGTGGCATCGGCCACGCCCGGGGTCGGGGAACTGTCCGAGCAACTCAAGTGGGGCCAGCCCAGCTTCCTGACCACGGCCAGTGGAAGCGGCACTACGGTCCGAGTGGACCGGCTGCGGGGAACCGACGACGTGGCGGTGTTCACGCACTGCCAGACGCCGCTCGTGAACGACTTCCGCGATGAGTACGGCGACCGGTTCCGCTACGACGGCAAGCGCGCGATCGTGCTCTCGAGCACCGAGCCGCTACCCGAGCCGGAGCTGCGCGAACACCTGCGCGCGGCGCTGACCTATCACTCGGCCAAGAAGAAGGGCCGCTAGGAGGCGCTGTCGAGGCCGCGGCGCCAGCGGATCCCGGCGTCGATGAAGCTGTCGATCTCGCCGTCGAATACCCCGGACGTGTTGCCCGACTCGTGCTCCGTGCGCAGGTCCTTGACCATTTGGTACGGGTGCAGCACGTAGGAGCGCATCTGGTCGCCCCAGGACGCCTTGATGTCGCCAGCGAGTTCCTTCTTCTGCGCCGCCTCCTCCTGCTTCTTGAGGATCAGCAGGCGGGACTGGAGCACACGCATCGCGGCGGCGCGGTTCTGAATCTGGCTCTTCTCGTCCTGCATGGACACCACGGTGCCGGTGGGCAGGTGGGTCAGGCGCACCGCGGAGTCGGTGGTGTTCACCGACTGGCCGCCCGGGCCAGACGAGCGGAACACGTCCACCTTGATGTCGCCGTCGGGGATCTCGATGTGGTCGGTGCCCTCGATCAGCGGGATCACCTCGACCGCGGCGAAGCTGGTCTGCCTGCGGCCCTGGTTGTCGAACGGGCTGATGCGCACCAGGCGGTGCGTGCCGGCCTCGACGGAGAGGTTGCCGTAGGCGTACGGGGCGCTCACCTCGAAGGTGGCGGACTTGAGGCCCGCCTCCTCGGCGTAGGAGGTGTCCATCACCTTGGTGCCGTAGCCGTGGCGCTCGGCCCAGCGCAGGTACATGCGCAGGAGCATCGCGGCGAAGTCGGCCGCGTCCACCCCGCCCGCGCCCGAGCGGATCGTGACGACCGCGTTGCGCTCGTCCCACTCCCCCGTCATCAGCGTGCGAACCTCCATCGCGGTGAGGTCGGCCTTCAGAGTCACGAGCTCGCCCTCCGCCTCGGCGAGGGTGTCGGCGTCGTGACCCTCGGTGCCCATCTGCACCAGCACCTCGAGGTCGTCGATGCGGCTCGTGAAGGACGCGAGGCGCTCAAGCTCGTTCTGCGCGCTACTCAGCGCACTCGTCACGGCCTGCGCGTTGTCCTGGTCGTCCCACAGGTCCGGAGACATGGCCTGATCGGACAGCTCGGCCACCTTGGCGCGCAGCGCATCGGGGTTGGAGACGGCCTCGATCTGCGCGAACGTTGCGCGCAGGGCGGAGATTTCAGCAGGAAAGTCGATGGCAGCCACAACGGGTCAGTCTAGTCGTCGGGGCTTGCCGGCGCGCACGGGGCGGCGCCGGCTACGGGGCGGTGCGAATGAGCTTCTTGTTCACGAATTCGTCCGCGGCCAACAGGCCCATCTCCCGTGAGGTACCGGACCGCTTCACGCCGCCAAAGGGCAACTCGGGGCTGTCCGCGAGCACGCAGTTGATATAGACCATGCCCGCCTCGACGCCCTCCGCGACCCGTGCGGCCTGCGCCGGGTCCGTGGTGTAGACGTAGCTGCCAAGCCCGTAGTCGGTCCCGTTCGCTAGATCCACCGCCTCCTGCTCGGAGGCCACCTTGTAGATGGTCGATGCCGGGCCGAACAGCTCCTGGCGATACACGTCCATCTCGGGAGTGACGTCGGTGAGCACCGTGGGCGTGAAGAAGGCGCCGTCGCGGGTGCCCCCGGTAGCCAGGGTGGCGCCCTGCGCCACCGCGCCGTTGACCTGCTCCTCGAGGCGCTCCGCTGCGAGGACGGATGAGAGAGGACCAATCGCGCAGTCGTCGAAGCCGTCCCCCATGGTGGTGGCGCTCATGGCCGCGGTGAACTTCTCTACAAAGTCGTCGTACAGGTCCTCGATGACGATGAACCGCTTGGGCGCGTTGCAGGACTGTCCCGAGTTGTCGAGGCGGGCCTCGACGGCCTGGTCTACGACGGCGCCTAGGTCCTCGGTCGACAGCACAATGAACGGGTCGGAGCCGCCCAGCTCCAGCGCGACCTTCTTGAGGTTCGCGCCCGCGAGCGCGGCGACGGCCGAGCCGGCGCGCTCGGAGCCGGTCACTGACACGCCCTGCACGCGGCGGTCGGAGATGATGGTGGCCGCCTGCTCGTTGGTCGCGTACACGTTGACGAAGGCGCCCTCGGGGAAGCCTGCGTCGGCGTACATCTGCGCGATGGCGGCGGAGGACTCCGGGCATTGAGGGGCGTGCTTGAGGATGATGGGGTTTCCCAGCACGAGGTTGGGGGCGGCGAAGCGTGCCAGCTGGTAATACGGGAAGTTCCAGGGCATGATCCCCAGCAGTGGGCCGATAGGCCCGCGGTTGATGACCGCCGTGCCCTCCCCCAGGATCTCCAGCGGGGTGTCCCCCGTGAACTTCTCCCAGTTGTCCGCGTAGTACTCAGTGATGTCCGCGGCGAACTCCACCTCGCCGGTCGCGTGTGACAACGGCTTGCCCATCTCGCGCACGATGATCGCGGCCAGGTCGTCCAGGCGCTCTCGGTGAAGCTCCGCCACCCTGCGCACCAGGGCGGCCCGCTCCTCGGGCGAGGTCTGACGCGCCCACGTGCGGTACGCGGAATCGGCAGCCGCGATGGCGGAGTCGATCTCCGCATCGGTCGCAGTGGGGTACTCGGCGTGGACCTCGCCGGTGGACGGGTTGGTGACTGCGTAGCCGCTCATGACTCTCCTTGATTCCGCGCTAGCTGGTGGGGATCAGCGTGTACTTGGTGGACAGATACTCGTGAATGCCCTCGAGGCCGCCCTCGCGGCCGAGCCCCGACAGCTTGACGCCGCCGAAGGGCGCCGCGGCGTTCGAGACCACGCCGACGTTGAGCCCCATCATGCCGGTCTCCATGAGATCGATCATGCGGTGTCCCCGGGCGAGGTCCCTGGTATAGACGTAAGAAACGAGGCCATACTCGGTGTCGTTCGCGAGCGCGACCGCGTGAGCCTCGTCGGTGAAGGTCGCGATCGCGAGCACCGGCCCAAAGATCTCCTGGGTGAGAATCTCGCTGCCTGGCTGCACGTTCGTCACCACTGTGGGCGCGTAGAACGTGCCCGGGCCGTCGAGGGACTCGCCGCCGGTCAGGATGCTCGCACCCCTGGCGACCGCGTCCGCCACGAGACTCGCGGACGTTTCGACGGCGCGCTCGTCGATGAGCGGCCCGATGTTCACGCCATCCTCGGTGCCCCTGCCCACCGTCATGGCGGCCACTCGCTCGGTGACCCGCGCGGCGAATTCGTCCGCGACGGACTCATGCACGATGAACCGGTTGGCAGCCGTGCACGCCTGGCCGATGTTGCGGAACTTCGCGGCGATGGCGCCCTCGACGGCCGCGTCCAGGTCCGCGTCCTCGAAGACCACGAATGGCGCGTTGCCCCCCAACTCCATCGACACCCGCAGGACGCGCTCGGACGCCTGCGCGATGAGCGTGCGGCCCACCTCGGTGGAGCCGGTGAAGCTCAACTTGCGCAGCCGCGGGTCCTCGATGATGGGGGCGGAGACCTCGCGCGAGTGATGGGTCGTGATGACATTGACCACGCCGTCCGGCACGCCCACCTCCTGGAGCACCTTCGCAAAGTAGAGCGTCGTCAGCGGCGTCAACTCCGCCGGCTTGACCACCACGGTGCAGCCGGCCGCGAGCGCGGGGGCGATCTTGCGCGTCGCCATCGCGAGCGGGAAGTTCCACGGGGTGATGAGGAAGCAGGGCCCCACGGGTCGTTGCGACACCACCATGTGGCCGGTGCCTTCCGGGTTGAGCCCGTAGCGGCCGGTGACGCGCACCGCCTCCTCGGAGAACCAGCGCAGGAACTCGTTGCCGTACGCCACCTCGCCGCGCGCCTCCGCGAGCGGCTTGCCCATCTCGAGCGTCATGAGCAACGCGAACTCGTCCGCGCGTTCGCGCACCAGCTCGAAGGCCGAGCGCAACAGCTCGGCGCGCACGCGGGGGGCCGTCGCGGCCCACTCGTCGGCGGCCGATGCGGCGGCGGCCAGCGCGCGGAGTCCATCATCGGCCCTCGCCGAGGCGATGGTGCGGAGCACTTCACCTGTGGCGGGGTCGCTCACGTCGAGGGTCTCTCCTGCCACGCCATCAACCCACTGCCCGCCGATGAATAGCTGATTCGGGACCGACGCCAACAGGTCGGCTTCGGTGATCATGCGATTTCCTCCAATGCCGCGGCGACTACGTCGAGGCCCTCGCCGAGCAACTCGTCGCCGATCGACAGCGGCGGCAGGAAGCGGATCACGTTGCCGTAGGTGCCGCACGTCAGCACCACCACGCCCTGCGCGATGGCCGCCTTCGCCACGGCACCGGCCAGGGCCGCGTCGGGCTCCGTCGTGCCCGGCTTCACCAACTCCACCGCCACCATGGCGCCGGATCCGCGGACGTCGCCGATGCGAGCATCGGCCGCCTGCATCTCCGTGAGACGACCGAACAGCGTCGCGCCAATTTGCCTGGCGCGCTCCACCAGTCCGTCATTCTCGTACGCCTCGATGGACGCGAGCGCCGCGGCGCACGCGATGGGGTTGCCGCCGTACGTGCCTCCCAGGCCAGCGACGTGGGGTGCGTCCATGATCTCGGCGCGGCCCGTGACTGCGGCGAGGGGCAGCCCGCCCGCAATCCCCTTGGCCGTGGTGATCAGGTCGGGGACGATGCCGAACAAATCGGACGCGAACATCGCGCCGGTGCGGGCGAAGCCGGTCTGGACCTCGTCCGCGATGAAGACCACGCCGTTGGCGGTGCACCAGTCGCTGATGGCGTTGAGGAAGCCCGCCGCGGGGACGATGAAGCCGCCCTCGCCGAGGATCGGCTCGATGATGACCGCGGCGAGGTTGCCCGCCCCCACCTGCTTTTCGATGATGGAGATCGAGCGAGCCGCGGCCTCCGCGCCGCCGAGCCCGTCGTGGAACGGATAGCTCACCGGCGCCCGGTACACCTCGCCGGCAAACGGCCCGAAGCCGCTCTTGTACGGCATGGACTTCGCGGTCAGCGCCATCGTCAAGTTCGTGCGGCCGTGGTACGCGTGATCGAAGGCGACGACGGCCTGGCGGCCCGTGAACTTGCGCGCGATCTTGACGGCGTTCTCCACCGCCTCGGCCCCCGAATTGAACAGCGCCGACTTCTTGGCGTGATCCCCCGGGGTGAGTCGGTTGAGCGCCTCCGCTACTGCGACGTAGCCCTCGTACGGCGAGATCATGAAGCACGTGTGGGTGAACGCGGCGACCTGCCGCGTCACAGCCTCGACGACGCGCGGGTTGGAGTTGCCGACACCCGTCACCGCGATTCCCGAGCCCAGGTCGATGAGCGAATTACCGTCCGCGTCGACAACGACGCCGCCACCGGCGGCCACGGCCGCAATCGGCACGGTGTGGGCGACGCCCGACGCGACCGCTGCGGCCTTGCGCGCGAGGAGTTCGGCGGACTTGGGGCCCGGAATGGCCGTCACTAGTCGCCGTTCCTGGGGAAGTCCCGGTCCGCCGACAACCTGCTGATACGTCACTGTGTCTGTCATGATCCCGAGCCTAAGTCAGTAGTCGCCGATGCCGCACTATCTGCGACGTCGAGAGCCGCGTCGAGCACGTCGAGGCCCCGCCGTAGCTCGTCCTCGGTGATCACCAGCGGCGGCGCCACGTGCATCCTGTTGAAGTGGATGAACGGCCACACCCCGCCCTTCTTTGCCGCGGCGGCGAACGCGGCCATGGGCGCAGCATCGGCTCCTGCGGCGTTGAAGGGGACGAGCGGCTCGCGGGTTGTGCGATCACGCACCAGCTCGACGGCCCAGAACAAACCGGTGCCGCGGACCTCACCCACGGACGGGTGGGTCTCGAGCCAGCCCTCGAGCGTCGGCCGCACCACCCGCTTGCCCAGGTCCCTCACGTGAGCCAGGATTCCGTCGCGCTCGAAGACCTCGAAGGTCGCCACGCCGGCCGCGCACGCCAGCGGGTGACCCGAGTAGGTCAGGCCACCGGGGAAGGCGCGGTCGTCGAAGGCGCTGGCGATGCGGTCACTGATGACCACTCCACCCAGCGGGACGTAGCCGGAATTGATGCCCTTGGCGAACGTGATCAGGTCCGGGACCGCACCGTCCTGCGAAACTTCCTGAGACTGGAACGCAAACCACTCGCCCACGCGGCCAAAGCCCACCATCACCTCGTCCGCGATGAAGACGATGTTGTACTTGTCGCACAGCGCGCGGACGCCGGCGAGGTAGCCGGACGGCGGGATGAGCACGCCGTTGGTGCCCACGATCGTCTCCAGCACGATCGCGCCGATGGTGGAAGCTCCCTCCAGGATGATCGTCTGCTCGAGGTGTTCCAGCGCCCGAGCGCCCTCCTCCGCCTCAGTACTGGCGTGGAACGCGGATCGATACAGGTAAGGGCCGAAGAAGTGCACCACCGACGGGTCGCCGGGCTCGTTTGCCCAGCGGCGCGGGTCCCCCGTGAGCGACATCGCGGTGGTGGTGTTGCCGTGATAGCTGCGGTACGCCGCGAGCACTTTGTGTTTTCCGGTCACGAGGCGCGCCATGCGCACCGCGTTCTCGTTGGCGTCGGCTCCGCCGTTGGTGAAGAACACCTTGGTGAAGGACTCCCCTGCCACCCCGGTGACCAGTCGCGCGAGCTCTCCCCGCACGTCGTTCGCCATCGACGGCTGAATGGTCGCTAGCTTGCCTGCCTGCTGCTGGATCGCGGCCACCAGGTCCGGATGCTGATGGCCGAGGTTGAGGTTGACGAGCTGCGACGAGAAGTCGAGGTAGCGGTTGCCCGAGTAGTCCCAGAACTGCGCGCCGGAGCCGCCCGCGACGGGCAGCGGGTCGATGTGCGCCTGCGCGCTCCACGAGTGGAAGACGTGTGCGCGGTCGTCCGCGCGGACGAGTGCCTCAGCGCCGGGGTTCGTCTCGTTGGCAGTCATGTTGCTCCTCGCAGGTGCCTGGTTAGTGGTTGCTCGGGAAGCCGAGGTCGATCTGGGATTCGCTGGGCTCTGGCCAGCGCGTCGTGATCACCTTGCTCCGCGTGTAGAAGTGGATCGACTCGGGCCCGTAGATGTGGGAGTCGCCAAAGAGCGAGTCCTTCCATCCCCCAAACGAGTACGCGCCGATGGGGACGGGCAGCGGCACGTTGATGCCGACCATTCCCACCTCGATGTCCTCCGAGAAGCGGCGCGCGGTGGCGCCGTCGCGAGTGAAGATCGCCGTGCCGTTGGCGAACGAGTTGGCATTGATGAGCGCGACCGCCTGGTCGTAGTCGTCGACCCTGACCACCGCGAGCACCGGGCCAAAAATCTCGTCGGTGTAGACACTCATCTGCGGCGTCACGCGGTCCACGAGGCTTACTCCGAGGAAGAATCCTTCCGAGTCGAACTCGGCGGCCCGGCCGTCGAGCACCACCTCGGCCCCCTGCGTTGGCGCACCTGCCAAGTAGGACGCCACCTTGTCGCGGTGCTCTCGGGTGATGAGCGGCCCCATCTGCGAGGCCGGATCGGTGCCGGCCCCGATCGTCAGAGACTGCGCGCGGTCGCGGATCTTGGCCACCACCGCATCGGCCGTCGCCTCTCCTACGGCCACCAGCACAGAGATGGCCATGCAGCGCTCGCCGGCGGAACCGTACGCGGCGTTCACGGCGGCGTCCGCTGCGGAGTCGAGGTCCGCGTCTGGCATCACGATCATGTGGTTCTTGGCGCCGCCGAGCGCCTGCACCCGCTTGCCGTTGGCGGCGGCGCGGGAGTAGATGTGACGCGCGATGGGCGTGGAGCCAACAAAGCTCACCGCGCCGATTCCGGGGGAATCGAGGAGAGCGTCCACCGCCTCCTTGTCCCCGTGCACCACGTTGAAGACGCCGGGAGGGACCCCCGCCTCCTCCCACAGGCGCGCGAGGATCATCGCCGTGCTCGGATCCTTCTCGCTGGGCTTGAGCAGCACCGCGTTGCCGGTCGCGAGCGCGGAGGCGCTCATCCACAGCGGCACCATCGCCGGGAAGTTGAACGGGGTGATGCACGCGACCACACCGATGGGCTGCTTGAGCGTGTGCACGTCGACTCCCGAGGCGACCCCGGTGGAGTGCTCGCCCTTGAGTAGATTGACCAGCCCGGCGGCGAACTCGACGTTCTCGATCCCCCGCGAGATCTCGCCCGCCGCGTCGGAGAGCACCTTGCCGTGCTCGGCGGTGATGGCCGCTGCAATCTCATCGGTGTGCTCGATCAGCAACTGGCGCATCCGGAAGAACACGCCCGCCCGCTTGACCAGGCCCATCCGCTGCCACGCGCCCTGGGCGGCGGCGGCGACCTCCACGGCGTGGTCGACCTCTGCTGCCGACGCGAAAGCTACCGTCGCGGTCTGCTCGCCGGTGGCCGGATTGAAGACGGCGCCGGAACGCGCGGCCTCGCCGTACGCACCTCCGCCCACGTGATGCTGAATCTCCATCATGGTTAATCCTCACCTCTTGCACTGGGCGCCGCGAGGGCCGCGACTGGGCACGCACTTACTGTTTCAAACCTAGTCATGAGTCGAACCCCATTCCCACGGCGTCCAGGGCGCGTAGCAACACGTCGCGCCTGCCGTGGCGGTGATCGGCCTTGTTCAGCGAGCGCCGGGTCAGGTTGATTCCGGCCGATGCGAGAGGCTCGGGCGGGAACGGCAGCGGCCGGCTGCGGACCATGTCCAGCTCAGTGCGCTCCGTGGGCTGCCCCGCGAGGAGGTCGAGCATGACGTTCGCCCCAAAGCGGGTCGCGGCCACGCCCAGGCCGGTGTAGCCCAGCGCGTACGCCACCGCGCCTCCGCGTGCCGCGCCAAAGAAGGCACTGAACCTGCTGCACGTGTCGATGGCTCCGGCCCACCGGTGCGTGAATCGCACGCCGGTGAGTTGAGGAAAGGTAATCAGGAAGTGGCGCGCGAGCATCTCGAAGCTCTCGCGCCTGTCCTCGTACTCGCGTCGGATCCGCCCACCCGCGTGATAGATGGCGTCGTAGCCGCCGAACAGGATGCGGTTATCCGCGGTGAGGCGGTAGTAGTGAAACTGGTTTCCCATGTCGCCGATGCCCTGGCGACCCTGCCACCCGATGCTGGCCATCTGCGCATCGGTGAGCGGCTCGGTGACGAGCACGTAGTCGTACACCGGCACCGTCATCAGCCGGTTGCGCCTGAGCAGTGGCCTGAAGGCGTTGGTGCCCAGGGCAACTTGGCGCGCGTGCACCGTGCCGGCAGCGGTCACGAGGTCGGTGCCCTTCAGCTCCAGCACGGGGGTGCGCTCAAAGATGCGCACGCCCAGGTCGGTGGCGACGCGCGCCAACTCGGTCGCGAGTTTGTAGGGGTGGACCAGCGCGCCCGCTACGTCGAGCTCCCCTCCCAGATACGTGGGGGAGTCGACCAGGGCGCGCACGGCGGCGGCGTCGAGCGCGTCCTCGCCGAGCCACTCGAGTTGGTGCGCCTCCACGGCCACCGTGATGCCGCCGGTGCGCTCGAACTCAACATCCATGCCGTAGCGGGCGACCGTTGCCTGGATCTGGTCGAGGTTCTCGTTTCCTAGCGCGTCCAACGCGTCTACCTCTTGGGGCCAGCGGCTCTCCCCGTTGGCCCGGCCGTGCGTCAGGCTAGGCTCGCAGAAACCGCCGTTGCGGCCGGAGGCGGCCCCGCCGATGCGCCCGCCCTCGAGCACGATCACGTCCCGGTCGGGGTCGCGCTCCTTCGCCAGGACAGCGGTCCAGAGGCCGCTGTAGCCACCGCCCACGATCGCCAAATCGGCGTGAGCGTCGGACTCCAGGGCGGGGTAACGCGGCCGCGTCACGGAGTCGATCCAGTAGGAGCCCAGCGTGCTGCTGTCGAGCGCAGCCGACACGACCGACGCGCCGGGAGCGCCACGCTCGAAGACGGTAGAACCCACCCGAGTGCCCCTTCCCCTCAATCGCTGAGTGCTAACTAAATCCGCAGTCTTGCGATGCATTGACTGCGCATTTAGTTGTCTAGTGGCAATACTAGCGAAGAATCAGTTGCGAATGGCGCATCGCAGGGTGATACTAGTGAAATGGACTACAACCAGATGCAGACTGCCGCCAAGGGCCACCTGTGGATGCACTTCACTCAGCAGTACCGCTACGCCGATACCGACGTCCCCATCATCGTGCGCGGCGAGGGCGCCTACATCTGGGACGCGAAGGGCAAGCGCTACCTCGACGGACTGGCCGGACTGTTTGTCAACCAGTTGGGTCACGGACGCGAGGACCTCGCGCAGGCCGCGGCCGACCAGGCCAAGCAGCTCGCCTTTCACCCGCTGTGGTCCTACGCCCACCCTGGCGCGATCGAGTTGGCCGCGAGGCTGGCCGCCGAGGCCCCGGGAGCCCTGAACCGCGTCTTCTTCACCACGGGCGGCAGCGAGGCGGTCGAGACCGCGTGGAAGCTGGCCAAGAACTACTTCAAGCTCACGGGTAAGCCCATGAAGACCAAGGTCATTTCGCGCGCCGTCGCCTACCACGGCACCACGCAGGGTGCGCTCTCCATCACCGGCATCCCCGAGCTGAAGCAGCAGTTCGAGCCCCTGGTGCCGGCGACCTTCCGCGTGCCCAACACGAACATCTACCGGGCGGCGGAGGTCACCGGCGGGCTCCTCGACGGCTCCGACCCCGAGGCCTTTGGGCGATGGGCGGCGGACCAAATCGCGATCGCGATCGAGAATGAGGGTCCCGACACCGTCGCAGCAGTCTTTCTGGAGCCCGTGCAAAACGCCGGTGGCTGCTTCCCGCCCCCGCCCGGATACTTCAAGCGCGTGCGCGAGATCTGCGATCAGTACGACGTGCTCCTGGTGTCGGACGAGGTGATCTGCGCCTACGGTCGCCTCGGCACCATGTTTGGCTCACAGCGCTTCGACTACGAGCCCGACATGATCACCACGGCGAAGGGCCTCACCTCGGGATACTCGCCGCTGGGCGCAGTGCTCATCGCGGACAAGCTCATGGAGCCGTTCACTGCGCAGAAGGCAGCGTTCCTGCATGGCTACACGTTCGGGGGGCATCCGGTGTCTACTGCCGTGGCGCTGAAGAACCTGGACATCTTTGCCGAAGAACAGATCTTTGAGCACGTGAACGACAACAAGGATGCGTTCCGCGCGGTGCTCGAGTCGCTGCGCGACTTGCCCATCGTCGGCGACGTGCGCGGAGACGGCTACTTCTATGGCATCGAACTTGTCAAGGACAAGGCGACCAGGTTGACCTTCAACGACGAGGAATGCGAGCGCATCCTCCACGGCTACCTGTCGGGCGCACTCTTCGAGGCCGGGCTCTACTGCCGCGCAGACGACCGCGGCGACCCCGTCATCCAACTTTCCCCGCCACTCATCATCGGCCAGGCCGAGTTCGACGAGATCGGCAGCATCCTGAGGGAAGTGCTCACCGAGGCGTACGCCCGCCTATAGCGCTGAGCACCACGTTGAGACGGCCCCCGTTCGCGCACCGCGCGGCCGGGGGCTGTGGGCGTTGCGCTCGCCAACGGAGCTCGTCGGGTGCGCGCGACCACAGCCTCACTGGCCTGCTGCCCGCTGTAAGCCGCAAGCCGCAAGCCGTAAGCGGCTAGCGGCTAGCGGCTAGCGAGCAGCTTCGCACGGCGACGCGCGCCGATCTCCCCGATGGCGACGATTGCGAGCGAAATAAGGAACATCGCGGTACCGACGACGTTCACCTGCATCGGCACGCCGCGCTGGGCGGCACCCCAGACGAACATGGGGAACGTGACGGTCTGACCCGCGTTCAGGTTAGTAATGATGAAGTCGTCGAAGGACAGCGAGAAGGCCAACAGCGAGGCAGCCAGAATGCCAGGGAAGATGAGCGGGAACGTGACGCGCCAGAAGGTGTGCCACGGGTTGGCGTAGAGGTCCATCGCGGCCTTCTCGAGATTCGAGTCGAGACCCGCGAGGCGCGTGCGCACGGTCACGATGACGAACGACAGGCAGAACAGGATGTGGGCAATAAGGATGGTCGCGAAGCCCAGCTTGCCACCCATCCCGGCGGCGACGAAGAGGGCCAGGAGTGACGAACCCATGACGATCTCAGGCGTCGCCATCGGCAGGAAGATGAAGAAGTTCATCGTCGAGCGGCCCTCAAAGCGGTGGCGAACCAGCGCGAACGAGGCGAGGGTGCCCAGGATGGTCGCCACGATCGTGGCCACCAGGGCGATCTCTACGCTCACGCGAAGCGATTCACACATGCCGTTGGGCGCGCAGGGATTGAGCCAGTTGTCCCAGGTGAAGGACTGGAACTGGTAGAGATTCCGGGCCCCTGACGAGTCGTTGAAGGACATCAACGCCACCACGAAGTTGGGGATGTACATGTAGATCAGCACCAGGATGCCCAGGGTGAGGACCAGGTGCTTGCCGATCCAGTTGCCAGTTCGGGTGAGGACCAGGTGCTTGCCGATCCAGTTGCCAGTTCGGGTGATCACAGCAGTTCCTCCGTTCCCGCGCGACGCACATAGACCAGGACCATCGCCAGGATCAGCACCATCAGGATCACCGAGAGTGCCGAGGCTTGTGGGTAGTCGCCCACCGTGGTGAAGAGGGCTTGAATTTTGTTGCCCACCATCTGGGTGTTCGGATTGCCGAGCAAGGAGGCGTTGATGTAGTCGCCGGAGGCGGGGATAAACGTCAGCAAGGTACCTCCCACCACGCCGGGAATCGACAACTTCCAGGTCACGCTCCAGAACCCCTTCCACGGGCTCGCGTAGAGATCCCTCGAGGCCTCGAGCAGCTGCGGGTCAATCTTCTCCAGGCTCGCGTAGAGGGGCAGGATCATGAACGGCAGGAAGTTGTAGGTGAGACCCGCGATCACCGCGAAGGGAGTGGCCAGGAGCCGGCCGTCTTCGCCCAACACATGCAGCCATTGCAGCGCCTCCACCACAAAACCGTTGTCGGCGAGGATGAGCTTCCAGGACAGCGTGCGCACTAGGAAGGACGTGAAGAAGGGTGCAATCACCAGTACCAGCATGACGGTCTTCCAGCGCCCGGCCTTGAAGGCGATCGCGTAAGCGAGGACGTATCCCAAGATGAGGCAGCCGACCGTAGCAATGCCGGCGTAGACCAGCGAGCGCACCAGGTATGGCCAGTAGTCCGCGAGCACCTCGCTGTAGTTCTGCACCCGCCCGGTGAACTGGTAGCCGGTGACCGGGGAGCCCGCGGGGTCCGACAGCGAGGTGGACACCAACGACATCATCGGCACCACGAAGAACAATCCGAGCCACAGCGCGGCTGGCAAAATCAGCCAGTAGGCGGCGTTCTTGCCGAAGACCCGCTGCAGCGCATCCACGCTACGCCTCCCCGCGCCCGGCCTCGACGTCCTGCGAGGAGTCGAGGAGGTAGACGTACTCCTGACGCCAGGACACGTCGACCTTGGTGCCTACCGACACGAGTCCCCCGCGAACCCCCCTGTTCTGCTCGAAGCAAATCAGCTCCTGGCCCCAGGGCATCGTCAGCACGTACTCCGTGGATACGCCCAGGTAACTCGCGCTGGAGACGACGGCGCTGGAGAAATGGTTGCCGGGGTCCTCGGACGGGGTGCCCTCTGGCTGGATCAGTAGCTTCTCGGGGCGAATGCCAATCCACCCCTCCTTGGAGTCGGTGTGCACCCGGGCCTGCTTGATCGAGATCACGGTGCCGTGCATGTCGACCTTGACCACCGCATCGGCGCCGGAGCCCTCGCGGCCGACGACGTTGCCCTTGATCAGGTTGGAGCGGCCGAGGAAGTTGGCGACAAAGGTCGTCTTGGGGTTGGTGTAGAGCTCGTAGGGCGAGCCCAGTTGCTCGATCACGCCCTGGTTCATGACGGCGACCTGGTCGGCCATGGTCATGGCCTCCTCCTGGTCGTGCGTGACGTGCACGAAGGTCAGGCCCACTTCCTCCTGGATGCGCTTGAGCTCCAGCTGCATCGATCGGCGCAGCTTGAGGTCGAGCGCGCCCAAAGGTTCGTCGAGCAGCAGCACCTCGGGGCGGTTGATCAGCGCGCGCGCGAGCGCCACCCGTTGTTGCTGGCCGCCCGACAGTTGCGCGGGCTTCTTCCCCGCCTGCTCGGTCAACTCCGTGAGTTCGAGGATGCCCCTCACCTGCGCGGCCGAGTCCTTCACATTGCGGCGCTTGGGGCCGAACTCGACGTTCTGAGCGATCGTGAGATGCGGGAAAAGGGCGTAGTTCTGGAACACCGTATTGACCGGCCGGCGGTACGCCCTCTCGTGGGTGATGTCCTGGTCGCCAATGTGGATGGTGCCCGAGGTGACGTCCTCGAGCCCAGCGACCATCCGCAGCGTCGTGGTCTTGCCGCAGCCGGAGGGGCCCAGCAACGCGAAGAACGTGCCTTGGGGAATCTCGAGGTCGAGCGACTTCACGGCCGTATAGCCGTTGGGGTAACGCTTGTGCAGGCCCGCGAGCCGTAGGTCGCGACGGGGCTCGCTAACCGCTGACACTCGAGAAGTCCTTCTCGTAGCCCGAGGCGGCGGCTTCGTCCAGTGCCATGAACGCGTGGGTCTTCGCGAGGAAGTCCTCCGTGGGGAAGATCAGCGGGTTGTCGACCAACGTCGGGTCGATCGACTCCATCTCCTGCTGGGCCCCTTCGACCGGGCACACGTACCAGACGTAGGAGGCGAGCTTGGCGGCCACCTTCGGGTCGTAGTAGTTGTTGATCCACTGCTCCGCGTTCGCCTTGTGCAGGCCCTGGACCGGTACGAGCATGTTGTCGGACCAGATCATCATCCCCTCCTCGGGGGCGACAAAGACCAGATTCTCGTCCTCGGAGGCGGCCACGTCGCCCGACCACGCCACGCACGCCGCGATGTTGCCCGCGGCCAGGTCGTTGATGTACTCGTTGCCGGTGAACGCCCTCACCTGCCCATCGGCCCGCGCCTTCGACACCTTGTCCAGGGCCTTCGACCAGTCCGCCTCGGAGAAGTCCGCGGGGTTCGCGCCGTCGGAGAGCATCGCGAGGCCCATGGTGTCGCGCATCTCCGAGAGCAGCGTGACCTTGCCCTTGAGGTCGCTGCGCGTGAGGAGCTCGTCCATCGTGCGCACCTCGGGCACGAGCGACTTGTTGTAGGCGATGCCGGTGAAGCCCGACTGCCACGGCGCCGAGTAGTCGCGGTTGGGGTCCCACCCCACCCCCCGCAGGGCCGCGATGAGGTTCTTG
Source organism: Demequina aurantiaca (assembly GCF_050598105.1). GTDB lineage: Bacteria > Actinomycetota > Actinomycetes > Actinomycetales > Demequinaceae > Demequina > Demequina aurantiaca_A. Next base: position 2,210,244 of record NZ_CP192436.1, read on the forward strand.
TCGAAGTTCGGCACGTTGGCCTTGTCGATCTGCTGGATCCAGCCGGCCTCGATCATGCGGGCTGCCATCCAGTCCGTCAACACGAACGTGTCGCGCCCGGTCGGCTGACAGGCGCCGAGCTGGTTACGCACCTTGGCGAAGAACTCGTTGTTGTCGTTGATGTCCGGGGTGTAGGTCACCTGCAGCCCGGAATCCTTCTGGAACTGAGTCAGGGTCGACAAGTAGTCGCCGTCGTCGACGTCGATGTACTCGGGCCAGTTCGAGACCGCGAGCGTGGGCTCCGTGGCGGAAAGGTCGGTTGTCACGCAGCCGGCGGTCGTGGAGCCACCGCCGCCCCGCCCGCCGAGAAACGCGAAGGCCGCGATAGCGGCCGCCCCCGCAGCCCCCCCGATGAGCACTCCCCTACGGGAAACGCCCTTCTTACTGCTTTCCTCCGGCGCGAATTCGGACACGTCGACCTCCCAGTGGTCAATTGCGGGGTTGACGAACCATGAGACACGCCTCACCCTCGAAGAACGCTCGGATCCTGCGTCAACAGGATTCCTGTTTTGATAGTGGCACGAAAATCCTCGTCGCGCGAGCATTTGCGCAGAAAAACAGCCACTTGACCACTAATCCAGCACAAGTATTAACAAGATTGAAACGAAACCGTAGCCAACTACCGCCTGGCGGGTTGACCGGAGACCTCCGCGCGACCACACTTCATTACATGAGTTCCACAGAGCCCGCCAAGCCCACCAGCCCGCTCGACCCCGTGAACAAGGTCATCATCGAGCAACTGCAGCGCGACGGGAGGCTGTCCTACGCCGCCATCAGCAAGGTCGCGGGGCTCTCCGAGGCCGCCGTGCGCGGGCGCGTCCAGCGCCTCATCGACACGGGCGTGATGCAGATCATCGCCGTCACAAACCCAGTCGAGATGGGGTTTGAGCGCCAGGCGATGGTGGGAATCAAGGTCTCGGGACCGCCCGAGCCCATCGCCGATGCGCTGGAGGCCATGAGCGAGGTCGACTACGTCGTCATTACCGCGGGCTCTTACGACATTCTCGCCGAGGTGGTGTGCGAGTCCGACGCGCACCTGCACACGCTGGTCAGCACCCGCATGCGGTCCATTCCGGGGGTGCTCACCACTGAGACCTTCATGTACCTCGAGCTGCGCAAGCAGACCTATTCGTGGGGGGTGAAGTGACGGTCCGTCCACCCTCACTGTGGCTGGACGGCCTCGACACTCCCATTTCAACCGCGCGGCCCCTCGCGCGGGACATCAACACCGACGTCGCGATCGTGGGCGCCGGGTACACAGGGTTGTGGACCGCGTACTACCTGAAGCGGGCGCGACCCGACATGCGCGTCGCCATCGTGGAGAAAGAATTCGCGGGCTTTGGCGCCTCGGGGCGCAACGGGGGGTGGGCATCGGCCCTGTTACCCACCTCGCTCGCGACCCTGGCGAAGGAGCACGGCCGCCACTCGGCCCTCGCGTTCGACTCGGCCATGCGCGCCTCCGTGGACGAACTGATCGCCGCGGCCGGCGATATTGCCGCCGATGCCCACATCGCCAAGGGCGGCACGGTGGTCGTTGCGCGCACAGCGGTTCAATGGGGGCGCGCGCAGGCACAGGCGCGCGACGCTATCGAGTGGGGACTCGGAGACCGCGTCTCGCTGCTCGACCAGACCGCCGCGAGGACGCGACTCAATGCCGCGGGGACGCTGGGCGCCACCTACACGCCAGACTGCGCTGCCATTCAGCCTGCTCGACTGGTGCGCGCGCTGGCAGCGGCCGTCACCGACATGGGGGTGGATCTGTACGAGGGCACCCCTGCCAAGACCATCGGCCCTCACCGAGTGGTCACGCCCGGCGGCGAGGTTACTGCCGCACATGTCATCCGCGCGACCGAGGGCTACACGGCCGGGATGCCGGGGTTCAAGCGCGACGTGGCGCCGGTCTACTCGTTGATGATCGCGACGGCGCCACTGAGCGACGCCCAGTGGCGGGACATCGGTCTGGCTCAGCGCGAGACGTTCAGCGACTACCGGCATCTGATTGTCTATGGGCAGCGGACGGCGGACGGCAGGATGGTCTTTGGCGGCCGTGGCGCGCCGTATCACTTCGGGTCCGCCACCAAGCCAGCATTCGACACTCACGAAAAGGTGTTTGCCAAGCTGAAGGCCAGCCTCGTGGAGATGTTCCCCATGCTCGCCGAGGCGCGGATCACGCACCGCTGGGGCGGGGCGCTCGGCATCGCGCGCGACTGGCACGCCTCGGTGGGGCTGGACGCAGGCACCGGTATCGGCTGGGCCGGCGGCTACGTCGGTGACGGCGTGACGACCACAAATCTCGCGGGCCGCACCTTGCGCGACCTGATCCTGGGTGAGGACACCGCGCTCACGCGCCTGCCCTGGGTGGGGCATCGTTCCCCGCGCTGGGAAGTCGAACCCCTGCGCTGGCTGGGGGCGAACGCCGGGCTCGCGGGCATGAGCGTCGCCGATGCGGAGGAGCGCCTCACCCGGCGGCCGTCGCTCGCCGCACGGGCGTTGGCTCCCCTGGTGGGCGGGCACTGACGCCGCTGGCGCCGCTGGCATCGCCACTATGCTCCTCTGTATGACCCCAGAAATCGATGTCGCGCCTAGGCCCAGTCAACTTGCGAAGCTCGCGATCCCGGCCATCGTCATCGGGGTGCTGTCAGGAGTGCTGCTCTGGGGGGTCGAGGGCGTAGCCGAGATCCTCGAGCACGGGATCTGGGTCTCGCTACCCGACGCCATCGGCGCCTCCGCGGATAGCGCGTGGTGGATCATCGGCACGCTCACCCTGACCGGCCTCGCGGTCGGCCTGGTCATCAGGTATTCGCCCGGGCATGGCGGCCAGGACTCGGCCACCGTCGAACTCATTGGCCCGGTGCTGCCGATGCGCGCGGTGCCCGGCGTCGCGGCCGTCCTGATTCTGGCGCTGGCCGGCGGCGTGAGCCTGGGCCCAGAGAACCCCATCATCGCGCTCACCATCGCGCTGTCGGTCGCGCTCGCCAAGCGCTTTGTCCCCAAAGTCCCGACTCCGTACATCCTCATGATGGCCGCCGCCGGCATCCTCGGCGCGATGTTCGGCACCCCCATCGCGGCGGCGTTGCTGCTCACCGAGATGGTGGCGGCGGCAAAGCGCGGCGGGATGCTGTGGGACCGACTCTTTGGCCCCGTCGTGGCTGCCGGGTTCGGCGCGCTCGTCGCCAAGTCGCTCGGCGTCGCACTCATGGGCGACGGCCTGGGCTCCGTCTACGAGGGACCCAACTTTGAGCAGGTGCTCATCGGAACGCCAATCGCGCTCGTCGCGGCGCTCGTCGGCATTGCCGGCGCGTGGGCGATGCCGCGCCTGTGGCGCCTGTTCAGGCGCTTGCGCAACCCGGTGCTGTATGTCACCGCGGGCGGGCTCGTTCTGGGTCTCCTGGGCGCCATCGGCGGCCCCATCACCCTGTTCAAGGGCAGCACGCAGACAACCGACCTCATCTCGCAGGCCGACACCATGACCACCTGGCAAATTCTCGCCACCGCGCTCATCAAGATCGCGGCACTGACCGTCGCTGCCGCGGTCGGATTCCGTGGCGGACGCATCTTCCCGTCGGTCTTCATCGGAGTCGCGATCGGGCTCACCGCGCAGTCCCTCTTCCCGTCCATCGATACTCCGATCGCGCTGGCGTGCGGCGTCCTGGGAGCGGTTTTGGCAGTGGGGCGCAACGGCTGGCTCGCGCTGTTCATCGCGGTCGCGATCGGCGGCGACATCGAGATCCTGACAGTGATGTGCGTCATCATCCTTCCCACGTGGCTGCTCGTCACCGGGGCGCCGCACATGCTGGTGCGCGACAAGGACGACCTCGCTCTGGCGGAGCGCGAACCCTTCCTCTAACCGTCAGCCCCACACGCGTCCGCCCCGGCCTGCTAGAGGCGGCCGGGGCGGAGCGGTGTCGGCGTCTGGCGCGCAGGGCCCCAGACACAACTCTGCCCCGACCTCTCCTTCGAGGCCGGGGCAAAGCGTCCCACCGGGTAGTCCCCGACCCGGTGGAATCCTTGTGGGTCGCTAGGCCTTCGCCTTGCGCGCCCCCTTCTTGGCTGCGGGAGCTGCCTCGGTGACCGCGCGGTCCCGGACTTCCTCGTAGCCAATTCCGTAGTAGGCCGCCTCCATCATGATCTTCATGTCAGCGAGCATCGGCAGGCGCGGGTTGGCCGGCGCACACTGGTCCTCGTAGGCATTCATGGCAAGGGTGTCCAGGCTGGACATGAACTCCGCCTCGTCGACTCCGACCTCCTTGAAGGAGGCCTCGATGCCGACCTTGGCGCGCAGCTCCTCGCAGGCGACGGCGTAGGCCTCGACTGCGATCTCCGGAGTCTCGTGGGCCAGACCGAGCACCTTGGCGATCTCCTGGAAGCGCTCGGGAGCCACGTAGGTCTCCTGCTTGGGCCATGAGGTGGGCTTGGTGGGAACCTTGCCGTTGTACCGGATGACGTGGGGCAGGTAGATGGCGTTCGTCCGGCCGTGAGCCACGTGGAACATGGACCCGGTGACGTGTGACATCGCGTGGACCAGGCCGAGGAACGCGTTTCCGAATGCCATACCCGCGATGGTCGCGGCGTTGTGCATCTTCTCGCGGGCCTTGGCTGCCTCGCCGCCCTCGGTGACCGACTTCTCGATGTTCTCGAACACCAGGCGGATGGCCTGCAGCGCGAGTCCATCGGTGAAGTCGTTGGCGTAGACGGAGACGTACGCCTCGGTGGCGTGGGTCAGGGCGTCCATTCCGGAGTCAGCGGCGACGCGAGCCGGCATCGACGCGGTGAGCATCGGGTCGACGATCGCGACGGTCGGAGTCAGCGCGTAGTCCGCGAGCGGGTACTTGCGACCGGTCTCCGTGTCGGTGATGACGGCGAAGGGGGTGACCTCCGCGCCGGTGCCCGACGTGGTGGGGATGCAGACCAGCTTGGCCAGCTCGCCCAGCTTGGGGAACGTGAAGGCACGCTTGCGGACGTCGAAGAACTTTTCCTTCAGGTCGGAGAAGTCGACCTCGGGGTGTTCGTACAGGAGCCACATGACCTTGGCCGCGTCCATCGGCGAACCGCCGCCGACCGCGATGATGGTGTCCGGCTTGAAGGCACGGAGGGTCTCAGCGCCCGCCTTGACCGTCTTGATGCTGGGCTCGGGCTCCACGTTGTCGATGATCTGGAGCGAGATGTTGTTGCTGCGGCGACGCAGGACGTCGATCACCTTGTCGACGATTCCGATGCGGGTCATGGTGGCGTCGGTGACGATCGTGACGCGCTCGACGTCTTCCATGTCACGCAAGTACTGGATCGCGTTCGGCTCGAAGTAGGTCTTGGACGGAACCTTGAACCACTGCATGTTGTTGTTCCTTCGGCCAATTCGCTTGACGTTGATCAGGTTGACTGCGGTGACGTTGTTGGACACCGAGTTCTTTCCGTATGAGCCGCAACCCAGCGTCAGCGACGGCAGGAACGCGTTGTAGATGTCGCCGATCCCGCCGTGGCTTGACGGTGCGTTGCAGATGATGCGGATTGCCTTCATGCGGCGTCCGAATTCCTGAATCAGGGCATCGTCCGTCGCGTGAATGGCGGCCGAGTGACCGAGTCCGTTGAACTCGACCATCTGTTCCGCGTACTGCAGGCCCTGCTCGGTGGAGTCGGCACGCAGCACCGCGAGAACGGGGCACAGCTTTTCGCGGGTAAGGGGCTCAGCTTCGCCAACCAAGGAGACCTCGGCAAGGATGATGGACGTCTCGATCGGCACGGTGAAGCCGGCCTGTTCGGCGATCCACTGCGGCGACTTGCCCACTACGTTGGGGTTGAGCTTGGCTCCGGCGCAGTTCTTGCCGTTGGCGGTTGCGCCAAAGATGAACTCTTCTAGCTTGGCCTTCTCGTCAGGGGTAACGCGGTAAGCGTGGAGGCGGTCGAACAGTCCCAGCGCCTCGTCGTAGATGGCGTCATCGATGATGACCGCCTGCTCCGATGCGCACACCATGCCGTTGTCGAAGGCCTTGGAGATCACGATGTCGTTGACTGCGCGGCCAACCTTGGCGGAGGTGTGGATGTAGGCGGGCACGTTGCCAGCTCCCACTCCGAGCGCGGGCTTGCCGCACGAGTAGGCGGCGTTGACCATGGCGTTCCCGCCGGTCGCGAGGATGAGGGCGACTCCGGGGTGGTTCATGAGCAGGCCGGTGGCCTCGAGAGAAGGCGTCTCGACCCACTGAACGCAGTTGGCGGGGGCGCCGGCCTTGATGGCGGCGTCGCGCACTACGCGAGCGGCTGCGATGGACGACTTCTGGGCGTTCGGGTGGAACGCGAAGATGATGGGGTTGCGGGTCTTAATCGCGATGAGCGACTTGAAGATCGCCGTGGAGGTGGGGTTGGTGACCGGGGTCAGGCCGCAGATGACGCCGACTGGCTCTGCGATCTCGGTGATTCCCAGGATCGGGTCCTCGTGGATGACGCCGACGGTCTTCATCGGGCCCATCGAGTGGGTGACGTGCTCGCAAGCGAAGATGTTCTTCACTGCCTTGTCCTCGAACACTCCGCGGCCGGTCTCCTCGACGGCTAGCACCGCGAGGGCGCCGTGCTGGTTCAGGGCGGCGACTGAGGCCTTTTTGACGATGTGGTTAATCTGCTCCTGGTCGAAGGCGCCGTACACCTTGAGGGCGGCCTGCGCCTTCGCGACGAGGGCGTCGATCTCGACTACAGCCGGGTTCGCGCCTGCGTCGGCTGCGTCCGTGGTGGTCACGCCGGGGTCCGTGGTGGTCATTTCGATGAGCTCCTTGGGGTCGTACCGGCCCGGGAATCGAACCGATGAACTACGTCCAAGTTATCCCCGCCTCGCGACTCTTTCTCGGGCCGTTGGTCCCCCATCGGCAACAAAATGTTGCGCGATGGGAAAAGTTGACCGGCGCGGCTGCGGGATGGATTCGCTCGCGGGGAGAGCGTTTCCGCGTTCCCGCGGGCACACGCGCCAGGACAACAAAAAAACGAAACCTGCGGGCCGATTGGAGGCGCGACTCACAGGTTCCGTAATTTTGCTCAACCGTCTAGAAGACGGTAAGTCCGCGCCGCTCAAACTGGGCCCGCACGCGAGCCTGAAGCTCAGGGGTAGGCGGCTTGGTGTCAGCGAGCTCGTAGGCCTCGTCTAGCTCGGCCCACTTGTCCTTGCCCATTTGGTGAAACGGCAGTACCTCGACGCGCTCTACGTTGCCGAGGCTGGCGACGTAGTCCGCGACGCTGTCGACATTGTCCACCCCGTCAGTGAGGTCCGGGACGAGCACGAAGCGCACCCACACCCGCTTGTTCTGTGCCGCCAGGCGCCGACCAAAGTCGAGCGTCGGCTGCAGCGGGCGACCCGTCGCCTTGCGGTACACGTCGTCGATTCCGGACTTCACGTCCAGGAGGACCAGGTCGGTGTTGTTCAGCAGCTGGTTGGAGGCCCGACCGCCGAGGAACCCCGACGTATCCAGCGCCGTGTGGATCCCGAGCTTCTTGCACTCGGCAAAGATCCTCTCCACGAACTGGGCCTGAAGCAGCGGCTCCCCGCCGGAGAGCGTCACTCCCCCGCCGGAGGCCCTGAGCACTGGCTCGTAGCGACGAACCTTTGCCATGACCTCATCGACGGTGTGACGCTCGCCCCGGCGCATCTGCCACGTGTCTGGGTTGTGGCAGTAGAGGCACCGAAGCGGGCAGCCGGCCAGGAAGACCGTCAGACGGCTACCTGGCCCGTCCACCGCCGTGACGAGCTCCCACGAGTGAATGGAGCCCGTCTCGCCTGGTTGGCGAAGCGACGTTCTGAGATCGTCGTCGGCGGAGGAGGTATCAATCTTGTTTGCGAGATCCGGGGAGATGCTCATGACGGGCGCCTAGAGACCGGCGTGGAACGTGCGCGAGAGCACGTCGAGCTGCTGCTCGCGGGTGAGTCGCACAAAGTTCACGGCATACCCGGAGACACGGATGGTGAGCTGCGGGTAGTTCTCCGGGTGCTCCATGGCGTCCTCGAGCGTCTCGCGGTTGAGCACGTTGATGTTCAGGTGGAAGCCATCAGACACGTTGTACGCGTCGAGGATTCCCACCAGGTTCTTCACCTGCTCGGTCTTGTCGTGCCCGAGTCCGGAGGGAACCACCGTGGTCGTGAGTGAAATGCCGTCCTGAGCATCGTCGTACGGGAGCTTGGCTACCGACAGCGCCGAGGCGAGCACGCCGTGCGTGTCGCGTCCGTTCATCGGGTTGGCACCCGGGGAGAACGGCTCGCCGGTGCGGCGGCCATCGGGAGTGTTTCCCGTTGCCTTGCCGTAGACGACGTTCGACGTAATGGTGAGCACCGACTGGGTGTGGCGCGCGTTGCGGTAGGTGGGCTGCTTGCGGACCTTGTCCATGAAGCGGCGAACCAGGTCAACGGCGATCTCGTCGACGCGGTCGTCGTCGTTGCCGAAGGTGGGGTACTCGCCGTTGACGTCGTAGTCCACGATCAGTCCGGTCTCGTCACGCACGGGGCGAACCGTGGCGTACTTGATGGCGGACAGCGAGTCGGCTGCGACGGACAGGCCGGCGATGCCGGTGGCCATGGTGCGCAGGATCTTGCCGTCGTGAAGCGCCATCTCGATGCGCTCGTAGGCGTACTTGTCGTGCATGTAGTGGATGACGTTGAGCGCGTCCACGTAGGTCTGGGCGAGCCATTCCAGCGTCGAGTCGAACGAGGCCATGACCTCGTCGAAGTCCAGCACTTCGCTGGTGATGGGCGCGGCGACCGGGGTGATCTGCTTACCGGAAACCTCGTCGCGTCCGCCGTTCATCGAGTACAACATGGCCTTGGCGAGGTTGACGCGAGCTCCGAAGAACTGCATCTGCTTGCCCACCTCCATGGCGGAGACGCAGCACGCGATGGCTGCATCGTCGCCGCACTGGGAGCGGATCAGCTCGTCGGACTCGTACTGAATCGCGGAGGTGTCGATGGAGACCTGTGCGCAGAAGTCCTTGAAGCCCTGCGGGAGGTGCTGAGACCAGAACACCGTCAGGTTGGGCTCAGGTGCCGGGCCCAAGTTGTACAGGGTCTGCAGGAAGCGGAACGAGTTCTTGGTGACCAGCGGACGGCCGTCTGCACCCATGCCGCCGATCGACTCGGTGACCCACGTGGGGTCGCCTGAGAAGAGTGCGTCGTACTCGGGGGTGCGCAGGAAGCGGACGATGCGCAGCTTGATGACGAAGTCGTCGATGATCTCCTGCGACTCGCTCTCGGTGATGATGCCTGCGTCGAGGTCGCGCTTGATGAAGATGTCCAGGAAGGTGGACGTGCGTCCCAGCGACATAGCGGCGCCGTTCTGCTCCTTGACCGCCGCGAGGTACGCGAAGTACAGCCACTGGACGGCTTCCTTGGCGTTGGTCGCGGGGCCGGAGATGTCGAAGCCGTAGCTGGACGCCATCTGCTTGAGTTCCTTGAGCGCCTTGATCTGCTCGGAGTTCTCTTCGCGGTCACGGATGATCTCCTCGGTGGAGCGCTCCATGTCCATCTCGACGCGGTCGTTCTTCTTGCCCGCGATGAGCGCGTCGACGCCGTACAGGGCGACGCGGCGGTAGTCGCCGATGATGCGGCCGCGGCCGTACGCGTCGGGAAGGCCGGTGACGATGTGGCTGGAGCGCGCCGCGCGCACGTCCGGCGGGTAGGCGTCGAAGACGCCGTCGTTGTGGGTCTTGCGGTAGTTGGAGAAGATGTTCTCCAGCTCCGGGTCAACCGGGTAGCCATAGGTCTCGAGCGCCTTGGCGACCATGCGCCAGCCGCCGAAGGGCATGATTGCGCGCTTGAGGGGGGCGTCGGTCTGGAGGCCAACAATCACCTCGGCGTCGCGGTCAATGTAGCCGGGCTTGTGCGCGGTGATCGACGATGGCGTGGCCGCGTCGACGTCGTAGACGCCCTTTTCCAGTTCCTCGGGAAAGAGCTTGGTGATCTCTGCCCACACGTGAGCGGTGCGAGGCGTGGCCTCAGCAAGGAACGATGCGTCGCCGTCGTACGGCGTGTAGTTAAGCTGAATGAAGTCGCGCACGTCGATGCTGTCGCACCACGGGCCTGGGGTGAAGCTCTTCCAGCCTGCCGGCTGCTGGCTGTCGTCCGTCGAGCCTAGGGGTGTGGTGGGGGTGTCAATCGTCATGGGTTCCGCTCCTTCGCTCGCCTGTGGATGAAGACGAGGTCCCTTTGCGCCAGCCTTCGGGTTGGGCTCGCGCGATAGTTCAACGCTACGTCTGGCGGGACGGAGAAACCTGGGACCTTAGGCCCTGCCCGCCCCGGTTCAATCGTTTGGGTTCGGATGGTTCCGGTCCGTAGCCACAGTGGTAGCGGACGGCGTCGCTCGCGCCGCCTGCCACCGCGCCAAAGTAGTCCCCCGGCGATGCCGCTCGCCTAGTCGCATCGGCTCGGGCTAAGACGCCCGGGCGGTACCGGTGGCGGTCAGGTCGATCCCGCTCAGGAATGGCAGGATGCCCTCTGCGCCGAGCATCGGATGAACGGTCAGTCCCACGGTGACGACGGCGGTCTGGCCGTCGGGTGTGTCCACCCTCACCACCCGGATGCCCGCCAGTCGCGAGCCGGCCGATGCGACCCGTTCGGCGACGTCCGTCTCCATCCGATGCTGTGACAGCAGTACCCCGCCGGACTCATTCGCCAGCGCGTCCGCTGCGGCCCCCGAGTAATAGGCGTCGAGGTCCGCGGAATCGGCGGCGTCGAGCGCTAACTCGTCAGCGATCGTGGCCAGGCGCATGTGCTCCGAGTGGACCGTCGTCGCGGCGGACACCACCAGGATCAACGCGAGGACGAGGACGGTCATGCCCAGCGTCAGCAGCCCAATCGTGCCGTCGTCCCGCCGCGGGTTTCGCGTCATGGCGCGGCACCCGCGCGGTTCGCCGTGCCGCTGGCTCCTGCGATCCCCGCGACGGGCGATGCGGAGTCCGCGGAGACAGTGACCGCCAGGGGAATCGCGCCGTTGAGGAACGCCGGCACTCCTGGAAGCGGAACACTCACTGTCACCTGGGCGATGACTTCACTTCCGGGCGCGAAGCACGGGAAGTCGCTGCATGCGAGCTCCACCGTGTTTGTCGCGGTACCGAGCCCGAAGTCCGCGAGGGCGACGTCGCTCGCCGCGCGAGCGAAACTCTCTGCCGCGACCTGCGCATCGGCGTCGCTGGCACCGCCCTCGAGTGCCGCGACCCCTTGCACCACCGCGCCGCGCGCCGCGTCCCGAGCGCTCGCTTGCGCGGCGAAGGTGCCCGCCTGGATTCGACCCACCGCAATGACCAGATACACCAGCGGGATCAGCAGCACTAGCGTCAGCGCGATGAACTCGAGCGTCGCGCTGCCGTCATCGGCTGCGCCACGTACGCCGGACCTAGCCACGCGGCACCTCCGCGAGCGCATGGGCCGTGACGTGCTGCTCCCCCACGCCCCACATCCCGACCACCGGCACCTTGGCCACGACCGTGAGCTCGACGGCGGGCACTCCGTCCAGAGCGATCTGCCGCGCGGTGAATTCAGCCGGAATCGCCCCGAGTGCCCCACTCACCAGGGTCTGGGCTCGCGCTTCACCGTCTCCTAGCGACCTGTCCGAGAGCGCCGCGTAATGCGCGCCCTCATGGGCGCTCGAAATCAATATGTTGCGCACATGAAGCGAGAGTGCCAACTGGATCACGCCCAGCGCGACGGCGACCACGAGGATCGCCACAAGTAGGAACTCAACCGTCGCGTTGCCCGCGTCCTGGCGTCGCCTAACCGCCGGTGACGGAGTCAATGGCCGAGTTGAAGACGTCAGCAAGCCGGGGTCCGGCCAACCCCCATATGAGTGCCACGAGGCCGGCGGTCATCAGTGTGATCAACACCCAACCGGGGACGTCGCCCCGGTCGGCGTGACCGGAGTCCTCGCGTGCATCGTGCAAGTACCTCTTAAACATGGACATCTGCTCTCCTCCATTGGTGAGTGTGGTCGAACTAGCCGCCCAGGTTGATGGCAACCAGGCCGGGAAACACGGCGAAGACGATGGTGATCGGAAGGATGAGGAACACGACGGGGACCATCATGGCGATCTCCTTCTTGCCTCCCTGCTCCATCAGTTCGCGGCGGCCCTCGGCGCGAGCGTCCTGGGCTTGGGCGCGCAGTACCGCTGCCAATGGTGTGCCTCGGTCGATCGCGGTGGCCGTCGCATCGGCGAACCTCCTTACTCCACTCGCGCCTGTCCTGCGCGCGAGACCCCGCAGCTCTTCGCTGAGGGGTGCACCTGCGCGTACCTGCGCCAGCGTCTGAGACAACTCGCGTGCGAGCTCGCCGGAGGTGGTGGCGACGACGCGTTCGAGCGCACCGAGAGCGCCCTCGCCCGCGCCGACCGAAAGGGCCAGTAGCTCGGCGATCGTCGGCAACTCTGCCACCATCGCGGACTCGCGGCGGGCGACCTCTTGTGTCAGCGCGTAGTCGCGAGCGGCGAAGCCGCCCAGGCCGAGCGCGACGGTGAGGAAGAGCAATACCAGCGGCGACGAACCGCGCGCGGACACGAGGACCCCGGACGCCAGGAGCCCCGCCACGAGGCCCGCCACCGCCCAGACCACCTGTTCGGCGCGGAACTGGTCCACGCTCAGGGCGGATCCGGCGCGGCGCAGCCGCACCTCGAGCTCCTGAGTCGGCGAGCCCCAACGCGCCACTACCTTTACGCCGTCGCGCATCGCGGGGGCGAGCATCCGCTCAACGAGCGATCTCGCGGGCAGAGGGCCACTGCTTCCGGGCGTGCGGTGGTTGCGGAGTTGCGGCGACAACCTCTGGTCGAGCGTCGCGCGGCGCGCTCCCATCCAGGAGGCGACGAGCACGATGCCGAGTCCCAGCACCAACCCCCAGGCCATGGTCGCCGGATTCATCTCAACACCCGCACTTCGGAAGGCAGGCGACCGATCCTCACCATCAGCCTGTACGCCACCACCGTGACGACGCCGCCGATTGCAAGCACCATGAGGCCCGCCGCGCTGTTGAAGGCGGCGGTGTTGGTGGGCTGGCTACTCAGCAAGGCGAGCACGACCCAGGGCGCGGCGACAGCCAAGCGAGCTGCATTAACCGTCCAGCTTTGGCGGGCTTCGATCTCGCCCCTTGCACGGGCGTCTTCGCGAAGAAACTCGGCGAGCGTGCGCAGGACGTGACCCACGTCGGAGCCACCCACGTCACGGGTGATCCGCAGGGCCTCGACGATGCGATCTGCGACGGGATCGGCGAGCCGCGCTTTGAGCGCGTCCAGGCTGTCGGAGAACTTCCCCGTGGCGCGGTAGTCCTGCGCGAAGGCGTTGAACGCGGGGCGAACCTGCTCCGGCCCAGACTCACCGACTTGCGACAGTGCCTCCGCGAGCGAGAGCCCCGCCCGAATGCCAGAGGCAAGGTTGTCGACGACATCTGGCCAGACCGTGCGCATCGACTCGCGCCGCCCACGAGCCCGCATCGCAACAATCGCGGAGGGAGCGCGCCCGGCCAAGACACCAAAGCACAAGCCGATCGGCAATGACGCGGCGAGACCCCCTACGGTCACCGTCACGAGTCCCGCCGCAATCGCCGATGCCGCGACAAGAGTGCCCGGGGTCACGTTTGGCATGCCGGCTTGGACTAGAGAGTCGGCGACATTGGCGCGCCACCGGGAGTAGCGCGGGTGCTGCGCGGATTCGCCGTCCCACATCGATCGCCAGACAAGAAAGAGTCCGACCCCGAGACACAACCCCCACACAGTCGTCATGTCCCCGGCCCACCCAGAAGGTCTAGGAGCGCTATTCCGTGGTGGGCGAAGCGGTCCTCGTGCGGCGGGAAACCGGTCGCCCTGACGAGTCCGCCTCCCTCCGTCTTGAAGATGTCAGAGACCTCCACCACCCCGTCCTCCACTCGTCCGGACAAGGCGACGATCTCGCGTACACGGCGCTTCCCCCGGTGATCGAGGTCCAGATGGATGACCAGATCGATGGAGGAGGCCACGGTCGGCACGACGAAGCGGTCGGACACGTTCTCCCCGGCGAGCAGAGGAAGCGTGCAGAGCTTCACTACCGCGTCCCGGGCCGAGTTGGAGTGGATGGTACACATGCCGGGTACGCCAGCGTTCAATGCGACAAGCATGTCCAACGCCTCGGCCTCACGCACCTCGCCGATGATGATCCGGCTGGGGCGCATGCGCAGCGCCTCCTTGACGAGGCGGCGCAGAGGGATCTCCCCGGTGCCCTCGAGGGAGGGCTGACGACATTGGAGCCCCACCACATCGCGGACCGAAATCTTCAATTCGAAGACTTCCTCACAGGTCACGACACGTTCACGAGGTGGGATCCCGCCTGCTAATGCGTTAAGCATGGTAGTTTTTCCGGCCTGTGTCGCACCGGACACCACGATGTTGAGACCCGCCACCACCGACGCGACCAGGAAGTCAGCCGCCTGTTGCGTGAGCGAGCCGAGCTCGACCAAGTCCTGCACGTGGCGTGCACGTGCGATGTACTTGCGGATGTTGACGGCCCAATGAGCACGAGTGACATCGGGGATGACCGCGTGGAGCCGCTCGCCGCCGGGGAGGGTCGCGTCCACAAAGGGGCTCGATAGGTCGAGTCGACGACCGGAGACCTTTAGCATCTGCTCTACCAGGTCTCGCACCTGAGTCGCCGTCAGCATTGTGGTGGTGAGTTCCGCTTGACCGTGACGGGCCACGTAAACCTGCGAAGGAGGATAGGTTAACTAGAGATAGCCTGTCACTACACCCACAAGGAGCCCCATGACCCGCGCAGCTATCTACACCCGAATCAGCCGCGATGACGAAGGAACTGCGCTAGGCGTGCGTCGACAGGAGAAGGCCTGCCTCGAACTTGCCCTCCGCAAGGGGTTCGACGTCACGGCAATCCGTAGCGACAACGACATCTCTGCGAGCACCTCAAGCAAGCGCGCGAGACCTGGGTGGAACGCACTTCTCGATGATGTGCGCATGGGGCGAATTGACGTTGTCATTGCCCATTCAACGAGCCGGCTTACACGCCGAGTTCCGGAACTACTGAGCTTCAGCGCACTACTCAACGAGTACGACGTGCGACTTCACGCGTGCACCACTGGCGAGCTGGATATTTCCACCCCGGATGGCCGCCAGATATTCACCATTCTTGGCGCGATGGACACCGCTGAATCGGAACGTGGCTCTGCACGAATCCGTGCAAAGCACAGCGAATTGGCCGAGGCCGGCCGCTACAACGGACCCAGGCCTTTTGGGTGGGACGTGGTGGGAGTGGGGTCATCGGCTGGGCTAGTTGTAAACAAGGCCGAAGCGGCGATCCTCAACCAGTGCATTGACGAGGTCCTGGCTGGCGCATCGATATGGGCAATTACGAAACGCCTAAATGTGCAGGGCGTGAAAACGAGCCGCGGCGGCGAATGGGTGACGCAGGTCCTTCGGCGCATGCTCCTCCGAGAGATGAACATCGGTATCCGCGTTCACCAGCCGATGAAGAACGGCGCCCGCTTTGGACCTGCGACGCGATACAAAGGCCAGTGGGACGCGATCGTGACAGAAGAACGGCAGACTCGGGTCACGAGCATCCTCACTGACCCACGCCGCAAGACGAACAACCGTGGCACCGAACCCCGCTATCTGCTGACTTCGGTGGCCCGATGTGGCGCCTGCGGGGAATCGATGGTGTCTTCGAAGGGGTACGAATACACCATCAAAGGCGGGCTTCGTAAGGACGGCACCCGCGGTCCGTCTCGGCAGCGCGTTTACCCAGCCTCGTACTATTGCGCACACGTGGGTTGCATGAGGGTGCAGCGCAACATGGCCGACGTTGACGACCTCGTGACTGGAACCATACTCGGCGTGCTAGAACGCGACGGAGTGCAAATATTCGGAGGCGATCAGGGCGCAGCCACCGCGGCACGCGAGACTGCCGACATACTGAAGGCGAGGCTCGCGGTGGCTGCAGACCAGTACGCCGATGGGCTCCTCGAGATCGACCAACTGTCGAGAATCACACAGAAGCTTCGACCACAGGTCGCCGAGGCAGAAGCTCGATTCTTGGCAGCGCAGCCCTCCCCCGCTTTAGCTCAGTTCACCGGAAAGGAAGTCAGAACTGCTTGGGAGAACGCCTCGATCCCGACTCGCAAGGGCGTGATCGCGACCATGGGGATGGTAATCACCATCCTGCCGATCGGATCCGGCAATGGGGCTGTCTTTGATCCCTCGAAGGTACAAATCACGTGGCCCTCCTAGCTCTTTCTCATATGTCGGGCATCGTGACACAGATGCGAAGTAGCCTGCGTGTGAGCCAAACGCCTTGCCTCCGTCGCGACGATTCCACGAGTAGACAGAGTCCGCCCGCCGTAGAGGGCGTGGAAGCTCAGGTGTGATCGCTCCCTGAAAGATGTCGCAGACGAGAGCTGAGAGCGAAAACTGGGCCACGATGTGGCCTCCTCTGGGAAACCAGAAAAGGTGACTCGAACGAACGACAACAATCTGTTCCTTCGGAGCCCCCTTGCCCACTGCTACCTCCTCACGCCTGCTCGCACCACAAGAACGCCCGCCCGTCAGCGTCGAGCGACTACTCTCAGCGCCTCCGCGAGATCACGCCCCTCCAGAGGATGGCTCCGCCAGCACCCTGGCCGAGTCGATTGACGAGGCGATCGAGCGCAACGTAGCGAACGCTCCGCGCCTCACCGCAAGACAGCGGGAACGCCTGTCGACGGTGCTGAGCGCAGGCTCTCAGTAGCCACACGGGCTCCACTCCGGTTGCGATGCCGACGTCTCCGCGTAAAGAGATAGACCACACCCGCCAATAATCCGCACATCAAGAACGAGGCCGGGGCCTCGACCCCCGGACCCTCTCGTCATCACAAATCAGAGAAACAGAAAGCAAACCAACTACCAAAAGGAACAGCAATATGACCCCCATCAAAGCAAACCCCGATGAGCGACTCGTAGCGTTTTACGAATCCGCGTACAACTACCTCCGCAAGAATCCCGGCTTCGACGGTACGTCCCAGCCCGCCGAGGGCGGGCTCACCCGACGTGGCGTAGACCCATCGGCTGCCAAGCCATGGCCAGGAGCCGACACGGTGAATAGCCTGAGTCGCGACGAGTGGGTCCGGGCCAGGCTCGACGCTGTGGCGCGAGGCGACGAGGAGTCCCCACTGCGGAGCTAACCCGGTCCCAACTCGAGGCCCCGTCTGTCATCACGACAGACGGGGCTTCGCCTTTTGACGTCGAGTACATCGCAGAACCGATCAACCTTTGACTCGAATCACGTGGGACGCAGAACACGGCCTCCCACACTCGCTTGCGAAAAGTGGACCTCGCGGAACATGCCCGTGCACACCGTGACCAGACAGGCTCCTTCGGCCTAGGCCGGACGAGAGACTCGCTCCGCGGCCAACGGGCGCCGGCGACGCCTCCATGTGCTGGCCCACCTCAGCTCAACCCGTTCATGACGTCCGGTGGCGCGACGCCCACACAAGCCGTGCCTGAATCGCACCCCGCATCGTCACGAGCGATACCAGACCAATCGTACCGGTATCGTCGTACCGGTACGATTGTACTCAGTACACAATTTGCGGTACGATGTACTGGTGCAGCGCGCACCAGAGGAGAGCACTATGACCGAGACCAATGCCAGCAGCGACCTCAACGTCCGATCCCTCCCTCAGGACGAACTCGTCGCACTGCGGGAGCTCTACAAAGACACGACGCTGGGCACTGCCGTTGATCGCGCGGCGGCCGTGATCGAGAAGCTCTGCGTCCAGCACGGTCAGATCCCCACCGCGAGCAGCCTTGCGCTGGAACTGGGCGGCAGCAAGACCACGTGGATCAAGGCCCGCCACGCCAAATTCGAGGAGTTGCAAACGGAACGGGAACAGGCCATCTCCGACCAAGCCGCCGCCGGGACCGTGGATCTGACCTCAGTCATCGACGGCGCCGCTATGCAGGTCAAGACCGCCACCGATGCTGCCGTACAGGCCGCGATGCTCGCGACATTCGAAGGCGTCACGGCCGAGGCCTACAGCAGCGGTCGGAAGGCTGGCGTCGAGGAGACAGAAGCGCTGTACACCGACCGCCTGAATAGCGTCACCGCCCAGCGCGACAACGCTCACGACGAAGCAGTAATCGCAGGTGCCGCTGAAGACACCATGCGTTTGCATCTGGCCGAGTTGAACCTCGCGCTCGAGGACGCGAAGGCCGCCGCGGAGTCCACCGCGCGAGGACTAACTGAGCAGATCGAGCAACTACGAGTCGAGCGCGAGCACGCTCGCCTGGAAGCCGCCGAGGCTAAGGGCGCGCTGGCGGTATGGATGCTCAACACGGACCAAGCGGCGGCACCCAAGACCGCGTAACCGCTGCCCGCCGACTGGCACCACCCCAACAACGACCCGTGCAGGTCGAGGGCGAGCCACTTGGGACATGCCTCACATTTCACCTCGACCGTGCGTTCAGAATGGGTGTTCACCAACCATCGACCTCGCGCCCTGTTATTGAACGGGTATTTGAACACCGGGCAGGTGAACCCGGAAATTCTTGCGAAATCAACAAACCCGTGTTCAGCAACGACCGATCTCTGAACGCGCATTGCTCGAGTTCGACCATGGCATGAATATGGGACGGCACAAATCCGCACCTCGAACGTCACTCGCGAAGTTGTTATGCTCCCGCCATGAGGAACTACACACGATTTGCCGCGCTGGCGGCTCTGCCCATTGCTGCCTTAACGCTTACCGCATGCAGTTCGGGGGAAGCGGACCTCGACCTGCAAGCAGGCTGGGACAGGCTGATGTTGCAGAACTCTGCTAGTGCCGTCAACACTGAACTCGACTTTCTTACCGGTGAACTCGTGTCCTCGGCAGAGGAGGGCGGCACCGGTCTTTCACTGAAATCGACCAGCGATAGCGGCAGTGGCGAACTGGAAGCCGCGATCGCCGAGTCAGAGCAGCGCGAATGTGAGAGTTACGTCGACCCTATCGGCGATGCGCTCAGTAGTCAGGGTTTCGACATTTCGATGCTTCTCTACTACACCGTGTGGGCAGCATCGAGTAGCGCAGTTTCCGACGAATACGTTGACGCCAGCCGTGCCGTAGGCGCCTGGGTTGAAGAAAATCAAGGTGAAATTGAGAATCTCGAAGTCGGCTCCGCGAGATACAACGAGATTGTCGTCGAGCGGGCGGCTGAGCAAGAGGAGCACTGGAATGACGTTTACCCCGAACTGACGGCGGAACGGGAGCAAGTCCGCGCCATGGAAGCGGATGCTCGTACCCGATCCCGGACCTCGCAAATGGTGCGCGAAGCACAGGATTTCTACATCAGGGTTTGCGGCATCGAAGTGCCTGACGACTACGTCTTCCCCACTCCCGAGGAACTAGAAATTGCGGTTGATCAAGCGTACCTAGACTCCACGAACCCTGATAACTAGTCCATTAGTAGTCATCGGAGAGCATTTCGCAGGCGCTTGCCTGTACTACCTCACCAGTCGCTGCGTCAGTTGTCACCGAATCGGTCAGCAAACCATGATGGCTTCTCGGGCTGAACGGCTCCAAGTTCCCGCGATTCCTTTGTCCCCATTGGTGCTTGCGCCCCTTAACAGTGCAAGTAGAGCTAGCAGTCGCTCTCCCGACCCTCCAATATGCAGTCAATCTTGCTCTGGGTAGTGTCTCCAGCATGCTGAGCTGAGTAGACCATCCAGCCAATGAAGCCAATCAAGGCGAGACCCATCGCGACCGCAACCAGCGTGCGCCAACCCTCCCAGCCCGCTGCGGCCCGACCTACAGGTTCCGCAGAGACAACTGGGCGGTCTCGGGGCTTCGTGTGCTCAGCCCATTCCACCCCATCCCAATAGCGACTAGACGCTATATCCTGCGGATCGTCATACCAGCCTGGCTCAGGTGCATTTGTCATAACGGCAATCTTAGTGATGCACATGAACGCTGGAGGCTGCTGGAAGGAACACTCGCCAGTCAAAATTTGAAGCTCGGTCCAGCTCGAATTGAGGATCGGACCCGAGGGCTTCGCTCTGGGCGACTCCGGGAACTCAACCGCGAAATAAACACAGTGCAGCACCGAGGCATCGTATGGTCATACAAAGGTTCTACGTCATGGAATAAACATCACATGACTTCCCAATGTCATATGGCTATGCCGTGGTTTCCTCGATGACGGCTCGACTGAAAGGGGGCGATCATGCCGCTACTCGGCTTCTCCGCAAATGCGACGCTCAACCTCTGGCTGCTTCAGCGCGCCGAGCGGATAAATTCAGAAGTCACCACGGGTACACAAGCCAAGGTCGAATTGGGACTTTGGCGCGGAGCGCTGCGGCTGGAACTGCGTCGTTCCCAGTGGACACTCAATGAGCTGGCGTACCTAAGTGCCCTGGGGTGCAACTCGGAGATGGACGACTCTGTGCCAACCGCGCTCACGTCGCTGGCTGGAGACGCTGAGCCTGATCTTGCTACCAAGCACAACATCGACCACGACCGGATGACGGTGCGGCTGGCGCAACTTGGGCCTGTACAGGATCGCGCGTTGCGTGAGGCGCTGACCCGGTTCCGTCTTGAGAGGCACACCCCCGACTTAGACGGTTGGTCACGGGTGGGCGTCCATAGCGATGTCGAGACCGTGGACACTGCATGAGTTCTAGCCCAAGCATCCGTGTCGAGCGTGAGCGAGTCAGGACGGCCTACGACAAGCCAGTCCTGAAGTTGCTCGGCTCGCGCACCTCAGACTTCCAAGTGGCCGCGCTGCGGTTCATGTTCGACGGTTCTGGGTTGAAGGTCGACTACAACCACGCTGTTGTCAGGCTCGATGATGCCTTGGAGGATACGCCGGCCGACGAGCGTCCCAACAAAGACGGTCGCGCGCTCATAGCGGATTGGCTGCAGCAGCGGCTGTTGCGCTCGGACGACGGCGAGGAGGGCGAGCGGATCCTGAGCTTGACTTCCGCTGCGCAATCCGTGCTGCAGTTTGTCGACAACGAAACCAATGTTCGCCCGCTACTAGGCGAGTCGCGGGTGACCGCGATCACTGAGACTATTGCGGACCTTGCCGCGCGCACGACGGGCTCCAAAGACGCCAGGATGGCGTCACTTGCCCACCAGATCACCGAGTTGACCAACGAACTCGAGCGCCTCGAGGCTGGCGGCGAACTCATTGAGATCACTCGCGACGAGATCATCGACCAGGTCAGCCATTTGCTTGACATGACGAGCACGCTGCCGGAGCAGTTCACGAAGGTCGCTGAGGCGATCCGCGGCAACCACCAATCGGTGGCATCGCGCCTACGAGGTGCCGACGCTGCCCAAGGCGAAGTCGCCCGTGAGTTCCTTGCATCTCACGATGCCCTGTCAGCCACAGCAGAAGGCCGCGCCTATTCGTCTGCCGCCGAGATTCTGCGATCCGAAGACCGCGTAGCAACGCTGGCCGACAATATCGACATCACGCTGAGCCATCCTGCTACTGAGGCATTGACTCCGACCGAGCGGATGCGGCTGTCCCGACTGCCGCAGGAATTAGCAGCCGGCATCGAGACCGTGCGCGGCGAACACCGCCGCGTCACCGGTACCTTCTCGCGTTACCTGCGGGCATCTGATCCGGTCGCCGATCGCGAAGTGGTGCGGGTGCTGAAAGAAGCAATGGCATCGCTACAGGGCTGGATGGAACAAGCCCAGCCGCGCGACAGCATCGATGTGCATGTCCTCAATGAGGGCGTGCTGGAACTTGGCCGGCTACCCAACAGATGGCCCGAAGCTGATCAGTACGCCGCTCCCGCGATGCCGACCGCAGACCCTGGTGTCGGAGGGGCGCGATTGAATGTTGACGAGTTGAAGTCGTTAGGTGGCCCGCAGACGCGGGTCGTGCTCGAATGGATGCGGTCTGAGGTGCGTGACAACGAGGCGCGCACGCTGGGGGAAGTATTCGCTCATCTACCTGACGACCTAACTCGACCGGTGGAAATCGTTGGGCTGATAACCGAGGCACGCTCGTTAGGTGCGCGCATGGGAATTGGTCAGACCGAAACCGTCCTGAGTCGTCGCAGCGACGGCTCGACTAGGCGCCTCACGGTGCCGTTGATCTATCTCACCGATGGCGGTGAGTTCGATGTTTCGAACGACAGTGCTGGGGGCACACCATGACCGTTGACGAGGTCGGCGAAGACCAAGCACAAGGCTACTTTCCGGGAGACACCGGCACGCTGAAGTACGATGGGCGCCGCGTACTGAGGCAGTTATTGGGCAAGACGTATATATCCTCCGAGTCGGACTCTGCACTGTGGCAGGCGCTACTTGAGAACGAGAGTGACGTGCGCAGCGCGCTGTCGGACCTTATGTGCGAACTGCGAGTCGACCGCGACCGGGAAATCGCGATGAAGTGGCAGGTGCCCGCGGAAGATGGCGACCTGCCGTCTCTCATTCGGCCCCGCCAGTACACCCGCGAAGAAGCTGCCGTCATGCTTATTGCGCGAGATGAGCTCCTGCGAGCGCGCACCGGTGACACCGACGACGGTCAGATGCGGCTGGAAGCATGGCTCGACGTCGAAGAGATCATCGACTCAGTGATGGCCTTTCCCGCAGTCGCAGACAACCGTCCAGACCTTGCCCGCGCCAGAGCAGTCACCGCAGTGGAGTCTCTACGCAAATTGAACGTTCTGGTCGGTAGGCCGGATGCAACGAGGCTGAAGGTCAGCCCTGTCATCGAGGTCCTGCTACCCATCTCCAAACTCGAAGAACTTGCCAGATGGCTGCGCCCTGTCGCAGCCCCCGATATGCAGAACGAGATCCAGGGGACGCGCCATGACAGTTGAGACCCTTGATATAGAGATCGCGAACGTGACTAAAGCGCCCAACGAGCAGTGGCGTGGCGAGTCGATTCAGATGGTCGACTGGGGCAACATGAGCGGCCATGTGACCGTTGAACTCGGGGGTCAGTCCGTGCTGATGACCGGTGAGTCTGGCACGGGCAAGTCCACCGTACTCGACGCTGTATTGGCACTCATGCAGTCATCGTCAGTGCGCTTCAACTCTGCGTCAAACGCCACAGGCGGAGGGCGTGCGCGCTCAGGTGTCCAGCGCAACGAGCTCACTTATCTGACAGGCAAGATTGACGACTACGAGCGAGCAGATGGTGAGATCGTCTCGCATTGCCTGCGCCCTGTCGACAACGAGTCGCGCTGGGGAGCCCTGGCCATGACGTTTACCTCGAACACCGGCAAGACGTACACGATCGTGCGGGCGTACTTCGTTCCTCGAGGCGCCAGTGAACGCACTGAAATCAAGCAGCGTTGCGCGACCATTGAGGGCCGTTTCGACCTCATGCAACTGGTATCGGCGGCCGAGTCGCGTTTCGAAAAGACGGCGATGCGCAGCCTCGGCCTGCAGCCCTACGACGGTCCCGGTCCTTTTCATGCCGCGATGTATCGCACCTTGGGATTCGGCAAAGACGGCGACCAGGTGGTCTCCTTACTGCGCCGCATCCAGGCGGGTCAAGACGTCGGCTCCGTCGACGAACTGTTCTCTGAAGTAGTGCTGGAGAAGCCTGAGACCTTCGCACAGGCCGACGTCGTCGTTGAGTCCTTCTCGGAGTTGAAGACGACGTACTTGGAGATGACATCCGCGGTAGACAAGCTGGCAGTGCTGCGCCCCATCGTGGGACTCAAGCGCGACCTTGATGAAGCTGGCGCACGTCTGGACGACCTGGACTCTTTGCATCTGAACCACGCTGGTCGCACGCCGTTCACGATGTGGTCGGCTACGGCAGAGAAGTCCCGCCGAGTGGCAGCGCTCGACGTGGCTGAACGCGAACGCCCTGACGCAATCGCGGCTGCACGTCATGCCGAGCACGTAGAAACGGCAGCCAACGACCACGTCGTCGCGCTGACGCGTTCACTCGAAGACGCTAGCCAAGGACTCACCGCACTGGAAGAGCGCGAGAAGCAAGCCCGCCTGCACGTAGAGCGCGTCAGCGTTCGCCGCACGGCCTTCAACGAGAACATCAAGCTCCTTCGTATCACTATCAATACTCGTGATGACCATGCTTCGCTGATGGCTAACCTTGGCGACCTCACGGCGCGCATCGACGAGCAGCGCAAGGAGTTCACGACCACCCTGACCTCGTTTGGCGCTCAAAGTGGTCGCCTTGAAGACCAGCACCGCGAGATCAACGCAGAGATCACCTCACTGAAGGGCCGGCGAGGCCGCATTCCGGCGCAACTCGACGCGATCCGCAACACTATCGCGGCACATGTCGGCTGGTCACCAGACGACTTGCCGTTCGTCGGTGAACTCGTGGACGTGCCGCCCGAGCATGAAGGTTGGCGTCAAGCGGCTGAGGCCGTGTTCGCAAGCGTCGCTACGCGTCTGGTAGTGCCGGCCAGCCAGCGTCATCATTTCCAACGCTCCCTCGACTCGCTGCGTATCGACCGCCGTATCAATTTTGACTTCGCGACCGACAGCGCACCGCACGTTGACACCAGCGACAGCCGCCGGTTGATTTCGCACCTGATCTTCAACCTCGAGTTCCAGTACAGCGACTGGCTCATCGACCGGATCGATCGTGCGGGCGGACGCTATCTGTGTGTGGAAGACGCCTCTGGCTTTGAAGCGCATGACAATGAGTCCCGCGTCGCCCGCTCGGGCCAGGTCTCCCACCAGCACTCGGGAGCGCACGGCGGTGGCAAAGGGCGCATCCTGGGCTTCTCCAACGAAGACCTGATCGAACTTTACGAGTCAAGGCTCAGTGCGCTTGAGGCCGAGATGCGAGTGCTCGACCAGCAGCGCGATGACGCCCACGCTCAGTTCGCCAGTCACAACGAGCGCTCCAACGCGCTCAAGGCCCTGACCCAGTACTCCCAGTGGCCTGACATTGACGTCGCTACCGCAGACCGCGATGCCAAGTCGCTGCGCGACCAGATTGAGCAGATCCTCAACTCTGACGACAAGATCCGCGAATTGCGCGGGCAACTTGAGTCGGCCAAATCCGAGGCCAAAGAGGCCGCGGACACGCGAATGCGTGCGGAGGATCACCGCCAGGCGCTGAAGCAAGCGATCGGCGAGCATGAGGACCAGTTGCGACTGCTCGACGACGACCTTGCGGCCGTAGAGCGTGGCGAGGTGACGCTCACGCAGGCGCATATTGCGCTGTGTGACGCCATGGCAGACAAGTCTGGACTCACCAACGATGTGGAAGGCTTCGCATCCGCCGTGGAACGCGTGCGTCGCAACCTCTTGGAGTCCATCGCGCCGTTGCAGAGCACCATGGTGAAGTGCAGCGACGCACTTCGACTCGCGTTCGGCCAATACCGCCGCAACTGGGGCGATGTAGCCAACGACTCGACTGATGTGGCCGAGTACTCGCTTTACGCTGGCATTCTGGCTGACCTGGTGCGATCAGGACTGGACGGAGTACGTGACGACTGGTGCGCCAAGACTCTGGCCTGGAGCGCTGATGACCTGCTGACGCTGGCGCTGACGTTCCGCGATGCCCGCGGTGAGATTCAACAGCGCATTAAGAACGTCAACGACCTCCTGGTGACGGTTCCGTTCGGCGCCGGGGAGGACCGGCTGCAACTCGAGGCGAAGAAGAGGATCCCGCCACGTGTGCGGGACTGGGAGAAGGAGTTGCGCGAGCTCGCCAACGACGTTCCCTACGCGCACGGCGCCGACGACGGGGACAAGCGCTTCCGTGAGATAGAGATGCGCTTCAAGCGCATCGAAGCATTGGTCGACAAGATCAGCGCCGACAAGGGCCGCGGCACCACCGAGGACACTTTGCGTCGCGACATCCTCGACGTGCGGCGTCACGTAAAGATCTCTGCGCACAGGTTGTCGGCCGACACTGGAGAGCGGGTCGCCACGTATTCGTCGTTCGCGGCGAAGTCCGGCGGCGAGACGCAGGAACTCACAGCGTTCATCACGGGTGCGGCGCTACGGTTCCGCCTGGGATCCGCGGACGGCCTCGGAACCCGGTACACGCCGGTCTTTTTGGACGAGGGTTTCGTCAAGGCCGACGGCAAGTTCACCGGCCGCGCAGTACGCGCCTATGAGGCCCTCGGCTTCCAGCTCATCGTCGCGGCGCCAGTGGAGAAGTTCTCCGCTATGGAGCCGTACCTGCAGCGGCTGTTTGTGATGTCGAAGGACTCCACTGGCCGCGGCTACTGCGACCAACTCACTCACGAAGAGGCCCAGGCGAAACTGGGTGCCAGCCAGTGAGAAGGGTGTCTGAAGTCTCCAAGCTGATCACAAGTAGAGTGCGCTCGACGTGGCGCGAGGAAATCGCAGGCCAGGATCTCAGCCAACCGCTACCGTGGTCGTTCACTGTGGGTAAGCCCACTGCTGACGACCTGGATCGGTCGCTCGGCAAAGTGCGTGAGTGGGCGCTGGGCATTGAAACCTTCGCGGAGAAGTACGAACTGACCGTCCAGCGTGCGCCGCGGCGCTCGTCACTGGGGCTGAAGCAGACTGTGCCATCGCGGCTGGTGATCGACAGCTTCGAGTCGGCTGCCCGTGTAGCCGGACTGATGTCAGAGCTGATCCGGGACAGAGACCGGATGGCCAAGTTGCGAATGGTCGCGGTGCCTAGCGTGAAGACCAGCGACATCGCAGGCGCTATTCATCGCATCCGCACCTGGAGCGAGCAGGACCTCAGCATTCTGGTGGCCGCCGTGTCCTGGTTTGAAGCCAACCCAGCAGCCGGCATGACCGCGCGGGAGGTCCCAGTGCCGGGCATGAATTCCAAGTGGCTGAGCCTGTCTCGGCAAAAAGAGATCGCAGTGCTGCTTGGTCTCCAAGAGTTGGGCCTAACCGCAGGCCGCCCACAACGAGCGAACTTCCGCTACCTCGACACTGATCATTTGGCGGCCGGCGGCAGGCAGTTCGATGTCGCAGCAGCCGGAGACGTTAACAAGCCCGCGTACCTGCCGCAGACCGTTGTGATCTGCGAGAACGTCGACTCAGCGCAGCAGTTGCCTTCAATGCCGGAAGCAATCGTGTTCGAGGGCGACGGCTACGCCGGCGCAGTGTTGATCAGCCAACTCGAGTGGGTCCAGCAGGCGCCGGCCCTGCTCTATTGGGGCGACATGGACGTCGATGGCTTGGCGATCGTGAACATGTACCGGGCTCGCGGGCTAGCCATACAGACGCTGCTGATGGACCTGGACGCGTACAACACCTACGTTGACCGCGGCGTCAGCGTGGATCGCCGCGGAGCCCCGCTGCGCGTGCAGGCTACGCCGACGCTACCGCACCTGACCGCCGGCGAGGCTGCATTGTTGGAGCACCTGTGCGAGCCAGGCCACAGCCAGCCAAGGCGCATCGAGCAGGAGCAGTTACCCAGGCAGGTGGCTGTTGAGCTGATTGCTGATGCGGCGCTAGATCCCGGGCGCTAAGCGTTTAAGTTGCTCGATCAGCAACTCATACGTAGCGACGGGCACACCAAGTTGGGCTGCTCGTCGAATCTTGGAGGTTGTCACGTCGAGGTCTTGCGCAACCAACAGGTCTGTATCGACGTTAACCGTACGCGACACTTCGATTCCGATGCTTTGAAGCCGCGAAGTTAGTTCCGCACGACTCACCCCTGGAGCGGTGCCCGTCACACAGATTCGAGTTCCCGCTCCGATCTCGACTCCAGAGCTATTGACGACTTCGGGCTTCGCCCTGGGTTCCTGAACCTCAGTTGAACCGCGTGGCGCCTGGTAGTCGACTGGAAGGTAGGTGCGGAGTTGCACCACGATCGGGGCAGACGCATCCCACATTTCAGTCCACCCGTCTACGCGCTGGTCTACGGGTTCCCCTGTTGCCGGCCAGGGCCTCACCGCCCGGACCACATTGGACTCCACGGCTAAAGCGGTGCCTCTGTTTGGAACCTCGAGCAGGTCTACGAGTTCACCACCACGCTGTTTTTGAAGTACAAGTCGCGAGTCCTTGTACGCGCCAGTAATCCCAACCTTGTACGTGTTCCATCGAGCGAAGTGGAAAAGGTAAACCTTGTGCGGGGATGACGGCTTCGCCGCGCCGTCACACTCAAAACATGGGACAACGCCACCCAGAAGCTGCCGCAGACTCGTGAAGCGGCGGGTTCCACATCGTAAACACTCGAGGTCTTGCTCCACATCGGTCCCGATTTGCGGGGCGACCGCGCGCATCCCCAGGCGTTCGAAACCCATCTGTACGTCACGCGGGCATGTCCCACGCGGTTTGGTTTGCGCACACGATTGACACGCACACCAACGGCCCTGCAGTTCGGAATCCATTCGACGCATGAGAAAAACGCTCTCGGTCTGGCATTGCTGGCAACGGGCTATGACTGGTCGAGTTCCATCGTTGGGCTCGCGAGTGTTGGCGACTAGGTCGTGGTGGACAAGTTCCAGTGTTTGCTTGATTCGCTCCGTCGGCCACCAAATGTTGGCGATTGACTCTACGAGTTGCGGGAAGTCGTTGACGGCCTGAGCGAGCTCGGCGCTGTTGGGATCTGCCTCAAGGAGGTTGAAGAGTTCGGTCTCAAGTGGTGACCGGTGGACGCGCAAATGCTCCGCCCACTTGTCCCAGTGGCACACTCGACAAATGGGTTCTGTGAAGGTGCCCGTGGTCTTGCTGAGCACGTACTGGAAGTAATAGGCGGTCGTGTATCCACACTCAAAGCAGCGCGCTGGCACTCGGGTCTTGTGATCGCGCCACGGCTCCAATGGCTCGGCGCCGCCCGCTCTATAGAAATCCGCGATGCACTCGAGGCACCACGCGGGTCTGATTCTTGTGGTGTACGCAGCCGCTCGCGCGCAGGACTCCGTGGAACAGACCTGAATCTCGGTCAAAGCCATAGCACCCCCGGTCTACTTCCAGTCATGCTAGCCCGGTCACGTTGGAGACTGCCGGCTGAAGTTAGGTTGCTGTTGTTGTACGGGACAGAACACCCACTCCTCGTGTGCGAGCCGATGCGGACGGTAGCAAGAGAGAGGAACGTTTCGTAGGCGGAGCCTCAAACTCGATTGAAGCGCTATCGTCAAAGCACACTGACGACGCGCGCGTCGTTGTCGACCGAGCGGAGTGGCGTGGAGATTGCTGTTGGTTGGGCTCAGGTACTCGCGGCACTGGTAGCGGTGGTCGCATTGATCGTCACTAGCGTCTCGCGGCGCGCGGACGCCGAGCGAGCGGAAGTCGCTCAAGCCAATGCCGAACGGGCTGCCGAGCGAGCGGAAGCGACCTCGGCGCTGTCTATCGATCAGTTGAGTCGCATCGCCACGAGCATCCAGGCGCTCGAGCTTACAGTCGGGATTGATAGCGCGCCTGCGCATGTCGCCGCGGTGGCTTGGCGGTTGATACATCGTGCCGGCGATACCTACCATTTGGAGAACATCGGCGGCAAGTCCGCCCTGGACGTCATTGTCACGGGTCACGAGTCGCTATACCGGTTAAGTGATATCGAAGGTGATGTCTCAAGTCTGGGCCCAGGCGAGGCGGTGACCTTCTTCGCGTTGCGCTCGATGAGCACGAGTGACTCCACGATTACAGTGCAGTGGAACGAAGAGGGCTCACCTGATCGCGAGACGTGGCGGTACCCGTTGCCGCCGCGGCCGCCACGAGGGCGGAAGCGCGCTTAGTTGATACTCTGGCTAATCGATAGCCCGAAGAAAAACCCACTGGGTTGGGCAACGTTGCCCCCAAGAGAAACCGCTAGCGTGAAAAGAGTTTTTTGAGGTATAGTTTTCAGCAGGTAGCTAGAGATGAAATAGTTCTCCGAGCGCCGATTCGAGAAGCCCACGCCTAGTGCGTGGGTTTCTGCGTTTCAGTAGTAGGCCATAGTTGACTCATGTACCTGGCCTACATTGACGAGATCGGCGAACCTGGCGCGTTCGTTTCCCGAGACGACAAGAGGTACAACACCAGCGCCGCCTTCGGCTACGCAGGCTTCGTCCTACCCGATGGGAACGCGCGACACTTCGGCGCCAAATTCCAGCACGAGAAGAATCAACTGTGGAGCACAAACGTCGCTCGCGCGGACCACCCCGGCAGGTGGGAGAAGAAGGGGTCTGAGATTTTCCGGCCCGAGACGCCAGGCAGGTACCCCGAACAACTGCGCGTCTTTGACTCTCTCGTAAGGACGGTCCAAGGCTTCGGCGGTCACCTGTTCTATTACGCAGTCGAGAAGCCCATCGGGACGCCGAAGCAGACGCACTTGGATGTGGTCGCGCGCGAGTCCCTTGCGATGCGCGAAACCTTGAACCGTCTCGCACGCCATGTCGAGCGTCTTGACGGCAGCGACAACCTGATGGTCATCATCGATCAGATCACCGAGAAGACGCGCAAGGAGAGGTTGCGCGAGATGTACGCCCACATTCTTGGACGCGGGGCCGAGTACCCAGAGATGAGGCTCATCGTGGAGCCTCCAATGCACGTCGACAGCCAACTTAGTGCAAATGTTCAGTTCGCAGACTGGATCGCCGCGGCGTGTGGGCGCGCGATCGACTACCAGCTCATTGCTGACTCACGCCACCGCTGGATTACGCAGCACAAGACATTGCCATCCATAGGCGGCAAGTTCACAGGCCAGTCGAAACTGCACCTCTTGTCGAGCAGATCAGTCGAACATTTCAATCACTCTGAGATCTTCCGGCAGCAACGCCGCATCCACCCGCAACCACAGGGACAGCTCGTCGGGAACGCAGTGGACCCAAAGATATATCGTGCGATGCAGGCCGCTGCTGATCGCGCGAAGCATGGGAAGTAAGTTCTGCTGATCGCGCCTGCCGCCAGCCGGGATCTCATTTGTTTCACTCCCCCGACCATCGTAAGACCCGTATCAATGTTTAGATTGAATATGGGGGCTGCTGTAAGCGACCAAGCGTGACTAATTGCACTTCCGCCACCCGGCAAAGCACTCAATCAAACTATAGGTTGGTGACACAGCTTGCGGTCGTCGCTAGTGCGGAACCTCAAGTGAACGAAGCCACGACGACGTGGTGGACTAAACACAAGAAGAAGGACCAACTATGACACGAACTGGAGTTTGGGTGGCTACCGTCGCGGCCACAGCTTCACTGCTTTTCGGCTCGGGGCTACCTGCGGCCGCCAGCGAGCGGGACGATACTGGAGAATCGGCCTCGCTCGCGGAGTTCCGCTCTGACTTGGCCGTTGACGCGGCTCGGGGCGATAGTGAGGCAAAGAACAGCCTCTACAAGTTCGACAATCTCTCCACGGACGAGCGAAGCGATTTAGCAGCTTATTTCCTTGGCGAAAGCCCTGAAGACATATCTCCAGACGCTCGGGAAATCTCATATCTCAAGGGGTCCACTGAAATCGTCGAAGTTGGCGACTTTACCTGGGAGACACTCTCCCCGACTGCCACCAAACTGTCGCAGGAACCAACGGTCGTGGCGAAGGCCGCGATCTCGGGATCAAAATCAATCTCAAATACGTCGACGTTCAAGTTTGCCGGAGTCACGATAACGAAGACAAAAGTTTCGGGTAGCTACGAGTACACCGGCGGCAGCGCGACGAAAACGCTCACTTATGCGTGCACAGTTGTTCAGAACTATCAGCCATTCTCTGACATCAGCACCACCAAGAACGGTTCGTACGTTTCAGGGGGAACTGCCGATTTCGGGTGTAAGGTAGTTGTCAAGCGAGGTGTACCAACCCCATGGGGCACAATCGCATGGAGCACTAAAGAGGCCATTCAGTTCGTCCGCGGCAATGGCAACGGGGTAACGTCCTCTGGGTGGAGGTAAAAAGTGAATCCTTTGGTCCCGAACTTCGTCGACGGTTTCCTCACGTTTGCGGCGATAGCGGCAACTATTTTTGCTTTGGCTTCAATAGTTTCTTGGTTCCGCAGTGTGCGGGCGCCAGGGTTAGCTCAATTTGGTTGGCTCGCAGCGATATTGTTAATACCCATTCTGGGACCTGCAGCATGGTTCGTCTTTGGGCGCGCGTCCCAATTGGCGGCGATTAGATTCGACCGGGTGGGCGTGACCGCCAACTAAAGTCCCAGCTTCCGCAATGGCGCCGGTTCCACCACCTCTAACTGGAGGCGGTGGGATCGGCGCTTTGCTTTGACCACTGACTACGCCTAGTGATTCGTGGCCTCCACCGACGCGGATGGTCTTCGTGTCAGTAACCGCACCTACTCTGGCCAAATGCTCTGCTCCTCGTGCGGCTCTGCGCTCGATCACCTCGACTGGTGCGCGCATTGCGAGGCGAACGCGGACCGGCTGGACCCCAACCACAAGGCGCAGGTCACGGGCAACAGCAACTCTGGCCACTAGTGAGCATCACTATGGCCTCGCAATCCCTGTTCGCTACCTTGTCCGGCAGCCAATGGACAGTCCGTGATCCAGCCGGCGACACCGTCGCTTGGATATCGCCAGCCAGCCCTGACCTGTGGTCTGTGTCAGCGTGGGGGCCGTTCAGCCGCGGCACGTATGGCTTCCCTAGCGCTCGAGCTGCGTTCGAGGCGGTTGTGCAAGAACTCGGCGACGCATCCCCGGTTTGAAAGAGACAAAACCCCCACGCCGCGAGGCCTGAGTGCTTGGCCGTAGTAGACCCCAACCTCGCTCGATCACAAGAAGGTTGGGCTCTACGAGAAGTTTTGACCGTTAGTCCTGGATTTTCTTTGCGCCTTCGTACCAGTCCTGGGCGGCACAAACAGCGTCGTCGATGCTGTCGAAGTAGCTCACCCGGGCAGCCGAAAACACCGACGAATAGACGACGACCTGCTCTATGGCCGGCCCGAAGGTCCGTTCCGTCGGGTTCTTCTTGCGGTACCAGAAGTTGCCAAACTCGAGACGAACAGTCGCCTCCGCGGACTTGTAGCCGGCACCAGTGCGGGTGCTGTCCATGAAATGGTGCAGGTAAGCCAGGTCCAGGAGCAGTGCGAGTTCTCGTAGTTTGGCGATGTCAGATGGTTCCATGTGATCCCCGTTTGCTCGTCATTTCACGCCATTCGCCGATGCGGCGAGATGCGTGTTGGGAACCGACCGAGCCCGCGCATCTGCATTGCAACGCGAGAACTGTCGGAGAGAGAAAGCCGCCGAAGTGCTCGGCGTTGGGCGCGATACTGGCGCCCACGGGGAACACCAGCATAGTCCAACGGTTGCGGCACGAAACGGAGCCCAGCAACTCAGCGGAGATCAGCCGGGGAATCAGTCGACTAACGATTACGCGCATGGTTACTGTCAGGTTTCCGGGATTCTTTTCTGACACCAAAGGCTGAGCGTCCACGCTGGCACGCAGGTCTTCACCGGCAAGATGGCGCACCTCACTCGGGTGCTGATCTCTGCCGCCTTGCCCTAGCGAACGTCCTGAAGCGACTCGTGTTTAGTAGAGGGGAAGGCCTCCCGGCAACCACCCTCGTCATTGCAGGTCAAGTTGTCACCGAACCGTTCAGCAAACCTAATTGCACCTACGTACCGCTCCATCGACCGCTAACGCCCGTCTCCCATGTACTTCGTTCCCACGCCACTCCGTTGCGAGAACGTGGCACTTGCCCGCTCAGTGCGCTGCCTCGTCTTACCCGTCGCGACATTGCGGCGGTCACTGGAGGCCCCGGACGAAGCACACCTATCGGATCTAGACCGAGCGCCGGAGCCTCCAATAGCAGGAGCAATCACCCTGTCAGCGCGATGCACGTGTCGGAACGTTCTGGCAGGATGGGCACATGCGCCGATCTGCCTTCGTAGATGTCGCCTTCGATATCCTGTCGCGACGCTGTTGCAGATCCTCATGCTTGTGTCGAGCACTGCGATGACCGTCAACGGGAGGCGCAGGCCTGCGGGGCGGTACGTCAGTGGAGACGTCGCCACGTGCAAAGGGGTCGTGTCTGACATTGTTGTACCGACCACTGACTCGGCAGTGCTTGGCCCCGCCCGCGGGGAGGTCAGCCACCAATGAAGTCAGAACTCTCGAGCCCGAGCCAGCGCTTCACACATGAGTGCCAGAGTACTTCAGCGAGCAGGCAAGTTGCACGGAATCGGGGGAGCTAATGAGCCAGATGCTTGCATGGCAGTTGCGCCGAATCGGAACGCCGAAGTTCTGGAAGCGTCGGCAGCGTGTAGAGGACTTGAAGCGGCGGTGGCGATCTCGCATCTCGCATGCACGCACACGTATTGGCAAAGTTAGTGGCGGCTCGAGAGCGGGTTTGGCGCTCGTTGTCGGGAGCCTGGGGACGATAAGCGCAGCTGTTCTCGGCCTTGCCTCCGTCGAACTCGTCTGCCTGGTCATGCGCGAGACATCGTGGGGGGCGGCACAACCGATCTTCTCGCCCCCTATGGGCGGACTGCAAGACCCCGTCTCCACTTTCGTAAGCGCGGCAGCGGCCATTGCCGCGACACTTCTGGGTCTCTACTACACAACCGTGGGCGTTATCGCCTCAACGATTTACAGGTCCGTCCCGGGAGTTGTCCGCGACTTGTTCATTCGCGAGCGTTCGAGCGAGGCCTATCTGAAAGTGCTGGTCCTGACCACAACGGGTGCCGTAGCGATACTCGTCTACCGAGCGATGGGCTATGAAGTCACTGGTCTGACACTCTTTGCTCTAGGTGCGTTCACGGCACTTTCTGCAGTCGGCCTCGTGTTGGTGACGAAGCACATGTTCGACTACTTCGACCCTGCGCGGCTTTCCGCACCTCTACTCAAGCAGATCATCGATGGCATTCGCGTTGCCACCGGACCGAAGACGCGATCACTCGAACAGCGACAGTCAGAGGCGAATCTCGACACCTACCGCGCGCTAGCCTCGTTTAGGCACCTGACCGAGTTGATTTCCAGCCAGCCACTCAGAAATGCCACTGCACCGGTAAATCTGACGAGACAGTTGATCCAGGTTGTCTACGAGTACTCGGCCGTGAAATACAGAATTCCTACCGACTCGAACTGGTGGGATCGTGTTCCTCGCCACGTGAACTGGCTGACAATAGACCATACCCGCCTTGAAATGGCGCTTCACACATCGGTAGGCGCCCCACCTGAACTTCAGCCGGATTACATGTGGCTCGAGTCCAAAGTCGCAAATTTGCTGCGCCAGACACTGGCGATCGCGTTCAGTTCGCAGGCGGGCGCGAACGCATTGTCCGTTTCCGGGTCGATCGCAAACCTAGTAGGAAATCTCACCGCGCGGCTACAGATTGACGAAGCCATCGCCATAGAGACGGCGTGGGATGAGGTCGTGTCTAAAGTAACTACAACGCCCCAAGTCGCCGGTGGCGATGCCGCCGACTACGAAATTCGACTGAATCAGATGGCGGCAGCCGAGAGCTTGGTCCAACCGCTCACACTAATGCTGCTTGGGCTCTCGCGCGCAGCCGAGAGAATCTCATCTAGAGACCTTGCTGTTGACTTCGAAGAAGCCATCTCGAATCCGGAAAAACTGTATAGCGGCGAACTCCCGACGGAGACGCGCCAGATGTTGGAGAAGTTCTCATTGGCAATCGAACGCGAGAGGAAACTTGAGGGGCAACGTATCACCGCAAGGTGGTGGTTCTCCCATCTCGCCGCTCGGAGCATGGCCGAAGCACTACTGGCGACAGAGGCGGGCGTGCTGAAACAGGTAAAAGACAGGACCGTCCAGCAGGTCGACCTGTTCAGGTCGCAGAACCGCCCGGATCTCGCTGCTGTGACCGGGATGGCATCTCTGGAATTGTTCAACAAAATCGAGTACCACGAGCCGATCGTCAGGCGAGCCGAAGAGCATCTCGGAAAGTTCCGAAATCCGAACACAAGTATCGAAGGCTGGCCCGAGCGGACACAGGCACCGTTCAACGCAGCCGATGAGCACACCGAAATGGTCGAGCGCCTCGCTGAACTACTGCCTGACCTCTGGAGCAAACAGTTCGACCCACGAGAGCCGGATCTATATGGTCAGCTGTACCAGTTCGTAGTCAATGGAGCCTTCGAAGCGATCATCGGCGGCGATACTGCCCGTGGACTGAAAATGTACACCGCGTGCGTATTCGAGATGGATCAGGCGCGCGGCCGCATCGCGGCCGATTTGCATAAGGCGGGGGCAAGGGCACGCACGACGTTTGCTGTCGAACCAATCATTACCGTGATGGACCTCGCCGGGTACGCGCTCGTAATGTACGAACTCGATGGCGACGGAATCTGGCCGCAGATCAAGGACATCTGGGACCGCTTGCTCGGTAGCAAGCCGGAGCTGGCACAGTTCCTACTAGATGCTGCGACGTTCGTCGACGCCACCTACGCAATGACCCCGGGAGGACTCGTGCGCAGCCGTCGACAGATTAGCCTGAACCGCGTGTTCGAAGAGCGAGGCATCAGTAGGAACCGGGGGTTCGGATTCGACATGGACGAAGAGATGAAGGGGCCGCAACGAAGCCCAATAGTTTCTGCCTTGGCTCCCGGCGACTACGGATTACACGACGACCTTTACACGCTGTTCATCGCAGAAGTCCTAGTCGGAAAGCTCCCTCCCGGGGTCGACATCGGTCACAGGGCGAAGTCCCTTGCCGCACAGATCGCGCGATACCGCGCGGACGATGCCGAACAGGACAGGAGCGTCTAGAAGTGTTTGAGCACCCTTTTGACGGGATGATTGGCTCTCTTGGCGACCGCAATTGGCCGAAAGGAGACAGCGCCGCACGACCTATTTCTTCCCGAGCTCAACGGCCTGAACCGCGCGGGAAAGAGCACATGTTTTTCGAAGATCTTCGTACTCACGCATTGCCGTACCAGAGCACCCCCGGCGGCGGTTTCGTACTCGAAGTACAGCCAGCTGACACTGCAGTTACGCAACTCATCGCAGACGCGCTTCCGACAACCGGCTACGGCCATGGCATGCTGGACGACTCCTTCCGCGACTACATGGAATCCGCGCTCTGGCATCTTGGCGAAGGTGAATTGCACCTCGAAATCGAATACTTTCGTACCGACGAGAACGCAACGAGCCCGACTGCCTTTCAGATCCACATCCTTGAACCCGAACTTGTCGCGAGGCGCCTCGGTCGATACCGCTACCGCGCGCGGCACGTCGACTCACAAGGTCAATCCAGGACAGTCGACGAGCCGATCGACGCCGATACGCTCGTGGTCGCACGTCTACCAAAGTCACTGCGCCGGCAACTCAACAGAACGCTAGCGGCGATCCGCGCCTCCGACGACGACATCCTTGTAATGTCGGACTTTACTTTGGGGAAGCACGGTCAGGACAGCGGCTTCAATTTCACAGTGTTTCAGCAAATGACCAGCGACATCGTGCTTCGGGCTACTCGCGAGACAGGCTGGACGGGCAGGTCGATCTACACCGAGCACTGCCTTGACCCCCAAAAAGCTTGGCGCGCAATACAGTTCGAGCGTCTGGTTGCGACTCTCCGCGAGGCGGCGCTACTTGGCCTCAATGAAGCCATAAGCCGCGCAGGTGTCAAACTCGGATTCACAGCTTTGCTGGCTTTGTCTGGCGTACGGAAGGCGCAAGAGCTCGACCAGATGGAACGTGACCTCGATTCCGGTA
Organism: Demequina aurantiaca; assembly: GCF_050598105.1. Taxonomy (GTDB): domain Bacteria; phylum Actinomycetota; class Actinomycetes; order Actinomycetales; family Demequinaceae; genus Demequina; species Demequina aurantiaca_A. The sequence continues at coordinate 2,247,705 of NZ_CP192436.1, forward strand.
CTCGCTCTATGGCAGATCTGCTGAGTCCGGGTTTGTGAGGCTGGCCGTCCACACGTTGGAGACACGCGCATTTCACCGGTGATTGACGAAGCAGTAACCACCAATTGCGAGGAACTTCGCTGTGACCGTGGACTGGCATGAGGAGCGCCATGGAATACGCTCGCTTAGCAACGCGTGGCCACCGAGAGAGTAGAGTTCTGCGCGCTTCCCTCGGTTGAGAAGTGCGCACAATTGCAGCGATTCTGTCGCGCAACAGTTTGCGTGGACTTGAGAAGAATGACACTAACTTGGCGGTGGCGGCTGGGCGGCGGAATTGTCGAATGTATGCCTGTTGAGAATGCGATGCGACACAGTTCCAATTTCAGTATTGGGGCAGTCAAGTTCTGCATTTTTTCTGCAATCTTGAATTGATTCCAATGGAACCCTTTTGAATCGCCCTGTTTCCTCGAAGGCGTGTATCATCGGCGAGTGCATCTAAATTCGACTATCACTCTCATCGCTGAAAGCTGGTTTGTGGTCAAGGGCGCTACTTTCAGTGCATGGGACGCAGCACTGTGGTCAGCAGTTGCGGCGGTTTTCTCAGCAGTGGCCGCAATTGTGGCAGCGCTGATTGCACTTCGAGGGCACCGCGTGAGTGGCGCAATTCCGACTTTCGAGATTGAGGTCGTGTGGCTGGAGAAGAACACCTTGGTGCTCAACCAGACAGAAATGCGCGCCTTCGGAGCGACGTCAGGATTCGACCGCGACTACGAGTTCCTTCAAGTGCTCCGTGTCCGAGTTCAGAATGGCGGGCGCACCCCATTCACCGTCAAGCGCCCATCGTTTGTCTTCGCTCGAACCTGGGCTCGCCCAGCTCGGTGGTTCGCAAGAGAGCGGCCCAGTGACGAGAATGCTGTTGCCGGAGCCCCTCTCCGAATTGACGGAGGGTGCACAGACGCCACGGCACGGGTTGAACCCTACGACTCGGTGACTTTCTACCTCGATCTATGGCCCTGTAATGCCGTCTACGTTTCGGATGAGTCAGAGGCATGGATGGATCACTATGCCACCTATGTGGCTCTCGAGGTCGCCGGGTATCGACGGAGGTTGCTCAAGCGACTAAAGCGCCCCTCGCGTCCTACAACCCCTCCGATCGATCCCGACTACTACTCACACACTGGAGGTACAGGCATTCCGCCTGAGCCAGGCTCTCAGGCCTATGTGGTGCGAATTACCGCGCTGCACGAACTCATGAGAATGCAGCTCTTGTGGGGCATCGCACCTGACTCCCGCATGCCCAACGAGGGCTCACTATCGTCGTCGCTTCCCACCGCAAATCTCATTGCAACGTATTCACCGAGCGAACTCGACTACGCAACTCTTGAGAGATGCATGGAGAGGGCGGGCTACCTGGGACCTAAATACGCTCCGCACATGGTCAGCATCGCTCTATGCCATGTTGGCCTACCATCGCCATGGTCCTTGCAGCGGGCAAACTAGGCACTCGGCCTGCACTGTGAGGAAATGCATGCTGTTGCCGATCCTTGGGGTATGACCGGTCGGCCGGTTCAAAAAGCGCGAGTATGGGCGTCGTGGCTTGCATCCGAAAGAATGCCGAGTGGCCAGGCGTCCGCACACGATGCGTTGAACGATCGAGTAATCCTTGGCCATCGTCGCATTTGTTCAGTTGCATACGGATCCGGAGGATATCTGAGTTACCTAAATCCACCGCGGTAGCAGAGTTATCGAGGCTTCGCTAAGTGGGCACGATCGCGTCTCAGCACCACCTGGTGGGGCAAAGCGAGTCGGGGAAATCGAACGACCAATCTGATGGCGCTGAGGAGTTCGCAGCCTTGCGCGCCGCCTCACGATCACGAGTCTCATGCGTGGCTCGCGCGTCGACGACCATGTCGCCAAGGCCCGCACCTGACTGAGCGAGAGTGCGTTCGATCAGACTCATGCGATCACTGCGCTCGCGTCCGTCATCGTTGTATCGGTCGTCATCTTCGAGGAGAATCAGCCCCGTCGCGGCGAACGCACAGGCTGCGTCAAAGCCTGGATCTCCTCCGGTGTCGCGGTACGCCTTTTCTCGTAGGTGCCACCGGTATCCGTCACGTGAGTCGTACCGAGCCTCGGCAAGATCGGATAGCAGCAAAGAGTATCCGACGTCGGTGCCATCTGCGAGTTCTACGTAACGCAGGGATCGACCGTACTTGTCTGTGGGTTCATGCGTCCACGCACTGCGCAGAGTGATGGTCGCGCCCTCGGGAGCCATTGCCTGCACCGCCGCCAGAGCCTCCTCGGCCTGGGAGCATGTTTGGGACATCTCCGGGGTGTCGATGCCGATAAGTCGAACGATTTCCCCGGTGCTTGTCTCCATCGTGTCACCGTCGATCCAGCGTTCGACGCGGGCGTTGTCCTGCCCGGTGCCTGTCGTCATCAGATCATCACCGAGCGTGAGCCGCCAGCCAGTATCGGCCTCCACCGCCTCCGCGTCCATTACCAGCTGCTCGTAGACACCGTTCAGGGCTGTCGGCGCGGCCTCAAGCGTGATTGCTGCAGCCTCATAGTCGCGTGCACCGAGTTCGAGCTTGCCTGCAGTGATGGCTCCAGCTGCCGCGCTAAGCTCCGCCGGCACCGCCGACTCAGCAACCGGGTAGGAATCAGCGAGGCGCTGCAACTCGTCGGCTGATTGCTCCGCCACCGTGCCCCAGTACGAATCTGGCGCGCTCCAGCGGCTCATTTCCCGCATCCACAGGTTCACCTCCTGCGCCTTCGCGGCATCTGCACCTACGGGGTCTAACTCGCTTGCAGCACCACGGGTGATCGCCGGGGCCTGGACCTCAGGTGAGGTGGACGAATCAGCTTCAGGCTCGATCGGTACGCAAGCCACTAGTACAAACGCCGCACTCGCGGCTGCAGCAGCCACGTAGATCATCCTCACAACAACTCTCTCTCTGCTTTTACACGCCTGGCTCCGCGGCCAACCGTCCAAGAATACCGAGCCGTCCGAGGGCAGCCAAAGCGCACGTCGACGTACAGAACGTACCCGCGCGGAGGCGCAGTCTCCGCGGACTGCGCACGGTGGACCCCTAACTTGCTGACGCAAACGCGCAGAGTATGCCAGGCAGGTCATCCATGTCCTCAGGGGTGATGATGATCAGTGAGAACCCATGCTTGTCGGCCAGCGCATGTTTGTGCGCCGTCTTCGCCGCGTAGTTGGCTCGCACTCGTGAGGCACACCATTGCTGCACATCCAATCGTCAACATAGCGTTCCATCAACGACCGGCAAGGGTGACCATCTGCGGCGACAGTGTGCGTGCCGAACGACGGTCGCCATGCCGTACTGATCAAAACTTCGGCTTCGAGAAGCCTCTTCCACGACCTACCCGCTGGAATCATAATCCGTGCGGCCATCGCTAGATCGGTGCTCGCATCCGCGGCCCCGACCAACGGCGAGGCCAGCCATGCACGCGGCGCAGCTGGAGCCCCCTGGTAGCGCGAACCGGCAACCCTAGCGGTGCATCGCCGGCAGTAGCCGTCCCGACCGGCGCAGAGGTCGCAGAGGTCGCAGAGGTGCTCCAGGATATGGCCACTAGCGGCGAGGCGGCGCTACAGCGGATCGGTGACCGGCAGTACTCGGGGCGCTTCCAGGTACGACTCCCGCCCAAGGTACATCGAGCGCTTGTCATCTGAGCCGCGGAGCAGTCTCTCTCGCTTAACCTGCCTATCTCAGATCGCATGTCCTCGATCTGATACGGGCCCGGAGGCACTACCGAGCGACGATGCCGAACGAGGCGGTGGACGCAGTGGCGCACAATGTTCGCTTTGCCTCGGGTTTCTTGCGCCGAGGGTCCACCTGGCAACGCAAGCGTGACAGGATAGTTGCGCAAACTGAGTAGCTTTACTACTACCAAGGAGTGGTCTGCGCTTTGTCTGATGAGGTCGAACAGAACGTCGCCGCCTACCGCCCACCTGCGCGTGAAGTGCACCGTTTCGCTTTGAAAGTGCCGCACGTCGACGTGAGCGTCGCAGACTGGTGGGCTTCCCAGTTCGATCCCTCGGCCTCCGTGAACGCCCTGATTAGGGCTGAGATCGAGCGCCACGGCATAACTGACACGGTGCACCGCCCTGTGGTCGAACGCGACCAAAGTGGAAGTGGTTCGTAGGCGCCGGGAATCTCTTTGCGACGGCTGTCGTGGATGGTTTCGTTAGCTAGCCAGAGGCTGTCAAACAGCGCGAGCGTGACCCCAATCGCAGCGCCGAAAGCATCGCTCAACGACCGACACCACGGATGGAACTAGCGAACCGCAATTCTTTGCATCGGACACGCCCGGCGGTATAGGTCAATGTTCCATTGGTAGATCAGGGGAAGCGTGATTTCCGTTTTTGGGGCTTCCTTGATTCGGGCCTAAATTGCCCCAAACTGGGCACTATGACATGGACAAGCAAGCATGACGAATCCTTTTTTTGCGTCGAGATTCACGAGATTTGGGCGGAGGATCCTGCCCTAGTTCAAGGGTTCCGTGGCGAGGTTCTCGACATCTCCCCCAGAGATCTCAGTGAGGGAGTAATCGGGTCGCTGGCTGGCTACATTGCGAGAGGCCCGTGGCGCGATTTGCTCGCCTTACAGGAGGGCTTGCCCTATAGCGACCTGAGAGTCGCACCTGCTATTGCAGACAAGCGCGAGTCAGACGCCAGAGACAACTCGGTGTCTGTTGTTGTCCTCGTCAAGTGGCTGGTGCTTAGCGAGCCCTATCGTCGCCGCGGATTGTCGCTCACTATCCTCCTGAAGGCTCTCGAGGAGTTGGGGGTTGAACCATCTGGCGCCTTGGTTCTGATCCGGCCCGAACCCTTGTCGGCCGACGGCACAGGTGGCCTACCTGATGGATCCGAGAGTGACCAAGCGCTGGTGCGCGTGCATAGTGCGATTCGCGACGCCGGTTTTGAGCCATGGGAAGACGGCCCGATATGGTCGCTGGCGATCAACGGGGACTGCACGTGAGCCCTCGCGCGTTTCGACACCAATTCCTGTGCGGCCTATGGACGGCGATCGCATGACTGGAGCGAAGCCACTTCAGCCGAAGGGGACTGGCAGTGCAGCGTCGCAAGTGAGGACCGTTCAACCCGGTCGCCTCTCTGGCCCAGACGCTGCGCTGTACCTCGGCGTTGCTACGCAGACGCTGGCGAACTGGCGCAACCTGGGGCGAGGCCCCAAGTACATGCGCCAAGGTCGCCTGCATGCTCGGGTCTACTACAAAATCGCGGACCTTGACGCCTGGATCGACGAGGACCACGAAGTTCTCACCCCTTAAATCGCACCACTGGCTTCAACCCGGCAAGACCCTTCAGCCCGCTCATGTCGCAACCTCGGTTGCTTCATGAGCGGGTTCATTTTTTCTCTGGCTGATCGTTTCCGGCGGCCGAGCGCGCCGGCGAGCTGGCTGTCTGGTTCAGCCGTCTGGCCGCGCTCCCGCCCGCAGCGCGCGGCAGCGTGATGCGGGCCGCCCGGATCTCAATCCGCTTGCCGGTGATGCTGCGGTGTTGTAGCCGCTCGGCATGGCTCGCAAGCTAACCGGGAGCCACGGCAGCCTGTGGTGCTCACCGCGAGGCGGCCGATGATGATGCAGCGTCGCCGCCGGTGACGGCTGACAGTGACTGCGACGTCCTGGAGGCCACCGTGAAGCCGGTTTTGCCTGCCGCTAGCGTGCCACTGTGATGCCGCTGGCGTGCCGTTGGTATGCCGCTACGGTGCCGCTGTCATGCCGCCACGGTGCCGCTGTCATGCCGTTGGTGTGCCGTTGTCATGCCACTACGGTGCCGCCACGGTGCCGTTGTGGTGCCGCTACGGTGCCGCTACGGTGCCGCTGAAAAGCCACTAGATAGCCACTGGATCGACCGCTTTTTCGGTGTTCCAGCCCCTCCAAACCACTCGGCTCCCCTGATCAGAACGCTGATCCAGGTCGCGCCGAAATTCGTGGATCCCACGGCGGCCGGCCCGGCAACCAGATAGCCGGCAGTGATGCTGCCTGAGCGGTCTCCGACCTGGGCCGTGACGCTGAGACCGTGCTGCTTGGTCATGCCAGCCTCTGCTGATTCAACAGCGGCTTGTGCTGAATACCCGCGGCGGCCATGTGACCGAGCACCCGACGCCTTCGCTGCGTTATGAGCCTCGAGGTCGAGGCAGTGCTGCGACGGCGCTGCACAGCGCCGATGAGTGCCGTAGCGCTCACCCCTCAGCGCTTGAGGCTGCGGTGATCCCACGCCAGAGCACAAGCCTGCAGTGATGCTGCCTGAGCCGTCTCGAGACCGCGGCAGGCGCTGTGACTCAAGACCTGCGGCCGATGCTGATCTCGCTGCCAGTGACGTCGTATGAGCCGTGCGGTGACGTAGCCCCCGCCGCTGAGCTGAGACGTCATGCAGATGCGTTGCGGCCCTGGGCGCCGTGCCAGGCGGCGCGCGGATCTAGGTGCTGCATACGCGCTGCAGCAGGCGATGCTCAGGTGAGGCAACAGGCGCTGCCAAGTGTCGCAGCGGTGCTGCTTCGGCTGCTGATGCAGCCACTGAGATTCGACCCCTCCATAGAGGTGTCATTGTGGTGGCATGCTCTCCCGATGATGATGCAACGGGCTCTGAACAATCCCTTATTTGCAACGATGACAACGGCCGCCTGGACGGCCGTTGACGGCTCCATGAGCCAGGGACGCTGATAGGTCGAAACGGTCCCTGAAAAGGCGCTGAAACAGACCCAAATGCTGTGCGTATGCAGAGGGGCACATCGCTTCGCGCTGCGTATACGCACAACCGGAGCCTTTCCCGTGTAAACGAGGGGGCACAGCCGGCATCCGCATGCGCGTATGCAGATAAAAGCGGTGTGTATGCAGATGATGTGTATGACCTCGTTTCCCCTGATAGATAAGGGATTCAGACGTCAATCCACCGCTGAGGCGGCGGATGTTCCAACAATGATCAAAGGGCATAAGCCGCACTGCCACCTCGCTTCGCTTCGGTGGGTCGGCAGAGCCGACCGCGCTCACGCTCCATCCTCGCTCCGCTGCGGTGGTTCGTGACCCCTCCTCGCTGCGCTCGTCAGGGGTCTTACTGCGTCGCTTCGCTCCTTGCCCTCAACGAGCCCGCTGGGCTCGTTGAGGGTGCCCCCGCCCTGCGCGCGGCCGGCTTCACTTCGCAGCAGCTTCGCTGCGGCTATTGCAAGGCAGCAGAGCTGCCTCGGGACATCAAGTGCACGGACCTTTCGGCCGTGCGATTCGATGTAGCGACATGACCACTGGTTCATGACCGCACCTACGAAGCAAGGTCCGCCACTTCTGCGATAGTCAACGCCGAGATCCGCCAGCGCGCCCCTGAGGCCCGCGGTTCTAGGGGCTCGCGACGGACGACCACCTCGGCAAGTAAGACGGGCTCTTGTCGACCCCTGATGGGTTCGTCCGCGACCCAATGACATGTATTCATCTTGAGCCGGCCAGTGTGTGCGTCAGCAGCCTTGGTAGCGCTCGAGGGAGGGCTAGCTCCCTAGACGGGCACTCGCAGAGCCTGTGTTCACTGAAGAATCACCGCTCAGCGGAGTCGGCAGGGCCGACCCGGGTGCGCTGATGAAACTACTCCACCCGGTTTCTACGGAAGTAGCCTCCGGTTCCAAACGACGTGCGCTTTCGGCCTGATGGCCTCACGCGCCACAGTGCGTCTTCACGGTTGGCATCAGTCAGGGGCTGATGCGGGCAGGTCCGTGGAACAGAAGGCAGCCCAACGCCGCCGAAACCCCAAAACATCCAACAATCTTTCGTCTAAATGAGGAGCCTAATCATGACCGCAATCATTAACGACAACATTAACGTCGGAATTAACGAGATTCCTGACCCTTCAGGGCAACTCCTCGGCCTGGTCCACTCGCAGGAGCTCTACCAGCAGACCACGGCGACCAACACCGACCCGATCATGACCTGGATGCGTACGCGCGCAGCGGTCGACCCCAAGATCGTGTGTCTGGTCGCGCAACTGGGACTCAATGCGTGCTGCGGCGTCAGTACCCGCTTGCCAGAACCCAGGCACTCCCCTTACTTCACTGGTAAGTCCCTCGCTGTTTAGAGACATGACCAGTAAATGCATGACTTCCGCTGTAGAGTGACGCGAAACCAGAGCACATCGCAGGACGCAGCGCGAGCAGCCGTGACGCGAACCCGGGCGGCGGTGGGCTATAGCTCGACCAGCCGGCGTATTGCAGTGAACCCCAAGGAGAATCCGACATGGCCGCCTTTATCCGTCAGTCGTTAACGGTGGGCGCACTCATTGCGACCACCGCTCTTGTCCTGAGCGGTTGCTCCGCGGACTCGGACTCCCCCAGCTCGCCCTCCGCAACGGTCGGGCAGTCGATTGAGCCGACGGCCGCCCCGTCGGAACAGGCCGGCGGTCAGGAGTGGGTCGCGACCGACAACTACCTGGCGGTGCCCGTCGGCATCACGTTCCCGTCGCAGACGGACCCGAACTACGTATTCTCTGACGAGCCGCAGGGCGCTGCTGAGCAGTGGATTTTTGACAACGCGCCTGAGCAGTGGGCTCTCGGCGTGCGTGCGGTCTCGATCCAAGGAACCACAAAGGGCTACAACTACGAGGATTCACTCATCCCGTCGGTGCTGGTCCAGTACATCAACGGTGAGCGTTATGAGGGCACCGAGTCCATGCCGCTCGGCTTCCGCGGGCAGATTGAGGACCCAGGGACTATCCCTGCTGACGCTGTTGACCGGAGACTCGCGGGCCTAAAGGACAGCTCGATGACCGAAGCCGACCCCGGCAATAACGGTCGTGGCGGGTACATCGTGGACATTGTCGAGCAGATTGGAGCCCGTGGTGGATCCGGTGGTGCGAAGCTCTATATCAGCGACTTCCGCTCTGGAAGGGACACGCCGGCGGCAGGAGAGGAGCCTCGCAATTTCCCGACCTGGGAAGCCGCGTGGGCCTATCTTCAAGAGAACGGCTTCACCCCGAACTCCGAGGGTGCTAGAACCCTAAACCCTGGCGAGATTGCGCAGATTATGGCCACCGACGCCGGAGAGAAGGCTGGTGACCCGTATGTCGCTTACGTCTACGACCCCAGAGTGGGTGACTTCGTAGTCGGGGCATCAAACTAGAGCGCACCTCAACCACACCCCGTCCGGCACTCGCCAGGCATGCCATTGCACTGCACGCTGCCCGACCTATTGCTTTGAACCCCAAGGAGAACCCGACATGGCCGCCCTTATCCGACAGTCGTTAACGGTGGGCGCACTGATTGCGGCAGCCGCCTTGAGCCTGAGCTCCTGCTCATCGACCACGGACTCCTCCGACACAGCGTCCGCAACGGTCGGGCAGTCGATTGAGCCGACGGCGGCCCCGTCGGAACAGGCCGGCGGTCAGGAGTGGGTCGCGACCGACAACTACCTCGCGGTCCCGGTGGGAATTACATTCCCCTCGCAGACGGACCCCAACTACGTCTTCTCGGATGAGCCTCAGGGTGCGGCCGAGCAATGGATCTTCGACAACGCTCCTGAGCAGTGGGCGCTCGGTGTTCGTGCGGTTTCGATCCAAGGAACCACAAAGGGCTACAACTACGAGGACTCGCTCATCCCGTCAGTGCTGATCCAGTACATCAATTGTGCGCGGTACGAAGGAACTGAGGAGATGCCTCTCGGATTCCGCGGGCAGATTGAGAACCCAGGGACGATCCCTTCGGACACGGTTGACGAGTTTCTTGCCGCAAAGAAGGACAAGACCATCTTGGAGGACTCGGGAAACTTCGGCCGCGGCGGCTACGCGGTCAGCATCGTTGAGGAGATTGGGCCTCAAGGTGGAATTGGGGGAGCGACGCTCACGATTTCCGACTTGCTCGGAGGGTCGGATTCCCCCGCCTCCGGGGAGAAGCCGAAGAATTTTATGAACTGGGAGGAGGCGTGGGCGTACGTGCAGGACAGTCGCTTTACACCCAACGCGGACTCGGCCCGCTCGCTCAACCCCGGGGAGATTGGACTCGTCCTCGTCTCTCGCATAAGTGGCGATTCCCTCATCTATGACTCTCGCGCCGGCGGGTTCGTCGACTACTAAGCCCTTCCTCAAGCCACACCCCGTCCGGCACTCGTCAGGCATGACATTGCACTGCACGCTGCCCGACCTATTGCATTGAACCTCAAGGAGAACCCACCATGGCCGCTTTGAACAGGCCGAAGTTGGCGGTGAGCGCCCTCATCGCGACAACGGCTCTTATCCTGAGCAGTTGCTCGTCGGAGGCAGCCTCGGACTCCCCCGCCTCGGCGTCACAATCGGCTGAGCCGACAGTGGCGTCAACTGTGGCTCCGTCTCTGGAAGCTAGCCCGCCAGCGACCTCCCCGCAGGAGTATGTCCTGACGACCGATGGCACCGTGCCTGACGGAATGGCTTTCCCTTCCACACAAGATGACTACGTCTTCTCCGCCGAACCGCAGGGTGAGGCTGAGCAGTGGATTCACGACTCCTACCCTGAACTCTGGGATGCCGGTGTGAGGGCTGTGGTTTCCAAGCAGGAGCCAAACTGGGACATGACGGGCTATCAGCCGTCAACGCTTGCGCAGTACGTGGACGGCGTCAAGTATGTCGGCTCAGAGAAGCTACCCCTCGGGTTCGGCATTCACGCGTCGAACGTGAATGAGTATCGTGCGGACGGTCACGCCGCGGTGGTTTCCGGGATGAAGGACTCCTCTCAGAACTCCCTTGAGACCGGAAACCCAGGTTTCGGTGGCTACATGATTTCGATCCTGGAAAACCCGCAGAGCAAATTCAACGGCGGGAATGATACCGAGGTTCAGTTCGCTCGCTCGGGCATTTCGGGTAGCGTTCTGAAGGTTCCGACGATGTTTGAGTCTCCCGAGGAGGCCTGGGCTTGGGTCCAGGACAACAACTTCACTCCGCCTGGCGGCGATCGCGCACTGACAACGGGTGAAATCTCCGCCGTCAAGGTGATGGATGAGACTGGTTCAAACCAGTACAACGTGAAGGCGCTCAACCCCACGACAGGCAAGTTCGAGACTGTCACCACCGTCGGGTAACTCGCCGCACCTCTTCAACCACAGCCCGTCCGGCACTCGCCAGGTGGGGTGTAGTGCGTTGCAGGAGGTTGAGGCGACCCCTCCCAGCCTTGCGTGCAGACGCGAGGCTCGCGGCGGAAGCGAGGTCGAATGCCGCTCAACCCAAGACCACAATCGCCGCCGCCCAATCGGCGCCATCTACCGGTAGTTTGAGGGTCTCGACCTGAGTCGACCAGGTATAGCGAAGAGACCTCTAGTCAACCTAGCCTGGGGCCGAAGCCGCCGAAGCCTGGTCACCTGGGGTCCTTCTGACCTGTTCTTCACCACTCGGACTACGGCGATCCACCGGGTGGAGACAAACGACCTCGTTCCGGGCAGAAGACTGCCCAAGCGAACCTGGGACGGGTCCCCGATCTCTGAGATTGCAATTGATTCTTGACGTGCCACCACTCCGGGGCTCATCCGAAATTTATCGCACTCCAAGATCCACCCATATTGGTGGCGCAATGTTTCAGAGCGTCCCTCAATGACGGCGTCTCGCGTGCACAATCAACATTAAGAGCTAGGATCTTTTAGGCAGGGTGCACATTCACCCTGCGGACCACAAAAGACTAATTGCCCTGCTTAGCGCCCTCTAAAAAACACGTTCGCTGCTCACTTGAAAAAGATCTTGCCAGGCAACAACCGGCCGATCGAGTGCGAGTGCCATGGCGCTTTACGACACCCCTCGCACAAGGAGATGACCCGAAAATGTGGATTCCACAAACTGCAGTGGCGCTACTCGCGCTAATTCTGGCCGTGGCGGCGTTCGTCCGCACTCACCACCTAGTTGCGCGCGCCGACGTCACCGACGGCGTAATGCGATGGCATGCGCTCTTCGATCAACGGAACTTACCCTCCGCCTCAGCAAGATTGCGCGCGCAGGGAAGCTATCTCAAGAGCTCGAACAATTGGCAATTCAGTACCCCCGCCACCGCGGAACAAGCTCAAAGTGATTTTGGAGCTGTTGTATCGATGCTTGATGCTGCCATACCCGTGGTGGCTTTGGCCCAACGGCACAAGTCAACCTGGGAGGACCTCGGCCCTCATATGCTCGGCAGGCTGCAGAATCTGGCCACGGCGGTAGCCGAACTGCGCTGGGAGGCGAGCAAGTGTCAAAGCACCTGGGACGCGCTCACCGTCTACGATCAACTTGAACGGGACTTCAAGGAGACCATCACGACCCTGAACTTGTACCACGCCGTGAGCGACCACACAGATGGCGGTGCCGGGCTTGATTACGAGCACCCAGATCCCTATGAGTCAAACCGCAAAAGTAGAGCAGCGCGGCCCCCGTGCTAGCCACTACTTTCGCTGCGCGCGTCGAACTCTACTCTGCGACCGCGGCCTGCGGATCCCTACGATCGCCAACTCATCGCTACGCTCACCGCGCGTGGTGGTGAGTATCGGCGAAACTCACCACCACGGCGCCCCTAGGCCGCGGGCGTGCCTGCCCGCCCGCGAAGACTGCGGCTCGACGTTCGGCAACGCGGTCCCTCTCGATACCGTGCCTGTATCCCTTTCTGTCTCGCACGTGGCTCAGCTCAAGATGAGCACTGGTTCTGCGCCACGTGCGAGGCGTTCGCTGGCGAGCCCGATGAGCTGGGGGATGATGGCCTTGCGTTCGGAGATCCAGACTCGACGTCGGGCTCGCAATAGGGCACCGTCGCAGACGACCCAGGCCACGATTTCGCCACTGGCGGTCAGCAAGATCGCGGTCTGACCGGCGCGCTCAGCTACATAGAACTCGGGTTAAGGCGAAACTACCCCGCTGCCCTTCTACGGAGTTTGAGTCGGCGCGGGCGAACTCCCGGCCCGTGTCAAACCCCTCGGTCCAGTACTCCGACAAGCCTGCCGCCTTGTCCTCGACGAACCACATGATCGGGTCTGAGCGACCGAACATCGCGAGGATCAACACGATCCACATCGAATTGTTCGCGACGCGTCGAGGTACGAGCTGCAGGCCCAGTTCAACTGCATCCGATGCATGCATGCATGTGGCGACTTTGCCACGGCCATCCGACAACGGCGCACATGGTGCAGTGCCTCGATCAGTTTCCCCAGGTGCGCGACCGCTCGGAGAGCTTCTACCGCAGGCAGTTGTTCATCCCGTTCGACACGCACTTCGAGTGCGGTGGCCACCGATACATCAAGGATGAGCACCTGCAGCGCGCCGAGGTCCATCAATACTTCGCCAAGCACGTGATGACCATCGTCGAGCAGTACGGGATGTTATCCGAGCCCGAGGCCACCAAGCGCATCCTGAACGACTATAAGGAAGTTAACGACCCGGTACGAGAGTTCTTGTGCGAGTTCGAGGATGCTTATGCCCGGAACCTACCGCCCTTCAGTTTTCTCTACGAGCACTTCAAGGCCTGGATGAGTAAGTCGGGACCGCTGAACGATTCGGCGACAGGTTGTCACCTTGCCGTTCAGCAGTTCCATCAGCACCTGGTAAACCTAGGCTTGAACAAAGACAGGTCTAGTTAACCTAGCCTGGTTCGTTGATCCAGATTTCTTCTATCTCGGGGTCATCCATGTACTGCTGGAGGGGCCCGAGGCCGGAGACGTTGTCGATCACGCACTTGGCGGTCGCCACGCGATCAACGACTGCCGTCACCGCGCCGATAAGTGCGCGCTCGTCCCATGCTTCGAGCGCCTCGTCGACTAGCGCGCGCACGAGCGCGGCCTCGCGAAGCGGGTCCACCCCACGTTCACGAATCTGATCGCGCACCTGTGACTCGATACGCGCGGCAACATCGGCGCTCATGCTCTAAAACACTAGAACGCCTACCACCATCCCGCATCTTCTTTGTGGATAACCCCACGTGTCAGCCAAATCTGGGGCAGACCCTAGTCAGTCTGGCGCCCGCTAGCCACTTCACCCTTCGGGGCCTCGCCGTCGCGAGACACTGCCTGCCGCCTAAGGCGCCTCGTACTTCTCGATGTCGCTGATGCTTCCAAGGTTGCTCCACCCGTCGGCTAGGTTGCGCTCCCACGATAATCCTCTGACCTTTGCGAATGCCTCCGCATCCCGTGCCTGCGGGTCGAACATCAGGAACACAGTGTCTAGCTCATCATCTTTGAAAGCAAAAAGCACCCGCCCTTCGTCCCTCGCGTACCAGAGCACTACATCCGCGCCTGGGATTGCCACCTGCGACGCCTCCTCGTCAGAAGTCGTGTCCCTACACGTTTCTGTCGCGCTTTCATCGGTGACACAAACGCTGACACTTGTCCACGAGATGCGAGTTGCACTGCGCTCCAAATCAGCAAGCTGAGCCATATAGGCCGCCGCGGACTGGAATCCTTCGGGGTTCGCCAAGAACGACTCTTCGACCTTATCGACGTTCTTGGCGTCCCCAGCTTCCTGGAACGACCAAATTGACCAAAAAATGAACCCGATCCCTAAGGCGGTCGCCGCTAGGCCCGAGAGGAGCACCACACCGACGACGATGAGGACGCGTCTTCCGGTACTACGGGGAGGCAAGGGAGCCTCTTTAGAACTGGCCATGGAGGTCAACCTTATGGGTAGCGAGCGCTATCGCTGGTACGTACTTGCCGTCGAACCGATAGCAATGCTGCAGTGCAAACCAGTCCCCCACAGGGCACTGGTCCTCGCCAGTTGCGACAGGGCCAGGTCAAGTTGTAACGATTTAGTGCGGCAGGCCCGTCACCTACTCCACTAGCGTGCCTTAAATCAACACTGTGTTCTTATGGTGAAACTGCGCGTGTGCCATTTCCTTTTCACGCATAGCGCGGGGAGTGAGCCTCACAGTCCCCGCCATTCATTTGGAGCCGTCGTTTGGTTCCAAGGAGTTGCCCGGTTAGGCAACCACCGGAACACTCTGGGGTGCTCTAGCGAGGCCCGCGATTAGCCATACGACGCCTGCGACACTCAGCAGCGCCAGCGGCAGAATGAGCGTTGCGGCAGCGACTCCGACAACGATCAGTGAAGCAGGTGCAAGTACCCGCTTCACATCAACTGGTGCTGCACGCCGAACAGTTACAGCGAGTGCGACCACTCCGGCGACGATCGTTGCCGCTACGAGTGTCCACAGCGCTGCACGCCATTGATCCAGGTTGAACACTGTCTCACCGTCGGCGGCAACCGAGGCTTCGTCTGCTCGGTACCCGGTGACCATACCTACGAAGAAGGTAGTGAGGGCCAGGCCCGCCACGATGGACCACATCAATATCATGTTGCGCGTACTCATCGGGATGCTCCTTTCGTTAGTTGCACTGGGACCCCATCCAACTCGCATAACTCTTGTTATTCTTCCCTGATTCGAGGTTCCATGCCCCTTGAACGTAGTCACCGGACGATAGCCGTAGTGGCAGAGGAACTGACTTTTCAAAGTTAAGCAGTTGGGGATTCCCCCCTTCCTCTTTGTGGATAACCACCGCTGGGCGGCTACTTGCGAAGCCGGGACGTCTTTCACGATTAGGGCCTAGAGTCACAGCTTTGCGGGGAATGGTGGATCCGGCAACTACTGTCTGCATTCGTCGTCTAACCAACTTTCGGCCAACTCAGTCGCCCCCACAATCCCACCACTTGTTTCTTGATCCGGCGCAATAGGGCCCTCGTGGAAGGTACCCTCGCGGTCCCCCATCAGAGCAAATGAAAGCGTAACGAAGGCGCCGTCCGGGAGTTCGAAACCGTCGTTAACGGTCGTAAATCCCGCTGTCGCTAAACCAAAAGTTTTTACCCGCTCCTGCCCAGCGAACGCAACAATCACCGACTCAGCGGCGCTCCCCGTGACGCTGGACTGCAGGATCGCGATCGGGCGGCCCTCAAACTTCGCCACATCTCCTGGAAAGGTTCCCCACTCTTGCTGGAGGCTGTCCCACTCCGGGGCATCCCACGTCACCGTGTTTCCGGTCACAGTGACGTTGCTCGTCGAGCCCTCCCGGTCGCGGAATGCCTCGACGACGCCGTCGTCTAGCAACGGGGAAACGGCCGTGAGCATCGTCCACAGGTTGCCTCCGCCATTCAAACTCAGATCGACAACCCACCCGCAAGCCTCGCTGGCGCGTTCCGAGTCGAAGATTCTCGCGGCGGCCCCTAGATACTCGTCAATCTCATCTTGATCCTCGCTCGAGAACGCTGGAAGGCTCAGGTTCGCCACCACCCCGCCGTAAGTGACCGTTGGAAGCGGCACACCGCCCGGCGAATAGAGCTCGTTCCACTCGGCGATCTCCGCCGGGGTTGAGAAAGAACTGTGATGGCCGCCGGCAACTTCGGTCAAACGACGCAAAGCGCCATACGTGTCCGGGATAGTCTGCTCGGCGTAGAGACCCGGAAGCTCCTCTTCGAGAGCCTTGTCCCATGCGTCGGAATCGGCGTAGTACCCCTCGCCAAGGCCCGCGACGGCCTCGTCGACGTATTCGCGCACGCCCCCGTCGCTCGAACGCGAACAGCCACTGAGCATGAGCACCAGTAGCATCAGGCCGGCTGCACCCGAGCGCCGGAGGATAGCGCGCCTCGTCACGCGACCACGCCCTCGAGGCTTCCTGACGCGAAGCTATTCTCAGCCCCGATTGCTCGACGCCACGTCGAGTACTGCGCAGCGTCAGCGAGCGTCAGGGCATCGCGGACGTTCCATCGATACGAGGATCCGCCGGATGCCATACGTCCACGGTAACAGCGAGCCGCACCCTGGATCAGGTCACGAAACTCGGCATGGTCGACCACTCGTGAGCTAGGCTCCGTTCATGCTCCTCCCCCGCGATTAGACGCTGTCCGATTCCCTCGACAACCGTTCTCTTCTCGCGCCCTCGCGCCCTCGCGCGCACGCCTAGGAGTCTCCTCATGAAAGCCAACTCGCGCATTCGCTACATCGACGTTTGGCGACTGCCACACGTACCCGTGACATTCGGCAGCGCAATAGTCGGACGAGCCGCGTACGCGCTCGTGATCCTGCCTCTCTTCTTCGCCGTGCAAGGCAGCACCGGGTCCGTAGCCGCAGCTGGCCTCGCCTTGGGGTTGTACGGCCTGACAGCCGCGTTGCTGGCCCCTGCCCGCGCCCACCTCATCGACAATTTCGGCAGGCGACGCGTGTTGTTAGCACTGTCTTCGACCTTCGGCCTGGTTTTGGCCGCGCTGGCGCTTGCCTCATTCGCCGATGCCACGGTGCCCGTGATGGTGACGCTCGCCGCCTTGGCGGGCTCGCTTGCACCGCCCATCGGTCCGACGATGCGAGTCGTTTGGTCCGAACTAGCGCGCGAGCCTGGTTCCTTCAAGAAAGCTCTCAGCCTTGATGCGGTCGCGGAGGAATTGCTCTTCCTGGCAGGACCAGCTGTCGCGGGCTTGGCCCTCGCGGTCATCACACCCAGTGCCGCACTGCTCGTCCCCGCGTTTCTGGTGATCTTCGGCACGACGATGTTCGTGTCGACGCCCGCCGTGCGGACCGCCGCAGTGCCCTCTCGTCTCGAGGACGAGTCTCCGCGCGAGCGCACACCGAGGGGCTCCCTGCTGCGGGATCGACGCTTCATCGGAGTACTGCTGCCGGCCCTCGTCGCGGGCCTGATCTCTGGGCACTACGTGATCGCGATTCCCGCCGCCTTTCCCGGGGCGCAGGGGGCAGCGGCGGCCGGTGTCGCGTTGGGCCTCTTTGCGGGCGGAAGCGCCGTCGGAGGACTCGTCTTTGGCACGCTCGGCATTCGCATGAACGTGCACTCGCAGCTGCTCCTGGCAGCCGTCGGCCTCATCCTCCTTTCGACCAGCACGGCCCTCTTCAGCAACGGCATCCTCATCTGCGTGACGATTGCGTTGGCGGGCCTCTTTTTCTCCCCCGTCATGATCCTCGCCTACTTTGAAGCGAGCAATTTTGGGGGAGAGGACAAGAAAACACAGGCCACGACGTGGGTAAATACGAGCCACAACCTGGGAGGCGCCGCGGGAAGTGTCGCGGCCGGGTTCCTCATCCAACAATCCTCGGTGGCCGCCTCGTACCTCACCATGGCCGTCGCCTGCCTCCTGCTGGTGGGCTCTGCCGCTCTGGTCTCAACGAGGTCACCCACTCGCCTACCTCAACCCACCCAAACGCACACGTAGGCTCCCCTCGTGGTCGAATGACGGGCGCCCGGCAACACCGGCGCGAGAATCCAACCTCGCTACCGGCTCAAGACGCCGCGACCGCCTCCAGGCGCTCGCCCACGCGGGCCGTATTCGCCTCTGACACCCCTGCGGCGTCGGCATGCGTGCGCCAGTCGGCCACGGCATCGGCCGCCTGGTCGATGATGGCGCGCGCAGCGGGAACGTCGTGCGCGTCGGCAAAGCCCATCATGTCGCGCACTGTGATGCCCTCGCGCTTGCCCCCCACCGACGTCAGATGCCTCGACACCCACACGCTGGAGGGGTCGTAGGCGAAGGTGAGGTCGTAGGCGGGGGCCAGGGACCACGTGCCCGCGGGATCCATCAAGAAGGCGAAGTTCTTGGTGTGGTCGTCACAGTTCGATGCCAGCACGTTGAACACCAGCCGGCGGAAGGCCTCCTGAAGCGTGAGCTCGGCGTCGAGTCCCATGCGCCTCAGCGTGGCGAAGTAGTCCTCGTAGCGGTTGCCGCGGCCCGACTCGTCGGGCAACAGGTTGAAGTCCAGGCCCGCCAGTCCGCACAGCGACTGCTGATGCAGCCGCACATCCTCGACCGTCCGGTCGAAGCGCCTGATCATGAAGTGCGCGCGGCCGTTTTCTTCAATAAGCCTCGTGGCGGGAATCTCGAGGCCCGCCTGAGCGGCCATGAGGCAGTACGCGTACTCGATGCGGGTATAGCCGCGCGGATCGCCCAGCTGCTGCCCGGTCGAGGTGGAGGTGCGCTTGCCCACCCCGTCGAACTTCAGCAACCACTGCTCGAACCCGTCCGCCCCCAGGTCGATGTTGCCCGCGCGCAACTCGTCGGTGACCGGGTTGAGCGCGACCACCGCCTTGGGTCGAGCGCCACCGGCGGAGGTGCCCACCTGCAACAGATGCTGGAGCGCGGCCGATGCCCCGGCCTCGCTAGAGAGGTCCCCCGCCACGGCGCTGCGCGCGGTCTCGACGAGCGAGCGCAGGTCAATAGCCGTGGAGAAGTGCGCGGGAAGATCACCGGCGGGCTCAAACGTGAGAGCGCCCATGGTGCGCTTGCCCATGTACGCGAGGCGGTCGAGCGCTGTCGGCTCCCCATTGATGCCGCGCTCCCGCAGAGCTGCATCGATGAGGGTGTTGCCAAAAGCGTCGGGCAGCGAGTCCGCGAGCATCGGCGGCACGCCCTTGAACGTGACCTCGTTGTACTGATCCGTAGGGAAGACGAATGTGTCGCGCGCCCGTCCCGTGCCCGCACCCCGCCCCATCAGGAGTGGTGCCAGCTCGATTCCCGTCGCGATCCAGTCGGGGTGGTACTGAAAAACATAGGCGCCGCGGGCACGCGCCGATGCGGTGATCGCCCCCACCTGCCGGCCCCAGGCGTGGACGCCGAGCACGTCGACGTGCGAGTAGTCAGCCATCGGCCCGCGCCTTTCGGGCGGTGGCTCGCTTGGGCTCGACCACGCGGTCCAGGCCGCTCAGCTTGTCGAGCGGCCCCACCTCAGGCTCCGGCTCGAGCGAGTAGATCCAGTCCGCCAGCCCGAGGGTGCGCAGCACGCGCATCAGAGTGGTGAGCCGCGCGCCTTTGCCTGCCTCAAGGTTGCGAATGGAGCCCACCGAGACGCTCGCGCGTCGCGCCAGCGTGATCTGATCGACGTCCTGGCGCAGCCGCGCGCGGCGAATCTGCGCACCCAGGGCGCTCTCCAACTCGTCGGTCACTGCCGTTTTAATAGCCATGTTTTTGACTATACATCGCAATGCTTCGCACAACAACGAGGCTAATAGTTATCTATATGGTTATTAGAGAGCGAAGCTACGAGGACTATGCGCCGCCCCGAGTCAGCAGGTCGCGGATCTCCGCCGCCTTGGGCACGCGGCCGTACACGACCACCTCCTCGTCGACGACGAGCGCCGGCGTCGACATGACCCCGTAGCCAGCGATGGCCGCGTAGTCCTCGACCTTCTCGATGGTCGCGTCGAGGCCGAGCCCCGCGATCGCTTCGCGGGTCGCGCGCTCGAGGTTCTTGCAGTTGGCGCAGCCGGGGCCTAGGACCTTGATGATCATGGTTTTCTCCTTCGGTAGTGCGGGTTGGGTGAGGCAACGAGGCGTGGGGTCACGTGAGCAGGAAGTTGAACAGGTAGCCGACCATGACGATCCCGATGCCGACCACGCCGACATAGGCGGCGAGCAGCTGCGGCTTGAGCACGCGGCGCAGCAGGATCATCTCGGGAAGCGACAGCGCGACTACGGCCATCATGAAGGCCAGCAGCGTGCCCATGGGCAGACCCTTCTCGAACAGGGCCTGGACCATCGGCATGATGCCGGCCGCGTTCGAGTACAGCGGGATGCCGATCACGATCGCGATGAGGACGCCGAACGTCGACCCCGGCCCGGCATAGGTAGTGAAGAACTCGGTGGGCACCCAGCCGTGGATCAGCGCTCCCAGCCCGATGCCCACCAGCAGGTAGGGCCAGATCTTGCGCAGCACGCTGCCGACCTCCTCGATGCCCATGGTGACGCGGTCGTCGAAGTTCAGCGCGCGCGAGGGGTCAACGGGCTGGCCCCGCAGCTTGGTCTCGAAGACGAACGGCTCGACCCACTTCTGGACGCCCATGCGGCCTAGGATCCAGCCCGCGACAATCGCGATCAGTAGGCCGGCGCCCACGTAGATGGCGGTGATCTTCACGCCGAACAGGGTCAGCAACATGCCGATGGCGATCTCGTTGACCATCGGCGACGCGATCAGGAAGCTCAGCGTGACCCCGATGGGGACGCCCGCGGACACGAAGCCGATGAACGCGGGCACCGCGGAGCACGAGCAGAAGGGCGTCACGACGCCGAGGCCCGCGGCCATCACGTTTCCGACACCCTCGCGCTTGCCGCCCAACAGAGCGCGGGTGCGCTCCACGCTCATGTACGAGCGCAGGTAGGTCACCACAAAGATGATCAGGACCAGCAGGAGCGCGATCTTGACGGTGTCGTAGACAAAGAAATGAACGGTCTCGGTCACCCTGTCCGCCGAGTCCATGCCGAACCCGTCATAGAGGATCCAGTCCCATAGCCGCTCATTCAAGGCATATAGCCCCGCCCACATCCCCGCCGCCAGCACGAGCGTGAGCCCGCGGCCGCGGCGGGTCACCGGCATGTGTTCCAGCAGGCTCATGGCCGTTCGCCCACCACCACGGTAGGCAACGCCGCGGCGAGGCGGGCCTCGGCATCGGGCGCGAGGGCGTAGTCCAT
Source organism: Demequina aurantiaca (assembly GCF_050598105.1). GTDB lineage: Bacteria > Actinomycetota > Actinomycetes > Actinomycetales > Demequinaceae > Demequina > Demequina aurantiaca_A. Next base: position 2,269,072 of record NZ_CP192436.1, read on the forward strand.
CCAGCGTCCGCGGCGAGTCGCGGTGACCAGGCCCGCCTCGCGCAAAACCTTGAGGTGGTAGCTCAGCAGGTTGCCCGCGACGGGCACGTGGTCCTGGATGTCGCACACGCAGGCGGGCTTGACCGCGAGGCGGCTGAGCACTGTCCACCGGACCGGGTCCGCGACCGCCTGGAGCAGCGCCACGGACGCCTCGGCATCGACCGGCGAACGCGACACTTCAATATCTATTGATACGTCCATCTTTGAAACGTAAGCCCGCGTTCTACTGCGCCAAGGGGACTTAGGTCCCCATAAAAACGCCCGCGCCCGGCGCACCCTAGTAGGTGAAGGTCGCGACGGTGCGCGAGTCGAGCGCACGTACGCACTTCTCTTGCCGTGCGAGATCTGAATCAGTGCGGGCTCGACTACCTCACAGCCCAGCGACACGATTCATTTCGATGCTGAACCACAGGGCCATTGCCACCCGAGGCTCCCCGCACGATCAGCACGGACAACCAAAAGGAGAAGTCCATGAAAGCCCTCGTCGTTTACGAATCCATGTGGGGAAACACCGCACAGATCGCCCAAGCTATCGCCACCGGGTTGAGCGACTCGGCCAGTGTCGAAGTGCTGGAGATGAGTATCGCGCCGGCCTCCCCCGCGTACAACGTTGACCTCGTGGTCGTCGGAGGCCCCACCCACACCTTCTCCATGTCCCGACCCGACACCCGGTACGAGGCCGTCAAGCTCGGCGCGAGCAACACCACTCCCAGCCCCGGAATCAGGGAATGGATCGCCGAACTGCCCTCCACGCACGCCGGAGTCCTAGTCGCGACCTTTGACACCCGGGTCGCGAAGACCCGCCGCCTGCCCGGATCGGCCGCTCGCAAGGCGGGAAAACTCCTGAGCCACCTCGGCTACGAGGCCGTGGTCGCACCGGAGGGCTTCTTCGTCGCCGGAGTTGAAGGCCCACTGGTAGAAGGCGAATTTGAACGCGCTCGGTCCTGGGGCGCTCAACTCGCCGCCTCCGCGCGCCAGACACTCGAGGCACGCGCCACGAAGTGACCACCCGGCCACGCCACACTGGGCCTTTGGGCTGAACCGCCGGCTCACGCACCCGTGCGCGACCGCTCGCGGCACGGCACACTAGAAACATGTGCGGACGCTACGCGAACTTCCTGTCGGAGCAAGAACTTATCGACGCCTTTGAGATAGCCACGATCGCGGACGATGCGCGCCTGCTGGGCCCGTCGTGGAACGTCGCCCCCACGCAGAAGGTCATCCTGGTGACGGCGTCCAAGGATGACCCGAGCCAGCGCATCGCGGAGACCGCAAAGTGGGGCCTGGTGCCCTCCTGGGCGAAGGACCCCTCTGTGGGCTCGCGGATGATCAACGCGCGCGGCGAGACCGTCGCGGAGAAGCCGTCGTTCCGCTCCGCCTTCGCCAAGCGCCGCTGCCTGGTCCCCGCGAGCGGCTACTACGAGTGGCACACCGAGGGCGGCGTCAAGACGCCTCACTACATTCACACCACGGACGATGCGCCGCTCGCCTTCGCGGGCCTGTACGAGTTCTGGCGCGAGAAGGGTACGGGGGACGATGCGCCCTGGCTCGCCACCTGCACCATCGTCACCACCGCGGCGCGCGACGAGATGCGCGAACTGCACGACCGTCAGCCCGTCATGCTCACCGACGATCAACGCGACGCGTGGCTAGACCCGGACTCAGACAAGGACACGCTGTTCGACGTGATCGCCGCACCTGCGCCCGAGCTCGCCTGGTACTCGATCGGCAAGGCCGTGGGCAACGTGCGCAATAACTCTGCCGAGCTGCTGAAACCCGCCACGACCTAGCCCTCCGCCGGCTACAGCGGAGGCACCGCGACTCGCGTGCCCTTCTCGTGCGACTCGATCACGGCGTGCGCGATCGCGAGCGCCCGGCGTCCAGCGGTGGCGTGCACCGGGGGCTTCTCACCCGCGCGCAGAGCCTCGAGCACGCGGTCCACGTGGCGGTCGAACGTCCCGTGGAAGCTCCGCGCCTCGTCGTTGAAGTAACCCGCTCGCCACACCGCGGCCGTCTCGTCCGCCGCCTTCTGGATGCTCAGCTCCCGCACCGTGTCGTTGATGACCAGGCGCCCCTCGGTGCCGTTGATCTCCACCAACTGCGAGTCCTGGTAAGCGTACGAGGAGTCGTAGCTGCCCAGCATCGTGCCCACGGCGCCGCCCTGGAACTCGAGCGCGATCGCGATGGTGCTCCAGTCCCCGTAGGTCACGTCAGTCATCTGCGCCATGACGGACGTGATGGGGCCCACGAGGTGCTCGAGCATGTCGAAGCCGTGGCACTGGGTCTCGATCAGGTTGGCGTGCCTTGAGGTGCCGTGATTCGCCTCGCCGCCAAATCGCCACGTCGCGAACACCGGACGCCCAATCTCGCCCGCGTCGATGGCGGCCTTGGCGCGCAGCACGGGTTCCGCAAAGCGGTGATTGAGATTGATGGCGAAGAACAGGTCGCGCGCGGCCGCCTCCTCGATCAGGGTGTCCGCCTCGTCCAGGTCGAACACGAGCGGCTTCTCTACGAGTAGCGGGACTCCCGCCCGCACCAGCTGCAGGGTCACGTCGTAGTGGCCCTCGTTGGGCAGGCACACGGTGACGAGGTCCGGCTTGGCTTCCGCGAGCATCTGATCGATGTCGGTAAAGCCCTCGGACCCGTAGGCCGATGCGCGGGTCGCGGTGCGTCCGGCGTCCCGGCCCACCACCGCCACCAGGTCCGTGTCGCTGCGGCGCGAGAAGATTCGGGCGTGTTGCTCGCCCCATCCGCCGGTGCCGATGACGGCCACCCTCATTGGATCAGTCACGTGTTTCTCCCCGCTAGTTGGGCGTCTGAGTTCAAACGTCTTCGGCCGCAGGAGCGCGCCACTGCGCCCCAAGACGCCAAAGGAACATTTTCATCGTAGGCCCCGGGAGCGAAGTGGCCGGATGCCCTGCTACTTCACTAAAAACCACCCGCCATGCCCGGTTACTCGTGCGTAACGAGGCCCACTTGTGCCCGTTTATCTGTTGACGTGCCCGTTTCTGTGGGTTAACGTGAGGCTTAGTTCCACAGGAACGGACCAATTCGGGTAATAATTGATCAGATTCGCAACGATGCGGACAGAGAAAGGAAGGACGACGATGTCCTTTAATGAAGCTCAAGCAAAGAGCAAAGAGAAAAAGAACCGTACCGGCCCCAGCGCGGGCGCCCAGGTGCAGCGACTAGGCCGCTTCCTCTCAGGGATGATCATGCCGAACATCGGCGCGTTCGTCGCATGGGGACTTATCACCGCCCTCTTCATTCCCGATGGTTGGGTCAACAAGATCGCGGAGATCTTCAACGGCGGCCCCGACGAGGCCGTCATCACGTGGACCGCCGGTATCGCGGTCATCATCGGCCCGATGATCAACTATCTGCTGCCGTTCCTCATCGGCTACACCGGCGGAAACATGGTCTACGGCACCCGCGGCGCAGTAATTGGCGCAGTGGCCACGACCGGTGTGGTCGTCGGCTCCGACGTTCCGATGTTCCTGGGCGCCATGATGATCGGCCCGTTGGCCGCCTACCTCCTCAAGCGAGTCGAGGCCATGTGGGCAGGCAAGATCAAGCCCGGCTTCGAGATGCTCATCGACAACTTCTCACTCGGACTCCTCGGTGGTTTCCTGGCCCTGTTGGGCATGACCATCGTTGGCCCGGTGGTCTCCAAGGGAGTGGAATTGGCCGGCCAGGGAGTGAACTTCCTCGTCGACAACAGCCTGCTGCCTTTCGCGTCCATCCTCGTGGAGCCCGCAAAGGTCCTGTTCCTCAACAACGCGATCAACCACGGCGTGTTCACGCCGCTCGGTACCGCTGAAGCAGAGGAGACCGGCAAGTCGCTGCTCTTCATGATCGAGAGCAACCCCGGCCCCGGACTCGGCATCCTCGTCGCCTTCATGGCCTTTGGCCCTCGCATGCTGAAGTCGGCCGCCCCCGGCGCCGCCGTCATCCACGTGTTCGGTGGTATTCACGAGATCTACTTCCCGTTCATCCTGGCCAAGCCGAAGCTGATCCTGGCCGCGATCCTTGGTGGAATGACCGGCGTGTTCATCGGCGTCATGTTCAACGGCGGGCTTGTCGCGCCGGCCTCTCCCGGATCGGTCTTCTCATGGATGGCCTTCACTCCCCCCGGCGCAGGCAACTACATCGTGATGTTTAGCCAGATCATCCTGGCGGCAGCAGTGTCGTTCATCGTCGCCGCATTCGTGATGGGTTTTGGTCGCGAGGCACGTCACGAGAACGCAGCGGACGACGCAGCGGCCACCCCGGCCGAGCCCACTCCCGCAGCAGTCTCCTCCTAACCGCACTAACAGCAGCGTCCGCTGCCGGTTCCACCCTCACTACGAAAGGAAATTCAGATGCCGTCAATTAACGGTTCCGACATTAAGAAGGTCATCATCGCGTGCGACGCGGGGATGGGTAGCTCGGTGATGGTTGCGAGCAACTTGCGTTCCAAGTTGGGCGCGAGGGGAATCGAGGTCGCTCACACCCCCGTCAGCGAGCTCCCGGCGGACGCGACTGTGGTGCTGTGCCACCAGGGATTGGCCGCAAGGGCCCAGGCCAGCGCACCCAACGCGGTGGTCATCCCGTTCGTCATGTTCATCGGTGACCTCGCCTTCACTCGGCTTGAAGACGCGATAGTCAAGGGCACCGACCTTGAGTCCTGACCAACCGCTGCTGGCAGCGAGCGCCGTCCGCCTTGGCCTGACAGCCAAGGACAAGGCGGACGCGCTGCGCCAGTGCGGAGAGGTCCTCGTCGAGATCGGCGCGGCTACGGAAGAGTACGCCGCGGCGCTGCACGAGCGAGAGAAGTCGATCTCCACGTTCGTGGGGGAGGGCGTCTCGATTCCCCACGGCACCAACGAGTCCCGCGAGCACATCAACCGGGCCGCCCTGGCCTATCTGCAGTTCCCCGACGGGGTCGACTGGGACGGCGAGACCGTGACGGTCTGCATCCCCATCGCCTCCAAGTCCGAAGAGCACGTCGACATTCTCTCCGCCCTAGCTCAGGTCCTGATGGACCCCGCACAGGCCGCCGCACTGCGAGACGCGGAGTCGGTCGATTCCGTCCTCGCGCTGCTGTCACCCCAAAACCCAAAGGATTAGAACATCATGAAAGCCCTAGTTTTCTACGCCCCTGAAGACGTCCGAGTCGAGGATGTCCCAGAACCCGAGGCCGGCCCCGGCGAGGTGAAGATCCGCGTCCGTAACTGCTCCACCTGCGGCACGGACGTCAAGATCTTCCATAACGGCCACCAGAACCTCACCCCGCCGCGCATCATCGGCCACGAGATCGCCGGCGAGATCGTGACCGTCGGCGAGGGCATCGACGGCTGGGCCATCGGCGACCGCGTTCAGGTCATCGCCGCTGTGCCCTGTGGCGACTGCTACGAGTGCGACCGCGGCTGGATGGAGGTCTGCCAGAACCAGACGTCCATGGGATATCAGTACTCCGGCGGATTCGCCGAGTACATGATCGTCCCCAAGGAGGTCATGAAGGTCGACGGGCTCAACCGCATCCCGGAGAACATCGGATTCGACGAGGCCTCCGCCGCCGAGCCCCTGGCCTGCGCCATCAACGCGCAGCGGATCCTCGGCATCGAGGAGGGCGACACGGTGGTCGTATTCGGCGCCGGCCCCATCGGCGCCATGCACATCCGCCTGGCCCGAGCCAACGGCGCCAAGCGCGTCTTCCTCATTGACGTCAACAACGAGCGCCTCAAGATGACGGCCGATGCGGTGCACCCCGACGAGGTCATCAACGGCGCGGAGGTCGACGTCGTCGAACGCGTCAAGGAGCTCACCGACGGTCGCGGGGCGGACGCCATCATCACGGCTACGGCCGCGAACATCGCCCAGGAGCAGGCCATCGAGATGGCCGCCCGCAACGGCAAGATCTCGTTCTTTGGCGGCCTGCCCAAGACCAACCCGTTCATCAAGTGCGACTCGAACCTGGTGCACTACCGTCAGCTGCGCATCTTTGGCGCGAACGGATCGGCGCCGCACCACAACAAGGAAGCGCTGCGCATGATCGCGTCCGGAGAGGTGCCGGTCAAGGATCTCATCACCGCGCACATCCCGCTGGTAGATGTGCTGGATGCTTTCGGTATCGTCAAGCGTGGAGAAGCGATCAAGGTCACCATCGAGCCCTGATCCTCGTTCACCCCCACCCACTCTTCACTGATCTGTAGGAGACACCATGTACGCGCAGGAACGCCAGCAGTCCATCCTCTCAACCGCCCGCGCACGCGGACGTGTTGAGGTGGGTGCGCTCGCCGACGACCTCGGCGTGACTGTCGAGACGGTGCGCCGCGATCTGACGGCGCTCGAGCGGCTCGGCGTTGTCCGGCGCGTACATGGTGGCGCCCTACCCGTGACCCGGATGTCGCTCGAGCGCAACCTCCAGAGCCGTCACTCTGAGTCCGCGGACGCCAAGCGGCGCATCGGCTCCCGGGCCGTACAGGAACTGAGCGATGGCGACACCGTGTTGTTTGACGCGGGAACCACGACGCTGGCGGCGGTTGACGCACTGCCGCCGGCGCTACGGATCACCGCGATCACCAACTCCGTGGAGATTGCTGGGCGCCTGGCCCACCGCGACAAGACCGAACTCATGCTGCTTGGCGGCCGGGTGCGCAGCACCACGGGCGCCGCCGTCGGCGACTGGCTCACGGCCTCGCTCAAGGACATCTGGGTGGACGTCGCGTTCCTGGGCGCCAACGGCTTCAGCGTCGCGCACGGCTTCACCACCCCCGATCAAGCGGAGGCAGCCGCCAAGCAGGCAATGGCGGGCTCCGCACGCAGGCTCATTGGGCTGGCCGACGCCTCCAAGGCCGGCCACGTGCACCTTCACAAATTTGCAGACACCACCGACGTCTCGCTGCTCATCAGCGACGACTCCCTGGACGCGGACACGGTTCAGGACTACGAGGATCAAGGAGTGGAGGTAGTGCGCACATGATTATCACGCTCACTCCGAACCCCAGCTTGGACAGGACCATCGCGCTCGACACCCTTCAGCGGGGCGGCGTCCATCGGGCGCTCAGCCTGCGGGAGGATCCCGGCGGCAAGGGTGTCAACGTCTCCAGAGCACTCGCGGCCAACGGCACTGCGACCATCGCGGTGCTTCCCGCGGGCGGCGCGATGGCGGCCCAGTTCTCTTCGCTGCTTGACGACGCCCGAGTCCCCCACACGCTCATCGACCTCGCCGGAGCAGTACGCACCAACATCACTCTGGTCGAGGAAGACGGCACCACCACCAAGATCAACGAACGTGGCCGCCTGTCGACCGCGGCCGACGCGACCCTCATGCTCGAGGCCGTCGAGGCGCAGCTCACGGGTGCCAGCTGGGTAGTGGGCTGCGGCTCGCTTCCGCCCGGCTTGGACGGCTCCCTCTACCGAGAGTTAGTCGAACGCGCTCGTGCCCGAGGAGTGAAGATCGCGATCGACACCTCCGGCGACGCCCTCGGCGATGCCATCGCGGCGCGCCCCGACCTCGTCAAGCCCAATCATCACGAGCTCGGCGAGTACGTCGGACACCCCCTGCGGCAGCTGTCGGACGTCCTCGCCGCTTCCCGCGACGTCGTCAATAGCGGCGTGGAAACCGTGGTGGTCAGCCTGGGCTCACACGGCGCAGTTGCCGTCACCGCGGACGGGGCCGAACACGCGGTCTCGCGCGGCACCATCCCGTTGTCCACCGTGGGCGCCGGCGACTGCCTGCTCGCGGGCTGGCTCGACGCCGTCTCCGCAGGAGCGGACCCCCGAGCCGCGATCGCGCAAGCCGTTCGATGGGGCTCAGCTGCCGTCGAACTCCCCGGAAGTTCGGTACCCGGTCCGCGCGACATCGCGCACGTCACCGTGGATACCTCCACCGCACCTTTACCCTCACTCAGCATGACCAGCGACTGACGCGGAGCGCCAGCACACATCAAAGGAGATGACATGTCCACACGTACCGTCACGATCGGCTCAACCGTTGGCCTTCACGCGCGCCCCGCAGCGATCTTCGTCAAAGCCGCGAACGAGGCACCGATGCCCATCAAGATCGCCAAGGAGGGCGGCGCGCCCGTCCCCGCGAACAGCATGATCGCGATCATGGCTCTGGGCGCGAAGTTCGGCGACACCGTCGAGCTCAGCGCCGAGGGAGACGGCGCAGACGCCGCGCTCGAGCCGCTCGCAGAGCTGCTGGCGAAGGACCTCGACGCGGAACCATCGTCATGACCGTCCTCCAGGGGCTAGGAGTATCCGAGGGGATCGCCTTCGGCCCGGTGGTCCGAGTGGGACGCGGGGTTCGACCTCCCGAGTCGGAGCCCACCTCCCCCGATGCGGAGGCGAGGATTCGCGAGGCGTTCGAGAGCGTCGCTCTCGACCTCGACTCGCGCCTCGGCTCAGTCGACGACACGGCCGCGGCAATCCTCAGCGCCACGGCGATGCTCGCGCGCGACCCCAGCCTGATCGACGGCGCCATCGCGCGCGCCGCAGCCGGCTCCGGCCCCGCGACAGCGATCGACGGTGCCACGCGTGAGTTCATGGAGCAGTTCATCGCCCTCGGAGGCTACTTCGCGGAGCGCGCGACCGACCTCAGGGACGTGGGCGACCGCGCTATTGCGGCGGTCTTAGGAGCGCCCGCGCCGGGCGTGCCCCCTCTCGCCGAGGAGTGCGTGCTGGTCGCGTACGACCTCGCGCCAGCGGAGACCGCGACCCTGGACCGCACCAAGGTGCTTGGCATCATCACCGAGGCCGGTGGTCGCACCAGCCACACCGCCATCCTGGCGGCCCAGATGGGCATTCCCGCAGTGGTGAAGGTTGCCGAGGCGGCCGAGTTTGTCGACGGTGACCTGGTCATGATCGACGGCGACATCGGCTCGGTTCACCTGCGCCCCGAGCAGGCGACCGTCGACGCGCGGCGTGCTCGAAACGCCCGGCGTGCCGACGCCCTCTCTCACCTATCCGGGCCCGGCTCGACCTTGGACGGCAAGCAGGTCAAGCTCCTCGCGAACATTGGCGGAGTCGAGGACGCGGTCGCGGCTGGTAAGTGCGACGTCGAGGGAGTGGGCCTCTTCCGCACGGAGTTCGTGTTCCTGTCGGCCCAGACCGCGCCTACCGTTGAGGAGCAGACGGAGACGTATCGCCAGGTATTCGCGCCGTTCGACGGCCGACGCGTGGTGGTTCGCACTCTCGACGCCGGCGCGGACAAGCCGCTGGCGTTCGCCGACCTTGGCGCGGAGGAGAACCCCGCCCTGGGCCGCCGCGGACTGCGACTCTCCGCCGAGCGCCCGGACCTGCTCGACGCCCAGCTCGAGGCGCTCTCCATTGCCGCCACGGATACCGGCGCTGACGTCTGGGTGATGGCGCCGATGGTGGCCGACGCCCAGGAGGCCGCCTGGTTCGCGCGCAGGGTTCGCGAGAACGGCCTGCGCAACGTGGGCGTGATGATCGAGATCCCAGCCGCTGCGCTGCGTTCCACGCACGTGCTGGCGGAGGTCGACTTCGGCTCGCTCGGCACCAACGACCTGGCCCAGTACACGATGGCCGCCGACCGCATGCAGGGCGAGCTCGCGGAGCTGCTGGACCCGTGGCAGCCGGCCGTGCTCGACGTGATCGCGGAGGCCTGCCGAGGTGCCGCCATCAACGGCAAGCCGATGGGCGTCTGCGGAGAGTCCGCGGGCGACGCCCTCATGGCGCTGGTGCTGGCGGGACTTGGCTGCAGTAGCCTCTCGATGGCTCCGGCCCGGGTCCCCCTGGTCCGCTTCGCGCTGTCGCGACACACCTTCGCGCAGTGCCAACGGTTGGCGCACCTGGCCCGCTCGGCACGGACTGCTTCCGATGCCCGGGAGGCCGTGCGAGCCGAGGTCTCCGCGGACTTGGCCGCGATTCTGTAGCCTCGCGTTCTCCCGCCCGTGCCCGTGCCCTTGCCCTTTCCCCTGGCCTAACGCGGCCGGGTGAGGGGCGGGCTAGGCGCGGCGTACGCGCACGTCGCCCGCCAGGATTTCCCTGCGTTCGCCCGATGCGGTCTCGACTATCAGGCCGCCCACCGCGCTCAGCCCGACTGCGCGCCCGGTCACGGGGGTACCGCCGGGTACGTCGACGGCCACTTCCCAGCCGATGGTCGCGCACACCGCGGTCACCGCCTCGCGAATTGCTCCGCGACCGTCGTGACCCTCCCAGGTGCGCACGGCGTCGCTCAGTTCCGCGCTCAGCACGCGCAGTAGCGCGACGCGATCGAGCTTGCTGGCCTCCAGGGTGGCGAGCGAGGCGGCGTGCGGCACCGGCAACTCGACCGATGTTTGGGACACGTTGATGCCGATTCCGGCGACGATGGCGTCCTGCCCGGGCACCATCTCGCACAGGATTCCGACCACCTTGCGCCACTTGCCCCACTCGGGAATGTCGCGCACGCCGGCCTCAACCACCACGTCGTTGGGCCACTTGAGCATGGCGCCCACGCCCAGGGTGCGCAGCGCGCGCACCGTCGCCAGGCCCACCACCAGCGGGGCCCAGCCATACTCGTCACGGGAGATTCCGGTGGGGCGCAGCACTACCGAAAGCGTGCAGGCGGCCGATGCGGGGGTCTGCCATTGGCGGCCGGCGCGCCCGCGTCCAGCGGTCTGGTGATCTGCCACCAGGGCGCTGAGGTGCGGCCACTCTTCCGGCTTGGCCTGAGCCTTGGCAAGCACCGCAGTATTAGTAGAGGGCGAGGTCGCCACCACGCTCACCCGCGACAGCGGCCGGTTCTCCCCCACGATCACCGTCAGGGCGTCCGCGGTCAGGGGTCGGCGAGACTGGGCGACAGATGCAGGCGAAGGGGTACTCACCCGGCTAGGCTACTGGCAGTTCATTCAAGGGGGACACGTGTCGACTAACAACCCGAGCAAGACCACCGCCGGTGCGCTCGCCGAGCTACGCAAGAAGACCGCCGCCGCATCGACCACGGCGGAGGCCGCCGCGCAAGAGCGGCAGCACGCTCGCGGCAAGAAGACCGCCCGCGAGCGCATCGAGATGCTGCTCGACGAGGGATCGTTCGTCGAGCTCGACGCGCTGACCCGCCACCGCTCTCGCAACTTTGGACTCGACAAGAACCGCCCCTTTGGCGACGGAGTCGTCACGGGCCACGGGACCATCGACGGCCGCCAGGTGTGCGTGTATAGCCAGGACTTCACCGTCTTTGGCGGCTCGCTCGGCGAGGTGCACGGCCAGAAGATCGCCAAGGCCCAGGACTTCGCGCTGCGCACCGGGGTACCGCTGATCGGCATCTCCGACGGCGGTGGCGCGCGCATCCAGGAGGGTGTGGCGGCGCTGACCCAGTTCGCGGAAATCTTCCGCCGCAACGTCGCCGCATCGGGCGTCATCCCCCAGATCTCGATCATCCTCGGCCCGTCGGCCGGAGGCGCCGTGTACTCCCCCGCGCTGACCGACTTCATCGTGATGGCCGACGGCACGTCGCAGATGTTCATCACCGGCCCCGACGTGATCAAGTCCGTCACCGGCGAGTCCGTCACCTTCGAGGAGCTGGGCGGCGGCCAGACCCACAACCAGAAGTCGGGCGTCGCGCACTACCTGGCCGAGGACGAGGCGGACGCGATCGAGTACGTCCAGCACCTGCTGCAGTTCCTGCCGCAGAACAACCTGTCCGACGCCCCCACATGGGAGTCGGAGGCTGACTTCACCCTCACGGAGGCCGACGAGGCCCTCAACACGATCATCCCGGACAGCCCCAACCAGCCGTACGACATGAAGACCGTGATCCAGGCAGTTCTCGACGAGGGCGACTTCTTCGAGATTCAGCCGCTATTTGCCCCCAACATCGTGATCGGCTTCGGTCACGTCGAGGGCCACTCCGTCGGCATCGTCGCCAATCAGCCGCTGGCTAAGGCTGGCACGCTCGACATCGATGCGGCGGAGAAGGCCGCGCGATTCGTGCGCACGTGCGACGCGTTCAACATCCCCGTGGTCACATTCGTGGACGTCCCCGGCTTCCTGCCCGGCGTGGACCAGGAGCACCAGGGCATCATCCGTCGCGGCGCCAAGCTGATCTTCGCGTACGCGGAGGCCACCGTGCCGCTCGTCACGGTGATCACTCGCAAGGCCTACGGCGGCGCATACATCGTCATGGCGTCCAAGCAGCTCGGTGCCGACGTCAACGTCGCGTGGCCCACCGCGCAGATCGCGGTCATGGGCGCGGCGGGCGCAGTGAACATCCTGCAGCGACGCACCCTCGCCACCGTTCAGGAGCAGGGCGGCGACGTCGAGGGCGAGCGCCAGGCGCTGATCGACGACTACGAGGACCGGATCGTCAACCCGTACGACGCCGCCGACCGCGGCTACGTCGACGCGGTAATCGAACCCTCCGAGACCCGCGAGCAGGTAGTGCGCGCACTGCGCGCCCTGCGCACCAAGCGCGCGGCGATGCCCCCAAAGAAGCACGGGAACATCCCACTGTGACGCCCACCGACAAGTCCTCCTCAACCGCGGGCATGAAGGTGGTCCGCGGCACGCCCGACGACGCCGAGCTCGCGGCTCTCGTGGCTGGCATGGTGGCGTTTACCTCCGCGGCAGACGACGACGAGCCCGGCTCCCCCACCTCGGCGTGGATGGATCGGGTACGCACGATGCGCGGGCGCCACGCCGGCGGCCCCCTGGGTCGCGGGCCGTCGGCGTGGCGCCACTCGCTGCGATGACCACCACCATTTTTAGGGGCCAGGCTCCCCTGGGCTCCGTCTCGGAAGAAGCACCGACCGCTCTGCGGACACGCTCGTGAAGCCACGCGGGTCAGACCTGCGCGGCCTCGCGGGATTCGCAAGCATCGCGATGGCGCCCCTGGTCGTGACACGCGCGGCGACCCTGGGGTGGCTGCACCCCGTCGCATCGGCCGCGTTGCAGCCGGCCGATGCCGCGCTGGTACTGGGCGCACGAGTCTGGGAAGACGGCCGCCCGTCGCGGTTCCTGCGCGAGCGAGTTCAGGCAGGGGTGACGCTGTACGAGCGCGGGCTGGTCCCCAAGATCGTCATGAGCGGCGCGCAGAGTAATCGTGAGGGGCTCGACGAGGTCGAGTCCATGGTCCGCACCGCGATTGAGTTGGGGGTGCCGGAGAGCGACATCGTCCGCGACGGGGTGGGCGTCAACACGCGCGCGTCGGCGGTCAACGCGTGCCGGGTGCTAGGACTCAGATCCGTGATCGTGTGCACTCAGGAGTTTCACCTGCCGCGCGCCGTGTGGCTATGCCAGTTGCAGGGCCTCACTGCGTCGGGGGTGTTCCCCCCAGTCCAGCCGCGGGAACACACGCTGAAGGGCTACATTCGCGAGGTGCCGGCGACCTGGAAGGCCATGCTCATCGAGGGCGTCGCGGTCGCTGCGAAGCTAACCGCTCCCTACCGCTAGGCCGGATCGCGAGGCAGGGCGGCGCTCATCGTCTCCAGGATTCCGCTGAGCTGACGCATCTGGTCCTCACTCAGCGCGTCGAGCTGGCGCCGGCGCTCGGCCCGCGCGGTCCCCACGACGGCCTCGATGAATTCGCGGCCACTCTCCGTCAGGCACAGCCTGCGAATACGACGGTCCTGCGTGTCCTCGGTACGCGCGATGTAGCCGCGCCCCACGAGCTTCTGGACAATCGCCGTCGCGACGCTGGGGTGAACCCCAACGTATTGCGCGAGATCCGTGGTGGTGGCGTTGTCGTGAACGAGCGCGAACACCAAGGCCCGGAACTGGTGCGGCGTGAGGTTGGACTGCGCGACCGCGTCGCCCTGCAACGGGTTGGACGCTCGCAGAAACTGCACCATCGACTCGAGTACATCGTCGAGTAATTCTTCGCGCTCCATGGGACCCCCTAAACCATTAGGAGGAAACTATAGCGACCCGAGTTCACCATTACGAAGTTGATAGTTCACTAAACACAAAGTATCTTGAAACTGTCCCCGCAATGACGCGTGCCACCCCAGCATCGTCAGGAGCAGCCGCATGTCCAAGTCCCCCCGTCAAGCCGTCACCGTCGCGCAGGCCCTGTCCGAGGGTATTTCGCCGGAGGTTTTTCGCCGCCGTTGGACGATCCTCGCCGTGCTGTGCGCCACGCTACTCACCGTCGTGCTCGCCAACTCCAGCCTCAACCTTGCGCTGCCATCGCTGGCGCGTGACCTGGGCGCCACCCAGCTAGACCTCACCTGGATCGTCGAGGCCTTCACCCTGGTCTTCGCGTCCTTACTGATGGTCGCGGCAGGCGTCTCCGACCGTTACGGACGCGCCCGCCTGATGATCATCGGCCTCGCGGTCTACGCCCTGGCGGCCGCCTACGCTGCGATGCTGGCCGGCTCGGCCGGCGAGGTCATCGGCGCCCGTGCTGCGATGGGGCTCGGCGCCGCCCTGGTGATGCCCAACACCCTCTCCACGGTGAACGTGGTCTTCCCCAGGTCCGAACGCGCCAAAGCCATCGCCATCTGGTCCACCATCTCCTCCGCGGGCATGATCCTCGGGTCCGTCGCGTCCGGGTTCCTCCTCGAGTCCTTCAGCTGGCACTCGCTTTTCGTCATGAGCGCCGTGATCGCCGCGGCATCTCTCGTAGGGGTCGCCGTCGTGGTCCCCAATTCGCGCGACGAGACGCGCAACCCCGTCGACTGGTGGGGAGGGCTGCTCGTGACCGTCGCGCTCACTGGAATCGTGTTCGGGATCATGGAGACGCCGCTGCAGGGGCTGGGCTCCGCCGAGGTCCTCGCCGCGCTCGGGATAGGAGCCGTCGCCCTGCTCGGCTTCATCCTGTGGGAACTGCGCGCGCCGCACCCCCTGCTCGATCTGCACCTGTTCAAGAACCCCCGGTTCTCCGTCTCCGCCTTGGCGGTCACGCTGTCTTTCTTCGCCATGATGGCCGCGTTCTTCGGCAACAGCCAGATCTTCCAGCTCGTGCTGGGGTACGCGCCGCTCACCGCTGCGTACGCCTTCATCCCGATCATGCTTCCCATGCTCATCCTGACGCCCTTCGTGCCCAACATCGCCGCGCGACTCGGCGCCCGCTGGACCGTCGCGCCGGGGCTACTGCTGGTGTCGCTGGGCTTTGTCTGGATGTCGCAGTGGCCCACCGACCTCACCTACCTCGAGGTGCTCGGGGGCATGGGGCTGCTGATCGTGGGCATGTCGCTGACCATGACCCCCGCCACCGCGATGATGATGTCGTCGGTGCCCAAGAACCGTTCCGGCATGGGCTCCGCGATGAGCAACACCACTCGTCAGGTTGGCGGCGCACTCGGCGTCGCGATCCTCGGGTCGATGATCAGCGCGGGATACCAGAGCAGCATGACGGACGTGGTGGCTGGCACTGCCCTGCCCGCCCAGGCCGCGCAGACGGCCTCAGGATCGCTGGCGGGCGGGCTGCAGGTCGCGGCCAGCCTGGGCGAGCAAGGCTCGGCCCTCGCGGAGTCCGCGAAGAGCTCCTACATGCTCGGCAACTCGACGGCCATGTGGGTGGGCGCGGGAATCGCCCTGATCGCAGCGATCGTCGCGGCGATCGGCCTGCCGCGCCGCGCGCCGCGGTTGGCCCCGGTCGAGAGCGACCGCGCCCCCGAGGACGACTCCGCCCCGCTCATCTCGTCCGTTACAAGGAGCGACAAGGAACTCGAAGTCGCGACCGCCTCAGCGGGCAGTCGACCCTAGGGAGCGTTGACGGTGTGGCCGGCGGCCGCCATCGCCTTGCGGGAGACCACCGAGGAATACAGCACCCCCGCGCCGAGAATAGCCACGACCAGGGCCGCCGGTGCGTAGCCGAGCACGGTCAGGAACACCATGCCCATAAACGTGACGATGGCCGTGACGAACGTCAGGAAGTCGTTGACACCGGCTAGGCGAGCGACGTCCGGGAGCCGCGATGACGCGCGCCACCCGACCACGCCGGCGGCGAACTCGATGGCTCCGCATACCGCGATTGCCACAAAGAACACCCTCACGTAGGCCGAGGACGTCGACTGCCCAGGAACAGTGGTGGTCCACTGGGCCATCGAGAGGCCGGCAATCCCGACCGCGAGCAGCAGGGGTCCCGCGACGAGGCCGGCGATTCCCGCGCGGCGGAGCACGCTGCGCGGCTCGATGGTCGCTCGCTTTTTCATAACCTGCCTCCGGCGTCGAATAAGTCCACCCAGAGCCTAACTCGTGCGCCGCGCACGACAATCTCGCGCCACCCGCGGGACGCTCGTGCCGCCCCTGGGGCACCACCCACCGGTCGAGGCCAAGGCGTCTCCCCTTGTGGGTCATACCCACCCCGCCCGCCGAACGCCCGCGCTGCTAGGGGGTCAAGGACGCTCCCGTTGTGGGCCCCACCCATTGCGCGAAGGGTTCTGAGCTGTGTCGAAACGTTCCGTTCCCCGCCGGTCGATGAGGGAGCGCGCCGCCGAGTACTGGGACGCCGCGTTCCTCGCACGAGTGCGTATCTGGCAGATCATGCCGCTCGCGGGCTGGGGTCGCGTGGCAGCGCTCATCGTCATCGGCCTCGTGCTGGGCGCGCTTCCCATCGTGTTCATGCTCGCCACCTCCGCGATGATCGGCAATGTTCCGGACGCCGTCGGCGGCGGCGAAGGATCCGCCGCGTGGAACGAACTGGTGCGGCTGTTCCTGATAGCCGCGGTCGCGTTCCTCCTGCAACAGGTGCTGGCCCCGGTACAGCAGCTGCTCGGGCTCTCCGTGCAGCGCACCGTGGACGGCCGCATCCGCGACCAGGCCGTCGCATCGGTCACCTCATCCGTGGGAATCTCCGCACTGGAGGATGGCGAGGTGCTCGGCAAGTTCTCCGAGGCACGGATGCGGTTCGAGAATAACTTCCACACCCCCGGTCACGCGGTGGCGGGGATGCTGTACCTCTTCGCCCGCTACGTCCAACTCTTCGCGTTGCTGGTGATCATCTGGATCATCTTCGGTGCGCTCACTGCGATCGCGATGACCGTCGCGATCGCGACCTTGCGCGTGGGCAATCGCGCCGGCCTGCGCGTCTATTCGGCGCTGTGGCGGTCTAACGGCCACCTCCGGCGTCGCCTCGTCTACCTGCGAGACATCACCATGGGATCCGTGGCGGCCAAGGAACTCCGCGTCTTCGGGTCGATGGCGTGGATGACCAAGCGTCACGAGGATGCGTTCCACGAGTTCGCCGACCCGGTCGATCGCGAGCGCCGGCGCATTTACTTCAAGCCCTACCTCGTGTACACGGCGATCGCCCTCGTCACGGTGACGTGGGCACTCGTCTCTCTGGTCTCGCGCGCGGCCGGCACCGGCGCCGCCCCTGGTGAGCTGGCCACCGGCGCGATGTCGCTCACTGCCCTGACCCTCGGCCTACAGGCGCTCATCGGGTCGCTCATGCTCGCGCGCGACTACCCAGAGTCGGACACCTCAACCCAGTTCGGAATGAATGCCCTCACCGCGATCCGCGAGGTCGAAGATACGGTGCGCGACACGGATACCGCCCCCCGCGGGACCACGGACGTTCCCCGCCACGCCCCCCAGTCGTCGATCGAGTTTCGCGGCCTCCACTTCGCGTACCCGGGAACCAACCAGCCGGTCTTCTCCGGGCTCGACCTGACCATCGAATCCGGCAAGACCACGGCCATCGTCGGCATCAATGGCGCAGGCAAGACCACCCTCATGAAACTGCTGGCGCGGCTGTACGAGCCCGACGCGGGCGGCATCTACGTAGACGGCGTGGACATCCGCGAATTCGACCTCGAGCAGTGGCGGCGCACCCTGTCCGTGGTGTTCCAGGACTTCGTTCACTACGAAGTCTCCGCTGCCGACAACGTTGCGTTCGGCGCTGCGTTCGCTCCGGAGGATCGCGACGCGGTGAAGGCGGCCGCTGCCGCTACTGGCATGCTCGACACGCTCACCGATGCACCCGCCGGCCTCGAGACCACGCTGGCTCGCGCGTACAAAGACGGCATCGACCTCAGCGGTGGCCAGTGGCAGCGGGTGGCGATCGCGCGCTCGCTCTACGCCCTCTCCAAGGGTGCGCGCGTCCTGGTCCTCGACGAGCCGACCGCGGCCCTCGACGTGCGTGCGGAGGCGGAGTTCTTCGACCAATTCGTGGAACTCACCGAGGGCGTCACGACGCTTCTCATCTCACACCGGTTCTCATCGGTGCGCCGCGCGGACCAGATCGTGGTGATCGAGGCCGGCCACGTGATCGAGCGCGGCACCCACGGGGAACTCCTGTCCGCGGACACGCATTACAAGCGGCTGTTCGACCTGCAGGCCCGGCGCTTTCACGACGGCCTCGATGCCGACGACGAGGCTGACGCGGATGCGATGGGGGGCGCCCGCTGATGGAACTCATGCGCGGATTGGCCGACACCTTCCGGTACGCGTGGCGAGCCGGAAAGCTCAACTTCTTCATGGGATTCGGCCTGCTGCTGATCCAACCGATCGCGCTACCGGGAGCCGCCGTTGGCTTGCGTGCGATCATCGACGACTCCCTCGCCGGAGAGGCCCGCTCTGCGATCACCGCCGCGGTGTTGGTTGCGGTACTCGGCGTCGTCGCCCTCACGGCCGAACACTTCGCGCACATCTTCTTCTTCAAGACCGCTGAAGACATGGCCGCCATGGTGGAACGAGACGTCGCGGCGCTCAGCAACGGCTCCGTGGGGCTGGAACACCACGAGAGGGCCGAGTACGCGGACCGCATCGCGCTGATTCGCCGCGAGGCCGACCGTGCGGCATGGGGCACCATCCAATCGGCGTACAGCAGCGTGGCGACCGTCGTCGCCCTCATCATTACGGCCATCCTGCTCGCGGGCGTGAGCCCCTGGCTCATACTGCTGCCGCTCGCCGCGATTCCCCCGCTCCTGCTGGGTCGGGTCAGCGAGAATATTGCGCGCAAGGGTCGCACCGACGCTGCGCCGGCCACGCGCCAGGCTAACCACATGTTCGGGCTGCTTGCTGATCCGGGTCCCGTCAAGGAGGTCCGCACATGCGGGCTGGAGACGGAGGTGCGCGAGCGCCAGTCACGAGCCTGGGCGGCCGCGTCCAAGTTGGAGATTCGCGCGGAGGTGAAGGCCACCGGCGTGCGTACCGTCGCGCAGCTGATCTTCGCCGTCGCGTACGTGTCCGGCACCCTCCTCACCGTGCAGGACGCGGTGCGTGGCGACGCCTCGGTGGGCGACGTGCTGATGGTGATCACTCTGGCAGCGCAAGTGAACGCCCAGGTCGCTATGGCAGTCGTCATGCTCACTGGCCTGCAGCGCACTAGTTCGATGTTCTCCGAGATCCGCTGGATTCGCGGGGTGGTGGCGCCGGTTCCCGACGTCGCCCAGGACGCCTCGGTGCCCGACACGATGTCCACCGGCATTACCTTCACCGACGTGAATTTCGCGTACCCCGGCACCGACGACCCGGTGCTCGCTGACGTCAACGTCACCATCCCGGCGGGCGCCACCGTGGCGATAGTGGGCGAGAACGGCGCGGGAAAGTCCACGCTGGTGAAGCTGCTGTGCCGCTTCTACGAGCCCACGTCGGGCAGCATCACGGTCGACGGAACCGACCTGAGGCGCATCCCCGTCGACGAATGGCGAGACCGCATCTCGGCCGGCTTCCAGGACTTTGCCAAGTACGAGTTCACCGCCCAGCACGTGGTGGGACTGGGCTCGCAGGAATACATCGACGATGCGGAGGCCGTCACCGCAGCGCTGTCGCGTGCGCGAGCGGAGGACGTACTCAAGCGGCTTACCGACGGGCTCGAGACACCGGTCGGCAAGTCCCTCGAGGGCGGCACCGAGCTCAGCGGCGGGCAGTGGCAGAAACTCGCTCTCGGTCGCGCCATGATGCGAGACAACCCGCTCCTGCTGCTCTTGGACGAGCCCACCTCAGCGCTCGACGCGCAGGCCGAACACAACCTATTTGAGCAGTACGCGCTCGGGGCCAGGCGCGTCGCGCAGCGCACCGGCGCCGTCACCATCCTGGTATCCCACCGATTCTCTACCGTCCGCATGGCCGACACCATCCTGGTGGTGGGCGACGGCAAGATCGCAGAGGCCGGCACCCATGACGAATTGGTGGCGCTCGGCGGCCTCTACGCGGACCTCTACGCGTTGCAGGTGCAGCAGTACTCCTGAGTCATGCGCCGGTGCAGATAGGCTCGCCACCATGACCGTCCCCCTCGTCCTCGCCTCCAAATCCCCCGCACGCCTGAGCACGCTACGCTCCGCCGGCATCGAACCCCGCGTCATCGTGAGCGACGTCGATGAGGATGCCGTTCTCGCGCTCGCTCAGGCAGCACATCAGGCCGCGGGCCTGGGAGACATTTCCCCCGCCGATGCCGTGCTCGCCTTGGCGCGCGCCAAGGCTCAGGACGTCTCCGACGCGAACGGCACCGACGCCATAGTGCTGGGCTGCGACTCGATGCTGGAGTTTGGCGGACAAATCCTGGGCAAGCCGCGGACCCCCGAGGTGGCTCGCGATCGCTGGCGCTCCATGCGCGGCTCATCCGGCACGCTGCACAGCGGCCACTGGCTCATCGACGACCGCGACGACGGCTCGTCCGGCACGCTGGGCGCGACCTCCTCAACCGTGGTGCACTTCGCGGACCTGACCGACGCGGAGATCGCCGCCTACGTGGCGACCGGCGAGCCGCTTCAGGTAGCGGGCGCGTTCACGGTGGACGGCATCGGCGGGCCGTACGTGACGGCCATCGAGGGCGACTATCACGGAGTGGTCGGCGTAAGCCTCCCGCTGCTGCGCGACCTGCTCGGCGAGCTCGGCGTAGCCATCCACCAGCTGCGCAACGTCTAGCGGTAGCGTCTCCCCCGTGAACATCAGACTCGTTCCGATGAGCGCCGAGCGGCTCCCGCTCTGGCTCGCTAGCTCTCACGCGGACTACGTGGCGGACCTGATAGCGGCCGGCGAGATCCCCGCGGTCGCGCGCAGCCGCTCGGCCCAGAGCACCAGCGAGATGTTTCCCGGGGGCAAGCTCAAGGCCGGGCACGCCGCGTTCGACCTGGTCGACGGCGACGATGCGGAGGTCGGCTACCTCTGGATAGGCCCCGACACCTCGGAGGACCCCGGCGCGTGGTGGGTCTGGGACGTGGGCGTGCGCGAGGACCAACGCGGCCGCGGGTTCGGGCGTGCCGCCATGACGCTCGGCGAGCAGTACGCCCGCGATCACGGAGCTAGCTCGTTGGGGCTCAACGTCTTTGGCTTCAACGCCCCCGCCCGCGGTCTCTACGAGTCGCTGGGCTATCAAACCGTTTCGATCAAGATGAAGAAGAGCCTGTAAAACTCCGCCCACCGCGCCTAACGGCGCTCCAGTTTGTGGACGGCACACAACCGAATCGGCCATATCTGCCGTTCCGCCATTTTTCCTTGTCGTATTCCCACAAACGATGACGCGACGTCGCACGTCCGGGTCCAAAGTTGGAGACAACAGGCGTCACAGCGTGCGTTTCGAGACTTACGCGCGCTACCGTGGCTGGGTGAATGCCTTCTCCTCAGTCCTCATCGCCAATCGTGGCGAGATCGCCGTGCGTATCATCCGTGCCTGCGCCGACGTTGGACTGAGGTCCATCGCCGTCTACGCAACGCCTGACCGCGAGGCTCCTCACGTCCGTCTAGCCGACGACGCCTTCTCGCTCGGCGGCGTCACCGCACGCGAGACGTACCTGGACATCGAGAAGATCATCGCCGTCGCGCGGCGCTCCGGCGCAGAGGCCATCCACCCCGGGTACGGATTCCTCGCGGAGAACGCCAGCTTCGCCCAGGCGGTCATCGACGCGGGCCTGGTATGGATCGGCCCCAGCCCGGCCGCCATCGAATCCCTCGGCGACAAGGTCAGCGCGCGCCACATCGCGCAGCGCGCCGGCGCCCCCCTGGTGCCCGGCACCAAGGATCCCGCCCAGTCTGCCGATGAGATCGTCGCCTTTGCCGACGAGTTCGGCCTTCCCGTCGCCATCAAGGCGGCCTTCGGCGGGGGTGGACGCGGCCTCAAGGTCGCCCGCACCCGCGAGGAGATCCCCGAGCTTTTCGACTCCGCCACGCGCGAGGCCATCAGCGCCTTTGGCCGCGGCGAGTGCTTCGTCGAGCGTTTCCTCGACAAGCCCCGCCACGTCGAGACCCAGTGCCTGGCGGACTCCCACGGCAACGTGGTCGTGGTCTCGACCCGCGACTGCTCGCTGCAGCGCCGCCACCAGAAGCTCGTGGAGGAGGCCCCCGCGCCGTTCCTGACCGACGCTCAGAATGCGGAGCTCGTCGCGGCCAGCAAGAACATCCTGCGCGAGGCCGGCTACCAGGGTGCCGGCACCTGCGAGTTCCTTGTGGGCACCGACGGCACCATCAGCTTCCTTGAGGTCAACACTCGCCTCCAGGTCGAGCACCCCGTCACCGAGGAGATCACCGGCGTCGACCTTGTAGTCGAGCAGTTCCGCATCGCGGCAGGCGAGCCGATCTCGAACCTCAACCCGCAGCCCCGGGGACACTCGATCGAGTTCCGCATCAACGGCGAGGACCCGGGCGCCGGCTTCATGCCGGCCCCCGGCCGCATCTCGCGACTTCACTTCCCCTCGGGACCCGGCGTCCGCGTCGACGCCGGCGTGGTGCAGGGCGACACCGTCTCCGGGAACTTCGACTCCATGATCGCCAAGGTCATCGTGACCGGCGCGACCCGCGACCGCGCGCTTGCCCGCGCGCGTCGCGCGCTGTCAGAAATGGTGGTCGAGGGCATCCCCACGGTGCTCCCCTTCCACCGCGCAGTGCTCGACGCACCCGAGTTCGCGGCCGCCGACGGCAACTTCGGCGTCTTCACCACCTGGATCGAGTCCGACTTCGCCGACGTGGTGGCCGGCCTCGGCAAGGCCAACACGTCGGACGACGACCACAGCCAGGACGAGGCCACCGAGCGCGTCGTGGTCGAGGTGGGCGGCAAGCGACTCGAGGTCGTCCTTCCCGCGGCACTCGCCCAGGCGGGCCGCTCGGGCGGCCGCCGCACCGGCCCCGCTCGTCGCGGCGCCCGCAAGCCCGCAGGCGCCGGACGCGCAGCATCGGGCACCACGCTGACGTCTCCCATGCAGGGAACCATCGTGAAGGTGTCCGTCGAGGACGGCGCGACGGTCGCCGCTGGGGACCTGATCGTTGTGCTCGAGGCCATGAAGATGGAACAGCCTCTCGTGGCCCACAAGGCCGGGGTCGTGAGCGGCCTTGCCGCCGCCGTCGGAATTTCCGTCAGTGCCGGCACGGCGATCTGCGAGATTCAGGACGCCCCGTAGCCCCCCTAGGGCCTTTCGCCGTGCGAGGCGGCACCCCTCTTCCCTCGCACATCGCAATTACGTAACGCCGGCGTTTCTTTTCTTTGACACCGCCGGATCCATCCTCTACGCTCAAGTCAGAAGTAAGGCGAACCTTACTTTTTGACTTCCGATGCGAGAGGCACCACCGTGTTCGCGAACTACCTGATCGGCCTACGCGAAGGCCTCGAGGCCGCGCTGGTCATCGGAATTCTGATCGCCTACCTGGTCAAGACCAATCGACGCGAACTGCTCCCGCAGGTGTGGCTCGGCATCGGCATCGCGATTGTTGTCTCGTTCGCTTTCGGCGCCATCCTGACGCTCGGCCCGCAGGGGCTCAGCTTCGAGGCGCAGGAGGCCATCGGCGGCACCCTGAGCATCGTCGCGGTCGCCCTCATCACCTGGATGATCTTCTGGATGGGCAAGACCGCCCGGTTCCTTAAGACCAACCTGGAGACCGCGCTCGAGAAGGCCATCTCGGTCGGCAAGGGCGCGATCGTGGGAATGGCCCTCATCGCGGTTGGCCGCGAGGGGCTGGAGACCGCGCTGTTCCTCTGGGCCGGAATCGAGGCCGCCGGATCCACCTCCGGGCCCATCACCGGCGCAGTGCTCGGCCTGGCCACCGCCATCGCGCTCGGCTACCTGATCTACCGCGGCGCCGTGAAGCTCAACCTGCGGGCCTTCTTCCAGTGGACTGGTGTCTTCCTCGTGATCGTCGCCGGCGGCGTGCTCGCGTACGGAATCCACGACCTGCAGGAGGCCGGCATCCTGCCTGGCCTCAACAACCTTGCCTTCGACGTCAGCGCCCAGGTGCCCCCCAGCTCCTGGTACGGCACCACGCTGAAGGGCATCTTCAACTTCTCCGCCGCCACCACCGTGCTGCAGGCAGTCGCCTGGATCGCGTACGTGGTGCCCGTCATGTGGCTGTTTGTCCGCATGGCCTTCGGCGGCTCCCGCAAGCGCCCCGTCCAGCCACCGACCGAGGCGCCGGCCACCGACGCAGCCCTCGCGTCGACCACCGTCTAGTCCCCCCACTCAAGGAATCAGCCATGAACGCTCGTTTTGTTGTGCCCATGCTCGCCGTTGGAACCCTCGCCCTGTCCGGGTGCGTGTCTAACGACACCGCCGCCGACAGCGCCATCGCGGTGTCTTCCACCGCCGACGGCTGCGACGTTGCCTCCGCTACGGCGCCCTCCGGCTCGATCGTGTTTGAGGTCACCAACAACGGCGACGACGTCACCGAGTTCTACCTCCTGGCCGACGACGGGCTGCGCATCATCACCGAGGTTGAGAACATCGGCCCCGGACTCTCTCGCGAGCTCGTCGCTCAGATTCCCGCGGGCGAATACATCACCGCGTGCAAGCCGGGCATGGTGGGCGACGGCATTCAGGCCGCCTTTACGGTGACCGACTCCGGCGCCGAGGTGGGTCCCACCGGGGAGATTGGCGAGCAGCTCGACGCCGCCGCCGACCAGTACCTGCTCTACGTCCGCGACCAGGTCGCGTCGCTCGTGACGAAGACCGATGCGTTCGTCGCCGCTTACCTGGCGGGGGATGACCAGGCTGCCGCGGACATGTACGCGGACACCCGCGTGCACTGGGAGCGCATCGAGCCCGTCGCCGAGGCGTTCGGTGACCTCGACCCGTCCATGGACCTGCGCGAGGCCGACCTCGCAGAGGGCGAGGAGTGGACCGGCTGGCACCACATGGAGAAGGACCTGTTCCCGCCCGCGGAGGGCTACGAGCTCAATCAGGACGAGCGTCAGGCCCTCGCAGACCAGCTCGTGGCGGACACGGCGGAGCTCAATAGCCGCGTGAACGCGGAGGACTTCCAGATCGACGCCTTCCAGATTGGCAACGGCGCCAAGGAGTTGCTGGACGAGGTGGCAGCGGGCAAGATCACCGGCGAGGAGGAGGCCTGGTCGCACACCGACCTATGGGACTTCCAGGCGAACCTCGACGGAGCCTACGTGGCGTTCGGCGTCCTACAGCCAGTGGTCGAGCAGACCGACCCGGACCTCGCAGCCGAGCTGACCTCGCGCTTCGACGCCGTCCAGACGCTACTTGCCGAGCAGGGCTCCGTCGAGACCGGCTTCACTTACTACGACGACCTCACCGAGGCCCAGATTCAGGAACTCGCCCGCGCCGTGGACGCGCTCGGCGAGCCCCTGTCGCAGCTCACCGCCGCAGCGGTCCTCTAGTCACCCTGGCGGTGTGTTCGCACCGCCTCAGCCAGTTTGGAACAATAACCACATGAACGATGCCGAGCAGCCAGAGCTTTCGCCACCCGAGGACTCCCCCGCGGATTCGGAGAGCGAACGCTCTGGCTACTCGCGTCGCAGCGTGTTCGGCGTCGCGGGTATCGCCGCGGGCGCCGCGGCCGTCGCCGGTGCGGGAGGGTTCGCGGTCGGCCGCGCCACCGCGCCTACCACCACGACCGCATCGTACGAATTCCTGGGCGACCACCAGTCTGGAATCGTCACGTCTCAGCAGGACCGCATGCACTTCGCTGCCTTCGACGTCACCACCGGGTCGCGCGACGAGCTGATCGCGCTGCTGCGCCGCTGGTCGCAGGCAGCGGCGACCCTGATGGCGGGCTCCGAACTGGGAGACGGCGTCGCCGGAGGCAGCTATGCCGCCCCGCCGGACGACACCGGGGAGGCGCTCGACCTGCCCGCCTCCAAGCTCACCATCACCTTTGGCTTTGGCCCCACGCTCTTCGAGAAGGACGGCGTGGATCGCTTTGGACTCGCGAGCATGCGGCCCGAGCAGCTCATCGACTTGCCTAAGTTCGCGGGCGACACGCTCGACCCGACCTTCGTGGGCGGCGACATCTGCATCCAGGCGTGCGCCGACGACCCGACGGTGGCCGTCCACGCGATCCGCAACCTGTCGCGCATCGCCTTTGGCGCGGCCGCTATCAAGTGGAGCCAGCTGGGCTTTGGCCGCACCTCGTCCACCACCTCGGACCAGGTCACGCCGCGCAACTTCATGGGCTTCAAGGACGGCACGCACAACATGCGCGCCGAGGAGTCCGACCTGGTCAATAAGTGGCTGTGGTCGCAGAGCGAAGACGGCCAGGCCTGGATGGCCGGCGGCTCGTACCTGGTGGCGCGCCGCATCCGGATCCTCGCGGAGATCTGGGACCGCACCTCGCTGGGAGAACAGGAGGCGCTCGTAGGTCGCACCAAGGGCTCCGGCGCACCACTGTCCGGCGGCCAGGAGTTCACCGACCCCGACTTTGAGCGCGAGGGCAACGACGGCAAGCCGCTCATCGCCGCCGACAGCCACGTCGCCATCGCCCACCCGGATCACAACGACGGCGCGGCGATGCTGCGCCGCGGCTACAACTTCACGGACGGCGCCGACGACCTTGGTCGGCTAGACGCGGGGTTGTTCTTCCTGGCCTACGTCCGCGACCCGCGCACGCAGTTCGTGCCCATCCAGGAAAAGATGGCCCGCGACGACTTGATGACGGTGGAGTACCTGCGCACCACCGGCTCCGCGCTCTTCGCCGTGCCGCCCGGCATTCCCCTGGGCTCTACGCTCGGTGGGACCGACGGGGCCTACGTGGGCCAGAGCCTCTTCGCCTAGTGCCGTGTTGACTCCTCGGAGTCACCGCGCCACGGGCGCTACCGACGGCGGCGCGCCCTGATTGCTCGCGGCGCCCTCTACTCGCCGCGCGGAAGAACGCCAGTGGGGCGTGTCGATCCGGGCCGCCGGCGAGTCCACACCCGCGGCTTACTACGTCGTGGGAGCGTGCTGAGGGTCCGTCATATTGTGCAGGCGGCGGGCAGCCTCTGCGATGGTGCCCGACAGCGACGGGTAGACCGTGAACGCATCGGCGATGTTGTCCACGGTGAGGTGCTGCGAGACCGCGAGCGACAACGGGAAGATGTGTTCGCCGGCTCGCGAGCCGACAATCACTGCGCCCAGCACCTGGCCAGTCACCGTGTGCCCAAAGATCTTGACGAAGCCCTGGTCGATGCCGAGCATCTTGGCACGCGGATTGCGAGCCAAGTCAAGTCGTGACACCTGGTAGAAGATGCCACGTTCCTGAAGCTGCTTCTCCGTGGCGCCGACGGAGGCAATCTCCGGGGTGGTGAAAACGTTCGCGGCGATGCTACCGAGGTCGAGCGGCGCGACGGCGTCGCCGAGGATGTGGGCCATCGCGATGCGGCCCTGCGTGGCGGCCACCGAGGCCAGCGGGAACACGCCGGTGCAGTCCCCCGCCGCGTACACCCCACGAGCGCTGGTGCGCGAGACCCTGTCCACCTCGATGAATCCCTGCTTGTTCAGGTTGACGCCGGCCTCCTCGAGCCCCGCATCGGCCGTGTTGGGAATGGAACCCACGGCCATCAGGCAGTGCGAGCCCTCGATGACGGTGCCATCAGAGAGCGTCACCTCGACGCCGTTGCCGGTGTTGACTGCCGCGCTGGCGCGAGAGCGGCCAATCACGTTCATGCCGCGCGCTGCGAACACCTCGGTGATGAGCGCCGAGGCCTCAGGGTCCTGATTCTCGAGCACGCGGTCACCCGAGGAAATCAGGGTGACCTCGCTGCCGAGAATGCAGTAAGCGCCCGCGAACTCCGCTCCGGTGACACCGGACCCGACCACAATCAGGTGCTCGGGAAGCTCCTTGAGGTCGTACAACTGCGTCCAGGTCAGGATGCGCTCGCCGTCGGGCTCGCAGGTCGAGAGCGTGCGAGGGCGGGCACCGAGCGCGAGCAACACGGCATCGGCCTCGAACCTGTCGTTCTCGGTCTCGACCAGCGTGGGGCTCAGTAGCCGCGCGCTGCCCTCGACCACCTGAACGTCGTTCTTAGCCATCCGGGTAGCGATGTCGTGGGACTGCTTGAGCACCAGCTTTGAAATCCGCTGGTTAACGGCGGCCATGTCGACTTCATGCTCGGAAAACTCTTCCGTGTCGCTGCCGTCGATGGCCCGGATTCCCAGCGACGGCGCGCGGTCGGCGATTGTTCGCCACTCCGCCGTCGCGATCACGGTCTTCGACGGGACAACGTCGGTAAGGACCGCGTTGCCTCCGAGGCCCTGCCGCTCGATGAGCGTGACCTCGGCTCCTTGCTTCCTGGCGACAATTGCCGCCTCGTAGCCCCCTGGGCCTCCACCAATAATGACGATGCGTGATGCCATGAGTCCATTGTTGCGTACATGGCGACCGAGTGTTTCCGTCGGCGTGTTGACTCTCGCGAGGGGCTACGCTCGAGAGATGGATACTGCCTTTGAACTCGCCTCCGAATCCGCCGCCCAACTTGCCTCCGCTACGGGGGTCGATCGCCACGATATCGCCCTGGTATTGGGCTCCGGCTGGGGAGGGGCAGCGGACCTCATTGGCGAGGAAGTCGCGACCGTCCCCGCCGACCAGATCTCGGGCTTCGACACGCACGCCGTCCTCGGCCACAGCGCCGTCTTCCGCTCGCTGCTGTCTCCCAATGGCAAGCACGTGCTGGTTCTCGGTGCGCGCCAGCACTACTACCAGACGCTCGACGCCGTCCGCGTGGCTCACGCAGTCCGCATGGCATCGGCCGCTGGCTGTAAGCAGCTCGTGCTGACGAACGGTTGCGGCTCGACCCGACCCGAGGTTGGCCCCGGCTCCGTGGTGCTGCTCGAGGATCACCTCAACCTCACTGGAGTCACCCCGCTGCGCGGCGCGACCTTCGTCGACATGACGAACGTGTACTCCCCTCGCCTGCGTGAACTAGCGCGGCAGATCGACGACACCCTGCCCGACGGCATCTACGCGCAGTTCACTGGCCCTCAGTACGAGACTCGCGCCGAGGTGCGCATGGCGGTCACGCTGGGAGCCAACCTGGTGGGAATGTCCACCGCGCTCGAGGCAATCGCAGCCCGCGAGCGCGGGATGGAGATCCTAGGCCTGTCCTTGGTCACCAACCTCGCCGCCGGCATGGGCGGCGAAGAGCTCAACCACCAGGAAGTCCTGGACGCAGGTCGCGACGCGGGGCCGCGCATTTCCGCGCTGCTCGCCGAGATTGTGAAGGGCATGTAATGAACGGGTCACTGCACGAAATCGCCGAGGCCTGGATCGCGGACGACCCCGACGCCGCGACGCGAGAGGAATTGCGCGCGGTCTTGGACGCGGACACTGCGGGAGACTCCGCCGCTGGAGTTGACCTCGCGGACCGGTTCCGCGGCCCCCTCGAGTTCGGCACGGCCGGACTTCGCGGTCGCATCGGCGCCGGACCCAACCGGATGAACCGCGCCGTCGTGATCCGCGCCGCATCGGGCCTGGCTACTTACCTGACCGACGCGCTGGCGGACCTGGGCATCGACGGCCCCGCACGCATCGTCGTGGGGTACGACGCCCGCCACGGCTCGCACGACTTCGCGGTCGACACCGTCGCCGTCATGGTGGCCGCCGGCCACGAGGCGTTCCTCATGCCGCGCATGCTGCCCACACCCGTTCTGGCCTACTCGACGCTAGCCCTCGAGGCCGATGCCGGTGTCATGGTCACCGCGTCGCACAACCCGCCACAGGACAACGGATATAAGGTCTACCTGGGTGGACGAGTCGTGACCGACTCCGGGCAAGGCGCCCAGATTGTGCCCCCCTACGACGCTGAGATCGCGTCGCGGATCGCCGCCGTCCCGACCGTGTCGTCGGTTGCGCGCGCAGCCGAGGGATGGTCCATCATCGAGGAGTCAGTCGTCGAGGAGTACATCTCCCTGGCGGCCGGCCTTGCGGGCCCTGTGTCGGGCAACGCGCCCGAGCGCGCCGGGATTCGCATCGTCCTCACGCCTTTGCACGGAGTGGGCGGCGCGACCGTCACGTCGGCACTGTCCGAGGCTGGGTTTACCGACCTGCATACCGTTCCGGAACAGGCCGAGCCCGACCCCGACTTCCCCACCGTCGCCTTCCCCAACCCCGAGGAGAAGGGCGCTATCGACCTCTCCCTCGCGCTCGCTACCTCGATCGACGCCGACGTCGTGATCGCGAACGACCCCGACACCGACCGCTGCGCCGTCGCCACCGTCATAGACGGCAAGTGGACGATGCTGCACGGAGACGTGGTGGGGTCGCTGCTGGGCGAGCGTGTCGCCTCCGGGCTCAGCGACGCTCAGAAGGTCGGAGGGGTTCTCGCGAACTCCATCGTGTCCTCGCAGCAGCTGTCCGCGATCGCGTCGCGGCACGGGCTTGACTACCGCAGCACACTGACCGGCTTCAAGTGGATCGGCCGCGAAGACGGACTGGTCTACGGGTACGAGGAGGCGCTCGGTTACTGTGTCGCTCCCGCGCTGGTGCGCGACAAGGACGGCATCTCAGCCGCTGTGCTGATCGCCGACTACGTCGCCGAGCTCAAGACGGCCGGACGCACGCTGTCCGACGCCATCGATGACCTCGCGCGGGCCTACGGCGTGTATCTGACGCGCCAGGTGGCCGCTCGGTTCGCTGACGTGTCGCTGATTGGCGAGACGATGACCCGACTGCTGAGCTCGCCTCCCGCGACCCTGGGCGGCTCGGACGTGACCGCGACCGACGACATGTCCAAGGGACTGAACGGGCTGCCCGGCACTACTGGGCTACACCTCGCCACGGCATCGGGAGCGCGAGTGATCATCCGGCCTTCCGGCACGGAGCCCAAGGTCAAGGCGTACCTCGAGGTCATCCAGTCCGTGGACGGCGGCGACGTGCTTTCCGCGCGGGCAGCGGCCTCGGCGGCGATGGACGAACTCGAGTCCGATGTGCGGGCCGCGCTGGGGTTGTAGCGCCGTAGAGGTGCTTGTGTAGCGGTGCTTGTGTAGCGGTGTGTCACGGCGTCGAAGCGTGGCGGCATGGCGGCTTGGCGGCATGGCGGCTTGGCGGCATGGCTGTATCGCCGTGCTGCGGCGTCGAAGCGTGGAGGCATGGCGGCATCGCCGTGCCGTTGTTGCGGGGACGCTGCGGCAGCGCTACGGCACTCCTACCGTGGTGCACAGGCCGCGCATTCCGCGACTTGTCCACATTTAATAACGTTTAGTGGAGTTAAGCCGCGTTTGTCAGACGCCAGTGATTGAATTGAATCATGACCATTTCACTGGACTCACTAGCCGCCGAGGTCGCCGCCCTGCGAACCCTCGACGGGCGGACTGAGTCCGAGCTCACCTCTGCGGAGTTCGATGACTACCGCAATGGGATGGGGCGCGTCCGGCGCGCGTACGACGCCGTCGCTGCCTCAATGGCCCACGAACTGGCACGCCGGAGCAACCCTAGTCTTGGAGTGGGCGGGCTTGCGCGACAAGACGGCTTCTCCAACGCACAGCAGTCACTAGGAAAGACGCTGGGAATCACCCCAGGACAGGCGAGCAATCTCATCGAGGCAGGTCGCGCCTTGGCTCCGCGTGAACCGTCAGGCGCGGCGGCCTCGGCTGGCCCTGATGTTGAAAGTGCGCGCGGGGAGCAAGCGGCCACGAGCGTGCCTCGCTTCCCTCATGTCGCCGCGGCCCTTCTGAGCGCCGCTATCGGGGCCGACGCAGCTTCTCTGCTCACCCGAACCCTCGACTCCATCACTAAGTCGTATTCGGCCGAGGCACTGGAAGCCGGCGCTCCACAGGTACCCGCCACTCCAGGAGCCGAGCATTCACGCGAGCTCGAGGAACTCGAGCGTCGACTCGTCGAGAAGGCCCGCACGCTCGGCCTATCGGAACTGCGCCGAGTATGTGGCAGGGAACGCGCCTGGCGCTTCCCCAAGGACCTCGCGGCAAAGGAACGGATCCACCGCGAGAACCGTGCTTTGTACTTTCACGAAGACCCCGAGGGCATGGTCATGATGACCGCCCGGATGGACCCTGCCAGTGCCGCGCCCATTCGTGCCTATGTCGATGCCCAGACTCGATGGGCGTTCCAACAGCGACGCAACACCAGCGACGGTGGCGTGGGAATCGAGGACGAGCGAAACGCCGGCCAGATCCGCCTCGATGCCATGACGTCGCTCGCTTTGCACGGCTTGGGCTGCACCTCAATCGAGTCGGGAGTCAAGACAACCGTCATAATTCGGATCAACGAGCGCGACCTAGAGGACGACCTAGCCCTGGGCGAATGCGATCAAGTCGCGGGCCCAATTTCGGTGGGCACCCTCAGGTCTATGGCGGTCGACGCGGGCATCATCCCTTTGGTGATGGGCGGCAAATCGCTTCCGCTCGACCTAGGGCAACTCAAGCGTCTCTTTACTCCAGCTCAGCGCCTCGCCCTTGTAGAAAGGGACGGGGGATGTAGTTGGTGTCACGCACCACCGTCGTTCTGCGAAGCCCACCACATCCGGTGGTGGGGCCGCGACGGAGGTCCGACGGATCTGAAAAACGGGGTCTTGCTTTGCACGAGATGCCACCATCGCGTCCATCGTGACGGATGGAAAGTCGAAGTGGTGGATGACGAGGTTCAGTTCACAACGCCAGACTCGCGCGAGCGTAGGTTCGGCGGCCGGGCGCACCTCGAGCTCGCAGCGGAGACAAGGTAGCGCCCAATTGGGCGCCCCGCCCCTTTAGCAAACGCACGCGGCCAATGCCCGGCGCTCATTAAGGAAGAACTCGCGTCTAGTATCTTGCGGTCGACTAGAAGAAGCGCGCGTCTAGTACCCGGCAGCCCCGGGGTTGACGATGTGAGCGCCGCCCGTCCCGTCAAGTCCATCCAGGACAGCGCGGGTGCCGGACAGTCCGAGTCGGGTCGCGCCTGCGTTGATCATCTCGAGTGCGTCATCGGCCGTACGCACGCCGCCAGAGGCCTTGATGCCCAGGCGCCCGCCGACGGCCTTCGCCATCAGCTCGATAGCGTGCTTGGAAGCACCACCAGCGGGGTGGAATCCCGTCGAGGTCTTGACGAAATCCGCACCCGCAGCCTCAGCGGCGAGGCACGCCCCCGTGATCGCCGCGTCACTTAGCGCCGCAGACTCGATGATGACCTTAAGAATCTTGCCCTCGGGAACAGCAGCGCGCACAGCCGCGATGTCTGCCTCGACGACGGCGAACTCTCCGGCGTTCGCAGCGGCGATATCGATCACCATGTCAATCTCGTCTGCTCCGTCAAGAATGGAGCGAGCAGCCTCGGCCGCCTTAATGGCTGAGTGGTGCTTTCCCGAGGGGAACCCACACACGGTCGCGATTGCCATTCCCTCAGGAACATCGAGTGGAAGCATCGAAGGAGAGACGCAGACCGAGAACACTCCGAGGTCCGCACCCTCGGCAACCAATTCTGCTACCTGTTCGGCGGTTGCCTCAGGCTTGAGCAGTGTGTGGTCGACGTAGCGAGCAAGTTCAGTGCGGGTGAGAGTCATGTGTTCCTCCAGGTTGGGGCATCCTGTCAAGCCCCAGTCAGGAGCCAACGATGCGTCTCACTTCAGCCTACGCCGAACCGGGCGCGATCCGCACCGCGCAGCACCGCCGCGCAGCCACGCACCACGCACCACGCACCACCGCACCACCGCACCACCGCACCACCGCACCACCGCACCACCGCACCACCGCACCACAGCACCACAGCACCGCGACGCTATCGCTTCCCCTGGGCGCCCGCGTGGGGATGGCGACCCTAGTCCTCTCACAAGGGACCAGCGTCCGAACTGCGCCGTGGCAGCGGGGCGACGGCGGCAGCGGGGCAACGGCGGAGGCCCAATTTCTTGCCCAACACATGCTCCCATGCAAAAATGTGGGCAGAGCCGTCAACCGGCTCCCGGACGAGTGGTGTCGTACCCGGCTAGCGACAAGACGACGCCCGAGAGGCACCCATGTCCTGGTTCGTACTCATCCTGTCCGGAATCCTCGAGGCTGTCTGGGCCACCGCGCTCAGCAAGACCGCGGGGTTCACCAAGCCCATTCCGATCACTGTCTTTCTCGTCGCCCTCACCGCCTCAATGGCGGGGCTCGCCTACGCCATGC
The DNA here is from genome assembly GCF_050598105.1 of Demequina aurantiaca. Taxonomy (GTDB): domain Bacteria; phylum Actinomycetota; class Actinomycetes; order Actinomycetales; family Demequinaceae; genus Demequina; species Demequina aurantiaca_A. Next base: position 2,303,223 of record NZ_CP192436.1, read on the forward strand.
GCGACCTACCAGTGGGAACTGCATACGCCGTGTGGGTAGGCATCGGAGCATCACTTACCGCGACCTACGCGATGGTGAGCGGCGCCGAAGCGTTCTCCGTGCTCAAGCTCCTGCTGCTCCTCGGGCTCGTGGGCTGCGTGATCGGCCTCAAGCTCGCGCACTAATTAGCTGTGCAGGCGTACCTCAGCGCTTCGCTCAGGGCCAGCCCAACCGACAGCCATCACACTGCGGTTCGCCCGGGTAGCTCCGATGGCAGGTGAGCCCTGCCTTGCCCGCGTCCCGCCCGGTGGTGGGTCGGCGTTGGACTCCAACACGCCCCGGACACGGCCTGGTTGACGGCGGACGGCGGACGGTGGACGGTGGACGGTGGACGGTGGACGGTGGACGGTGGACGGTGCACGGTGCACGGTGCACGGTGCACGGTGCACGGTGCACGGTGCACGGTGCACGGTGAACCGCAGCAAGCGTAAATCCCCGTCGGCGGACGGCGAACCGGAGTTCACCGGCCGCCGACCGAACCCTAAGTTAAGGCGAAACCCGTGCTGGCTACAGGTCCTCGAGGCCGAGGCCGAACCCCTCGAGCACCAACTCGGCCAGTTCCCCGCGCTCGTCGTAGGGCAGGAACGCGGCCCACGCGGCGATCAGGGTCGCCTCGAGCAGGTCCTCCTTGGTCCAGCCGACCCGAACCAGCTCGGAGAACTCCCCGCTCATCGAGACGCCCGACACCAACCGGTTGTCCGTGTTGACCGTGATCGCAAAGCCAAGGTCGCGCAACACATGCATGGGGTGGTGCTCGATCGACTGAGCCGCGCCCGTCTGCACGTTGGAGGTCGGGCAGCACTCCAGCGGCACCTGCTGGTCGAGCGCGTGACGCGCGATCGCCCCAAAGGTCGGCTCGTCCGTGTCGATACCAGTGATGTCCTCGTGGACCCTGACCCCGTGGCCGATTCGTCGCGCCGCACCCAGTCCGAGGGCCTGGCCAACGCTGTCGGCCCCATCGGCCTCTCCCGCGTGAATGGTGACGGGCATGTGATTGTCACGCAGCAACTCGAATGCCGCGCGGTGGTTGGAGACCGGGAAGCCCGCCTCCGGCCCAGCGATGTCGAAGCCAACGCAGCAGCGGTCACGGTTCGCGATCGCCAACTCGGCGATCTCGAGCGACCGGTCGAGGTGGCGCATCGCGTCCAATAGCGCGGTCACCCGGATCGGGTGGCGAGCCTCCGCGGCCTCCACGACGCCCTCCTCGATTCCCGCCTGGACGGCCTCCACGACCTCCTGAAGCGTCAGCCCACCCTCGAGGTGCTGCTCGGGTGCGTAACGAAGCTCCGCGTAAATGACACCATCCTCGGCGAGGTCGACGACTGCCTCGCGCGCGATGCGGCGGATGTTGACAGCGGACTGCATCACCACTGCGGTGTGGACGAATGCCTCGAGGTAGCGGACCAAGTCCCCCGATGCCGCGTTCTTGGAGAACAGCGCCGCGAGCTCGTCGGGGTCGGTCGACGGAAGCTCGTGGCCAACCTCGGCGGCAAGCTCAATGAGGGTCGAGGGGCGTAGCCCACCATCAAGGTGGTCGTGGAGCAGGACCTTAGGCAGCGAGAGGATTTCCGCAGATGTGAGTGTCATCCCTCAAGTGTAGGAGCCGGCGCCGTTGGAGCAGCACTGAAACTGTCCTAGTCGCGCTTGCGCGGCACCGGCAGCACCAGGCAACAAATGCGGTTCCAGAACCCGAGCGCAGGGCGTACCGACCCGTCCTCGAGCCACAGCACCGCAGGCAGCTCACGGAGCTCCCCCGAGGAGGGCTCGTAGACCAGGAAAACATGGGAGGTCACCGAGGTCAGCAGCACCACATGGCGCGGCACCACCGCCGAAATCCCCATGCGGGCGTCTCCCCCCACATACATCGCCACCGGAATCGACTCCCGCAACGCGGCCGATGCGTGGGCGATCATCGCGCTCACGTCGTCGACGCTCGAGTCGTCGAGCATCGCGACCTCGAACCTCAGCCCGGCCACCTTGGTGACGTTGTCCACGCGCCAGGGTGGGGTGCCAAGCGCACGTGGCCAGGGCATGCCAAGCAAGCCTCGGCGCGTGCTCGCGTGGTGAACGGAGCGCTGCAGCGCCTGCCACCGAGACTCGATCGAGCGGTGAGAGTTCCCCAGATCCTCGATCGCGGCGACCTCGGACGGGACGTAGTCGGCGAGGAGCCTGCCCGTGCTCACCCAGAGCGCCACGAAGGGATCCGTCATCATCAGCCCCATGACAATAACCGCGGCGCCGCACGTGGTCTGGTCCACCTGTACCGCACGGGTCTCGCCCCACACCACCGGCCCCGGGGTGCTCCTGCCCAACGGGTTGCGCACGTGCCCGCGCGCCGCTTCCGGCAGCCTCTCCCAACCTTCGGCAAGCGCCGCTATCGCGGCCAAGGGAGCTCCCGTTGCGGCCGCGCGCTCGATCACGTCGGCGTCCACGACAACCTGGTCGCGGCAGGCCGCCAGAGCCTTGCGATCCGCGGGACTGGACGCCGCCGACCGCGCGATAAACACCCGCGCGTAGACGGTGTCCCCTGCCGACCGCACGTCGCGGCTCGCCACGCTCTGGGCGTGCGCCACCGTTGCGGGTGAGCGCCAACTCCCCCGCAGTCCTACGGACTTAGCAATCTTGGCCCCCGACGCGGTTAGCGACCAGGACATACGCTATCGAGCCGTCCCTGGTGCTCCCGTTGCGCCGATGCGGTCCAGAATGATCGTGCGCTCCACGGGTGCGGAGCCAATCTCGACCGTGCCCGCGCCCCCGCACGCCTCGTCGAGCGCAGACAAACCACGCGGCATCCGGCCCTCATCAGCGGCGTGCAGCGTCATGATGACGTCGCCCTTACGCACCTCGTCGCCAAGCGTCTTGTGCAGGAACACGCCAGCGGTCAGGTCGAGCACTTCGTCCTTGCGCGCGCGGCCCGCGCCAAGGCGCCAGGCAGCCATGCCAGCGCCCATCGCGTCCAACTTGGTGATGTAGCCGTCGGCCTCGGCGCGTACTTCCTCGACGTGCGGTGCCGTAGGCATAGGCGCGTCGGGGTCGCCGCCCTGAGCGGAAATCATCTGGCGCCACTTGTCCATGGCGCGGCCGTCGCGAAGCGCCTCTGCCGGGTCAACACCGGTGATTCCGGCGCCCTCTAGCATCGCGCGTGCCAACTCCACTGTCAGTTCGACCACGTCGGCGGGCCCGCCACCGGCGAGCACCTCGACCGACTCGGTCACCTCCATCGCGTTGCCGATGCCGCGGCCCAGCGGAGTAGACATGTCAGTCAGTAGCGCGGTGGTCACCACGCCTGCGTCGGTGCCAAGGTCGACCATCGTCCGCGCCAGCTCGCGCGCGTCCTCGATGTTCTTCATGAAGGCGCCCGTACCCACCTTGACGTCGAGGACCAGTGCTCCGGTTCCCTCGGCGATCTTCTTGGACATGATGGAGGCGGAGATCATGGGGATCGACTCGACCGTGCCCGTCACGTCGCGCAGCGCATACAGCTTCTTGTCCGCGGGTGCCAGACCCGTGCCCGCCGCGCAAATGACCGCGCCGACGTCGACCAGCTGCTGACGCATCTGGGCATTGGACATGTCCGCGCGCCAGCCGGGGATGGACTCCAGCTTGTCGAGGGTTCCGCCAGTGTGACCCAGTCCGCGGCCGGACAGCTGCGGAACAGCCACGCCGTAGACCGCGACCAAAGGCGCCAGCGGGAGCGTGATCTTGTCGCCCACTCCGCCGGTCGAGTGCTTGTCCGCGGTAGGCATTCCCAGGTCGGTGAAGTCCAGGCGCTCGCCGGAGGCGATCATCGCGGCGGTCCATCGCGCGATCTCCGCACGCGTCATGCCGCGCTGCAGGATGGCCATGGTGAGGGAGCTCATCTGCTCGTCCGCCACTACGCCGCGAGTGTAGGCATCGACCACCCAGTCGATCTGGTCGTCGCTCAGCGTTCCACCGTCACGCTTAGTGACGATGACGGAAACAGCGTCGTGACGCTCAGCCATGAAATTCCTCCAGGTGATCAGGGCCAAAAGCCCCGGGTAGTAAGAAGTCGACGGTCACTGGACCGTCCGCGGCGTCGACCAGCATGGTCGGCCCGCCGTGCTCGAAAAGTAATTGACGGCATCGGCCGCACGGGGTCAGCACTTCGCCGTTCCCGTCCACGCATGCCAGCGCCACCAGGCGTCCACCGCCCGACGAGTGTAACTGGGATACCACGGCGCATTCCGCACACAGCGTGAGACCGTACGAGGCGTTCTCGACGTTGCAGCCCGCAATGACGCGGCCGTCGTCTGTCAGCCCCGCGGCCCCAACCGGGTACCGCGAGTAGGGAACATAGGCGGAGGCCGTCACCGCGCGCGCAGCGTGGCGAAGTGCCTCCCAGTCGATGTGCGTCATGACGCTCACTTCTTGTAGGGGATGCCCTCTGCCGCCGGGGGACGCGCGTGTCCCACGAGTCCGGCCACGGCAAAGATGGTGGCGAGGTACGGGAGCATCGCAAGGAACTGCGATGGGATGGGCGAGCCGATGATTCCCAGCTGGTCCTTGAGCGCGATCGCGAAGCCAAATAGCACTGCCGCGGCGAGCGCACCCTTGGGACGCCAGCGACCCAGGATCATGGCGGCGAGGGCGATATAACCGCTACCCGCCGTCATCTCCTTACCGAACGCGAGTCCGGAGGCGACGGTGAAGAACGCGCCGCCGAGTCCGGCGATTGCGCCACCGAGGATCGTGTTGCGCACGCGGGTGCGGTTCACCTTGATACCCACGGTGTCGGCTGCCTTCGGGTGCTCGCCGACGGCCCGCACACGCAGGCCCCAACGGGACTTGAAGAGCATCGTGCTGAGCACCGCGACTGCGACGTACATGAGGTACACCAGCAGGTTGTGGTCGAACAGCACGGGGCCGATGACGGGGATCTTGGACAGCAGCGGAATCGGCAGGTCTGACATGCCGATGTTCTGGTTCAGGTCCTTGTTGTCGCGCAGCAGCGTTCCGAACAGGAAGTTCGTGACACCGATCACCAGCACGTTCAGCACCACGCCAACCACGATCTGGTTGACCCAATACTTGACCGCGAACAGGGCGAGCATCAGGCCGACCAGTGCGCCGGCAAGCGGCGCCGCGATCAGTCCGATGTACGCGTTACCCGTGGCAGACGCGACCACCGCGGCGAGGAAGGCGCCTGCTAGCAGCTGCCCCTCGATCGCGATGTTGATGATTCCGGAACGCTCACACACCACGCCGGAAAGTGCGCCGAACACGAGCGGCACGCTGAGGACGATGGCGCCGGTCAGCAGCGCCGTGATCTTGATGTCCGTCGCACCGCGGCCCGCGCCCGCCCAAGTGAGCAGGGCGAACATGATGGCGACGCCGAATACTACGGGCAGCCACCAGCCGGGCTTGCGGGACTGCGCCACGCACCACGCGCTGTAGCCGGCAAGGGCGAGCGCGAGCAGGGACGCGAGAATCGCGGCGATGCGGGACGGCACCGCGAAGGTGTCGACCGTGAAGAAGTCGGTGGAGCGCGAGATGGAGAACGAGGTGGTGTCCCCGGAGGCCGAGCCGAACCCGAAGATGAAGAGCGAGATAAGTGCGACCACACCGAGAATGATGGGGCTACGCCACTGCTTAGCTGCAGTGACCGGCGCGCTTTCAAGCGGCGCAGTTGACGCTGGAGCGATGGCGGTCATACCGCTACCTCCTTAACAACCTTGGGACTGGGCAATCGGAACAGGAACCTCACCAGCGGCGGCGCGGCGATGAACAGCACGATCAGCGACTGGACAACGAGCACGATGTCGATGGGAAGACCCGCCTGCACCTGGAGCGCAGGTCCCGCCGCCTTGAGCCCTCCGAAGAGGACGGCGGCAAAGACGATGCCGAGCGGCCGCGACCGGCCGAGCAGCGCGACGGTGATGGCGTCGAATCCGAACGAGGCGGCGATTCCGGTCGACAGCGACGGCTGCGTCCCTAGAATCTGCGCGGAACCAGCGAGTCCCGCGAGCCCACCCGCGATGACCATGACGAGCACGGTCGACTTGGCGACACTCATACCTGCAGTGCGCGATGCGGCCGGGTTCGCTCCGACGGCGCGGAACTGGAACCCGAGCGTGGAGCGTTCCATCAGCCACCACACACCCCAGGCCGTGGCCAGGGCGAGGATGAAGCCCAGGTGCAGCGGGAACTGCGAGCCGAAGATCGCCGGGTACTGCGCGGAGCTGTCGACGATGGGGCTCTGCGGGTTGTCGCTACCGGGTCGCTGGAAAGCGTCCAGCGACAGCAGGTACGCGACCAAGTTGAGCGCGATGTAATTCAGCATGATGGTCGTGATGACCTCGTGCGCTCCAGTCCTGGCCTTCAAAATACCGGGGATGAATCCCCAGATCGCGCCACCGATAGCGGTACCGATCACCGCGACTAGGAGGTGCAGGCCGACGGGCAGGTGCCACATGAACCCGACCATGGCGCCCAAGGTCGCGCCGATCAGGATCTGTCCCTGCGCACCGATGTTGAAGAGTCCAGCACGGAAGCCGATGCCCAGGCCGAGTCCCGCGAGAATCAGCGGGGTGGCCATGGTCAGCGTCTGCATCAGCGGGCTAATCTTGCCCGAGAAGTCGTCCGCGCCGGCGTTGAAGAACGCGCCTTCCCACATGGCGGAGTAGGCGCTCGATACCGAGGTCCACACCGCGGAGAGCATGTCGCCCGGCCTGGAGAAGAAGTATCCAGCCGCGGACCTGACCTCTTCCGAGGCGAGCACAATCAGCAGTCCACCCAGGATCAGCGACGCGACGATCGCCATGATCACGACGAGCGTAGAGCTCTCCGCGATCTGGCGCATCACCGAGCGAGCCTCGTCTGAACGAGACTCCTGTCCCTCGCCGTCCGAGCCGGTCACGGCCGTGGTGACATCGTCGCCCCCGTCGCCACTCGCGGCGATCGTGTCTACGTCGGCGCCGGACTTTGCCGGCTTCTTCTTGTCGTCGCTCACGCTGAGTCCTCCTCGTGCGCTCCGGCCATCATCAGACCAAGGGTGTCGCGGTCTGTGTCAGGCGGAACGATGCTCACAATCTTGCCGTGATACATCACGGCGATACGGTCGGCGAGCGCAATGACCTCGTCCAGCTCGGAGCTGACGATGATGACTGCTGCGCCGTTGTCGCGCTCTTGAACGATGCGCTTGTGGACGAACTCAATCGAGCCCACGTCGAGCCCACGGGTGGGCTGAGAAGCGATCAGCAGCTTGAGCGGACGCGAGAGTTCACGCGCCAGGACCACCTTCTGCTGGTTTCCGCCGGAGAGCGATCCTGCGGTGGCGTCGACACCAGTGGTGCGGACGTCGAACTGCTCGACGTGCTTCTCGGCCTCGCTGCGAATCACGCCGGGGCGCAAGGCTCCGCCTCTTGAGTACGGTGCCTGGTCGTAGACGTCAAGGATCAGGTTGTTCGCGATGCTGAAGCCGGCGACCAGCCCGTCCTCGGTGCGGTCCTCAGGCACAAAGCCGATCCCGGACAGCAGAGTGTCCTTAATCTTCTTGCCCGTCAGGACCTCGCCGTCGAGGGTGACGGTTCCGGCAGCCGTGGGCACGATGCCCAGGATCGCCTCGGTGAGCTCGGTCTGGCCGTTGCCCTGGACTCCCGCGACAGCGAGAATCTCTCCCGCGCGGACCTCGAAGGTCACATCGTCGAGCTGGGCTAGCCCCGCCTCGTCGAGTACGGTGAGCTTCTTGACCTCGAGGACCACGTCGCCGGGCTTAGCGTCCGGCTTATCGACCGTCATGCTGACGTCGCGGCCCACCATGAGGGACGCGAGTTCAGCCTGCGTGGCGGTGGGCTCGGCGGTGCCGACCACCTTGCCGCGGCGAATCACGGTGATGGTGTCTGCGACGGCCTGAACCTCGCGAAGCTTGTGAGTGATGAGTACGACCGCGGTGCCGGAGTCGCGTAGCTGCTTCACGATCGTGAGCAGCTCATCGGTCTCCTGCGGGGTCAGTACTGCCGTCGGCTCATCGAGGATGAGGATCTCGGCGCGCTGTGACAGCGCCTTGATAATCTCGACGCGCTGCTGGGCGCCAACCGAGAGGTCCTCGACCACTGCATCGGGGTCAACGTGGAACCCGAACTGGTCGGAGATCTCCTTGACGCGCTTGCGTGCGCCAGCCAGGTCGAGGAGCTTCGCGGGTCCGCGGACTTCCTCGTGGCCAAGCATGACGTTCTCGGCAACGGTGAACGGGTGGACCAGCATGAAGTGCTGGTGCACCATGCCGATGCCGGCCGCCATCGCGTCGCCGGGCCCTGTGAATCCGGCGGGCTCGCCGTCTACCAGGATCTCGCCCTCGTCCGCGTCGTACAGCCCGAACAGGACGTTCATTAGTGTCGACTTGCCGGCGCCGTTCTCGCCCAGCAGGGCGTGGACTGTGCCGGGTTCGACAACCAAGTCAATCTTGTCGTTAGCGGTGAAGTCTCCGAACCGCTTGGTAACCCCTCGTAACTCAAGTCTCACGCCTGCTCCTTCGCCGGTCGCATTACCACTGCTTACTTACCTGATGCTTGCTTACTTACCCTTGCGTACTGCCTCTTGCGTCTTACCTACTGCCTTCACACCTGCTTGCTCAGTCAAGCACGAAGGGTGCGCCACACCAAGGCGGCGCACCCTCCGTCCCAGGCTAGAGGCCTGGGTGATGCTGAATTAGGAAACGGCGACCGAGATCGAGCCGTCGATGATGCCAGCCTTGATCGTGTCGATTGCGCTGACGACGTCGGCAGGAACTGCCGGGTTCAGTGCTGCCAGGCCAACGCCACCGTTCTCGAGCGTGCCCTCGTAGGGCGTGCTGTCGAACGTGCCGTCAACTGCGGCGGTCTGGATGACGTCGTGAACTGCTGCGCCGATGTTCTTCATGACCGAGGTCAGGATGATGTCCGCGTACTCGGGAGTGGTGAGCGTCCAGTCCTGGTCGACACCGATGAACCAGCCGGAGCCGTTGTCGGAGATGGCAACCTCGGCGCCAGCGCCAACGGGGCCTGCGACGGGCATGATGACGTCTGCACCCTGGTCGAGGAGACCCTGAGCTGCGGTCTGACCCTTGGTCACGTCGTCGAACGTGTCGGTGAACGAACCGTTCTCGCCGTCCCAACCGAGGACAGCGACGTCTGCGCCGGTGTCGGTGTTGAAGTAGTTAGCTCCAGCGAGGTAGCCGTCCATGAAGATGGTGACGGGGGGGATCGGCAGACCACCGAAGGTTCCGATGGTGCCGGACTCGGAGGTTCCCGCGGCAGCGTAGCCAGCGAGGAATGCGGCCTGGTCGGTTTCGAACAGGATCGGCTTAACGTTGGGGAGCGCGGGGTCGACGGTCGAGTCGATGAGCGCGAAGTTCACGTCGGGGTTTGCTGCGGCGGCCTCAGCGGTCGCGTCGGCGAGCAGGAAGCCAACCGTGATGATCAGGTCGCAACCGTCGGAAACCATCGCGTTGATGTTTCCGCTGTAGTCGTTCTCGTCAGCGGACTCCGCGGTGTTGATCTCAATGCCGAGGTCGCCCTCAGCCTGAGTCAGGCCCTCGTAGCCGGACTGGTTGAACGACTTGTCGTCGAATCCACCAGCGTCGGAGACCATGCAGGCCTTGTAGTCGACTGCGGCCATTGCGGACTCGGTCGAGCTAGCGCTTGCTGCGGGCGTCGCCGAAGCGTCGTCCTCGGGTGCCGACGAACATGCCGCCAGCGCGAGAGCCGACGCTGCGACTACTGCGCCGATGCGAATTGCATTCTTCATGAGTGTTCCTCACTTGTTTGGGCCTGGGGTCGCCAAGCTTTTGTGTATTCCAATGCTACGCGGCAAATGTTTCCCGCGAGCGCCATACCGGCCTTGGTACGGACACGAATCAGCAACAAATGTCCCGCTAACGCAACAATTCCCGCTAGAACTTCGCGGCCGCCTCCTTCACGCGCTGGGCATGCGCGCGCGACAAAATGAGGACCGCTTCATCCGACTCCACTATTACTACGTCATCGAGGCCGACCACCGCGAGGACCTTCGTCCCGCCCACCACGACGACGCCGGTTCCGCCGAAGGTCTCGACGGGCGCCGTGCGGCCGATGCGCGTGACGCCATCCTCGTCAGGCGTCAGCAGTCCGGCGAGCGAGTCGAAGTCCCCCACGTCGTGCCAGTCGAACGCGCCGGGAACCACCGCGACGCCGCCCTCGGCTGCCACCGGTTCCGCGATGGCGTGGTCGATCGCGATCTTGGTCAGCGACGGCCAGACTCGCTCGAGCGCAGCCGCGCGATCCTGCCCGTTTTCGCCGTCCCAGGCGGCCGCGAGCGCCGTCACCCCGGAGAAGATCCCGGGCTGGAGGCGCTCGAGGTGGCTGAGCAGCACCGAGGTGCTCACCACGAACATCCCCGCGTTCCACACGTAGCCGCCGCGCGCGAGCATCGAGGCCGCCGTCTCCGGGTCGGGCTTCTCCGTGAACTCGCGCACCGCGTACGCGCCGGGTGCCTGCGCGAGCGGGTCGCCTTGCGCGATGTACCCAAATGCGGACGATGCCTCGGTTGGGGCAATCCCGATGGTCACGACCTTGCCCGTCCGGGCGGCGTCCACCGCCGTGCGCACCGCGGCTCGGAACGCCTCGGGCTCGCCAATCACGTGATCTGCGGCGAACGAGCCCATGATTCGGTCGCCGTGCCGGCGCTGGATGATCGCCGCCGCGAGGGCGATGGCGGCCATCGAGTCCCGCGGGCTCGGCTCGGCCACAATGTTCGCGGCCGGGACACCCGGAACCTGCGCCGCCACCGCATCGGCGTGGCGCCGCCCGGTGACGATGATCGTTTGCGCCGCGAGGGGGGCAAGCCGAGCGACCGTGTCCTGAATCAGTGTGGTCCCGGTGCCCATCAGGTCGAGCAGAAACTTGGGCCGGTGAGGCTGCGACAGGGGCCACAGCCGCGAGCCCACTCCCCCGGCGGGGATCACCGCGACGAAGTCGGCGATGGCCTCGGCGTCGACACCGGGGTCGGCGTCGGCCGAGGTCGGTTGCGCCGAGTCAGTTGCCGGGCCATTGGGAGTCGTGTGCGAGCCAGTCATGGAGACCACATTAGGATGCTAGATAGTGTTCCGAGTAAACCGAGGAGTTTCTGTGTCACCCGCTACAACGCTGTATCGAGGCCGCGAAGGCATGTGGATGTGGGTAGTTCACCGCGTCACGGGCGTCGCGATCTTCTTCTTCCTAGTGGTGCACGTGCTCGACACCGCCCTCGTGCGTGTCTCTCCCGAGGCCTACAACGTGGTGATCGAGAGCTACAAGACGCCCATCTACGGCCTCGTCGAAGCTGGCCTGGTCGCCGCGATCGTGCTGCACGCCTTCAACGGCATTCGGATCATCCTGGTGGACACCTGGCCGTGGGCGCTCAGGCACCAGCGGCTCATGGTGTGGATCGTGTGGGGGATCTTCGCCCTCATGATGCTCGCCTTCCTGCCCAGACACCTTTCTCACGTCTTTGGAGGTGCTTAGATGACTGCCGCTGAAGCGTCGACCCCTCAGGTCGAGCCCCTCCGCCCCATTCGCTCTGGCCGCTCCCGCAACCACGCGGAACAGTGGTCGTGGCTGTTCATGCGCGGCTCCGGCGTGCTGCTGATCGTGCTGATCTTCACGCACCTGTTCATCAACCTGCTCACCGGCGACGGTGTCAACCAGATCGACTTCGCGTTCGTCGCGGGCAAGTGGGCATCCCCGATCTGGAAGATCTGGGACTTCGTCATGCTCGTGCTCGCCATGGTTCACGGCGGCAACGGCATGCGACTACTCATCAACGACTACGCCCGCACCCCGTGGCTGCGCAAGACGTTCAAGGTGCTGCTCGCCAGCTCCGTCACCGTGATCATTGTGCTGGGCTCGCTCGTGATTTTCACCTTCGACCCGTGCCCCACCGGCGCCTCGGGCCAGTACCTTCCCGGCACCCCGACCTTCTGTGAGGACCTGTAATGACCGAACACGAATACGACGTAGTGATCGTCGGCGCCGGCGGCGCCGGCATGCGCGCGGCTCTCGAGAGCTCACAGCGCGCCAAGACCGCGGTACTCACGAAGCTGTACCCGACCCGCTCCCACACGGGCGCCGCCCAGGGCGGCATGGCTGCGGCTCTCGCCAACGTCGAGGAAGACTCCGTCGAGTGGCACATCTTCGACACCGTCAAGGGCGGCGACTACCTGGTCGACCAGGACGCCGCTGAGATCCTCTGCAACGAGGCCGTGCAAGCGGTCCTCGACCTCGAGAACATGGGCCTGCCGTTCAACCGGACCACCGCCGGCACCATCGACCAGCGTCGCTTTGGCGGCCACACCCGCGACCACGGCAAGTCGGCCGTGCGCCGCGCCTGCTACGCCGCGGACCGCACCGGTCACATGATCCTGCAGACCCTGTACCAGCAGTGCATCAAGCAGGAGGTCGAGTTCTTCAACGAGTTCTACGTGCTCGACCTGATCCTCAGCGACGACCCCCAGTCGGCCGAGGGCGACGAGGTCGCCGTGTCCGGAGTCGTCGCGTACGACCTGTCGACCGGTCAGATCCACACGTTCCGCGCCAAGTCCGTCATCTTCGCGACCGGCGGCGCTGGCAAGGTCTTCAAGACCACGTCCAACGCCCACACCCTCACCGGGGACGGCATGGCGCTCGCGCTACGCCGCGGCATCCCGCTCGAGGACATGGAGTTCTTCCAGTTCCACCCAACCGGCCTCGCGGGCCTGGGCATTCTGTTGTCCGAGGCGGCTCGCGGCGAGGGCGCGATCCTGCGCAACTCGGAGGGTGAGCGCTTCATGGAGCGCTACGCGCCCACCATCAAGGACCTGGCACCGCGCGACATGGTGGCGCGGGCGATGGCCAACGAGGTGCGCGAGGGACGAGGCTGTGGCCCCAATAAGGACTACGTGCTCCTCGACCTCACTCACCTCGAGCCCGCTCACATCGACGAGAAGCTCCCGGACATCACCGAGTTCGCCCGCACGTACCTGGGCGTCGAGCCGTACACCGAGCCCGTACCGGTCTTTCCCACCGCTCACTACGCGATGGGTGGGATTCCCACCACGACCAACGCCGAGGTACTGCGCAACAACAACGACACCATCAAGGGCCTCTACGCGGCCGGCGAATGTGCCTGCGTCTCAGTGCACGGCGCCAACCGCCTCGGCACCAACTCGCTGCTCGACATCAACGTGTTCGGTCGTCGCGCGGGTATCGCCGCCGCCGAATACGCACTGACGGTTCCCGGTCACGACCTCCCGGCCGATGCATCGGCCGCCGTCACGGACCAGGTGGCACGCCTGCGCGCCACGGTAGGCGGAGACGGCAACGAGCGCGTGGCGGATATTCGCCGCGAGTTGCAGGCCACGATGGACCGCAACGTGCAGGTGTTCCGCACCTCCGAGTCGCTCGCCGAGGCACACGCCCTGGTCATCGAGCTCAAGGAGCGCTTCAAGAACGTCGCCATCCACGACCGTGGCGCTCGTTTCAACACGGACCTGCTCGAGGCTGTCGAACTGGGCTTCCTGCTGGACCTGGCCGAGGTGGTGATCCTGGGCGCCGAGCGCCGCAAGGAGAGCCGCGGTGGCCACTATCGCGAGGACTTCCCCACTCGCGACGACGAGAACTTCATGGAGCACACGATGGCTTACCAGACCGCGGACGGTATTCGCCTCGACACCAAGCCGGTCGTCGTGACGCGATACCAGCCCATGGAACGTAAGTACTAAGCGGAGGACCCGATGACTGCAACTGCCGAAGCTCCGATCAAGACCAGCGAAATCCCGTCGTTCGATGTCACCCTGCGCATCCTGCGGGTGGACCCGGACGGCACACCCGACCACCCGGCCGGCGAGGAGTACTGGGAAGAGTTCACCGTCACAGCGCACGGCACTGACCGCGTGCTCGACGCGCTCCACATGATCAAGTGGGACATGGATGGCTCGCTCGCGTTCCGCCGCTCCTGCGCACATGGGGTGTGCGGCTCGGACGCCATGCGCATCAACGCGAAGAACCGTCTCGCGTGCAAGACGCTGCTCAAGGACCTCAACCCCAAGCGCCCCATCACCATCGAGCCCATCAAGGGCCTGCCGGTGGAGAAGGACCTCATCGTGGACATGGAGCCGTTCTTCGCGAGCTACCGCGAGATCATGCCGTTCCTGATGGCCTCCGGCCCCACCCCCGAGCGCGAGCGTCTGCAGAGCCCCGAGGAGCGTGCGCGCTTCGACGACACCACCAAGTGCATCATGTGCGCCGCGTGCACCACGTCCTGCCCCGTGTTTTGGACTGACGGGCAGTACTTTGGCCCCCAGGCAATCGTGGGCGCGCACCGGTTCATTTTCGACTCTCGCGACGACGGCGACTGGGATCGTCTCGAGATCCTGAACGACAAGGCCGGGGTCTGGAAGTGCCGCACAGCGTTCAATTGCACCGAGGCCTGCCCCCGCGGCATCGAGGTCACCAAGGCAATCTCCGAGGTAAAGAAGGCACTCAACACCGGCGTAATCTAGGAGTTCTGCCGACGTGGCGAATCGCGCTTAGACTCGGCGAATGGTTAAACGTAAAGACGCCGTCGCGAATCGCGCCCGCCTGATCGAAGCGGGATTCGAGATTCTCGCCGAGCGTGACGCTGATCTGACCGTGCGCGAGCTCGCGCTGCAGACGGGGCTGGGCATCGGGACCGCGTATCGACACTTCCCCACTCACGACGACCTGATCCGCGCCCTCTACGACCACGGCGTCCTGGTGCTGAGCGAGTCGCTCGCCCCAGTGGATCCCGAGGCGACGGCCTGGGACTCGATGGTAGCGATGCTCGAGTCGGCGGTTTTTGCACTCGCAGATTTCCCAGGGATGCGCACCGTGATGCGCCGCATGTACGACATCGATCCCACGTACCGGCCCGCTGACGCGCTTACCGACATCCTGCGGGACTTGGTGGAGCGCGCCCAGGAGGAGGGAAGCCTGCGGGCCGATGTGATCGGCAGCGACCTCGCGCTCATCATGTTCTCGATGGGAGGCATGGTGGGAGCTCCGACGGACCGCGAGCGTGACCTCATGCATCGCCAGCTGAGGATCTTCCTCGACGGGATGCGCGCCGACCATCAGCAGACCGAACTTCGCGGCTCAGCGATGGACGTGGTGGACTTCCACGCCTTCCTGCACCGTTCCAACGCGCCCCGCGCGTAGCGGTTCAGCCGCACCTCGAGCCTAGCTAGTCCAGCTCGCCGGGCGCGTCACGACCGCGGGTGTGCGGCAAGCCCGCAAGGGCAGCGCAGGAAGACCTAGAGACTCCCCTGTCGCGACTCTGCGGTCGCTCCGTAGTCGAGAGTGGTGGCCCGCGCGGTAGTGACAGAACCGTGCGCTCGCCTCGGATTGGGCTCCATCTCCATCACGTCGACGTCGGTGGGAGCCCGCGGGTCCCGCGGCAGGGTGCCCAGCCAGGCTCCGGCGTACAAGATGATTCGCGCGACGTAGTACACGAAAATCATGACCGTGATGATCGCGGTCGCCGAACCCAGGACGGGGTTGCTTGCCGCGCTGCCCACAACCCAGGACACTCCCTGGCGCAGCAGGCCAATCGCGATCGCGGTCACGAGCAGGGTCCACACCAACGGCCTACGTGGGCCCACGTAGTGTCCCAGCACCATGACCACGAGGGCGACGAAGGCCATGTCGACGATCACGCCAGCCGCAAACGCGGGGCCGCGAATCGCCCAGCCGGACAGCGGCTGATCCGCAAATAGTGTGCCGATAGCCGACGCGAAACGCGAGGCCATGAGCTGCAGCACCATTCCCAGCACCATCAGCAACACCAGGGAGAACAACGCGATAAAGTCACGCAGCTTGCCCTTGACCGGCGACGCAGACCCGTTGGCGAGCATCGCCCGCGTGCCTAGGCGAAGGCCCCGCAGGTAGCGCGTCGCAGTGTTGATCAACACCAGGAGACTAATCACTCCGACTAGGCCCGTCAGCGTCTCGGGCTCTATGGAGGAAGGATCTACCAGGCCGGTGCTGTCCGAGTCCGTCTTCACAATCCCCGGGATGGTGTCGTCCAGATACGAGAAGAAGGCGTCATTCCAATTCTCGTTGAATCGCACGAGGTACGAGGAGATGGTGATCGCGATCACGAAGGCGGCCGTCAGCGAAGTAAGGGCGTAGTACGCGATGCCTCCCGCTAGCACGTTGCCGTTCGCGGTCTTCATGCGCTCGAGCATTCGGCCCGCGTGAGACGCGTCGAATCGTCCCTTGAGGGTCTTGGCGTCGGCGAGGGCCTCCTTACCCTTGTCGATCACTCCTGCGTCATCGTCGTGAGCAGGCTTCGCCCCGATCCTGTACAGGTTGTTGGCCATGGCTACCTGTGCGGAGCGGGCGCTAGCAACCCCACCCGGTCGTAGAGACGGGCCAGCATCGGTGCGGCGATCGCCGAGGCCTTGGCCGCGCCGTCCGCGAGGACCGCGTCGAGCTTGTCCGGCGACTCGATCCACTCGAGGGTCGCGTCGCGAATTGGCGTGAGGAAGTTCACCGCCACCTCCGCGAGGTCTACCTTCAGGTGGCCGTACATCTTGCCCTCGTAGTCCGCGACCAGCTGGTCGACGCTACGGCCGTCCAGAGCCGAATAGATGGTGAGGAGGTTGGACACCCCGGGCTTGTTCACCCGGTCGAACGCGATGACGCTGTCCGTGTCGGTGACGGCGGACTTGATGCGCTTTGCGACGGCCTTGGGGTCGTCGAGGATCTCGATCAGCCCGTTGGGGGACGACGACGACTTGGACATCTTCTTGGTGGGGTCCTGGAGATCGAAGATCTTCGCGGTTTCCTTGACGATGTGCGGCTCGGGCACCACCGCCGTGCCCTCGCCAAAGCGAGAGTTGAGTCGCTGAGCCAGGTCTCGCGACAGCTCGAGGTGCTGACGCTGGTCCTCACCCACGGGAACCACGTTGGTGTCGTACAGCAGAATGTCGGCGGCCATCAGGACCGGATAGGTGAACAGGCCCACGCTCGTGCCGGCGTCGCCTTGCTTGGCCGACTTGTCCTTGAACTGAGTCATGCGGCCGGCCTCGCCGAACCCGGTGAAGGTGCTCAGCAACCAGGCAAGTTGGGCGTGCTCCGGCACGTGGGACTGCAGGAAGACCATCGACTTCTCGGGGTCGACGCCCGCCGCGAGGAACTGAGCCGCGGTGGCGCGCGTCCGGCGGCGCAACGCCTCGGGTTCGGGCGCCACGGTGAGGGCGTGCAGGTCGACTACCGCGTAGATCGCCTCGTGGGTGTCTTGAAGCTTGACCCACTGCGTCAGCGCACCAAGGTAGTTGCCGAGTTGAAGTGAGTCCGAGGTGGGCTGCATGCCCGAGAAAACGCGATTAGTCATGCTGGCCATTCTTCCAGGTTCTCAAACCACTTACACGCGCCGGCGCGGGAGCGCCGCAACGAGCCAAGTCCAGGGTGCCTCACCCCCGGGCGGAACGGCCCTTAACTCCACGCGTCACGGTCTCGGGTTCCGCACCACACGGGCCTTACCTCCAAGCGGCTCCTCACTGGCGCAACACCGTCGGGCGCGACACTCAGCTGCCGGGTTAGGTGGCTTCGGTATCGAAAGGGGCCGGCGTGCCCGCCGCGAGCGGAGTGCTCGCGGCGGGACGCGCAGCCGGAGCGGGCTTTGAGGCCGGCTCGTACAGCGCCTCACGCACGATGGTGCGTGGGTCGTACTGCCTAGGGTCCAGCTTTTCCCAATCAACGTCGCCGCCAACCTCGCGCTCGAGGGTAGCCCGGCCGTCACTCAGCATGTCGCGTCCCTTGACGATCCAGGAACGCAACTGCCGCGAGTACTCGGGGAGCCGTTCCGGCCCGATCACAATGACTGCGATCAGGAGCAGAACAATAATCTCCCCGCCGTTGATGGAAAGCATGGACCTATTCTGACGGGTTTGGAACCGATTGGCTATCCAGCGCCACATCGGCGCTTGAGCCAAGGGTCACGATGACGATGCTGTCGTCGCCCCCACGTCGTACGGCAAGCTCAACGTCGTCCCCCGGGGCCTGTGCCCGGATGGCGACGACCAGCTCATCGGACCGGGTCACGATGCGGCCGTCGATCGCGGTGATCACGTCTCCCGGCCGCAGGCCGGCAGTCTCGGACGGGCCGCCGGCGATGATGCCGCTCTCGTCGTCCACCACCTTGATGCCCTCGCCCGTGTAGGTCTGGTCAAGCAACACCCCGATGACCGGGAACGTCGCCTCGCCGTCGTTGATGAGCTGTTCCGCGGTGCGACGCGCCTGGTTGGACGTGATCGCGAAGCCGAGTCCCACGGAGCCGGCGGTCGCGGTGGATGACCCGCCGAGCGACGCAATGGCGGAGTTGATGCCGATTACCTCGCCGCTCGAGTTGATGAGGGGCCCACCGGAGTTGCCCGGGTTAATCGCCGCATCCGTCTGGATGGCGTCGATGTACGCGGGAGCCTGCGTGCCGTCGCCGGCGGTCACGGGACGGTGGAGCGCGGAGATGATTCCGGTCGTCACCGTCGAGTCGAGGCCGAGGGGCGAGCCCACGGCGATGGTGGCGTCGCCGACGACCATCTGGTCGGAGTCGCCGAGCACGAGCGGGGTGAGGCCCGTCTGGTCGATCTTCACCACCGCGAGGTCATATTCCGGAGTCGTGCCGATTACTTCTGCGTCGAGGACAGTACCGTCCGACTTGAGAACCTTCACGCCGCCGTCGGCTGCACCCTCGACCACGTGGTTGTTGGTGAGGATGTACCCGTCCTCGCGGATCACGAAGCCGGTTCCGGTCGAGGTGCGCTCGCCCGTGCTGGTGGACTCGATCGAGACCACCGACGGCATGACGGCCGCGGCGATCGAGGGCACCGAGCCCTCGGGCCGGTCAACGGAAATACCGTTGGCGGACGGGAGCGCGACTGACGATGCGGCTGGACCGTACTCGTTGTACGCCCAGGCGCCACCGGCGCCACCGAGGATACCCAGGGCAAGGGCGCCGACGCTGATGGCCGCCACCGTGCGCTTGCGGATACGACCGAGCGGAGCCTTGGGAGCCGCGGGCGGAACGTCCTCAGGAGGCATCTGCCACTGACCGTCCGAGGTGAACGGCGGGGCCGTCATCTCGGCAGTCGGGGCGTCGCTCGCGACCGCGACCGCGGCGGCGTCAGCGTGACCGCCGTCGATAGACGGTGCCCCCTGTGTCCCTGCGTTCTGGTTCGACGGCTGCGGCGCGTTTGAACCTTCGGCCGACGCGAATACTTCCGCCTGGGCCGGTCGGGCCTCAGGCGCGACGGCGCTCGCGGGCCCAGCTTCGCCCGCTACTGCTCCGTCGGGCGTGGCCGCTTCGGAAGTTTCTGGCTTCTCCGGCTCCCCGCCCACGGGCGTGGGGGAAGCGAAAGTTGGGTCATTCATGGGCACTGCCTTTCAGGCCTAGTTGCCGGTGAGAGTGCCGGCAAATTCGCCGAGCCCGTCCTGGATCCGGTCAAGGACCCCGGGCTCGGTATTAGTGGGGAAGTAGCCCGCCACCGTCTCTAGCGTCACCATGGCGCAATTACACGTCACGGAGACCACCATGTCGCCTGTTTGCCACACGAGCTGGGCAGGATCGACACGAACGATGTAGGCATCGATGCCGTGTACGTCGGCGCGCGGGAGTTCAGCCACGCGCTCGAGTACCAGATTGCCGTGCTGCTCGGTCACGACCACGGGGTCGACGCCTGCGAGCAGTGAGGCAACGAGGATGCGCGCGTCGTTTTCGCCACGCACTACCTTCGCTTCGATAGGGACGAGTCCACTGTCCTGCCAGTCCGGATGGACCCACGCGCGCATGTCGGCCCCGGAACGCATGTCCTGAGGGCCCATATACGCGACATTCTGATCCGCGGCGTCACCGGACGCTGCGGCAAATTCAACTGGGACCTCGTCTGGGCCACCCGCGTAGTACGCGGCGCCAACACCGGCTACGGCGAGGACGAGAATAGAGAAGGCGATGCTCGCAGACCGGTGCGAACGTGGGCGCGCGGCCTTTGCCCGATGCTTGGACTCGCCGCGCGCGATCTGCGCCATACGGTCGCGGTCCAGCAGCTGCTGAGCGAAGCGCATGTCGATTCCCGCGCTGGATGAGTTGAGGGCCTCACGGGCGTCTCGAAGTTCCGTCCAGCGCGCCGAGCAGTCGGCGCACTCATCGAGGTGAGCCATGGCCGCGGTGGCGTCAGCAGTAGACATCCTGCCATCGAGCAGTTCGTGAAGACTTTCTCCGAGGTGCTTTTGCGTCACTCGCCACCCCGCACCGGAGCGCGGTGCGCGAGAGACTCGCGCAACTTCGCGCGGGCGCGAGACAGTCGAGAACGAACGGTACCCATTTTGATACCGAGCGTGGCTGCAATTTCCTCGTAAGACAGGCCCTCGATGTCGCTCAGCACAATGGCCGCGCGGTATTCGGGGGGCAGGTCAGAGAGGGCGGCCACAATGTCGTCACCAAGGTGGGACATCTCAAACGCGTCTTCCGGCTGGCCCGAGCGCTCGTGGCGGTCGAAACTGTCCGACGTGGACACAGCCGCGTCGTCGTCCGCCATGAAATCGAAGCGAATTCGCTTCTTGCGTCGCATGCGGTCGAGGAAGAGGTTCGTCGTAATACGGTGGAGCCAACCCTCAAAGGTGCCCGGCTTGAACTGCGACAGTGAGTTGAACACGCGGATGAAAACATCCTGCGTGAGATCTTCAGCATCGTGCTGGTTGCCGGTGAGGTGGTACGCCAATCGGTAAACGCGACCCGAGTGTTCCTCGACGATGCGCTCCCAGGTGAGCTCCGGGGGGAGCTCAGGGGCATCGGTGACGGAAGAAATCACGGTGTCTGCTAACGCGGTGTCTGTTGGCACGGCTTGAATAGTCATGGTTTCCTCCCTCACAATCTGCTCAACGGTTGGTGGTACCTCTATGTTCCCATGATTCGCGTCGCGGCGGAAGAGGGATTGGTGGGGTGTGACCGATATCATGCACCAAGGAGGTGTGCCATGACTCACGAGGCCGCAAATTGGGCGTATACCGAGGACTTTGTCCACGAGGACCGCGTTCTGCTGAGCGCGCGTGACGCCGCCGACGAGCTCGGCTGCGTTCCAGTCCTACCAGGTACCGGGCGCACGCTGCAGATTCTCGCGCGCGCTATGAGCGCCAAGTCGATCGTCGAGATTGGCACCGGCGCCGGCGTCTCGACCACGTACATCCTGCGCGGCATGCACCCGCAGGGCGTGATCACCACCATTGATGTCGAGGCCGAGCACCACAAGGCCGCCAAGCAGACCCTGGCCGCGGGCGGCTTCGCCCAGACTCGGGCTCGCATGATCACGGGACGGGCCCTCGAGGTTCTGCCGCGCCTCACCGACGGCGGCTACGACCTGGTGTTCATCGACGCCCGCAAGTCCGAGTACCCCGCTTACCTGCAGCAATCGCTGCGCCTACTGCGCAGCGGGGGCATGCTCATCATCGACAACGCCCTATGGCACGGTCGGGTCCCGGACCCCGCGCAGCGTGACGCTGACACCACCGCGATCCGGGAGACGCTCAAGGCGGTGCGCAACAACGAGAACCTCACCCCCACGCTGCTGCCCTCGGGCGACGGCCTGCTGGTCGCTATCAAGGACTAGTCCGGCGACCTGCGGATACGCAAAAGCCCGTGCAACTCGTTGAGTCGCACGGGCTTTTTACAGTGTTGGGACGGGTCCGCTAGGCGATAGCACCGTTAAGTGCGGCGCCGAGTTCCTTGACCTCGTCGGCCGTGATCTCCACAACCAGGCGTCCGCCGCCTTCGAGCGGGACGCGCATCACATAGCTGCGACCCTCTTTCACGACCTCCATGGGGCCGTCACCAGTGCGGGGCTTCATTGCAGCCATCGTGTGTGTCTCCTTGGGGCAGTGAGCGACCGCGTGATTCGCGGCCTCTGGCCACTATTCTACGCGGACGCGAGACCCTACCAAAATCAGGGTGACGCATTGGACTCTCAGTGCGGGGCCCCCGCCGCCCCACCGGAGCGGGCTACATGCCCTGGCCCTCCGCCTCGGCCGCTGCGGCCGCGCGGTCCTGAGCGCGCTGCTGGGCGTGATCCTGCACAATCGCGACCGCCTCTGCAGGATCATCCGTGACGACGAACAGGTCCAGGTCGGGCTCCGAGATGGTGCCCTCGGCAAGCACGGTTTCGCGCAGCCAGTCGATGAGCCCGTCCCAGTAGTGGTGGCCTACCAGGACTATCGGGAAGCGCGTGACAGTGCGGGTCTGCACCAGCGTCAGCGACTCGAATAGCTCGTCGAAGGTGCCGAAGCCTCCCGGCAGCACGATGAATCCCTGCGCGTACTTGACGAACATGGTCTTGCGGGCGAAGAAATAGCGGAAGTTGATTCCGAGGTTCGCGTACTGGTTGACGCCCTGCTCGTGAGGCAGTTCGATGCCAAGCCCGACGGAGGTGCCGCCGGCCTCATGCGCCCCCTTGTTCGCGGCCTCCATGACTCCTGGCCCGCCGCCGGTGATGACCGCGAACCCCGCCTCGACGAGCAGCCGGCCGATGGTCTCGCCCGTCGCGTAGTCGTCGGTGCCCGGCTTGGTGCGCGCCGACCCGAACACCGAGATCGCGGGGCCGATCTCCGCGAGCGCGCCGAAGCCCTCGACGAACTCGGACTGGATCCGCAGCACGCGCCACGGGTCGCTGTGCAACCAGTCGGTGTCCCCATGTTCGTCCAGCAGGCGCGACGAGGAGGAACTGTCCGGCACGTTCTTGCCGCGCAGCAGCACGGGGCCCTTACGGTAGTCAGTCACTGGTTAAGTCTCCTTGAGAGCGATTAGGGGCAAGGACATCGCCCGATGCGTGGGTTGGGTCAGCTGGTAAGCCAGGCCGCAAGTCCGGCTCGGCACTGGTGAATCTCGTCAATCGCGCACCATTCCTGGTCGGCGTGCGCCAGCTCCGGGTCCCCGGGGCCGTAATTGACGGCGGGAATGCCGAGCGCGCCAAAGCGTGCCACGTCCGTCCATCCAAGCTTGGCGCGCGGCTCCGGCGCCCCGGTGCTCGCCACGGCGTTAACGAAGCTCTGTGCCAGCGGGACGTCCAGACCGGGGCGGCACGCATCGGCGCGGTCGGTCACTACGGCGGAGAACTCCCCCACCCCTGACGAGGCGACCACGTCGCGAACGTGCTGCACGGCATCGTCCGTGGTCAGGGACGGCGCGAAGCGGTAGTTGATGGTGACAGTGCACAGGTCGGGGATCACGTTGCCCGCGATGCCGCCGGTGACCCCGACGGCGTTGAGGCCCTCGCGGTACTCGAGTCCGTCCACCTCGACGGTGCGCGGCTCGTAGCCCGCGAGCGCCGCCAGCACCGGCGCCGCCGCATGGATGGCGTTGACGCCCTTCCACGACCGCGCGGAGTGGGCGGCCTTGCCCGGAAGCTGGATGTCCACCCGGATGGTGCCGTTGCAGCCGCCCTCGATCTGTGCCTGAGTGGGCTCGCACAGCACGGCGAAGTCCCCCGCCAGCAGTTGCGGGTGACGACGCGCGAGACGACCCAATCCATTCTTGGACTCCTCGACCTCCTCGTGGTCGTAGAACACCCAGGTGATGTCGCGCGTGGGGTTGATTAACTCGACGGCGAGCGACAGCATCACCGCCACGCCCCCCTTCATGTCGACCGACCCGCGGCCCACGATTCCCAGCCCGTCGGCGGTGGGCGTGGACGGCACGTTTCCCTTAATGGGAACCGTGTCGAGGTGCCCGGCGATGATGACCCGCTCGGCGCGGCCCAGCGTCGTGCGCGCCACAATCGCGTCGCCGTCCCTGGTCAGAGTCAGGTGGCCGCACTCGGAAAGCGCGGCCTCCACGGCATCGGCGATCGCCGCCTCGCCGCCGCTGACCGACGGAATATCGATGAGCTGCCGAGTGAGGTCATCCACCGGCGCGGTCAGGTCAAGAGAAGTCATCCCGCCACCCTACAGATGACCCGTATCCTTAAGCCCATGACTCGCACTGCATACGGATACGGACTTGCCACCACCGACGCGAACGGCACGGTGCTCGACACCTGGTTCCCGCAGCCCACGTTGGGCGAGCCTCCGCTTGACCACCGCGCACCCGCGGAGCTCGACGGCGCCGCCCGCTTCGATGCGCTGCGAGCGGTTAACGTCTCCGTGGTCTTCACGCAGATCGACTGCGACGCCGCGCCCGCTGGCGTCTCGGACGCGTACCTGCGACTACACCTGCTTAGCCACCGCATCGTCCGCCCGCACGGGATCAACCTCGATGGCGTGTTCGGTGCACTGACGAACGTCGTGTGGACCTCCGAGGGCCCGTGCGCGATCGACGGCTTCGAGGCGACGCGCATGCGCCTGCGCGCCTCGGGCAAGCACGTCACCGTCTTTGGCGTCGACAAGTTCCCGCGCATGGTGGACTACGTGGTGCCGTCCGGCACGCGCATCGCCGATGCCGACCGCGTCCGCCTGGGCGCGCACCTGGCAGAGGGCACCACGGTCATGCACGAGGGCTTCGTGAACTTCAATGCGGGCACGCTCGGCCACTCGATGGTCGAGGGCCGCATCTCCGCCGGCGTCGTCGTTGGCGACGGCTCCGACGTTGGCGGCGGCGCATCGATCATGGGCACCCTGTCCGGCGGCGGCAAGGAAGTCATCTCGATCGGCGAGCGGTCCCTGCTGGGCGCCAACTCGGGCCTGGGCATTCCGCTGGGCGACGACTGCATCGTCGAGTCGGGCCTGTACGTCACGGCTGGCTCAAAGGTATTGGTCGTGGGCTCCAGCGACGACGACGGCAACGCCGTGTGGGTCAAGGCCAAGGACCTCGCGCACCGCAACGGCATCCTGTTCCGCCGCAACTCCACCACGGGCGCGATCGAGGCAGTCGCGCGCCAGGGCACAGGCGTGGAACTCAACGCCGCCCTGCACGCGAACTAGGCCCCGGCAAGACACGGACGGAGCACCATGGCGAAGCGTCGGCGAGGGGGCGGACTCGTAGCCCTCGGGCTCATCGGAGTCGTCACCGTCGCGGCCGTGCTCGTAGGCCCCGACCTCTGGGAGCGATACGGCGACCGCGTGTTCTCCTCGAAGTGCACTGTCGACGTTGGCGGCGACACCGCCACGCTCACCGCCGAGCAGACCAACAACGCCGCCCTCATCACGGCCGTCTCCATGGAGCGGGGACTTCCCGCTCGCGCCGCAACTATCGGCGTGGCCACCGCCATTCAGGAGTCGAGCCTGCGCAACATCGACTACGGGGATCGCGACAGCGTCGGGCTGTTCCAGCAGCGTCCGTCGCAGGGGTGGGGCGAGGTCGAGGAGATCCTCGACCCGTACTACTCGGCCAACAAGTTCTACGACGGGCTCGTCAAGGTGTCCGGTTGGCAGGACCTGCCGGTCACCGAGGCGGCTCAGGCAGTCCAGATCTCTGGTTTCCCCAACGCGTACGCCGACCACGAGGGCGAGGCTCGGCTCTGGGCCTCCGCGCTGACCGGCAATGGCGGCCGCGTGAACTGCGACCTGGGCGACGCGGCTGCGTCTACCGCGCGCGACTTCATCGACCGGGTGGACCTCGACTACGGCCCGGGCGCCTACACGGTAGACGTGCTGGACGTGAACACTGACTCCACGGTGCTCGGACTGCGCGGGGGCACTGGCGACGGCGCCGTGTCGGCCAGCCAGGCCGCACAGTCGATGCGCGAGTGGGCGGTCGCCGTTGCGTCGGTCGAGTCCGTGATCGAGAGCTCGGTCGATGGCGAGGGCTGGGTGCGCGGCGAGGGCCTGACCTCCGTCACGGTCCCCGAGGGCTCCCCCGCCGCCGGGTACGAGGGCGCGGTTGTGACCATCCGCACCGCCAGCAACTGACCTGAGGGCGCTGAGTCCTCGGGCGCACGGCGCTCCCCCGGTTGTCGTGTAAATCCTTGCGCACCACATGGCTGCGCATCCCGAACTGCCTCACGTCGCCTCGCCTCCACGCTCGCGGGTCGCCGCGCGCAGCCCCCTTCAACGCAAAACGCGCCCGCCAACCCCATGGGGCCGTCGGGCGCGTGAGCGTCGAGAGTCTGCGGACTAGCCGCGCTCTCCAATAGGAACGTAGGTGCGGTCGGTCTCACCCGTGTAAATCTGACGGGGACGGCCAATCTTGTTGCGAGGGTCGTTCATCATCTCGCGGTAGTGAGCGATCCAGCCCGGCATGCGGCCCAGCGCGAACAGCGGCGTGAACATCGGCGTGGGGAACCCCATCGCCGAGTAAAGCAGGCCGGTGTAGAAGTCGACGTTGGGGTACAGCTTGCGCTCGATGAAGTACTCGTCGCTCAGCGCGATCTCCTCGAGGCGCTTAGCCATATCGAAGGTCTCGTTGTTGCCACCGAGGTCAGCCAGAACCGTGTCGGCCACCTTCTTGACCTCCGCCCCGCGGGGGTCGTACGACTTGTAGACGCGGTGCCCGAAGCCCATGAGGCGTGCGCCCTCAACCTTGTTCTTCACATCGGAGACGAACTGCTCGACTGAGCCGCCGGACGCCTTGATGTTGTCGAACATCTTGAGAGCGGCCTCATTCGCACCGCCATGCAGCGGCCCGGAAAGGGCGCCGATGCCGGCGGATACCGCGGCGTAGATGTTCGCCTGCGAGGAGCCGACCATGCGCACCGTCGACGTCGAGCAGTTCTGCTCGTGGTCCGCGTGAAGCATCAGCAGGAGGTCGAGCGCCTTGCGCACGGTGGGGTCGATGTCGAGTTCGCCCGATGCCGGCGAGAACGCCAGGCGCATGAACTCGTCGACGTACTTGCCGCCGGGGCGAGGCTCAATGAGCTCACCGCCCGTCGCGCGGCGCTGTAGGTAGGCCACGACCGTCGCGGACTTCGCGAGGAGGAGGACCGTCGCGAGCTCGAGTTGTTCCTCGGAGCGACCGACGGACTCGGGGTAGAACGTCGACAGCGCGGAAATCGCGCCGGACAGGACCGCCATGGGGTGCGCGTCGCGCGGGAAAGCGTTGAGGAAAGACTTGATGCCCTCGTGCACGTGCATGTGCCGGCCCACACGATTGCTCAGCGCATTGAGCTGATCCTCGGTGGGGAGCTCGCCATGAATCAGCAGGTAGGCGGTCTCGAGGAAGTTGGAGCCACCAGCGATCTGCTCGATCGGGTAGCCGCGGTACTTGAGAATCCCCGCGTCGCCGTCGATGTACGTAATCGAACTCTCACACGCAGCGGTGTTCATGAAGCCGGGGTCCATCGTGACCAACCCGGTGTCGTTGAGAAGCGTCGGGATTGCGAGCCCGTCATTGCCAATCGTCGAGCGTTCAATACCCAATTCGCGCGAATTTCCGTCGACAATCAGCCGAGCGTCTACAACCTGTGCCATTAACAACCTCCGCGTGCGCCACCGGCGCCATTGTCCGTTCGCTTTGTCGCCAGTTTACCTGGCTTTGACGATTCTACGAGCCGCCGCGTTGATCCGCTCATCGGTCGCCGTGAGCGCGATTCGCACGTAATTTGCGGCCGCTTCCCCGTAGAACTCGCCAGGTGCCGCGACTATTCCGTGATCGGCCAGGAAATCTAGTGTTTGCCAGCAGTTTTCGTCACGCGTGGCCCATAGGTAGAGCCCGGCGTCGGACGATTCCACGCGGAAGCCTGCGGCCAAGACCGCCTTCAGGAGGACCTCGCGTCGCGCGCCGTAAATCGCTCGCTGCACCTCGACGTGAGCGTCGTCACCCAGCGCCGCGACCATCGCCGCCTGCACCGGCGCCGGCACTATCATCCCTGCGTGCTTGCGCGTTTCCAGCAGCCCCGCGATGACCCGCGGGTCACCGGCAGTGAACGCCGCGCGATACCCGGCAAGGTTCGATTGCTTGGAAAGCGAGTACACGGCGAGCAGCCCGTCGTGCGAGCCCGCGCACACCGCCGGATCCAGGATCGACGCGACACCGTCCCGGACGTACTCCTCGCCCCATGGCAGCTCCGCATAGCATTCGTCGGAGGCCACCACGGCGCCGATGGCGCGCGCCGCCGTCACCACGTCGGCGAGATACTCGCGACTCGCCACGGCACCAGTAGGGTTTGACGGCGAGTTAACCCAGACGAGCTTGACCGCCGGATTGTTTGCCCAGTCCGCCACCGCATCGGCCGCGAGGGGCGTAGCGCCCGCGAGACGTGCCCCGACGTCGTACGTGGGGTAGGCGGCGGTGGGGTGAACGACGACGTCGCCCTCCCCCAGGCCCAATAGCCCAGGCAGAAGCGCCACCAGCTCCTTGGAACCCATGGTGGGCAACACCGCGGCCGGATCAATACCTGGCACTGAGCGCCGACGCGCAAACCACGCCGCGATCGCCTCGCGAAGAGCCAGCGTCCCGTGCGTCGTCGGGTAGCCCGGGGCGTCGCTGGCCGCGGCCAGCGCCTCGCGAACCACCACGGGCGTGGGGTCGACAGGGGTGCCGACGGACAGGTTGACGATGCCGTCAGGGTGCGCTGAGGCGCGCTCAATGTACGGAGTCAGCGAGTCCCATGGAAAGTCGGGAAGTGAGCCGGGGTGCAAGCCCATGAAGTCGGCTGCTTAGCCGTTCTGGGGCGGAAGCGCCTTGATGATGTCGTGATCGTGCTCGATCAGGCCCATCTTCGCCGCGCCACCGGGCGAGCCGATCTCCGAGAAGAACTCGACGTTTGCCTTGTAGTACTCGGCCCACTTGTCGGGGGTGTCGTCCTCGTAGTAGATGGCCTCCACGGGGCACACTGGCTCGCAGGCGCCGCAGTCGACACACTCGTCGGGGTGGATGTAAAGGCTACGTTCGCCCTCGTAGATGCAGTCCACGGGACACTCGTCGATGCATGCTTTGTCCTTGACGTCGACACAGGGCAAGGCAATGACGTAGGTCACGTTGGCTCCTCCTACAGATTTAGTACGAACACTCGCCATCATACAAGCGAACTGGCGCCGCATGGTGCCTGGCGATCATCCAGCGAAACTTGCTACTTGCACTCGATCTTGTTGTCCGGCAGGTACGTCCAGGTGTCGGTGGTCTTATCGACCTGTTCGCCCTTGAGGAAGACCGTGCGCGTGTTGGAAATGGTGAAACCCGCGGATCCGCCGCCACTCGGCTGGCAGTCCGCGCGGTCGAGCTCAACGGTGGTGGGCTGAACCACGTTGGACCGTGGCGACGCGTAGGTCGTGACCGTGTAATACGGGGTCGACCAGATGTCCACGTAGAGACTGTTGTTCTTGACGTAGCTGCTCATCACGGCGGCGTAGGGAGTGTCGTTCTCGAAGACCATATTGATCTGGCCCGTATAGATGGTCGACTCGCGACCGGCCGGGTAACGCGTGAAGTACTTCGAGTGCGGGCGGTGAGTGATGTCCTTGTAGCCCGCGAAGTAGCCGGCGTTGTACGTAGTGGTTGCCATCTGCGACAGCCCCCCGCCGATGCCGTCCTGGAGTATCCCGTCGACGATCACGTGAGCTGGGAAAAAGCCGTCTTCGAGAGTGATGGGGGTGAGCGCATCGGTAAGGTCAAACTCGTCATTGGGGAGGATCACGACGCCGCTGACCTTCTCAGCTCCGCGCACCAAGTTCTTAGTACGGACTGGCTCCGGGGTGAGGGGCGTCGAGAACGACGACACGACTTCCTTCAGATCCGCCAGGCCTAGGCCCTCCGACGTAATCTCCGGCTGCACGGCACGGTAGGCCATGGGGCCGGAACGATCCGCGGCCATAGCCGCGTCCACGAGCGCCTGACCCATATTCACCCCGTCCAGGGCCGCGCCCGGCTCGCCCTCCGAGGTCACGAGCTTGTGGTTCGTATCGAAGGAGACCGTGGCGTCCACCGGATCTGTTTCGAGTTCCGGGTCTGCCTCGATCATCGTTGCCGCGAGGGCGGGACCGTCAGCCACGATCTCGAGGCGAGAGCCATCCGGCATGACCGATAGGTACTGCGCGAACTCGGCCGGCTCAAGCACCACGTCGCCGTTGGGGCCCGTGAGCGTGACCGCGGAGGTCAGCACCGTCTGGTTGAGGGTCTGCACCGTCCGGTCCGCCTCGTGGTCCGGGACGGTGGCGTCGGCAACAACTACGGCCGCTTCAATCTGAGACTGCGCGGGCCACTGCGCCACGATGCGATCCGCGGTGTCGTCGTGGTCGACAGTCACCGACGGCACGCCAGCGACGGTTGTCGCGGTGGTCCCCTCGATGGAGACCGCCGCGTTCGCGTCCGCCGTATCTAGTTGCACCGAAGCGCTGTTAATTGCCGTATCCATCGCGACGTCGTCAACCACCACGACCGGTGCGAGCTCGCTGGTGCCAAAGAGGTGTGCGAACAACTCGGAAGGGTTAAGGGTGAAGCCGACTGCCGAGTCGACCATCGCCGCGGTATCAATGCTGAGACCGGCCTCGCTCGGCACCAGGGTGGTGGTGCCGTTCTCGGTTGTCAGCGTGATCGGAGCGGCCACCGTGGCTAGAGCGGCGTCGTCCAACGCGTCGGTCGCCTCTTCGACGCCCATCCCGCCGATGTCTACGCCCAGCGCCTCTGTATTGGAGGACACGTGGCCACTGGAGTAAGCCGCGAAGGCGTAGTACGCCCCGCCCAGGATGATTACGAGCAGGAGCGCGACCCAGGGCCACCTGCGGCGCTTGGTCCGCTTGCCTGTGCCATCAAGGTCCTCGACGATGGTCGCCTCAAGGTACGTCTCGCCATTGGGGGTGTACTGCTGCGGGTCCAGGTCTGGGACAGTGTCCATGACCATCGTGGCCTCTTGCGCAGAGGAGGAGTGGTCGACCGCCGTCGCGCCGGGCGCGTGCGCGTCGACGATCTCTGCCTCAGCGAACTCTGCTTCGGCAAACTCGGAGTCAGCCGGCGAATCTTCCAGTGCCGCCTCTGGCGCATCCTCAGGAGACTCAGGTGGCGTGGCACCATCTACGCCGATGCCCTGGTCCGAGGGCGCATCATCCACGTCCCGCGTACCTGCTAGGGCCGCCGCGGCAAGCGCGGTCCTACTGTCGCTGTCAAGCTCCTCCTCGGTGGAGGAATCGTCTGCGATCGCGACGGGTGCGGGCTCCGCGGTCTCGGAATCGTCGGCCTCTGGTTCGTTGGTCTCTCGCAAGAACTCCGGGACGCGCGCGAACACGACGGTGTCGGTCGAGGCTTCGCCCTCAGCGCCCTCAGCATCGGCGTCGGGAAGCGCCGATTCGTCCTGGTCGGCGTCCGCACCGGCATCGGTACCCGCATCCGCATCGGAAGCGGTCTGCGCGGGAGACTCGTCGCCTACCTCTGGGGCCCCATCGATCGGGATCTGAGGGACCTCCTCCGCCTGGGCGGCCCCGGCATCGGCCGTAGCGGCGCGCTTATCCGCACGCTTGCGAAGCGAGCGATGCGCACTACTCTTGCGCTTCGCTTCCTCCTGCTTCTTGGCGAGGGCACGTTCCGCATCACGCTGTCGCGACATCAACTCTCCCAAACAAAACGTGGCGCGGGATCAGGCAGACGACGATGACCGCCGTCGTGCCGCCGATCAGCCAGGCGTAGCCAAGGCTATCCGTCGCAATGAGCAAGGACCCACCCGGGCCCTCCATCGACAACACGTACGTCGCCACGGCCCAGACCCCGGCGAAGACGCCGATTCCGCTCCAGTCCTTCCACGCCCGCGCGAAAACAGTCGCGGAAAGCATCAGGACGATGCACAGGGCCACGCCGAAAGGAGGAATCGAGCGGTAGGCGGTGGCGCCCACGAGCGCGACGACCAACCCCACGACCCCGAGAACGACGTAGGCGAGGACGGAGCGGATCATGTGTCCCAGGATAAGCGTGAACCGTGGCTATCGACGACAACGCGGCGACGACTTGTCACGTTTGTGACAGTCGCCGCCGCATTATCAGACGGTGATGAGGTGCTAGTTGTCGCGCTTGGCCTTCGAAGCGGTGCGAGCGCGCTCGTTGGCCGCCAAGATGACCTTGCGGATGCGGGTCTTCTCCGGCGTCACCTCGACGCACTCGTCCTCGCGGGCGAACTCGAGGCACTCCTCGAGCGTCAGGTGGCGCGGGGGCGTCAGGTTCTCGAAGGAGTCAGACGAGGCTGCACGCATGTTGGTGAGCTTCTTCTCCTTCGTGATGTTGACGTCCATGTCCTCGTTGCGCGAGTTCTCGCCGACGATCATGCCCTCGTAGACCTCCGAGGTGGGGTCGACGAAGAACGAGCCACGCTCCTGCAGGTTGATCATCGCGAACGGCGTCACGACGCCCGAGCGGTCCGCCACCAGCGAGCCGTTGACACGGAACTCGATGAAGCCGGCCCACGGCTCGTAGCCGTGCGCGATGGACGATGCGATGCCGGTTCCGCGCGTGTCGGTGAGGAAGATGGTGCGGAAGCCGATGAGGCCACGGGCGGGCACGACGAACTCCATGCGGACCCAGCCGGTGCCGTGGTTGGCCATGTTTTCCATGCGACCCTTGCGGGCTGCGAGGAGCTGAGTGACTGCGCCGAGGTGCTCTTCGGGTACGTCGATGGTGAGGTGCTCCATCGGCTCGTGACGCTTGCCGTCGATCTCCTTGGTGACAACCTGCGGCTTGCCGACCGTGAGCTCGAAGCCCTCGCGACGCATCTGCTCGACCAGGATCGCGAGCGCAAGCTCGCCACGGCCCTGGACTTCCCAGGCGTCGGGGCGCTCGGTCGCGAGCACGCGGAGCGAGACGTTACCGACGAGCTCCTTGTCGAGGCGGTCCTTGACCTGGCGTGCCGTGACCTTGGCACCCTTGACACGGCCGGCGAGCGGCGACGTGTTGATACCGATGGTCATCGAGATGGCCGGGTCGTCGACCGTGATGAGCGGCAACGGGCGGGGGTCGTCGACATCGGTCAGGGTCTCGCCGATGGTGATTCCCTCGATACCTGCGACGGCGACGATGTCACCGGGGCCGGCGGACTCCGCGGGGACGCGGGTCAGACCCTTGGTCTCGAGGAGCTCGGTGATCTTGACGTTCTTCATGGTGCCGTCGGCACGTGCCCAGGCGACGGTCTGGCCCTTGGTGATGGTGCCGTTGAAGACACGCAGCAGCGCGAGGCGACCGAGGAACGGGCTTGCGTCGAGGTTGGTGACGTGGGCCTGAAGCGGCGCGCCCTCCTCGTACGACGGCGCGGGGATGGTGTCCATGATGACCTTGAACAACGGCTCGAGGTTTTCCTCGACGGGCAGTTCGCCATCACCGGGCTGATCGATGCTTGCGCGACCGGCCTTGGCCGATGCGTAGACGACGGGGACTTCCAGCAGGGTGTCGATGTCGAGGTCGGGGACCTCGTCCTCGAGGTCCCCCGCGAGACCCAGCAGCAGGTCGTGGGTCTCCTCGACGACCGCGGCGATGCGCGAGTCGGGGCGGTCGACCTTGTTGACGACGATGATGACGGGCAGCTTGGCCGCGAGCGCCTTACGAAGAACAAAGCGAGTCTGAGGCAGCGGACCCTCGGATGCGTCGACGAGGAGCACAACGCCGTCAACCATCGACAGGCCGCGCTCGACCTCGCCACCGAAGTCAGCGTGACCCGGGGTGTCGATCACGTTGATGGTGACGCCACCCTCGATGGAGTGCGCGCCAACGTAGCGAATCGCCGTGTTCTTGGCGAGGATCGTGATGCCCTTTTCGCGCTCGAGGTCGCCGGAGTCCATCGCGCGATCCTCAACGTGCGCGTGGTCGCCGTAGGCGCCACCCTGCACGAGCATCGCGTCAACAAGGGTCGTCTTACCGTGGTCAACGTGCGCCACGATGGCAACGTTGCGCAGGTCTGAGCGCAAGGGCATAGAAAACTCGATTCAAAGATTGGGGGGCCGGACCCTCATGGGCCAGCACTCCAGTCTAGCGGAATTGTGCCAGTTAGGGGAGCCCGCTTCGAGTTCCCCCGGTCCAATCCCTCTCAGACGCCCGGACAGGGGCCCGCGCCCCTGCTATATGGGATCCATGATTGATGAGATCCGGGGTAAAGGGATAGCCACGGTTCCGGCGAGTGTGGGCCACCCCACTCCTTGGCTACGCTGGCGCACCTACCGCTAGACGGGGACAGGGACCACCGGGTCGGTGACGGCGCGCCTACGCTTACCGCGCGGCTTCTCGCCGACCTTGACCAGCACCACCCCGGCGAGCACGAATGCTGCGCCACCAATCTGCATCGGCAAGGGCGCCTGGCCGAGCAGCAACCACGCGAACATGGCGGCTGCGATGACCTCCGTGAGCGCGACGAACGATCCCAGGCGCGAGCCCAGGCGGCGCGTGGCCGCGATGCCGGTCACGTAGGACAAGGCACCGGTGATCACTCCGA
Source organism: Demequina aurantiaca (assembly GCF_050598105.1). Taxonomy (GTDB): domain Bacteria; phylum Actinomycetota; class Actinomycetes; order Actinomycetales; family Demequinaceae; genus Demequina; species Demequina aurantiaca_A. Next base: position 2,337,526 of record NZ_CP192436.1, read on the forward strand.
GCACCAGTAGCACCGCCCACCACGGGGCGGCGAACGTGACGAACTGCACGTCGCCGAAGCCGACGGCCATCGGCAGCACGCCGATGAGCGCGGCCGCGCTGAGGACCACCAGTGCCACCAGCAGTCCGCCTGCCGCGAGCGTCATAGGCGGAAGCCCGTTGCTCTCGTCGCCAGAAATAACAAAGTAAACCGCGGCGCCCACCATCGCACCGAGCGCCCAGCCCACACCGACCAGGGAGATCCGGCCGCCGCCGAGGACGTCGAGCAGCAGCACCAGGCCGAACGCCGCGACGCCCGCACCCATCACCGTCATAGAGGAGGGACGCGCGCCTTGGCGAACCCACAGCCACAACACCACCGCGACGGGGGCGGTGTATTCAATGAGGAGCGCGACGCTCACGTCGAGGTAGCCGATCGCGAGGAAGTAGCAGAGCTGAGCGCCGGCGACGGCGAAGACGCCGTACGCGACAACCGTGCCGATGCTGCGCTTGAGCAGGCCCCAGCGTCCGCGCAGAGCGAGGATGCCCGGCACGATCAGCACGACGGTCGCGATCGCGACGCGCGCAATGGTCGCGGCGCCTGCGGTCCAGCCCAGGTCCATCAGGCCGCGCGCGAGGCTGCCCGACAGCCCGAACGATGCCGAAGCGACGAGCGCGAACAGTAGGCCCGACTTGAGGCGCGCTCGTGCGACGCCCTCTGACGCGACGAAGAGTGCGCCGGCGACGTCTCCGATGGGCGCGGGGGCCGTCGGAGTGGCGACGCCACCGGTCGCGGGGGCCGTCGCGGGGGCGACGCCACCGGTCGCGGGGGCCGTCGCGGGGGCGACGCCAGGAGTTCGGACGACACTCGTGGAGATGGGGGAAGTCATGGTCGCCTCCTTTGTGGCGTCATTAGTAAACCTGCTCTTGGCTCATTACCGTAATGGCTCGAGTGGTAATGTGTCAACATGGCTTTTGCAAATGACACACTCGAGGCGCTGGAGTCCGGGGTGCTGCTCTCAAACTCCGAGCTCGAGCCCGACACCCTGACCACCATGGATGAGCTCGTGGAGTTCTTCGACGGCTTCAAATACACGGGCTCGCGGCCCTCGGCAACGGACCTCGAGGAGGTCCGCGCGATCCGCTCCACGCTGCGCGCGCTATTCACCGCGACCCGCGACGGGGCGGTCCCCCTCGTCAACAAGGTCCTCGCCGACCAGTCGGCGCTGCCTCAGTTGGTGCGTCACGGCGAGGTGGACTGGCACACCCACGCCACGAGCGACGACCGCCCGCTCGCGGAGCGGATCCTGGTGGAGTCGGCCATGGCCATGGTGGACGTCATCCGCGCTGACGAGATGAGCCGCTTTGACCGCTGCGAGATGGAGGACTGCGACGGAATAGTCCTGGACCTGTCGCGCAACCGCTCGCGCAAGTACTGCTCCACCACCTGCACCAACCGCGCCGCGGTCACCGCCTACCGCGCCCGCCAGGCCGACGAATAGCACCGCGCGGCCATTGTGATCAGGCGCGTCTACGACGATTCGGTCGGCGGCGCAGCCGATGCCGTGGCCCCAGACGCCCACCCGGAACAGATTCTGGGGATCTTGATCCACGTCAAGGCGTCGCTCATCACCTCTACGTAGGTTGGCAATTACCGGCCCATCAGGGCTAGCCAACACCGAGAGGATCGATCATGACCACCCCGACCACCACCAAGACCATCCTGCGGGCCGAGGGCTTCTCTTGCCCTTCCTGCGCCGCCAAGATCGAGAAGCGGGTGGCCCGCCTGGACGCCGTGCAAGCAGTGAAGGTCCACTTCGCCTCCTCGCGCATCGAGGTCGACCATGACGCGGCGCGAACTAGTGTCGAGGACCTCGTGGCCGCCGTAGCCAAGGCTGGCTTCACCTCCCACCCGTCCGCCTTCTGAGCCGCTCGCAGACCACCGTGGCGCGAAGGGGGAATCACTCGAGATGAGCGACATCAAGACTTGGATGCGCGGCCCGTGGGCCGTGCCGATTGGCTCGGGGGCGGCGATCCTCGCATCGTTCGCCGCGGCACACCTGGTGACGTCGCGGTCGGTAGTGGCCTTGCCCTGGAGTGACGCGCTCATGATTGCGGCCGCCAGCATCGCCGGGATCCCGGTCATCCTGAAGGCCTCGCGCGCCCTCACAGCACGGGTGGTCGGCATCGACCTACTGGTTTCGATCGCGGCCATCGGAGCGGTCGCCATCGGTAACTATTGGGAAGCCGCTGCGGTGACCTTCCTGTTCGCGGTCGGTCACGCATTGGAGTCCGCGACCCTCAACAAGACTCGCTCGGCCCTGGCCGAACTGGTCGCGGTTGCCCCTGACATCGCCATCGTGATGCGCCATGGTCTACAGGTTGAGGTGCCCGCGGGCAGCGTCGCCAACGGAGAGACGGTGCTGGTCAAGAACGGCGCCAAGGTTCCCGTGGATGGGGTGGTCACCGGCGGCACCGGCGCGTTGGATGAGGCGTCGATCACCGGGGAATCCATGCCTGCCCATAAGACCTTGGGCGACACCGTCTTCGCGGGCACTATCAGCACCAGCGGATTCCTTCAGGTCAGCGCGACCGGGGTAGGCGCGGACACCACGCTCGCGCGAATAATCCACCGCGTCGAGGAGGCCCAGGATGCCAAGGCAAAGACCCAAGCGTTCATGGACCGCTTCTCGGCTTGGTACACGCCCGCCATCATCGCCCTCGCCGTGATTCTGGGACTCGCCACCCGAGACATAGTGCTCGCCCTCACCCTGCTCGTGATCGGCTGCCCCGGCGCCCTGGTCATCTCAATCCCGGTGTCCATCGTGGCCGGTATAGGCCGTGGCGCCAAGGACGGCATCCTGATCAAGGGCGGGGAGTTCCTCGAAACCTCTGCGCGGATCGACGCCGTCTGCGTCGACAAGACCGGCACACTAACCGAGGGCCACCCGCGGCTCACCGACGTCTTCTCGCTCGACCCGGCGTGGGATCGCGACGACGTGTTGCGCATTGCCGCTCAGGCAGAGGCGGGGTCCGAACACCCCCTCGCGCGGCCCATCCTCGACGCGGCCGCCCAAGCGGAGCTCGGAACGATCGGACTCCCCGAGCACACCGAGCCGATGCCGGGCAAGGGCATCGTCGCAACGGTTGACGGACACCGCGTCGCCGTGGGCAACATGGCGCTCATGGCCTCCGAAAGCGACAGCGGGGCTCACTACGACGCGGCGCTCGTGCGCGTCGATGCGCTCTCGGGTGCCGGCCGCACCCCCATGGCGGTCGCGTGGGACGGGCAGATCATCGGCATCGTCGCGGTCGCGGATGAGATCAGGGCCGATGCGGCTGAGATGGTGCGGCGCCTGCACGGAGCGGGCGTCAAGAAAGTAGTGATGCTGACCGGCGACATCGAACGCGTCGCCCGCGCCGTAGGCGACCAGGTGGGCGTGGACGAGGTGAGGGCCGGCCTGCTCCCCGAGGGCAAGCTGGAGGCAGTCGCAGAATTGCAGAGTCAGGGCTACACCGTCGCCATGGTGGGCGACGGAGTCAACGACGCGCCAGCGTTGGCCACCGCCGACATCGGCGTGGCCATGGGAGCGGCCGGGAGCGGCGTGGCGATTGAGACAGCCGACATCGCCCTGATGAGGGACGATCTTCTCAAACTCCCGCAAGCGATCGCGCTGGCAAGGCGCACCGTCAACAACATGCGCCAGAATATCGCCGTGGCGTTGCTGACTGTGGTTACGCTACTGGCTGGCGTACTCTTCGGCGGCGTCACGATGGCGGTCGGGATGCTCGTCCACGAACTCTCCGTGCTGGTGGTGATCGCCAACGCGATGCGCCTGTTGCGCGACCGAGGCGCGAACTTAGCCAAGAATCGCGAGCAACAAGGCTCTGGTCAGTCCCGCCCCGCCAGCCTCATCAAGCCATCGGGATCGATCAGCACGATGTCTCCCGAGCCATCCTGATCGATAACACCCGAGTCCTGCAGCCGGCGTAGTTGTCTGCTCAGGGACTCGGGGGTGGTGTCGAGCAATGAGGCGATGTCCTTCTTGGCCAGCGGGAGTTCAACGTGAAGCCGCCCCTCCCGACGCGCCCCGGGCAGCGAGAGTAGGTAGCGCGCCAGCCTCGAGCTCACATCACTAGAGATCGCGGCCGCCAACCGCTTCTCGGTTTGCCCTAGCCTCCGGCTCACTTCTTGCAGCATCCGCAGCCCGATGCTCGGGTGTTGCTCCACCAGTCGGCCCAGGTCCGCGTGACGAAAAAGGCACAGGCTGCCAGCCGCGATCGCGGTGGCGAAGTGGTCTGGTTGGCCTCCAAGTAAGAAAGCCGACTCCCCCACAAAGTCCCCGGGCCCCAGCACGCGCACAATCTGCTCGTGGCCCTCCTCGTTGATGCGCGAGAGTTTCAGTTGCCCGGTGTGCACCACCATCATCTGCGAGGCGTCTGAGCCCGCGGCATAGAGCAGTTGGCCCTTGGCGATGGGCGTGGGCCGAGCTACGCGGGCGACCTCCAATTGCGCCTGCCTATCGAGGGCCTGAAACAACGGAACCCGGGCGACGCACAGGTCGCCGTCGCGGTCCGGACTGGCCACCGCGCTGATAGGCAGCGGTGCATGGTCATTCACGAATATTCGCCTCCAGAGCCCAGTATCGCCCACTCAGGTAAATGCCTAGGCAAGTGAGCCACGGCTGCGGCCCGGCCCCCGCATCGGCCGGCAACTATGTGGCCGCTACGAAACCTCGCCGTCGTCACCGGCGTGAGCCTCGAGGAACTCGTACAGCTCGCGATCGTCGACGCCTGGGTACGTGCCGTGCGGCAGCGGAGAAAAGATATGCGCGTGGACGCGGGCGCTGGCCCAGGCCTGACCCGCCCATCGCTGAGACAGGTCGTCGTCGGGGCGACGGCAGCAGTTCAGATCCGGGCAGCGAGACGAGACCCGATGCGGCGACTCGCGACCCCGGAACCACTTGGACTCCCGGTAGGGCACTCCGAGCGTGATCGCGAACTCCTCGTTGGTGGCCCTGCCCGTCTGGGTCGACTCGAAGAATGTGCCCTGCGGCGTATCCGTGTATTGATAGTGCTCGGTGGTGCGCGTGGTGCGTCCCAGGGCCTGGCGCGCGCTCCAGTACCGGCACACGATCTCGCCCTCCGTGGAACCCGTCGCGTCTAGCGGCAGCGGCAGCCCGTCGTTCTCGTAGGCCCGCACCACTGCGCCGTCGCCGCTTACCCGCAGGCAATGCAGGCGGATGCCGAGGTGCTCGGTCGCCAGGTTGGTGAACCGCAGGGCGGCCGCCTCGTGAGTGACCCCAAAGGCGTCGCGGAAGTCCTCGATCGCGATCGCGCGCTCGTCCTTGGCCCGCTGCAGAAAATCAACCGACGCCCGGCGCGGCATCAGGCAGGCCGCGGCGTAGTAGCTGGCCTCAAGGCGCTGGCGCAGGAAGTCGCGGTAGCTGCCCGGCGCCTCGTGCCCGAGCACCACGTGCGCGACCGCCTGGAGCGCGAGCGAACGCAGCCCGTGACCGCCGGGAATCGAGGCCGGCGGAATGTAGATGCGGCCGTTCTCCAGGTCCAGCACCGAGCGCGCGGAGTGGGGAAGGTCGTCCACGTGAATGATGGACAGGCCAACGCGCGCGGCCATCTCCGCCACCGTCCGGTGGGTGAGGGCCCCGGCGCTGTGCCCGACCGCGGCCGTCGACTCGTCCGCGAGCGCCTCGATGTCCGGCAGGTAGTTGTTCTGCCCGCGCAGCCACCACCGCATCTTGGTATTGGCCCGCCTGGCCTCCTCCGGAGTCGCGATCGCGAGCCGGGCGCGGCGGTCCAGTTCCCGATGCAGGCCGACTATTGCCCGCAGCGTCTCGTCGCTCATTCCCCTAGCCGCCTTGATGGCCGGGAGCCCCAGCTCGCGATACGCCGAGTTTGTCTGCGCCCGATGCAGGTCGAGCTCGAGCGCCGCACGCTCAGTGGGAGGGCTGTCGTCGAGAAGGTCTGCCACCGCAATCCCAAAGGTGCCCGCGAGCGCGCTGAGCACGGACAGTCGCGGCTCACGCTTGCCGTTCTCGATGAGCGAGAGCTGGCTGGGCGCCAGTCCGATTCGCTCGCTCACCTGGTCGAGCGTGAGGCCCGCCTGGGTGCGGAAGTGGCGGATCCGTAGGCCTAGCATCACCGTATCGGGCATGATCTTCTCGCAATCTAAAGAATTACCATTCTTTCGTTACAGACTGCCATAGGTCGACGCAAATTTCGCCGTAGCGTTCCATATAAGAGCGAATTCCCCAGCGAGCCAAGGAGTCCCCATGACCGCCACCGACGTCACCGCCCTCACGTTGCACCGCGCACCACGCACCGCCACCCCCTCCGTTGTGGCCTGGGTCGAGCGCATCGCGGAGCTCACCGAGCCGGACGCCATTCACTGGTGCGACGGCTCGCAGTCGGAGCGACAGCAACTCCTCGACGGCATGGTCGCAAGCGGCACGCTGACCCAACTGAACCCCGAACTGCGCCCCGGGTCCTACCTCGCGCGGTCCAACCCGGACGACGTGGCGCGCGTTGAGTCACGCACCTTCGTTTGCCCCGCAGACGAGGCCGACGCGGGACCCACCAACAACTGGGTCGAGCCCGCGCAGATGCGCGAGACAATGCGGGACGTCTTCGCCGGGTCGATGCGCGGGCGCACCATGTACGTGGTGCCGTTCGCGATGGGGCCGGTGGGCAGCCCCCTGGCACGCTACGGCGTCCAGGTCACTGACTCTCCCTATGTAGTGGCGAGCACCGGCATCATGACGCGCATGGGTTCAGCCGCGCTCGCCCGCATCTCCGAGAACACCCCCTGGGTGCCCGCCGTGCACTCGGTTGGCGCACCCCTCGCCACCGACGAGGCCGACGTGGCGTGGCCCTGCAACCCCACCAAGTACATCGTCCACTTCCCCGAGACGCGCGAAATATGGTCCTACGGCTCCTCGTACGGGGGCAATGCGATCCTCGCCAAGAAGGCGTTCGCCCTGCGCATCGCGTCCACGCTGTCGCGCTCCGAGGGCTGGATGGCCGCCCACATGCTGCTCCTCAAGGTGACCGATGCCAAGGGCACCGTTTCCCACGTCGCCGCCGCCTTCCCCAGCGCGTGCGGCAAAACCAACTTCGCGATGATGACGCCCAGCGTGGCCGGTATGAAGGTGGAGACCATCGGCGACGACATCGCGTGGCTCGCCCCCAATTCCCAGGGCCAGCTGCGCGCGATCAACCCCGAGGCGGGGTTCTTTGGAGTGGCCCCCGGCACCAGCGTCGACACCAACCCCATCGCGATCGAGACCCTGACTCACGACACGATCTTCACGAACGTGGCGCTGACGGACGAGGGCGACGTGTGGTGGGAGGGCCTCACCCAGGAGACGCCCGCGCACCTGATCGACTGGAGGGGCGCCGACTGGACCCCCGAGTCCACCACGCCGGCCGCGCACCCCAACTCGCGCTTCGCCGTCTCCGCAGCGCAGTGCCCCACGATCGCCGACGACTGGGAGGCGCCCGAGGGCGTCGTGGTGGACGCCATCATCTTTGGCGGCCGGCGCGCATCCAACATCCCGCTCGTGGCGCAGGCCCGCGACTGGAAGCACGGGGTCTACATCGGCGCCACCCTGGCGTCGGAGCGAACCGCGGCCGCGGAGGGCACCCTCGGGGAGCTCCGCCGAGATCCCTTCGCGATGCTGCCCTTCGCCGGGCTCAACATGGCGGACCACTGGCAGCACTGGCTGGACCTGGGCGCGACGCTCGCGGCGACCGCCACTCCCCCGCCGATCTTCCAGGTCAACTGGTTCCGCAAGGGCGCCGAGGGAACGTTCCTGTGGCCGGGATTCTCGGAGAACTCGCGCGTGCTCGAGTGGATCCTCGCCCGCGCGCACGGCGAGGTGCCCGCGGACGCGAGCCCGTTCGGTTCCGTGCCGCGCGACGGCCAGATCGACTACGAGGCCGCCGGCATCGACCGCGGCGCCTGGGGTGAACTCTTCGCCCTGGACGGCGACTCACTGCGCGCGGAGGCGCGCGACACCGCCAACTACATCGACAGCATGGGGCCGCGCGTGCCCGAAGCGTTGCACGTCGAGCATCACCTCATGCAGGATCGCCTGGCAAACGTTCGCCGCAGGAGTTCAGGCGTGAGCTAGCGAGCGCGCGGCCCCACTTCTTCACCGTCTGAGGCAGCGACACCAACGATTCTCGGCCAGCGCCACGGCGACCCGGAACGTAATATGTGGGCATGGCCGATGGACCACCGCTGCGCTTTAGACTCACCGCCATGGTGCCGCGCGACGCGGACGAGGAAAACCGCGGTGCGGCGCCACTAGAGCTGTTCTTCGACCTGGTGTTTGTGGTCGCCGTGAGCGTCGCCGCGTCGAACCTGCACCACGCTATTGCCGAGGGTCACGGCGTCTCGGGCCTGCAAACCTACCTCTTCGCGTTCTTCGCGATCTGGTGGGGATGGATGAACTTCACGTGGTTCGCCACCTCTTTTGCGAACGACGACTGGCTCTACCGGGTACTCACGTTCATCCAAATGGGAGGGGTGCTGGTTCTCGCCGCCGGCATCGATCTCGCGTTCTCCGAGCAGAACTACGCCTTGCTCGTCTCGGGTTACGTGGTGATGCGCATCAGCATGGTCGCGCTGTGGCTACGCGCGTCGCGGCGCGCAGGTGAACTGCGCGAGACCACGTTCATCTACGCGATCGGAATCGGCGCGACGCAGGTGTTGTGGGTGCTCTGGCTGCTTGTGCCGCAGTCTCCCTGGTCAGTTGCAGTAGTGCTCGTGTTGATTGCCGCGGAGCTCGCGGTGCCAGTCGTGGCCGAGCGCCAGGCATCCACACCTTGGCACCCGCATCACATCACGGAGCGCTACGGCCTCTTCACCATCATCGTGCTGGGAGAGAGCCTGCTCGCGTCCGCGAACGCCATCATCGAAGCCCTCCATGCCGGCGAAGCTCTGACCGAGCTGATAGCGCTCGCGGTGCTGACGCTCGTCGTTACCGCCTCGCTGTGGTGGATCTACTTCTGGCCACCCCATCATCGCGAGATCGGCACCTTGGCCCGCTCGCTCAGGTACGGCTACGGACACTACATAGTGCTCGCGGCCGCAGCCACGGTGTCCGTCGGGGTAGAGGTCGAGATCGATGCCATCACCGGCGAAACCTCGATGAGCGAAGTGGCCGCTTCGCTCGTGATTGCGGTGCCGATCGCCATCTTCATTCTCGCGATCTGGTGGATCGCGTTGCGCGAGAGCGCTGACCGCACGGTGAACATCGCCGTGCCGTCCGCCGCCCTCCTGGTCCTCCTTGACCCCGTGCTACCCATTCCCATCGCGATCACGTCGCTCGTCCTCGTCGCGCTTGTCGTCCTGTTGGTGCGCCACCCGCCCATCGACCACTCGGATGAGCGCGGGCACATCACCGGCGACGACTCTCCCGTAGGCGCGCCCGAGTGACCCGCCGCCGCATCGGGCGACCACCAGTGCTGCCTGCCGATGCTGCGGAGATCGTGCGTGCCGCTTACGCGAGTGATTGACTGTCCATATGGAGACTTCGGGCACAAAGAAAGGCGGCTTCTCCGACGACGAGAAGGCCGCGATGAAGGAACGCGCGGCCGAGGCCCGTCGCGAGGCGAAGCAAGCAAAAGGCGCTGCGTCGAAGGCCGCGGACCTGCAGACCTGCCTAGACAAGATCGCGTCCATGGAGCCCGCCGACCGGGTTCTCGCACAAAAGGTGCACGCCATCGTCACCGCCACCGCGCCCGACCTGTCGCCGAAGACCTGGTACGGGATGCCCGCATACACCGATGCCGACGGCAAGGTGGTGTGCTTCTTCAAGGACGCGGCGAAGTTCAAGTCGCGCTTCTGCACGCTGGGCTTCGAGGACGCCGCGAATATCGACGACGGATCGATGTGGCCCACCAGCTACGCAATTATCGCGATCGGGGACGCCGAGGCGAAGGCCATCACCGCGCTCGTGAAGAGAGCCGCGAGCTAGGCAACCAGTTCGACAATGGCCGCACCTGAGTGCCGCCTCGGGCCAACTGGCGGGCCCGTAGTGGACTCAAGCGACCGTTACCGCCTAGGGTAGTGCTAGCCGCGATGCCAAAGCAGCTGTTTTCACGCGCCCTAAGGAGAATGGACAACATGAAGATCACACGAATCGGGGCGCTCGCGCTCGCTGGCAGCCTTGTGCTCGTACCGCTCGCCGCACTGCCGTCATCCGCCGCGACGGCAGACGACCTCACCTTCAGCTCGGGCACTGTCGTTCCAGGCGAGTCAATCACGGTCACCACGATGTTTACGGCGTCCGCTGGCGATGTCACCGACGGAACGCAAATCTATATTGAAGGATGGACGCCGTATCCCACCGGCATCACCTTTACGGACGTCCAATCGGACGCCGCTGCTGGTGTTGCGGCATGTGCCCCATCTCCTAGCGATGACGCAGCAATCTGCGACTGGTCGCCCTCCGCCGCCGGCGAAATGCTGACGATGACTGCCACCCTGCACGTTCCCGCGGATAACTCCTTCGGCGAGTATAGGATCCGCGCTTCTTCCTCCGCAGAGGTAGAAGACAATAAAATCGATGGATACCTCTACGTCATCGGTGGGGCCGTTCCACAAATCGAGACTGACCCCTCCACCACGGAACCAGGCACGACCGCAACGGCGACGGCCACCTTCACGGCCACGACGACGGGGCCGTTCTGGGTTACCGTCCACCTCGACGGCACGGATGGCAACGGCACGCTGACGGCGCCTACTAGCGTGGACGCCACGCTCACCGATTGCTCGCTATACAACTCAGGCACCTCCTATATCTGCACCTGGACTCCAGCAGCCGCGGGAGACCAAGTCACCATGGTTGCGCCCATCAACGTCGCGGCCACCGCGGCCGATGGAGACACGTGGAACGTCAAGGCCTGCGCCACGTTCCCCTTTGAGTCCGACGAGTCGGACGAGTCAGACGACGACTCCGTGTGCGACACCATGGCGTTCGGCATCGCCGTGGCGGTCGACCCGACCCCGACGCCGACCCCGACCCCGACCCCGACGCCCACTCCGGCCACCCCCGAGACCGATAGCGGTAGCAGCGCCGAACTGGCCGAGACCGGCGCCGCGACTGGCGGTCTGGCCGTCATCGCGTTCGCGCTGGTGGCCGGCGGCTTTGTGCTCATCAGGAGCCGTCGCTCGACGCACCAGTAAAAAGAAGACGAGAACGGCGCTTTGCCCTCCACTGACGGGGGGGGGTAAGGCGCCGTTCTTCGTTGCAGCGCAACACGTCTACATTCTGACCGTAGCGACCCGTTCGGCCGAATGGCGCAAGTAAGCCGAGCACACGCTCGCCAACGACCGGCAGCTCGACCCCCTGGCCGGGGCGTACGGGCCAGTCTCCGCCCCGGAGACCACGACAATTGTCGAGGCACCCCCCAACGCCCTCTGTGTCGCTAGAATCGTGAAAAATACTGGAGAGGTCCACCTAATGATTAAGAAGCCCATGATCGCGCTCGGCGTCGTCGCCGTCCTGATCACCATCTTCGCCGTGGCCCTCGTCAGCGCCGTCCAACTACTCTTCCCGCGCGACATGCCTTTCGGCATCACGGAGTCCTCTCCCGTCGTGGAAGCGGTGCAGAAGGACTACGACCTCGACATCATCACGTACGACAGCGAGTCCGATCTGAAGGCCGCCGCCGAGCGAGGCGACCTCTACGGCGGCTACATCGTTGGTACCGACTCCGACACCTTGATCACGGTCCCCGCCAAGAGCTTCTTCGGCGAGATCCTGGTGGTGGCCGGGTTCGAGAAGGCTGCCCAGAGCGTGAGCCAGGAGTTCACCACCACCGCTATAGCCCCGCTACCCCTGGCGGACCGGACCGGCGGCATGGTCGGTCTGCTTCTGCTGCCCACCCTGATGGCTGGCTACCTGATCGCATCGCTGCTTTACTCGGCCACCAAGTCGGCAACGACCCAACGCCGTATCGCCTACATTGTTGGCTTCTCCGCGATGATCGCCGTCACGACCTGGGTGATCGCAGCCCCAGTGCTCAACGCGATTCCGGTGTCGGACACTCTTGCGCTGATTCCCGCCTTCTTCCTTGTCGCCCTCGCGGTCGGCTTCTCGGCGGTGGCGCTGCAAGCAATCTTCGGCTCTGCCGGATCCCTTCTTGCGGCCCTGCTCTTCATCATCATCGGCGGAGCGGGGGCTGGCGGCGGTGGCATCGCGCTGCTGCCCACCTACTGGCAGGCGCTCGGCAACCTGTTCCCGCCGCGCCACGCGGTCGAGCTCTACCGCAACATCCTGTACTTCGGCGGCAATAACATCATCTTGCCCATCGCGGTGCTGTCCCTGTACGCGGTGCTCGGCCTGGCCATCATCCTCGTCAAGACTCGCCGCGACACGGCTGCCGCGATTGCTGCTAGCGCGACCTTGGACGCCGACGATTCCGCGGTGACCACCACGGCTGTGGACGCGGACGCTTCGGCCCCCGCTGCTGCGGATGCCCCCGCGGCCGCGCCGAAGTCTGGCGGTTACGACCGCAAGGTCGTCCTCGTTCCCGCCGTGCTCGCGTTCATCCTGACCGGGTTCTTCGCGCTCAACTACACGAGTTCGGGTCACGAGCCCATCGCCCTCAACATGCCGTTCGGAGTTGTCGGCTCATCCGACATCATTGATGCCGCACAGGGCCCACTGCTCTCACTCGACGTCATCACCTATTCCGACGAGCAGGCGGCCACGGACGCCATCGACCGCGGCGAGATCTACGGGGCTTTTATCTCCACCAGCTCTCCCGCGGAACTGATGGTCGTGCCGACGCTGAGCGACATCGCGCCGCTGGACCTCGCCAACCAGATCAAGGCCGCGGCAACCGCGTCCGGCGAAACGATCACCGTGAAGGCGGTCACCCCGACCGCGCTCGCCCCCAAGGACCCGTACGCGCTGGTGCTGGCCACCACGTTGACGGCGCTCCTCGTTGCCGGCTACATGTCCGCTTCGATGCTTACCAACACGGTGGGTTCCGCCTCCGGGCGCTGGCGCGGGCTGTGGCTCATCGGATTCTCGGTGGTCACCGCGCTCATGGTCTCCTCGGCCGTCACCTTCTGGCTCCAGGGCATTCCCACCAACTCGTTCCTTATCGCGTGGGCGATCATGACTCTCATCATCCTGGTGGTGGCGACCTTCACCGCGGTGCTCAGACGGGTCTTGGGACCCCTGGGGGTGGTCGTTACCTTGATTGTCATTCTGCAGTTCGGCAACCCCTCGTCGGGCGGATCAAACGGCGCCGCCTACCTGACCGGCTTCTGGAACCAGGTTGGTACGTACCTGCCGCCCCGCAACGACTTCCTGCTGCTGAGGAACACCATCTACTTTGGCGGCAACGGCACCACGCAGCCGCTCATCGTGCTGCTGTCGTACCTCGTAGTGTTCGGCGCGATCCTCTTCTTCCTCGACTGGTTCAAGTCGAAGGAACCCGTCATTACGGGGCTGACGGACAAGGACGCCGCTGGTGCAGCGAGCGTCGCTATCCCGGTGGGCCCGATCGCGTAAGGCCCGGCGGACACCGCAGCGCAGGTAGCGTGCTCGCGCCGCTGTTTGTTTATCCGTACTTTCCGACGGTGATCGGCAACACGATCACCGTCGGAAAACGGGTGGCTAGACCTTCTTGACCACGCTGGACTTGAGCTGCATCTGACCGAAGCCATCCACCTTGCAGTCGATGTCGTGGTCGCCAACGCCGTCGACGAGGCGGATGTTGCGCACCTTCGTGCCGACCTTGATCGACGTGGGGCTGCCCTTGACCTTGAGGTCCTTGACGATGCTCACGGTGTCGCCATCGGCGAGGGGCGTGCCGAACGCATCCTTGATGACGGACGCCTCCTGCTCGGCCGCGGCCGCAGCATCGGCCTCGCTCGGCGACCACTCGTGCCCGCACATCGGGCACACCAACAGGGCACCCATCTCGTAGGCGAGGTCACTGGAGCAGGCGGGGCAGAGCGGCAAAGCGTCAGGCATGGGGTCACTTTCAGGTCGGGGCGCTGGCTGCGCAGCAACCAATCTACTCCTGGGCTTGCCCGGTTTTATCGCGCCCGTTGGCTGCCGCTAGTTGTGGTGGCGACCCCACACGGGTTCGCTTAGCGATGCGCCGCGACCGTCACCGAGGGAGGCTGGTAGCGTCAGGAAGCATGAGACGTCAAGTGTTTTCCGCGGCCGTGATCGGGCTCAGCCTGGGTCTATTAGCCGCCTGTTCCCAGCCCTCGACGGAGGCCCAGAGCACGGTCTCAGCGCCGTCCCCCAGCGGCATACCCTCCTCGAGCACCACGGCCGATCCCGACAACGCCACCGCCGCCGAGCAACAGTTTCCCGATGTCCTCGCGGCGGAGCTCAGCCCCAGCGGGGATGGCTTCACCGTCGCGGTCACCATCTCGTCCCCGTACGACACCGCCGATCGCTACGCGGACGGGTGGCGGGTCCTGTCGCCAAGCGGCGAGGTGCTGGCCGAGCACCAACTGGGCCACGACCACGCCAGCGAGCAGCCCTTCACGCGCACGAGCAGCGCCTTCACCATTCCTGCTGAGATCGACGAGGTAGTGGTCGAGGGTCGCGATCAGGCGAACGGCTTCGGCGGCGAGACCGTCACGGTCGCGGTGCCTCGCTAGTTGACCGAACCCCACCCCGGCAGTGTCACCCTCACCCGCGACGGTTCATGTGGAACGGAGATTCACGCAATGACAGATGGAACCACGGAAATCGAGAATGCACCCCGGACATCCCCGCTGGTCCGTTCACGAGCGGGATGGCTGTTCTGGGCAACAGTCATGTGCACGGTGTTCTACGCGGCTGGCACCACGGCAAGTAGAAGCTGGTGCCTTGGAGGCGCCAACGCCAGCGGCGAGTACATCGATGCCGCGGGCGCCCCTACCGACTCCGCGCCGATGTGCGTCAACCTCACGCTCGGCCCGAGCGCGCAGGTCTTTCTCACGGTCGCGGTCATCGCCATATCCGCCTTGGTCTACGCGTACCTGCGACGCCACCGCGAGCGCGCTGCCGTGAACGCGCTCTTTGGCGCGACGATGGCGATCGTCGCAATCACCCTGGGGAGCATGGTGGTGGCCCAGGTGTGGTTCAGCCAGGTCTCGGGAAAGGGGTTGGACGAATCGGGCCACTACACAGGGACCTTGCCCTCCGTTGTCGCCGACACCACCATAGAGATCTCCCCCGCCGATGTGTCGTAGTTTCGCTCCCGGAACCCCCTCGGCCGGCGCCGCGCTGGCGCTCGCTATACGGACCAAATGCTGGCCGGGTGAGCGCGGCGTACACTCAGCGAAGGAGCTACTTCTGGTTCCCCAATAGCGGGAGTCCGGATGTCCGGCACGAATCATTCTTCCTTTGCCACTCCCACCTCGCCGACGGACATTCCGTCGGGTGAAAGCGGCCTACTCACACTGGGCCTGCTCGCGAACTCCTCCATGGAGAACGAGCACCGGCTACCCATTCACCCCCACCACCTGGACCGGATCGATGCGGATGTGCGGGCGCGCATGATCGTCGAGCGGGGGTACGGCGCCGAGTTTCAACTAGCGCCCGGCTACGTCGAGGCGCGCGTGGGTAGGGTCGCGGAGCGCTCCGCGGTGATCGCGGACGCCGATGTGCTGCTGCTGCCCAAGCCGCAAGCCGCCGACGTGGCCGAACTTCCCGCCGGCCGCGTCCTCTGGGGATGGCCGCACTGCGTGCAGGATCCCGCGGTGACGCAGACGGCGATCGACAATCGGCTCACGCTGATCGCCTTCGAGGCGATGAATCACTGGACCTCCGGCGGCGACTTTAACCTGCACGTGTTCCACCAGAACAACGAGCTCGCCGGCTACTGCTCCGTGATGCACGCCATGAGTCTGACCGGATTGACCGGCATCTACGGACCACGACTGAGCGCTGCGGTGATCGGGTTTGGCGCGACTGCTCGCGGCGCGGTCACCGCGCTCAAGGCGCAGGGGATCTACGACATCCAGGTCCTCACGCAACGCGGAGTCGCCGCCGTCGGGTCGCCGATGCACTCTGCGAACATCACGCAGCTCAACACCGACGGGGGCGCTGCGTACCTCAGCGAAGTCCTCACGGAGGACGGCAAGGTGTTGCTCCCCGAGTTCCTGGCCTCGCACGACATCGTGGTGAACTGCACGCTTCAGGACGTGACCGCACCCATCACCTACGTGCGCACCGAGGATCTGGAACTGTTCTCGCCGGGAAGCCTGATCGTCGACGTATCGTGCGACGAGGCAATGGGCTTCGACTGGGCCAAGCCAACGACCTTCGACGAGCCGATGTTCACCGTCGGCCAGGGCGTCTACTACTACGCCGTCGACCACACCCCGTCGTACCTGTGGAACTCGGCCACGTGGGAGATCAGCGCGGCGATTCTTCCGTTTCTACGCACGGTCCTGGAGGGACCCTCCGCCTGGGCGAAGGACTCCACCATCTCTCGCGCAATAGAGATCAACGGCGGAGTGATCAAGAATGCGGACATCCTGAGTTTCCAGGGCCGCGAGGCGGTCTACCCGCACGCGCTCACCCCGTAATCTCCCCGTAGGCGCTGGCCTAGGATGAAATCCAGCAGTGCAATTCATCGCCACGCAGCATCGGGAGGACCCAGTGAAGATCACCATCATCGGCGGCTCAAAGGGAACCGGAGCCCGCGTCGCGACTCTCGCCCTTGAGGCGGGTCACGAGGTCACCGTGCTCTCGCGTTCGGGCGGCGCCCCCGACGGCGCGCGGGCAATCGCAGGCGACGCCACGCACCCCGCCGTCGTCGTCGAGGCCGTCACGGGAGCCGATGCCGTGGTCGTCACGGTAGGCGGCGCAAAGGCAGCGGCGCACCAGCGGACGGCCGTCACCAAGACGGTCATTGAAGCCATGGAAGCGGCCGGCGTCAGCAGGCTCGTCATCCAATCGTCGCTGGGAGCGGGAGACTCTGACTCTCAACTGTCTGCGCTCGCGCGCCCCGTCGTCAAGCTGCTGCTGGCTAAGGCCCTGGCCGACCACAACGAGCAGGAGTCAGCGGTCATGAGCTCGCGGCTCGACTGGACGATTCTCCGGCCAACCAGCCTCACGGACAAGGAATCCACGGGAACGTGGACCGCGCTGAGGGTTGGCGAGGAGGGCAAACTGCAAGGCGCCGTCACGCGGGGCGATCTGGCGGCGTGCATCCTGGGAGCACTGTCCGACGACTCCACCATCGGGGCCGCCTTCGGCGTGAGTCACTGAGACTCGGCTGCGCCGGCAAATCCTCTTGGCGGCGCTTCCCCCAAGCAGCACGCGCTGCTTGCCCGGCACCGCCGCGGCGGGCACCGCATCGGCCGAATACCAGGCATTCCTGCGATACTCCCTGCTAGACTCACACCGCTGCCGCAGCTGAGCGGTGGAGAACAACCAGCCTGAGGGAATCGAATGAATATGCCTGCGCTCACCCACGCCCGCCCGCAACACCTTAAGTTCGCGCGCGGTGCTCTCGTAGCCATCGTGCTTGCCGTCATGGCAAGCCTCATTGCGATGCCTCCCGCCAGCGCGGCAGGCAAGAAGTTCAGCGACGTTCCGTCGTCACACCAGTTCCGCACCGAGATCTCATGGCTCTCGGCCCAGGGCATCACGACCGGGTACTCGGACGGCACCTTCCGGCCCAAGTCGGCGGTCACCAGGGAGGCCTTCGCCGCTTTCCTGTACCGCCTCGAGGGATCCCCCAAGGTGAGCCTCCCGTCTAAGTCACCCTTCAAGGACGTCAAGAGTTCCGACAAGTTCTACAAGGAAATCGTGTGGCTCGCGAAGACCGGCATCTCGACTGGCTGGGCGGACGGCACTTTCCGTCCGGACATCGCCATTTCTCGCGAGGCCATGGCTGCGTTCCTCAACCGTGCCGCCGGCGACACCAACTGGCGTGGCGATAGCGTCCTGTTCACAGACGTGTCGCGATCAGCGAAGTTCTACGACGAGATCGACTGGCTCGCGAACGAGGGCATTACCACCGGATACGACGCGGGTTACGGATGCCGCGAGTTCAAGCCGACCGACGCCATCACTCGCGAAGCCATGGCCGCGTTCGTCTACCGGTACGACACCGGCAAGGGGACTCCGCTGACGTCGACCAATTGCTCACCGCCAAAGCCCTCCGCTCCCTCCACCCCGTCATTGCCTGCGGACAGGGACTGCGCGGACTTCGCCACGCACGCCCAAGCCCAGGCCTGGTTCCTCAAGTACTACCCGGCATACGGCGACTTTGCGCGGCTCGACGCCGACGGCGACGGCAAGGCCTGCGAGACACTGCCGTAGCGGCGTAGCGGCGTAATGCCGTGACGCATCGAGCCGTGTGCCTGCAGGCCCGATGCGTCGGCCGGGCCCGCACCGGCCGTACGATGCTCATCGTGACCCCTTTCCTGGACGGCGCGGCCGTCTGATGCCGCCGCGCTCCCCGCTTCCCCAGCGCCACGGACTCGACGCAGCGTGGCTGCGCACCCCAGACTTTAACGCGGACGATGCGCCGCAGTGGGCGACGATGCGTGACTTCCTCCTGGCCCGCCTGCCCGCCAAGGCGCTCGTCGCCCAGATGCTTGACGCCGGCGAGTTCGTCGACCAGGCGGGGCGCGCCTGGGTGGGGGACGAGGAGTACCGACCCCACACGTTCGTGTGGTTCCACCGGCCGCTGGAGCCGGAGACGGCGGTGCCTTTCCTCATCAAGATCCTTGAGGTCAACGAGCGCTTCGTGGCGATCGACAAGCCTCACTTCATGGCCACCACCCCTCGCGGGATCCACGTGCAGGAAACCGCGCTGGTCAAGGCGCGCCTTTTGTTGGACTTGCCGGAGTTGGCCCCCGCGCATCGGCTGGACCGCCTCACCGCCGGCGTCCTCCTGTTCAGCGCCCGGCGCGAGTACCGCGGCGCATACGCCGGGGTCTTCCAGTCGCACAGCGCGCTCAAGACCTACGAGGCTCTGGCCCCCTTCGACCCGTCGCTCGAGTTCCCCCGCACACTCGTCGGTCGCATCGAGAAACGGCGGGGCAGCCTTCAGGCCGAGCTCGTGCCGGGAGAACCCAACGCAAAGACTTTCGTGGAAATTGTGGAGGTTCGCGGACAGTTCGCGCGGTACCGGCTCTCCCCCGTCACTGGCAAGAACCATCAGCTGCGCCTGCAGATGTCTAACTTGGGGCTGCCAATTCTGGGCGACTCGCTCTACCCCTGCGTCATGGACGTCGCGCCGGACGACTTCAGCGCGCCGTTGCAACTCGTGGCCCGTCGCCTGCGCTTTACCGACCCGATCGACCAGAGCCCCCGGGACTTCTGGAGCGCATCGGCGCTGCAGTGGCCGACCGCTACGCCGTGATCCGGACCGTGTCGAGGCTCATCGGCTTCGCGCTAGCTACGGAGTCCCGCCAAGCAGCGCAGGCGGACTCCGTAGCTGTCAGTGGGCCGAGCAGCAGTCGTCCGCGCAGGGCTCGCTGACGCCCTCACCTGTGAGCGTCGCCACAGGCGTGGCGCAGCAAGCATTCCCTCGCCAGGCTTCGCGGCCCTCGCGAACAGCGAAGACCGCGATGACGAGCGCCGCGACCGAGTCCGCCCATGCCCAGCCGAGCAGGCTGTTCAGCAATAGCCCCACCAGCAGCGCGGCGCTGAGATAGGCGCAGATCAGTGTCTGCTTCGAGTCCGCAATCGCGGAGGCCGACCCGAGTTCGCGGCCAGTACGTCGCTCGAACCAACTGAGAAACGGCATCACAGCCAGGCTCAGCGCGGCAAGTACGATGCCCACCGAGGAATGCTCCGGCTCACGCAATCCCGTCAACGACAGGACCGCGTCCACACTTACATAAGCCGCCAGCGCGAAGAACGACACCGCGATGACGCGCAGCGCGACCTTCTCCCTCTTCTGCGGGTCCGGGGCGGCGAACTGCCAGGCCACGGCAGCCGCCGACAGCACCTCCACGATGGAGTCCAGGCCGAAACCGATCAGCGCCGCCGACGAGGCGGCCTTGCCCGCGGCGAGGGCGATGACGGCCTCGATGACGTTCCAGGTGATCGTAATTGCCACCACGATCCGGATGCGTCGGCGTAAAACGGCCTGACGCTCAGGGTGCTCCGTCGTGACCGTCACAGCGCTGCCGTGGTGTCGCAGCAGCCCACCAGCGAACAACTCGGATCGCCGCAGGAGGCCTCCTCGTCAACAGCCAGAGTGACGTCGATGAGCGCATTCAGTGCCTTGGCAATGTGCGGATCCGCAATTTCGTATCGAGTCTGTCTACCCTCGGCCTCGGCGACCACTATTCCGCATCCCCGTAAACAGGACAGGTGGTTCGACACGTTACTGCGCGTGAGATCCAGGTCCCGAGCCAACTGAGAGGTGTAGCCAGGGCCGGCCAGGAGTGACAGTAGAATCCGTGCACGCGAGGGATCGGCCAGGGCTCGACCGATCCGGTTCATGACGTCGATGCGAGAGTTAATGGTCAGCATGCGATGACCATACAGTACCCGCTGACCTATTGCGAGTGCCACGTCTCGAGGGAGTGCGGAACGAGTCGACCGTCCCAGCTAACAGATGGTCGCCTGTCGTGCACAATGAGATTCCTCAGCCATGTCCCAGCACGTGGTCGACAAGCGCCGGAACGACGCTGTCCCACACCTGCGGCGGCGGCGCCTCGTGCCCCATTCCGCCGACCCGCAGCAGCGTAGCCCGAGGAATGAGGCGAGCGAGCGCCTCCCCGTGCGGCAGAGCAAAGAGCGGGTCCGAGTCTCCGTGGATGACGAGGGTCGGCATCGTGATCGCAGAAATTTCCGCGTTGACGTCGTCCGCAACAACGAAATGATTCCGCATCGAAGACTCCATGCTATTGGTGCGACCGAACTCGACAGCCGCGATGGCACGCACGCGGTCTTCATCAAAGCCGAGCGAGCCGCTATAGGGACGCTCCGCCTCGACGCGGTAGGCGACGACTGCTGCGCAGTCGGTCCAGTCGACGACTGAGGGGAGCTCGCTCTCGGCTGTGGCCAGGGTCGAGTCAGGCGGTGGCAGTACACCCGCACCTCCTCCGATCGGTGACGACTCGATGAGCGTGAGCGTTCGAACACGTGAGGGCGAGTGGGCGCCAAGGTACTGGGCGATACCGCCACCCATCGACAGCCCCACGAGGTGCGCCGCGTTGACGCCGAGCGCATCAAGGATTCGAATAGGATCATTCGCCAATTCTGCGCCCGTGTATTCCGGACTGCCTGGCGTGCTTAACGTCGACTGCCCAGTATCCCGCTGGTCGTAACGGATGACGTAGAGCCCTTCCGCCGCGACGAGTTCGCAAAAGTCCGGTGTCCACCAATCCATGGATTGAGTGGCCCCGGCGATGAGCAAGACCGGAGGGGAACCTTCGTCGCCGAACTCGTCTACCGCCAATGAAACGCCGTCGAACTCGAGAATTCTCATTCCTACAGGATCCGTCGGCGGACTCCGCCACGTCAATACGTGCCGGCCAAGGGAGCCCGAGCCCGCGAAACGCACCCGTGGACCCGCTCGACACCGCTCAGTCCGAAGTGCGGGCCAGAGCGTGCCTACTCGACGATTAGATATTCGCTGTTGCTGGGCAATCCGTCCTGGAGATCATTAGATTCTCCGATCTGCACCCCGGCGAAGACAATCGGAACGCCTTGACCGGTCCACGCCGAGCGGCGGTCCATCAACTGAGCGTGCACATGTGGCTCGCTCGTATTTCCGGAGTTTCCACAAGCGGCAATGGTCTGCCCCGCCCTCACTCTCTCCCCCTTGGAGACCAACGAGGAGCCTCTCTGGAGGTGCGCCACGAGAGCGTAGGCGCCGTCATCACTGCGAATAGTGATGTGGTTGCCGATGATGAATCGCGGCCCGCCAAGTTCCCGAAAGGCCCCCTCGACCATCATGTAGATCACGCCCAACCAGGTGGACCTGGCTCGGTGATCCCGCAATGCGTCGAGAGCCGTCACCACTTCGCCGTCGATCATGGCCCGCACGGGCCGACCGAACGCGGGGTATTCCGTTGGCCGTCGCATCGCGCCACCCGTGCCGAACATCGGCCGTTGCTGATCTGCTGGGTCGTAGACGACGTCGATTGCGTACGCCTGCCCATAGGCTCGGACACCGTGACTCGGCACCTTGTCGATCGGACTATTCAGGGCCAACCACCTTCCGGTCACGGGGGAAGTCACTGAGATCTGATCCCGTACCGGAAGGTGCCTGACCGCTATTGGGATCGTCGCAAGCAACGACAACGCCACCACGAGCCCGAGCAACGAAAGCAAAGCGAGAACATCGCTCAGCGCCCCCGCAGGCACTAGTGGGCGCGCAGCGCCAATGAGCAAAGCCGCGATAGCGGCGAGGGAAACAACACCGCGAACGCGGTAATAGCGAAGGAGGAGTTCCATTAGCCACCGACCGCCACGAGACAAGACAACAGAGGCACCACCCGGCTGGCGGGCACTTCGTAGCTACCGCGCCCAGCCTGCTTGAGCCACCCCAATGACAGCAGTTGGCGCAGATGATGATGCAACTGGCCGGTGGTGCCCAGCGCTTCTAGTGCCGCGAGTTCAGCAGTGGAATCAATTCCAGAGAGGACATGCCGAAGCAGCTCCAGTCGCACCGGGTGGCCGAGCGCCGCCAGGGCCGATGCGCGATCATTCCATTCCGTCTCGAACATCCCTGCACTGCCCGCCGACTGCTGCCAAACCACGGGCGCACCGGTGGGCAGCGTCACCGCCCCCAAGAGCATCACCGCTCCGCCCGCAGTGGAAGGATGATCCGGCAACCTCGCCCTCAGCCCTTCCAGAGCCCAAAGTTCGTCGCCCGGATGCGCCACAGACCCGGGAGAAGCAGGCGGTTCCCGTTTGCCCTTTGGCCCGCCGCTTTCCAACGAGGCAACCCTAAGCGTGAGCGCATGTACCTCACGCTTGAGGTCAAGTAGTTCTTCATCGTTAGCCATGAGACCGACGATACGTTAGAACGTATTATCGAGCAACAGGAGTCGCGAGACATGGCCTCAAGGCCACGAGGAAACAACGTTTGGCTTGCAACGGCTGCCAGCCCGAATAGCGTGCCGCGCCGTCGCCGAAGGGCTCAGCTATCGCCGCGGCGTTCCACGGCCGCGCCTCGTCGCCCCTGTCGTCGTAGCTGCAGTTCACGTATCCGCCCATCAGAACCGATTCGGCGGTCAGGAACCCCGAAGGCTGTTTCCGGACTCATTTCCCTAAGCGCCGCGTCGTCTGGGAAGTTGACATATTCCAGACACGCGAATTCCGCTCCCCCATCTCCAGTCGTTGCGGCTCATCACCGCATGTGGTCAACGCACCTGCTCCGCGACGCTAGCCAGCGACCCCCCACCACAAAAGAGCCAAGCCGATCCCGCCCAGTACCGCGGCCAAGTACCCAGCTACCACTATCAGGGAACGTTGCCGAGGCGCCTCTTGGAACCACAAGACTCCTGACCATGCGGCGGCAAGCACTCCAACAAAAAACCACGCCCAAGCGCCGACGGCGGCGTCATCAGAAATACCGCCAGTACTGTCAGCCCGGTACCCCGATGCGATCATCACCCCGATTCCGGTCACCAGCAGCAAGGGGCCGACTACCAGCTTCATCCAGTTGCGACTGAAAGTCTCACGATCAACCATGCTTACCTCCTTGGTAGTGCCGGAGTATTCACACCCGATGCCACTGCAACATCCGACCGGCATTTGGGCTCCACGAGATCGACCGCTCACCGCTTCACGTTGGAAGTCCCTAGCGCGCCGGGGAGCGCGTGAGCTCATTCCTCAGGAGAAGGGCAAATCCCATGCAAGCGGTCACGGCTGCGGCGATGATCCACGGCCAAGGGTCGGGGACATTGCTACCCAAACCTCCAGCCTCGAGATAGGCCACGTCGTCCGGTGAGATCGCGAACCATCCCTTCGCGAACAGCCCCAACGCAACGAGCGTCAGTACTGCGCCCACGAGCCAATAGGGCCAGCGGCGAGGGTTTGAACTCTCCATGCTCATCGGCGGGTGTCCCCTATCGATTTGACCGTGACTGCCATGTCACGGCTCCAACGTCAGAGGCTCCGCGCGTGGAGCTTCCTTTAGTCATCTAAGCACTGATCACACGCGCTGGAGCGGAGAGCAGCGCACAGCGTGGACACCACGACGATGCGGCCCCCTCACCTCCACGCTCAGTTCCCCCGGAGATGCCTGCGAGGATGGGCTTCAGGTTCCACAGAAGGTTCGGTAGGCACCAAAGTCGGCGGGAGCCGGCGCGGCATAGCGCTCTAGTCCCGGGCGCTCCTCGTAGGGGCGGGTGACCGCGTTCAGAAGCTGATGCAAGGGGGCGAGATCACCCTCGGTAGCCGACGCGAGCGCCTCTTCGACGAGGTGGTTACGAGGGATATAGATGGGGTTGACCTGGCTCATCAACTCGCCGTCGGGCCCAAGTATCAGCCAGCGCTGCATCCAGTCATCGAAACTTGCCGCGTCCCCGAAAAGGGACCGTGCCTGCTCAGCTGAACCGGAGGCGGCGGCGCCGAGGTGGCGGAAGAGCAACGTGAGGTCTACGTGGTGTTCCTCGAGCAATACCAACAGCTCCCGCGCGAGGACGGACGCGGTTACATTGTCGACGTCGTGAGCGAGCCCAAGCTTCGCCTTCGCGCCTCTCGACCAAGCGGCCGCGTAATCGGCCGCGAAGCCTTCGAGTGCATCGGTGGCAATCTCTACCGCTTGCTGCTCATCCTCGTGAAGGAGGGGCAGCAGTGCCTCTGCGAGACGGGCGAGGTTCCACTCGGCCGCGGCTGGCTGGTTGCCGTAGGCGTAACGCCCTGCCTGGTCGATTGAGCTGTAGACCGTAGAGGGATCAAAGGCGTCCATGAACGCACAGGGCCCGTAGTCGATGGTCTCTCCCGAGATGGTCATGTTGTCGGTGTTCATCACCCCGTGGACAAAGCCAGCCAGCATCCATTGAGACACCAGCGACGCCTGAGCAGTGACGACGTCCTCGAGCAATTCGAGGTAGGGATTCTCGGCCTTTGCCGCAGCTGGGTAGTGACGGTCGATGGCATGATCTGCGAGTCTGCGCAGCAGCTCGGTGTCGCCTGTGGCTCGCGCGTACTGGAAGGTCCCAACGCGTAGATGGCTGCTAGCCACCCGCGTCAGCACAGCTCCCGGGAGTTCCGTCTCACGATAAACGGGCCTCCCCGTGCTCGTCACCGCGAGGGACCGCGTGGTGGGGACACCCAAGGCGTGCATGGCCTCGCTGAGAATGTACTCGCGCAGCATCGGCCCCACTGCCGCTTGACCATCGCCACCCCGGGCGAAGGGGGTTCGCCCAGATCCCTTCAGGTGAACGTCCCGAAGTCGTCCGTCGCCATCGGTGATTTCACCTAACAGCAACGCGCGCCCGTCACCTAGCCGAGGAGAGTAATGGCCGAACTGATGTCCTGCGTAGACCTGCGCAACCGGGGCGGCGCCCTCGGGGAGGAGGTTGCCGGTCAATAGGAGCAGCCCGTCAGTACCTTGCAGTGCCGATGGGTCGAGGCCCATCACTGCAGCCAGGGGCTCGTTGAGAACCAGCAGCTCCGGATCGCGAACCGCTTGCGCCTCCCAGGGGGTCCCCAATTCCGGAAGCTCCTGGGCGAAGCGACCGTGGAAGGCAACTGTGAACTGTGGTGAAGCACTCATCGAACGAGACTACCCGCGCACCGGAGAGAGTCTTTCGCCGGGGATAGCCCATTGGCGAGTACCTCACCAACGCGCAGCCTGAAATCACCGGCCGCGGCCGCCTTGGGCACTACCACTCACTTAGATCGACGTCCGGATCACAGCTTCACCACGCGGCCAGTGCCCATCTCTTCGGAGTCACTGTCCGTCACAACGGCAAAGACACCGTCCGGTACGCCGGGCAGCGCTGCGATCTCCCTCGCGAGGCCGACCAACTCATCCTCGGTGGCACCAGATACGAAGAACACATACTCGTCACCGAGTTCCTCGCCGTCGTCGTACATCTCGCCGTGCTCGCCGTCCAATTCCATGACGAAGTCGTACACGGTGTCTATCCATGGGTACTGATACTCGTCCTCCGGCACGCCCTCCCCGGGGACAAGGGGCACGTGCACCTCAACAACGAGTTCGCTCATGGGAAAAGTATCTCCAGGTTGGTCGTCGGGATCAAGTGGGGAGCATCCAGTCAACGCGCTCACCGCGACGAATGCGAGCACCACAATCAACACCAGTCGGTCGACGACGGAACGAGTTACGAACTCTCGGATATTTGACACGCTCAACCAAGGACTCCCTACACGTTGAAGCGGAACTCGACCGCGTTCCGTGACCGAATGACTCTCAACAACGGGAAGCCCAGCTCCGACGCCTTGGCGCGTGAGAGTTTCCGCCTGTGTGTTTGCTCTGTCACGATCTAGGTTCACGAGGCACACCAATTAGCCGCAGTTTGGCATTACGTACACCACTCGCTCCAGCCCGGGCCCATTTACCTCGGTTTGCTCGAACTGGCATTTCAGCGTTTCCGGAGCCCCCGCGTGGAGACCTGCCGCTGTGGCACCACATGCGACGAGTGCCACAGCGAATGCAACAGCAAGGCGATTTCTCCGTGACACCTCGACGCCCCCTTTTGGGTCCGCGCTCCACACCTAGGTAGTCGGATCTTACCAAGCAATTTCTCGTTGAGGGAAGTAGCCGAGCCCCATGCGCCGCGAGGCTGCCAGGGGCGCGCCGAGTGGCCCGGACCCTCAACGAGAGAGATGTCGAGACGGCCATTGACTTAACCCGCCCCGGCACGTACCATATCTGGTACCAGTCAACAGAGGGGGGCCGAGATGGCCATCACCGCATCAGAGGCCCGCAAGAGCCTCTTCCCACTTATTCAGCAAGTCAACGACGACGCGACTCCCGTGGAGATCACCTCGAAGGGTGGCTCGGCCGTCTTGATGTCGCTGACCGAGTACGAGGCACTGCAGGAGACTGCGTACCTGCTGCGCTCTCCGACCAACGCACAGCGCCTTCGCGACGCCGACAACGCGCTACGCGCCGGTCGCGGTGTCACGCAGGAGCTCGATCGCGCTTGAACATCGTCTTCGCCCCTCAGGCGTGGGACGACTACTGCCACTGGCAGAACGCCGACCGCGCCATGCTCAAGCGAATCAACAAACTCGTCGACGATATCTGCCGCGACGACCCGTACACAGGCATCGGCAAGCCTGAGAAGCTCCGTTACGAGATCGAAGCGTGGTCGCGGCGGATCGACAGCGAGCACCGCCTCGTATACAGAGTCGAAGGCAACGACCTACTGATCCTGCAAGTCCGCTACCGCTACTGATTCTCACAGCCCCCGAAACGAACACTCCGCATCTCTGCTAACAGTTCACGGTCGCGAGCGACAACACCAAAATCGTCGTCTCACCTAGCCGTCCCTGCCAGTGGATGCGAGAGGTCGCCCCGGCTAGAACTTCTCGTCGCCAGAAGTGGGACCAGAACTACACGTTAAATCTAAACTCCACCACGTTCCGTAGCCGACTAACTTCAGTGTGCTGTTGAGATGACCTGCAATGTCTCAAATGGCTGGCCGGCTGCCGCGG
The DNA here is from genome assembly GCF_050598105.1 of Demequina aurantiaca. Classification (GTDB taxonomy): domain Bacteria; phylum Actinomycetota; class Actinomycetes; order Actinomycetales; family Demequinaceae; genus Demequina; species Demequina aurantiaca_A. The sequence goes on from NZ_CP192436.1 coordinate 2,365,112, forward strand.
CGTTCAAGTCGAAGTCCTTGTCGACAGCGAGCACAGTCAACCCTCCACCGTCGCTGGAATGAGGAGGTCCGGAACTGACGGCTCGCGGTGCTTGCCGTTGTCGGCGGGGGCGTTCGCCGACCGCTCACCCAGACGATCTCGGCGCAACCGCCACCGGCGCGGATTCGCCACCGCGACCAGCACCGGCTCCCTGCAACGAGGATAGGATGGCAGGAGCCCAACGAAGGAGACGTATGTGCCGCGTGCTCGCCTACCTCGGTCCTGAGACACCCCTGGAGAACCTCCTACTCAGGCCAGAGAACAGCCTGATTAACCAGGCACTCGACCCGGAACGGCACCCCGAGCTCCAGTTGGCCGGATGGGGATTCGGGATCTGGGGCGAGCACTTGCTGAAGCCCGAAGAACCCTTCATCTACCGCCGACCTATGGCGGCCTTTTACGACGACAATGCCAGTCGGATCATCCCCAGCCTCCAGGCCAGCACGATGCTGGCGCATGTGCGAGCCGCGGCGTACAACTCGAAGGTCGTGATGGCCGACGAGAACTGCCACCCGTTCTCCTTCGAGGAGACCCCGTGGATCGTCGCCCAGAATGGCTACCTGCCCAACTGGCAGCTCCTGCAGCGCGAGCTGCTGCAGCACTGCGAGGATCGGTATCTAAAACAGATGCGCGGGAACACGGACACCGAGTTCATCTACGTGCTACTCCTCTCGCTGCTCGAGGGTGACAGCAACGAGGACGTCCAACGAGCGATCGAGAAGCTCATCGAGCTGATCGCCCAGGCTATGAAGGACCTCGACCTCGGCGCGCTGACCAAGCTGAAGATGGCCCTCGTGTCGGCCGGCCGCATCATCGGTGTCAACGTCGGCCTCGGTCACCAGGGTGAGACCAACCCCGCCGGCGACTGGAAGGAGCTGCGGAAGTCAGCTCCCGACAGCGACGACTTCGCGCTCTCGATGCTCCTCGAACCGATGTACCTACTGATGGGGCGCAACTTCGAACACGACGCAACGACCTATGACTTTGAGGAGAGCGGCGAGGATGACGCGACCGGTGTCATATTCGCCTCCGAGCCCTTGACCGAGGGTGACGACTGGTCGCATCTCGAGTTCGGCGAGATCGTCTTCCTCGAGAAAGACGGTGAGCGCATCACCAGAACCATCAACACACTGAAGGTCTCAGCGCGCTAGGTGTTCTTCTCACGGAGTTTGTGAGCAGCCTGGCGTGACGGAATAGGTGAGGACCTCCGGTATCGATGTGCGGCACCCATCGACTAACCGACGAGCGTCACGCGCTGGCGAGGAGCGAGTGTCTCGATCACGGCGACGACATCGGCGACAAACGCGGCACGCGAAAGATCGTCGGGCCGGCGAGTACTTTTGCCGCGCCCGCGCTGGTCCACACGAAGCAGATCCGCCGCTGGTCATCGATCCCGATGCTCTGTTGCCCAATCCGATCGCCTTCCAGCGCTTCTAGCCGGTGTCCGGGTGGGATTCGCAGGTCATCGAGCGATCCGGCGGATCCCACGTGGCGGAGCTTGCGTAACGCCACCGAATAGATCCGAGGATCGATAGAGGGCACCCGCTCACGCCGCCACAGTCGTTCCGTGTCGTTGCTGCCGAACGATCTGATCGCGCTCACTGCATAACGAAGAGCGTTATTACCGCTATACGTTAAAGCGGAACTCGACCGCGCTCCGTAACCGAATAACTTCTTGGCAAGTGCGGGCGGTCGGCTAGGTCAAATATCCCGAGGTTGCGCGGGAGCGATAGGTGCCGCCAGTCAAACAACGCTAGAGCAGACGCGAGGCACCTCAACTCCCAGCGGACCCAGCCTTCGCCACCGCCTCTAGCCTGGGTTCGATACTGTCGGCCATCATCGCCACCTCACGCGCGGGGATGCCATGGCGGGCAGCGCTCTCATGCCAGTTCTTCATCACGGCGGCCATGTGGGCGAATCGCCGCCGTGCCTGATCCAGTGTTAGACCAGCGTCGTCAGCCAAGGACAGCAGCCCTTCGATCTCGTCGTCGTGCTCGGTGGCACCGGCGATGGACGTTGCCCGGGACTTGGCGAGGTCGGGGTTGGGATTCACGTCAAACGCGGGACTGAGCGCCCACCGAGGACCCACAGCGACAAAGCCGTGGTTGCGCAAGTGGTCATCAGTGTTGCCCAGCGCCACAGAGGCGATCACTCGGTCGTACAGCTCGCGCGACTCGTCACGAGGGGCGTCTGCCATGTCGCGCATTGCGGCGAAGATGTCCGCGTAGTCACGTCGATCGCCGTCGCGAGAGCCGGTGGCCGTCATCGCCGAGACATACGCGCGGCGTGCACTGTGATGGTCGCGGTCGAAGCGTCGCAGCAGCAAGATGCTGCGGTCCGCGACCCGCACACGCTCATGCTGAGGGACACGGATCCCCGCGTCACCCAGAAGGTCTAGCGCCGCGGCCTCCCAGGCGATCACGTCCCACTCGTCGGAGGCGTGAGGGAACTTCGCTATTCCGAGAGAGCCGTCTTCGAGCAGCACAGATGCCTTAGGGCGAGCACCGCCGAGCCCCGTGGTGCCGGTGTTGAGCAGTTCTTTGACCGCCTCGGTCGCTTCGGCGTCAGCGGAGAGCCGGTCGCTGGCATGCAATAGGTGAGGCAGCGAGATTTGCTGGGGAACACGGGAAGGTTCGCCCACGAACTCAGCATCACCGGCCATGCGGAAGCGCAGTGCGCCTTGACGTGTGTTGTCCGAGACCGCGAGAAGGTAATCGACATCGTCGTGAGAGCGCGGCCGGCGACCCTCGGCGCGCGCACCCGCACGCTCAGCCCTGTCGATGAGGTTCCGGCCCCATCGATCAGGTGCCGTGTCCGCGAACGCTGCCAACAATCCGGTGACGTGCTGGGCACCTTCAACCAGGCGTAGGGAAGGGTCGATGTTGATGGTCTCGCGGTCCGCGAGATAGCCAGCGTCGTAGCGGAACGTGGTGGACACGGCGCCGCGGCTACGGGTGAAATCGGCACGGCCGACGAAGCGAGTGTGGCCGGCGAGGTCGACGAACGTCTCGACCGTGGTCATCGGGCGCGTTTCCTTGTCAGACTCTCAGCTCTGAGGCGACCGATGTCACTGCTCAGCGGGTCGAGCGCAGCTACCACGCCGTCGAGCTGGCCCAGTGCTCTGAGGACCTGGGCCATGGACCCGAAGCTCACGCCCCCGTCACCAGATTCGATCTTGCGCAGCGTCGGGCGCGAGATGTCAGCTCGTTCGCACACCTGCTGGGCCGTCAGGTTGAGCACCATCCGCCAGCCCCTGACGTGATCTCCGAGTTCACGCATCTCGCGATCAATGCGATAACCGCTCATTGCGACCCCCTATGGCAACTATCATATCCTTAACAGGCGATAAAGGATAGAGTGCTTTACATAGTCGCGCATCTCCGACGACATCCCTAGTCGCGGTGCTCGCGTGAGCGACCGTGACGGGACTGGCTGGTTGTCAGATGCTCAACAACGCGTCGAGGACCTCAACCATGAGGTCGGCGCTGAGACGGCCGGGGCTGGCCGACCTCGGCACGCCAAATTCCCCTCGGGAACACGCACCCAGCGCGGCCCCCTTGTCACGGCTGTGGTGCACATAGCCCGACGCCATGCGGCAGATGCGCCGTTTGGCACACACAGGTTTCATCCCTACTCCAGAGGCTAGGCTGTCGCCATGGACGCGATGCCCGATGCCACCGCCGGCGAGTGGCTCAAGCCTTCGCTGGACACGGTGTGGCATGACATGCACTCCGTCGTACCAAGGGGCTTCCCCGCCTACGCCAGGATCTTCCATCCGGTGTTGCGGGACCGCCCACAGGACACCGGCACATGGCACGGTCATCCTCGAATGGGCATCTTTCCCCTCGACGAGCAGGCGGTCGGGTGGTCTGAAGTGGCGGGCTCATTCGGTACCGAGATGCACCCCTTGGCCCAGTTCCATCGGCTCGTTGGAGTGGAACGGAACACGCAGGAAATATTGGACAGCGCGGGCTGGCGATACTCGGAACCCGACACCGGCAACCTCGCACCAGACATTTTGGCATCAGTGGCCGCGAGGCTGTGTGAACACACCTCCACGCCAGACGAGGGCGTGTCCGCCATCTGGGAAGGATGGGGTGGATTGCCAAGTTCCGATGGTTTTGCCCAGCTCACACTTTCAGATGGCGGAACATCAGTGAAACGCCCCTCCCGATTCTTCAGGCGAAAAAGCAAACCTGGTTCGGGCCTGCTTCCGGCTGAGATGGTCAACGGAGGAACACTCGAGTTGCCGGGTCGCACCTACTACCTCTTCGACTCTGCACCACAGTTCTACCGCCAGCAGAGTTGGGTGAATCAGGTGCCTTGGCACCGTTCCCCGCAATTCCCGCAGTCTCCGAGCATCCTTTGGCCGGCGGACCGAAGCTGGGTCATGGTGACCGAAATCGACTTCGACTCCACAGTGGTCGCCGGCAGCCACGAACTGGTAGCGGCTTTAGTCCAGGACCCTGGTATCGAAGCTCTCCCCCTCAATGAGGGAGCAGACCTGATGTGGGATGCCGATATTCCTAACCGTCCAGGGCAGTAGCCAAACCTCGCGGTCTAGCCGCACTAAACGTTGAAGCGGAACTCCACCACGTCGCCGTCGTGCATCACGTAGTCCTTGCCCTCGATGCGCACCTTGCCCGCGGCCTTCGCATCGGCCATGGAGCCGAACTCCATGAGGTCATCGAAAGCCACGACCTCGGCCTTGATGAAGCCCTTCTCAAAGTCGGTGTGGATGACTCCCGCGGCCTGCGGCGCGGTCCAACCCTTGTGGATGGTCCAGGCGCGCGACTCCTTGGGGCCGGCCGTGAGGTACGTCTGCAGGCCCAGCGTGTCGAATCCGACGCGCGCGAGCTGGTCCAGGCCAGCCTCTTCCTGACCGGAGTCGGCGAGCATCTCGGCTGCCTCGTCCTCGGTCAGGTCGACGAGCTCGGACTCGAACTGGGCGTCGAGGAAGATCGCCTCGGCGGGCGCCACCTGGGCCGACAGCGCGGCCTTCATCTCGGTGTCCAGTAGCCCCGCATCGTCCGTGTTGAACACGTAGATAAATGGCTTGGCGGTGAGCAGGGAGAGGTCCTTGATCTCCGCGAGGTCGAGCTTCGCGTCCTTGGCCCCGGCGCTGAGCGCCTTGCCCTCGTTGAGGATCTCCTGGGCCTTGAGCACCGCGGCGAGGTAGCCGGGCTCCGCCTTCTTGATCTTGACGTCCTTCTCGATGCGCGGGATGACCTTCTCGATGGTCTGCAGGTCCGCGAGGATCAGCTCGGTGTTGATGGTCTCGATGTCCGAGGCCGCGTCCACCTTGCCGTCCACGTGCACCACGTCCGGGTCCGCGAAGGCGCGGGTGACCTGGCAGATCGCGTCGGCCTCGCGGATGTTCGCGAGGAACGCGTTACCGAGCCCCTCGCCCACGGAGGCGCCCTTCACGATCCCGGCGATGTCGACGAACGACACGGTAGCCGGGAGCAGCTTCTGCGATCCGAAGACTTCGGCGAGTTTAGCCAGCCGCGAGTCCGGAAGAGAGACCACTCCGACGTTGGGCTCGATAGTCGCGAAGGGGTAGTTCGCAGCGAGCACCCCCGCACGGGTCAGCGCATTGAACATGGTGGACTTGCCAACGTTGGGCAGTCCGACGATTCCGATAGTTAGAGCCACGGGAGTTAAGTCTAGTTGCACGCCGGCGCCCCGTGGCACGATTAGCCCATGACTCGGTTTCGCGCGCGCTCTTCAATCGTCTACTCAAGCATCGTCATGGGGATGTGCGCCCTGATCTCGCTCGTGGTACTGATTGGCGGCGGCTGGTATCAGGCCCGCCCGGTCTTCGGCATCATGGCCATCTTCGCGGCACTCGCCTACGCCGCGTACTTCCGGCCCAGCGTCGACGTCTACGAGGACCGCGCCGAACTCGTCAACGTGCTGACGACCGCCACCGTGCCCTTCTCACGCCTCGCGTCGATCAGCACCCGCTGGGCTCTCGAATTGCACGCGGACGATGCATCCAAGTCTTCCGCTTTCGCGGCGCCCGCCCCCGGGGCCATGAAGTCCCGCTCGGTCAAGAAGAGCGAAGCCGAGTGGGACCCAGAGATCGCCACGCTGATCTACTCGGACGGCCCAGGGACCTCCACCGCGACGTCCTCCGGCGTGGCGGCGCACCTCGTCGACGACGCCTACCAAGCGTGGAAAAAAGCCACGACCACCCACGCGACCCCGGCCGATGCATCGGCCGCCGGCGGGGACCACTCGGCCGTGGCATCGGCGAACGACAACCTCCAGGCGCCACAAACGGCGACAGCCAGCGGGAAGGCGATTACTCGCCGACCCAACTGGCTGTCGATTGCGGTGCTGACCGCCGGGCTCGCACTCCTGGTGCTAAGCCTCTAGCGCGTGCCGCTAAATGTTGCCCCAATCGATGCCCGAGCCCGGAATGGCCTCGAGTAGTCGCTGGGTGTACGGGGTCTGAGCGTTGCTGAAGATCTGATCCGCAGTGCCTGACTCCACGATCTTGCCCTGCTCCATGACCGCGATCTCGTCGGCCACCACACGCACGACGGCGAGGTCGTGAGTGATGAACAGGTAGGTCAGGCCAAGCTCCGACTGAAGGTCCGCGAGCAGCTGCAGAATCTGCGCCTGGACGAGCACGTCCAGGGCGGATACCGCCTCGTCAAGCACCACGATCTCCGGCTTGAGCGCAAGAGCACGGGCTATCGCCACGCGCTGACGCTGACCGCCCGACAACTCGTTGGGGTAGCGGTCCGCCACCTCAGCCGGCATGGAAACCTGGTCGAGGAGCTCCATGATGCGGGCGCGGCGCGAGGCGTTGTCGCCCACCTTGTGAACCTTGAGCGGCTCGCCGATGATCGCGCCAATGGAACGCTGGGGGTCCAGTGAGCCGTAGGGGTCCTGGAAGACCGGCTGCATCTTGCGGCGGATGTTGAAGAGGTCCTTCGACGAGATCTTGGTCAGGCTCGTGCCGTCCAAGATGATCTCGCCGCTGGTGGGCTTCTCCAGGCCCAGCACCATCTTGGCCGCGGTGGTCTTACCCGAACCCGACTCGCCCACGAGCGCCAACGTGGTGCCCTTGGGGATGCTGAACGAGATGCTGTCCACGGCCGTGAGCGGCTCGGACTTGAAGTTTCCCTTGCGAATCGAGTAGACCTTCGTCAGGTCCTTCACCTCGATCACCGGCTCCGCATCCTGCCTGGCCGCAGCGTCCCTGTGCCTAGCGGCAATCGCGGCCACATCGACAGCGTCATCGGAAGCTGCCTCCTGCGCGGCCTTGACGCCGGAAATGCGCTGCGAGGCCAGCGACGGAGCCGACTCGATCAGGCGCTTGGTGTACGGGTGCTGCGGATCCTGCAGAATCTTGCGACTCGGACCCGCCTCAACGATCTTGCCCTGGTACATCACGATCAACTTGGTCGCGCGTTCCGCCGCGAGACCCAGGTCGTGGGTGATGAGCAGCAACGCAGTGTTGCGCTCCTTGGTGAGAGCCTCGAGGTGGTCGAGGATCACGCGCTGCACGGTCACGTCCAGAGCCGACGTGGGCTCGTCGGCGATCAGCAACTTGGGGTTCGCGGCCAGGCCGATGCCGATCAGCACGCGCTGGCGCATGCCCCCGGAGAACTGGTGCGGGTACTGGGCCATGCGCCGCTCTGCGTCGCCGAGCCCGGCCTCCTTGAGTACCTGGATCGCGCGTTCGTTGACTTCCTTCTTGCCGGAGGCGATGCCGTTGGCCTTGATCGCCTCGCGCACCTGGAAGCCCACGGACCACACCGGGTTGAGGTTGGACATCGGGTCCTGGGGCACAAAGCCGATGTCGCGGCCGCGCACCTTGTACAAATCGGACTTCTTGGCAGTGGTGAGGTCCTTGCCCTCGAATTTCACACTGCCACCTGTGATCTTGCCGTTCTCCGGAAGCAGGTTGATGATGCCGTGCGCGGTCGTGGACTTACCCGAACCGGACTCCCCCACGATCGCTACGGTCTCGCCGGGGAAGATGTCGAACGAGACGCCCTTGAGCGCCTTCACCTCGCCACCTTGGGTGGTGAAACCAATTTCCAAGTCGCGAATCTCGACGAGGGGCTTGTTGGGGTCGACGTTGCGGTCGTCTTGCAAAATAACGTCGGTCTCCTGGGTCAGATTCTGAGCGGTCATCGGCGTGCCCTCGCCTTCGGGTCGAGCGCGTCTCGGATGAGTTCGCCCAGCACGATGAAGGCGAGCACGGTGAGGGTCAATGCAAGCGAAGGCCAGACGAGCGACATGGGTGCGGTGCGAATGGACACACCCGCCTCGGAGATGTCTCTACCCCACGACATGACGTCGGCAGGAAGGCCGATGCCGAGGAAGCTCAGCGAAGCCTCCGCCACCATGGCCGCGCCAAGCGCGATGGTCAGCGACACGATAACGGGCGTGAGCGAGTTGGGCAACACGTGATTGAGGAGAGTCTGCATGCGGCCGCGTCCAATGGATTCGGACGCCATCACATAGTCGCTGTTCTTTACCTGCAGGATTTCCGCTCTCAGGATTCTCGACAACGAGGCCCACGCAAAGCCACCGATCGCCAGTGAGATCGTCAGCACGTTCCGGTGAGCCGAAAGCACCGACATCACGACGATCGCCGCGAGGAAGTACGGAATCGAGAAGAAAATGTCGCCCACACGCGAGAGGAAGGAGTCGAGCTTGCCGCCAAAGAAGCCGGCAATCGCGCCCATCGGGATCCCGATCACAGCCGTGATGAGCACCACGAGGATTCCGACGGAGAGGGATGTCCTAGCTCCCCACACCACCCGCGAGTAGATGTCGCAGCCCTGTCGAGTGAAGCCCAGCGGGTGACCGGCCGTCGGCGACCCGTCGCTGTTGGCAAGCAGGCATTCCTTGTCCGGCGGCACGCTGGTGAATAGGTTCGGGAACAACGCCATGAGAGTGACGATCAGCACCACGATCACGGCAGCGTAGAACAGTGGACGTCGACGCAGGTCGCGCCAGGCGTCGAGCCACAGGTTGCTCTTGCGCTCCTTGAGCTTGACCGCGTCGACGTCGACGGTCACGTCTTCGACTGGCGCGACGTAGTGCTCGGGTTCACGGTTAGACATAGCGAATCCTTGGGTCGAGGACGGCATATAAGAGGTCGACGAGGATGTTGACGACCACATAGATGATCGTCAGGATCGTGACGAACGACACCACGGTGGGCACTTCACTGTTCTGGATGGCTTTGAAGAGCACGTTGCCTACGCCGGGAATGTTGAAGATAGATTCGGTGATGGTGGTTCCCGCGATGAGTGCGCCAAAGCTCGCCGCCGAGTTAGTGATCACCGGGATGAGCGAGTTGCGTGCGATGTGCACGGGAATGATCCGCTTGTGGGTCAGTCCCTTCGCGTACGCGGTCCGGACGTAGTCACCCTGACGGGCCTCGATGACGGAACCTCGCATCAGTCGCATTCCGGTCACGTACACCGTGAGCGCGATCACGATGGCGGGCAACAACATCGAACTCAGTGTCGCGTTCGCCCCCACCGTCACTGGAGCCCAGCCAAGCTTGTACGCGATGAAGAACTGCGCGAGGAACATCGCGACGAAGACCGGAATCGAGCTAAGGACCAGCGCGAACACCAGGCTCATGTTGTCAAAGAGCTTGCCCTTGCGCAGTCCCGAGAAGAGCCCGAAGAAAACCGCGAGGAAGAACTCGAGAACCACGGCCATGACGACCAGCTGCAAGGTCACCGGGAAAGCTGCCGCAAAGACGTCATTGACTGATTGGCCTGAGAAGGTGACTCCCAGGTTTCCCGAGAAGAAGTCCTTCATGTAAAGGAAGTACTGAACGATGAACGGCTGGTCGAGGTGGAACTGCGCGCGCAGTTGGTCGGCCACGGCCGGGTTCAGCGTCTTGTCCCCCGACAACCCCGCAATGGGGTCCGCCGGCATGGCGAACACCATGAAGAAGATCAGGAAGGTCGTGCCGAAAAAGACTGGAATGGCCTGCAGCACGCGACGGAGGATGTACGTCAGCAAGTGCGCGCCTCGTTTCTACATTGAGTCGGGTTAACGGTCGGTGAATCTAAAAAGACTTTACCCCGCGTTTAGGAGTAATTGTCGCGAAACGTCCCAAGTTCCGGGCCACCCGCACTGGGCGTGCCTGACGCTGGGCAAGGCTACCGGGGAACAAAAACGGCCCGTCCCGCCGGTAGGGCGGGACGGGCCATCTTGTCAACTAGCTCTTGGAGATCTCGTAGTACAGCGGGACGGAGTTCCATCCGAACTGCACGTTGTCGACGCCCTCGGCGTAGCCACCGTTGACGTTCGAGTACCACAGCGGAATCGCGGGAAGGTCCTTCAGGAGAACCTCCTGCGCCTGCTGGAAGAAGTCGTTCGCGGTAGCGGCGTCAGCGGAGGTGTTGCCCTCCTGCAGCAGCCCGTCGAACTCAGCACTCGAGTAGTCGCCGTCGTTGGATCCAGCGTCCGTCGCGTAGATCGGACCCAGGAAGTTGAACAGACCCGGGTAGTCCGCCTGCCAGCCGGTACGGAAGGCAGACTGGATGGTGCGGTCCTGAACGTCGGTACGGAACTCGCCGAAGGTCGGGTATGGGTTGCCCGACGCTTCGATGCCGAGCGTGTTCTTGATCGAGTTGCTCACCGCGTCGACCCAAGCCTGGTGGCCTCCGTCAGCGTTGTAGGCAATCTGGAACGTGCCATCCCAAGGGCTGATGGCGTCTGCCTCGGCCCAGAGCTTGACTGCCTCATCGGGGTTGTACGCGAGAACCTCCGCGCCGTCGAGCTGGTCGGTCCAACCATCGATGACCGGCGACGTGAAGTCGCTAGCCGGCGTGCGGGTGTCGTTGAAGATGACCTTCGTGATTTCCTCACGGTTGATGGCCATCGACAGCGCCGCGCGGCGTAGCTGACCCTCTTCGCCTTCGAAGTGAGGAAGGTCCTGGGCGATGGTGAACGACTGGAAGATGGCTGCGGGCTGGTTCACAGCGCGGTCACCAAGGTCGGCCTGGTAGCTCTGCAGCGAGGAGTCCGGAATGCCGTCGATCACATCGACGTTGTTCTGGAGCAGGTCTGCGTAAGCCGCTTCCTGCGCGCCATAGAAGACGATGGTCAGACCATCGTTGACCGGCTTGCGCGCACCGTCGTAGTCAGGGTTCGTGACGAGTTCGATCTGAACGTTGTGCTGCCATGCGTCCGCGCCAGCGAGCATGTAGGGGCCATTTCCGACGGGGTTGGCGCCGAACGCCTCCATGTCGTCCAAGGCCGATGCAGGCAGCGGGTAGAACGCCGAGTAACCAAGGCGCTGCGGGAAGTCCGAAGCCTCCTTGTTCAACTTGACGTCGAAGGTCAGGTCGTCGACAGCGGTGAGACCGGTAAGCGGGCTCTCCTCTTCGTAGCTGAAGCCCTCGATGTCCTCGAAGAAGTAGCTCGAGTTCTGAGCGTTGCTGAGCAGCGCTCCGTACTGCCATGCACCGATGAAGGCTTCCGAGTTGACCGGCTCACCGTTGGTGAAGGTCAGGTCGGGCTTGATCTTGATCTGGTACGTGGTGGGGTCAATCTGCGTGATCGACTCAGCGACGTCGTTGTGCGCTGCGCCTTCCGCGTCGTAGTAAACCAGGCCAGCGAACATGGCGTCGAGGATCTTGCCGCCGCCGGTCTCGTTCGTCGCCGTGGGGATCAGCGGGTTCTGTGGCTCGGAGCCGTTGGTGCGGATTACTCCGCCGCTCGCCATCGCGTCGCCTGATGCGTCCGTCGATGAGCTGGGGTTTGCGCTGGAGTCGGTGTCGTCTGACGACGAGCAACCCGCGAGCACAAGGCTTGCCGCTGCAGTTGCAGCGAGTCCCGTTAGGACTGCCTTCCTTACCTTCATTTTTCCTCCTGTTGACCCACGAATGGACCGTCACTGGCCAGTCGGTTTGGGGTGAACGACCGGCCGGGATTCTCACGGAAATTTATCCGCTGTACGTACAAGGGTAAGAAACTTAAGGTAACAAACGTATTTCGACCCCGCTCAAGCACCCAAATCGTGCCCAAACTGTGACAAACGTCACACCCAAAGAGTCCGTTTGGACTCGGTGGCGCTCTTGAGCGGACGGAGTTCGGGCCGAATAGGGCTACGTGTCGGTGCCGCATGCCAGAGTGATGGCCATGAGCGAAGTAATAGTAGGAGTGCTGGCACTGTCCGTCGGCGTCGTGGTCGGGTTTCTGGTCGCGTCGCTGCGAGCGGCGCGAGGGGGCGGAGAGGCCACCGAATTGCGCACGGCCGCCGCGGTCGAACGCGCACGCGCCAACACCCTCGAGGAGCGCGTTGCCGAGACTCGCGCCGTGGCGGATCGTCGCGAACAACAGTTGAGTGCCGAGCACGAGCGCTACGTGGCCGATCTTCGCGCCGAGCACACCCGGTACGTCTCCCTGGTCCGCGCGGACCAGGAGGTACTTAGGGAACAGTTCAAGTCGCTAGCAGGGGACGTTCTCAAGTCCAACAACGAGCAGTTCCTCGAGGTCGCGAGCGAACGCATGAAGCGGGCGCAGCAGGTCAGCGACGCCGAGCTCGCCAAGCGTGAAGAGTCCGTCAAGCGACTCGTGGAACCCATGGCGAAGGCTCTCGAGGACGTTCGCCGGCAGACCACCGACGCGGACAAGGCCAGGGCCGAGGGACAGAGCACGCTGAGCGAGCAGGTCCGCCAGATGGTCGCGGCCTCGGACAAACTCGACAAGAGGACCTCCGACTTCATCAACACTCTGCGCAGGTCTGACGTGCGCGGAAACTGGGGTGAGGTGCAACTGCGTCGGGTGGTTGAGCTCGCAGGAATGGTCCAGCACGTCGACTTTGAGGAGCAGGAGAACGTACGCGACTCGGAGGGCAAGAACCTCCGTCCCGACATGACGGTCAAGCTCGCAGGCGGGCGCACCATCGTGGTCGACTCCAAGGTCGCTCTGTCCGCGTTACTCGAGGCCTTCGAGACCGAGGATGAGGCCGTGCGCGCGGACAGGCTCCTCGCTCACGCGAGACACGTCAAGAAGCACGTCGACGACTTGTCCGGGAAGAAGTACTGGGACCAGTTTGCGTCCGCGCCAGAGTTCGTCGTGATGTTCCTGCCCTCGGAGGCGTTCTACCAGTCAGCCCTCGAACAGGACCCCGCTTTGCAGGAGTACGCCTTTGGCAAGAACGTGGTGATCGCGACTCCTACGACCCTGGTGGCGATGCTACGGACAGTCGCGCACGCCTGGCGGGAGGACACCCTCGCGCAGAACGCGCAGCAGGTCCTCGCCACCGGCAAGGACCTCTATGAGCGGCTGTCCGTGATGGGCGGTCACCTCACCAAGGTGGGCAAGGCTCTCGATAGCGCGAGCAAGGCCTATAACTCGACCGTCGCTTCGATGGAGTCGCGCGTCATGGTCAGCGCGCGCAAGTTTGGCGAGATGCAGGCGATCTCTGCGGAGATTCCTCCGAGCGTGCCCGCGGAGGTGGACGTGCGGCAGATCTCCGCGCCAGAGTTCTCCGAACGCGCCGACGGCAACGCACCTCAGACGACCGGCGAGCCAGAGAATTCAGAGTTGGCACCGACCAACCAGGAGAAGTCAGGGTTGGCGCCCGACAATCAGGAGAAGTCAGAGTCGGCCCCGACCAAGCCTGTGGGTTCAGGGTTGCGGCTGGGCCGTCCGGAACTAGTGCTGCCGACAGAGTTCAGCTGACATCCACCGTTCCACCAACCCGCATCACCTCTGCGCCGATCCCCCTATGGGTCTGATTTCGCACACTCTCAGCGTCACCCGCACCCTGTGGGTCCGATTTGGCACGCCCTCAGCCCCGCGAGCATCCTGTGGGTCTGATTTGGTACGCCCTCAGCCTCGCTCGCACCCTATGGGTCCGATTTGGCACGCCCTCAGCCTCGCTCGCACCCTATGGGTCCGATTCGGCACGCTCAGCCTTCCCCGCACCCCATGGATCCGGTGTCGCGCACTCGGGACCAGGCGTAGCGAAGTCTGTGGGTCGATAGAGTGCGGCCGCCACTCTTGCCTCGCCAGAGTGGAGCAACACCGCACCGACCACTAGGAGAGTGCGTCAAATCTGACCATCAACGCATCAACCGCTAAAAGAGCGTGCCAAAACGGACCCATAGGGGGTCGGGAGCGGGAGTGAGGCTGGGAGCGGGACTTAGGTAGAGGTAGAGGCGGAGTCAGAATCTGCGACAGGCGGGACTAGGCCCGCATCGCGTTTTCCGCTTCCTTCTCCTTCAGGTCAGCACGAATCTCGCGCGGCAGCGAGAACATCAGGTCCTCGGTCGCGGTCCGCACCTCTTCGACGGTCTCGTATCCTCGGCCCGCCAGCAGGTCGAGCACGTCGCGCACCAGAATCTCGGGCACCGAGGCGCCAGAGGTCACTCCAACGGTCGTCACTCCGTCGAACCAGGCGTCTTCGATCTCGGTCGCTCGGTCCACGCGGTACGAGGTGCGCGCGCCGTATTCGAGCGCCACCTCCACCAGGCGCACAGAGTTGGACGAGTTGGCGGAGCCCACCACGATCACCAGGTCGCAATCGGGAGCAAGCTTCTTGACGGCCACCTGGCGGTTCTGGGTGGCGTAGCAAATGTCATCGCTGGGCGGATCCTTGAGTTCGGGGAAGCGGGCGCGCAGTCGCTTGACCGTCTCCATCGTCTCGTCAACGGACAGGGTGGTCTGCGACAGCCACACCACGTTCGACGGGTCGGGAACCTCGACCGTGTCGGCCTCGTCGGGCGAATTCACGATGATGGTGTGCTCAGGAGCCTCGCCTGCGGTGCCCTCAACCTCTTCGTGGCCCTCGTGCCCGATGAGCAGGATGGTCTGATCCTCGCGCGCAAAACGCACTGCCTCCTTGTGCACCTTGGTGACCAGCGGGCAGGTGGCGTCGATGGAAAGCAAGTTGCGATCATCGGCCGCCTGGCGCACCGCCGGGGACACACCGTGCGCGGAGAATACGACGCGGGCGCCTTCCGGAACCTCGTCCGTCTCCTCGACGAAGATCGCGCCGCGATCGGACAACGTCTCGACTACATACTTGTTGTGCACAATCTCTTTGCGAACGTAGATGGGGGCGCCGTGCAGCTCTAGGGCCTTCTCGACCGCGATTACCGCGCGGTCAACACCGGCGCAGTATCCGCGCGGAGCGGCTAGCAGGACTCGCTTTTCAATGGTGTCGGACATGACACCCATCCTACGTGGCACGCTAGGAGGCGTGACCGAAGCATCGAGAGCCCACGTTGGCCCGTCCTATGGCGGCAGCGCATCCACCTCCGGCTCGGCGGGCGCAGCGCCTGGAGAGCCGCAGCGCGCGACGACATTGCCCGAGGTAGCGGCGCAGACCAGCGCCGAGAACCCCTGGCCGGTTCGCCACCTGAGCCCCAAGATCGGGGCGTACATAGCCAAGATGTCGCCCGTGTGGGTCGAGGGCCAGGTCCTCAACGTCAAGAGATGGAAGCACATGGTGTTCCTCACCCTGCGCGACACTCAGGAGAACATGTCCCTCAAGGCGACCCTGCCCGCCAAGGAGGTCGATGCGCTTGGCATCGACCTCACGGACGGCGCCCGCGTCGTCATCCACGCGAAGCCGGACTGGTGGACCAAGAACGGCGACCTGCAGATGGCCGGCAAGCAGATCCGCACCGTCGGCCTGGGAGACCTCCTCGCGCGCATCGAGATGCTCAAGGAGTCGCTCGCTGGCGAAGGGTTGTTTGACGCTGACCGCAAGGTTCCGCTCCCCTTCGTCCCCAACCTTGTGGGGCTCGTGTGCGCCAACCAGGGTGACGCCGAGCACGACGTGATCGAGAACGCGCAACGCCGCTGGCCGTCAGTACAGTTCGAGATTCGTCGTGTCACCGTCCAGGGCGTCCGATGCGTCCCCGAGACCAGCGCCGCCATCGCCGAACTCGACGCTCACCCCGGAGTCGACGTGATTGTGGTGGCCCGCGGCGGCGGTTCCCTCGAGGACCTGCTGCCCTTTAGCGACGAGAAACTGATCCGCGCGGCCGCCGCGTGCCGCACCCCACTGGTCAGCGCCATCGGCCACGAGAAGGACTCCCCGCTACTGGACCTGGTCGCCGACTACCGAGCCTCGACGCCCACGGACGCGGGAAAGAGAATCGTCCCCGATGCCGCGGAGGAGCTCGCCGCCATCTCCCGTGCGCGCATGCTCATGCGAGCCGCCGTCGAGTCCAAGCTGGACCGCGAGGCCAGCGGCCTGGAGTCGTTCCTGACGCGCCCGGTGCTGCGCAACCCCCACGCCCTGATCACGCCACACCTCGAGCACCTCGCCCGCGCACGTCAGGCCTCCGGCGGAGCACTGGTGAACATCCTGGGCCGTGCGGAGGCACGCACGCGAGAGCTTGCCGCCAGCATGCGAGCCCTGAGCCCGCAATCCACCCTCGACCGTGGCTACGCGGTGGTGCGCGACGCGCAGGGCGCAGTACTCCGCGACGCGGACGAGGTGGGAGCGGGACAGCAGCTCAGCGTGCGGCTGGCGCGGGGCGAGTTCGTTGCAATCAGCGCCCCCGGGTTGCCAGGGGCTCGCCCGGAGGGCGGCCCGGCGGCCAAGAAGTCCCCTGTCCGGAAGAAGCCCGCCGCATCCGCTGCCTCACCGAAGGCTAAGCGGGCCACGAGCGAGAAGCCGCCCGCGGGGTCTAAATAGCCAGTTAGATCGACGCCTCCCCCGGCACGACGCCTCCCACGGCACGACGGCACGACGGCGCGCCTCCTTGGCCGCACGCGACGCGCACGAAGTACGAACGCGACGCTTTCACACGAGGAACGGCGAAATGAGGCGCCCTCCCCCAGGAAGACGCGCGCCTCACTCCGTTGTGACACGCGCGCCGGCTCTGAACCGGCGACGGAGGTCGCGCTACTTGGACCCGAGGCCCACCATGCCGAGGATGCCCGACTTGCCCTTGCTTTCTGACAGTCGCTTGCGAGCGGATGCGGAGTAGTCCTTGGTGCGCTGACGCCCGAGCTTGGAGATGATGCGGTCGGGGACGGCGGGATTGGCGATGAGTGCGGAAATAACCTCGTGCGCCTTGTCACCGGCCAGATCCTCGAAGATCTCCGGAGGCATGTCGGGGCGCTCGTTGCGGGCGACGCCTGCGCGAACCGCAGGGGACTCGTCCGTCAGCAGCCGTAGGAGTGACGTGAGCGGGGTGTTGATGCGGGCGCCGACGGCGGCGCGCACCTTGGCCTCGGGAGAGCGTGCAAGCTGAGCCAGTTCGCCTTCGGAGAGTGCCTCCGGCACGGCGCTGGAGAAACTGGCGTTGGCTGTCTGCATCGAGTAGTTATCGCTGAACATGTTCTTTCACCTCGTTGTGAATAGAAAATCCTGTGCTCATTGAGAGGGGGCACCTGCCCAGTTATGACGCGGTAGCGTAGAACCTGTGAAAATCACCACAGACGACATCGCCGCGCTCAGCTACGAAGCAGCCCGCGATGAGCTGATCACGATCGTCGCGAAGCTCGAGACCGGCTCGGCGACTCTGGACGAGTCGCTGGGCCTCTGGGAGCGCGGCGAGGCACTCGCCGCCCGATGCCAGGAACTGCTCGACGGCGCGAGGGACCGCATCACCGAAGCCCGAGGCGACGCCGATGCTGCGGATGCCGGCGTCATCGCGGTGGTCTCCCCGGATTCGCCGGCCGGCGCGGAAAGCGCCTCCAACACGGAAGAAGACCATGCCTGATAGCCCACACGCACGTCACGCCACTCACGCGCTGATCATCGGGGAGGCCCTAGTCGACGTGGTGGTGCGCCAGGACGGCACGTCGAGCACGCACCCCGGCGGCTCGCCCGCCAACGTGGCAATCGGGCTGGGCCGCTTGGGCCGCGACGCGGAGCTGCTGTGCTTCATGGGCGCCGACGCCAACGGCGAGGTGGTCCGCGACCACGTCGAGGCATCGGGAGCACACCTCGTGGCGGGATCGCAGTCCGCGCCGCGGACCTCGGTGGCGACCGCGACCCTGGACGCCTCGGGTGCCGCGTCCTACGACTTCGATCTGACGTGGGCCATCGCCGCCGATGCGCTGCCGCGCGAGGAGCCCCTCGTGGTGCACACGGGCTCCATCGCCGCAGTCCTCGCCCCCGGCGCGGCCGACGTCCGCCGCCTGATCTCAGCCAATCGCGACGCTGCGACAATTACGTACGACCCCAACGTCCGCCCCACCCTGATGGGCACCCCCGACGAGGCGCGTCCTGCGATCGAGGACACCGTCGCGCTCGCCGACGTGGTGAAGGTCTCCGACGAGGACCTCGAGTGGCTCTACCCCGATCGCGACGCGACCTCCAGCGCCCGGGCCTGGGCTGCTTCCGGCGGCCCCAGCCTCGTCGTCCTCACCCGCGGCGGAGACGGCGCGAGCGCCTTCACGCACGATGGCCGCGTGGTCGACGTGTCCGCGCCCAAGGTCACCGTCGCCGACACGGTAGGGGCAGGCGACTCGTTCATGGCGGGACTGATCGACGGCCTCTGGTACTTCCAGCTGCTCGGCGCCACCCGCCGCGACAAGCTTGCCGCGATCGAGACCGGCGATATCGAGCAGATCCTGACTCGTTGCGCACGCATCGCCGGAATCACCGTCTCGCGTCCCGGTGCCAACCCACCCACCGCGTGGGAACTGGGCGAGGGCTAGCCAGAACTGGGCGCGTGTTAGCCGTCCCCCGCATCGTCCGCGCCTGACACAATGGGTGCCATGGACGACTACCGCATCGAACACGACACCATGGGCGAGGTCAAAGTCCCCGCCACCGCCCTCTACCGCGCTCAGACCCAGCGCGCAGTGGAGAACTTCCCGATCTCGGGGATCACGCTTGAGCGACGCCACATCGAGGCCCTCGCCCGGGTGAAGAAGGCCGCCGCCCGGGCCAACGCCGAGCTGGGAGTCCTTGACCACGACATCGCCTCGGCGATCGTCGACGCGGCCGATGCCGTGGCCGCCGGGGATTACGACGATCACTTCCCGATCGACGTGTTCCAAACCGGGTCGGGCACGTCGTCAAATATGAACACCAACGAGGTCATTGCGACGCTCGCGACTCGAGACCTGGGCAAGGACGTTCACCCGAACGACCACGTCAACTGCTCGCAGTCGAGCAACGACGTGTTCCCCACCTCGGTGCACGTCGCGGCGACCTCCGCGCTGGTGAACGACCTCACCCCCAAACTAGAGACCCTCGCGGCCTCGCTCGAGGCCAAGGCCGTCGAGTTTTCCGAGGTCTACAAGTCCGGCCGCACGCACCTCATGGACGCGACCCCCGTCACGCTCGGCCAGGAGTTCGGCGGCTACGCTGCCGCGATTCGCTACGGCATCGAGCGCCTGCAGGCGGCACTGCCCCGCGTCGCCGAGGTCCCCCAGGGCGGCACCGCGGTCGGCACCGGCATCAACACCCCCGCAGGTTTCCCGCAGCGTGTGATCGAGCTGCTGGCCCAAGACACCGGGCTTCCCATCACCGAGGCGCGCAACCACTTCGAGGCGCAGTCCGCACGCGACGGCCTGGTGGAGCTTTCCGGCGCGCTTAAGACCATCGCGGTCTCGCTGACCAAAATTTGCAACGACCTGCGCTGGATGGGCTCCGGCCCCAACACGGGACTGGGCGAGATCTCGCTGCCCGACCTGCAGCCCGGGTCCTCGATCATGCCCGGCAAGGTCAACCCCGTGGTGCCCGAGGCCGTCCTGATGGTCTGCGCGCGCGTCATCGGCAACGACGCCACCGTGGCCTGGGCCGGCGCCTCCGGGTCGTTCGAGCTCAACGTCCAGATTCCCGTGATGGCACTGGGAGTGCTCGAGTCGATGCGCCTGCTCGGCAACGCCTCCGAGGTCCTCGCCCTGCGCACGGTGGACGGCATCACGGCAAACGTCGAGCGCGCTCGCTTCCTGGCAGAGGCATCGCCCAGCATCGTCACGCCACTGAACCGCGTCATCGGCTACGAGAGCGCCTCCAAGATCGCCAAGCACGCGGTCAAGGAGGGCCTGACGGTGCGCGAGGCCACCATCGCGCTCGGCTTTGTGGAGCGCGGCGAGATCTCCGAGGAGCAGCTCGACCAGCTCCTCGACGTCACCACCATGGTGGGCGAGAACCGCTAGCCGACTGCAGTCGTCCCGGTCGCCGATGCGGCCGGGAGAACGCACCCCTTCTCGCCGCACCCCTCGTCACCGCATCGTCCCCTCGCGCCGGGAAGGAATCAGGCCCTCGCCCTGTTGCCCCTAACGGAGGCGATTTTCATGGCACGCAAGAGGATTTTGATACTCGGCGGCGGTTACGTCGGCCTATACACGGCGTTGGCGCTGCGTCGACGCGCGGACCGCAAGACCAGGATCATTCTGGTGGACCGCCGCGCCTACATGACCTATCAGCCGTTCCTGCCCGAGACCGCGGCCGGCTCGATCGAGCCTCGTCACGCCGTGGTGCCGTTGCGGCGCGAGCTCGCGGGCGTGCGGGTGATTCAGGGCAAGATCACGGAAATCAACAGCGCCGACAAGCGCGTCCACGTGACGTCCGACGTGGGCGACGACAAGTCGATCGAGTACGACGAGCTAGTGCTCGCGCTGGGCTCCGTGTCGCGCACGCTTCCCATCCCGGGACTGAAGGAATTCGGCATCGGCTTCAAGTACGTCGAGGAGGCCATCAACCTGCGCAACCGCGTCCTGGGACGCCTCGCGCGCGCCGCCTCCACGGACGATGCTGAATTGCGCCGCCGCCTCCTCACCTTTGTGTTCGTGGGCGGCGGCTTCGCCGGCGTCGAGGCCTTCGGCGAAACCGAGGACATGGCGCGGGCGGCCCTGCGCGACTTCCCCGACCTCAGCCCAGCTGACCTGAGATTCGTCATGGTCGAGATGCTCGACGGCATCCTGCCCGAGATGGGCGAGGGCATGGGCGAGTACGCACTGGAAGAGTTGCGCAGCCGCGGCATGGAGGTCTACCTGGGCACCAAGCTGGTGAGTTGCGTGGACGGTCGCATAGAGCTGTCCGACGGTCAGAAGTTCGAGGCGGACACCCTGGTGTGGACCGCTGGGGTGAAGCCCTCGCCGGTGCTCGCCGGCTCCGACCTGCCCCTGGGACCCAAGGGACACGTGAACACCTTGCCCACGCTGCAGGTCGCCGACGAGGACGGCAAGGTGCTCGACGGGGTGTGGGCCGCGGGCGACTGCGCGCAGATCCCGGACCTCACCAAGGAGCAACCGGCGTGGTGCGCGCCGACCGCGCAGCACGCGGTGCGCCAGGCCCGGCTGCTGGGAGACAACCTCGCACGCAGCATCGACGGCAAGCCACTACGCGAGTACAAGCACAAGAACCTCGGCATGGTCGCGTCCCTCGGGCTCAACGAGGGCGTCGCCAACATCATGGGCGTGAAGCTGCGCGGCTGGCCCGCCTGGTTCGCCCACCGGACCTACCACATGTCGCAGATACCCACCTTTAACAGGAAGGCGCGGGTGGTCCTGGACTGGACGACGGCGGTCTTCTTCCGCCGTGACCTGGTCTCGATGGGTCGCCTTCACGAGCCGCGCCGCGCCTTCGAGGAGGCCGCGGACAGCTAGCCGATGCGGCCGATAGTCGTGCTCGGGGGCCTTGCCCCCGAGCGGGGAGGCCTGGGCTAGGCGAGAGCCATGAACAGCTTCTCGAGTCGCGCCATGTTCTCGGTGCGAGCCTCGCCGTCCGGCTCGCTCATGCACTCCTGAATGCCCGCGGACATCACCGCAAAAGCAGCTCGGTCGAGGGCCTTCGACACTGCGGCGAGCTGGATGACGATGTCCTCGCACTCGCCACCCTCGTCAACCCGTCGGATGACTCCAGCGAGCTGACCCTGCGCGCGCTTCAGTCGGTTGTTGATCTTGCGCGTTGCTTCCGCGTCGAGTTCCATGTACCCGCTTCTCCTACCCTCGGCCTCGCCGCCACACCCTCGTGTCACGGCGTCCCCGGACATTATCGACCAAAGATCCGCGAGACAAAAGAAGCGGACTTCTCTGCCTCGTGGCCCTGGCAACGCTGAGACGCGGGGACGTTCCGCATCACACTATCGACATGTTGGCCGCATCCGGTCCAGGTGGTCTTGCCGCAACGGCCGCACGCAATGGGACTGCACATAATTTCTCCTTAGTTGTTTTGGTTCTGACGTGACGAAATATACCCCTGGGGGTATAGTGATGGCAAGCGCAACAGCCAATCAATGTGAGGAAGAACATGAAGGTCATCATCGTGGGCGGCGTCGCCGCCGGAATGTCAGCAGCTACGCGGCTTCGTCGCCTGGACGAGCAGGCGGAGATCATCGTCGTCGAGGCCGGCGCGCACGTCAGTTACGCGAACTGCGGGCTCCCGTACTTCGCGGGCGGCATCATCGCGGATCGCGACGCGCTGCTCCTGCAGACCCCCGAGTCCCTGCACGCCCGATTCCGCCTGGATGTCCGCACCCACCAGCGCGTCACCTCCATCGACACGACCTCCAAGCAGGTCACCATCACCGGCGCCAACGGCGACACCTATACCGAGTCATTCGACTCACTCATTCTTAGCCCTGGAGCGAGCCCCGTGGTCCCGCCCGTTCCCGGCATCGACCGCGCGCTGACCCTGCGCGACGTGAGCGACGTCGACGCGCTCGTCGCTTCTATGGTCAACGCCCAGAGCGCCGTGATCATCGGCGCCGGGTTCGTGGGGCTGGAGGTCGCCGAGAATCTCGCACACCGCGGCATCGACGTGACGGTCGTGGAGCTTGCGCCGCAGGTGCTCGCCCCTCTCGATCAGGAGATGGCCATCCGCGTCCAGGACCGACTCACTGACCACGGAATACGAGTGTTCACCTCCGCGCAGGTCACCGCGGTCGCGTCCGCATCGGTCACCGTCACCACGACCGACGGCGACTTCGAGGTGCCCGCGGACGTGCTGGTAGCGGCCATCGGCGTGCGCCCCGAGACCGGCCTGGCCCGTGACGCTGGCCTCGAGCTGTCGCCCATGGGCGGCATCCTGGTGGACGACCACCTCCGGACCAGCGCGCCCGGCGTGTACGCGGTCGGCGACGCCGCATCGAAGCGGGACGCCCTCGGCATCGGCGACGCCACCACCCTCATCCCCCTTGCGAACCTAGCGAACCGCCACGGCCGCCACGTCGCGGACGTCATCGCCGGCAATGCCGCGCCGATGCGTGCGTCGATCGGCACCGCCGTCGTAGGGATCTTTGGCCTCACCGCGGCGACGACCGGGCGCAACGAGCGCCGCCTCATTGCCGAGGGACGCAACTTCGAGGTAATTCACGCCCACCCGGCTCAGCACGCCGGCTACTACCCCGGCGCGACGCCGCTCGCCATGAAGCTGCTGGTCGACTCCGACACCGACCTGATTCTGGGCGCCCAGGCCGTGGGCGAGGACGGCGTGGACAAGCGCATCGACGTCATCGCCACCGCCATCATGGGCGGCATCCGCGCGTCCGAGCTCATGGACCTCGAGCTCGCCTACGCACCGGCCTACGGGTCAGCGAAGGACCCCATCAACATGCTCGGCTACATCGCGGACAACCGCCGCACGGGCGCCACTCCATCAATGCAGTGGCACCAACTTGAGGCTGCCATGACCGACAGTCCCGGCGACGCGATTCTGGTCGACGTACGCACCGCCGCGGAGTACGCCGCCGGCAGTGTCGAGATACGCGGCCTGGCCTCCGTAAACATCCCGCTCGACTCGCTGCGGGACCGAGCAAGCGAACTTCCTGCCGGCGCGAAGGTGATTGTGCACTGCCAGGTGGGCCAGCGCGGCCACACGGCCGCGCGACTGCTCCGCTCGCTAGGGCACGACGCGGTCAACCTTGACGGCGGCTACCTCACGTTGCGCGACGGCATGCGGTCGCGCAACGTCTTGGCGACCGTTTAGACGGACCGAGGGACCGCGACCGCCAAGTCCCGACTCACGCTCGCGGTGCATTCAGGACGGACAAGCTAGCGACTTGTCCGCCTGCGCGCACCCACGTGCACTCAGACGGAAACCAGTCCGGTAGTCCGTCGGGGCCGCACATGAGCGCACCGCTGTCCGTCCCTACGCCAGCGCTTGCGCCTGCGCGACCACGGGGCGCAGCTCGCGTCCCAGGCAGCAGTCGGCCGGACACACGTCCTGCCACGGGCCCAGGTCGCTCAGCGACTTGCGCTCGGCGCCGTCTGGCGCATCAGCGGTCGCGTGACGCTCCTCGACCAGGTCAATTAGCCCGGAGACAAACGCGGGGTCGATGCCGACGGTCGGCACGCGCACCGCTGCCAGGCCGCGCTCGGCGGCGGTCTCCAGCGCCTCGGTGTCCAGGTCCCACTTCACTTCCATGTGGTCGGACACGAAGCCGATGGGCGAAATGACCAGCCCGGTCACGGACTCGGGCAGCGCCACAATCGCGTCGTTGATGTCGGGTTCGAGCCACGGCATGTGCGGCGCACCGGAGCGCGACTGGTAGACCAGTGACCACTGCGCCTCGGGAAATTCCTGCGCGACGGCGGCCATGATCAGTCGGGCCACGGCCCGCTGCTGCTCGGCGTACCAGCCGCCTGCCTCACCCGTCGCGACCGGAGTGCCGTCGGGCAGTCCCTCGCGGGGACCGGAGGCATCGGACGCGCTCAACGGGATCGAGTGCGTCGCAAACATCACGTGCGGGGCGGCGTCTCCGTCAGCCGCACCGTCGCGCCCGGCGGCCAGCTCTCGCAGCCCGCCCAGCACCGCGTCGATGTTGGGGTTCACAAATCCTGGGTGGTCAAAGTACTGACGCACCTTGTCCACCTCGATCTTGCCCTCGAGCCCGGCATCGGCGATGGCCTTGGCCAGGTCCTCGCGGTACTGGCGGCAGCCCGAATAGCTGCTGAACGATGCGGTGACCAGCGCGAGCAGCCGCGTGTGGCCGTTCGCGTGGGCGTCCTTGAGCACGTCGGCGAGGTAGGGGTCCCAGTTGCGGTTGCCCCAGTACACCGGCAGGCCGAGCCCGCGCGCGGTGATCTCCGCCTCGAGCGCCGCCTTGAGGTCGCGGTTCTGCTGGTTGATGGGGCTCACGCCGCCGAACGCGCGGTAGTGGTGAGCCACCTCCTCGAGCCGCTCGTCGGGGATGCCGCGCCCGGCGGTCACGTTGCGCAGGAACGGAATTACGTCGTCCTGGCCCTCGGGCCCGCCAAAGCCAGTCAGCAGGATCGCGTCGTACTCGCGCGCGGGCATGGTGCGCTGAGCGGCGGCGAGCGGCGCGCAGGATTCACTTGCGGCCGATGCGGTGGCGTCGTTCAGCGACGCGGCTTCGTTCTGGTTCACGACGCAAGGACCTCCACGGCCTCGGCGGTCTCCATGCGGCGACCGGTGTAGAACGGGAGTTCGTCGCGCACGTGCATGCGGGCGTCGGTGTAGCGAAGCTCACGCATCATGTCGACCAGGTCGAGCACGTTGTCGGCCTCCATCGGCAGCAGCCACTCGTAGTCTCCGAGTGCGAAGGCGCTGATGGTGTTGGCGACGACGCCCTTGAACGCGGCGCCCTTCATGCCGTGCTCGCGCAGCATCCGCGAGCGGTCCTCCTCGGGCAGCAGGTACCAGTCGTACGAACGCACGAACGGGTAGACCGTCAACCAGTCGCGGGCGTGCTCGCCGCGCAGGAAGCCTGGCACGTGCGCCTTGTTGAACTCCGCGGGGCGGTGAACGCCTGCCGCTGACCAGGTCAGCTCGGTGTCCGCGAGCAGTTCGGTGGCGCGCAGTTCGCGCAGCGCGAGCTGCAGGTCGGCCAGGTCGGGTCCGTGCAGCCACAGCATCACGGTGCCGTCGGCACGCATGCCGGACACGTCGTAGATCCCGCGCAGAGTCACGTCGTGCACGGCGAGATCCGCAACCGCCGCGTCGAAGTGCTCGACCACGTCCGCGAGCGCCTCGTCAGGGGCGTCGAGCAGGCCGTCGAGGACGGAAAACAGTGCAAAGCCATGGGGTTCATCAGTCATGCCTCAAGTATCCACCTGCCCGGTGTCCGGGCGAAACGCGACCGGGCGCGTTCACCGCCAGCGCAATGGGCTCGATGGCTCCCATCAGCGGTAGTCGGCCACCGCATCGGCCGCGACGATGGCCGCGATGCCGCTGAGCCCGGCCGCCGAGGCCACCAGGTGCAGGCCAGGCGCGGTGTTGAGCGAACCCACCTTGGCGGGTGCGGCATCGTGCCATTCCACCTGGCTGGTGGCCACCACCTGGTCTGCCAGGATATTTACGCCGAGCAGCCTCGAGGCGTCCTCGATCGCGTGGCCGACGACGCTCTCGCCCTGTTCGACCGAGTAGGACAACCGCAGCACGTGTCGGTGCGGGTGCTCAGCCGTCTGCACCTCGCGTGCCAGCCAGGCCCACTTGGCCGTCGCGTGGGTGAGCGCCTTGGCCCGCGTCACGCCGCCGGCTACCAGCACCCCGGTTCCGCGCGGGGCATCGTCCAGCGCGGGCGCGTCGACCACGAGCGTGACGAGCGCGACAAACTTGTCGTCCGTGTCCGGGCGACGGATCATGTCCGGCTGAAGTTCGTGCGCGGCGGCCCCCGGGATCGCGATGGTCACGCCATCGGCCTTGAGCGTCCGCGCCACCCCCAGCCCCTTGGCATCGATGTGCACGCGCCATCCTCGGGCGTACGGCACCACGGCCGATGCCGGCGAGTTGACGCGGATGGTCACGCCGAGGCTCTGCACCTCGGCGGAGAGCGCCGCGGTCAGGCGCGCGACTCCCCCGTGGATTCCCTGGACGGCGCTGCCGGCGGCGCTGACAGCCCTGCGCGAGCGCGCGGCCTTGATCAGGCTGCCGTGGCGCTCGACGTCGCCGGGCAGGCCGGGCGCGATCGCCGCGAGCGGCAGGTCCTCCAACGCGCGCGAGTAAATCCCTGAGATCACTGGCCGCATCAGCAGGTTCACGGCCTTGGCGCCCAAGCGCTCGCGGGCGAGCTTGCCCACAGTCACGTAGGGATCGACCGTGCCGATGGGTCGGTAGATGTCGCACGATGCGCGAATCGCCCCGCGCCATCCCAGGATCGCGCGCACGTCGCGGCTCAGTGGCCGTAGGGGAATTCCCAGCCAGCCGGTCTTGGGCAACGGGTACGAGCGGCGCGGCGAGACCACCCAGGCGGGAGCCACCTCGGGCGAGACCACGGCATCGGCGAGGCCCATTTCGCCCAGCAGCGTCGCGACGGACCCGGCGCGCGTCGCGAACGACTCCGCCCCGGCGTCCAGGTCGAATCCGCCCACTACGTGGCTCGAGACCCGGCCGCCCAGCGAGTCGGACTCCTCCAGCAGAGTGACCTCCGCGCCGCACAGCGCGAGGTGGCGCGCCGCGAGCAGGCCGCCGATGCCTCCGCCGACCACCACCCATTTCTTGCGAGGGAGCGGGCCGAAGTACCCACGCCTCTCGTCGGCAGCGGGCGCGGGACCTTCTTTGTCTCCGGTGACGGGCATCAGCCGTTGTCGTGGACGAGGTCCACGATGCGCTGCAGCGAGTCGGGGTTGGTGTGGGGCGGCACTCCGTGGCCAAGGTTGACCACGTGGCCTGGGGCCTCGGCGCCTCGCCGCAGCACGTCGGCCACGTGGGCCCCGAGTACGTCCGCGGGCGCCGGCAGCAGCGCGGGGTTGATGTTGCCCTGCAGCGGGAAACGCCCGCCCAGTACAGTGTTGGCCTCGTCCAGCGGCGTCCGGTAGTCGACGCCAAGGACCGTGGCCCCGGCATCGGCCATCGCGGTCAGCAGGTGCCCGCCGCTCGCCGCGAAGTGCACGCGCGGCACCGGCAGGTCGGCCACGTGGTTCAGCGCGAGCGCCGAGCCGGGCGCGCAGTGGGCGACGTAGTCCGCCACGGACAGCGAGCCCGCCCACGAGTCGAACAGTTGCACGGCCGATGCCCCGGCCATCACCTGCGCGCGCAGGAACAGCCCGGCGGCGGTCGCCGTCCAGGTGGTCAAGGCGTCCCACACGTCTGGGGCGGTGAACATGAGCTCACGCGCGGCGAGGTGGTCGCGGCTGGGCTTGCCCTCGACCATGTAGGCCGCCAGGGTGAACGGCGCGCCCGCAAATCCGATCAGCGGGGTGGTGCCGAGCTCCGCGACCGTCATCGCGACGGCCTGGCGGATCAGGTTGAGGCCGGTGTCGAACTCGCCGCCGTCGGCCGGCGCTCCCAGGTCGGGCAACGCCTCGACGTCCGCCATCGTGCGGATAGGTCGGTCAAAAACGGGTCCTACGCCGGGCGCGATCTGGACCCCGACCCCGGCAATCTTCATCGGGACGACGATGTCGGAGAAGAAAATAGCGGCGTCCACCCCGTAGCGGCGCACCGGCTGGAGCGTAATTTCCGAGGCCAGCTCGGGGGTCAGGCACGCGTCGAGCATCTTGGTTCCCTCGCGGGCGGCGAGGTATTCGGGCAGCGAGCGCCCGGCCTGCCGCATGAACCACACCGGCTTGTGCGAGGGGGTTCGCCCCTCATAGGCGGCGATGAGCGGGGAATCTGAAGTGAGTCCTGCGGCCTTGGGGTGGGCGGCGGGCAGGGATCCGGCGAGAACTGTCATGCCCCAATTCTGCCTTGTCCCGAAGCCGTGTGAGAATAGTCGGGTGGTATTGATGTCATTAGTGGCCAGTCACCACAACCGCGACCTCGCCGTACTGGAGCAATTGAGTGTCGGCTCCGACAGGCTTGGGGCAACGGTTGTGGCCAATGAGCCCTCCGTGCACGCCGCCGTGGTGCTCCCCACGTGCAATCGCTTCGAGGTGTACCTCGAGGCAGATGATCCTGTCGTGGCGCGCGCCGCCGTGACGCGCACACTCTCCGAGCTCACCGCGCTCGACGCCGCAACCGTCGACTCGGCGCTGGTCTCCTTCGTCTCCGACGACGCCGTGCAGCACCTCTTCTCCGTCTCCACCGGCCTCGAGTCCATGGTGGTTGGGGAGCGGGAGATCTCCGGCCAAGTGCGCCGCGCCCACGCCGATGCGCAGTCCGGCGGCCACCTCACTCCTCGCCTCGATCGCCTCTTTCAGTCCGCGCTGCGCACCTCGCGCGTGGTCGCCTCCTCCACCGGCCTCGGCACCTCCGGCCGCTCGGTGGTCTCCGTCGCCTTCGACCTGGCCGATGCCACCGTCAACTGGTCGGGCGCACGCGCGCTGATCATCGGCACCGGAGCCGTCGCCGAGTCCAGCGTGGGCGTCCTGCGCGGACGTGGCGCCGAGGTCGCGGGAGTCTTTTCCCCGTCCGGCCGCGCCGAAACCTTTGGTGCCGCCCACGGAGTCGCACCCGTCGCGCTCAGGGACCTGCCCGCGGCGCTGGGTGCCGCGGACATCGTGCTGGCCTGCTCGGGCGGCGAGTCAATCGTGTTGACGCCGGCCCTGGTCGCCGCGGCGCGCGCGAGCTCGAATGCGCCGCTGACCATCATCGACCTTGCCCTGCACCACGACGTCGCCCCCGGCGTCGCGCAGTTGCGTGACGTCCACGTGGTGGACCTCACCACCGTTGGCGCCCACGCTCCCGAGGAGTCCCTGAACTCCGTCGAGGCCGCGCGCTCCATCGTGGCTCACGCCGTCGCGCGCTTCGAGGCCGGCGAGGACGCCCGCGCCCTCGACCCCGCGGTGGTCGCGCTGCGCGAGCACGTTTTCGGCCTGCTCGAGCGCGAGGTCACGCGGATCCGACCCGGAGCGGGCGCGGATCCGGGGGCCATCGCCAACGCCGATGCCACCGAAGCCGCACTACGCCGCTTCGCCAGAACCCTTCTGCACACCCCCACCGTGCGCGCCCGCCAGCACGCCGAGGCCGGGTCCGAGATGGCGTACGTGGATGCGATCCAGGCGCTCTACGGCATCGACGTGGCGGTGCCCAACGACGCGTGCCCCGCCGAGGGCATCGACGCGGAGTCGCCTCACCTCTAGACCAGCGGGCCCGGTTAGACCAGCAGGCCCGGCACCATGGTAGGTGTCCCACATTTTTTCGTGCGCTAAATGTGGCGCCTCTCCCTGCCGTCCCGTAGGTTTCTCGTGGAAGCACAACTGCGTGCTTGTCGGAGAGCGAAAGCCGGGCCACTATGGACATTCACACGGGAACCCCTGGGCCCCGCTCCGTCATGCGTCGCATCGCGGCGCCGGCGCGATAAGGCAGCACGCGTGAACACGATCGCGTGGCTCGTCGTCGTCGGCGGGATCTCGGGCTTAGTGGTGGTGGAGTACGCCGCTCTCTCCGTCAGCCGGCTGCGCGCGGCGATCTTTCGGGTTGCGGTCGGGATGCCGCCCCTTCTGGTGCTATTTCTCCTATCGCGCGACGAGAGCGTATCGAGTTGGCCCATTCGGGTTTTCTGGGCCTCGCTAGGCGTAGGGATCTGGCTAATGCACCTTGCAAAAAGGCGCAATGTGTCCTGGCCACGGACCAGGCAGCCCTCCCATGCGTCCGCAGCACAGTAGGGGCCCGGCACGCATGACGTGGCACCCCAAGCTCCTGTGGCAAATGCCTCTCGCCGCGCTCGTGATGGCCGCAGTCGGAATGGCCTTTCAGTACCTGCTCAGCTTAATATTCACGACTCAACCCCCGTGGAACACCTCGCTCGTGCTCATCATGGCGGCAGTCGGGCTATACGGGCGCTATGCCGACCACAACTCGCGCACCGCAAAGCCCAGCGCACGCCGTCGCAACACGCGGGAACTAGGCACAAAATGGCGAGTTGATTAACAACACGACCTTGTTGCAATAATCCTTCTGGATGGGTTAGGTTAGGCATACCTCACCAGGCGCCAGCGAAGCGCGCCCCCACCCGTTCAGGAGTCCGATGCGCAAGCGCGCCCTCGTTGCGATTGTCGCGGCCGTCGCCCTCGTGGTGATGATCGGGCTGTCGCTCGCGGTCGGCTCCCGCGCCATCGACCCGGGAACCGTGTGGGACTCGCTGTGGTCATTCGACACCGCCAACGCCGACCACCTCATAGTGCGCGAGCTGCGCATGTCTCGCACCATGATCGGCATCCTCGCGGGCGCCGCGCTCGCCGTCGCGGGCGCGCTCATGCAGGCGCTGACCCGCAACCCGTTCGCCGACCCCGGCCTGCTGGGCATCAACGCCGGCGCCGCCCTCGCCGTAGTGATCGGCATCGCGACCGGCACAGCCTCCAGCTTCACGGGGCAGATCTGGCTGTCGTTCGCCGGCGCCGCCGTCGCCGCGGTCCTGGTCTACGCCGTCGGCGCACGCGGCAACTCAACCGGGGCGCCCGTGCGGCTGGCGCTGGCCGGCGTCGCCCTCACCGCGCTGCTCAGCTCCGTCACCTACGGGATCCTGACGGTCTCGCAGTCCACGCTCAACGAGTTCCGCTTCTGGGTGGTCGGCTCGCTGAGCGGCCGCCAGGGCAACGACATCACGGTGCTGGTCGTGGTGGTTGCCGTCGGGCTCGCCGTCGGCTTCCTGGCCGCGCGCTCTCTCCAGGCCATCTCCCTCGGGGACGATGCCGCCGCGGCACTGGGGGTTCGCATCGGCCTCACGCGGGTCGTGGTCATCGCCGTCGTCACGCTGCTGGCGGGCGCCGCCACCGCCGCCGCCGGGCCCATCGTCTTCGTCGGGCTCGCCGTGCCCCACCTGGTGCGCGCCCTGGTGGGCGCCTCGCTGCCCTGGTTGCTGGTCATCAGCGCGATGGGCGGCGCGATTCTGCTGCTGGCGTGCGACGTGATCGGGCGCGTAATCGCCCAGCCGTCGGAGATCCCCGTCGGCATCACCACCGCCGCCATCGGCGGCCTCGTGTTTGCGCTGCTGTCGCGCCGCATGAAGGTGGTCGAGCTGTGAGGGTCGTGCGGCTCGGGCCGTACGGGGTTGTCACCCACACCCGCGTTCTCATGGTGGGCTGGGCGCTGCTCGCCGCCGCGGTGGTGCTCGCCGTCATGGCCCTGACCATCGGGCCCGCGGACGTGAGCTTCCTGGACTCGCTGCGCGCCGCCGTCGGCATCCGCACGGGCGGCTCCGCCGACTTCATCGTGGGCCAACTGCGCGCGCCGCGCACCTACACCACCGCGCTGATGGGGGCCATGTTCGGGCTCGCAGGTGCGCTGCTGCAGTCCATCAGCCGCAATCCGCTCGCCTCCCCCGACTTCATCGGCATCAGCGCGGGCGCGGGAGCTGGCGCCGTCGCCGTCATCGCCTTCGTGGGCGCGTCGTCCACCCTCTTCCTCGCGGGCGGGGCCGCCGCGGGCGCGCTGTTCGCCGCCGCGCTCATCACCGCCCTGTCCTGGCGCAGGGGAATCGTCCCCCTGCGGTTGATCCTGACCGGAATCGGCATCGGCTTCGTGGCCACCGCCGTCAGCCAGTACTTCCTCACCATCGTCAACATCAACGTCGCGGACCAGGCGCTGACGTGGCTGGTGGGCTCGACCAACGCACGCACCTGGACGCATGTGACCGTCGCCCTGGTCGTGCTCGCGGTCCTAGCTCCCGTCGCGCTGCTGCAGGCAAAGGCGCTGCGGACCATCGAGATGGGCGACGACACCGCAAGTGCCCTGGGCGTCAACGTCCAGCGCTCACGCCTGATCATCGCGCTGGTGGCCGTGCTCCTCACCGCCGGCGCGGTCGCCGTGGTGGGGCCCGTCGGCTTCATCGCGCTGGTCGCCCCCGCGCTGGCCCGGCGCCTCACCCGCTCGGCTGGCGCCACCCTGATTCCGTCGGCCCTCATGGGCGCGACGCTGGCCCTGGCCGCAGACTTCGCCGCGCAGCACGCGACCGGCGCAATGCAACTTCCCATCGGCATCTACACGGCCGCGATCGGCGCTCCCTACCTACTGTTCTTGGTGTGGCGCGCATCCCGAGGAGAACAGTCATGACCAGACTCGAAGCGCACAACGTCACGCTGTCCTACGGCTCCCACGAGGTAGTCCACCAGGTCAGCGCGCAGATCCCCGACGCCAAGATCACCGCGATCATCGGCCCCAACGGCTGCGGCAAGTCCACGCTGCTGCGGGCCCTCGCGCGGCTGATGGCCCCCGCATCGGGAACCGTGGTGTTGGACGGCAAGTCCATCCGCGACATCCCCACGCGCGAAGTCGCCACCCGCATCGGCCTGCTGCCTCAGGCCCCCATCGCACCCGCCGGAATCACCGTCAAGGAGCTGGTCGCGCGCGGACGCACCCCGCACCAGAAGATGCTGCGCCCGTGGAGTCCCGAGGACGAGTCGGTGGTGTTCTCCGCGCTGTGCTCGACCGCGCTGGACGACATCGGCGGCTCGGTGGTGGACGAGCTGTCCGGCGGCCAGAAGCAGCGCGCATGGATCGCGATGGCGCTCGCGCAGGACACCCCGCTAATGCTGCTCGACGAGCCCACCACGTACCTAGACATCGCGCACCAGTACGAGGTGCTCGATCTGCTGTATCGCCTTCACAAGCGCCAGCAGCGCACCATCGTGATGGTGGTGCACGACCTAGACCAGGCCGCGCGCTACGCCGACCACGTGATCGCGATGTCCCGCGGGCGCATCGCCGCTCAGGGCAAGCCCGGCGACGTCCTCACCACCGATCTGCTCCGAGACGTGTTCCGGCTCGACGCGCGCATCATCGACGACCCCGTCACCCACACCCCCATCATCGTGCCCGCAGCGGGCCCCGGCGGCGGCCCCGTCGACATGGGCCACCGCCACGACTAACTGTCCTCACCCCCAACCGGCTTGATCAATAGAAAGGCACCACCAATGCGCACTTCCCGCACTCTCGCCACGGCCGCAGTCGCGGCCGCGGCCGTCGCCGCACTCACGTTGGCCGCGTGCTCGTCCTCGGACGAGGACTCCGCCGCGACCTCCGCGACGGCCACGCCCGTCGCATCCGCCTCCGCGGACGCGAGCGCCTCCGCCTTCCCCGTGACCGTCACCGACATGTACGGCGACGTCACCATCGAGTCCGAGCCGCAGCGCGTCGTGACCATCGGCTCGCGTGAGCACGAACTGCTGTACTCGCTGGGCGTCGCTCCGGTGGCCGTTCCCGAGAGCTGGCAGGGCTACGCGAACGGCACCGGACCCTGGGCCGAGGAGGCTCGCATCGCAGCCGGCGCCGAGCCGGAGACGTTCCCCACCGGCGAGCTCAACTACGAGGTCATCGCCTCGTACGAGCCCGACCTGATCGTGGGCACCTACGCGGGCCTCACCGAGGACCAGTACTCCGCGCTATCCGCGATCGCCCCCACGCTCGCGCAGACGGCGGACTACCCCGCGTACGGCATGCCGCTCGACGAGGAACTCCACCTCATCGCCCAGGCGGTCGGCAAGACCGACGAGGCCGACGCGGTCATGGCTGACATCGACGCGCAGTTCGCCGATGCTCGCGCCGCGCACCCCGACTTCGAGGGCAAGACCGGCGTGGTCGCCTTCTACTACGACGGCAACCCGGGCGTGTATCACTCGACTGATAACCGCAATCAGTTCCTCGCGAGCCTCGGCCTCGAGGTGGACTCCCTGGACGAGTACGTGAACGACCAGTTCTACATCACCGTGAGCGCCGAGCAGCTGGACCTGCTGGGCGATTACGACACCGTGCTGTGGCAGACGGCCACGACGCCCGAGGTACAGGCCACCATCGAGTCGCTCCCGCTGTACCCGGGCCTCGGCGTCACCGAGAACGGCGGCAACGTCTGGATCACCGAGCCCGTGCTCGAGGGCGCGTTCTTCGCGAACAGCCCCTCGTCCATCCAGTACAGCCTCGACGCGCTCGTGCCCCAGCTGGCCGCCGCGCTCGACGGCGACCCCGCCACCGAGGTGCCCGCGTACTCGGACGCCTCCTAGCTTCATCGGCGCCGGTCGACTCCCTCGACCGGCGCCGCGCCACCACCGCCTCACCGCCCCCGAAATTCTGGAGACACCATGACGGACTCTTATCTCGCCGAGGTCCTCGGCACCACGCAGATCACCCCCAACCTGCGCCGCGTGCACCTGGGCGGCGGCGACCTGGCCCGCTGGGAGGCCACCGGCAAGCCCGATGAGTACGTCCACGTCCACATCCCCGACGCCGATGCGGCCGAGGGCTGGGAGGACGACCACGACATCGCCCGTCACTACACGATCCGCCGGCACAGTATTGCCGGCGAGCCTGGCGCCGAGGCGGTAACAATCGACCTCGACGTGGTCACCCACGGGCACGGGCGCGGCGCGACCTGGGCCAAGACCTGTCAGCCGGGCGACCACGTCGCCATCAGCACCGCGCGGGGCTTCTACGGCCCCCCGGAGGGCACCACCAAGCGCCTCCTCATCGCCGATGCCACCGGACTTCCCGCCGTCGCGCGCATCCTCGAGGAAGCATCGGCGGACGAGGAGTTCGATGTGATTATCGAGCTGCTCGACCTGGCAGACAAGGTCACGTTCGCGAGCGCCGCGACCGTGCGCCCCGTGTGGCGGGTGAGCGGCAACGGGCGCTCTCCCAGCGCGCTCGAGGCGTGCATGAGCCGCGCGTCGACCCCGGACGAGGACGTCTACGTCTGGATCGCGGGCGAGACGTCGGAGACGCGCCGCGCGCGCAAGTTCCTGCGCGCCAACTGGGGCCGTCACCACACCTCGTACCGCATCGTGGGCTACTGGCTGTCGAATCAGGAGGAGCTGATGGCGACTTACGCCGCCCTGAGCGACGAGGTACGCGACCGGTACGAGGCCATCTGGGACGAGGAACGCTCGGACGAGGCCAACTGGGAAGAGCTCGAGCCGTTCCTGGTGTCGCACGGGCTATAGCCGCCCCCACCCCCTACGTCCGCACCGTAAATCGCAGTTCCTGTTGGCGTCTCCCGCACGCGGGAGGCCGGCAACCAGTGATTTACGGTGCGGACGTAGCCGGGGTTGCTTGGGAAGACGGCTAGAGGTCCAGGCGCTCCAGGATGTCCGTGACCAGGGCCGCCACCGCGGAACGCTCAGAGCGCTCCAGCGTGACGTGGGCGAACAGGTCGTGGCCCTTGAGTGCCTCGATCACCGCGGCGATGCCGTCGTGGCGTCCCACGCGCAGGTTGTCGCGCTGGGCGACGTCGTGGGTGAGGATGACCCGCGAGTCCTGGCCGATGCGGCTGAGCATGGTCAGCAGCACGTTGCGCTCCAGCGACTGCGCCTCATCGACGATCACAAACGCGTCATGCAGCGAGCGGCCGCGAATGTGCGTAAGCGGAAGCACCTCGAGCATCCCGCGGGCCATGACCTCCTCGACCACCTCGGAGCTCACCATCGCGCCCAGGGTGTCGAACACCGCCTGAGCCCACGGGTTCATCTTCTCGGCTTCACTACCGGGCAGGTAGCCGAGCTCCTGGCCGCCCACCGCGTAGAGCGGGCGGAACACCATGATCTTCTTGTGCTGGTGGCGCTCCAACACCGCCTCGAGGCCCGCGCACAGTGCCAGCGCGCTCTTGCCCGTCCCGGCCCGTCCACCCATCGACACGATGCCGATCGACTCGTCCATCAGCAGGTCAATCGCAATCCGTTGCTCCGCGCTGCGCCCGTGGACCCCGAATACCTCCTGGTCGCCGCGGACCAGCCGGACCGCGCCATCGGCCGCCACTCGTCCCAGCGCGCTGCCTCGACCCGAATGAATGACCAGGCCGGTGTGGATCGGGAGAGTGCGGCAATCCTCGCCCGCCATGTCCGGACCGGGTGCGGGGATCGACTCGTGCTCCCACAGCGACGCCATCTCCTCGTCGGTGAGTTGAATCTCGCGCATGCCGGTCCAGCCGGAGTCGACGGCCAGTTCCGCGCGGTACTCCTCGGCCTCGATGCCGAGCGCCGCGGCCTTGACACGCATCGGCATGTCCTTGGAGACGACGGTGACCGCGTGCCCCTCGGCGCTCAGGCTGGCGGCGACCGCCAGGATGCGGGTGTCGTTGTCCCCCAGGCGGAAGCCGCTCGGCAGCACTGACGGGTCCGTGTGGTTGAGCTCCACTCGCAGCGTGCCGCCAACCTCGTTGACCGCCACCGCCGCATCCAGCTTGCCGTGCTTGACGCGCAGCTCGTCGAGCGCACGCAGCGCTGACCGGGCAAAGTAGCCAAGCTCGGGGTGATGGCGCTTGCCCTCGAGTTCGGTGATGACCACCACCGGCAGCACGACCGCATGCTCGGCGAACCGTTTGATCGCACGCGGATCCGACAGCAGCACGGACGTGTCGAGCACGAAGGTGCGCAGGCCGACGACGCCGTCGACGATGGATGAGTGGGCGGTGGCGGTGCTGGCGGAGAGGGTCACGGTTGCTCCAGGCGGTCTAAGGCCGCAGAGCGTCAAGCGCCCTACGGCGATTGATTTAGGTCGACACCTTTGGTGTGCGACGTTTTGCGCTAACCACGTAACCGACGCTACGCCGCGGGAAGGGACCCGGGGCCCGACACGCCGCGATTCATCTGTTCGTCACACGCGCTCGGGCGTGGCGCGGCCAAACCGCGGCGACCTCGCCACGGCGTCGGCTAAGCCCGCCCGGCGACGACCGGGTTCGGCGACTTACTTGCCGAGGCGGCGCTCGCGCTGCGCGAAGGCACGCAGGGCGCGCAGGAAGTCGACGCGACGGAACGCGGGCCAGTACGCGTCGCAGAAGTAGAACTCGGTGTGCGCGCTCTGCCACATCAGGAAGCCACTCAGACGCTGCTCCCCCGACGTGCGGATCACGAGGTCGGGGTCGGGCTGGCCCTTCGTATAAAGGTGCTCGGCGATGTGCTCGACGGAGAAGGTATCCGCCACGTCCTCAAGCGAGTGGCCCGCGTCGACGCCCGCGCGCAGGAACGAGCGCACCGCCTCGGCGATCTCGTGGCGGCCGCCGTAGCCGACCGCGACGTTGACGTGCAGACCGGTCGCGCCGGAGGTGCGCTCCGCCGCGGCCTGCAAACGGGCCGATGCGGCGGCGGGCAGCAGGGAGGCGTCGCCCACGTGCTGGAGTCGCCAGCGGCCGTCCTCGGCCAGGGTCTCGACGGAGGTGCAGATGATCTCGAGCAGCGCATCGAGTTCGGCGGCGTCCCGGCCCAGGTTGTCGGTTGAGAGCATCCAGAGGGTGACGACCTCGACGCGCGAGTCCATCGACCACTCGAGCACCTCGGTGATCTTGTCCGCGCCGCGCTGGTGTCCGTCCGCCGCGCTCGCGCCCACGTGCTTGGCCCAGCGGCGGTTGCCGTCCAAGATGACCCCGATGTGTCGCGGGGTGTTGCCGTCCAACTTGAGGGTGCGCGCCAGCTGCCGCTCGTACGTGCCGTACAACAGGTTACGCAGGCCCATGGGCGTCCTTTCGTGGCCGGCGCACGGTGGCGCGCGTTCCTACTCTACGGCCAGGCGTTCGGTCATTGCATCGCGAATCCCACGGTACTGCCACGACGTAACCTACGGTATCGTAGGTTCATGAATGAGAGCCGCAAGATCGCCCCGGCGAACCTTCCCGATCCTCAGAAGCCACTCCTACGCGGGTGGCTCCACCTAGGCGCGGCCCCGCTCGTCTTCCTCGGAGGACTGGCCCTCGTCACCTTCGCCCCCACTCTGTCCGGGCGCGTCACCGCCGCGATCTTCACGATCACGGCCGTCATGATGTTCGGAACGTCCGCCGTCTACCACCGCGGAAACTGGTCGCCCACGACCAAAGCGGTGCTGCGGCGCATGGACCACGCCAACATCTATCTCATCATCGCGGGCACCTACACGCCGCTGTGCGTGCTGCTCCTGCCCAAGGACACCGCGATCCTCGTGCTCTCGCTGGTGTGGGGAGGCGCGATCGCGGGCATCCTCCTGCGCGTGTTCTGGCTCGACGCGCCCCGCTGGCTCTACACGCCGCTGTACGTCGTCCTCGGACTCGTCGTCGTCGGGTTCCTCGGCCCGTTCTACCAGGAGGCCGGCGCCCTCGTCGTCACCCTGATCGCGGTTGGCGGGCTGTGCTACATCGCGGGCGCCGTCATCTACGGCACCAAGTGGCCGCGCGGCTCAACCCGCTACTTTGGGTTCCACGAGATCTTCCACGCGCTAACTATCGTTGGATTCGCCTGCCACTTCGCCGCCATCACGATCGTGCTTTTCAGTGTCTAAGTCGTCGTTCCGCGTCATCACGGCCGCGTCGTCAGGGTGCGAGGTACGCACCTTGCGCAACTGCTTGTTCAGTGACCGCATCAGCACTAGCGTCACGAGCACCAGGGAGAACGTCGCGACGAAAGCCGCAAATCCTGGTCCGCCGGTAAATTCAATCATGTTGGCCACCTCTTTCACGTACTATCCTGCCTCATGATGCAGACGCCCGACTCCACTGAGCAACCCGACCGCCGCAGCGGCGGGACCGCTCGCCCCACCATGAGCCGCAACGGCCTCATCTGGTCCGGGATCGGCGTCGCCGCGCTCATCGCCATCGTGGTCTGGTTCGGCTTGTCGATGGCCAGCGACCCTGTCCGATGGGCCGACGTCGGCTTCGTCGCGGAGGTTCCCACGGAGGCGTCCGCCACCTATAACGTCTACCTCTACACGGACGCGTCCGCTGATTGCACGGTGCGCGCGCTCAACAGCAGCTTCGCCGAGGTCGGCGTCGCGATCCAGCACGTCGATCGCGCCGACGGCGCCGAGCAGGTCATCACTACACCCATCGTGACCACCGAGCAGGCGACCACCGCGACGGTCAATTACTGCGTGCCCACGCCCGAGTAACGCCGGCCGATGCATCGGCGACGCGCTGTAGGAAACCTTCAATAGGTGACGGTCGCGCTTTCTCTTGATATGGTTGCCGGTCACGCTCAGAAGGAGACTCACGTGCCCGACACGACCGGAACCTGGCTTACCCAGGAAGCTTACGACCGCCTGCAGCAGGAGTACGACTTCCTAGCTGGCGAGGGCCGGGCGGCGATCGCCACCGAGATCGACGAGCGTCGCCAGGAGGGTGACCTCAAAGAGAACGGCGGCTATCACGCCGCCCGCGAGGAACAGGCAAAGCAAGAGGCGCGCATCGCCCGCCTGCGCCAGATTCTGCGCGACGCGACCGTGGGCGAAGCCCCCGCCGACGACGGAATCGTCGAACCCGGAATGCTCGTGGTCGCCAACGTGGCGGGTCGCGAGATGAAGTTCCTTGTGGGTTCCCGCGAGTCCGCGGACGGCACCGACCTGGACGTCTTCAGCACGCAGTCGCCGCTCGGCGCCGCGTTGCTGGGCAAGAAAATCGGCGACGAGACCTCGTACACCGCGCCCAACGGCAACGACATCACCGTCAAGGTGATCGCCGCGGAGCCGTTCACCGGCTAAACCTTAAGCAGATAGCCGAAAGCGGCCCGGTGACGATTGACGTCACCGGGCCGCTTTCGCGTTGGGGCCTGGCCCCGCGGGAGACTACTTCGCGTCGTCGCCCGGCTCAGTTGCGGCACCCTTGGCCGGCTCAGCGGCTTGGGTCGCGTCAGGGCTGGCGTCGTCGTCGATCAACTCCGTGCTGCCGTCGCTGTGCCTGCGCACGCGGATCTCGGTGGTGTGAGTGATGGATTCGCGCGCCCTGCGAAGGGCGTCTCGGGACTTGTGCGCGATCACCGGGATCGTCGAGCTGATGGGCGGGTCCTCGGTCTCCGGGTCGAATCCCTTGCGGTAGCCCGTCACGAACGCGGTCGCGAAGGCCAGCAGCGGGACGGCAACGATTGCGCCGACCAGCCCGAGGACCAGAACGCCGCCGGAGACCGTCAGCAGGATCACCATCGGGTGAATCGAGGCCGCCTTGCCGAACAGCCACGGGTAGAGGACGCTGCCCTCGATCTGCTGGACCAAGAGGACGATGGCCAGCATGATGAGCGCGGTCTGCCACCCGCCGTCGAACAGCGCGACGAGGACGGCAACCGCCCCGGAAATGGTCGCTCCGAACAGGGGGATGAACGAGAACAGGAAGACCAGGATGGCGATGGGCAGGGCCAACGGCACGCCGATGATCCAGGCACCCAGGCCGATGCCGACCGCGTCCACGAGGGCCACGAAGGCGGACGTCTTGGTGTACCTCGCGAGGGTGTGCCAGGCGTTCAGGCCCGCGCGGTCCACTCGAAGCTTGTCCTCGACGGGCAGGTGGTTGACGCCCCACACCCACAGCGTGCGCCCGTCGCGCAGGAAGAAGAACAGGGCGAGGAGCGCGATGATGATGCCGGCGAAGACTCCGCCGATTGCGCTGGTGACACCTACCGCGCTGTTGGCGACACCCAAGGCGTTGTCCTGGAGAAGGCCGGTGAGGGACTTCACCGACTCATCGATCTGGACGCTGCTGATGTGAAGCGGCCCCGACGACAGCCAGTCGATGAAGGTGTCGAATCCGCTCATGGCGGCCACGCGCAAATCGTCGAAGCCGGACACGATGGACGTGCCCGCCAGCGTGACGAGCGCGCCGATCACAATCAGGCCGGCCAGGATGGTCAGCGCGGCGCCGAGTCCCCGGTGAATACCGTGACGCGCCATCCGGGTCACCAGGCGTTCGAGAGGCGCGGCTATCAGCAGCGCGATCACGAGCGGCACCATGAGCGACGCCAGGTTGAGGAAGGCGGTGAAGAGTGCCATCGCGACAATGCCGATTACGATGATTCTCCAGGACCATGCGGCGGTTATTCGCAGTGGCATCGGGACGTGAATGGTCGCGTTGTCGCCCGAGTCTTTTGGTCGACGGACTTGGCTAATTTCGGACGTGTCGTCCGTGGGTGCATCGTGCATGCCCTGAGCCTAACCGCCAAGACGCCCGTACAGCCTCAAGACAGCGGAACAGAATCGTGTCCGCCCGCGTTTCAACTTTACGAGCAAAGGAGCACTAATGTTTGGCCTGAACAACACGACCATGGTGACCAAGGACGAGGCACTGGCGGGACGCGAGTCCCCGATCACGATGCCGGGCGCCCACGCGGTTTTGGGAACGCCAATCTCGGGCCCTGTGCCCGACGGCCACGAGGTCATCTACTTCGCGATGGGCTGCTTCTGGGGCTCCGAGCGGGTCTTCTGGCAGACGGAAGGCGTCTACACGACCGCCGTCGGCTACGCGGGCGGCTGGACCCCCAACCCGACGTACGACGAGACCTGCACGTCGCGCACCGGTCACACCGAGTCGGTCAAGGTGGTTTACGACCCCGCGAAGGTCTCCCTCGACACCCTGTTCGGCGAGTTCTGGGAGAACCACGACCCCACCACGGCTAACCGTCAGGGTGGCGACGTAGGCACTCAGTACCGCTCCGCGATCTTCACGACCACGGACGAGCAACTCGCCGCCGCGCTCGTCTCGCGCGACAAGTACCAGGCCCAGCTCGCGGAGAAGGGCTTCGGCCCGATTTCCACCCAGATTGCTCCGTCGGCCGATGCCGGTGACGGCACGTTCTACTACGCGGAGGACTATCACCAGGGCTACCTCTTCAAGAACCCCGGCGGCTACTGCAACCACGGGTTCTGCCAGGTCGCCTACGCCGGCGCGGGCGCCTAGCGAGGGGCGCCCCTGCGCGCGGACGGCGCACGACTAGACTGGCGCCAGCCGCGCTGACCTTCGCGCGCGACGATCAGCCTGAGGAGGCGAGTGTGCGGACCAAGTGGGAACGGCGAACACGGCCGCACGGCCGTCTAGATACGGCCTACGCCCTGCACTACTGGTCCAGGCTGTGGGTCATGCTCTTGGGGCTGGCGCCCGTCCTCGTCGCGATGTTCGTTGGCGTGGTCGAGGGCACTGCCGTGGACGGGCTGTTCTTCCCCGCCCCGGATTACCCCGCGTTCACCACCCTCAGCTCCGGCCTGGTCATCGCGGCCGCGCTGCTCCTGGCCGCGGCGGTCATTTCTATCCCGCTTCCCCTCGAGGATCGCATGGGGCCGCGTCGCGTGGACATGGCCTGGCTGGCCCTCCTGAGCATCGTCATCACGCTGATCTCGCTGGTGCTCGACGACGGGCGGCCGGAGTGGCTGTACTGGGCCCCGTACATCGCCGTGGCAATGTTTGCCACGACCGCGGTCCTGCTGCTGGTGCGCGGCATCCTCAGCGCGCTGAGGGTGCTCCCCCAGGCGTGGCGAGGCTCGTATCGCTCCACCGACTCGGTCTAGGTTCGTGTACTGGCCTTAGCTCGGGCCCGCGGCTGGCGGCACGCGCCGGCCCGCATCGTCGCGGCTAGGTCAGGCGTTCGGCGAGGAACGTGCGCTGCTTGTCCACCTGGCGCCACTCGCCGCCCTCGTGCCCGTTGTACGGGTAGACCTCCATGGACTTCGTCACCGCGCCTGCGCCGTCGCCGTACCAGTTGAAGGCCGCGAAGGTTGTCGACGGCGGCACGATGGTGTCCATCAGGGCCACCGACCACAGCGCGGGCACGGAGGACCGCTTGGCAAAGTTCACGCCGTCAAAATAGCTCAGCGTGGTGAGGGTCTCCTCGACGTAGTCGCGGTGCGTGCGCAGGTAGTGCTGTATCTCCGCGAAGGGGTCCTCGTCTGTCACCGAGATGGCGCGCTCGAAGTGACAGAGGAACGCGACGTCGATGCACGCGGCCTGGACGTCCGGGACCAGCGCAGACACCGCCAGCGCGATGCCGCCACCTTGAGAGGCTCCGTGAACGGCGACTCGACTCGAGTCGATCATCGGCAGGGTCCGCAGCGCGTCGACGGCCCGCACCGCGTCGGTGAAGACGCGACGGTAGTAGTACTCGTCGGGCGACTGAATGCCGCGGGTCATGAAGCCGGGGTACGACGGCCCCGATCCCTCGGGATCCGGGGTCACGCCGCCGTTGCCCCACGCGGAGCCCTGCCCGCGGGTGTCCATTACGAAGTACGCGAACCCGGCCGAGGCCCAGAAGGTGTGCTCGATCGCGAGGGAGCGTCCGCTGCCGTAGCCCGCGTAGTGCGCGATCACGGGCAATGGACCCTCCGCGCCAGCGGGGAGCACCAGCCATCCCTTGACGCTCTGGCCGCCGTAACCGGGGTAAGTGATGTCGTAGACCTCGACGTGCGCGAGTGGGTTCTCGATCGGCTCCAGCACCACGTCGCCGCCGGCCGCGCGGGCCTCGGCGATGGTGCGTTCCCAGAACGCGTCGAAGTCCGCGGGTTCGCGCACCTGAGGCCGGAAGGTCTCTAGCTCGGCAAGCGGGAGGTCGTAAAAGGCCATTGCGGCGCTTTCCTAGCGCCGGCCGAACATGATCGCGATGATCCGCAGGAATTCGATGTACAGCCACACGAGGGTGACGATCAGGCCGAAGGAGGCCTTCCACTCGACCCAGTCGGGCAGGCCGCGCTTGACGGCGTTCTCGATGAAGTCGAAGTCGCCGATGAGCGAGATACACGCCAGGAACACGGCGAAGATGCCGATGAAGATTCCCAGCGGGATGCCGAAGATCTCGTATGAGGTACGCAGACCGAAAGCATTATTATCCGTTTCCGGCCCAAACACCATGACGAGCACGTTCACGAGCGAGAAGGCCATGT
Source organism: Demequina aurantiaca (assembly GCF_050598105.1). Taxonomy (GTDB): domain Bacteria; phylum Actinomycetota; class Actinomycetes; order Actinomycetales; family Demequinaceae; genus Demequina; species Demequina aurantiaca_A. The sequence continues at coordinate 2,409,438 of NZ_CP192436.1, forward strand.
ACGAGATGAGGCCGATCATCAGGAACTTCTGCATCTTGGGGGTGTAGCGAACCTTGCCTGACTTGTACAGCGCCAGGCATACGCCGAACGTGATGCCGGTCGCGAGCAGCGCCTGCAGCCCCGCGCCGGGCGCGTCGTAGACGTCCTGTACCCACACGGTGATCGCGCCCAGGAAGTACCCCTCGGCCATCGCGTAGAGCGCGATGAGGAACGGCTTGGGCCGCTTCTGGAACGCGATGACCAGGCCAAGCACCAGGCCAACGATGGCGCCAGCGATCATTCCCACCGTGTTGGGGAACATGTAGCCGGGGATCGCGAACAGCAGCACCAGGATCGCGATGCCCGACGTCTTGGCGATCACGCCCTCGTAGGTCATGCGGCCGGTGTCCGCCGGGGAGGCCGAGGGCGAGTTGAACTGCGCGTTGAGGTTCGCGTTCTGCGTCGCGACGCTATTGCCCTGGAGGGCTGCGTTGTGCGCCTCGGCACCGCTGGCGGGCTGGAACTCCGCGCCACGTTTGAAGATCGGACTGGCCACGAGTTCCTCCTGTAGGGCTGTTGCACCGGTAAGGCGCAGCGTCAGGCAATCATACTGGCGCGCGCGGGCGCGTCAAAAGCCTTTCGCGCTGCGCGCAAACCGGCGCAACTCACTGGAGTGACCTGGTGAAGGAGCGGGCCTAGGAGTCCTGCTTCTCCAGCGTTCCGACCTCGGTGCCCTCGACGTTCATCACGCGCATGGTGGATCCATCAACAGTCGCGGTGTTCGCCAACGAGAGCCAGGTGTCGACGCCGTCGCAGAACATCTGCGTGGACAGCATCGGCCCGAACTCGACCGTGTTGCCCTCGAGCTCCCACGAGCCGTTGAGTACGTTGCACCCGTCGGTTCCGGTGAGCGTGCCGTCGCCGGCCAGTACCAGCTGAGGGCTCGCCTCGGCAGTCGCGCCCCAGGTGCCTTCAACCTCAGTTGACTCGGAGCAGCCGCTCAGCATGAGCGCCATCCCCGCGGCCGCGGCTGCGATCCATCGAGCAGACTTAACCATGTTCTTCTCCTTTGTGTGACAACATCTTTGAAAATTTCGAGAAGTGTAGCGCCGAGCGGGATGGCTTCCCACCAGGTCGTGCGGTTAGTTGGACTGCCTGTCCAAGGTGCCGATCGGGGACCCGGTACCGTCCAGGACGTCCATCGAATTTGCGTCGATGGTCGCGGTGGCGGCGGCGCTGAGCCACGTGTCGACGCCCTCACAGAACATGCGAGTGGAGGCGAGGGGGCCGAACTTGACCGCATCGCCGGCTGCCGTCCACTCCCCCATGAGCCGGTTGCACCCGTCGGTGCCCGTGAGGGTACCGTCAGCGGCGAGGACCAACTGAGGAGCCGCCTCGGCGGTCTCTCCCCAGGTCCCGACCGGGTCGGCGGCGGTGGAGCCCGAACTAGAGCAAGTCGTCATCTAGAGCACCGTTCCCACAGCCGAGGCCACGAGCCAACGACCTCTCGTCGAGCGTCGTGGCCCCGGCCGTCGTGGATAAAGCATTTGCCCAGCGTCAGCTGGTCTGCTTGTCCAGTGTGCCTATTGCCTCACCGGAGACATCCTGAACGTCCATTGCGTCGGCGTCGATCGTGGCGGTGGCGGCCAGGCTGAGCCAGACGTCCACACCCTCACAAGCCATCATCGTGGAGGCGAAGGGACCAAAAGTAATCGTGCCGCCGTCTTCCTCCCACGTGGTGTTGATCCCGTTGCAACCGTCCGTGCCGGTGACGGTTCCGTCGCTCGCGAGGACCAGCTGCGGCATCCCCTCTGCGGTCGCCCCCCAGGTGCCTACGGGGTCGGGAGCCTCCGAAGATGAAGACGCGCAACCTGCCAACATGAGCGCGACGCCAGCGATCGCTGCGCCGGCGAACCGCCGAGTATTTTTAGCCATGTCAATCTCCCCCTAAGAGCACCGCACCAGGAACTTCTAGACGAGGCGACACCTCGTCTAGAGAAATGTACCGTGATGGTGCCCCCGGCGGGACTTGAACCCGCACTGTGCCGATTTTAAGTCGGCTGCCTCTGCCAATTGGGCTACGGGGGCGTGAGGCCGATGCGACGGATCGCCCGGCTCGTTGTCAACAGTGTTCTCGGTGAAGGTTACTGGGGAGCGCGACTCCACGCCAGCGACGGCCCCGAGCCGCCCCGGCGCAAGGGGCTTACCCGCGCGCGGCCGCCGAGAACGCGATGCCGTCGAGGATGTCGTGTTCGCTCGTCACTGTCGCGTCGAGCTCGCCACCCGCCGCGACGACCTGCTCCCTCACGCGCTTCATCACTGCGCTCCACACCAGCGCGCCAGCGCCGATCACGTCCACCCGGCCCGGGTGCATGAACGGCATCGCTTCGCGCTCGGCGCGCGTCGCGTGCAGCAGCGTTTCGCAGGACTCGATCGCGTCGTCGATCGACACCGAGGCGCCGTTGATCGCGTCGCGGTCGTAGCCGCTCAGGCCCAGCGCGTGGGCAGTGACGGTGGTGATGGTGCCGGCGAGCCCCACGAGCGAGCGGGCCTGAGAGACGTCCACGCTCTGCATCGCAAGATCGAGCGCCACGTCGACGTCCACCTTTGCCGCCGCGATCTCCGCGTCGGTGGGCGGGTCGCTCACGAGGTGACGCTCCGACATCCGCACGCACCCCACGTTCATCGAGTGCGCGCTGGCGGGCGAGCGTTCGCCCAGCACCATCTCGGTCGAGCCGCCGCCGAGGTCCACCACCAGGTAGGGGGCGGGGCGTGCGGGATCGATGACGCTGACCGCACCGCGGAAGCTCAGTTCGGCCTCCTCGTCCCCCGTGATCACCTCGGGCGTGACGCCCAGTCGGCTCTGGACACCCTCGATGAAGTCGCCACGATTGCGGGCGTCGCGCGTCGCCGAGGTCGCGACAAAACGAATCGCGGTCACGTCGTGTTCGCGGCACTCTTGCTCGTACTCGTCGACGGCCGCGAAGGTGCGCTCGAGCGCATCGGCCGCGAACTCGCCGGTCTTGTCCACTCCCTGGCCCAGGCGGACCACCGTCATGGTGCGCAACACGTCGGTCAAGGACGAGCCGTCGGCGCTCACGTCAGCGATCAGCAGGCGAATGGAGTTGGTCCCGCAGTCGACTGCGGCCACGCGCGTCACGCGTCGACCTCCGGCGTCTGAGCGGAGTCGTCCAGGATCACGCCACAGGTGCAGCGGTCCGGCCGCCACTGGTGCGCGATCAGCTCGAGAGCCTCATCCCCCAGGGGGTTCACTCCCGGCCCCGAGGCGAGGGCGTGACCCACCAGCACGTGGAGGCACTTCACCCGGTCGGGCATGCCGCCCGCGGAGATTCCGTCGATCTCGGGCACGTCGCCGAGCGCGTTGCGCTCCTCGAGGTAGCGCTCGTGCGCCGCACGATAGTCGGCCGCCAGCGTCTCGTCCTCGCCCAGGCGCGCCTGCATCGTCTTCATCACACCATTGGCCTCGAGCGTCGACACCGCGCTGACAGCGTCGGGGTGAGTCAAGTAGTACTGCGTCGGAAACGGGGTTCCGTCGGGCAACCGCGGCGCGGTGTGCACCACGGTCGGATTGCCGCATGCGCAGCGCGCGGCTACTGCCACGACTCCTCTGGGTTCACGGCCAAGTTGCGCGCGCAGCACCGCGATGTCGGCTGCGGAGACGGGAGTGTCGTTCACTCGGAGAAGTCTACGTTGACCTTTGAGGTGTCCGAGGTGACCGGGCTGCCGTCCTGCGTGACCTTTGGATGAGGCGTGGGATCGGTGTAGTCCGGCTCCGTTTCCGCGTCCGCCTCGGAACCGTTTCCAGCAACCAGAATCGACCCCCATAGGGTTCCGTACCAGGTGTTTCCCACCGCTACGCCGTCGCCGCTGACGGACGTGGCGGGTTCCTCCTCCGCGGTATCCACCGTCTCCGGGTCCACCACGCGATACGGGGTCTCACCGGGGAAGACGTAGGCGAGACGCTCGCGCGCCTGGGCCACGAGGAACGCCGGGTCCTGCCAACGAGCCACTTCCCCGTTCAGGTCAGTCACCTCGGCGCGTGCGTCGGCGGCCTCGGTGCGCAGCTGCTGCAACTGCTGTTGCTGCTCAAAGTAGACGCGCAGCGACGGCATGATGAGGGCGAAGGCGAGCATCACCACGCCCGCCATCACGGCGGTGCGCCAGGACAGCATCGCGGTCCATGAACCGCGCGCCTTGGCCGGCAAGAGCCGGGGCTTTGCCTGCGCAGAAGTGCGTCCGGGGCCACTCGGGCCGCCGGGGCGCGCCTGAGACTTACGAGCGCCGCTAGTGCGGACGCTGCCCGTTGAGGGCGTCGTCGCACGCCGCGCGGCCGGCCGCTGCCCCGCGGTGGTCCCCGGGCGCGCGCTGGTCCGCGCAGACGAACGCGGCGCGCCGGGACGGCTGGGGGCAGACATGCACCCATTGTCCCGGCGCGCCGCGCCAGTTGACCGCTGCGTGGCAGCGAGTCGCGTGATTTAGTTGTGCAGGCGTCTTCGGTTAGACGTCGTACGTGCGCGGGAAGGCGGACTTGCCGGCGTAGACCGCCGCGTCATCCAGTTCTTCCTCGATGCGCAGCAGCTGGTTGTACTTGCCGATGCGCTCGCCGCGTGCCGGGGCACCCGTCTTGATCTGACCGGAGTTGTAAGCAACCGCGAGGTCCGCGATGGTGACGTCCTCGGTCTCGCCCGAACGGTGCGACACCATGCAGGTGAAGCCAGCGCGCTGCGCCATGGTGACGGCGTCTGAGGTCTCCGACAGTGTGCCGATCTGGTTGAGCTTGACCAGCAGCGAGTTGGCGGCCTTCTCCTTGATGCCGCGAGCCAGGCGCACGGGGTTGGTGACGAACAGGTCGTCTCCCACGATCTGCACCTTGTGGCCAACGCGGGCGGTCAGGTCGGTCCAGCCGGCCCAGTCGTCCTCGTCCAGCGGGTCCTCGATGGACACGAGCGGGTAGTCGTTGACCAGGCCCTCGTAGAACTCGATCATCTCGGCGGGGGTCTTCTGACCGCCCTCCCAGTTGTAGTGGCCCTCGGAGTAGAACTCGGAAGCAGCGACGTCGAGCGCGAGTGCGACCTCTTCGCCCGGCTTGTAACCGGCCTTCTCGATGGCGACCAGGATCAGGTCGAGTGCCTCACGGTTGGACTCGAGGTTGGGCGCGAAGCCACCCTCGTCGCCAAGGCCGGTGGCCAGGCCGCGCTCCTTGAGCACGGACTTGAGTGCGTGGTAGACCTCGGCGCCCATGCGCAGAGCCTCGCGGAACGTCGAAGCACCAACCGGAGCGATCATAAACTCCTGGATGTCGACGTTGGAGTCGGCGTGCGATCCTCCGTTGAGGATGTTCATCATGGGAACGGGCAGCACGTGCGCGTTCGGGCCGCCGACGTAGCGGAACATCGGCAGGTCGGAGCTCTCGGCTGCGGCCTTCGCGACGGCGAGCGAGACGCCCAGGATCGCGTTAGCGCCGAGCTTGCCCTTGTTGTCGGTGCCGTCCAGGTCGATCATGGTCTTGTCGATCAGGCGCTGCTCGGACGCGTCGAGGCCGATGACCTCGGGGGCGATCTCGTCGATGACCGCGGTGACGGCCTGCTCGACGCCCTTGCCCAGGTAGCGCGAGCCACCGTCGCGACGCTCTACTGCCTCGAATGCTCCGGTCGACGCTCCTGAAGGTACTGCGGCACGTGCGAACGTGCCGTCGTCAAGTGCGACCTCTACTTCAACGGTGGGGTTTCCGCGCGAGTCAAGAATCTCGCGGGCTCCAACGGCCTCAATGCTGGCCATGATGCTCCTTTTATTGTGCTGATTGGTTTCTCTTGTGAGTCTATCGGCGCGAACTGACGCGTGCGCACCGACCAAGGTCCCGGCTCGTGTCAGCTGGGTGAACCTTGGGTGACGGACGCATCGGCCGATGCCGCCTCGCCTAATCTTTGGATCTCCGCGGCGCGCGCGGCCTCCTCGTAGGCGCGGGTCGCCGCGCGCAATTCGGTCTCGGCGTCGACGCCCTCCGCCTGCGCGCGGGCCACGAGCGCGAACAGCTGTTGCCCGATGCCGACGCCGGCCGGGTCGCGCACGTCCAGTCCGGCGCGCGTGGCGCGGCTCAGCATCTTCTGCGCACGCGCGAGCGCGGGTAGCGCGACGGGAACGCCGTCCATCGTCGATTCGCGGCTCTGCGTGCGGGCCTTGATCTGGTCCCACCGCTCACGCACCTCGGCGGCGTCGGCGACCGTGGTGTCTCCGAACACGTGCGGGTGGCGCTCGATCAGCTTGTCCGCGCAGGTGTTGGCGACGTCGTCCAGGTCGAACGGTTCGTCCGCGCTCTCCTGAGCGATGCGGGAGTGAAATACCACCTGCATGAGCACGTCGCCGAGCTCCTCGCGCATCTCGGTGCGGGAACCCGACTCCACCGCGTCGGCGAACTCGTAGGTCTCCTCGATCGCGAAACGCACCAGCGACTCGTGGGTCTGCTCGGCGTCCCATGGGCACCCGCCGGGGGACCGCAGGCGGTCCATGACTTGGGTAAGGCGGTCTACTCCGCTAGCCACGGGCAATCCAGGACGAGTCCGCGTCGCTGAACGCGTTCACGTGCTGGAACGGGATGTAGGAGTTCGCCCCGAGCTGCTGCTGGGTGGCGGTGGCCTTGGCCTCCTCGATGGAGGCGAGGAAGGTGTCGACGTCTATCTCGCCACTGCGCGGGCTCACGTTGGCGTTCGCTGCCGCGTCCTCGATGATCGCCAGCAGCGTCTCGTCGCCGCCGTCGATCGCGAGCACCGCGATCGCGAACTGCGACTCGAACGAGTGCACGAAGGCGTCACTCGGCTCAGCCGCGATTCCCATCGCCATGAACCAGCTTTCCGCGAGACGCTTGGCATCGGCGGTGTGGATCGGGGTGCCGCGCTCGGCGCAGGCAGCCAGCAGGTCGTCGTGGAGGAGCTCCATCGTCATGATCTCGTCGCGAGAGGCCACCAGCGCGCCGTCGGTGTCCACGGCCCATGCGGCGAAGGTGGCGTCCACCTGCTCGTTGGTGACCGTGACTCCCTGAAACTCGGAGGCTGTGCCAGGCGAGGCTCCCTGTCCAGGGACGGCGCAACCAGCAAGGGCGATGGCGGCAACGGCCGCGACAGCAAGACGTGAACGTACGTGACTCATAGCCATCATCCTAGCGCCGGGCCCAACGTGTTCTTGATGACCTCGCGCACCCAGTCCAGGACCGCCAGCCCCTCGACCGGTTTGCCGCCGACTCGAGCGGTCGTCGGCGCCGGCACGAGCACCTGGCGCACGGCCGGCTTGATGGTGGTGCCCGGGTACAGCCTGTTGATCCGCATCGCGGCGGAGTCCGGCAGCTCGAGCGGCGCGAAGCGCACCATCTTGCCCTGCGCCACGACGTCGGTGACTCCAGCGTCCCGCAGGTCAAGGCGCAGGCGCGCGATGGCGAAGAGGTTGGCGACCGGCTCCGGCATGGCGCCGTAGCGGTCGTCGAGCTCCTCCTCGACGGCCACCAGCGTGGCCTCGTCCGCGGCGTCCGCGATCTTGCGATACGCCTCGAGGCGCAGCCGCTCGTGCTCGATGTACGTGGTAGGCAGGTGCGCGTCGATCGGCAGGTCGACCGTCATCGGCGCGCGCTCCTCCTCACCCTCGCCGCGGAAGCCGGCAACGGCCTCCCCGACCATGCGGATGTAGAGGTCGAAGCCGACTCCCTCGATGTGGCCGGACTGCTGGCCGCCCAGCATGTTGCCGGCGCCGCGAATCTCGAGGTCCTTCATGGCCACGGCCATGCCGGCCCCCAGGTCGGTGTGCGCGGCGATGGTCTGCAGGCGGTCGTGCGCGGTCTCCGTCAGGGTGCGGTCCGGCGGGTAGAGGAAGTACGCGTACGCCCTCTCGCGGGCGCGTCCCACGCGACCGCGCAGCTGATGCAGCTGGCTGAGACCGAACGTGTCGGCACGCTCCACTATCAGCGTGTTCGCGTTGGAGATGTCCAGGCCGGTCTCGACGATGGTGGTGCACACGAGCACGTCGTAGCGTTTCTCGTAGTAGTCCACGATCACCTGCTCGAGCGCCTTCTCCCCCATCTGGCCGTGCGCCACGGCGACGCGCGCCTCGGGGACCAACTCGGAGATCTTGGCCGCGGCGCGGTTGATGGTCTTGACCGAGTTGTGGATGTAGAACGCCTGGCCGTCGCGCAGCAGCTCGCGCCTGAGCGCGGCAATGATCTGCGCGTCCTCCTGCGGTCCCACGTACGTGAGGATCGGGTGGCGCTCCTCCGGAGGGGTCGCCAGCGTGGACATCTCGCGGATGCCGGTGACGGCCATCTCGAGCGTGCGGGGGATGGGGGTCGCGGACATCGCCAGGACGTCGACGTTGGTGCGCAGCGCCTTCAGCGTCTCCTTGTGCTCCACGCCGAATCGCTGTTCCTCGTCGATGATGATGAGCCCGAGGTCCTTGAACCGCACCGAGCCGGTGATCAGGCGGTGCGTGCCGATGACCAGGTCGACGGTGCCGTCGGAGAGCCCGGCGATGACCTCCTTGGCCTCCTTGTCGGTCTGGAAGCGCGACAGGGACGCGACCTTGACGGGGAACTGCGCGAACCGTTCGGTGAACGTGTCCACGTGCTGCTTGACCAGCAGCGTGGTGGGGCACAGCACCGCCACCTGGGCGCCGTTCTGGATGGCCTTGAAGGCGGCGCGCACGGCGATCTCCGTCTTGCCGAAGCCCACGTCGCCGCAGATCAGCCGGTCCATCGGGACCGCCTTCTCCATGTCTTCCTTGACCTCGTCGGTCACGCTGAGCTGGTCGGGCGTCTCCACGAACGCGAAGGACTCCTCGAGCTCGCGTTGCCAGGGCGTGTCCGGCCCGAACTCGCGCCCCTTGGTGGCCATCCGGGCGCTGTAGAGGCGGATCAACTCCCCCGCGATCTCCTTGACGGCCTTGCGCGCCCGGCCCTTGGTCTTGGCCCAGTCCGAGCCGCCCATCTTGGACACCGCCGGGGCCTCGCCGCCCACGTACTTGGTGATCTGGTCGAGTTGGTCGGTGGGCACCGACAACCGGTCGCCCGCCTGTCCGCGCTTGGAGGGCGCGTACTCGATCACCAGGTACTCACGCTCGGTGCCGCGCACGGTGCGCTTGGTCAGCTCCACGAACTTGCCGACACCGTGCTGCTCGTGGACCACAAAGTCTCCCGTGCGCAACTGCAGCGGGTCGACGGCATTGCGCCGGCGCGAGGGCACGCGGACCTTGGGCCCCGCGGTCGTCGTGCGACGCCCCGTGAGGTCGGACTCGTGCAGTACCAGCAGCTTCGCTTCCACCACCTGGAAGCCGGCGCCGGTGATGTGCGGCACCACCGAGACCACTCCCTCGACGGCCTCGAGCGACTCCTGGAAGCGCGCGGGGATCTCCGCCTCGCCGCACTGCTCCACGATCCGGTGGGCGCTGCCGGAGCCGCCCGCCGTGATCACGACGCTCCAGCCGTCGGCGATGCGGCTGCGCACCGCGTCCAGTACAACGGAGAGGCGCCCGCGGTAATCCTCGACCTCGGATACCCCGGTCACCACCGCATCGGCCGCGCCGAACGGGCCAATTCCCCACCAGCCGATGCCGCGCTCGACGGCGCCCTCGCGCACCTCGTCGAGCGACAGGAACGAGCCCTCGGAGGCCTCGATGGGGGCGTCGGCGCCGGCGGTCGCCGCCACCCAGGCCGCGGACAGGAACTCGTCGGCGGTGCGGTGCAGGTCCTCAGCGCGGCGCGCGATGCGCTCGGGCTCGATGACCACCATGCGGGTGGCCACGGGCAACACCTCGGTCAGCGGCACCAGGCGGTCGACGAGCGCGGGGATCAGACTCTCCATCCCCTCGGCGGCGACACCGGACGCGATGCGACCGAGCATGTCCGCCGCCGCCGGGATGCGGTCCTGAAGCTCGGAGGCGCGGCTGCGGACGGCGGCCGTCAGCAGCAGTTCGCGGCACGGCGGCGCCCACAGGCGCTCCACCTCGACCAGCGAGCGCTGGTCGGCGACGGAGAACGAACGGATCGAGTCCACCTCGTCGCCGAAGAACTCGATACGCACGGGGTGGGGGTCGGTGGGGGCGAAGACGTCCACGATGCCGCCGCGCACCGCGAACTCGCCGCGGCGCTCGACCATGTCCACGCGGGTGTAGGCCGCCTCGCCCAGCGCGCCGATGAACTCGGTGAGGTCGATGACGTCACCCTTGTTGGCCTGGACCGGGATCAGGTCCGCCAGTCCGGCGACCATCGGCTGCAGCAGCGCGCGGATGGGCGCGACCACCACCCGCAGCGGCGCCAGGCCGGTCTCCCGCTGGGCGTCGACGGGGTGGACCACGCGGCGCAGCGTCGCGAGGCGGCGCGCGACGGTGTCGGCACGGGGGCTGAGGCGCTCGTGCGGAAGTGTCTCCCACGACGGGAAGATCGCGACGGTGGCGGGGTCGAGGTACGCGCCGAGCGCGTTGGTGAACGTCTCCGCGTCGCCGCTGGTCGCGGTGACCACCACGAGCGGGGCGGTGTCGCCCACGCGGTCCTTGTCCCGGACCGCCAGCGCCACGATCGCCGGGGCCGCAGACGTGGCGGCCTGAATCAGCGCCTCGTCCGGAACCGACTCCAGCGCGGGCATCGCGCCGGCGTCTGACAGGGACGTGAGCAGCTGCTCAAGCACGGGGGAAGTCAGGGTGGTGGTCACGAGGGTCCTCCAGGGGCAGAACTGTGATTCTGGGCACGCCGAAAAACCGGCGAATGCCGGCACCCACCATCGTAGGTCCCCGCTGGGACACCCGTGGCGCGCCCGTAGACTTGGGGCCATGACAGATCCGGTGGACGAGGCCTCGCGCATCATCCGACGCTTCGCACGGGAGACCAACCTGCTCGTGGCCGGGCGCCCCGTGCGCGTCCTCGGCGCCGATGCGCTGGCCCAGTCCGTTCGCGCCGTCGCCGGGGCGCTCGGCGCCCACGTGATTCCAGCGCGTGCGGCGGCGGCTAACGGGACCCAGTCCGGACCCGGCGCGCAGCACGGGGACGTGACCGTCGCGACCCCGGTCGCCGCTGACAGCGCCGACCTGCTCGAGATCGACGCGACCGCCTCCCCTGCCAAGTTCTCCCTGGGCGGCCGGCCCATCCCGCCGCGCGGCGACGCGGCCGGACGCCTGGACTTCGCGGACGCCCACATGCCCGTGACGCACGCGTTGGCGGCGGAGCTCGCGAGCGCCGGAACCGTCGCGGGCCTGCGCATCGGCATCTGCCTGACCCTGGAGCCCAAGACGGCGCAGCTCGCGCTGCACCTGGCGACGGCCGGCGCGCAGGTCGCCGTCTACGCGCACCCCGACGAGACCGACGCCGAGGTGGCTGTGGTGCTGCGCGAGCGCGGCATCCACGTCGTCGCGGACGCGACGCTGAGTGGGGACGCCGAGGTCGCGGCCGCCAGCGAGTTCCTTTGCCGCGGCTACGACGTGGTCGTGGACGACGGCTCGCACCTGGTCCGGTTGGCTCACGACGTGGCCCCCGGCGAGGTCGCGCGCTGGATCGGCGTGACCGAGGAGACCACCAGCGGCCTCACCCCCCTGCGGAAGATGGCCGCCCTAGGGGTGCTGGCCACCCCGGTCATCGCGGTGAACGACGCGGCGACCAAGACCGGCTTCGACAACCGCTACGGCACTGGCCAGTCGTGCGTGTTCGCAATTGCCGACCTGCTGGAGGGCGCCGGCGTTGGACTGCGCGATCAGCCCGCCCTCGTCATCGGCTACGGGCCCGTCGGCCACGGAGTCGCCGCGCACCTGGCCGCGCTTGGCGTCGACGTTTGCGTCGCGGAGGTCGACCCGATCCGTGCGCTACTCGCCCAGCACGACGGCTACCGAGTGGGCCACGCCTCTGAGCTGGGGATCGACGCGCTCGTCGTGTCGGCCACCGGCGTCGCGGGCACCGTCCCGGCGTCACTCATCGCAGCCGCCGCCGCTGTCGCCGTGGCGGGCGGCGTCCCCGGCGAGATCGAACTCGACAAGGTCCTGGACGCGAAGGGTTCCGGGGCGGACTCGCTCGAGCCAGTGTCGCGCGACGTCGAGCGGCTGGCGAGCGCCGGCACCCTGGTACTCGACCGCGGCGGCTGCATCAACGTCACCGCCGCTGAGGGCAACCCCATCGAGATCATGGACCTGTCCTTCGCGACTCAAATCGCCGCCATCGCTGAACTCGTCACCACCCGCCCGAGCATCGGCGTCCACCCACTGTCCGATGCCGCGGTGTCCCACGTCGGGGCAGTCGCCGCCCGCGTGCGTGGGGTCGAGACGGACGTCCTGGCCGGCGCCGTCCAGAGCGCCGGCGACCCCGGCGCCCCTCACCCGTCGGGGACCCCGTCCCCAGCCGACGACTGGCGCTCGCTGCGCTTCAGCATCGGCCGCACTCCTTCACCCAACCTGGAGAATTCATGAGCTCGTTCCCCGTCACGCTGTATTCGGCGGACATGGTGCTGCCGGTCACGGCGCCCCCCATTCTCGACGGAGCGATCGCGGTGCGCGGCGAGCGCATCCTGCACGTCGGCGAACGCGTCTGGGTGGAGCGGTCCCTCGCGGAGCGCGGCATCGACGTCCATCACGTGCACTGGCCCGGTGTACTGATGCCCGGCCTGGTCAACGCCCACACGCACCTTCAGTACACCGGCATGGCCGAGGTGGGCCGCGGGCAGTACAGCGGCTTCGACGACTGGGCCAAGGGCTTCAACCCGGTCTACGACCTGGGCCGCGACTGGGCGGCCGACGCGGCGGCGGGCGCGCGCATGATGATCGCCGCGGGCACCACGGCGGCCGCCGACGTCGTGACCGACCCCACCGCGGCGCACGCCCTACACGACGCCGGACTTCACGGCATCGCGTACTGGGAGGTGATGAACTGGACCAACGAGGAGTGGCTCAAGCGCGGGCGCGTGGCCGTAGAGGCCGCGCTCGACTCCCTGCCCTCGCGCCCCGGCACGGGCCTGTCGCCTCACGCCCCCTACTCACTCGAGATAGTGCCGCTGCTGGAGATCCCCGACATCGTCCGCGAGCGCGGCAGCCGGATCCACATCCACCTGGGAGAGTCCGGCATCGAGCGCGAGTTCGCGCACGAGCACGCCGAGCCCTGGCACACCGCCGGGCTGAGCAGCCTGCGCGAGCTGCGCCAGGCGGGCTTCGGCACCTCCGCCACCGACTACGTCGACCACCTCGGCGTGCTCGGCCCCGACTGCCACGTGGCGCACGGGGTCTACATGTCCGAGCGCGATCGCGCGATCCTGCGGGCGCGCGGCACCACCGTTGCCCTGTGCCCGCGTTCCAACGCGGTGATCGGCCTGGACGCCCCGCCGGTGGCGGCTTACCTGCGGGAGGGCAGCCCCATCGCGATCGGCACCGACTCGCTGTCCTCCTCCCCCTCGCTCGACCCGATGGCGGACGTCGCCGAGCTCATGCGGATCGCGCGCAAGCAGGGATACGGCAACGTCGACCTTGCGGAGCGCCTGCTCACCGCCGTGACGCTGGGAGGCGCGCACGCCATGGGGTTGGACGACGGCCCCGAGCGGTCCGGCTACCTCGCGGTTGGCGCGATCGCCAACCTTGCGTTCTTCGACACCCCCGTGTCCGGCGTGAATGACACCCTGACCACCCTCGCCGAGTCCGGCGCCGGCCGCGCCGCCGCCACCATCATCGCGGGGCGGGTGCGCGCGGCGACTGCCGAGTTCGCCAACCAGACCGGGGTGGTCGCGCTATGACGGACCGTCCCGCCAGCGCCGAACGATTCGACCTGCTGCCGCACCCGGAGGGCGGCTGGTTCAAGCGCATGTGGACCTCCGACCGCCCGGTTGAGACTCCCGCCGGGGTCCGTCCCGCCGCTACCTGCATCCACTACCTGCTGACTCCCGGCGAGTCGAGCGCGTGGCACGTGGTGACCAGCGACGAGATCTGGCTGTGGCACGGTCCGGGCCCGCTGGTGATCTCCCTGGGCGGCGACGGCGAGGCTCCGTCGAAGCCCCAAGACTTTGTGCTAGGCCCCGACCACGCCGGCGGCCAACTGGCGCAGGTACTCGTACCTGCGGGGACGTGGCAGGCGGCCCGGCTCTCGGGAGACTCCGAGGCGCTGGTCAGTTGCGTCGTCTCGCCCGGCTTTGACTTCGCGGATTGGGCGCTGGCGTCGCCACCGGTAAACTAGTCCCCGCGTAGGCAATGGCGCCGCGACATTCCCATCACCAAATCAACTCCATAGGAGCACTCATGTCCGTCACGCCTACCTTCCGCAGCGCCATCGTGGCCACCACCGCAATCGCGGCACTTACCCTCGCCGGCTGCTCATCGTCCTCTGATGACGCCTCGGCCACCCCGTCCGCCTCGGACGCACCCTCCGCGACGGCCAGCGCATCGGCCGCCGCCTCTGCCACGCTCGCCACCATCACCGACGGCAAGCTCACCATCGCCACCGGCGAGCCCGCGTACGAGCCGTGGATGGTTGACGACGACCCGACCAACGCCGAGGGCTTCGAGTCCGCCGTTGCCTACGCGGTCGCCGCGGAGCTCGGCTACGCGCCCGCCGACGTCGTATGGGTACGCAGCACTTTCGAATCCGCAATCGCGCCGGGCCCCAAGGACTGGGACCTCAACGTCCAGCAGTTCTCGGTCACCGAGGACCGCGAGTCGGCCGTCGACTTCTCGAGCCCGTACTACACGACCACGCAGGCCATCCTCACGACCACCGACTCCCCCGCGGCCTCGGTGACCTCGCTCGAGGACCTCTCGCACCTCACTGTTGGCGTGCCCAGCGGAACCACGAGTTACACCGTCGCCGCAGAGGCTCTCGGCGCTGACAACCTGGCCGTGTTCAACTCCGCCGAGGACACCGTCCTGGCGCTCAACTCCGGCCAGATCGACGCGTTTGTCACCGACCTTCCCACGGCCCTGTACCTGTCCGCGGTTGAGTTCGACAACGGCACGATCGTCGGCCAGTTCGAGTCGAGCGAGGGCGGCGACGAGTTCGCGTTCGTCCTGCCCAACGAGTCCGCCAACACCACGGCCGTCACCGCAGCCGTGGACGCGCTGCGCGAGGATGGCACGCTCGACGCGCTCGAGGCCCAGTGGCTCAGCTCCGCGATCAGCGTTCCCGTTCTTAACTAACGAGCCTCCGGCTAAAGAAGAATTGAGATAGACGTGACTGACGGAGTGCCCCGGGTGGCCTGGGCTCCCAGCGAACTCGAGCTCGCGCGGCAGAAGCACCGCCGCAAGTCCTCGGTGCGCTCCGTCATCGTCGCGCTGCTCTCCACCCTGATGTTCGCCGCGGTGGTGGCGACGGTCGTCGTCAACACCCCCGGCTGGGAGAGCGTCAAGGAGACGTTTTTCAACGTCGAGATCGCCAAGGACAGCTTCCCCGCGGTCCTCGATGGTCTGTGGCTCAACATCCGCGTGTTGTTCTTCGCCAGCATCTGCGTCGCCGTGTTCGGCACCCTGCTGGCCATGGTGCGCTCGCTGCGCGGCCCAGTGTTCTTCCCGCTGCGGGCCCTCGCCACCATCTACACCGACCTCTTCCGCGGGGTTCCCGTCCTCATTGTGCTGTTCCTGGTGGGCTTTGGAGTCCCCGCGCTGGACATCTTCCCGCGCATGCCCGCCGCCGTGTGGGGGACCGTCGCGATCGCGCTGTGCTACTCCGCGTACATCGCCGAGGTGCTGCGCGCCGGCATGGAGGCCGTCCATCCCTCGCAGCGCATCGCGGCCCGCTCGCTCGGGCTCAGCCACATGGAGACGCTGCGCGTCGTGGTAATCCCCCAGGGCCTGCGCAAGGTCATCCCCGCCCTCATGAACGACTTCGTGTCCATGCAAAAGGACGTGGGCCTGATCTCGGTGCTCGGCGCCGTGGACGCGATTCGCGCCGCCCAGATCGAGGTTGCGAGCACCTACAACTTCACCCCCTATGTGGTGGCCGCCTTGCTGTTTGTCGCACTGTCGTTCCCCTTCATCCGACTCACGGACCACATCTCCGCCCGCATGGCTAGCCGCGAACAGTCCGGAGGCACCGTATGACCGTCCTGGAGCTTCACAACGTATGGAAGCGGTTCGGCGCCGTCGAGGTGCTCAAGGGCGTCGACCTGACGCTCGAGGAGCACGACGTGGTGGTGCTGATCGGCGCCTCCGGCTCCGGCAAGTCCACGCTGCTGCGCACCATCAACCTCATCGAGCAGGTCGACGACGGCCAGGTGATCCTCAGCGGCGACGACATTACGGCGCCCCGCACCGACGTCGACAAGGCCCGCGCGCGCATCGGCGTGGTGTTCCAGCAATTCAACCTGTTCCCGCACATGACGGTCATCGACAACGTGACCCTCGCGGCCCGGCGCGTGCACAAGTGGCCCGCAGCCAAGGCCCGCGAGAAGGGCGTGGCGTTGCTCGAGAAGTTCGGGCTGGGCGAGAAGGTTGACGAGTACTCCGACCGGCTATCCGGCGGTCAGCAGCAGCGCGTGGCAATTGTCCGCGCCATCATGACCGACCCAGAACTCCTGCTGCTCGACGAGATCACCTCTGCGCTGGACCCCATGCTCGTGGGCGAGGTGCTCGACCTGGTCCGCGACCTCAAGCAGGGCGGGTCGACCATGCTCATCGCGACGCACGAGATGTCCTTCGCGCGCACCGTGGCCGACCGCGTGGTCTTCATGCACGGCGGCCGCATCCTCGAGGCGGGCACTCCGGAGAAGATCTTCACCGCACCCGAGCGTCCGGAGACGCAGGAGTTCCTCGCGCGCCTCATGCACCGCTAAGAGCGCCTACACGACTCACTTTTGCTAGCGTGGCTCTGTGATCACTTCTCGGATGCCTACCCTGGCAGCATCGGCGCTCGTCATCTTCGGACTGACTGCGTGCGGCACGAACACGCCGACCCCGACTGTGACTCCCTCCCCGGCAACCACGCCCACGGCCACCCCGACACGATCGATGATCGCGACGCCCCCGCCGACCCCCACTCCCACTCCAACGCCGACGCCGACGCCGACCCAGCCCGCGGTTGACCAAAGCGACCCCGCAACCTGGATCATCACCACGACCGGAATGGGGCCGCTCACCATCGATATGACCCCCGCGGAGGTGAGCGTGTACACCGGCGTGGACTACACGGCCGACATTGCCGACTCGGCGCTCGACTTCGGTAATGCGTGTGGCCAGTGGCATCTGGGACCCAACGAGCCACTCACCTCAATTTCCGTTCTGCTAGCGAGCCAAGGCGCAGCTGGCGTCGTGGATTTGTACTCGATCTTTCCCTTCGATGCGCCCAACGATGCCTTCCCCAGGACCGCGGAGGGCCTGGGGCTGGGATCGAGCGAGGCTGAGGTAGAGGCGGTCTTCGGCGGCACTCTTCAACGAGACGACAACGTCTACATCCCAGGCGCGGAGCGACTCTGGACAGACCAAGACGGCTATGGCATCCGGTTCGACACGGATCCCAATGGCGTGGTCACGTCGGTGAGTTCGGGCCGCCTGCCCCAATTACTGCACATCGAGGGCTGCGCCTAACGATCACGGCCCGGCGCCGCCGTGGGGCGAACTACTTAGTGTGGAAGCGCAACTGCGCGGCCTCTAGGCCCTCGATGACCGCGGCCTCGACCGCATCGGCGCCGTCGCTGATCAGCATCGGCAATTCCTTGCGCTCGGCCGTGCCGAAGGGCTTGAGGACGTAGGCCGCCGCGTCCATGCGTCCCGGGGGGCGGCCGATTCCCACGCGCACGCGCACGTAGTCCGGCGTGCCCAGCGCTTTGGTGATGTCCTTGAGACCGTTGTGGCCGCCGGATCCCCCGCCGCGCTTGAGCTTGATAGTGCCGAACGGGATGTCCAGCTCGTCGTGCACCACGACCACGGCCGTCGGCTCGATCGACAGGTACTTCGCGAGCGCGCTCACCGGGCCGCCGGAGACGTTCATGTAGGACGAGGGGGTGGCGACGGTCGCGGACACCCCGGCGGGCCCGACGCCGCCGATGCGAACCTGAGCCACACGCGCGTTCACCTTACGGTTGGCAGACAGCGAGCCGCCTGCGCGGCGCGCGAGCTCTGCGACGACCATCTGGCCGATGTTGTGGCGGGTCTCGGCATACTCGGGGCCGGGGTTGCCCAGGCCGATCACTAGCGCGCTCATGTCACTCATCCTCGACTATCGCTGGGGGAAAGCGCAACGCCCGCCACCGAGGGTGACGGGCGTTGCGATATACGGATTGTGACTACGCGTCGGCCTCTGCTGCTGCTGCTTCGGCAGCGGATGCGGCAACTGCCTCAGCGGCAACTGCGGCATCGGCGGCCTCATCGTCAGCGGCGGAGCGCGGAACGGTGATCGCGACGATGAGCTGGTCGGCGTCGCCCGCGAGCTCGCTGCCCTTGGGAAGCGCGATCTCGCCTGCGGTGATCTTGGCGCCATCCTCGAGGCCCTCGATCGAGACCGTGACGGAGTCGGGCAGGTGCGTGGCCTCGGCCAGAATCGACAGCGAGGAGATCTCGAGCACGTGGATGGTGCCGGGGTAGGACTCACCCTCGAGGTGCACGGAAACGTCAACCGTGATCTTCTCGCCCTTGCGGACCAGGAGCAGGTCGATGTGCTCGATGATCTGCTGTACGGGGTCGCGCTGGACGTCCTTAGCGATCGCGAGAACCGGCTCTTCGCCCTCAACGGTGATGGTGAGGAGTGCGTTCTGGTGCTTGAGCGCCATCATGGTCTGGTGACCCGGCAGCAGCACGTGCGCGGGGGCTCCGCCGTGGCCGTAGAGGACTGCGGGGATCTTGCCGGCTGCGCGTGCGCGACGGGCAAAGCCCTTGCCGAACTGGGTGCGGGACTCCGCGGCAAGCTTTAGCTTGTCAGACATATTGATTCTCCTGGTTGCGTCAGATGGTGGCCCGGGCGAGACAGGGGCCACTTAAGCATCTGCCGCGTCGATAACGCCAAACCGCATGGGCCCAGCCTCGCCGAGGAACTGGATAAGTCTACCCATATTTATTTCCTCGGCAATACGTGCAAGAAGTGTGCCGCGCGGGTAATGTCTGGAAACATGACATCAACACACAGTTCGCAAGCGCGCAGCGGCGCTACCGGCGACGCTTGGGAGAAGGCGGCCCGCGCGGGCTACTTCGTCTCCGGAGTCCTGCACATCATTCTTGGCTTCATCGTCGCCAAGATCGGTTTCGGTTCGGGCGGCGAGGCCGACCAAAGTTCTGCACTGAGCAGTATTAGCGACGCCCCTCTTGGGAACATCCTCCTGTGGGTGGCGGCCGTCGCCTTTGTCGCGCTAGGCGCGTGGCAACTGGCCGATGCGCTGCACAGCAGCAACGAGGCCAAGGACCGCGCGAAGTCCGCGGGGAAGGCCGTACTCTACGCGGCCCTCGCCTTCACGACCGTCTCCATCGCGATGGGCTCGGGTGACTCCAACGGGGACTCCCAGTCCGAGGGTTTCGCGAGCACGCTCATGGGCGCCCCCGCGGGTCGCTTCCTGGTGGGCGCGGTGGGAATCGGGATCGTGGCGGGCGCCGTTTACCACGTGTACAAGGGCGTGACCAAGAAGTTCCTCGAGGACCTCAAGAGCACCGGTGGCCGCGAGGTGTCGAAGGCCGTGCGCACGTTGGGCACAGTAGGTTACGTCGCCAAGGGCGTGGCACTCGGCGTGGTCGGAGTGCTGTTCACCTACGCGGCCATCACGGCCGACCCCGACAAGGCCAAGGGGCTTGACGGTGCGGTCGAGACGCTCCTCAAGGCTCCCGGCGGCCCGGTCCTAGTCGTGCTCGTCGGCATCGGCTTCGCGGCGTACGGCCTGTACTCCTTCGCCCGCGCCCGATACGCGAGGATGTAGGTCGTGCTCGGTTCAGGACCAGGCACAGTCGCGCCCTCCCGCTCTGACGTAGGTCACGGACTCCTCAAGCGGGTGCTGGTGCCAGCAGTAGTCCTGTGGGTGGCGGTCGCCGGTATCGGCTATCTACTCGTCGACGTCCTCCAGGTCGACGAACACCAGGTGAGCCAGGCGTTCGTCGACGTGCGGACCGACCAATGGGACTCGATTACCTCGTTCATCTCATCGATGGGCAACACCCAAGTCCTGATGGCGACGTGCGCGCTGATTGTCCTCTTCATCTGGTGGCAATCACGGCAGTGGTGGTACGCGATCGTGCCCGCCATCGCGCTGTCGGTGCAGGTGAGCGTGTTCCTCACTACGTCGCTGATCGTGGGTCGGGAGCGCCCCGACGTTGAGCAGCTGGACCACGCCGCACCAACGTCGAGCTTCCCCAGCGGTCACACGGGCGCGACCACGAGCGTGTACCTGGCGGTGGCGCTGTGTGCGACGCGGATTCAGAACACGTGGCTGCGAGTCAGCATCCAGGTACTGTGCGTCCTGGTAGCCCTAGGGGTCGCGCTATCCCGGGTGTATCGCGGAATGCACCACCCGACGGACGTGATCGCAGGTCTACTCATTGGCTTGACGTGCGCAGTCATCGCCTGGAACTGGCTTCCGAGCCGGCAGCCGGTGAGCAACGCGACCGCCCCCGAGCGTCCCGCGAGCGAGCCTCAGGTTGCCGCGGATCGCTAGATTGGCCGCCGCCACTACTCCACGAGACTGAGAAGCCCCCGACTGCCGTAAGGCGGTCGGGGGCTTCTCAGTTAAAGACTAGACGTTCCCCTGGAACAGGCTCGTGACCGAGCCGTCGTCGAAGACTTCGCGTACGGCGCGCGCAACGAGCGGAGCGATCGACAGCACGGTGAGCTTGTCGAACTGCTTATCGTCGCTGATCGGCAACGTGTCCGTGACGACTACCTCGGAGATGCCGGAATCCCGCAGTCGCGCCACCGCCGGTCCGGAAAGAAGCCCGTGCGTCGACGCCACGATGACATCCTTGGCCCCGTTCTCGAACAGCGCCTCCGCGGCCTGAACGATGGTGCCGCCGGTGTCGATCATGTCGTCAACCAACACGCAGGTGCGGCCCTTGACCTCACCAACGAGTTCGTGGACCTTGACCTGGTTGGGGACGGAGGGGTCGCGACGCTTGTGAATGATCGCGAGCGGCGCACCCAGGTAGTCCGACCACTGGTCAGCGAGCCTGACGCGGCCAGCATCGGGCGACACGATAGTGAGATTATCGGAGGCGACGCGCGTGCGGACGTACTGCGCGAGCAGCGGCATTGCCCACAGGTGGTCGACGGGGCCGTCGAAGAAGCCCTGGATCTGAGAGGTGTGCAGGTCGACGGACATAATGCGGTCCGCGCCGGCGGTCTTGAATAGGTCGGCCATCAGGCGCGCAGAGATTGGCTCGCGTCCCTTGTGCTTCTTGTCCTGACGCGCGTAGCCGTAGCACGGCATGATCACGGTGATCGCCTTGGCGGATGCACGCTTCATGGCGTCGACCATGATGAGCTGCTCCATGATCGACTCGTTGATCGGCGCCGCGTGCGACTGCAGCACGAAGCAGTCTGCCCCGCGCACGCTTTCGCCGAAGCGCACGTACAGCTCGCCGTTAGCGAAGGTGTAGGCGGTGGTGGGAAGAAGTTCGATGTCCAGGTGCTCGGCGACAGACGTGGCGAGGTCGGGGTGTGCCCGGCCTCCGGCGAGGACTAGACGTCGCTCCCTCGAGTTCGAGATCGCAGCGGTCATTCTTCTCCCTTATTGTCGGCGGCCGCAGAGGCCCGCTCCTCCTGTGCTCCCGACGATAACCCGTCGAGAGGCCCATCTGTCTCTGCTGCCCGTGCGGCGGCTTCGGCCGATGATGATCCGGGCCTGCGTCGCTGGACCCAGCCCTCGATGTTCTGCTGAGGTGAACTGTTGATCGCCAGTGCCCCCGCGGGGACATCGTGACGAATTGTGGTGCCAGCGCCCGAGTAAGCCCCGTCACCGATGGTGAGGGGCGCGATAAGCGTGTTGTCCGAGCCTATGCGCACGTGATTGCCCACGTGTGCGTGATGCTTGTTGACGCCGTCGTAGTTCACGAAGATTGTCGCGGCGCCGATGTTGGTGCCCTCGCCCACCGTCGCGTCGCCCACGTAGCTCAGGTGGGGAACCTTGGAACCCGCGCCGATCTTCGCGTTCTTGGTCTCGACGAACGCGCCGATCTTTCCGTCTACACCGAGCTCTGTGCCCGGGCGCAGGTACGAGAAAGGGCCGACGACTGCTCCGGCGGCGATGACCGCCAGCGAGCCGTGTGAGCGGAGAACCGTCGCGCCGGCGCCAACCTCGACGTCGGTCAAAGTGGTGTCGGGCCCAACGACTGCTCCAGTGGCGACTGTGGTGGCGCCCTTGAGTTGCGTGCCCGGAAGAATGGTGACATCCGCCGACAGCGCCACGTCGGAATCGATCCAGGTGGTGGCCGGATCCTGGATGGTGACGCCCTCGCGCATCCAGCCCTCGACGATGCGCCGGTTGAGAGCGGAGGCCGCGGCCGCGAGGTGGACTCGGTCGTTGACGCCCTCCACCGCTGAAGCATCGGGCGCGATCATCGCCCCCACGCGTCCGCCGTCCTCGCGCGCAATCGCGATCACGTCGGTGAGGTACATCTCGCCCTGCGAATTGTCCGTGCCGACGCGCGCCAGCGACGCTCGCAACGCGGCCGCATCGAAAATATAGATGCCCGAGTTAATTTCGTCGATCCCGCGTTCCGCCGGATTCGCGTCCTTGTGCTCCACGATCGCAAGCACTTCACCGGTCGAGTCATCGCGGACGATGCGCCCGTAGCCCGTGGGGTCACCCACTCGGGCGGTCAGGACGGATACCGCGTTTCCCGCGGTGTTGTGCGCGTCCACAAAACTGCCCAGCAGCTCGCCGTCCACGAGCGGGACGTCGCCCGAGGTGACGACGATCGCGCCATCGATCTGAGTGTCGAGAACGGAGTTGTTGCCTGCTCCGCCGTTGGCTACCTGGGCGGCTATCGCCGTGGCGTCGAGTGCACTGATCCCGCAGAAGACAGCGCGGCCGGTTCCGGGAACGTCGTCCTGGTCGGCCAGTAGAACGTGAGGTGCGATCTGGGCGACGTGCGCAGCGACCCGCTCACGGTCGTGGCGAACAACCACCACCGTGCGTCCGGGTTCAAGTGCTGCGGCCGCGACTAGCGCGTGTTGCAGAAGGCTGCGCCCCGAGATCTCATGCAAGACCTTGGGTGTGGCGGACTTCATGCGAGTACCGGCGCCTGCCGCCAAAATCATGACGGCTGCGGGTTTCGCGTGGCTCACCAGGTCCCCTGTCTCCACCCCGCGTGGGGCATCGGATTCGATTGACTCCACTGTACCTGCCGCGACGAGGCACCGAATGCTGATCGGGGCACGCCAAGGCGATAAATGGGGGTTCCGCCCACAGGATTCGAACCTGTACCGCAAGGCTCCAAAGGCCTGCATGCTGCCGTTACACTAGGGCGGACCGAGGGTGTTCGAGACCTCGCTGCGTACATTCTGCCAGGATTCACGGCACACTATGAACGTGAGCACCGAACCCAAGAAGAGTCCCCGCGCCCGAATGACGGCGAGCGCTCGCCGTGAGCAATTGGTGATTGTGGCCCGGTCGTTGTTCGCAGAAAAGGGCTTCGACGGCACGTCCGTCGAGGAGATCGCGTTGCGCGCGGACGTCTCCAAGCCAGTGGTCTATGAGCACTTTGGCGGCAAAGAGGGCATCTACGCGGTGATTGTTGACCGCGAGGTGGCCGCGCTCACCGGGGCGCTCACCCGGTCGCTCGTGAACCGCGAGCACCCCAAACAACACGTCGAGAGCGCCACCATCGCCCTGCTGACCTACATCGAGGACAGCCCCGACGGCTTCCGCATCCTGGTTCGCGACTCTCCAGTTGCGCAGGCGACCGGCACCTTTTCCTCGCTGATTGGCGACGTCGCCACCCAGGTAGAGGGGCTTCTGGCCGGACAGTTCGTGAAGCGTGGCCTCGACCCTGGAGTCGCGCCCATTTATTCGCAGATGCTCGTGGGGATGGTGGCGCTCACAGGCCAGCACTGGTCCGAGGTGCGCCAGCCCTCCAAGCATGAGGTCGCCGCTCACATCGTGAACCTCGCCTGGAACGGGCTATCTAACTTCGAGCAGGCCCCCACTTTGGCGAAGCCGCCCGCGGACCCTGACGGCGCCTAGCCCACCCGCGTTGGCCACGACGGCTAGCCCAACCCCGCTGCCGTGTGCTGACCGTGCTCGGTCGCTCTCGCCACGCCCACCACCCGGCTCCCCGCTTCAGAAGCCCCTCGCCCTGCGCGCCAACATTCGCTAACCTCGCACGTGGGAGTTGACGAGCCAAGCCGATGGCGCGTCCCTAAAACCTCAAGGAGACATCACCGTGATCAAGGGCTTCAAAGAATTCATCATGCGCGGAAACGTGGTCGATCTCGCGGTCGCGGTCGTCATTGGCGCGGCGTTCAGCTCGGTCATCACGTCGCTCGTCGACAACGTCATCAATCCGATCATCGCAGCGATCTTCGGCCAGCCCGACATGTCGAACATGCTGGTGTGGACGCTCAACGACGCGGGAACAGTGGACGTCGCGGATGACGCGGTCCTCAGCTTTGGCGCCTTCCTGACCACGATCCTCAACTTCCTCATCATCGCGTTCGCGATCTACTTCCTCATCGTCGTTCCGATGAACGCCATTGCCGCGCGCCGCAAGGCCAAGGAGGAGCCGGTCGCTGAGGACGGCCCCACCGAGGTCGAGATCCTCATCGAGATTCGCGACTCCCTCAAAAAGCAGAGCTAGCCCCACCGGCGCAGCCTGAGGCCTCCTGGACCCCTGGACCCCTGGACCCCTGGACCCCACCACACACCGCCGGTCTCCTGTGGGTCCGATTCAGCACGATTCTCAAGGTCGCTGCGCCCAGTGGGTCCGATTCAGCACGATTCTCAGGGTCGCTGCGCCCAGTTGGTCCGATTCAGCACGCACCCGCGATGCACGTGAGATCCCGCAGATCTCCGTCTCAGCATCGCCCGCGTGCAGAATCAGACCCGCTGGGCGCGCTGAGTGCCAGAAACGTGCGAAATCGGACCAATAGCGCGAAACTAGCGGAGCTGCGGAGCTGCGGAGCTGCGGAGCACAACACTCCAGCGGGCTAGTTCAGGACTACTGCACCTGGCGCCGGGCCGCTCACGGTGAAAACAGCGTCGGACTCCCCTACCGCTGACAGATGCGCCGCTATGGCCAGCGCGTGCTGGCGCGATCGGCCCAGCGCGGCCACGGTCGGACCGGATCCGGAGACCATGGCCCCCAGCGCCTCAGCCTCGTGGGCGAGGTCGAGCGTCCTTTTCAGGTGCGGCGCCAGCGCCAGCGCGGGACCCTGCAGGTCGTTCTGCAGGGAGGCACCGAGCGCGTGCGCGTCCCCCGCCATCAGGGCGCTCATGATCGCGTTCGACAGATGCGGGTCCTTGGCGGTGCGCTCCCCCGCCTCGACCTGGCGGTCAAACTCCGCGTAGACCGCGGGCGTACTCAGCCCGTGTCCCTGAGTCGCGAATACCCAGTGAAATTCGCCGTGCGTCATCGCGGGGGAGAGTTCATCGCCTCGCCCAAGCCCCACGGCGGTGTGACCGTGCAGGGCGAAGGGCACGTCGGAACCCAGTCCAGCCGCGAGTTCGTCGAGCTCGTCGCGGGTTGCGCCCACATTCCAGGCCTCCGCGCATGCCAGCAACGTAGCCGCAGCATCCGCGCTCCCGCCGGCCATTCCGCCGGCCACCGGCACGCCCTTGACCACGCGCAAATCCACGCCGTCGGTGATCCCGTACCTGGCTGCCACCGCGCGCGCGGCCCTCATCGCGAGGTTAGTCTCGTCGAGAGGCACGGCGCCAGGCGCGGCCTTGACAGTTGGCAGCATCGTCATCTCGAGCGTGAAGCGGTCATCCGCGCGCGGCGTGGCCGTCACCGTCTCGTAGAGGTCCACCGCCTGGAAGACGGTCGCGAGCGGGTGATACCCATCGTCCCGCCTGGGGCCAACAGAAAGTTGAAGGTTAAGTTTGCCCGGCGCGCGGACCGTCACTTCTCGCGTCATGACTCAAGAGTGGCAGATCCCGATGACGCACGTCGGCTCAACTCCTCGGCGATGCGGACAAAGTCCCCGATGCCGAGCGCCTCGCCGCGAGTCAATGGCTCGATCCCGAGCGCAATCAGAACTTCCTCTGCGGTCGCGTTGGATCCGGCGAGGTCCGCCAGCGATCCGCGCAACCCCTTGCGCCGATGCGCGAAGGCGGCGTCGATCACGGCGAACACCTGTTCACGGCTCACGCCGGTCTGGGGCACCTCGCGCCTGTGCATCAGCACCAGCGCGCTGTCCACGCGCGGGACGGGCCAGAACACCGCCCGCCCAACGTTGCCTGCGCGGCGCACGGAGCAGTACCACGCGGCCTTTGCCGACGGGATGCCGTACGTGCGCGAGCCGGGAGGTGCCGCCAGGCGATCCGCCACCTCGGACTGCACCATCACCAGGATGCGCTCGAGCGAAGAGAACGTCTCGAGGAAGTGCAGGATGACGGGCACTGAAACGTTGTACGGCAGGTTCGCGACCAGCGCGGTGGGGGGCTCGGGCAGCGACTGAACCTTCATCGCGTCCGCACCAATCACCGTGAGATTGCCAGCGAATTCGGGCGCCCGCTCGGCGACCGTCTGCGCGAGCGCGCCCGCGAGGATGGGATCGATCTCGATCGCCGTGACGCGCGCCCCGGTCTCGAGCAGCGCAAGCGTCAGGGAGCCGAGCCCCGGCCCCACCTCGACGACGTGGTCGTCCGCGGTCACGCCCGCAATGCGGACGATGCGTCGCACCGTGCCGGCGTCGACCACAAAGTTCTGACCCCACTTCTTAGTGGGAGCCGTATCGAGCGACTCGGCGAGGTTTCGTATATCTGTGGGGCCGAGCAAGTCGGCCACTGGCTAGTACCAGCCCTTGGACTGAAAAGCGGACCATGCGCCGCAGGGGGTGCCGTAGCGCCCCTTGACGTAGGAGAGTCCCCACTTGATCTGCGTCGCGGGGTTGGTCGCCCAGTCGGCGCCGAACGTGGCCATCTTGGAGCCCGGCAGCGCCTGCGGAATGCCGTGCGCGCCAGAGGATGAGTTGTGTGCGCTAGCGCTCCAGCCGGATTCGCGGGTCCACAGTGCGTTGAGGCACTCCCACTGGTCGCCCGACCAGCCGTGGATGCTTGCGGCAAGGGACTTGCCGATCGTGCGCGTCGAGCCGGCCATGGTGGTCGTGGGGATCACGGGGGCGGTGCGCGTGCCTACGGCCACTACCTCGTCGGTGGGCTCGTCCACGAGCACACGAAGAGACTCGTCTCGGTCAACCTCGACGCCGTCCACCGTCTTCACGGTGTAGCTGACAACCTCGCTGCCGTCGACGCCGGCGGTCACTACCTTCTCAGTGCCCTTCATCTCTGACGAGTCGTCCTTCTCGACCGAGTCATACGCAATCTCGTTCTCGACGGTCTCGGTGGTGACCTCGATCTCGGAGTCCGACGCAGCTACGGGGCTGACCACCGCGGCCAGATCCAGGGAAGCGGCCGACGCATCGTAGGAGCTGTTGAGCGTGCTGGCACCCGCGGACGCGAACGAACCAACCGCGAAGGCGACGACCGCAGTGGTGCCAACAATCTGGCGCACGGTGCGATTTCGCGTCGTGGTGCGCTGGCGGCGTTCACGGCGTCCCCCTGGAACAGGGTGCGTGCGTCGGTAGCTCAAGCGAGTCCTCTCGTGGTGTCCTGACGGACACAGGGCAGGTGTGCGCTCACAATTTCCGCGCACACATCAGCATCTTTTATCTCATATTCATAACGGTCGGCGCCAGCCGAGATTCCTCGAGGTGACCAATCGCACACGGATTATCGGCAGATTACCAGGGACCATAAAGCGAATTGGAGGTATCTGACACACTTTCGCACGCAGTCTCCAGCGTCACACCTGTCACATCCGCGATGGTTTGCATCGTGACGGGGATCAGGTAGGGCGAGTTCGGTGCGCCCCGGTACGGGTGCGGCGTGAGGAACGGCGCGTCCGTCTCCACCAGCACCCGGCTCAGCGGGGTCACGGAGAGCGCCGCGCGCAGGCCGTGGGAGTTCTTGAACGTCACCGTCCCCGCGAAGCTCAGGTAGTAGCCGCGGTCAGCGCATAGTCGCGCCATCCCGGCGTCGCCGCTGAAGCAGTGGAAGACGGTCATCTCCGGAGCGCCATCGCGCTCGAGCACGTCGATGACGTCCCCGTGCGCATCGCGATCGTGGATCTGCAGCGGCTTGTTTAGCTCCTTGGCCAGCGCGATGTGGTCGCGGAAGGACCGCACCTGCGCCTCGTGACCCTCGGGACCGGTGCGGAAGTAGTCAAGCCCCGTCTCCCCGATGACGCGGATGCGCTCGCCCCTGGCAAGCGCGGCGATCTCCGCGAACGCGTCCTCGTAACTCAGGCCGGTCGCGTGCTCGCCGGCGGAGTGGGCGGGCGCCTCGTTCGGGTGGATCGCCACCCCACCAAGCATGGCCGGGTACTCTTCCACGGCCGATGCCGTCCAACGCGCCGACGCAATGTCGCACCCGATCTGCACCACCCGGTCGACGCCCACCTGAGCCGCATCGGCCAGCTGGCGCTCGACGGAGCGCGGCTCGTCGCCCACCGGCCACTCGAGGTGACAGTGGTTGTCCGCCACCGGCGAGGGCAGCGCCTCGGGCGCCGGTGGCCACTCACCCTTGCGGGTCACTGGCTCGGCTCCCTCACACTGCTCACGTTCATCCGCAGGTTCAGCTGTCCGAGTTCATTCGTTCAAGCTCGGTCTCGACGATGTCGTCGTCCAGCTTGGTGAAGATCGGGCTGGGCGCGGGCACCGCGGTTCCCGGCACCACCTGGTTGCGCGACCACAGGCCGGCCTGACCCGAGTAGTCGCCCTGGATGACCGGGTACTGACGGTCGGGCAGGTCGAGGTCCTGCACCTCGTTAATCTTCGGCATCGGCGAGAAGACTCCGGTACCGCCGAGCGCCTCGTGAACCTTCTGCGCGCTGTGCGGCATGAAGGGCGACAGCATCGTGTTGGCGTCGGAGATCAGCTGAGCCGCCACGCCGAGCACGGTCTTCATGCGCTCGGGGTCCGCGTTCTTGAGCTTCCACGGCTCGGTCTCGGCCAGGTAGCGGTTCGCGTCGCCCACGACGCGCATGGCCTCGTTGATGCCGGCGCGCTGGCGGTGAGTGCGGACCAGCGATCCGACGGACTCGAAGGCCGCGTGCGACGCATCGAGGGCGGCACGGTCCACATCCTGCAGGTCAGCAAGCGCGGGAATCTCGCCCACGTTCTTGTTCAGTAGCGACGCGGTGCGGTTGACCAGGTTGCCCCAGCCCGCGACCAACTCGTCGTTGGTGCGGCGCTTGAACTCCGACCACGTGAAGTCGGCGTCGGAGGTCTCGGGACCCGCCGTCGCGATGAAGTAGCGCAGCGCATCGGGCTGGTACCTGGCGAGCATGTCGCGCACGTAGATGACGTGACCGCGCGACGAGGAGAACTTGGCTGACTCCATGGTGAGGAACTCGCTCGAGACCACCTCGGTGGGCAGCTGCAGGTCGCCGAACTCGCTGAGCTTGCCTCCCTTGGAGCCGCGACCGTTGGCCGCGAGCAGCTCGCCAGGCCAGATCTGCGAGTGGAAGGTGATGTTGTCCTTGCCCATGAAGTAGTACGACTCCGCCTTGGGGTCGTTCCACCACTTGCGCCACGCCTCCGGGTCGCCCTCGCGGCGCGCCCATTCGATGGACGCGGACAGGTAGCCGATGACGGCGTCGAACCAGACGTACAGGCGCTTGCTGGGGTTGTCCTCCCAGCCAGCCAGGGGCACGGGGATGCCCCAGTCGATGTCGCGCGTCATGGCCCGCGGGCGCATGTCGGCGAGCAGGTTGCGCGAGAAGTTCATGACGTTGGGGCGCCAGCCCTGGCGGGCTCCCAGCCACTCGGACAGCGAGTCGGCCAGCGCGGGCAGGTCGAGGAAGAAGTGCTCCGTCTCCACGAACTTGGGCGTCTCGCCGTTGATCTTGCTGTGCGGGTTCTTGAGGTCGATCGCGTCGAGCTGGTTGCCGCAGTTGTCGCACTGGTCGCCGCGAGCGCCGTCGTCGCCGCAGATGGGGCACGTTCCCTCGATATAGCGGTCCGGCAGCGTGCGTCCCGTGGAGGGCGAGATGGCGCCGCGGGTGGTCTGCTCGACCATATAGCCGTTCGCGTTCACGGCCTTGAACATCGCCTGGGCCACGGCGTAGTGGTTGCCGGTGGTGGTGCGGGTGAAGAGGTCGTAGCTCAGACCGAGCGACGTGAGGTCTTCGACGATCACGCGGTTGTAGCGGTCGGCGAGCTCGATGGGGCTGACGCCCTCCTGATCAGCCTGGACCAGAATCGGCGTGCCGTGCTCGTCGGTGCCGGAAACCATCAGCACGTCGTTGCCTGCCATGCGCATGTAGCGGGAGAAAACGTCCGAGGGAACGCCGAAACCGGCCACGTGGCCGATGTGTCGGGGTCCGTTGGCATACGGCCAGGCAACAGCAGAGAGGATGTGTGACATGCGGCTCATTCTACTGACCTGCTACTACCGGGTTGGTGCCGTGGGGCTCAGTCCCACGGCACCCGGCCTCCCGCAGGGGGCGCCCTCACCGGCAGAAGTACGACTAGAACCCTTGATTCAGGCGGTAGTACGCAGCATTCCACTTCATTTCACGCTCAAATTCTACGAGCGTCGTGCCCTCGTCGATGGTGAGCATCTCCACCCCAGTCATCTGGGCGAAGTCTTGGTACACCGCGACGTCGAGCTGGTTCGACATTACGGTGTGATGCGCCGCTCCCGCTGCCAGCCACGCGGATGTGGCCGTACGGAAGTCCGGCGACGCCTTCCACACCGCGTGCCCAACCGGGAGGTTCGGCATCGGCGCGGGCAGCGGCACGTTCTCGACGACGTTGGCCACCATGCGGAAGCGTTCGCGCATGTCGCTCAGCGCGACGACCACCGCGGGACCGGGATCCGCGGTGAAGACCAGGCGTACCGGGTCCTCCTTGCCGCCGATGCCGAGCGGGTGGACCTCGAGGCTGGGCTTGGCGGTGGTGAGCGACGGGCTGACCTCGAGCATGTGTGCCCCCAGGCTCAGTTCCTGACCGGGCACCAGGTGGTAGGTGTAGTCCTCCATGAGGCTCGCACCGCCGGGCAGTCCCGCGCCCATCACGGCGGACAGTCGCACCAGAATGGCCGTCTTCCAGTCACCCTCCGCGCCAAAGCCGTAGCCGTCGGCCATGAGTCGCTGGACCGCGAGCCCGGGGAGCTGGCGCAGATCACCCAGGTCCTCAAAGCTGGTGGTGAAGCCGTGGAAGCCGCCCTCCTCGAGGAACGACCGCAGCCCCATCTCCACAGCCGCGCCGTAGCGCAACGACTCGTGGCGCTCGGCGCCCGGGAGGAGTTCCGCCGCGACGTCGTACAGCTCGACGTACTCGGCGACCAGGGCGTCGATGTCTGCGTCCGATGCGGCATGGACGGCCGCGGCGAGTTCGTTGACTCCCCACGTGTTGATCTCAGCGCCAAAGACGATCTCGGCCTCGGTCTTGTCTCCCTCAGTGACGGCCACATAACGCATGTTGTCGCCGAATCGGGCCAGTTTGAGGCTCTTCGACGCCGCGCGACCGGCGGCCGCACGCGTCCACGTTCCGATGCGCTTGGTGACCTCGGGGTCGGACACGTGGCCAACCACCGTGGTGCGGGCGACCCCCATGCGGGCCTCGATGTACCCGAACTCGCGGTCGCCGTGCGCCGCCTGGTTGAGGTTCATGAAGTCGAAGTCGATGGTGTCCCACGGCAACTCGACGTTGGCCTGCGTGTGGAAGTGCAGCAGCGGCTTCTGGAGCGCGTCGAGCCCGGTGATCCACATCTTCGCGGGGCTGAACGTGTGCATCCAGGTGATGACGCCGATGACGTTCTTGGCCGCATTGGCCTCGAGCATGACGTCCAGGATCGCGTCGCGCCCGGTAAGGACCGGCTTCCACACGACCGTCACTGGCACATCCGAGGACGCCTGAAGCTTGGCGGCCACGTCTTGTGACTGCGCGGCCACTTGACGCAGGGTCTCCTCGCCGTAGAGCGTCTGGCTGCCGGTGAGGAGCCACACCTCGTAGGTGGCGAGGTCGGGAACGATGCTGGTGCTCACTTGATGTCTCCTTGTGGTGCTTGTCCGTACACATTTTGATAGCGGTCGAAGAGGGAATCGATCGCGGACTGCTCGATGGGGATCAGGTCGCCGCCCTGCTTGGCGATGTGGACGGTGCGCGCGACGTCCTCGCACATGACGGCAGCCTTGACGGCGTCCTTCGCGTCCTTGCCGATGGTGAAGACGCCGTGGTTCTGCATGAGTACCGCGCGCGAACGATGCCCGTCCAAGGTCGCGACGATGCCGCGGCCGATGGACTCGTCGCCGATGATCGCGAAGGGCCCCACGGGGATATCCCCGCCGAACTCGTCGGCCATGCCCGTAATCACGCACGGGATCGCCTCGCCGCGGGCGGCCCAGGCCGTCGCGTACGTGGAGTGGGTGTGAACCACGCCGCCGACGTGCGCCATGTGGCGGTAGACGTAGGCGTGCGCCGCCGTGTCGCTCGACGGGTGGCGCTCGGAGCCGTCCGAGCCCTCTATTACCGCGCCGTCGAGGTCGCACAGGACCATGTTGTCCGGCGTGAGGTCGTCGTAGACGACCCCGCTGGGCTTGATGACGAAGAGGTCGAAGCCGGGGACGCGGCCGCTGACGTTGCCGCCGGTCCACGTGATGAGCTCGTTCTTCACCAACTCGTTGTGGAGGTCCGCGACCTGCCTGCGGACGGAGACGATGGCCTCCGTCGCGCCGTTGGGTGCTACTCCGTTGGGGCTGGTCATGACAGCACTTCCCTTCGGCGGTTCTTGAGGCGGCGCATCACGTCGTTCGCTCCGCGCCCAAAGTAGTCGTGTAACTGGCTATATTCGGCGTAGAGCTCGTCGTAGGCGTCGGCGGCCGCCTCATTGGGCGTGTACGCGCCCTTGATGACCTTGCCCATCACCTCTGCGGCCGAGCGGATGTCCGGGTACGCGCCGGCGGCGACCGCGGCGTGTATCGCTGAGCCCAGCGCGGGCCCCTGGTCTGAGTCGATGATCGAGATGGGCATGCGCAGCACGTCGCAATACGTCTGCATGAGCAGCGGGTTCTTGAGCAGCCCCCCTGCGACCACGAACTCGGTCACTGGCACGCCGGCCTTGGTGAAGGTCTCGACGATGGTGCGGGCGCCAAAGGCGGTGCCCTCCAGCAGCGCGCGGTAGACCTGTTCGGGCCGGGTGGCAAGCGTCAGGCCCACGATGGTGCCGCTGAGCTCGGTGTTGACGAGCACCGACCGGTTGCCGTTATGCCAGTCGAGCGCGACCAGCCCGTGGGCGCCTACAGGCTCCTCGTACGCAAGGTCAGTGAGGTACTGGTGAACTGACTTGCCAGCCAGCGCCGCGGCATCGTGCGACGCCTGCGGCACCTGGTTCTTGACGTACCAGGCGAAGATGTCGCCCACCCCGGACTGTCCGGCCTCGTAGCCGAACAGACCGTCGACGATCCCGCCGTCCACGACGCCGCACATGCCCGGCACCTCGGCGAGGTGGTCGCCGTTCATGACGTGGCACGTGCTGGTGCCCATGATCGCGAGCATCTGGCCCGGCTCCGTGGCCTTCGCCGCGGGGGCGGTCACGTGCGCGTCGATGTTTCCGACCGCGACGTGAATGCCCTCGGGCAGCCCCGTCCACTCGGCGGCCTGGGCCGTCAGCGTGCCGGCCGATGCGCCGAGCGCGCCGATGGTATGTGCCACCTTGTCGGTGGCAAAGTCGGCGAAGTCAGGGTTGAGCGCCGCAAGGAACTCGCGGCTGGGCATCTCGCCGTCCTGCAGGATCCCCTTGTAACCGGCGGTGCAGGCATTGCGAACGTACTCGCCGCACAGCTGCCACACGATCCAGTCCGCGGCCTCCACCCAGTGATCCATGCGGTGATACAGCTCGGGGTCCTCCTCGAGCAACTGCAGGCCCTTGGCGAACTCCCACTCGCTGGAGATGAATCCCCCGTAGCGCGCGAGCCACTTCTCGCCGCGCTGGGCCGCGAGCTCATTGATGCGGTTCGCCTGGCCCTGTCCGGCGTGGTGCTTCCACAACTTGATATAAGCGTGAGGGCGGTCCGCGTACTCGGCCAGCTCGTTGAGTGGAGTGCCGTCAGCGATCACCGGCATGGGAGTGGAGGCGGTGAAGTCCGTCGCGATGCCGATCACGTCCGCCGGGTCGATCCCCGACGCCTTGACGGCCGCGGGCACCGCCGCCTGGAGCACCTCGCGGTAGTCCTGCGGCACCTGCAGGGCCCACTCGGGCGGCAGCGCGGCGCCGGTCGCGGCCAGAGTCGTGTCCATCACGGCGTGCGGGTATTCGTGCACCGCGCTCGCGAGTTCGGCCCCATCGGCGACGCGCACTACTAGCGCTCGCCCCGAGAGGGTTCCGTAGTCGACACCGATCACATATTTGTGATGTTCAACGGTCATTCTCGGCCTCCTTGCCGGTCGTATCCAAAGTCTAGATTAACGTTAACATACCGAGTCGTGGAGGATCCGACTCCAGCCGACCTGGCTCGAAAGACTAAGCGCGGGCCACGGACTCGCGCACCACGAGCCACGGGGTGAAGGGGCCGCGCTCGGGCGCCTCTTCCCCCTTGAGCTGCGCCAGAATCAGCTCCACGGCTCGCTGTCCCACGCCCTCGAAGTCCTGGTGAATCGTAGTGAGCGGCGGCAGGCTGTGCGCAGACTCGGGGATGTCGTCGAAGCCCACCACAGATATGTCCTGGGGCACCCGTCGCCCCGCGTCGCTGAGCGCGTGGATCAGCCCCAACGCCATCTGGTCGTTCGAGCAGAACACCGCCGTGGCGTCGGGATCCACCCGCGACCCGCATTCATAGCCGGAGTCGGCTCCCCAGTCACCCTCGAGGGTCTCGAAGTCGGCGAGCCCGTGAGCCTGAACCGCCTCGTCGAAGGCGACCCGGCGCAGTTGCGCCTCGAAGTAACTCGACGGGCCGGAGAGGTGCTGGATGCGGCGGTGCCCCATTGACCGGAGGTAGTCGATGGCCGCTCGCACCCCGTCGGCCTGGCTAATCGGCACCGCGTGGCCCCCGTCGTAGCCACCGGTCTGCAACGTAATGATCGGGACGTCGGATTTGAGCGAGTCGAGCTGCTGGAGCACCGTGTCGTGCGGGGCGACCACGACGAGCGCCTCGATCGAGCGATCCCGCAGGAACTCGAGCGCCGCCGCGATCGACTCCGATTCAGACAAGGCACTCGTCACCAGCGGGAAGTAGCCCGACTCGCGCGTGGCCCGCTCGACGGCCTGCACTGAGGACATCGTTCCGAAGTTAGGCTCCCCCGGCGTCAGTACGCCGATGGAGTGGGTGCGGCCGGTGACGAGCGCTCGGGCGGCCATGTTGCGGTGATAGCCGAGTTCCTCGATCGCCGCGAGGACGCGGTCACGAGTCTCGGGGCGCAGGTTCGTGGAGCCGTTGATCACCCGTGAAACTGTCTGGTGAGACACCCCAGCGAGCGCGGCGACGTCGTGCATGCTCGGGCCTCTACGCGTCCCGGCCACAGTGCCTCCTCGTTTAAGTACCCGGCAACGTCGTCGTGCCGCGAGTCATACTTTACCGCGCCTGTGAACGCTCACCTAGCAGAATAATGGGGTTAGTACTTGGGTGCTGGGGGCAGATCGAAGAACTCCTCCAGCGTCTCTACACCCTGCTCCCGCATCTCGGTCGCGAGGTCGACGCCGACGTAGCGCACGTGCCAAGGCTCGTACTTGTATCCGGTGATCTCGCTGGATCCTTCCGGGTAGCGAACGATGAATCCGTAATCCGCCCCGTGCTCAGCGACCCAACTACCGGCGTCTGAGGACCCAAAGCACACCTTCAGTCTGCACGCCTCGGTGTCGTATAGGTCCGCGGACCAACCCGTCTGATGCTCCGAGAAGCCGGGCCGCGCGGAGAACTGATCCGCCTGCTCAGTGCCGTTCTCGCTGGCGTAGTGGTCGTAGATCTCACCCTGGCGACCGTAGTCCCGGTACGCGTTGGACACCCTGAAACCCGAGCCCCGCGCCGTCGCGGCGTCCGACATATCCGACAGCGCATCGGCCGCCTCTCTGCGCATCGTCCCGCCATCGGTAAAGACGACGCCGGGGACCGAGACCAGGTCGTCGGGCACGTAAGACTCGGGCTCGAGCGGGCGCGCCTTGTTGACGACAACCCACGGGGAGTCGGCGTCGTCCAGCGAGTACCGCTCAGTGTTGAAGCCGCTCGATGGCAGTTCGTCCGGCTCCCGGGGCGCGACCACCGGGGCGCTCACTTCGGGGATAGCGCTCGCGGCGGCGTCGGCGGCATCGGCGATCGGAGACGGCTGCGCGTCGCCTGCCATGACCACCGAGGCCGCTTTCCCGACCGCGAGGCCCAGCGCGACTCCGAGCGCGATGGTGACCGCGACCGTCGTCCACGCGCGCCGCCCGTAAGCGCGATGTTTCTCGCGGCGCACTAGCTTTCCTTACGGGCCTCGAGCACCGCCGCGTACAACTCACGTCGTGGCACGCCGGCGACTCCGGCGAGGTCGGCGACCGCATCCTTGGCCCGTTCCCCCGCCGCGACCCTGGCCAGCACCTCGCGGACCAGGTCGGGCATTGACGGCTGCTCAGCCGGCCTGCCCGCCACCGTGATGACAATCTCGCCGCGCGGATCGTTCTCGCTCGCCCACTGAGCCAGCTCGGCGAGCGCCCCGCGCTTGGTCTCCTCGTACGTCTTGGTGAGTTCCCGCGAAACCGCGGCGCGGCGCTGTGGCCCGAAGGCGTCCGCCATGGCCGCGAGGGTCGCGTCGAGTCTGTGAGGGGCCTCGAAGAACACCATCGTGCGCGCCTCGCTCGCGAGTGCCGCCAGCGCACTCGCCCGCTCGCCCGCCTTGCGGGAGGGGAAACCCTCGAAGGTAAACCGATCAGTGGGCAGCCCAGACAGCGCAAGCGCAGTCAGCACGGCGCTCGGCCCAGGCGCGACGGTCACCTCGACTCCCGCCACGGCCGCGGCCTCGACGACGCGAAAGCCCGGATCCGAGACGGACGGCATCCCGGCATCGGACACGAGAAGGACCGTCTTGCCCGCGAGCGCCTCCGCGACCAACAGCCCTGCCTTATCCCGTTCGTTGTGGTCGTGCACGGCGATCACTTGCGCCGTAATGTTCAGCCCCAGGCGCGCGGCTAGATCGCGCAAGCGCCGCGTGTCCTCCGCGGCGATCAGGTCTGCGCTCTCCAGCAAATCGCACAGTCGCGCGGAGGCGTCCGCGACGTTGCCGATTGGCGTCGCCGCCAGCACGATGCGTCCAGTCATGGGCTAAGCGTGGCACACCGTTTAGTGCGTCCTTGGCGACGCGCACCAACTAGGCTCCTGTTTGTGCCCCTGATGACCGACTCGCGCTACACCGCGCTGATGACTTTTGTTTGGCGTTGGCGCGTCGCCCTCATGGCGAGCTCGGTCGGCATTATTGCCTCGATGTTGCGGTTCACGGCGCTCGGCTGGCCCAAGGCGCTGGTGTTCGACGAAGTCTTCTACGTGCGCGGCGGATTCTCGCTCGCGACGCTCGGCTACGAGGGCAACTGGACGGGCGAGAATGACGCCTTCGCCCAGGGCGACCTCTCCGGCCTGGAGGCCGAGGGCGACTTCGTGGTGCACCCCATGGTCGGAAAACTGTTCATAGCGCTCGGCATCCAAATCTTTGGCAACAACCCCTTCGGCTGGCGCGTCATGGGGGCGCTGCTGGGCGTGATCATGTGCGTGATGCTTGCCTTTATCGCTCGCCACCTCTTGCGCTCCACGCTGTGGGGCATGATCGCCGGCCTCTTCCTGGCCGTGGACGGTCAGGGAATCGTGCTGGCGCGCACCGGACTTCTGGACATCTACCTCGCCTTCTTTGCCGTGGCAGGGTTTGGCGCGCTCCTGGTCGACAGGCACGTCACTCGAAGAAAGTTGGCAGAGCGCGCGGCCGATGCCCGTGCGGCGGCGCATCTCGCGCCGGGTGCGAAGCTTCCCGGCATGGGTCCCGGCCTAGGAATTCGATGGTGGCGCTGGGTCGCGATTCTTATGTTCGCCATGGCGGGATCCGTCAAGTGGTCCGGGTTCTACTTCGCCGCGGCGTTCCTTCTGCTCTCCGTGGCTTGGGACCTGCTTGACCGACGGTCGGCCGGGGTCCAGCGGTGGGCGTGGGGCGGCCTGCTGCGCGCGGTCCCAGCCGGGCTGCTGGCAATAGCCTCGACCCTCGTGGTGTACACCGCGACATGGTTCCCGTGGTTCATGTCGAACGACTCCTACGGCCGCCACTGGGCGCAGGCGAACCCCGGCAAGGGGACCACCTGGCTCCCGGATTCACTCAACTCGCTCGTGCACTATCACCTGCAAATGTGGAAGTTCCACGAGAACCTCACCACCGAGCACACCTACATGTCGAACCCCTGGTTCTGGCCGCTGCAGTGGCGCCCCACCGCGTTCTTCTTTGAGAACGCGCCCGACGCGGCCTGCGGCGCGGAACGATGCGTCAGCGCGGTTCACGCGCTGGGCAACCCGCTGATCTGGTGGGCGGGGTCCATCGCGCTCGGCTACGCGATCTACCGGATGATCCGCCACCGCGACATGCTCGCTCTCACGGTTTCTCTGGGCGCCTTCGCGGCTTGGCTTCCCTGGCTGCCGTACGCGTACCGCACCATCTTCACGTTCTACACGATCGCGATGGCGCCGTTCCTGGTGCTGACATTGATCTGGGCGCTCAAAAACGTCGCCCAGCCGGACAGGCTTAGGGGCGGGTGGTCGCGCGGCGGCACCATCGTCGCGCTGTCGTTCGTGGGGGCGGTGCTGGTGATCTCCGGCTTCTTCGCGCCCCTGTGGCTCGGAACGCCAATCCCGTTCGCATATTGGCAGGCGCACATGTGGCTGCCGAGCTGGGTGTAGCCCACCACGTCATCTCCGGGCAGTGCGAGTCGCACCGCAACCTGACTGCTCTAGCTACCGGCGCTCGATGAGTCGGGACAACACGATCGCACTGCGCGTGGAGTCCACCTGCGGCGCGAGCCGCACCTTCTCGAGCGCAACCTCCAGGCTCGCGGTGTCACGCGCACGAATCCTGACCACAGCATCGGCCGCGCCGGTGACTGTCCACGCCTCGACGACGTCGGGCAGCGCGGACATGATCCGCGTCAGTTCCAGCGGGGCGACGTTGCCTCGGCAGAAGAGTTCGACGTACGCCTCGGTGCCGCGCCCGTCGAGTTCTGGGTCAATCAGCACCGTAAAGCCCCTAATAATCCCGCTACTGACCATGCGGTCAACGCGACGCTTCACCGCGGAGGCCGACAGCCCGACGCGGGTCCCCATCTCCGCGTAGCTGGCCCGGCCGTCCTCGCGGAGGGCCTCCAGGATGCTGCCGTCCAGATCGTCGATCGCCATTTCACGGCCGTCCTTGTCGATGGATTCGTGTCGAGTTGCGCCTGATTCTTCCATTGATCGTGACATAGTTGCATGATTCTTGCGCGATAAGCGCGTAAAACGCACCGAAAAGCAGACATGCTGTACGCATGACTACAGTCCCCGCTGACAGCCCCCTGGTCGCCACGAGCACGGCGCCCGCGCCGGCACGATTCGCCGCCACCACGACCGTGCTGGTCTGCCCCCCGGACTACTACGACGTCACCTACGCGATCAACCCCTGGATGGATCCCTCCGTGCCAACGGACACCGCGCTCGCGCTCGCGCAGTGGCAGGAACTTCGCGACACCTACCGCAGCCTTGGCTTTGTGGTGCACCAGATCGAACCCGCCGAGGGCCTGCCCGACATGGTCTACGCCGCGAACGGCGCGACCGTCGTCGACGACGTCGCCTACATCGCCAGCTTCCGCTACCCGGAGCGCCAGCCGGAGGCCGACGCCTACGCGACGTGGCTTCACGATCACGGCCTGCGCGTGGTGGCGTCGAACTACGTGAACGAGGGCGAGGGCGACTTCCTCGTTCTGGACGACGTGATTCTGGCCGGAACCGGCTTCCGCAGCAGCGCCGAGAGCCACCGCGAGGCCGCGCAGGTCCTCCGCCGTGAGGTCGTCACCCTGACGCTGGTCCGCCCGGAGTACTACCACCTCGACACAGCCTTGGCGGTGCTCGATACTCGCCGTGGACACGAGCAAATTGCGTACCTACCCAGCGCGTTCGACGACGCGAGCCTCGCCGTATTGCGCGAGCGCTTCCCGGACGCGATCATCGTGTCGGAGCAGGACGCGGGGGTGCTCGGCCTCAACGTGGTCTCTGACGGCCTCAACGTGGTCATGCCCGTGCAGGCAGCCGACTTTGCTGAGCAGCTCCGCGCAGACGGGTTCTTGCCCGCCGTCGTCAATCTCAGCGAACTCCTCAAGGCCGGCGGTGGAGTCAAGTGCTGCACGATGGCGCTCCGTTTCTCTCAGCCCACTCAAGTCCCCCACAAGTAAGGAGCCGATCATGGTGCAGTTTGTCGACGTCCGCCACATGCGCGACTGGATCACAGCCGAGGGAGTAGAAGCCCGGATTCGGGACCTCGCCCAATACATCGAGCAGGACTTCCTGCGCTGGCAGAGCTTCGACAAGACCGCGCGGATCGCGTCGCACTCACCCGTTGGCGTGATCGAACTCATGCCCACCTCGGACGGCGAGCTCTACGGCTTCAAGTACGTCAACGGCCACCCCAGCAACCCTGCCAGCGGCTTCCAGACGGTCACGGCGTTCGGGGTGCTCTCCGACGTCGCCACCGGCTACCCCGTGCTCGTCTCGGAGATGACCCTGCTGACCGCGCTACGCACCGCCGCAACCTCCGTGGTCGCCGCGCGCGCCCTCGCCCGCCCCGATGCGTCCGTCATGGCGATCATCGGCGCCGGGTCGCAGTCGGAGTTCCAGGCGCTCGGCTTCAAGGCCGTCCTGGGCATCACCGACCTGCGAGTGTGGGACACGGACCCAGCCGCGATCGACAAGCTGGTCGCGAACCTAACCCCGCTCGGCTTCAGCATTGTGCGCGCCACGTCTGCGGCCGATGCTGCGGCTGGCTCGGACATCGTCACCACCTGCACGGCCGACAAGGCCTACGCCACCATCCTGACCGACGACATGGTCGAGCCTGGCATGCACCTCAACGCGATCGGCGGCGACTGCCCCGGCAAGACCGAGCTCGACGCGGACATCCTGCGCCGCTCGGAGATCTTTGTCGAGTACCCGCCCCAGACGCGCATCGAGGGCGAGATCCAGCAGCTCGCCGCTGACCACCCCGTCACCGAACTGTGGTCTGTCCTCGCCGGCCAGAGCGACGGTCGCACGAGTCAACAGCAGATCACCGTCTTCGACTCCGTCGGTTTCGCGACCGAGGACTTCTCAGCGCTCAGGTACGTGCGAGACAGCACCGCGGGAACGCGCTTCGCTGACGACATCGACCTGGTCGCGGATCCCCTCAACCCCAAGGACCTCTTCTCTCAGGTAGTGCCTCAGGAAGCGCGCCTCAGCCGCTAGTCCGTCCGCCCGTCCGCGCGACTCCACCCGAGCCGCGCGGACGGGCGGACGAGCGCGGGGACGCCGCGCATAGTGTGATTCAGTGGCACGCCTGGCAGGATGGCAGGCATGGTTAAGCGAGCAGGCAGCAGTTCCGATTTTCCGCGTCCCCAATTCGAGCCCGGGGAGCCTATCCCCGAGGACATCGTGGAGGAGATCGAAGCGGAGCAGGAGGCGCGCGCGTTACGCGTCGCGCGACGGGATCCCGCGATGGACCGCTTCGTGTGGTCGATCATCTGGAAGGTCGTTGCCGCCGCGGTATTGGTAGGCGTGGCGTGGTTCGTTTTCTATCAGACCCGACACCTGCTCGGCCTCGTCGTGGTCTCCACGTTCTTCGCCCTCGCCATGATTCCCGGCATCAACTCGCTCGTGCGACGCTGGCAGATTAGCCGCGGCGCCGCCGTGGGCATCATCTATCTCATCGCCATGGTGATGGTAGGCATCCTCGTCGGCATCCTAATCCCGGCCGTCGTCAACTTTGCCGGCGCCGTAGGCGCAAACGTCGGCGACTGGATGACTGACTTCAACACGTGGACCGCGGATACGTTCGGCGCTCCCGCCTTCGACAGCACCGCGGACTCGTCGGACGCCGTCAATGCGGCGATGCACTCCGTCGCGCAGTGGGGCGACAACGTCCTGGGCCTCATCAGCTCCGGCATCGGACTGGTCTTTGACCTCTTCACGATCGCGGCGTTCACGTTCTATATCGCGGCCGGCTTCCCCAAGATCGTGCGCGCCTTCATGCGACGCATGCCGCCCGAGCGCCAGCGCGTCTTCTGGTGGATCGCGGATCAGTCGATCGAGCAGACTGGCGGCTACTTCTACTCGCGCATGCTGCTCATGATCGTCAACGGCGGGCTCGGCTTCTTCGTCATGATGGTCCTCGGCCTGCCGCTGGTCTACTCTCTCCCACTCGCGCTCTTCATGGGCTTCGTGTCCGAGTTCATTCCGTTCATCGGAACCTACATCGGCGCGGCGCTGCCGATCATGATCCTGCTCGCGGTCATCGGCCCCGCAGCGGCGCTCATCATGACCGTGTACATCATCATCTATCAGCAGGCAGAGAACTACTGGCTCAGCCCCAAGTTCTCGTCGGAGACCATGGAGCTCAACGGCGCCATCGCGTTCGGCGGTGCCATGGCCGGTGGCGCGATCGCTGGCGCGATGGGCGCGTTCATGGCGCTGCCCATGGCCGCACTGATCACCGCGATCATCAAGAACACCGGCAAGACCTACGACGTGGTGGAGTCCGAGGAGGGCACCCACCACGTCACCGACGGAGCGCCACCCCTTGCCGAGGACGACGAAGATGACGCCGACAAGCCGAGCCGCATGAGGCTGAGGAAGTCCAAGAAGGAGAAGTCGACCCAGCAGCCGGAGACGGCGACTCCGTCAGTCCCAGCCGGGGACTAGCCACCATGGCCGCCCCTGGCACGCAAAAGGGGCGGGCCCGCTGATTGACTCAGCCGACCCGCCCCTGAGGCGCCGTCGCCTCGCGGCGACGCTAGATGCTTACGAAGCGGCCAGGATGTCGACCACAAACACCAGGGTCGAACCAGCGGGGATGGACCCAGCTTCCTGGTCGCCATAGCCGAGCTCGGGCGGGATCACCAGCAGCACCTGGCTGCCGACCTTCTGGCCCACGAGACCCTGCTGCCAGCCCTCTACCAACTGGGTGAGCGGCATCGTCAACGGCGTGCCCGCGTCCCATGAGGAGTCGAACTGTTCGCCGTCCCAAACCCAACCGGTGTAGTTCACCGTCACGGTCTGGTCGGCCGTCACCTCGGCGCCGTCGCCCTCGATCAGCGTCTGCGAAACGAGCTCGGTAGGCATCTCGGTGCCAGTGAAGTCCACCGAGGGAGCACCGTCGTCGTCGAGCGTTACCTGGGGAAGGCCCTCTGCGGGCTCCACGGCATCTCCGGTCGCACGGTCGGGAATCGTCGCCGATCCGGTGACGGTCACCGCGTAGAAGACGGCCGGAATGTCTTCGCCTTCCGCGACAGTCGCGCTCGTGTCAGGCGTGGCGTAGATGAGCGTCTGGCCCACGTTGTTGCCCACCAGCACCGCGTAGAGTGCGGGATCGATCGCGCCGTCGGTCATGGTGTACGTCTCGGAAGTGCCCGTCTCGTACGTCGAGCCCAGGTTGCTGCCGTCAACGCCGGCGATTGCGACGATCTCGAGTTCCACGTTGTCGCCAACGGCGATCTCGTCCCCGTCGCCTGCCGCGCTCACGTATGTCGTTGAGTCCGTTACCGTAAGCGGCGCTTCAAACTCAAGGTTGGGGATGCCATCGGCCTCGCCCCACGTGATGGTCTTCAGAACCGCGACGTCGTCCTCGGAGCCATACTGCGTCACTCCGGTTGCGGTTGCGGTCGCGCTCGCGCTCGCGCTCGGCGATGCCGTCAGCGAACTGTCGGTGGAGTCGTCGCTCGAGCTGCAAGCCGTGAGGCTCAGCGCAGCGACGGCGCCCAGGGTGGTTGCGGTCAGCCAATACTTCTTCACGCGAAGGTGCTCCTTTAAGTCAGCGGGGATTGCGTGCCGCAGCGCAGATCGTGGCGCGGCTAGCACCATGTAAACCTACGGCACCGCCGAAAGGTTCCCAAACCGCGAAGACTCTCAGCGGATTGCCAGGCGGACGCACTGCTAGGCGCGGCAACCGGCCCGGATTCCGGGTCTGGGGGTTTCGGGATCACCTCCGCGAAGGGTACCCTTACCATTAATACACAACACTAGTCTTCCCATATTCCGCATCGAGCGCCCGACTTGGAGTTTGAATGTCCGCAGTGTCGTTGCACCTCAGCACCAGGACTATCGACTCCCACGACAATCCTGGGTGCATCGGGTGGAAGACGCTGTCCTCGCTCGCGCCGGGCCAGCGCGCGGTGATCGTCGACGTGTGTGAC
This sequence comes from Demequina aurantiaca, assembly GCF_050598105.1. Classification (GTDB taxonomy): domain Bacteria; phylum Actinomycetota; class Actinomycetes; order Actinomycetales; family Demequinaceae; genus Demequina; species Demequina aurantiaca_A. The sequence continues at coordinate 2,453,900 of NZ_CP192436.1, forward strand.
GAGGCGGACCCCGCCACGGCGCGCCGCCTATTCGACCTCGGCTTCGCTCCCGGCAGCCCTATCGAGGTCCTTCGACGGGCGCCGATGGCGGACCCGGTGGTCTACCGGGTCTCCGGGTACGAGATCGCTCTGCGACGCGCGCAGGCCAGGTGTATTCAAGTTTCGCTCAGCGTCTAGCTGTGACGACCCCCGACGGCGGTGCCGCGACCCTGGGTGCTACCGTTCGAGTCGCTCTCGTCGGCAGCCCCAACTCCGGCAAGACGACCCTGTTCAACGCGCTCACGGGGATGCACGCGAAGACGGGTAACTACCCCGGAGTGACGGTCGCGCGCTACGAGGGCAGCACCCGCATCGGCGGAACCAAGGTAGTCATCGAGGACCTGCCAGGCACCTACAGCCTTGACCCCATCAGCATCGACGAGGAAATCGTCGCGGACCGCCTCGACCCCGACCGCACCCACGAGGGTGCCCCGACCGCCCCGAACACACCGCCCAGCGGTCTCGTCGTCACGATGGACGCGACCGTCCTGCGCCGCTCGCTCGGGCTCCTCGCGCAGGTGCTCCACGCCGAGATTCCGACGTGTGTGGTCGTTACCTTTACCGACGAGTTGGCGCGCCGGCACGGCACGCTCGACATCGCGGCGCTGCGCCGCGCACTCGGGGTGCCAGTGGTCGCGGTGATCGCCGGCAGGCAAAGCGACCTCGCCGCGCTGCGTGAGCTTCTCAAGAGCCCCCATGAATGGCCGGTACCGGCGGTACTCCCGCCCACGGCGACGCGCGAACTCGGCGCGTGGATGGGCTCGGTACTGGCAGCCTCGCGCTACGAGGTGCCCGAGGTCGACGAGCGCACCCGCAAGGTCGACGCCGTGCTCTTGCACCCCGTGTGGGGTTCACTGATCTTCTTCGCGACCATGTTCGGGTTCTTCCAGGTCATCTTCACGGTGGCCGCGCCCCTGCAGGACGGGATCGAGAGTCTCTTCGCCTACCTGGGCTCGTTCGTCGACACCTACGTGACGAACCCGTGGGTCAGCAGTTTCCTCAGCGACGCCATCATCGGCGGGGTGGGAGGCGTGCTCGTCTTCCTGCCCCAGATCGCGCTGCTATTCCTGCTGATCTCGCTGCTCGAGGGCGTCGGCTACATGTCGCGCGCGGCGTTCCTGATGGATCGGGTGATGTCGACCGCGGGGCTCGAGGGCCGAGCATTCGTCGCGCTGCTGTCCTCCCTCGCGTGCGCGATCCCGGGCATCATGGCGACGCGCACCCTGCCGTCCGCCCGTGACCGACTGGCGACCATGATGGCCGCGCCCCTCATGACGTGTTCGGCGCGGCTCCCGGTCTACATCCTGCTCATCGGCCTTCTCGTTCCTACCGGGGCCGGCTGGGGACCCTTCAGCATGCAGGGCACCATCATGTTCGGGCTCTACCTGGCCGGAGCGGTCGCCGCGATGACGGCCGCCTGGATCGCGTCCCGCGTGGGCCGCCGCGCGGGACCACTGTTGCCGTTCTACATGGAGATGCCCCCGTACCGGATGCCGTCCGTGCGCAGCGTAGGCACGTCCGTGTGGGGCTCGTGCAAGACGTTCCTGCAAAAAATCGGCAAGATCATCCTCCTCACCACCATGGTGCTCTGGCTGCTGCTCAACCTGCCCTCGCCGAGCGACGCCACCATTGCCGCCGCCGGGGTCGACATCACGAACGAGGCCGCCACCTCGGAGTACGTGCTCGACAACAGCTACGCGGCCGACGTCGGCAAGTTTGTCGAGCCGGTCTTCGAGCCGCTGGGCTTCGACTGGCGGATCAACATTGGGGTGGTTGCCTCCCTGGCGGCGCGCGAGGTCTTCGTCGCGACGCTTGGGCAGGTCGCGGCCGCCGAGGATCCGGAGAATCCTGCGGACGCCTTGCAGGAGATGACGGTGATGAGCGGGCCCCGCGAGGGCCAACCGCTGTTCACCCCCGCCGTGGTCGCCGCGCTGCTCGCCTTCTTCATCTTCGCGCTGCAATGCGTGTCGACCATCGCCGTGCTGAGACGCGAATCGGGATCGTGGAAGTGGCCGGCCATCGCCTTCTCGTCTTACTTTGTGCTCGCCTGGATAGCGGCGTTCGCCGCCAACCGCATCGTCGGGGGGCTGGTGTGACGTGGAACCCGTAGCGATACATTCCGAGGCCGTCCCGGACGATTCGAGCGCGCTCAGGTGGGTCACCGCGGCGGGAACCTTCGGCTTCGTGGGCGCGGTCGAGCGCATGCCCGCGGTGCTGCAAGCGGTGCTTGACGACGGCACCCTCACGCGAGTGGAGATCGAGCCCACGGCCGTGCTTACTTACCTAGGAGACGGGCGCACGTGGCGCGCCGAGGGCGCCCGGGTACGCGAGAGCCTGATCGCCGCGTTGTCCCAACCCCACGACTGGGCGCCGCGGAGCCCCAGCGGGGGCGACGACGTGCTCCGGATGGCTGTCGAATCCGTCATCGCTGGGGACGTGGGCGCCTACATTCGCTCGCACGGTGGCAACGTGGAGCTCGTCGGGATTAGGGACGGCGACGTCGAGGTGCGGATGGGCGGCGCGTGCGAACACTGCCCAGCCTTCGCCTTCACCCTGGCCAACCGCTTCGAGACCGAGGTTAGGGCGCGGTTCCCTCAGGTAGGAACCGTCACCGCTCACGCAGCCGATGCGGAACACTCGACCTCCGCCTGGGGTCGCCTTGGGTTGTCCAGGTCCGGCCGAGGCTAGGTAAGGCGTACTAACGCCCTGGAGAGCCCCAAATAGAAAAGGGCCGCCCCGCAGGACGACCCTTTTCAAAGCAAGTGGAGCTAAGGGGATTCGAACCCCTGACCTCCTCGATGCGAACGAGGCGCGCTACCAACTGCGCCATAGCCCCTTGCCATCAAACATTCGTACCTGCAGAAGATTACCACCCAGCGGCGGTCTACCCGTAGTCGCCTGCGGCCACTGCACGCAGCGGCCTGAGCCGCAACTGATTGAATGCCTGGAACTTCTGAGTAGCATAGACCTGGCGTCAACGGCGATGTCACACTTTTTTCCATATCTGAGGAGCATCTGAACATGAGCAAGGCCACCAACCCGTCCGAGGTCTACGACGGACTGATCATCGACGCAGAGATGCTGTCAAGCCGCGGAGTGGGCGCAATCCGCACCGCATTCGGCATCGTGGGAATCTTCGGCGTCGCCCTCGGAGTAATCCTCATGGTGTGGCCCGGCGCGACCCTGATGGTGCTCGCCGGCGTCACCGCCATCTTCTTCGTCATTGGCGGCATCACCCGCCTCGCGTTCGGCATCTTCGGGCGCGAACTGTCGGGCAGCGGACGCGCACTCAACCTGATCCTCGGCCTGATCGTCCTGATCGCCGGCATCGTGGTCATCAGGAACCTGCAGTCCTCGACCGAGGTGCTCGCGGTCATCGTCGTGATCTTCATCGGCATCGGCTGGATCATCGAAGGTGTGCTTACGCTGGCCACGGCCTCGCGCGCGGAGTCGAAGGGCTTCGCGTACTTCGGCGGCATCGTCGGCATCCTCGCCGGTATCTTCGTCATCGCCGCACCGCAGCTGTCGGTTGGCTTCCTGGTGGTCTTCACCGGTGCGATGTTCGTGATCCTCGGCATCGTGTCACTGGTCCGTGCCTTCACGTTCGGCAAGGACAGCAAGGTCATCGACGTCTAAGACGTCTCAAACCGCTCAAAGGGGGTGTCGCCTGCAAGGGCGACACCCCCTTTGAGGTTGTGGCCCGTTACGGAATCAAGGGGTAGTCCACCACGAACTGCGGTGTGCCCGTGTTGTCAACCGTGGCGGCGCCGCCCACGCCATTGACCACGTGCTCGATTGTCCCCGCGGACAGGTTCACCGTCATGATGTGCTGCAAGAGCACGCCCTTGGTCTCTGGCACCTCGAAGCCGTTTTCAGTGACGATGTCGGTGTTGTTCTGGTTGAATACGTAGACACCTCCGCCGTACAACTTGTGCCTCTTAACATCGTCCGCGACCTTGTATCCCGGCCACCCGAGTGTGCCGTCCGGCTGGGTCCAGTCTGCCTGGGTTGGCGGGTCGTACGGCAGCTCGTTCTGGTAAAGAATCGTCGTGCCGTTCTCGCCATTCCAGATGGTGTTGTACTCCTGGAAGTGCTCTACGAAGAGTCCGGTGGCCGTCACGTTGTCGCCGTTGATCACCACACCGTTCCGGCCGATGTTGGTGTTCCAACGTTCCGTGTCGCCGCTGAATCCTTCGACTCCATGGTCAGCACGCCACACCCAAGTGTGGTCAATGAGCACATTGTCTGCGTTGACTTCCAGCGCCACATCCGCCTTGCCGACGTGGGGTCCACCCACCCTGAAGTAGACGTCACTGAGAGTAATGGGGTTCCTGGTATCGGCCTTCTTGGTCTGACCATTTTCCTTGCCATGGCCGTTGCTCTTGTCCTCTTTGCCCACCTGCAGGAGCACGGACGACTCCCGTGAACCGGCATCGATTGACACCCCGGCGATGATGACTCCGGATACGTCGGACACCTTGATAGGCGTAGCGCCGTTGACGGCGGTGAGCGTGGCGTGGCCCATCCCGAGCACTACCGTGTCCTTGCGTTTGACATCAATACTCGAGCCGATGTCGTACACACCGGGCGTGAGCAGCAGGTTCTTGCCGCGCGCCAGCTCCTTGTTGATCTGCTTGACAGAGTCACCCGGCCTCGCGATGTAGAACTCGTCAATCGGCACCGTGCGGCCAGCGGTTGTCCCGTCGTCCCACGACACTCCGCGCGTGTTTGTCTTGGCGGCTGGTACGCGCACGTTGAACTCACCGCGGTCGTCCACAAAGAGGTACGGCTTCTCGCGGCTCACCGGAGTCTTGTCGACCGTCGTGTACGTCGGGTCGGGGAAGGTCGCGTCATCGGGAGCGCCCACTACTCCGGAGAACACCTGGTTCCACACCCCATTGGTCCAGTTTCCAACGTCGCTGTTGCGCGTCAGCCACTGCTGCTGGGAGCCATTGATCACATCTCCGGAAAAGCGCGAGTCCGCAATGAACCCACCAGACGCATACTGTGGGCCCGCCGTGCAGTAGTCCATGAGCGAAAAGCCACCGCCGGACACGTCTACGCGTCGCAGAGACACGGCCTGCGAGACCGCCCAGAAGTTGGCGCTCGCGCGGCAGCCATCCTGGCCAGCGCCGTTGACCTGCAGCGAAAGGTTGGAAAGTGTCCGCCAGAAGTTCACCAGTGCAATGCAATTGGAGGTGCCTTCATTCTCAAGGCAGCGGTTGTACACCTCGATCTTGCCGTTGACCGTGACGTCGTCCGGTGACGCGCCAAGCCCGGCGACCTCGGTGTAATAGCCCACCTCGAATTGCAGCGGGGTGTCATCCGTGCCGTAGTCGCCAGGCATGAAGTAGACCGCGTGGCGGTCATCCGACATCTCCGCATCGCGGGTCTGATCGGCCAGCGCATCCACCGTTGACTGTATCTGCTCAAGTGGTGTGCCGGGAGTGAAGATTGTGACATTCGGGCCGAAGTCCGGGACGGGGGTGTCATGGCGGCTTCCCCCTGCCGATGCTGGGGTTGACAGGGCGAGCGCAGCGACGAGCGCCGCGCTGGTCGAGAGCACGAACGCCCTCCCCCGAGTACTCGAGTACCGACTGCGTATGTTCATGCGCTATTCCTCTCCATTGAGGTAGCCGGGACGGAAAAGTCCAGGCAGGGCGCCATCGCGGCAAGCCCTTACTTACCGGACAGTAACGTAATGTATTTAGGTGCGCAAAAGGTACAAACTTCACAACGGCCACGACCTAGTATGACTGCGGCGACAGGGCCACTCTGGGCGAACGCGTGCGTCCGGCAGTCGCGCAAAGGCCCCGATTCAACGTAGGGACCCACGGCAACATAGCCCTGGAATCCCGCCACGGATGCAGCGCCGAGCTGGCACGTTTTCTATGTCGAGCTGCCCCTAGAGCTTGGCGATGGGAGCGAAGCGCAACACCAGGCGCTTCACGCCATCGGCACCAAAGTCGACCTTCGCGGCCGCGTTCTTGCCGGAGCCCTCGAGCCCGATGACCTTGCCCATGCCGTACTTGTCGTGGGTCACGCGGTCGCCGACCTCGAAGCCCAAGTCGCCGCCGGCACCAACGCCGGGAGGGCTCGGCGGCACGTTGCGCATCGGCACCCCGCCCGCGTTCGAGTAGCTGTTGCCGTCGGAGCGATCCTGCGAGCCGCCGTAGGACGAGGACCACGCGCTGTCGCGAGACGTGCCGCGATCCGACCGCGCACGCAATGACGCCATCGACGTCTGCGAGCGCTGCCACTCCACCAGCTCGGAGGGAATCTCCTCCGCGAACCGCGAGACCGCAAAGTACTGGGGTGCGCCCCAACTCGCTCGCACCTCCGCGCGCGTCAGATAGAGCCGCTCGCGGGCGCGGGTCAGGCCCACGTAGGCGAGGCGGCGCTCCTCCTCCATGTCCTTGGTGCTGCCCGACTCGATCGACCGCACGTGCGGGAACGTGCCGTCCTCCATGCCCGTCAGGAACACGGTGGGGAACTCGAGGCCCTTGGCCGTGTGGAGCGTCATCAGCGTGACCACCCCGCCACCGCCGTCGGCGTCCGGAATCTGGTCCGCATCGGCGACGAGCGCCACCTTCTCGAGGAAGTCCGCGAGCGAGCCGTCCGGGTTCTCCTCGCTGAACTCGCGGCCCACGGCCACGAGCTCCATGACGTTCTCGATGCGGCTCGCGTCCTGGGGATCGTCGGAGTTACGCAGCGTCGACAGCAGTCCGGAGCGGTCCGCGATGGCGTCGAGGACTCCGGCGGGGCCGTTGTCCTCGGCGAGAGAGCGGATGTCGTCCATGAGGCGCACGAAGCCCGCAATCGCGGCACGTGACCGCGCCGCTAGCCCCGAGTCGTCCAGTCGCCGCAGCGCGTCGCCAAAGCTCATCGACTCGCCCGCACCCGCGGACGCGTTGAGCGTCCGGCGCACGCCCTCGACGGCGTCCACAGTTGTGTCGCCGATGCCGCGCTTGGGGACGTTGATGATGCGGCGGGTAGCCACGTCGTCGTCCTCGTTCACGGCCGCCGCGAGGTACGCGAGCATGTCCTTGACTTCCTTGCGGTCGTAGAACCGCGTGCCGCCCACAATCTTGTACGGGATGTCCGCGGCGCCTAGCCGGCCCTCGATCGAGCGGGACTGGGCGTTAGCGCGGTACATGATCGCCACATCGGAAGGCTGGACGCCGTCCTCGCTGATCAGGCGGCGGATCTCCCGCGCGATGAACTGCGCCTCCTCCTGCTCGGTGTCCCCGGCGTAGCCGACGATCCGCGAGCCCGCACCGGCATCGGTCCAGAGGTTCTTGGGGCGCCGACCGGTGTTGTTGGAGATGACCGCGTTGGCTGCCGTCAGGATGTTCTGAGTGGAGCGATAGTTCTGCTCGAGGTGCACCGTGTGCGCGTTCGGGTAGTCCTTCTCGAACTCCATGATGTTGCGGATGGTGGCGCCGCGGAACGCGTAGATCGACTGGTCCGCGTCACCCACCACGGTGAGCTCGCCAGGCGGCAGCGCGGCGTCGTCCTCGGGGCCCACCAACTCGCGGATGAACGTGTACTGCGCGTGGTTGGTGTCCTGGTACTCGTCCACCAGGATGTGGCGGAACTGCTCGCGGTACTGGAGCGCCACCTCCGGGTGGTTCTGCAGCAGGCGCACCGACTTCACGATGATGTCGTCGAAGTCGACCGCGTTGGCGGCCTCCAGCCGGCGCTGGTAAAGGCCGTAGGCCTTGCCCGCGGCGTTCTCGATCGAGTGGCGCGACGCCAGCTCCGACGCCGCCAGCGCGTCCGCGGGCTCGATGAGTTCGTCCTTGTACGTGCCGATGCGCCCCAGGATCGACTTGGGGGTGAACTTCTTGGGGTCCAGGTCCAGTTCCTTCATGACGAGCTTCATGAGGTTGACCGAGTCAGACGTGTCGTAGATCGAGAACGTGGACTTGAGGCCGGCCTTCTCGTAGTCGCGGCGCAGGATGCGCACGCACGCCGAGTGGAAGGTGCTGACCCACATGCGCTTAGCGTCCGGGCCCACCAGCGCGGCGACGCGCTCGCGCATCTCCCCCGCAGCCTTGTTGGTGAACGTGATCGCGAGGATCTCATGCGGGCGCGCGCGACCCGTCTCCAGCAGGTACGCAATGCGATGGGTCAGCACCCGGGTCTTGCCGGATCCCGCTCCGGCGATGATCAGCAGCGCACCGCCGTGATGCAACACCGCCTCTGCCTGTGGTGGATTGAGGCCCTCCGTCAGTGCGGAGGGCGCGGGCTCGGTGATCTCAAAAAGGGCATCCATGACCCGACGAGTCTAGGCGCTGGCGGCGCCCCCGGTGGTACGGTCTGGGCATGAAAACAGGTCTGACGCTGGCTGCGGCGATGGTCGCAGGCCTGTCCCTCGCCGGTTGTTCCTCGAGCGGCGACGACAACGTGGAGGCCCTCACCGAGAGAGCAGCCGCTTGGCAGGTAGCCCCGGCCGATGCGGTCGCGGTCGACTGCGCCGACCTGCTGGAAGCGTGGGGAGACGGCACCGAATCGCCCCCCGCCGCGTGCTTCACGATGGAGGTCGCCGATGACCTTCCCGAGCGCTTCGCCGAGACTACGGCTTCATTCGCTGAGCACATGGGTCCCATGGACACCGTCCTGGCGCCAGCGTGTACGACACCCCGGGAGAACGGGGTCACCCTCGCGTGCGCAGCGCGGTACGACGTGGACGGCACCAGTGTCGGGGTGAGCTCCGGCGTCACGATATCTGCGTTGACGGAGGACACCCTCACCGGCGCGGCCCAGAGTGCGATCAATGAAATCACGATCTTTGTGATCCCGCCGGACCAGCAACCGGAAACCTATGACGACTTTCTCGAGATCTATTCCGTCCCAGTCGGCTAGCACCCGGCCCGCCGCGGGGGCGCATTTCCTGCCCACCCGCGCGTATCGTTAGAGACATGAACACTGGCCGCGACGCGGTTAACGAACTGGCATACCCCGCCACGGACACGCACCCCCACGCCCCCGCGCCCACGGCGGAGCACCGGTGGCCGGCCGTGGCCGCGCTCGTCATCGCGCTGGCGCTGTACGCGAGCCTGCCAAGTTCGTTCTTCCCCGGCATCCGCTACGCCGTGGTCGGGATAGGGCTGCTGCTCTTCATCCCGCTGATCGTCATGAACCCGGTCCGGTTCACGCGCCAGACCGAGTGGTCGCGGCGGCTGTCGATCGGCCAAACGACGTTACTAGGCGTCGCCAACCTGGCCGCCCTGGTGGCGCTTATCTTCACCCTCGTGACCCCCGCAGATGGCGCCGGTCCCGGCCTGCTCTTGGCGGCACTCCAGGTGTGGGCGACCAACGTGATCGTCTTCGCCCTTCTGTACTGGGAGATCGATCGCGGGGGCCCTGTTACCCGGTCAAAGGTCGCGCGCGCGGACCTGCCCCGAGCGGACTTCCGCTTCGCGCAGGACGAGGATCATGACGCAATTTACGAAGTCGCGGCCCGGTCATCGAGCAAGTCGAATTGGCGACCTACCTACGTCGACTACCTCTACATGTCGGGATCCAACTCGATGGCGTTTAGCCCGACCGACGTCATGCCCCTGTCGCACCGCGCAAAGGGGCTCATGGGCTTGCAGTCGTTCGCCGGCTTCGTACTTCTGGCACTGGTCATCGCCCGCGCGGTTTCCCTGCTCGGGTAGCGGCCCCTAGGCGAGCTTGCCGACGTTGCTGCCGGCCAACACCACGCGGTTTCGCCCAGTGTGCTTTGCGGTGTAGAGCGCCCTGTCGGCGGCGTTAATGGTGCGCCGCGACGAGCATCCCGGCACGGTGATCGCGGCGCCTATCGAGAGCGTAATGGCGATCGGGTCGGCGCCAAGAGAGAAGGGCGAACTCGCGACCGAAGCGCGTAGTCGATCGAGCACGCCGAAGAGCTCCGCCTGCTCGATGTTGGGCAGCAATACCAGGAACTCGTCGCCGCCCCACCGGCTCACCAGGTCGCTCTGGCGGAAGTGCGAACGCAGCCGGCGGGCGATTGCGGAGATCAACGCGTCCCCCTCCTCGTGGCCGAGTTGGTCATTGATGCGCTTGAACGAGTCGATGTCGATGATCGCGATCGCGTAGCCCGTACTGTCGTCGTCGTACTGGTGGAGCCGGGCGAGGACGGGGCGCCGGTTCGCGATGCCGGTCATCGGATCCGTATTGGCCCGGTACTCCCCCAGCTCCGCGGCACCACTTAAGTCTCGATTGCGGCGGGTACTGCGAAACAACATGATCGCCATTGCCATCGCGACCACAATCACCGTCCACATCCGGTTCACGCTCGCGGCCAGGGCATCCCGGGCCGCGTCCTGCGCTGACAGCCCCACGGGTGCGGGAAAGAGGGCCTCGCACACCACGACGAGCATCACCAAAACGGCGGCGTACCCGATCCGTGTTTTCCAAAGCCGCTCCGGAACCAGCGCGAGCATCGCGAATCCGGCGGCCAGATACAGCAGGTGCGAGTCGGAGGCGATGGACAACACGGCCGTATAGACAAGCAGAATCAGGCTCGCCACGGTGATGATCGCGATGGCGGCGTGCGTCGAATAGCGCGTATTGGCCATCGGTATGCCGGCGGCAAAAACCGCGGCGGTGAAGATGGACACGAACACCATGAACCAATTTGGCTGATCGTAAGCCCACATGAACCAGCCGACGTAGAAAAAAGCGAACGCCATGCCCGCGAAGGAGAAGGCAAACATCACGCGCGGGCTCGACTGCACTTGAGTCAACTGAATTTCGCCCGTAGAAATGGGTGCGTCAAAATCACGCGCGTCCCAACGCTCGGTCCCGGCCCCCTCAGGCTTCGCCAATTTTCCCCCCGCCCCCAGGCCCGTCGATGTGCCTCTAACGCGGCCACCGGGCCGCGCCTGGGATACCCCATCGTAAGGTCTATTCGCCCAGCGCGCACCGGGAGCAGGCCGGCTCAACGAGTCAGGGGCCAGTGGATAAGCGGCGCTTGCTGACGACTCCGTACAGCATTGCGACCGTTCCATTGGCGAACTGGCGGCGCTCCATTGCCTGCAGCGAGGCGCACACTCCCTCCGGAAACGCCGCGAGTCCGCCGCCGACCAGTTCCGGCACCACCAGCACGTATACGTAGTCCACGATGCGCGCCCGCAACGCGGCCGAGGCCAGGGTCGGGCCGCCGATGCTCACGTCGGTTGGCGATTCGCGCACCATGGCGCGCACCGCGGCCGGGTCAAAGACTCGCTCGATGCTCGTGCGCTGGGAACTGACCGCATCGAGGGTCGTGGAGTACACGATCTTGCGCTGCGATCTCCATATTTCAGCGAACTCCTGAGCGATGGCGGACTCCGAAGCGTCCGCAGGATTCGTCTCCCAACACACCATCGTCTCGTACATCCTGCGGCCCAGGAGGCTGACGCCGAAGCCGCGCTCAAGGGCGTTGAAGAACTGGTGAACCTCCGCGTCGGGCTCGGTGAAGTCGAAGTTGCCTTTCGCGTCGGTGGTGTAACCGTCGAGGGACATATTCGCGATGTAGTAGAGGTCGCCCACTTCACACTCCCCGTCGTTGCAGTCCTAACCGTCAGCATCTCACCGACCGGGGGTGGTGTCGCGGGCACGACGACAACCGCGTCCTGGGCACGAAAAAGCCCGGCACCCCGACGCGCCCTCGCGGGCTGTGGGATGCCGGGCTTGACCGGATTTCAGGTCGACGATGCGTCGACGAAAGCGTTAGCGCGAGTTGCGGCTGCCGTTGGACTTCGAGGAGAACGCCGCGGCGCCGCCAGAACCATTGGAGCTCGAGCCGGAGCGACGCTGGCCGCCGTTGGAGTTGGAGCGCGACTGGCTCGAGCCATTCGAGCTTCCCGATCCACCGGAGCCGGCGGTGCCGTAGCCACGGCTCTCGCCCTTGACGCGGTTGGAGCTGCCCCCGGAACGACCGGAGCCGGCGGGACGGTGCTGACCGTGTTCACCCTCGGGACGACGGTGACGGTCGGAGTTAGCGCTGGCGCCACCCTGTCCACCCTGGCCGCGCTGGTCGCGATTGGAGCGCTTGCGCTGGGCGTTCGCGCCCTGCGACTTGCCACCCTGCGACTTGCCGCGCTGCGGCTCCTGGATGGGAGCCGGCTTCACATAGGCCGCGACCTCGCCCACAAGCTCGATGACCTGAGCGGACTGAGAGTTGACGGCCTCGGGGCGGACGGTGATCTTTGCCTGGCGAAGCAGCTGCTCGGTCTCGCGACGCTGCTCGGGCAGGACCACCGTGACGACGTCTCCAGCCGAACCCGCGCGGGCCGTGCGGCCGGAGCGGTGCAGGTACGCCTTGGACTCGGCGGGCGGGTCGACGTGCACGACGAGCTCGACGCCATCGACGTGGACGCCACGGGCGGCAACATCGGTTGCCACGAGGACGCGGTAGTTGTCGCCGGAGAAGAGCGCCAGGTTCTGGTCGCGCTTGTTCTGCGACAGGTTTCCGTGCAGGTCAACTGCGGGGATGCCCGCGGCGGTGAGCTGCTTGGCAAGCTTCTTGGCCTGGTGCTTGGTGCGCATAAAGAGGATGCGGCGACCCGTGCCGGAGGCGAGGGTCTGAACCAGGTCGCGCTTGGCATCGGCGCCGGTGACCGTGAAGACGTGGTGCGTCATCGCGGCGACGGGGCTGTTGGCCTCGTCCACGGAGTGCATGATCTGGTTGGACAGGAAGCGCTTGACGAGCTTGTCAACGCCGTTGTCGAGCGTTGCGCTGAACAGCATGCGCTGACCCTGCTGCGGGGTCGCGTTCATGATGCGCGTCACGCCGGGCAGGAAGCCGAGGTCCGCCATGTGGTCGGCCTCGTCGAGCACGGTGATCTCGACGGCGTCGAGCTTCACGTGGCCCTGCTTCATCAGGTCCTCGAGGCGGCCGGGGCACGCCACGACAATGTCGGCGCCGGCACGCATGGCCTGCTCCTGACGGTGCTGCTTCACGCCGCCGAAGATCGTGGTGGTCTTGAGGCCGTAGGCACGAGCGAGCGGCGCGATGACGGCCTCGATCTGCGTGGCGAGCTCACGGGTAGGGGCCAGGACTAGTCCACGGGGGTGTCCGGGACGCGACTTGCCGCCCTTGGATCCCAGGCGCACGGCCATGGGGATGGAGAAGGCGAGGGTCTTGCCCGAGCCGGTCTTTCCGCGACCGAGGACGTCGCGGCCCGACAGCGTGTCGGGGAGGGTGTCGACCTGGATCGGGAAGGCGTTGGTCTTACCCTCTAGATCCAAGACGTCGGTGATGGGCATGGGCACGCCGAGCGAGCCAAAAGTAGTGTTAGACAAAGCTTTGCCTTTCGGGGCAAGGAGCCGATGCTCGTGCACAGATGTGCGGTCACGGCGCAGTCAGGTGACAACGCTCTATGGCACCGGCGATGGTGGCGAAGGCGGAGGTGTCCGCAATCGTTCGCCGAAGAGAATTTCTACGAGCCTCACCGGGTGACCGAGTCACTCAAAGTGGGCGAGAAGGAGAAGCAATCTGCGACGCAGGGAGTCATACTTCGACTCACCTAAGGCACCACTCTAGCAGGTGCGGTGCCGAAAGTCTCTAGCGGTCGACTCCCGCTGCTGGTATGCGCCCGGCGCGCGGCAGGTACGCGAGCCGCTCATCCCTAGACGATGCGGCGCTGCGCGGCCCAGTGAGCGAGCTCGTTGCGGTTGGACAGTTGCAGCTTGTGGAGCACCTTTCCCACGTGCGTCTCCACGGTCTTGATAGAGATGAACAGCTTGGCCGCCACCTCGCGGTACGTGTAGCCGCGCGCGATCAGCCGCATCACCTCTTGCTCGCGAGCGGTGAGCTTATCGAGGTCCTCGTCCTTCGCGGCGACCTCGCCACCCGCCGCACCGAACGCGTCCAAAACGAACCCCGCCAGCCGCGGGGAGAACACCGCGTCGCCGCCCGCGACCCTGCGTACCGCGTCGGACAGGTCTGGCCCGGAGATCGACTTTGTCACGTAGCCGCGCGCACCCGCCCTCACCGTGGCCACGACGTCGTCCGCGGCATCGGAGACCGACAGCGCGAGGACGCGCGGAGCGTCGGCGCCGCCCAGGATCTCCGCGAGGACGTCGAGCGCCCCTCCGCCGGTCCCGCCGGGCAGGTGCACGTCGAGGATCACTACCTGCGGCCTGGCCTCGCGCACCGCCTCGATCGCGCTCTCCACGTCCCGGGCCTCGCCCACCACCTCGATGTCGTCCGCGAGCGACTCCCGCACGCCCACCCGGATCACATCGTGGTCGTCGACGATGACCACCGTCACTCGGGCCGTGCCGGTGTCTGGTGCCGCGTTGTCGCTCATTATTGGACCTCTCTTGGAACTGAGATGCTGACCTCGGTGCGCTCGCCCGGCGCAGACTGCACGGAGGCCGCCCCGCCCTGGCGCTCCACGCGGCCGACGATTGACTGCTTGATGCCGAGCCGGTCCGCGGGCACCGCACCCGGGTCGAAACCCGGGCCCGAGTCGCGCACGAATATTTGGTAAGTGTCCGTGGTGAGCTCGGCGTAAACCCACACGGGGCCGATGCCGTGGCGGGCCGCATTCGAGGTCGCCTCGCGCGCCGCCTTCACCGCCGCCCACAGCCGTACGTCGGTGGGGGCGTCTCCTACCGAGACCACGTCGACGACGATTCCCTGCGCGTCCTCGACCGCATTGACCGCGAGCGCCAGCGCCGTCGCGACCGACTCGTCCTCGGTGCGTCGGTCCTGGTAAAGATAGGCGCGCAGGTCGCGCTCCTGGGCGCGGGCGAGCCGCGTGACGGCGTCGGGGTCGTTTGCCTTGGCTCGGATCAGGGTGAGCGTCTGCAGCACCGAGTCGTGCAGGTGCGCCGCGATCTCCGCTCGCTCAAACTCCCGCACGCGCTCCTGGCGCTCCACGCTGACCTGCCGAATGAGCCGCAGCCACCACGGCGCCAGCACCAGGGCGAGCGCCCCCAGCACCACCAGCGGCACCACGATCGCTCGCTGAACCGGGTCCTTGGTGAATTCCCACGTGGCAAACCACCACAGGCCGCCGATGGTCATGGCCAGTCCCAGCACCAGGCGCAGCCAGGCGTCACGGCCAAAGAGCCCCGCCAGCTTTGGCCGACGAGCATCGTCCTCGGCCGCGCGGTCGAGCGGACTCCACACCAGCGCGAGTCCCACCGCGAAAATAATCGACGGGATGATCCATACCTCGATGCCGTTAGCGCCCGAGCGGTTGGCAATCAGCACCCCGGCGATGGCCAGCAGGGCAGCCCCTATCAACGCGCGCCACCACTGGCTCGCTGCGCGCTTGCGCTCAAGGGGGCGCGCCATGCGCCGCCGGCTGGTCTCCGTCACGGCTCAATCGTCACACAGCGCGTGGGCACGGGACGGCTATATGCGCGAATATCAGGGTCAAGATCAGGGGGTCACCTCATAGCGGTCTCGGCGACGCTGGGGCGAGACTGAGTTCATTCCACCTTTCAGCGTGACGGGCCACGGCCGCAGTCACACCCCCGCAAGGAGACACCGTGTCCGACATCCCCCCTCCGCCGCATCAACGCGAGGCCGAGTTCTTCACCGCTATTCGGCGCTGGGGGGTCACGCGCAGTAGCGACGGCGTCTTTGGCGGCGTGGTCAGCGGCGTGGGTGAGCGGATCGGGCTCGCCCGGGTCCCCGCGCGGATCATCGTGGCGGTCGCGGGGCTGCTGCTCACCGGCATCGTGTTCTTGGCCTACGCCGCCGCGTGGGCGCTGCTTCCGGACCGCGACGGCAACATCGTCATCCAGAACTTCGGGCGCGGCATCACGAACGTTGGGGCACTGATCGGGATCGGAATCTTCGCGCTCATCGGCTTCTTCAACCTTGACTCCGGCTGGGTTGGAAATGGCCTCAACATTGGTGCCGACTCAGCTGACGTGTCCGGCTTCGGCCGGTTCGACGGCGCGCTCACGTGGATCTTTGGCCTGTTCGCCCTGGGAGCATCCCTGCTGATCCTGGGCGGAATCATCGCCGGGATCATCTACCTGGTGCGACGGAACAAGCGCACCGGGCAGGCCGGACCCGCCGCGGCCAACCCGACCAACCCCATCGACCCCGACGCGGCCCCTGAGGGAACAGCAGCGGCCGCAGGCGAGCCAGTGGCAGTCCCGGAACGTCCGCCTGTCCCCCCGGCCGCCCACAATCCCGCCGAACCGCAACCGTGGGAGGCCGCAGTCTTGCCGAGCGCGGCACCGGCCGGCACTGCCGCAGCATCCGCCCCCAGGACGGCCACGGCATCGGCCGCCTGGGACGGAGCGGGCTACTCACCCGTGCCGCCCGCACCGCCGCGTCCGCCCAAGCGCCGCGTCCCGGGGCCAGGCAGGCGCTTCTACTTGATCACCCTGGCGTGGATCCTCATCTCGATCGCGATCGTGGCCATCACGCAGCGCGTCGACGGCCTCGCCGTTGCCCCCGGGCTGGCCTGGCTCGCGCTCTTTACCGTGGGCTTTGGCCTCATCCTGGCAGCGATTGCCGTGGCGGGTCGCAAACTCGGCTTCCTTGGCTTCCTGTCCGTCCCGCTGCTAATGGCGGGGCTGCTCGCGGCGGTCAACAGCGGCGAAATCGCGGAGGCCTTCGACTCCGTCAGCCTGGAAATCCACGAGGCCGGCCCGGACGGCTACTGGAAGGACGGCACCCACTACGACGCTGACGGCAACCCGGTCGACGAGAGTGACTACATCGACCCCCTGATCGAGGACCCCACCGCGATCTTCGCGGACGAGTTCCAGCAGGTGCAGTTCGCCCCCAGCTGCTACGACTGGGACCTCAATCACCCCGGCAGGTGGACGGAAGCCGACGGCACTGTCTACGACGAAGGCATTACCTACCAGTCAAACGCGCGCTTAACCTACGCCGCCGTCACCGAGGACACGACCGTCGACATCACGGCGGAACACACCGTCCTCACCATCCCCCAGGGCACCAACCTGGTGATCGAGGCCGACTACAACTCGCAGGCCTGGCTCGACTGGAGATCACGCGGACTCTATTGCGAATTCTGGGGAGACGGAATACTCAACCAGGGCACGACCAGCGCCGCGACATACCTTTCCCTCGTGAACCCCGGCTCGCCCACGCTCACTCTCGCGGTGCACGACGACGCGTATGCGAACACCATTGAGATTCACGAAACCCCGGCGGTCGCATCGCCAGCCGCGGCGCCTGCCACCGCGTTACCCGACCCGACCGTCACTGACGAGGAGAACCAGCCATGACCGAACTACGACGCACGAGCGCGGGACGATTCTCCGGAGCGCTCTGGGGCATCCTGGTCGCGGCCTGCGGCGGACTCATGATCGCGTCATTCAACGGCTTCGTTGTGGACGTCCAGCTGGTCGTGATCCTCGCCCTGTGCGGGCTTGGCCTGTGGCTGCTGCTCACCGCACTCTTCGCGAGCGGCGCCAGGTCGCGGACCACCCAACGCGATCCCGGGACGCCCACTTCCGCCGACCATCCCGACAGTCCAGCTGATGATGAAGCGGCTGGCGACGAAGCCAACGTCCCGGCAGATGGCACGCGAGAGGACTCTGCTGCGGAGGACGTACCAGCGGCATCTGGGGAAGATTCGCCACCCGCGCTGCGTTGACCAGGGCGACAACGACGCCTGACGGATGGAGACGAAATGACCAACGCGCGCAACAAGAATCTCACCACGACGTTCTGGGCGGTTCCCCTTGCCCTCACGCTTGTGGTGGCTGGCTGCTCGGGGCAGGACAGCGATCCCACCCCCACCGTGACCGCCACGCAGTCAGACTCAGGCGCCCAACCGACCGCGTCTCCCACGTCGCAGACTGACGCCTCCATCGATGTTGAATCGGGGGCAGATCCCAGTGCCGACGCGCAGGACGCCGAGGGCGTCGCATCCCTGGGAACCGCCGTCGCCACGGTGAAGATCACCTTGCCCGGCGAGTGGCAGTACGAGGGAACCTACGGGGACGGGGCTCTCCCCTACGCCGTGCTGGTGGACGCAGCAGAGCCGTTCGATCTGTCGGAGCCAGGCTCACAGGCCTACGCGGACTCCGTCTGGGTGCAGGTCGAGACGTACAGGGTCGGCGAAGAATCCCCGTACGGCGACGCCGTGCCGGAGAGCGCCGACGCCTTTGCCGATCAGATCGCGGAGGCGACGGGCGGCGAGGGTGAAACCCTCACGGGCGGGGACATTCCTCTCATCCGCGTTGAGTACGAGAACGATGAGGGCGTCGAGGCCGACGATCTGCTCGCGCGGCACGGAGACATTTGGATCCTCGCCCGCCCCACCAACGTGGACGTCGATGAGTACTGGGACGACGTGCAAGACGGGGACGGCCAGACCGGCATTTTGCGCGCCGTGCTGCAGGAGTCCGAAATAAAGTAAGCGACCTAACTACCGGAGCGCCGAGATTACTCCCACTCGATGGTTCCCGGCGGCTTGGACGTCACGTCGAGGACCACGCGGTTGATCTCCTCGACCTCATTGGTGATGCGATTGGAGATCAGCGCGAGCACCTCGTAGGGCACCCGCGTCCAGTCCGCCGTCATCGCGTCCTCGGAGGAGACTGGGCGCAGCACCACGGGGTGGCCGTACGTGCGTCCGTCACCCTGGACGCCGACCGAGCGGACGTCCGCGAGCAGCACCACGGGGCACTGCCAGATGTCGCGGTCGAGGCCTGCCTTGGTGAGCTCCTCGCGGGCGATCGCGTCGGCCGCCTGCAGGATGTCGATGCGCTCCTGGTTGACTGCGCCGATGATCCTGATGCCCAGTCCGGGGCCCGGGAACGGCTGACGCCACACCATGTAGTCGGGCAGACCCAGCTCGGCACCTACGGCGCGAACCTCGTCCTTGAACAGCGCGCGCAGCGGCTCGACCAGTCCGAATTCGAGGTCCTCCGGCAGCCCGCCGACGTTGTGGTGGCTCTTGATGTTCGCGGCCCCCTCGCCGCCCCCGGACTCGACCACGTCTGGGTACAACGTGCCCTGCACCAGGAACTTCACGGGTTCGCCGTCGGGCGCCGCGGCGACGATATCGCGCTCGGCGGCCTCGAAGGCGCGGATGAACTCGCGGCCGATGATCTTGCGCTTGGTCTCGGGGTCCGTCACGTCAGCGAGCGCGTCCAGGAAACGCTGCTTCTCGTCCGCCACCACGAGCTTGACGCCCGTGACCTCGACGAAGTCGCGCTCGACCTGCTCTGCCTCGCCCTGACGCAGTAGCCCGTGATCGACAAATACACAGGTGAGCTGATCGCCGACTGCCTTCTGGACGATCGCGGCGGCCACCGCGGAGTCGACTCCGCCGGACAGCCCGCAGATGACTCGCGCGTTGCCGACCTGCTCGCGGATCAGCGCGACCTGCTCGTCGATCACGTTCGTAGCCGTCCAGTCACCGGCGATGCCCGCGACGTTGTAGAGGAAGTTCTCGATCGCGGCCTGGCCCAGCGGCGAGTGCTTGACCTCGGGGTGCCACTGCACGCCGCACATCTGGCGCTCGAGGTTTTCGAAGGCGGCCACCGGCGCGCCGTCGGTCGTCGCGAGCACGGTGAAGCCCTCCGGAGCGGTCTGCACGGAGTCGCCGTGGCTCATCCAGACTTCCTGCTCCGCCGGGCTGCCCGCAAGGGCCGTGCCAGCATCGGCGACGCGTGCGGTGGTGCGGCCGTACTCGCGCAGGCCGGTCTTCGCGACCGTGCCGCCAAGCGCCGCGGCCATCGCCTGGAAGCCGTAACAGATGCCCATGACTGGCACGCCGGCTTCGAAGAGCGCGGGGTCAATCTGTGGTGCGCCGTCGGCGTAGACGGACGAGGGGCCGCCGGAGAGAATCACGGCGGCGGGGTTCTTCGCGAGCATGTCCGCGGCGCTCATCGAGTGCGGCACCACCTCGGAGTACACACGCGCCTCGCGCACGCGGCGCGCGATTAGCTGGGCGTACTGCGCGCCGCAGTCCACTACCAGGACGGGTCGCTGCTGCAGGGTTTCGGTCATGAGTTCAGTCCATTCTTGACTTCTCGGGCGAGTTTGGCCTCGAGGAACAACCCGATCACCGGGACGACGCCGCCGAGCGCCATGTAGACCAGGCGCCCAAACTTCCACTTCATCTTGGTCCACAGGTCGAGGCAGGTCAGCAGGTAGACCACGTAAATCCACCCGTGCACGATCCCTATGCCGAGGGCGATCGCGAGGAATCCCTCGTGCTCCCACTGGAACACCCACTGCCCGATGTACTTCACGAGAGTCACTACCGTCAGCACGATCAGGAAGGTTCCCGTGATGATCGCCATCACGCGGTAGCGAGTCAGCGCTCCCCGGATCTTGTCCGCTCGTGCCTGTGTCGTTGCGCTCACGCATCGTCCTTTCGGGTGTCGGCATTGCCGACCGCCACGGTGTTAGCTAAGTCAGCCGTGTTATCGATGACAGCCTCGCTGTCGAGTTCGGCATCGTCAGTGGAGGTAAAACCATTGTCGCGTATCCACCGCACGCCAATAAACAACGCGAAGGCGCCGAAGATCCACCATTCGACGGAGTACGCGAGGTACTGCAGGTTCAGCTTGCTCACGGCGGGCGGCGGGGGCAGCGGGTCCCACGACGGCGACCCCTCGTACGAGGTGAGCACTGCCGAGTACAGCGGGCTAGGCCACACCTGCGCGAACTCCGCCACCGACATCGACGTGCTCCACGTCGCGCCCGGGATTTCCGTGTCCGGCAGCCCGATGTTCGCCGTTGATTGTTCGGCGGAGCGCATGAAACCGTCTAAAGCGACAGTGCCGGGCTGCGCATCGGGGCCCACCTCGTCGCCCTCGGGCCTCCAGCCCACGACCACCGCGAGCGTGGCGGGGGCTCCGGTGCCGGTGAGATGGGCGTCCACTATCAGTGGCCGCACCAGGAGTTCGGCGGCCACTCCCTCGACCTCGCGACCGGGAATGATGACGGCGTCGGCATCGGCCCACGTGCCTGCGACGGACACCTGACGGCCGATGGCCATCCCGGCTGACGATGCCGGCGCGAGGACGTCGGCGATCGGCACCGTGGGCTCGGGGACCACCGCGACAGCCTGCTCGTGGGAACGAGTCCACTGCCACCAGCCGAGCGCCGCAGTCGTTGTCACCGCGGCGAGAATGATGAGGGTCGCGGTCGCGATGGCGAGAACGCGCACCTTTCGGCGCGGCACGGCGGTCGTCACGGCAACTCACTCCCTACTGGCCTGGCGATACCGGTGCACGTTCGAGGCACGGCTCGCTCTGGCGACACCCTAGTTTCCCACGACCCGCGGTGGCACTGGTGCCACCGTCGCCTCAAGACTCCAGGCTGGCCGATACGACTACGTTGCGTCCCGAGGCTTTGGCCTCGTAGAGGTTGGAGTCGGTCAATCTCAGGACCGCATCACGCGCGGCGAATCGGCGCGCATACACGACGCCTATTGAGATGGTCACCGCGGCGCCGTTGCCGCGGAAGTGCTCCTCGAGGTCGCGGCGCGCGCCCTCCATCAGGCCCTCGGCCTCAGCCAGGGTCAGGCCTGGCATCACGATGAGGAATTCCTCTCCACCCCACCTCGCGACGTAGCCCGCTTCGCCGACGGACTCCTCCAGCGTCGAGGCCGCGTCCGCCAGCACCTCGTCGCCAGCACCGTGACCGAGCGCGTCGTTGACGCGCTTGAAGCGGTCGAGGTCGCCGAGCGCCACGCAGTAGTCGCCGTCTTGAGCCGCCGACGTCAGGAACGGCGCGACGCCGCGACGGTTGAGCAGGTGGGTCAGCGCATCGGTATGGGAGGCGATGCGCGCCTCCTCGAGCAGGGTGCCGTTGTGCCGACGCTCGCGGTTGAAGTAGAAGTCGGCGAAGGCGGACTGCGCGATGAGTAGCGTCATGGTCGAGACCAGCATCAACACCGCGCACCACGTCAGCCAGACGTCGCTCACCGCGACCCATGGGTCTGCGAAGGCGGGGTCGGCGTACACCCACACACCGGCTGCCACCGCGACACCGATCACGGCGGTGCGCGCCAGTCGGTGCGTCGGTATGAACAGGGCGAACGCGAGGGCGGGCATCCCGAACAGGGCGAACTGGAAACCGGCCGACCGCGAGAAGACCTCGGCGAGGAAGGTGTATTGGGCGATCGCCGCCAGGATGCCGAGACCAGACATCCACGGTGAGTAGCCGCGCTTACTGACGACCCAGCCGACCGCCCACACGGCGATCATCGCGATCTGCGTCAGGCCCGGCAGGAGGAAGCTCCACCCGTTGTGTGACAGCAGCACGAACACCCAGGGGAGGTTCGCGAGCGACGTCAGCACGTAGAAGTTGTTGGCGCCCATCACGGCGCGGGCCTCGGTGCGGCTCGCGGCGTCGAGCCCCCGCGTGCTGAGAGACGACCAGGCTCGGTGCAGTGCGCCGAGCGTCGCGAGTCTCGTCATGCGGCATGGCCTCCCTGTGTGGCGCCGTGACGCCATCGACCTCTTGCGAATCACCTGTACTGGGCGCCATTCCACAAGAGGTACCTGGCAAGTGTATGGGAAGCGACTCAAAAGCGCGGGCTCGGCCGCCTCCTAATTGCACAGCCTTCGCTCTATACCCGGGACCAATGTCCAGTGACAACCATGGGCATAACGTGGAATGCTGTTGCCGTGGCCAGAAGCATCTACATCGCGTCCGCCGAGGGAAACTCGGGCAAGTCAACTATCGCGCTCGGAATCACCGACCTCCTCACGCGATCCGTGGGCAAGGTAGGCATCTTCCGGCCCGTGGCCCGCGTCGCCGACGGCACGGACTATGTCCTCGACCTACTGCTGGGTCACGAAGGCGTCTCGCAGACCTACGAGGATTCCGTTGGCGTGACCTACGACGAGGTGCACGCGGACCCCGATGCCGCGCTCGCCACCATCGTCGCCCGCTACCACCAAGTGGCCAGCGGGTGCGACGCCGTCGTGATCGTTGGCACCGATTACACCGACGTCTCCGGCCCCGCCGAGTTCGAGTTCAACGCACGCATCGCCGCCAACCTCGGCGCGCCGGTCGCGCTGGTTGTCCACGGCATCGACCGCACTCCAGCCGAGATCGCCCAGGTCGTCGAGCAGGCCAGTCTAGAGATGTCGGAGTCGCACGCCCACGTATCCGCCGTCTTCGCGAATCGCTGCGACCCGGAGCAGCTCGATGAGGTGATGGCCGCGTTGCCAGCGGGAATCGCGGTAGGTGCGCTTCCCGACGATCCCATCCTGGTCGCACCCCTGCTGAGCGCCCTCGTTGACGCGGTGGAGGGTCACGTGGTGTCCGGCGACCCCGAACTCCTGTCGCGCGAGGTACGCGCGCTGACTGTCGGCGCCATGAACACCGAGCACCTCCTGGACCGCCTCAAGGAAGGCGGCGTGATCATCGTCCCGGGCGACCGCGCCGACACCCTGCTGGCGGTCATCAGCGCGCACGGCGCGGAAGGCTTCCCCACCCTGTCCGGAGTCATTCTTAACGGCGGCTTTGCGACGCCCCCCTCGATTAAGCGGCTTATTGAGGGCCTGGGCTCGTCGTTGCCAATCATCCGCACCGCGCTCGGCACGTTCGAGGCCGCCACCAGGTGCTCCGCCACGCGCGGTCGACTCTCGCGCGACAGCGCGATCAAGGTCGACATGGCGCTGTCAATGTTCGACCGAGTGGTCGACACCGAGGCCCTGCTGCGCCTGCTAGACGTCACGCGCATCGACGTGGTGACGCCGCTCATGTTCGAGTACGACCTGCTGGACCGCGCGCGCTCCGACAAGCGACACATTGTGCTCCCGGAGGGCACCGACGACCGCATCCTGCGTGCCGCCTCAACGCTGCTGACCCGCGAGGTGGTGGACCTTACTATCCTCGGCAACGAGTCCGCGATTCGCTCACGTGCCGGCGAGTTGGGGCTCGACATCGAGGGCGCCCGGATCATCTCCACAGACGACCCCGAGTACGTGGAACCGTTCGCCGCGAGGATCGCCGAACTGCGCGCCGCCAAGGGGACGACGCTAGAGCAGGCTCGGGACATGGTCCAAGACGTGAGCTACTTCGGCACCATGATGGTGCGCGAGGGGCTCGCGGACGGCATGGTGTCCGGCGCGGCCCACACCACCGCCCACACCATCAGCCCCGCGTTCCAGGTCATCAAGACCCCGCCCGGCGTGTCCATCGTGTCCTCCGTGTTCTTCATGTGCCTCGAGGACCGAGTACTGGTTTACGGGGACTGCGCGGTCAATCCGGACCCGACCGCCGAGCAGCTCGCGGAGATTGCGATCTCCTCCGCCGAGACAGCGCGCCAGTTCACCATCGAGCCGCGGATTGCGATGCTGTCGTACTCGACCGGCGCATCGGGTTCCGGCGACGACGTGGACAAGGTCAGGCGCGCCACCGCGATTGTCCGCGAACGCCGCCCCGACCTCCTGGTCGACGGCCCGATGCAGTACGACGCGGCCGTCGAGCCCAGCGTCGCGGCCTCCAAGGCCCCCGATTCCGCAGTGGCGGGACGCGCTACGGTGCTGGTCTTCCCGGACCTCAACACCGGCAACAACACGTACAAGGCGGTGCAACGCTCGGCGGGCGCCGTCGCCATCGGCCCCGTGCTTCAGGGCCTGCGCAAGCCCGTCAACGACCTGTCGCGTGGGGCGCTGGTGCAGGATATCGTCAACACCGTCGCAATCACGGCCATCCAGGCACAGCAACTCGATGCACCCGCCGTCGGCGCATCGAGCCCCACCGAGGAGATTCAAGCGTGAGCGTCAACTACCTGGGGCTTGCACTGGTCCTCAATTGCGGTTCGAGTTCCGTCAAATACCAGGTCGTGGACACCACACTCGACGAGCCGATTTTCGCGGGCCTGCTCGAACGGGTGACCGATCACGCCGCCGCTATCAAGATAATCATTAGCGAGCTCGGGGACCCGAGTGCCGGAGTGGACGTTGGGGCGATCACAGTAGTGGGCCACCGCGTGGTCCAGGGAGGGGAGGAGTTCTCCGCGCCAACTATTGTGACCGATGAGGTCGAGCACAAGATCGCGCTCCTCTCCACGCTCGCGCCACTACATAATCCTGCGAACCTTGCCGGCATCACCGCCGCGCGCGCCGCCTTTCCCCACCTGCCGCACGTCGCAGTCTTTGACACCGCATTCCACTCCACCTTGCCTGAAGCTGCGTACACCTACGCCATCGATAGGCACGTCGCACGCGAACACGGAGTGCGCCGCTACGGGTTCCACGGCACGTCGCACGCGTACGTTTCTCGGGAGACGGCCCGGCTGATGGGGCGCGACGTGCGCGACATCAACACCATTGTGTTGCACCTAGGAAACGGCGCGTCTGCCTGCGCAGTCCGGGGTGGCCGTTCCATCGACACCTCGATGGGCCTGACCCCGCTCGAGGGGTTAGTGATGGGCACGCGCTCGGGCGACATCGACCCAGCGGTGGCGCTGCACCTGGCCCGGACGGCCGGTATGACAATCGACGAGATTGATACCCTTCTCAACCGCCAATCTGGGATGCTCGGCCTCACTGGATATTCAGACATGAGGGATGCACACAAATCCGCGAATCAGGGCAACCATGACGCGATTCTGGGCCTCGAAATCTACGCGCGGCGCATCCGGGGCTACATTGGCCAGTACTTCGCTCAAATGGGCTCGCTAGACGCGATCGCGTTCACGGCCGGGGTCGGCGAGAACGACTATTGGGTCCGTTCGAACTCCCTCGCGGGACTCTCAGGTCTTGGCATCGAGATCGACCTCGATCGCAATGTGCGTCGCTCTAAGGAGGCCACACTCATCAGCACTGACACATCCGCCGTGCAAGTATGGGTCGTCCCGACCAACGAGGAACGCGAAATCGCACTGCAGTCCATCGCAGCAGTCTCCTAGCCCGCGAGCGCGCTAGCCGCCTGAGCGCCCGCTATTCGTAGCCAGCGGGTAGGGTCCCGCCGAGCTTCCTTGACCGACCCCGCGACGTCTACCAGCGCGGCCGACCAGCCCTGCGGACGCATCGTGATCTGTCCCGCAATCACGCCTGTTCGCACCCCCGCGGCAGCCGCCAGCGAGAGCAGCTCGCCGACCACCTTGCCGCGCGTCGACTGGTGATCGAACTGGCCCTCGCCGGTCACGATGACGTCGAGCTCCGGGAGCATGGCGTCCAGCCCGCTCGCCCGCCGCACGTAGAGTGCGCCCGACTCCAGCCGCGCGCCCCACAGCGCCTGGAATCCGTATGCCGTGCCCCCAGCGGCCCCCGCTCCCGGAGCCTCTGGCGCGCCTCCGAGCATCGTCGAGACGTGACGCAGTGCATTTTCAAGTTCGGCGACCTGCTTCGGGGTCGCGCCCTTCTGAGGCGCGAACACCGCAGCGGCACCGCGAGGTCCCAGCAGCGGTGCGGTGACGTCGGTCAGCGTCGCCACTCCGCCAGCGGGTCGCCGCTTGAGACGGGAGGTGTCTACTGTGCGCACGTCCGCGAGCGCGCCGCCGCCGTCCACGATGGTGCTTCCGTCGGCTCCGTAGAGCTCCAGGCCGAGCGCCCGCAGCGCGCCCAGACCTGCGTCAGTGCACGCCGATCCGCCTAGCGCGATTGTCAAGATTGGAGCGCCCGCTTCGACCGCGTGCGCGATCACCTCGCCCAATCCGCGCGTCGTGGCTCCCGTCGCATCGTGCCGCCGCATGAGGGACAGCCCGCTGACCTCGGCGAGTTCGACCACCGCGCCGCCGTCGGGTAGGCGCAGCCAGCGCCCGCGTACCGGGCGCCCATCGGGTCCAGTGACCCAGCCGGCGTCGACCAACCTGGCGGCCGGGAAGTAGTGCGCGAGCGCTACGAGCGTGCCCTCCCCGCCATCGGCCTGCGGCAGTATTCGCAAATCGTCCTCGCCGCGGACCGACGCCCACCCCTCGGCGATCGCGAGGGCGACCGCGAGGGCGTCCAGGGACCCCTTGAAGGAGTCTGGGGCAATCGCGACGGTGAGGGCCATTTCCTGCGAGTTTACGTACCCCCCACTCAGAAACTCTGAATTTGACCGGCCTAGATGAATATGTGGTGCTGACCGGCAGGGAGACCCGGATCGTCCTACAGTCGGAAGCGGCGGTGAGTTAACGAGCGTTGTGGAATGGCGCCGCCAGGACCTGGGTCCCAGGACCACATCGACCTCACCCCGTTGAATGGAACTAGTCAACACATCACAGGAGGAAACGATGAACATCGGACCATGGGCTGCGCGCCAACACGACGCAGCGAGTGACGATCAGATCGACGCCATCGATCGATGGTGGAGGGCGACCAACTACCTATCGGTGGGACAGATCTACCTGCTCGGCAATCCGCTTCTCCGCGAGCCCCTCACCCGGAACCACGTCAAGCCACGCCTCGTGGGCCACTGGGGCACGACCCCCGGGCTGAACTTCCTTTACGCGCACCTCAACCGCATCATCAGCGAGCGCCAGCAGCCCACCATGTACATCATCGGCCCCGGTCACGGCGGACCCGGCCTCGTCGCCTCGAGTTACCTCGACGGCACCTATTCGGCGACCTACCCCGACATCGGCCTGGACGAGCGCGGCGTGCAACGCCTGTTCAAGCAGTTCTCCTTCCCGGGCGGCATTCCCTCCCATGTCGCCCCCGAGACCCCCGGATCGATTCACGAGGGCGGGGAGCTCGGCTACTCGCTGTCCCACGCCTACGGAGCCGCGTTCGACAACCCCGACCTGCTGGTCGCCGCGATCGTGGGCGACGGCGAGGCCGAGACCGGCCCGCTGGCCACCTCGTGGCACTCCAACAAGTTCATCAACCCCAAGACCGACGGCGTCGTGCTACCGATCCTGCACCTCAACGGGTACAAGATCGCCAACCCCACCGTCCTGGCCCGCATCGGAGACGACGAGCTTGACGCGTTGATGCGCGGTTACGGTCACAAGCCCTTCGTGTTCGAGGCCGGCTTCGACGACGAGTCACACGCTGACATCCACCGTCGCATGTCCGTGCTGCTGGACGATGTCATGGACGAGATCGCGGCGATCAAGGCCGAGGCCGCGGATAACATCGACATGGAACGCCCGATGTGGCCCATGATCGTGTTCCGCACCCCCAAGGGCTGGACCTGCCCGCCGGAGATCGACGGCAAGAAGACAGAGGGTTCGTGGCGCTCGCACCAGGTGCCGCTGTCCAACGCCCGCGACACCGACGCTCACCTGCAGACCCTTGAGGGCTGGCTGAAGTCCTACAAGCCGGAGGAGCTGTTCGACGAGGCCGGCGCGCTGCTGCCCTCGACCACGGCCATCGGCCCCAAGGGCGAGCTGCGCATGTCGGCCCGCCCCGAGGCCAACGGCGGGCTGGTCTCGAAGGACCTACGCATGCCCGACTTCCGCGACTTCGCGGTGGACGTGCCCGTACCTGGTAGCGGCCCCCACGAGGGCACCAAGCAGCTCGGCATGTTCCTCAAGGCGGTCATCGAGGAGAACCCGACCAACTTCCGCATCTTTGCCCCGGACGAGCTCGCCTCGAACCGGCTGCAATCTGTGCTGGAGGTCACCGATAAGGTCTGGGAAGGCAAGCGGATTGACGACGACACCTTCACCGCGAGCCACGGCCGCGTCATCGAGATGCTGTCCGAGCACCAGTGCCAGGGCTGGCTCGAGGGCTACACCCTCACCGGCCGCCACGGCCTGTTCACCTCGTACGAGGCGTTCATCCACATCATCGACTCGATGTTCAACCAGCACGCCAAGTGGCTCAAGGTCTCGCGGGAGATTCCGTGGCGCCAGCCCGTGCCTTCGCTCAACTACTTGCTGTCCAGCCACGTCTGGCGCCAGGACCACAACGGGTTCTCTCACCAGGACCCCGGCTTCATCGACCACGTGATCAACAAGAGCGCCGAGGTGGTGCGGGTCTACCTGCCCGCCGACGCCAACACGTTGCTCAGCACCTACGACCACTGCCTGCGTTCGCGCGACTACGTAAACGTCGTGATCGCGGGCAAGCAGCCGCAGGCCCAGTGGTTGACCATGGACCAGGCGATCGACCACTGCACGCGTGGACTGGGCATTTGGGACTTCGCGTCCAACGTGCCCGATGGCGAGGAGCCCGACGTGGTGATGGCCGCCGCTGGCGACGTCCCCACCATCGAGATCCTGGCCGCGATCGACATCATCCGTCAGGAGCTGCCGGAGATCAAGGTGCGCATGGTCAACGTCGTCGACCTGATGCGCCTGCAGCCAGAGAAGGAGCACCCGCACGGCATGTCTGACCGGGCGTTCGACCAGCTCTTCACCACCACCAAGCCGATCATCTTCAACTATCACGGCTACCCGTGGCTGATCCACCGCCTCACCTACCGTCGTAACGGGCACGCGAACCTGCACGTACGCGGCTACAAGGAGGAGGGCACTACGACCACGCCGTTCGACATGGCGATGATGAACGACATCGACCGGTACCACCTAGTCATGGACGTCATCGACCGGGTTCCAAGCCTCGGCACCCGCGCAGCGGCCCTCCGTCAGGACCTCTTCGACCGCCGCCTCGCGGCACGTCGCCACGCCCTTCAGCACGGCAGCGACATCCCCGTCGTGGCCGACTGGGTATGGCCCGATGCCAAGGGAAGCGACCACGCCGAGTTCGCCGGCAGCGTCGCCACCGGCGGCGACAACGAATAGACCCCCCAGCAAAACCGGCCGGCGAGGAGCGTCCCTATGGCGCCTCTCGCCGGTCGTATGCTGAGATTATGCTTGCCGCCTACGCCGCGCGCTTCAGCGCCGAAACTCCCGCCTCCGCACTAGACGTTGGCGAGCGCCCCGAGCCCGAGGCTCGCGAGAACTGGACCACGGTTGAGGTTCGCGCCGCGAGCGTGAATCACCACGACGTGTGGTCGCTGCAGGGCGTAGGCCTTGCCGCCAAGAGCCTGCCGATAATCCTGGGCACCGACGCCGCTGGGGTCGCCCCCGACGGCACCGAGGTGGTCATCCACTCCGTGATTGGCGCGGACGGCCATGGTGTGGGGCCTCGCGAGACGCGCTCCATGCTCTCGGAGCGCTACCAAGGAACCTTCGCTCAGCGCGTCAGCGTGCCGACAGCGAATCTCCTGGCCAAACCGGCCGAGCTGTCCTTCGAGGAGGCCTCGTGCCTCCCCACCGCCTGGCTCACCGCCTACCGAATGCTTTTTGTTGCCGCGGACCTGCGCCCGGGAAACAGCGTGCTGATTCAGGGCGCGGGCGGCGGGCTCTCGTCGGCCGCGATCGCGCTCGGCGCCGCCGCTGGCCTCGAGGTGTACGCCACCTCTCGCTCCGCGGACAAGCGCGAGCGGGCAATGGCACTGGGCGCCGCGGCCGTGTTTGAGCCCGGCGAGCGACTGCCAGCGCGTGTCGATGCGGTCATCGAGTCGGTAGGCAAGGCCACCTGGGCCCACTCGGTCTCCTCCGTGAAGGCCGGTGGCACCATCGCAGTGGCGGGGCTCACCACCGGTGACCCCGAGCCCGCCAACCTCACCCGCGTGTTCTTCCAGGAGATCCGCATCCAGGGAGTCACCATGGGTGCCCGCGAGGACCTCGCGGCGCTGCTGTCTTTCATGGCACGCACCGGCCTGCGACCGACGATCGACAGCGTGTTGCCGCTCGCCCAGGCTCGCGAAGCCGTGGCGCGCGTGGCGTCAGGGGAACACTTCGGCAAGGTCGTCCTCGCCGTCGACTAGCGGCGGGCCATCGCGCGCATCACGGCGGCATTCACCTCGCCGAGTTCACGCCACAACCCGTACGCCTCGTCATAGCGCGCGGTCAGTCGCGGATCAGGGTCGACCGGCTCCCCTTCGGTGACGTAGTCGCCGATTCGTTGCCAGCCGTCGACGCCACCGCCCGGCAGCGCGGCAGCGTACGCGGCACCGAAGGCCGCACCGGGGTGCCCCTGCAAGGTCCGCAACGGCTGACCCAGAACCGAGGCCAGGATCTGCTTCCAGAGCAGCGAGGTGGCGCCGCCATTAGTGACCGAGGCTCGCTCCATGGCGATCCCGCGGTCCGCGAAGACTTCGGCGTTGTGGCGAAACCCGAACGCGACTCCCTCTAGCGCGCCGCGGAAGATGTCGACGCGGTCATGGCCAAGGTGAAGGCCGGCCACCACGCCTCGCAGGTCGGGGTCGTTCACGGGGGACTTCTCCCCCAGGAAGTAAGGCAGGACGAAGACCTCGGCCGCCTGCCGGGTGGCCGCCTCGTCGTCCATCGCCGCGAGGTCGTCGCTACCGACGACGGACTGCACCCACCGCACCAGCGAACCGCTGGCGGCCATACAGCCGTTGGGCAGCCACAACCCGGGGGCCGCGTGCGTGTCCAAGTAGAACCGCGCATCGGTGATGGGCTCGCTAGTAACCGCGAGAATGTCCCCGGCTCCGCCGAGTTTCACCAGCCAATCTCCCGGGCTGGCCAGCCCCGCGCCCACGGCGGACAGGACGTGGTCAGCGCCGCCCACCACCAGTTTCACGGCGGTTGACAGCCCGGTACGGCTGGCGGCCTCAGGCGACAGCGTCCCAACCACTTCTCCCGCTCGGCGCACGGGGGCGAGCGCCCCGGCAGCCTTTGCGGCCTCGATGGCCGGCCCGTAGGCCTCGCCGTCCAAGGTGAAGAGGCCCGACTCCACCGCCCAATTCAGCTCGACGTGCGGCCGCGCGCCCAGAGACATCAGCAACCAGTCGTACGACCCGACGACGTGCCGAGTACGCGACCAAGCCTCCGGCTCGTGGCGACTGAGCCAACGCAGGGTGGGGGCCACCGACTGCTGGGTGACAGGCGAGCCCGTCGTCACCAGCGTCGCCTCCGGATCGAGCTCGCCGTGAATCTCCCGCACCTCGCGCCCGGCCCGCGCATCGTTCTGCAAGATTGCACGTCGCAACGGGGTGCCGTCGGCATCGGTCAGGACCACCGCGGGCACCATCCCGCTGGCGGCCACGGCGCCGATGCGACTCGCGCCAACCTCCTGGGCGAGCGCCGCCATCAGTGTCAGCGCATTCTCCCGCCACTGGAGGGGATCGGCCTCAGCCCATCCGGGGTTCTCGCTGCTCAGAACATTGGGCGCCGAGCCCTGAGCAATGATTCCCTCGCTCGGGTCGAACACCACCACCTTGACCCCGGTGGTGCCCACGTCAACACCGAGGGTGCAGTTTCCCGTCAACATAGCCGCGCCTCTAGGTGTCGCGGGGTCACGCGCGGGCAGCCTCAACGAATCGGAAGGCGCGGTCGCGGTCGACCTCGTTCCAGGTGTAACCATCCACCTTGAGCGACGATCCGACAATGCACCCGTCCGCGATCGTGAGCATCTTGGCGATACTGTCAGCGCGCGCGCCGGTGTTGAGCAGCACCGGGGCGGCTCCCGCTACAGCGTCAACGACCGACTGCAACGTGGAGGCGTCGGGCCCCTCGCCCGCCATGGGACCGGAGACCAGGATTGCGTCCGAGAGCGACGAGACCACTGTCGAACGCGCGGTGTCTGCGGGAGTCCGTTTGCCGATGGGTGAGGCGAATTCGGGGGTGACATTCATGAAGATTGCGATATCGCTCGCGTCGAGGCGTCGGCGTTCGCGCAGAACCGCTGCCGCGTCGGTCTGCCATAGACCCATGTCTGACTCCCAAACGCCAGTGACGACCTCGCGGATGAACGATGCCCCCGTCGCGACTGCCGCCGCCAGCGCGATCCTCGGGTCCCAGAGAAAGTCCACGCCGAAGGGAATGGTCTGGGGCCGGCACTCGGTGACGACCCTGGCCATCACCGCCGATGCCTCGGGCCCCGCCTTAAGCTCATAGGGGCGGTCATTCTCGTTGCAGAACATCACCGCATCGAAGCCAGCCTCGACGAGCAGCTCGACGTCACGTTGGACGTGGTCGACGAGCTTCTGCACTCCCCCGTCAGCGTCGTAGAGGGGGGTGCCTGGCAGCGCGGGCACGTGCGCCATGGCTATCAGCGGCTTGGCGGCGTTGGGGAAGATCGCAGAGAATTTGGAGGCGGTCATTGTTCATTTCCATTCAAGTAGGGAGGGTTGCCGTCGGAGACGGTGATGACAGATGCGCCGGCCTCACGGGCGGCGGCAAGGGTGGGATGGTCTGAGGAATCTGTGACGAGCATCGCGACCTGGTCCAGCGCAGCGACCGTCACGAGGAAGACTTGCCCGAGCTTGGTCGAGTCGGCACCCACGATCACTCGCGCCGAGCGCGCGACCGCGGCGCGCTTGATGCTCGCCTCTTGCGGGTGGTACTCAGTGAGGCCCTTCACGGGATCGACGCCGGCGACGCCGGCGACGAAGGTGTCACAGTTGTAGCGCGCGAGCATCTGCTCGGCATCGTGCCCGATGATGCTCAACTCGCCAGCGCGGACCTCACCGCCAAGAAGGATCACGCGCGTGCCGGGCTCGTCCGCGAGGGCTACCGCCACCTGGATAGAGGGGGTGAGGACGGTAAGCCCCAGGTCACGTCCCTGCAGCGCGTGCGCTACTGCGGCGACCGTAGAACCGGAGTCGAGGAACACCGTCTCACCGGGACGGAGCGCGTCCGCGATGGCGGCGCCGATGCGGTCCTTGGAGCCCACCTCGCGCCCTGCTCGCTGGCCGTACGGCGGCTCGAGGCCCATGCCACTCCCGGCGATTACTCCACCGAAGATCCGCCGGACCAGGCCCGCCTTCTCGAGGGCCTCCACATCGCGCCGGATCGTCATCTCGGACACTCCGAAGTCGGCGGCGAGCGAGGCAAAGGCCGCCTCGCCGTGCTCGGATACGATCTGCCCGATGCGGGTCCTTCGCTCGTCGACGTCCATCATTGGCCCCTTGCTCCGTTGCTTGCGCCCGCCTCCTCGGCGATTCGCGCAAGGAGGATGTCATAGTCGGCTTGCTGGCGTGACAGCGCGCTGGCGACGTCCAGGGTGAGGACCTCGCGCGCGGCCATGAGCCAACGTCCGGCCACCATGCTATGACTCACGGATGATCCGCTGGTGCCGTAAACCAATGCAGACTCCAGCGTCTGAGCGCCCACCGGGCCCCGCGCAATCTCGCTCACGGGAATCGCAATGAGGTCAGCCACCGCTCCTGCCACCAGCCGCCCGTCTGAGTCGTCGCCAGCGATAGCTCGCTGGCCTCCAACGGTCGCGATCTCGAGGATCTCGCGAGGCGAAACTTGGTTGGGGATCTTGGAGGTGAACGCGGCGAGCTTGCCCAGGGTGCGCATCTCCTCGAACATGTCGACATTGGTGTTGTTGCACACGTTGTCCGTGCCGAGCGCCACCGTGACCCCGTGGTCGAGCGCCTCGCGGACCGGCGCCGCGGACACACCTGACTGCATGGCCACCGACGGCACGACGGCCATCGCCGCGCGAGTACCCGCGAGCGCCGGAAGTTGCTCGACGGGCAACGAGGTGCAGTGAGCAAGGATTGTGGGAACGTCGAGCATCCCCATCTCGACCAACCGGTCGACGGCGGTGCCACCGCCGTTGGCCGCACACCAGTCGTCCTCCTCGGACGTGGTGGAAAAGTGGGCGTGCAGTCCTGCGCCAAGCCTCTTCGCGACGGCCAACTCGGTCAGCATCGCCTCGGGTTGGTTGTCCACGAAGAAGGCGTGAGGGCCGAGCCAGCCCCGCACCACATCGGACGCGCCCACCATGGACTCGGCGAACTTCTCCGCCGCCGCAAGCTCTCGCGAGCGCGCCTCGTCGTCGCCGAGCTCCACGATGCCCCAAGCCAACCGCGCCCGCATCCCGGACTCCAGCACCACGGGGGCGATCTCGTCGGCGTAAAAGTATTGGTCCGCGAAGGACGTGATCCCGTGACGAATGTAATCCGCGCACGACACGGCTACCGATGCGGGCACGAGTTCCGGGGTGAGGTGCGCCTCGCGAGTCCTCAGCACCTTCAGGAATCCCGCCATCGTGAGCAACGAGGTGCCCTCGGCGACCCCGCGCATCAGCGACATGGGGGTGTGGGCGTGGGCGTTTACCAACCCCGGCATCACCACGACCGCGCCGAGGTCCACCACGCCGGGGCCCGACGGACGCGCACCGGTGATCGCGCGGACCTGCTCGATGCGTCCGTCGAGGATGTCGATCGCGCCGGCGGACAGCACCGTGCCCTCGCCGTCGTTCACCCAAATATGGTCGGCCACAATGGTCCGGGTCTGAGTGTTACGTCCTATGGAGCTCATGCGGCTTCCTCTCCTCCGGCCATGATCTGGCCGATCGTCTCTCTCGTGACTTCATCGCGGGCGAAGGGTCCTACCAATCGGCCGTCGTACATGACGGCGATGCGGTCGCTCAGGGCGAGCACCTCATCGAGCTCCGCGGAGACCAGCAGGATTCCGCTGCCGTCCCGTCGGGCGTCAGACAGCACCGAGTGCACAAACTCGATGGAACCCACGTCGAGCCCACGGGTGGGTTGATTCGCGATCACCACGCGTGGGGACCCGCTCAACTCCCGCCCGATGACAACCTTCTGGAGGTTGCCTCCCGACAGTGACCGGACGGCGTTGGTTGGCGAACCACCTCTGACCTCGTAATCGTCGATGGTGCGCTTGGCGAAACGCCGACGGTTGGCGCGCCGGATCACGCCGCGGCGGCTGTACTCGGGGTCCTTGAAGTGAGTAGAGACCGCGTTCTCCTCGAGGGTGGCGTCAAGATTGAGGCCCACGTGCATGCGGTCGGAGGCGATATGCGCCAGTCCCGCGGCGCGCACCTCGCCGGGATTACGCCCCGTCGTGTCGCGTCCGCAGACCTTGATGCGCCCCGACTCCGGTCGGGACAGGCCCGCTATCGCGTCGACTAGCTCGTCCTGGCCGTTGCCGTCGACACCGGCGATGCCGATCACTTCTCCGGCGTGCAACTCGAAGCCGATGTCGGCTAGACCAGATCCTCCTTGCGCGGTCGCGGGCTGGGAAACGGCCTCGACCGCGAGCACGACTTCTCCTGCGGGCTTGTCAGCTAGCTTGGTCTCCAAGAGCACTTCGCGACCCACCATCAGGCGGGCGAGTTCAGCGTTGGACGCCTCTCCGGCACGCACCTGCCCCACTATCCGGCCGCGCCGCATCACTACGATCCGGTCCGCGATGGCCTGCACCTCAGGGAGCTTGTGGGAGATGAACACGACGGACCTGCCCTGGGCGGCAATCGTGTGCACCATCTCGATGAGTTCCTCAGCCTCCGCCGGCGTAAGTACCGCCGTGGGTTCGTCAAGGATCAGCAGCTGCGCGTCGGCCGCCAGCGCCTTCAATATCTCGACGCGCTGTCGCGCGCCCACGGGAAGATCCTTCACCGGAGATCGAGCGTCCAGCCTCATGCCCGAATCCTCGATGAGCTGTTGCACCATCTTCACGGCGGTCGCGTCGTCGTAGAAGCCGCGGCGGGAAGGCTCCCGTCCCAGCAGCACGTTTTGGGCCACCGTAAAGCCCGGGACCAGCGCGAAGTGCTGCTGAACCATGCCCAGGCCCGCGTCGATCGCGTCCTGTTGGCTGCGTATCTTGACGGGCTGACCGTCAACAAAGATCTCCCCGGCATCCGGCTCGTGTACGCCGAAGAGCAGGTGCATGAGCGTCGATTTCCCGGTGCCGTTCTCGCCAATCAGCGCAACGACTTCACCGGGCGCCACCTCAAGCGAGACGTCCGCGACCGCGAGCACTCCCGATGCCGCGAAGTACTTCCGCATGCCGCGGAACTCGAGTCGCGGCGCCTCGCCTGAGGTGGTTGTCATGATGTGTCTCTCGTTCCTGACCTGTTGCCTAGCCGGCCAGTCCGAGCTCGACGCAGGACTCGCTCGACGCATCGTTCAGGGCGTCGCACACCAGGATCTCGCCGCTGACGATCTGCTCCTGAAGTGCCGTGATCTCATCGGTCAGCGCGGGGACCTGCGAGGCCAACGCCTCGGGTCCGTTGTCGGCGAATGTCGTCGAGCCCGCGAGCCAGCTCAGGCCCGAGAATCCGTCGTCGATGCCCGCCTGGACGAATCCGGACGTGAACTGGTCGTTGAGCGCCGACTCGATCAGCGCGTAGGTCGTGACGTCGACGCGCTTCATCACCGAGGCGATGACCGTTCCGGGTGCGTCCCCGTCCTGGTTCAGGTCGACGCCGATGGCGTAGTTTCCGGTGTCCTCCGCGGCCTTGAACACGCCCTGGCCGGACAGTCCCGCGACGGCGAAGACGATGTCCGCGCCTCCCTGGAACAGACCGAGTGCGGCCTCCTGTCCCACTGCGGGGTCCCCGAACTCGCCGTTCAGGTAGGTCGGGGTGACCTCACATTCGGGGCACGCGTCGAGCACGCCCTGCTTGTAGCCGTAGTAGAACTGGTTCAGACCCGGGTTGTCGATGCCCAGCACGGCGCCTACCTGACCGGTCTCGGTCAGGCTTCCGGCGGCGTAGCCACCCAGGTAACTCGCGTCCTGCATGTTGATCGAGTAGGCCTGGACGTTGTCAGGAAGTTCGCCTACGTAGATGTCGCTCGGAACGCCGAACAGCTGGTCGGGGTTCTCCGCGGCCACCGCCAGCAGCGACTCCGGGTCGAGCCCCGGCGCGATGATGATGTCGGGCTGCGTGGCTACGGTCGAACGCAGCACGCTCTCCTGCTGCGACACCGATTCCGCCTCAACGACGGCGCCGGAGACGCCGAGTTCGGCCTCCGCCAGCGTGGCACCCGTGATGGCGGAGTCGATGAACGAGCCATCGCCGGCCGCGCCGGGCGTGACCAGCGCGTAGGTGAAGTCCACGGATGCGGATTCTGAAGAGGGGCTCGACTCAGTGGAGTCGGAAGCGCTGGAACAGCCGGCGACCAGGGCGAGCGTCGCTGCGCCCGCGAGGGCACCGAATAGTTTTGGTGATGTTTTCATGATGGTTCTCCTTGTCGGGTTAATGCCGGGGACTTGCTAGGGGGTCACTCCGCTCTTGGCTGGAGGCGATTTGGAGCGCCAGCGGATTCGACTGGAACGCCGCCATAGTTGGAGCAGCGACTGTCGAGAGCTGCTGCGCACCCCGACCAGGATTAGCGCCACTAGCGCGGCTCCCTGCGGGATGAACTGGGTCACGCTGCCGGGGACGCCGAACTCCTGGAGCCGGATCGACGCGGAGGCCGCGAATCCGAAGACCATCGCGGCGGGGGCGATGTACGCCGCAACATTGACCGCGAGCAAAGCCGCGGTGATGCCGATCCAACCTCGGTCGGAGCTCATGTTGCGCGTGAACAGGCCCAGGTCTCCCACGGAAAGGTAGGCACCGCCCAGGCCCGCGATCGCGCCAGCCACCACCAGCGTCCGCAGCTGCGTCCGCTTGACGCTGATTCCCGCGCTAGCGGCCGCGGCGGGAGCATCCCCCACCGCAATCAGGTGCCGACCCATCCGGGTGCGCAGGAACATGGCCACCGCAAAGGAGGCGAAGAAGGCGCCGTACACGAGAATGTTCATGCCGTTGAGGACCCGGCCTATGAACGGCAGGCTCGACAGCACCGGGATCTCGATCGCGCTCAGCGTCTCGATATCGGGGTTGTACGTTCCCACGCCGTCCAGGAAGGCCCGCATGAAGAACACGGTCGCCTGCAGCATCAGCATGTTGAGGCCGATGGCCAGCACCACCAGGTCAACGCCCAGCCGGTCCGCCATCGCCATGACCCAGCCGATGCCTGCGCCGAAGGCCGCCGCGGCGAGGATTCCGACGACGATGTTGCCTGTCGCCGCGGTCACCAGGATGGCGACGAACGCCCCGCCTAGCACCTTGGCTTCAATCGCCAGATTCAGGATGCCAACACGGGCGGAGAGCATCGAAGCCACTGCCGCGAAGAGGATCGGCGCGGTCAGCCGCAGCCCGGAGTTCATGAAATCTGCCCACCACATCATCGACGGGCCTCCGTTCGGGTGTGGTTTGGATCAGTGGAGTCCGGCGGAGCGTTGGGATCCGGCGGCGCCCAGGTCACGAG
The DNA here is from genome assembly GCF_050598105.1 of Demequina aurantiaca. Taxonomy (GTDB): domain Bacteria; phylum Actinomycetota; class Actinomycetes; order Actinomycetales; family Demequinaceae; genus Demequina; species Demequina aurantiaca_A. The sequence goes on from NZ_CP192436.1 coordinate 2,492,769, forward strand.
CGCGTCGGCTCGGCCCTCGTCGATCAGCTGATTCGCCCGCCGTCGGTCCCGCCATCGTTCGATGCGAGTGAGGACGGGCTGCTGCGCCGCGACGAAAACGATCATGAGCGCGAGCACCGTCGAGCCGATCTCCCGCGGCACGCCCATCTGGATCTGCAGTCCGTTGACGGCGCCCACCGTGATGCCTGCGTAGAGGGTGCCGGCGATCCCCGCACCAATGGCGCTGACGCCACCGAGGATGGCGGCCGTCAGGCCGATGAAGCCCGTCCCGTCGCTGAACCCTTCGATCACGCGGTAGTTCACACCGAGTACTTGGACCCCGCCGCCCAATCCCGCGAGCGCCCCACCAATCAGTCCCGCACGGATGACAGCCTTCTTGGGCGCCATGCCCGAGTAGCGGGCGAAGAGGTTCGCCCCGCCGCTCATCCGCTGCTCAAAACCAGCGGTGGTGCGGTTGAGGTGGAACCAGACTGCGGCACAGGCAATGATCGCGAGCCCGAATCCGAGCCCAAACTTTGTTGACGTGTCCCAAACAGGCAGCCTGGCGCTCTCCGATATGGATGGGGTGTAGCCCACCGAGGAGGCCTCGGCACGTAGCGGGTAGTTGACCAAGAAGTTCAGCAGTAGGCCCGCCATGGCGTTGAGCACGATGGACACGATGAGCTCGTTGACGCCGAGGAACACGCGCAGTACAGCGGGGATAAGGCCCCACAGCGCCCCGGCAAGCGCCGATGCGGCGAGGGCCAGGATGGGGTGGATTCCGCCTGGCACATCGAGCCACACGCCCACAACCGCCGCGGCGAGCCCGCCCAGCGCGTATTGGCCCTCCTGGCCAATAGAGAACAGCCCGGCGCGCAGCACCACCACTGCGCCCAGGGCGCAGAAGATGATCGGGGAGGCCAGGCTGAGGGTCGAGCCCAGGTTGCAGTACTCGGGTCCGCAGCTAAAACCAGCATCGATCACGATGCGGGCAGCTTCGAGCGGGGACTCCCCGAGTGAGGCGATCGCGACCGCGCCGACTAGCAGGGCGACGGCCACCGCGAGCAACGGCATGCCGACGCGGCGCGCCGCCTTATCAACATGCTCTCGGGTCAAGTGGATCATGTGGATCATGTGAAGGATTCTCACGGATCGTTGTTACGGATTCACGCAGGTCGCGTTACGGCCATGTAAATCCTTAGACCGGGCACGCAGTTCTGACCCCCACCCAACGCAACTACCCTTAAGCCATGGCTCACCTCTTAGGCGCGGAAGCGCTTCACCTTGATTTTGGCATGGGCACCGTGCTCGACTCCGTGTCCCTCGGACTCGACGACGGCAACCGGATCGGCGTCGTGGGAAGCAACGGCGCAGGCAAGTCCTCGCTCATGAAGCTGCTTGCAGGCCGCCTCGAGCCACACGGCGGCCGCGTCACCATCTCGCGCGGTGCGCGCGTGGGCGTCCTCGACCAGTCCGACCACGTCGACACCTCGCTGTCCGTCCTCGAGGCGATCGTGGGCGACGGGGCCGAGACCTACGAGTGGGCCTCAGACCCGCGCATCCGAGACATCATGGCCGGCCTGGTGCCGGACCTACCCGGCGACTCGATCGTAGGAAACCTGTCCGGCGGCCAGCAGCGCCGCGTCGCGCTGGCACACGTGCTGGTAGGCGAACACGACGTCATCTTCCTCGACGAGCCCACTAACCACCTGGACGTCGAGGGCGTGGTGTGGCTCGCCGAGCACCTCAAGCGCCGCTGGGCCTCCACCAAGGGCGCGCTCATGGTGGTGACTCACGACCGCTGGTTCCTGGACGAGATCTGCACCGACACGTGGGAGGTCCACGACGGCGAGGTGGAGCAGTACGAGGGCGGCTACGCCGCGTACGTGCTGCAGCGCGTCGAGCGCGACCGGATCTCCAATGCGACCGAGTCCAAGCGTCAGAACCTGATGCGCAAGGAGCTCGCGTGGCTGCGCCGCGGGGCGCCGGCCCGTACCGCCAAGCCCAAGTTCCGCATCGACGCGGCGAACGAGCTCATCGCCGACGTCCCCCCGATTCGCGACAAGGTACAGCTGGCGCGCATGGCGGCTTCGCGCCTCGGCAAGGACGTCGTCAACCTGATCCGCTGCTCCGTGACCTATGGCGAGGGCGAGAGCGCCAAGGACGTCCTGCGCGACGTGAGCTGGAACATCGGTCCCGGCGAGCGCACCGGGATCCTGGGCGAGAACGGTGCGGGCAAGTCCACGCTGCTCAAGCTCATCACCGGCGAGATGGAGCCCACGGGAGGCCGCGTCAAGACCGGCATCACCGTGCGGGTTCAGGCACTCTCGCAGCAGCTGTCCGAGCTCGACGAATTCGAGAACGAACGAGTCAGCGCGGTCGTCAAGCGCTACTCAGCGGTTGAGCTCTCCGACGGCACCGAGATGTCACCCAAGCAGCTACTCGAGCGCCTCGGCTTCACGGCTGTGCAGCTCAAGACGCAGGTGCGCAAGCTCTCGGGTGGCCAGCGCCGCCGCCTGCAGCTGCTGATGATTCTGCTCGACGCGCCCAACGTGCTGGTGCTCGACGAGCCCACCAACGACCTCGACACTGACATGCTCGCGGCGATGGAGGACCTCCTCGACGCCTGGCCCGGCACCCTGATCGTGGTCAGTCACGACCGGTACTTGATGGAGCGCGTGACTGACCAGCAGTACGCGGTAGTCGACGGCGGCCTGCAGCACCTTCCCGGCGGGATCGACGAGTACGTGCGCCTGTCGCGCGAGCGCCGCACCAAGACCGGCGGAGTCGGTTCGTTCGGCGGCCAGGCGGGCACCACCCACCTGCCCGACGTGTTGGCCGGCGCCGACGCGAAGCTGGCGGCGGCATCGGGCGCAAGTGCGAGCGACGATCGCGAGCGCAAGCGCACCCGGTCGGGCGACGCCGCCTCGGCGAACGCGCCCGCACCCTCGGCCGACTCGGCTCATTCCAGGGCAGCATTCGTACCGGCGAAGCCCGCCGCGTCCGCGTTGAGCGGCTCCGAGCACCGCGTCGCGACCAAGGAACTGGCCAGCGTCGAGCGGCGCATGGCCAAGCTCGCCGGACTCATGCAGACCATCCACACGGACATGGCAACCCACGACCAGTCGGACTACGACGGACTCACCTCGCTGACCAAGAAGCTCCGCGAGTACGAGGCGGAGACGAGCAAGCTTGAGGAATCTTGGCTGGCGCTGTCCGAGTTGCTGACCTAGGCCAAGGCTCGCTCACCCCTACGTCCGCACCGTAAATCGCACTTGCGCTCGCGCGCTCGTGCGTGAGCGGGCGCGGGTACGGCCGTTTTACGGTGCGGACGTAGCGGCTAGAGCGAGCGCAGGTATTCGCGGATGAAGAGGATTCCCGCGATCGTCGCCGCGTCTGCGGCAGCCGCGGTCTGCGCACGGAACTCGTTGATGTCTCGGCCAAGCCCGCGCAGCTCGACGAAGTTTCCCAGCAGCCAGCGTTCGAACCGCTCGGGGTCCACCTCCGGGTGGAATTGGATGCCGAAGCCACTGCCGACCACGAAGGCCTGGCACGCCGTCACGTCGGTCGAGGCGAGCAGCTCCTGACCCGGAGGAGCGGTGATGGTGTCGCCGTGCCACTGCAGGACGGGGACGCCCTCGATGTGGCGCAGGGGCGTCGACATCCCGGCCGGGTTCACGTCGATGATCCCCCACCCGAGTTCGAGTTCGCCGGGCTTGACCGTCCACCCCAGCGCATGCGCGATGAGCTGTGCCCCAAGGCACACGCCAAGCACCGGCAGTCCCGCGTCGAGGCGGTCGCGGATCAGCCGCGTCTCCTCCTCGATGGTCGGGAAGAGGTCCGCGTCACCCACGCCGATGGGCCCGCCGAGCACCACGACGAGGTCGGCGTCGCGCACGGGCGACAGGTCATCCTCGCCCGCGTCGACGTACGTGACGGAGTACCCGTGGGCGCGGATCTCCGCCTCCCAGTGGCCAAGGTCCTCGAACTCGACGTGGCGCAGCGCTACACATTTCATGCGCTGAGTCTAGGGTCACCGCGATGACGGATACGTTTCGGGTTCCCGGCTACTCCGTCGCCGCTGATCCAGGGATCAGTAGTCCGCGGATAGCCGCGCAGTTAGACCCAACCGCAGCGCCCTCGTGCCTACTGAGCCTGATACGGGCTGATGACCACGTCGACGCGCTGGAATTCCTTGAGATCCGAGTAGCCGGTGGTGGCCATCGACCGGCGCAGCGCGCCCATCATGTTGGTGGTGCCGTCCGCGCGCGTTCCGGGGCCGAACAGCAGCTCGTGCAGGGTGCCCACGGTGCCGACGTGCACGCGCTCGCCACGGGGCAGCTCCGAGTGGTGGGCCTCCGGGCCCCAGTGGTAGCCGCCACCAGGTGCCTCTGAGGCGCGAGCCAAGGCGGCGCCGACCATGATGGCGTCTGCCCCGCAGGCGAACGCCTTGACCATGTCGCCCGAGTGTCCTAGTCCGCCATCCGCGATGACGTGAACGTAGCGCCCACCGGACTCGTCCAAGTAGTCCCGTCGAGCGGCGGCGACGTCTGCAACCGCGGTTGCCAGCGGCGCGTGAATTCCCAGCGAGGTGCGCGTGGTGTGCGCGGCTCCTCCGCCGAAGCCGACCAGTACGCCGGCGGCGCCGGTACGCATGAGGTGGAGCGCGGCCTGGTAAGTGGCCGCCCCGCCCACAATCACCGGCACGTCGAGGTCGTAAATAAACTTCTTGAGGTTCAGGGGCTCGGCGTCCGACGAGACGTGCTCCGCGCTCACGGTGGTGCCCCGAATGAAGAACAGGTCGACGCCCGCCTTGAGCACGGTCTCGTAGTGCTCCTGGGTGCGCTGCGGGCTGAGCGAGCCAGCCACGGTGACGCCGGCCGCACGGATCTCCTGCAGTCGAGCGGTAATCAGCTCGTCCTTAATGGGCTCCGAGTAAATCTCCTGCATGCGCGCGGTGACGTTGGCGTCGTCCAACTGGGCGATCTCTGCCAGGAGCGACGTCGGGTCCTCGTACCGCGTCCACAGACCCTCAAGGTCCAGGACGCCGAGCCCGCCGTTGTTGCCCAGCGCGATCGCGGACGCGGGAGACATCACCGAGTCCATGGGCGCCGCAATCACCGGAATGGTGAATTGGAACGCGTCGATCTGCCAGTTAAGAGTCACGTCCTTGGGGTCGCGGGTCCGTCGCGACGGCACCACCGCGATGTCGTCGAACGAGTACGCGCGTCGCCCGCGCTTGCCTTGGCCAATTTCGATTTCGTTGCTCACCCGCACAGCCTACCGGCACCGGCAGACAGTCGTGCGGGGCCGTTCGTTCGTGTGCCGGTCGCTGGCCGCCGATGCGCGGCCGATGCCAGCGTCGCGCCTCGCGCCGGGTGTCAGTATCGGGTGGCAGAGTGGAGGCATGACTTGGCTTGAGCAGACCATGGTGGGGTTCGATACCGAAACCACCGGCGTATCCACCTCCAACGACCGCATCGTGACCGCCGCGGTGATCACCCGCACGGGGTCCGGGGCGAGCGCGTCCGTTGACGCACGCACCTGGCTCATCAACCCCGGAGTGCCGATCCCCGTCGGGGCGACGGCCGTCCACGGCATCACCGATGCCATGGTCCAGGCGGAGGGACAGTCCCCGGCCGATGCCCTCGAGGAGATCGCGTCGATCCTCGCCGGCGCCCTGAGTGCCGGCTTCCCGGTCGTGGCGTTCAACGCCCAGTTCGACGTCTCCATTCTGGAAGCGGAACTCGCACGCCACGGACTACCGTCACTGGCCTCGCGGCTCGCGACAGACGACATCCGGCCCGTCGTCGACCCGCTCGTCCTGGACCGCCACCTCGACCGTTGGCGCAGGGGCAAGCGCAAGCTCGTCAACATGTGCGAGACCTACGGAGTTCCGGTGGTCGCCGACGACCTCCACGCGGCCGACGCCGACGTGCTCGCGACGCTCGACGTGATTCAGGCGATCGCCGTGCGCTACCCCAAGCTCGGCGAGGTCGCCCTCACCGATCTCCACGACCAGCAGGTCGAGGCTCACCGTAAGTGGGCCACCGAGTTCTCAGCGTGGCTCACCTCCAAGGGCACCGTCGACGATCTTCCCTCTCCGTCATGGCCGGTCTGACTCGTCAAATCTGAGACCGTTACCGCAGCCTAAAGACCTGGCTAATACCTCACCCAACGCATGACAAAGGGGTTAGTGTCGAGGGGTACGGGGATACCTGCCGAACGCAACACGATGAGGTGCTGATGAACGCGCAAGAACTGCCACTTGAATACACCAGCCCGCTAACCGATGCGCTCGCGCAGTTGGCGAGCACCGTCGAACACCTGGGCCTGAGCAGCGGAGTTCACGCGATGCTCGCGCAGCCGCGCCGGGAGTTGATGGTGAGCGTGCCGCTGCGTCGCGACGACGGGTCCGTAGCGGTGTATTCCGGCTACCGCGTGCAACACAACTTCTCGCGCGGCCCAGCCAAGGGCGGCCTGCGCTACAGCCCGGCGGTCGACATTGACGAGGTCCGCGCGCTCGCCATGTGGATGACCTGGAAGTGCGCGCTCGTGGATGTGCCCTACGGCGGCGCCAAGGGCGGCATCGCGATCGACCCCCGCACGCACAGCCAGGCGGAACTAGAGCGCGTCACACGTCGGTATACCTCCGAGATACTGCCCATCATTGGGCCGGAGACGGACATCCCCGCGCCCGACATGGGGACCAACGAACAGACCATGGCCTGGATCATGGATACCTACTCGTCCGCCAAGGGCCACACCGTGCCGGGTGTGGTCACCGGCAAGCCGATCAGCCTCGGGGGCTCGCTCGGGCGCGCCAGCGCTACCTCGCGCGGCGTCTCACACATCGCGCTCCTGGCTTTGGCCAGCCGCGGCCTCGACCCCAGCGCCGCATCGGCCGCGGTCCAGGGCTTCGGCAAGGTCGGCCGCGACGCGGCCCGCTTCATGTCCGAGGCGGGAGTCGCGGTCAGGGCCATCAGCGACGTGGACGGCGCCATCTTCAACGCCGACGGCATCAACATCACCGCACTCTCCGCTCACGTCGACGCGACCGGCAGTGTCAGCGGCTTCGCGGGCGCTGAGGAGCTCGATCCGAAGGATGTGCTGACTGCCGACGTCGACCTGGTCATCCCCGCGGCGCTGGAGGGCGTCATCACCGCCGACAATGCGGACGACATCAGGGCGGCGATCGTGGTCGAGGGCGCGAACGGGCCCACGACGAACGAGGCCGACCAGATCCTCAATGACCGCGGAATACTCGTGGTTCCCGACATCCTTGCGAACGCGGGAGGCGTGGTGGTGTCCTACTTCGAGTGGGTGCAGGCCAACCAGGCCTACCAGTGGCGCGAGTCCGAGGTGAACGAGCGCCTCGAGGAGCGAATGTCGCGGGCTTGGCACTCGGTCATCGCGTACGCGGGCGCCCACGGGCTGACCTACCGGCAGGCGGCCACGGCGCTCTCGGTGCAACGAGTAGTCGAGGCACACGAACTTCGCGGCCTCTACCCCTGACCCCGGGTGCCCGCTAGGCCGTGAGCACGCGAATCAGCATGCCGATCGAGACCACGACGATCAGCACGCGCAGCACCAGTGGGTTGACCCTGAACAGTACGTGCGAGCCGATGTAGGCGCCAATGAGTTGGCCGACGATCATGACCCCTCCCACGATCCACAGCATCTGGCCAGCAAACGCGAAGATCAGCAGCGCCGCCACGTTGGTAGCGAAGTTCAGCGTCTTGGCGATCGCGGTGGACTGCACGAGCGGCTTGGCGCGAAGAGCGACGCCGCTGAGCGCGAAGAGCGATCCGGTCCCCGGACCAAAGGCTCCGTCGTAAGCGCCGATGGCCGGAACCACCGAGGCCTCGTAGGCCGGGTCCGACATGCGCGGCTTGGGCGGCGGCAGGTGCGACTTCGGCACAAAGAGGAAGTACGCGGCAACAAGGGCGAGCACGATGGGGATGATCACCAGGAGCGAGTCGGCGTCGATGAACTGTACCGCGATCGCACCTGCTGCCGACCCGAGGAACGCCCACAGCATCGGCCACCGCACGTCACGCCAATGCACGCGCTTCTTACGTATCACCTGATAGGTGGCCATGCCGGTGCCGAAGGCGCCCTGCAGTTTATTGGTGCCGAGCGTCTGCAGCGGCGGAATGCCCGCGAGCAGCAGCGCCGGGACCGTGAGCAGCCCGCCACCGCCGGCCAACGTGTCTAGGAACCCCGCCGCGAGCGCGACGAGCGCCAATACCGCCAGAGCCTGCCAGGTGAGTTCCACGCGCCCTACTCTGCCAGCCCGCCAGCCACACCGGGGACACTCGGCTCGGAGACAGCGAAACGCCCGCCGTGCCCGCCGCGAGAATGCGAGGGCAGGGCGGGCGTGGACCGTTTTAGTAGGTCAGGATCTGGTAGCCCTCAAGCATCAGCTTGCGGGTGCTGGCCTCACCGTTGTCGTCGGCGAGGAGCGTGAAGCCTGCGTCGGCGATTTCGGACTCGACCTTGTGCGACTTCGCGCAGAAGCCGCAAGCCCCGGTGATGTTGTCGGCGAGGGCGACGGCAAGGGCGTTCATCGGGTTCTCGGGGTTGGAAATCGCGGCGAGGGTCTCGGCGCCGGAGCCGTCGAACTGGACGACCACGTCGTCACCCGCGGTCTTGAACTCGAGCGCGGTCTTGAGAGCGCGGTACACGCGGGCGCTATCACCGGTGATGGGTTCGTAGATGACAACTGCAACCTTGAACTGCGACATAACTACTCCTTCTCTGTCCGCCCTCTGGATTAGACGGAACCGTCTAGTCAGATTAGACAGATTCGTCTAGGATGTCAATATGAACGCTGCAAACACGAATGCGCCCCTCAAATCCGCGGATCGGCTGCTCGCGACGGCGACCGAGTTGTTCTACGCAAACGGCATCAACGCGACCGGTATCGATACCGTGATCGCCGAATCGGGCGCCACCAAGGGCAGCATGTACCACCACTTTCACAACAAGGACGGCCTGGTCGCGGCGTACCTACGCGGAGAGTCCGAGTCCTGGCACGTCGCGGCGAAGTTAGTCGACGAGCCCACCTTGAGCGCGACCGCGCGGGTCACGCTGATGTTCACCATTCCGTCGAGCGCGATCGCGGCGGGATCGTTCCACGGGTGCCCGTTCACGAACGCGATGGTCGAGCGACCCCAGGACACGGCGATCGGCGAGATCGTTAGTGACTACCGACGCACCATGGCGGAGCACGTGGGCGGCCTCATTGGGTCAGATCCGACGGACCCGATTGTGGCCCAGTTGATGGTGCTCTACGACGGCGGCGTGACGGGCGCGAAGCAGACCCGCAACGCAGAGCCCGTCCACGTCGCGAGCGCGATGGCACAGGACCTGGTGCGCGCCTGGGCAGCGTCAGGTCGCGCGTAGGAGCCTCGGACGGGAGTTGATGCCCGGTGCCAATGCCGCTCCGAGGCACCCAGACGGGCACTACTCATCGTCCGCCGGCGGCGCTAGCGCGCGGACTTCCGAATGGATGCGCGCCATCTTTTCGTCGAGCCGGCTTGCCGTCGCAGCCGCCTCCGTCAGTTCTTTAAGCAGGTGCGCGGGAATCTCGCGCCCGTACTTGTAGTAAATCTTGTGCTCAAGGCTCGCCCAAAAATCCATCGCGACGGTGCGAATTTGCAGCTCGACATACATGTCCTCGACCGAGCCGGACAGGAAGATCGGAACCGTCACGACGAGGTGCAGACTCTTGTAACCGTTCGGCTTCGGGTGCGCAATATAATCCTTGACCTCGACCACCGTAATGTCGGCCTGTGCCGCCAACATGTCCGCCACCGCATACGCGTCCGAAACGAAGCTGCATACTACGCGGACGCCAGCGATGTCTCGCATCGAGGCCCCGATAGCCTCCGGCGTGTACTCGATGCCTCTGAGCCGGGCCTTCGCGACAATGCTATCGACGGACTTGAGGCGCGACTTCAGATGCTCAATGGGGCTGTAGTCGTGAAGATACTCAAACTCTTGCTTGAGGATATTGAGTTTGGTCTCGATCTCATTTATCGCAAAACGATAGTTCAGCATGAAGCTCGGAAAGACCTCCCCGAACTGCTGCAGAGCGACGACCGTCTCGTCGTCCCGCTCAAATACGCCCGTCGGCTCCCTCATCATGATGGCAAGTCGCTTCTACTTGCCGGAGTAGTTGGGCGCCTCGACCGTGATCTGGACGTCGTGGGGGTGGCTCTCCTTGAGCCCGGCGGGGGTGATGCGCACAAACTTGCCCCGCTCGCGCAGCTCGGGAATGGTGCGCGCACCGACGTAGAACATCGACTGGCCCAACCCACCGACCAGCTGACGGCCAACATTCTCGACCGAGCCCTTGAACGGCACGCGACCCTCGATGCCCTCGGGGATGATGTCATCGTCGCTGGGAGCATCGGACTGGAAGTAGCGGTCCTTTGAGTAGCTGACACGGCCACGCGAGGCCATCGCCCCCATCGAACCCATCCCGCGGTAACTCTTGAACTGCTTGCCATTGACGAGCACCAGGTCGCCGGGCGCCTCGGCGCAGCCGGCGAACAGCGAGCCCAGCATCACCGACTCCGCGCCCGCGACGAGCGCCTTGGCGATGTCGCCGGAGAACTGGAGTCCGCCATCGGCGATCACCGGCACTCCCGCGGGGCCAGCGGCCTTGAATGCCTCGTAGACGGCCGTCACCTGCGGGACTCCGACCCCGGCGACCACGCGCGTGGTGCAGATGGAGCCCGGTCCAACGCCGACCTTGACGGCGTCAACTCCGGCATCGACGAGCGCCTGGGCGCCCTCGCGGGTGGCGACGTTGCCACCAATCACCTGCACATGGCTCGTGGCCGGGTCGGACTTGAGTCGCTGAATCATGTCAATCATTGCCTGCGCGTGGCCGTGCGCGGTGTCCACCACGAGCGCGTCTACGCCGGCGTCGACGAGCGCGGTGGCGCGCTCCCACGCGTCGCCGAAGAATCCGACCGCGGCGGCGACCCGAAGTCGGCCCTCCGCATCCTTGGTGGCCTTGGGGTACTTCTCGGTCTTCACGAAGTCTTTGACAGTGATGAGGCCAGTCAGGCGTCCCTCACCGTTGACGAGCGGCAGCTTCTCGACCTTGTGCTTGGCGAGAATCTCCGCCGCCTGATCGTTGCCGATGCCCTCCGGGCCGGTGACCAACGGCATGGGCGTCATGATTTCGCGCACACGCAGCGAGGCGAAATCTCCCGAGTTGACGAACCGCAGGTCGCGGTTGGTGATGATACCCAGGAGCGTGTTCGCGTCGTCGACCACGGGCAGTCCCGACACGCGGTACTTGCTGCACAGCTCATCCAACTCCAGCAGAGTGGCGTCCGGGCCCACGGTCACGGGGTCGGTAATCATGCCCGACTCTGACCGCTTAACGATCTGCACCTGGTGGGCCTGGTCCTCGATGGACAGGTTGCGGTGCAGCACCCCGATGCCGCCAAGTCGCGCCATAGCTATTGCCATCCTCGACTCAGTCACAGTGTCCATCGCCGCGCTAAGCAGCGGAACCCGGAGCGAGATACCTCGCGTCAGCCGAGTCGTCGTGTCGACTTGGGAGGGGATCACATCGCTCTGCCCCGGGAGCAGGAGCACGTCGTCGTAGGTGAGTCCAGTTTGGCCAAAGGGGTCATGCAATTCGGTCGACATTGGTCAAGTCTACGGGTCGGCACGGGCCCTCCAACACGTCGTCCCACTATCCACTCGAGCGCGGCACATCGCGCCTGGGTGCCCCCCAATATGGGGGCTAGCCAAGGCAAGCAGGTAGGAGTAGAAAGAGAGGTAGCACGCGCCTGACGGCCAGGGGGTTGACTGGTCGGTTTGTCCGAATTAGGTTGAATGTACGAGTACGTTGAGTTTACGAACGCGGTGCTCAGGTCAAGGGTGACCAGGGGCCGGCCCGAAGAGACGCCATAGGGGGCACAGATGGATACGGTCGCAAAGTTACCGGCACCTACGCAGGACCAGTGGGAATGGCAGTACAACGGTGCTTGCCGGGAAGCGGACACGGACCTGTTTTTCCACCCGGAAGGCGAGCGAGGCGCAGCGCGTCGGCGTCGCGCCGAAGCCGCGAAGCGCTACTGCGAGAGGTGCCCGGTTCTGGACCTGTGCCGCGAGCGCTCGCTGGACGCACGCGAGCCCTTCGGGGTCTGGGGCGGACTGAGCGAGGACGAGCGTCACGCAATTCTGTCCGGGCGCCTCAAGAAAGCAAGCTAGCCGACACGGCCCGGCCGCAGAGTTTCCGCGGTCGTAGCCGCGCACTGTCTGACAAACACGAAGGCCCCGGAGCGTATGCTCCGGGGCCTTCGTGTCGCCTCGCGGAGAAGTAGGGCCTAGGCCCTGCCCCACCGCGTGCGGTTACTAGTTAACGACTGCGAGCAGGTCGCGCGCGGAGAGGATTAGGTAGTCCTCGCCGGCGTACTTGATCTCGGTTCCGCCGTACTTGCTGTAAATCACCTTGTCGCCAACGGTGACATCCACGGGAACGCGGTTGCCATTGTCGTCAATGCGACCCGGTCCCACTGCCACGACTTCGCCCTCCTGGGGCTTCTCCTTGGCAGTGTCCGGGATGACGAGTCCAGAAGCGGTGGTCTTCTCGGCAGCTGCCGACTTCACCACAACCTTGTCCTCAAGAGGCTTGATAGAGACCGACATAGCGGACCTCACCTTCCATCGAGTTGTAATCAGAACGTATGAAGCACGAACTGCCCATGACCCGCCGTCGCGGGGGTCAGGCCATCGGCACATTTCGCGCGTCCCTTGCGAGACGTTCCAAATTTAGCACTCTCATACGTCGAGTGCTAACTGTTCGCACGGTCTTCGCTGAGCGTGAAACGATGACCACATGGACCCCTCAACCGCGCGGCTGGTTACTAGCGCCGACGGACTGTCGCTGATCGACTCGCTCCCTCCGTACTCGGAGCCTGACGCCCTCTCGCTCGGCGCCGGGCTACGCAAGGCAGGGGCGGACGGCCAGAGCGTCGCGGCGGCGATGACTCAGTCGCGCCTCAGGGCTGCGGCGCGCTCGAAGTTCGGCGAGTTCGCCGACGGGATGCTCTTCACGCAAGACGGCCTCGAGCAGGCGACGCGTCTGTCCGTCGCCGCGCTCCACGCCACGCGCTTCCGGGAGGCGGGCTGCACGCGTATCGCCGACCTGACCGCGGGCATCGGCGCCGATGCGATGGCCGCCTCAGCTCTGGGCCTGCCCGTGGTCGCGTTCGAGTTGGACGAGGCCACCGCGCTCATCGCCGACCACAACCTGAGGCACTGGCCCGAAACCCAGGTGGTGCATGCGGATTCGATCAAGACGCTGAACGCCCCGGGCGCTGTCGCGGCGCTCGGCATCGACGGCATCTTCGCGGACCCGGCGCGGCGCAATGCGCGCGGCAGACGCCATGATCCCAAGGACTACTCCCCGGCCCTCGACGCGGTCCTCGCGCTGCGCGAGATGGTGCCGGAGCTCGGCGTCAAGGTCGGCCCCGCCATCGATCACGACGCGATTCCCACGGACGTCGAGGCGCAGTGGGTGAGCGTCGACGGCTCCGTGGTCGAGGCCTCGCTGTGGAGCGGCAAGCTCGCTCGCTTCATTGGGCACACCGCGCTGGTGATTTCCGATGGCCAGGCGCACCACCTCGAGGGCACGACCGATCGCGCGCCGGAAGGCGCCCTTGCGGAGTACATCTACGAGCCCGACGGTGCCGTGATCCGCTCGGGCCTGGTGGGCGAGGTCGCCGCCACGATCGGCGCGCACCTGGTCGACCCCTCGATCGCCTACCTCACGTGCGACTCGGAGATGGCGACGCCGTTCGCCCGCGGTTATCGGGTGCTCGACTCGCTGCCGTATTCGGTCAAGCGCCTGGCGTCCGCGCTGCACGCACGCGAGGTTGGCATCGTCGATATCAAGAAGCGCGGGATCGACATCACTCCCGAGCGGCTGCGGCCACAGCTGAAGCTGCGCGGCGACGCCCATGCCATGGTCATCCTGACGCGCATCGCGGGTCGCCACCAGGCGCTCATCGTGGAGCCCCTCGACCGCCACTGAGCTCGTTGGTCCTCAGGTCCTCATCACTGGGTCACTGGGTCACTGACGCTAGCAGGGGGCCGCATGCACGTTCTCGAGCTTGACCGGCCAGGAGGATCCCGAATGCGCGTTCCCCACCAGCACCTCCGCGAGCCCCTCGAGGGCATCGGCGGACCTGCCATAGAGCGCGATGTAGGTGGTGGCCGTCGCCCGCTCCAGAACCCAGGGCCCCGCGACGGCGACGACGACGTCGGCACGCAGTTGCTCGCTCGAGTCGCTGGCGAGCTGCACGATACTGCCCGGCTCCCCCGCAGTACCGGCGCCGATGCCGCGGTCGGCCAGCGCCCCGGCCAGCGCCGCGCGCTCGTAGTCCCATCCGCCGATGACGGTCACCGTGTCGCCCACCAGCGGCACACCGCACGTGGGAGTCACCACTGTGGCGGCAACGGCGGCAAACTTGCTCGCGAAATCCTCGGAGCCCGCGGGGATGGGCATCGCGTCGAGGCCCGCCTGCCACTGCATGAGCAGAATGGAGCGGCCGGCCGCCTGATCCAGGCGCTCGCGCGGCAGGTCTCCCGATTCGACCGCTGCGATAATAGCGGAGACGGCGGCGGCGGTGTCGGCCGGCATGAGCACCATGTCCGCGCCGGCCTTCAGGGCGAGCACCGTAGCCGCGCCTGCCTTGTGGTTGTCGATGATCGCACCCATGTTCATGGCGTCGGTCATCGCGACCCCCGTGAAGCCAAGGTCATCCCGTAAGTACGCGTAGGCGCCTGGCGACAGCGTCGCGGCGTCCCCGCCCCACTCCGCCAGCGCGATATGGCCCATCATCACCGCGGGTGCACCGGCGTCGATCGCGCTGGCGAACGGCACTAGGTCCCTCTTCTCCAGGTCGGCTACGGGCGCGGACTGCACCGGTAGACCCTCGTGCGAGTCGGTGTCGACGGAGCCGTGGCCGGGAAAGTGCTTGATCGTCGTGACGAGCCCGGCGTCCGTGTACCCGGCGACGGCCGCGTCCACAGTGGCCGCCACATTCTGCGGGTCAGAGCCCGCCGACCGCGTCCGAATCACCGGGTCGCTCAGCCCGTCGGTGACGTCCGCGTCGGGCGCAAAATTGGTGTTGAATCCGAGGGCCGCGACGTACGCGCCCTGAGTCGCGTAGGTCTGGCGGACCATCGATTTGTCGGTCGCCGCCCCCGCGGCCATGAACCCGGGCAGGTCCGGCATCATCCCGCGCAACCGTGCGACCACGCCGCCCTCCTGGTCGACGGCGATCATCACCGGCCAGTCGGCATCCGCTCCGGTGGCCGCCGCGGCGGCAGTCAGGGCCGTGACGACGTCCTGATCGGACGTCGCGTCGCCCTGCAGCATCACGCCGCCGAGCCCGTACTTCTCGATTAAGGCGGTGAGGTCTGCGGGCGACGTTCCCGCGTAAGCGGCGACGACCACCTGACCCGCCGCTTCTTTCAACGTCAGCGACCGGGCGGTCGCGAGCGCCGCGTCCCAGTCTGCCTGGGTGGGACCCCAGGCGAGTGGCGCGAGGGTTGGCTGCGCGCTGGCAGAGGCGGACTGGCTGGGCGACGGGGCGAGTTCGGTGGGAGACGCGGACGCCGACGGGCCGGGCACGGGGGTATCGGCGTCTCCGCCGGGCCCGGACGATGCCCAGATCACCGCACCGATCGCGGCCACGGCGACGGCTCCGACGGCGACGCTCATGCCCCACGATCTCGCCATCAGTTTCCACTCCTCATAGCAATACCGTAGTCACCCGGGCGGACAGCCGTACCCCCGCTGGCGGGAAAACGGGCCGTTATGAGACGAAGCCTGCTGTTAGACCAACACCGTGGTGAGCGGCATCGAAGAATCGACGCCGATGCTCAGCCGGCTGGGGGCCAGTCCGCGCCTAGCTACGGCGCTGCCAAGAGCCGCGATCATGGCGCCGTTGTCCGTGCAGAAGCGAATCGGCGGGATGCGTAGTTCGATGCCCGCCTCCGCGCACCTCGCGGCCGCGGCGTCGCGCAGCTGGCTGTTCGCGCTGAAGCCGCCGCCGATCACCAGTGTGCTCACCCCGTTCTCGCGGCAGGCCTGAATCGTCTTGGAGATCAGGACATCGGCGACGGCGGCCGCGAAACTCGCCGCGACATCGGCCGTGGGGACCTCCTCGCCGCGCGCCTGGCACGCCTCCACCCACCGCGCGACGGCGGTCTTGAGACCGGAGAACGAGAAGTCGTACGCGTGCTTAGCCATGTCCTTTGGCTTGGTGAGCGCGCGGGGAAAGGCAATCGCGGTGGGGTTTCCCTCGCGGGCCAGCCTGTCGACGTGCGGGCCGCCCGGGTACGGCAGGCCCAGCAGCCGGCCCACCTTGTCGAAGGCCTCTCCCGCCGCGTCGTCGAGCGTGTGGCCCAACTCGGTGACGTCCGTGGCGATGTCCTCCACCAGCAGCAAGGACGTGTGCCCGCCGGAGACCACCAGCGCCATGATCCGCTCGGGGAATTCGCCATGGACCAGCTCGTCGACGGCGATGTGGCCGATCACGTGATTCACGCCGTACAGCGGCTTGCCTAGTCCGAGTGCGAGTGCCTTGGCGGCCGAGACTCCTACGGTGAGCGATCCCACCAGCCCCGGCCCCGATGCGACGGCGACCGCGTCAACGTCGGCGAGCGTATGCCCGGCCCGGCTGAGCGCCTCTTCGATGGTGGGGATCATCGCCTCGAGGTGCGCGCGCGAGGCCACCTCGGGGACGATTCCGCCGAACCTGGCGTGCTCGTCCATGGACGACGCGACCACGTCCGCGAGCAGCTCGGTGCCGCGCACGAGCGCCACGCCGGTCTCGTCGCACGTGCTTTCGATTCCTAGTACTAGTGGGTCCACGGGGATAAGCCTATGCGGGGGAATACGTGGGCGCGTTCAAGCGTCGTACCTGACGTGACTATCGCAGCCGAAACCGCCCACCTTGCAACGCCAATCGACGGTTTGGCCATCGACGACACCACCCAACGGCGACTCTTCCTTGACGCGAGGTCGAACACAGAGTTTTCCGAGCGCGACGTTCCCGACACATTGATTCGCAGCGTCTTCGACCTCGTCAAATGGGGCCCCACCAGCAACAACACCACCCCGATGCGCGTCGCCATCGCGCGGTCGGAGGATGCCCGCGCGGCCGTGATAAGTAACGCCGCACAGTCCAACCGCGCCAAGCTCGCCAAGTCCCCCGTGCTGCTGGTCGTGGCGCGGGACAACCGATTCCACGACCACTTCTCCGTCACCTCCCCCGGCTCCGAGGCCACGGCCGCGCGACTCGAGGCCGCTCCCGAACGGCGCGCTGCATTGGCCACCACGGGATCGTGGCTGCAGGGTGGCTACCTGATCGTCGGCCTCCGGGCTGCCGGGTTGGCCGTGCGACCCTACGGCGGCTTCGACGCGGAGGGCCTAGACGAGGCGCTGTTCGCGGACTCCAGCTGGTCCTCGATCATGCTGCTCGGCGTGGGCTACCCGCCCCCAAGCGACTCGGGCGCCGGTCTACGCCGTGGCCGCGTCTCCGCGAACGTCGGCGTCGTCTCGTTCTAGTCGCAGCGCGAGGTACGGGTTAGACCCCGACGGGCGTCGTGCCCACAGCCCGCACGTCGACGCGCGGGACGCTGACTCGCATCACTATCGCGTCCACGTCCTCCGGCTGGTAGTACCGGGGCCGCACGCGCACATCCTCGAAGCCGTAGGACCGGTAAAGCGCCAGCGCGGGGATGTTCGTCACCGCCACCTCGAGCCAGGCCTGGTGTGCGCGCTCGGCGCGCGCCTCCGACAGGAAGTCCTCCATGAGGACCCGGCCGAGCCCGGTGCCGCGCGCGCTCGGCATCACGGCGATGTTCATCAGGAAGAACGCGTCACCGTCGTAGCCGTAGACCGCGTAGGCCGCCGGCGAGTCGTCGACCTCGAGCACCCGGTAGCGCCGGCCACCGTAGCGAAAGTCGTCCTGTATCAGGTCCAGCGACCATGCGGCCGCGCCAAAAATCTCGCGCTCCCGCTCCGCCATCCAGGCGAGGTCGCCGTCGCTCATGTCGCGCAGGATCCGCGCTGGAGGTGGGCCGTCCGCCGCGGCTGGTGCGCTCACGCCCCCGGGATTCCGTGCACGTCGGGCCTACGCATGTACATCGGCTCCGTTGGAAACGATTCCTCGCCGTTCGCAAGCCTGCGGGAGACTACCCGCGCAAGCCACGCCGGGTCGGGATCAGCTGACGTCGCGCTGGGGAAGGCGTCCGGGTACAGCTGAGCTCCGCGGCCAACGACCGCGCCTACGGGCGACACGTCACCGGGAGCGCTCACCCGTGGCTCCCCGTCCGCCATGCCGTCGGTGTAGGTGGCCCAATAGACCTCCTTGCGACGCGCGTCCCCCACGACGGTGACGGCGCTATGCCCCGCATCGGCCGCCTGAGCGCCCATCGCGTCGAGCGAGCACACCCCACGAACGCTCACGCCCCAGACCATTGCGAGGGTTCGTGCCGTGACGAGCCCCACCCGCAGTCCGGTGAATGGAGCGGGCCCGGTGCCGACCACTATCGAGTCCGGCCCGCGCTCGCGAATGCCCGCCTCGAGCAACACCTCTTCGATCATCCCTGACAGCAGTTCGGCGTGACCGCGAGGGGCGAACTGAGAGCGCTCGGCCAGCGTGTGATCCCCATCGACTACTGCGACGGAGATGGCTGAGGACGTGTCGATGGCGAGTATCACGGCACTAGCCTAGGTCGCCCGCGACACCGGACGCGCCCGGCGTCGCCGGTCCACGCTGCGTAGCCGGGGCCAGCACCACGTCGGCCCAGCGAGCGCCGTGGGCGCGCACCGTGACCTCGCGTCGTCCCCCCTCGGGGTTGGCCATGTCTAGCTCGCCTCCGCGCTCACGATCGATCCGCACGTGAAGCCGGTCCCCCGCGAGCGCCTCCGCCATGCCCTCTCCCCACTCGACCACGGTCACGCTGTCGTCCAGAGTGGTGTCGAGATCCAGGTCATCGAGTTCGGCGAGCGAGGTCAGCCGGTAGGCGTCCACGTGGATGAGCGCGGGCCCACCCACCTCGCTCGGGTGCGTCCTGGCGATGATGAAGGTGGGGCTCGCGACCGGTCCGCGCACGCCTAGAGCGTCCCCCAGCCCCTGGGTGAACGTGGTCTTGCCCGCCCCCAGGTCGCCGGACAGGATCAGCAGGTCTCCGGCGCGCAGGTGCGGCGCGATCACATCGGTGGCGATGGAGCGCATCTGCTCGGCGCTGTCCGCGCTGAGTCTCAACTCGGTGGCCACGGTTAGCGCCCCGTCTTGGGCCGCAGCCCACCAAAGCGGCACACAATCTCGTAATCGATGGTGCCTGCTGCCGTCGCCCAGTCACGAGCGCTTGGCCCGCCCGGGCCGATGAGAGTCACGAGGTCCCCCGCCGTCGCCTCGGTCGCCGGGCCCAGGTCGATCACGAACTGGTCCATGCACACGCGGCCCGCGATCGGATAGCGGCGACCGCGCACCGCGACCTCGGCGACCCCGCCTGCTGCACGGAACACGCCATCGGCGTACCCCGCCGTCACTAGGCCTACGGACGTCGGGTACGGCGTGATGTACTCGTGCCCATAACTGACGCCGTGTCCGCCGGGAAGTTCCTTGACCAGGGCGAGCGAACTCGTCACGGACATCGCGGCGACGAGGCCGAAGTTCTGACCCTGCGGGTCCTCGACCGGGGGCAAACCGTAGATGGCGATGCCGGGCCGAACCATGTCGAAGTGGAGGTCGGGGCGGGTCAGCGTGCACGCGGAATTCGCCAGGTGCGCGAGCTCTATGTCGACGTCCATGCCCGATGCCATCAGCAGCGCCTCACGGAAATTCGTCGCCTGGGAGTCGACGGTGGGGTGGCCAGGCTTGTCCGCCCATGCAAGATGGGACCACATTCCGACGATGCGGATGAGCCCCTCGTCCTGCGCGGCCGATGCCAGGCTGAGTAGCGCTTCGAGGCTCGCCATCGGCACTCCCTCGCGTCCCAACCCGGTGTCGACGCAGATGTGCACGCGCGGGATGCCGCGGCCCTCGCGCGCGGCGCAAATCATCTCGCCGAGCACATCGGGGGAACTAACGGACAGGTCGATGCCCCGCGTGACCAGGTCATCGATGGGCACCTCCGGGCCGTAGAGCCAGGTAAAGATGTTTCCCTCGTCACCGGCGTCGCGCAGCGCGATCGCCTCGGACGGTTGCGCGACGCCCAGGAAGTGGGCCCCGCCGCGCCGTGCCGCACGCGCCGCCGGTATCAGCCCATGCCCGTACGCGTCCGCCTTGACAACGGCCATGACCTTGGCTGTGGGCGCGAGCGCCGCCAGCGCCGCGACGTTGTTGGTGATGGCGTCGTAGTCAACGGCAACACTAAGTGCGCTCACGGGTGATCCTTTCGCGCCAGGGCGGCATGAGTGTCGAGGGTGCCAGTGGCGCTCACAGCGCCTCCCCTATCACCACGGCGGAGGCGACCCCGGCATCGTGCGACAGCGAGAGGTGAAAGGACGTGATCCCGAGTTCCGCGGCCCGCGCTGCAACGGACCCCGTGATGGCTAGCCGCGGCTGGCCGCTCTCCTCGCGGATCACCTCCGCGTCCTGCCAACTGAGGCCCCGTGGGGCGCCGAGCGCCTTGGCGAGCGCCTCCTTGGCTGCCCACCTGGCCGCCAGCGAGTGAGTGCCCAGGCCGCGTTCTGCCGGAGTGAACACTCGCTCAAGGAGTCCCGGGGAGCGCGCCAAAGCCGCCTCGAAGCGGTCAATCTCGACGACGTCGATCCCCAGCCCAACGATGGCCATGGCCGGCTATTCGACCGTGACCGACTTGGCGAGGTTGCGCGGCTGGTCGACATCGAGCCCCTTGGCCTTGGCCAACTCCAGCGCGAACATCTGTAGGGGCACCACGGTCAGCAACGGCGACATCAGCACCGGCGCCGCGGGCACGTAGAAAACCTGCTCCGCGTAGTTCTCGGCGTCGGTGTCGCCTTCCTCCGCGATCACGAAGGTACGGGCGCCGCGCGCGCGCACCTCCTGGATGTTGGAGACGACCTTGGAGTGCAGCGACTCGCGGCCGCGGGGGCTGGGCAGGACGATGAACACCGGCTGACCCTCCTCCACGAGCGCGATGGGGCCGTGCTTGAGCTCGCCAGCGGCGAATCCCTCGGCGTGAATGTACGCGAGCTCCTTGAGCTTGAGCGCGCCCTCCAGTGCGACGGGGAATCCCACGTGGCGGCCCAGGAAGAGCACGGTGCGCTCGTTCGCGAGCGCAGCGCCCAGCTCGCGAATGGGAGCAGAGGTGTCGAGCACCCGCTGGATCTTCGCAGGGATCTCGTCGAGTTGCGCCAGCAAGGTGGCGATCTCGTCGGGGAACTTATTTCCTCGCAGCTCCGCGAGGTAAATACCGAGCAGGTAGGCCGCCGTGATCTGAGCCAGGAACGCCTTGGTGGAGGCCACCGCGATCTCGGGTCCAGCGCGCGTGTAGAGCACGGCGTTGGCCTCACGGGCAATGGTCGAGCCCTGCGTGTTCACGATTGCGATCACGTTGGCGCCCTGCTGCTGGGCGTGCCGGACGGCCATGATGGTGTCCATGGTCTCGCCCGACTGTGAGATAGCGACGACGAGGGTCTTCACGTTCACCACGGGATCGCGGTAACGGAACTCGTGCGCGAGCTCGACCTCGACCGGGATCCGGCACCAGTGTTCGATCGCGTAGCGAGCCACCAGGCCCGCGTACGACGCGGTGCCGCACGCGATGATGACGATCTTGTCGACCGAGTTCAGCACTGTCTCGGCGATCATTCCGCCATCCAGTTTGAGCTTTCCTCGCTCGTCGATCCGTCCGCGCAGGGTGTCCGCGACGGCCTGCGGCTGGTCGTGAATCTCTTTGTCCATGAACGACGCGAAGCCGCCCTTCTCAGCCGCCTCCGCGTCCCAGTCCACGTGATAGGGCTCGCGATCGACAACGGCGCCGCTGGCGTCAGTGACGACGACCGAGTCGGGGGTAATGACGACGACCTCGTCCTGACCGAGCTCGAGCGCGGTGCGCGTGTGCTCGATGAAGGCAACGACGTCCGAACCCAGGAAATTCTCCCCTTCGCCGATGCCCACGACTAGCGGCGAGTTGCGGCGCGCGCCCACGACGGTGGTGGGCTCGAGAGCGTCAACGGCTAGCAGCGTGAACGCGCCCTCGAGCTGGGTCGCGACGGACCGCATCGCGTCTGGAAGAAGTTGCCCGCGCTCGATCTCGCGCGCCAGCAGGTGGCCGGCCACCTCGGTGTCGGTATCGGACAAAAAGTCGATGCCGTCAGCCGCGAGCTCCGCGCGGAGCTTGGAGAAGTTCTCGATGATGCCGTTGTGAATAATCGCGACGCGTCCGCCGGCAGCCAAGTGCGGGTGCGCGTTGGCATCTGTGGGGGCACCGTGGGTCGCCCAGCGCGTGTGGCCGATCGCGGCGGTGCCCGGGGACAGCGGCCTCGAGATCAACTCGGCCTCGAGGTTCTTGAGCTTGCCGGCCTTCTTGGCCATCGCTACGCGGTCGCGACTGTCCGTCACCACGGCCAGACCCGCGGAGTCGTAGCCGCGATACTCGAGCCTTGCGAGCCCTCCCATCACGACTTCCTGCGGGCGGGTGCTAGCGACCCCTGAACCTACGTATCCGACGATTCCACACATGCGCACGAGTGTACTCGGACTACCGTGCTGGAGAGGTACGAGGCTCTCCCGACCCCGCGGCCCCTCTGGCCGCCGGCATCGGCCGCACGAACAGCCGCCGCAGTCCGGTTACGCGCGAACCCAGGGGTGAGACACAATGGGTGGCGTGACCGACAGTTCCGCCAGCCCGTTCATCACGCTGTCTCGTGATGAGTGGGCCGCACTGGCCCTCTCCACGCCGCTGCCCTTGACCGAGCACGACATCGCACGCGTGCGTGGGCTCGGCGACCCCATTGACCTCGCGGAGGTCGACCAGATCTATCGCCCTCTCTCGCGCCTGCTAGACATGTACTCGGAGGCGGTGGGCCACCTCCACGATGCATCGAGCCGGTTCCTTGGCGAGCGCGCCTCGCGCACGCCCTACGTGATCGGTGTCGCGGGGTCGGTCGCCGTGGGTAAGTCGACCACGGCGCGGGTGCTGCGTGAGCTGATGGCACGTTGGCCGCACTCGCCCCACGTCGAGTTGGTCACCACCGACGGGTTCCTGCTGCCCAACGAGACCCTACGCAAGCGCGGCCTGCTGGAGCGCAAGGGATTCCCCGAGTCCTACGACCGCCGCGCGCTTCACCACTTCATCGCCGCCGTAAAATCTGGCGAGCCCGTCGTCGAGGCCCCGGTCTACTCCCACCACACCTACGACATCGTGCCCGGCAAGGTCGTCACTCTTCGACAGCCCGAGGTGCTGATAGTCGAGGGCCTGAACGTTCTTCAGCCCGCAACCCAGCGCGCACCCGGCGGCGCGGCGCACGCGGTGAGCGACTTCTTCGACGTCTCCATCTACGTCGACGCCAAGCAGGAAGACGTGCGGCGCTGGTACGTTGACCGTTTCCTCGCGCTGCGCCAGACCGCCTTCGCCCGTCCGGACTCATACTTCAGGTCGTACTCGACGCTCAGCGACGACGCTGCCCGCGACCGAGCCGGCCAGATCTGGGACTCGATCAACGCGCCCAACCTCGAGCAGAACATCGCTCCCACACGTTCCCGTGCGACGATCATCCTGCACAAGGGCGCGAACCACCAGGTCGAGTCAGTCCAGTTGCGCAAGCTCTGACCTTCCTCGAGACGCGCTTCGCGGCATGATGGCAAGGGGCGAGAACGCCGGCGCGTGTTCTGGACAGCCCACGCCGACACGAGCAAAGGTAGCGACGTGACCGAAGTCAGAAATCCGTGGCCAGCGCTGTGGGCCCTGGTCGTGGGGTTCTTCATGATCCTGATCGACACCACCATCGTGTCCGTCGCGAACCCCTCGATTCAGCAGGGCCTGGGCACCACGACGACCGGCGTGATCTGGGTGACCAGCGCCTATCTCCTGACGTACGCGGTGCCCCTGCTCGTCACCGGGCGACTCGGGGACATGTTCGGCCCCAAGCGGATCTACCTGATCGGGCTCACGGTCTTCACTCTCGCGTCGCTGTGGTGCGGGTTCGCCGACTCGTTGCCCGGCTCCGGAATCGGCAACCTCATCGCGGCGCGCGCCGTACAGGGCCTGGGTGCCGCCCTGATGACGCCGCAGACCATGGCGGTGATCACCCGCACCTTCCCGTCCGCTAAGCGCGGCACCGCGATGGCCCTGTGGGGCGCGACAGCTGGCGTGGCCACTCTGGTGGGTCCGCTGCTGGGTGGCGTGCTGGTCGACGGACCCGGCTGGGAGTGGATCTTCTTCGTCAACGTGCCCATCGGCGTGGTGGCGTTTGTCCTCGCCTGGCGCCTGGTCCCCAACCTGGAGACACACGTGCACAGGATGGACTGGCTGGGCATCGCCCTGTCGTCGGCGGGAATGTTCCTGCTGGTGTTCGGGCTGCAAGAGGGCACCGAGAACGACTGGAACGGCTGGGTCTGGGCCTCGATCGGCACCGGGTTGGTGACCATCGCCCTGTTCATCTGGTGGCAGCGGGTCAACAAAAATGAGCCCCTGCTGCCGCTGGGCCTATTCAAGGACCGCAACTTCTCGCTCGCGAACGCCACCATCAGCACCGTGGGTTTCTCCATCACGGCGATGTTCATTCCGATGGTCTACTTCTTCCAGGTAGTACGCGGCCTGTCCCCCACTCAGACCGCCCTCATGACCGTGCCCACAGCCCTCATGACGCTGGTGCTCGCACGCCTCGCAGGCAAACTGACCGACGCCGTCCACCCGCGTTACCTGGTGGTGCCAGGCATGCTGTTAGTCGCCCTGTCGCTGTGGCTGACGGCGGCGATGTTCTCCCCCACCATCGAGATTGGCTGGCTCCTCATCCCGCCCACCATCCTGGGGATAGGCAGCGCGTTCATGTGGGGGCCGATCTCCTCTACAGCGACCCGCAACCTGCCGATGGAGGCCGCGGGCGCGGGATCCGGCGTCTACAACACCACGCGTCAGGTGGGAGCGGTGCTCGGGTCCGCGGCCATCGCCACACTAATGGCCAGCAGGCTAGCGGCGAACCTGCCCTCGCCCTCGCTGGCGGGAGAGTCCTCAGGACTCGGCGAGCTGCCGGACGCGCTCAAGGACGGCTTCACCACCGCGATGAGCGAGACGCTCTACCTGCCCGCTGCCGTCATCGTGCTCGGAGCCGTGATGGCGTTCTTCTTCGTCAAGCCGGCGCACCTCCGGCCGCTTCGGCCGCCCGCCGCAGAGCAGGAAAACGCGGCAGTCGGGCGCGAGTCCAACACCAACTGACGGCAGCCTGCGTCGAGCCGGCCAGCGCGGCGCTAGCCGCAGTTCGTAGCTTCCCGACAACCGATGCGGCGCTGAGCCTCCCGGCCTTGGTTTGCGCTATCTCGTCCGAACCACCCGCGATGCGGTACTGGCTCCGAGGGTGTGGCCCTGGGCTACTGGCGCGGATCCGGATCGTCGCCGGGGCGCTCGTCCCCAGGCAGGTCGGCGTCGACCGACTCGTCCATCGGCCGGTCGTCGTCGTGGGCACCAGGTTCACCGTCGCGAGCAGGGGCATCGTCGCCCACGTCGTCCCGTACGCTGCCGTCGTGGCGGCGAGCGCGATTCTCCTGGCGAGCCTCCCGACGAGCCGCAATCCTCGCCACCCGCTGTTCCTCGGTCTCGACCTCGATCTGGCCCGCCAGGTCCGGTAGCGCAGCGGTGCCGAAGCCGAGCTTGCTCAGCAACTTGTCGACAAGAATCCCGAGCACTGTTCCGCCCACGATTCCCACGACAATCGATAGCAGCAGCTTGTCCTTGAAGATGGAAGCGGCAACGGTGCCGAGCAGGATTCCCCAGCCGGCCCAGATGACTACCGCCACGCCGTCGATCGCCATGAAGCGACGGTGGGGGTAGTGGAGGGCGCCGGCCATCAGGTTCACGACCACGCGGCCCATCGGTATGAAACGGGCGGCAATAATGAAGGTGGATCCGCGCGTCTCGAGCTTTGTCTCCGCCCAGTCCAGGCTGCGTCGCCAGCGCTCACGCTTAAAGAGCCCGATCTTGCGAACGTCGATCTTGGCCCCAATAAGGTAGGCAATCTGATCTCCGCACCAGGCCCCGCAGGCCGCGGCCAGGAAAATGCCGATGAGGAGCGGGTTGCCCTCCGATGCGGCGGTGACGGAGGTGGCGATGACCACGGACTCACTCGGCACCAAGGGGAAAATGGCGTCGATGAGGGACACCATAAAGAGACCGGGATAGATCCAGAGTGACTCACTCCACGTCAGCACCAACACTTCGACTTTCGAGCCGAAGTGGATCATCCAGTCCCAGAGGTTATTCACACGCACAGTCTGTCAGCAACAACCGCGGCAAGCGTGTCGGCGTGACGTTGAGCGTCCACTTTGGTGGCCGCTTCGACCATGACGCGCACGAGCGGTTCGGTGCCGGATGAGCGCAACAGCACGCGCCCGTCGAGGCCTAGCTCCTTGCGAACCGCGGCTACCGCGTCCTGCAACACCACGTCTGTGTTCACTCGGGAGCGGTCCGCGCCTGGCACGTTGACCAATACCTGCGGAAGCGCGAGAATCGTCGAGCACTGCTCGCGCAGCGACCCGCCGGCCCTGACCTGAGCGCCCATCAGCAGCGCGGTGAGGACTCCGTCGCCCGTAGTCGAAAACTCTGACACGATCACGTGTCCGGACTGCTCGCCACCGAGCGTGTATCCGCCCTCGCGCATCGCCTCGAGAACGTACCGGTCTCCCACCGCGCTCTCCACGATGTCGATCCCCGCCTCGCGCATCGCGCGGTGGAGGCCGAGGTTGCTCATTACGGTAGCGACCAGAGTGGAGTGGTAGAGGGTGCCGTTGGCGTTCATGGCGAGGGCTAGCAGGCCCATGATCTCGTCGCCGTTGACGACGTCGCCTTCGCCGTCTACCGCGAGGCAGCGGTCCGCGTCGCCGTCAAAGGCCACGCCAAAGTCCGCGCCGTGCTCGCGCACTGCGGACTGGAGGCCCTCGAGGTGCGTCGATCCGACCCCGTCATTGATGTTGTAGCCATCGGGCTCGGCATTGATCAGGTGCACAGTCGCGCCTGCTGCCGTAAGGGCTGCGGGACCCACCACGCTCGCGGCTCCGTGAGCCGCGTCCACGACGATGGATAGCCCATCGAGCGGGTTCGGGGCGCCGGCAAAAGTCGCAACCGCGCCCACAAGGTGGTTCACGTAGCGGCTGCCGTACTCGCTCGCGTCGGCGATGGTGCCTACGTCCGCGCCAGTCGGGCGGTCCCACTCTTCACCAAGGCGACCCTCGATTGACTCCTCGACCGCGTCGTCGAGTTTGTGTCCGCCGCGGGCGAAGAACTTGATGCCGTTGTCCGGCATCGGGTTGTGAGAGGCCGAGAGCACTACGCCCAAGTCGGCCTCCAGCGCGCCCGTGAGGTAGGCGACGCCCGGAGTTGGAAGTACTCCAACGTCCAGGACGTCGATACCTGCCGACGCGAGTCCAGCGCACACCGCCGCGCTCAGGAACTGCCCGGATACACGCGTGTCCCGGCCAACAATGGCTCGGGGACGGTGTCCGGAAAACTCGCCGCGCTCCGCCAATACGTGGGCGGCAGCGACGGCGAGGTCGACGGCGAGTTCGGCGGTGATATCGCGGTTAGCGAGTCCCCGAACTCCGTCGGTTCCGAATAAGCGCGGCATGCGCTGTTGGTTAGCGCTTCGAGTACTGAGGTGCGCGACGGGCCTTCTTGAGACCGGCCTTCTTGCGCTCTACGACGCGAGCGTCGCGAGTCAAGTAGCCAGCCTTCTTAAGAGCCGCGCGGTTGGTCTCTTCGTCGATCTGGTTCAGCGAACGAGCGACGCCGAGGCGAAGGGCTCCGGCCTGACCCGAGGGTCCACCGCCGCCGATACGTGCGTGCACGTCGAACTTACCCTCGATGTCGAGCAGCGCGAACGGTGAGTTCGCGATCTGCTGGTGCACCTTGTTGGGGAAGTAGTTAGCGAGGTCACGACCGTTGATCACCCAGAGCCCGGTACCGGGAACTAGGCGTACACGGGCGATTGCCTGCTTACGACGGCCGACAGCTGCGCCGGGGGCAATGTTTGAAGTGCCCTTTCCACGCTCGGGCGCGGATTCCGAGGTGTACTCGGTAGGCGCGTCAGTCTCGGCTTCGTTCTCGGTCACGGTCTCGACGTCGGTCGTCGTGTCTTCTGCCACTAGTCAGTCCTTCTTCTCCGCGCTACTGCGCGACCTGGGAAATCTCGAATGCCTGCGGCTGCTGCGCGGCGTGGGGGTGGTCGGAGCCTGCGTAGACCTTGAGCTTGGTCAGCTGAGCGTCACCGAGCTTGGTCTTGGGCAACATGCCCTTGACCGCGTTCTCGATTACGCGCTGTGGGTTCTTCTCGAGGAGCTCACCGATCGGAACAGCGCTAAGGCCGCCCGGGAAACCAGAGTGGCGGTAAACCATCTTGTCCGTGAGCTTGGCGCCCGAGAGGGACACCTTTGAGGCATTGATGACGATGACAAAGTCACCTGAGTCAACGTGGGGGGCAAAAGTCGCCTTGTGCTTGCCGCGGAGCAGCGTAGCGGCCTGGGAGGCCAGACGACCGAGGACCACGTCAGTAGCGTCGATGACGTACCAGTTCTTGGTAAGGTCACCCGGCTTGGGAGAATACGTGCGCACTTGAGAGCCTTCTCTTATCTGATCTGAGGGGCGGTAACGAATTACCGCAAGTTTCCGGTCGGCGGGTCCGAGGGGTAGGCGAGTGGGATTCACACCATTCCACGTAGAACGCACAACGAGGGTCTAGCATACCGGTTGAATCGCGAGTCGGTCAATCCAGGACCCGTCTGCGGCGAGTAGCCTCTGCTCTCGCCGCCATTTCAGCGTCGTCTGGGTACTGCACCGACTCGAGGATCAGGCCGTGCGGAGGCACGACGGATACCGCCGGCGAGCGCTCGCTGTACTCGTCGTGAGAGGCCAGCCAGGCCAGGTCACGGCGACCGGAGCCGACGTCCTTGACCGCGCCCACGAGCGAGCGCACCATGGAGTGGCAGAAAGCATCTGCTTCGAGAGTGGCCACCACGAGCCCCTCGTCCGGTCCCGCCTCCGGTCGTTCCCACGAGAACCGGTGCAGCTCGCGAATGGTCGTCGCGAAATCGCGGGGGCGGCAGTAGGGGGCGAAGTCACGTAGCCCGGTGACCGCCAGTGCCGCGGTGTTGAGGCGGTCTATGTCGAGCGCCTTGCGGTTCCAATAGACGTGGCTGCGACGCAGGGGGTCGCGAGTATCCGGCCGATCGCTGATCCGGTAGGTATAGCGTCTCGCCATGGCGGAGAACCGTGCGTCGAAGCCCGGCTGCGCGATGGAGATGGTGTTAATCACGATGTCCCGAGGAAGCACGCTCCACAGCTTGTAGCGCAGCGCCACGATGGGGTCGGTGACCGTGCGGCTCGTGCAGCGCTCCCACGCCCACCGCGGCATGTCCACGTGAGCCACCTGGTTGCGAGCGTGAACGCCCGCGTCGGTGCGGCCGGCCACGGTGAGTCGCAGAGGGCCGGTGCGCCGGATTACCTGGGCCAGCGCAGCCTCCATGACGCCCTGGACGGTCCGGTAGTCGGGCTGGGCAGCCCAGCCCTGAAAGTCTGAACCGTCGTAAGAAAAGTCAAGGCGGACCCTCACGACGTCACTGGAATCCAGCTCGGTCATGAGAATCCGCCTTGTACGAACATGCGACTAACGCCGCGCGTAATCGTTGTTACTTTTCGTTGCCCTCGGCAACCTCGGCGCCCTCAGCGGGTGCCTCGGCGTGGTCGGCTGCAATGTCCGTCACGGGAGCCGTCACGTCCTCAGCGCCCTCAGCGGGAGCGTCGGCGTGCGCGGCCTCGGGAGCGACTGCGTCGTCCTTCTTGGCTGCCTTCTTGGGAGCAGCCTTCTTGGTGGCCTTCTCGGCCTCCTTGGAGACTGCCTTCTTGGCGGGCGTGCCGAATTCAACGAGCTCGATCACTGCGAGGGGAGCGTTGTCGCCCTTGCGGAAACCAATCTTGGTGATTCGGGTGTAACCGCCGTCACGGTCGGCGAAGCCGGGGCCGATCTCGGTGAACAGGGTGTGCACCACGGACTTGTCCGGGATAACTCCCATCACCTTGCGGCGCGACGCGAGGTCGCCCCGCTTAGCAAACGTCACAAGACGCTCAGCGTGGGGCTGAAGGCGCTTCGCCTTAGTGAGCGTGGTCGTGATGCGACCGTGCTCAAACAGGCTCTGCGACAGGTTCGCCAGCATGTGACGCTGGTGGGCCGGGCTGCCGCCGAGGCGGGCGCCCTTAGTGGGGGTAGGCATGTTGGGTGTTCTCCTTGATTATTCTTCGCTACCGGAGAAGTACACACCGGCCGCGGAGGTGCCGTCATACTCGACGCCACCGTCCTTGAGGGAGAAGCTCAGCTCTGCGAGCTTTTCCTTCACCTCGGTGATCGACTTCTGACCAAAGTTACGGATGTCCATGAGGTCAGTCTCACTACGTGCAGTGAGCTCGCCCACGGTGTGGATGCCCTCGCGCTTGAGGCAGTTGTACGAACGCTGAGTCAGGTTCAACTCCTCGATGGGCTGGTTGTAGTCCTCCTCGAGCGACTCATCGGAATCCGACGGGCCAATCTCGATACCCTCAGCGGCCTCGTTGAGGCCACGTGCGAGGGAGAAGAGCTCTACCAGCGTCGAGCCGGCCGAAGCGAGCGCGTCACGTGCCGAGATGGAGGACTTGGTCTCCACGTCGATGATGAGCTCGTCGAAGTCGGTGCGCTGAGCGACGCGAGTCGCCACCACGTTGTACGTCACCTTGAGAACGGGCGAGTAGATCGAGTCGACCGGAATCTGTCCGATCTCTGCGTCGTAGCTCTTGTTGAGAGCGGCGGGCACGTAGCCACGTCCACGCTCAACGGTGAGCTCGACTTCGAACTTCGCCTTCGAGTTCAAGGTTGCGATGTGTAGTTCGGGGTTGTGAATCTCAACGCCGGCCGGGGGCGCGATGTCTGCTGCGGTCACGGCGCCAGCGCCGGACTTACGCAGGTACATCACTACGGGCTCGTCGTTCTCCGAGGAGACAACCAGGGTCTTGAGGTTCAGGAGGATCTCGGTGACATCTTCCTTCACACCCTCGATCGTGGTGAACTCGTGGAGAACGCCATCGAAACGAACCGACGTGACTGCTGCGCCAGGAATCGACGACAGCAGCGTGCGGCGGAGGGAGTTTCCGAGGGTATAGCCAAAGCCCGGCTCGAGCGGCTTGAGGGAGAACTGCGAACGGTTGTCCGAAATGACCTTTTCGGTCAGCGTTGGACGCTGTGCGATCAGCACGGTTCTTTCCTTTCCGAGCACCCGCTATTTGATGCTCGAGGTTCCTGCCGAGGATCTGTCTCAGTCAGGGTCTAAGTTCTGAAGTTGGAGGTTGGGGCGAGGGGCGCCGGCACTGACGAACAGCACCGGCGGCCCTGCCCCGACGATTGCTTAGGGTCGCCGCGAGGCGTCCCTAAACGACACGACTAGTTGCGGCGACGCTTGGGCGGGCGGCAACCGTTGTGAGCCTGAGGAGTGACGTCCTTGATGGAAGTCACCTCGAGGCCGGCTGCCGTCAGCGAACGGACCGCGGTGTCGCGGCCTGAGCCGGGGCCCTTGACGAAGACGTCGACCTTGCTCATACCGGCATCCTGTGCGCGGCGAGCTGCGGCCTCTGCTGCCATCTGAGCGGCGTAAGGGGTCGACTTGCGCGAACCCTTGAAGCCAACCTGGCCGGACGACGACCACGACACCACAGCACCCGAGGGGTCCGTGATGGAGATGATCGTGTTGTTGAAGGTCGACTTGATGTGAGCCTGACCGTGAGCAACTGTCTTCTTGATCTTCTTGCGCGGCTTGCGCGTGGGAGCTGCCATGGCTTACTTCTTCTTTCCGGCGACGGTCTTCTTGCGGCCCTTGCGGGTACGCGCATTGGTCTTGGTGCGCTGACCGCGCACCGGCATGCCGCGACGGTGGCGCAGGCCCTGGTAGTTACCGATTTCCACCTTGCGGCGGATGTCGGCTGCGGTCTCGCGGCGGAGGTCACCCTCAACCATGAAGTTCGCTTCGATGTACTCGCGAAGCGCGACCAGCTCGGTGTCGCCAGCATCCTTCACTCGCAGATCAGCGCTCACGCCAGTGGCGGCGAGGATCTGCAGTGAACGGGTGTGGCCGATGCCATAGATATAAGTAAGGGCGATCTCCATGCGCTTGTCGCGCGGAAGGTCGACACCAACGATACGTGCCATTCTTCTACTCCATTAGTAGTCGGAGGTCTGA
Organism: Demequina aurantiaca; assembly: GCF_050598105.1. Taxonomy (GTDB): domain Bacteria; phylum Actinomycetota; class Actinomycetes; order Actinomycetales; family Demequinaceae; genus Demequina; species Demequina aurantiaca_A. The sequence continues at coordinate 2,525,195 of NZ_CP192436.1, forward strand.
CGCCTAGTCCTCCCGCTTTTCTATTGCGGGCCTCGGCCTCCGAGCCGGGGGTTCCGTCCGAGGACGGTGACTAAACGCGGTCTTCTTTTTTGTCTAGCCCTGACGCTGCTTGTGGCGCAGGTTCTCGCAGATGACCATAACTCGGCCATTACGACGAATCACCTTGCACTTTTCGCAGATGGGCTTGACGCTGGGCTTAACCTTCATGGTTCTTTCCTTCGCCGTCGGGACGCAAACGTGTTGAACACGCCAGCGACGACGATTACTTGTAGCGGTAGACGATACGGCCGCGGGACAGGTCGTAGGGGCTCAACTCGACCACCACGCGGTCCTCTGGGAGGATCCGGATGTAGTGCTGTCGCATCTTGCCTGAGATGTGGGCTAGGACGAGGTGACCGTTTGTCAGTTCCACACGGAACGACGCGTTCGGCAATGCCTCGACCACGCTGCCTTCGACCTCAATGACGCCGTCTTTCTTGGCCATAAACTCCGCTAACGTTGGTTGACAGTGCATTCGGGCGCGCAAAAACACCCGAGGAATAACTATACGGCATGCGGGAGCACTGCTCAACCTCGAGGTCCCGGCTACCGGGACATCCGCTCTGGATTTTAGCGAAAACTGTTGCGAAGACGCTGAACGGCTAGGTCCGCAACTCGCTGGGTGCGGCTGTCCGCGAGGTTCCTGATCACCGAAGACGGGGTCTTGGGATTCAAGATAAGCGCCTCGAGCACTACCAACTGGTGGTCGTGCCCAAGCGAGATCAGTGCGCCGGGGGGGCAGTCACTGCGAGCCGCGACTGCGGCGCGCACCAGTGGATCCCGGTGTACCGCGAGGGGCATCAATTCCGGGCCGGTGATCTGAGGGTCGCGGGCGCGCAGGACATCTTCCGATGCGTCGCGCGTAGACATGTAGTCCAAGACCATCGTTGCTCCCCCTCCGCTGCAGGTAGATCCATCATACGCCGCATGGGCCGACAAATCAGAATTGGTGTGAAATTTCCGACATAGCACGCATACCGCGTTCCCTTATAGGCCCGCTGGCCAGATCGTGGGTCAGCGAGTAACAGGCAGAAACGAAGTACTTCTACGCGCCCCGGCCGACACGCCGGGCACGGTTGCTCGCACGTCAGGGCGCGGCGCAAAGGTAGCTGCCGGGCGCTCCGGGCGCCCTTCTGGCTCCGGCATCGTGAGGTGGGTAAGAGTCTCTGCCGCCTCCTCCGCAGTGCGCCGCTTGGAGGCCACCCGCCGCACATCCTCCTTGCGATGCGCGGCCAGGAACGCGACTACGTCCTGCGGCGCCGCGTCGTTACGGGCGATCGCCTTCAGAACGCTCGCGTCGCGATCCCTCATGAGGACCTCGGCGATCGCCCGCGGCATGCTGGGGTTAGCGGCTACCTCGCAGCGCACCGACGTGCGGTGGTCGTGGGCCAACGCGGCTAACACCCCCAGCGGACAGTCGCTCCTGCTCGCGATCGCCTCTCTGATGGCGGTACTGCGGGACGTCGCTAGTTCCATGAGCCGGGCCCTGTCGAGGTCGGGGTTGATGGCTTCGTGCCACTCGGGGCTCGTCGCTCGCTGATTGTCGGCATTCTGGCTAAGGGACATGCCCGTGCTCGCCATGAAGGCGCGCGACCATGAGCCTGTGTCGTGCGCCATTGTCACCACTCCCGGGTCCGTGGCTCACGACGTTACGAGGCCCAGGTGAATCTCCGGTTGCGGCGACATAGACGCCGAGTGAAGATACGGCGACAAGTTCGGACGGACGCTGGTCGCTCCGCCTCGCGCTCTAGCGGGCGGTGTCGCCCCACCTCACGGGTGGAAGGACGATGCCCCGGCAGGTGGCTCTTGTACCGTCGCCCAGATTCCCGGCGCTCCCTCAGCCGCCGGGAGTGCCAGCGCGGGCGGCACCTGGTCCCCACCGCCAAGGGGTTCGAACCCGCGGTCGCGCAGCTCTGGGTTGTGTTCGTCCTCCACTGCGTCAGCTGCGTGTTCCGGGGAGTTGAGCCGCTCCGTTGCAGCCCTGCGCACGGCTGACTTACGGTGCAGGGCGAGTTGCCTGACCAAGTCCGTGGGGATGCTCGGGTTCGACAGCAGCGCCATCAGCACATCGACGCTGCGGTCCGCGCTCAGATAGTCGAGGATGGTCTGCGACGCGGTCGGGTTCGACGCCACCGCGACGCGCACCGCGCCAACATGATCGTGGGCTAGCCCCACCAACACTCCCAGCGGGCAGTCGGCACGCGCGGCGATCGCCTCCCGCACCAACTTGTTATTTGACGAGCCGAACTCAAGGATGTCGGCCCGCGAAACTTCCTCCGCTTGCGCTGCGACGACGTCCGGACTCGAGCCTGGCGCGTAGGAGAAGCCTCTTGCCATCCCCACACCCCCCAAGTCGCGGCACGTCGGATCGTAAGTCCGTCTTGATACGCAATCTAGGGCATCGGGATTGCGCCCGCGTCGCGGGCATGTAAACATTCGAAGTCACGCGCCCTCGCAGGGGCGCATTTTCATCAGGCGATGGTGATTGGTGTCCCGAGGGGAAGAATCTCCGCGAGATACGTGATGTCCTCGTTGTACAGACGAATGCATCCGTGGCTTGCCGCCCGCCCGATGCTGTCCGCATCCGGCGTCCCGTGCAAGCCAATCTGTCCCGGTCCTCCGCCAAAGCTATTGAGGACATCTGAGAACGCCGAGAGGCCGAACGCGTAGGGGCCGTAGCCCTCGTTCGTGGGGATAAGTAACTCGGTAATGAAGAAGTCGCCCGTAGGGGTGGGCGTATCCCCCGTACCGATCGCAACGTCAAACGTCCGGACCTCCTCGCCGTCCTTGGTGAGAGTAACGGTGCGATCGTCGATCGATGCGGTCAGCGCATATGTGAGTGAGTTGAGAGTCACGTCGGAGGCTCGCACCCAGCCCGTGGCACCGTTGGGGCGGATGGGGAGTTGGACCTCAATCCAGTCGCCGTCCTGCTGCACAACGTAGAAAACGAGCGGCACCCCTTCGCGCATGGGGTTGGTGAGCTCAGTGACGGGTTCACCGTCCGGCGCGTCGAGCGGAACGATGGAGTCCCCGAGCACCGTCGCGACCTGGCCCGCGGTGTTGATGGCAACCGTTGCCGATGGTGACGGTGAAGGCGCATCAGAGATAGGCGTAGCGACGGGCGTCGGTACGGCCGTGGCCGTCGCGGCAAGCTCAGGAATGGATGACGAGCATCCGGCCAACAAGAGAGCAAAGCCGAGCGGTATGACCAGCAGGTGTCGTTGGATAAACACGGTTAGTCCTTTGTTGTTGGAGTGCCCTCACGGCTCGACGCGATACCTTGACATTCTCACATGGCGAGGGCGCCCGCCCGTCGTCGACGGAACGGGCGCCCCCGGCGCATGAAACTATTTCGACTAGCCGGTGAACGTCGCCTCGCCCTCGACCGCAGACGCGGGGGGGGCAGGGGTTCCAGATGCAGGTGGCGTCACCACGGGGGCCTCAGGAGAGGGCGTCGCCACGGGGGTCTCGGACTCGGGTGTGAAAAAGCTGGTGTTGCCAGCCCAAGTGATGGACTTTACTGTCGCGGTTGACCCTTCATCCACGAATACACCGTGCGCGAGCACCACGGGAGTCAACCCAAACTCAATAGCGTCGTCGATCAGGTAGGCAATTTCATCCGTGGTCATAGTGGATCCCGCGTCGAAGTCCGGCAGATCTTGGCTAGTGATCCACTCGTCGCCGATCGTGTTGGGCGCCGTCGGGCGGAACGTAGTGAAGTAGTCAGGAGTCTCACCATCGAAAAAGACGGGAATCTGGAAGTTCCAGGTCCCGTCAGCAACCACGGCTGCGCCGGCAACCAGCGCAATAAAGTCATCACCCGTGATGGGCTCAGCCGCATCCCCGTAGAGGAGCTGAGTCTGGCCGGTCAGCACTAAGCCATCCTCCGTGAATGCAGGCGCGACGGCGGGCTGCGGGTTCCCGGTGAACCAGGTAGCGTCGGGGTAACTGGGGTAGCTGTCGCCCTCGGTGCTGATGTCACCGTCCACCACGTAATTGTCAGCGGCCGCGGCCGGGAACGCGATCGCGACGGATGCCGACAAGCCAAGTGCAATCGCGGCAGCGGCAGCCGGGATACGGTAAATCTTCATTTGAGACGTCCCTCATTGGAGTGGTTGATGATTTTTTAGGAATAGATGTCGCGCGAACACAGTCGCAACCCTACAAACATTAGCAGGCCAGCGAGTTGACTTCTAGACTTCAACCAGGGATTTTTTGTGCGGAACCACCCACGTATAGTCTCTTGCTCAGAGGCTAGCCAAAGCGACTGTTGAGTTTACTTCCAGGACTACGGCAGGGGTGTGGGTACTACGCCGAACTCCGCGAGACCGGCCGCGCCGCCGTCAGTCGCAGTGAGGACCCAGATGCCGTCCTCATGAACCGCAATGGAGTGTTCCCAGTGTGCCGCGCGAGTGCCGTCGGCAGAGATCACGGTCCAGTTGTCTGCGAGCGTGTTTGAGTCCCCGGTGCCGACGACCAGCATCGGCTCTATCGCGATGCACATCCCGGGCTTTACCTTGGCGCCGCGAGAGCGCGTCCGGTAATTCATGACGTCGGGGGCCTGATGCATCGCGGTCCCGATGCCATGGCCGACGTACCCCTCGAGGGGGAAGAGACCCGCGGCCTCGGCCACGTCCTCTACCGCGGCGGAGACTTCGCCCAGCCGCGAAGCGGTTGCGAGGGCGGCGATTCCGGCAAAAAGGGAACGGCGCGTCTGCTCGACGAGCGACACGTCGCGCTCTGACTTGGGAGTTCCCACGATAAACGAGACGGCGCTATCGCCGTGCCAACCGTCAATGATCGCGCCGCAGTCGATCGACACCACGTCGCCGTCCTCGATGACGCGCGTCCCCGGTATCCCGTGGACAACTTCGTCGTTCACCGAGACGCAGCACGATGCTGGGAAGCCGTGATAGCCCAGGAAATTGGAAGTAGCGCCACCATCGGCGATGGCCATTGCGGCTGCGGCGTCAATATCGAAGGTGGACGCGCCTACTACTGCCGCCTGTTTCGCGGCCGCCAACGCGCTCTCGACCACGAGGCCCGCGCGCGCCATCACGCGCATCTGAGCCGGCGTCTTGTACTCGATCCGGTCGCTCACGCTGAGAAGCTACTCGCTGTCGACTGCGGCGATCAAGCGCGCGGTGACGTCGTCGACGTCGCCCATGCCGTCAACCTGTACTAACAGGCCGCGTCCCTCGAAGTACGCGGTCAACGGGGCGGTGGATGTCGCGTAGATCTCGAGTCGCTTGCGAATCACCGGCTCGGTGTCGTCCTCACGTCCTTCGATCTGAGCGCGCTTCAACAGTCGCTTCGTCACCTCGTCGATATCCGCGGTGATCTCGATCGCCGCGTCGAGCCTGACGCCTAAGTCGCTGAGCATCGTGTCGAGCTCTACGCCCTGGTCCGGGTTACGGGGATAACCGTCGAGAAGGAAGCCCTTGCGCGCGTCGTCCTGAGCGAGCCGATCGCGAACCATTGCGTTCGTCACCTCGTCGGGGACCAAAGCTCCGGCCGACATGTACTCCTGCGCTGCGCGCCCGAGTTCGGTGCCGCCCTTGACATTCGCGCGGAAGATATCTCCGGTCGAAATCGCGGGAATACCGAAACGCTCAGCCAACCGAGCGGCCTGCGTTCCTTTGCCTGCTCCGGGGGGACCGAGTAGGACTGCTCTCATTACTTCAAGAACCCTTCGTAGTGACGTTGCTCGAGCTGGGACTGGATGCGCTTGACCGTGTCCAGTCCGACGCCGACCAGAATGAGGATCGAGGCCCCACCAAACGGAATATTGGTGTTGAGGCCCATCGTGACAAACATGATGGTCGGGATCAACGCAATGATCGCGAGGTAGAGCGCGCCGGCGCTGGTGATGCGCGAAAGCACGTAGCTCAGGAAGTTGGCGGTCGGCTTGCCGGGACGGATCCCTGGCACGAAACCACCGTACTTCTTCATGTTGTCCGCAACCTCGTCCGGATTGAACGTGATGGCCGTGTAGAAGTACGCGAAGAAGACGATCAGCAACGTGTAGAACGCGATGTTGAGCGGCGTTCCTGGGGCTGCGAGGTTATCGCGCAACCAAATGACCCAGTTCGAGGGGTCGTCGCCCGAGAACTGAATGATCACAGTGGGAAGCGTCAACAGCGACGTAGCGAAGATCACCGGGATCACACCCGCCATGTTGATCTTCAACGGGATGTACGTGGAGGATCCACCCAGCATCTTTCGGCCGACCATACGCTTCGCGTACTGGACCGGGATGCGTCGCTGGGACTGTTCCACGAACACCACCACGGAGATCACCACAGCCACCATGATCGCCACGATGACCATGTTGCTCACGCCGTTGGAGGAGTTCCAGATGGCACTGACGGTGCCGGGGAAGGAGGCTGCGATCGAGGTGAAGATCAGCAGCGACATTCCGTTACCAACGCCACGCTCGGTGATGCGTTCGCCGAGCCACATCACAAACACAGTTCCGGCGGTCATGGTCAGCACCATCATCGCGATGATCTGCCACGAGTCATTCGGGATAATCGGCAGGGCGCAGCCAGGGAAGAACACGTCGTTTCTGGCCAGCGTCACGTACGAGGCGGACTGCAACGCTGCAAATCCGACCGTGATGTAACGCGTGTACTGCGTCAGCTTGGCCTGACCCTCAGCGCCCTCGCGGTGAAGCGAGTCGAAGTGAGGGATCAGCACGCGCAGAAGCTGCACGATGATCGACGCGGTGATGTACGGCATGATGCCGAGCGCGAAGATCGAAAGTTGTAGGAGCGCGCCGCCCGAGAACAGGTTCAGGATCGCGAACGCGCTGTTAGATGCAGTCGAGTTGATGCACTCTTGCACGTTTCCGTAGTCAACACCGGGGGTGGGAATAGCCACACCCAGCCGGTAGACAGCAATAATGCCCAGCGTGAAGAGAATCTTCTTCCGCAAGTCTGGAGTGCGGAAGGCACTCAAGAAGCCACTTAGCATGAATCCTCCACAATATCGGGCTAGGGAATACGAAGAAAGCCGAAGCGGGCCCGCTCACGTGGAGCGGGCCCAGCCTCGACTCTAGCCCTCGTTGACCGAGCCGCCAGCGGCTTCGATCTTGGTCTTCGCGGACTGCGAAACCTTTTCTGCGTCGACGATGTTCACCTTGACGGAGATCTGGCCTTCGCCCAGCACCTTGACGGGCTGGTTCTTACGCACTGCGCCTGCTTCGACGAGGTCCGCCTTGGTGATCTTGCCACCCTTGGGGAACAGCTCCTCGATCTGCGACACGTTCACGACCTGGTAATAGATCTTGAACGGGCTCCGGAAGCCTCGCAGCTTCGGGATACGCATGTGGATGGGCGTCTGACCGCCCTCAAAGCGCTCGGGGACCTGGTAACGAGCACCGGTTCCCTTGGTACCGCGACCAGCGGTCTTACCGCGCTTACCGCCCTCACCGCGACCAACGCGGATCTTGCGCTTGTGTGAACCAGCTGCGGGACGCAGGTGGTGCATCTTCAGCGTGGAGACCTTCTCTGCAGCGTCCTCGGCCTTAGCGTCGGCAGCCTTCTTAGCAGCGGGCTTGTCCGCGGTCTTCGAAGCGGCAGCCTTTGCAGGTGCCTTCTTCTCCGCAGCGGGCTTGTCCGCAGCCTTCGAAGCGGCAGCCTTTGCAGGTGCCTTCTTCTCCGCAGCGGGCTTGTCGGCGGCAGCCTTCTTGGCAGCCGGCTTCTTAGCCTCAGTCTTGGCAGCGGCCTTTGCAGGCGCCTTCTTGGCAGCGGGCTTGTCAGCTGCAGCCTTCGAAGCCGCAGGCTTCTTAGCAGCAGCGGTCTTAGCCGCAGGCTTCTTCGTCGCCTCAGCCTTGTCGGCGGGCTTCTTCTCGTCAGCCATTAGTCAACCTCCTCCACGGTGACCAAGTGGCGCACCGCTACGACCATGCCGCGAATTTCCGGACGGTCTTCCTTTACGACAGTGTCGCCGATGCGCTTAAGGCCCAGCGAGCGAAGAGTTTCACGGTGCTGCGGCTTGGTGCCGATGCCCGACCTCTTCTGAGTGACCTTGAGAGTAGTCATTATTTCGACCCCGCCGCCTGCGCACGCAGCATGGCTGCAGGCGCTACTTCTTCAACCGTCTTGCCGCGACGTGCGGCAACGGCCTCGGGGCGCTCGAGGCGCTTCAACGCGTCCACAGTTGCGTGGACGATGTTGATCGCGTTCGAGGAACCGAGAGACTTGGACAGCACATCGTGAATGCCTGCGCACTCGAGTACGGCGCGCACGGGTCCACCCGCGATTACACCGGTACCCGGAGACGCCGGACGGAGGAAGACCACGCCAGCGGCGGCCTCACCCTGCACGATGTGAGGGATGGTGCCCTGGATACGAGGCACGCGGAAAAACGCGCGCTTCGCCTCTTCGACACCCTTCGAGATTGCGGCGGGCACTTCCTTGGCCTTGCCGTAACCGACGCCGACGTTACCTTCGCCATCTCCAACGACCACCAGAGCGGTGAAGCTGAAGCGACGACCACCCTTTACGACCTTGGAGACGCGGTTAATGGTGACGACGCGCTCGATGAACTTGTTTTCCGGCTCATTGCCGCGACGGTTGTTGTCGCGGCGACCGCTGTTTTGTTCAGCCATCAAATTTCCTTAAATGTTGTGGTCCCGGCTACAGAGCCAGGCCACCCTCTCGGGCGCCGTCTGCAACCGCGGCAACGCGGCCGTGGTACTGGTTTCCGCCACGGTCGAACACAACAGTGTCGATGCCGGCAGCCTTGGCACGATCAGCAACAAGCTGACCAACCTTGGAAGCCTTAGCGGTCTTGTCGCCGTCCAGCGTACGAACATCGGCCTCGAGGGTCGATGCGGACACCAGGGTCTTGCCGACGGTGTCGTCGACAATCTGGGCGACCATGTGGCGCGAGGAGCGCGTCACCACGAGGCGGGGACGCGCGGTCGTGCCGGAAATCTTCTTGCGAAGGCGGAAGTGGCGGCGCTTACGCTGAACCGACTTGCCCTTGCCCTTGATTGCAATACCCATGGCTTACTTACCCGTCTTTCCGGCCTTGCGGCGAACCTGCTCGCCGGCGTAGCGGACACCCTTGCCCTTGTAAGGCTCAGGCTTGCGAATCTTGCGAATGTTGGCGGCGACCTCGCCCACCTGCTGCTTGTCAATGCCTGCCACCGAGAACTTGGTGGGGGCCTCGACCGCAAAGGTGATGCCTTCGGGTGCCGGCACGATGACCGGGTGCGAGAAGCCGAGCGCGAACTCTAGGTCCGTGCCCTTGAGAACGACGCGGTAACCGGTACCGACAATCTCAAGCTTCTTCTCGTAGCCCTGCGTCACTCCGGTCACCATGTTGGCGATCAGCGTGCGGGTAAGACCGTGAAGCGACTTAGAGATGCGCTCGTCGTTGGGGCGCTTAACGGCGATGCCGTCCTCGCCCTTCTCGACCGTGATGGGCTGCTTGACGTTCAGGTTCAGGGTGCCCTTTGGGCCCTTGACCGTCACGGCTGAGCCGTCGATGTTGATGTCCACTCCGGAGGGAACCGGAACGGCGATTTTGCCAATGCGTGACATAGCTAAATACCTTTCTGGTTACCAGACGAACGCGACGACTTCGCCGCCAACGCCCTTCTTTTCAGCCTGACGGTCTGTGAGCAGACCGGAGGAGGTGGACAGGATGACTACGCCGAGTCCGCCGAGAACCTTAGGCAGGTTCGTCGACTTTGCGTATACACGCAGACCGGGCTTCGAAACACGGCGGAGACCAGCAAGCGAACGCTCGCGGTTGGGGCCGTACTTCAGCGTGAGCGTGAGCGTCTTGCCCACCTCCGCATCGGCAACCGTAGAACCGGCGATGTAGCCCTCTGATTCAAGCATCGTGGCGATGTTCGCCTTGAGCTTGGAGTGCGGCATCGACACTGTCTGGTGGTAAGCCGAGTTTGCATTGCGCAGACGCGTCAGCATGTCTGCGATGGGGTCAGTCATTGTCATGAGTGATTTACTCTTCCTCGTCGTGGTTTCCGCGCCAGCGGACCTGCGGCGTAGTAGTTACCAGCTGCTCTTGGTGATTCCGGGAAGCTCACCTGCGTGAGCCATCTCGCGGAAGCAAATGCGGCAGAGGCCGAACTTACGGTAAACGGAGTGCGGACGTCCGCACTTCTGGCATCGGGTGTAGGCGCGAACGGCAAACTTCTGCTTGCCCGCGGCCTTGTTCTTCAGCGCAGTCTTGGCCATGTCTACTTCTCCTTGAAGGGGAAGCCCAGCTGCTTCAGCAGCGAGCGGCCCTCGGCGTCGGTCGACGCGGTCGTGACGATGGTAATGTCCATGCCCCGCACGCGGTCGATCTTGTCCTGGTCGATCTCGTGGAACATCGACTGCTCCGTAAGACCGAACGTGTAGTTGCCCTGGCCGTCGAACTGCTTGGGGCTAAGCCCCCGGAAGTCGCGGATACGGGGAAGTGCGGTTGACAGCAGGCGGTCGAGGAACTCCCACATGCGGTCGCCTCGCAGCGTCACGTGAGCGCCGATCTCCTGGCCCTCGCGCAGCTTGAACTGTGCGATCGACTTGCGTGCCTTCGTGACCTGCGGCTTCTGGCCGGTGATGGCCGTGAGGTCCGCGATGGCTCCGACGATCAGCTTGGAGTCCTTGGCTGCGTCGCCAACACCCATGTTGACGACGACCTTGGTGAGGCCTGCAACCTGGTTGACGTTGGCGTGTGCGAACTCCTCCTGGAGCGTCGACACAATGTTCTCGCGGTACTTGACCTTGAGACGCGGCATCGTTGTTTCGGTAGCCATTAGACGTCCTTACCGGAACGCTTGGCAACACGCACACGCTGGGTGCGCTTGCGGCCATCACGTTCGACTTCTTCGGAACGGTAACCCACGCGGGTTCCCTTCTTGGTCTCGGGGTCAACGAGCATGACGTTCGAGATGTGCAGCGGCGCCTCGACTGAGACGATGCCACCCTCCTGGTTGTCACGACGCGTGCCGGGCTTGATGTGCTTAGTAACGCGCTGCACACCCTCCACGATCACGCGGTCGGTGTCGGTGTTGACCTCGAGCACACGGCCCTGCTGACCGCGGTCACGGCCGGCGATGACGACAACGAGGTCGCCCTTCTTAATCTTCGCCATTAGATGACCTCCGGTGCCAGAGAAATGATCTTCATGAACTTCTTGTCGCGCAGCTCGCGGCCCACCGGGCCGAAGATGCGAGTTCCACGAGGATCGGTGCTGTCGGCTCCCTTAAGGATCACGGCAGCGTTCTCGTCGAACTTGATGTAGGAACCGTCGGGACGGCGGCGCTCCTTGGTGGTGCGCACGATGACGGCCTTGACCACATCGCCCTTCTTAACGTTTCCGCCCGGAATTGCGTCCTTGACGGTAGCAACGATGGTGTCACCGATGCCTGCGTAGCGGCGCTTAGAGCCACCGAGAACACGGATGCAAAGGATTTCCTTAGCACCGGTGTTGTCAGCGACGCGAAGTCGCGACTCCTGCTGAATCATGTCTGTCTCCTGTCGTCTGGTTCTCGCTCGTTAAAGCGAGCCTGGTCGAACGTAGTTACTTGGCCTTTTCGACGATCTCGACCAGGCGCCACCGCTTTGAAGCGGATAGCGGGCGGGTCTCCATCACCACAACGAGGTCGCCGATGCCGGCCGTGTTGGCCTCATCGTGCGCTTTTAGCTTGGTGGTCTGACGAAGCACCTTACCGTAGAGAGGGTGCTTGACGCGCTCCTCAACTTCGACGGTGATCGTCTTTTCCATCTTGTCCGACGTGACGTAGCCACGGCGCGTCTTGCGGAACGCGCGCTGGTCTTCCGTCTCTGTCGTTTGCTTCTCAGTCGACATAGTCTCTTATCCTTACTCGGACTTCGCCGCGGGAGCGGTCCGAATGCCGAGCTCGCGCTCGCGCAGAATCGTGTAAATACGGGCGATATCACGCTTGACCGCCTTGAGGCGTCCGTGGTTCTCGAGCTGCCCGGTTGCCGACTGGAAGCGCAGGTTGAACAGCTCTTCCTTCGACTTCTTGAGCTCCTCGAGCAAACGCTCGTTCTCCATCGCGTCCAGCTCGCTCGGAGCGAGGTTCTTGGTACCGATAGCCATTAGATGTCACCACCCTCACGGGTCACAAAGCGGGTCTTCATGGGCAGCTTGTGCTGCGCGCGGCTGAGAGCCTCGCGAGCAAGAGATTCATCAACGCCGGCGATCTCAAAGAGAACGCGACCCGGCTTGATGTTGGCGATCCACCACTCGGTCGAACCCTTACCGGAGCCCATGCGGACCTCGGCAGGCTTCTTGGTCAAGGGACGGTCGGGGTAGACGTTAATCCACACCTTTCCGCCACGCTTGATGTGACGAGTCATGGCAATACGAGCTGCTTCAATCTGACGGTTGGTCAGGTAAGCCGGCTCGATGGCCTGGATTCCATAGTCACCGAACGAAACTTCGGTACCGCCGGTAGCGTGTCCCGAACGACCGGGGTGGTGCTGCTTGCGGTGCTTAACACGACGAGGGATCAGCATTACTTGCCTTCCTTCCCAGCGTCGGCCTTAGGAGCCTCTGCTGCTGCGGGCGCGTCAGCCTTGGGGGCTTCAGTGCGGGGTGCGCTCGAACGAGGGCCTCGGTCGCCGCCGGTGCGGGGACCACGGTCTCCGCCTCGGTCGCCGCGACCGCGCTGCTGCGGACGAGGGTTCTTGGCCTGCTCGGCAGCCCATTCCTTCTCGGTCATATCGCCCTTGTAGATCCAGACCTTGACGCCGATGATGCCGAACGTGGTCTTGGACTTGAAGAAGCCGTAGTCGATGTTCGCACGGAGCGTGTGCAGGGGCACACGACCCTCGCGGTAGAACTCCGAGCGCGACATTTCAGCGCCACCCAGACGACCCGAGCACTGGACACGGATGCCCTTAGCTCCGGCGCGGAGAGCGGACTGCATGCCCTTGCGCATGGCGCGGCGGAACGAAACTCGCGAAGCGAGCTGTTCTGCGATGCCCTGTGCGACGAGCTGAGCGTCGATCTCTGCATTCTTGACTTCGAGGATGTTGAGCTGCACCTGCTTGCCGGTGAGCTTCTCCAGGTTGGAACGGAGCTTGTCGGCTTCGGCGCCGCGGCGGCCGATGACGATGCCGGGGCGAGCAGTGTGGAGGTCCACACGTACACGCTCACGGGTGCGCTCGATTTCAACCTTCGAAACACCAGCGCGTTCGAGACCTTCTGACATGAGCTTGCGGATTTTGACATCCTCGCCCACGTAGTCGCTGTAGCGCTCGCCCTTCTTGGTCGAGTCCGAGAACCAGCGCGAACGGTGGTCGGTCGTGATGCCCAGGCGGTAGCCGTGTGGGTTAACCTTCTGACCCATTAGTTGGCCCCTTCCTTAACGGCGCCCTGACGGGTGGCCACGGTTACGTTGAGGTGACTCGTCCGCTTCAGGATGCGGTTGGCACGACCCTGAGCACGCGGCATGATGCGCTTCATGGTCGGACCCTCGTCCACGGTGATTGCTTTAATGTATAGCTCGTTCTCGTCGAAACGCTCGCCGGCCTTTTCGGCCCCAAAACGTGCGTTTGCAATGGCCGATTGGATGAGCTTGCGCACGTCCTCGGACACAGCCTGGGGCTGGAACTTCAGCGAGGCAACAGCCTCGACTGCGTTCTTGCCACGAACCAGGTTCACGACGCGGCGAGCCTTTTGAGCGGTGACGCGAACGTATCGCGTTTGCGCATTGGCTTCCATCTCTAAACTCCTCTTACCTTCGCTGGGGCGCCTTAGCGGCGGCCCTTGCGGTCGTCCTTGATGTGGCCCCTAAACGTGCGGGTGGGTGCAAACTCGCCGAGCTTGTGTCCCACCATCGACTCCGTCACAAACACAGGAACGTGCTTGCGACCGTCGTGCACTGCAAAGGTGTGTCCCAGGAAATCGGGCGTGATCACGCTGCGGCGTGACCAGGTCTTGATGACATTCTTCGTTCCGGCCTCGTTCTGGGCGTCCACCTTTTTCTGCAGGTGGTCGTCTACGAAGGGGCCCTTCTTTAGACTGCGTGGCATTAGTCAGGCTCCTTAACGCTTGTTCTTGCCAGTACGACGGCGACGGACGATGAGCTTGTCGCTCTCCTTGCCCTTGCGACGGGTGCGGCCTTCCGGCTTTCCCCAAGGGCTGACGGGGTGACGTCCACCGGACGTCTTACCCTCACCACCACCGTGCGGGTGGTCCACCGGGTTCATGACGACACCACGGACGGTAGGGCGCTTGCCCTTCCAACGCATGCGGCCAGCCTTACCCCAGTTGATGTTCGACTGCTCGGAGTTACCGACCTCGCCGATCGACGCACGGCAACGCGCGTCGACGTAGCGGATCTCGCCGGAGGGCAGACGCAACTGGGCGTACACGCCTTCCTTAGCAACGAGCTGCACCGAGGCGCCAGCGGAGCGCGCCATCTTTGCGCCGCCACCGGGCTTGAGCTCAACGGCGTGGATCACGGTACCGACGGGGATGTTGCGCAACGGCAGGTTGTTACCCGGCTTGATGTCGGCTGCTGCGCCGGCCTCAATCGCGTCACCCTGACGGAGCTTGTCGGGAGCAATGATGTAGCGCTTCTCGCCGTCTGCGTAGTGCAGCAACGCGATGCGGGCGGTCCGGTTCGGGTCGTACTCGATGTGAGCAACCTTCGCGGGCACGCCGTCCTTGTCGTGACGACGGAAGTCGATCACGCGGTAGGCACGCTTGTGGCCACCACCCTGGTGACGGGTGGTGATGCGACCGGTGTTGTTACGGCCACCCTTCTTGTGAAGGGGGCGGACCAGCGACTTCTCGGGCTCGGAACGAGTCACCTCAACGAAGTCGGCAACAGACGAGCCACGACGGCCCGGAGTTGTCGGCTTGTACTTACGAATAGCCATGAGTGATTCCTGTCCTTACCTAGCCGACCTGGCCGGAGAAGATGTCGAGCGCCTCGCCGCCACCAACGGTGACGATTGCGCGCTTGACATCTTTACGCTTGCCAAGGCCGAAGCGCGTGCGGCGCGTCTTGCCCTTACGGTTAATAGTGTTCACCGACGACACCTTCACGCCGAAGATCTTCTCTACGGCAATCTTGATCTCGGTCTTGTTGGCACGGGGGTCCACCTCAAAGGTGTACTTACCCATGTCCATGAGCGAGTAGCTCTTTTCCGACACGATGGGTCGGATAAGGATGTCGCGTGGGTTCTTGTTCAGAGTGCTCACTTGGTCTCCTCCGCTTCGAGAGCGGCTGCCTCGGACTCGGTCGCAACGGCCTTAGCCGATGCTCCCTTGGCGGGGCCTGCGAGGAACGCTTCGAGCGCGGCTGCCGTGAACACGATGTCATCGTTGATCAGCACGTCATACGTGTTGAGCTGACCGACCGAGACTGCGTGAGCATCGGGCGCGTTGCGCAACGATATCCAGGCGAGCTCGTCAGTCCGCTCGAGCACGATGAGTGCGCGGCGTCCGGCCGTCACCGCAGCGATTGCGGCGATAGCGTTCTTGGTCGAGGGAGCGTCGCCGGAGACGATGCTCTTGATCACGTGCACGCGGTCGGCACGGGCCCGGTCAGAGAGGGCACCGCGCAGGGCGGCGGCCTTCATCTTCTTAGGAGTGCGCTGCGAGTAGTCACGCGGCTGCGGGCCGTGGACAATTCCACCGCCGGCAAACTGAGGTGCACGGATCGAGCCCTGACGAGCGCGACCGGTTCCCTTCTGCTTGTGAGGCTTGCGGCCACCACCGGACACCTGTGCGCGTGTCTTAGTGGCGTGCGTACCCTGACGGGCTGCGGCGCGCTGGGCGACGACAACCTGGTGGATCAGCGGGATGTTGGTGACGACGTCGAAGATCTCGGCGGGAAGCTCGGCGGTGCCGGCCTTCTTGCCCTTCGCGTCGACAACATCGACAGTTTGAGTGTTTGACATGTCAGTTACGCGCCCTTCACTGCGGAGCGGATGAGTACGACGCCGCCCTTGTTGCCGGGAACGGCACCCTTGAGCAGCACCAGGCCACGCTCGAGGTCGATCGCCTGGACCTGCAGGTTCTGCACGGTCTTGCGGTCGTTACCCATGCGTCCGGCCATCTTCATGCCCTGGAACACACGCGACGGCGTGGAAGCGCCACCGATCGATCCGGCCTTGCGGTGGTTCTTGTGAGCACCGTGGGAGGCGCCTACGCCGTGGAATCCGTGGCGCTTCATAACGCCCGCGGTTCCCTTTCCCTTGCTGGTGCCGGTTGCGTCGACCAGTTGGCCGACCTCGAACACGTCGGCAGCAATTTCCTGGCCGAGCGTGTAATCAGCCGCGTTCGCAGTGCGAACTTCGGCGACGTGACGGCGAGGCGTAACGCCTGCCTTGTCGAAGTGGCCCTTCAGCGGCGCGGTAACGCGGCGAGGGTCAACGGCACCGAAAGCGAGCTGGACGGCGCTGTAGCCGTCCTTCTCTGCGTTCCGTACCTGAGTCACAACGTTGGTGTCTACCTGAACAACCGTGACGGGAATAACTCGTCCCTCGGCGTCCCACACCTGCGTCATGCCCAGCTTCGTACCTAGCAGCGCGGTAACAGTGCGCTGGGCATTGGAAGTCGTAGTCATGATGAGTGAAGTCCTTAAACGCTCGTTAGAGCTTGATCTCGATGTTGACGTCGGCCGGAAGGTCGAGACGCATGAGCGAGTCGACTGCCTTGGGCGTCGGGTCCACGATGTCGATGAGGCGCTTGTGAGTGCGCATCTCGAAGTGCTCGCGGCTGTCCTTGTACTTGTGGGGCGAACGAATTACACAGAACACGTTCTTTTCGGTGGGCAGCGGGACGGGTCCCACTACTGAAGCACCGGCGCGCGTGACCGTCTCGACGATCTTGCGAGCTGAAGAGTCAATGACCTCGTGGTCGTAGCTCTTCAGTCGAATGCGGATCTTTTGTCCCGCCATGTCGTGGTTCTGCCTTTTCTCTCGTAAAACTGTGGTCATCACCACCGACCCCCGCGCTCGGGCGTGTCGCTCATTTGCTTCGCACGCGCGGTTTGTCGATCTCTCGACGAGTCGTTGGTGAGTGTGATGGCTGCCTGCAATAGGCAACCTGAATATTATGCCAGAAAACCTCCTGACACACCAACCGTGACCCCGAACTCCCCTCACACGAAGGGTGGCGTCTTTCAGTTAGCGCGCAGATGCGGGGCCCGGCGAAGGCCGGACCCCGCATCTGGGGAACGCAATTAAGCGATCTACTTGATGATCTTGGTCACCGTGCCGGAGCCGACGGTACGGCCACCTTCACGGATTGCAAAGCCCTGACCCTCTTCGATGGCGATGGGCTGAATCAGCTCAACGGTCATCTCAGTGGTGTCGCCAGGCATAACCATCTCGGTGCCCTCGGGCAGCGTGATGACGCCGGTGACGTCAGTCGTACGAATGTAGAACTGAGGGCGGTAGTTCGTGTAGAACGGGTTGTGACGGCCGCCCTCGCTCTTGTCGAGGATGTACGCCTTGCCCTGGAAGTTGGTGTGCGGGGTCGTGCTGCCAGGAGCAACCACAACCTGTCCGCGCTCAACATCTTCGCGCTTGGTGCCGCGGAGTAGGAGGCCACAGTTCTCGCCGGCCCACGCCTCGTCCATCTGCTTGTGGAACATCTCGATACCCGTGACCGTGGTCTTCTGGGTGTCCTTGATGCCGATGATGTCGACTTCGGAGTTGATCTTGAGCTTGCCGCGCTCGATCTTGCCGGTGACGACGGTTCCACGACCAGTGATCGTGAAGACGTCCTCGATCGGCATGAGGAACGGCTTGTCCATGTCGCGCTCGGGAACGGGGACGAACTCGTCCACCGCGTCCATCAGGTCGGAGACCTTCTGAGCCCAAGCCTCGTCGCCCTCAAGTGCCTTGAGTGCGGACACCTGGATGACGGGAGCGTTGTCTCCGTCGAAGCCCTGCGAGCTAAGCAGCTCGCGAACTTCGAACTCGACGAGCTCGAGGATTTCTTCGTCATCAACCATGTCGGCCTTGTTCAGGGCGACGAGCAGGTAGGGAACACCCACCTGCTTGGCAAGAAGAACGTGCTCGCGCGTCTGGGCCATAGGACCGTCAGTCGCGGCAACCACCAGGATTGCGCCATCCATCTGCGCAGCACCGGTGATCATGTTCTTGATGTAGTCGGCGTGGCCGGGGGCATCGACGTGTGCGTAGTGACGCGTCGCGGTCTCGTACTCAATGTGCGAGATGTTGATCGTGATACCACGCTCGCGCTCTTCAGGAGCCTTGTCGATCTGGTCGAAAGGCGTGAAGGGGTTGAGGTCCGGGTACTTATCGTGCAGGACCTTCGAGATGGCGGCGGTCAGCGTCGTCTTACCGTGGTCGACGTGACCGATGGTTCCGATGTTGACGTGCGGCTTGGTCCGCTCGAACTTGGCCTTACCCATTTGGGCTTCCTCCTGATTAGTTTTAGAGACTCGGGTAGTGAATCTTAACGTCTAGTGCTAGCCGTTGGCTATCACGGGGCGTGCAGCTTCCCTACTGGTCGTTTGGTTATTCTGACTTCAACCGGTGGGACTACTCGCCCCGGGTCTTTGCAATGATCTCCTCGGCGACTGCCTTGGGGACCTCAGCGTAGCTGTCGAAGCTCATCGAGTACACCGCGCGACCCTGCGTCTTTGAACGCAAGTCGCCAACATAGCCGAACATCTCTGACAGTGGCACGAGGGCATCAATCACCTTCACGCCGGTGGCCTCCAACATCTGGCGGATCTGACCACGACGTGAGTTGATGTCGCCGATGACCTCGCCCATGTACTCCTCGGGCGTACGGACCTCGACGGCCATGACGGGCTCCAGGATGACGGGCTTGGCGCGCTTGACGCCTTCCTTAAACACCATGGATCCGGCAATCTTGAATGCCATTTCGGACGAGTCAACGTCGTGATACGCGCCATCGAGAAGCGTCGCCTTCACGCCAACCATGGGGTAACCGGCAAGAACACCGAGCTCCATGGCCGACTGGATTCCGGCGTCGATCGAAGGAATGTACTCGCGGGGAACGCGACCACCGGTGACGGCGTTGACGAATTCGTAGAGCTCGCCCTCTTCCGACTCGAGCGGCTCGAACCTGACCTGAACCTTTGCGAACTGGCCGGATCCACCCGTCTGCTTCTTGTGGGTGTAGTCGACCTTCTCCGCGATGCCCTTGATGGTCTCGCGGTAGGCAACCTGCGGCTTACCGACGTTTGCGTCGACGTTGAACTCACGACGCATACGGTCAACCAGGATGTCCAGGTGCAACTCGCCCATTCCGCCGATGACGGTCTGACCGGTGTCCTCGTCCAGCTTGACGCGGAACGTGGGGTCTTCCTCAGCGAGCTTCTGGATTGCTAGCGACAGCTTCTCCTGGTCGGCCTTGGTCTTCGGCTCAATGGCGACGTCGATGACCGGCTCGGGGAACGTCATGGACTCGAGCACCAACGGGTGCGCGGGGTCGCAAAGCGTGTCGCCTGTCGTCGTGTTCTTGAGGCCGATAACGGCGTAGATGTGACCGGCTGAGATGGTCTCGACGGGCATTTCCTTGTTGGAGTGCATCTGGAAAAGCTTTCCGATGCGCTCCTTCTTGTCCTTGGTGGCGTTCAGAATGGCGGCGCCGGACTCGAGGTGTCCCGAGTAGACGCGCACATACGTGAGCTTGCCGAAGAACGGGTGGGAAACAACCTTGAACGCCAGCGCAGAGAAGGGCTCCGTGGCGTCGGAGTGACGCTCGATGATCTTCTCTTCGTCGCGGACGTCCTTGCCCTCGATCGCGCCCACGTCAAGCGGGTTCGGGAGGTAGTCGATGACTGCGTCGAGCATGGGCTGGACGCCCTTGTTCTTGAACGCCGAACCGCAGAGGATCGGGTACGCCTCGCCGGCGACCGTCAGCTTGCGAATCGCAGCCTTGATCTCCGGAACGGTGATCTCCTCGCCGGCGAAGAAACGCTCCATGAGCGCATCGTCCGTCTCGGCAACGGCCTCGAGAAGCTGGTTGCGGTACTCAGCAGCCTTCTCCTTGAGGTCCTCGGGGATCTCTTCCGTCTCGTACGCCTCGCCCAAGCCGGTCTCGCCACGCCACACCTTGGCGTTCATCTCGACCAGGTCGACAACGCCGATGAAGTCGTTCTCAGCGCCGATGGGGATCTGCAGGGGAAGCGGGGTGGCCTTCAGTCGATCGATGATCGTCTGCACCGTGTAGTAGAAGTCAGCGCCCAGCTTGTCCATCTTGTTGACGAAGCAGATACGCGGAACGTTGTACTTGTCGGCCTGACGCCACACGGTCTCGGACTGGGGCTCAACGCCCTCCTTGCCGTCGAACACCGCGACAGCACCGTCGAGGACGCGGAGCGAACGCTCCACCTCGACCGTGAAGTCAACGTGCCCGGGGGTGTCGATGATGTTGATCTGGTTGTTGTCCCAGAAGCAAGTGACGGCCGCGGACGTAATGGTGATGCCGCGCTCCTGCTCCTGCTCCATCCAGTCAGTCGTCGACGCACCGTCGTGGGTTTCACCGATCTTGTAGTTCACGCCCGTGTAGTACAGGATGCGCTCGGTGGTAGTGGTCTTGCCTGCATCGATGTGAGCCATGATGCCAATGTTGCGGACCTTTGTAAGGTCCGTAAGCACGTCCTGTGCCACGAGTGGTTCTCCCTAAACTTTTCTGTTTACCAGCGGTAGTGCGCGAAGGCCTTGTTGGACTCCGCCATCTTGTGCATGTCTTCGCGACGCTTGACTGCGCCGCCGAGGCCGTTAGAGGCGTCGAGGATCTCGTTCATCAGACGCTCGGTCATGGTCTTTTCACGACGCAGGCGAGAGAAGTCGACCAACCAGCGCAGCGCGAGGGTGGTCTGACGCACGGGACGAACGTCCACGGGCACCTGGTAGGTAGCTCCACCAACGCGGCGAGACTTGACCTCAAGCGCGGGGCGGATGTTCTCAAGCGCACGCTTGAGAACCGTGACGGGGTCCTGACCGGACTTTTCCTTCACGCCTTCGAGCGCGCCGTAGACGATTGCCTCGGAGACGGACTTCTTGCCGTCCAGCAGGATCTTGTTGATCAGCTGGGTGACGACAGGTGCGCCGTATACCGGGTCATTGATGATGGGGCGCTTAGGCGCCGGTCCCTTGCGAGGCATTACTTCTTCTCCTTCTTCGCGCCGTACAGGCTGCGACCCTGCTTGCGGTCCTTGACACCCTGGGTGTCAAGCGAGCCGCGCACAATCTTGTAGCGGACACCGGGGAGGTCCTTCACACGACCGCCGCGTACGAGCACGATCGAGTGCTCCTGGAGGTTGTGTCCCTCTCCGGGGATGTACGCGGTGACCTCGATACCAGTCGAGAGGCGCACGCGTGCGACCTTACGCAGTGCCGAGTTCGGCTTCTTGGGCGTGGTCGTGTACACGCGGGTGCACACTCCGCGACGCTGGGGGCTCGACTTGAGAGCCGGGGTCTTGGTCTTGGTCACCTTTGGGTGGCGACCCTTCCTGACCAGCTGCTGAATCGTAGGCACTGCTTCTCCGTCGTTTAGTTCGTGTGAAATCTGATGAAAATCTTAAGTGTCATGTCCGACCCCCGCGCTCGGGCGTGTCGTCCATAAACGTGCCGCACCTTTGCAGGCGCGCACAAGGGGCCCGCTGACGCGGGCACGAGTATCTAAGATACCCGTCACCCGCGTCCGCGTCAAAGCGAAGTTTCCAACGCTGACCCTGACATGTTGCTAGTCGCGAGGAATCTTAAACTCTTCGAGCGGCACAGCCTCGCCTGTGCCCTCGCTAAAGAACTGCCCGTCCCATTCTTCGTATCCGAAGGTCGGGAACAGATTCGACTTTGCCTCTTCGGTGGGCTCGACCGTCGCCGTACGGTACTGGTGAAGACCAGTACCAGCGGGGATGAGCTTTCCGAGGATGACGTTTTCCTTGAGCCCGAGCAGCGGGTCCGACTTTCCGGACATCGCAGCTTCGGTGAGGACGCGGGTGGTCTCCTGGAAGGAGGCCGCCGACAGCCACGACTCGGTTGCAAGCGAGGCCTTGGTGATTCCCATGAGCTCGGGGCGAGCCGATGCCGGCTTACCGCCCTTCGTCACGGTCTCACGGTTGGCCGACTCGAAGCGCGAACGCGCTACCAGTTCGCCCGGCAGCAGCGAGGTCTCTCCCGAGTCAAGCACGGTCACGCGACGCAGCATCTGCCGCACGATGACCTCGATGTGCTTGTCGTGGATCTCCACACCCTGCGAGCGATACACCTGCTGGACCTCGTCCACCAGGTGCTTCTGGGTGGCGCGGGGGCCGAGGATGCGCAACACGCTCTTGGGGTCTACGGCGCCAGCGATTAGCTTCTGCCCCACCTCAACGTGCTCGCCATCCTGCACCAGCAAGCGCGAACGCTTGGTGACGGGGTACTCGATGACCTCGTCGCCGTTGTCCGGCGTCACGACCAGGCGGCGCGTGGCCTCCGAGTCGTCGACGTTGAGCTTTCCTGCGACCTCGGAGATCGGCGACACACCCTTGGGGGTACGTGCCTCGAAGAGCTCCTGGACGCGGGGAAGACCCTGCGTGATGTCATCTGCCGATGCCACACCACCGGTGTGGAACGTACGCATCGTCAGCTGCGTTCCGGGCTCACCGATGGACTGTGCGGCAACAATACCGACCGCCTCACCGATGTCGACCAGTTCACGCGTGGCCAGCGAGCGACCGTAGCAACGGGCACAGGTGCCGACCGCAGACTCACAGGTGAGTACGGAGCGGACCTTGACCTCTTCCACTCCCGACTCGATAAGCGCGTCAATCAGCGCGTCGCCGATGTCCTCGCCTGCCTTGCCGATCGTGGTGCCTGAGGCGTCCTGGACGTCCGTCGCGAGGTTACGGGCGAAGACCGAGGTCTCCACGCGATCGTGGAGCTGACGGTTGCCCGCAGCGTCCACCTCGATGATCGGCATGACCAGGCCACGCTCGGTGCCACAGTTGTCTTCGCGCACGATGACGTCCTGCGACACGTCCACCAGGCGACGGGTTAGGTAACCCGAGTCGGCGGTACGCAGGGCGGTGTCGGCCAGGCCCTTACGGGCACCGTGGGTAGCGATGAAGTACTCGAGAACCGACAGGCCCTCGCGGTAGTTCGACTTGATCGGACGCGGGATGATCTCACCCTTGGGGTTTGCCACCAGTCCACGCATACCTGCGATCTGACGGACCTGCATCCAGTTACCACGAGCACCCGATCCCACCATGGTGTGAACGGTGTTGTACTCGGGGAATGCCGCACGCATGGCCTTGTCGACCTCGTTAGTAGCCTGCGTCCAGATCTCGATGAGCTCCTGACGACGCTCGTCGTCGGTGATCAGACCGGTGTCGTACTGGTCCTGCACCTTGGCGGCGAGCGCCTCGTAGCGGTCCAGAATCGCCTGCTTGCCCTTGGGGGTGACCACGTCAGAGATGGCGATGGTCACGCCCGAGCGCGTCGCCCAGTAGAAGCCAGCCGCCTTGAGTGCGTCGAGCGACGCGGCGACCTCAACCTTGGGGTAACGCTCGGCGAGGTTGTTGACGATGTCGCCCAGCACCTTCTTGTCAACGTTGCGGTTGACGTAGGGGTACGACACGGGAAGCAGCTCGTTGAAGAGCGCGCGTCCCAGCGTGGTCGTGAGGGTGAACGGGGCGCCCGCGACGCGGTCCTCGTCCAACGTCACGTCTGCCGGCGGCACGGTGGTGCCATCGACACGCAGCAGGATCTCCGCGTTAAGCGCGATCGTGCCGGCGTCGAACGCCATCTGGGCCTCCGAGGTCGACGCGAACGCCAGCCCCTCGCCCTTGACGCCCGGCTTGTGCAGCGAAAGGTGGTACAGACCGATGATCATGTCCTGTGAGGGCATGGTCACGGGGCGGCCGTCAGACGGCTTCAGGATGTTGTTGCTCGAGAGCATCAGCACACGTGCCTCGGCCTGCGCCTCGGCGGACAGCGGCAGGTGAACTGCCATCTGGTCACCGTCGAAGTCGGCGTTGAACGCGCCACAGACCAGCGGGTGCAGGTGGATTGCCTTGCCCTCCACCAGCTGGGGCTCGAAGGCCTGGATACCCAAACGGTGAAGCGTGGGTGCACGGTTCAGCAATACGGGGTGCTCGGTGATGACCTCTTCGAGGACGTCCCAAACCTCGGAGCGCGAACGCTCCACCATGCGCTTGGCCGACTTGATGTTCTGCGCGTGGTTGAGCTCAACCAGGCGCTTCATCACGAACGGCTTGAAGAGCTCGAGCGCCATCTGCTTGGGCAGACCACACTGGTGCAGCTTCAGCTGCGGACCGACCACGATGACCGAACGGCCCGAGTAGTCGACGCGCTTGCCGAGGAGGTTCTGGCGGAAACGACCCTGCTTGCCCTTGAGCATGTCCGAGATGGACTTGAGCGGGCGGTTACCTGGACCGGTGACCGGACGACCGCGGCGGCCGTTGTCGAACAGCGCGTCAACAGCCTCCTGAAGCATGCGCTTCTCGTTGTTCACGATGATCTCGGGAGCACCGAGGTCAAGCAGACGCTTGAGGCGGTTGTTGCGGTTGATCACACGACGGTAGAGGTCGTTGAGGTCGGAGGTCGCGAAACGGCCACCGTCGAGCTGCACCATCGGGCGCAGGTCCGGCGGAATGACCGGAACGGCCTCGAGGACCATGCCCACGGGAGAGTTGGTGGTCGTGATGAACGCCATGACTACCTTGAGGCGCTTGAGCGCACGCGTCTTGCGCTGCCCCTTGCCGTTGGCAATGATGTCGCGTAGCAACTCAACCTCTGCCTCAAGGTCGAATGTCTGCAGGCGCTTCTGGATAGCCTCGGCACCCATCGAACCCTTGAAGTACGAGCCGTAGCGACGCGAAAGCTCGCGGTACAGCAGCTCGTCGCCTTCGAGGTCCTGGACCTTGAGGGTCGCGAAACGGTCGAAGACTGCATCGAGACGGTCGATCTGAGCGTCTGCGCGCTTGCGCAGGTTAGCCATCTCGCGCTCGGCGCCGTCCTTGACCTTGCGCTTGACGTCGGACTTGGCACCCTCGGCTTCGAGCTCGGCGATGTCCTTCTCGAGCTTCTCGGCGCGGGTGTTGATGTCGTTGTCGCGCTGGTTTGCGATCGCCTTCTTCTCGACCTCAATCTCGTTGCGGAGCTGAGGAAGATCTTCGTGGCGGCCGTCGACGTCGACTTCGGTCACCATGTAGGCGGCGAAGTAGATGACCTTCTCGAGGTCCTTGGGGGCGAGGTCCAGCAGGTAACCCAAGCGCGACGGAACGCCCTTGAAGTACCAGATGTGGGTCACGGGAGCGGCGAGCTCGATGTGTCCCATGCGCTCACGACGCACCTTCGAGCGGGTGACTTCAACGCCACAACGCTCGCAGATGATGCCGCGGTAACGGACACGCTTGTACTTGCCACAGCCGCACTCCCAGTCGCGAGTCGGGCCGAAGATCTTCTCGCAGAAGAGTCCGTCCTTTTCCGGCTTCAGGGTGCGGTAGTTGATCGTCTCGGGCTTCTTGACTTCGCCGTGAGACCACTCGCGGATGTCCTCGGCGGACGCGAGGCCGATGCGGAGGTCACTGAATTCGTTTACGTCTAGCACAGTCAGTCCTCTTCCTTAAATCTCGTCGACGCTAGAAGCGTCGGGACGGCTGGACAGGGAGATACCGAGTGACTCGGCTGCTTGATAGACGTCGTCTTCCGACTCGCCCATCTCGACTAGCTGACCCTCTGCGTTGAGAACCTCAACGTTCAGGCACAGTGACTGCATCTCCTTCATGAGCACGCGGAACGACTCCGGCAAGCCAGGCTCAGGGATGTTCTGTCCCTTAACGATGGCCTCGTAGACCTTCACGCGGCCGAGCACGTCATCCGACTTGATGGTGAGCAGTTCCTGCAGCGCGTAAGCGGCACCGTAAGCCTCGAGGGCCCACACTTCCATCTCACCAAAGCGCTGGCCACCGAACTGGGCCTTACCACCCAGGGGCTGCTGCGTGATCATCGAGTACGGACCCGTGGAACGGGCGTGAATCTTGTCGTCCACCAGGTGGTGAAGCTTCAAGATGTACTTGTAGCCGACTGCGACGGGCTCCGGGAAGGGCTCTCCCGAGCGACCATCGAACAGTCGCGTCTTACCGTGTTCGTCGACCAAACGGTCGCCGTCACGGTTCGGGTTCACGACGGTACGAAGTCCGTCGATCGTCGCTTCCTTGAGGCCATCGAACACCGGCGTCGCCACAGGGCGGCCGGGCTCCGACTTGGTGGCGCCCTTGGGCAGCTGAGAGGTCCAGTCGCCCTTGGCGTCCGTAGCATCCCAACCGTTCTTGGCGAGCCAGCCGGTGGCGGTCTCGAGGACCTGGCCGACGTTCATGCGACCGGGAACACCCAGCGGGTTCAGGATCACGTCGACGGGGGTACCGTCCGCGAGGAACGGCATGTCCTCCACGGGCAGGATCGTCGAGATGACGCCCTTATTACCGTGGCGGCCGGCGAGCTTGTCGCCCTCCTGGATCTTGCGTCGCTGAGCGATGTAGACACGAACCAGCTGGTTCACGCCTGCAGGCAGGTCGTCGCCGTCGTCCTCGGTGAAGACGCGGACGCCGATGACGGTTCCGGTCTCGCCGTGGGGCACCTTGAGTGACGTGTCGCGAACTTCGCGGGCCTTCTCGCCGAAGATGGCGCGCAGGAGGCGCTCCTCCGGAGTCAGCTCGGTCTCACCCTTGGGCGTGACCTTGCCCACCAGCACGTCACCGGCGCGAACCTCGGCGCCGATGCGGATGATGCCGCGCTCGTCGAGGTCCGCAAGGACCTCCTCGGAGGCGTTCGGGATGTCGCGAGTGATCTCCTCCGGGCCGAGCTTGGTGTCGCGGGCGTCAACCTCGTGCTCCTCGATGTGAATCGAGGAGAGGGTGTCGTCCTGAACCAGGCGCTGCGAAAGGATGATCGCGTCCTCGTAGTTGTGACCTTCCCAGCACATGAAGGCAACGAGCAGGTTCTTGCCCAGCGCGAGGTCGCCCTCGTCGGTGGCAGGACCATCGGCGAGCACGGAGCCCACGACGACCTTGTCACCCTCGTCGACCAGCACGCGCTGGTTGTACGACGTGCCCTGGTTGGAACGCTGGAACTTAGCAACGCGGTACGAGCCGGTGGTGGCATCGTCGTTGGCAACCGTGATCAAGTCCGAGGAGACCTCGGTGACCACGCCGGCCTTGGTGGCGATGATGACGTCACCAGCGTCGATTGCGGCGCGGCGCTCCATGCCGGTACCCACGAGGGGTGCCTCGGAACGGACCAGCGGCACAGCCTGACGCTGCATGTTGGCACCCATGAGTGCGCGGTTGGCGTCGTCGTGCTCGAGGAACGGAATCAGGGCCGTACCAACCGACACCATCTGGCGCGGGGAGACGTCCATGTAGTCAACGGCCTCAGGCGCGACGAGTTCAACCTCGCCACCCTTGGCACGCACCAGCACGCGCTCGTCGGTCAGAGAGCCGTCGTCGGTGATGCCTGCGTTTGCCTGAGCGATGACGTACTGGTCCTCGTCATCGGCGGTCAGGTAGTCGACGTCGTCGGAGACCTTGCCCTTGATGACCTTGCGGTACGGCGTCTCGACGAATCCGAGCGGGTTGATGCGACCGAAGGACGCCAGCGAACCGATCAGGCCAATGTTCGGGCCTTCCGGGGTCTCGATGGGGCACATGCGGCCATAGTGCGACGGGTGAACGTCTCGAACTTCCATGCCTGCGCGGTCACGGGACAGACCACCCGGGCCCAGAGCGGACAGGCGACGCTTGTGCGTCAGTCCGGCGAGCGGGTTGTTCTGGTCCATGAACTGCGAGAGCTGGCTGGTGCCGAAGAACTCGCGGATCGCGGCGACCACGGGGCGCGTGTTGATCAGGGTCTGCGGCGTAATGGCCTCGACGTCCTGAGTCGTCATGCGCTCGCGCACCACGCGCTCCATGCGGGACAGGCCCGTACGGATCTGGTTCTGGATGAGCTCGCCAACGGCGCGGATACGGCGGTTGCCGAAGTGGTCGATGTCGTCGGTCTCGACGCGAACGTCGCCGTTCTTGCCCTCCATGGTCTTGTGACCTGCGTGGGCTGCGGCGATGTACTTGACGGTGGCGACGATGTCGTCGACGTTGAGTACTGAGTCGTTGAGTGCCTTGTCGACGCCGAGCTTCTTGTTCAGCTTGTAGCGGCCGACCTTCGCGAGGTCGTAGCGCTTGGAGTTGAAGTAGAAGTTGTCGAGCAGGTTCTGACCGGCCTCGACGGTGGGCGGCTCGCCCGGACGAAGCTTGCGGTAGAGGTCGACGAGGGCTTCCTCGTGCGTGTGGACGGTGTCCTTCGCGAGCGTCTCGAGGACGGCGGGGAAGTCCTTGAACTCCCGCTCGATGTCCTCGTCCGACAGGCCGAGGGCCTTGAGGAAGAGCGTCACGGACTGCTTGCGCTTGCGGTCGACGCGCACGCCGACTGCGTCGCGCTTGTCGATCTCGAACTCGAGCCAGGCGCCACGCGACGGGATCATCTTCGCGGTGAAGATGTCCTTGTCCGAGGTCTTATCCGGCGTGCGCTCGAAGTACACACCGGGTGAACGGACCAGCTGCGACACGACGACGCGCTCGGTTCCGTTAACGATGAAGGTACCGCGCGGGGACATGAGCGGGAAGTCGCCCATGAAGACCGTCTGCGACTTGATCTCGCCGGTGGTGTTGTTCATGAACTCTGCGGTCACGAACAGCTGCGCGGAGAAGGTGAAGTCCTTCTCCTTGCACTCGTCAGGCGTGTGACGAGGCTCCTCGAAGTAGGGGTCCGAGAACGACAGGGACATGGTCTGTCCGAAGTCCTCGATCGGGGAGATCTCCTCGAAGATCTCAACCAGGCCGGCGGTCAGAGGAACGTCATTGCGACCTTCCTCCTTAGCTGCGTCAACGCGCGCAATCCAAGCGGCGTTTCCGAGCAGCCAGTCGAAGCTCTCCGTCTGAAGACCGATGAGGTTTGGGACCTCAAGCGGCTCAGCGATCTGAGCGAACGAGACGCGGCGTGATGCGGAGCGGTTAGCGATGGCCGAAGCCGTGGGGGTGCGCAAGGCAGCCAAGGGTGGGTCCTTCCCTTTTTAATTCGTGCAGGTCACGAGTCTCAAGCCACAGTTCCACCGGATCCCGGGGCGTAACCACTTTCGAGCGGACGCACACCAGGTAGGCATTTGAGGGCAGGGCAATAGACAGCGCAACTACAAATATTAGTGGAAAAATGCGGGATTGTCCACCTAAAACTCGATGTCGTCAATGGTGGCGCCCGCGAGTCGCCCGCTTGGGGCGCTTTCTTACGATGTCACTTCCAAGATGCTCGCGGTGACTTGCCCAGCAGTTGGAGGACTCACCAAGATGCCTGAATAGGCAACCATGACGTCGGTCCAAGTTTCTGCGCCTTCGAATGAGTACTTCACGGCCTGTGGCGCAGTCGCGAAGGACCACGTGCCGTCAACAAATTCGTGGCCAACTGGGTCTCCCAGACTTAGCCCGGGTGCTCCCTCAAAGGCAACGGCTCCCACGGCGCCCGGGGGGCAATTCAAACCTGCAAAGTCGAGGGACGCGCACGACTCCTCGGCCTCACTCACCGCCTCGTTGATTGCCTCCAGAGAGGCGGCGCTCAGCGGAAGGTCATCAAGCTCAAACGACAGATCCCCGCTCCCCGGAAGCTCGACCGGCTTGGTCATCTCTTCCGCAAACTGCGTGCCCAACACGCCTGAAGGATCCCCGAGCACGACATCGAATTCTCCCGGTGGGAGCACCACAGTCGACACCCCGTCCACCACTGCGGCATCGCAGGTTCCCACCTGAATACTTGCTGGCGCACCTGCCGGGGATACGGCGATATGCACCGTCATGGAGTCATCCAGATCGACTGCCCACGCGCCACCGTCCTTGTGCAGTTGAACGGTCACGGGTGCTGCATCCTCCACAGTGGTCGGGGTAAGAACAGCCTCGGCCTCCCCGCCGTCGACCGTGACATCGCCAACCTCAGCAAAGCGCAACCACGTCGATTGGTCCAAGCAACTCGTCACCGCTGGCCCGCTCAACGTGGACAACGCTAGGGCGGCATCACCGTCACTCGCGCTCAGCTCTATGAAGGACTCGAGAACCTCGCGCGCGGCCGCCTCATCCGAGTTGCCCGTGAGACTGCAACCCGCAAGGCTTGCCGACGCAACCGCGATGAGACTGACGGCGAAGCCGCGCGCGCTACGCAAAGCTTTCAATCGTGGGCCACTTGCCGCCGTCAAGAGCAGCGTTGTCGACAAAATCGCCCTGCAACCGAGCAACCAAATCGCGGGCATCAGACCAAGCGAGGGCCATGTCGGCAACAAATCCGACAATCAGATCCTTGAGGTCGACCAAACAGTTGACTGCTTGCGACACGATATCCAACCACTTCATTGGATCCGCGCTGATGAAAGTCGCCACCGTCGTGACGACCCAACTGTGCAAAGCGGAGAAGCTCGTCAATAGATTTACCCACCCCGTAGTGAGAGCCTTGGTGTGATCGAGTGACGCATTCTCAACCGACTGGCATCGGGACTTCATCAAATCGATAGTGGCGTTTTGCGCGTCGGGCATAGGGGCGTACCACTTGACCTGATCGTCGTGCCATGACTCAGTGGACGGCAAGTTGGTAGAGCGTGCGCTGACGATGGAGAACTGCTCCGAAGACAGCGTGGACCTGGCCTCTCGCCACTGGGTTGAAGCATTGTAAAACCAGAACGGGTTGCCCGGCGAGAGTATTTCAAGGCTGACCTCAACGAATTGCGCCAAGAGTTCCCTCATCTCAATCACCGCGGCGTCAACGCGCTCCTTCACATCACTGAACCAAGTGTCGCCAAGGCAACCGAAATCAAGGTGGCCAGCCTTATTCAAGAAGGATTCGAAGTCTGAAATGGAATCAGCGCGCTGGGTCTTCAACTCGTCGGTCTGGGTGTTGAAGTCACTCTCGGTAATGGGAAGGACGCTCATGCAAGTTCCTTTTCGATTGAGCGGCGCAGCGCCCCGCCGGAGGTTGGCTCGGAACACGACTGAGTGATCGTCATTTCCTTCACCCCTCCGCGTGCGCGGATTGGATAGCACCCTGCTCGGCCTGGTCATACTCACGCTGAGCTTCCAACAAACGTCTACTCACGGTGTCGATGGATGCCACGCCTTCCCCCAACAGGTCGGAGATGCTTTGCGTAACCTCCTCGTAAACCGTCTCGAGGCCGGCCAAATAACCTGGTCCCCCAGTTCCTCCTACCGGGACATCAAGCACGGAGGCGATCGTCGACTTTGCCTCCGTCAGAGTGGAAGACACCGTGGACCACGTAGCCGCATCCGATGCCAAATCATCTAGGTCTACCTCGAAACCTACGTCATCACTCATCATCGTGACCTGTGCTCTCGTGCTGAAAATGTCAGGGGGAACCGCTTCGCGAATTCTTCGTCACCAATGGTGTACCTAGCCTCAACCGCCTTCAACAGGCCCACCAACTCAGTGCCGATCTCGGGGGGTCTGGTGTAACCCAGTGCTTCGGCATCGAATGAAACTTTTGAGACGATGCCACGGGAGACAAGTGCTTCGAACCAACCGCGAGGGCTGGCGACCGTAAAAGACAACTCCAACTCATCAAAAGCGGCGCGCACTTGCTGAGTCTCTGCCTTCAAAGCATTGAGGTAGCCGATGGGGTCTTCAACCCAGACTGACTCCGTCATGGACCGCCGCGGTGGGGCGGGTTCATGCTCGACGCTCACCGCATCATCAACCTCGATGCGCTGATTGAATTCCACCATCATGGCCCGAGCCGCCGAGTCGCGAGCCCCACGGAGCTCCACTGCTAACCCAGACGCCCGAGTAAGTGAGATCCAATCGGAGTTGACCTCGATACCCTGGATGGATCCTCGTCCGAGGACGGTCGCTGTAAGCGCGCCAGCCGGTCCTACGCCAACGAACGTCCCAAAGGAAGGGTAGTTAGAGACTAACGAGTCAAGGTTCGACAGGCCCGTGGGTTCCGCGCGGCCGCCTGGAGCAAAACGTTCGATCAGCTCCGCCACTAGGTGGCCCGTCCAATATTCCTTGAGGTTGCGCGGTAGGACTCGTCCACCGCCGACACCCGAGAAGACACTCGGCCCAACACCGCGTTCATCTCGGCAAGGTTGGCTGTCCACTGTTGCTGAGCCACGGCATAAGCTGCGCGCGCATCTCCGTCCCACGAGACCTTCAAGTCGCTGACTTCGCGCTCTAGAGTTGACAGGTGTTCCTCTATGGCGCGGTTGGCGACGAATAGCGCTTGCGCCGCAGAACGCATGGCTGGCGACGATGCCGCGATGCGTCGGGTGGGAACACTTGTACGTTCACCTGAGCCGGGTGGGATTGCCATCTGCCTCCGTTCGCGCTTGAGGTGCGCGCTTCATCGATAACGTCAAACAGTGCGAAAAATGTTGTAGACAAAGGCTACACGACGGGACCGCTCAACAATCCAGCAACTCTACTGGTTTGGTGTCACGACGATGACCTTCCAGTGTCCGCCGCGTCACTGACTCCTGAGGATTTTGCCCGCTACCCGAATTGGCTCAGGAACGGCAAAGGCCGGGCCGATGCTTGCGCATCGTCCCGGCCTTCGCGTTAGCGAGAAGTCGAAACTACTTGAGCTCGACGGTGGCGCCAGCGGCCTCGAGGACCTCCTTGGCCTTCTCAGCGTCTTCCTTCTTTGCGCCTTCGAGGACGGCCTTGGGAGCGCCGTCAACGAGTGCCTTTGCTTCGCCAAGGCCGAGGCTCGTGAGTGCACGAACTTCCTTGATGACCTGGATCTTCTTGTCGCCAACAGCAGCAAGGATGACGTCGAACTCCGTCTTCTCCTCAACCTCTTCTGCAGCAGCGGCCGGAGCGGCAGCAGCGGCAACGGGGGCAGCGGCGGTGACGTCGAAGGTCTCTTCGAATGCCTTAACGAACTCCGAGAGCTCGATGAGGGTCAGTTCCTTGAACGCGTCGATCAGCTGATCGGTGGTGAGCTTAGCCATGGTGGCTTCCTTCCTAAGTCTGCGTGGATAGCAGGGTTTGTATGGGGGGTGCAGCCGTTAGGCTGCGTCTTCCTGCTTCGCACGCAGAGCGTCGAAGGTCCGTACTCCCTGAGAGAGCGGTGCCTGGAACAGGTATGCAGCGCCGAGCAGCGACGCCTTGAGGACGCCTGCCGTCTTGGCGAGCAGAACTTCACGTGACTCGAGGTCTGCGACCTTGTTGATCTCTTCGGCAGAAAGCACAACGCCGTCGAGAACTCCGCCCTTAAGGACGAGGTCGGGGTTTGCCTTGCTGAACTCCTTCAGACCCTTTGCAGCCTCCACCGGGTCACCGGTGACGAATGCAATGGCTGTGGGGCCAACGAAAAGGTCGTCGAGACCTTCTACGCCA
Organism: Demequina aurantiaca; assembly: GCF_050598105.1. GTDB lineage: Bacteria > Actinomycetota > Actinomycetes > Actinomycetales > Demequinaceae > Demequina > Demequina aurantiaca_A. Next base: position 2,558,641 of record NZ_CP192436.1, read on the forward strand.
GCGTCCCTAGCCGCGCGAGCCGCAAGAGTGTTCTTAGCAACCTTGAAGGTTGCTGAGGCGCGAATCGCGGTACGCAGCTCTGCGAGCTGCGGAACCGAGAGACCGCGGTACTCGGTGATTACAACAGCTGCGGAGTCACGGAACTGGTCCGCGAGTTCCTTGACTGCTGACACCTTGTCTGGCGTCGCCATGGTTGTCCTTCCGTTGATGCGACCGACGGTCTGGGTTCCGATCAACAAAAAAGCCCCGCGTAGGCGGGGCACATGGGCGCATCAGACTAATCTGACAAACCTGTACTCGCTCTACGCTGGCTTCCACTGTTGTGGAACTTTGCTCTGGTCGGCACCTTGCGGCACCAACACTGACGACCGGCGGTCTTTGGGCGTAGGCGATCTTACGGGGAATCCTCCCCCGGCGCAAACTGACGGCCTCGCGGGGAGTCGCCCTCCGCATCGGCCGATGCACGGGTGGGCAAAAAGAAGGGCCGGCTCCCCCTGAGGGGAACCGGCCCGGGTGACACATGCGCCTAGGGGTAGAAGGCGCGTGGGTCACGTGCTCTCTGCGCTTGGCCCGGGATCGCCGGGCAAGCGCGAGTGCGTTTGAGGTGCTGCTCTACGACTCGACCGGCTTGGCCAGTGCATCAACGAGGATGCCGGGGCCAGTGGTCGCGGAGATAGCGGCCTTGAGGATGTACTTACCCTTGGAAGCGGAGGGCTTCACGCGGACAATTTCGTCCACGATCGTCTTGTAGTTCTCCATCAGCTTCTCGTCGCCGAACGACGCCTTGCCGACCACGGTGTGGAGGTTGGCGTGCTTGTCGACGCGGAACTCGATCTTTCCGCCCTTGATGTCGGACACGGCCTTGGCCACGTCCATCGTGACGGTGCCGGTCTTGGGGTTAGGCATGAGGCCACGGGGACCAAGAACCTTACCCAAACGACCCACCTTGCCCATCAGGTCGGGGGTGGCAACAACGGAGTCGAAGTCCTGACGACCGTTCTGCACCTCCTCGATGAGCTCGTCGCCACCGACGATGTCTGCGCCTGCCGCGAGGGCGGCGTCTGCCTTGTCACCAATGGCAAAGACCAGGACCCGAGCGGTCTTGCCGGTGCCGTGCGGAAGGATGACGGTGGAGCGAACCGACTGGTCCGCGTGACGGGGGTCAACGCCGAGCTTGAAAACCGCATCGATGGTCGAGTCGGTGTTCTTGGAGGACGTCTTCTGAGCGAGGCGAAGGGCCTCGATCGGGGTGTACAGGTGGTCGCGGTCGACCAACTGAGCTGAATCTTTGTAAGCCTTGGAGCGCTTAGTCATCTGCTTATGTTTCCTTTGCAGTCGTGGTGGCGGGCCAGCGCGGCCCTCCCACTTGGGGTGAAACTACTTAACGGTGATACCCATGGAGCGGGCGGTGCCAGCAATGATCTTCGACGCAGCGTCGAGGTCGAATGCGTTGAGGTCTTCCATCTTCGTCGTAGCGATCTCGCGGACCTGTGCCTCGGTAATCGAGCCAACCTTTTCCGTGTGAGGTACGCCAGATCCCTTAGCGACGCCGGCAGCCTTCTTGATCAGCTCGGCAGCAGGAGGGGTCTTGGTGATGAAGGTGAACGAGCGGTCTTCGTAGACCGTGATCTCGACGGGAACCACATTGCCACGCTGCGACTCGGTCGCGGCGTTGTAGGCCTTGCAGAACTCCATGATGTTTACGCCGTGCTGTCCGAGGGCGGGGCCCACGGGCGGAGCGGGGTTTGCAGCGCCTGCCTGGATCTGAAGCTTGATCAGACCAGCGACTTTCTTCTTCTTTGGGGGTGCCATTTTAGGGTCCTTCTATTGCTCGTGGCGGCTGGCGCCGCCGTGGTGTTGTTCTGCCAGGAACCTAGATCTTCTGGACCTGGTTGAACGACAGTTCGACCGGAGTTTCCCGGCCGAAGATGGACACGAGGACGTGGAGCTTCTGGCTCTCCACGTTGATCTCGGAAATAGTGCCGGGGAGGGTAGCGAAGGGGCCGTCGATGACGGTGATCGCTTCGTCGACGATGAAGTCAACCTCAACGGGGATGGCCTTTGCCTGCTGGTCCTCATCGAGGGCGGCAGCAGTTTCGGGCGTCACCAGCATCGAGTAGACCTCGTCGATGGTGAGCGGGACCGGCTGGTGAGCGTGGCCCACGAAGCCTGTGACGCCGGGCGTGTTGCGAACGGTGCCCCAGGACTCGTCGCCCAGGTACATGCGAACCAGGACGTAGCCGGGCATGCGCACACGGGTGATGAGCTTGCGCTGGCCGTTCTTGATCTCGGCGACATCTTCCATCGGGACCTCGACCTGGAAGATGTAGTCCTCCATGTTGAGGCTCGCGATGCGGTGCTCGATGGCCTGCTTCACTCGCTTCTCGTGGCCCGAGTAGCTGTGGACCACGTACCAGTCGCCCTCGCGCATGCGCAGGTCGGACTTGAACTCCTCGGCGGGGTCCAGGACGGGCTCGATGGGCTCGTCGCCGACCTCGTGGACCGCTACCTCTTCGGCAGGTGCCGCGACGTCGTCGCCTGGAATCGTGTCGTCGTCGCCCTCGATCACTGCATCGACCGGGGCGTCGGCAAAGCCTGCCTCGTCGACGGGGACCTGCGGGGCGTCGTTAGCAACCGCGGCCTCTGCATCGGGGGCAGCGTCGACGTCGGCAACCAAGGCCTCAGCCTTATCGCTCGCGTCTTCAATCTTGTCGTCACTCACCGGTACACCACTTCCTCTACGCGACGGCGCTTAGCCGCCGAAAATACTCTGGGACATCCAGCCGAATGCCACATCAAAAATAAAGACCAACACCATCATGACCGCCACGAAACCGACGACGACCCAGATGTAGCGGATCAACTCTTCACGCGTAGGAGTGACAACGCGGCGCAATTCCGCGAGCACCTGGCGCACAAAAAGCACGATGGGGCCGATGATGAATCGACCCTCGCTCTTCTGGTGGCGCGGGTCGTCCTCACCGGCTTCGGTCATGGCAGATTCACTCACCAAAATGTCCTTTGCTTGATGTGGGACGTGCTTACTGAATACCGCGTGGCGAGTACCCACGCACTGCAGGGCAGGAGGGACTCGAACCCCCAACCGCCGGTTTTGGAGACCGATGCGCTACCAATTGCGCCACTGCCCTATCGGGAAAGGTTGGTTTCCCTAAGTGACCGACACTCTGATGACTGCGTTTTGGGCACAAGTCATCATGGCGAATGTCAATCACCAACTAGCAATGCTACGACCTTTCGGCGCGTAACGCGAACCCACGCCCCAATCCGCGGTGTCACCGTTCGCCATCAAGCCTGCGAACGGCTGCAGTTGGGTAGTGCATCGCCAGTCGCACCTACCTTAACGCGCTCCCCCGCGCGAAGCCGAACTCCGCCTTGTCTAGGCTCAAACCCGCAGGGAGGGCACGCGCCTGGGCCCACGTGGCGCGGCAACCCCCCGGACATGGAAGAATCACAAGCGTGACTTCCTCAAGCCCCCGCCGCGTCTCTGCCCGCCTAGGTGCCATCGCACCCTCAGCCACCCTCGCCGTAGACGCGAAGGCCAAGGCCCTCAAGGCCGCCGGCCGGCCCGTCATCGGGTTCGGGGCCGGTGAGCCCGACTTCTCCACTCCGCAGTTCATCGTCGACGCGGCCATCGCCGCCGCGAACGAGGCCAAGAACCACCGCTACACGCCCGCGTCCGGACTCCCGGAGCTGCGCCAGGCGATCGCGGACAAGACCAAGCGCGACTCCGGCTACGAGATCGACCCGGCGACCACGCTGGTCACCAACGGCGGCAAGCAGGCCGTCTTCCAGGCCTTCGCGTCCATTCTTGACCCGGGCGACGAGGTCATCCTGCCCGCGCCGTACTGGACCACGTACCCCGAGGCCATCGCGCTGACCGGAGCCACCACCGTCGAGGTCTTTGCCGGAGCCGACCAGGACTACCTCGTCACCGTCGATCAGCTCGAGGCCGCGCGCACCGACGCCACCAAGGCGCTGCTGTTCTGCTCGCCGTCAAACCCCACGGGTGCGGTCTACTCCGCGGCGCAGACCAAGGAAATTGGGGAATGGGCCCTCGAGCACGGCATCTGGGTCGTCACCGACGAGATCTACGAACACCTGGTCTATGACGACGCCACCTTCACGCCGATGCTGTCGGTAGTTCCCGACCTCGCCGACACCTGCATCGTTGTCAACGGCGTCGCCAAGACGTACGCGATGACCGGTTGGCGCGTGGGCTGGATGGTCGGCCCCACCGACGTCATCAAGGCCGCCACCAACTTCCAGAGCCACCTCACCAGCAACGTCGCGAACATCTCGCAGCGTGCCGCAATCGCCGCGCTGAACGGCGGCCTCGACGAGGTCCACGAGATGCGCACCGCCTTCGACCGCCGTCGCAAGACGATGGTGTCGATGCTCCGCGAGATCGATGGACTGGTGGTCCCCACCCCCAAGGGCGCCTTCTACGCTTACCCGTCTGTCGAGGGCCTGATCGGTCGCACCATCCGCGGCCGCAAGATCACCTCGTCGATCGACTTGGCCGCCGTCATCCTCGAAGAGGTCGAGGTCGCCGTGGTCCCGGGCGAGGCCTTCGGCCCCAGCGGCTACGCGCGTCTCAGCTACGCGCTCGGCGACGACGACCTGGTCGAGGGCGTCGGCCGTATTCAAAGCTTGCTCGCCGAGGGTTAACTCCCGTACAAATCATTCGCTAGGCGGACACCCTTCTTGTTCTTGTGGCCGATGCAGCGCCTGCGGCGTCGCGACCATACTCGTGGAATCACTATTCCACGGGAGAGAAATGAATCCTCAAAATGTCGCTAAGACGGCCACGTGCGTGCTCGGCGCCGTGGGCGCGGTCCACATCGTGGCCCTCGCCGGAGGCATCCCCTCTGAGTACCTCGGCGGCGGACGCTACCCGGACGAGACCGCGGCCCGCATCGGCGAGTTCGGAGCACTCGTCACGGTGTCGGTCTTCGGCTGGATGACTGCGGCGCGCGCACAGTGGCTATCCCGCCCGTCACCGCGCGTTGTCCGCGGATTCATGTGGGCGATGGGTGGGCTATTCGCGCTCAACACGGTGGGCAACCTCGCCGCGACCACGCTCACTGAGACGCTGATCTTCACCCCCATCACTCTGGCGCTCTCCGTCGCAGGTTTTTACCTGGCGCGGCGACCGATAACTGTGTCGATGGCCACGCCTGGCGCTTGATACCGTCGCACCATGACCGATCCCGCGATCACTATCCGCGACCTGCGCAAGACCTACGGGGGCCTCAACGCCGTCGACGGCCTTGACCTCACCATCGAGACCGGCGAGATCTTCGCCATTCTCGGACCCAACGGGGCAGGCAAATCCACCACAGTTGAGATCCTCGAGGGGTTCCGCAAGCGCACGTCCGGCGAGGCCACCGTGTTGGGCATCGACCCGGCGCACCCCACCCGCGAGTGGCGCGAGCGCCTCGGCATCATGCTGCAGTCGACCTCGACCAACACCCCGCTCACGGTGCGCGAAGCCGTCACCCACCAGAGCCACCTCTTCCCCAACCCTCGCGACGTCGAGGAGACCATCGCCGCGGTGGGACTCGAGGAGAAGGCCACCGCCCGCTCCACGACGCTGTCGGGTGGCCAGCGCCGCCGCCTGGACGTCGCCCTCGCGGTGGTGGGCCGACCCGACCTGGTGTTCCTCGACGAGCCCACCACCGGATTCGACCCCGAAGCTCGCCGCCAGTTCTGGCACCTGATCGAGTCCCTCAAGGACGGCGGCACCACCATCGTGCTCACCACCCATTACCTAGACGAGGCCGAGTACCTCGCGGACCGACTCGCCGTCATCTCGCGCGGCAGGCTGGTCGCGCTCGACACCCCGGCCGGTCTGCGTTCCCGCGCGGCCGATGCAGTGGTCGCCTGGAGCGAGCCCGGCGCCGACGGCGTGGCCAAGCCCCGCACCCAGATCACCAAGACCCCCTCTGCCACGCTCCGCGACCTGCTCGCGTCGCACAACGGCGAGATCAACGACCTCGAGATCCGTCGCCCGTCGCTAGAGGACGTATACCTGGACCTCATCGGCCGCGACGCGGAGGGTTCCGGCTACGCCGGCGACTCGCTGCGCGGCGCAGACGCGGTGGCCATCGGAACTACCCCCAAGGGCCCGACCACCGGAACGGAGGACGCATCGTGACCTCGCCTACGGCATCGGCCGCCACCGCCCCGTCCACCTACCGCCGCCCCACCTTCGCGTACCTAGTGTGGGAACGGGCAGTACTGGAGACCAAGGAGTTCAGCCGCTCGCGCGAGCAGGTGATCTTCATCTTCGCGTTCCCCATCCTGCTGCTGGTCCTGTTCGCGTCCATTATGGGCGACGGCGAGGTGGGCGACGGCGTGGACTTCAGCCAGTACTTCCTGGCCGGAATGATCGCGTCGGGCATCATGAACACCGGGTTCCAGTCGCTGGGCATCTCGCTCGCGATCGACCGCGACGACGACGTCCTCAAGCGCATCCACGGCAGCCCGCTGCCCGCGTCGGCCTTCTTCATGGGCAAGATCGTCCACGTGGTGATGGTGTCGATCGTCCAGATCGCGCTGCTGTTGCTGGTGGGTGGCCTGGTCTACGACATCCCCATCCCCACCGCCGCCAGTAACTGGATCACGTTTACCTGGGTGTTCCTGCTGGGAACCGCGGCGTCCACCGTGCTGGGCATCGCGTTCAGCTCGCTCGCCCGCCGCGGCCGCTCCGCCCCCGCAGTGCTCACGCCCATCGTCCTGTCACTGCAGTTCATCTCCGGCGTGTTCTTTGTCTTCACGCAGCTGCCTACGTGGCTCCAGCACATCGCGGAGATCTTCCCTCTGAAGTGGCTCGCCCAGGGCATGCGGTCCGTGTTCCTGCCGGAGAGCTTCGCAGCCCAGGAGGCCGCCGGAAGTTGGCAGCACCCCGCGACGGCGATCGTGCTGAGCATCTGGTTCGTCGTCGGCCTCGTCGTCACGATCAAGACCTTCCGCTGGCAGCGTCCTGGCGACCGGTAGGCATCCGCTCCGAATCACCTAGGCAGACTCCGCCTGGAGCGCCCCAGCACCGTTTGCGCGACAACCTTCTCCACCTGAATTCCACGGGATGAACGTCTCCAGCCGGGCGCATCGTTCGTGTGGCCGATGCCGGGAGCGCCCGCCTGTCCTACTCTTGGGGACGTGAGAGTAAAGATGCCCCGCGCGGGCGACGCGCTGATCGCGGTCGGCCTGTTTTCGATCGGGCTGATCGGCCTATACGCGCTGGAGTACAGCTCCGATTCCAGGCCGCCAGTGCCCGCGAGTGCCATCGTGCTGATCGCGCTGATGACCCTTCCGCTCGCGTGGCGCCACCGTGCACCGCGCACCATCCTGTGGGTGGCGATCGGGGCGTGGATGATCTTTGTCGCCTCGGGCCACCCGAATGGGGCGAGCATCCTCGGTCTGGTGGTCGCGCTCTACGGCGTGGGCCTGTACTTACCGCGGCGCTCCGCCCTCGCCCACGGCGTCGGCGCGATCGTGGTCGTCGCCGGCTGGACTGCGGTGGGGGTGATGACTAGCGACGAGGTGCATCTCGCCGCCGTCGCCTCGACGCTCGTTGCGCTGGTCATCGCGCTCGGCATCGGCCTGTCCGACAACCGCCGCCACTCCCGTCTGACCGAACTCGAAATCGCCCACACCCGACAGGAGCAGGCGAGGAAGAACGCTGCGGCCGATGCGGTGCGGGCCGAGCGCGCACGTATCGCCCGGGAACTCCACGACGTCGTCGCGCACGAGGTCACGGTCATGACGCTGCAGGCCGAGGGCGCCGCACGACTCGCCAAGGACGGCGACCCGCGCGTGGTCGAGGCGCTGCAGACCATCAGCGAGTCGGGCCGAACCGGGCTGCTGGAGATGCAGCGCATGATCGGCGTGCTCCGCGCGTCCGAGGCTGATGCCGTCGACGGCGCGGCCCAGGAACCCGCCCGAGGGGCGGCGGGGCTCGAACCCGCTACCCCGCCCGGCTCTCGCCCCCAGCGCGTTGGGGCAGCGAACGGTGGCCTGACCGCGACTTCGGAAACCGCGAGCGAACGAGACTCCGCCGTCAACCGTGCCGCGTTCGACCTCCTCCCGATGCCGTCCCTCGCTGCCCTGCCCGACCTGGTCCAACAGGTCGAGGATGCGGGCCTGCCCGTGTCCCTCGAGGTATCCGGCTCCGCCCACGTGCCCGCCGGCGTCGAGCTCAGCGCCTTCCGGATAGTGCAGGAGTCGCTGACCAACGCGATGAAGCACGCGGGACCCGGCGCCAACGCCAGCGTGACCGTGGTGCGCGAGTCCAAAGCCGTCACCGTCACCGTCGAGGACGACGGGCGCGGGGTGATCTCGGAGGCGATGCACTCCGGAGGTCACGGCATCGACGGAATGCGTGAGCGCATCGCGGCTCTGGGCGGTGTCCTGGAGGTGGGGCCCCGCTCGGGAGGCGGCTACCGCGTCCACGCCGTGCTGCCCTCGGGCGACGACCAGGTGCACACCACACGACCGCGCCCCGGTACGGCGCCCGCGCGCCAGGAGGCAACTGAATGATTCGCGTAGGACTCGTCGACGACCAGGCCATGGTCCGGGTTGGGCTCAAGATGATCCTGGAGTCCGAGGCAGACATCGAGGTGTGCGGGGAGGCCGCCGACGGCTCCGAGGCAGTCGCGCTCGTCGCCCAGTCGCGGCCCGAGGTAGTGCTGATGGACATCCGCATGCCCGGGATGGACGGGCTCACCGCGACCCGTGCGGTTCTCGCCGCCCACCCCGACGTGCGAGTAGTCATCCTCACCACGTTCGACGACGACGAGTACGTGTACGAGGCGCTGCGCGCCGGCGCCTCGGGATTTCTCCTCAAGAGCGCGGACGGAGACACCTTGGTCAACGCCGTGCGCATCGTCGCCGCCGGCGAGGCCTTGCTGGCGCCCGAGGTCACGCGACGAGTGATCGAGAAGTTCGCGGCCGGCTTCTCGCTCCCCGGCTCCGCCGGCGCCGCAGCGCCGGGAGAGGACCCCGACGCCCACGTGCCGACCGCTGAGGCGATAGGCGACCTCTCGGAGCGAGAGGTCGAGGTGCTGCTGCTCATGGCCCGGGGGTTCTCCAATCAGGAGATCGCGAGCGAACTGTTCGTGTCCAACACCACCGTCAAGACCCACGTGAGCCACATCCTGACCAAGCTCGGGGTGCGAGACCGCGTCCAGGCGGTCGTCGAGGCGTATAACTCGGGCATCGTCATCCCCCGCCCCTAGGAGGAATCACGCCCCCTCGCCCCGACGGGCACTCCCCCATGCCCGCGCCGGCAGAAACCGTACTTTTGGCCGATGGCGCGCGCGAGGGTTCTTCGCGAGACTAGACACGGACAACCGATGGACTGCAGGCACTTCGCGCCGCTCTGGCGCCGCCGATATCACCCGCGAAAGGCACTTCCCATGACCTCCACTGACACGACTACGCTCGCCGCGTCGATGCGCAACGGCTACAAGGACTACGGATTCGGCGACACCGCTGTGCGCGCGCTCGACGGCGTGAGCGTCGACATCGCGCGCAGCGAATTCACCGCGATCATGGGCCCCTCCGGTTCCGGCAAGTCGACCCTGCTGCACACCCTCGCCGGCCTGGACCGCCTCACCGCGGGCGAGTCCTCCATCTCGGAGATCGTCATCACCAGCCTCACGGAGGCGCAGGTCACGGAGGTCCGCCGCAACAACATTGGCTTCGTGTTCCAGTCCTTCAACCTCATCCCCTCGCTCACGGCCAAGGAGAACATCACCCTGCCGATCGACATCGCGGGAGCCAAGCCGGACCCGGTGTGGTTCGACGAGATCATCGGCATCCTGGGGCTTGCCGACCGCCTGACCCACCTGCCCGCCGAGCTCTCGGGCGGCCAGCAGCAGCGTGTGGCAGTTGCGCGCGCCCTCGTGTCCCGCCCGGAGATTATCTTCGCCGACGAGCCCTCCGGAAACCTCGACTCGCGCTCCGGCGCCGAGCTGCTTGGCTTCATGCGCCGCGCGGTGAAGGAGTTCGGCCAGACCATCGTGATGGTCACGCACGACCCGACCGCCGCATCGTACGCCGACCGGATCCTATTTCTCGAAGACGGCAAGTTCGTCGACGAGATGCGCGACCCCACGTCGGAAAAGGTGCTGGACCGCATGAAGCAGATGGGGCACTAATCCATGTTCCGTCTCGCACTAAAGTCACTTAAACACAGCCCCAAGCGGCTGATCCTCACCGCAGTCGCGGTCGCGCTGGGCGTCTCGCTCGTCGCCGCCACGCAGATCTTCACCAACTCGCTGTCGTCCGGGTTCTCCAACCTGTTCTCCTCGGCGTACTCGAGCATCGACGTGGTGGTCGAGGCCGACCCGAACTCCGATGTGCTCGTCCCCTTGGACGAGCAGCCCCTCAGCGACGCCGACCTCGAGGCCATCGAGGCCACTGACGGCGTCGCGCAGGCCTTCGGGGTCGTCACAGGTCAGGGCGCTCTCGTCAGCGCCGATGCCACGGCGAGCCAGCCCGGCCCCCCCACGTTCGTGCAGAACTGGAACGCCAACGCCGACATCGACGGCGGCGCGGTCCTCACCGGCTCCGCTCCGACCCAGCCAGGCGAGGTGGTGCTCGACTCGGCCACCTTCGACTCCGGCTACGCGCTCGGCGACGACGTCACCATCGCCGGAGAGAACGGCGCGTCCGACTACACCGTGGTGGGATCCGTCGAACTCGAGGGCGGCATCTCGTTTGGCGCGAAGTTCGTCTGGATGAGCACCGACGACGTCCACGCGTTCAACGGCGACGTTCCCGGCTACGAGACCATCAACGTGTTCGCCGCCGAGGGCGCCGACCCCGCTGCGGTCGCGACCGCCATCGGGGAGGAGCTTCCCGACGGCACCCGCGCCATCTCTGGCGAGGACAAGGCGGCGGAGTCCGTCGACGCCCTCAACAGCGTGCTGCAGTACGTCGACATCTTCGCCATCGCGTTCGCGCTCATCTCACTGTTCGTTGGCGCTTACATCATCGTCAACACGTTCCGCATCATCGTGACTCAGCGCACCCGCGAGTTTGGCTTGCTGCGCGCCGTGGGAGTCACCGGCAAACAGGTGCGCCGCATGATCCTGATGGAGGCGCTGGTGGTGGCGCTGGTCGCCTCGACCATCGGCCTGGTGCTTGGCTACCTGCTCGCGCTGGCCATCACCGGGATTACCAAGCTGTTCGTCGGCGACATCTTTGGCGTCCTGACGCTGCCGCCCGACGCCATCGCGTGGGCGTACGGCCTGGGCATCCTTGTGACGCTCGCGTCCGCCCTGGCACCCGCGATTCACGCCTCGCGCATCTCCCCCATGGAGGCGCTGCGCGAGTCCGCGACGGAGTCAAAGAAGCCGTTGCGTACCCGCAACATCGTCGGTACGGCCATGTCAGTGGTGGCGCTTGGCGCGATCTTCCTTGGCCTGTACGGCGACTTCGACCGGCCCTACATCTACGTGGGCGCGGGCGCGGTGCTGCTCGTGCTGGGCATCACGCTCCTGGCCGCGCAGTTGCTCGTGCCAATCGCCTACGGGCTGCGCGGTGTGCTCACCAGCATGTTCAAGGTGGATGGCAAGCTCGCGGCGAACAACATCCGTCGCGAGCCGCGTCGCAGCGCGAACACCGCTGCAGCGCTGATGATCGGAGTCATGCTGCTCGCGCTCGTGGCGACGTTCACCGAGTCGCTCAAGTCAGTCGTGACCGCGCAGTTCGACGCCACGTCGGCCGACTACTTCGCCATCGATACCGCTGGGACCGGAATCCCCGTGGGAGCGATCGACCTGATCTCCGGCACCGATGGTGTGGACCAGGTCGCTCGTGTCGGGATCGGCGAGGTCCAATACGACGGCACCTCGAGCTCGCTCGCGGTAATCGACGTGGACGCCTCGAGCGACCTGATCTCGTTCGAGACCGAGCCCGCCATCACCGAGGTGGGCGGCGGCACCTACATCAGCGTCGCCATCCAGGACCTCGGCGTCGGGGTGGGCGACACCGTCACCCTCACCGGCAGCGGCTCTTCGCAGGACCTCGAGGTCACCGGGCTCTTCAACGACGAGAACGGCGGCGACTTCAACGTCGACTGGGCCACGGGAGAGGAGCTGCTGGGCGACGTACCTGTCTCCCAGCTGCTGATCTCGGCTGACCCGGGCGCCGACATCGAGGGGCTGCAGAGCACCCTCGAGGAGGAGCTCGCGACCGACTACCCGACGGTGCTGCTGCAGTCGCCCGACCAGTTGGCGCAGTTCGCCAACCAGTTCATCGACCTGCTGCTCGGCATCATCTCCGCGCTGCTCGGCTCGGCACTCGTGATCGCGATCCTGGGCGTGGCCAACACGCTGCTGCTGTCGGTCACCGAGCGCACCCGCGAGATCGGCCTCCTGAGGGCGGTCGGCCTGCGCCGGCGGTCTGTATGGAGGATGATCACGCTGGAGTCGATGGTGATGGCCATCTTCGGCGCGATACTCGGGATGATCCTGGGAGTGGGGCTCGGCGCCGCGTTGGTGCTCGCGCTTCAGGACCTGGGCTTCGACGGCGTCACGGTGCCGTGGTTCTGGCTCGTGATCTACACGGTCCTGGCCGCGATCGCCGGAGTGGTCGCAGCGATCTGGCCGGCCTGGCGAGCATCCAAGCTGGACATCCTGCAGGCGATCGCCACCGAGTAGTCCGCGTTTGTCACGACGGCCCTCATCCCTCGCGGGGTGGGGGCCGTTCTGCTTACTACGTCCGCACCGTAAATCGACACTGTTCGAGCGGGCTTACGCACGAGCGCGAATGCGCGAGGGCGTTTTACGGTGCGGACGTAGACGCGGGTGGCGCTGAGCTGGTTAGAGGTCGACGCCGAGCGTGACCGGCTCGGGCACCAGGTTCACGCCAAACGCGTCGCGCACGCCCTGCCTGATGGCCCGCGCGAGCGCCACGACGTCCGCCGCGCTGGCGTTGCCTCGGTTGGTCAGCGCCAGGGTGTGCTTGGTCGACAGGCTGGCCCCGGCATGGTCCGCGAGCGCGAAGCCCCTGCCATAGCCGGCGTTCTCGATCAGCCACGCCGCGCTGGCCTTGATGGACCCCTCGGGGTGGGCGTCGCCCGCCGGGTAGCGCGGGGCGTCGGCTGGCAGCGCCGCCGCTGCGGCCGCATTCAGTATGGGGTTAGTGAAGAACGAGCCCGCGCTCCACGTGTCGAAGTCGTCACTGTCCAGCACCATGCCCTTGGACCCTCGCAGCTCCAGCACCGCGGTGCGCACGTCGACCATCGGCGCGCGCTGGCCCAGCTCGATCCCGAGTGCCTGAGCGAGCTGCGCGTACCGGATCGGGGAAGACAGCGTCCCGAAGCGCATCTGGAACGTCACGTCCAGGACCACGTACCTGGGAGTGGGGTGCCACAGGTGGCCGTCGGGGCCCAGTCCGCGCATGGTGCGCTTCAGCAGCGAGTCGCGGTAGCCAAACTCGCAGTCCACCCGCGCGAGCGAACGCACACGATTCTCGTGGCGGTCCCACGTACGCACCAGCGCGGTCCAGTCCGCGACCTCCGCGCCGTACGCGCCCACGTTCTGTACCGGCGTCGCGCCCGTGGAGCCGGGAATCCCCGACAGTGCCTCGAGACCAACCCAGCCCTCCTCGACCGCGCGCGCCACCACGTCGTCCCAGGGCATGCCCGCGCTGACGGTGATGGAGACCCCGCCGCACGCGCCGTCGTCCTGGATGCTCAGGTCGTGGCGGTCGTCGCGCACCACCGTGCCGCAAAAGCCGTCGTCCGACACCAGAATGTTCGAGCCGCCGCCCAGGACCAAGAGCGGCGTCTGGGTGGCGTCCGCGGTCCGTACCGCGTCGATGAACTCGGACTCCGAGTTCGCGTCGACGAGCGCGCCCGCGGCGCCGCCCACCCGCAGTGTGGTGAGGTCCGCCAGTTGGGTCGTCGCGCGTTGAGTCATGGCGCAAGCGTATCCGGCGCCGATGCCGCGGCTGGCTAGGATCGGGTCGTCGAGTCTCCGCGTGGCCGGCCGACGCTCGGCTCCCGTGGCTCCCAGTCGCCCGTGACTCCGACCCCGGTAGCGGCCTCGTCGCTGTGAAGCACCGCGGAACCGACGCTCCGTTCCATCGCGCGCCGACTGCGGAACAGTTTCCCGTCCCGGCGGACGGCACGCGCGAGCACAAAGGTAGTCGCAGCGGCGAGTATCACCAGCAGCATCGCCTCACGCAGGGGTACCCAGCCCGCGAGGTGGCCGATGGCCTGCGGCACCAGCAGCCCAGACACGGTAGAGAAGGACGCGACGGCGGCTACGGCGGCCGCGGCGCGTTTGGGCTCGTCCGCGGCGGCGCTGAAGGCGATGGGCACACCGAGCGCGCACCCCACGCCCCAGAACAGCGCGGCCACGGGCACCAGCCAGAACACGGGCGTGAACGCGAACAGCAACACCCCGATCGTGATGGAGACTGCGGCGGTGCGCAGGGACACCACCCGTCCCAGGCGCCCGATGATGGGCGCGCCCAGCCAGCGGACGGTCACCATGGAGATGACGAACGTCCAGTACATCAGGTCGCCCATCGACTCCGGCTTGCCGAAGTCGTCGACTACCGCGAGCGCCATCCACTGCGCGGCCGTCATCTCCGCCATCGACGCGGCGAACACGATCACGCCGATCAGCACGATGCGCTTGTTCTTGTATTCGGCCTTGGCGGTGGCAAATGGTCCGCCGAGTGCGGCGGGCGGGGCATCGGGATCCGGCACGCCGTTGATCGCGGCCATGCCCGCCACACTGATGCGCACCGCCGTGATGGCCAGCATCACTACGGTGAAGTGCCACTGCACCGGCACGCCCAGGTGGGACATGATCGCACCGAGCGCGAGTCCGAGCGCCATCCCGACGGAGAATCCGGCGTGGAACTGCGACATCACGGGCTTGCCCATGTGCCGCTCAACCTCCGCGGCCTCGGTGTTCATCGCGACGTTGGTGAACGCGAAGCTGAAGCTCACCAGGAAGAAGCCGGCCGCGAAGAGCACCTTCGAGCCCTCGGCCGGGCCAAACGCCTCGCCCAGCATGCCGAGCATCCCGACCATGCTCGACCACAGCAGCAGCGCGCGGGTTCCCCACTTCGCGGCCGCCCAGCCGGTCACCAGCAGTCCGGCGAGCGCGCCCACGGCGCCAAAGATGATCAGGTTGGCGAGCCCGCTGGCGTCCACGTCCAGCAGGTCGCGGATGGTCGGCACCCGCGACAGGAACGTCGACAACACCATGCCCATGAGCGCGAACGTCAACAGCACCCCGACGCGTGCCTGGCGGACGCGACTCGTAGACGGTGCTGAGGTGGGCGCGAACCCGAGTGTGAGAGCCATGTTTCCTGTTCCTGGAGGCCCTCCCGCTCGCACGCTCGTCAGCACAAGTGCGACGTCGGCGGTACCGCGGCGCGCCCCGTAAATCAGTGGCGCCAGGTGCCTCGTTCACCGATAGTCTAAGCGAAGCACCACTACACGGAGGCATTCAATGGCGAAGAACGGCCGGCCAACCATGGCCGATGTTGCGGCGAAGGCTGGCGTTTCGCTGTCCACTGTCTCGCTCAGCTACTCGGGCGCGGGGCCCATCTCCCCGGAGATGAAGGCGCGCGTCGAGAAGGCGGCGGCCGACATCGAGTACGGCGGCCCGTCCGCAGCTGGCCGGGCGCTGCGCTCCGGCCGATCGCACGTGGTCGGCGTAGTCATCCACGACTCCCTCACGTTGGCCTTCCGCGCGCCGCTGATCCTGCAGATCATGGACGGGCTCATCTCCGACCTGGGCGAAATGGGCCTGGGAGTCCTGCTGCTGACGTCGCCCTCGGGGATCCCCGAGGAAAACTCGCTACTCGAGACCGCGCCGATGGATGCGGCAGTGCTGCTGCGCATGCGCGACCACGACGAGCCCGCGCTCGAGATCCTGCGCAGGCGCGGCATCTCCATCGTCGTCATGGACGGCGAGCCGCCCGCCGGCGGCGGCGTGGTAACCATCGACGATGGTGCGGCGACGGTCGACCTCATCACGCGGCTTCAAGCCCTTGGCCACGAGCGCATCGGAACGGTAACCCTGCCCATCGCGCCTCGACTGGACACGGCGTTGCGCACCCTGGAGGACTACCGCGAGTCGGCCTGGGCCCCCACCCAGCGCCGCCTACACGCTTTCGAGGACGCCGGCATCGAGCCGTGCGTCATCGTCAGCGCGCGCGAGTCGCTGGTGGAGGAGGGCATCGCAGCCGGCCACCTCGCGCTGACCCACGATTCCCGCCCCACGGCCATCGTCGTGCAGTCCGACCAGCTCGCCGCCGGCGTGCTACTCGCCGCGCGCGAGCTCGACATCCGCGTGCCGCAGGACGTGTCCATCACCGGTTTCGACGGTCTCGACCTTCCCTGGCTGTCCCCCGTCGAGCTCACCACAGTCAAGCAGGACGGCGAGAAGAAGGGCCACGCGCTCGCCGCGGAGGTCAAGTCGCTGCTCGCGGGCGAGACCCCCACGCCCGCGTTCACGCCGCTCGAGTACCGCGAGGGCAATACGATCGGGCGCGTCAACCCCGACCGGTGATCCGGACGTAAGTCGCGGTGCGTGGGGCCTAGGCGCAGGGGACGATGGCTTGCGCCTTGCCCAGCACCTTCACGCCGTCGAAGTCCACCACGACGTCGATGCGCGCGGTGCGTAGTTCCTCGTCGAGCGCGCCGACCTTGGCGGTGACGCTGACCGTCGCGACGCCGGGGTTCGGCACCGGGATGGGGCGCGTGAAGCGGGTCTGGAAGTCCGCCACGTTGCCGGGTCCGGCCCACTCCTCGACGACCGATGCGGCCGCGCCCATGGTGAGCATGCCGTGCGCGATGACGCCCGGCAGCCCCACGGACTCGGCCATCACGTCGTTGTAGTGAATGGGGTTGAAGTCGCCGGAGGCGCCCGCGTAGCGCACCAGGGTGTCGCGGGTGAGTTCAACCTCGCGCTCGGCGACTACTGCGCCGACCTCGAGACCGTCAAAGGAAGGGCGGTTCTCGTCGCTCATCAGGCGTCCTCTCGCACGGCCAGGGTGGACAGCACCGTGGTCACGGGGTTTCCGTCGGCATCGGCCAACTCGGCGCGCGTGGTCACCATGGAGATGCCGCTGCGCTGGGTGATCTTGTCGATGTGGACTGTGGTCGCGATCACGTCGCCGGCCACGATGGGCCGGTGGTGGGTGAAACGCTCGTCGGCGTGCACCACCTTGGTGAAGTCAACGCCCACCTCGGGGTCAACCACCACGTGGAATTCCGCGCGCTGCGAGATGAGCACCGCAAAGGTGGTGGGGGCGACAAGGTCGTCGTAGCCCTCCGCGCGGGCGGCGGCCACGTCGCGGTGAGCGAAGGACCTCGCGTCGACCGCATCGGCGAACTCGCGGATTTTCACGCGCGTCACCTCGTAGGCCTCGGACGGGCCGTACTGGCGGCCAACTGCATCTGGGTTCACGGGCATGCGCCCAGCCTAGCGAACTTGCCTCTCTCTGAGAATGGGCCCGCGAGCCGAGGTGGCATGCCGACGCCCCCGGCGAAGTCGCTGGGGGCGTCGGCCACGCTATTCGAGACTCAACCGGCCTACTGCTGCGCCATTGCGATCCGCAGACGCTCCTGAGGATCGATCATGTGGTCGTGGTTGTCCTCGCCGAGGTCGATCTGGACCCACTCGATCTTGCCGCGGAACTTGCTCGTCGGCCCGGTGTAGTCGGGCGACACCATGGTGCCCGACTCGTAGCCGATGTCGGTGGTCTCGTCGGCTGAGAAGATCATCGGCTGGGTGGCCGCCACTCGGCCGGTGCCCACGGCTTCGCCGTCGTAGTAGAGCGTGACGTCTCCGCCCTTGGCGAGTCCCCCGCCGTCGTAGGCGAACTCCATGCGCACCTGGTGCTTGCCGGCAGGGATCTCAGTGTCAGCCTCGACCGGGAAGGAGTGGATGCCCAGCACGTTGTACACGAACTTGGCCTTGCCCTCCTTGACGAACAGCGTCCACCCACCGAACCGGCCGCCCTGCGCGATGAGCACGCCAGAAGCGCCGCCCTCGGGGATGTGCACCTCGGCGGTCACCGAGAACGACTTGTTCTTGATGTTGAGCACGCTGCTCTCGGAGAGCCTGCCCATGCCGGGGAAGAACCGCTGCCTCGTTCCCTTGATGAGTTGGGGCCTGCCGGAGATATCGGGGTTGAGCCGCTCGGCGCCGCGATCGTCGATGGGGAGCACGTTGTACTTGGTCGCCTCGATCAGCCACAGTCGCTGCAGCTCGTGCAGCTTCTGCGGCATCTGGGCCGACAAGTCGTTCGCCTGACTCCAGTCCTTGGTGCCGTCGTACAGCTCCCAGACGTCGTCGTCGAAGGCCGCCAGGTCAGCGCCCACCATTTCCCATGGCGTGCGGTGCTTAGTGACGGCGCTCCAGCCCTTGAAGTAGATTCCGCGGTTGCCGAACATCTCGAAGTACTGCAGGTCGTGCCGCTCGGGCGCCTCGGGCTCGTTGAAGCTGTAGAGCATGCTGGTGCCCTCGATGGGCGACTGCTGCACGCCGTTGACCATGGTCGGCTCCGGCAGGCCGGCCGCCTCGAGGATGGTCGGCGCGAAGTCGATCACGTGGGTGAACTGAGTGCGCTGGCCACCCTTCTCCTTGATGCCCTTGGGCCAATGCACGATGGTTCCGTTGCGGGTGCCGCCCCAGTGCGAGGCCACCTGCTTGGTCCACTGCAGGGGCGAGTTCATCGCCCACGCCCAACCGACGGCGTAGTGGTTGTACGAGCTCTCCGAGCCCAGCTCGTCCATCTTCGAGTTCAGGAACTCCGGCGTCTCCAGCGCGGCCATGCCGTTGAAGTTGGCCATCTCGTTGAACGCGCCGTTGACGGTTCCCTCCGCGGAGGCCCCGTTGTCACCGAGGATGAAGTAGATGATGGTGTTGTCCATCACGCCCAGGTCCTCGATGGCGTCGAAAAGGCGCCCCACGTGATAATCCGTGTGCTCGAGGAAGCCCGCGTAGACCTCCATCTGACGCGCCAGCACCGGCTTGAGCTCATCAGGCATGTCGTCCCACGCCGGAATCTCGTCGTGGCGGGGGGTGAGCTTCGCGTCCGCGGGAATGATCCCCATCTCCTGCTGGCGGGCGAAGGTGGTCTCGCGCTGCGCGTCCCAACCGGCGTCGAACTTGCCCGCGTACTTGTCCGCCCACTCCTTGGGGACGTGGTGCGGGGCGTGCGTCGCGCCGGGCGCGAAGTAGGCGAAGAACGGGCGGTCGGGCATCAGCGACTTCTGCGTGCGAATCCAGGTGATCGCGTGGTCGGTGAGGTCCTCGGTGAGGTGGTAACCCTCCTCCGGGGTGGACGGCGGCTCGACCGGAGTCGTGCCGTCGTACAGCGCGGGGTCGTACTGGTTGTTCTCGCCGCCAATGAAGCCGTAGAACTTCTCGAAGCCTCCACCGGCGGAGGGCCAGCCGTCGAACGGGCCCATCGGCGAGGTCTGCCAGACCGGCACCTCGTGGCACTTGCCAAATTGTGCCGTCGAGTACCCGTTGAGCTTGAGGGTCATCGCGAGCGGCGCCTTGGTGTTCGGGCGCAGCGAGCTGTTACCCGGCGCGGAGGTGGCCGTCTCGGTGATGCTGCCCATGCCCATCGAGTGGTGGTTGCGGCCGGACAGCAGGGCGGCGCGCGTGGGTGCGCATAGCGCGGTGGTGTGGAAGCGGTTGTACTTGAGTCCGCCGGCCGCGAGTTTCTCGGTGGCGGGCGTGTCGCAGGGTCCGCCGAAGGCGCTCGACGCGCCGAAGCCGACGTCGTCGAGGAGTACCACGAGTACGTTGGGCGCTCCCTCTGGGGGCATCAGCGGCTCGATCGGCGGGAACGCCGTGTCGGGGTCCTTCGCGTCGTAGGTAGTCAGTCCCGGCTTGGGCCGGTCCGGAATCGGAAGCATGGTGCGCGCGTGGCGGTCAGGCTGATTAGCCATGATGGATCCCCTTGTTTGGACGTCGACGTCGAGTCCCACTTTAATGAACGGACGATGCGCTCCACAACTGGTGGAGCATCTTTTCGGCGAGGCTCACCGCTGCGAGTAGGTGACCACCAGCGCTCGGTGGTCCGCCCCCGCCACTGTCGCGGTCTCGACCGAGGTCGCGACCAGGTCCGTGTGCCCCACGAGCGCGTGGTCGATCGCCACGAACGGCCACGGCCCGCGCCCCTCGGGGAACGTGGGCAGGAATCCTGCACCGGCCTGGTCCGCCGCATCGGCGAATCCGAGCGCCTCAATGTCCCTGAAGGCCCGGTGATCCCGGGTGGTGTTGAAGTCGCCGAGCACCAACGTGGGTTCGCTCTGCCGGGCAAGTTCTTGGGTGAGACGCTCCAGGTCAGCTTCCCAACTCGCGTGCACGGTGGGGCCCGGAGCCGCGGGGTGCAGGGCGAATACCGTCACGGTGTCTCCGTCGACCTCGATATCCCCGCGCACCGCCTGCGATACGTAACCGCCCAGCGCCTCGACCTCGCTCGAGCGCTCCAGCGTCTGCGCGTCGGCCAGCGGGGTACGCGACCACAGCGCGGTCCCGGTGATCCCCGGCTCAGCCGCGACCTCCGAGAACGGCAAGAGGTCGTCCAGTCCGGCGACCCGGAGCGCCTCGACGGCCTCCGGCGTGACCTCCTGGGCGGCGAGCACGTCAATGCCCCGTTGCTTCACCAGCGCCACCACCGCATCGGCGTCAGCGCCGCCGTACGTGAGGTTGATCGACGCGACGGTCAGGACCTCCTCGCCCAACGCCTGCTGCGCGGTGAACATCGGGACGGCCCAGTAAACGCAGAGTGCCAACACGGCGGCCGATGCGGCGACCAGCCACCACGCCCGCGCCGCCAGGGAGAGCACCACCGGCACCACGCACGCCACCGTCACCCACGGCATCAGCGACACCGCGATGGCCAGCGGGCCGGACTCAATGCCGAGCAACCGCGCCAACACTGGGATCAGCACGGCCGCGAACGCGAGCGCGGCGAGGACAAGCAATGTCTTGCGCCCCATCGACCAGCGCCGCTCGCGCGCGCCTTCCGTGTCGACCTGCGCGGCGACAGCCCGCGAGGGCTCCGACGCCGCGGTTAACTCAAGACCGTCAGGGGCAGGCGAATCCGGCTCGGTATTGTGCACGCGCTCAGTGTTCCACGCGGAGCCCGGTGGCGCGCAGGCTCGCCGCGGGGCGGAAACCTCGCCCCGGCATCGGCCGCCATCTAGACCCGGAAACGCAAAACGCCCGCCCCCTCGAATGAGGGAACGGGCGTCTTGAAAGGATTGAAGACTATTTAGCGCGTCTCGCGGTGCGCGGTGTGCTTGCCACACTTGGGGCAGAACTTCGAGAGCTCTACACGGTCAGGCGTGTTGCGACGGTTCTTACGCGTGATGTAGTTACGGTTCTTGCACTCGGTGCACGCGAGCGTGATCTTCGGGCGAACGTCATTCTTGGCCATGTTTGTCTCCCAGCCTTGTGTTTTCAGCACCCGCCGACAGCCGGCGAATCCTTTGTACTTAAATCTCTTGTGCGTAGCGAGGGGGGGACTCGAACCCCCGACCTCACGATTATGAGTCGTGCGCTCTAACCAGCTGAGCTACCCCGCCATGAAAGACGTGCGCCGCCGCCTGCAAATGCAAGCGGCGGCAACCATCAATCTGAGCCCCGACAGGGAATCGAACCCTGGACCTTTTCCTTACCATGGAAACGCTCTACCGACTGAGCTATCGGGGCAAGCCGGACAAGAATACACGCCAAATGCCGTAGGAGTGAAATCGCGTCCAAGACTCGCCTGTGCGCCGTGTCCGGCGCCGCCATTAGGGTAGCAAAATGACACCATCATTGGGCGCCGATGCCGGGGCCGGGGCCACGCCCCGCGTGCCCTTGAAAGCGGGCGGGTCGCTGAGCGCGGCGCAGGCTCGCCGCGTCTTCCTGCAGGCCCAGGGGCTGGCGCGCAAACGCGGCGGTGCTCAGGTGGGGGACGCCCAATTCGGCGAGTACCTGCGCAGACAGGGCGTACTGCAGCTCGACAGCGTCAACGTGCTGGCCCGCGCCCACTACCTGCCGATGTTCTCGCGCTACGGCGCATACGACCGCGACGCGCTGGACCAGTTCCTGTGGGGCGAGCGGCACGGGCACTCGGCGCACGCGTTCGAGCACTGGGGGCACGAGGCGTCGGTCTCGCCCCTCGAACTCCTGCCCGCGATGCACGTCAAGATGACCGACGTCGGGGCGTGGGGGTCCAGATCCGAGGCCCGTATTGAGGCTGCCCACCCCGGGCTCATCGCCGAGGTGCGCGCCGCGGTCGAGGCCTCCGGCCCGTACACCGCGGGCGACCTGGACCACCTGTCTCCGCGCGAGGGAGTGCGCGGCGCCTGGTGGGATCAGAGTCAGGTGAAGTGGGCGCTCGAGCACCTGTTCATCACCGGCAAGGTCGCGGCCACCCGGCGCGACCATTTTCGGCGCGCGTACGACGCGACCACTCGCGGATGGGGGGTGGCCGCCGCCGACGTGGGCGACTGGGGGCTGCCGCCCGCGAGCGCTCGTCAGGCGCTGTTCGACCACGCGATACGGGCCGTTGGCATCAGCACCGCCAAGGACGTCGCCGACCACTTCCGGCTCAAGCCGGGCGCCGCAGCACTGCACGCGGCCGATGCCGTGGCGCGGGGGGTCGCCTCGTGGGTCGAGGTCGAAGGGTGGTCCGAGCCCGCGCTGCTCGCGCAACGCGCTACGGACCCCGGTCGCGCCACCGGCGCCGCACTCCTGAGCCCCTTCGACCCCGTGTGCTGGTACCGGCCGCGGCTGGAGCGCATGTTCGGGATGACCTACCGGATAGAGATCTACACCCCTGCCGCCAAGCGGGTCCACGGGTACTACACGCTGCCGTTCCTGCTGGGCGACCAGATAGTCGGGAGGTTCGACCTCAAGGCCGACCGCGCGACGGGCACGCTGCGGGTACTGGCCTCATGGCGCGAGGAGCACGCGGTGCCGGGGGCGCGCAGGCGTAGCGACGACGAGATCGCACAGGCCGTCGGGGCAGAGTTGAGACTCATGGCCGGGTGGCTTGGGCTCGGGTCCATTGCCGTCGAGCCGCGCGGGAACCTCGCGGGCTCAGTCGCGCGCGCGTCGCTGGGAACCGCCACGTAATTCGCCTTAAAGTGCGCCGTCAAACGTGCGGCACCGGGCGGGACGCGCGCTACTGTGAGGTGTATCTGTCTGGAACGCGAATGCGTGTTCGCACCCTACAAAGGAGCCCCCATGGCCGTCCCCGTAGATAGCACCTCACCGGCCCCCGATGCCAAGCTGAACCGCAAGGTCATCTTCATCAGCATCGGCGCCGCGCTGGGAGGCTTCCTCTTCGGGTTCGACTCCTCCGTGGTCAATGGCGCCGTGGATGCCATCGAGGAGGAGTTCGCCCTGAGCGCTGCCGTGACCGGCTTCACCGTGGCATCCGCGCTCCTGGGCTGTGCGGTGGGCGCCTGGTTCGCCGGTTCCTTGGCGAACAAGTACGGCCGCATCCGCGTCATGGTGATCTCGTCGATCATGTTCTTCCTGTCCGCCTTCGGATCGGGGTTCGCGTTCGGGGTCTACGACCTGATCTTCTGGCGTGTGCTCGGGGGCCTGGCCATTGGCGCAGCCTCCGTGATCGCCCCCGCGTACATCGCGGAGGTGGCGCCGTCCAAGTTCCGCGGGCGCCTGGGCTCGCTCCAGCAGCTCGCGATCGTGCTCGGTATCTTCACCGCGCTACTGACCGACCAGGTCTTCGCGGGTGTCGCCGGCGGCGCGGAGAACACTCTCTGGTTTGGGCTCGAGGCCTGGCGCTGGATGTTCATGGCCGCCGCCGTTCCCGCGATCATCTATGGGCTGGCGGCCATCCGGCTACCCGAGTCGCCTCGCTACCTGGTGGGCAGGGGCCGGCCAGAAGCGGCCGCCACGGTGCTGCAGGACTTCACCGGGGAGACGGACGTCAGCGCTCGCATCGGCGAGATCCAGCGGACGCTGGGCGACGACGACAAGCGCTCGCTGAAGGACCTTCGCGGCAAGACCTTCGGACTCAAGTCCATCGTGTGGACCGGCATCCTGCTCTCCGCCTTCCAGCAGCTGGTGGGCATCAACGTCATCTTCTATTACTCGACCACCCTGTGGCAGGCGGTCGGCTTCGGCGCATCGCAGGCCTTCCTCACCTCAACCATCACGTCGGTGACGAACATCGTGGTGACGATCGTGGCGATCATGCTGATCGACAAGATTGGCCGGCGCCTGCTGCTGCTCATCGGTTCTACCGGCATGGCCGTGTCGCTCGGCATGATGGCCGTCGCATTCGCGAACGCGACCCCCACCTCCAGCGGAGATGTCGAACTGACCGGCGGCTGGGCGACCACCGCGCTGATCTTCGCCAACCTGTTCGTGGTGTTCTTCGGCGCCACATGGGGCCCCGTGGTGTGGGTGCTGCTGGGCGAGATGTTCCCCAACCGGATTCGCGCCACCGCG
This sequence comes from Demequina aurantiaca, assembly GCF_050598105.1. Lineage (GTDB taxonomy): Bacteria > Actinomycetota > Actinomycetes > Actinomycetales > Demequinaceae > Demequina > Demequina aurantiaca_A. Next base: position 2,583,138 of record NZ_CP192436.1, read on the forward strand.
CTGGCCGTGGCCGCCGCCGCCCAGTGGATCGCCAACTTCGCCATCACGATGACGTTCCCGCTGTTCGCCGACATCGGCCTGACGTTCGCCTACGGGTTCTACGCATCCATGGCCGTGATCTCGCTAATCTTCGTCTACTTCCGGGTCCCGGAGACGCGCGGCATGGAACTCGAGGACATGCGCGACGACGTGATCGTCAAGCGCGGAAAGTTCGTCTACACCGACTAGCAGGTCGCCTGAGAAGCCCCCCGCGAAGCGAACCGGGACCATGGTCCCACGCCCCTCTCACAACTAGATCTAGTGTCGAAATACTAATTCGACACCATATCTAGTGGTTGCGGGCGCCTTTCCTGTCGCTCGCCAAGAGGACAGACATGAGCACCGTAGAAGCTGCACCCCCCGTCTCAGCGACAGCAACACGCCCCCGGGTGGTCAAGCGCGACGGGCGCACCCTGCCTTTCGACGAGGCGCGCATCGCCACCGCGCTGACCAAGGCCTTCGCCGCGGTTCACGGGCAGGCCACGACGGCGGACCGCATCACCATCGTCGGCCTCACCGCACAGGTGAGCGACCTCGTCTCCGCGCGCTTCGCGGACACCGTGCAGATCTACGAGATCCAGTCGGTCGTGGAGCACGAGCTGCTCGAGTCGGGGGCTCACCGAGTGGCGCGGGCCTACATCGACTATCGCGTCCAGGCCGACGTCGCCAGGAACAAGTCCCAGGACCTCAACCACGCGATCGTCCGCCTGCTGGACAAGGACTCCGCGCTTGTCAACGAGAACGCCAACAAGGACGCCGACGTGTACAACACCCAGCGCGACCTCACGGCGGGCGTGGTGGGAAAGACCATCGGGCTGCGGATGCTCCCGCCCCACGTCGCGAATGCGCACGTCAAGGGCGACATTCACTATCACGACCTCGACTACCACCCGTATTCGCCCATGACCAACTGCTGCCTGATCGACTTCGAGACCATGCTGAGCCACGGCTTCCGGATTGGCAACGCGCAGGTGGAGCCGCCCAGATCCATCCAGACGGCCACCGCCCAGATCTCCCAGATCATCGCGAACGTGTCGTCCAGCCAGTACGGCGGCTGCACCGTCAACCGCATCGACGAACTGCTGGCGCCCTACGCGCGCCTCAATCACGCCAAGCACGTCGCGGAGGCCGACGAGTGGATGGAGGACGAGGCCCGCCGCGCCGACTTTGCCCGCGAGCGCACCCGCAAGGACATCTACGACGCGATGCAGAGCCTCGAGTACGAGATCAACACGCTCTTCACCTCCAACGGCCAGACGCCGTTCACCTCGGTCGGCTTTGGCCTGGGCACGGGCTGGTACGAGCGCGAGATTCAGCGCGCGATCCTGGAAGTGCGCATTCGCGGACTGGGCGCTGAGGGCCGCACCGCCATCTTCCCCAAGCTGCTCTTCACCCTGCGTCGCCACGTCAACCTCGAGCCGGAGGACCCCAACTACGACATCAAGACCCTCGCGGTGGAGTGCGCCACCAAGCGCATGTACCCCGACGTCCTCAACTACGACAAGATCGTGGAGCTCACCGGATCCTTCAAGGCGCCGATGGGCTGCCGCTCCTTCCTCCAGGGCTGGAGCGACGAGGATGGCAACGACGAGGTCTCGGGACGCATGAACCTGGGGGTGGTCACGCTCAACCTGCCGCGCATCGCGCTGGAGGCGGACGGCGACCAGGACGCCTTCTGGCGAGTACTAGACGAGCGCCTGGCGACAGTCGACGACGCCCTCATGTACCGCATCGACCGCTGCAAGGAGGCGGTCCCCGGCAACGCGCCCATCCTCTACGTGCACGGGGCCTTCGGCGGGCGCCTGGCTCCCGACGAGGACGTGGACACCCTATTCCGCGGCGGCCGCGCGACAGTATCGCTGGGCTACATCGGCCTCTACGAGGTGGCCACCGCGTTCTTCGGACCCGACTGGGAGACCGACCCCACTGCCAAGGAGATGACACTCGCGGTACTGCGCAGGCTGCAGTCGGCCGCTCAGGAGTGGACCGCGCGCTCCGGCTACCAGGTGTCGGTGTACTCCACGCCGAGCGAGTCGCTCACGGACCGGTTCTGCCGGCTCGACAAGGAGCGGTTCGGATCCGTCGCGGACATCACCGACAAGGATTACTACACGAACAGCTTCCACTACGACGTGCGCAAGAACCCCACGCCCTTCCAGAAGTTGGACTTCGAGGCCGAGTACGCGCGGTACACGTCCGGGGGGTTCATTCACTATTGCGAGTACCCCGTGCTGCAGACCAACCCGCGGGCACTCGAGGCCGTGTGGGACTACTCGTACGACCGCATCGGCTACCTGGGAACCAACACCCCCATCGACCGCTGCTTCGCGTGCGGCTACGCGGGCGACTTCGACCCCACCGCCCGCGGCTTCGAGTGCCCCGAGTGCGGCAACGCGGACCCGCGCACCTGCGACGTGGTCAAGCGCACCTGCGGCTACCTCGGCAACCCCCAACAGCGCCCGATGGTGCACGGGCGTCACGCGGAGATCGCGTCGCGCGTGAAGCACCTGCCGGGGTCGGTGCGCGTCGGCGACGCCACGGACGCGCCGGCGTAGCTCATGGCCCGCGATCCCGATCCACGGCTGTGGCAGGCCGACAAGGTCAGCCACGGCTACGTCGCCGACTACAAGCCCTTCAGCTTTGTGGACGGCGAGGGGGTGCGCTGCTCGCTGTACGTGAGCGGCTGCCTGTTCGCGTGCGAGGGGTGCTACAACGAGGCCGCGTGGAGCTTCCGGTACGGCGAGCCGTACTCGCGAGCGCTCGAGGACCGACTCATCGTGGACCTCAGCCACCCGTCGGTCCAGGGGCTGTCGCTCATGGGCGGCGAGCCGTTCCTGAACACCGGGGTGGCGCTGGCGGCGGTGCGCCGCGTGCGGGCCGAGTTCGGGGACGCCCGCGACATCTGGTGCTGGACGGGCTACACGGTCGAGGAGATCCTCACCGACTCCCCCGACAAGCGCGAGCTACTGTCCTACCTGGACGTGCTGGTGGATGGCCGGTTCGAGCAGTCCCAGAAGGACTTCTCCCTCGCCCACCGCGGGTCGACCAATCAACGAGTGCTCGACGCCCGCGCATCGGCCGCGCAGGGCCGGGCAGTGATCCGCTAAGGGCCCGGCGGCGCGCCCCAATCGCGCGCGGTAGCCTGGGCGAATGGACACCATGGTCACGATTCCGGGCGGCACGTACACGATGGGGTCGGAGGACTTCTACCCGGACGAGGGGCCTGTCCACGAGCGCACCGTTCGCTCGTTCCTCTTGGACCCGCACCCGGTCACCAACGCTCAGTTTGCCCAGTTCATCGACGCCACGGGCTACGTCACGGTCGCCGAACGCGCGCTCGACGCGGCGGCCTTCCCGGAGCTCAGCGCCGCCGACCGCGCCCCCGGGTCGATGACCTTCAGCCGCACCGAAGGCCCGGTGGACCTCGCCAACTGGCAGGCCTGGTGGGCCTGGACCACCGACGCCTCGTGGCGCCACCCGTTCGGCCCCCAGGCCGATGTGTCAGATCGTCCCGACCACCCCGTGGTCCAGGTCGCCTACGAGGACGCCGTCGCCTACGCGACCTGGGCGGGCAAGCGGCTTCCCACCGAGGCCGAGTTCGAGTACGCGGCGCGCGGCGGTGCCGATGGGGCCACATACGCGTGGGGCGAGGAGCGTTCCCCCGGCGGCACCCTCATGGCGAACACCTGGCAAGGCAAGTTTCCTTACGAGAACACCGGCGCCGATGGCTGGGTCGGCACGTCGCCGGTGGGCACCTTCCCGCCTAATCCCTGGGGACTCGTGGACATGATCGGGAACGTGTGGGAGTGGACCTCCGACGAATACACGCCCGGGCACGCTCCCCGCGCGGGTGCCAACCTACTCTCGGTGCCCGGGACCAGCAGTGCCGCGGACCACGCCGGCGCCGCCCCCACCGAAGCGGGCTGCGGCGACGGTTGCACGTGCGGCCCGTCTGCGGCGCGCCCCGCGGCGGACACCGCGGTGGGCGCGCGGGACAACCGGCGCGTCCTGAAGGGCGGCTCCCACCTGTGCGCGCCCGAGTACTGCCTGCGCTACCGTCCGGCGGCGCGCTCACCCCAGGCGGAGGACTCGGCCACCACGCACATCGGCTTCCGATGCGCCAAGGACCTCTAGCGGTTTCGGACGGGCAGAATTCCTTGAGCGCCTAGACCGCGCTCGCGCGGGCACAAAAAAGCCCGCTGCGGGTAAGCAGCGGGCCTGATGTGGCGAGTGGGGGATTCGAACCCACGAAGTCTACGACGGCTGATTTACAGTCAGCTCCCTTTGGCCGCTCGGGCAACTCGCCATGCGCCGCATTGGAAACCAAGGTGGCGCGCATGGAAGAATAGCAAGTGAACCGGCCTTGACGCTAACTGAGGCCCAATCACCGCACGAATCCCCCTCGCCCCGACCGGCGTAGGGCCCAAATAGGAGGCACAAATGGCCAGCGATTCTTCGTTCGACGTCGTATCCAAGGTGGACCAGCAGGAGGTCGACAACGCGCTCAACCAGGCCCACAAGGAGATCGCTCAGCGATACGACTTCAAGGGTGTCGGCGCCTCCATCGAGATGTCCGGCGAGAACATCCTCATGAAGGCGAACTCCGAGGAGCGCGTCAAGGCGGTCCTCGACGTCTTCATCGGCAAGCTCGCCAAGCGCGACATCTCCATGAAGGCCCTCGAGTACGGGGACCCCACCCCGTCCGGCAAGGAGTTCCGCTTGACCGCAGAGGTCAAGGAGGGCATCGCCCAGGACGTGGCCAAGAAGCTCACCAAGCTCGTGCGAGACGAGGGACCCAAGGGCGTCAAGGCCCTCATCCAGGGTGACGAGCTGCGCGTCAGCTCCAAGAGCCGTGACGACCTGCAGGCCACCATGTCGTTGCTCAAGGGCGCGGACGTCGAGGCTGCATTGCAGTTCGTCAACTACCGCTGACGCGAGATGCGCCGAGGTGTGGGAGGTGAGCCGCGCTAACGCCGGCTCTCGACCGCCTCGGTGATCTTCGCCACCGCGAAGCCCCACGCGTCTGATACCCCAACGTTCGGGGGCACGGAGATCTCGTCGGGATTCGTGACCATGTCAAGCAGCACCGGGCTGCCCTGGGCTAGCGCCCATTCGACGGCCCCCGCCACGTCGCCCGCGCGTTCCACGCGACGCGACTGGAGGCCCATCGCCGATGCGACGGCCGCCAGGTCAGGATTGTCCAGTTCGGTCCCGAATTCGGGTAGACCGCCCTGCTCCTGCTCCAGTTTGACCATGCCGAGGCGCCCGTTGTTGAACACCACGACCACGACGGGAAGTTTGTACGTCACCGCGGTGCGCAGATCCCCCAACAGCATCATGAGGCCGCCGTCGCCGCTGAGCGACACCACGGTGCGGTCGCGGTCGAGCGCCTGCACCCCGAGGGCCTGCGGCATCGCGTTCGCCATGGAGCCCAGGTTGAACGAGCCGATGAGTTCGCGAGTGCCGCGCATCTTGATGAAGCGGGCCAACCAGACCGTGGACATCCCGGTGTCAGTGGTGAAGATAGCGTCGTCGGGCACTGCGGCGTCGAGCGCCGCGGCCACCACCTCGGGCCGGATGCGGGCGTCAGGATTGTCGAAGACGGAGCGCACCTTGGCCACCACGGATGAGTCCCTGTAGTCGGGATCCGCGAGTTCGGCCTGCTTGTCGCCCCACGCGCCGTAAGCCTCCACGGCCTTGTCGAGGTGCGAGCGATCCGTGCGCGCCTCGACGCGCGGCAGGAGCGCGGCGAGGGTCTGCTTGGAGTCCCCCACCGCGGGCACGTCGACGCCGGTGCGCCGGCCGATGTGGCCCGCGCGAATATCAATCTGGATGACCCGCTTGCCCTTGGGGTACGAGTCTCGGTAGGGGAAGTCGGTGCCCACCATCAGCAGCGTGTCACACGCGTCCAGGGCCGCGGCGGCGGCCGAGTTTCCCAGCAGACCGGCTTGCCCAACGGCGTATGGGTTGTCGCGCTCGAGGCCCGCCTTACCCTTGATCGTCAGCACCATCGGCGCCTTGAGGGCCTCCGCCAGCTGCAGCACCTCGTCACGGGCGTGACGCGCGCCCTGACCCACGAGCATGGTGACCTTGTCGTCGCCCGCCAACGCCTCCAGCACGGCAGTGAGCTGTTCCTGCGGCGCGCAGGTGTAGACCGGCGTCGGCACAAAGCGAGCCTCACCCGCGTCCTTGGGCAAGTCGGCTGTCCCCAGGTCTCCTGGCAGGGTGAGAACCGCGACGCCCTGGTGCTCGTACGCGGCGTTAACGGCCTGCTCAAGCATCTGTGGCATCTGGCTGGCCGAGGTCAGCGTATGGGCCCAGACGGCGACGTCCGCGAAGAGTTGGTCGTTGTTGACCTCTTGGAAGTACTCCGTGCCGATGTCCTTCGATGGCACCTGGCCCGCAATCACGAGCATCGGCGCGTGCGACTTCTTCGCGTCGTAAAGGCCATTCAGCAGGTGGATAGAGCCGGGGCCCACGGTGCCCATACACACGCCGATGCGCCCGGTGAGTTGCGCCTGCGCGGCTACCGCGAACGCGGCCGCCTCCTCGTGCCTGACCCCCACCCACTCGATCCGGTCTTCGGTGCGGATCGCGTTCGTCAACGGGTTCAGAGCGTCGCCGACGACGCCCCACACCTGCGTGACGCCGTGGTCCGCGAGCGCCTTGATCATGCTCTGTGCGACTGTCTGGCTCATGCTTGATTCCTTTGCATCGACGGTTCGGGTGCGAGAGATCCTGCACCTAGTGCAACCGTCCGCGATGCCTAACTAATTCCCGGGCGTCCGCCAGCCATCGACTCGAGACGCGCGAGGCGGTCCGCCATGGGCGGGTGCGAGGCGAACAGCTTTGCCGAGCCTTGACTAGCGTCGGGTGCCGTCTCTGCGCCAAAAGTTCAACCGTTCGCGCTGGCGAGCAGCCTCCGCCAATAACTTGCGTCGCTCGATGAGGCCCCCCGCCCACTCGCCACCTGCCAGCAACGCGAGACCACCGAATACAACTGCTAGTCCGGCCCAGGGTGTCTCAGCGTCTCCCACCAGGACAAGAAACAGCACGAGCAGCGCGAGACCGCAGAGCACCATGCTCGCGGCGAAGATCAGTCCCCCTGAGCGATTCGCACGTCTGACAATCTGGGTGTGAGCGGCGTCGAGACACTGGGCGCGCTCGAGCACAGTAGCCGAGACCAGACCGGGGGCGTCGAGAGCCAGGAGCCGCGCGCGTTCCTTGCGGTCGACCCGAGGGTTCGTCATCACCTCGACGCTTCCCTGGTCCATGGACCATACGTCGCCGTAGGACTCGAGTGCACCGGCGACGCCCCGATCGCCGCCGACGCGGAGGACCCACTCGGTAAATGCGGGAATCAACTGATGCCGGGCCGTCCGCCGGCCATCGCCTCGAGACGCGCGATGCGGTCCGCCATGGGCGGATGCGAGGCGAACAGCTTGGCGAGGCCAGCCCCCGCGAAGGGGTTGGCGATCATCATGTGCGACACGTTCTCTAGCTTGGGGTCCTGCTGCAACGGACGCGCCGCCACGCCAGCCTCCAGCTTGCGCAGCGCCGAGGCGAGGGCGAGCGGGTCACCGGTCAGCTTCGCGCCGTCCTCGTCCGCGTCGTATTCGCGGGTGCGCGAGATCGCCGTGCGGATCAGCATCGCGGCAAACGGGGCGAGAATCAGCATCGACAGCAGCGCGAGCGGGTTAGCCTGCCGGTCGCTCCCGCCGCCGAAGAACAGCATCATCTGGGCGAATGCGGTGATCATGCCGGCGAACGCCGCCGCCACAGAGCCGATCAGGATGTCGCGGTTATAGACGTGCATGAGTTCGTGCCCCAGCACCCCGCGCAGCTCGCGCTCGTTCAGCAGACCCAGGATGCCCTCGGTGCAGCACACTGCGGAATTCGCCGGGTTGCGTCCGGTGGCGAAGGCATTCGGCGCGGCCGTGGGAGAGACGTACAGCCGCGGCATCGGCTGGCGGGCCTCTCGAGAGAGTTCGCTGACGATGCGGTACATCGCGGGCTGCTCTACCTCGGTCACCGGGCGCGCGTGCATCGCCTTAATCGCGAGCTTGTCCGAGTTCCAGTAGCCGTACGCGGTCCCGCCGATTGACAGCAGCACAAAGAACCATAGGTAGGCACCACCGGCGACGACCGACCCCAGACCGAGGAGCACGACCCACATCACCAGGAACAAACCGAACGTTTTCACGCCGTTGAAGTACTTCTTGCTACCCACCGAACCTTCTCCCGTAATCAGACCTTGACGGCATCTATGGCCACGCAATATTACGGGCACCCACGTACAAAACGCGTCACCGGGGCGACGGGTTCCAGTTTCCGTCAAACGTCTGACAACAACGCGCAAAAAGGCCCCGACTCCCTACCGGAATCGGGGCCTTCTTGTTCAGACTTGACTTAGTTGCGCTTGAGCGCGATGTTCGTCATTTCCTCGCGTGGAACCACCTTCACACGCTGACGTCCGGCGGCCTCGCCCAGGGCTAGCTCGTGCTCGTCGAGCACCTCCCAGTCGTGCCACTGCACCACGTCGACGCCGCGGTCCACGAGCAGGCGCAGGATGTTGTCGGGGCTGCGCTGCTCGGCACCTGCCTTGGACTCCGCGTAGAGACGGTCCGCGTCCTCGACAAGGTTGGCGATCGTCTCCGACGCGTCGGACTTGGTGTGGCCGATGAGGCCGACGGGGCCGCGCTTGATCCACCCGGTCGCGTAGACGCCGGGCACCACGTCGCCGTTGTTGACCACGCGTCCGGCCTCGTTGGCGATCACGCCCTTGGCGTCGTCGAACGGAACACCGGGGATCTCCGTGCCGTAGTAACCCACGGCGCGGTAGACGGCCTGGACGGGATAGTCGATGAACTCTCCCGTGCCCTTGGAGGTCCCGTCCCCCTGCAAAGCGGTGCGCTCGACGCGCACGCCCGTGACCTTGCCGTCCTCGCCCAGGATCTCGTGAGGGCTCTGCAAGAAGTGCAGGTGAATGCGGCGCGACGCCCCGGTGGGCTCCTTCAGAGTCCAGTCGGTGAGCGTCTTGGTGACCTGCTTAGCCTGACGGTTGGACTCGATGAGCTCCATGGAGCCCTCGTCAAAGTCGAAGTCCTCGGGGTAGACGATCACGTCGACGTCGGGGACGTGACCGAGTTCGCGCAGCTCCAACGGGCTGAACTTCACCTGCGCGGGGCCGCGGCGGCCAAAGATGTGGACGTCCGTCACGGGCGAGTTCTCGAGGATCTCCATGACGTTCGAGGGGATCTCGGTGGGGGCCAGGTCCTTGGGGTGCTTGGCGAGGATGCGGGCGACGTCGAGCGCGACGTTTCCGACGCCGAACACGGCCACTTCCTTGGCGTCCAGCGGCCACGTGCGCGGCACGTCGGGGTGCCCGTCAAACCAGCTGACGAAGTCGGCTGCGCCGTACGAGCCTTCCAGGTCGATACCAGGGATGTTGAGGTTCGCGTCGCGGAACGAGCCCGTCGCGTAGATGACCGCGTCGTAGTGCTCTTCGAGGTCCTTCAGGGTGAGGTCCGTGCCGACGTTCACGTTGGCCAAGAGGCGGATGTCGCCCCGGCCCAAAACGTTCGCGAGGGCGACGATGATCTGCTTGATCCGGGGGTGGTCGGGGGCCACTCCGTAGCGCACCAGACCAAAGGGCGCGGGGAGTCGTTCGATGATGTCGATCGACACCTGCAGTTCGGTCTTCGACAAAATATCGGCGGCATAAGTGCCGGCCGGGCCGGCGCCGATGATGGCGACGCGCAATGGGCGTTCGGAAGTCACGAGTCTCACAATCCTTGGAGTGGCGGACACGACCGAGGGCGCTCGCGGTCGCGATAGCCCCAGAGTATAGACATGTCGGATTGCACAAAGTCCACCGTCTTACTTGTACCCGAATACTGGCGCATCTGAGCGCCGTGTGCCAGAATCACCGCATGGCCCACAAGTCGAACGCCCGCGCATCGATGATGTGCTGTGTTTGCCGCGCCATGTGTCCCTCGGCCTAGTTGCCCTCGGATACACCAACCTGTAACCCTGGGCGCTCGGCCTTACGAGCGTCATTTGTCGCGCTCGTACGGTCAAGCTCCCACCATTTGAGTCGAGGAGTCTTAAGTGACACCCACCGGAGCCACAGCTGCCGATGCCGGCGCGCCCAATTCTCAGGCGACGGCCGAGGCGGAGGACCGCCGCCGCCACCGCGAGGAGGCGCGACTGATCCGCACCCGGGAGGCATCGGCGCGCAAGAACACGGCCTCGAGGGACGGTCAATGGGCTGCCGGCGACAAGACGCCGCTGAACCCGAACGAGGAGATGAAGGCAGTCGCGGACCCGCTCGAGGTCCGCGAGCGCATCGAGAACCTCTACTCCAAGTGGGGTTTCTGGTCGATTCCCCCCGGAGACCTGCGCGGACGATTCCGCTGGTGGGGCCTGTACACGCAGCGCCGCCAGGGAATTGATGGCGGCAAGACGGCCATCCTCGAGCCGCACCAGCTCGACGACGAATACTTCATGCTCCGCATTCGCTCCGACGGCGGGCAGCTGTCCGTGGCCCAGGCCAGGGAGATCGGCAACCTCTCCGAGGAGTTCGGCCGCGACACCGCAGACGTTTCCGACCGCCAGAACATTCAGCTCCACTGGATCCGCATCGAGGACGTGCCGGAGATCTTCCGCCGCGTCGAGGCAGTCGGCCTGTTCTGCACCGAGGCGTGCGGCGACGTGCCCCGCGTGATCCTCGGCTCCCCCGTGGCTGGCATCGCCAAGGACGAGCTGATCGACCCCACCCCCAACATCAACGAGATCACCGCGCGGTACATCGGCGACCCGCAGTTCACCAACCTGCCTCGCAAGTTCAAGACCGCGATCACGGGCACCCCCGTGCCGGACATCCTGCACGAGGTCCAGGACGTCGCATTCTGCGCCGTGGAGCACCCCGAGCTGGGCATCGGCTACGACCTGTGGGTTGGCGGCGGGCTGTCGATCAACCCCCACCTGGGAATCCGCCTCGGCGTCTTCGTCAAGCCCGAGCAGGTATCAGAGGTGTGGGCCGGAGTCGTGGGCATCTTCCGCGACCACGGCTACCGGCGACTGCGCACCCGCGCGCGCTTGAAGTTCCTTGTCAAGGCCTGGGGTGGCGAGAAGTTCCTCCAGGTACTGCAGGACGACTACCTCGGCTACGCCCTTCCCGAGGGTCCGGCCCCCAAGATCGGCAAGCCCGGTGCCCGTGGGGACCACGTCGGCATCAACGAGCAGCGCGACGGCAACTTCTTTGTGGGCGTCGCCCCGGTCGCGGGACGCATCTCCGGCACCAAGCTGCAGGAGATCGCGAACATCGCCGAGGCCGTCGGCTCCGACCGCATCCGCCTCACCCCGCTGCAGAAGATCCTGGTGCTCGACATCCCCGAGCCCGGCGTCAACGACGTGGTCAACGGCCTGCGCGCGCTGGAGCTCGACGCCAACCCGCGCGAGTTCCACCGCAACGTGATCGCCTGCACCGGCATCGAGTACTGCAAGCTCGCGATCGTGGAGACCAAGGCGACGGCCCGCGAGGTGGTCAAGAAGCTCGACGACATCTTCCCCACGCTCGACACTCCTATAACTGTGCACGTCAACGGCTGCCCCAACTCGTGCGCTCGCGTGCAGACGGCGGACATCGGCTTCAAGGGCCAACTGGTCCTGGACGAGGCGTCCGGCGAGCAGGTCCCCGGCTACCAGGTGCACCTGGGCGGCCGGCTGGGTCGCGGCGACGACAACGACTTCGGTCGCAAGATTCGTGCCCACAAGGTGACGCAGGACGGCATGCCCGACTACGTCGAGCGCGTCACCAAGAACTTCCTCGAGCACCGTACCCAGGACGAGACGTTCTCCGACTGGGCCTTCCGAGCGGAAGAGGAGCTCATCAAGTGACCGCCGACACCACCAAGACCACCGTGTGGAACGCGCAGACCTGCGCCGATGCGAACGAGAGCTTGGCCGGGGCATCGGCCGGGCAGATCGCCGACTGGGCGGTCGCTACCTTCGGCAAGCAGCTGATAGTCGCCGCGTCGATGCAGGACACCATCCTGCCGCACATGTTCGGCGCGCGTCAGGCGGGCACCGACGTGCTGTTCCTGGAGACCGGTTACCACTTCAAGGAGACAATCGCGACTCGTGACGAGGCCGCCAAGAGCTTCCCCATCACGATTGTCAACGCCCTGCCGGCGAAGACCGTCGCTGAGCAGGATGCCGAGTTCGGCAAGGACCTGTTCGCGCGGGATCCCAACCTGTGCTGCTTTATGCGCAAGGTGGACCCGCTCGCGCGCTCGCTCGCGGGCTACGACGCCTGGGTGACCGGCGCGCGCCGCGTGGACGCGGTCACCCGCTCGGAGCTGCCGCTGGTGTCCTGGGACGAGGGCCACGGCCTGGTCAAGATCAACCCCATCGCGGCCTGGACCGACATGGACGTAGAGGTCTACCAAATGACCAACTCCCTACCGCGCAACCCGCTGGTCGCGCAGGGCTTCCCCAGCATCGGCTGCGAGCCGTGCACCAAGAAGGTAGCGCCAGGCGAGGACCCGCGATCGGGTCGCTGGTCCGGCCAGGAGAAGACAGAGTGCGGAATCCACGAATGAGCGAGGAACACGTGACGACAGAACCCGCGACCACCCACGAGCCCACGCGAATGAGCACGCTCGACGCGCTCGAGGCTGAGGGCATCCACATCATCCGCGAGGCCGTGGGCACCGCGCGCAAGCCGGTGCTGCTGTTCAGCGGCGGCAAGGACTCCGTGGTGGTGCTACACCTGGCCACCAAGGCGTTCTGGCCGGGCAAGGTTCCCTTCGAGCTCATGCACGTCGACACCGGGCACAACTTCGACGAGGTGATCGAGTTCCGCGACCGCACCGTCGAGCGCCTCGGCCTGCGCCTGCAGGTCATGAAGGTGCAGGACTACATCGACGACGGTCGCCTGCGCGAGCGCCCCGACGGCACTCGCAATCAGCTGCAGACCGTGCCGCTGCTCGACGGCATCACTCAGCACAAGTACGACGTGGTGTTCGGCGGCGCACGCCGCGACGAGGAGAAGGCCCGCGCCAAGGAGCGCGTCGTGTCGCTGCGCGACGAGTTTGGCGCCTGGGACCCGCGCAACCAGCGCCCCGAGCTCTGGAACCTCTACAACCCACGTCACCTGCCGGGCCAGCACGTGCGCGTGTTCCCCATCAGCAACTGGACCGAGCTGGACGTGTGGCGCTATATCGAGCGCGAGAACCTGGACCTTCCGTCCCTGTACTACTCGCACGATCGCGAGGTGTTCAGCCGCGACGGCATGTGGCTGTCCCCCCACCCCGCCGTGAAGATGCGCGACGGCGAGCAGCTCGAGACTCACGCCGTCCGCTACCGCACCGTGGGAGACGCGTCGTGCACCGGCGCCGTCGAGTCCCCCGCATCATCAATTTCAGACGTCATCGCCGAGGTCGCCTCGACCCGCATCACGGAACGCGGCGCCACGCGCGCCGACGACCGTGTCAGCGAGGCCGCGATGGAAGACCGCAAGAAAGAGGGCTATTTCTAATGAGTAGTGCCACCACCGACCTCGCGCCCGAGTCCGCCGACTCGCGCGTCACCTCACTGCTGCGCTTCGCGACCGCGGGCTCCGTCGACGACGGCAAGTCCACGCTCGTGGGCCGCCTGCTGCATGACACCAAGTCGATCCTCGCGGACGCCTACGAGGCCGTGGAGCGCGTCTCGCGCGACCGCGGGCTCGAGGCCCCCGACCTGGCTCTGCTGACCGACGGCCTGCGCGCCGAGCGCGAGCAGGGCATCACCATCGACGTGGCTTACCGCTACTTCTCCACGCCCAAGCGCACGTTCATCCTCGCGGACTGCCCCGGCCACGTGCAGTACACGCGCAACGCCGTCACCGGCGCCTCCACGGCCGATGCGCTGGTGGTGCTGATCGACGCCCGTTACGGGGTCGTCGAGCAGACCAAGCGCCACCTCGCCGTGGCCGCGCTGCTGCGCGTCCCGCACGTGATCGTCGCCGTCAACAAGATCGACCTTCTCGACTACGCGCAGGGCCCGTTCCGGTCGATCGAGCGACACGTGCAGTCCCACGCCGAGTCGCTGGGGCTGACGAACGTCATCAGCATCCCCGTCAGCGCGCTCGTGGGCGACAACGTCGCCATCCCCTCCACGCTTACCCCCTGGTACGAGGGCCCCACCGTGCTGGACGTGCTGGAGACGGTGCCGTCGATCGACGACGGCGCAGACCTCTACGCCGCCGCGCACAGGCGCGGCGTCAAGCACCCCACCGCGGAGGATGCGGCCGATGCGGAGTCCGGCTGGCGCTTCCCCGTTCAGCTGGTGCTTCGTCCGCAGGACGGCGCGATCAGCCCGGAGTACCGCGAGTACCGCGGCTACGCGGGCCAGGTCGCGGAGGGCACCATTCGGGTCGGCGATCCGGTCACGGTGCTTCCCTCGGGCCGCACCTCGACCATCGCGGGGATCGACACCGCCACCGGCGAACTGACGGAGGCCTTCACCGGGCAGTCCGTCGCGTTGCGCCTGACGGACGAGGTCGACATCGCGCGCGGCGACCTGCTCGCCTTTGGCGACGACGCCCCCAAGGCCGAGCGCCAGTTCCACGCCCACGTGGCGTGGCTGACGGACCGCCCGCTGCGCGTGCGCGACCGCGTCCTGGTCCAGCACGGCACCGCGATGGTGCAGGCCATGGTCACCAGCATCGACGGCATCCTGGACATCTCCCTGCCGGGAGGCACCCTGGACAACTCGATCGCCAAGGGTCACGAGCTGCTGCTCAACGACATCGGCGTGGTGTCCTTCCAGCTCGCCCAGCCGCTCGCGGTGGAGGACTACGGTCGCCACCGTCGCACGGGCGCGTTCTGCCTGATCGACCCCCAGGATGGCAACACCCTGGGAGCCGGCACGGCTCGCGCTCAGGTGCCCGGCACCGCCGAGGACGCGTACGTCAGCATCTAATGAGCTCCCCAGTCACCCTCACCGACGTTGCCCAGCAGTTCTCCGGGCGCGGTCCGGCGCGCCTCGCGCTGGACGGCGTCACCCTGTCCATCGACTCGGGCGACTTTGTCTGCATCGTCGGACCGTCCGGTTGCGGCAAGTCCACCCTGCTTGACCTGGTGGCGGGCCACACCCGGCCAGTGCGTGGCACGGTGGACGTGGGAGGAGCCAAGGTCACGGGCCCCGGGCTGGACCGCGTCATGGTCTTCCAGGAGCACGCGCTGTTCCCTTGGTTGTCGGTGCGCGAGAACGTAGGTTTTGGCCTCAAGAACGCCGGGGTTCCGGCCGACGAGCGCGAGGCCACCGTCACCGAGTGGCTCGCCAAGGTGGGCCTGAGCGATGCCGCGAATCTGCATCCCCACGAGTTGTCCGGCGGAATGCGCCAACGCGCCGCGCTGGCGCGAGCCTTCGCGATGCGGCCGCAGGTGCTGCTCATGGACGAGCCCTTCTCCGCGCTGGACGCCCCCTCGCGTGACCGCCTGCACGTCGAGCTCCAGGAGCTGTGGCAGGAGACCGGCACCACCATCATTTTCGTGACCCACAACGTGCGCGAGGCCGTGGCGCTGGGCTCGCGCGTAGTCGTGCTGTCCTCTGGACCCGGCCACATCATCGGCGAGGTGTCCGTGGGTCTCCAACGCCCGCGCGTGGTCGAGTCCGACCGCGTCGTTTCGCTCGCGCGCGAGGTGCGCGGCCTGCTGGACGCGGCGGATCAGCTAGGCATCTCGGCGCCTCGCGGCGGGGCGGAGGACGGCCATGTCACTATCTGATGCCACCGGCGGCGACCTGTCACCGGCCACCCCGCAGGCGCGCCCATCCGTCTCCCCACCCATCGCTCCGATAGCCCCGGCGCGCGGCGGGCGCTGGAAGAACGGCCTGCCCATCCTGGTGACCGGCCTGGTGATTCTGGCGCTCTGGGCTCTCACCTCGTTCTTCGTAGACACGCTTCCCAGTCCGGACTCCACGGCCCGCGAGCTGGTGCGCATGGCCGAGGACGGGCAGCTGGTCTCCATCTTCGGGCGCGTCACGGCATTCATGGCCATCTGCTTCTCCATAGCCGCGGTTGGTGGCGTCGCGCTGGGGCTCGTCCTGGGCGCTCACCCCACCCTCGACCGCGGGCTGTCTCCGTACCTGGCCGCGCTTCAGGGCATGCCCACCTCGATGTGGATCCCGGTCGCCGCGGTGGTGCTGGGCACCTCCGCCTGGTCGCTCGGCGCGGTCGTCAGCATCGGCGCCATGCCCGCGATCATGCTCGCGACCCGTAGCGCGGTCAAGAGCGTCCCGCCCCTGCTCATCCGGGCCGGGCGCACGTACGGCGCGGACCGCGGGACGCTCATGCGTCACGTGGTCCTCCCGGCGGCCATGCCGGGCATCACCACCGGCCTCGAACTCGGTTGGTCGATCGCGTTCCGTTGCCTCATCGCGGGCGAGATCTTCTCCGGGGTGCTGTCCGGCTCGGGGACGGGCACCGGCATCGGCTCGGTCATCGCCCGCTCTCGCGAGACCGGCAACCTCACGGAGATGATGGCCACCATCATGATCGTGCTCGCGTTCACCATGCTCGTGGACCGCCTGCTGTTCGCGCGGGTTCACCACCGCCTGCGCGTCTCGCGCGGCCTCGTGGACGCCGGCCTGCCCCACTAGCCCACAGGTACCCCGCTCGCTGACTGCGCGCGCGGAGGACCCGGCAGGAACCAGTTGCGGGCCCACTGGCACTGGATTTTGGGGGCCGGTTGCCCTTGATGGTGCGACACTGGCATGGTGAACGAGACCCTCGACAAGCCCGGACTGCTCTACGGCGCCGGCGCGTACCTCATGTGGGGTCTGTTTCCGCTGCTGATGGCGGCGCTCGCGCCCGCGGGCGCGTTCGAGATCACCGCGAACCGAGCCGTCTGGTCGCTGGTGGTGTGCCTGATCTTTGTGGCGTTCATGCGCACCTGGCGTCAGCTGCGGGCAGCGCTCTCCGACCGCAAGGTGGTGCTGACCCTTGCCGCGGCCGGCGGGTTCATCGCCGTGAACTGGCTCCTGTACGTCTACGCGATCATGACGGACCACGTGAACTCCGCGTCTCTGGGCTACTACATCAACCCGCTCTTCACCGTCGCGCTGGGGGTGCTGGTGCTGGGCGAGCGCCTGCGCCGGCTGCAGATGGTCGCGATCGCGATCGGCGTCATCGCCGTGATCGTGATCGGCGTCGGCCTGGGCGAATTTCCCTGGATCTCGCTCGCGCTCGCCACGTCCTTTGGCATCTACGGCCTGATCAAGAAGCGCGTGGGCTCTAAGGTGGATGCGGTCACCGGGCTGACGGTTGAGACGATGGTGCTCACCCCCATCGCGCTCATCGGGCTGTGGATCATCGCCGCCAACAACGGCATGACGTTCCTCCAGCGCGGCTCCGAGGGACTGGGGATTAGTCACGACCTGCTGATGATGTCCACCGGCATCTTCACCGCGGGCGCGCTGATCCTGTTCGCCGCCGGCGCGCGGCGCCTGCCGCTCTATGTCACTGGACTGTTGCAGTACATCGCGCCCACCATGATGTTCATCCTGGCCGTGTGGCACTTCAACGAGCCGATGCCGCCCAGCCGCTGGGCCGGTTTCGCCCTGATCTG
The DNA here is from genome assembly GCF_050598105.1 of Demequina aurantiaca. Lineage (GTDB taxonomy): Bacteria > Actinomycetota > Actinomycetes > Actinomycetales > Demequinaceae > Demequina > Demequina aurantiaca_A. Next base: position 2,600,795 of record NZ_CP192436.1, read on the forward strand.
GGTAGCACTCATCGTGCTGACCGTGGACGGCTTCCGCTCGCAGTCGCGCAGGAAGATCCCCAAGACCGCCCCCGTGGGCGAGGTCGCCGAGCCGCTTTAGCGCGCAAGCGTGGCGGCGCCCGCGTTTGACGAGGCATGTTCGGGTACGTAGCGTCGTTGATATGCTCCAAAGGACGTCGCGCTCCAAGGTCAAAGAACTGCTGCTCACTTTGCTATTCTTTGGCGCGCTCGCACTTGTGGCGAATGGAATTGTGTGGCTGACCGGTTGGCACCTGCTGTATGTGCTAGTCGCCGTGTACGCGGTCGGCATCTTGATCCAGCGCGGATGGAAGTCCCGGGGTGCGCGGCACGAGCAAGCTGAGGGCCAGACGTCCTAGTTCGGGAGCAACGCGGGGTCTACATCCTCAGGGAGACAAGTCGGCTCCGGGATGTCGTTCGCGTCGTAGGTCGACACGATCGAGAACGTGCCTCCGTCGGGCAGCCCGCTCACGCGCATCTCCACTCGTGTGGCACCTTGCCCCTCGTCGGCCGAAGGCGCCGGATCACCGTCCTCCAGGCGCGTGGTCGTGACTTCCTCATCGGACGTGATGATGACATCAGTCACGGCGCCGTTGGGCACCGAGCCGGGTAAGTACCCTGTGCCGCCCGCGTTGATCGCGATGTCGAACGTCGACGCCAACGCATTAACGTCAATACCATCGGGCACCTCCAGTGGAACCTCAGTGGTCCAGCCGTATCCAGCCAGGTTGGGCGTGGCCCCGTCCCAACGACTGCCCCCGCTTCCGCCGTTCGCGAAGTGGTCGACTACCCATGCGCTTTCGTGCTCGCCCGGATAGAGCGGGTCCAGGTTTGCCACTTCGAAACCGCCATGCGCGTCGTCAAGCCTAAAGGCGCCCTCCTCATCCAGGGTCGCCAGAACATAGGTGCCGTCAGGGAAAACGGCGACGACCTTCTGGCGCTCGGTGCCGGGCCGGAGGTCGACGTATGTTCGATAGCTGTACGTGGGTGCCGCCAGTGAGTCCGGGTTGATGGGCAGGTACGGATTGATCTCGCACCCCTGCGTGCCTGTGGGATCGGGGATTGGCGTCGCGTCAACACTGCTGGTGAGGCAGGTGAGCTCGGGAATGTTGTTCGCGTCGAAGGTCGACACGATTGAGAACGTCTCGCCGTCGGGCAGACCGCTCACCCGCATCTCGACCCGGGATGCTCCTTCAATCTCATCGGGCGTAGGCGAGTAGTCCCCCTCGCTTAGATGTGCGGTCGAGATTGTGCCATTTGACGTCACCAGAAGGTCCGTGACTGCGCTGTCTGACAGCCACCCCTGCCATCCACCACCGCTACCGCCATTGATAGAAAGATCAAAGGTCGATGACAATCCCGGCAGGTCGATATCTTTTGGCACGTAGTCAGGGACTGTTGTCGTCCAGCCGTATCCGACTAAGTATGGATTCACGCCATCCCAGATGCCCCCGCCGCGAGACGAAGGGGTGTGCCAGTCCAACACCATCGCACTGTCGCTGAGATACATTTCGCCGCTACTAGTGCTGGCCACTACGTAGTCCTCACCTTCGTAGTTGATGACATACTCGCCGCTCGAACTCGGCGTGAGGTCTACGTACTTGCCGTCCTGATACACGACTACGACCTTGGGATCGGCAGTGTCGGGTCGAAGGTCGACGTACGCCCGGAACATGAAGGGGGCATCCCCCAGCGATGCGGGGCTAGGCGGCAGGTAAGGATTGATCTCGCAGCCCTGCGTGCCCGCGGGCGCCGCCATACCGTCGCGCACTCCCGGCACGGCCCACGCCGCGACACCCACGGCACCGATGGCGAGCGCGGAGCCCGCACCAAACCCCGCCGCGCGGACGTTGCGACGGCGGCGGATCGACTTCACGGCGCCCTGCTCGAACTCCTCGCCGAGCCCACCGGACCGGGCCAGCGCATCGGCGTGGCTCCTGAAGCCCTCGTTGAACATGTCGTGAATCTGCGTCATGACTTCTTCCCTTCGTGCACGGAGACCACGTCGGCACGCTCGCGCGGGTCGTCCCAGTCCTCGGTGATGTCCAACTCCTGTGCCAGGTGGACCCTGGCGTTGGCGAGGTAGCGCTTGACGGTGCCGTCAGCGAGCCCCAACTGCGCGGCGACCTGCGCGACCGTGAGGTCGTCGAAGTACCTGAGCACCACGCACACCTGCTCGCGCGGGGAGAGGGTCCTGAGCGCCCGGCGCAGGTCTACGCCCGCGTCCAGGTCCGATACCTCCTGCGGGCGCTCGTAGGAGCGGTTCATCGCCCTGCGACGCGCGGCGGCGGACCTGGTGCGGTCGATCACGATGCTCGGCATCGCCTTGCGCACGTAGGCGTGCGCCTCGTTCAACGAGCCGATGCTGCGGCGCTTGGAGAACGTCTTGACGATGGCGTCGTGGACCAGGTCCTCGGCGTCGCCGTCGCGGCCCACCAGCATCGCGCCGTACGCGACGAGTTGCGGTCCGCGGTCGCGGATCAACTCGTCCACCAGCGGTTGCCAGTTGCCCATGTGCTCACCCCAATTTGTGTTGCTCTTACCCATTGAACGGGACTCGGCACGCAAACGTTGTAGTCGGTTCCGGAACTCGCCGGACGAGGTGACTGGCCACGGCCTCCCCGGCGGTCGGTACGATCAGCCCAGTACGTGCGACCCGCGTCCCCAAGGAGCAGTAGTGACAGGCAGCCTCGAGAGCTTCGCGCAGCGGGCACTGGTCCCCGCTGGCATCGAGTACGCCGTCGCGCCGGAGCCGGACAACGCCGCGTACTCGGCGGCCGTCCTGACCGTTGGCACGGTGCGGCTCAGGGTTCGCGAGGCCCGCGTGACCCCCACCAAGCCCGGCGCTTTCGTGTCCGTGTGGCGCCGCGCGCCCGACGGCGGCACCGAACCCTTTCCCGCGGCCGATGCCGAGGCAGGCGTGCTCGTGTTTGTCGCCGAGGCGGCCCACACCGGGGTCTTCCACTTCACGCCCGCCCACCTGGCGGAACTTGGGGTCGTCAGCACCGACTCCGCGCCGGGCAAGCGCGGCTTCCGGGTGTACCCACCGTGGTGCCATCACCTGAACCCGCAGGCGACCCGCGCGCAGCGGGCCCAGGCGTCAGCGTTCATCGACCTCGCCGAGGGCGAGAACGACGTCACCGCGTCCGAACTCCTGCTTCGCCTCGGCTTGAAATAGCGACTTGCCCACCGCATCGGGTCTGGGTCGATCCGCGTTTACGCGCTCGACGGTGTAGGTCCGTTAGCGGGTTTCCCAGCGGTCGATCAGGAAGGTCTCCTCGCCGCGCGTGAGACCTGCCTCGCGCTCCCGGTCAAACCCGCGCTCACGCTCGTCCTCGATGCAGTCCGCGAGGGTGTCCCGGAGCGGGCGTCGAGTCATGCCCGCGTCCAGTGCTGCCTGTCCCGACAGGTACATCGTGCCGTCGGTGGGGATGTCTCCGGGGTGCCACCACGGCAGGGACCGCTCGCCGCTGGACGTGTTCACGCTCTGGTGGATCAACCACTGCGAGGTCGGTGTGACCACGTCCCCGGTGTGGCCGCCCACGCTGCGCGCTAGCGCGATGAAGTCGGCGAACGAGATGTCCTCGCCCACGGCGTTGACAGGTCCGGTGAGGCCGGCCGCGATGGAGTCCAGGACCCACTCGCTGAAGTCGCGCACGTCGAGCGCGCGTACATTCAGGTCGGGGTTGTCAGGCACCAGCACCGGGCCCTCACCCGCGGTGTGGAAGCGCGCGGGCCAGTAACTGAAGCGGTCGGTGGGATCCCCTGGGCCGGCAAGGATGCCCGGTCGCGGAGTGAAAAGACGGTCGCCCACCGCGTCGCGGGTGACCTGCTCGCTGGCCACCTTCGCGGGTCCGTAGACGCTCATGTCCGCCCGGCTGCCCGCGAGCAACCGCGGCAACAGTCGCGCGGTCTCGTCGGAACCCACGGGGCTGCCCGGCGCATACGCGGAGATCGACGAGATGTACGTCCAGTGCTTGGCTCGCTCGCCGAGCGTTTGCGCTGCGGCCTGCACCCAGGCGGGCTGCCAGCTCACCTCGATGACCGAATCCCAGTCTTGGTCCTTGACCATGCGGTAGGCGTCGACGCCGCGACGGTCGGCACGGATGAGCCGCGCCCCCTCGGGGACGTCGCCAGATTCACCCCGCGCCAGGCAGGTGACGGCGTCACCGCGCGAAAGGGACAACTCTGCAAGGGTGCGGCCCAGCCACTGGGTGCCGCCGAGGATCAGTACGTTTGCCATGCGTCCATTCAACACTGCCCTGGACTGGGGCGGCACCAAAGCGACTAACTGAGGTCGGGAGCCTGCGGCGGAATGGGTCTCTGATACTTGAGGAGCTTGCCCTCTCGCGAGACCTTGATCGCGAAGGGAATCAGCGCCAGCAGGTACACCAGCACCATCCCCAGCAGCACCCACAGGACAGTCGGCTGCCACAGCATGAGGGGGATCGCCAGCACGCCGACGAGCAGCACCATCACGATCGCGCCGAGCGCGAGGCCCTGAAAGCGGCGCACCGAACGCTCAAACTCGCCCTCGCCCTGAGGGAACAGCATCCGTTCGCCGGCCATAATCAGGCGGCGCGCGCGACGAGAGCCTGCGCGAACGTTACCAGCGCGCTCTTGACGTCGCCCTCAGGCAGGTTAGCGATGGACTCGATGGCCTGGTCGCTCCAGCTGCGTGCGAGCACGGCGGTCTGGTCGACGACGGGGTGCACGGACAGCTTCTCGACGACTGCGGCGAGCGCCGCGTCTGCGGTCAGGTCCCCGTCGATCTCCGCCAGTAGTGCCCGGTCGCTCTCTAGCGTCGCCGCGTCGAGCGGGATACGTTCCCCACCCAACTCGGCCGGAGCATCGGCGCCCGTCGCGACGCGGGCGCGCAGCAGCAGCACCGGCATAGTGGGAACCCGCTCGCGCAGGTCGGTGCCGGGGGTCTTGCCGGTGGTCTCAGCATCGGAACGCACGTCAATCACGTCGTCAGCGAGCTGGAAGGCGATGCCTGCGAGTTCTCCGTAGTTGGTGACCTGCTCCACGATGGCGGACTCGCAGCCGGCGAACATCGCGCCGAAGCGCGCGGAGGTAGCTATTAGCGATCCGGTCTTGTCCGCTAGCACCTGAATATAGTGCGCGGTGGGGTCCTCGCCCTCGACGGGGCCAACCGTCTCGTGCAGCTGCCCGATGCACAGGCGTTCAAAGGTAATCGCCTGGATGCGGACCGCGTCCGGGCCCAGGCCTGCCACCACTCGAGAGGCCCGCGCGAACAACAGGTCGCCGGTGAGGATGGCCACCGAGTTGCCCCAGACCTCGTGCGCCGCGGGCGCGCCGCGACGGGTGGGAGCCGAGTCCATGACGTCGTCGTGATACAGCGTCGCGAGGTGGGTCAGCTCGGCCACCACTGCGGCCTCGACCACCTCGGGCCGCGTGCCGTCGCCCAGCTGCGCGGTCAGCAGTGCGAGCATCGGCCGCAGTCGCTTTCCGCCCGCGTCAACCAGGTGTCGGCTGGTCGCGTCGGCCAGGGCATCGGACTGCGTGACGGCGTCTCGCAGCCTCTCCTCGACGATTGCCAGTCGGGGCTGGATCACCGCATCGAGTGCGCTGTTTCCGATGGGGAGGGCCATGACTAGCTAGCTACGTTCGCCAGCAACACGGCCGCGTCGTTGGCCGCGTCCAGGAACCATCCCGGCAGGATGCCGAGCACCAGGACGAGGGCGACGGTCACGATGACCACCACGCGGGCGAGCGGCGAGTAGTCCACCTGGATGGAGTCCTCAGCGCCCTCCGGCACGTCGGTGAAGAACATCAGGATGATCAACCGGACGTAGAAGAACACGGATGCCGCCGACGCGATGACGGCGATCAGGACCAGCGGCCAAGCGCCGCCATCGATTGCCGCGCTGAACGCCACGAACTTGCCGATGAAGCCTGCCGTCAGCGGGATACCCGCGAACGAGAGCAGGAACAACGCCATGGCTCCGGCCAGGAACGGGGAGCGCTTGCCCAACCCGGCCCACTGGCCGAGCCTGGTGGCCTCGCTGCCGATCGCGCCGTCCTCGGTGCGCTCGCGCACCTGGGTGACGACCGCGAAGGCGCCGACAGTAGCGACGCCGTACATCAGCAGGTAGACGGGCAGCGCGCTAAGGGCCATCGACGAGAATCCGCCGAACGCCACCAGGATGAACCCGGCGTGCGCGATGGACGAGTAGGCGAGCATGCGCTTGATCTCGGTCTGCACGAGCGCCACCACGGTGCCCACAACCATCGACGCGATCGCGACGGTCCAGAACAGCCAGGACAGTTCCCAGCCGAGCGTGTAGAACGTCGTGTAGACGATGCGCAGCAGCGCGGCGGCAGCCGCCGCCTTGGTCGCGGCGGCCATGAAGGCCGTCACCGACGTGGGTGCGCCCTGGTAGGCGTCCGGCGTCCACGCGTGGAACGGCACCGCGCCCAGCTTGAAGAACAGGCCCGAGATGACCATGACCGCTCCGGTGAGCAGCAGCGGGTCGGTGGTGGCGGTCGCCTGAATGACGGCGGCAACTCCGCTGTACGACGACTCACCGGTCGCCCCGTACAGGAGCGCTACGCCGAACAGGTAGAACGCGGAGGAGAACGCGCCCAGCAGGAAGTACTTCAGCGACGCCTCGTGAGAGAGCAGGCGCCTACGCCTGGACAGCGCCACCATGATGTACAGGGGCAGCGAGAACACCTCGAGCGCGACGAACAGGAAGATGAAGTCGGTCACCGAGGTGAACAGCATCATGCCGCCGACGGCGAACAGCCCGAGGGAGAACACCTCCGTCAGCTCGAAGCCCTTGCGACGCGCGATGGTCTCTTCCTGCGAGCCGGGCACGGAGGCGCCGAGCGGCGTGAAGCCGGACTCGCCCGAAGACGTGCGGCTCGCGAAGAGCATGACGCCGAAGATGCCCATCACCAGGATGATGATCTGCCAGAGCAGCGCCTGGCGATCGACCGTGATCATGCCGTCCATCACGACGGTGCCAGCGCCGTCGAGCGTGGCCCACTGCACTACAGCGGCACCGACCGCGAGCAGGAGCGCGCCGATCGCAAGCAGGAACTGCACCACACGACGGGTCGCGGGCGTACGGATGAAGGCCTCGAGCAGCACGCCGAGCGCGGCCGCCCCGAAGACGATCAGCATGGGCAGCATGGGCGCCCAATTAATAGTGGGGGTCACGAAGGTCATTGACCGGCCTCCTCAACACTCACGATGGACACAATGTCTTGGGCGGGATCCCGCAGGTAGTTGATGGCGATCGCGGGGAAGAAGCCCAGGATCACCATGACCGCGATAAGCGGCCAGGCCACCAGCCGCTCGCGCAGGCTGAGCTCGCGGGTCTTCTCGAGACCCTTGCGCGTGGGCCCGGCAAATACCCGCTGGTACAGCCACAGAATGTAGATCGCGGCGAGGACCACGCCCAGCGTGGCGAAGGCCACGGCGACGGGCACCGCGCCCCACGCACCGATCAGCACCAGGATCTCGGAGATGAACGGAGATAGACCCGGAAGGCCCAACGCGCTCAGTCCGATGATCAGGAACGTTCCGGCAAAGATGGGGACGACCTTCTGGAGTCCGCCGAACTCGCTGATGTTCGCCGTCCCGTGGCGCACGATCAGGAAGCCGACCACGAAGAACAGCGCGGCCGTGGAGATGCCGTGGTTGAACATGTACAGCGAGGCGCCCTCGATGGAGGTCTGCTGGAAAGCGAAGATGCCGAGCACCATGATGCCGAAGTGGCTGATCGAGGTGAAGGCCACCAGGCGGAGCATGTTCTCCTGGCCGATTGCCAGCAGCGCGCCGTACAGGATCGACAGCACCGCGAACACGATGATGACGGGGGCTGCCCAACGTGCGGCCTCCGGGAAGAGGACCACGCACAGCGTGAGCATCCCGAACGTACCGATCTTGTCGAGCACCGCTACAAGGAGCGCGGTGGTGCCGACGCGGGCCGTCTCGGCGACGTCCGGCAGCCACGTGTGCACCGGGAACATCGGCGCCTTGATCGCGAAGGCGAGGAAGAACGCGAGGAAGATCAGCCGCTCGGTGGTGGTCGCCAGGTCGAGGCCGGTGAGGTTGTCCGTGAGGAAGCCCTGTTCGCCACCGGGTCCCTGGAAGTAAAGGGCGATGACGCCGACGAGCATGATGAGCCCGCCCACGAGCGAGAAGATCAGGAACTTCACCGCGGCGTAGCGGCGCTGTAGCCCGCCAAACATGCCGATGAGGAAGTAGACCGGGATCAGCATGGCCTCGAACATCGCGTAGAACAGGAAGACGTCGCGGGCGACGAAGATTCCCACCATGAAGGCCTGGCTCAGCAGGATCAGCGCGAGGTAGTTGGTGCGCTTCTTGAGGTCGGTGTCCTCGCGCCAGCCGGCCACGATGGCCACCGGGGTGAGGATCACGGCGAGCAGGACCATCGACAGGCCGATGCCGTTGATGCCGAGCGCCCAGGACGTGCCGATCTGCGGAATCCAACTGTGGAGCTCCGCGAACTGGAAGGCGCCGGCCGCGTCGCGGTCGAATTGTAGGAACATGACGGCTGCCAGCAGCAGCTCGATCACGGTAATGCCGAGCGCGATTTCGCGCACCCGGCCACGGGCCGATGCGGGTAGCGCCCACAGCACCGCCGCGCCAACGGCGGGCAGCACTACGAGGACAGTCAGGAACGGAAACATGGTTTAGAGACCTCCCTGGACCACAATAATGACGAGTATGACCAGGCCGACGAGCATCGTCGCGGCGTAACCGCGCACCTGGCCCGTCTGCAACTTACGGGTAGCTTCACCGGTCTTGGCGACGCCGGCCGCGGTGCCGTTGACGGCTCCGTCGACCACTGCCGCGTCCGCGTACACGAGCGTGCGAGTCAGGTGCTGACCCGGACGCTGGAACACGGCACGGTTGACCGAATCCTGGAACATGTCGTTCCGGGCGGCGATCGTGGCCAGCGAGGCAGCGGGCGGCTCGGTGGGGACGTCGACCGCGCCGTACCGGCGCCATGCCCAGAAGATGGACAGGAACACCAGCGCGAGCGTGAGCGCGATGATCATGTTCTCCGGGATGACGGGCTCGCCGTGCTCGGCGTGGCCGGTCACAGGCTCGAGCCAGTTAACGAACCGGTTGCCGCTTGCCAGAATCAGGCCAATGAAGGCCGCGCCGAAGCCGAGCACGATCATCGGAATCAGCATGATGCGAGGCGACTCGTGCGGGTGCTGGTCGTCCTCCCAGCGCGCCTTGCCGTGGAACGTCATGAAGAACATGCGCGACATGTAGAACGCGGTGAGCCCGGCGCCCAGGAGCGCTGCGCCACCGAAGACCCATGGCTGCCAGCCCTCGCCGATAAACGCGGTCTCGATGATCTTGTCCTTGGAGAAGTAGCCGGAGAAGGGCGGAATGCCCATGATGGCGAGCCAGCCGGCGCCGAAGGTGATCCAGGTGACGATCATGGCGCCGCGCAGCGCGCCGAAGCGACGCATGTCGAGGCGGTCCTTCATGCCGTGCATGACCGAGCCGGCGCCGAGGAACATGGTCGCCTTGTAGAAGCCGTGCGCGACCAGCAGGAAGATGGAGAACGCGTAGCCGATGGGCCCCAGGCCCGCGCCGAGCATCATGTAGCCCACCTGGGACATGGTCGACCCGGCGAGCGCCTTCTTGATGTCGTCCTTGGCGAGCGCGATGACGGCACCGAGCAGCAGCGTGAAGGCACCGATCGAGGCGACCACGACGCGCGCGGTGGGCGTCGCGTTGAAAATGTCCGCGGACCGGACGATCAGGTAGACACCGGCGGTCACCATGGTGGCGGCGTGGATGAGCGCGGACACCGGGGTGGGGCCAGCCATCGCGTCGCCGAGCCAGGACTGCAGCGGGAACTGTGCGGACTTTCCGGCCGCGGCGAACAGCAGCGTCAGGCCGATGGCCGTGATCATGGCGGGCGAGGCGTTGGAGACGTTGTCGAACACGGTCGCGAAGTCCACGCTGCCGAAGGTCGCGAACATCAGGCCCATCGCGATGATGAGCCCCATGTCGCCGACGCGGTTGACGACGAACGCCTTCTTGGCCGCGGTCGCGTACTCGGGATTGAAGTTCCAGAACCCGATCAGCAGGTACGACGCGAGGCCGACGCCCTCCCAGCCCACGAACAGCAGCAGGAAGGAGTCCGCCAGAACCAGCAGCAGCATCGAGGCGATGAACAGGTTGAGGTACGCGAAGAAGATGCGGCGGTTCTTGTCCGTCGCCATGTAGCCAACGGAGTAGATGTGAATGAACGTGCCGACGAACGTGATGAGCAGGACGAAGGTGAGCGACAGCGGGTCAACCAGCAGCCCGGCGTCGAGCTGGAAGTCTCCGCCCGGAATCCAGTCGAACAGGTGCACGTTGACGATGCGGTCGTCGGACGGCCTGGAGACAATCTGCAGGAAGATGACGAGGCCGATGACGAACGAGAGGGACGACGCCCCCACGCTCACCCAGTGTCCCCAGGAGTTGGCTCGCTTGCCGAGCAGGATCAGCACGAACGCGCTGACCAATGGCACGGCAATCAAGAGCCAGGACAAATCCAGCATGCTTAACCCCTCAGTTCTGCGGGCTCGTCGAGCGAGATGCTCTGGCGGGTTCGGAACACGGCGATGATGATCGCGAGGCCTACGACGACCTCGGCTGCGGCCACGACCATGACGAAGAACGCCATCACCTGGCCGTCAACCTCACCGTGGATACGAGAGAAGGACACGAGGGACAGGTTCGCGGCGTTGAGCATCAGCTCGACGCCCATGAAGGCGACGATCGCGTTGCGGCGCGTGAGCACTGCAGCCGAACCGATCGCGAACAGGACTGCCGCGAGGTAAACGAAGCTAATGGGATCCATTACTCTCCCTTCCCTTCGGGATTTTCTATCTCGGCTGCCTTGGGCCGGCGCACGCGCGGGTCCTCTAGGTGCGCGCGGAACTCGACGCCGTCCTGCGTCTGATTACGCGACTCGAGCACGCGAGAGACGGAGTCCGGAATCGGGTTGCCCTCGGGGTCGAGCGCAGGCACGTCCAGGGCGTTGTGCCGCGCGTAGTAGCCGGGCATCGGGCGGTTGACCGGGTCCGCGCCAACCTTGACTCGCGCGGCGGAAATTTCCTTCTGCGTGTGACGCGGGCGCATGCGCGGCATGTGCGTCATCACGAGTGCGCCAATCGCGGCGGTGATAAGCAGGAAGCCCAGCACCTCCATGACCAGCACGTACTTGGAGAACAGCACGTCGGCGATCACTTCCGGGTCGCCCGTGACGGGAGAACTGGAGGTCGGCAGCGTCACGCGCGCGATGACCGAGATCAGGAAGATCCCCAGACCGCCGGCGGCGAACAGGGCGATCCAGCGCTGGCCCTTGATGGTCTCCTTGAGGTCCTCGCGCTGGTCGACACCGACCAGCATGAGGACGAACACGAACAGCATCATCACGGCGCCGGTGTAGACGACGATCTGCACGACCGCGAGGAACGGCGCGTCGAGGCCGACGTACGCGGTGGCCAGTCCGACCATGACGAGCACGATCGACATCGCAATGTGCACGGCCTTCTTGGCGAACAGCAGCGACAGCGCGGGCGGGACCGTGAGGAGCGCGACGGCCCAGAACAGGAGCGGACTAATCACGAGCCGCCTCCGAACTTGTTCTGCATGGCGTTGTTCATCGCGCCCGCAGGAGCAGCTCTGCCGTCGCTCGCAGGTGCGTTGTGCGGAACCTTGCTCGAATCTTCGTCGGGAGCCTGGTACTTCTGGTTCTCCGGCAGCGTCGGGTCCTCGGGACGGTTCTCGCGGACCCACTCGACCTGCGACTCGACCGCTTCGGTGACGTCGCCGCGGTAGTAGTTGTCGTCCGTGGTGCCAGGCACCATCGGGTGCGGGGACGCGAGCATGTTCTCGCCCATCGGCGCGAGCAGGTCCTGCTTCTCGTAGATCAGGCCCTCCCGCGTGGGACCGGCAAGCTCGTACTCGTTGGTCATCGTCAGCGCGCGGGTGGGGCACGCCTCGATGCACAGTCCGCAGAAGATGCAGCGCAGGTAGTTGATTTGGTAGACGCGGCCGTAACGCTCGCCGGGGCTGACCTGGTTCTCGGGGCTATTGGAGTCGCCCTCGACGTAGATTGCGTCCGCGGGGCAGGCCCACGCACACAGCTCGCAGCCGATGCACTTCTCGAGCCCGTCGGGGTGACGGTTCAGCTGGTGCCGGCCGTGATAGCGCGGCATCGGCGGCGTCTTCACGCGCGGGTACTGCTCCGTCACTGTGGGACGGAAGAAGTTGCGCAGGGTGACGCCGAAACCGGCTACGGGCGCGAAGGTCTGACCGACCGCGCCCTTCTTGGGGAGGTTGGACTCGAAGGGCTTGGACTGCCCGTCGCGTTCACGGTTCACTTCCCAGACGTCGTCTGACTTAGGCATCAGCGTCCTCCTCTTGCTTGCTGGCGGGCGCATCGACCGTACGGCCGGATCGCGGTGAAGGCGGCAAAGACTGGTGCGGCAGCGGCGGCACCGGGTAGCCGCCGGCGAAGGCGTCGAGCGTCTCAGGCTCGGGCTCGCGTGATGCGAGCTCCTCCGCCTCGGCGTTCTTGCGGGCGTCGTTCACGAAGCTCCAGACGGCGATGACGATGAGGATTCCGATGAACCCGGCCAGGCCGTCGAACACGTTGAGGTCGCGACCCCACGAGCTGAATGCCTGACGGCCAACCGCGAAGAAGACCAACCAGCCGAGGCCCACGGGGATGAGGACCTTCCAGCCGATCTTCATGAACTGGTCGTAGCGGAAGCGCAGCACCGAGCCGCGGATCCACACGAACACGAACATCAACAGCCAGATCTTCAGGATCAGCCAGATCGGCGGGAAGATGCCCGTATTGAGCATCTCGGCGCCCGGCCAACTCGCGGCCCACGGCGCGCGCCACCCTCCTAGGAACAGTACCGAGGCGACGGCCGAGACGTTGATCATGTTCATGTACTCGGCGAGGAAGAACCACGCGAACTTCAGCGACGAGTACTCCGTCATGAAGCCGGCCACCAGCTCGCCCTCGGCCTCGGGGAGGTCGAAGGGAAGACGGTTGGTCTCGCCGACCATGGAGATGACGTAAAGGATGAAGGCGGGCAGCAGCGGCCAGATCCACCAGCGGTCTACCTGCGAGTTAACGATGTCCGCCGTGGACATCGAGCCGGCGAGCATGAACACGGTCACGAGCGAAAGACCCATGGCGAGTTCGTAAGAGATGATCTGGGCGGTCGAACGGATCGAGCCCATGAGCGGGTAAGTGGAGCCGGAGGACCAGCCGCCAAGCACGATGCCGTAGACGCCGACTGCGGCCACGGCCAGGATGAACAGCACGCCCACCGGGATGTCGGTGAGCTGGAGCGGCGTGGAGAAGTCCGTGCCCACGATTCGCGTGACGGGGCCGAACGGAATCACGGAGAAGATCAGCAGCGCGGAGAACACGGAGATCATCGGCGCAGCGATGTAGAGCACCTTGTCCGCGGCGCGCACCGTGATGTCTTCCTTGAACATGAGCTTCATGGCGTCCGCCACCGACTGCAGCAGGCCGAAGGGCCCGTGCACGTTCGGACCCGGACGCTCCTGGAGGCGACCGATCACGCGGCGCTCGAACCACACCGCGAACAGCACGGAGGTCAGCAGGAAGATCACGATGAGAATGGCCTTGACGATGACCGTCCACATCGAGTCGGCCGCGAAGGCTGCCGCCTCGGAGCCCGGCTCCACCGCAGCGGCGAGAAGATTCATGCTGGTCATCACACGCCACCCTTAACTGTGATCGAGTCGCCCGGTTCGAGCCCGAGGTCGCGTGCGACCCAGGATCCCGGGGACTTGGCTGGAACCCACACCACGCCGTCGACCATATCGGTCACGTGCACGGGGAGTTCGAGAGACTGACGCGAGCGACCCATCAAGGTCACCATTCCACCGGCGGCGCCCAGCGCATCGGCCGTAGCCTGCGAGAGTCGCGCGACGGCGGTGCGGCCGGTGCCGGCGAGGTAGGGCTCGCCGTCCTGCAGCGCGCCCTCGTCGACCAGCTGGTGCCACGAGGCCAGCACGATGCTGTCGCTCTTCTTGGCGGCCTTGGCTGCGGCCACCCTGACCGCGGGGGCCTTGGGTCGGACCGCTGCTGCCGGAGCGGCGATTGACGCGAGCTCACTGTTCACCGACGCGAGTGAGCGGGTGCCGAGGTCGACACCCATCTCCCGCGCGATGAGCTCGAGCACGCGATAGTCGGGAAGCGCGTCGGTCGCGATCGCCGTGGCGTACGCGCGCAGGCGCCCCTCCCAGTTCACGTAGGTGCCGGACTTCTCGGTGGGCGGCGCGACGGGCAGTACCACGTCGGCGTATTCGGAAACCTCTGTGCGGCGCACCTCGAGGCTGACGACGAACGGCGTGTTTTCCAGCGCCTTCAGCACGTCACCCGAGAGGTCGGACGGCGTCACGCCGCCGACGATCAGCGCGTCGAGCTTCTTGGCCGATGCCGCGGCGATGATGGCTGCGGCGTCGCGGCCACGGGTACCCGGGAGAGCCTCGACCCCCCACGCCTTCGCGATCTCGGCGCGAGCCTTGGCTGAGCCTGCGTCGCGGCCACCCGGAAGCAGTCCCGGAAGAGCGCCGGCCTCGACCGCACCGCGTTCTCCTGCTCGGCGCGGGATCCACGCGAGGCGGGCTCCCGTGCGCTCGGAAAGCTTCAGTGCCTCGGTGAGGGCGCCGGCGGAGCCCGCTGCGCGCTCGCCGACGACGATGACCGCGCCGGGTTCGCTCAGGGCCGTCACAGCGGCGTCGTCGAGCTTGGACAGCGCCGAGCCCTCCTTGCCAGGAACGGCGGGGACGAGGGTCGCGTTGAGCTTGGCGGAGCCGTGCGACAGCAGCGGCGCTACGGTGAAGACGGACTGCTTGCCGACGGACTTGAACATGCGCAGGAACACCACGCCGCCCTCGTCCTCGGGCTCGAAGCCCACCATCAGCACGCTGGGCGCCTTCTCGAGGTCCGCGAACGTCACGCCGATGCCGGAGGCTGCGACGTGCGAGCCGAGGAACGCCTGCTCCTCGTCGCTGGCGATGCGCGTACGGACGTCGACATCGTTGGTGCCGAGCACCGTGCGGGCAAACTTTCCGTAGGCGTACGCGTCCTCGAGCGTGACGCGGCCACCGGGAAGCACTGCGGCTCCCTTGGCGTCCTCGTCGCGGGTCGCCTTGGCGAGACCGGCCGCTACGGCGGCGATCGCATCGGGCCACGGCACCTCTACCAGCTCGCCATCCTCGCCGCGCATGAGCGGCTTGGTGATGCGGTCGTCGAGGTTCTGCCACTTGAAGGCGAAGCGGTCCTTGTCGGTGATCCAGTCCTCGTTGACCACGGGGTCGAGGTCCGCGAGGCGACGCATCACGGTGCCGTGACGGTGGTCGACGCGGATCGCGCTGCCGGAGCTATCGTGCTCGGAGATGCCGGGGCTGGAGACCAGGTCGAAGGGGCGCGAGCGGAAGCGGTAGGCCGCGGACGTGAGCGCGCCAACCGGGCAGATCTGGACGGTGTTGCCGGAGTAGTACGAGCTGAAGGCCTTGCCCGACTCGTCCTCCGCTGCTACGCCGATGGGGCCGTAGCCGTCGAAGCCCAGCACGTCCTCGTCGAACGTGCCGATCTGCTGCATCGCGCCGCGGTTCTGCAGGTCGATGAACGCGTCGCCGGCGATCTCCTTGGAGAAGCGGGTGCAGCGCTGGCACAGGATGCAGCGCTCGCGGTCCAGCAGGATCTCGCTGGATAGCGGCAGCGGCTTCTCGAAGACGCGCTTGGTCTCTACGAAGCGCGTCTCGGAGCGGCCGGCGCTCATGGCCTGGTTCTGAAGGGGGCACTCGCCGCCCTTGTCGCACGTGGGGCAGTCGAGGGGGTGGTTGATGAGCAGCAGTTCCATCACGCCGGTCTGAGCTCGCTCCGCCTCCTCCGAGGTGTGCTGAGTGTTGACCACCATGCCGTCCATCACGGTCATGGTGCAAGATGCCTGCGGCTTGGGGAACGCGCGGACGTTGCCCTCACGGTCGGGGGCAGCGACGTCGACGAGGCACTGGCGGCACGCACCCGCGGGCTTGAGCGCCGGGTGGTCGCAGAAGCGCGGGATCTCGATGCCGACCTGCTCGGCGGCGCGAATGATCAGCGTGCCCTTGGGCACGGTGACCTCGGAGTTGTCGATCGTCAGCGTGACGGTCTCGACGGGGACGGCCGTGGCCTTGTCTGCGGTGGCGGTCATGCGAGTGCCTCCTCGATAGCGGGCGATTCGGAAGCGTTCTCGTACTCGAAGATCGCCGATGCGGAGTGGTCGAACGGGCAACCACCCTCGGTCACGTGCGCCTCGTACTCTTCCTTGAACAGCTTGACGGAGGAGCTGACGCAGGACGTGGCGCCGTCGCCTAGTGCGCAGAAGGCGCGCCCCAGGATCGAGTCGCAGGTGTCGAGCAACTGCTGGATGTCAGCCTGGGTGCCGGTGCCGGCCTCGAGGCGCTTGAGGATCAACGCGAGCCAGTAGGTGCCCTCGCGGCACGGGGTGCACTTGCCGCAGGACTCGTGCTTGTAGAACTCGGTCCAGCGCGTGACGGCGCGGACCACACACGTGGTCTCGTCGAAGATCTGCAGCGCGCGGGTGCCCAGCATCGAGCCCGCCGCGCCTACGGATTCGTAGTCGAGGGGGGTGTCGAGGTGCTCGTCCGTGAAGATGGGGGTCGAGGATCCACCGGGGGTCCAGAACTTGAGCTGGTGGCCCTCGCGCATACCGCCCGCCATCTCGAGGAGTTCGCGCAGCGTGATGCCGAGCGGAGCCTCGTACTGGCCGGGGTTCTTGACGTGGCCGGACAGCGAGAAGAAGCCCATGCCCTTGGAACGCTCGGTTCCCATGGACGTGAACCACTCGACGCCGCGGTCGATGATGGCCGGGACGGAGGCGATCGACTCGACGTTGTTCACGACGGTGGGGCGGGCGTAAAGCCCGGCCACGGCGGGGAACGGGGGCTTGAGTCGCGGTTGGCCACGGCGGCCCTCGAGGGAGTCCAGCAGCGCGGTCTCTTCGCCGCAGATGTAGGCGCCGGCGCCCGCGTGGACGGTGACTTCGAGGTCGTAGCCGGTGCCGTGGATGTTCTTTCCCAGGTGTCCGGCCGCGTAGGCCTCCGCGACTGCCTGCATGAGGCGGCGGTAGACGTGAACGACCTCACCGCGCACGTAGATAAACGCGTGGTTCGAGCCGATGGCGAACGACGTGATCGCGACGCCCTCGATGAGCGTGTGAGGCGCGCTCAGCATGGTCGGAATGTCCTTGCACGTGCCCGGCTCGGACTCGTCGGCGTTGACCACGAGGTAGCGGGGGCCGCCGTCATCGGGGGGCAGGAAGCCCCACTTCATGCCGGTGGGGAAGCCCGCGCCGCCGCGGCCGCGAAGACCGGAGTCCTTGACGGCGGCGATGATGTCGCCTGGCTCCATGGCGAGGGCCTTCTTCAGGCCGGCGTAGCCGCCGTGGTCGGTGTACGTGTCGAGCGCCCAAGACTTCTCGGCGCCCCACGTGGCGCTCAGGACGGGAGTGAGATCGGTCATTCGCCCGCCTCCTTCCGGCCCTGGTTCTCGGACCAACCCTGCTCCTTGGCGACCTTGAGTCCCGCGAGCGACGGCGCGCCGATGCCCTGGTCCTGGTCAGCCCGGCCGTCGGAGAAGCCGGCGAGGACACGCGACGTGTCCTTGAAGTTCGAGACCTTGTCCGGCCCGCGCGTGGGCGTGATGTCCTTGCCCGCGAGGATGTCGTCGACCAACTTGAGTGCGCTCTGGGGCGTCTGGTCGTCGAAGAACTCCCAGTTCACCATCATGACGGGCGCGTAGTCGCAGGCCGCGTTGCATTCGATGCGCTCGAGCGTGACCTTGCCGTCCGGAGTCGTCTCGTCGTGCCCGACGCCGAGTCGCTCGGAGACCGTGCGGTAGATCTCGTCGCCGCCCATGATGGCGCACAGCGTGTTGGTGCACACCCCTACCGCGTACTCGCCGTTGGGGCGGCGCTTGTACTGCGTGTAGAACGTGGCTACCGCGCTGACCTCGGCGGAGGTGAGCTCGACCTGCTGCGCGCAGAAGGCGATGCCGTTGGGGCTCACGTAGCCCTCGATCGACTGCACCAGGTGCAGCAGCGGCAGCAGCGCGGAGCGCTTGACGGGGTAGCGGCCGATGATCTCGGCCGCGTCCTTGTTGAGACCCGCGAGGGTCTTCTCGTCGTAGGTCATCGGTCGACGCCTCCCAGTACGAAGTCCATGGTCGCGATGGCGACCACCACATCGGCCACCTGTCCGCCCTGGCAAAGGATGGACAACGCCTGCAGGTGGTTGAAGCCAGGGTCGCGGAAGTGCGCGCGCCACGGCTTGGTGCCGCCGTCGCTCACCAGGTGCACGCCGAGCACGCCCTTGGGGCTCTCGATCTGCTGGTAGACCTGTCCTGCCGGGACGGGGAAGCCCTCCGTCACCAGCTTGAAGTGGTGAATCAGCGCCTCCATCGACTCGCCCATGATGTGGCGAATGTGCTCGAGGGAGTTGCCCTGGCCGTCAGGTCCAAGCGCGAGCTGCGCGGGCCAGGCGATCTTCTTGTCGGCCACCATCACGGGCTGGCCTTCCATTGCGTCGAGGCGCTCGCAGCACTGCTCAATGAGCTTGAGCGATTCGTAGCACTCCTCCATGCGCAGCACCACGCGTGAGTACGCGTCCTCGTCGGTGGAGGTGGGCACCTGGAAGTCGTACGTCTCATAGCCGCAGTACGGGTTGGTCTTGCGCATGTCGTAAGGCAGACCAGCGGAGCGCAGCATCGGCCCCGTGACACCCAGCGACATGGCGGACGACAGGTTGAGGTTCGCGATGCCCTTGAGGCGGAGCTTGAAGATCGGGTTCTCGAGCTGCAGGTCCGCAAGCTGGTCGAGGCGCATCTTGATGTCCGGCAGCAGCGAGCGGATGTAGTCGACCGCGCCATCGGGGGTGTCGAGCGCGACGCCGCCGGGGCGGATGTACGCGTTGTTGGTGCGCAGGCCGGTGATCATCTCGATGATCCGGAACGTGTCCTCGCGGGCGATGAACGCGGTGGTCATGACCGTGGTCGCGCCCATCTCGTTACCGCCGGTGCCGATCGCGACCAGGTGCGAGCCGATCCGAGTGAGCTCCATCATGAGCACACGCAGCACGCTGGCGCGCTCGGGAATCTCGTCGGTGATGCCGAGCAGCTTCTCAATGCCCAGGCAGTAGACCACTTCCTGGAACATCGACTGCACGTAGTCCATGCGCGTGCAGAACGTCACGCCCTGGGTCCACGAGCGGTACTCCATGTTCTTTTCGATGCCCGTGTGCAGGAAGCCGATGCCCGCGCGGGCCTCGGTGACCGTCTCGCCCTCGATCTCGAGCATCACGCGAAGCACGCCGTGGGTCGAGGGGTGCTGGGGGCCCATGTTGACGACGATGCGCTGCTGGCCGAGGCGCTTGGCCTCTTCCGAGATCTCCGACCAGTCCTGGCCGTAGGCGGTGTACTCCGGGGCGTCCTCGTCTGAGGAGAAGGCGCCGGTGGCGTGGGTGCTGAACGTCTGCGGGCTCATCGGTACTGCCTCCGCGTGTCGGGTGATGGGATCGTCGCGCCCTTGTACTCGACCGGGATTCCACCGAGCGGGTAGTCCTTGCGCTGCGGGTGGCCCACCCAGTCGTCGGGCATCTCGATGCGGGCCAGCGACGGGTGGCCGTCGAAGATCATGCCGAAGAAGTCCCAGGTCTCGCGCTCGTGCCAGTTGTTGGCCGGGTAGACGCTGGTGATGGACGGCAGGTGCGGGTCGTCTTCGCTCACGGCGACCTCGATGCGGATGTGGCGGTTGTGCGTGATCGAGTGCATCGGGTAGACGGCGTGAAGCTCGCGGCCCAGGTCGTCTGGGTAGTGCACTCCCGAGACTCCAAGGCAGAACTCGAAGCGCAGGTCCTGGTCGTCGCGCAGGTGCGTCATGACGGTCAGCAGGTGGTCGCGCTGCACGTAGATGGTGAGCTCGCCGCGATCGACGACCACGTACTCGAACGCCTCCTCGGCGTCCTCGCCAAGCAGCTCCTCGAGCATGTCCACGACACCGTCGAACCACTCGCCGTACGGGCGCTCGGAGCTTCCCGGCATCTGGACGGCCTTGACGAGTCCGCCAAAGCCGGAGGTGTCGTTGGCCCCGGAGAACATGCCCTCGCGGACGTTGATCAGCGTGATGGGGGCGCGACCCTCGGGGTCGGGCACCGCCGACGCGATGTCCTGATTGGTCTGCTCGGGCGTGTAGCCCACAGGGGACTTCTTCGACGCGGGCTTCTTTGCGGGCTTGTCGCTCAACGCAGCAGTCCCTTCATGTCGGAGGTCGGGGTGGCCGCGAGTGCCGCCTGTTCGGCTGCGGCGGCCATCTCGATCCGGTTGGTGCCAAGCGGGGTCTTGCGGATCTGCTCCTGCAGCTCGACCAGCGCGTTCAGCAGCATCTCGGGGCGCGGGGGGCAGCCGGGAAGGTAGATGTCGACCGGGACCACGTGGTCAACGCCCTGCACGATCGCGTAGTTGTTGAACATGCCGCCGGAGGAGGAGCACACGCCCATGGCGATGACCCACTTGGGCTCTGCCATCTGGTCGTAGACCTGGCGCAGGATGGGGGCCATCTTGTTGGACACGCGTCCGGCGACCAGCATCAGGTCGGCCTGACGCGGCGAACCGCGGAATACCTCGGAGCCCAGGCGGGCGATGTCGAAACGGGGTGTGCCCGTCGCCATCATCTCGATCGCGCAGCACGCCAGGCCGAACGTGGCGGGCCACAGTGATCCGGCGCGCATGTAGCCCAGGAAGTCTTCGACTCCACCGAGCATGAACGGAGGTGCATTTTCTTCAAGTCCCATTGTCTACTCCCACTCAAATCCGCCGCGGCGCCACTCATACACGAAGGGGATCGTGATGAGGAACAGGAAGGTCATGATCGCGATCAGACCGAACCAGCCGAGGGCTTCGTGGGCGACGGCCCACGGGTAAAGGAACACCACTTCTATGTCAAAGATGATGAAGGTCATCGCGACCAGATAGAACTTGATCGGGATACGTCCGCCGCCGGCCGCGCCCGGGGTGGGCTGCAGGCCTGACTCGTAGCGGTCGAGCTTTGCCGAGTTGTAGCGCTTGGGTCCCACCATCGAACTAAGGGTGAGGCCACCTATGGCCATGAGTGCGGCGATGACAATCATCACGACAATCGGTACGTAGGGATTCACGTGGCGCTTCCTTTCATACGTTTCAGTCGATCCAAAATATTGCCGGACACGCGTTTAAGCCGCCGGAGTAATCTTAGTCAAGGCCGATAGTAATTTGTCGGCCCAGTTACCCCCGCGCGGCTCGTAGACATCTGCAAGCAGTCTAGAAGTAAATTCCATCACCAGCGGACTAGCCAAACCGTACCGAGTGCTGAGCCGCATCACCGATGGGTGCTCCACGAGATTCGCGAACACCCTACCCATCGTGTAGTAGCCGCCCAGGTCATCCTTCATCATGCGGGCGTAGGAGGCCAGCGCGGCCTCCTTCTGCTCGGCGGTGGTCGCCGCGCGAGAAGCAACCGCGGCCTCGGTTGCGCGCCGCGCCGCCTGCATCGCGTAGGCGATGCCCTCGCCATTGAACGGGTTCACCATGCCGCCGGAGTCGCCGACGAGCATCAACCCGGGAACGTAGTGGGGCTGGCGGTTGAAGGCCATGGGGATGGCGGCGCCCTTGATGTCGCCTACCTGGTCGCCGAACTCCCAGTCCGCCGCGGAGTGCTCGAGCCAGTCGGCCATGAGCGCGCGGTGGTCGAGCTTGGGCGGCATGCCCTTGGCGCTCAGCGTGCCGAGTCCGACATTCGCGGTGCCGTCGCCGAGCGGGAAGATCCAGCCGTAGCCGGGAAGTAGGTTCGAGGCACCGCGCTCCCCGTCCCAGATCTCGAGGTGACCCTCCATCCACTCCTCGGTGTCGCGGGGCGTCTCGATGTACGTACGCACGGCGACGCCGATGGGGCGGTTCTTCTTACGTTCGATGCCGAGGCCCAGCGCGATTCGCGCGCTCACGCCGTCGGCGGCAATCACCAGCGGGGCGCTGTAGGTGACCTCTTCGCCCACCTTGCGGCCGTTGGCGTCCGTGCGCTTGGCCGTCACGCCGGTGACGCGTCCGGAGCGCTCGTCGCGCACCGCGCCGGTGACGAACCAGCCCTCGCGCACGTCGGCGCCGCCAGCTCGCGCGTGCTGGGCAAGCTTGTGGTCGAAGGCAGCGCGCGGCAGGCTGAGTCCGTAGTCGGGGAAGGACTCGAGGTCGTGCCACGGAAACTCGAGACGGTGGCCGCCGCCGATCATCCGCAGGCCCTTGTTCGGAATCCAGCCATCCTCGCGGGGCGTCTCGAGGCCGATCAGTTGCAGTTCGCGCACAGCGCGGGGCGTGAGCCCGTCGCCGCAGACCTTCTCGCGCGGGAAGTGCGACTTCTCGAGGGCGATCACATCAAAACCCTCTTGGGCCAGGTAGTACGCCGCGGCGGACCCCCCGGGGCCCGCACCAATGACGATGACGTCGGCTTCAGTTCTCACGCGTCAAGGGTACGCGCCGAAAACGGGTGCTCGCGCACTCCGAGTAACGCACAAAACGCGCTCGATTAACGCAACAATTATTGTGCGTATATATAGGTGGGCTTTTGGGCGCTCCGCCAGGTCGCCGACCGCGCCGGGGATCGCCCCCCGGGCGGGGTCCCGCGGCCTCGGGCGAGGTCGCTGACCGCGCCCGCCATCTCACCCCGGGCGGGGTCGCGCGGCCTCCTGGTCGGGGTCCGGGACGGCCTCGACTCCGGCGCGCCGTAAGGTAAGAGAGTGACCGTCAACTCCACAACTGCCGGGCCCTTGAGCGCCCGCACCGTCGCGATCTCCGACCCAGGCGACCTGCTCGATCTCCTGCCGCCCGACGGCTACTCGTGGATTCGTCGCGGCGAGGGACTCATCGCGTGGGGCGTCGCGGAGCGCTTCGACGGCGCCGGCGCGACCCGCTACACCGACGCCAATGCGTGGTGGCGACGCCTGACCCGACACGCGGAGGTCCACGACGACCTGCGTCAGCCCGGCACCGGCCTGATCGCCTTCGGGTCATTCGCCTTCTCCGACGCCTCCGCGGCGGGCGGCACAATGATCGTGCCCCGGTTCGTCGTGGGCAAGCGCGGCGACCACGCGTGGATGACCGAGATCACCAGGGCACCCGGCGGCGTCGTTCCCGCTCTCGCCGATGCGCTGGGCGAGGCCGTCCCTGTCGCCCCGCTCGGCAACGTCAGCGTCGAGACCGGCGACAGCGAGACCTGGAACGCGGCGGTGAGTACCGCGATCCTGCGAATCGTCGATGGCGAGGTCGACAAGGTGGTGCTCGCCCGCGCGGTGGGCGCCCAGGCGGAGAACCCCATCGACGTGCGCGCGGTGCTGCGCCCGCTCGCCGACGACTACCCGAGCTGCTGGACGTTCCACGTGGACGGGCTGGTGGGGGCCACGCCCGAGCTGCTGGCGCGAGTCGATCACGGCCTGGTGACGTCGCGCGTGCTGGCCGGGACCATCAGGCCGACGGGCGACGAACTCGTTGACCTCGCCCACGCCGCCGCCCTGGCCCGCTCCTCCAAGGACCGCGAGGAGCACGAGTACGCGGTGCGTTCCGTCAGCGAGGTGCTGGTCGACCACTGCGCTTCCATCAACGTGCCGGAGGAGCCGTCGGTGCTCCACCTCCCCAATGTCATGCACCTCGCCACCGACGTGACCGGCGTCCTCAACCACTCCGCGACCTCGCTGGAACTGGTGAGCGAGCTGCATCCCTCTGCGGCGGTGTGCGGGACGCCGACCCTGGCGGCCGCGGCCGTGATCGACGCTCTCGAGGACCTGGACCGGGGCCGGTACGCCGGGCCCGTGGGCTGGACCAACGCGGCCGGCGACGGCGAGTGGTGCATCGCGCTGCGCTCGGCTGAGATCAACCGCGAGGACCCCACCCGCGCGCGCCTGTTCGCCGGCTGCGGCATTGTCGCGGCGTCGGTTCCCGAGTCCGAGTGGGCCGAGTCCGAGGCCAAGCTGGAACCCATGCGCAGGGCCCTGGGGGCGCTGTAGTCGGCCCCACCGCGCCGCCCGCACCCGCACCTCCCGCACCCGCCCCGCCGCTCCCCACCCGCGCCCTATGGGTCCGATACCGCACGTTTTGGGCGGTGAGTGCGCGGTAGGGGTCCGTTCTGCCCCGCAACCACGCCTCACCGGCCCAAAGTCCCGGTCGAACGACCGTCACCGGCGCTAGGTTCCGGATATGAGCATTGACACCGCAGAGACCAGCACCGAGTGGGCCTACAGCCTCACCGCGCCCTTCACCTTCGAGCGCACGGAGGACGCGGAGCCGCTCACGGCCGGACCGGGCGAGCTCCTCGTCCGCCTCAGCGCGGGCGCCGTGTGCGGCTCCGACATGCCGTTCGCGCGCGGCGCGATGGTTCCCCCCTTGGGTTACGCGACCCCTGGACACCCGATGCACGAGGTCGTCGGCACAGTGGTTCACTCCGAACACGCCGACTTCAGCCCCGGGGACCGCGTGGTCGGCTGGGCCACCGACTGGTGCGCGCTACGCGAGCAGTTCGTCACCCGCGGCGACCAGGTTTCCAAGGTCCGCATGGCCGCGCCGGATGCGCACGTCACCGTCGCCCAGTCCGTCGCCTGCCTGCTCACCGTGTTCGAGCGCCTCGGATCGCTCGAGGGCAAGTCGGTCGCGATCATCGGCATGGGGCCCTTCGGCCTGATGACCAGCGTGATGGCCAAGGAACGAGGGGCCGTCAGCATCGTGGGCGTGGACCCCGTCGACCGGACCGAGGACATCGTCGGGCTGCCCGTCGACTCGCTGGCACGCACCACGTCGCGAGTGTGGGCGGCGTCGCTCGCGGAACAGGACCGCCCCGATGTGATCTTCGAGATGGTCGGCCACCAGAGCGCCACGGTCGCCGACGCGATGAATGCGATCGCCAACGGCGGCACCGTGGTCGCCTACGGCGTCCCCGACGACGACTGGTACGCCCTGCCCCTGCGCGCCTTCTTCCGCAACAACGGCACGCTGGTCACCGGCGTCACTCGCCACCATCGCGAGATGCTCGAGCTGGCGCAGGACTATCTGATCGCACACCCCGACTTTGCCCAGCACATCGTCACGGACGTGTTCCCCGTCGAGCGGGTCGAGGACGCGTTCCGCGCGGCAGCAGCGCCGCGGCCAGGCCAGCGCAAGGTGATCCTGACGGCGCGGTAGTCGTCCACGGCAGGCCGTCAGCCGTCAACGCAGGCGGGCCTCGACAACCTCAATCCCGACCGGAGGCTGCGCGAGCGCCGCGGCCAGCGCATCGGCCGACCGCACCTCGGTGTGCGCGACGCCGTAGCCCGCGCAGATAGCGGCGATGTTCGCGCCGTGGGGCGTGGTGAAGACGCGCTCCACGTATTCGGCGGGGGCATTCGCGTGCTCGAGGCCGCTGAAGATGGTGCCGCCGCCGTCGTTCATGACGACGATGCGCAGCGCGGGCGTGCGCTCGAGCGGCCCGACCAGCAGCCCGCCCGCATCGTGCAAGAAGGTCACGTCGCCCATGAGCGCGAGCACGGGCCGCCTGGCCGCGAGCGCGACGCCCACCGCGGTCGACACCGTGCCGTCTATGCCCGCGAGCCCGCGGTTCGCGATCAGGATGGGAAGGGTGTCCTCGGTCCAGGCCGGAGCGGCACGGTCGACGGCGCGGATCGAGCCGGACGAGCCGATCACCGCGATGTCGCCACGGTGCAGGGATTTCACGAGGGTCGCGGCGACGGCTCTGCGTCCCCACGCGGGGGTGGGCACGTGCGCGCTCGCTGCGGCGGTCTTCCACTCGTCGAGCCAGGCGCGGTCGCCAAAGTCCAGTGCATCGCCGTGGCGCTGAGTCCAGCTCTTGGGCACGTCGCGCACCACGCGCTCGGCGTGCTCGGGTGCCTCGCGCCAGCGCGCCCCGTGGCGGGCCACCATGAGGGTGGGCGCGTGAGCGATGAGAGCGGAGATTCCGCGGGACAGCGTTGGCCGGCCGATCACGACCACCAGGTGGACGCGCTGCGCGAGCTTGCGACCCGCATCGGCCGCCAGCAAATCGATGTAGCCGGGCACGCACGCGTCGCCGCGCCGGGCGCCCGAGGTGGGCTCCGCGAGTAGCGGCCAGCCGTGGGCCTCGGCCACCAGCCGGGCGGCGTCGCCCGCGCCGTCTCCCGCGATCACCACGCCGTGCGTCACCGCGGGTAGGGAGGTGGGCGCGTCGGGATCCGTCACGATGGGGATGCCGGTTGACGGCGAGAACTCCAGGTACGGGACCTCCGCCCACACGCCGCCATCGCTGCCGAGCGGATCGCGGAACTCGAGGTTGAGGTGCACCGGCCCCGGGGATCCGGTCATGTCGTCGCGACGAGCGTCGCCTATCGCGGACTCCACGGTGCGCGCGGCGATCCTCGTGGCCCGCCCGGCGGCCTCGCCCGGCATCGGCGCGGGGACCTCGTGGGCCCAGCGCACAAAGGTGCCGAAGATGTCGACCTGATCCGTGGTCTGATTGGCGCCGACGCCGCGCAACTCGCTTGGGCGGTCCGCGGTCAGGAGGAGAAGAGGTACGCCCGAGTGGTGCGCCTCCATCACGGCGGGCAGCAGGTTACCGACGGCCGTTCCGGAGGTGGTGACGATCGCGACCGGCCGGGGATCGCCCGTCAGCGCGCGGGCCCGGGCTATGCCGAGTGCCAGGAACGATGCGGCGCGTTCGTCAATACGGACGTGCAGGTTCACCCGCGGGGCGCCCAGCGGTGGATTCGATGAGCCAGCCTCCGCGAGCGCGTGGGCCAAGGGGCCGGACCGCGATCCGGGGCACAGCACGTAGTCCTCGACGCCGTGCGCGGCGAAGGCGGCGATGAGTTCGCGCGCGAACTCCGCCGATGGGTTTGCGCTCACGCGATGACGTCCAGGTCCAGATCCACGGGACCAAGCATTCCATCCCTTGGCACGATGGTTTCCCGCACGGTGTCGGTCGCGAGCAGCGCGCCGGTGCCCAGCCCGCACGCGTAGCTCAGTTCTGGCAGGGCGCGCGCGAGCGCGATGCCGGCGGCCAGGCCCACCGAGGACTCCATCGCGGACGCCACGACGACCGGGATTCCCACCTGCTCCGCGAGTTCCAGGCAGGCGCGGACGCCACCCAGCGGCGCGACCTTGAGGATGATGATGTCGGCGGCGTGCTTGCGCACCACCTCCATGGGATCCGTGGGGATGCGGATGGACTCGTCCGCGGCGATCAAGGTGTCCACCCGGCGGCGAAGCTGAGCGAGCTCGTCGACGGTCGCGCACGGCTGCTCGACGTACTCGAGTCCGTTGAGTCCCCCGCGGCGGGCCGCGAGCTCGAGTTCCGCCAACGCGCGCACCGCGTCGTCCACGTCCCAGGATCCGTTCGCGTCGATACGGACCTTTCCCCCGGGACCCAGTGCGCCGGCGACGGCCTCGACGCGAGCGGCGTCCTGCATCGGCGACGAGTACCCGCCCACCTTGACCTTGGCGGTGCGGCATCCGCCTGCGACCGCGAGCCGCGAGGCCTCAGCGGGGCCGACCTCCGGAACGATTGAGTTGACCGCGACCATGTCGCGAACCGGCTCGGGCCAGTCGCCGCGCGCGGCCTCCATCGCGGCCCGCCACCAGCGGCCCGCGCGCTCGGGGGTGTAGTCGTCAAATGGGGAGTACTCGCCCCACGCATCGTTGCCGTCCGGGCCGGTGCCGCGAAAGAGCACGCCGGACCGGCTCGTGACCCCGCGAAAGGAGGTGGCGAGCTCGACTCTGAACGGCCTGAATTCCATATACCTAGAGTACGTGTGAACTCGGCTCAGAGTTCCGTGGCGGATGCCCATTAGGCTCGGGTCATGAGCGAAATTCCAGCCAGCGTTTCCAGCACCTTTAATCCCACCCAGTGGCGGTCCGTCGACGGGTTCGCCGACGAGGACATCACGTATCACCGTTGGGTGTTGCGTTCCGGCTCGGGGGCAGAAGCGACCGAGCGCGACCTGCCCGCGGTGCGCATCGCGTTCAACCGTCCCGAGGTGCGTAATGCATTCCGGCCGCAGACCGTCGACCAGCTATACCGCGCGCTGGACCACGCCCGCATGACCAGCGACGTCGCGGCCGTGATCCTGACCGGCAACGGCCCCAGCCCGGCCGATGGCGTGCACGCGTTCTGCTCGGGCGGCGACCAGCGCATCCGTGGCCGCGACGGTTACCTGTACGAGGGATCCGCGGCCGATGCTCCCGCCCACGGCGGGCGGCTTCACATTCTCGAGGTCCAGCGGCTCATGCGGACGATGCCGAAGGTCACCATCGCGGCCGTCAACGGCTGGGCGGCCGGCGGCGGGCACTCCCTGAACGTGGTCGCGGACCTGTCCATCGCATCGGCCGAGCACGCGCGGTTCAAGCAGACCGACGCGAACGTCGGGTCCTTTGATGCGGGGTACGGCTCGGCTTTGTTGGCCCGGCAGGTAGGCGACAAGCGGGCGCGGGAGATCTTCTTCTTGGCGCGCGAGTACTCGGCGGCCGATGCGGAAAAGTGGGGCGTGGTGAACGAGGCCGTGCCGCACGATCAGTTGGAGGCGACGGCTCTGGAGTACGCGAAGACCATCGCGTCCAAGTCGCCGCAGGCGATCCGGATGCTCAAGTACGCGTTCAACCTGGCCGACGACGGGCTGGCCGGGCAGCAGGTGTTCGCGGGCGAGGCCACGCGGATGGCCTACATGACCGACGAGGCTCAGGAGGGGCGCGACGCGTTCCTCGAGCACCGCGAGCCCGACTGGACGCGATTCCCTTACGCGTTTTAGCCTCGGGCGCTTGCCCAGGTAGATCGGCCACTTTTGGGCAATTTGCCCCATTTTGACCCCATTTGTCAGACCCCAGTGGTTGACTCCAATTATGACGATCTTGACGAGTTCGCTGGCCCGGGAGGTGACGCTGCTGCGTGCTTTCGAGGGGCGCGCGGAGTCGGAACTGTCGAAGTCCGAGCTCGACGACCTGCGCGAGGCGGTAGGTGGCGCGCGTCGCGCACTCGACGTGGTCGCCGCCACCATGGCCGGCGAGGTGGGGCGTCGGAGTGCTCCGGAGCTCGGCGTGGGCGGCATGGCGCGCAAGGAAGGTTTCAGCACTCCGCAACAGTTGATCGCCAAGACGCTCGGCACCTCCCCCGGCGATGCGGGCCGACTCATCGCGATGGGGCAGGCGCTGCGGAACGAGTCCGGCGGCGAGTTATCTGACACCCCCGAGGGCGAGGTCGCTGGGCCCGTGTCGGGCGCTGCAGCCCAGCCCACTGATGGGCCGCGCTACCCGCATCTCGCTGCCGCAATCGCCGCGGGAATACTCGGCGCCGAGCAGGCCGCGCTGATTAAGCGCACGCTGGACGCGTGCCGGGAAGCGATGCTCGCCGACCTCGATGCACGGTTTGTGACCACGCGTCGCGGCGCGAGTGCCGAACGCAGCGGCGCGCAGCTCGTTCGTATGGCAATCTCCTCGGGGTCGGCCTCTCCCGATCCATCAACTGGCGCGGGTGAGGAAGACGACGGCGCCGGGAGGTCCGGTGGGGCCGGCAGACCCGAGCACCAGGAGGCGCGCGCGGCCGTGCTGAAGCGGCTCGACGAGCTCGAGCAGCGACTCGTCGCGAAGGCTCCCACGCTGCGGCTTGCCGACCTGCGTCGGGTCTGTGACCGCGAGCGCGCGTGGTGCTCCCCCAAGGAACTTGCCGTCAAGGAACGTCGCCACGTCGAGAACCGAGCGCTCTTCTTTGGCGAAGACGCGGACGGCATGATGACTATGACGGCGCGCATGGACGCGGCGAGCGCTGCGCCGATCAAGGCGTGGGTCGACGCGCAAACAAAGTGGGCCTTCCAGCAGCGTCGCGACCTCTCCGAGGGCGGCGGCGGAATCTTCGACGCACGTCAGCCCGGGCAGATTCGCCTGGACGCGCTGGCCTCGCTCGCGCGTCATGGGCTTGACTGCAAGCAGCCAACCTCGGGCGTCAAGACCACCGTGGTAGTGCGGTTGGACGAGAAGGACCTCAGGGAACGCGTGGACGATCTCGGTAATGGGGTCGACCTGGGAGAGGGCGCCCTGGGCGAATGCGATCAGCTGTCCGGCCCCGTCACCGTCGCCACCCTGCGGTCGATGGCCGTTGACGCCGGTGTGGTGCCGGTGACGCTTGGCGGGACGTCGCTACCGCTGGACATCGGGCGCCTCGACCGGATTTTCACCGCGGCACAGCGCATCGCGCTCATCGAACGCGACGGCGGCTGTAGCTGGTGTCACGCGCCACCCTCGTTCTGCGAGGCTCACCACATCAAATGGTGGGCCCGCGACAACGGTCGCACGGACATCGATAACGGCGTGATGCTGTGCACGGGCTGCCACCATCGCATCCACCGCGATGGGTGGGGAATCGAAATTCGGCGCGGCGACGTGTGGTTCACGCCGCCCCCCGGGGTCACATCAGAAGCTAGCCCGCGCATCGGCGGCAAGGCCCACCTGGCGCTGGGAGCCGTGGCGCCCCGCGCCGCCTAACTACTCGCGAGTCTTTCGAAACCCCAAGATGGCGGCAATCGAGACACTGATGAGAGTTAGGAGAAGTCCACCGACGTGCTGTTCGACACGCCCTTGTTCGGGATGAGCTCGACCCAGGTCTTGCCCGGGAGGAGTTCGACGGGGTCGCCGTCCTCAGTGGTGAACACCCACGGGTCGTACTGACCGGCCTTGGACCACTTGATGGGAATGCTGGTGTTGCCCGACGCAACAGTTCCCTCGCCGCTCTCACCGGCGACGATGGTCTCCGGGACCGAAGACCCGCCACTCGACGACGTGTACTTGACCGTCACGTCGAGCACCACGACGTTGCTGGCGCCAATCTGGTCGCCGCCGCTCGTGACGTGCGCGTTGCCGTCCTCTGAACGCATCCAGAGGCCAGCGCTGTTATCCCAGGTCCAACTCGGGTTGGAGTACTGGGACATGTGGATCTTGATGTTTGAAACCGTGTCGCCGCTGGCGGACGTGGGTTCGTCGCCGGCTTCGACGATGCCCCATTGCACCGGCGGCGCGGACATGTCGGCGGCCTGCTCGAAGAAGGAGCTCGTGTAGCCGTGCAGGTTGTGCGGAGAGGGCTTGTCGCTGGTGCGGTAGAAGCCGGCGTCACCGCGGTCCTGGGTGATGACCTTTTGGCCACTGTTGATGGTCTCGTTGACGAAGCGGGCCTGGGCACCGGAGAAGATCAGCGGCCCCTCCATCGAGCCCATGATGTTCTTATCCATGGGGCGCATCGAACGGATCGGACCGACGCTCTCGGGTACATCCGAGTGGTACACAGCGAGCAGTCGCGAGATGCCGGACTCGACGTACTCCTCAAAGACCACGTCGGCCTTGTCGAGGTTCTCCTGTGGGCGCGCTTCCTTTGAGTTTTCGATCTTGATCGACAGCGCCGGGCGGGCCAGATCCTCCGCGGACGCCTCGGTGGCGTCCATGCCCGTCAGCGGCCAGACGATGCCGGGCTCGGGCTCGGGCGGCGGGGTGGGCACGGCCGCGCGAGAGGCGCTTGGGTTGGGCGTAGCCGTCTCCGTGGCGCCGGGAACCGCGGCCGGCGCGCACGCGGAAAGCAGCAGTGCGAGGGCGGCGAATCCAGTCAGTCCGGCGATCTTTCGGTTGGTCGTCATACGCGAAAGTGTACGTGCGGCTTACGCTGGGGTCATGATGTACGCGCCCCTGGCGAAGGATCCCCTCGCGGCTATCGAGGCCATAGTGACCGGCGACGTCGACGGGCTCTCCGTGGCGACGTCCGGGTCGACCGGGAATCCTCGAAACGTGCTGATCAGCGCCCGCGCCATTCGAGCATCGGCGTTCGCGACCGTGGGGCGCCTTGGCGGCCCCGGGTCGTGGCTGCTGGCCCTGCCCCCGTCCCGCATCGGCGGCGCCCTGGTCGCGATCCGAGCGGGCCTCACCGAGCAGCCCCTCACGATCATGCCCGAGGGCAGCTTCACGGCGGAGGCCTTCGCGCGCGCCGCCGCCATGGTGCCCCCCGGACGCCGCTACGTGTCGCTGGTGCCCACCCAGGTAATCCGCCTCATGGACTCCGACCTGGGCCGCGACGCGCTCGCCCTCTTCGACGCCGTGCTGGTGGGCGGCGCGGCCTTTGGCGACGGCAAACGACCGGCCAACGCGGTCGAGACCTACGGCATGACCGAGACCACCGGCGGATGCGTCTACGACGGGGTCGCGCTGCCCGACGTCGAGGTCGCGATCGCCGACGACGACCGCATCCTGATCACCGGAGCGACCCTGGCGGACGGATACGACGACGGCGACACGTCCGCGTGGGTCACTCACGACGGCGTCCGGTGGCTGCACACCGGCGACCTTGGCCGCTGGCACGGCGGCAAGCTCGAGGTCCTGGGGCGCTCCGACGACGTCATCATCACCGGCGCGCACAAGGTGCATCCCGTGGTGGTGGAGCGCGCCATCGCGGCACTCGACGGCGCTATCGGCGGCGCGGGCAACATGGCGGTGGTCGGCGTCGACGACGCCGAATGGGGCAAGCGCGTGGTGGTCGTTGTGGAGTCCGCCCAGACCGAACTGTCCGTCGAGGACCTCCGGGATTGGCTGCGCGATACGCTGCCGAACTACGCCCTTCCGCGCGACCTGGTCACGGCGCGGTCCCTACCGCGCACCGCGGGTGGCAAAATTGACCGCAGAGCGGCGGCGATCCTGGCTACCCAGGCGCTGTCGCATCGGTCCACCTGATCTGCCTCACACCTCCTGGAGACACATGCCGACCACCAAGAACTGGGTAGCGGGTTCGCGCCCACGCACTCTCTGGACCGCCATCGCGCCCGTCGCCGTCGGAACCGCCGCGGCAAGCGCGCAGGGCGCCGCGGCCATCGTGCCGGCGCTCCTCGCGCTCGGCGTCGCCCTCGCGATGCAGATCGCGGTGAACTTCGCCAACGACTACTCGGACGGCGTCAAGGGCACTGACCTGAACCGCGTGGGCCCGGATCGCCTGGTCGCGACCGGCAAGGCCACGCCCACGCAGGTCAAGCGCGCCGCCTACGGGTCCTTCGCCGTCGCCGCACTTCTCGGCATCGCGCTGATCGTGACCTCGGGACTGTGGTGGCTCGCACCCATCGGGCTGGTGGCGATCATCGCCGCCTGGACCTACACCGGCAGCTCGCGACCCTACGGCTACTCCGGCTGGGGCGAGATCAGCGTGTTCGTGTTCTTCGGTCCCGTGGCGGTGCTGGGCACCGAGGTCACGCAGGCCGACGCGATCAGCTGGACCGGAGCGCTCGGCTCCATCGGCGTTGGCCTCTACGCGGTGTCGCTACTCATGGTGAACAACATCCGCGACCTTGAGACCGATGCGGTGACGGGCAAGCGCACGCTCGCGGTCCAGCTCGGCGACCTCAACGCGCGCCGCCTGTTCGCCATCACGGTCATGCTCCCCACCGTGATCACTGTGATCATCGCGTTCTCGCACCCTTGGGCGCTCATCGCGACGGTGGTGGCGCTACCGTCGCTGCTGCTCGCTATCGCCATGCGGGTGACCGCCGTCGTCTCCCGCATGCCCCTGGTGTTCCTGGGCATCAGCGTCGTCGGCCTGGTCTACGGAATCCTGCTCGCCGTCGGCATCGCCCTCTAGTTCGGCGCCGCCGGCGAGAGCAACGCGCTCCACCTCGGCGTCCTCGACCGAGTCCTCGGAGTGAGTGCGGGCGTGCGAGCGAGTCACCCAGCCGTCCATCTGAGCCTTGGCGCGCTCACGCATGTGCGGCAACACGAGGTACGAAATCAGCCATCCCACGACGAACGCCGCGATCACGGCCAGGATGTCCCGCCACCCCACGCTCCACAACACCACGAGTACGGCCACGAAAATGCCCGTGCGGGCTGCCCAATAGGCGAGAACCTTCATATAGACCACGTTACCCGGCGATAGAGTGTGCCCATGCTCAAAATCTTGCCGTTCGTGCTCTACGTGGTTCTTGTTGTGTATTCCCTCGCGGATGCGGTCCAGCGTCCGGAGAAGTCGCCATACGGGCTGCGCAAGTGGGCCTGGGTGGTCATCATCCTGGTCCTGCCGTACATCGGCGCCGGCATCTGGCTGTTCCTCAAGTTCACCAACGGCAAGGCCGACCCCAACAAGCCGGTGCCGCGCGACCAGGGTCCCGACGACGACCCGGACTACCTGAACTGGCTGCGCGAGCAGGAGCGCCGCCGCAAGCGTCGAACCGACGGCGGGAGCCAGGGCGAAAGTCAGGGCGAGAGCTAGCCGCCGGCGCTATTACGCTCGGTACAGCTCCAACATCGCGGCTCCGGTCACGTTGATGTCGTACGCGCGTAGGAGTTCCGCCTGCTCGGCGTGAATCTCCTCGCGCAGTCCGGCGTCCCCCAGCACGCGCTCGAGCGCGACGGCGAAGGCCGCGGCATCACGCGCGTCGACGGTCACCTCGGGCCGCCCGCCCAACACTGACCGGTAGCCGGGGTTGTCCCCACCCATCACCACGCCCGCGCCGGAGGCCATCGCCTCGATCAGCACGATTCCAAAGCTCTCACCGCCGGTGGCCGGAAAGACCGCGAGATCCGCGTCGGCGTAGAACTGAGGCTTGTCCGCCTCGCTCACGAACCCGTCGAGCCGCACCACGTCGGCCAGGCCGTGTGTCTCTATTGCCGACTGGATCTCCCCCAGCAGCGGCCCTTTGCCGCCGATGCGGACGTCCAGGCCACGCGCGGTCTGGGCCGGCAGCGCGCCCAGCGCCTGCACCAGCTCGAGCGCGCCCTTGCGCTCCACCAGGCGGCCCAGGAAGGCGACCACGAGGCGATCGCCGGGCCCGCGCATCGGCCGCTCGTCGCTCACGGCTCCGGCGAAGGCGGCCACGTCCACGGCGTTGGGGATCACCTCGCAGTCGATACCGAAGGCCTCGTGCGCGAACTGGGCGGCGGGCGCGGAGACGGCGACGAAGGCGTCGAACTTGCGCAGGTTCCTGCGCAGAAGCCGGCCCAACAGGTGGGTGCCCGCGGAGCTGACCCGCCCATCGGGCAGGATGTGGAAGGTCCCCACGATGCGGACTGTGCGCGCCTGGACCCGCCGGGCCTCGTCCACCACTCGTGCGGCGAAGAGCGGCGAGTGCGGCGTCTGCACGTGAATCACGTCGTAGCGCTCGCGCTCGAGGAAGGCGCGCAGTTCCTTGCGAGACGTGGGCAGCGGCACGCGCAGCCCGTTGCCGTTGAAGTTCACGGCCATGTTGCGCGCCAGTGAGTGCACGGTGACGTCCTCGCGCGACGCCTGGGAGCACACGTAGTGCACGGTGTGGCCCGCGGCCTCAAGGTAGCCGCCGAGCGTCAGCGCGTACTGCTGCACGCCGTCGGGTCGATCGATGCTGTCGTCCAGCACCAGGGCGATCTTGAGGGTGTCAGTCACGGATTTGCTTCCATCCTTGTAGGCGCAGGCTCGCGCCGAGTGCCCTCGGGGAGCCTAGGCCTTGGCGTAGGAGTGCAGGCCCTGGAACACCAGGTTGACCACGGTGAAGTTCATGATGATCGCGACGAAGCCGGCGACCGCCACGTACGCGCTGCGTCGCCCGGCCCAGCCCTGGGTGGTGCGCGCGTGCAGGTACGCCGCGTAGATGACCCAGATCACGAAGGACCAGATCTCCTTGGGGTCCCAGCCCCAGTAGCGGCCCCACGCGTGCTCAGCCCAGATGGCTCCGGCCATCACGGTGAACGTCCACAGCACAAAGCCAACGGCGTTGAGGCGGAAAGCGAGAGCCTCGAGCTTCCTCGGGGTGGGCACGGCCTCCAGGAATCGGAACGACTTGCCCTTGATAACGCGGACGCCGGGGTCGTGGAAGAACCTCAGGAACCTGTTGCGAACCTCGCGCGGCTCGCTGTCGCGGTAGTCGCGTCCCAGTTGCAGCGTCGTGGCCACGAACCCGACCGCGAAGATGCCGGTGGCGATGGTCGCGATGGAGACGTGAATGACCAGCCAGAAACTCTGAAGCGCCGGCTGCAGGCCGGTGGCCTCCTCGTAGAGCACCGTCAGTCCCAGGCCCACCGCGATCGCCGCGAGTCCGGTGACTCCGGCGCCTAGGTAGGCGACGTCGCGCTTGCGCTGGACGATGAGGAACACCACGACGGCGACGAGCGAACCGGAGATCGTGTACTCGTACATGGTCGACCACGGCACGTGGCTGGCCTCGATGCCGCGCGCCGTGACGCCGATCGCCTGAAGCACGGCGCCCACCAGGGTCGCCGACTTCGCGATGCCGAGTGCCTTGGTGGCCTTGACGTCGTTGGCCCCCGCGGACTTGCGGCCGGGCTTCGCCTTGACGGCCGATGCGGTGGCCGAGGCCGGCGCAGTCGCCGATGCCGTGGCCGTGGCTGCGTCCGCGGCGCCAACGCTGACTGGCTCCTGCGCGGCGGCGGCGCCCTTGAGCTCCGCGACGCGCGAGAGGCGGATGGCGTAGGCGACCATGGCGATCGCGTAGAGGACGCAAGCGCCCCACAGCGCCATCGCGCTCAGCTGTTGTAGGTCATTCATTCGTCGTCCTCCACATCATCGGGCACGCGCCCACTCGTCGCGGCGAGCGCCCGGTCGAGCGCCGCCTCGACTCCGCCATCGTGCGTCGGCGCGAGCGCGGCTCCTCGCACCACTGTAGTTCGGGTATCCATGGTGGCCACCAACCAGATCCGTCGACGCGTCGCGAACAGGCTGACCGCGAGTCCCAAGAGCATGCTGATCGAGGCCGCTAGCAGCCAGGGCAGGGACGGGTCGGCCCGCAGGTCCATCGCCGCAAAGCGCGGGAGCTCGTCAAAACTGAGCGTTCCGAGCCCGTCGGGAAGGGTCGCCGTCTGCCCGAGTGCCAGCGCGAAGACCACCGGGTCGCCGTCGTCGCCACGCACCGGGCTGAGTTCGCTCTCGTCCAGCAGGTAGACGTTCTGCGGCACCCCACTGTCGAGTCCCAGGTCGCCGGTGAACGCCCTGAAGTAGATGACGGGGTTGGACGGGTCCGGGTGCACGGAAATCGCATCGTCGCCCTGGACGACAGCGCTGGGCAGCAGCGTGCCCTCGAAGCCGACCTGAGGTCCCGACGTGACATCGGGAACCTTGACGACCCCCGTCGACGTGTAGACGCCGTCCTGGGGCAGGAAGACCACCGGGCCCTCGAACGCGATGTTGCCGTCCGCGTCGGTGTACGTAAGCACGGGGGCGTACCCGTTGCCCTGCAGGTACATCTTCGCGCCGTCGACCTGCAGCGGCCGGTTCACCTGCACGGCAGCGTCCACCTTGTCCTTGCCGGGCTCCTGGAGGGTGACGTTCGCGGTGAAGGTCTTGGGCCGGCCGTCGACCTCGAAGACGGCGTCCAACGAATCCAGGCGCACCGTGAAGGGTTCCAGATTCGCCGGGTCGAATCCGGTGCCGTGAGAGAAGGTGTCGTAGGCGACGGCGGCATTGGTGAACGTCCGTCCCTCGACGATGATGGCCTGGCCGCGATACGTGAACAGCGTGCCCGCGCCCACCGCGATCAGCACAAACACCAGGGAGATGTGGAAGACCAGGTTGCCGAACTCGCGCACGTGACCCAAGTCGGCCGTCATCGCGAGCTCTCGCCCCTGCTTGCCCTCGCTAGTTTTGACGCTGCGCTCGTCGACACGCACGCGGTAGCCGGTCAGCGCGCCCAGCCACCCGGAACGCGGCCGCAACTCTAAACGCGCACGCTCGATGGCGGTCGCGGCGTCCACGTCCGTCTGCTCGGCTCCCGACGGCTCGTACCGCGCGAGGGAGCTCGGAACTGGGGGGACGGGAGCGCGCATGGCGCGGTAGTGGGCGATCGCGCGCGGGATGATGCACCCGATCAGCGACAGGAACAGGAGCACGTAGATGGCGGTGAACCACGCGGACCCGAACACGTCGAGGAAGCCCGTCTTATCCAGCAACGGCCCGATGAACGGGTTGTTGTCGATGAACGCCTTGGTGTCCCCCGCGTTTTGGGGCCACTGAGGCAGGACCGAGCCGGGGATCGCCGCGAGCGCCAGCAGCAGCAGCAGGATCAGCGCCACCCGCATCGACGTGACTTGGCGCCACATCCACCGCAGCCATCCACGCACGCCCAGACGCGGGGCCGCCGCGACCGCGTAGTTATCGATCTTCACGCGCGCCATCAGATCGCCACCCAGTAGTTATCAATCCAGCCCTGCAGCCAGCCGGTGACCTGGCCCCACAGTCCGGTCACGAGCATGACGCCCAGGATGATGAGCATCGCGCCTCCAAAGCGCATGAGTGCAAGGCGGTGGCGACGCAGCCACGCCAGCACTGGCTTGGAGCGCTGGATGAACAGCGCGAAAAGCAGGAAGGGCAGTCCAAGTCCAAAGCAGTACGCGACTGCCAGCAGTACGGAGCGACCCTGCGATCCCTCGGTGAGGCTCAGGGCGAGTACCGCGCTCAGCGTGGGGCCGATGCAGGGGGCCCAACCCAGTCCGAACACCACGCCCAGCAGCGGCGCGCCCGCGAGGCCCGCCTTGGGGCTCACGTGAAATCGCTTCTCGTTCTGCAGGAACGGCATCGCGCCCATGAACGCGATGCCCATCAGGATCACGACCACGCCCAGCGCCCTGGTGATGATGTCGCGCTGACCTTCGCCCACCTGCGTGCCGATAGCCGCGGCCAGCCACCCAAGGGTGATGAAGACCGCTGAGAAGCCCGCGATGAACAGCAGCACTCCGAGCACCAGCCGCGGGCGGGACGCACCCTTGCCGGTTCCGACGTCGGCGCCCGCCATCCCGGACACGTAGCCCAGGTACCCGGGCACCAGCGGCACCACGCAAGGAGAGGCGAAGCTCACCAGCCCCGCGATGATCGCGACTGGGAGCGCGGCAAGTAGCGACCCTGTCAGCGCGGTCTCGGCAAAACTCTGGCCGATGCCGGTGGCGACGCCGTTCACCCGTTCGCCCCCGCATCGGACGCGGTGGGTACGCCACCCGTGCGGACGGCCGCCTCGTCAAGGAGGGACGTGAGTGTCGAGGGCTCCACGCGGCCGATCACGCGGGCGTAGATGCGACCCTCGGGATCCAGGATCACGGAGGACGGCACGGCGTTGACGGCGACGACTCCCTGGAGCGCGGCGACGGCGTCTCCATTGGAGTCGTCGATGCTCGGGTACTCGACGTCAAAGGTGCGGTCGAAGGCGTCTGCGGTACCCGCATCGTCGCGGCCGTTGATCCCGATCACCTGGACGTCGTCACGCGCGTCCGCGGCAACCAAGTCCGGCGCCTCCGCGCGGCACGGCGGGCAGGCCGCATACCAGGTGTTCAGTAGTACGACCTGGCCGCGATAGTCCGCAACATCGAGCGGATCACCCGCAAACGTGGTCCCCGCGAGCACCAGTGGCTCGTGCTGGTCGGACTCGGAAAAGATCGTCACGGTGCCGTCGCCACTCACATACCCAGGGGACTCGACGGCGTCGCCTGGCGCGCAGCCCGCGAGCGTGAAAATGATGGCCGCGATGACCGCGACGAGCAACACCAGGCGGGCGCCGCGCTTCACTTGGGGATCTCGATGTGCTTGGCGGGCTCCGAGTACGACATCGAGACGGGTGTAGCGCCGTCAAACTCGAACGAGGTGAGCGACGCGACCGAGCACTCGCGGGATCGCGGGTCGTGGAGGAACCGACGGCCCTCAAAGTGCATGCGCGCCACCCAAATGGGCAGCTGGTGGCTGACCATGACCGTCTCCGAGTCGGGGTTCGCGAGCGCGGCGTCGGTGATCGCGGCCCACATGCGGTCGCGCTGCTCGACGTAGGGCTCGCCCCAGGACGGTCGCCACGGGTTGCGCAGGCGCCACCAGTGGCGCGGGTGCGCAAAGTCGGCCGCGCCGGACTGGACCGGCTCGCCCTCGTACACATTCGCGGCCTCTATCAGCCGTTCGTCCGTCACGATTTCGAGATTGAAGGCCTTCGCGATGGGTGCGGCCGTCTGCTGCGCGCGCAACAGCGGCGAGGCGACCACACGGCCCACCCGATTGCCGTCCGCGACTAGAGAATCTGCAACTGCCTGGGCCATTGCGGCGCCGATGTCCGAGAGGCGGAACTCGGGCAGGCGTCCGTACAGGACCTTGTCCGGATTGTGGACGTGACCGTGACGCAGGAGGTGGACCAGGGGCATGTGTCTATTGTCACCCGCCTAAGCGAGTGCCTGGCGCAAAAGGCCCGCGTCGATGCGCCAAAAACCCACGGTCGCGCCGTCGGCGAGGACGACGGGAACCTCGTCGCCGTACTTTTCCCGCAGGCCCGGATCGGTGTCGATATCCACCTCGAGCCAGTCAACGCCGGTTTCCCCGCAAACCTCCTGGACGATGGCCCGTGCGGGCTCGCAGAGGTGGCATCCTTCACGGGTATATAGGGTCACACGGTGGCTCATGCGTCAAGAATACGTGCCCAACGCGCTCCCTACTCTCGGTAAGGTTAGCCTCGTGACGACAAAGACGAACGACCACGGGCAGGGACTTGGTGTCGCTGCGTTCTTCGACGTCGACAACACAATCATTCGCGGCGCGAGCGCGTTCCACATCGCGCGGGCGCTCAAGCAGCGCGGCTATTTTGGCACCCGCGACATCCTCAAGTTCGGCTGGGAACAGGGCAAGTACCTGGTGCTTGGCGAGACCGATGAGCAGATGGAGAAGCTCCGCACCGACGGAGTCTCGATCGTCAAGGGCTGGTCCGTCGCAGAGATGGCGACTATCGGCGAGGACGTCTACGACGAGGTTCTCGCCCTGCGTATCTTTCCCGGCACCAAGAAGTTGCTCGACGACCACCTCGCCAAGGGACACCAGGTGTGGCTCGTGACCGCCTCGCCCGTCGAGATTGGCCGGGTGGTCGCGAAGCGCCTCGGCGCCACCGGAGCACTCGGCACCACCCCTGAACAAGAGGGTGGCTACTACACGGGCAAGCTCAACGGCCCGATGCTGCACGGCAAGGGCAAGGCGGAGGCCATCACGAAGCTCGCCGCTACGGAGGGTCTCGACCTCACCCAGGCGTTCGCCTACGGCGACTCCATCAACGACTCCTACATGCTGAGCGCGGTGGGGCATCCCTGCGCGATCAACCCCGACACCAAGCTGCGCAAGTACGCGCTCAGCCACGGCTGGGAGATTCAGGAGTTTCGCGACCGCCGTAAGAACGGACGCCGCGGAATCGTCAAGGCCTCCGTCACCGGCTTTGTCTGGGTGACGATGGCGGTCATGCGCGGAATCACCGCCGCAGTCACGGTCCCGCTGCGCAAGCTGTTCCGCTCCCGCAAGTCCCCGCACGGCCCCGCCGGCCAGGACTGAGCCTCACCGACCTCCGGGCTGTTCCGGAGCGCTGGTCGGCTCCATGTGCCGCTAACGTGCGCTAACGGACCAATAGGAGCATCCGTGCGCCGGAAACGTACCAAAACGGACCCATAGGAGGTCCCGGGTGCGAGAAACGTGCGGAATCAGACCCATAGGGGCACACGACTCTCGGCGGCAGGCCGACGGGCCCATGGGGCACGCCCCGGGCATGACAAAGCCCGTGCCACCAAAAGGCGACACGGGCTTGCCCGTGATTCGGAGGCGCGCGGCTAACCGCGCACGACGGATCTACTTCTTATTGCGACGCTGGTGACGAGTCTTACGAAGCATCTTGCGGTGCTTCTTCTTCGACATACGCTTGCGGCGCTTCTTGATAACGGAACCCACGGAACCTACCTTGGTTGTTGGAAAAGCTTGAGTGTATGTAACCACACACGAGCGTCCAGAACGCGCTGGACGCGACAGACGGTTACCTAGCCTACCGCGCCTGAGGACCGGTCGTCATCCTCAGCCACAAATCCACCCTGAAGAGCGGCTTGCTCCATAAAGGTTTCAACGGCCTGCTGAGGTACTCGAAAGGACCGACCGAAGCGCACAGCAGGGATTTCTCCCGCGTGAACCCAGCGATAAACGGTCATGCGCGAGACGCGCAGCATGTCCGCCACCTCGGCGACGGTCAAAAAGGTCGTGCGCGATGAGCCGTTGTCAGCCATGTCCTAGGTTTCTCCCTCTCAGCAATCAGCCGGTCTATCGGCCTGTTACTCCTTCTACTGTAGGGGCAGATGTGACAGTTGTGAAGATGAAAGAACGTGCCGATGAGTCATAGGGGGCCGCTAGGTAGTGGCAACCTAAGAGGTAGACACCCTGACGAGGGCAACTAAGGAGGCGCATGAGCTCGCTGACCAGCGCGCGCGCAGCCGTAAGCGAATGGGTCGACCGCGTCGCACTCAGCGCCCCCGCGCGCCTCACGCTGATCACCTTCGGCGCGGTAATCTTCCTGTTCGCCGGGCTCCTGTCTCTCCCCATCGCCACCGCTTCCGGCGAGCGCGCCCCCTTCATGGACGCGCTCTTCACCGCCACCTCGGCCGTTTGCGTCACCGGCCTGACTACGGTGGACACCGGCGTCTACTGGTCGTCGTGGGGCCTCGCCATCATCGCCGCGGGCATCAAGATCGGCGGCCTCGGGATCATGACCCTGGCCTCCCTCGTGGGTCTGGCAGTATCCCGGCGCCTCGGTCTCACGACGCGCCTGCTCGCCGCCGGCGAGGCGCGCGCTAGTGGCATGGGTGACCTACGAACGCTGCTGCGCACGGTCGTGATCGTGTCCTTCTCCATCGAGATCGCCATCGCCCTCGTCCTCTTCCCTCGGTTCCTCACCCTCGACTACGGGCTCGGCCGGTCCGCCGGATACTCGGTTTTCTACGGCATCTCCGCGTTCAACAACGCAGGGTTCTCGCCGGACCCTGCGGGCCTGTACCCCTTCGCCGACGACGCCTGGATCTTGGCGCCCCTCGCAATCGGAGTATTCATCGGCGCGCTCGGTTTCCCCGTCTACCTCAACCTCATCCGCGGCTGGCGCCGCCCTCGAAGCTGGTCCCTGCACACCAAGCTCACGCTCATCATGGTCTCGGCACTCGCGTTCCTGTCCGCTGCGCTGCTCGCCATCTTCGAATGGAGCAACCCGCTCACCCTCGGCGACAATTCGACCCAGTCGACAACGCTGCACTTGCTCTTCCAATCGGTCAACCAACGCTCTGGCGGCTTCTCCGCCATTGACATCAGCAACGCGTCCGAACAATCCTGGTTACTCAGCGACGTCCTCATGTTCATCGGTGGCGGCTCCGGATCGACGGCCGGCGGAATCCGCGTCACCACCCTCGCCGTGCTGCTGTTGGCCATCTGGGCGGAGGCCCGTGGACGCCGCGACATGGAGGCGTTCGGCAAGCGGGTCGGCACAGAGGTGCTACGCGGCGCCGTGGCCATCACCGTCATCAGTCTCTCGATCGTCATCACGGGCACTGGCGTTTTCATGGCCCAAACCGGCATCCCCCTCGATAGATCGCTGTTCGAGGTGGTTTCCGCCTTTGCGACCTGCGGGCTGAGCACCGGCATCACGGGTTCGCTGCCGGACGATGCCAAGATGACGCTCACCATCCTGATGTACGTAGGGCGCGTAGGCTCGCTCACGATCGCCGCTGCGCTAGCGTTGAACAAGCAGCGCCGCGTCATCCGATACCCGTCAGAAAGGCCTCTCATTGGCTAACAAGGCCTCCTCCGCCACCGGCGTCCTGGTCATCGGACTTGGACGCTTCGGTTCCGCGCTCGCCGACACCCTGGACACGATGGACGTCGAGGTGCTCGCCGTCGAGCGTGACCCGGTCCTCGTGGAACGGTGGTCCAAGCGCCTTCCCGTCGTGGAGGCCGATGCCACCGACCCCCGTGCGCTCGAACAGATGGGCGCGCGCGACTTCGCGGCGGCCGTGGTTGGCGTCGGCACGTCGCTCGAGGCGTCCGTTCTCATCACCGGCAACCTGGTCGACATCGGCATGCCCGAGATCTGGGCCAAGGCCATAAGCGACGAGCACGAGCGCATCTTGCGGCGCATCGGCGCGCACCACGTGGTGCTCCCCGAGTCCTCCGCCGGCGCGCGCGTCGCTCACTCGGTGGGCGGCAAGATGCTCGACTACATCGAGGTGGAGGACGGCTTTACGGTCGTTAAGATGCGTCCGCCCAAGGAGACGCATGGCTTCACGCTCGATCAGATGGGCCTCATAGAGAAGTACGGCGTGCGGATCATCGGCGTCAAGAGCCCCGGTAGGGACTTCGAGTACTCGAGCCCCGAGACGGTGGTCAACTCCGACGATCTGCTGGTGGTCGCCGGCGACGGTGAACTCCTTGAGCGGTTCGCGCAGCGTCCGTAGGCGCCCGACCTAAACCCCGCGAGGAGCGCCCTCGCTACTGCTCGAGGACCCCGCGTGTCACGGAGGCGCCGCTGTGCGTCGGCACGCCATCGAGCGGCTCGATGGAGATGTCCACGATGGGGAAGGCCGCCACGTCGAACCCCTTCGGGATGACGAACTCCTCGCTGGACTGCGTGAGGTGCCCCAGGCTGACCATTCCCTCGATGTTGGGGTCGATGAGCCACACCTCAAGGTAGCCGCCGGGCACGTCCTCGAAGTCGGTGTCGAGCACCAGCACCTCGCTGCCGTCGTCCAGGACCTCCACGCGGGCTGTCCCCGCGTCGGCCTCGGTCACGAGGTTAGTGAGCGCCGCCTGAGCGACCACGTCGCCAGAGGGCTCGCCGCCCCTCAAGATGCCCGCGAAGATGCTCGCGCCGGCGACCAGCCCCACGAT
Organism: Demequina aurantiaca; assembly: GCF_050598105.1. Classification (GTDB taxonomy): domain Bacteria; phylum Actinomycetota; class Actinomycetes; order Actinomycetales; family Demequinaceae; genus Demequina; species Demequina aurantiaca_A. The sequence continues at coordinate 2,645,609 of NZ_CP192436.1, forward strand.
TCCGGCCGCTATACCCACCAGCCACGGCGTACGACGCGAGCCGCGAGCCTGAGTGCCGCTGGACCCCGATCCGTCGCGCTGGGCCTCCCTGGATAACCTCGCGGCGTTCAGGTCGACCGGCGGGGGAACCGTGGCCTCTGAGGCCTCTGAGACCCCGGCCGGGTCGGTGGCGATGGTCGACTCTGGCGCGACGGTCGACTCTGGCGCGACGGTCGACTCTGGCGCGACGGTCGCATCCTCAGTGACCTTGGCGTCACGTTGAAGCGCATCAGCCACGTAGGTCGCAGGAGACTCGGGCGATTCCGTCGCGGAGCGCGGGGAGGGCGCGCTGGGAGCCACTGCTGCGGTAACTGACGCCTCCGCCAATAGTTCGTCGCCGAGCTCGCTGGCAATCTGCTCCCACACGGAGTCGGGGGGCGTCAGCATTCCGGAGTGACGCCCCAGGGCGCCGATCCGGTCCGCGAGCGCGCGCATGTGCTCCACGCGGTCGGTACATTCGCTGCACTCTGCGGCGTGCAGGGCAGCGGCGGCGTCCTGGTCGTCGCCGATGGCCAGGCTGGCTACGGCATCGTCATCAAGATGCGACATCGGTCACCTCCCAGCGTTCGCGCAATGTTACGAGGCTACGGCGTATATGGCTCTTGACAGTCCCCAGTGGCATTCCGAGTTGATCCGATATCTGTTCGTGAGTACGGCCGTCGACAAAGGCGAGCGCCATGATCACTCGGCGGGGGTCGCCCAGCGATTCGAGCTCGTAGGACAGCAGCACGGTGTCCAGGTCCTGGTCGATCGCGGGTCGCTCGTCGGTCACGGCGCGCACCGCCGCGACCTTGAGGCTCTCGCGGCGGCGCTTGTCGAGCGCATCGGCGATTCGTCGGCGCGCTATGCCGACGATCCATCCACGTAGCTCGCCCCGCGCGGGGTCGAAGGTGTCGCGTGCTCGCCAGGCCGACACGAAGGTTTGCTGAGTCACGTCTTCCGCCTCGTGGGTATCCCCCAGGGCGCGGACGGCGAGCGTGTAGACCAGCGGTGACACGTCGCGATAGATGCGCTCCAGGGAGCCCTCGGCGCCGGCCGCAAAGGCCGCTCCGGCATCGTCCGCAGTGTCCGCCGGGACCTGCTTGAGGCGCGCATCAGGGGAGCCGTTGTCGCGCGGCGTCACTGCCATCCGCGTATCCCCCTGAATGTGGCAAGTGGAACGTCGCGCGGCTAAACATCAACCCGCTCCGCCCACACAATTACGTTGTCGTCGTAATGACGAGTATTCCAGTCAAACTCGCCACCGCAAGTGACCAACACCAACTGGTGTCCCGGAGTGCCGTCCAAAACGCGGTCAAAGTCGACGGTTTCCTTGGACGTCTGCTCGACCGCGGACACCCTGTAACTAGCGATGGTGCCGTCGTCGAGCGTGACGTCCACCTCCGCGCCCTCACTGACGCCCTTCAGCGCGGCGAAGGGGCCTAGGCCGCTCGGATCGTCCACGTGGGCGGCCAGGAGCGCCACTCCCTCGTCCTGCCCTGGCGCGGCGCCTGCACGCCACCACCCGGCTACAGCTGCGCTGTCCGGAATCTCCAGCGTCCCGTCGTCCAGAATTCCGACGTCGGTCACGTCCATGTCCAGGCCGAGGTCCGCCACCGCCAGGCGCACGGGCTTAGCGACCCGTTGCTCCTCGAGCCTTTCCAGAGTCGCCTCGTACACCGGGGTCTGCGCCCTGGTGCCCGGAGCCTGGATGCTCGCGAGGGTGTCCGGGCCGGCGTCCACAGTCGCCGATGCCGTGGCACCCGATCCGGTCGAGTCGCCGGCGGTCGCCGCGGAGGAGCAACCGGTCAACGCGAACATCGCGACGAGCGCGGCGGCCATGAAGCCCGCGGCACGGGTTCCTGCTTTGAACACTGGATCTCCTCCTAGAGTCTCCCCCCGTGTGGTCCTGAGGAGCCGCCAGCGGACCGACGCCACTGAGGCGAGGATCCGCGAGCGACAGGGGCACCCCCGGGGGGATAGGGGTGCCCCTGCCTGGTGGTGCGCCCCGCCCGTGAGGGCGGGGCGCTGGATCAGCGACCGCGGCGTGAAACCGCTGCGGTGACGCCGAAGCCTGCCAGCCCGAGGGCCGCGAGGATTCCGACGGTTGCGGCGATGCTCATGCTCGAGCCCTCGTCCGCAAATCCCTGGGTGCCGGCCTGAACGCCGGTGGGCGTCGCCGAGTCCTGGGTGGCGGTGTCCACCGTCTGCACGGCAAGGGCGAGGTTGGCGTCAGCCGCGCTGCCCCAGGCGTAGACGATGGTGTTGACGCCGGATTCGATCGGGACGTCTGTCGGGCCAAGCACCGGGTCGGTCTCGCCGGTCAGCGACACAGCCGCCTCGTAGGTGGCTGCGGGCACGTCGCCCATCATCTCGTCAGGGTTGGCCAGGTTCGAGAACAGCACCGCGCCGTCGGCCCAGATGTCTACCGCCGGAGCCGCGGCCACGTGGCGTACGGTCAGGCGGCCCTCGCCAGAAGCGGTCTCACTGATGTCGTTGGTGAACAGCGTCGCGGTCGGGTCGCCGTCAGCCGTCAGGTGAGCCACAGCGGTGTAGCTCATGTCGGCCTCGAGGGGCAGGTCGATGGGGCCCAGAACCGGCTCCGAGTCGTCCGCTGCATCGGCGGCGGTGATCGCTACCGAGTAGGTGTCGGGAGCGAGCTGAAGGGGCCCACCCATGTCGCCGGGCTCGAAGTCGTCGAGCGTGAGCTCGCCGTTGACGTAGACGTCAACGGTCAGACCGGGAATGCCGTGGAACACGGACAGTTCTGCCTTGCCATCGTCGACGGCCATCGCGGGAGCCCCGAGTCCGGCGGCGAGCACAGTGCCCACCGCGACTGAAGCGAAAATTGTCTTGCGCATCGTGCCTTCTCCAATCCGGGGGTCACCCTGTTGTGACCCGCCTTCATGTAGTACTTCCGGCCGAGGTGCGGTTTTGGATGCAGCGGATTTGAATAACTTTTTGGTACGGCAAATAGCAGGATGGTTACGATTCGACCCAACGCTCGCGCGCTGCCAAGCGTCTCCCTACTATGAACAACATGAGCACACGCAACCAAGCGGCCTCGCGCCGCGCCCGCCTCGGCGGCGCCATCGCCTCACTCTTTGTGGTCGCAGCCGTACTCGCGGGTTGCTCCTCCTCGTCCGACTCCGACGCCGCGTACGTGGACAGCGGGGCCGACGCCGAGGTCGCCGAGGCGGGTGCCGAGCCCGCCTTCGCCGATGCGGAGTCCGCTCAGAACCCGCAGTCGCCCGTGGCCGACCGCTCCGTGATCATCACCGGCTTGATGTACATGACGGTCGAAGACCCGATCGAGTCCGCCGACCAGGCGGCTGACATCGTGCAGGGCGCGGGCGGGCGGATCGACGCCCGCAGCGAGACCGCTCCCGACGAGCGGGACGGCGGCTCCGCCTCGCTGACCCTGCGCATCCCCTCGACCGACCTGGACGCCGTGGTGGACGACCTACGCGACCTGGGCACCGTGGACCAGTTCAGCACCGACTCCTACGACGTCACCACCGAGGTGACGGACCTCGACGCGCAGATTTCGACGCTGCGCACCTCGACCGCGCGCATCGAGGCCCTGCTGCTGGAGGCCAAGGACATCAAAGACATCATCACGCTCGAGAACGAGCTGGACCGCCGCCAGGCGGAACTCGAGGGCCTTGAGGCGCGCCAGCGTGGCCTAGAAGACCAGGTGTCGATGTCGACCATCGCCCTGTCCCTCACCACGGAGCCAGTGGTCGTCGTCGACGACGCGCCCGAGACGTTCTGGGACGGGCTCGTGGCCGGCTGGAACGGGCTCGTCGCCTTCATCTCCGTCGCGCTGGTCATCGCCGGAGTCCTGCTTCCCTGGCTCATCATCATGGGCCTCATCGCCCTCGCGATAGTGCTGCCGATCCGCGCGAGGAATGCTCGCAATCGTCGCCGAGCGGCGCCTCCTGCACCACCCATCGCGACCGCGGCACCGTCACCGTCGACCCCGGATTCGTCGCAGACGGCGTCAGCGACCGAGGCGACGGCCGACCGGGACAGCTGACCGCGGCGAGTCGCCCGGCATCGTGCGGGGGCGCCTGAGCCCCGGCACGGGCGGCAGCGCCGCTCGTCACGACGTCGGATGAAGAAGCACAGAGCCCGCGCCCCGAAGGAGCGGGGCGCGGGCACTGTGCTTACATTTGTGAACTAGACGACGGCGTCGACCACCACGGTTGACCCCGCGGGGGCGTAGGGCACGGTGTTGCCCTCGATCGGCTGTCCATCCACGGTCAGCGCAGCGCCCTTGCCGCCAGAGTTCGTCACGTTGATGACGTACTCGGCGCCGCGGATCTGACGCTTGACGGTGAACTGGCCGATCTCCGCACCGATGCACGGGTCAACCACCAGTCCGTCGTAGTCGGCTCGCACACCCAGCAGGTACTGCGAGACGGTGACGAAGTTCCACGACGCGGTGCCGGTCAGCCAGGAGTTCTTGGCCTGCCCGTGACGCGAGGCGTCCTTGCCGGCGATCATCTGCGCGTAGACGTAGGGCTCGAGCTGGTGAACCTCGGACTGCTCCTCGCGATACGCCGGGGCGATCTGCTTGTAGTACTCCCAAGCGTTCTCGTTACGCCCCACCATCGTCTCCGCGATGATGATCCACGGGTTGTTGTGGCAGAAGATCCCGGCGTTCTCCTTGTAACCCTCGGGGTACGTGGAGACCTCTCCGAGCTCGATCTTGTACTCGGTGAACGCGGGGTTCAGGAGCACGATGCCGTGCGGGGTGTTCAGGCGCTCGCGGACGGAGTCCAGCGCCTGAATGGCCTTGCCGTCGTCCAGGCCGATGCCGCCCATGATGCAGTAACCCTGCGGCTCGATCCAGATCTTGCCCTCATCGTTTTCCTGCGAGCCCACGGGGTTGCCGTAGAAGTCGTAGGCGCGGCGGAACCATTCGCCGTCCCAACCGTGGTCGAGGACGGCCTGCTTCATCTCGTCGATCGCGTTCTGAGCACGAGTGGCCTCCGCCTCGTCGCCGCGACGGCGAGCGAGCTCGACGTAGTCGGGTCCGATGGCAGCGAACATGCCGGCGATGAACACCGATTCGGCGACGCCGCCCGCCTGGTTCTCGGTGGTCTGGAAGGACTCGCCGGGGGTGTCGGAGAAGCAGTTCAGGTTGAGGCAGTCGTTCCAGTCGGCGCGCCCGATCAGGGGCAGGCCGTGCGGACCGAGGTTGTTGGTGACGTGGTCGAACGAGCGCTTGAGGTGCTCCATCAGCGGCATGGCCTTGGACTCGTCGTTGTCGAACGGCGTGGGCACGTCGAGGATCGAGTAGTCGCCCGTCTCCTTGATGTACGCCGCGGTGCCGAGCACCAGCCACATGGGGTCGTCGTTGAAGCCGGAGCCCACGGCGTTGTTCCCGCGCTTGGTGAGCGGCTGGTACTGGTGGTACGCGCTGCCGTCCTCAAACTGGGTCGAGGCGATGTCGATGATGCGTTCCTTAGCGCGCTCCGGAACCAGGTGCACAAAGCCGAGCAGGTCCTGGTTCGAGTCGCGGAAGCCCATCCCGCGGCCAATTCCGGTCTCGAAGTACGAGGCCGAGCGCGACATGTTGTACGTCACCATGGACTGGTACTGGTTCCAGATGTTGACCATGCGGTCGAGCTTCTCGTCGCTCGAGCTGACCGTGTACGAACCCAGCAGGTGGTCCCAGTACGAGCGGAGCTTGGCGAACTGAGCGTCCGTCTTCTCGTTGGTGTCGAACTTCTCGAGCAGCTCCAGAGCGGGCGCCTTGTTGACGATGCCCTTGGACTCCCACTTGTCCTCGCGGGCGTTCTCCAGGTAGCCGAGCGTGAACGTGTAAGTCTTGGACTCGCCGGGGGCGAGCTCCACGTCGAGCGAGTGCGAGCCGATCGGGTACCAGCCGGACGCGACGGAGTTCGCGGACTTGCCCGCCGCGGGCACCTCAGCCTCGCCGAAGCCGTTCTGGTGACCCAGGAACGTGTCGCGGTCGGTGTCGAAGCCGGCGATGGGCGCGTTGACGCCGTACACGGCGAAGTGGTCGCGACGCTCGCGGTACTCGGTCTTGTGATAAATGTTGCCGTCGACTACCTCGACCTCACCAATGTTGAGGTTGCGCTGGTAGTTGGTCTGGTCGTCTTCCGCGTTCCACAGGCAGAACTCGACGAACGAGAACAGCGTGACGGACTTTGCCGCATCGGACTCGTTGGTGACGGTGACCTGGTGGATCTCCGCGTTGATGTCGACGGGGACAAAGAACAGGGTCGAGACGTTGAGGCCGCCGCGCGATCCGGAGATGCGCGTGTAGCCCATGCCGTGACGCGTCTCGAAGAAGTCGAGGTCCTTCTTGTACGGGAAGTAGCCGGGGCTCCACACGTCGCCGCCGTCGTTGATGGAGAAGATGCGTCCACCGGAGTCAACGGGCGTGTTGTTGTAGCGGTAACGCGTGAGCCTGCGCATCTTGGCGTCGCGATAAAACGCGTAGCCGCCGCCGGTGTGGGAAATGAGCCCAAAGAACTCCTGCGAACCGAGGTAATTGATCCACGGATACGGAGTGTGCGGCGTTTCGATGACGTACTCACGCTCGTCATCGTCAAAGTGACCAAACTGCATAGTGCCCTTCCCCATTGAAGGCGGTGTGACCCAGCCTCAGCCTGCCCACGCGGGGCGGGCGGTTCGAGATAGCGCGCGATGCGCGCACTATCGAAACGATTCGTTTGCGCTCTACCGTACACGTTTCTGGTCATAATCCTAAAACTTTCTGCGGCGCTGTGCGCACTGCGGTACTCGGCGATGCCACCCGAGGCGCGCCCGCCGGGTAGGTTTGGCACATGCTGCTGTCTGATCGCGATATCCGTGCGGAACTCGATGCCGGGCGCGTAGCGCTCGACCCCTACGAGCCGGAGATGATCCAGCCGTCGTCCATCGACGTGCGCCTGGACAAGTTCTTCCGCGTCTTCGACAACCACAAGTACGGGGTGATCGACCCTGCACAGGACCAGCCTGAGCTCACCCGCCTGGTCGAGGTCGATGCCGACTCCCCCTTCGTGCTGCACCCCGGCGAGTTCGTGCTGGGTTCGACGTACGAGTCCGTGACGCTGCCCGATGACATCGCGGCTCGCCTCGAGGGCAAGTCCTCGCTGGGTCGCCTTGGCCTCATGACACACTCCACGGCCGGCTTCATCGACCCCGGCTTCGTGGGCAACGTGACCCTGGAATTGGCGAACGTCGCTACCCTGCCCATCAACCTGTGGTCCGGCATGAAGATTGGGCAGCTGTGCTTCTTCCGCCTGTCCTCGCCCGCGGAGCACCCGTATGGCTCCGCCGCCTACGGCTCGCGCTACAGCGGCCAGCGTGGACCCACCGCCAGCCGCGGATCGCAGAACTTCCACCGCACCGAGGTCTAACGTTCCTCTGAGCTGCTCGGGCTCGGTCAAGCAAATGCTTGACACGCAATCTCACGAGGCGCACACTGACGCAACGAACTCGCACGATGCCTCGTAGCCAGGCGGTTCCCACTCACACCTGGGGGACATATGGCCGTGCACACCTTTCGCCGCAGTCTGATGGCGACGGTCACGATCGCGGCAGTAGCGCTGTCGTTCATTACGCCAGAAGCATCGGCCGCAGATGAAGGTATTGACATGCCGCGCGGTGACCTTCGCAACTGCGTCACCGACGCCCTCGGGTTGTCGCAGGGGGCCACTATTTCGACCAGCCAGATGCTCGAACTCACAGTGCTTCAATGCCCCGGACGGTTCCTCGGGAAACTTGATGGCCTCGAGCATGCAACAAACCTGCGCACGCTCAACATCAGCACGGCTTACGTTGGACACTCGCCCGATCCCAACGCGACTCGCGACCTCTTTGTGCCCCTCACTGGACTCCCGCACCTGACCAGCCTCTACGCCGATACGAGTGACGGCGAACAAATCGACTTTGGCCCGCTCGCGACACTGCCCGCTCTGACCGTGCTCGTGGTCGACACGATCGAAGACAACTCGCTCTCCTCGCTCGCCGGTCTTGATGCTCTCGTGACACTGAAACTCAACGGCGCATACAGGGTCACCGACATCGAGTCGCTCCAGTTACTGCCATCGCTGCGAGAACTCCGCATTAACCAGCTCAACGTTCACTCAGTTTGGCCCTTGGGAAACCTGACTCGTCTCACTTCACTAGACATCCACGGCGACTTTGGCGGCGATCTCACTGGCTTATCAGAACTGTCGAACCTGACCCACTTAGACATTCAGTCTCCCCAGGTCAAGAGCCTCCATGGCATCGAGACAATGGGCAGTCTTCGAAACCTCCGGGTGACGAACAGCCCAGTGTCGTCATTGGAGCCAGTCGCCGCACTCACGGGCCTCGAGACGTTGACGGCGAACTTTACCGACATTGAGGATCTCGCGCCCCTGATCGGCCTCGACAATCTTCAGGAACTGCAAGTTTTCGATGCCGAGGTCTCCGATGTCACCCCGATCACCCAACTGCCGAGCCTGAAGCGCCTCGGCCTTGGCAAAAACCACATCTCTGACCTCAGCCCACTAGGCGACGTCGACACTCTCGAATACTTCGATGCGCGGGACCAGACAATCGTTGCGCCGCCCATCCAGGCGTGCGTGCTTGCCCCGTGGGGCCTCGTTAAGGACGATGACGGAAGGGCGGTCCATCTTGATCCGCCACCTTCAATGGGCATTAGCGGCCCCGAGGGCGCGATTTGGAGCGTCCCCACCTTGCAGACGCGCCTGTACTTCGAAGCCGGCTACCGCCGGTACTCAGGCAGCGTGAGCTTCTCGGTGAGTCCTGCGGGCGAGCCCTGCTCGTGGCGCGACACCCTGAGCGTCGGCTTGCCCGCGCGCGGCGAGCCTGGTGACATCGTCAAAGCACAATTCAACTGGTCGACTGGCGCCTTCCCTGAGACAGAGTCTCAGTGGAAGACTTCTCGTGGGGACTCGATACGCAAAGACGACTTTGTCATGCTCCCGTCCGTCGACCAAGGTTCGTTCGTCACCTTCGAGGTACGCGCGACGACCCCCGGATTCGACCCCACGCCAGTCACCAAGACGGTGCAAGTCAACTATCAGTTCTCCACCGCCGCGAAGGTATCAATCTCCGGAGTCGCAGCCACGGGCAGGTTCCTGACCGCCAAGCCATCGGGATTCAGCGCTGAAGCCCATTTTACGTACGTCTGGATGCGAAACGGGAAGCCGATCTCCGGCGCCCGAGGTTTCGAATACGAAACGACGACCGCAGACCTCGGCAAATCGATCACCGTGCAGGTCGAGGCAACCGATTACGGGTACATCGCGGCGACGCGAATCTCGCCTGGCGTGACCATTTTGAAGCCACTGACGTACACAACCCCCAAAATCACTGGGGTGCTTGACGCTGGGCAGATGCTGAAGGCCAACGTTGCGGCTTGGGGTCCCGCCCCGGTCGCATTGACTTACCAATGGAAGCGTGACGGAGTCAACGTCACTGGCGCCACAGCATCGTCGTACTTACTGAAATCGGCCGATGCTGGGCGTCAGATATCCGTGACCGTCACCGGAAAGAAATCGGGCTACACAACACAGAGTCGCTCGAGTTCGGGCGCGTCCGTGCATCGACTCTTTTCAACCGCGCCGACTCCGAAGGTCACCGGCACGCCCACCGTGGGATACACCCTGACGATGTCGCGCGGCACGTGGTCGCCCTCCGCGACCACGTATAGCTACCAGTGGTACCGCGACAGCGCCAAGATCAGCGGGGCTACCAAGACGACTTACAAGGCTCAGACGGCCGATGCTGGCCACAAGATCACCGTCGCCGTCACCTCAAGGAAGTCGGGCTACACCACGACGACGCGGCACAGCGTGGCCGTGGCGATCGGCAAGAAGCTCACCTCTGCGCCCACGCCCACCGTGTCCGGGACCGCCAAGGTCGGCTCGACTCTGACGGGGAAGGTGGGGACGTGGGGCCCAGGCACGGTCACCAAGAAGTACCAGTGGTACGTGAACGGCTCAGCCGTGGCAGGCGCCACCGGCACCACCTTCAAGGTGCGCCCACAGGACGCGTACAAGAAGGTCACGTTCAAGGTCTCGGCGTCCAAGTCTGGCTACACGTCGACGTCGCGGACCTCGGCCTCCACCACTCCACTCGGAATCAAGTACTCAAACTGCACCGAGATGAGAAAGCACTACCCCGGCGGAGTGGCCAAGAGCTCCTCGGTGAAGGACACTCAGAACGGCGTCATGGGCGGCAAGATCCTCGCGAGCACCTACGTGTCCGCTTCGCTGTACACCCTCAACGCCACGTCTGACCGCGACAAGGACGGCTGGGCCTGCGAACCGTAGGGGCGCGCGCCAAGCGAAGAATAGGCAAACTGCCCCCGCTCGTAGAGTTCCTCCGGCTATGCTGAGCGCGACTTGAGGAGAGCACACATGACCACGAACACCCCCGCAGGCTGGTACACCGACCCCCACGACGCCACCGGGCTTCGCTACTGGGACGGCAACGTCTGGACCGAGCACACCCACCGCCCCGACGGCACGGCCGCTGCACCGGCCACTGACGCCACGGCCGCGACCGCGGTCATGCCCGTCGCGTCCAGCCCCACGTCGCAGACCGAGCAGTTCGAGGTCCCGCCGACTGGCGACGAAGTGCCCGCGTACTCGGCTGCGGCAGCCGGCTCCAACGGCGACGCCTCCGGATACTACGGTGGCGCCACTGGCACGCCGACCGACGTGCCTAAGAAGGGCCTCGGCGGCGGCGCCATCATCGCGATCGTGGCCGGCGCGGTGATACTCATCCTCGCGATCGCGGCAATCCTGCTCGCGGTCCTGTCCTCGGGATCCGATGACGCGGTGGAATCTAGCGCCTCGCCTTCCGCCACCAGCGCGGGCGAGGCCACGGCCGCCCCCGCGCCAGAGGCCACCGAGGAACAGACGCCCACGGACAACGAGGCCGCCAGCGCAGCGGGCGACGCGGTCATCCCGGCCGGGTGGACCCAGGTCACGAGCCCGTCTGGCCTCATCAGCTACGCGTATGCGCCCGACATGACCGACGCTGGCGAATTCATCGACCTCGACACGCTGAGCGACCAGCTCAGCGGCGTGTTCCTCGACGCCACGGCGGAGGTCAGCGGCATGTGGATCGACACCTCCGCGACGGAAACCGCTGGATCCTCGGTCATGCTCATGACCACCACCGGAGGCGTGGACAGCAACGACCTCGGGGCGGAGCTCGAGGCCTTCGCCACCTCCGCGAGCGCCGGCACCGATGACGTGCAGATCGGAGACGCGGAGAGCTTCGTGACTGCGGTGGGCTACGACGCCGCCCGCCTGAGCTACTCATCGTCGAGCGTCGGCGTCACGACCTACGCCACCGTCAGCATCGTGGTTGACGGCGACACGTCCGTGATCGTGTTCGCCTCGACTCCCGCCGACTCAGCCTCCTCTGCCGAGATGGCCCAGCAGGTAGCCGACAGCCTGGTCATCAACCCCTAGTAGTGAGCAGTAACAACCGGGTTCGTCCCCGGGCATGAAGAACGGCGCCGGTCACCCGACCGGCGCCGTTTTCTTTTGCCGGACGCATCGGCGCTATGCTGGCCTTTCACGACAGGGGAGCGTTTCTCGCAAGAGAATAGAACGCTGAGAGTGCGGAACCGCCGCAGACCCTCGAACCTGATCCGGTTGACACCGGCGTAGGGAGTCGAGTCTCGTCCCCTCCTGTATTTCTGGGAGGAATCACCATGCGCACATCGCGCACCGCCGCACTCGCGGCAATCACCATTTCCACGCTGGCGCTCGCCGCCTGCTCGTCCGCCGACGCGGACCCTCAGCCGAGCGCCTCGGCTGCCGCGTCCACCTCGCCCAGCGCCGCGGCCTCCGCGGCAACGGCAGACCTTGGCACCGAGGTCACCGTCGTCACGCACGACAGCTTCGCCGTTCCCGATGACGTCATCGACGCGTTCGAGGCCGAGACTGGCCTCGCGGTCACCTTCGTCGCCCCCGGCGACGGCGGCACGCTGGTCAACCAGCTCATCCTCACCAAGGACCAGCCGCTCGGTGACGTGGTGTTTGGCGTCGACAACACGTTCGCGTCACGCGCGATCGACGAGGGCGTCTTCGCGGACTACGAGTCCACCGCGCCCGCCGCCGCCGATGCCGCCCAGTACGCCGTCGCCGACAGCTCCGCGCTGACCGCAATCGACTTCTCTGACGTGTGCCTCAACGTGGACACCACCTGGTTCGAGGCCAACGACGTGGCCGCGCCCACGAGCCTCGACGACCTCCTCGAGCCCGAGTACCAGGGCCTGCTGTCGGTGACCAACCCGGCCACCTCCTCCCCCGGCCTCGCGTTCCTGCTCGCCACGATCGCCGCCGAGGGCGACGGCTGGCAGGACTACTGGACGGCGCTGAACGAGAACGACCTGCGCGTCACCTCGTCCTGGTCGGACACGTATTACACCGACTTCTCCGCGCCCAACTACGGGGGCGACTACCCCATCGTGCTGAGCTACGCATCGTCCCCGCCGTACGAGGTTGGCGAGGACGGAACCACGCCCACCGCCGCGCTGCTGGACACGTGCTTCCGCCAGGTTGAGTATGCGGGCGTGCTCGAGGGCGCGGCCAACCCCGCCGGCGCACAGGCCGTCGTGGACTGGATGCTCTCCGATGAGTTCCAGGCGTCGATCCCCGAGAACATGTACGTGTACCCCGTGTCCTCTTCCGTAGCCGTTCCCGAGGCGTGGACCGAGTTCGCGCCGCTCGCCGAGCAGCCGTGGGACGTGGCGCCCGCCGAGATCAGCGCGAACCGCGACGAGTGGATCCAGCAGTGGACGGACATCGTCACGCCGTAGGGCGCGGCTGAAGAATACTCGTAGGCCGAGGAACGCACGTGCTGCGCCGTCGCCGTCGCCTCCATCCCTGGTGGTGGGCGCTGGCTGCCGCGCCCGTCGCGTTCCTCGGCCTGTTCTTTGTGTGGCCGCTGGTGGCCGTGCTGGGCCGCGGGCTGGTGGTCGACGGGCACCTCGACGTGGCCGGGGCGTGGGACGTCCTCACTGCGTCGCGCACCACCAAGGTGGTCGCGACCACCGTGTGGCTGGCCGTGCTCGGGACGGCGGGTTCGGTGCTCATCGGCGTGCCCGCCGCGTACGCGCTATTCCGGCTGCGGTGGCGCGGACAGCGCGCGATCAGGGCCATCGCGACCGTGCCGTTCGTGTTGCCCACCATCGTGGTCGCCGCCGCGTTCTCCGCGCTGCTGCGTCCCTCCGGGCTGCTCGGCTACTTCTCGCTCGACCAGTCCGTCGCGGCCATCGCCGCCGCTCTGGTCTTCTACAACATCGCGGTGGTGCTGCGGATAGTGGGCGGCGCGTGGTCCGCCATGGATCCCTCCACCGTGGCCGCGGCGCGAGTACTGGGCGCGTCGCGGTGGCGAGCGTTCCGCGCGGTGACGCTGCCCGCGCTGGCCCCGGCCATCGCCTCGGCCGCCAGCATCGTGTTCCTGTTCTGCGCGACCTCCTTTGGGGTGGTGCTGGTGCTGGGCGGAACCCGAGTCAGCACCGTGGAGACCGAGATCTACCTGCAGGTCAACCAGTTCCTGGACCTGCGCGCCGCCGCCGTGCTGTCCATGCTCCAGCTTGTCATCGTGGGGATCACGCTGTGGGTCTCTAACGCGATGCGTCGCCGCCGCGAGCGCGCCCTGCCGTCGCGCCGCCTCGACGGCACCCGGCCCGCGACCAGGCGTGACGCCCCGGTGGTCGTGGGCATCGTCGCCGTCGTCGCTGTGCTGCTCGCCGCACCGCTCTACGCGCTGGTCGAGCGCTCGCTGCGCACCGCATCGGGCCACGGCTTCGACCACTACGCGGCGCTCTTCCAGCAGCCGGGGCGAGCGATCCTGCCCGTGCCCGTGTGGCAGGCCGCCGTCAACTCTCTGGTCACCGCGGCGATCGCGGCCGGCGTCGCGACCACGCTCGGCGTGCTCGTCGCGTACCTGGTGACGCACCGGTCCCGGCGGGGCGCGGTGCTCGACACTCTTGTGATGCTGCCGCTCGGGGTGAGCGCGGTGATGGTGGGACTCGGCATGCTGCTCACTCTCAACCGGCCAATCTTCGGAATCAATATTGGCGGTTCGTGGTGGCTCGTCGCCGCCGCCCAGGCCGTGGTCGCGCTGCCGCTGGTGGTGCGCAGCATCGTGCCCACCGCCCGGGCCATCGACCCGCGGCAACGCATGGCGGCATCGGCCCTCGGTGCCGGGTCGTGGCAGGTGTGGCGACGGGTCGACTGGCCGATGCTGCGGGGGGCCGTAGGGCTGTCGCTGGGTTTCGCGTTCGCGATCGCGCTGGGCGAGTTTGGGGCCACCAGCTTCCTGGCGCGGCCGGACCGGCCCACCCTGCCCACGGCCATCTACCGGCTGCTGGGGCGCCCAGGAATTGAGAACATCGGCATGGCCTTCGCGGCCTCCGTGCTGCTCGCGGTGCTGACGGCGTCCGTCATGATGGCATCGGAACGCATGCGAACTCAGGTGGGAGCGGATCTATGACTAGGACAGCAAGCGGCGCGGCTACGGCCGCCCCCGACGGGACGGAGCGCACGACCCCGCCCGCGTCCCAGCGCGGCCTCGTGGTCGCCGGGCTGGGAGTGACCTACCCCGGCAAGCCGCCGGTGCAGGCCGTCGACGGCGTCGACCTCAAGGTTCGACCCGGCGAGATTGTCGCCCTGTTGGGTCCGAGCGGCTGCGGAAAGTCGTCGCTGCTCAGCGCGATCGTTGGCGTGGTGGAGCCGAGCGCCGGCAGCATCGCGTGGGATGGGGAGGACATCACGCTGACGCCCGTCCATAAGCGTGGCTTCGGGCTGGTGTTCCAGGACGGCCAACTCTTCCCGCACCGCACCGTGGCCGGAAACATCGGCTTCGGGCTCGAGATGGCCGGCATGGGGCGCGACGAGCGCGAGGAGCGCATCGGAGCGATGCTGGCGCTCGTGGGCCTGGAGGAGTACGGCGCCCGCGCCATCACGGAGCTCTCCGGGGGTCAGCGACAGCGCGTGGCCCTGGCCCGCTCCCTGGCCCCGGCGCCGCGGCTGCTCGCGCTCGACGAGCCGCTGTCGTCGCTCGACGCGGAGCTGCGCGCACGCCTCGCCGTGGACGTCAGGGAAATTCTGCGATCCTCGGGGACCACCGCGATCGTGGTCACGCACGACCCCACCGAGGCCCACGCGATGGCGTCCAGGATCATCCGCATGCGCGACGGACGGCTCGAGTAGCCGGGTCGGGCATACGACCGGCCGGCCTCACGTGCTCTACTACCCGCCCAGCCGCGAGCGGACCCGGGGAGGGTGGCTAGCAGTCGCAGGAGATGCGCCGCCCCGACTGAAGGGATGGGGCGGTGAGCGAGTCTGGCGCGCGCGTCGCGTCGACCACGGTGGGCACGCCGGTGACCGGATCGTGGCCGGCCGCGTCCACCGGGTAGCCCTCGCGCGCCCAGTACTCGAAGCCCCCGATCATCTCCTTCACCTCGTAGCCGAGTTCGGAGATGATCAGTCCTGCGCGCGTGGCGCCGTTGCAACCCGGACCCCAGCAGTAGACAACAAACCTGGTGCCGGTTGGGTATTCGGGGATGCGCGCGGCCATCTGGGGCTTCGGCAGGTGAGTGGCCCCCCGCGCGTGCCCCTGGTCCCAGGCCACCTGGTCGCGGGAGTCGAGCAGCACGAAGTCTGCGGCTGCGGCCTCCAACGCGGAGTGCGCGTCCGAGACGTCCGTCTCGAACGCGAGTTTGGCCGCGAAGTGGGCTGAGGCTGCACTGGTGTCGGTGGTCATGAGGCAAATCTACCGCTGTTGAACCCCTGCCCATCGGCCCGATCTGGGCGACCCGGCCCACCGCCAAGCCCGCGATATTGAGAGTTGAGCGTATGCGACTCAAGTTTGCGCGAATCCACTTGACAATCCGGAACAGATGCGGATACTTGAGTGTATGCGGCTCAACTTTGAGAGCCGGACTCAACCGTGGGCCAGACGAGGCCCAGCGGCGCAAGCCGTTAGACAAGGAGAAATGACTTATGTCACGAGCAGTAGGCATTGACCTCGGCACCACGAACTCGTGTGTAGCCGTTCTCGACGGTGGCGAGCCCACCGTCATCGCAAACGCAGAGGGCGCCCGCACCACCCCATCGGTGGTCGCGTTCTCGAAGACCGGTGAGGTGCTCGTAGGCGAGATCGCCAAGCGCCAGGCCGTCACCAACGTCGACCGCACCATCGCGTCGGTCAAGCGTCACATGGGTACCGACTGGGACCAGAACATCGACGACAAGAAGTACAGCGCGCAGGAGATCAGCGCGCGCATCCTCGGCAAGCTCAAGCGCGACTCCGAGGAGTACCTGGGCGAGAAGGTCACCGAGGCCGTCATCACCGTGCCCGCGTACTTCAACGACGCCGAGCGCCAGGCGACCAAGGACGCCGGCGAGATCGCGGGCCTCAAGGTCCTGCGCATCGTCAACGAGCCCACCGCCGCCGCACTGGCGTACGGACTCGACAAGGGCAAGGAAGACGAGCTCATCCTGGTCTTCGACCTCGGTGGCGGAACGTTCGACGTCTCCCTGCTCGAAGTCGGCAAGGACGAGGACGACTTCTCGACCATTCAGGTCAAGGCGACCGCAGGCGACAACCGCCTGGGCGGCGACGACTGGGACCAGCGCGTCGTTGACCACCTCATCAAGGAGGTCAAGAACTCCGAGGGCATCGACCTGTCCAAGGACAAGTCCGCCGTGCAGCGACTCCGCGAGGCTGCCGAGCAGGCCAAGAAGGAACTCTCGACGTCTAACTCGACCAACATCTCGCTCCAGTACCTCTCCATTGGCGAGAACGGCCCCGTCCACCTGGACAGCAAGCTCACGCGCGCTCAGTTCCAGGAGATGACCAAGGACCTGCTCGAGCGCACCAAGGCTCCCTTCAAGCAGGTCATCAAGGATGCTGGCGTTCAGCTCAGCCAGATCGACCACGTCGTGCTCGTGGGTGGATCCACCCGCATGCCCGCCGTCACCGAGGTCGTCACCGAGCTCACCGGCGGCAAGGCCCCGAACAAGGGCGTCAACCC
Source organism: Demequina aurantiaca (assembly GCF_050598105.1). GTDB lineage: Bacteria > Actinomycetota > Actinomycetes > Actinomycetales > Demequinaceae > Demequina > Demequina aurantiaca_A. Next base: position 2,662,689 of record NZ_CP192436.1, read on the forward strand.
CGATGAGGTCGTCGCCGTCGGCGCCGCACTCCAGGCCGGTGTGATCACCGGTGAGCGTAAGGATGTGCTGCTCATTGACGTGACGCCCCTGAGCCTCGGCATCGAGACCAAGGGTGGCGTGATGACGTCGCTGATCGAGCGCAACACCGCGATCCCGACCAAGTCCTCCGAGGTCTTCTCGACCGCTGACGACAACCAGCCGTCCGTGATGATCCAGGTCTACCAGGGTGAGCGCCAGTTCGCCCGCGACAACAAGCTGCTCGGTACGTTCGAGCTCGGCGGCATCGCGCCGTCGCCGCGCGGCGTGCCGCAGATCGAGGTCACGTTCGACATCGACGCGAACGGCATCGTCCACGTGCACGCCAAGGACCGCGGAACGGGCAAGGAATCGTCCATCACGGTGACCGGTGGCTCTGCGCTGTCGAAGGAAGACATCGAGCGCATGGTTGCTGACGCGGCCGAGCACGAGGCAGAGGACAAGCAGCGTCGCGAGGACGCAGAAACTCGCAACAACGCCGAGTCCTTCGCGTACTCCACGGAGAAGATCCTGGGCGAGAACGAGGACAAGGTCCCCGCCGAGGTGGCCGAGGACGTCAAGTCCGCGATCGCCGAGGTCAAGACCGCCCTCGAGGGTGACGACACCGCAGCAGTCAAGACTGCGCACGACACCCTGGTCGAGAAGGCGCAGAAGATCGGCGAGGCCGTCTACGCGGCCCAGCAGTCGGAAGAGGCCGAGCCGCAGGAGGGCGAAGCGCCCGCCAGCGACGACGCCCCCGCCAACGACGAAGAAGACGTCGTTGACGCCGAGATCGTCGACGATGAGGACGAGAACGAGAAGAAGTAACGCACCACGCGATGGGCGGGCTGGCAGACGCCGCCCGCCCGTCGCGCGTTACCCCACTCAACACTCTCTAGGAGGACGACGTGACTGACACGCCAGCAGAAAATAACGACAGCAACAACACCCCCGACGATGCCGCGGACTCCCCCGAGTCGCAGCCCCAGGACAACACCGGCGCCGATGCGCTGGCAGAGGCTGAGTCAATCCTGAACGAGGCCGGCGCGACCCTGGAGGCAGACGAGGAAGGCGCGGACGAAGCACTGTCCGCCGCCGCGTTGAAGGCCGCCGAGCACCTCGAGGATCTACGCCGCCTCCAGGCCGAGTTCGTGAACTATCGCAAGCGCGTCGACCGCGATCGCGCCGTGCTGAGCGATCAGGCAACGGGCAAGGTCATCGAGGCGCTGATCCCGTCGCTCGACGACATCGCCGCCGCACGAGAGCATGGCGACCTCGCCGACGGGCCGTTCGCGTCAATCGCCAGCAAGCTCGAGGAAGCCCTCGGCAGGCTCGGGTGGGAGTCCTACGGCACCATCGGCGACGAGTTCGATCCTCAGATCCACGAGGCGCTCATGTCGCAGCCGAGTGCAGAGGTCACCACTCCCACCGTCCAGCAGGTCGCACAGCCCGGCCACCGCATCGGCGAGAAGGTGCTGCGCCCCGCGCGCGTCATCGTCGCGCAGCCCGAGTAGCCGACCGCCCATGCACCGCGAAAGGGAACGCCTATGAGTAGCCAGGACTGGTTCTCGAAGGACTTCTACAAGACGCTAGGCGTCCCGAAGGAGGCCGACGAGGCCGCCATCAAGAAGGCCTATCGCAAGCAGGCCAAGGAACTCCACCCGGACCGCAACCCGGGCAACGCCTCCGCTGAGAAGCGCTTCAAAGAGGTGGGCGAGGCATACGCGGTGCTGTCCGACAAGACGCAGCGGGAACAGTACGACTCCGTGCGCGCCATGGGCGGCGGCCCTCGTTTCCAGGCAGGTGGCCAGAGCGGCGGCGGGTTCGAGGACGCCATGGGCGGCATGTTCGGCGGCGGTCGCCAGCAGGGCAACAACTCAGGAGCACGTGCCCAGAGCGGTGGATTCGAGGACATCTTGTCGAACATGTTTGGCGGCGGCCGACGAGGCCCGACTCCCGGTCAGGACATCGGCGCCACCACCGAAGTCTCGTTCCGGCAGGCCGCCGAGGGGTCCCCCATCTCCCTCAAGTTGGACGGCCGCAGCTTCACCACCCGGATCCCCGTGGGAGTTCGGGACGGGCAGAAGATCCGCATTCGCGGCAAGGGCCGCCCGGGCCAGAACGGCGGCCCCGCTGGCGACCTGATGCTCACTGTGCGCGTGGGAAAGCACCCGGTGTTCACCGCCGAGGGCAACAACCTGCGCATCACCCTGCCGGTTGCCTTTGACGAGGCGGTGCTGGGCGCGACGGTCGAGGTTCCCACGCTCAACGGCACTCGGGTCAAGGTCAAGGTGCCCTCCGGCACCAGTTCCGGACGCGTCCTGCGCGTCAAGGGCCACGGCCTCACGGGAGCGAACGGGATAGGCGACCTGCTCGCCACGGTCAGCGTCACGGTGCCAGGCAAGCTCTCGCGCGCCGCCAAGGAGGCGCTGCAGGCCTTCGCCATCGAGACGGCTAAGGACGATCCTCGCGGGGAGCTGTACAAGAACGCCGTGAAGTAGTTTCTCGATCGCACGCAATCTAGGTTAAGGAGGCCGGCATGGAACGTCCAGACGTTGACGAGCCTGTCTTCCCGATCTCCGTCGCGGCCGAGCTGGCCGGCATGCACGCCCAGACCCTGCGCCAGTACGACCGCGTCGGGCTCGTGGTGCCGCGCCGGCGCCCCGGGGGCGGTCGTCGCTATTCACTCAAGGACGTCGCCGTCCTGCGCGAGGTCCAGCGCCTCAGCCAGGACGAGGGCATCAACCTGGCCGGCATCGCGCGGATCCTGTATCTGCAGCGGCGCGTCGAGGCCCTTGAACTAGAGGTGGGCAAGTTGCGCCACCGCGCCGACCCCGGCTCGCGCGTCTTCACGACGGGCGCGCGCGGGAACGTAGTCATCGTCGAGCGCGGCCAGCGAGGCGAGCGAGGCGAGGGACGCGCCCTGGTGCTTTGGCGCGCCAACTAGGTTTTCACGCCGCGATGCTCGGAGCGGAGTCGCTTCGTGACGTCCTCCGCGTCACTAGGCGCCATGGGCGTGAGAACAGTACGAAGCCGAGCGTGGGCACGATGGCCATGGCCGCGTTGGTTGCGACGCTGACGACATCGACTTCGCCTTGGGTGTCAGTAGTGACCTCGAGGGTGTAACCCAAGAGCAGCGGCGTTGTCACCACGACCGCCCCGCTTGACGGCGCAAGCTGTTCCACGCTCGTGATCATTGCGTCGACGGCGATCACTGCCCCTATTTGCAAAAGGAACCAAACTCCAAGCGCGACAGCGCTTCCCAGGGCCCAAGTAGGTCCTCGGTCACGGGCAGAAACTGCGCTAGCCAGGTCGCGAGGGTGACCCAGCCGCTCCAATATCCCGCTTAACGACTCCTCTGTCGCGGCATCCGCGATGTTGCGCCGGAGGTCATTGGTGAGAATGCGCCTGTCCGCGGTTCCAATCCCGCGCCAGTCAAGCGCGTTGTCATAGCGGAGGACGTACTTGGCCGTCGCAAACTGGTCACGCCACGAGGCGACAGGTGCACGGAACCTGAGCAGCATCACGAGGTAGCCGACGGTGAACATCAAGAGGACTGTGCCCAAGCCTCCCACGGAGACCGCGAGCACTGAGTTGATAGATGTCGTCATGGCTTCTCCTTTGACACGAGACCCGAGACCAGGCCCGTCAGGTGGCTCCACGCGCTGCGCGTGCGTTCCAACTCGGCTTGGCCCTCAGCGGTGATGCGGTAGTACTTACGTGCTGGGCCCTTGTCGGACGGCACCAGACTGGTCTCCAACCGCTTGGCATGCTCAAGGCGAGCGAGAGCGGGGTACACCGTGCCCTCTGTCATGTCGCCAAAGCCCGCGGACCGCAGCCGCACCACAAGTGCGTAACCATAGTCTTCGCGTTCGGCAACGAGGTGCAACAAGAGCAGGGTCACCAGCCCCTTAAGCATCTGCGGATCGACCTCGTTCATGGCTACATGGTGAACTTAGGTACCTCAGATTGTCAAGTAGTGCGGTCGAGGTTTAGTTCTTGCCCTGTGTCGGTGGCGCAACGTAACCTCATGGCATGGCAGAGGACTACGCAGTCGAGGCCGAGGGCCTCATCAAGAACTTCAAGGAAACTAAGGCCCTCAAGGGCATCGACTTGGCGGTGCCGCGCGGCACAGTACTCGGCGTGCTGGGGCCCAACGGCGCAGGTAAGACCACCGCCGTGCGCATCCTCGCGACTCTGCTGCGCGCGGATGGCGGCCACGCCCGCGTCGCCGGCTACGACGTCGCGAAGAAGCCCTCGGAAGTACGCAAGCGCATCGGCCTCACTGGCCAGTACGCGTCCGTCGACGAGGAACTCACCGGTCGCGAGAACCTGCTCATGATCGCCGCGCTACTCAACATGCCAGGGCGCTCCGCCAAGGCCCGCGCCAAGGAACTGCTCGAGTGGTTCGACCTCACCGAGGCCGCGGACCGCACCCTCAAGACCTATTCAGGGGGCATGCGCCGCCGCCTCGACCTGGCCGCCTCGCTGACCGGCCACCCGGAGGTAGTCTTCCTCGACGAGCCGACCACCGGCCTCGATCCCGCCAAGCGCGAGGACATGTGGGACGTGGTGCGCGACATCGTGGGGCGTGGCACCTCGGTGCTGCTCACCACGCAATACCTCGAGGAGGCCGATGCCCTGGCCGACGACATCGTGGTGATCAATCACGGCGAGGTCATCGCCCACGACACCGCGGACAACCTCAAGCGAGTCGTGGGGTCTCAGACCCTGCGCGTGCGCCCCACCACCCCGAGCAATGCCGACGCGGTCAAGGAGATCCTGGCCGGCGTCGCTACCGACCGCGCGCCGATCGACGAGTACCGCCCGGGCGAGTATTCGGTGCCCGTGCTCGATGACTCCGCCCTGTCCACCGTGGTAGCCCAACTCGCGGCGCGACAAGTAAATGTGACGGAGCTCTCCTTGCAGCTGCCGAGCCTGGACGAGGTGTTCTTTACCCTCACCGGCCAGCGACAACGACCGTCAACCGACGCCGCGGAAGCCGGCCAAGATCAGGAGGTAGCGGGATGAGTTCCGCAGCAATCACCCACGACGTCGAGGTCATACAGCAGGGACCATTCGACGTGATCCGGCACTCGATGGTGCTCGCGAAGCGCTCGCTCGTCAAGACGTGGCGCACTCCCGAGGGTTTGATCGACGTCACGCTGTCGCCCATCATGTTTACCCTCCTGTTCACCTTCATCTTTGGTGGGGCGATCGCCGGGTCCACCTCCGAGTACCTCGAGTTCCTGATCCCCGGCCTGATCGGCCAGAACATCGCCTTCGCGTCCGTCGGGATCGGCATCCAGCTCAATTCCGATATGTCGAAGGGGCTATTCGATCGCTTCCGATCGCTGCCCATCTCGCGGGTGGCACCGCTGCTGGGCGCCGCGCTGGGGGACGTCGTGCGCTACGTACTGCTCATTGTGATCATGGTGGGAACCGGCTACGTCCTCGGGTACCGCATCAGCACGGACCCGCTCAGCTTCCTGGGCGGTTGCCTGCTCGCGATCCTGTTCGCGCTGTGCCTGGCGTGGGCACCCATGCTCGTGGGGCTGATCGCGCGCTCCGAGCGAGCGGTGCAGGGCATCGTCTTCATGACGCTGTTCCCCCTCACCTTCGCGTCCAATGCCTTCGTGCCCACGTCGACGATGCCGAGTTGGCTAGCGGCGTTCGCGAACGCCAACCCGCTGTCACACCTGATCTCGTCCCTGCGCGCACTCTGGAGCGGCGGCGACTGGCACTCTCCCGTGGCCTGGACCCTGATGTGGTGCGCCGTCTTCGTGATCATCTTCGCGCCGCTCGCCATTCGCGCGTACAACCGAAAGGCGTGACGCGCCAGCGGACTGGCTGACTGCCCGGTACTGACCCGGCAATGGCTGGGCCCAATACACGGGCTTAGAGACAGGAAAGGCCGATGGCGCCCTCAGCGCGCCATCGGCCGTCCTCCCGCACTGGACTATCGCTGTAGCGATTCCAGCAAACTTGCGACGTACGTGTGATCGGCCGGCAAAGACTCGATCCACACGCGCGGCGGTTGGCGCATGAGGTTGCCCACGCGCATTGCGATCGCACGGTCCGAGATGTGGTCCCGGAGGATCGCGATTCCCGCACCGAGCGAGGTGCCGCGCTCGACGAGAACGGCGTAAAGGCCATCCGCGAGGCGCGCCATGGGGTAACCCTCGCCGTAGGCGTTGGTCAATGCCTGGCCGACGGCGGCATTGCGCGCCATCCGCTGCCAGGGGTCCGGGTCAGCTACTGCGACATCGACCACGACGACCGCGTGCGTGTCGGGAACCTGAGTCCCCGAACGGACGGCCGCGCCGTAGACCTCAGCGAGACGCTGCGTCAGGTACTCGGTGGTGCCGAGCCCCGACTCGGGGTCCTTCATGGTGGGGGCCGCTACCGGAGCGCTGTCACCCTCGGTCCAGCCCTCGCACAGTGCGCGGATGCTACGAATAGGAGCCGACTCGAAACCCGCCGACCTGAACAGGACCGCCATGTCGTCGATAGCTTCGGTGATGCCAACACCCGCCGCTGCCCGCGCCTGTCCCAAACGGAACGCTGCGGGAGCGGTGTCGAGGCGAGCCTCGAGGGCTTCGACCAGTGCCTCGGTTGCGGGCGTGTACCAGTCGCCGGGCCGTAGCCAGACGGACTCGACGCTCGCGTTTTCCCATTGGCGAAGCAGCACGTCGCTGGCGCGGCGCCCTGGGAGATTCGCTTCTATGGTCATGCAATATGAGACGTGGGTCACACTTGGTTATGACGCGGGTAGCAAGAAAACTTTTCTCCACGCACGATTTGCCCGAAATGTGACTAATCTTCCCCTGCTAGTCCTTGCGCTTTGCCAGGTGTTAAAGGGATTATAGGAGGTGACTGTCTATGCCCACCTGAGGAGACCCCCAGTTACATGAGTTCAGAGGCGATCGCACTATGGACGGAAACGTCCAGCGACCCCGAGTTGATCGCGGGCGTACGCGCCGGTGACCAGACCGCCTTTGGCCTGCTCTATGAGCGTCACGTGGAGGCAGCGCGCAAGGTCGCGACGCAGTACACGAATAGCCCCTCAGACGTCGACGACGTGGTCTCGGAGTCGTTCTCGCGCGTGCTGCGCGCGCTGCAACGCGGAGACGGGCCGGACCTAGCGTTCCGCGCCTACCTGTTCACGATTGTCCGCCGCACCGGCATGGACATGATCAACAAGGGCATCCGCACCAAGCCTCGCGAAGACATGGGCGAGTACGAGGCGAACCTTGGCTACGAGGCATCGTCCGACGAGCCGGCCCTCGAAGGCTTCGAGCACGGCATGGTCGCCGGCGCCTTCAAGTCGCTTCCCGAGCGATGGCAGGCGGTGCTCTGGTACACCGAAGTTGAGAAGAAGAGCCCCAAGGAGATCGCCCCGCTGCTCGGCCTGAGCGCGAACGGGGTCGCTGCCCTCGCCTACCGAGCGCGGGAGGCGCTTCGCCAGGCGTACCTGCAGCAGCACCTCAATAGCGCGGACACGCTGAACTGCCTCGAGGCGAACACCCAGCTCGGTTCCTACGTCCGCGGGGGGCTCAACAAGCGCGAACACACCCGCATCGACGAACACGTCAAGACGTGTGAGCGTTGTACTGCGTTGGTACTCGAGCTTCAAGACGTTAACCGCGGCATGCGCGGGATCATCGCCCCGATCGTGCTCGGGACGCTCGGCATGGGCGCGCTCCAGGGCGGAATGCCCATTGGCGGCGCCTTCGGTCCGGGAGCCACGGCAAGCGCATCCTCCGCTGGCACCGCCGGCGCGGGAGTATCCGCAGGCGCATCGGGCGTAGGCGGCACCGCCGTTGGCGCGACCGGGCTGGCAGCCGCATTCGCAGGCGCGTCCGGCGTTCTTATTCCGGCCGCCGCGGTGGTCGGTGTAGTCGCCCTGGCCTTAGGTGGCGCGAGCCTTCTCGGCCTGTTCAGCGGCGGCTCCCCCGAGTCCGCCGGCACGCAGGCGGTCGGCTCCACCCCAGATTCCTCCGCCACGGATAACCTGGCCGGCGAGAGCGACGGCGTGGACGCCGAGGAGCCATCAATCCTGGTGCCCGGCGTAAACGAGCTCGGCGAGGCCGACCCTGACACCGGCAATACCCCTGGCCTGCAGAGCGGCGCCGGCGGATTTAACGGCTCCCCCGCGATCGCCGGCAACGACGCAGGCGCGGGCACCGGCGTGACCGGCGCGGGCAACGGTTCTGGCGTTGGCACTGGCTCGACCGGCGCAGGCTCAGGTGGCGGCGCGACGGATAACGGTTCAGGCTCAGGCTCAGGCTCCGGCTCTGGTGCTGGAACAGGCACCGGCTCGGGTACGGGCGGCACCAGTGGCGGTGAAACTGGTGGCGGTGAGACCGGTGGCGGTGAGACCGGTGGCGGTGAGACCGGTGGCGGTGAAACTGGTGGCGGTGAAACTGGTGGCGGTGAGACCCCTCCCCCCGTGGGCGCAGTTCTTTCAATCGCCGAGGCGCCGCTGAACTACCTCGAGGTATCCTCGAGTTCACCCACCGTGTCGATGTCGGTGTCCAACTCCGGCGACACCAACGCCGGAGCGATGCAGGCGACGGTGACCCTTCCTACGGGCCTCCTGTTCTCTGCACCCTCAGTGGCCGGCGGCGGCGGAACTTCCTCGTTGCGGTCCGCACCGGAGCTCTCGAACTTCCTGTCCTACGCTGCGACGGGATCCTTCGGCGCTGGCGACTGGTCCTGCGAATTGACGTCCGGCCACTCCTCAGTGGTCTGCGGAATCAGCGACCTTGCGGCCGGCGAATCAGCGGAACTAGATCTGACCGTCGCGATCGACACCTTCACCGGCCTCGACGACGCCGCGGAAACTGTGTTCGACGTGGTCGCGGGCGACCGCACCGCGCACTACCAAGTTCCCACCGGGCTCGAGAAGGTCAACGACAACCTCAACGTCGCCTTCTCCGCACGCGGTCACGTGGCGGCCACCACCGTTGGCTCGCCGCTGATGGGCTGCGACCTATCGCTCGCAAAGTGCCAGGACGTCATGTACTCGACGTCCAGCAGCGCGGGAAACAACAGCCAGAACATGGTCGCCATCAACGTGGCCGGCGGCGGGCGCAACTCGGCCAAGACCCTCCTCGAACTCCCTAGCGACGCCAAGGTTCTCTACGCGGCCCTCGAGTGGTCTGCCAACGCGAGCGTCCGGGACGCCACGAAGGGGACCGAGAACTCCCCAGAGATGTGGTTCGACAGCGACATCTCTAAGGCGCGGATCCAGGCGCCCGGCGCCTCGAAATGGAATGTGATCGACGGCACCGTCGTCTCCCCCATCTACCTAGACGGCTCGAATCGCGCCTATTACCAGTCACGTGCGAACGTGACCGAGTTGGTGCGCGACGGCGGCGCCGGCGAGTGGACTGTGGCAGATATCGCCCTGAGCCGATCCGCCAACGACAACGACCGCACGTACTACGGCGGGTTCGCCCTCACCGTGATCTACGAGTCGCCGAGCCTGCCCACGGCTAGGGTCGCGATCTTCGACGGCAGCCGCTGGGTCAGTGAGCGCGCGAGCGCCGAGTTCCGCTTCTTCACCGGCTCTACCTCGACAGCCGAGTTGGGTTGGGTCGCGTGGGATTCGGACCGCAGTCTCACCGGCGACCGGGCCCAGATCGACGATGTGTCGTTGACTCCGCGTCGTTGGAACGGCCCGGCTGGCACCTATATTTCAGCAGATTCGAGTGCCGCGATTCTCGGCAAGACGAACGATGCCGCCGACTCCACCGCAGCAGGTTCTGCCTTCTCGAACAGCCTCGGGGTAGACGCAAAATCGTTCTTCCCGAGCGGCAACCTCGCGGCGGGCAAGCACACGCTGCGTGCCACGAGCACCGGCGACAACTACCTGCTCAGTTCCGTCACGGTGACGGTGGTCTCGGAGTCCTAGCGAGCGGGGCTGGGATTCCAGTCCATCTCGAGTTGACGCGCGGTCCGTTTTGCGACGTCAACGCCAAAGTCTCGGCCCACCAGGTGTAGCGCCATGTGTATGCCTGACGTCAGGCCTCCGCTTGTCACGACCGCGCCGTTGTCCACCCACCGCACGGCCTCGACTCCCTCGCCGATCCGCCCCTCGCCAGCCAGCAGCGCCACATCCTCCCAGTGCGTCGTCGCAGGCTGACCGTCCAGCAGGCCCTGGTCGCTCAGCAGGAACGCCCCCGTGCATACGGAGGCGACCGTCGCCGACGACCTGGCGAGGCCCGCGATCGCGGCGCCGACGGCGGGATTGGCCCGCGCGGCAGCTATGTCGACGAGTCCGGGGACGATGAGCGTGTGGAGGGTGCCAGCATCGGCTGCGGGCATCGTTCCCGTCACTGTCATTCCGCCATAGGCGACCACGTCCTCGCCGACGGGCGAGATGAGCACCACCTCGTACAGAGCCGCGTCACCATCCCGCTCGGCAAGCCGGGACGCGGTGAGGAACACCTCGTACGGGCCGCCGGAGTCGATTAGGTCGAAGCCGTCGTAGAGCAGGATGCCGATGCGCTTAGTCATGGGACCACGCTAGCGCGGTCACCGACCGGCGGGTGAGCCTAGGCGACGACGACGGACTGGATCCGCGGACGCACCACAATCCAGAAGGTCAGGTGGGCGACCAGCAGCGCGCCGACCATCACGATTCCCATCGAGGCGACCGAGATGCCCATCACGCCGACGATCGGCGACAGCAGTCCGGCCACGCCGAAGTTCGCCGCGCCGATGACGGAGGCGGCAGTACCTGCCTCCTTGCCGTGGCTGGCCAGCGCCGTGACCTGCACCGAGGGCATGATGAGCCCCACCGGGGAGACGACGAGGAAGAGCGACGCCAGCACGGCGATCAGGCCGACGCCGAAGAACGAACCGACGAGCAGCGAGGCGGCTCCCACGCTCATGACCCCGAGGCCGAGCGCGGCTACGGTGCGAGGAGGGTAGCGGCGCATGAGCCGGCTAGCGATCTGCGTGCACACCACCAGGCCCAGAGAGTTGATGCCAAAGACGATTCCGTACTCCTGCGCGCTGAGCCCGTAGATGTCCTGGAGCACAAAGGACGACGACGAGAGGTACGCGAACAGCGTGGTGAACGTCATCGCGCCGACTATCGCGATACCGACGAACGCAGGGTCCGTCAGCAGCTTCTTGTAACGCTTGCCTACGATGCCCTTCTCGTCGTTGCCGCGCTGCGCCGGGGGAAGAGTCTCGAACATCTTCACGCCGACGATGGTGCCGATGAGCACGCCGTACGCGGCGAGGACAAAGAAGACCTCGCGCCAGTCGACCACTCGCAGCAGCTGCGAACCGATGACCGGGGCCAGGACGGGAGCCAGTCCGGTAACCAGGGCCATCCGCGACAGCATGCGGATAAGTGACTGCCCTGCGAACAGGTCACGAACCACGGCCATCGCGACAACCGCGCCGCCTGCCGCGCCAATTCCCTGGAAGATGCGACCGACCATGACCCACTCGACCGTGGGGGCGAGCGCGACACCGATGCTCGCGACCACGTGAAGCGCGGTGGCGATTAGGAGCGGCCGCTTACGTCCGAAGGAGTCGCTCAGCGGCCCCACGATCAGCTGGCCCAGGCCAAAGCCGATCATGGTGGCCGTGAGAGTCAGCTGGATGGCGGCGTCGCTGGCGTTAAGGTCCGCGGCTACCTGAGGGAAGGCCGGCAGATAGAGGTCGATCGTGAAGGGGCCCATCGCGACCAGCGCGCCGAGCATAAGAATGTAGCCGATGCGCTGGTTACGAGACATCCTCTCGCCCAGCTGCCGGCGGTTGACGTTCGGCTGGCGGCGCGCAGGGGCGGTCGACGGCTGGGTCGCGGAATCGGCAGCGGGCCTGGTCGCTAGGTCTGAAGTCACGGTGGGGTACGTCCTTGAATGGTGATGGCATCAGGCGACGCTGCCGTGAAGATGGGCGACGGAATGAAAGCACTCACGCCTGCAGAGAATTCAACGCGCGCGGGGGCGCAAAGATTCCCGGAACCTCAAACATATGCGAAACGCGATGTATCCGCATCCGCAGAACGATCGCCCGCGCGGTCGGTGTGACTGGGATCACGCAACGCAGAAGGCTAGGGACCGGCGGCGAGTGGGTATTCGAGCCTGACGGCCCCCACACGTCGCCGGGCCCTAGCCCGGAGAACAACTACTTCTTGGTGCCCTGCGCGTTGACCTCGTACGAGGTGTTGGTGGCCTCGAAGAAGTTCACCAGCTGCAGGGTGTCGTTCGCGGTAGCCATCCACTTGGCGGGGTTCGACACGTTGTAGTGCGAGTCGAAGCCGAGCTCCTCGAGGCGACGGTCAGCCAGGTACTTCACGTACTGGTTCACGTAGTCGGCGTTGAGGCCCAGGATCCCGGTGGGGAGAAGGTCGCGGTTGTACTGCTCCTCCATCTCCACGGCGCCGATGATCATCTGACGGATCTCCTCGGCGAAGTCGGGGTCCTGCAGGTCCTCGTTCTCCTCGAGCACGGTCAGGATCAGGTTGATCCCGAACTGGAGGTGAAGCGACTCGTCGCGAATCACCCAGTCCATGAGCGAACCGAAGTTGCGCAGCAGGTTGCGCTGACGGAAGCTCAGCGCGACCATGAATCCTGAGTAGAACCAGATGCCCTCGAGGATGATGTTGTACGCGACGAGGTTGCGGACAAAGTCCTTCTTGCCCTCGGTCGTGGTGATATCCAGCGTCTCTTCGGTCATGCGCTTGATGAACTTGACGCCGAACTCCTCCTTGGCCGCCATGGAGGGCACGGTGGCGTGAGAGTTGTAGGCCGCTTCGCGGTCAATCGGGAACGTCTCGAGGACGTACTCGAAGGACATGCAGTGGTTGGCTTCCTCCCACATCTGCTTAGCCAGGTAGAGGTGGCACTCCGGCGCGTTGATGTAGGGGTAAACGCCGAACGCAAGCGCCTTGTTCACGAGCAGCTCGTTCGGGTTGAAGTAGGACATCAGGAACGTGATGGCGTGACGCTCTTCGTCCGTCATCTTCCTGAAGTCGCCTAGGTCCTCGCCCAGCTGAATCTCGTTAGGGAACCACGTGTTGGCAACGGCCTGGTCGTACAGCTCCATCGCCCATGGGTAGGTGACGGGCTTGAGTAGCAGTCCGTCCTGAATGCCTGTTCCTAAAATCGCCATGATCTGGTCCTTAACCTTTCCCCGCCGTTACTGGCAGGACTCGCATTGCAGAGCTTCCATCGGGTCGACGGGGCAAGCCACGCCGCCGATCATTTCTGTGTTGCCGCCAACGGAACTCGACGTCACGGCGAACTCGGTGACGCCGGCGGGAGCGGCCGCCGTGGGTGCCTCGTACGGCTCGGGGAGCGACGTGGGCGGCACCGCGGGCTGCTGGGTCGGAGCCGGCGCAAACGCCGTCGTCGCCAGTGCGGACATCACGGCCGCGGGTGCGACTGAGATCGTTGACGCTTGGCTCTGGGGGGCCGCCGATGCGGGGGCCGCGGCCGCCACAGGGGCGCTCGCCGCCGCAGCGCCGAAGCCCTTGCGGGGAGTTGCCGCAGCGACCGGGGCCACGTCGGCAACCGGGGCTGCGGAGATCGGCTGTGCCGCAACGGCCTCGGCCGGAGCGTCAGCAATCGCCTCGGCGACCGCGGACTCTACCGCGGTGACCGCGCCAGTCGCCTTAGCTGCTCCGAAGCCCTTGCGAGCGCCGAATCCCTTGCGAGAGGGCCCGCCGGTCGCCCCACCGGAGGGCTTGGTGCCCGCGCTGTTGGTGGGCATCTTCTCCGACTTGTTCACGCGCACCGTCGACTGCTCGGCGGTGTGACGCGGCTTCATGTGCAGGTAATAGGTGGTCTTCACGCCACGCTCCCACGCGGCGGAGTACAGCGCCATCATGCTCTCGACGTCGCGGTCCGCGAGGTAGATGTTGCGGCTGATCGCCTGGTCGATCCACTTCTGAGCGCGCGCTGCTACCTCGATGAAGGCGTAGGGCGACAGCTGGAAGGACGTCTTGTAGACCGTCTGCAGGTGCTCGGGGACCTCCTCGATCTGGCTGAGGTCGCCCTGGACCTCCAGCAGTCGGTCGCGGACGTCTTCCCAAATGCCCTCGGACTGCAGGTCGCGAACAAGGTTGCGGTTGACCTCGAGGAACTTGCCCGAGGAGGTGGCACGGGAGAAGATCTGCGAGAACTGCGGGTCGAAGCCGGGCGTGGTGCCCGCGACGAGGCCGATGGAGGCGGTGGGCGCGACAGCGAGGAGCGTCGCGTTGCGGATGCCCCCCTTGACCTTCTCGCGCAGCACGTCCCAGTCCAGGCGCATGGTGCGGTTGACGTCAATCTTCACGCCACGGTCCGCCTCAGTCGACGCGATGGTGTCGAACGGGACCTTGCCCTGCGACCAGCCGGAGCCAGCGAAGTTGTTGTACGAGCCGCGCTCACGAGCCAGATCAGCAGACGCGTCAATGGCGTGGTACGACACGAACTCCATGATCTCGTCGATCAGGTCGTAGGACTTTTCCGACTCGTACGCGAGGCCGAGGCGCTCGGTGACGTCGGTGAAGCCCATGACACCCAGACCCACCGCGCGGTTCTCGCGGTTGGCGTGGTCCGATTCCTTGACAGCGGACAGCGTGATGTCGACCAGGTTGTCGAGCTGGCGCACCGCGAGGCGCACCGAGCTCTCCATGCGGTCCCAGTCGATCCTGCCGTCCACGAAGTGCTCGGACAGGTTCACCGAGGCCAGGTTGCAGACGGCGATGTTGTCGCGGTCCTGCGGCAGGCAGATCTCGGTGCACAGGTTCGACAGGTGAATGGTGCCGGTGTTCGTGTTGAGGGCACGGTTGTTGATCGTGTCCTTCCAGGTCAGCCACGGGTGAGAAGAACCCTGCAGCATGAGCAGAATCGACTTGTACTGCTCGCGGGCACGCATCTTGGTGAAACGCTGCAGCTTGCCGCTCTCCGCGAGCGAGACGAGTTCCGCATACCGGGCGGAGAACGCCGAGCCCGTGAGCTCCACCAGGTCGGGGGCCTCCGCGGGGTCGAACAGGTACCAGTCCTGGTCCGCGGCGACGCGCTTCATGAATTCGTCGGAGATCCACACTGCCGTGTTGGCGGTGCGGGTGCGGCGGTAGGGGTCACCGGAGTTCTGGCGCAGGTCGAGGAACTGCGCGAAGTCCATGTGCCAGTTCTCCATGTAGAAGCACAGCGCGCCGAACTTCTTGCCGCCGCGCGACACCGCACGCAGCGTGGAGTCGATGGTGTGCATGAACGGGATGGGGCCGGTCGAGGTGGTGTTGTTCGACTTGATGGGCGAACCCTCGGAGCGCAGCTTGGTGACGGAGAGTCCGATTCCGCCCGTGCCCTTGGTCAGCCACATGACGTCGCCAACGGTCTTGGCGATGTGGTCCATGTCGTCTTCCATCTGCATCACGAAGCAGTTGGAGAGCTGCGGGTAGGACGTGCCCGCGTTGACCAGCGTCGAGCCGGCGGGAAGGTAGTCGAGCTTCGAGATCTTGTCGTAGAACTTGAGCGCCATCTCGGTGGGGTTCTCTTCGTTGAGCGAGAGACCCATGGAGACGCGCATCCAGAAGTACTGAGGCACCTCGAGGGACTTACCGTGACGGTCAGTGATCATGTAGCGGTTGCGCATGGTCACGGTGCCGATGTACTTAAGCAGGTCGTCGCGCTCGTGGTCGATCGCCGCGGCGAGCGCGTCCAGGTCAAAGATCGTGGTCAGGCGCTCGTCGAGCAGGCCCTCCTCCACGGCGTCGCGGATGTAACCCGGGAAGCGTGCCTGGTGAAGCAGCGCCAGCTCGAGCGAGGTGTCGAAGCCGCCGAGGACTCGCTTGTAGATCACCTTGCGCAGCAGGCGCGCGGCGATGATGTCGAAGTCGGGGTCGTCCTTCACGTTCTGGACGGCCACTCCGATGGCGGCCTCGTCCAGCTGCTCGGTGGTGATTCCGTCGAACAGGGTGATGCCCAGCTCGGTCGCAATCTGCGTGGTCTTCGAGATCTGGTCCTCTAGGCCCTCCGCAGCGTGCTCGATCGCCTTGTTGATGCGGTCGGCGTTGTACGGCTCGCGGGTGCCATCGCGCTTGGTGACGTGAATGCCCGGCTTAGTGAGGGCCGCGATCGCCGTTGTGTCGCCGTTGACGTCGGTATTCGCGGAGTTTTCGGTAATCGTCACGGTGCTCTCCTGCAAGTGATTGGAACGGTGGCCGATGGGCCCTGTAAGGATTGTGCTTGGGACTTGGGGCAAGGGTCGTGCCGAGGTGTGTTCACGGCCTCTGGACCTTGCCGAAGCGTTGCCTGAATCTACGCTCTCGGACCCCTCGCTGTCCAGCCCAACACGCGACTATTTCACTAGATATAGGGGTCATCGTCTGGGACCACCCCTAGATGTAGTGGTTTCTATCCACAGGTGGGCCCGGAACCTGTGGATACGCTGTGGACAACGCGGCGTGTCCTCCACAGGCGCGCCGATTCCCTGGGGACGACCTCTCCGCGGGGCAATTTTGGGCATGTTTCAAGGATGCCAAAGGGGTCTGACATTTCTCGCGCCCCGGCGGCAACACGGGTCGCAAATAGCGGCTAAGGGCTAGCGATCAGCCAACCCGGCGCGCGGATTAGACGAGGCCGTAGAGCCTGTCGCCCGCGTCCCCGAGTCCGGGAACGATGAATCCCTGGTCGTTCAGGCACTCGTCGACCTGAGCCACCACCACGGATACGTCGACCCGGTCGCCCATGGCCGTACGGACCCGCTCGATCCCCTCGGGGGCAGCGAGCAGGCAGACGCAGGTCACGTCGGTGGCGCCGCGCTCCAGCACATACTCGATGGCCGCGACGAGCGAGCCACCCGTCGCCAGCATCGGGTCGACGAGGAACACCTGTCGCCCGGTGAGGTCGTCGGGAAGCCGGTTCGCATACGTGATCGCCTCGAGCGTCTCCTCGTCGCGCTTGAGCCCAAGGAATCCCACCTCGGCGCTCGGCAACATGCGGGTCATCCCGTCCAGCATGCCCAGTCCGGCGCGCAGGATCGGCACGATCAGCGGCGCGGGGCTGGCGATCTTGGTGCCGGTCGTCTCCTGCAACGGAGTCTGAACCACGCAGTCCTGCACGCGTACCTGCCGCGTCGCCTCGTACGCGAGCAGCGTCACCAACTCATCCACCAGCAGCCGGAACGTCGGCGAGGGGGTGTTCTTGTCCCGAAGGACGGTGACCTTGTGGGCGATGAGCGGGTGGTCCGCGACATGAAGCTGCATGGCTTAACCCTACTTCTTGGCGGGCGTCCTCGTGGATACCCAAGCGCCGCATCGGGCGTCCTGAATCCCCCAGGTAGCCTGGAGCGCATGCACGCGTTCTACGAGGCAGCCATGGGCGAGGCCCTGATGCTGGCGCGCGCCGCCCAAAACCTGGGCGAGGTCCCGGTCGGGGCTGTGGTGCTCGACGCGGAGGGCTCGGTCATTGGCCGCGGCTTCAATCAGCGCGCCGTGCGCTCGGACCCCACCGCCCACGCGGAAGTGCTCGCGTTACGCGAGGCCGCGGAGTCGGCCGGCTCCTGGCGGCTCGAGGGATGCACGCTGGTGGTCACGCTAGAGCCGTGCGCGATGTGCGCCGGCGCGCTGCTCGCCGCGCGCATTCCCCGCCTGGTGATTGGCGCTTGGGACCAGAAGGCGGGGGCGACCGGATCCCAGTGGGACTTGGTGCGCGACGCCCGCATCGGCTCCAAGGTCGAGGTCATCGCAGACGTGCGCGGCGTGGAGTCCGCGACGCTCTTGCGCGAGTTCTTCGAGCAGCGCCGCTAGCCACCCAAGGCACACGGCCGATGCAGTGCCCAGGCGGGTATTTACGCCCGGTTTGGTCGCGGCGCGTCTTTGACGGTATTCTCATCCGCGGTGCCGTGTCCGAGCGGCCGAAGGTGCAGCACTCGAAATGCTGTGTACGGCAAACCCGTACCGTGGGTTCAAATCCCACCGGCACCGCCACAAGAAAACCCGGTCCAGACTCGCGAGAGTCAGGACCGGGTTTTTGCGTTGAAGCGGGCGGGCACGGCTGACCGCGTGGGGAGAAAGTTTCCACTCATCGCCTTCGTTCCTTGCTCCCGACGATAGGTTGTTGTCACTGGCAGCCGCCCGCCGCGCGCGGTGCGCTCCGGCGCCCAACACCCCTACCAAAGGATGCCGCCCACATGAGTGAGTACCTGGAGTCATGGCTAGATTCGGAAGCCAAGAACGCCATCGTCAGCTTTGTCGAGGCGGTGACCGACTCAGAATCCGACGAGTTCGCTCCCATTGAAGACCGGGTGGCGACCTTCGACAACGACGGCACCCTGTGGAGCGAGAAACCGCTCGCCCAAGGCGTCTTCATTGCCGAGCGCCTGGCCGAGGCCGCGCTGGCCGACGAATCGCTACGGGGGTCTGAGCCTTGGGCCTCCCTCGCCGCGGGCGACGCCTCCTGGATCGACAACGCCATCGTCAAGCACTACAGCGGAGACCAGGCAGACCTGCAGCTCCTCGCAGGCGCGGTCCTGAGCGCCTTCGGTGACATTGGCGTCGAGGAGTTTGAGCAGCAGTCGGCAGAATTTCTAGCGCGGGGACTCAACCCGATTCACGAGCGGCCCTTTACCGAACTGGGGTTCGTGCCCATGGTCGAGCTCCTCGCCTACCTCGAGGCCCACCAGTTCACGTGCTACATCGTCTCTGGCGGGGGCCGCGACTTCATGCGCCCGGTCACCGCGAGCATGTATGGCATTCCGCGAGAGCGCGTCGTGGGCAGTTCGTCGGGCCTAGCCTTCGTGTCCGACGCCGATGGTGCCCGGGTGGTGCGCACCGCGACGCTCGGCATCCTCGACGACGGACCCACGAAGGCGACACAGATCTGGGAGCGGATCGGACGTCGACCCCTCCTCGCCGCCGGCAACGCGAACGGCGACGTGCCGATGCTCGAGTTGGCGACCAGCCAGCCGCGGCGAACTCTGGGCCTGCTCGTGTCCCACGACGACGATGCGCGAGAGGTCGCGTATGCCGAGGGGGCCGAGCGGGCGTTCGAGACCGCAGCTACGCGCGGATGGACCGCGATCAGCATGGCGAACCACTGGTCGCGCGTGTTCGCGCACGACGTCTAGAGACTTCGACGAGCGCACCGGTGCTCCCGGTGATCGCCTCACGTCATAGGAAACCCGGTCCCGCTTGGAGTTGGGGCCGAACTTCTTAGCGTGAGGTGACGCGGGCCGGTGCTATGAGGCGGAGGCCGACGCGCTAGGTGATGCCTCGGGCTCGGGGCTAGCCAGCGGGTCATCCGGGAGGTTTCGCGGCGCGGGCTCGGGCGCCACCAGCTCGATCGGTACGCACTGCTGCGGCCGCACAAACGCGATCTCGGTGCTGATCTCGGCGGCGTCCTGCGAACGCAGGCTATCCGCCGCAGAGTAGTCGTCGCCAATAATGAGGTCGAGGAGTGCACTGTCGCGGGTGTCCATCACCATCTCAAAATCGGTGAAGTAGGTGGACAACGTGTAGGCCTGGGCGAGACCTTCCTCGCCGTAGTAGATGCGAACGGTCCCGGGGAAGTCGCGCGTCCAGTTACTGGAGCCGGTCACTACAAATCCGCGCCCGCTCAGGTCCTTCGAGGTGGTGCTCGCGAGGCCCGCCGTGTTCGTCGCATTGATCACGCGTAGCGACACGTCGGTCGGCGCCATCGGCATCACGCCCGCGGGCGGGCACGCGATATTGACCTCAGTCTCGAACGCGCTCTCCGGAGTGACGAAGGGCTGAGCGAACGGGCCCTCGATGTCGCCCCGGTAGACCGATGCGAAGAAGAAGCCCGCGAGCGCGAGGCCCCCGAAGATCGCGCCGAAAACAAGGATCTGTCGTTCACGCCTGCGGCGGCGCACGCGCGCACGCTTGCTGGCAGTCGGGTCGATCGGGGGCTGAGTCACGGGCACCACTTTAGTAGAGAGACGGATTCTCGCGGCACAGCGCTCGCGCGCGCCACACGCATCACCTATAACGAACAACGCCCGTCACTCGCTGCGAAGCGAGTAACGGGCCGTCGTCTATGGCGGAGGATAGGGGATTCGAACCCCTGAGGGCTTGCACCCAACACGCTTTCCAAGCGTGCGCCATAGGCCACTAGGCGAATCCTCCAGGCTCATGAATGCTACCCGAGGTCTCGCGTTATACGTAATTCGCCGGTTCTGGTTAAACTTGAGCCCGGCCCCTCACGTGGCGCCATCTCGCTTAACTCCCCCAGGGCAGGAATGCAGCAAGGGTAGGTGGGCTCTAGCGGGTGCGTGAGGGGTCTTCTTATGTCCGGGTGTCTATCCCCCGGCCGATGCGCCCGTCTCACCCCGGCGCTAGAGTCGTCACTGTGACTGCCGCCTTGTACCGCCGATACCGCCCCGACACCTTCGCCGACGTCGTGGGGCAGGAACACGTCACCACGCCGCTAATGCAGGCGCTGCGCGCGGACAAGGTCAACCACGCGTATCTGTTCTCCGGCCCCCGCGGCTGCGGTAAGACCACCTCCGCGCGGATCCTGGCTCGCTGCCTGAACTGCGCTGAGGGCCCGACCGACACCCCCTGCGGAGTGTGCGACTCGTGCACCGAGTTGGCGCGCGGTGGGGCCGGCTCCGTGGACGTGGTCGAGATTGACGCCGCCTCCCACAACGGCGTGGACGACGCCCGCGAGCTGCGCGAACGCGCCGCCTTCGCCCCCGCCCGGGACCGGTACAAGATCTTCATCCTGGATGAGGCCCACATGGTGACGCCGCAGGGCTTCAATGCCCTGCTCAAGCTGGTCGAGGAGCCGCCGCCCCACGTCAGGTTCATCTTCGCGACCACTGAGCCCGAGAAGGTCATCGGCACCATCCGCTCGCGCACGCACCACTACCCTTTCCGCCTGGTGCCGCCCGGAGTCCTGAACGACTACCTACAGACGCTGTGCGTCGCGGAGGACGTCACGGTGGCCGCCGGGGTCCTGCCCCTCGTGGTGCGCGCCGGAGGCGGCTCGGTCCGTGACTCACTGTCCGTGCTCGACCAACTCATGGCCGGATCCGGCATCGAGGGCGTCACGTACGACCGCGCCATCTCCCTGCTGGGATTCACCGATGCCACGCTGCTGGACGACGCGATCGACGCGATCGCTGCCGCGGACGGAGCGTCCCTCTTCGAGATCGTGGGCCGAGTCATCGGCATCGGCCACGAGCCCCGCAGATTCGTCGAGGACCTGCTGGAACGCCTGCGCGACATCCTCGTCCTTACCGCTTCCGGTGCGGCGGGGGCCAAGGCCCTCGGAGAGATGCCGGAGGACCAGCTCGAGCGTATGAAGGACCAGGCGCGCAGGCTGGGACTCGCCCGGGCCTCGCGTGCGGGCGACCTCGTCAACGACGCGCTGACCAAGATGGTGGGCGCCACGTCGCCTCGCCTGCACCTTGAACTCCTGTGCGCGCGGCTTATCGCGGCAGACGGCGCCGGTGCTCCCGGAGTCCCCGCACCCGTCGCGGCGGTTGCGGGAGGCACTGCCTCGGCGCAGGTCTCCGCAGCGCCCGCCCCGGCCCCCCAGCCGACTCAGGCGCCTGTTCACGCAGATTCCCGCGGGGAGGCGGCCCGCGCCCAGCCATCGACTACCGAGCCCTCACCTGCTCAGTCCGCGCCCGCTCAGTCGGCACCTGCTCAGTCGGCACCTGCTCAGTCTGCTCCTGCTCAGTCTGCAGCCAGCGGCGCTGACGCAGCACGCGCGGCCGTCGCGAAGCCCGCGTCGCCCCCTGCTCCCACGCCCTCTCAGAGCGGCCAGCCGGCCGTTTCAGCCGGCGCCTCAGCGCCTGCACCCGCATCGGCACCGGCCGCGGCGAGCGCACCCGTAGCGGCCCCCACGTCCGCCACCACCGCCGACGTCGCTGGGGGAGCCGAGGACACCGAGCTCGTGCGACGCCGTTGGGACGAGGTGCTCGGCTCGCTCGAGCGCCGCCGCGTCACCTGGGTACTGGTGAAGCAGAGCGCACAGGTCGCCAGCATCGACAACGGCGTGCTGAAGCTCGCCTTCGACGGCGCGCCCCTGGCCTCGCGCTTCGCGACCGGCAACCACGCGGAGAACGTCGCCATCGCCGTGCGCGAGACGCTCGGGCTGCACGTGCGCGTCGAGGGCATCGCAGGCCCCGCCGGCTCGGTGACTCCCGCGGCGACCCCGCGACCGGCCGCCGCCGTGCAGGCCGCTCCGTCTCAGCCTGTCGAACAGGCGCCGCCCACCGAGGCAATCCCCACGCAACCGGCGACGAGCGCGATCCCGCAACCGCCCGCATCGGACACCCCTCCGTGGGATGACGTGCCCCCCATCGATTCCGAGCCGGAGCGCGACGAGCCCGAGCACGGCCGGCCCGCCCACAGTGCGAGCACAGTGCGCGCGTCGGTAAACCACGCCTCCAAGTCGGCCGCTTCGGTGACTCCCGCCGCTCCAGCGACCGCACCTGCAAAGACGGCGACTACCTCTTCCGCGCCGTCCGCGGGATCGTCACCGTGGGATGACGAGGAGGTCAGCGACGACGACGCCGCGGCCCCCGATGCCGGACTCAGCGGTGCCGACATGGTCGCCAAGATGCTCGGCGGCAAGGTCATCAAGGAGTAGAGCCGACTTAGTTCGCGGACTCCGTCGGCAAGGTGAGGATCTCGGCGCCGTCGGCAGTGATCGCGATAGTGTGCTCGCTGTGCGCGGTGCGGCACCCCGTCTCACTCCTCAGCGTCCAGCCGTCTGCATCGGTGACGAGGACGGCGGTGTCCGCCATCACCCATGGCTCGATGGCCAACAGCAGGCCGGGGCGCAGTGTGTAGCCGCGGCCGGGGCGCCCCGTGTTGGGCACATGCGGGTCCTGATGCATCGTGGAGCCAATCCCGTGGCCCCCGAACTCGGTGTTGATCGAGTACCCCGCGCCGCTGAGGACGGTGCCAACCGCGTGGGCGATGTCGCCAATGCGGGCGCCGGGCCGCGCGGCGGCGATCCCCGCGCGCAGGGCCCTCTCGGTCGCCTCGATCATCGCGACGCTTTGTGCCGGTCGTGCGGCACCCACGATGAAGCTGATGGCCGAGTCGGCGGCGATCCCGTGCTTGGACACCGCCAGATCCAGGGTCAGCAGGTCGCCGTCCGCTAGCGCATAGTCACGCGGCAAGGCGTGCAGAACTGCGTCGTTGACTGCAGTGCAGATGTAGTGCCCGAACGGGCCGCTGCCGAAGGACGGCGCGTAGTCGACGTAGCAAGACTCAGCGCCCGCCTCGATGATCATCTCCTTGGCCCATCGATCAATCTCCAGGAGGTTCGTGCCCACCACCGCGCGGCTCTTGATGGTGTGCAGGATGTTCCCCACCAAGGTGCCGGAGATCTTCGCCCGGCCCAGTTCCGCTGGATTCAATATCTCGATCACGCGTTGCCTCTCTCTGGAAACCGATAACTATCCCGGTAATGGTATCCCGGTATTACAATAGGTTGCATGGTCAGACTGCCCCTCACTGAAGTCGAGCTCGCGCGCGGTCAGCGCCTGGGCGCGCTGCTTCGCCAAGCGCGCGGCGAGCGCTCCATGCTCAGCGTCGCGCTCGAGGCCGGCATTTCGCCGGAGACTCTGCGCAAAATCGAGTCGGGCCGCGTGGCCACGCCCTCGTTCCCCACCGTCGCCGCGATCTCCGAGGTGCTTGGCCTGTCGCTTGATGCCGCCTGGGCGCAAATCCGGCAGGCCGGCCCACCGGGTGCCGCTCAACACGACGACCGCCCCCGTGGTGCGGTGGCGTCCGTGGTCGGCGCGCACGCTTACGCTTGACCCCATGTACGACGGCGCAATTCAGGACCTCATCGACGAACTCGGGCGACTGCCCGGGGTCGGCCCCAAGAGCGCCCAGCGCATCGCGTTTCACGTGCTCGCCGCGGATCCCGCGGACGTGACCCGGCTCGCCGACGCGCTCCGCACGGTCAAGGAGAAGGTCCGCTTCTGCGCGACCTGCGGCAACGTGGCCGAGTCCGACGAGTGCCGCATCTGCGCGGACCCGCGTCGCTCGGACGACGTGATCTGCGTGGTCGAGGAACCCAAGGACGTCATGGCAGTAGAGCGCACCCGCGAGTACCGCGGCCGCTATCACGTGCTGGGCGGTGCGATCGATCCCATGAACGGCGTTGGCCCCGACGACCTGCGCATCCGCCAGCTGCTCACCCGCCTGGGCGACGGCAAGATCGAGGAGGTCATCATCGCGACTGACCCCAACATCGAGGGCGAGGCCACGGCAACCTACCTCGCGCGCATGCTGTCGCCGCTGGGCATCACCATCTCGCGCCTCGCCTCTGGCCTGCCCGTTGGAGGCGACCTCGAGTACGCCGACGAGGTCACCCTGGGGCGCGCCTTCGAGGGCCGCCGCACGGTCTCCTGAGCGCCGCCTGACCATGGCCGCCACCCCCGCGAGCGCCGAGGCATCACGGCTGCTCGCGATCCACCTGCGTCACGTCATCCGCGAACGCCGGCTCCCCGGAGCGGGCTTCGTGACGTTCGACCTGGGCGGTGCGACCGCCTCCGCCGTAGCCGGCGTGCGTCGCGCGGGAGGCAACGACCCGGTGCAGATCGACGACGGCTGGCACATCGGCTCGGTTACCAAGGCGATGACCGCCACGATCCTGCTGCGCCTGCACGACCAGGGCGTGCTTGACCTCGACGAGTCCGTCCTCAGCGGGCTGGAGGGCACCGGTTGGGAACTGTTGATCGACGCGCAGTTTGACCGCGTCAGCATCGCGGACCTGTTGTCGCACCGCTCCGGCATGCGCGCCAACCCCACCTACGCGCTGTTCTCGCGCTACGTGTTGTTCGGCGAGGACATCGACCGCACCAACTCGCGGGCCGTGCGCCAGGCCCTGACGGAGGGAGTCGGTCCCGCCGGCGCCTACGAGTACTCGAATTCGGGCTACGGGATTGCCGGGCTGATCGCCTCACATCGCACGGGCCGCACATGGGAACAGTTGATTGCCGAGCACGTGGTCGAGACCGAGCACCTCGATCCGCTGGGCTTTGGGCGACCCGAGTGGCACGCGCCGGCCCCGTGGGGCCACCGGCGGCGGCTCGACGGCCAGGGGTTCACCGAGTTCCGCATCACCAAGCGCGGGCTCGACCTGGACGCGATGCGCCCCGCCGGCGACGTCTTCCTCAACCTGGACTCGCTCGCGCAGCACGGCAGCTTCCATCTGCGCCAGCTCGCGGGCGTCGACGGCAAGACGACGGGGCAGGCAGTGCTGAGCGACGCATCGGCCGCACGCCTTTACACGCCCGTGGGCGGGCCGATGGATCCGCGTCGCGGTGGCTCGTACGCGATGGGATGGAACGTCGAGGACGCCGCGCCGGAGTTTGGCGGCGAGCGGCTGCTCTGGCACAACGGCTCGGACCTCTTTAGCTTCACGATGCTCGGGTTGCTGCCCGAGTCCGGAGTCGGCTTCGCCTATTCGACGAATGCCCTGCAAAAACACTGGCGCGACGACGACTCCCTGGTGTGGGAGCCGGTCGCCGCGATGGTGCGAACCGCCCGCCTGCGCCATTGACTTACTGGCCAGTGACGCCGCTGGTTACTGAGGCCAGGGGCGCCGTGCGGGGCGCAGGGTCCACCGCAGGCGCCCGGTCACGGACGTGGACCGTGCCGGGTGGGCGAGGGCGGGCGGTTCACGGTTATGCCACGCGGGTTCCCGCGCGCAGCTTCTTGTAGGGCACCCGGAGCCTACGGATCGTGATCATGACCGAACCGATCAGCAGCGCCGCCTGGAGCGCGAGGCCCACCCACGGGTTACGCGGGAACAGCGCCTGGTCCTCCTGCTGTTGCTCCCACTGGTCGGACTGACCCGTGTCGGCTTGCTGGGCGCATTCGTCGTAGCCCTGCGGAGTGTCCTGCGGTCCAAGTTGAGCGTTACCCACCTGCTGGTGCATGAAGGCGAACACGCCCGGCGCCGCGCGACCGTCCTCCTGGTAGGTGTTCGGGTTGACCACCGGTGACGCCTCGCCGATCACGATCATGGGGTTCGCGAGCAGCAGCCAGGCGATGTTCTCAGTGTGCGCGACGGACGACTCGTAGGACTGTTCGATGCAAGGAAGAGTGGAGAAGTCGGCAGTTCCGTTTTGATAGGCCTCTTGCTGATCGGCACTCAGGTTCTCGTAGTCCACAAAGCGATCCGTCACCGTCACGGTCTCTGACACCAGCGGCATCGCGAATGCGAAGATCACCAGGGTGCCCAGCACCAGGAACCCGGTGGTGAGGTGAGCGAGGGAGACGGACGCCACCGCGCGGGCGGCCAAGGATGACCACGCCAGGCCGATGGCAGTGAACGTGAGCACCGTGAAGAGGATCGCCCCGAGTACTGCCGCCAGCTCGTACCAGTGCCAGCCGGAGCGCGAGAACGCGTACACGAGCAGCGGCGTCGTGGTGATCAGCACCGCGACCGCGAACAGCCAGGATGCGAGCAGCTTGCCCAGCGCGAGGTCGCCGGCGGTGAGCCGGGTCATCTGCATGGGCGCGAGTACGCCCTCGCTGGAGTCGCCGTTGATCGAGGTGGAGGACAGCGACGGCGCGATGAGCAGCCCCGCGCCCAGCACCAGAATCAGCACCAGCTCCATGGGCATCGAGGTCAGGCCCGGCGCGGACACCGCGGCCACGAGGATACCCAGGCCGAGGATGGCGAGGACCAGGAGGCCGTAGAAGATGTAGCCCTTGGTGGTGGGGCGCCGGCGCGTCAGCTCAATGCGGGCGACCAGGCCGACGCCGCGGAAGGTGGGCATCCACGGGTTCCCGTGCGGCGCCTTGGGCGCGGCCTTCGCCGCGGCTGCCGGGCGCTCGGTGGTGGCGGTCATCGTCGCTCCTCGTTCATAGCCATGTACGTCTGTTCGAGCGCGCTTCCGAACGGGCCGAAGCGGTGGATCTGCGCCCCGCCCTTGACGAGCGCCTGCAGGATGGAGGCCGCGTGCGCAGTGTCCTGCGCGCGGATCACGATGCCGTGGTCGACCTCCTCGAACTCCATGCCCCAGTGGGTGAAGGCGTCCCGCAGCATGCTGTCGTCGAGCGACTCGATCCGGTAGCGCGTCCGGGCATCGGCGACCATCGCCTGCGTCTCCTCGCCCAGGGTCTTGCCCTTAGACATGAAGACCGCCTCGTCCACCATGTCCTCGAGCTCGTTGAGCACGTGACTAGAGACCAGCACCGCGCGACCCTCCGCCGCGAAGCCGCGCACCAGCTGGCGCAGCTCAACTCGCGAGCGCGGGTCCAGGCCGTTGGCCGGCTCGTCAAGCATCAGCACCTTGGGGTCGTTCATCAGGGACCTAGCTAGCGAGAGTCGCTGCTTCTGACCCCGCGAGAGGACCCTGGCCGGGCGGTCCGCGAACTCGCTGAGGTGGACGGTCTCGAGGAGGCGCGCGCCACGCTCGCGGGCGGCGGCCTTGGGCAGCCGGTAGGCGCGGCCCACCAGGGTCAGGGTCTGGAGGCACGTGAGGTTGTCCCACGAGCCAAGCTGGTCGGGCATCCAGCCGATTGCCGCGCGCACCGCGGCCGAGTCAGTGCGGGGGTCGGCTCCCGCGACCGAAATCTGGCCCGCGTCCGGCAGCAGCAGCCCCGCGAGCATCAGCATGAGCGTGGTCTTGCCGCACCCATTGGGGCCGATGAGCGCGGTCACCGTGCCGGGCGCCACCTCGAGGGTGGCGTCGACCACCGCGTGAACCGATCCGAACGAGCGACGGACTCCCGACGCGCTGAGGGCCGGGGCGGACGCGAGTAGCGTCGACCCCGCCGGCTGTTGTTGTGTCTCCATGAATCCGACCTTAGTTGTTTGTGCGCCCCATCCGCGTGATGCTGCGGTATCGAGTCTTGCCGCTACTGGAGGATGGCGCTATCGGGTGAACCCCTGATCACAACCCCGACTTTTCTCCGCGGGCCCTTGCGCGCGACAAACTAGTGGACTAACTTACTATTAGGAGTTCACGTCAACCCAAGGAGACCCCATGCCACGTCCCGCCAGCGACAAGAAGCAGCGACTCACTTCCGCGGCCACGACGTTGACCCTCACGCAGGGCTTCGAGCGCACCACGATCGCGGAGATCGCGCGCGCCGCCGACGTCGCCTCGGGGTCCGTGTACTACTACTTCAAGACCAAAGAGGACGTGGGGCAAGCGATAGTCGACGCGCTCCTGGCCGAGACGCGCGCCCTGGTGGCCGGGTGGGAGGCCGCGCCTGGCCCCCGCGAGCGTCTCATCGCCTACATCGACAGCTCCGCCGACGCCGCCGAGTCTCTCGTCGCCTACGGCAGCGCGATGGCGGTCATCACCGCAGACCTACGCCGCCACAGCGACGAGTTGGGCCTCGCCGCATCGGCCGTCATGCAGGAACTCATCGATTGGGCCGCGGACCAATTCGAGCAGCTGGGCTTCGCCCCAGAGGCCGCCGCCGCGCGCGCGATGCACCTGGTCGCGGGGTTTGAGGGCGGCGCGGCGCTGTCTCACACGCTCGGAACGTCCGTGCCCATCGAGCGCGAGGCAGCGCACCTGCGCCGCTGGGTCGAGAACACCAAGACCCAGTAGCAACTGTTTCGAGGCCCCACGCGCTTCCGTCTAGAATGGGGAACCGTGCCCGAGGCAGGCGCACACCCCCATTTCAAACCGGAGATTTCGCATGTCCCTTGTGGTGCAGAAGTACGGAGGCAGCTCCGTCGCGGACGCCGATGCGCTCAAGCGCGTCGCACGCCGCGTCGTCGAGACTGTGCGCGCTGGCAATCAAGTGGTCGTGACCGTCTCCGCGATGGGCGACACCACGGATGACCTGATCGACCTGGCTCAGGCGATCACCGACTCCCCCGACCCGCGCGAGATGGACATCCTGCTGACCGCGGGCGAGCGCATCTCCATGGCGCTGCTGGCCATGGCGATCCTGTCGGAGGGTGTCCCCGCGCAGGCCTTCACCGGGCCCCAGGCCGGCGTCATCACCACCGAACACCACGGCCGCGCCCGCATCATCGACGTCACCCCGGGGCGCCTCACCCGCGCTCTCGAGGAGGGCAAGGTCGCGATCGTCGCCGGCTTCCAGGGGCTGCACCCGGAGACGCAGGACGTCACCACGCTCGGTCGCGGCGGCTCGGACACCACCGCGGTCGCACTCGCCGCGGCCCTCAAGGCGGATGCCTGCGAGATCTACACGGACGTGGACGGCGTCTTCAGCGCCGACCCCCGCATCGTCCCCTCCGCCCGCAAGCTCGACCGCGTCTCCTACGAGGAGATGCTGGACCTCGCGGCATCGGGCGCGAAGATTCTCATGCCGCGCTGCGTCGAGTATGCGCGTCGGTTCAAAGTACCCATCCACGTGCGCTCATCCTTCTCAGGTCTTGAAGGGACCTGGGTCATGGACGAGACTAAAGAGGGAGATGAAGTGGAAGACCCCATCATTGCCGGAGTGGCACACGACCGTTCCGAGGCCAAGATCACGGTCATCGGCGTCCCCGACGTGCCCGGCAGCGCCGCGCGCCTGTTCGAGGCCGTCGCATTCGCGGACGTCAACATCGACATGATCGTGCAGAACGTGTCGGCAACCGTCACGGGCGTCACCGACATCTCGTTCACGCTTCCCACGGCGCAGGTTCCCGAGGCCAGGGCCGCCATCGCCGCCGATGCCGCGGCGATCGGTTACGCCGAACTCACCGTGGACGACACGATCGGCAAGATCTCCCTGATTGGCGCCGGCATGCGTTCCAACGCGGGAGTCAGCGCGCAGTTCTTCTCCGCGCTGCGCGACGCGGGCGTCAACATTGAAATGATCTCGACCTCCGACATTCGCATCTCGGTGGTCACCAGGTCCGAGAAGCTGGACGACGCCGTGCGCGCCGTCCACACGGCTTTCGGACTGGACACGGAGGACGGCGAGGCCGTCGTATACGGAGGTAGCGGACGATGAGCGTCACCATTGCGATCGTGGGAGCCACCGGGCAGGTGGGGACCGTCATGCGCGAGCTCGTCGCCGCCCGCTTCGCCGATGCGAATGTGCGGTTCTTCGCCTCCGCTCGCTCCGCGGGCACCACCCTGGAGTTCCAGGGCCGCGACATCACCGTCGAGGACACCGCCTCCGGCGACTACTCCGGAATCGACATCGCGCTGTTCTCAGCCGGCGGCGCGGCCTCCAAGATCTACGCCCCCAAGTTTGCCGAGGCGGGCGCGGTTGTCATCGACAACTCCTCCGCGTGGCGCTCCGACCCCGACGTGCCGCTCGTGGTCTCCGAGGTCAACCCCGAGGCGCTGAACGACATCCCCAAGGGGATCGTCGCCAACCCCAATTGCACCACCATGGCGGCCATGCCGATCCTCAAGGTGCTGAGCGACGCCGCCGGGCTCGAACGCCTCGTGGTGTCGACCTACCAGGCTGTTTCCGGCTCCGGGCTCGCCGGCGTGCAGGAGCTCGACTCCCAGATCAAGGCCGTCTCCGCAGAGGCGACCAAGCTCGCGCTGGACGGCTCCGCGGTGGAGTTCCCGTTGCCCAAGGCGTACACCGAACCCATCGCTTTCAACGTGCTGCCGATGGCCGGCTCGGTTGTCGACGACGGCTCGAACGAGACCGACGAGGAGCAGAAGCTCCGCAACGAGTCGCGCAAGATTCTTGGCCTGCCCGACCTGCGCGTGAGCGGCACCTGCGTGCGCGTGCCCGTCTTCAGCGGCCACGCCCTGTCCATCAACGCCGAGTTCTCCGAGGCCATCAGCCCCGAGCGCGCGTACGAGCTCCTCGCCGATGCCGTTGGAGTGACCGTCGATGAGGTTCCCACCCCGCTCAAGGCAGCGGGCCAGGACGACGTCTTTGTAGGCCGCATCCGCCAGGATCAGGCCGCGCTGTACGGCAAGGGCCTCGTGATGTTCGTCGCGGGGGACAACCTGCGCAAGGGCGCCGCTCTCAACGCCGTCCAGGTCGCGGAACTGGTCGCCGAAAAGCTCAGCTAGCTTCCCGCTTCAGGCCCCCGCTTCACTGCGGCGGGCCGTCATGTCCGACGCCGGGCCTACTATCGACACGATGACAACCGCGACTGTAGACACCGTGCCCGTTTCCCTGCGTGATCAAGCCGAGGCCGCTCTACGCTCCCTTGTGGGTCGTGACGATGCGGCGCTGCGCGACGACCAGTGGACCGCCATCGAGGCCCTGGTCGAGCGGCACGCGCGCGCTCTGGTGGTGCAGCGCACCGGCTGGGGAAAGTCCGCCGTCTACTTTGTCGCCACCTCCCTGCTGCGCGCCCGCGGGGCCGGGCCCACCGTCATCGTCTCCCCTCTTCTGGCGCTGATGCGGGACCAGGTCGCCGCCGCCGCGCGTGCGGGGATCCGCGCGGTCACCATCAACTCGTCGAACGTGACCGACTGGGACACGATCCACGCCGACATCGCGGCGGGAAACATCGACGTGTTGCTGTGCTCCCCGGAGCGTCTGAACAACCCCGACTTCCGGGACGAGGTCCTGCCCAAGCTCGCCGCGGACGCTGGCCTCGTGGTGATCGACGAGGCGCACTGCATCTCCGACTGGGGCCACGACTTCCGGCCCGACTACCGGCGCATCCGCACTCTGCTGAGCGACCTTCCCGAGGGGATCCCGGTGCTCGCGACCACCGCGACCGCGAACGAGCGGGTCACCGCCGACGTCGCGGAGCAGCTCGGGGTCTCACGCACCTCGTCCCTGGGCGGCAGTTCCGAGGACGTCCTGGTCCTGCGCGGCGGCCTCGACCGCGCCTCGCTGCACCTCGCGGTGCTTCCGCTGCCCGATCAGGCGACCCGGGTGGCGTGGCTGGCCGGCACCCTGCGCGACATCGAGGGCTCGGGCATCGTCTACTGCCTCACCGTGTCGGCAGCCGAGCAGGTGGCGTCACAGCTTCGCGCCGCCGGCCTCGCGGTCGCCTCCTACACGGGACAGACCGACCCCGCCGAGCGGGAGCAACTCGAGTCCGACCTCAAGGAGAATCGCGTCAAGGCGCTGGTTGCGACGTCGGCACTGGGAATGGGCTTCGACAAGCCTGACCTCGGCTTCGTCGTTCACCTCGGCGCACCCTCGTCACCCATCGCGTACTACCAGCAGGTGGGCCGCGCGGGCCGCGGTGTCGATCAGGCATTGGTGGTGCTGCTGCCCGGTCACGAGGACCAGGCTGTGTGGGAGTGGTTCGGGGCCCAGGCGTTCCCCGCCGAGGACCAGGTCCGCACGGCGCTGGCGGCGCTGAGCACGACCGAGGTCAAGTCTGTCGCGAAGCTCGAGACCCAAGTGGACCTGAAACGATCCCGGCTCGAGTCCATGCTCAAGGTGCTGGACGTCGACGGAGCTGTGCGCCGCGTCAAGGGCGGCTGGCTCTCCACCGGAGCCGACTGGCAGTACGACGCGCAACGCTACGCGCGGGTCGCGCAGAACCGGCGCGACGAACAACAATCGATGCTCGACTACATCGCGGGGGCGGGGTGCCGCATGGCGTACCTTCGGGACGCGCTCGACGACCCCGACCTAGAGCCCGGCTGGAAGTGCGGGCGCTGCGACCGGTGCGGCGGCGTGGACCTGCCGGACGCGCCCGCGGCCGAGGCCGTCGACCAGGCGCGGGCTGACATGGACCGCGTGGGGGTCGACGTCACGGCGCGGCGTCAGTGGCCGAGCGGCATGGACACCCTCGGGATCAACCTGCGGGGCCGCATCGACCCCAAGTTCCAAGCCGCGCCCGGGCGTGCCATCGCGCGCCTGGATGGGCTCGGCTGGTCCGGCGCGCTGCGCGACCTCTTCGCCACCCGCGCATCGGACGCAGGGACGCCGGAAGGCGACCCTGCGGAGGGCGGTCACGACGGCGTGGACCCCAACGACGGCGAGCTTCCCGTGCCCCTGCGCACCGCCGCCGTCAGGGTCCTGGACGAGTGGGAGGACATCCAACAGTCGGGTGGCGGCGGAATCGTGGGAGTAGTTGCGCTCCGGTCGTCGACGCGCCCGCTGCTCCTGAATCACCTCGCAGCCGGGCTTTCCGGGTACCTGGGCGTGCCGCTGCTGGGCACGGTGGGCCCGGCAGCCGGACGCGAGGGCACCGACCGCCACGACGTGAACTCCGCGATGCGCCTCGCGGGAGTGGAGCGGCGACTGGTGCTCGAGGTCTCCCAGGACAACCGCGCCGCTCTGGCGGGTGGCTCCGTGCTGCTGATCGACGACTACACGGACTCCGGCTGGACGCTCACCGTCGCGGCCCGCCTGTTGCGAGAGGCCGGCGCGGGCGTCGTTCATCCGTTCGTGCTTGCGGTCAGGTAGGAGGCCCTACGGTCCGCACGCGCGGCAGAAGCTAGTCCTTTAGGACTTGCTCAGCCATCCGATGGGGTCGTGCAGCAACGGCGCGAACACCAGTTCCGCCGCACCGACGAGCACCACCTCGTCCCCCAGCACCGCGGGCTCGATTTTCAGGTTGTCGCCCAACGGGGAGAACGCATCGGCGAGCACCCCCGCGCGGATGCGCTCCTGCCGCGCCGAGTACAGGTTGCCCAGGAATCCACCGAGCACCACGGCGTCGGGGTTGAAGACCGAGATGAGGTTGGCAATGCCGAAGGCAAGCATGTCCGCCTCGCGGTCCACCTCCGCGGCGAAGGGGCCGATGGCCGTCGCCATGCTCTCCACGGCATCGGCCGTAGCGATCCCGGAAGCCCTGGCCGCCTCGTGCAGGCGATCCATGTTGACCTCGGTCTCGAGGCAGCCCCTGCGACCGCAGTGGCATGCGACGCCGTTGCTGGTGACGAGCGTGTGACCCAGTTCGCCGGCGAAGCCCTCGGCCCCGACCAGCTTTGAGCCGCCCGCGATCACTCCGCCACCGATTCCCGACGCGGAACCGTTCAGGTACATGAGGTTCGTGGCGCCCTGGCCGGCGCCGAAGACTGCTACTGCGACAACGGCCACCGCCGCGTCGTTACCCACGTAGACGGTCAGGCCCAGCGCGGACGACAGCTGTTCGGCCCAGGAGACGTCCTCCCAGTGCAGGTGGGGGGCGCGGGCGATTACTCCCGTGTGTGCGTGGACCAGGCCAGGCACCGCGGCTCCCGCACCCACGATGCGCGTAGTGCGGCCCAGCTGCGAGCGAATCTCGCCGACGAGTTCCACCGCGATCTCGAGCGCCTCGTCGGGGGTCGGGATGTGATCCGTGGCTCGGCGAGCGCGCGCGAGCACCTCGCCACCGAGGCCGACCGCGCCCACCTCGATGGCATCGATATCAGGATTGATCGCGAGGGCGACCACATCGCTGCGAGGATTGACCATCGGGCTGGGGCGGCCCACGGTGCCAGCCTCCAGCGCGGCGGACTCAAAAACGAGTCCGGCGTTGGTGAGTTCGCTGGTCAGGGCACCGATGGTGGAGCGATTCAGGCCGGTCAGTCGAGTGAGCTCCGCGCGGGAGTGGGGACCGCCGTGGTGGACCGTCGTGAGGATCGTCGACAGGTTGTGGCGCCGGGTCTGTTCGTTGCGAGAACCGGGGCCCGCGAGGAGGCTCGAATTTTGGGTGGGGACATTCACCGTGAGCCGCCTCGCCTTCGTTTGTGGTCGACATGAACTTAACGCACTTCGCTGTTCCTCCGCAATCGGGGTTTCGCGTTGACAGTGGGCCCCTATCGGGATTATGTTGGCTCCAACAACGTTTGGTCGACGACGACCAGGAACAGGAAACACCATGGCTCTCACGCCCACCCCCGAAGATCGTTTCTCATTTGGCCTCTGGACTCTCGGCTGGGAGGCTCAGGATCCCTTCGGCGGTCCCACTCGTCCCCGCCTCGACACCGTCAAGGCCATTCATGGCCTCAAGGAAGCCGGCGCGTGGGGCATCACGTTCCACGATGACGACGTCTTCCCGTTCGACAGCACCGACGCCCAGCGCCAGAAGGCGATCGACGAGCTCAAGGGCGCGTGCGACGACACCGGCATCGTGGTCGAGATGGTGACCACCAACCTGTTCAGCCACCCCGTGTTCAAGGACGGCGGCTTCACCTCCAACGACCGCGGCGTGCGTCGCTTCGCCATGCGCAAGGTGCTCCGCAACATCGACCTGGCCGCCGAACTCGGCGCCAAGACGTTCGTGATGTGGGGCGGCCGCGAGGGCGCTGAGTACGACAGCGCCAAGGACATCGGCGCCGCACTCGCACGCTACCGCGAGGCCGTCAACGTGCTCGGAGACTACGTCACCGACAAGGGCTACGACATCAAGTTCGCTATTGAGCCCAAGCCCAACGAGCCCCGCGGCGACATCCTGCTGCCGACTATCGGCCACGCCATCGCGTTCATCAACACGCTTGATCGCCCCGAACTCGTGGGCCTGAACCCCGAGACGGGTCACGAGCAGATGGCCGGCCTGAACTACACGGCGGGACTCGCACAGGCTCTCGACTGCGGCAAGCTCTTCCACATCGACCTCAACGGCCAGCGCGGCATCAAGTACGACCAGGACCTCGTGTTCGGTCACGGCGACCTGCACAACGCGTTCTCCACGGTTGACCTGCTGGAGAACGGCAGCCCCAACGGCGGCCCGACGTACGACGGCCCGCGCCACTTTGACTACAAGCCCTCGCGCACCGAGGACGAGAACGGCGTGTGGGACTCGGTCAAGGCGAACATGGGCATGTACCTGATGCTCAAGGAGCGCGCTCTGGCGTTCCGCGCCGACCCCGAGGTCCAGGAAGCACTCGAGGCCTCACGTGTCTACGAGCTCGGCCAGACCACCATGGGCGACGGCGAAGACTACGACGACCTGATCGCTGACCGCGCCTCCTACGAGGACTTCGAGCCCAACGCCTACTTCGGTGGCAAGGGCTTCGGCTTCGTCCGTTTGCAGCAGCTCGCGTCCGAGCACCTGCTCGGCTTCCGCAACTAACCTCCTCCAAGCACACCGGTATCGCCCCGTCCCACCACCCGGTGGGGCGGGGCGAACCCATAACTTCTCTCCACAAGGACGTGTGATGACGCTAGTAGCAGGGGTGGACTCCTCCACCCAGAGTTGCAAGGTGGTCGTGCGCGACCTCAATTCCGGCGAGGTGGTGCGGTCCGGCCGCGCGTCCCACCCCGACGGCACCTCCGTGGACCCCGCCGCTTGGTGGGAGGCGCTTGACACCGCAATCGCCGATGCTGGTGGGCTCGACGACGTCTCCGCTATCTCAGTGGGTGGCCAGCAGCACGGCATGGTCGCGCTGGATGCTGACGGCCGCGTCATCCGCGACGCACTGCTGTGGAACGACACCCGTTCCGCCGATGCGGCGCGTGACCTGATCGCCGAACTTGGCGCCGATGCGCTGGCTGAGCGCACCGGCCTGGTCCCCGTAGCATCGTTCACCATAACCAAGCTACGTTGGCTCCGCGATGCCGAGCCGGAGAACGCCGAGCGCGTCGCCGCCGTCGCCCTGCCGCACGACTGGCTGACCTGGCGCCTGCGCGGCTACGGCCCCGCTGGCGACAGCGAACTGGGACCCGACCTGGCGGCGCTCACCACCGATCGCTCCGACGCCTCGGGAACCGGCTACTGGAGCCCCGCAACGGGCGACTACGACCGCGAGCTTCTCATCCATGCCCTCGGGCACGATGCCGTCCTGCCCCGCGTACTTGGGCCCGGCGACACCGTGGACACCCAGGCGGCCGGGATCGGCATCGCGAGCATCGTCGTGGGCGTGGGCGCAGGCGACAACGCCGCTGCCGGGCTTGGCCTCGGCGCGCGCGAGGGTGACGTGGTCATCTCGATCGGCACGTCCGGAACCGTCTTTGCCGTCACCGACTCCGTGGTGCGCGACACCTCGGGCACGGTCGCGGGCTTCGCCGACGCATCGGGCGCGTTCCTGCCGCTCATCGCGACCATGAACGCCGCGCGGGTGCTCGATGCGTTTACCCGAGTCCTCGACGTCTCCTACGACGAACTGGGCGCGCTGGCGCTCGAGGCAAACCCCGGCGCCGGCGGCGCCGTGCTCGTTCCGTATTTTGAGGGCGAACGCACCCCCAACCTTCCCGACGCCACCGCGCAACTCACCGGCCTGACGCTGGCCTCGACCACCCGCCCCAACCTCGCCCGCGCCGCCATCGAGGGGATGCTGTGTGGCCTCGCGGACGGGCTCGAAGCCATCCGTAGCCAGGGCGTGAAGGCCGACCGCGCACTGCTGATCGGAGGAGCCGCGCAGAACGAGGCCGTGGCGACCATCGCCGCACAGGTGCTGGGAATCCCCGTGTCCGTACCGACCCCCGGCGAGTACGTAGCCATGGGCGCCTCGGTGCAGGCCGGGTGGGCCCTCACCGGTACGCGCCCATCCTGGACCGTCGAGGCAGTCGAGGTCGCCGATGTCGCGCCTCAGCCCGTGATCCGCGAGCAGTATCGCGCGGCGCAGCAAAAGGTGTGACGCGCGCTCGTAAAACAACGCAGGTGCACCGCAAGGAGCCCGGCCCCCGTCTGCGGGTGCCGGGCTCCTTGCGTGAGATTGAGCGTGTTCGCTAGTTGACTGCCCAGACGATCGGCGCTTCCTCGTAGGGGTTGTCCGCGTCGCCGGAGTCGGATCCAGCGAATTCAAAGTTGGCGATCGATTCGCCCTTGGTGATCGCAACGATCTGGCACGCCGTGGTCGATCCCGAATCCACAAGGTCGTTCTGGCTTGCATAGGCGCAGATTTCCGGTCCACCATCGAAGAACACGAAGCCCCCAGACACGCGGGCTCCGCTCGTGTCGTAGACGTCGAGTTCGGTCACCTCGGAGACGCCCATCGCAGCGTCAGGCAACGCGCCAGCGGGCAGGGAGACCGTGTAGTCGACGAATGCGATGTCGAAGCCAGAGAGCGTGGCGATGTCTTCGTCACCAAACACTCCCGACAAGTCGTCTGCGCTTCCCTCGCGGATAGCGTCGAACGTGTAGGTGGCCTCAACGTCGCCGTAGTCAACGCCCTCGGTGTCCTCGTTGTAGAGGGTCGTGCGAAGAGTGACATTTAGCGGCTCGTCGGTGGATAGCTCGGTACCAGCCGGGGTGAGTTCGCCCATTGCTACTGGTGCGGAGGATGCTGTGGCCTCCTCTGAGACAGTCGGGCTCGGCGAGGCGCTAGGCGATGCGGGGGCGCTGGATGCGGGCGCGGCGGTAACTGAAGGGGACGCGTCCGCTTCGGTGCTGTCCGACGAGCAAGCCGCGAGGGTTCCGACGAGCATCGTGGCAGTGAGGGCGGCAAGGGGCTTAGCAAGCTTCATGTGGTGCCTTTCGGGGACGCGCGCGACAAGCTGCCGGGCGGATTCAATCACCGTATCGGTGTCTGTGAGGCTTCTACAACCAATAGCCCTGTACCACGCTCAGATTTATGGCTGGCGGACTAAAAATTTGGAGAAACTCAATATTTCGCCTAGCGGTCACGGGTGGCCCTGCAGCGTCCGCCTGTCAGCAACGCGACGGGTATCTCAGCAGGCACCTCCATCGTTTGATTGATGTGTTCCCAAGTCAGCCCCGGTAGGTTGGGACACCGACGCTCGATCAACCTGGGAGACACATGAACGAGGTATCGGCAGAGGCGAGTCCCGAGGGCCGCAAAAAATGGCTCTCGCTCTGGGTGCTCGCCGGGGCGCTGTCGATGATCGTGCTCGACGGCACCATCGTGAGCGTGGCGCTTCCCACCATGATCTCGGACCTGAGCCTCGACTTCAGCGAGGCCCAGTGGGTCAACGGGATCTACTCGGTGATCTTCGCGGCGCTGCTGCTCACCTCGGGCCGCCTCGGGGACCGCGTGGGTCGACGCAACCTAATGGTGGCCGGCGTCGTGCTGTTCATGGTGGGCAGCATCATCGCCTCCATGGCCGCCGATGGCGACCAGCTGATCTTTGCCCGCTTCATCCAGGGCATCGGTGGCGCGTTCATCCTGCCCACCACGCTGTCCACCGTCAACGCGACCTTCCACGGGCGCGACCGCGCCGTCGCCTTCGGCGTGTGGGGCGCGATCATCTCCGGCGTCGCTGCCCTCGGCCCGCTCCTCGGCGGCTGGCTGACCGAGGCCTTCAGCTGGCCCTGGATCTTCCTGGTCAACATCCCGTTCGGCGCAGTGATCCTGGTGGCGACTTTCCTGTACGTGCCAGAGACCCGAGCCAAGATACTCGTGCCCGGCCTCGATATCGGCGGCCTGCTGCTCTCGACCATCGGCTTCGGCGCGCTCGTGTTCGGACTCATCGAGGGCGGTTCGCTCGGCTGGTGGGCTCCCATCACCAGCTTCGAGATCCTGGGCTTCACGTGGTCAACCAGCTGGCCGCTTTCGCTCGCGCCCATCTGCATCGCGATCGGCCTGCTATGCCTGACCCTGTTCGTCCCGTGGGAGCGTCACCGCGCCCGCGCGAACAAGTCGGCCATCCTCGACCTCACGCTGTTCCAGTTCGCCACGTTCCGCTGGGGCAACCTGGTGGCGTTCTGCGTCGCGATCGGCGAGTTCGGGATTCTCTTTGTGCTGCCGCTCTTCATCGTCAACGCGATGGGCATGTCTACCCTCCTGGCCGGCTCGATCCTGGCCGCCATGGGAATCGGCGCGTTCATCTCGGGCGCCAGTGCGCGCCATCTGGCCGCGCGCTTCGGGGCGCCCACCGTTGTGGTCATCGGCCTCGCGCTGGAAATTGTCGGGGCGCTACTCGTGTCCTTCATCCTCGCCCCCACCATCTCGGGCTGGCTGCTCGCCGGGGTACTCGCCTTCTACGGCCTCGGGTTGGGGCTCGCCTCGGCCCAACTGGCCGGGACCGTACTCGTTGACGTCCCGCCGGAGGAATCCGGCCAGGGCTCCGCCACCCAGAGCACGTCGCGCCAGGTGGGCTCCGCGCTCGGCACCGCGATCATCGGCGCCGCACTGGCCGCCGGCCTCGCGTACTACCTGCCCACCCAGCTCGCCACGGTGGACGGGCTCTCGTCGTCGTCGGCCGCGCAGATCGAGGCCTCCACGGAGGACTCCGCTGGTAGCTCCATCACCCAGATTCGGGACTCGGGCACCACCGGACAGCTCGGCTCGGAGGGTCCGGCGGTAGCCGATGCGCTCTCCGCCGGAATGGCCGACGCCTCCCGCTGGGCGCTGTGGACCGCGGCGGGCTTCCTGGTTATCGGCGGACTCGGCTCGCTTCAGCTGAGGGCACGGTCAAAGGACAGCGCCGGACAACAGGCGATCGACGCGGACACCCCCTAGAGGGGAGCAGCGCCTGCGGGGCAGAACCCACCGCGGCGGCGGAGACCCCGCGGCCGACGCCCACTCGAGGCGCACACCCAGCAGCGAACCGGCAGGCGGGGCCTAGCTCGCGCCCTGCCCTGCTCGGCTACGGCGTTAGTCTTCGCTCGCGTCCAGGGAGGTCAGCGTCACTTCCGGGTGAGCGCGCTCGAAGGACTTCACGCGCCAGATGTCGCGCACCAGCGCGAGCCACACGCCGTCGCGGCGACGCACAATCTCGATGCCCGAGGACGAGGCAACTACCGCAAGGTCCTCCGGCTGCACGATGCGCGCGAGCGAGAAGCTCAGGTGGTCGAGGCGCATGACCGCGGAGAACTCGTGCTCCATACGGAACTGGGCAACCTCAAACTGCAGCGGTCCAACCGCGGCGAGGATCGGGTTGGCGTCACCGCGCGCCTCGGACACGAGCACCTGCATCACGCCCTCCTGCTCGAGCTGAGCGATAGCCTTCCGGAACTGCTTGGAGCGGCCGGGGTCGCGCACCGACGCCACCGCGAAGTGCTCGGGCGCGAACGCCGGCATCGGGGGAAAGCGCACGTGTGAACCCTCGGGATCGAACAGCGTGTCGCCCACCGTCAGGTTGCTGGCGTTCACCAGGCCCACCACGTCGCCGGGGAAGGCCTCCTCGATGGTGTCCCGCTCGCGGCCGAACACCGACAGGGCGTACTTGGTGGCGAAGGGCCGGTTGCTGCGCTCGTGGGTAACCGTCATGCCGCGCTCGAACCGTCCCGAGCACACCCGCACGTAGGCCAGGTGGTCGCGGTGCTGCCTGTCCATGCCCGCCTGGATCTTGAAGACGAAGCCGCTGAACGGCTCGTCGACCTCGCGCGCGGGGCCATCGTCCGATTCGCGCGAGTGCGGCGCGGGGGCCAGGTCCAGCACGGTGTCCAGGAGCTGACGGACGCCGATGTTCGCGAGCGCGGCCCCGAACAGCATCGGCGTGGTCTTGCCCTGCAGGAACGACTCGCGGTCAACCGGCTCGAGCAGGTGGGCCTCGTCGAACGCTGCCTCGTAGTCCTCGCCAAACTCCTTCGCGGCGGCGGCGTCGTCGTAGTGAGTCTCTTCCGCAAGATTCGCACCGCCGGGGAGCTTGCGATAGGTGCGCGCGCTCCCGTCGGCGCGGTCCAGCAGCCCCACGAATCGTCCCGCCTCGCCGATGGGCCAGCTCAGGGGGGTGGGCTGAAGCCCGATGCGCTGCTCGAGTTCGTCACACAACTCCAGCACGCCCTTGCCCGGACGGTCCCACTTGTTCACAAAGGTGATGACCGGGACCCCGCGCCTGCGGCAGACGTCGAACAGCTTGAGGGTCTGCGGCTCGAGGCCCTTGGATGCGTCCA
Organism: Demequina aurantiaca; assembly: GCF_050598105.1. Classification (GTDB taxonomy): domain Bacteria; phylum Actinomycetota; class Actinomycetes; order Actinomycetales; family Demequinaceae; genus Demequina; species Demequina aurantiaca_A. The sequence continues at coordinate 2,704,191 of NZ_CP192436.1, forward strand.
GCAGCATGACGGCGGCGTCCACCGCCGTGAGGACGCGGTACGTGTCCTCGGAGAAGTCCGCGTGGCCGGGGGTGTCGAGCAGGTTGATCATGTGGCCGTCGTACTCGAACTGGAGGGCGGCGGAGCTAATCGAAATGCCGCGCGCGCGTTCGATCTCGGACCAGTCCGAGACAGTGCCCGAGCGTCCGGCCTTGCCGTGCGTCGCGCCGGCGCTGTCGATGGCGCGGGCGTGGAGTGCGAGCGCCTCGGTGAGCGTCGACTTACCGGCGTCGGGGTGGGAGATGACGGCGATGCTGCGCCTGCGCGAGGCCTCCGCGGTGACTGTCGCGCTGCTGAGCGGCGGGGGCGTCATCGCGAGCCCTCCGCGGCCGATGCGAGAGGCTCGGTGGGGTGGCCGAGGTCTAGTCGCGGCTGTACGTCAGTCAATTCTTCTCCCGTTTGAGGCATTCACAGATGGCCGGCAGTGCGGCAGAGTCTCGGCTTTGAGTCTACCGGTGCTGTGCGTGGGGCCAGCCCAGCGAGCACTGCCGATGCGAGGTCCACCCTGGGCGCAGTAGCATCGACTTCATGAACTTCAACCGCTCCGCATGGTGGTGGCTGCGCTAGCAGCCGGTTGAAGCATCTTCACGGGCTGCACGGCAGCTCGTGGAACGGCCCGAGTACTCCGTGTGGCTCCCAATGATTGGGAGATACGAATGGAATCCTTCACAGCAACTGCCCAGCGCTCGGCCGAGGTCGCGGCCTCCGTGGGCCAGCACCCCGAGCGGTTCCGAGTCCTCACGGGTGAGCGGCCGACTGGACCCCTGCATCTGGGGCACTACTTCGGCAGCATCACGGAACGAGTGCGTCTGCAGCAGCTCGGAGTCACGACTTTCCTGGTGCTCGCCGACTATCAGGTCATCACTGACCGAGACACGATGGCTCATGTGCGCGACAACGTCTATAGCGCCGTGCTCGACTATCTTGCGGCGGGCATCGACCCGGAACGAACGACGATCTTCACGCACTCGTCGGTGCCGGCGCTCAACCAGCTGATGCTGCCGTTCCTCAGCCTTGTCACCGAGGCGGAAATGCACCGCAACCCGACCGTGAAAGCCGAACTCGCCGCGTCTGGAAGGGCGTTGAGTGGATTGCTCCTGACGTACCCGGTGCACCAGGCCGCCGACATTCTGTTCTGCAAGGGCAATCTGGTGCCCGTGGGCAAAGACAACCTCCCCCACGTCGAGATGACCCGCGTCATCGCCAGGAGGTTCAATGAGCGATACGGGGACGTCTTCCCTGTGCCGGACGCACTGATCACCTCGACTCCGGAAGTTCCGGGGCTCGACGGCCGGAAGATGTCGAAGAGTTATGGCAACGCGATCGCGTTGTCGATGACAACGGACCAGACGGTGGCCGTTATTCGTCGCACGCGCACGGATCAGGACCGACGAATCACCTTCGACCCCGAACGCCGGCCTGGCGTTTCTGCGCTGCTTTCGACAGCCTCCTTGTGTCTAGGCGTCGAGCCTGGCGAACTGGCCGACGAGATTGGTGACGGCGGCAGCGGTGCCCTCAAGGCCGTCACCGCGGCAGCCGTCAACGACTTCCTTGAACCGTTGCGCGAGAGGAGGCAAGCATTCGCCGCAGACGAGGATTTGGTGCGGACGATCCTTCGTCGCGGCAACGAGACAGCGAACACCGTGGCGGAAGCCACCCTCTCAGAGGTGCGCGAAGCGATGGGCACCATCTACTAGGGCCTTGGCCAGCGCGGACACGGGGCCTGCAAACCAACCATTGCCACCAAGCGTTCCGGTTAGTATCCTGTTCCACATGAAGCGGAACATAGCACTATTCGGAACATCTGCGCTGCTCGATGACTTCATGGCTGCGATCCACACCTTCGTGCCCAGGGGCCAGATCCGGGGCACTGTCCACCCTGCCACTTTCCCATCTGGTGCAGATACCGGCGTCGATGCCATCGTGCAATGGACGCTCGGGCGCTACGACCTCCAGTTTGACGTGGAGATCAAACTCGACGCCGCCGCATCTCGCGCGCTCACACCCATCTCCGATTACTCAGACGAGAGGATCCCCGTGGTGATCGCACGCTACCTTTCCCCAGTGGATCGCCGCCGAATCATGAGCGGGGGCTGGTCGTACTGGGACTCGACCGGCAACGTGCTGATTCAGCATGCCGAACCTTTGATTCGAATCGAACGCGACGGTGCCCAACGCAGCCCCGAACCCGCGGAACGCGACGATCGCCTGGTCTCCCTCAAGGGACGCGGGGCCGCTCGGGTGGTTGAGTACTTGCTCACCAATGGCAGCACCACAGGCCCGCGCGATCTCGCGCGAAATACACTTGACGGCGTTGGGGTGGCGACGGCGAGCCGCGTCCTCACACTATTGCGGGAAGAGAACTTCTTCGAGCCCACCGGGGGCGGCGCCACCACCGTGCGAGATCGCACAGCCCTCGCACGGAGGCTCGTGGAGGACTACAGCTTCGTGCGCAGCAATCGCGCAAAGCGCTACTTCTCCCCCATGGGCAGGGAGGGGGCACTCATGGCTCTCAGAAGCAAAGGTGCTGAAATCGCCGCGACGGGGCTTCAGGGCGCGACGGAGTTCCTCGCCGACAACAATATGCGGGCTTCACTTCCCACAAGCGACCTCTGGCTCTACGCGAAGGACCGCCGCGAGGTTGAGCGCGTAGCGCAGCTCGAGCCCGACTCACGGAACGGAAACATCTGGGTAGCGGACGCGCAGTGGATGTTCACCACCAGCGACTACTTCATGGCGCCCGCGGGAACTCGCGCGTATCCATGGAGGATCGCCTTCGACCTTCTCAGCTACACCGGTCGCCACACCCAAGCTGGAGAAGATCTCATCCAGCGAGCAGGCGAAGACCTTCTTTCGCAACTCGTGAGCAACGGGCGCTAATGGATATCCCCTCTGAGTACATTGCGGCCCGGCGCACCCTCTTGGACACACTCGAGATTCTCGAGCCGCACCGAGACGCGCTGATCCTTGTGGGAGCGCAGGCCGTTTACCTTCATGCACCAGCGGGCCTTGCCGCTCCCGCGTACACCACCGACGCGGACCTGGCGATCTCACCGGACCTCCTGGCAACTAAACCAGAAATCGCCGCATTGCTCACTTCGCACGGCTATCTCCCCACACTTGACCCTGGGGGCTGGGACTCACCGCTTGATGTTCACGTCGACCTGATGGTTCCCGACGCGGCGGTCGTAACCCGTTCTCGTCGACGCGCCTCACTGCCTGGGCACGACTCCAAGACGGCGCGAAGGGTTGCGGGTCTGGAGCTTGCGCTCATCGACAACGCCGAACACATCGTTTCCAGCCTCAACTCATTAGATACAAGGAAAATCGCACTCAAAGTCGCCGGCCCCTCCGCACTTGTCCTTGCAAAGGCGGTCAAGTTGCGCGAGCGGCTCGAAGCCGCCGACCAGTCACGAATCATTGCCAAGGATGCCGGCGACTTACTTAGGCTCCTACGGATGTGTGATGCCACCGCTATCGGCGTACGCCTGGACGTCCTGTCACGGACAACCCCACACGCGGAACTCATCACCTCAACGGTCGCTTGGCTTACTGCCGAGGTTCAGGGCCGCAACTCGCAAGTCGTGACACTGACAGTGGCGGCGGCAGAGGGCAGCGAGCGAGACAGCGATGTCGCACGATCTATGCGCGATCTCGTACGCCAGTTAAGTTGAGTCCCTCAGGGTGTCCATCTGCCAGCCACCATCGACGACGCTTGCGTTAGGTTTGTCGACCTGCGTTACGCGCAGGCAGGACCCGATCAGTTTGAACGCGAGCGCCCGAATGAGAGTTCGCCATCGACTTGTGATCGGCCTCGCCGTGGACGCCCTCGTAGACGTCGAAGACGCGCACCACCGACAGCAGCGCGTGCGAGGCGGTGTCCAGGCGCCCGGGCGGCTCGACTCGAACCATGACAACGGACCAGAGCTAGCGCCAGAGAAGGGATTCACCACCCTCCGGGCATGAAAAAAGCGAGCCGACTCATGGCCGACCCGCCCTTTCCATTGCTATCTCAGTCGGGGTGACAGGATTTGAACCTGCGACCTCGTCGTCCCGAACGACGCGCGCTACCAAGCTGCGCCACACCCCGATTGAAGCCTGCTTAGAATATCCGACCCGGCGACGGAAAGCGAACCGCGCCTAAGGCGCGCGGAACCAACGTCAGGACGGTGGCCTCAGGCCGGCACGCGAACCGCACCGGCGCATACGGTGAGGTACCCAGCCCGGCGGACACGTGGAGCCACATGGACTCGTCTCCAACAGCCTCAGCACCCGCGTCGCCAGATGCGCCGCCACCGGCATCGGGCCGTGCGCCCGGGTAGCCGTGTAGGCCCTTCACGCGAGCGCGGTCGATGTCGCAGTTGGTCACCAGTGCACCGAATCCCGGCACGCAGACCTGCCCGCCGTGCGTGTGCCCCGCCAGCGTCAGGGCCGCGCCGTCGCGGTGCAGGGCGTCTAGCGCGCGCCGGTAGGGCGCGTGCACCACACCGATGTGCAGGTCCCCCCGCACGCCATCGTCAGCGGGCATCGCGTCGCGCTGGATGTGCGGGTCGTCCATGCCCACAAAGGACAGGTCATGTCCCCCGACGGTGAGCTCGGCACGGGCGTTGTTCAGGTTCGTCCACCCGACGCCCTCCAGCACGGCCGTCAACGCGTGGGTGGGCAGCGCTGGCCGCGCGGGCTCGAGCTCGGAAGGCCCCGCGAAGTACTTGAACGGGTTCAGGGGCGTAGGGCCGTAATAGTCGTTCGACCCGTACACGAACACCCCTGGGAGCTCGAGCAGCGGCGTCAGCGCGCGCGTCACGGCGGGAACCGCCTCGGCGTGAGCCAGGTTGTCGCCGGTGTTCACCACCAGGTCGACGTTCTCGCGGGCGAGCGACCTCACCCACGCGATGCGGCGCTCCTGATGGGGAGTCAGGTGAAGATCCGACAGATGCAGCACCCGAACGGGCGCGGCCCCCGGCGGCAGCACGGGGACGGTGACGCGGCGCGTGGTGAACGCGTTGGCCTCCACCACGCCCCAGGCGATCCCCGCGGCCGCAGTAACCGCTGCGGCCGCGAGTATGGTTCGCGCTTGTGTCACGGGCTAGTTGTTATTTCCGTTGCCGTTGCCGTTATTGCCGCCGTCACCCGGCGTCGGGAAATCCGGCTCGGGCGTCGGGGTCACGACGGGGTCGGGCTCCGGAAGCTTCCAGCCGTTTGGCGGGTTGCTCGCGAACTCCGCTGGCGGCCACGATGAGCCCCAGTAGTCGTCCGGCGCCACCAGTGGGTCCCAGCCCTTGGGCCAGCTTGACCACCAGGAGGGGCGGGTGTCGGTCGAGATAGTGATCCCGATGAACGCACCCGGCAACGCCTTGCTGCCTGACCTCGGGCTCTGCCCGACGACTCGTCCGGCGGTCACACTCGGGTCGTACCGAACGCTCGGGTTCGCGGGGTACTGGAACCCGGCGTCGTTGAGGATCTTTCGGGCTTCGCTCTCGCTCCGGCCCAACACCGAGGGAACCTCGCGCGGGACACCGTTCAGAACTTCATCGCTCGGCGTCGCCAGTGCCTCATTCGGGTCGCCCTCGAGCGCACGGTCCATGAAACTCTTCCAGGTGGGGCCCGCGATAGTCGAGCCGTAGAAGAAGCTGTGGTACTGGCCACCAATCGTCATGTATTGGGCGGGCACGTCCTTGTCGGGGTTGCCCATCCACACGGTCGCAACCAGCTGGTCCGCAAAGCCCATGAACCACAGGTGGGTGTTGTCCTGGGCGGTTCCGGTCTTGCCGGCCGACTCGCGGCCGTCGGACAACTGCACGTACTTTCCGGAGCCCTGCTCCATTACCTGCTGCATGCCGTACGACACTCCGTCGGCAACCTGTGATGAAATCGCCTCGGCGCAGGTCTCGGGCGGCACCGCAATGTTATTGCCGTCCGCGTCGGTAATGCTCAGGATCGCAATGGGCTCGCAGCGGACGCCGTGGTTGGCAATGGTCTGCGCGACGTTTGCCATGGTGAGCGGCGACGCATTCTGGGTACCGAGCGCCATCGACGGCACGATCTCTATGTCGGCGCCGTCAGCACGGTGGAAGCCGAGCGCCTCCGCCGTGTCCCGGACACCGCAGAGGTCGAGCTGGTTGGCCATCGCGACATAAGCCGTGTTCACGGAGTTGGCGGTGGCGAGCAGCACCGACTGCGCGCGCGCGCTGGTTCCACCGGTGTTAGCGGGCTTCCAGTCGGGCTGACCCGCGAACGGGGTGCCGCCCAGGCACTCGGCAGTCCAACTTTCTGAGGGCCAGGCGCGGATGTCTCCGCTCACGGTCTGGTTAAGCGCGTGCCCGGTGTCCAACCAGTTGGCGAGGATGACCGGCTTGAAGGTCGAGCCCGGCGAGAATCCGCGGGATCCACCGTATTCACGGTCCACGGAATAGTTAATCGCGGTGGAGTTCTCCTCCTCCGCTGCCGGATCAAAGTCGCGGTTCTGCGCCATGGTCAGGATCTCACCCGTAGTGGGCTCGAGCGCGACCAGCGCCATCGCGAAGCCGCTGGGGTCGTCGGAGGGGATCGAGTCGCGCAATTCCTCGTTCGCGATCCTCTGCTTGGAAACGTCGAGCGTGGTGATGATGTTGAGCCCGCCCTTAGAGAGCAGGTCCTTGCCCTTAAGGGCCAGGTCATCCGTGTTGAACACGGGGTCCGTGCTGACAATCTTGGTCACGTAGTCGCAGAAGAACGGCGCGTCCGTCGCGGCGGCACACGACAACTTGGGGTGGTGAATGTCCAGGTAGTCCTCGATCGGAGTCGCGACGTACTCGTCGTACTCGTCGTCGGTGATCATGCCCTGCTCGTGCATGCGGTCCAGCACCACGTCGCGGCGTTCCGTGCCATTGATGGGGTTGCGGTCGGGGTCCCACTTAGAGGGGTTCTGCGTGATGCCCGCGATGGTCGCGGCCTCGATCGCGTTAATCTCCGACGCCGGCTTGCCGAAGTAGAACTCCGAGGCGGCCTCGACGCCGTAGATATTTATGCCGAACTGCGCGATGTTCAGATACTGCTCGAGCACCTGTTCCTTGCCGCAGTCGACTTCCGGGCTATCGGTGCACGTGGTGCCCTTCGAAGCGTTGAGGCTGTCCTCGTACGCGAGAGCCAAGCTCCATTCGCGAATCTTGCGCGTCAGCGACGTCTCCGTCGCCTCCTTCTGCGCCTCCTCGTCACCCGCGGAGATCGCATTCTGCAGGAGCGTGTTCTTGATGAGCTGCTGCGTGAGTGTGGACGCGCCGGGGGTCGAGTCTGTCGTGACGTTCTTCACGGCCGCGCTGAGCACGCCCTCGCCGTCCACGCCGTTGTGTTCCCAGAAGCGCTTGTCCTCAACCGCCACGACCGCCTTCTGCAGCCAGGGCGAGATGTCCTCGAGCGGCTCGACCACGCGGTTCTGATCGTAGAACGTCGCGAGGAGCACCTTGCCCGTACGGTCGTAGATATTCGACTGCTGCGGAAGCGCAGTGAACTCCAGTTCCGTGGGCAGCTCCTGGAACATGTCGGAGGTGCCGTTAGCTGCTGAACCCGCCACTGTGACAGCGGGCAGCGCCAAACCGGCAATCAAAAAACCGCCCATGACGGAGAACGCCACGAACAGCAGCAGCCCTGTAAGCAACTGAACAACGGTCACGCGGCCATCCTGGCGCGCGCGATCAGAAGTGAACAAACCCATTTACCAACCTTACGTCGCATACCTAACGATTGGTATGAGAGATACGTTGCGGCACTTTAGAGAGATAGGCTCAATCCATGACTACGTGGGAATACGCAACCGTGCCGCTCATCGACCATGTTACCAAGCAGATCCTCGACCAATGGGGCGAAGATGGCTGGGAGCTCGTTCAGGTGGTGACAGGGCCCACCGGCGGGCTCGTCGCCTACATGAAGCGCGCCAGCGGGGAACGGTAATGACCACCGCGACGGAGCGCCTGGCAGCTGCCGGTTTGGAGCTGCCCAAGGTGGCGACGCCGCTGGGCGTCTACGTCCCCGCGGTCAGGCACGCCGGGCTCGTCTACACGTCCGGCCAGTTGCCGCTCGTCAATGGCGAACTGCTCGCGACGGGGCTAGTGGGAGACCGTGACGGCGACGTCACTCCCGAGCTCGCCAAGGAGTGCGCGCGCGCCTCAGTATTGAACGCGATCGCGGCAGCCGCGGAGGCTGCGGGCGGCCTGGACAACATCATCCAGGTGATTCGCGTGACCGGATTCGTGGCGTCTGCCCCCGGCTTCACCGCCCAGCCAGGCGTCATTAACGGCGCATCAGAGCTCCTCGGCGAGGTCTTCGGCGATGCGGGCCGCCATGCGCGCTCCGCCGTCGGAGTCGCTGCACTTCCGCTCAACGTGCCCGTCGAGATCGAGCTGACCGTAGCTATTTCCAGCTAGCGGGATCGGGCTCGCAGACGTTCGGGCTCGTACACCTCGACGGAGCCGATGCGCACGTCGATCCAGCCGCGCGCGGCAAAGTCCGCGAGGGCCTTATTGACGGTCTCCCGCGACGCGCCCACCAGCTGCGCGAGTTCCTCCTGCGTCAGTCCGTGGCGCACCGTCACGTGACCGCGTTCCATACGACCGAACCGGTGCCCCAGGTCCAAGATGGCCTTGGCCACACGGCCGGGCACATCGGAGAAAACCAAGTCGGCCATGGTGTTCGAGGTGCGGCGGATGCGCTGCGCGAGTGCCCGCAGCATGTGGCGCGACATCTCCAGGTGGTCGTCGAGCCACGGGTCGAGCACCGTCTTGGGTAGCTCGTAGACGACGGAGTCCTCGACGGCGTGCGCGCGCGACAAACGCGGACCCGGGTCGAATACCGAAAGTTCGCCGAGCATGTCGCCGACCCCCAGCAGCGCGAGCAGGTTCTCGCGGCCATCGCGCGCGGTCCGCGCCAGCTTCACCTTGCCGCGCACCACGATGTAGAGCGCCTGGCCCTCGTCACCCTCGTTAAAGATCGTCTCACCGCGGGTGAGTTCGATACGGGTCATCATGGCGATCAGCGAGCGCGCACTGTCGCTGTCCATGCCCCCAAAGAGCGGGGACGAGCGCAGAAGTTGTTCCTCGCGCGGCGACTCAGCCATCGGCGCCTACCGTCCTGGGGCTCACGCCCGTGAGGCGCGCTCCATCGTTGTGGGCGTCGCCCATCGCCTTCACCATTTGCACAGTCACGGTATCTAGGGTCTCACTCACTCGGGATTCGTACGACTCCAAACGCTTGTCTAAGGCGGTGATTTCGTCAAGATTGGTCGCCGATGCGCGGTTTCCGTCAGGCCAAATGGTCGCCGCCAACTCGCGCGACGTCGGAGCATCGGCCGCTAGGGCGGCAAGCGTCACGTCCATCCCGGTAGCCGCGAGCGGATCCGGACACGTGAGCTGGGCCACCACGAGCTCCCTACGGGCTTGCGCGAGCCGCCGCCACCAGCGCACCCGCGCCAGTTCGCGACGCATCTCCCGCCGCCGCTGCGTCAACTCGGTCACGTTCGAGGCAGTTGTCGTAGAACTCACGCGCTCTCCTCGTCACTCACTCAGCCAACCGATGCGGTTAGATTCACCGCTCCATGTTCACCAAGTATCGGCGCGACCTGGGCCGGGCTTGAGCATCGCCTACAGTTGCCGCATGGGAAGTAGAGCCGCGTTGACGGTCGCGAAAGCAGACCAGGGCACGCCACCGGTGGCGCTCGTGCGCCGCGCACGCGCAGCGAACCGCGAACTGGCGCTCGTGTATCCGGATGCTCACTGCGAGCTGGACTACCAGACCCCGTTCCAGCTGCTCGCGGCGACCGTGTTGTCAGCGCAATGCACCGATGTCCGGGTCAACATGGTCACGCCGGCGTTGTTCGCTCGCTTCCCCGATGCGCAGGCCACCGCGGGTGCCGACAGGGAGGAGCTCGAGACCCTCATCAGGTCGACCGGCTTCTACCGCTCCAAGGCGGAGTCGCTGTTGGCGCTGAGCCACGACATCGTCACGCGCTTCGACGGGGAGGTTCCCGGGCGCCTGAGCGACCTCGTCACGCTGCGCGGCGTGGGCCGCAAGACCGCGAACGTGGTGTTGGGTAATGCCTTCGACGTACCCGGCATCACGGTGGATACGCACATGGGCCGGCTGGCGCGCAGGCTGGGCCTCACCGTCAACGAGGACCCCGTCGCGGTCGAGCGAGACCTCATGGCGCTGATCGAGCGCCGCGAATGGACGCTGTGGTCGCACCGCGTGATCTTCCACGGGCGCCGCCGATGCAAGGCGCGCAAGCCCGAATGCGGGGCGTGCGAGATCGCCCATCTGTGCCCGAGCGCCCCCGGCGCGAAGGTTCGCGACTAGGGACGTCCCGCGGTGCACGTGGTCGTGAGGACCTCGAGCGCGGCCAGCGTGCAGTGACCGGCAGCAAGCGAGCGGCTTGCGGCGGCACGAGGTCGCCGCAAGCCGACTGCTAAGAGTTCGCCGAGTTGGCTTCGTCTGACTCCGGAACGGTCTCGCCGCGCTTGCGGAGGTCCTTCTCGAGGTCGCTCTTGGAGCCAAGCCGGTTGTCCGGCAGCGGAGTGGTGCGCTTGGTGTACAGCTTCCGATAATGCCGGTCGCGCCAGATCAGAATCGCGGCGCCGAGGATTGCCGCGGTAAGTGACGCGAAGAGCACCGCGACCTTGACCTCATCCACTCTCTCGCCAGAGAACGCGAGGTCTCCGATCAGCAGGGACACGGTGAACCCGATTCCCGCCAGGAAGCCCATGCCGGTGACGTCCCACCAGGACAATCCTTGGTCGAGTTGCGCCTTGGTAAAGGTGGCTACGAGGAAGGTCGCCAGCACGATGCCCAGTGGTTTACCAATGACGAGGCCCACCACCACCCCCTGGGCGACGGGGTCGCTAGCGGCAGTGGCGAGCGCCTCGGCGTTGATCACGACACCGGCCGCGAGGAGCGCAAATACCGGCACCGCGAGACCCGAGGACAACGGGCGCCACACGTGCTCCCAGTGCTCCGCGAGCGACGTGGTCTGGCCCTTACGCGCGATGGCGGGGACCACGAGTCCGAGCGCGACACCCGCGATCGTGGCGTGCACGCCGGAGGCGTGCATAAACGCCCACGCGACGATGCCGAGCGGGACGAGCACAAAGGGATTGGTGAAGCCCTTGCGAGCGATCAGGCCAAAGACGACGATGCAGGCCGCGGAGGCCGCGAGCCACTGGAACTGAACCTCGTCCGTGAAGAACACCGCGATGATGATGATGGCCAACAGGTCGTCGACTACCGCGAGCGTGAGCAGGAAGGCGCGCAGGGCGTTCGGCAACCAGCGTCCCACCACGGCCAGGACGGCGATCGCGAAGGCGATGTCGGTGGCCGTCGGGACGGCCCAGCCGTCGAGCGAGCCGCCGCTCTGGACGGTGTTCACCACGACGTAGAGAATCGCGGGAACGGCCATGCCGCCGATCGCGGCAACGATCGGGACGATCGCCGTAGCGGGACGGCGCAGTTCGCCGGCCACGATCTCGCGCTTGAGCTCGAGGCCCACCACGAAGAAGAAGATCGCGAGGAGGCCGTCCTTCGCCCAGTCCTCAAGGGAGAGGTTCAGGTGCAACGCCTCGGGACCAAAGGTGATGTTGCGCATCGCTTCGTAGGAGTCGGCAAACGCGGAGTTGGCCCACAACAGCGCTATGACCGTACCGATCAGCAGCAGGATTCCGCCGGCTCGCTCGGTGCGCAGTACATCTGAGATGGTGCGTTCGCTAGACGGCGTCAGCTTGGAAAAGAGCCGTCGAGTGGCGGTGCGTGCCAAGATTTCCCCTTAGGTGGCGGTGAGTGAAGTGGCCTCTAGCGTACCTAAGCCGAAGGGCTGGAGGCCGCGCCCGCTATCGTCGTGGCCTTGGGAGTGGGCGGGTCGAATCGATAGCCGACGTTGCGCACGGTGCCGATGAGGTGCTCGTGCTCGGAACCGAGCTTCGCGCGCAGGCGTCGCACGTGGACGTCCACGGTCCGCGTGCCGCCGTAGTAGTCGAATCCCCAGACCTCCTGCAGCAACTGGTCTCGCGTGTAAACACGACCGGGGTGCTGCATCAGGTACTTGATGAGCTCGAACTCCTTGTAGGTGAGGTCGAGCGGGACACCCTTGAGACGAGCGGTGTAGCCGCCTACGTCGACGGTGAGGTCCCCGGAGGAGAACTCTGAGGCCTTCGCGAGGGGGTCTGCCTGGCTAGCGCGGCCCGCGAGCAGGCGGATGCGCGCCTCGACCTCGGCCGGGCTGGCCCCGGCTAGCACCACGTCGTCGGCGCCCCAGTCCGCATTTACGATCGACATGCCGCCCTCGTGCAGTACCAAGAGCAGCGGCACGGCTACCCCGGTGACCTGGATGAGCTTGCAGTTGTTGCGGGCCTCCGCGAGGTCCTCGCGCGCATCGACGAGGAGCACATCAGCATCCATCGCCTCAAGCATCGCGGAGGGCTCCGGCGCTACTACGCGGGCGCGGTGAGATAACAGCGCCAGTGCGGGCAGGACCTCGTTAGGTCCATCCGTGGAAGCCGTCAGTACTAATAGGTCGGCCATAGCCACCTCCGAATAGCAATACTTTACCGGCGCGACTAATGAGAGACTAACCACCATGATTCCCACCACGCGGGCAACAATCACGGCCCTTGCGGCTGCCGTGATCGCCGGAACCGGCTTTTTAGGCACCCGGTACCTCGCGCTCGGCATCTTTGCGCTGGTAGTTGTGCTGGCGTGGGGTTGGCCCCACCTCGCACACATTTCCCGCACCACCGTCAGCTCGTTTGTAGTCGCGGGCGGCGGCGCCCTCGCGCTCGTAGCGGTGATCCTGGGCCGCAGCGAGCCGTACCTGCGCTACATGGTCATCGCGGTCGCCGCCGTGACCCTGGCGGCGCTCGCCTCGGAGATTTTCTTTGCCTCGGAGCGCGGCCACGCGGTGACGTCCGTGTCGGGAACGGCCGCGGGTGGCGCGATCGCCACCTCCGGCGCAGCCTGGCTGGCCGCCAACCGAACCGTAGGCGCCGACGACCTCGTGGTGGCCGGAGGCGTCGCGCTGGCGGTGGCCGCGGTCGCCGCTGTACTGACCGCGAATGCCAACATCAATGCGGTGCTCACCATCGTCCTGGGAGTGGCCGTTGGCCTCGGCATGGGCTACCTATTACCCTCCATCGGCTGGTGGGGGGGCGCGCTCGTCGGCCTCGCGTGCGCCGTCACTGTGGTGCTCACCAACGAGCTCTACCGTCGCGAACCGCGACCCCGCACAGTAATGGCGGGAATAGCATCGGGCATCACGCCTGTTCTGGTATCAGGCATCCTCGTGTATTTGGCGGGACGCCTGCTCGTGGGCTAGCGGCATCGTGCCGCTGGAATCTACTTGGCGCGCAGACCCTGTGCCCACCCACCCTTACCGCTTGGATCAGCACATGCTCATCAGAATCATCCTCATCGTCGGCCTGCTGGCCGTCGCCTCGCTCGCCTATCTGTGGTGGTCGCGCCGCAACGGCGTCGTGCGTCGCGTCGAAGTCCCCGGCTCCGTTTCTAGCGAGACGCTCGGGGCTCAGCGCGGCTTCCGGGCCACCTTCGTCCAGTTCTCCACGCCGTTATGCGCGAAGTGCCCGGGGACGGCGACGCTGCTTAAGCGGGTCGCGAGCGAGTACGAGGACGTGACTCACATCGAGATCGACGCCTCCGTGCGCCTGGACCTGGCGCGCCAGTTCGACGTGATGCGCACGCCCACCGTGCTGGTGCTCAACACCGATGGCGTGGTCGTCGCGCGAATGTCCGGGCCGCCTAGCGTCATGCAGGCCCGTGAGGCACTCGAGGCGGCACCGCCCGAGACCGCTCCCTACTCGATCTAATCCCGCACCACCTAAACTTTCCCCCAGGAGGATCACCATGACCAACGAAAGCCCCGTCACCGACGCAGTCCCCGCATCGGGCGACCTGCAGATCGACCCCCGCGGCCCGCGCTTCGGCGCCGCCATCACCCTCGTCCTCGCGCTCATCGCGCTCGTCATGGGCGCCACCGCCGAGGGCGTGGTCATCATGGCCGTGCTCGCGCTGCTGTTCGTGCCCGGCGCAGTGATCGGCCCGCAGGCCACAGCGCAGGCCGCCATCTTCAAGCGCCTGGTACGACCGCGCCTCAGCCCTCCCACCGAGACGGAGTCCTTCCGTGCCCCCCGCTTCGCGCAGCAGGTTGGGCTCGCGTTCTCCGTGCTCGCGGTGATCTTTGGGGCGCTCGGTTCTGACGTCGGCTTCTTCGTCTTCGCCGGGTTCGTGGCCGCGGCCGCCTTCCTCAACGCCGTCTTCAACTTCTGCCTCGGTTGCGAGATCTACCTGCTCGTGAAGCGCTCCACCACGCGCAACGCGTAGCGAGTCTTTGGGGCCTGTCCTAGACGGCAGTTAGACTCGGTCTATGACCGCACTCGAAGCCACCTTCATCGCCTTAGCCGTGGCGTCCTTCCTCGCCGTCGCCTGGATTGCGGGAGTGGTTGCCTGGCGACTACTCAGGGTCCCCAAGCGATGACCTTCACCATCCCCGAGGACCTCGCCCCTGAGATCTACCCGCTCGCTTGGCTGGTCGGAACATGGGCCGGCCACGGCGTCATCGACTACCCGGATATCCCGGCGTCCGACTTCCGTCAGGAAATGTCGTTCACTCATGACGGCGGCCCGTACCTCACGTACTTGTCCACGATCACGACGATCGGCATGGACGGCGAGGTGGGACACGTCTGGTCCGTCGAGTCTGGCTTCTGGCGCATTGCGCCTAGCACCCCTGAAGGCATCGAACTCAAGGACTTCCAACACCCGCTCGAAGTGGTCATGGCCGACGCCGCGGGCCTGGTTGCCGTGTACGTCGGCGCCATCGGCAACGGCCGCGTCGACCTAGCGACGGACGTCATGGCGCGCACCGAGTCCGCCGCGGAAGTCAACGGCGCGACCCGCCTGTACGGCAATGTCCAGGGCGAACTGATGTGGGCCTGGGACCTTGCGGCCTTCGGCCACGAACTCCAGTCCTACGCCTCCGCTCGGCTGTCCCGCGTGACGGACGCCACCGGAGCTCGGGTAGATGGCTCAGGCGCCGCCAATGGCGATGACGCCTCTCCCGTGGCCGACTCGGCGCCGTCCGGCGACGACTCCGACGCGGACTCCTAGCGTGGAGACTTCAGACGCGCGGAATCCTCAGCGCCCCGCGAACGTTCACCCAGTATGACCTCCCCCACTCTTACCTCGCCGATGCTCATGCGTCACGGCGCCGTTCCCGATGCAGGAGCCGATGCCGGGGTGGCCTGGCACTACGGCGACCCCGCCGCGGAGCAGCGAGCGCTCGCCGCCGGGCGGGCGGTATCCGACCAGTCGCACCTGGGAATCATCACGGTTTCCGGGCCCGACAGGCTGACCTGGCTGAACTCCCTGACCACTCAGGAGGTAGCCGCACTGGCTCCCGGCGTCAGCACCGAGCTCATGATCCTCACCCCGCAGGGACGCATCGAGCACGTCGCCGGCGTCGTGGACGACGGCGAAACCGCGTGGCTCATCACCGAGACCCCCACCGGCCTGGCCACGTTCCTCGAGCGCATGAAGTTCATGCTGCGCGTAGAGGTGGCCGACGTCACTGGCGAATGGGCGGCCATCGGCGAGGCCATCTCCTCTCCTGCGGCGTTGGGCGAGCCCGTCACGTGGGTTGACCCCTGGCCGCACATCAGCGACGGCGGCACCACCTACGCGGCGGACACGTCCGAGCACCCCGGCGACGCGCGCGCCTGGCGGCTAGTCATCGTCCCCCGCGCCACCCTCGAATCAGAGATTGACGCTCGCCTCGAGGCCGGCTGGTCGCTAGTCGGGACGTGGGCCACCGAGGCCGCCCGCATCGCGGCCTACCGACCCCGCGCGAGCCACGAGGTTGACGAGACCACGCTTCCCCACGAGCTGGACTGGCTGCGCACCGCCGTCCACCTCCACAAGGGCTGCTACCGCGGCCAGGAGACCGTCGCGAAGGTTCACAACGTGGGACGGCCTCCGCGCCGACTCACCATGCTCCACCTGGATGGCTCCAGCCACGCGATCCCCGAGCTGGGGGCCCAGGTGTTCCTGGGCGAGGGCGACGACGCCAAGCTGGCCGGCCGCATCACCTCCGTGGGCCGCCACTACGAGTACGGACCCATCGCGCTCGCGATGATCAAGCGATCCACGGATCCCTCGGCGACCCTGAATGTGCCCACCGATGGCGGGGACGTTGCGGCCAACCAGGATCTGATCGTGAATGCGGACGGGTTCTCAGCGGACCGCCCCGCCAAGCCCGGCCCCACGATGAAGGGCATGCTCATGGGTAAGGGTTGCACCGCAGACGGCGGAGACCTGCCCGAGGAGTAGCCCACCAGGGCAACCGCGCGACCGCCACGCCCCGCTTCCCAGCGAGGCGGGCACGGCGGGAGTACGGTGAAAGCGTGGACATCACCGTAGATGAACTGAGTTCAGGCCTCGGCGCAGCGCTCACCAGCGCGCGGGCGGGCAAAGACGTCGTCATCACCGAGGACGGCGTGCCGGTCGCCCGGCTCACCGGCGTCGAGGGCGCAACGCTGCTAGCCAAATTGGCGGGCGAGGGGCTGATCTCGCCCCCGGCCGAGGACCGCGCCGTGCCCCGCCTGCCCCAGGCGGAGGCGGCCAAGGACGCGCTGTCCAGCCTGCTCGGCCGGTTGCGTCGGTAGCTCATGTCGCTGGTCTATTTCGATACGTCCGCGCTGGTGAAGTTGTGCGTGCTCGAGACGGGCACGCCCCTGGTCGTGGGCCTCTGGAAGCACGCCGATGCGCTGATCACCTCCCGCATCGCCGATGCCGAGGTTCGTTCGGTGCTCGCCTCCGCCGAGCGCATCGGCCGCATTGACGCCGCCCCCGCCGCGCACGCGCGCGAGCGCTGGGACGAACTGTGGCCGGGCCTGTACAAGGTGGAGGTGACCGCCAAGGTCGCCGACGCCGCCGGGGCGTTGACCGACCGTCGCCCGTTGCGGGCGGGCGATGCGATTCACCTCGCGAGCGCACTACTCTTCGCCGAGGCGAGGCCGGTCTTCGCGGCCTGGGACCGCGGGCTCGCGAGCGCCGCGAGCGCGGAGGGGTTACTGGTGCTGCCGCCTGCGTTAGCGTAGGGGGCATGTTTGCATTCCTTCAGGCCGCCGTCATCCTGGTGATCTCGCTCGCGGCGTTCATCGCGTCCATCTTTGCCGTCGTCCACGCTGCCAGGACGCCGGATCCCGCGTTTCGCGCGGCCGGCAAGCAGAACAAGGCGCTGTGGCTGATCATCATGCTCGTGGCGGCGCTGATCGCCTTTGTCAGCCTGCCGTGGCCGCTCGGCAACGGTGGTGGGACGGTGGGCCTGCTCGGGTTGATCGCTCTGGCGGCCGTCATCTTCTATCTCGTGGACGTCAAGCCCAAGGTCTCGGGATACTCCGGGGGCTCGCGCGGACCGCGCAGCAACAACAGCGGCACCTGGTAGCGGCCCGGAACTGGCCTCGCGACTCATGACTGAACCACGCATCGGCCGCCCGTGAAAGCCGTGCTGCAGCGCGCCTCGCGCGCGTCGGTGACAGTCGCCGGCGAGGTGGTGGCGCAGTTCGACCGCCAGGGCATCGTCGCGCTGGTCGGCGTCACGCACGACGACGGCGCCGAGCAGGTCGACATCATCGCCCGCAAGATCGCGGAACTGCGGATCCTGAACGGCGAGCTGTCGGCGAGCGACGTGGACGCGCCCGTCATTGTGGTCAGCCAGTTCACGCTGTACGCGGACGTGAAGAAGGGGCGCAGGCCGTCCTGGAACGGCGCAGCGCCCGGCCCCGTCGCCGAGCCGCTCGTAGAAGGCGTCGTCACCGCGTTGCGGGAGTTCGGACTCACGGTAGGTACCGGCGTCTTCGGCGCCCACATGGACGTCGAGTTGGTGGGCGACGGGCCCATCACCATCCTCGTGGAGGCCTGACATGATCCTTGAGGCAATCGTCAGCATCTCGGACGCCATTGCTGGCTTCCTCTTCCCCGAGCCGTGGCGTCAGAAGTGGCGCAAGAAGCGCGGGCACGCCGAGTCTTAGGCATCTCTAGGCCCTTAGACATATCTAGGCGCAATAGTTTGCGCCTACGCGCGTGACTCTAAGACGTTACGAGCAGGTCGCCCACGTCGCAGTTGAGCGCCTGGCAGATTGCTGCCAGGGTCGAGAAGCGGATCGCGCGCGCGCGGTCGTTCTTGAGCACTGACAGGTTGACCACCGAGACCCCTACGAGTTCGCTCAGGCGGGTGAGGGTCATGCCCCGCGCCTCCAACAGGTCGTCCAGGCGGCAGTGGATCTGCTGATCGTCTGGCTCCGCGGGGCTCATACGAGGCCCTCTGTTTCGCGCAGGAGTCGTTCGCCGATCTGAAGTGCAGCACCGATGGATGCCACGATCATGGCGACGAGTGCTGGTGCCAGTCCACCTTCGAACTGGACGGAGTCATAGGTGTAGTCACTTACGGCGGACAGTGCTCCGTTGGTCGTCATGTTGGTCAGGATGGTCCACCCGAACCAACCCGCCATGATGACGAGGGCACCCCCGTAGGCCAGCCCTGAAGCGCCCTTGGAGAAGGCTCGACCGCGGGCCAGCCGCAGGAAGAACAGCGCGGCAATAGTCATCCCCGCACAGATAGCGAGCGCCATCCAGATGGGCTGCGCGTAGAGGGCGAAGAGGGTCGCCGACGCCGGGTTGGGGACGATGATCGTGGCCGAATCGATCGTCGCACCTACTAGTGCGCTGTTGGGCCCCACCGGAACCGCGGTGGGGACGTTGGCGAGGGGCACCGTGACGGGCACATCGGTGCCTGGCGCTACCTCGATCAGGCGGCGGACTGCGGCGGCGATCGCGAGGCTGGCCGTGACTAACACTAGAACTACGGACAGATACATTCCGATCCGGTCGGATCGGTCGAGGCGACTAACTTCGTTCATGATCTTCTCCCTATCGATAATCGTTGTTATCGATAAACGATAAGCCTGCCGACGCCGAGGTGTCAACCGCTACGCCACAGACGTGCGTCACCGCCGACGCCGAGCACGGCTCGAGCGCCCCCTGAGGCACGGCTTCAGCACGGTGTCGGCAAGGTCACGGTTGTCACGCCCCTGGCGAACATCGCAATAAGTACCCCCTCACCGTGGTTAGCCTGGGTGCAACACCATGGGAAACCGTGGAGACCCCGGCACCCGCCGGACGACGAAGGAGGATGAAATGTTCGAACGGTTTACCGATCGGGCCCGACGTGTAGTGGTGCTCGCCCAAGAAGAGGCGCGCATGCTCAACCACAACTACATCGGCACGGAGCACATCCTGCTGGGCCTCGTCCGCGAGGGCGAAGGCGTCGCCGCCAAGGCACTTGAAGCGATGGACATCTCGCTCAACGGCGTGCGCGAGCAGGTACAGGAGATCATCGGCGAGGGCTCACACGCTCCCTCCGGTCACATCCCTTTCACGCCCCGCGCCAAGAAGGTACTCGAGCTGTCACTGCGCGAGGCGCTGCAGCTCGGCCACAACTACATCGGCACCGAGCACATCCTGCTGGGCCTCATCCGCGAGGGTGAAGGCGTAGCAGCACAGGTGCTCGGCAAGCTCGGAGCAGACCTGGGCGGCGTTCGCCAGCAGGTTATCCAGCTGCTGTCCGGCTACGAGGGCAAGGAGCCCGCGACCGCAGGAGGCGGCCCCGCAGAGGGCACCCCCGCCGGCTCGACGGTCCTGGACCAGTTCGGCCGTAACTACACGCAGGCAGCGCGCGAGGGCAAGCTCGACCCGGTCGTTGGCCGCGAGCTCGTCATGGAACGCGTCATGCAGGTGCTGTCTCGCCGGACCAAGAACAACCCGGTCCTCATCGGCGAGCCCGGCGTCGGCAAGACCGCCGTCGTCGAGGGCCTCGCCCAGGCGATCGTCCGCGGAGACGTGCCGGAGACTCTCAAGGACAAGCACCTCTACACGCTTGACCTCGGCTCACTGGTTGCCGGTTCGCGCTACCGCGGTGACTTCGAGGAGCGCCTCAAGAAGGTTCTCAAGGAGATCCGCACGCGCGGCGACATCATCCTGTTCATCGACGAAATCCACACCCTGGTGGGTGCCGGTGCCGCCGAGGGCGCGATCGACGCCGCCTCCATCCTGAAGCCGATGCTTGCGCGAGGTGAGCTCCAGACCATTGGCGCCACCACGCTCGACGAGTACCGCAAGCACATCGAGAAGGACGCCGCCCTTGAGCGCCGCTTCCAGCCCATTCAGGTCCCCGAGCCGGAGCTGTCGCACGCGATCGAGATCCTGAAGGGCCTTCGTGACCGCTACGAGGCCTTCCACCGCGTGACCATCACGGACGGCGCTCTCGTGGCCGCCGCGACCATGGCGGACCGCTACATCTCCGACCGGTTCCTGCCGGACAAGGCGATCGACCTGATCGATGAGGCTGGCGCGCGACTGCGCATCCGCCGCATGACCAGCCCGCCCGAGCTGCGCGACCTGGACGACAAGATCGCCAACGTGCGCCGCGACAAGGAATCGGCAATAGACGATCAGGACTTCGAGAAGGCCGCGTCACTGCGCGACGTGGAGCGACGCCTCAACGAGGAACGCTCCGACAAGGAGGAGGCCTGGAAGTCAGGCGACCTCGATGTCGCCGCAGTAGTTGACGAGGACCTGATCGCGGAAGTCCTCGCGATGTCGACGGGTGTTCCCGTTGCGCGAGTGTCCTCCGACGAGTCCTCGCGTCTGCTGCAGATGGAAGCCGAGCTCGGCAAGCGCGTCATCGGCCAGAACCAGGCCGTCAAGGTGCTGTCGCAGGCAATCCGTCGCACCCGCGCCGGACTCAAGGACCCCAAGCGTCCTGGTGGCTCGTTCATCTTCGCCGGCCCCACCGGTGTCGGTAAGACGGAGCTGGCCAAGGCACTGGCTGAGTTCCTGTTCGGCGACGAAAATTCGCTGATCAGCCTCGACATGTCCGAGTACGGCGAGAAGCACACCGTGGCTCGCCTCTTCGGTGCCCCTCCCGGCTACGTTGGCTTCGAAGAGGGTGGCCAGCTGACCGAGAAGGTCCGCCGCAAGCCGTTCTCCGTGGTGCTGTTCGACGAGGTCGAGAAGGCCCACCCCGACATCTTCAACTCGCTGCTCCAGATCCTGGAAGACGGCAAGCTGACCGATGCTCAGGGCCGTGAGGTCAACTTCAAGAACACCATCATCATCATGACCACCAACCTGGGAGCCGACACGATCTCGCGTCGCCAGGCGACCGGTTTCTCGGTCGCGACCGAGGGTGGCCAGAGCTACGAAGAGATGACCAAGCTGGTGAACACCAAGCTGAAGGATCACTTCAAGCCCGAGTTCCTCAACCGCGTCGACAACGTGGTGGTCTTCCCGCAGCTCACGCAGGACGAGATCGTCAAGATCGTGGACCTCATGGTGGCCCGCCTCGACGAGCGCATGCAGGACCGCGACATGGGCATCGAGCTCACCTTCGCGGCCAAGCAGTTGCTCGCCCTGAAGGGTTACGACCCCGTGCTGGGAGCCCGGCCGTTGCGCCGCGCAGTCCAGCGCGAACTAGAGGATGCGCTGTCCGAGAAGATCCTGTTCGGCGAGATCACCGCGGGTCAGATCATCCGCGTGGACGTCGAGGGTGAAGGCAGCCAGGCTAAGTTCACGTTCGAGGGCCTGACCAAGGACGACATCACCGACACCCCGATCACGATCGAGCACGAGCCCGCCGACGCGGCTCCGGGTGCTGGCCAGAACGTCCCCAAGGACACTGGCGAGTAGTCGCCGATCCAAATCTGAACAACGAAAGTGTCCCGGCCTCCGCATGGAGGCCGGGACACTTTTCTGTGTGGGTCCCACCGGACCCAGCGCGTAGGCTGGATCGCATGACTCAAACACCACACCAGGCCTACGAGGGCCGCTACGACAACATGAATTACCGCCGCTGCGGCAAGTCCGGTCTGCGCCTGCCCGGCGTGAGCCTGGGCCTGTGGCAGAACTTCGGCGGCGCGAACGCGCTGGACACTCAGCGCGAGATCATCCTCGACGCCTTCGACCAGGGCATCACGCACTTCGACCTGGCCAACAACTATGGCCCGCCCGCGGGCAGCGCCGAGGAGAACTTTGGCCGCGTGTTCGCTGCGGACCTCCAGCCGTATCGCGACGAGATCCTGGTCAGCACCAAGGCCGGCTACTACATGTGGCCCGGCCCGTACGGCGAGTGGGGCTCGCGCAAGTCGCTGCTGTCCTCGCTGGACCAGTCGCTGAAGCGCATGGGCCTGGACTACGTGGACGTTTTCTACCACCACCGCCCTGACCCCGACACCCCCATCGAGGAGTCGATGATGGCGCTCGACTACGCGGTTCGCTCCGGCAAGGCGCTATACGCCGGCATCTCCAACTACGGGCCCGAGGACACCCTCGAGGCGATCCGTATCCTGCGCCACCTGGGCACCCCGATGCTGATCCACCAGTTCCCGTACAGCATGTACGAGCGCACCCCCGATAAGGGCCTGCTCGACGTGCTCGAGGCGGAGGGCGTCGGCTCGATCGTGTTCTCCCCGCTCGCGCAGGGCATGCTCACCAACCGCTACCTCAAGGGCGTCCCCGAGGGCTCGCGCGCGACGCACTCGCAGTTCCTGTCCGAGAAGCAGATCAGCGAGACGTACCTGGAGCGCACCCGCAAGCTCAACGACATTGCCGAGGGCCGCGGCCAGACGCTCGCGCAGATGGCCGTCCAGTGGGTGCTTCGCGGTGACCGCGTCACGTCCGCCCTGGTGGGCGCATCGTCCGTGGCCCAACTGCGCGACACCGTGGGCGCGCTGGACTTCGCGCCGCTCACGGATGACGAGATCGCGGCCATCGAGCCGTACGCGATCCACGCCACCCACAAGGGCGCGTAGCGCACAACGCAGTCCGTCTAGGCGCGTGCATCCTCAGCCGAGGGTGTACGCGCCTTTTCGTTTGTCAACCAAGGCGATCAGCCGGTCCTCCACCAGCGAGCCGATGCAGCGGTCCAGCTGTCCCGGCTCAACGTCCTCCAGCACGGCCAGGCCGGTGACATTGACCGGCGCCGATGCCTCGCGCAGCACCGCGAGAATCCTCCCGCGCACCTGGCGATCCGTCCCGTGCCAAGCCTGCGTGCGCCGCGGGGCCTCGTCCAGGCCCGGCTTGCCGGCCGCAAGCCACGCGCACTCGGAGGACAGCGGACACTCCTCGCAGCGGGCGACCCGCGCCGTGCAGACCAGGGCCCCAAGCTCCATCGAACCCGCGTTCCACGCCGCGGCGGCCGGCGCATCGGCCGGAACCAGGCCGGCCGCGAACTCGCGCTCGGGGCGCGTCAGGTGTGCCGCCGGGAGCGCGCTGGCGTGCCAGGCGCGCCCGATCACCCTGCGGATATTGGTGTCCAAGACCACCGCGCGCTCGCCGAACGCGAACGCCCTCACCGCGGAGGCCGTGTAGTCGCCGACGCCGGGCAGGGCCAGCAGGTCCTCGTGAGCGCGGGGAACCTCGCCCTCGTGACGGCTGACGATGGCGCGCGCACACTCCCAAAGCCGCTGAGCGCGTCGGGGGTAGCCCAGGCGCCCCCAGGCACGCACGGCGTCCGCCTGCGCGGCCGCGGCCAGCGCAGCGGGGGTCGGCCAGCGCAGCATCCATTCGCGCCACACCGGCTCGACCCGCACCACGGGCGTCTGCTGCAGCATGACCTCGCTCACCAGCACGCCCCAGGGCGAACACTCCTCGAGTCGCCAGGGCAGGTCGCGCGCCTGCGCCTGGAACCACGCCGACACCGAAGCGACCATTGCCGTGTCCCGCGCCTGGCCCACGGCCGCCACCGGGCCGTCGCCGCGGGCGGGAGCGGCTTGCGTTCGTTTCGGCATGGCTACATTGTTCCAGCCCGCCACGCGGTTAACGTTGATATGAGTCCGAGGAGGAATCATGGACGGTTTGCGCAACCCCATCGGGGACGAGCCTGCCCAGGTCTACTGGAAGCGACGCCTCATAGCGGTCGTCGGCATCGTCGCCGTGATACTCGTGATCTGGTTCCTGATCTCAGCGGCCACCGGAGGCGACGACTCCGGCGCGCCCACGGATTCCTCGCCGGCAGCCACCACCTCCGCGTCTCCCGCCGCCGCGAGCGGCTCGGGGGATTCGGCCTCGCGTGCGTGCGGCTCGGACGACATCGGCATCACTACCACCGCCAATCCCGCCTCGGTCGGGGCGGACGCCCTACCCGTCTTTGACGTCGGCCTCGCGCAGACCGGGTCCAGCGCGTGCCTGATCGACACCGACGCCGACGGCACGGAGCTGCTCATCACCTCCGGCGACGACCGCATCTACAGCTCGATGGACTGCCCCGACGACAACACCATCGCGTCGACTCAGCTGGTCCTGGAACCAGGCGCGAGCGAGGACCTGGCGATCACGTGGAACAGGCAGCGTTCGCTTCCCGACTGCGCGACGGAGACCGCGGTCCCCGGTGCGGGCACCTATAACGCCACGGTCACCGTTCAGGGGATCCAGAGCGAACCAGCCGTCTTCACCCTCGAGTAGTCCGCGGTACCGCGCAGGCCGCTGGCCGCTAACTGCTCGCCATAAGCCGTAAGCCGACCGCCGTCAGCCGTCAGCCGCGAGGGGGCAACGCGAGAGCGACAGCCTCGCGGAGCGTGGAGGCCTGATGCACGCGGATCCCCGCGGGGGCCTTGTCCCGAACGGTGCTCCCTCCCACCGCCGTAGGCACAACGATGTCCGTGAAGCCAAGACGGGCGGCCTCCGCCACCCGCTGCGCCGTTCCGGAGACCGGGCGCAGCGCCCCTGACAGCGCGACCTCTCCCACCGCGACCCAGCCGTCGCGCACTGCCCTGTCCGAGCGTGCGGAAGCCAGGGCCAGCGCGAGCGCGACGTCGGCAGCCGGCTCCGTCACCCGTGCGCCGCCGATCGTCGACACGTAGACGTCGTCCGCGGCCACCGCGACCCCCACCCGGGTGTGCAGCACCGCGAGGATCATCGCGACCCGCGAGGTGTCCATTCCGGACGTGGCGCGACGCGGGTTGCTCAGGGCGCTAGGCGCCACGAGCGCCTGGATCTCCGCTGGCAGCGGCCGCTTGCCGTCGATCGTGATGGTCGCGCAGGTGCCGGGCACGGGCGTGGTCTCCCGCGACAGGAACAGGCCCGACGGGTCGCTCACCCCCTCGATTCCCGCATCGACCAGCTGGAAGCAGCCCACCTCGTCCACGGAACCGAAGCGATTCTTGATGGCCCGCAACAGGCGCAATTGGGAGTGCTGCTCACCCTCGAACTGACACACCACGTCC
Organism: Demequina aurantiaca; assembly: GCF_050598105.1. GTDB lineage: Bacteria > Actinomycetota > Actinomycetes > Actinomycetales > Demequinaceae > Demequina > Demequina aurantiaca_A. Next base: position 2,729,534 of record NZ_CP192436.1, read on the forward strand.
ACCAGGTGCTCCACGATGCGCGGCCCCGCGATCGAGCCATCCTTGGTGACGTGACCCACGAGCACCATGGGGAATCCGCGCGTCTTGGCCGCCTGGATCAGCGCGGAAGCGACCTCGCGGACCTGGCCGACCCCGCCGGGCGTGCCCTCGATCTGGGCCGAGGCGATGGTCTGGATGGAATCCACCATCACCATGTCGGGTTGCTGCGCGTCGAGGTGCGCGAGGACGGCGCCTAGGTCCGTCTCCGCCGCCAACAGCAGGCCGGGCTCCAGCGCGCCGATGCGCTCGGCTCGCAGCCTCACCTGTCCGGCCGACTCCTCGCCGCTCACGTAGAGCACCTTCCGGCCGCCCCGGGCTGCGCGCGCGGCTACGTCGAGCAGCAGCGTGGACTTGCCGACCCCAGGCTCCCCCGCGAGCAGGATCACGGCGCCGGGCACTAGTCCGCCCCCCAGCACCCGGTCAAACTCGCCGACTCCGGTGGGGACTCGCTCCGAGGCGGTCTGCGAAACCTCGGAGATGGGCACCGCCGGCTGGGACGCCGCCGTGGCCTTGGTCGCGGGGCCGGCGGGCGCCGCGCCGTTCTCGATGACGGTCCCCCAGGCCTGGCATTCGCCGCATCGGCCCACCCACTTCACCGCCATCCATCCGCACTCAGTACAGCGGTAGGCGGGCTTCGACTTGCGGGTGGTGGTGGCCATGGGGATCACGGTATCCGAGCGATCGGACACGCACCCGCAGGGAACGCGGCAGAAACGGGGGTTTTCGCCGTAGGCTGGCGGCATGGCACCTGAGTCCGACACGTCGAGGCGCGCCTCGCAATGGCAACGCGTAACCCCGCAGGACGATTTGCCGACCGCCGAGGGCCACGGCGCTGACTCGGAGGGGCCCACGATCACGCCCAACACGCCCTCCGCCCCCGAGCTCGAAGAGCGCGCACAATCCGTGTTCGACACGCACGGGCTCACCCCCGCCAAGCCTCCCAAGCCGGGCGCCGCGACTCGCGCTGAGGTGCCCACGCCCATCGAGGCCGACGACGTGGAACTGGTTCCCGCCGTCACCATGCCCGATGCCGCGGAGACTTTCCCGACGGCCCCCGTCACCACGGAGATCGAAGTTGTCTCCGCGCCTGACGCCAACCCCGCTTCGGAGTCGATTCCCGTGTCGCCGTACCTCGCGCCGTACTCGCCGAAGGTCGACCAGGAGGCGAGCCAGGACGCCAGTGACGCGACCCCGCCATCGGCGCCCGTCACGGGAAGCCTTCGCAAGGTGCCGCCGTCGGTGGCTGCGCTGCTCGCCGTGGGCGAACTGCCGGCGTTCGACGACGAGCCCGCCTTTGTCCCTCGCTACGAGCCCACCCCGGCGGACGAAGAGGACGAGGAGCCCCCCGCCGACCAGAGGACCGAGTCGCCCCTCGCGCACGCCACTCTCGAGGAGTCGGCCGAGCCCGCGTACACGCCCCCGGTCCCGGCGCCCCGATGGCAGAGCGTTAACGACACCCCCACCACAGCACCCCAGCCGGAGGACCAGATGGCCGCAGGATCAAACACCGGCACCCCGGCGAGCGCAATAGCGCCAGCCGATGCCGCCCAGACGTCTCCCGCCGCCGCCACCCCCGAGCCTGGCACCGATGCGCCGGACGGCGGCCTTCCCACGCTGCCCCCGGTGGACGGCGCAGAGGGCGCCCAGGACAAGGGCTCAGCTGGCTCGTTTTGGACCTCCACCGCGTTCCTGGCCATCGTCGGCCTGCTCGTCATGGCCGGCATCGGCTACGGGATCTACGCGCTGTTCTTCAAGCCGGCGGACGTGGTGCTGCCCGCGCAGACCGTGGTGAGCGCGCCCGCGGAACCCACCGCTTCCCCCGTGGCATTCACGGACCCCACGGACTTCCTCGCGGCGATGCCGACCACGGTCGGCGCGTACGTGCTCACCGACTACACCTCCCAGAGCGCCGTTGCCTCCGACGCGGACGCGACAGACGCGGACGCCACGGCCGATGAGGAACTGCCCGAGGGCGTAGCCGAGCAGGTCACGTTGACCTACTCCGATGGCACCGACCAGATTGTCGTCAGCGCGTGGCAGAGCTACACCGTCGAGGACGCTCAGCAGGTCTTCGATGGCCTCAACGTGGACGGCACCGACCAGCAACCGGTGACCGTTGACGGCCAGGACGTGGGCACGCAGGTCTACATCGGCTCTGACGCGGGACCCACCGTGCTGTGGAGCAACAACACGACCGTATTCTCCGCAACGGGAGACAACGATTCGGTGTACACGTTCGTATATGGGTTCGGCTTCTAGCCAGCGGGGTAGCCTGGTCGCATGAGCGAATCTGCGACCAACACCACGTCCGACACCCCCCGCGTAGCCGTCTTGGGCGGCGGCGTGATGGGCGGCACCATCATCACCGCGTTGCGGGTGGCCGGCTGGCCGGCCGACAAGATCGTGGTGGCCGACCACGGCGACGTCCGTGCGGCGGCGCTGCAGGAGACGCACGGCATCGACGCCACCAAGGAGATCGCGCCCGCCGTTGACGGCGCCGACATCGTCATCATCTGCGTCAAGCCTCAGCAGGTCGGCCAGATCATGCCCGACGTCTCGGCGAACCTCCGTGACGGCGCTATGGTCATCACGGTCGCCGCGGCGCTATCCACCTCGTTCTACGAGGAGCGACTCCCGGCGGGCACGCCCGTGGTCCGCGCCATGCCGAACACCCCGTCGATCGTGGCGCGCGGCGTCACCGGCATCGCAGCGGGGGCCAACGCCAATCAGGCACACCTCGACCTGGTGGCGGGAATGCTCAGCGCGATGGGCATGGTCGTGGCCATCGAGGAGTCGCAGATCGATGCGCTCTCCGCGGTGTCCGGCTCCGGCCCGGCCTACTTCTATGCGATGGTCGAGGCGCTCACCGAGGCCGGCGTCGCCCAGGGCCTGGACCGCGAGCTCTCTACGGCCCTCGCGGCGCAGACCTTCATCGGCGCGGCTCACCTTCTCACGGAGACCGGCGACGCGCCCCAGACGCTGCGCAAGCGCGTGAGTTCGCCCAAGGGCACCACCATCGCCGCTCTAGACGCCATGCAGGCCGCGGGCCTCCAGGGCGTCATCGCTGCGGGAGCGAACGCCGCGGTCGCTCGCGCACGCGCGCTCGGCCTGGAACTCAACCAGGACTAGCTCGCGCTGCACTCCAGCGAGGAGGGCTCGGGGGCAACTCCGTCGCCCACGAACCCAAACTCGCCGGTGCCCCCCTTGGCGAGGGCGCCGTTCCAGCCCGCGTCGCCAACGGTGAACGTCCCCGTCTTGCCGCTGTTGTCGCCGTTCCAGATGTTGTTCACGGCGGAGCCCTTGGGCAGTGACATCGTGACGACCCACCCAGTGATAGGGCCCGTCGCCTTCACCTTCACGCGGGCTTCGAAGCCCGTCCCCCACTTGTTGACCACCGTGAGCTGCGCGGTACAGCCGGCTGCGGAGTCGCCGGCGGATTCGTCGCCCTCGGCCGCGGCGGAGTCATCCCCGGTCGAGCCGTCCTCCTGGGCCTGCTCCGACGATTCCGTCTCGGCTCCGACCGGCTTGTTCGCATCGGCGTCCGTGCGGGGCGCGGGGACCTCCGCGCCCACCTCCGGGTACGCGTTCGCCACGAGCTGGGCGAACTGGGCGGCGAACCACTTACCCGCGAGCGGGGCATCGGCGAGCGCGTTGGTCGTGTTGCCCGCCAGCCGTTCGGTGCTGAAGCCCGGGTCGCACATCGGATCGAAGCCCTTGCCCTCGTCGTTGTCGATCTCGCTGGAGCCGCCGTCAGACTCACCGGGTGGCTTGACCCAGACAAACGCGTCCAGGTGAGAGGCCTCGTACCCGTCGGGAAGCGCCTGCGGGAGCCGGCCGAGCCCGGCGCCGTCCTGGTTACACCACGCGCCTCGGTGGGTGCGGGCGTCAATCTTGGACTCGTCCACGAAGGCGTCGACGGTGGAGCCAGAGCCCGCGGACGTCGGGCGGTCCTCGCCGCCCCAGCCGTTGCGCGAGGTGTCCACCAGCATGCCGATGCTCTCCGGGAAGCCCTCGCCTACGAGCCGGGTGTAGAGATCCGCCGTCCAGTCGGCCTCGTCGAAGTCCGGGTTGTACTCGTAAAACGCGCCTGACTTCACTGGCTGCCCGCCGACCTGCTGCTCGGGGTCCGTCAGGTACGGCTCCTCGAGCGGCGTGAAGTTGGCGGTGTTGGTGACGAAGCCGTCGACGGAGTCGAAGCCTGCCTCGGTGGACTTGACCACCTCCGCGAACAGCTGTGCGGTGGGTCCTGAGTTGGTGTCCCATCCCAGCCACCCGGAGTGTGCCGCGTCGATGTACGTGTAGACGTTGTCGAGCGGCGCGAACGAGTCGAGTGCATACGCGACACCGTCGCGGTAGTAGGGGTCGGCCGCCTGGCACTTGGGGTCGGAGTCGTTCGTCACCAGGTTGGGAAGCGAGTCCGGCTCGATGATCGCCGCGACCCGCAGGCTCGCGTACTTATCCTCGGCCAGCATCTGGGCGATCGGGTCGATGTAGTCGGACTCGTAACGCGCCAGGCCCTCATCGGTCGCGGGTAGCTCGCCGTTCGAGGCCAGCGCGAAGCAGTCGCGGCCGGGGAGGTCGTAGATCACCACGGTGAGGATCATCTGCTCGTCGCCGTCCGCTTGCTCGAGCGCGGCGTCCAGGTGATAGCGCAGGCCGGGGCCGTCCGCGTTGCCGTCGATCGCGCTAATCCGGTCCATCCAGACGGCCGTCGGGGTATCCGCTATGTCGCGCATGGCATCGGCGAGGTCGCCGTCGTCACCCTCAGCGGCATCGGCCGTCTCCTCGACCTGAGCGGACCACTTGTCGTTGACGTACATGGTGGCGCCCGCGTACGCGTTGTCCACGTGCGAGGAGCTCGCCGTGCCGGGCGTCACGACCGACGCGGGGTCGGAGCCCTGCGAGGCCGCGTCGTCGGACTCCGTGTCATTGTCGCCGGTGCAGGCCGCAAGGACCAGCGCCGTGGCGACGCCGATCGCGCCAGCGCGCAGTGCCGTAGTTCCGAGTCGTGCGGCCGCGTGCGCCATAGTGCCCCCAAAATAGCCATGCCCCGATGCCGGGGGCAGTTGCCCCGTCAGGCTAGCGGTTACCAGGGACGAACGGGAGCCCAGTGTGAGGAAACTCATGGGCGCGAGCCAAACGGTCGCGCCCGGGGCTCGGCACCAAACGGTCGACTCCGCTCCTGTGGGGCCGGCGCGGCGTGCTTGAGGGTTGCGGCTACGCCCGCTGGAGCGGGCGGGCGTGGGCGGACAGCACACGGGCCGCCATTTCCACGTCCGCCGCGTCGTTGTAGACGTAGAAGCTCAGCCGTGCGCGGCCGTCGCGCGCGGAGGCCCGCACCCCTGCATCGGCGAGTGCGGACGCGTCGATGCCGGTCACGGACAGGATCGCGCTGTTGCTCGCGGGCATGCGCAATGCCGAGCGCAGGTCGTTGGCCAGACCGGTGCAGTACGTGTAGGCCTCGTGAATGTCCTGCGCGGCCAGCGTCTCCAGCGCGATGGCGCCCGCCTCGACCAGCTGCCACGGGGGCGAGGTGTCCAGGCGGCGGCCCAGGGAGCTGAGCTTCACGTCCGGGCCGTAGAGCGAATTCCACGGATCGTCGGAGCCGTACCAGCTGGCGCACACGGGGCGAATCCACGTGGCCTCGGGGTGGATGGCAGCGAGCGCGATGCCGCGCGGGCAGCTCAGCCACTTGTAGGCGCTGGCGACCACCATGTCGAAGTCGCTCGCGTGAATGGGCAGCCACCCGGCGGACTGGCTGACGTCGATCAGCGTCTTGACGCCGGCGGAGTGGGCGGCCATCGCGAGCGCCGTGAGGTCGACCACGCTGCCGTCGCACGACTGCGCGGCGCTGACGGCCACCAAGTCGATGCCCGTCCGCACCTCGTCCACTAGGCGCTCGAGCGGCACCAAGGTCACATTCAGGCGCGGGTCGCTGAGGAAGGGGTAGACCACGGAGGAGAAGTCGCGCTCGACGGCCAGGACGCGCGCGCCGTCCGGCAGCGAGGCCGCGACCATGCCGACCATCTGCGACGTGGAGCCGCCCAAGGCGATGTCGTTCGCGCGGGCGCCGACGATGCTGGCGAACGAGACGCGCATCCTGTCGACCGTCGCGTCGAGCGCGTACGGGTCCGTCGCCGCCACCGACCAGTCGTGCGCCGCCTTAGCCAGCGCGGCGGAGGTGGCGTGCGCGGGAAGGCCATACGAGGCGGTGTCGAGGTACCCGGGGATGTGCGGGTAGCGGGCGGCGATGTCGGAGTTCAGCATGTCATCCATGTTCCGGGACGGTTCTGACCTGCACAAGATTACATTGTGCACACCCAGACCTCGATGGCATGATGGTCTCATGATCGATGTAGAGCGACTGCTGATCCTGCGCGAGGTGGCCCGCCAGGGCTCCAAGGCCGCGGCCGCACGCGCCCTGGGCCTGAGCGAGCCCACGGTCGCCCACCACCTCAAGGCCCTCGAGCGACGCGCGGGAGTGCCGCTTACCAGGCGCGTCGGCCGGGTCACCAAGGTCACGTCCGCGGGCGAGGCGCTCCTCGAGCATGCCAACGCGATCGCCTCCAGCCTGGAGAGCGCCGAGCGCACGCTACACCGCCACGCAGACCTCAACGTGGGCCGACTGCGCATCGCGGCTTTCCAGTCGTACTGCGCTTCCATCCTGCCGGGCCCGCTCGCACAGTTCGCGCGCACGTATCCCGGCATCGAGGTGGGACTGGTGGAGACGGAGACCGACGACGCGCTCGCCCTCATGTTCGCGGGAGAGGCGGACCTGGTCATTGGCTTCGCGGATGACGCCACGCCGCCGCCGACGGACTTGCCTGTGCGGCCGCTTGGGCGCGACGAGTACCTCGTCGTGCTGCCCGCGTCTCACGAGCAGGCCAAGCGCAAGCGCGTCGACATCGCGACGCTGGCGGACGAGCGGTGGATCTCCGGGTGCTCGCGTTGTCGCGCACACCTGTCCGAGCACGCGGCCGATGCGGGCTTCAGCCCCGACGTCGCCTTCGTCACCGAGGACTACGTGACCGTGCAGAAGCTCGTGGCCGAGCAACTGGGAGTGGCGCTGCTGCCGAGCATGGCGGTGGGCGCGAGCCCGGCCGTGCCCGGCATCGTCACGGCGCGCACCAAGCCCGCCAGCTACCGCGACATCTTTGTGAGCGTGCCGCACGACGCAGCTCCCGCTGCCCGGGCTTTCGCCAACTTGCTGGTCGCGGGCGGCTAACCGCGCCAAGTATTCAAATCCGCATTCCTTCCCAAATGCGAAGTACCGGGATAGATTAGGCAGCGTCACCTAATGAGGGGTGCCACCATTTAGAGGACCCCACAATTGTGAAGACTGTCACCGCACGAATCGCCGCCACCGCCATCGTCGCCCTGATTACGGGCGCTGTCACAGCCCTTCCGGCCTCCGCTGCCACCGCCAGCATCACTGTCGACGGCATCACGTACACCGTGGACGATGCAAATGTTAGCGCGGGTGCCGAGGTCACCGAATACGACCCTGGTGTCGGCGGGACCTCGCCGGAAATCGACCCGACAGTCACCATCGGCCCCAACACCTACGACGTGGTTTCCATCGGTGCCTCCGCGTTCGGTGCAAACGGCCTGACGTCGGTAACAATCCCCAACAGCGTCACCACCATCGGCTACCAGTCGTTCAGGTATAACGACCTGGAGTCCGTCACCATCCCCGACAGCGTCACCACCATCGAGGCCTTGGCGTTCGCCCACAATTCGCTGGCGTCCCTCACTATTCCCAACAGCGTCACCACCATCGGCGGCCAGGCGTTCTGGGACAACTTGCTACAGGAGGTCTCCATCCCCGACACCGTCACCACCATCGGCGGATACGTTTTCAGCGAGAACGACCTGACATCGGTGACCATCCCCGACAGCTTCACCAGCATCAGCGGCGGTTTATTCTGGAGAAACAACCTAGAATCGGTGACCATCCCCAATGGCGTGACAAGCATCGGCGAAACAGCGTTCGCCGAAAATTCGCTGGCGCACGTCACCATCCCCAACGGCGTGACAAGCATCGGCGAGGGGGCGTTCTGGGGCAACTCGCTCACGTCGGTCGCCATCCCCGCCAGTGTCACCTTCATCGACGTGGTGGCGTTCTTCGAAAATCCGCTGACGTCGGTGGCTTTTGAAGGCAACGCTCCGGTCATGGGCGCTGCCCCGTTTGGTGACGTCGGGCTCACCAACGACCCATTGGTGAGCTACTTCGCACGCAACGCCGGCTTCACGGCGCCCACCTGGACCGCAGGCGAGACGGAGTACCGCAGCCAGGCCCTGGCCACGGTCACCTTTGACGCGAACGGGCACGGCACCACGCCCGCCGCCGTCGACGTCGTCGTGGACGACACCGTCAGCGAGCCCGCCGACCCCACCGAGACCGGCTACACGTTCGACGGCTGGTTCGACGCCGCCACCGACGGCAACGCCTTCGCGTTCGCCACGCCCATCACCGAGGACCTCACGCTGTTCGCACAGTGGAGTGAAGTAGTGCCAGAGCCCACAGCCACGCCGGCCCCCTCCCCCTCTTCGACGGCGGAGGTCGACACCGAGGTCGCGGTCGCGGCAGGCGAAGAACTGGCCGATACGGGCGCCACGAACACCGGTCTCATCTGGATAGCAGGGCTATTCCTCGCACTCGGAGCCGCCGCCCTTGCGCTGCGAGCACGACGCACTCACTAACAAATAGAGCACCACCCCGCTTCACAGAGGAGCCCTCGCCCCCGCCCCCAGGGCCGGCGGCGAGGGCTCCTCTGTTTGCCGGCAATCGGGCTGCCAGCATCCATACCTACAGGACGTACCTTGCCTATCACCAGGTAAAACGTTAGGTTCGGGGCAGTCGTCCGCTGAGGGGCGCCTTGAACCTGAGGGACGTACTGAAGATGAAACTCCTGCCCGCCCGCGTTGCCGCGGCCGCCATTGTCGCCCTGATTGCGGGCGCTCTCACCGCGATTCCCGCCTCCGCCGCGACCGTCAGCGTCACCATTGACGGCGTGACTTACACGGCCGACGACTCGAATGTTGCGGCCGGCGCGACCGTCACCACCTATACCCAGGTGGGCACCGTGACCGCCATTGACATCGAACCGCAAGTCGTCATCGGCGGGGACACCTACGCCGTCACCACCATCGGCGACCACGTTTTCCAGGCCAAGGGCCTCACCGCGGTCACCATCCCCGAGAACGTCATCACCATCGGGGCCTTCGCGTTCGACGGCAACCACCTGACGACCGTGACGATCCCCGACAGCGTCATCACCATTGGATCTGCGGCGTTCTACAGAAGCTCGATCACGGGTTTGACCTTGGGCACGGGCTTGACCAGCATCGGCACTAGTGCGTTCCTCGGCACCCGACTGGCATCGCTGACCGTCCCCGACAGCGTCACCACCATCGGCGGATACGCGTTCGCGGACAACCTTTTGACTTCGCTCACGATCGGCAGCGGCATCACCTCTATCGAGGGATCTGTGTTCCGAGGCAACCAGTTGACGACGGTGGAAGTTCCCAACAATGTCACCACCATCGGCGACTACGCATTCATCAACAATCTACTGACGAGCGTCACGCTTCCGGACAGCGTGACGAGCATCGGCTACGCCGCGTTCAACTCCAACCGACTCACGAGTTTTACGATCCCCGGCAGCGTGATCTCTCTCGGCGACTACTCATTCAACGGGAACCAGTTGACCTCGGTGACCTTTGACGGCAATGCGCCGTCGATTGGCATTTCCGCGCTTGGCGTCGTCACCCAAACCAATGACCCGCTGGTGGGCTTCTACTCGCGCAACTCCGGCTTCACTGCGCCCTCCTGGGTCGCGGGCGAGGTGCGGTATCGCAGCCAGGCCCTGGCCACGGTCACGTTCGACGCGAACGGTCACGGCACCACGCCCGCCGCCGTCAACGTCGTCGTGGACGACACCGTCGCGGAGCCCGCCGACCCCACCGAGACCGGCTACACATTCGACGGCTGGTTCGACGCCGCCACCGGCGGCAACGCCTTCGCGTTCGCCACGCCCATCACCGAGGACCTCACGCTGTTCGCCCAGTGGAGTGAGGTCGTGCCAGATCCGACGCCCACACCCACGCCTTCCCCCACGGCGACCCCCTCCCCCTCCGCGACGGCAGCAGCCGACACCGAGGTCGCGGTCGCGGCAGGCGAAGAACTGGCCGATACGGGTGCCACTAACACCGGCCTGATCTGGACCGCGGGACTCCTGCTCGCCCTGGGAGCCACCGCCCTCGCGCTGCGAGCACGCCGCACCCACAAATGACGAGCACCACCCAGCAAACCGAGAGCCCCTCGTCCAAGCCCCCCGGGCCGGCGGCGGGGGCTTCTCGGTTTGCCGGCAAGCGGGCTACCGGCATCCATCCGCGCGGGACGTACTTTGCCCATCACCAGGTAAAAGGCTAGGTTCGAGGCAGTCGTCCGCTGAGGGGCGCCTTGAACCTGAGGGACGTACTGAAGATGAACCTCCTGCCGGCTCGCATTGCCGTCGCCGCCATCGTTGCCACGATCGCCGTCGCCGTCGCCACTTCCCCCGCATCGGCCATACCAGCTAGCGTGACAATCGCCGGCATCACCTACCAAATCGACGGCGCTGTCGCCACCGCCACCGCATACGACCCGGGTGCCGGCGGAGACTCCCCGTTTATTGAGCCCCGAGTCACCATCGGCGGGACCGAATACGACGTGACCACCATCGGCGACTATGCGTTCTCCGGCTTCGACCTGATAGCGGTAACCATCCCCGACACGGTGACCTCGATAGGCGAACTCGCTTTCTCCAATAACCTGCTGTCCTCGCTCACCATCGGCGACAGCGTCACCACCATCGGCCCCTCCGCCTTCGCGGACAACCTGCTGTCCTCCCTCACCATCGGCGACGGTGTCACCACCATCGGCGACGGCGTCTTCGCGGACAACCTGCTGTCCTCGCTCACCATTGGCGACGGCGTCACCACCATCGGCGGATGGGCTTTCTCCGATAACCCGCTGTCCTCGCTCACCATCGGCGACAGCGTCACCACCATCGGCCCCTCCGCCTTCGCGGACAACAAGCTCGGCACGCTAGTCATCCCCAGCAGCGTCACCGAGGTCAGCAACTTTGCATTTGGCCCAAATAAATTGTCCTCGTTGATCTTTGAGGGTGACGCTCCATCGATCGGCTTTGCCGCCTTCGGAGTAGACCTTCCCAGTGACGGCCCGTTGGTGAGCTACTACGCACGCAACTCCGGCTTCACGGCACCCACCTGGACCGCGGGCCAAGCGGAGTTCCGCAGCCAGGCCCTGGCCACGGTCACGTTCGACGCGAACGGGCACGGCACCACGCCCACCGCCGTCGACGTCGTCGTGGACGACACCGTTGCCGAGCCCACCGACCCCACCGAGACCGGCTACACGTTCGACGGCTGGTTCGACGCCGCCACCGGCGGCAACGCCTTCGCGTTCGCCACGCCCATCACCGAGGACCTCACGCTGTTCGCACAGTGGAGTGAAGTAGTGCCGGACCCGACGCCCACACCCACGGCGGCGGCCGACACCGAGGTCGCGGTCGCGGCGGGCGCAGAACTGGCCGACACGGGCGCCACGAACACCGGCCTCATCTGGACCGCGGGACTCCTGCTCGCCCTGGGAGCCCCCACCCTCACACTGCGAGCACGCCGCGCCCGCTCGTAGTAGCTGCGTGAGCTCCTCGCCACCGCCGAAGGGCTCACGCCTAGGTGCCCGCGCCACCGCCGAGCGCGCCTGCCGCTAGTAAACGTACGGGATGAACTTCTTGGTGCGCGCCGTGTAGTCGAGGAACGGCTGCCCATAGTGCTCGACCATGTGCGCGTCCTGCCGGGGGATGTGGAGGCCGACGAACATCGCGGTCATCAGCGCGGGGAAGATCGCCGCCCACCACGACCCGGTCAGCAGCGCGAAGCCCGTGAAGAGCAGAGTGTCGCCCCAGTAGTTGATGTGTACGGACCTGGAGAACAAGCCCCCGGTGTAGAGCCTGCCCTGGTTGGCGGGGTCGCGCTTGAAGACCAGCCGCCCCCATTCGGAGCCCGTGTTCAGGTACGAGCCGACTACGTAGAGCGCGACCCCAGCCCACGCGACCCACCCCAGCGGCGCGGCCGTCTGTCCGCCCAGCCACAGCAGGCCGAGCTGCAGGATTGTGGCCCATATCCCGACCTGCCAGGCCTCCTCCCAAGGGAAAGCTCGCTTGAGCATCACGAACTGGGTCACCAGGAAGCGGAGAAAGTAGACGACTCCCGCGGTGGCGAGCAGCCAGCGGCGCCCCGCCGAGGCATCGGGCGCCAGGGAGCCGAGCACCACGTCCAGCCCGCCGGCGAGATAAACCAACCCGAGCACGAGGCCCGCCCCGTGAATCCCGGCGGCAGCGAGCTTGGGGGCGAGAGAGGTGGTCGGCATGAGCCTCCCTTGAGAGTCGGTTGGGCACGGCGGTAGGGGTCACCCCGAGGCTATCGCGCCTGCGTGCCGCTTCCCATAAGGTGGTTGCCATGCCGACGACGCCGCTGATGAACGCCCTCGACCAAGCCGGGATCGACTATCGGGTCGCCGCCGACTCGGACATCGACTCCGAGTCGTTCAACGAGGACCTGGCCTCGCTCGGGAGGCCTTTCGTCGAGATCAACGTGTACACCGTGTCCGGAAACGGGGACCAGACTCTCCTCGCGATCACGCCCCTGAACCGCGAACTCGACACCACCAAAGTCGACGCCGCGCTCGCAATAGAGCCCGTCGACACGAGCGCGGCTCCCGAGGGCGAACTCAAGCGCCCCGAGTTGATTGCCGAGTGGATGAGCCACGGGTGGCCGGCCTTCATCGACACCGGTGTAGCCACCGCGCGCACACATGTCCGAATCCCGAGCGGAAATGATGGCGAAAGCATCGTCATCTATGGGGGAAACCTGGTACGCGCACTAAAAGCGCGCGTGCTCGACATCGGCCTACCCCAGGAACTGCACCGCGAGGAGCCCTACTTCGCGCTGTACTCGGATGGCATTCGCTCGCTCGAGCCGGGCAAGGAGTACTTACACATCTGGCCGATCGAGGTCTACTTCGACGAGGTTGTTCAAATCATGAGCATGGGCTCCAGCGACGAGTACATCGAGGCGCTGCACCGCATCATCGTCGCGGCGAAGCGCCTGCTACCCAAGCCAAACGACAGCGATATCTCCACCGCGCACTACGCCTTCCTCAAGGAGCACTAGCGGTACGCGAGTCCTAGTTGGCGGCGAGGATGTCCACCGTGAAGACCAGCGTCGAGCCAGCCGGGATGGGGCCCATGTCGTTGAAGCCGTAGCCGGACTCGGGCGGCACGACGAGCAGCACCTTGGATCCGACAGGCAGGCCCACGAGTCCGTCCACCCAGCCGTCAATCAACGAGCCCTGAGCGATCGCGAACGAGATGGGCTCGCCGCGGTCCCACGAGGAGTCGAACTTCGCGCCGTCCCACAGCCAGCCTGAGTAGTGCACCGTGATGGACTGACCCTCGACGACGGGCGCTCCCGTGCCGTGCTCGTGCACCTCGACAACGAGACCCTCGATCTTCTCCGCCCCCGTGAAGTCGACGTCCGGCGCGCCATTGGCGTCGCGGGTGATCTTGGGGTGGTTCGCGCTGGTCATGGTGTCTCCTTGGGGTATGCAGTCGAGACCACCCTATTGGAAACGAGCGCCGCTACGGCTACGCGTTGACGTGCCCTTGGCGATCACCGGCTCAGCGCATCCGCGCCCACGAGTCCCGCGGCCAGCACGTGTTTGCACGGGCCGCGTTCTCCCCGGTGCTTGGCAAACCAGGGGCAGGTGCACCGGTCAACCTCGCCCAGCACCACACGGTACGTGGAGTCACGGGAGAGCACATCGAACGCTCCTCCTCCCTCCGCGGCCGTAACCGCATCTAAGGACACCAGTTGCCATGCGTCCTTCAGTCTCGGTTGGAGTTCGCTGAGAACTGTGCGGTCGTAGGGAAGGTCACGGTGGAAAAACGCCCCGGCGTGAAGATCAAAGCCGGTGCGCCCGGAGGCCCCCAGTACGGCAAGCGCGGCCTCGACGTGCTCCGACGCGAGGCCGGTGGCGGCGGCGAGATCCGCGACGTTCAGGATCGCTTGCCCGCGCAGTTCCTGCTCGACGCGGCGTACCTGCTCCTCAGGTGTTTTGGCCAACGACCCCAGCACGGCGCCTTCGCCCGAGAACCCCCGGTAGAGCTCCGGCGACACTACCAACGTAAAACGCGCGCCCTCCATGTCGACAACCCAAGCGGATGGCTGGCGCACCCACTCGTGTCCAGCGCTGCCCCCCATTCCGAGCCGGCGCCGGCGCTCCGGCGCATACACGGTTAATCCCGTGGCGTACCCGGAGAGTCTCGCGAGTGCCCCCACTCGTTGACCCCCCACCAAGCACGGAGTTTGATCCGTCGGCGTTGACGTCGCTAGGGGCCGAGGTCCCGCGAACGACACCCACGGCGTGCGTTCCGACAGCTTGAGCCGCGCAAACTCGCGCAGCGCGATGCGCGCCTGAGCCCCCGAGAGCCGCACAATCGGTCGCATCGCCGATGCCGCAATCTGTGTTTCTGCAAAGCCTCTCAGCCATCGTTCTGGTAGCGGCACCTTGGATTCGACCACGGCATCGCCCAGCGTCTCAAATTCGACGGCATCCGCCCCGACAGTGAGCCGTAGGGCCTCACCGGGGGTTATTGCGGCGAGCGCCAGGCGCACCGGCGCGTTGAGGTCTACGTTCGTGGTGCCCCAGTCGACCCATTCGGCGTCAAACCCCTCCGCGTCAATATCGAAACGTGCGTACACCCCGTTGCATGCCGAGAAGCTCTCAAATCTGAGCGCTGACACGTTAGACGTCACCACCGGGTCCTTCATGTCCGCGCGAGCGGACAGGTCGAAGTACCGACTCTGCGAAACCTCGGCGACGGCGAGTAACGCGCGGGCCGCCTGCTCCGCGTTATCGACAAAGCCGCGGAAAAAATACGGATGGTCCGCTCGCCCACCGCTGGTGGATAGCCCCAAGCCGGCATCGTCCAATCGCGAGGGCGCTACGTAACTCAGAGTTGTCTGTGGTCCAGCCGACTTCGTCACCATTGCTCCATCATTATGTGCGCCACCGACACCCATCAACGGCACCGCGCAGCGATCTCACGAGCCGCTCGCGCTCGCCCGGACGACCCCCTGGCATACGGCACGAGAGCCTCGCGCGTGCCTGCTTCGGGCCGCCAATCGATTAAGGCCGATGCTGCGCTTGCCCAAGCATTCAGGAGCGCCGAGCAGTCGCGGTGAGGCTCCGGCATGGCCTTTACGACTGCGGAGGCCACCTCGCACACCCACCGCGGATCGCCGCCGACGTCGAGTAGCTCCTGCAATCGAATCCCGGCGCCCTTAAGCCCGCTACCGCCCCTGCCGACAAAGCTGCCGAGCGCTCGCCCAGTCGCGTCGCCGTCGAGTCCCGCATGAATCAGCGAGGGAAGTTCGGCGATCACTTCGATCGAGTCCTGGGCGGTAAGCCCCGTCAGCATGCGACCTAAGTAAGCGCTCACACAAGGGCCCCACGCATCCGTCGTATTCCGTAATGTCCTGAGTGCCGCAGCGGCGGCAAGGTCCCTGAAATCGTCACCAGTCTTGTGGACTCCGGGACGCCCGGCCACCCGCAAAGTCGCACCACCCCAGTTCACCGTGCAAAGAAAGAGCCAGGCGCTGACGAGTTCGGGGGTGAACGGCTGCGAGACCAGCCGCCACCCCACGTCCTGATACAGCTGGTAGGCGCGAGGCACATACACCGACTCCACCCCCAGGGTGGTCGGGGACGGAGAGTCGACCCGGGCACGACGGTGCCACCACACGTCGGCGCGTGCGTTCACCGTTTCATCGCCTTCATAAGTCACGTCGGCGGTAGGCCGCAAATAGCCCTCACTCGGCTGCTCACCCCAATCGGGGTTCGCAACCGCAAGACGTCGTCGTTGCCAGGCGTCCTTGGCGACGTCGCGCTGCGGGTCCCCACGCACAAAGGACACGAGGTCTCGCGCATAACCAGACCTCAATTTCGCGAGATTTCCGATACCCGCTTCGGCACCTTCTAGGCTCAGTCGGCTCAACGTGTGCCACCACTCGAATTGCCCGATGCGAATGTCGCCGAGTCGCTCTTCCGCATCGGCTAGCCGGGCGACCAAGTGGTCGAATTCGATCACTCCGCTTTCTTTACTGGGAAGGTCAAAGGAGGGACGGCGCTGGCGACTGGGCCAGACCGCTTCAACCAAGCGACCGTGGAGCCAGGCCTCCGGATTAGGTACGAGCCAGCTTTGCAGTCGCCTATGCGGTTCGGTGTCCGGCTCCCAAGGTCCGCGCGGGCGACCGTCGCCCAATGCGTCCCTCCCCTGATATCTGATGGTTCCGCGGTCACGGACCCAGCCGTAGATGGCGGCATAGGCGCCGCGGGGAATGGCGCCGTACTGAGAACTCTCCTCGTTCCAATACGCGGCCAGATACGCCTCTGCGGACTCACGAATGTGCTCGCCACAGTCCGCCACATCCCAGCGCTGTAGTCCATCTATCAGCAGGGCGAGAGTCGCCGGACGCTCAGCACCAATCGCGAGATCACCCAAAGCGGAGGCGAACTCTTCGCCACTAGCCCATGCCACTACCGCTTCCGTTGCCCGGGACTCACGCAGTGCGAGCCGGGGCGGGGCGACGGTGGGCGGTGCGGCCGACTGACCCGATGCTGTCAATGTCGCGAAGCGTGCCGCCAGGCGCTTGGGAGCGACGGTCTCCGCCTCCCGAATCGCTGCGAATTGAGCGGCGGTCAAGCTGTCCTTCGCCGCCTCAAGCCACGTGAGGCCGGCACCCACGACGCTCACGTGAGGATGCTCAAGGGCGGCCAATGCAACGGACGTCAGTTCGGCCTCCTCGAGGCGCTCCTGCGCCACTGCCCAGGCCCGCGAAGCACTCGCTTTAGTGCCGCGCGCCACCGCAGAAGACAGCGCCTCCCGCACGGCCGCGGTGCCGAATTGTGCTTGGTCTTGGCTAGTGGAATCCGCCGGCTCGAAGGTAGCGAGCGAGTCGAGCGCCGTCAGGACGCTCCGTGGCGTTCCGTGAGACACGACCGACCAAAGCAGCCCCGCGCGTAGGCGACACTCGCGGGGGTCTGGATGGAGCGACTCCCACGTGAGTCGACTCACCTCCCCCGCGCTGTCAGCACCGGGGCTTGCCATCGCCACGACGGCCGCATCGAGCATCGGGCGGCGGGCAAAGACGCCGATGCCCACTTCGGCGGCAATCGCGCTGCCAATCAAGGGATAGATGCCGCGCTCAACCAACCCGAGCGCGGCATCGTCCCCAAGGACATTCGCGAGAGCAGGTTCAACTTCATCGCCGGACAGCACCCGCGAGACATAGGCCGGCCAGTCATTGCTCCCCTTGATGCCGTACGGAGCCAGTTCAGCCGGCTGACGCGCCCTGGTAACCAAGGCGAGGTAGCCGGCGCGAAAGCGCGTGGACGCCGGCACCGGGATGAGGCCGCGTAACGACGCCTCTCGAGCAATGATCCAGCCCTGCAGAGCGACACGCCTGGAGCCCATCAGTCTTTCGGTAACGTTGATACGGTCGCTGGGCGAGCGCAGTTCCAAGGCGACCATGATCGCGTCGAGATGAGCGTTCACCGCCGGGAGGGGGCGGCCCGGGAAGATCCAACGCCAGCGGAGAGCACTTAGCGGCACAACACAGGCGATGACCCTGACCAGAGACCTGACCTTCGCGCGCTCAGTCTCCAGCATCTCAAGCTGCCTGCGCTCGTCGCTGAGCGCCGCGCCTTCCCGCCTCGCTGTTCCCGCGTGGGCCTGCTCTATTAGCTCGTAGACCTCCAAGTCACGGCCCCAGGCCTTACGCTCTGCTACCTTCAGTGTCGCGAGGAAATTGGCGAGCTCACTTGGCTCCAACGGGTTGTCCCCCAAGCCGGGAATGACCTCCCGCAAGGTGGCGCGCACGCGCGCATGAACCCGTTCCTGCTCCTGCCTCAACTTTTCGAAGTATTCACGCTGCTGGCGGCCATGGCGCTCGGCGGCCTCCAGTGGGGTTTCGGCAACGTCACCTGTAGTCACAGCCAAGACGCTACCGGGTGCAACCTGAGCGCGCTACTAGAGCGCGGTCGCTACATCTTCGCGCTCCAGCAGCGAGCGCTTGACGTCGACGCCCCACGCGAATCCGGTGAGCTTGCCGCTCGCGCCCACCACGCGGTGGCAGGGCACGAACAGCGCTACCGCGTTGCGCCCGCAGGCCGCCCCCACAGCGCGGCTCGCGCCGGGGCTTCCCAGTTCCGTCGCGACCTCCCCGTACCGACGCACCTGCCCTGCCGGGATCTGGCGCAGCGCGTGCCACACCGCGGACTGAAACACGGTGCCCGACTGCTCGACCGCCACCCCGTCGAGCGCGAGGGGCGCTCCGGCGTACCAGGCCCGCACGGCATCGGCCGATGCTAGGGAATCTGGCAGTGCCGCGCCGGGTTCGATCCCCGCCCGTTCGGCGACGGCCTCGGGGTCGGCGGACCATCCCGCCGCGACCACCACTCCATCGTCGCGCTCCACCACGATGAACGGGCCGTCAGGGGTGTCAACGCTCTCGTAGGCGTACATCAGGTCTCCTTCGGTTGGGGTGACGCGGCGCGCCACAGGTGCATCATCAGGTAGCTGCGCCAGGGCGAGAACGCAGCGGCGGCCTCGGCGAGCGCCTTGGGTGCGTCGGGTAGCCCGAGGGCGGCGGCTCCTGCGCGAACCGCGGAGTCCCCCGTCAGCAGCACGTCGGGGCTACCCAGGACGCGCAGCGCGACATAGTTCGCCGTCCACGGGCCGATGCCGCGCAGGGACTCCAGCCCCTGCGTCAGCTGGGCGCGGGTCTGGGCCACATCGAGGGACAGCGTGCCGTCGGCGACGGCCTGCGCCGCGCGAGCCAGCGCCTCCCGGCGGGCCAGTGGCCCAGTGAGCGTGTCGCGAGCGGAGTCCGCGAGCACGTTGGCGGAGGGAAACAGTCGGTCCACGCCGTGGCCCATCAGCGCGTCCGGCAGCGGCTCGCCCAGCGCCCCGACCAGACGCTCGACTGCCGTGCGGGCCGCGGCGACGGAGACCTGCTGGCCGACTATCGCGCGGGCGAGCATCTCCATGCCGCCGACTGAACCGGGGATGCGCAGCCCCGGATTCGCGGAGACAGAGGCCGCGATGCGCGGGTCTTTGGAGAGCACGCCGTCGATCGCTATCGGGTCGGCATCGAGGTCGAGCAGCCTGCGGGTGCGGGCCAGGAGCGCAGGCAGGTCGTCGAGGTACTCGAGACGCGCGGTCAGGGACACCGCGCAGTCCTGGGCCCGTAACGACATGACCGCCGCGCCTCGGTCTAGGCGCAGGGCTCGCGTGTAGGTAAGACCGCCGGCGTCCTCCACGTGTTCGAGGCCCGCGACGGCGCGCTTGGCCAGCCAGCCGAGGATCTGCGCGCCGTTGAACGGCTCCCGCACCCGCAGCCTGAGCGTGATGGTGCCGACGGCAGGCTGCCCAGCCGACCGCCCGGTCAACGAATCGCCGGAGAGCCCGTCGGGCGACGCCGCCTCCAGTGGGCGCTCGCCGAGCCGCGCGCGGTCGCGCAGCGCGGTGGGCGCCATCCCGAACACCTCGCCGATGGTGTCGTTGAACTGGCGGATACTCGCGAATCCCGCCGCGAAGGCGACCTCGCTCGCGGGCAGGGGCGTGGCGACGAGAAGGTAGCGGGCGTTCTGCGCGCGCTGAGCCCGCGCGAGTTGCAGCGGCCCGGCGCCCAGCTCGTCGTTCAGGATCCGCCCGAGCTGGCGTTCCGAGTAGCCCAGCCGTGCCGCGAGGCCCGTGACCCCGTCGCGGTCCACCACGCCGTCAGCGATCAGGCGCATCGTGCGCGCGGCGACGTCCTCGCGCGCGTTCCACTCGGGGCTGCCGGGGACGGCCTCGGGAAGGCACCGCTTACACGCGCGGTAGCCGGCGCCGTGCGCCGCGGCGGAGGTCCGGTAGAACGTGCAGTTCTGTCGCTTGGGCGTGCGCGCCGGGCAACTAGGCCGGCAGTAGATGCCGGTGGACCGGACGGCGGTGAAGAACTGACCGTCGAACCGCTTGTCGAAGGAGGACACCGCCGAGTAGCACGTGTCGAAGTCGAGCGGCGCGGTGGTCATGAGTCCACTGTGCCCTGCCCAACCGCCCGAGCGCTAGCGGGAATCGGACACGACAGCATCGACCCCAGGTGCCGCATCGGCCGCCGCGAGCCCGGCACGCGTGGCCGCGTTGACCTCGTAGAGCCGCACCAGGAACGCACCCTCATCAAGCCGCTTGCGCCGGAGCCAGTGCGTCACCTCTTCGTTGCACTTGCTCGCGTTGCAGGACCGGCACGCCGGCACCACGTTCTCGACCGTGTAGCGGCCGCCCCGCGAGATGGGGAGCACGCAGTCGCGCTGAAGCGCCGCATCGGCCGATGCGGCGGCGCCGCAGTACGCGCAGCCTCCCCACGCATCCTGGATCTGGACCCACTGCGCGGGCGTGAGGTCGTTGTCCGCCGCGGCGACCCGCTTGGAGCGCTTGCGGGCCGCGCGGGCCCGGCGACTCTGATTCACGGCCATGCGCGCCAGCCTACGAGGCGACGGCCGCCTCACGCCGCGGACGCGCCTCAGCCGACGCAACTGCGCGGTGACCGCGCCGGAAACGACAGCGACCACCGAAGCTCACCGGTCTGGCAGGACCCGGATCACTTCGGTGGTCGCGTTTTCGGGATGCACCGGCCGCGCTAGGGGGGTGGCGTCACGGCGGGAGGGCCAGTCAACCGACGGCCGGTGCATCACGTCTCTATTGGGCGGTCACCGTGCCGGCGTCAACGCCGCCGTCCGACGTTCCGTCCACGATCAGGTTGCCGATGTTGGTGCCCGACGCGGTCCCACCGATGGTCACGCTGTACTCGTCGCCCAGGACCAGGTCCGCGGACGAGTAGATCACCGACTGCGAGACCTTGGACGTCTCGAACGAGGCGACGTCGCTCCCCGAGCTATCGGTGATGGTGATGACGGTCTCCGCCGGCAGCGCCAGGCTGAACATGATTCCGAGCGACCCCTGTCCCCCGGCCTCCGGCCCCACGGCCATTCCCGACGCACCGTTCGCGGCGAGCGTGCCGCCGGTGAGCGTGAACGTGTCGTCGACGTCGATCGCGCCCTGGTCGTTATCCGACGTGCTCGTCACGACGATGGTGCCGCCGGTCATGGTCATCGAGCCGTTGACGTCGACGCCGTCGCTCTCGGTGTCGATGATGAACGTGCCGCCGCTCACCTCCAGGAACCGGTCGCCGTTGTCCTCCTCGGCCGGGCCCCCGAAGCCGCCGTCCTCGAGATCTGACACCGTCACGTCGCCCAGGTCGGTCGCGACGGTCACCGAAGTGCGCGGGTCCGAGCTATTGCCGCCGTCGGCCGTCTGATCGGTGGTCATGGAGTCGCCGCCCGGTCGCTGTCCGCCGCCGGCCATCTGAGCGTCTGCCGGGGTGTCCGTCGTGGTCGCCGCCGCGTCGGTGACTACCGCCGCCTCGGAAGCCTCGGAGGTCTCGAGTCCGCCCGAGACGTTAATGCCGTCGTCGGCTGCCACCACCACGACATCGCCACCGGACAGGTACACGTACGCACCCTCGATGCCTTCCTCGCTCTCCGTGATGTTGATGGTGCCGTCTGCGATGCGCAGCACCGCGTCGGAGTGCAGTCCGTCGTCGCCCGCAGCGATCTCGAGGTCGCCACCGTTGATGGTGACCTGGCGCGCAGCATCGGCCGCGTCCGATCCGGCCTTGAGGTTGAGAGTTCCGCCCTCGATCCAGATCACGCCCACCACGGCGTCGGGGTCGTCCTCCTTGCCCTCGTTGTCAGACTTGAGCGCGTCGCCGCCCGCGTCGACCGTGAGCGTGCCGTCCAGGATCACCAGGTGGTCCTTGCCGCGCACGCCGTCGTCGCCGGCCGTCACGGTCACGGTTCCGCTCGCGATCACGAGCGAGTCCTTAGAGGTGATGCCGTCGTTGACTCCGGTGACCGCGAGCTCTCCGGAGCCGGCGATCCACAGGTCCGCGCTGGAGTACATCGCGGCGTTGGGCGCGTCCTCGTCGGTCTCGTCGACGGCCGCGCCGTCGGCATCGGATAGCGAGTTATGCGAGCCCTCGGCGAGGTAGACCAGCACGTTGCTGGCCTCGACCACGTTGAAGGCGCCGACCCCTGCGGCTGTCACGTCGACGCCGTCCAGGACCACGGTCACGTCCTCGTCGGCGGCGTCGATCACGATGCTGCCGGCAGTGAGCGTGCCGCTCAGGATGTAGGTGCCACCCGCGGTGATGGTGACGGTGTCGCCGTCCACACTCACGCCCGAGGCGCCGGTGGAGGCGCCGTCGGCGAGGGTGACCGGAGTAGCCCTGGAGACGTCGACCTCCGTATCCATCTCCTTGATGTCGAGGTCCTCGTACTGGACCTCCGCGACGCTGGAGGTTGATGCGACCGTCGTGGAATCGGCGGCGCTGTCGGCGACGACGGTGGTCGCCGCGTTCGCGGTGGCCTCGGTCGAATCGGTGGCGTCGGTCGAGCATCCTGCGAGCACCAAAGCGCCGGTTACGACCAGGCTGGCAAACATCAAGGCTGGGTTTTTCATGGCAGTTTCCTTTGCTAGTAAGCGACTGTGGAAGTCGGTGAATCGGCGATGTGGCGACGCAGGGTGCGCGCCCACCGGTTGGAGGGAAGTTCGGGTTGCAGAGCCGCCAGCGACGTGCAGTACTTGCTGACGCGCACGGGGCGGATGCCGTGCGCCCAGAGCGCGCGGTCGACTGAGCCGGCCCGCGACGCGGACTTGGTCTCCACGATGAGCGCGTCGCCGAATCCCGTGGTGCGGCCATCCGCGCCGGTGGCGCTGACGCCGCTGTCGATCGTGACGCGGGCGTCGCCGCCTACGAGGGTGGTGCGCTCGTAAGAGGTGGTGAGCACCCGGCTGAGTTCACCCACCTCGTTGGCGATCTCGGCGAACGATCCCACGAAGGTGCGTGACTCGAATGAGAGCTGGGTGGCGCGTGCGCTCTCGGTGGGAAGCCACTCGCGGTGCTTGACCGTCTCGCCGCGAGCGCTGCGCAGCTTGACCTCAATCGCGCTGAGCCCCGAGTCCAGGTAATGGCGCGTGCGCACCTTGTAGCGACGGGGACGACGGTGCGCCGCATCGTAGTACGCCGCCAGGCCGGGAGTGTCGTAGTAGTCGGACTCGTAGCCAAACCCGCGACGGCCGTCCTGTTCCAGGATGCGGAAGTCACCGCCGAGCGACGCGAACACCTCGCTCCACCGCTCGACCGGAACGATGTACTTGCGGTCCACTCGGGTCTGCAGCGCGGCCTCGGTGTTGAGCTCCTCGAGCGAGATGGGCTCGAGAGCCGCGACCGTGTCGGCCCACGCGGGGGCCATCGTCAGCGCGGTCATCGTGCGCCGCCGCTCATGGGAGCCGCGTAGGTGCCGCCGTCCGTCACGTCGCCGATGCGGGCGTCGCCAGATTCGGTGGTGCGGCCGTCGATGGCCGGCAGCCGGGTGAAGCGCACGTCGCACAGGGTGGTGTCCGACACCAGATCGACCTTGCGGATGTCGACGCGGTGGATGGTCGCGTTGAGCATCGCGGCCAGCAGGTCCCGCGCCATGTCCTCGTCGGTGATGGCCTGGTCGAGCACCATGATCTGCTGACGGGTACGGCCGAAGAGCTTGGGGTGGTCGCCGATCGCGATGACGGCAATCAGCACGGCCATGAGGGTCAGGCTGACCCAGGGCGTCACCGACGGGAAGCCGCCAAGGAGTCCGAGCGCGATCGCCGTGAAGTAGTAGGCGATCTCCTCGTGGCCCATCTCGGTGGAGCGCAAGCGGATGATCGACAGCACGGCGAAGATGCCGAGGCCGAACCCGAGCGACAGGTCCGAGGTGGACATTGCGTAGGTGACGCCCATGACGCCCACGTTGATGGAGAGGAAGGCAACCAGCATGTCGCGGCGACGGTGTCGCGGGAAGTAGAGGCCAAAGACCAGGATGACGATGGCCACGACGTCCGCGGCAATGAAGGTGAAGGCTGACATGAGAATCCTTTTCGGTGGTGACCACGGCATCGGTGTTTGCGCCGGGTTTGCTTGATGTCTCTATGACACCGCCCCCACCTGGGAACTACCTGAGAGCCGCCGCAGAGTTGCTGGGGAGTGGGCTCTTTGTCATTTGTTTGCGAACTCTCAGCAAATCCCCAGCCATCGGTGTGAAACTAGGGGCATGTCACCACGCCGCATTCTCGTCGTAGACGATGAAGACAACCTCCGCACGATGCTCGTCGCCGCCCTCCGCTACGAGGGCTACGACGTCTCTTCCGCGACCGACGGGGCCGAGGGTCTCGCTGCCGTCCGCGAGTCGCAGCCTGACCTGATCGTCCTCGACGTGATGATGCCTAATGTGGACGGATTCGCCATGTGCAGGCGGCTGCGCGAGGCGGGCGACCGCACCCCGATCATCTTCCTCACCGCGCGGGACAGCGCGAAGGACAAGGTCGAGGGCCTGACCATCGGCGCCGACGACTACGTCCAGAAGCCGTTCGCGCTGGACGAGCTGGTGGCACGCGTCGAGGCGGTCTCGCGCCGCGTGGAACGCGAACCCAGCGCCGCCGACGTCTACACCGTCGCGGATCTGGAACTCGACGACGTATCGCACCGGGTCTCGCGGGCCGGCGTCGAGGTGTCGCTGTCCCCGACCGAGTACAACCTGTTGCGCTACCTCATGCAGAACGTCGGTCGCGTGCAGAGTCGCGGCCAGCTGCTCGAGAACGTCTGGGGTTACGCGCCGGACGACGACGCCGGCGTAGTCGAGACCTACATCGGCTACCTGCGCCGCAAGGTCGACCACGTGGAGCCCACCCTGATCCACACGATCCGCGGAGTCGGCTACACGCTGAGGACCTCATGACCTTTCCCGGCACCGGGGCCCCGGCGCGACTATCGCTGCGCGCCCGGGTCCTCATTGGATTCTCCGCGATTGCCGCGATCGCCGTCATCATCGCGATCGCGGTCACCGTGACCACCCACACCTACCTGGTTCGCCAACTCGACGACCGGCTCTCCGCGTTCGCCGGCGTTGCACCCCTGGACTCCGCGCGCACCGATCGGCTCGACGCGCCGCTACCGCCGCAGCAAGGCGCGGACGCGCGCCCCTCGGACGTTCTGCGCGCATTCGTCGACTCTTCGGGCACGATGACCGTGTACTTCGCCCCCACCGTCGACATCATGGACGCGGGCGCGCCGGTGATCAACATCGCCGACCTGCCCGAGAGCGGCAACGTGTACCTCGACGCGCCATCGACCGTGGGCGATGAGGACTTCCGGGTGTACGTCCGCACTACCGATCGCGGCTGGGACATCACCGCACTTTCCCTGGCCGATGTGTCCTCCGCCACTCAGCGACTGATCCTGATCGAGGTGTTCGGCATCATGGCGATGCTCGCGGGCCTGACGCTGGTCGCGTGGTGGGTCATTCGGCTCGGCATCGCCCCGATGGGCAGGATGGTCGACGCCGCCTCCAAGATCGCCGACGGTGACCTGGAGGTGCGCCTGGACGGCGCGGGCGGCTCGACCGAGACGGCCCAGCTAGCGGACAGCCTGAATGCCATGATCGGCACCCTGACCGCGTCGCTCGCCGAGCGCGAGCGTTCGGAGGCAAGGCTGAGGGAGTTCGTCGCCGATGCCTCGCACGAGTTGCGTACCCCGCTCACCACGATCCTGGGCTACTCCGAGCTGTACCGCCGCGGCGCTCTGGCCAAGAAGGCCGACGCTACGGACGCCTGGGCGCGCACGGAGGCGGAGGCCTCACGGATGCGGCGCCTAGTGGAGGACATGCTCGAGCTCGCGAAGTACGACGCGGAGCCCGTCCTCGGGCGAGTAGAGGTGGACTTCGCGGACCTCGCGCGCGAGGTGGTGGCCGACGCCACCGCCGCTCACCCCCACAAGGAGTTCACGCTCGAGGCGATTGGTTCGGTCAGTGCGTTGGGCGACCCGGACAAACTCCGCCAGGCCCTGATCAACGTGATCGCGAATGCCGCAGAGCACGGCGGTCAGTCGGTCGCGGTCGACGTCTCGCGCGCGGAGGACGTGATCACGTTGGCGGTCACGGACGACGGCCCCGGCATGACACCCGAGATGGCTGCGCGAGCAACGGAGCGCTTTGTGCGCGGCGACCACTCCCGCACGCGGGCGACCGGCGGGGCGGGCCTCGGGCTCGCGATCACCTCCGCGATAGTCGACGCCCACGGCGGCACCCTCACGGTCGAATCGAGCCAGGGGAATGGCACCACCGTCACGATTACGATTCCCGCGTAGTCGCTGCTACCCGAGCGCCTCGAGGCGCTTGAGGAGACTTCCCTTGGTCGGGCCCGCGCAGTTCTCCAGCAGCTCGACGGCGTCAGGCTCGGTGTGGATCACGTCGGGGATGCGCAATGCCAGGATCGTGTTCATGAGCATGCCGCGCGCCATGAACTCGGTGGCCGTGGCGGCGCCCAGGCCAGCCTCGTCCCTGGCAATTCGGTAGATGTCCAGGAAACACCTGCGCGAGATGGGTCCGAAGGTGGGGTCGTGGCCGAGCGTGAAAAAGTGCATGAGCACCAGAAGGATCCCGCGGTCGGCGACCATGTCGGAATACACCTCACCCAGAATCTCCTCCTTCTCCTGAGGGGTTTCCGTGCCGTCGAATCCCGCGATGGCGCCCCGAAAGCCGACCGCCACCCGGTCGCCGGCGCGGTTCGCGACCTCGACGAACAGCTGCTCCTTGGAGCCGAACATGCGCACCACGTAGGCCTGCGAGATGCCCGCGCGCTTGGCCACCGCATCGGTGGTGCCGCCTGCGTAGCCGCGCTCTGCGAAGACTACTGACGCGGCCTGGAGTATCTGCTCGCGCCGATCCTCGCCACTCAGTCGCGCCGATGCGACCGGTGAAGTATTTTCGCTGTTCATCTTGACAGGTTATCAAGTAATTACTACGGTGGGCCCTAGTTGTTATCAAGTGATTACAACAGCGGCGGAACAATTCTCACCGCAGCGGCCCCTCCCCGGCCGTCTTCCCACCGTCAGCCCGTCACGAAAGTCCTCACATGAACACGATCTCCCGTAGACCCCTTGGCCTGATCATCGCCGCGACAGCGCTGCCGATGTTCATGGCCACCCTCGACAATCTCGTCGTCACCAACGCCCTCCCCGTGATCCAACAGGACCTCGGCGCGAACATCGAACAGTTGCAGTGGGTGATCAACGCCTACTCGCTGTCGTTCGCGAGCCTGATCCTGATGGCGGTCGCGCTCGGCGACCGGATGGGCCGTCGGCGCATCTTCGTCGCCGGTATCGTGCTGTTCTCCGTCGCATCGGCACTGTGCGCGATGGCCACTACCCCCGAACTCCTCATCGCCGCACGCGCCCTCCAAGGAGCCGGAGGAGCCGCCCTGATGCCGCTGTCGCTCGCGCTGCTCGCCGGCGCGGTGCCCGCAAGCAAGCGGAACCTCGCGATCGGCATCTGGGGCGGCGTCGCCGGCCTCGGCGTCGCTGCCGGCCCGCTCATCGGTGGGGCCGTGGTCGAGGGCCTGTCCTGGAACGCGATCTTCTGGCTCAACGTGCCCGTCGGCATCGTCGCCATCCCCCTCGCACTCTGGGCGCTCGACGAAACCAAGGGCCGGGGCGTGCGCATCGACGTGGTCGGCACTTTGCTCGCTGGCCTGGGCGTCTTCGGTGTTGTCTTTGGAATTGTCCGCGGTAACGATGCGGGCTGGACCAGCCCTCAGGTGCTCGCAGGGCTGATCGGCGGCGCCGTGTTACTGATCGCGTTCGTCGCCTTCGAGTCGCGCACCCGTGACCCACTGCTCCCGCTCGCGCTGTTCCGCGACCGCAGCTTCTCCGCGGCGAACGGCGTTGGCCTCACGTTCAGCATCGGCATCTTCGGCTCCATATTTATCCTGATCCAGTTCATGCAGGTGGTGCAGGGCAAGTCGCCGCTCGAGGCCGGCGTCCTGACGATGCCCTGGACCATGATGCCGCTCATCGTCGCTCCGCTCAGCGGAATCTTCGCGCCGCGCATCGGCACCCGCACGCTGATCGTCGCCGGCACGGCGTTCCAGGCGGCGGGCCTCGCGTGGCTGGCACTGGTGATGTCCCCGGACGTCGCGTACTCGGCCCTGGTCCCCGCGTTCGTGCTCGCCGGAATCGGCATGGGTCTGGTGTTCGCGCCGTCCTCGACCGCCGTCCTCGCCAACATGCGCAGCGCTGATCACGCCAAGGCGTCTGGCACCAACTCCACGGTTCGCGAGGTTGGAGTCGCTCTCGGCATCGCCATCCTGGCCGCCGTGTTCACCGGCTCCGGGGGAACCTTCACGCCCGCCGGATACACCGACGCGGCCATCCCCGCGATCTGGGTGGGCGCGGGGTTCCTGGTACTCGCCACGCTGATCGGGCTCCTACTACCCGCCGGCAAGGGCACCCCGAACGCCGATGCGGATGAGCCGGCCGCGCAGGCGGAACCGGACTCCTTGGGCTATCGCGACTTGGTTACCGCGGCGACTGACACGACCCGCTCGGCAACGAACGGCGACGTCATGGCGCGCACCAGTCCCAGGTAATCCAGCCCAAAGCGGAGCTCGGTTCCCGCCACCAGCCGGGTGGGCGTCTCGAGCACTAGGTGGTCGTTGCTCGAGGCGAGCACGGTAATTCCCGCGGGTGGGCGCAGGCCGTCCGCCCGCACGTCCTGCTCGCCCACGGCGACAATGGTCTGGATGATAGTTCCGCGATCGCGTGCCGGCGTCGGCCGGCCGTTGATCGAATCTACCGTGGGGCCCCACGCCGAGGACGGCTTCTCGATTGACTCGATCACGGCCCCGATCAGCGTGAAGGCGTCGGTGTGCAGCCCGTCGATCTTAGTGCCGGTAACCGGGTCGGTTCCCAACAGGATCGCCTCGCCGAGGCGGAGGTCATTCACGGCGCCGACGCGCGCGGGGGAGAGCGCCCAGCCGAGGTTGGCCGAGTTGCCGCCCGTCACCAGCAGGTCGGGCACCCCGGTGCGCGCCGCGACCAGCGCGGCGAGCCCCGTGAGTTCCTGCATCTGGTCGTCGCCCGGGATGATGCCGCTGCGGCTGCCCAGATTGGCGCCGATGCCGGCGAACTTGAGGCCCCTGGTACGGGAAATAATCCGCGCCATATCGAGCAGGTCGCGCGACATGATTCCCTCGCGCAGGTCGCCGAGTTCGACGGTGAGGACGATTCCGTGGTCCGACCCGCGCCGTCCCGCCGCCGCCGCCAGGGCGAGGGCAATGTCCATGTCGCTCACCATGCTGACGTGGGCGCAAGCAACCGCGCGGTCCGCCCACACCGGGTCAGGCGCGCGCAGGAGCATCATCGGCGCACGGACTCGAGCCTCGCTGAGCGCCTCGAGGTTGTCCACGCGGGAGTCGGCGATCCGCTTGACTCCACCCCGGAGCATCGCTCGCGCCACGTCGGGCGAGCCCAGCGTGGCGGTGGTGTCGCCCGTGACCTCGATGCCGCGCTTGGTCAGTTTCTCTACCAGCGTGCGGGTGTTCTCCTCGACCTTGGTGAGGTCGATCTCGATGCGGGGCGCGATCATGCGCTCGCTCGGGTGATGCGCGCGGCCGGTGCGGGGTACATGAAGCGTCCTCGAGATAGCTCAGAGGAGGCGACGGAATCGTCCCAGCGGCAAGGCCGGTTCAACGAGAGGTCCCCGCTAAGGGTGTGGGTGAGGTGCCCACTGTACGCCGTCTACCACAATCCGCTTTGCCGGTGCAAACGCCCTCATCCCTACCTCGAGGCCTAACCTGGGAGGATGAGCACCTCGCGCGAGACCGTGGACCACATCCTCGAACAGCTCGAGCCTCTGGACGTGAGCGTCAAGGCGATGTTCGGCGAGTACTGCGTCTACTGCAACGACAAGGTCGTGGCGTTCGTCTGCGACGACACCATGCTGCTCAGCCCGACCACCGCATCGGACGGCATGGCGGAGGCCGAGGCGTACCCCGGCTCCAAGATGTATCGCGTGGTGGACGCGGACCTGCTCGAGGACTCCGCACAGTTGCACGACCTCATCACCGCCACCGCGGCGCTGCGTCCCGCGCGCAAAACTAAGGCGAAGGCCAAACCCGAGCTTTAGCCCCCTGTCCGCATCGGGATAGCTCGAAGGACGCCCCGCGGGCATGCGCCACATGTGCCCGCAATCAGTGTTCGCGACCCAGGACTGCCGACTGGCTCCCCACTGACGCCGTCAACTCGTCTCCAGAGCACGAGATGGTCGCGAGCGAGAACACGGACGGTTGGGGCTCTATTACCTGGGCCATCTCAGTGCCATTGATGGTCATCCTCGCGTCCGTGGTCGAGTCGATGTTCGTGTCGGTGATGTCAATGGCGCCGTCATCCGCAACCGTGTACTCGCCTTCGTCAATGCCGTCCTTGACGATCGTGACTGTCGCCGTCTTCACGGTGAACGTGTAGGTCCAGTTCTCGTATGTGGTGTTGACGGTTCCATCTGGCTGGATAGACAGAAACATGTTGCCGTCGATACCGGTGACGAGCTTGGTGGTATCGCCCGCCATCATCGTGGCGAATTCCTCGCGGTGAGGAATCCAGTTGCCGGGGAGGCAGTCGGCGATCGCCACCTGGTCCCCGGTCGGGTAGTCCCGCTCGGAGCCCTGCTGGGGAGCAGTGGAGGGCTCAGGGGTCGTCGCCGGTGTGTCGCTGGGGCCATTTTCCGCGTCGCCTCCCGCGCCGGGCGCCGCGCCGGCCTCGAGCGAGGTCGCCTCCGGGGTGGGAGTCGCGGACGGGCTGACCGATGTGCCGGCGGCGCCGTCGTCCACGTTTTCGCCGCAACCCGCCAACACCAGCGTCGCCGTGAGGCATAGTGCCGCAATCGCGATTCCCGTTTGAGCTGGACCGCCGGATCTCGTCATGAGTTTCTCCATTTTCAGTTCAGATGCGAGTGCGTCAGTGCTCACGATGCATGACCGTCGTGGCGCCGTCCGCCGTGACGGTCAGTTCGTCACCGGCGCACGTGAAGGCTGCTGAGCCAAATACCGACGGTTCGGACTGGACGGTATTGATGACGGGCGACCCATCCACCTCAAGCTCCATCTGGCTCACCGAGGATAGGTCCGTGTCGACCATCGACATGGTGCCGTCCGCGGCGACCCGGTATGTTCCGTGGTCAGTCCCGTTCTTGGACAGAGTCAGTTG
This sequence comes from Demequina aurantiaca, assembly GCF_050598105.1. GTDB lineage: Bacteria > Actinomycetota > Actinomycetes > Actinomycetales > Demequinaceae > Demequina > Demequina aurantiaca_A. The sequence goes on from NZ_CP192436.1 coordinate 2,760,878, forward strand.
GCTACCGTCAACTACGAGTGCGTAGGTCCATTCGTCGTAGGAGGTGCTGGTGGTCCCGTCCTCGCGGAACGTGACCATCACATTTCCCGTAAGTTCGCTGACCGTGCTACCCGCGGCAGCGGACATTAGCGCGCCAAACTCGTTGTTGTCGAGGATCCAGTTGCCCGGCAGGCATTCCTTTCCCGCGAGTTCCACTTCGGGAGGATCCCCCGCCGAGGCGCTCGGGGCCGGTGGCGACGTCGGCTCGTAGGTTGCGGGAGCGGTCGGACTTGGCGCGGTCTCCGTCGCGTCGGGGGCGGCGGACTCGAAGGCTCCGCTTTCCCCGACCGCCTCCGACTCGTCCTGCTTTTCACCGCAACCCCCGAGCATCAATGTTGCCGTGACAGACAACGCCGCGAGCGCGAATCCTCTTCGCGCCGGACCAGTCATCTTGTTCATCGTTTACTCCTGTGTCATTTCGCTTTAGTGATCCCATCAGATCAGGGCCCGCTCACAGCGCGCTCACAAAATCAGCGCGGGCGGCGACAATGCCATTGGTATATGTGAGTGAGTTGTGAGCGGGCTGTGGTGGACTCATATTTTCGCGTCGCAAAACGCACCACACTATTGGCAGGAGCAGCAATGGAGTCAACCAAGTTTCGGACCGCGTCACTCATGGTGACGGGAGCAGTAGCCCTTGGGATCACACTCACGGGCTGTGGTTCCAACCCCGTCAACGACCTGGCCGACAAGGCTGGCAACGCGGTCGTTGAAAATGGTGGGGAGGCGATCGTCGAGGACATCACCGGCGCAGACGTTGAGTTTGGCTCGCTCCCCGAGGGCTTTCCCGATGCCATTCCGCTGGTTGACGGCGACATCGTGGTAGGCACCAAGATCGCCGGCGACGAGGGCGACGGTGACGGTTTTGTGCTCTCCATCGCTGTGGACACGGATCCCGTGACCGTCGCAGAGCAAGTTAAGGCCGCCTTTGGTGGCTGGGAGGAAAGCAGCGCGTGGAACGAGGCGCTGCAAGGCGGCGGCTTCTCCGATGAAGATTGGAGCGTCATAGTCGCAGTACTGCCTGGGGACTCTGACGCAGACAGCCTGGTCGGCTACACCGTCATACCTCAGACCGACTGACGGCGAAGTTCAACAACCCCCTGCAATAGGTAAGGCCCGGATCGATTCACGATCCGGGCCTTACCTATGTCTGTGTAGCCCCTAACGGGCCCGCCGAACCTACTGCGTTAAGCGGCGGGTGCGGGTGATCATCATTCCGCCCGCGAGCAATAGGCCCGCTGCGGCGATTCCACCGCTCGTCGCGTCGAATCCTGTCTGTGCCAGCGTGGAGTCGGAGGGGTCGCCCACGTTCGTACCGGTGCCGGTGTCGGTGTCGGTGTCGGTGTCGGTGCCATCGTCCCCGCCGTCGGTAAGGGTCTCTTCAGGCACGGTGAAGTTCAGCGTCCCGGTGAAGTTGTGGTCGGAGTTGGACCACGTGGTGGAACCAGCCCCGTACGCGATTGGCGTGAACGTGTTCGTCGCCGAGTCGTACAGGCTGTCGAGCGGTATGGCGTCTCCATTGAGTTGAATAACCGGGTTCGCCACGTCGACATCGATGGCGAGGTCGCCGAGTTCGACCACCTGGCCCTGGGCGCTAAGCGCGACGCCAATGGCGCTAAGGGGCCTGACGTCCACGATCGCGTTGTTGTCGAGGTAAAGGAATTCCAACTGTGTGAGTGACGCCAATGCGTTGACTTTAGTGAGGTTGTTTTTACCTAGGTCCAGTCCCACCAGGGCGGTCAGCCCGGCCAGGTCTGCGAGGTCTGCACTGGTGAGGTCGTTGTCCAGCAGCACTAGGTAGATCAAGTCCTCCAAGACAGCGAGTTCACTCACGTCCGAGATGCCGTTTGACGCAAGTTCCAGATTGAGCAGTCCGGTGAGCGGCGTCAACTTGCTGAGGTCAATCGTGCCGTCGTTGCTACTAAGGAGCAACGCTTGGAGAGTCGTGATGGTACCCAAGGGCTCCACGTCAGTGATGGCGTTGTTGCCGAGGCTCAAGAACCTCAGCGCGGGCAGTCCGGATAGGGCGGTGACGTCGGTGATGTCGTTGTCGTCGAGCATCAGACCCTCGAGCGAGGTGAGCGCCTCAATGCCAGACAGGTCCACAACTCCCAAACTGGAGCAATCGAGGTCCGTGATACTCGCGGCCTGGCTCACGGAGATGGCGTCATCCGCGCCCTGGCTCAGATCCTCGTTCACGCATCCGCGCAACCCATCATCTGGCAACACAACTTGCGCCTCGGAATTGAAGCTCAGAGTCCCGTCGAAGGAAGGCCCGTTATGCCACTCCGTTGAGCCCAGGCCAGCCATTGTGGGGGTGAAGGTGTTCGACACTGCGTCATAGAAGTCATCAAGGACGACAGGTACTCCGGCTGCGTTGCGAACTGGGTTGGGTTGCGCGACACCAACAGTAAGCACACCCAAGTCGACTTCCTGGTCAGTTGCAGTGAGCGCAATTGGCATGGTCTCGAGAGGGCTCAAGTCTACAATTTGGTTCCGAGACAGGCCCAGTGTGGAGAGCACGGTAAGGCTCGCCAGCGCAGAAATATCCGAAATTGAGTTGTGCGTGAGGTTCAAATCGTCCAGCATCGTGAGACTGGCCAGCGGCGTTACGTTGCTGACAGAGTTGCTCCTAAGATCCAGTTGCTCGAGCGAAGTCAGGTTTGCCAACGAGGCCACGTTCGAGATGGAACTGGCACCGAGCCTCAAATGGGTCAATGTGGTGAGCTCGCCGATATCGACCAGATTTGAACTTAGGTCACCGTTGCCACTTAAGGAGAGACGTTCGAGTGCAGGCAAGTCCAATACCGGAGTGATGTCACCAATGGTGTTGTACGCCAGATATAGATCCGTGAGGTTAGTCAGGTTCGTCAGCGCGCTGACGTCGGACACGGAGTTCTGGTTGAGGTCCAGCACTTCAAGGTTGGTGAAGTACTCCAGCCCCGTGAGCGAACTGACAGTACTCTGCCCGCAAGCTATGACTGTCACGGTTGACGCTTCCAACTCTGTCACTGGGTCAGATGTTGGTCCATTGCCCAGGAATTCGTTGACGCACGCCAACAACGCAGCATCGAGCGCCACCTCGTCGCCGTCGGCGGCGTAAGCAGCCGGAGCGATGCCGAACAGCGTTAACCCGACCACCGCCCCCGCGGCGATCAATCCTCGAAGAGCGCGCCCGCTCCCCGTTCTTCCCGTCCTCGTCGCCAAAGATGTCAACGCCTTGCTCCCGTCGATTCTGTTACTTGTGCTTGTGCTCGTGGTCGATGTCCGTGCGCCACTCTTCCCCCCTGCGCTCACAACACGCTCACAGAACCTAGCGGCGACTAAACCACTGTCCTGCCGGCTAGGGAGCCGTCAAGCGCATCGGCCGCCCGTGGCTCGCGATGTGAGTCGCGTGAGCCGTCTGTGAGCGCGTGGCGCAAGACTGAAGTTGAACGCCTGCGCACCACCCCAGCAACCAAAGGACCACCAGATGTCGACGCCATCCCCTCACCCGAATTCGAACGCCTCAGCCCGCGTCCTAGTAAGCGCCACGCTAATCGGTGGGCTACTTCTCACCGGTTGCAGTAGCGGCACCGCCGAGGAAGTCTCACCGGCGAACGCCGCTGCGGCCACCCAGTCCGCCACCAATGGCGAAGCGACGGATACGGCGGACTTGGAAGCGTCGGACCCAGCGGACGCCGCCGACTCCCCAGCCGATGAGCTGCCCGACGGGTTCCCCAACGACGTGCCCCTGCCCGCATACACGGGCTCGCACACCATCGGGTCGTCAGACGGCGACTTCCAGTTTTGGAGCATATTGCTGGAACTAGCGGACCACACCGAGACCCCCGTGGAGGACTACGCCGCAAATCTTGAAGACGCTGGCTACACACTGGAGGACAGTTCTGGAGGCAGCGTGACGGCGGAAGGCCCCGACTGGGAGATCGACTTTCACTCTTCAGCGGACAACACGCTGACCCTCGCGGTTCAGACGCCGTAATGGACTCGTCGGAGGGCTGGGGCGTCGTAGGCGAACGGGATTGGCTACCGAGGTACCGGAACTAGCCCAGGATCGCCGCGCGCACGCCCGGTTCCGTCTGCATCCACAGCGCCATCGCGGGTGTCTGTGCCGCCAGCTCGTCGACGGCCAAGCGCTGTCGGCTCGCACGGTTCGTGGCAGTTTCACCATTCCCTGGTAATCGCAGCAGAGAAAGCCAGGTGTCGGTCGCAGTAGAAGTCATGCCGAGTTCCCGGGCATCGTGCGCGATCTCATCTAGCGCTGCGGCGTCCCCCGCGATTGTGGCCCCGCCGTGGCGCGAGAAGATTTCGACCAGTCCGCCACCCGTCACCGACTTTGCCTCCTCGATCACCGCAACCGCTCCACGTACATCCAGCCCGATGCGCGCCGCACAATGCGCGAGCAGAGCGGCAAAGTAGTTGTGTTGGGCCGTGAGCAACCAACGGGCCGTATCGAGCAGGATTGCGGTAGCGAGAGCGTCGTGACCCTCGGCATTTTGTTGCCACGCATCCTTCCACGCCCGCAGCATCACCACCTTTGGGTCGCCGTCCGCCTTCCCTGGAATCGCATCGAGATGCTCCTCAGCCAGTGCCGTGCGGCCGCTCGCGTGCGCGGCAGCGGCCGTCAGCGCCCCGGCCGCGGGCAGCAAGCCGGCAATATCGCGCCACTCCAGGTGCGTGCATGCGGACACCCCCAGGCCATAAGCCCGTTCCGCACTGCCCGAGAACAGCTCTGTGAACCCAAGCGCGTACTCCCAAGCCCCCAGCGACTCGGCGCCACGCAACTCCGCGTCGGCAATGGCAATCTCCAATCGGTACCGAGCCGCCGCCATGTCACCAGAGTTCGACACCGCCATGATCTCGGTCAACAGGACGAGGTCGGCACCACCCGGCACGAGTTCGATTGTCTCCGCGGGCACGTGGCCGAGCCGAGCAAGCGCGAACAACGCGTCGTCGAGTGGGCCCGTAATGACTCCAGACATCCCAGCTGTGATCAACCCCATGGCCACCATGACGTCGGGACCCCCGGTGGGGATAGCCACCTCCTCGCCGGCCTGTCCGGCAAGCACGGCCCACCGGACGCTGTCGCGGCGGAGGTGCCCCAACTCTTCGGGGTCACTCACCCACCCCATTGCCCGCTGGATCACTGCGAGCGCACCCGCAGCATCGTGCAACCTGACGCCAAGGTGGCGGGCTCTTGCCAGCGCGACTTCCGCGTGCTGTGAGTCCGTGCTGGCGGTCTGGAAGGCCTCACCGAACGACTCCTCCGCGACATCGAACCTGCCGAGCGCCGATGCCGCCTCCGCCATCAACCGATGACCCTCGGCGTTTCGCGGGTCCTGCGCCACCACTGCCTGAGCGGCGCGTAACGCGAGCCGCTCGTCGAAGGTTCCCAGCGCGTGCCTGGCCACGGAGATGGTGGACTCAGCGTCGATCGGCTGGTCTAGGTCGAGGGCCAAGATGTGGGCACGACGGCGTGCAACAGGATGCCCCGCCGTGACGTCACTGAGGAGCACATCGAGAACTTCGATGGTGAGGTCGCGCCACAGCATGGTTGAGATCCGCGCACCAAGGATCTGTGCGTCGAGCGGGTGCGACAACCGCAACCAGCCCGCCGTGGAATACTCCACCACCCCTGCCCTGGCGAGCGACCTGCGGGAGGCATCGCCGAGCGCGTCGGCAGGGTACTCGCCGGCGATCGCCAGCTTCGCCGCGCCTTCCATCCCCGCGTCATCGAGTGAGCTGAAGCGTTCCCCGACTAGCTGCGTGAGCCTGGGTGTTGACGCCGGTTCGCCGTGAAGCTCCCAAGTGGTCCCCGTGCGCACTAGGCGACCTTCGTCGCGCGACGCAGCAATGATCTCCCGCAAATGCAGCGGGTTTCCCCCTGCCGCCGCGAACACCTGGGAACGCGCGCCCGGGACGAGTGCCCCGCCGAGCATGTGCGCGGCGAGTTCCTCGGCATCGGCAGGGGTGAGGGCATCGACCCCAACCTCAGTCAGGTCCCCGGCGTCGTAAAGCGCCTGAATCTCCGGCGGCGCATCTGTCAGGCTGCGCGCTGTGAGGATGGTGGGAATCCGCGAGGTGCGGATGAGTTGAGTGACCACGAACAGCGAGGCCTCGTCGAGCTGCCCGACGTTGTCCACGAGTAGCACTGTCTTGGAACGATGCCGCGAGAACTGATCTATCAGCGTGGCCGGGGTGGTCCACTGGGGGGAGATCAGTGCACCCGAGCCTGCGAAAACGCCGAGCGGGACCTGGCGGCTCAGCGAACTGGCGCCCAGGACGGTCGCGGAGAAGTGTTGCGCCTCGAAATGCGCGCTGATAGCGCGAAGCAGGTGCGTCTTGCCAATTCCTGCGGGACCGGTGAGTATCAGCGTCCGGTAACTGCGCAACAATTCCACCAACGCGTCCGGGTGGTTCGAGGAGAGCGAAGTGGGCTGCGTAGGAGCGCTTGACTGGGCACCGGATGTCGATGTGTTGCCCGGGGTAGCTGAAACTGACAGACGCATCAAGGATGCGGGAGGTTGCTCGCGAAGGATGCTCACGTGTAGGCGGCCCAGGGCGTTGCTAGGTTCCACGCCAAGGCCATCCACAAAGGTAGCCCGCGCACCGGCGAACACCCTCAACGCTTCGTTGGCGCGATTGTCGCAATACAACGCCGCCATCAGTTGGCCCCAGTGCCGCTCAGCGAATGGCTGCTCCTCCACCAGGGCGTGCAACTCGGCGATCACCTCCACGCATCGGCCGAGGGCGAGGTCGACATCGATCCGATCAGCGACGGCGGCCACGCGCATCTTCTCCAAGCGCGCAGCCTCCGCGCTTGGTACCGCGAAATCGAGTAGCCCAGTAAATGCTGACCCCTGCCAAAGCGCTAGCGCGATATGCAGGCATTCGGATGCGTCCGTGAGTTCGCCGTCTGCGAGCAGCCACTGCCCCTCGTCGCACAGCTCCTCGAAGCGAGCCGAGTCGGTGTGGACCTCGACTGGATCCAGCCGGTAGCCGCCGTCGACCAAGCTAATCTCAGCCGGGAATGCCGCCCGCAACCGCGAGACGCGAGCTTGTAGCGCGTGCGCGGGGTCACGTGGCGGGAAGTCCTCCCATAACGCACGGATCAGGTGCTTCGCGGGGACAGGACGCCCGCGAGCGATGACCAGGTGAGCCAGCAACGCCCTCTGCTTCACCCCTCCGAGAGGGTGGTCCTTTCCGGCCGTACTTGCCCGCAATGAACCGAGCACCCGGACGTCAACCACCCTCGCTCCCTCCCAGTAGCACTTTCGCCCACGCTATCAGGGGGAATGCTCGCGTAGTACCCCGCCCAAGCCCGTGCCGCAGGTCGGCGGGCCGCGCCCCGGGCCGCAGCATCCGCGCTGGACAGGGGATAAAGCCACGGTCAAGCCCCTCACTCCCTAGAATCAACCCATGAACTTCGTCACCATGCTCGTCTTCGTCCTCGTTATCGGCATGGCGAGCCAACTTGTCGCGAGCCGCCTGCGCCTGCCCGCGATCGTCGTGCTCATCGCGGTGGGCCTATTTGTGGGTCCGATCACGGGAATCATCACGATTCCCGCGGGCTCCGAGCAGGTCAGCGAGTTCATCGGGCTCGGCGTGGCCATCATCCTGTTCGAGGGCGCCATGGCGCTGAGGCTCGGCGAGGTGAAGAGGGTGGGACACGGCGTCGGCCGGCTAGTGACCATCGGGCCGCCCATCGCCCTCGCGCTCGGCGCTACGTTCGCCCACTACGTGGCCGGCCTGAGCTGGCCCGTCGCGATTGTGACGGGCGCGATCCTGGTGGTGACCGGCCCCACCGTCATCGTCCCGCTGCTGCGCCAGGCGCGCATGAACAAGGACACCGCATCGCTACTGAAATGGGAGGGCATCGTCAACGACCCTGTGGGCGTGCTGCTGGCAGTGCTCGCGTTCCAGTACTTCACCGTCGCGCAGGGGCGCTCGTTCTGGGAGATCGTGGTCGCGTTCCTGATCGTCGTCGCCGCCACCGTCGTCATCGGCGGCCTCGGGGGCTGGCTGGTGGGCAAGTTCTTCCGCAGCGGCCTGGTGCCGTCGCACCTCAAGTCACCGCTGTTACTGGTGCTGGTGCTGGTGTTCTACCAACTCGGCAACGTGCTCGAGTACGACGCGGGCCTGCTGGTCGTCACCACGATGGGCTTCGTGCTCGGCAACATGAACCTGCCCGACCGCGAGCAACTGGTGTCCTTCAAGGAGAGCCTGACGGTGCTGGTCCTGTCGACGCTGTTCATCATCATCCCGGCGCAGCTGACTCTCAGCGAACTCAAGCTGATCGACTGGGGCATCGTCGCGTTCGTCGCGGTCCTCATGTTTGTGGTCAGACCGGTGACGGTGCTGGTCTCGACGGCTTGGGCGCCCATGCGCTGGAACGACAAGAAGCTGTTGGCTTGGATCGCGCCCCGCGGCATCGTGGCGGCCGCTACCGCCGGAGTCTTTGGACCCAAGCTAGAGGAGGCCGGCTACGAGGACGCGAACTACCTGCTGCCCACCGTGTTCTTGGTCATCATCGTGACGGTGCTCGCGCACGGCCTGACCCTTGGGCCCCTCGCCCGCAAGCTCGGGCTGGCAGCGGATCGATCGAATGGCCTGCTCATAGTGGGGGCGTCGCCGTTCACCCGCGAGGTCGCGTCCGTGCTGGCTCAGCACGACGTCGACGTGCTGGTCGCGGACGCGTCGTATCGCAACCTGCAGCCCTTCCGCATGGACGAGGTGCCCACCTTCAACGCCGAGGTGCTGTCCGAGCACGCGGAGGACACCCTGGACGCGCCGCACCTCAACTACGTGCTGTGCGCCTCGAGCAACGACTACTACAACGCGCTGGTGAGCCGCGCGATGGGCAGCAAGTACGGCTTCCACCGCACATTCCAGCTCGCCACGCACGAGGAGTCGCTGCACGAGGCCAAGCGACTCACGCTGCAGCAGCGCGGCTCGTTCGCGTTCGACGGCAACTCCGACTCCGCCATGCTGCAGGTCCGCATTGACGAGGGCTGGAGCGTGCACACCACCAAGATCACGGCGGACTACACGTGGGCCGACGCCCGCGCTCGGCTGGACGCCGACGGGGTGCCGTCCATGCTCATCGCGGGGGTGTCGGAGGACGGCACCTTTGGCCTCGAGTCACTTGAGCATCCCCTCAAGCCCGCCGCCGGCTGGAGGGTGTTCTACTTCGCGCCCGCCAAGGCGCAGCATCGCGCCACGCACCTGGCCGACACCGGGTCGGCGAGCGCGTGACGGAGTCGGCCTAGCCAATAGTCACTGAGTGGGCTCGGCAGGAGTAATGTGATTTCCGGCGCCGAAGAATGACGGCGCCGGCATCCCGCTCCCCTCCGAGCGAGGCCCCTGGAGGGTCGATGGCTCGAGCGGTATCCACGGCGTCAGCGAACAGCATCACCACGCCGCGCAAGCGGTCCGGCTGGCTCCACAGCAGGCTCATCCTGCTCATCGCCTTCACGTTCTCGGTGATGGCCGACCCGGTCTCCTCCGTCTCCTACGCGATCGAGGCCGCACTCCACGCGCTTCACAACAACCTCGCCCTGCTGCTGCCGACCATGACCATGGTGGTGCTGGTCGTGGCGCTGGTGGTCGCGAGCTACCACCAACTTGTGGCCAGGTTCCCCGAGGGCGGGGGTTCGGCCGCGGCTGCGGGCAGCGCGTTCGGCGAGGGTTTCGCCTTCATCCCGATGGGTGCGCTGATCGTCGACTTTGTGCTGACCATCGCCATCTCCGTCTCCGCGGGCGCCTCCGCGATCATCTCCTACGTGCCGCGCCTGGCGCCGTTGCGCCTCGAGCTCGCCCTCACTCTCGTCCTGCTGGTCGCGGGCCTGATGTGGTTCGGCCACTTCGGTCGCGCGATCTTCGCGGCGCTGACCATCGCGTTCATCGTGGTCGCGGCGGTGGTACTGGTGATCGGCGTGCAGATTCCGGGTCCCTCCGGCCCCCCGGTCGCGACCACGCACGGGGCCCCGCTGGCAGTGCTGTTTGCGTTCCCCGTCGCGATGGCGCTGGCCACGGGCATCGAGGCGCCTTCTTCCGCGATCGCGCAGCTCGACGAACTCGACTCGGACGGCCGACGATCATTCGGCCAGTGGGCGCTGTGGCTCACACTCGGAATTGTCGGAACCCTGACCCTGGCGCTGACGGCCGCCATCGTGTCCGGCGGCATCGGCCTGCCGCCGCACGACTCGACGCTGGTGGCGGAGCTGGCGCGCGCCACCGGGTCGCCCGGCGTGTTCGCCGCGTTCCAGGCGGCCACCGCGCTGCTGTTGCTGTCCGCCGCGAGCTCGTCCTTCCAGGCCGGTCCCGGCCTCCTCAAGGCCCTGTCGCGCCACAACCGGCCAGGCGAACCCAACCACGGCGTGCTGCCGGCGGTCCTGGGCAGGACCAACAAGCACCACGTGCCCGTGATGGGCGTGCTCGTGTTCCTCGCGGCTTCCGCGCTGGTCGTCGCCGCGGCGGGGGGCTACGACCAGCGACTCGTGCTGTTCTACGCCGTCGCCGTGTTCGTGAGCTTCATGGCTGGGCTGGCCGCCATGGCCCGCTTCGCGCACCGCGAGCGCCGCCCCGGCTGGCTAGTCCTGAACATCGTCGGAATGGTCGCCGTAGGGTTCACGCTGCTGATGAACCTGTTGCGTCCGGCCGCGCTTGTCTCGCTCGGGGCGACCGTCCTGGTGGGCGGCGCCCTCTACGTCGCGTGGGTGCGTGCCGGGCGGCCGCGCGGCACGGCGCATGCGGTTGCAGAGGCCGAGGGCGGGCCGGTCGACTCGATCGCGAGTGAGGACGCCGGCGATTCCCGCCCAATAGACGCATCCGTCAAAGCGGCGGACGCGACCGGGATGGACGCCACCAACCCCGACCTCTAGCGCCCCTGCTTGGCACGCACGTAGGCGACTATCGCGTTCGCGTGACCGTGGCCCAGGCCGTGATCATCCTTGAGCCACGCGACCGTCTCCCCGTGCTTCTCGTCCCCGGGACGGGCCGCCACCAGGTCCAGCCACTCCTGCATCGGCTTGCCGTAGGTATTCTCGATGGAAGGGAAGTAGGAGGCCGGACCCTTGAGCGGGCCGCCGGAGAGGTCGGGCGCGAGGACCCGACCCGCCCCGGCATCGGCCGCGCTCAAGCGCTCGCCAGGACGTCGGCCTCGAGGCGCGCGTAGCTGGTCTCCATGCCGTCCGTCATGCCCGTGGCCAGGACCATGTCGCGCACCTCGGCGTTCGGGTACGTGATCACGAGGCTGAGCAGCGTGCCACCGTCGACTGCTGTGAGGGTCATCTCGTTGGTGGTGCTCGGGTAGTCGGTGTCCGTCATGTGCTCGGTGGTGACCTCGCGGTGCGGCGGGTTGGACTCGAGCAGCTCTCCGTCGAAGCCGAAGGCCCCGTCGCTGCCGTCCTCCGGCGCCCATCCGAACCGGTACGCGTCGCCCACGTTCACAGGGACTTCACAGATGGGCATTGTCCAGCCGTCCGGGCCGAGCATCCACCGCTTCATGAGTTCCGGGTCGTGGTGGGCCTGCCACACCTGGTCCACCGTGCCGCGGATCACGCGCGAGACGCGAATCTGGGTGTCGGACAGGACGTCGGCGTTCGTCGCGCGCCCCACCGCGAACGAGGCGAGATCCGCGAGCACGTCGTCGATCTGGCCCATCGCCAACGTCATGCCCTTTTCCATGCCCATGGCTAGCAGCTGCTCGAGCTGGTCCGCGGTTCCAAAGTGGGTGACGGTCGTGAGCCGCGAGCCGCCGTCGGTCGCCTCGAATTCGAACGTCATGCGCATCGACGGCATGTCCGTGTTGTCGGTGCCGTCCTCGTTGGAGAAACCGTCCTCCACCTCAAAGCGGTGCGGAGCCTCGACAAGGAGGAAGTCCCAGTGACCCGGCGACTTCTCGCCGTTGGGCCCGGTCATAACGTAGTCGGTGCGGCCGCCCGCCACCATGTCGTGGCGCGTGAACTTGGCGGGGTAGGTGGGCGGTCCCCAGAACTGCTCGATCTGGCGCGGGTCGGCGTACGCGTCCCACAGGCGCTTCAGCGGCGCGGCGAAGTCGGCGACCACCGTCATGGTGAGGGCCTCGTGATCCTTGGTGACTGAGGTGATGGGCATGACTACTCCTTCGGTACAGCGGTAGTGGGGTGAGGGTCCTCAGCGAGTAACGCGTCCAGGCGGCCGATGCGGCCGCGCCAGATTTCTTCGTACTGGTTCAGTAGGGTCTGGGCCCGACGGATGGCGTCGGGGTTGCCGCGAATCATGCGCTCGCGGCCGCGGGGGTGCTTGGTCACGAGGCCCGCTCCTTCGAGTACTGCCACGTGCTTCTGCACGGCGGCGAAGGACATGTCGTAGTCAGCGGCCAACTCGGTGACCGAGGACTCGGCAGTGAGCGTGCGCCACACGATGTCGCGCCGCGTCGCATCGGCCAGAGCGTGGAAGATACGGTCCACGTCTGCGTCGGAGAGTTCTGTGTATGCAACCATTTGGTTGTACGTTACGCCCGGCCTGGCATTTCCGCAACACCTCAACCAACTACCCCCTACGTCCGCACCGTAAATCGCCCCTGGCGCGAGCACTTCGTGCTCAGCGCCGGGGCGCAAGGGCGGATCTACGGTGCGGACGTAGGGAGGGGCGGCTACTGAGGCGCGATGGGCCCGCCGAGGTCCGCGTAGGTCTTGCCCCGCACTATCTGGCTAACGGCCTGCTGCTGGGTTTCGAATTGCTCGGCCAGGTCGGCCTGCGAGGCACCCTCGCTGAACAGGATGCGCATGCGGACCACATCCGCTTCGGTGAACTGGCGGACGGGCGCCTCGGACCGCCCGGTGCGCCGCCCGCTCATGATCGAGTGCACGGTGTGAATAGAGACTCCGAGCTCGCTGGCGACCGCAGCCCTTGCTTCACCGCCGGCGACGCGTTCACGAATCGCGTCTGCCTGCTCGGTGGTCATCGGCGGCTTGCGCGTCGAGGACATAGCGGACTTTCGGCCCCCAGCAGCCGGCGGCGACGCCTTCTGCACGACGCCCGACTTGATGGGTCCGCCCGCGGCCACGCGCGTCCGCCCCAACACCAAGGCCGACACGGTGTTCTGACTTACGCCAAACGATTCAGCAAGGTCCACCTGTTTCGCACCCGCGGCGTAGCGCTCGCGGAGCGTGACCACGTCGGCGTCGGAAAGCCGCACGCCACCGCTCCGAGACTGCGTCATCGTGTTCCCCCGTTCCATGCACGTCGACACCCGCGCCAGTGCCGCCTACTGCTCCCGACACTAGCGATGCAACGACGGGCGCCATCGCCCATTCGCCGAAATGTAAAGAACTCTTGACATCTGTCGACGCCTGCCATACCTTTGCCATGTAAAGAACTTTTGACATTGGCCCAGGAGGTCGAACACCATGAACGGAACCGGCGAGAACACCGCTAACCAGACGGACGGCCTGGCCGAACCGCGCGAGCCCATGACCTTCGGCGAGCGCAACGTCTGGGCATCGGCGATCGCCGCCATCCTCGCGTTCGTCGCCTACCTGATCGTGATGGTCCCGCGAGTACTGGCTACCCCCGTCTCCGACGTCTCCTGGCAGATCCCTATGCTTTGGGCCATAGGCGGCGCAATCATCGGCACCATCGTGTTTTCAATACTCGGCGCAATCGGCAGCGAGGTCAGCGGTCAGGTGGGCGCTGTCGTGCGGTCGGCAATGACCGGTCGCTCCGTCGGTTTTGAGGCGCCTCTTCACCAGGAGGACATCCGCGACCGCGAGATCAGCCAACTGGGCGAACGCACCACGATGTCCATCATGGCCTCGAGCCTGTTCATGATGATGGTGCTCGCGATGGGTGACGCGGAGAGTTTCTGGATTGGCAACACGGCGCTAGTGATCGGCACCATCGGCACCCTGGCGGGTGCCGGAGTCAAGATCCGCGCGTACCGCGTAGGGCTTGCATCATGAACATGACCGAACGCTCAGTGTGGATCACGGCCTTCGTCCTGCCCGGTGTCGCGATCGCCTACCTGGCCATCGTCCTGCCCCGCGTCGCAGCCACTTCCGCCGGGGACGTCAGTTGGGTCGCGCCAATGCTGTGGTGCATGGGCGCGATCATTCTCGGGGTGATTGTTGCCACCGTCGCGAGTGGCATCGGCTCGGAGGTGCTCGCGGAAGTGCGGGGCACCGAGTCGGACCTAGGGGACGACGACATCCGCGACAAGGAGATTGGCCGGTTCGGTGACGCCCGCTCATATTCACTCGGCGGCGTGCTGTCGATCTCGACCCTGGTCCTTGCGATGGTCGATGCAGAACCGTTTTGGATTGCTACGTCCCTGTTCCTGTCTGGCATCATCGCCGGCACCTACGGCTCGATCGTCAAGATCCGCGCGTATCGAGGGGGTTTCTAGACCATGGGAAAGTCCACGAGGGTCACCAACTCAATCCGTGCCCTGCGCGCGGAACATGGGGACATGACCCAGGCCCACCTGGCGGAGCGCATCGGCGTCACCCGTCAGACGGTCATCGCCATCGAGCAGGGAAAGTACTCCCCCTCGCTTGAGATGGCCTTTCAGATCGCGAGGGCCTTTGGGGTGCCTCTCGACGACGTCTTCCAGTACCCCCAGGGGGAGGACGACTGATCATCCACCCAACCTCCGGCGGCGCAAGCTAACTATTCCGCGCTCCACCTCCTCCCGCTCCGAGCCACGGCGCGTCTTGCCTACACCTAGGCTCTGATCCGCTCACCCTCCGGCTAATTGCGGCGGACTTCTCACTGACAACCGCACGCTCGCTGTATTTTCTGCGCCCAAAAACGGGCACCAACTCAAGGAGAGCATCATGACTCTTGGCATCACAGGGCGCATCGCCCGAGCCTCGGCCTCGCGGCCGTGGTTGACTATCGGCATCTGGGGCGCCATCCTCGTGGGCGCCGTCGTCCTCGCTGGCAGCCTAGGCAACCACGTCACCAGCTTGCAGAAGAACCTGGTGACGACCGAGGCTGACCGAGCCTCCCAGATTGACATGGAGCTTCGCAGCACCGCGACGGGAGCGGCGCAATACGACGAGACCGTCTTCGTGACCAGCGCCGACTCGGTCTACGGGGAGCCGCTCTTCGATGACGCCGTGGCCAGCGCGGCAGCCGCCCTCTCTGCCGTCGAGGGCGTCACCGACGTCGTGACGCCCGATGCGGGGGCGTCAGTGGCGGACAACGGCCGCTCTGCGATGATCACCTTCCACACCACAGCGGACGCCGCGGTGGTCACCGCCGCCGTGGACGCGATCGACACTCTCGGTCTGGAGGGTGTGGACGCCTTCGTTTATGGAGAAGAGTCCTCCCAGTTGGCGCTCACCAAGCTTGCCTCCGACGAACTCGCCCGCAGCGAGGGCATCGGAATCATCGCCGCGCTGGTGATCCTGGTGTTCGTCTTTGGGGCGTTCGTCGCTGCGGGATTACCGCTGCTCATCGCGATCGTGTCGATCGTCACCGCGACCGCGCTCGGCTCGGTGGTCGCCGCCATAGCGGATGCAAACGACGTGCCGATGTCCGACACCGTCACCATCTTCATCGCGATGCTCGGCCTCGCGCTCGGGATCGACTACTCGCTGCTGTGCGTCCAACGCTTCCGCGAGGAACTCGCGCATGGCCGGACGGTCAGCGACGCGGTCGCGATCGCCGGTAACACCGCGAACCGGGCCGTCGTCGTTTCTGGCGCGACCATTGTGATCGCCCTGGGCGGGCTTGTGTTCGTGCCCGTCAATACTTTCCTCGGGGTCGGAGTCGGGGTGATGGCCGTGGCTCTGACGAGCGTGTGCAGCGCAGTCTTCCTCCTTCCCGCGATACTCCAACTGCTGGGCCACCGCGTCAACAAGGGCCGCGTCCCCACTGCTCACCCGGGCGCCGAGTCACCGCGCTGGCGTCGGATCGCGTTGCGCGTGGTGCGTCGACCCGTGGTCTCGGCCCTGGTTGGCGTAGGCGCACTGATGGTGCTCGCGGCGCCCGTGCTGGGGCTGCGCTTCGCCAACCCCGGCCCAGAGGACCTGCCAGCTGACTTCGTCGCTCACCAGGCCAGTGATGTGATGACACAGGACTTCGGGTGGACTGAAAGCGAAACAGTCGTGGTCGTCGAGAATGCCGGGGACGCCCGTGCTCAGGTCACTGCCCTGTCTTCCGCCATCGAGTCCGATGAGGCTTTCGCGGGCACCACAGTTGAGTGGCGCACAGGCACTGCGTTCATCGAGACTCACGACACGTTCGGCGCCAGCGATGCCGGCGCAACCCTCGCAATCGAGCGCCTCCGCGAGCAACTCGTGCCCGACGCACTCGAAGGGTCCGGGGCCAGGGTAAGCGTCGGCGGGGCCCGCGCCTTCGCCATGGACCAGGAGTTGCTGCTTACCGATCGCGCGCCGTGGGTGGTCGCATTCATCCTGAGCGTGACCTTCATCCTGCTGTTCGTCATGTTCCGTTCGGTGGTGATCCCCCTCAAAGCGGTCGTATTGAACCTCCTCGGCACGCTCGCCACCTTTGGTGCGATGGTCGCTGTGTATCAGTGGGGATGGGGCTCGTGGCTCGGTCTTCCGCACCTCGACGGCATCTCACCTTTCATGCCCGTCATGATCTTCGCCCTGGTATTCGGGCTATCCATGGACTACCACGTGTTCCTACTGAGCCGCATTAAGGAGTCCTACGACGCGACCGAGGACAACCGAGCTGCCGTCGTGGACGGGGTGACCCGCACCGGTCCGCTCATCACCGGCGCGGCGCTCATCATGTTCGCGGTGTTTGGAGGGTTCGCCTCCGCCGGAATCCCCGAGTTGTCGCAGTGGGGCTTCGGGCTGGCGTTCGGGGTTCTGATCGACGCGACTCTTATCCGGATGCTGCTCGTGCCGGCCTCCATGGTGTGGCTTGGCCGCGCGAACTGGTACCTGCCTCGCTGGCTCGAGTGGCTGCCCACCTTTACCGTCGAGGCCCCCGAACCCGCGCCAGCCGTGCATCGGCACCCTGAAACCGCTGGCGCCCCAAGAGCATGACCACCCTCATCGGCTTCGTTCTGGGCTTCGGGGTGCGCCCCCGGGCGCTCCGCGCCACAATCTAAGAGAAGCCCCGTCGTCGCCTGACCAGACATGGAGACCGTCGCATGAGCGATATCCAGAGCCCGGCCGAGTCCACCCCCTCCAGTGATGGACCCGCGCAGACGATGCGCGCCCTGCAGTTCTCCGAGTACGGCCCGCCGCGCGACGTCATACGCGAGGTTCGCATTCCCGTCCCGGCACCCGGTCCCGACGAGGTGCTGGTGCGGGTCAAGGCCGCCGGCCTGAACCCCTACGACTGGCACTTCTACCGCGGCGACCCTTACCTGGTGCGGCTCACCACGGGGCTCCGCCAGCACCGCAAGCCGCGCGTCGCGGGGGCCGACTTCTCCGGAACCGTCGCGCGGGTGGGCGCGAACGTCACCCAGTTCAGCATCGGCGACCACGTCTTTGGCGAGCAGGACCAGGGCGGCGCGGTGGCCGAGTTCGTCGCGGTCGCGGCGGAGAAGGTCGCGGTCATGCCGCAGTCCGCCAGCTTCGAGGAGGCGGCCGCCGTCCCCATGGGCGCGCTCACCGCGACGGCCGCGCTGCGTAAATCAGGCCGCCTGGAGTCGGGCCAGTCGGTGTTGGTCAACGGAGCCTCGGGCGGGGTTGGGGTGTTCGCGGTGCAGTTGGCCCGCGCCTGGGGCGCGACCCGGGTGGTGGGGGTGTGCAGCGGACCCAATTCCGAACTGGTGCTCTCGCTGGGCGCCGATGCGGTGATCGACTACACACGCGAGAACTACTGGGAGCGCGAAGAGACCTTCGACCTGATGGTCGACACCCAGCACTCGCAGCCGCTGCGCCTCTCGCTCAAGGCGATACGCCCTGGCGGCACCTACGCACTGGTGGGCGGCGGTGGAGGCAAGCTCATGGGGCCGGGCGGACCGATGATGCGGGCCCTTGCGCAGGGAATCGTGCGGCGCCACCGGGTAGCCGGAGTGATGGCGAAGCCGAGCGGCGCGGACCTCGCCACCGTGGCCAAGCTCATCGACGACGGCACCGTCACCGTCCCCATCGAGGCCGCCTACGACTGGGGCGACGCCGCCGCCGCGTTCGAGCGCCTCGAGTCCAACCGCGTGAGCGGAAAACTAGTCATTCGGATCTAGGCCAGCGGGCAGGGCTCCGGGAGGGGCCGCACCGGCGGCCACCGCGCGTCCTCCCAGCGGCGGCTGGCGCACCCCGGCGGCCAGCCCTCCTCGCTCGCGGGCGTAACGTGGAGGGATGAGAGTCAGCCGGCCCACGAGCGCCCGCGAGCGCGACCGATGAGCCGCACTTTCGCGTCCCTCAAGCTCTACAACTACCGGCTGTGGTTCGCCGGGGCGACCGTCTCCAACATCGGCACCTGGATGCAGCGAGTGGCGCAGGACTGGCTAGTCCTCACGGTCCTCACCCAAGAGTCCGGCGTGGCCGTCGGCATCGTGACGGCCCTGCAGTTCCTGCCCTTCCTGTTGCTGTCCGCGTGGGCCGGGCTGCTCGCCGACCGCGTCGACCAACGCAAGTTGCTGCTCGCCACCCAAAGCGCCTCGGCCGCGCTCGGCATCGGGCTAGGAGCGCTCGTCCTGCTGGGCCACGTCGAGCTCTGGCACGTCTACGTCTTCGCCCTGTTGCTGGGAATCGTCACCGCGATCGATGCCCCGGCGCGGCAGACCTTCGTGGCCGACCTGGTTCCCATCGAAAGCCTGCCCAACGCGGTGGGGCTGAACAGCGCCTCATTCAACGCGGCCCGCCTCTTGGGTCCTGCCGCCGCCGGCCTCGTCATCGCGTGGGTGGGCACCGGCTGGGTATTCATCGTGAACGGGTTCACGTTCATCGCGACCATCCTCGCGCTGCTGGCCATGCGGGTCCAGGACCTCAAGGGGTCCGAGCGTGCGGAGCGAAAACGCGGCCAAATCAAGGAGGGAATCCGGTACGTGCGCCGGCGCCCGGACATCATGGTGGTGCTCATCATCGTGTCGGTCGTCGGCATGCTTGGCCTCAACTTTCAGCTGACCAGCGCGCTCATGGCGAGGACCGAGTTCGGGCTCGGCCCCGGCCAATACGGGATCATGGGATCGGTCGTAGCGATCGGTTCCCTGGCCGGCGCGCTGGTTGCCGCCCGGCGGAGCAGGGTGCGCGTACGGCTCGTCATCGGCGCGGCCTTCGGCTTTGGCGTGGCGACGGCCGTCAACGCCGTCATGCCGACGTTCCTGCTCTACGCGATCACCAGCATTCCGGTTGGCTTCGCGGCGCTCACCATGATCACCGCCGCAAACGCGATGGTGCAGACCACCACGACTCCCTCCATGCGAGGGCGTGTCATGTCCCTGTACATGCTGCTGTTCGTGGGCACCACACCCATCGGCTCGCCCATTGTCGGGTGGATAGGCGAGGAGTACGGCCCTCGGTGGGCGATCGGCATCGGCTCCATAGCCGCGCTGCTCGTCTCGAGCGGCGCGGCGCTCTGGGCCGTGCGGCGCTGGAAGCTGGACGTCAGTTACCACCTACACAAGCCGCGCCTACGGATCACGTATCCGCCCACGGTCGCGGCACGGGATGCGGCCGATGCGGACCGCCGGGCTCGCGAGGACGCCAGCACCAAAATTCGTGGCCAGCAAATCGTGGACAAGCGCTCGCAACCCTAGGGAGTCAGGCGGACGGTCCTCCCGGCAAGCATGGCGACCGCCGTCCCGGACCCCGGCCAGTTAGACGCGTGCGGGCAGTCGGTCTCTCAGCCTCTCCGCCTTGAGCGCGTACTTCTCCGCCTGCGCCGCGTACTGCGCGACGTACGCGGTGGACGCGGCCCTCGCGGCCGCCCTCGCCGCGGCGCGCGCCGCCTTGGACCGCGCATCGGCCGCCGCGGAATTGGCCGAGAAGGCCGCCGACCGAGCCTCGCTCACCGAGATCCCGCCGTGTGCCCAGGCCCGTGTTGCCGCGATGGCGTCCCGCGGGCGGTGATCGCTCGAGTCCTCGAGCTCAAAGATGAACAGCACGCGCTGGGCCGCGTTGGCGGCCTCTATGGCCAGTCTCAGGTGCTCATCGTCGTGCACGCTCATATTTTCACCGTACCCCGGTGTGGGGCCGCCCGCTCGGCGGCGCCGAAACTTTGCGCGGAGGGATCAGCGCAACTGCCCTTGATTCCAGGTGCTCGGCTGGGGCGCGGGCAGGTCGGCATTGGCTGCGGCCCTCGCGACGATGGCGGGCATTTGCTCTTCCTGCTTGGCGGCCGCGTGCCACTTCACCAGGAACGGCGCCAGCGCGAAGCCGTAGACGATGTGCGCGACGGCCTCGAAGGGCTGGTTGGCGATCTCGAAGACGGGGTAGAAGAGCGGCACTAGCAGCAGGAAGTTGAACATGTAGATGGCTAGGCCGTAGATCCCCGCGAGCGCGACGCGCGACGCGTTCGACTTGAGCTCGGTGGCGATCAACCCGAGCAGCGCGCCGTAGGTGACGGACAGCGTGATGTGCACCGCCCAACCGATCGCGAGCGAGGTAGTGCCGGCAGCGAAGAACTCGTCAGGCTGGACGATGGTCGCGATCATGTGAATGATCGTGTCCGCCGGGAGTCCGGCATCCGCCAGGAACCACATCTGGAATAGGCCAAAGATGACGCCCGCGACTAGGCCGCCGATGGCGCCGCGCAGTGTCATGCGTCCGTGCCGGTCCCACTTGGACTTGGTCTCTTCAGCCATTTCTTGCCCCTCAGCGTTAGTTTTGCGGGCCTGCCCCGCTGACTCCTATTCGCGCCGCGACGCCCGGCGGATTGGTCTAGTGCCGCACCAGTTGTGAAGCGCCCATGCGCTACCGTCGCAGTATGAGCAGCTCGCCTTCTGTAATCACCCTCACAAACGACTACTGGCGCGTTGGCCTCGTGCCCGCGACCGGCGGGTCGGTCGCCTTTGGCCAGGTCCGCATTCGCGGCGAATGGGTGGACGTGTTGCGCCCCACCGCCGAGGAGGATCGCGGCAACCGCTCCCATTGCTCGTCCTTTCCCCTGGTGCCCTGGTCCAACCGGATCCGTGACGGCAAGCTGCTGTGGCAGGGCCGCGCCTATCAGCTGCGCACCAACCCGGGTGACGGCACCGCGCGCCACGGCGTGGGCATCGAGTACCCGTGGTCGGTGGTGAAGCAGTCAGCCACGTCGGCGACGCTCGAGTTCAGCTCGCGCGACGTGTACGGCGTCAACTTTCCGTGGACCTTCACGGCACGGTTCGAGTACACGCTCGAGGGCGACCGCCTCACCTTCGGCCTGTCCGTGACGAACACCGACCACGAGACCTTCCCCGCGGGACTCGGCCACCACCCGTACTTTGTCCGCCGGCTGGCCCTGCCGGATGGAACCACCTCCGCCGCGCCTCACCTGCAGATCAACTGCGAGCAGAGCTACGACTTGATCGACGCCCTGCCCGTTGCGGCGGCGGGCCCCATCGCCCCCCGCGCCGACTTCCGCACCAGCCGACCGCTAGGTGAGTCCGTCGTCGACGACTGCCTGACCGGCCGCACCTCCCCCACCGTCGCGGTGATCGAGTACCCCGGCGACCTGGCGATCACGATCCACGCCGGCGAACTCCTCTCTCACGTGGTCGCGTACGCCCCCGAGGGCGCGCCGTTCTTCGCCGTAGAACCAGTCACCAACGTGAACGACGCCTTCACGCTCGACGCCCAGGGCGTCAAGGGCACCGGCCTGTTTCTGGTGCAACCGGGGGAGACCCGGCACACCGAGTTCTCGTTCTCAGCCACGAAGTCTTAAGGCGCGCCCGTGAGCAACGACGCGGACCGTACCCCGAACTCAGCTCCCGAGGCCCGGGTCACCCCGGGACCAGGGCATCAGCGCTACTCCCATAAGACCAGCACCCTCGACCTCGCGATCCGCGTGGTCACACTGGCCCTCACCATCACCCTGACTCCGGGAATCACGCAGACCTCGTGGTGGGCGATGCCCCTGGCCGTCCTGGCCATCTCGTTCGCCACCTGGGCGCTGCGGCCCCTCCTGGTGCGCATCGCCGGCCGGCTGGGGTGGATTGGCGCACTTGGCCTGGCACTGTTCGCCAATGCGATCTTCGTGGGCGCTGGCCTATTAATTACCCCCCAAATCGAGGCCACTAACATCTTCGCGGCCATCATCGCGTCGTGGCTATACGCGTTGCTGCTGACCCTGATCACGTGGATCTTCTCAGTCAGCACGCAGGACTACCTCATGGTTCACGCGCTGCGCATGAGCGCTCAGCGCCGCGCCGCACAGGCCAAGGGCGACGGCGCGAACAGCGACTTCGACCCCTCGGTGCCCGGCGTACTGTTCGTGCAGCTCGATGGGGTGCCCGCTCCCGTCCTGCGCGGCGAGGTTCGTGCCGGCAATCTGCCCACCATCAGCCGGTGGCTGCGCTCGGGCTCGCACCGACTGGTGGAGTGGCGCGCTCAGGTGCCCTCCACGACCCCCGTGAGCCAGGCGGGAATCCTGCACGGATCGAACGACAACATCCCGGCGTTCCGTTGGTGGGATCGCTCGCTGGGGCGCCTGGTGGTGGCCAACAAGCCGGAAGACGCCGCGCTCATCGAGTCGCGCGTGAGCAACGGCCGCGGCCTACTCGCCGACGATGGCGTATCGATCTCGAATCTGTTCTCCGGCGACGCGGCCCTCTCGCAGATGACCATCGGCGGGCTGCGGAACAAGGCCGACGGACTCGGACCCAGCCAGGCCTACTCGTCGTTCTTCACTCACCCCGCGGGCTTCCTGCGCGCGATAGTCCTCTCCGTTGGAGAGGCAATCAAGGAACTCTTCCAGGCGCGACGTCAGGTGCGACGCGACGTGGTGCCGCGCATCAAGCGCGCCGGCAGCTACGTCGCGCTGCGCGCCGTCACCAATGTGCTGCTGCGCGACATGAACGTCGCGCTGGTCGTCGAGGCGATGATGGCCGGCCGTAAGTCTATTTACGTGGACTTTGTCGACTACGACGAGATTGCCCACCACGCCGGCGTCACCCGGCCCGAGTCGCTGGCTTCCCTGTACGGCCTCGACGACGTGCTGCGTGGCTTCGAGTCGCTGGCCGCCTCCGGCAACACCCCACGGCCGTACAAGATCGTGGCGGTCTCCGACCACGGTCAGAGTCAGGGCTCCACCTTCCTGCAGCGCTACGGTGTCAGCCTCGAGGAGTTCGTCGCCAATCACATCGACGGCGTCGCGCAGGCCGACGAGGAGCGTGCTGGCGTGCAGCGACGGAAGGCTAGCCGCGGTCCCGACTCCCTCAAGCCGCAACACAACGCCGAGCAGGCCGGACTCGTCGGCGAGCTCGCGAGCGCGGTTGGCGGCTCCAAGAGCGCCGCCGGCAAGCTGGCGCACCGTGCTCTGGGCACGGAGGACTCCGGTATCCCGGTGGACACCACCCTGCCGCGCCTCGCCGTGGTCGGGTCGGGAAACTTAGGCGGCATTTGGTTCGCGCAACACCCCACGCGACTGAATCTGGCCGCGATAGAGCGCGGGTACCCCGGACTAGTGGAGGCCCTCGCCACCCACCCCGGCATCGGCTTCCTAGTAGTGGCGACCCCAAACGGGCCCGTCGCGATTGGCGCCGGTGGCGTCCTCAACCTGAAGACCGGATCGCTCACCGGCACGGACCCCCTCGCCGGGTTCTCGGACGATGCGCGGGGCGACTTCGCGCGCGCCGCCGAGTTCAAGGACGCCCCCGACATCTACGTCAACTCGTTCTACGACGCGGACCTGGATGAGGTCGCCGCGTTCGAGGAACTCGTCGGCTCGCACGGCGGCGTGGGCGGATGGCAGACGCGACCGTTGTTGATGTTCCCCAGCGACTGGGAGATTGACCCGACGCTGCTCGACGACGCGGGTCGCATCAGCGGCGCGGAGACCGTGCACAAGCAACTCGTGACCTGGCTGGAGCACCTTGGGCATCGGCAGGAACTTCCCCGGCCGGACACCTCTTCGGACAAGTGAGCGCCAGGCGCTAGGTCCGGTTCTCGCCTCGATCTCCCAAGGTTGGGTGCAGTTCGATCTGGAGACCGGTGAGCATGATGTCCATCCGGTTCTCCAGCTCCTCGGCTCCGTCGTAGGCGGCCAACACCGGCGCGAGGTGACGAAGTCGGGGGAAGTCGCGTAGCGATAGCCCTTGCAGCCCCAGGCGGAGCAGTGGATCGGTCTCCTCGTGATTCGCCACGAGCACTTGAAGTTCGTTGAGGACGTGGCCTTGCATGGAGCCGTACACCAACCGGTAGACGCGGAGGGCGTCGACCTCGGAGAACCCCGCCCGAACAAGGAGTTCCAAGACGGCCTCGAGTGGTCGCAGCGCACCCAACGGCCACAAGGCCATCGGGACGGACAACGGTCGCGTGACCAACAAGGGGACCACCTTGGGGTGCGCGAGAGCCACGCCACGGAACTGGCGTGCAAGGCCACGGAGTTGGCCCGCCCAATCTGGATCCGTGACGTCCACGGTCAACTCCAACAGCACCGACTCGGCCACGTAGTCGAGCAGCACTGACTTGCTTGCCGCGTGGCGGTACAGCGACATGGGATCGCAGCCCAGCTCGTCCCCCAGGCGCCGCATCGTCAGGCCCCCGACCCCGTCCTGATCGATGATTTCCAAGGCTGTGCTCAGCATCATCTCGCGGGTGGGGCCCGCGGAGTCGCGGAGTTTTCGAGTGGCGCGCGCTGCCATGTCGGAGACTTCCTTACGGGTAGAGCTATTGAGGTGCGAGTACTACTACACCGTATACCCAATGCGTAGCGCGACCACTTGACGCGAGCGCATCATGGCAGTTAACTAGGTTCTACGCCGTAGTCATACGGTGCGGCGCTAGCCTGTCTTTGGCTCGCGCGTCACAAGGTAAAACAACGCATCCCTAGGGTGCTGCCGCTACTAAAGGAGTCCACATGATTATTTTGGGCCTTATCCTCCTCGTCATTGGATTGGTCGTACCAATCTCCATCCTGGCGACCATCGGTGGGATTCTCATCATCATCGGTGTCGTGCTGTGGATCCTTGGGGCCTTGGGCCGCTCTGTTGGCGGTCGCAAGCACTACTGGTGATCAGTGCGAATCGGACGTCGTTCCGGTAAATTCCCAACCACCTTGATGGTGCGTTGACCCGGGACGACCCGGGTTAACGCACCATTTTCACGTCCACCCCCGCTCACGGGAGGAGACCCTCCCCAACGAAAGGATCATCATGGGTATCGGCATCAACATCTTCTTGATTGCGGTTGGCGCAATTCTCACGTTCGCCGTCGACACCACAGTCGCCGGACTCGACATCAACGTCGTGGGCATCATTCTGATGGCAGCGGGCGCTGTGGGCCTGTTGCTCACACTCCTCGTCTTCGCTCCGCGTCGCCGCCGCACGGTCACCGAGACTCACGCAAGCCGGTCCGTTGACCCCGCCGCGTCATCGCGTACGGTCACCACCGACGACGCTCCCGGCACGCCCAACCTGTAAACAACGCTGCACGCGTGGCGGACCTCGGCACGCGCCCGCTTGCGTCAACGACGACAGGTAGCGCCTCGATCCGGCGACTCCCGGGTCGAGGCGCTCCGTCACTCGTAGCCCGGACCGAGCCCCCTTCTGATTCACTCAACCTCCGCCATCGTGGCGTAAGACAGGATGCACTTTGACTACCGTCGCCGTCGTCGCCCACTCAAAGAAGTCGTTCGGTAAAGGACTCGGCGAGTTGCGCCGCGTCCTGCACGACGCCGGGTTCCCCGAACCCCTTTGGTATGAGGTCGCCAAGAGCAAGCAAGTGCCCGAGTGCGCCAAGCAGGCCATGTCCGCCGGCGCCGACGTGATCTTTGTGTGGGGCGGAGACGGGACAGTCCAGCGCTGCATCGACACTGTCGCGGGAACGGACGCAATAATCGCTCTCCTGCCCGCAGGGACAGCGAATCTGCTCGCCACCAACCTCGGAGTCCCGCAGGATATCGCCCAGGCGGTGGACATCGGCCTTCACGGAGAACGCCGAGCGCTGGATACCGCCACCGCGAACGGGGAGCACTTTACTGTCATGGCCGGAGCGGGCCTCGACGCGCTCATGATCAAGGACGCCGATGCCGGGCTGAAGGACCGCTTTGGGCGGGCCGCCTACCTGTGGACGGGGGCTCGCAATCTTGAGGCGAGCCCAGTCAGGGCGAAGGTCGAGGTAGAGGGCCGCCGCTTCCACAAGGGGAAGGTCACCTGCGTGCTGGTCGGCAACGTCAAGGACGTCTTCGGCGGAGTCGAGGTATTCGACGGCTCGCGCCCGGACGACGGCCTCTTGGAGATCGGGATCGTCACCGCGAAGAGCCAAAGCCAGTGGATTCGCACGCTAGGCACCGTGGTGCTCGGCCGCACAGAGAATTCCCCGTTCGTCGTCACCGCGCGCGGCTCGCGGATCAAGATGACCTTTGAAAAGCCCACCGTGTACGAGCTCGACGGCGGTGTGCGCAAGAAGACCAAGAAGCTGAAGATCAAGGTCCATCCGAAGTCGATCACGGTATGCGTCCCCGTACCCAACGCCGATCTGGTCGGCGAGAAGGATTAGCGCCTAATCCGAGGTGCCGCTGGGCGGGACCGCGAGACCCGTTGCTGTGATCGCCTCGAAGACCGCCGGAATGTCGTCGATGGGTCCTGGGCGGGCTAGCAAGTAGCCCTGGCCATACGCACAGGACGTCTCTTGCAGCACCCCCAGCTGCGTCGTGGTCTCGATGCCCTCGGCGATCGTGTCCAGTTGCAGAGTCTCCGCGAGCCGGACGATCGCCTGCAGGAAGGCTAGGTCGGCCAGCCCGGACTCGACTGCGCTGACAAAGGCCTGGTCGATTTTTACCATGTCCACCGGTAGTTGGCGCAGGCGGCTGAGGGAGGAGAAGCCCGTGCCAAAGTCGTCGATGGCGACGCGCACTCCCTGTGACCGCAACTCACGCAGGGTCCGGTGACTACGCTCCTGCAGGAGCAGCCCCTCGGTCACCTCGAGCACCAGGCTCGCGGGTTCCAGGCGCGTAGCGCGTAGGGCGCCAAGAACGAAGTTGGGGAAATCGGTGTCATCGAGCTGAAGTGGTGACACGTTGACGCTCACGTACGCGTCGCTGCCGGTCTTCTCCCGCCAGCGCGCCGCGTCCGCACACGCCTTTCTGATGACCTGCCGGCCGAGCTCTTGGATGAGGCCGGTCTGCTCCGCCACCGGGATGAACGCCGTCGGGGGAACCTCCCCGAGTTCGGAGTCCGACCAGCGAGCCAACGCCTCGAGCCCCACCACGGCGCCCGAGTGTAGATCGGCAATGGGCTGGTAGACGAGCGTGATCGCGCCCGCCGCGACTGCCTTCTGCAGTGCCGCCGCGAGCCGGAACTTAACCACCGCGCCCCTGTGCATTCCCTGCTCATAGGCGACGTGCCTCCCGCGACCTCGCACCTTCGCCTGGTACATCGCCAGATCGGCGTTGCGGAGCATGGTCTCGGTGGTTTCTCCTGGCCCGGCAATCGTGATGCCCACGCTGGCTCCCACCACCACCGTGCCGACGCTGAACTCAACTGGTTCGGCGTGCATCGCCGCGAGAATCCGGTCGGCGAGCGCCTCGGCCTGCTCGAGGGTTGCGTTTTCAAGGAGTAACGCGAATTCGTCGCCGCCGAGGCGCGCGGCGAGGTCCCCCGCGCGGGCGCACCGCTGGATGCGGCGCGCTGCCGCGACGATCACTTCGTCGCCACAAGCATGCCCAAAGCTGTCATTCACCGACTTGAAATTGTCGAGGTCGATGAAGAGCACCACGCTGCTGCGGCCCGCGACTCCCGCGCCCACGAGCGCGTGGTCGACCCTCTCCCTGAAGAACCTGCGGTTGGGCAGTCCGGTGAGCGGGTCGTGGAAGGCCTGGTGGCCCAGCCGTTCCTCGAGGTCCTTCTCCTGCGTGACGTCCACGAGCACGCCCTGGATGGTTGGCGCGCCGTCCTGGTCGTAGAGCACCATGGAGTCGTCGCGCACCCACACCGTCGTCCCGTCCCGACGATGAAGTCGGTACGTGAACGAGTGTGGCGCAGCTGCGATCCCGGCATCCAACATTCGCTGGTCCCAGGCCAACACTCCATCTCGCTCGGCGGGCTCGAGCAGGCTCACCCATAGCCCCGAATCCGCCATCCACTCCTGTGCCGTGTACCCAAGCATCCGTTCAATCTGTGGGCTGACGTACAGCCAGCGGCCTCGGGATCCCGGCTCGGCCACGTAGACGACCGCGGGAACCCTCTCCACGAGCACCCGATAGCGTTCCTCCGCTGCGCGCAGATCGCTCTCGAGCCGCTTGCGCTCCGAGATGTCCAGGGTCATGCCGATCTCATACGCGGGCTTCCCTGCTGAGTCGCTGACGAGCGACACGGTCAGATCCGCCCAGAGGTAGCTGCCGTCCTTGCGACGGAACCGCTTCTCCATCGTAAAGTGGTCGATCTCCCCGGCGGCGAGCTGTCGCGACAGGAGCAGATTCGGCTCAATGTCGTCGGGGTGCGTGTACTCCCGCCACGGCATCTCCGCGAACTCCTCGGGCGTGTAGCCGAGCATGCGGTGCAGCGCACTATTCGTCATCGTCGTGCGGCCCTCAAAGTCGATGAGGCCGGCGCCAACGGGGGCGAGCTCGAGGATGGTTTCGAGGCGCTCCAGGCGCGCCCACACATCGTCGTTCTCAGGCAGATCGCGGCTGTGCTCGGTATCTTCCACGACCCACCTCCTAGTTCCGCCGTCGGGGCTTGGTCGGCCACCGTCGCCCGTGTTTACACACTAACTTCTTCCGCCTCGCTTAGCCCCTTCTCACAGTCACTGCGGGCCGTGGTCGACGGCCCGGGAGGCAGGGTTCCGCCGTAGCGACCCGTTCAAGCAGTCGAGTCCAGGCGCTAGTATGGATAACTCATCGGGGATTCCCGATGCGCGGGTGTAGTTCAATGGTAGAACTTCAGCTTCCCAAGCTGATAGCGCGGGTTCGATTCCCGTCACCCGCTCGCAGCCCGGGGCGCAATTCGGTATGCTCCCCCGGCGAGGTGCTCGCGATAGGCCCGCACCTTGCCATTGATCACGTCGCGGCACACCAGTAACTCCTCGATCTGCGCGTCGAGCGCCCGGGCGTGCGCCTCCATCAACTCGATGCGCTCGGCCTCGTTGCCCGCGCCCGCCCGCACCAGGTCCGAGTACCGCGCCATCACGGCCACCGGCATGCCCGACTCGCGGAAGCGCCTCAATAGCGTCATCCAGCCCACCGACTCCGGCCCGAACACGCGTTGCCCGCCCGTGGTGCGCGGGATGTCCTGCGGGAAGAGTCCCTGCGACTCGTACCAGCGCAGCGTGTGCACGCTGATCCCCGCGATGTCGGCCAGTTCGCCGATGCTGTACGTCCGCTGAACGGTCTGTTCCGCTACCGACACTGTCTCCCCCTTGACCTCAAGTCCACTCTAGGTCTTAACGTGGTGAGTATGACAAAAGACAACGACATCTACGAACGCCAGCGGCCGATGAGCTCCGCGTTCGGCTACCGCTCCACAGCCGCGGACGTCCTCGAGGGTCACGACCTCAGCGGCGTGACCGCGGTGGTCACCGGTGGCTATTCGGGACTCGGCTTTGAGACCGTCGCCGCACTGGCCGATGCGGGAGCCGCCGTGATCGTGCCCGCCCGGCGCCCGGAGGCTGCGGCCGCGAAGCTCGAGGGTTTCGCCCGCGTCACGGTCGAGAAGATGGACCTGAGCGACCTAGACTCCGTCGCCGCGTTCACCGCCAAGGTGCGTGAGGCCGCCACCCCCATCGGAATGATGATCAACGCCGCCGGCGTCATGGCCACCCCCGAGAAGCGCACCGCGCAGGGGTGGGAGTTTCAGTTCGGCACCAACCACCTGGGCCACTTTGCGCTGACCGCCGGTCTTTCCCCGCTGCTCACCACCGGAGCTCGCGTGATCTCCTACTCGTCGATCGGCCACTACCGCTCTCCGGTGCGGTTCGACGACATCAACTTCGAGGCCAGCCCCTACGAACCTTGGGAGGCGTACGGCCAGGCGAAGTCCGCCAACGCGCTCTTCGCGGTCGGCCTCAACGCGCGCGCCGAGTCCCGCGGAATCCTGGCGTTCTCGGTTCACCCGGGCGGAATCATGACGGACCTCCAGCGAAACATGCCAGCCGAGGAACTGCTCGCTCGCGGCTGGGTGGATGCCCAAGGCAACCCCAACCCGCTGTTCAAGACCGCGGCGGAGGGCGCCTCAACCGCCCTCTGGGCGGCCACCGCGCCTGAACTCGCGAACCGGGGCGGCGTCTACTGCGAGGACTGCTCGATCAAGAGCATCGTCCCCGTGGACTACGCGGACATGATGGAGGGCGGCGTCAAGGATTGGGCGGTCAACCCGGACGCGGCCGAGGCCCTCTGGGCACTCTCCGTGAAAGCCACCGGCTTGGACGCCTTCGGCAGTTGAGCGACCGCTCGGGTCGCCATCGGCGGGTGTACCGTGGATGACCCGAGCGTCAACGCCGCCGCGATATCCCCCACACAATCCTTTGGAGCACGCCGCCGTGAGCGACACCACCCCGGACATTCGCCTGATTGCCGTCGACATGGATGGCACCCTCCTAGACGCAGATCACAACCTTCCTCACAATTTCGAGCCGTTCTTGGACGCGCTGGACGAGCGCGGGATTACCTTCTGTCCCGCGAGCGGGCGCCAGTACCACTCCCTCTTCGCGCAGCTCGGCGACCGCGCCCCCGGCCTCGACTTCATCGCCGAGAACGGCGCGTACGTCCTGCAGGGCACGGAGGAGGTCAGCTCCACTCTCATAGACGAGGACCTGGTCCGTCGCGTGATTCGCCGGGTCAACGAGTACGCCGCCACCGGGGCGAACATCGGCGTGGTGGTGTGTGGCAAGCGATCGGCCTACGTTGAGCGCGCGGACGAGGAGTTCTACGCCGAGACCTCCCGGTACTACCGCAGCCTCGAGGCCATCGACGACCTGCTCGACTGGCCCGCCGACGGCATCCTGAAGGTCGCCGTCTTCGACTTTGCCGGCTCGGAGCACGGCGTCGCGCCCATCCTCCAGGAGTTCGCCGATGAGGCGCGCGTGATGGTGTCCGGCAAGAACTGGGTGGACCTGATGGGCCTCACCACCAGCAAGGGAAGCGCGTTGCGTGCGCTCCAGACCGAGTTGGGTGTGACGCCGGACCAGACCATGGCCTTCGGCGACTACCTCAACGACCTGGAGCTCCTGGACGCCGCGCAGTGGTCGTACGCGATGGCCAACGCCCACCCGCAGGTGAAGGAACGCGCCCGCTTCGAGGCGCCCTCCAATCAAGACAACGGCGTCATCGACACCGTGTCACGCCTGTTGGGGCTGGGCCTGCACTAGCCGTCGGTAACGGCGAGCAGGCTAAGAGCAGGTCGCGCCGTCGACTAGTCCAGACGTTGAGCTATACGCGACCGCGGAGTCATTTCCGCCCTCATAGCTCAGCACCAGGCACCAGTCAGAGGCGGAGGAGCCGTCCAGCGTCACGGTGCCGGGGACCTCGAGCTCGGCGGGTAGCGACGTATCGCCAACCGCGTAGCCGCCGTCCACCGTCGTCACCTCCGGCAACTGATCCGACGCCGAAGACTGTGCCACTGCGGCGCTGCCGATGTTAATCACGTCCACCTTGGCGGCGTTGTCGTCGTCCTGCGCTGCCATGTTTGGCGACACGACGAAGAGGGCGATCGCGACGCCAGCGATTGCGGCCGCCAGTCCCACGTAGCCCAGAATCACTCCCGCGAGCGCGACCGGCCTGTTGTTCGCCTCGCCCCGCTTGTTGGCCCGTAGGCCCAGGTGCCCGAGCACTATTGCGACCGGGAAGAGCAGGAGCGCCCCGGTCACCACGGACCAGACGCCCAGCGAGTTGCGGCGCGACTCGTCCGCGTTGTTGACCGCCGCATCGTCTGCCTCAGCATCGTCCGTAGCAGCACCGTCCGCAGCCCCCGCGTCACCGGCGCCCGCTCCGGCACCCTCCGCATCGGCGTCCTGGCCGGGCGCGACGGGTGGCATGACTTGAGTGTCGCCCGCGGTCACGGGCGGGAAAACCGCGGTCTGCGTCGAGTCGGGGCCCTGCGGGGGAACACCGCGCGCGTCTGCGTTCGCCGCGGATCCGGCCTCCTCTTGCTCGGCCTGATCGGCGCCCGCGCGAGGCGCTGGCATAGCCCCCCAGTCCCCAAGCGGGCTCGC
Source organism: Demequina aurantiaca (assembly GCF_050598105.1). Lineage (GTDB taxonomy): Bacteria > Actinomycetota > Actinomycetes > Actinomycetales > Demequinaceae > Demequina > Demequina aurantiaca_A. The sequence continues at coordinate 2,793,118 of NZ_CP192436.1, forward strand.
GGGGGAGGACTCCGGCGTGGAGTCCGGCTCGTTGTCGCTGATGTTCGGCATGCTCAACCTTTCGCGGGTACTTCCGGCGCTTATCTTGCGCCAGTCTTGCACCAATGCGGTCCCGCCGAGGCAGTGGGCGCGCGGTGGCGTGAGATCACCACCGGCTTCGCTCACAGCAGCAAGACTGTCGCCGCCATTGCTGAGGCGAGGAGCACCGCGACGTCGAAGTTGCGCTGACTGATTCGCCGCGCGATTGCGTAGCCAAGAATCCCTCCCACCAGGATAAGTGGGGCGAGAAGCGCGCCACGTCCGACGTCCGCCCAATGCATGAGTCCAAGGCCGACGGAGAATGGAACCTTGACCAGGTTCACAATGAGGAAGAACCACGCAAGGGTTCCGATGAAGCGTCGCTTTTCGATGCCCGATGCCGACAGGTAGAGGGTCATCACGGCCCCCGCAGCATTGGCTGTCATCGTCGTGAACCCCACACCAGTACCTGCAGCCCAGGCCACCAAGCGGTGCTCGTGCGCGGTCGACCCCGGCGCCTCGCTGCGCCACTTCACCACGAGCTGGAACAGGATGAGCACCAGCAGGATCACTCCGATGCTGCGACGCAAGACCTCGTCGGACACCACCCGCAGGAACACCGAGCCGAGCACAAGCCCCGGGACCACGGCGGGGAGAAGCCTCCGGATTAACGACCAGTCCGCGTCGTGCCGGTAGTACCACACGGCAACGAGGTCGCCAATGATGAGGAGCACCAGGATCGCAGCCGTCGACTCCTTCGCAGGCAAAATCGTCGCGAAAATCGCAACGGAAATGACCGCGAGGCCACCCAAGGCCGTCTTGGAAAAGCCAACGATCACAGCCGCAAGCGCCATCAGGAGGACGGCACCCAGCGACCCCCCAAGTAGATCGAGCATGGTCGCGTCCGTCCGTGAGGTCCAAGTGCCGTGCCCAAGGCTAACCCCCTCACGTCGCGCGCGAGATTCGGCAGACTAGGCGTGGACCAATTCGCAACCGCGTCGCCGGTGGCAAGGCGAAGGCCCCCCGAAGCGAATGTTCGAGGGGCCCTGCCATGACGTCGAGTTCTTGGGGTGTCCGGCGAACCGACACTTCCCCAACGGCCGCTATTGACGATGCGGCTTCACCACCCAAAGGCGGTGACCTCTCGGTCTACTCTTCAGTCCGTCAGTCCCTGTACCGTCACCCACAGCTCGCGGCGGCGACGATCGGAGTTTCCTCCTCGTGCCCCTCGACCTGGACTGGCGTTGTCCGAAGCGTCCGGAAATCTACTAATCCGTGAACCCTGCTGATGCGTCTCCCCCCAGTCAACCTGGCGGTTCCGGCAAAGATGCTCGAGCCTGATGACCCGGTTTCCCGGTTCACTGCAGACGGCTTTAGTGCGTTCCGTTGTGACTAGTCGTACTCGCCTCAGGCCTTGCGCGCAAGGCGAGACGGCACCCAAAAATCGCTCTCGGTTTCCTCACACCTTTGTCCACCATTCGGGAGCGCGAGCAACCTCTTATCAACAAGCCTGTGGAAGAAATCTGTGGATAACTCCGGTGGCTCCCTGGAGGGCCCAGAAGGCTACTCCCCGCGGTTGTGATCCTGATCCGCGACCTGCGCGAGCATCGCGTTGTACTTCTTCAGCTCCGCGTCGTCGTCCCTATCCGCCTGCCGGTCCTTGCGCTTGCCCTCGCGCAGGTCCGCCGAGCGCCAAGCGATCACCACGCCGATCGCGAGCAGCACCGTGGGCAGCTCGCCGATGCCCCACGCAATCTGTCCGCCGTATTGCTGGTCGGCAATCGCATCGGGCCCCCACGGGCGCCCCATCAGGCCAAACCAGGTGGGCGCGAGCAGCACGGTCGAGGCCATGAGTGTCACGCCAAAGAAGGCGTGGAAGCCCATGGTCGCGAACAGCAGCACGATCCGGAGCGGGAAGCGCGGGCGCTTGGGCCCGGGGTCGATCCCCACGAGGGCGTTGGCGAACAGGTAGCCCACCAGGGTGAAGTGCAGCACCATCCAGAGGTGTCCCGCGTGATTGCGCAGCGCGAATTCGAACACCGGCGAGTAGTAGAACGCCACGAGCGATCCCGCGAAGTTCATCGCGGCCACGATGGGGTTCGCGAAGAACTTCATGACGCGCGACTCGACGATCACCCGAATCCACTCTCGGGGCCCGCGGGAGTGATCAGAGCGGGGACTCAGCGCCCTGAGCGCGAGGGTGACGGGCGCGCCCAGCGCGAGCGGGATGGGCGCCACCATCACCAGCATCATGTGCTGCACCATGTGCGCGCTGAAGGTCACCGAGCCGTAGATCATGGGACCGCTCTGGGTGATCCAGATCATGGCGACGATGCCGAAGACGAAGGAGGCGGACCGGTACCAGGGCCACTTGTCGCCGCGACGGTGCAGGCGGCGGGCCCACAGCAGGTACACGACCCCCATCAGCACCAGGACGTAGGCGCTCACAATCTCCAGCCGCCACTCGGTGAACCAGGTGAGGAAGGTGGGCGCGGGAGGCAGTTCGTAGCCGGTCAGGAAGTACGCGGGCGTGGGGGCGTCGATTGGCGTCAGGTCGGCGGGGGGCGCCGTGCCGGACAGCACCGCGGCGACCATGACCACACCGATGAGCGCCCACACGTCCACCGCCATGACCTTCCAGAAGTGGCGCTGGACGTCGGCGTTATCCAGCCGCGGCATCGTCCGGCGGCGGTGCCATGCTGCCAACGTGATCACCACTCCCATGAGCGCCAGCTTGAGCAGCAGCAAGCGCCCGTAGGTGGACGTGAATAGGTCCATCGGGTCGTTGAAGCGAAGCCAGGCGTTGCCCACCCCGGACACGGTGACCAGGATCGCGGCCCACATGGCGATGCGCGACATGCGGTAGACGGCGTCCTTGGTGGAGGACCCGAGCTGGCGACGCGCCAGGGCGACCGCGGTGATGATGCCGATCCACACGGCCGAGCCGACGATGTGCAGGAACATCGCGCTGACGGCGAGGTGGTGATCGACGGCGCCGGCGGCGTGGCCGGTCTGGGCCTGCCAGCCGAGCCCCCACACGATGGGAATCATGGCCCAGGCGGCGGCCGTCGGGGTGCGCACAAAGCCCACCGTGATGGACGTGACCACGGCGGCGACCGTCATCGCGAGGAACGCGCGCCCCAGGTCGATGGTCGTGGCGAACGACCACACCTCCTGAACAAAGGCGGAACCGTACGAGGACGTGGGCCCGGTGCCCACTCGCGGCACGATCTGCGCGTAGGACGCGAAGAGGTAGACGACCGCGCTCAGCGCCCAGACCACCGACGCGATTCGCGCCACCGTCCCCATCCGGTCAACCGCGCGGTGGCCGCGCGGCAGCACCGCCATGATCACGAGCAGCGCGCCGACGGTGACACCTAGGGAGATATCCCGAATACCCGCCGATGCTAGGACGAGGGTGCCGATGGACATGGGATAAGCCTACGTGCGTAAACGGCACCCGATGGGCACCTCCGATGCCGCCCCGACGCGTGCGGACGGCCCCGGGTCGCTAGCGTTGAGGCATGCCCCTCTCCTCAGCGCAGGTCCTCGCCTTGCGCATGCGCGCCCTCCTGCTCACCGGCGCCGATTCCTCGCCGGGCCCAGGCCGCACCGTTGCGGGCGTCGTGAAATGGTTCGGCGCGATGCAGGCGCAGGATCTGGCGAGCGGGCTGTTCTCGCTCGGGACGCGTATCCCCGGAGCCACCGAGGCCTCCGTCTCTGACGCCCTCGAGCGCAAGGAGGCGCTGCGCACCTGGCCGATGCGGGGCACCGTGCACCTGGTCCCGCCGCGCGACGCGAGATGGATGGTGACGCTCATGGGAGCGAAGCCGCTCGCGGGCGCCGCGAAGCGCCGGGAGACGTTGGGCATTCCCGATGCGACGGCCGACGGCGCCGTGGAAGCGCTAGGCAACGCCCTCGCGGGTGGCAAGCGGCTGACTCGCGCCGAGTGCATCCAGGCGCTGAACGAGGCCGGGGTGTCCACGGCGGGACAGGCCAGCTACCACCTGCTCTGGTACGTCAGCCAGAAGGGTGTCACGTGTCTCGCGCCTAACATCGGCAAGGAGCAGACCTTCGTCCTGCTCGACGACTACGTGCCGAATCCTCACACCCCCGGACGCGACGAGGCGCTGGGAATCCTCGCGCTGCGCTACGTGCGCGGCCACGGGCCGGTCACCGTCAAGGAGATGGCGCGCTGGAGTGGCATGGGGGTGCGCGACTGCCGCGTGGGGGTGGCGGCCGCGGGAGGCTCGATCGTCGAGGTGGAGACAGAGGCGGGGCCGATGCTGGTGACCCCCGAGTCGCTGGACGCCGCCGAGCCCGGCGCGGGGGCGTACCTGACCCTGCCGGGCTTCGACGAGTACATGCTCGGCTACGGCGACCGCTCGCTCATGCTCGACCCGGCGGATTTCCAGCAGGTGGTGCCGGGCAACAACGGAGTCTTCCGCTCGACGCTCGTGCGCGACGGCCGGGCGCTCGGAACCTGGAAGCGGACGATGCGCGCCAAGTCTTGCCTGGTAGACGCCGTCCCGTTCCAGTCGGGCCCGGGCCTGTCCGCGGCCGACCGCGCGGCGTTCGAGGCCGCTTTCGAGCCCTACGCGACGTTCGTCGGCAAGCCAGTCGAGGTGCGCTGGGCCTAGCGGCGCAATGGATGCCTGGCCGCCCGGCCTTTACCTTGCCGCGGTGGCTGCGACCCAGCGGGCGGTGATGCGCCCCTCTTCCCAGTCCCAGCGGCCAGCACGCTCGCCGTCGACGATCGCCAGCGCGACAGCAGCGAAGTCCGCCCCCGGCGGCACGTCAACTGCGAGCATCGAGTAGTGGGCGAACCCCTCGACTCGTAGGCCCAAGACGGTCAACTCATCCGCGACGCCGGCGAGCGTGTCAGGCGAGTGCACGATCAGCCGCAGAGTGCAGTGCTCGGACGGCTCGGCGACCTCGACAAAGACGGGCGTGCCAACGGTCTCAGCACCGGCATCGGCCGGCACGCCGACGCTCCTCGCGATGACGACGTCGTCGACCGCGAGATTCTGCGCAAACCACGGGGCGCTCGCGATGCGGAACCGGTCCCCGCCAAGGCTTATCGCCCGCAGGCTCTCGGTGGCCATGGGCGGCCAGCCCACGTCGTCGGGCGTGAGGACGACGACGACCCTGGCCTCCGGCTCCGTGTCCATCATGCCCAGACGAGGCCCTGCGCTGGGTCGTTCATGACGCGGCCCACGTCGTAGAGCAGGCGCGCGCCGAGCTCGCCGTCCACCAGGCGGTGGTCAAAGCTGAGCGCGAGCATGGTGACCCAGCGGATCTGGATCTCACCCTCGTGGACCCAGGGCTGCTGGCGGATCGCGCCGAACGCGAGAATCGCCGCCTCACCCGGGTTCAGGATGGGCGTGCCGGTGTCGATGCCGAGCGCGCCGACGTTGGTGATGGTGATGGTGCCGTCCGCCATCGCGGCGGGCTGGACTCGACCCGCGCGCGCCTCGGCCGTCAGGTCCTGCAGCTCGACCGCCAGGTCGTGCAGCGACAGGCGGTGGGCGTCCTTGATGTTGGGTACCACCAGGCCACGCGGCGTCGAGGCCGCGATGCCGAGGTTGACGTAGTGCTTGTACACAATCTCGCGAGAGTCGTCGTCCCAGGAGGCGTTGACCTCGGGGTGGCGTCGCACCGCGAGCAGCAGCGCCTTCACCACCAGCAGCAGCGGCGTGACGCGCACGTCCGCGAAGTCCTTGTCCTTCTTGAGCCTCGCGACCAGGTTCATGGTCTCGGTGACGTCGACGGTGAGGAACTCGGTGACGTGGGGCGCCGTGAACGCCGACACCACCATGGCCTCGGCCGTGCGCTTGCGCACCGACTTCACGGGAACGCGGGTGGTGCGCCCGTTGGGAGAGACGGTGCCCGACTCTAGCCACGGCTGGTCGTCGCCGGGGTAGGTCGCGAGCGACTTGGCCGAGCGCGCCTTGGACTGCTCCTCGACGTCGCCGCGGGTGACGATTCCGCCGGGTCCGGAGGGGGTGATGGTCGTGATGTCGATGCCGAGCTCGCGCGCGAGCTTGCGCACCGGCGGCTTGGCCTTGACGGGGTAGTCGCCCGCGTCCTGCTCCCCGCCGATGGGGTCCAGGGCGCCTGCTTCTCGCGGGCGGCGGGTGGCGGAGCCGGCCTTGACGCCGTAGCCCACCAGCACCGCGCCCGATTCGCCGTCCTGCGTCTGGGCCGCGGCCGGCGCCACGGCATCGGCCGGGGGTTCGGTGGTGACGGATGAGTCGGCGGAAGCTGTGTCGGAGGGGTCGTTCTGTGCCGTCGCGGCGGCCGAGTCGGCGCTAGAGTCCGCACCGGACTGATCCGCGGCAGGGGCCGCGGGCGCTCCGGTCGGGTCGACGTCGATCTCCACGATCGCGACGCCCACCTCGACGGTGTCGCCCTCGACCGCGAGCAGCTTGGTGACCACGCCATCGAACGGGCACGGCAGCTCCACCAGCGACTTGGCGGTCTCGATCTCGACCAGCGGCTGGTTGACCTCGACGGTGTCGCCCACGGCGACGCGCCAGGTGACGATGTCCGCCTCGGTCAGGCCCTCGCCCGCATCGGGCATCTTAAATTGCTCAAAGGTCGGCATCCGTGGCTCCTTAGTGCGTCATCACGCGGTCAACGGCGTCGAGTACGCGGTCGAGGTTCGGCAGGTACTCGTGTTCAGACGTAGCCCCAGGGTAGGGGGTGTGGAAGCCTCCGACGCGGAGGACGGGGGCGTGGAGGTGGAAGAAGGCCTGCTCGTTGACCCGAGCGGCGACCTCGGCGCCCACGCCAAACGTGGTGACCGCCTCATGCGTCACGACGACGCGCCCGGTCTTCTTGGCCGACTTCACCACGGCCGCGGTGTCGAGCGGGGAGATGGAGCGCAGGTCGATGACCTCGACGCTGGTGCCGGACTGGGCCGCGAGCTCCGCCGACTGCAACGCCAGGCGGACGGTCGGGCCGTACGCCACCAGGGTGACGTCGGTGCCCTCGCGGGCCACGCGGGCGCGGCCGATGTCCACGGTGGCCGCGGCCTCGGACAGCCGGGAGGCGACGGCGCCCGTGTTGACCTCGCCCTTGTCCCAGTAGCGGGCCTTGGGCTCGAAGAACATGACGGGGTCGGGCGAGGCGATGGCCTGCTGGATGCCGTCGTAAGCATCCTGCGGGGTGGCCGGGGTGAAGATCCGCAGCCCGGGGGTGTGGGCGAACAGCGCCTCGGGGCTCTCGCTGTGGTGCTCGATCGCGCCGATTCCGCCGGCGTAGGGCACGCGGATGACGACCGGCAGGCTGATGTTGCCCTGCGAGCGGTAGTGCATCTTGGCGAGCTGCGTGGTGATCTGGTTGAACGCGGGGAAAATGAAGCCGTCGAACTGGATCTCGAGCACGGACCGGTAGCCGCGCATGCCCAGGCCAATTGCGGTGCCGACGATGCCGGACTCCGCCAGCGGCGTGTCGACCACGCGGTCGTCGCCGAAGTCGGCGTGCAGCCCGTCCGTGACGCGGAACACGCCGCCGAGCGCGCCGATGTCCTCGCCCATCAGCAGCACCTTGGGGTCGCGCTCCATCGCGGCGCGCAGGCCGGCGTTGATGGCGCCGGCCATCGTCATGGTAGTGGTCGTAGGAGTTGCGTCGCTCATCAGGCCTGGACCTCCGCGTCCGCAAATGACTTTTGATAGCGGTCGAACCACGCACGCTCGGCGTCCACGGTGGAGTGGGGCTGCGCGTAGACGTGGTCGAACATCTCGCTGGCGTCGGGCTTTGCCCAGCCGCGCACGGCCTCGCGGGTGCGGACGCCTAGCGCCTTGCCTTCCGCCGCCACGGCGTCGCGGAATTCGTCGGGCAGTTCGCCGATGCTCTCAAGGTAGGTGGTGAGGCGGGCGATGGGGTCGCGCTCCGCCCAGTACTCCTCGTTCGTCTTGGCGCGGTAGCGCGTGGGGTCGTCGGAGGTGGTGTGCGCGCCCATGCGGTACGTGAGCGCCTCGACGAACACGGGACCCTTGCCGGAGCGCGCGTGCTCGAGCGCCCACTGGGTGACGGCATGGCTCGCGATGACGTCGTTGCCGTCCACTCGCACCGACGGCATGCCGAAGCCCTTGGCGCGGTCGGCGAGCGGAACCTTGGACTGGCGGGTGACGGACTCGGAGATGGCGAACTGGTTGTTCTGGCAGAAGAACACGATGGGCGCGTTGTTGACGGAGGCGAAGGTCATCGACTCTGCGATGTCTCCCTGCGACGTGGCGCCGTCGCCGAAGTAGCAGACCACCGCGCCGTCCTCGTCGGGGTTGCCGCTGGCGACGAGGCCGTCGCGGTCGAGGCCCATGGCGTAGCCGGTGGCGTGCAGCGCGTGAGCGCCGATGACCAGCGTGTAGAGGTGGAAGCCATGCTCGTTGGGCACCCACGAGCCGTGCTCCAGCCCGCGGAAGATGCGCAGGATGCTGGGCAGGTCGACGCCGCGGGTCATCGCGACGCCGTGCTCGCGGTAGCTGGGGAAGACAAAGTCGGGGTCGCGAAGCGCGTGGCCCGAGCCGATCTGGGCGGCCTCCTGGCCATAGGACTGGACCCATAGGCCCAGTTCGCCTTGGCGCTGAAGGCTCATCGCCTCCATGTCCCACGCGCGCAGAACGTTCATGTCGCGCCAGAATCCCCGCAGGTCCTGAGGGGTCAGGTGCTCCGCGTAAGGCGAGAACTGGGCGTGCTCGTGGCGCGCTCCGTGAAGATCGAGGAGCCTGACTAGGCCTTCCTCGGACAGTGGGCCGATGGCGTCCACGTGTGCCTCCCTTGCGTGGCGGCGACCGAAGCCGTCGCGCTGGTGGGTGTCAGGGCACATCAAACCGTGCCCCGCGTTGCTAACTTACGCAAGCGTAGGCTACGGAACCGTAGGTTCGCAAGGGTTAGGCGTCAAGCCCGCCCAGATCAGGCGGTCAGTCGGGCAATTTTGTGCTTGGCCGGCGGGGCCGGTCGCCGCGGACGAGCAGCGCTCTGATCGCGAGCGCGGGTCGCAAGACAAGTGCGGTCAACCACCGTCGCCACCGCTCGTCGGAGCGACCCAGGGCCTGCGACCGCACCCGCAGGCGCCGGATCCGCCCGCGCGCGCCGTCCGGGGCCTTGGAGTGCGGGCGGCTGGCTCGCAGGCTCTCGAGCAAGGCGCGGTCCTCGGCCAAGCACGTCACCGCGTCGACCCAGTTGGATTCGTGGGCCTCGTGAAAATAGTTGTCGTGCTTCCATGCCGTGTCCACCTGGGGGAAATCCAGGCGCGCAAGGCGGTCGAGGTCTCCCCACAGACCGCTGCCGCGGAAGACCTCATTGAGGTTGAGCGCCGACACCCCAAAGTCGCCCAGGACCATGGTGGGCACCGCGGCGCCGACGGCCTCCAGTGCCGCCGTCGAGCTCACCGTGACGAGTCCCCTCGCGCCCTCGAGGTGCTCACTCAGCGGCCCCTGGACAAAGCGCAGGTTGCGCGGTCGCTCGACTCGCAGCTGCCGTGCGAGCTCGGGGTAGGACGCGAACTCGCTGTGCGTCTGGGCCTCACCCTCCTCCCCGCGCAGCTTGACTAGCACCGGAACCGAGGGGTTCTCCACCGCGGTGCGCACCAGTCCGTCCAGAAGCGTCACTCGCTCCGCGCGCGTGGAGGGGACCAGTGCCTGGGGCGCGAAGATGATCGCGCCGGCTCCGCGGGTCGCCGCCGGGGCGGCCGGTGCGGCCGATGCGTCGGAGAGAGTGTGGCGCCGGGTCGGGGAATGGGCCTGGACCTGGGAATGGGTCGGGACCTTAGCCAGGGCAGACCCAGACACGTCGGCCTCCGATTCATGCCAGTGAGGGCGGACCGGCCGTTCCCCCTCGATCAGCGCCGCGAGCGCAACCTGCGGCCCGCCGCTGGGGTTTGCGGCATCCACGGCCTCGCGCTCCCGGCGGCTGTGCACTACCAGGAGATCAACGTCGGCGCGGAAGTCGAGCCCGCGGCGAGTGGGGGGGAACCAGAGCCCCGGAATGCCGGCGACCACGGCCGGCCGCTGGGACATCTGTCCGAGTACCTCCTCGAACAGAAACTCGATCAGCGGACCGCGACAGGCGAGGAGCAACACGTCCAGGCCTGCGTTAATCCGTTCCTCGGCGGCGGCGACGGAAATCACCGGGACGTCGACCCATCTGCCGGCCACGGCATCGGCCCGTTGGCGCGCGCTGGGAGTGACCGCGTTGGCGAGGACGGCGACCTCGACCCGCCACTCGGAGGGCAGCTCGCGCGCCCGGGTGACCGCCCATTTCAGATACGAGTCGGAGTCAGCGAGCACCAGGACTCTCACATCGCACCCCTGGCGAGCGCGTCGTCGACCAACTCAAGGTTCGTCGCCACGCTCAGCCTCCTAGAAGGCGGCGCCACTTGCGCGGCAGGGACCTCGACAGCCGCCGCGCCTCACGCGCGGCGCGGCTCGGCAGGAAGCGCCCCGGAAGATTAAGGGCGGTGAGACGGCGACGATAGAAGTAGCGCATGCGCTCGGCGGCTGACATCTCCTCCAGCGTGGCGATCGCCTCATCGCGCCGGTGATCGAGGTTGTTGGCCTGCATCGCGTAGGCGACCGCCACTACCAGCCGCTGAAGGGCCGCGACGTCCTGGTAGCGATCCCCGCGCTGGGTCACCGCGTCGATGATCGTGACGGGAATTCGGTTGCTGTTCTGGTACGGCGTCAGGCTGCCGAGCAACGCTTGCGTGCCCCACGACTCGATTGGCACATCGAACAACGCCCGGCCCGTGACGAGGGCCGTCGAGAAGCTGGCGACCAGAATCACTGCTGGCACCCGAGCCAACACCACTTCGGCGGGCATCCCGTCCTCCCAGGCGATGAACTCCGCCCCCCATCCCTCAACGGCCTCGCGGTAACTCGTGAGCAGCGCGGGGGAAGCGGCCGGGTGCGGCTTGAAAACGATGCGTAGCGCACCACGGTCGTAGGCGGTGCGCAGCATTTCCACATGCGCGAGCTCCTCCTCCTCGGCCGTCCACAGCCCCAGGGTGGCGAGGTACTGCCCCAGGACCAGGCCGGTCGGCTTGGGCGACGGCGCAATGACCGCGTCTATCAGCGGACCGCACTCCTCGAGCATGTCGTCGACCACCCTGCGGAAGGCCGGAAGGGCCACCACGGTGGTCGGCACGTCCACCTCCTCAAAGAGCAGTGGCCGCAGGCCAGGGATGAGGTCGAGGTAAACCAGCTCGGAGATTCGGCGACCGACGGCCGGGGACTGCCGGGTGCGCGTGGGACCAAAACTCATGAGCCCCTCGCTCAGCACCACCAGCTCGCTGTCGCCAAAGATCCTCGCGAGGCTCGCGGCCGGGGGCACGTGAAGCGACTCCGCGACTAACTGAATGGTGCTGTCGCCCAGCCCCCAGACGGCCCGAAAGTGCCTCTGATGCATCTCGAGGTCGTCGTTGAGCGGCCGCCAACTACTGGGATGCGCGTGCACCAGGGTCTCGTTCAGGTCGACGATGCGATCAAAGCGGGCGAGCACCGCGGCGGCACCGGGAATCGCCGACAGGCTCTGCACCACCTCTGGAATCGCGGCGTTGTTACTGACCACCAGAACGCGCTCGACGTCCGGGGCTCCCAGGAGTCCCTCGTCGAGGGCGGCTGCGGCCGTCATCGCGCTGAACAGGGTCGACGCCATCACTAGCTGAATCATCGCGGCACACTCCTACGGATCGCTGGGTCGACAAACTCTTGAAGGACGGACCGGCGCAGCGGCGAGATCTCCTGCCACTGCTGCCTTAGCGGCTCCTGGGGAACGAGCGACAGCAGCTCCCTGACGCCGACGCGCAGTTCGCGCCGCAGCGACCGCGGCATGCGATCGGAGCGTTGGACGTGGTGCGCGGCGATCGCGGTCAGCTGCCTCAAGAACTTGGGCATGTACAGCGCTGCCTCATCGTCCGAATCGACCACCTCGAGGGCTTGCCGGTAGGCCCGGATGAAGTGCAGTTGACGGGCGTCGTAGATCTGGGTGAGGGAGGTGATGCTGCCGCGGCGGTAGAAGATCTCGGGGGCGTGGACGACCGCAAAGCGCTCCGCCCTCAGGTGGAGCCGCCAGATCCAGGGCCGGTCCTCGGCGGTGTACAGCCCGTCCTCGAAGTGAAGCAGCCCCCGGTCGAGCAGCTCGCGGTCGAACATTCCTGCCCACGCATACGGGTAGTCCACCATCGACTCATGGTCGTACGGGAGGATCGCGTCCCGGGCCGGCACCACGGTTCCCCGCGGGAAGTGGGGAGCGCGGTGCAACACCCGCGAGTGCCCTCGGGCCACCACGTGGTCCGTGCGAATGAAGTCGCACTGAAGTGCGTCGAGGCTGCGGGCGAGCGAGGCCAGTCGACCCGGCGCCATCCAGTCGTCGCCGTCGAGAAAGACGATGCGCTTGCCCTGCGCGGCGTCCAGCCCAAGGTTGCGGGCCGACGCGAGGCCAACAGGGCGCTCGTTCTCGATGACCTTCAGGCCGGGCAGCCGCGAGGAGAAGTGCCCGAACACCTCGGCCGTGCGGTCCGTGGATCCGTCGTTGACGCCGATGACCTCGAGCTCGGGAAGCGTGTCCAACTGACGCACCAGGCTCGCGAGAGTGACGGCAAGGACATCCTCGCCATTGAGCACGGGGACGATGACGGTGACGTCTGGGCGCGTCACCACGGTGCACTCAACTCAAAGCGCTTGGGCTGCGGCGCGCACGCCACAGCCCAAGCACCGGAGGTTCCGCGTAGCCGTGGGTCGCTACGCACCAACGCGACGGAGCTTGCTCAACGGAGCCTGCTCGCCCGGGAAGACGCGCTTCACGCCGTCGCCCAGGCCGGTCTCGATGATGCGAATGTCGCGTACCAGGTGGTCGAGTCCCTGCGGCTCGAGCGAGGCGGCGTGGTCGCTGCCCCACATCGTGCGGTCGAGAGTGATGTGGCGCTCGACGACGCACGCGCCCAAGGCGACCGCTGCGAGCGAGATCTGCAGACCCGGCTCGTGGCCCGAGTAACCCGTGGGGAGGCCATAGCGCTCCTTGAGGGTCGGAATCATGCGCAGGTTCGCCTCTTCCGGGGGCAGCGGGTACGTCGAGGTCGCGTGCAGGATGACCAGGTTGTCCGTGCCGAGGGTCTCAACGGCGGCGTCAATCTGCTCGATGGTGGACATGCCCGTGGACAGGATGACCGGCTTGCCGGTCTCACGGATCTTGGCGAGCATCGACAGGTCAGTGACGGAGGCCGAGGCGATCTTGTAGGCCATCGCGTCGCGCTGCTCGAGGAAGTCGACCGAGGGCTCGTCCCACGGGGAGGCGAACCAGTCCATGCCCTTGGCGTGGCAGTACGCGGCGATCTGGTCGTACTCTTCCTTCTCGAACTCCACCTTGTAGCGGTACTCGAGGTACGTCATGGTGCCCCACGGGGTCTCGCGGGGAGTGTCCTTCATGTGCTCCGGCGTGGAGATCTCCGGGGTGCGCTTCTGGAACTTGACCGCCTGGCAGCCCGCGTGCGCGGCGACATCTATCAGCTGGAGCGCAGTCTCGACGCTGCCGTTGTGGTTGAGGCCGATCTCGGCGATCACGTAAACGGGGCGTCCGGGGCCAATCTGGTTGGATCCGATGGTGACAAATTCAGACATTGCTGGGACTCCTTCCGGCGAGGATCGCCTCCGCGAGTTCGCGAAGCGCTCCGCGCCCACCGTCCCGAGTCAGCGTGATCCGGGCGGCATTCTTGGCTAATGGATGGGCATCTGGCACTACCACGGGCCACCCCACAATCTCGAGGCAGCCGATGTCATTTACATCATTACCGACGTAAATCACCCTCGACAGCGGTATGTCCTGTTGTTCACTCCACCGCCGTAGAACGTTCACCTTCTCGTCTATCCCGTACACCGTTTCGATACCTAACTTGCGGCCGCGGGCCTCGACCACGGGGTTGCGCTCCTTCGACAAGATCAGCATCGGGAACCCCGCGTCGCGAAGCATTGCGAGCCCCATGCCGTCCGACCGGCTCACCGTGACCGACTCGACGCCGTCCTGAGACACGTGGACCGAATCGTCGGTGTGGACGCCGTCAAAGTCCATGACGAGCGCATCGGCGTCGATCATGGGATTCGGGTCAAGCACCGACGCGAGCGCGCGGGCCATCTCCAATTCCGCGGGCTCGTCAATCTCCAGGCCGGAGGAGGCTGAGACCTCCTGGATCCCCACGCGCCCAAAGAACCGAAAGCCGCTGCGCTCGAATCCCAAGGCGTCCATCACGTAGAACGCGCCAGTCTCCTGGAAGTGCGGCTCGCGGTCCTGGCGCCGGGGCCGGAACGAGTGGTCGTGATTGACGCCCTGCGCGCCTGTCCCCGAGTCCCTCCACAGGAACGCGTAGGTCTGGGACGCGGAGAACACCACGTCCTCGGCACCCGCCTCCACCCGCACCACGGCCTCGTTCAGCGCGCCGGCGTCGATGAAGGGGGAGGTCGCCTGCAGGAACGCCACCGTGGAGACCTCGACGCCGCCGGCCCGAATCTGGCCGAGGGCGTGCAGCACGGCGTCCTCCGAGCTCGCCAAGTCCCCGGCGATCGCGGCGGGGCGAGCGACGACCATCGCGCCCGCTGCGCGCGCGACGTCCGCGATGGCCTCGTCGTCCGTTGACACGTACACGGCGCCGATGCGGGGGGCGGCGAGCGCGGCGAGCACCGCGCGCGCGACCAACGGCACTCCGCCCACGCGGGCGACGTTCTTGCCGGGAACGCCCTTGGAACCGCCACGGGCGGGGATGATGGCGACTGCGATGGGCTCAGACACTCGAGTCCGCTCCTTTAGTTGATTGAATCCGGCGCAGGGTGGTGCGCAGCGCCTCGTCGGCTCGCTTGGTCAGCCACTCCTCCGGAACCGGGCAGACCCTGATCTCGACCCCTTCGGGCAGGATGTTCCTGAGGGTGGCGACCACACTCGAGGGCAGCGTCACCACGGTATGAAGCTCGCGCGACGAGGCCAGCACTATCTCGATCGGCAGCGCGGCGGTGCGAACCTTCAGGCCCTTGATCTCCTGGTATCGCTTGAGGCTTTTCGCCTTCTCCCGGCGGTGCGGGAAGTACACCCCGGCGCCGGAGTCCGCCTGGGCTCGCACCCACTCCCGGTACGGCCCGCCCTTGACGTACCCGTCGTCGTGAAGGGCGCTACCGAGCACCACTGTGTGCATCGCATCGTCATCCTTGACGAACTTGGTCTTGCGCACCCACCGGTAGCGATTGTGCAGAATCTTCGCGCCGGCACTGCCGACGGCGAGCAGTTCGTCGTCGTCCGAATAGGCGCTGAAGATGCTCAGGCCACCGATGGACACAGTGTGATGAAGGTGCCTCGACGCGAGCGCGCCGAGGCGGCGCGAGACCCAGCGCTCGTTCCGACCGTGACGTGCCAGCGGGCGACACTCGCGCACCTGCTCCGCGAAGTTCAGCATGGCCGAGCCGTCATCCACCACCACCAGGTCACGGACGCCTGTGAGCGCGACGGCAAGCCGAAACTGGCCCGAGTAGGCGTCGCCAATCAGCCTATTGCGCGCGAGCAGGAAGGGCGACAGGTAGGCGAAGTTCCAGACGCCCGCGATCTCGACGTGCTCCGGCAGGTGTGGCTCCAGGACATCTGCCGTGGACTGCAGTTGCTTCGCGTGCGCGCGCATGCAGATGCGCAGCGGCTCCCCGGTCGCCGCGGCGTGCTCGACCGCATTGACCAGCTGAAGGGGTGACTCCACCCAGGCGACACGCGTCATGGTCGCCATCGCACCACACGAATCTGAACGCGCGGTTAAAAACCCGTGACGGTCAGGCGCTGACTACTTTGAGGCCTGGTAAGCCTTCACTACCTCTTTGGGATCGCCGTCCATCTTGAGGTTGCCGTGGTCAATCCAGATCACGCGCGTGCACGTGTCAAGGATAGAACGCATCGAGTGGCTCACCAGGAAGACCGTTCCGGCCTGCTCGCGCAGGTCGCGGATGCGCTGCTCGGACTTGTCGCGGAAGGCCTTGTCCCCCACCGCGAGCGCCTCGTCGACCAGCAGAATCTGGTGGTCACGAGAGATGGCGATGGAGAACTTTAGGCGTGCCTGCATGCCCGACGAGTAGGTCTTCATGGGCAGGTCGATGAACTCCTGGAGCCCGGAGAATTCCACGATGTTGTCGAACTCCGCCCTAGACTCCGCCCTGGAGTGACCCATCGCCAGCGTGCCGAGCATGACATTCTTCTCGCCAGAGAGGTCGGGAAGAAGCGCCGCGTTCACGCCCAGGAGCGCGGGGCGGCTCGTCGCGTAGACGGCACCCTTGGTTGCGGTGGTGAGTCCGGCGATGGTCCGCATCAGGGTGGACTTGCCCGAACCGTTGTGGCCGATCACTCCCACGCTCTCGCCTTCGCGCACGGAGAACGAGACTCCCTTGAGCGCGTTGACAACGCGGATGCCGCGCTGGCGCTTGAAGAGCGACCCACCGTTGGCGAGCGCCTTGCCGGAGGCATGCGTGCGGTAGTCGACATGGACGTTGCTGACCACGACGATGGGGGGGCCGAGTTTCGGCGGCGTGTTGACGATGCCCTCAGTCACGGCCGTACCTCTCCTCGGCGCGCCAGAAGAAGACAACGCCAATAACCAGTAGCGATACCGAGGCGATAACCGACACCCACCACATCTCCGGCGAGACCTCGGTCCCAGCGAGCATCTGAGCTCGCACCAAACTAATGAAGTCGTGAACGGGGTTGAGCTGCACAATCCTGAGTAGTTCTGGCTTGTCTGCGAGTACCTGGTCGAGCGAATAGAAGATTCCGGACGAGTAAAAAAGGATGCGCGTGACAAGAGGAATAATCTGGGTCACGTCGCGCATGTGAACTGTCAGGCGGGCGGAGATGAGCGCCACCCCCATGTTGAACATGGTCATCAGGGCGAGGATCACTGGCACCAGCAGCCACGACCAGGTAATCGGCTCTCCAAAGACCACCACGATGATGGCCATGACAGCCATGATCGGCACGAGCTCGAAGATCTGCTGCATGATTGACGCAAGCGGCAGCAACATGCGCGGAAAGTTGAGGCTCCGAACCAGCGCCGCGTTTGAGGTGATCGACTTCGCACCAGCAGAAAAGGACTTCGAGAAGTACTCAAATACGAAAACCCCGATCACCAAGAACGGGATGAAGTTATCCTCGGGCCGCGAAGTGCGGGGCATGATCAGGCCAAATATCGTCCCAAAAATGATTACCGTGAAGATCGGTCGGATTACGATCCAGCCGAGTCCCAGTCGGTTCTCGCTCATTGTCGCCTGGATGCGGAATCTAGCAAGCGTGTACGCGAAGTGGCGGCGTACCCACAGTTCCTTGAGGTATTCGCCCAGGGGCGCTCGGGCACCTACGCGTTCAAGGCCGGCGTCGGCGGCGATCTTCTCGTAATCGATGTCCGTCACAGGGTGCCCCCCTCAAGACCCAACGCTCGCGCGCAGGCGCGTTGCGTCGTCTGTGTCATTTGGGGCACGTGTGTCCTCATTCGGGTTCCGTGACGCGGGGCAATTCGTGCCCCGATCGTCGCTAGTCTGCCAAAATTGTAAGTCAGTTGCCACAACCGCGCCCAATTCGGAATGCTCGGCACTCACGCAGTACCAACGATCGGGTCGCTAGTTTCGCTGCTCGAACGCCGCAAGGCCGGCGATCATCGCGTCGTTCTCCCCCACGGTGCCGATAGTAATCCGCACACCCTCGCCCGCGAAGGGGCGCACCAAAACCGACGGCTCGATCTCGCTCAGGCGCTGCGCCAGGGGCGCCGCGGCGTCGCCGACGGGCAACCAGCAGAAGTTGCCGTCCGCATCCGGCACCGCGAAGCCCAACTCGCGCACGGCGGGCACCACCCGGTCCCGCTCGGCGACCACCTGGTCCACCCGCTCGAGTAGTTCGTCGAACGCGTCCAGCGACGCGACCGCCGCGACCTGCGCGACGGCGGACACCGAGAACGGCATCACGCACGCACGCACCGGCGCAATCAGATCTTCCGGACCCACCGCGTAGCCGATGCGCAGGCCGGCGAGCCCGTACGCCTTGGAGAACGTGCGCACCAGGATCAGGTTGGGGTGGCGCGTCAGCGCCCCCGGGCCGTCGACCGTCGCGCTATTGCGCACAAATTCGACGTATGCCTCGTCCAGCACCACCAACACCCGGCGCGGCACGGCCGCCATGAAGGCCTCAAAGCTGTCGTGGTCGATGCTGGGGCCGGTGGGGTTGTTGGGCGAGCACAGGATCACCACCTTGGTGCGGTCCGTGACGGCGGCAGCCATGGAGGCAAGGTCGTGTCTGCCATCTGGGGCGTTGGGGACCTGAACCGCGTCGACGCCGCTGATCGCAGCGATGATGGGATACGCCTCGAAGCTGCGCCACGCGTAGACCACCTGGTCGCCCGCGTCGCAGTAGGCCTGCAACACGTGGGCGAGCACCGCGACCGAGCCGCCTCCGGTCACCACGTGCGACGGCTCCACTCCCACATGAGCCGCCAGGCGCGCGGTCAGGTCGACGGAGAACATGTCCGGGTACCGATTAATAGTCCCCGCCGCCCGAGTGATGGTCTCCATGACCGACGGCAACGGCCCAAAAGGCACCTCGTTGGACGACAGTTTGATGGGTGGAACGGCTGACGCCGGGCCGCGCGAGCCGGGCACGTAGCGGGGCATCGCGCCGATCACTGGGCGGGGCAGCGGCACGGAGACTTGCGGCGTGGACGGAGTAGACATAGGTCAAGCATCGCACTCGCGTGCCACAATGCCTGGCATGAGGTTCATTCTAAATTCGATCATTCTGGCCGCGTCCGTGTGGTTCGTGACCTTCCTGCCCTTCGACGTGGCCGTCGAGGGTGGGCACGACTCGACCTGGGGCCGCGTACTGGTCTTCCTGCTGGTGGGCGCGCTCATGGCCGCCGCCACCGCGATCGTCTACCCGATCGTGAAGGTCCTCGCGTTCCCCATCCTGGTCCTCACCCTGGGACTGTTTTCCCTGGTGATCGCCTGGTTCATGCTGTGGTTCACCGCGTGGCTGACGTCGCTCCTGCCCTGGACCGAGCTCACCATCGGCGGCTTCTGGGACACCCTGTGGGCCGCGCTCGTCATCGCGATCACGAGCGGCGTCCTGGGCGCCATCATTCCGGGCGCGGGTCGGGACTAACGTTCTCGGGGCCCACGGTCCGTGTCGCCGCGGGGCCGACCGGTCCCGCCGGCCCTACCTGCTGGCCCGCGCCTGCCTGAAGTAGCGGCTCCGCCCTCACCACCGGGACGTACTCGGTGAGCGTGCTCGCCTCGCCGGTGAAGAAGGTCGCGGCGGACTCCTTCCATAGGGACGCGGACGTGCCTGCCGCGCCGGCGTCCACCAGCGCCCCGGTCGACGCGTAGCTGCTGAGGTGATGCGCGCCGCCGACGGTCCGGCCAAGTTTCTCGGCAAGCGGCTCTCCCGACAGCACCAAGTCCCTCTCCACCGTGGTCCGCGTCGCGGTCGCGGGGTTGGGCGTTGCATCCAGGCCCGCGACGAGGTCCTCGGTGTGCTCCAGGTGCAACGCCTTCACCGAGGGCGGCAGCGCGATTCGGCCCACCGGGCTGCCCGCCGTCACCACGTGGGTCACGTTGAACCTGCTCAGGAACGCGGGGCTCGCCGCGAGCGCAGCGGCGTTGATCCCACCCTGGCTGTGGCCGGCCAGCATCACCTCCTCGCCGGGGGCGATGCCCGCGGCGAGCATCGCGTCGGTGATGGCACGCTGAGCGTCCGTGGTTTGCCTCGACATCGCGGCGAAGTTGCCGTGAGCATCGTGAGGGTTGTCGCTCGTCACCCCCCAGTCCTCGGTGCCGGGAATCGAGACCACGTGCGCGCGGGAGCCGTCGGCGTGAATGACGGTCTCTATTGATACCGAGCCATCCATGCGGTCCTCCTCCGCCTGGATTCCGTCCATCAGGTCGGCCACCCCGGTGGGGCTCCGCGGCGCGTGACTCGAGCTACGCGGCTCGACTGTGGTCGCGCGCCCCTCGCCAAAGAGCCCCTCGAGGAGGGCGGTCGCGGCGGCCAGCGCGTACACCTGACTCGCGTAGCCGGTCCCGGTGACGTCCATGGTGGCCAGCGCAAGTTGCACCGTGTCCCTGTTCAGGAGGCCGGTGGTGGGTGGCAACCCATCGGGACGGATAGCCCCCGATGCCCCGTCCAGCATGCCGGTGCTGGCCAGCGGGCTCACATTGCCGGAGAACGCGAGCGCCCACGCGTGGCGGACCACCCACAGCCCGGTTCCCCACGCGGACAGCCCCGCGTGGCCCACCCGGGTCGCCGCGCCGACGTGTGCCATCGCTGCCCGTTCCGACTCCAGGAACGCCGTGGCCACTCGGCTGAGGCGCTCCGCGACGTCGCGGGCATCGTCGACGGCCAGGACGGCGCCGTGCTCCACGTCCCACATCGCGTGCCGCGCCTGCTGGGCCGCGGCCCGCGTGGTGTCAGCTCCCTGGCGAATCGCGTCGTCGACGTGCGTCTGGGCCTGCGCCACGCGTTGACTCGCCGCCACCAGGGAATCGCCGGCGGAGCGGATCAATCCAGCGGCGTGCTCCAGGTCCTCGATGACCGCGTCCTGCCCCGCGGCGCCGCCGTAACTGCGTACCGAGTCCCCCATCATTCACCGTTGGCGCGCGCCACGTATTCCAGGTGGCGGTATGAACGCTCCGCGTCCTCCAGCCGCGACCGGACCCGCGCCACCTGGCGCGCCAGCTCGTCCAACTCGTCCCTGTACATGTCTGCGAGCGCCGACCGCCACTGCGAAGCCCGCGCGGAGCGCAGCGCCGTCAGCGCGTCTTCTGCGTGTTCGGCCGCGCTCGCCACCGGCCACTGGGGTAGCGCCAACTGGGCCCTGGGGAGGTACGTCAGGTACGCATCGGGGTCTATCAAGACGTAGCCGTCGCCGTCGAAACTCATGTCTCGACGCTAGGAAACGTGGCCGCGCCCCGCGTGGGCCGCGCGAGATTTGTGGATAACCCCGGGGCGCATCTCAGCAGAACAGTGGAACAATAGGCGCGTGACTTCCTGGACTGCACTCGCTGACATCACTCCCGCCATCGCCCTGGGGCCCCTGGACGGGCGCTATCGCGGCGCCGTCGCGCCGCTGGTCGACCACCTGTCGGAGGCCGCGCTCAACCGCGCCCGCGTTCACGTGGAGGTCGAGTGGGTCATCCACCTGACGGACCAAGGCGCCGTGCCCGGCACCTCGCCGCTCACCGACGCGGAGAAGGCGTACCTGCGCGACGTCGTCGCCACCTTTGGCGCCACCGAGATCGCCGAGCTCGCGGAGACCGAGCGCGTCACCGTCCACGACGTCAAGGCGGTCGAGTACTTCCTCAAGAAGCGCCTCGCCGATGCCCCCGCCGCCCTGGGCGCGGACACGCAGCTCCCAGCGCTCAGCGAGCTCGTGCACTTCGCCTGCACGTCCGAGGACATCAACAACCTGTCGTACTCCGTGATGGTGCGCGGCGCCGTCAACGACGTGTGGCTGCCCGCCGCATCGGCTCTCGTTGAGCAGTTGTCCGGCATGGCTCGTGAGAACGCCGCGCAGCCGATGCTGTCGCGCACCCACGGCCAGACGGCCACGCCCACCACGGTGGGCAAGGAGCTCGCGGTGCTGGCTCACCGCCTGAAGCGTCAGCTCCGCCGCGTCGAGGCCCAAGAGTTCCTGGGCAAGCTCAACGGCGCCACCGGAACCTATGGCGCGCACGTCGCGGCCGTCCCCGGCACCGACTGGGTCGCCGTCTCCAAGTCCTTCGTCGAGCACCTCGGCCTTACCTGGAACCCGCTGACCACGCAGATCGAGAGCCACGACTGGCAGGCCGAGCTGTACGCGGATATGGCGCGGTTCAACCGCATCCTGCACAACCTCGCCACCGACGTGTGGACCTACATCTCCCTTGGGTACTTCGCCCAGGTGCGCGGCCAGGGCACGGTCGGCTCGTCCACCATGCCGCACAAGGTCAACCCCATCCGCTTCGAGAACGCCGAGGCCAACCTCGAGCTGTCGTGCGCACTGCTCGACACGCTGGGCGCCACGCTCGTGACCTCGCGCATGCAGCGCGACCTCACCGACTCGACCAGCCAGCGCAACATCGGCCCCGCATTTGGCCACTCGCTGCTCGCGATCTCCAACGTCGCCAAGGGCCTCGACGGCCTCGACGTGAACCCCACCGCGCTGGCCGCGGACCTCGACGCGAACTGGGAAGTCCTGGGCGAGCCCATCCAGTCCGCGATGCGCGCCGCCGGAATCGCGGGGACGCCCGGCATGGAGAACCCGTACGAGCGCCTCAAGGACCTCACGCGTGGACGCCGCATTGGCGCCGACGACGTCGTGGTGTTCGTGAAGAGCCTCGGCCTGCCCGCCGACGTCGAGGCACGCCTGGTGCTGTTGACACCAGAAACCTACACGGGCATCGCCGCGGACCTGGTCGCCTTCCTAGACGACTAGCGAGTATTCACCCACTCCGAGCCACCGGGACTCCTATGGGTCCGATTTGGCACGGTCTGGGCTCTCCGGAACTCCTGTGGGTCCGATCTGGCACGGTCTCGCCTCGCCGGCACTCCTATGGGTTCGATTTGGCCCGGGAATCCCCTTAAGGCTTCTCGAGACCGCCGTAGAAAGTCGGCAGGAACTCGGCCGACGTCGGGTGGATAGGCAGCCAGGTCGCGAGCTCGGACGCGGGAGCGTCTACGTGCATCAGTACTGATACCGCCTGCACCGCCTCGTCCCCGTACAGGCCAAAGAACGATGCCCCAACCACGCGGTCCGTCGTCTTGTCGACCACGAGCTTCCACAGGCCCTCGGTCTCGCCGTCCAGCGCGGCCTTGGTCACGCCGTCTCCCGGAGTGATAGAGACCTCGACGTCCAGCCCGGCGTCCTGCGCCTGCGTCAACGTCATGCCGACGCGGCCCAGCGGCGGGTCGGTGAAGAGCCCGTAGGTGGGGATGCGGCCCGCAACCGACTGGTCGCCGCCGCCCAGGTGATCCGCGAGGATCGTGCCGTCCTGGTAGCTGGTGTGGGTGAACGCGCCGCGGCCGTTGACATCACCAACCGCATACACGCCCTCGACGTTGGTCTTGAAGTGCTCGTCGGTGGTGATGTAGCCGCGCTCGTCAGTCTCCACGCCGATGCTGTCGAGCCCGATGTCGTCGCTGTTGGGAATCCGTCCGGCCGCGACCAGCACGTGGCTCGCGTCCAGGTTGTCGCCGCCCTTGAGGTGGATGCGCGCACCCTTCTCTGTGGCCTCAATCTGATCGACGTCCGCTCCTTCGCGCACGTCGAGCCCCTCGCGTCGCAGCATCCCGGCGACTGCCTCCGAGATATCGGCATCCTCGCGGGCGATGATCCGGGGAGCGCGCTCGACGATGGTCACCTTGGAGCCAAAGCGGGCGAACATCTGGCCGAACTCGAGTCCGATGTAGCTGCCGCCGAGCACCACCAGGTGGTCGGGGATGTCGGTGATTTCCAGAATGCGGTGGTGGTCGAGCCAGTCGATGCCGTCGAGCCCTGGCACGGGCGGCGGCACGGAGCGGGCCCCCGAGTTCACGATGACGCGCTTCGCGGTCACGGTCTTGGGCGCGGAGCTGCCGTCGTCGTAGTCGACCAGGAACGCCTCGCCGTCGCGGCCCGTGATTCGAGCGGTCGCCACCACGTAGCTGATGGTCTCGTGGTTCTCGTAATAGTCGCTGCCGCCATCACGCCACGCGTCAATGAGCTCGTCCTTGCGCGCGACGACCTCCGCCAGGTTGACGGTCACGTCGCCAGTGTGGACACCCATCTTGGCCGATGTCCGGGCCAGGTGTGCGACGCGGCCCGAGGCGCGCATCGCCTTGGTGGGCCGGCACCCATCGTTCAGGCAGGTACCACCAAAGGCCCGCGCTTCGAAGAGCGCCACCTTTTCCCCCCGCCCGTCCAGGGCCGATGCGAGACCGGGGCCGGCCTGACCGGCGCCGATGATGATGGTGTCAAAGGACTCGTGGTGAATAGCCATGCCCCCAGTATGCCCACGGCCGGCGTCATCACGCACAACTTGTTCGCGGGCAGCGCAGGAGGCTACACGGAAGGCGAGACGCGGCTTCCGACTCGAACCGTCCCAGGGGAGACCACGGCGAGATAGATCGCCACGCGCGCGTCGCGCTGGTCCCCCAGTGGCTTGAGCCACCGCGTGCGCTGCCCGACGCCATCCTGAACTAGGTCGATGGTGCGGCACCGCTCCACGCGACCCGCGGGCCGCAGGGTCGCGTCCCCCACCCGGATGTCGCCTCGCCACGACTCCTCCTCGAAGGGCTCGGAGGTCTGGACCACCAGGTTGACCCGCAGGCGTCGCGAGTCGGCGTCGACGCCGAGCTCGCGCGCACACCACTCCAAGGTGGCGGTGCCCACCAGGGAGACTGCGCCATCGTCGAAGTGAGGCACTTCGCCCTCAGCCGAGACGTGCACCTGCGCGGCGAGCTCCTCGCTCAGATGGGAGTCCAGCTCCGGGCTGCCCGCGGTCCATTCCCTTCCCTCGTGCGTCACGACTACCCTGTGTCCCCGCGCGGCGCTGGTATGTGCGGCGAACTCGAAGATGCCCTCGCGGCGCACCATGCGCTTGGTGTTCTTACCCGACGCGAATCGTCCGGCGCCGTCGCTGACCGCCAACACCCGGTCCCCCGCCAGCCCGCGCGGGTCCACCAGGACCGACTCGAGAGCCTCGCCTCCCATCGCCTTCACCGGGTACCGACGCAGGCTGACCACCACGGGTTCGCGAATCACAGTGTCCATACGTCCAGCCTAGGCGCGAGGGGAGCCGTCCGCCGGGTTCGCTCGTTAGAGTCAATGTGACTATGGAGCAATCACGCGCTGAGGGCGCCGTTTACCTGCCATCCCGCGGACGACTGCGCGCCGAGGTGCTGATCGTGCTGGGCATCTCGCTGGGCCAGGCCGGCATCTTCGCGGCGATTCGTCTCATCGAGCGATACCTCGCACCCGCCCCCATCGGCACTCAGACGTCCGTCCTGAATCCAAGCCAGTCGTCCATCAACTACGTGGACCTGCTGATCCAGGTGCTGCGCATCGGCTTCTCCCTCATGCCCGTTCTCCTCGCGCTGTATCTACTGTCGACCCACGGCAACAGCGCGCTGAGACGCCTCGGGCTTGTCGGGCGCGGACGCGTGTGGTGGGCGGACGTCGGCTGGGGCGTTGGCCTGGCCGCGGCCATCGGGATCCCAGGACTCGCGCTGTATGCGATCGGCCGCGCACTCGGACAGAGCGTCAAACTCGACACCTCGGGGCTGCCCGACCAGTGGTGGGCGGCGGCCATCCTGCTGCTAGCGGCCGCGGCCGCCGCCATCCTCGAGGAGACCGTGGTGGTCGGGTACCTCGTTACTCGCCTGCGCGACCTGCAATGGTCCGTGCCCGCGGCGATCATCGCATCGGCGCTGATTCGGGGAAGCTATCACCTCTACCAGGGCTGGCCGATGGCCCTGGGCAACGTGGTGATGGGACTGGTGTTCGCCTACGTCTTTGTGCGCCGGGGCCGACTCGCCCCGCTGATCATCGCGCACATGCTGCTGGACTCTGTAGCCTTCATTGGGCCAGAGCTGATTCCGGCACACGTGCTCGACAGCCTCGGCATCACGTAATCAGACCACTTAACTCATAGAATCGATCAATGGCCACCGACGACTCATCACAGCGCACCACGCCTGTGACTGAACTCGCGGAACAACTGGTGGCACCGGCCGTCGCCAGGAGCGAACCCGTGGAGCCGGCTGCCGTCCCCACGGCCGCGCCGGTTCAGATCCTCGACGACCCCGAGGTAAGGGTTCACCGCTTCTCCGACCTCATCGCCTCGCTCGCGGCCATCCTGGGAGTCTTCCTGGTCCTGCTGATCGGCGCGTTCGCCCACCAGACCACGGTGGGCCTGAGCGAGGACATCAGCGGGTTCTCCTCGTTCCTCCAGCGACTCCTCGTCGCGCCGGTTAACGTCTTCTCCGGCATCGTCACGCTGGTGGTGCCCGCGCTGGTGCTTGGCGAACTCGCGTTGCGCAAGGAACCGCGCCGCATGCTCGAGGTGCTCGGCGCCGCCATCCTCGCGTTCATCGCCACCGTCATCGCCGCGCTCACCACCGAGGCGTGGGCCGGCCCGGAGCTGCTCGACAGCCTGTCCGTCCGCGGCGCGGACGGCGACATGACCGTGCAACTGCCGGCCTATATCGCCGCGGTCGCCGCGATGCTTACTGCCGCGGGCCGACGCACCGACCGCAAGATGCTGTCGTTCTCGTGGAACATCCTGTGGATCGCGCTGGCCGTCGCCGCGATCTCCGGGATCATCACCGTCCCCGCCGGAATCGTGACCGTCCTGATAGGCCGCGCCGCCGGCCTGCTATGGCGCTACGCGCTGGGGTCCACGGCGGACCGCGCGTACGGCGACGCGCTCGTGGAGGGCATTCGCCGCGCAGGCTTCGAGCCCAAGCGACTGGTGCGTGCCGACCGCACCGAGGGCGTACCGGCCACCGCCACTCTCGACCGAGTTTCCACCGCGATGGGCCGCACGCGTCAGGGCCGCGTCTACGAGCTCACCACGGTCGAGGGCCACCAGCTGCTCGTCATCGCGCTGGACGGAGACCGTCAGGCGGCCGGCTTCTTTGCCAAGTGGTGGAAGTCCATCAAGCTGCGCGGCATCAACGCCCGCTCGGACCTTGGACTGCGACAGACCGCAGAGTCCACCGCGCTGGTCTCTCACGCCGCCCGTAACGCGGGCGTCAGGACCGCCCGCGTCCTCGGAATGAGCAGCGCGCGCGACACCATGCTCCTGGTGTACCAACGACCCACGGGAGTCCAGCCGCTGGCCGATCTCTCCGCGGATCAGGTGACCGACGAACTGCTCGACGCCATGTGGAAGGAAGTCGAGATCGCGCACGGCGCAGGCATCTCGCACCGCTCGCTGAGCTCGGACACGATGCTCGTAGGCGTTGACGAGGTGACGGGCGACCCGCTGGTGTGGCTCACCAGCTGGGAGCTCGGAGAGGTAGCGTCCTCGAGCCTTGCGTGGCGCATCGACCGGGCGCAGATGCTCGCGATGACCGCGGTCAAGGTAGGCGCCGAGCGCGCGGTCAACGCCGCGTTCCGCAACCTCACCACCGACGATGTCGAGCACGCCGCTCCCCTCCTGCAGTCCATCGCACTCCCCAGCCACACGCGCAAGGAAATCAAGCACGAGAAGGACGTCAAGGTCCTGCATTCGGTCCGGGAGGCGATCGTCGAGCGCTTGCCCGATGCCGACGTCGAGCAGGAGAACATCGCCCGGTTTGGTGTACGCCAGACCATCATGATTGGCGCCGGCCTGGTCGCGGCCTACCTGGTGCTGGTGGGATTCAATACCGAGGAGACGCTCGATGCGCTCCGCGGGGCGAACCCAGTGTGGCTTGCGTCGTCCTTCGTGCTCGCACTGCTCACCTTTGTCGGGGCAGCCCTCGCGATGCTGGCTTTCTCGCCCATCAGGCTGCCGTGGGCACGGGTGCTACTCGCGCAGGTGGCCGCGGCCTTCATCGCGCTGGTGGCGCCCGCAGGGGTGGGACCCGCCGCGCTGAACCTACGCCTGCTCACCAAGCGCAAGGTCACGACGCCCCTAGCGGTCGCGACCGTGGCGCTGGTTCAGGTGTCCGCGGTTGTCGTGACGGTGGTCGGGCTGCTCGTGCTGACGCTCGTGTCCGGCTCGCAGGGAACGCTCACCGCCCTGCCCAGCACCTCGGTTTTGGTTGGCGCGGGCGCCTCGATCGCCGTGGTCGCCCTTACGCTGCTGGTTCCCGGGGTGCGCAATTGGGCGGCCAGGCGGGTCATGCCCATGGTGCGCCAGACGTGGCCTCGCCTGGTTCAGGTGCTTGGCCAGCCGTGGCGCCTGGGCCTCGGCCTGGGCGGCAACCTGCTCATGACCGCGGCCTACGTCGCAGCCTTCCAGGCAACCCTGTTCGCGTTCGATCAGCACCTCGCGATCGTGGACGTCGCCGTGATCTACCTGCTCGGCAACGCAGTCGGCGCGCTTATCCCGACCCCCGGCGGAATCGGTACGGTTGACATTGCGCTCGCGGCAGGACTCACGAGTGCGGGAATCCCCGCCTCCGTCGCGGTGTCGATCGCGCTGATCTACCGCCTGCTCACCTTCTGGGCGCGCATCCCACTGGGCTACGTGGCCATGAAGTGGATGCAGAAGAAGGGCGAGCTCTAGTTGTCGGTTGCCGTCGTAGATTGGCAATCGAAGCTAGTTCAGCAAATTGCATGATGCGGTCTGGCAATTGCCGCTCTGTGGAAACCTAGAAGGGCGGGCAATGAACGGGGACCGAACGGCGCGAGGACTTTGATCGAGGTGGTTTTTGACGCGATCGCGGCGCATTGGACGCACCGTCGATTGCAGTCACGCATACGAGCCTTGCAGGCGGACAACGTGCTGCTGGGAGCTCTCCGCGCAGTCGAGGCCCGCGATTGGCGCTTTGGCGACATGTGGCTCTCCGGCGAGTGGCACGTGCTCCCGGGCAGCGTCTGGCTAGGGTCGACGACCGTGGGGGTGGAGAGCATCGATCCCGTCGTCCGACACGGCACGTCGGGCGACTACATGCTTGGGCCGGGGCTAGACGCTGTAGTCCTCACACTCCACGGTCCCGGGGGAATCGTGGAACTGGCGATGGCCGCTTCCTCTGAAGCGTGGTTCCGGGAAGCGGTAGCCGCTCGTTCGTGACGCCGGTACGCCCACCTCCCAACAACGCGCCAACCTGAAGTAGAAGCCGCCTGTTCAGGCCTTCCCAGCGCCGAAAGGTTACGGGTGGCGGACCACTCGCCCGCTCGAGGGATCGATGCGCATAGTCGACACTGCGGTCGCGTCACCGCAAGAGGCGCACTCCTTGAACCGGAGATCCAGAGCGGGGCCGAAAGCCTTTGTCGACTGCTCGAGAAACTCCTTCGTCGCCGCGCGCCGCTCGGGATTGTCCTTAATGTGCTCCGCGAACTCCCGCAACGTAAACCAAGTGACGTCCGCGCCGCATTGCTCACAGTTTTCACCGGCGGCCCTCTCCGCTTCGGCAGCGGGACTGGTGGAAGTCGCAGCGGTATCCGCGCCTTGGGGACTGCTGTCTTGAGTGCTCACGTGAAACTCCTCGTCGATTGCGGTTGGTCGTGCTTGCTCATCACGCCGAGTCCGATCCTGAACCGGAACCCTTACCCGAAACTATCAGGCTCCTTCTGCTGGCCGCGGTGATTCCCGTCCTATGCTCAAATCCTCCGACTAAGGGCGCACCTGGATGAAGGGCGAGCTTCAACCCATCGCGGAAGGCAAGGGCACCGAATACCATGGGGGCCTGGCTTGCGACGCAGGCCCCAACTGACTTCGACGAGGGGCAACAAGTGTTTGACGGAACGGCGGCGGCCTACGCGCTCATACTTGGAGCGGTGGCGGCATTCAACCCATGCGGGTTCGCGCTGCTTCCCGCGTACATCACGGTGCTGGTCACCGGAAGCGCGGAAGAGGGAGTCACGCGGCCGATGGCGGTGCGGCGGGCGCTGCTATTCGGCCTCGCGATGACGGTGGGCTTCATGGCGGTATTCACCGGGTTCGGCCTGCTCTTTGGCGGCGTCAACGCGAGCCTGCAGGGCTCGATCCTGCCCTACGTGTCCTACCTCACCGCGGCCATGGGCGCCATCCTGATCTGGCTCGGCATCGTGCTCGCCCGCGGCGGCGAACTCAAGGGCCCGGGCCTTCGCCTCAACTCCTCCGCACCCGGAAAGTCCTTCTGGTCGCAGACAGCGTACGGCGCATCGTTCGCCGTGGCATCGCTGAGCTGCACCATCGGGCTGTTCCTCGCGATCGTGACGCAGGCGCTGGCAGCCACCAACCCCATCGGCGCGGTCGCGCCCTTCGTGATCTACGGGCTCGGCATGGGCACGTCGATCCTGATTGTGTCGCTGATCGCGGCGTTGGCCGGCTCGGGCGTCGCCAGTGCGTTGCGCTCCAAGACTCCCACCATCATGAAGGTGGGCGGGTGGCTGATGATTCTCGCGGGAATCTACGTGCTGCTCTTTGGGCTGTCGGAGATCCTGCCTCAGTTCGGCATCCACACGCTGGACCCAGTACTGACGACCACCGCCCAGTGGCAGAGCTCCGTCGCGGCGGCCATTTCATCGTGGGGCACGCCGGTCTTGACCGGGCTGGTCATCGCCACCGCGGTGGTGGTCCTGTGGGTGTTCATCGCGGGCCGCCGCAAGGAATCGGTCCCCGCGGGCTCGTCGGTATCCCCAGAGGAACTCGACGTTAACTCCGAGGCCGACTCGGTCCCACTGACTAGGGCACCAGCCGCCGCGTCCGAGTCGAGCACGCCGAACGCCGTCCGCGCCATCGTTGTCGCCGACTCAGGCACCCTCGACGCGATCCGCGGTTCGCTCAAGAAGCCCAAGAAGTAGCTCGGCGCCCGCGCCCGGAGCTACCACCCGCAGGTACATGGCGCACGAAAACGCCCCCCGGAAGTCACCGGGGGGCGTTTTGCGTCGGGGTCTAGCCCCAGAGTCTTGAGCTAGCTCGCGAGGAGGTTGTCGGCTGCTTCGAGGATTCCCTCGGTGCTCATCGCGCCGGGGACAATGGTGATGGTGCCGTCGTCGTTGATCAGTGCGAACGCGGGCTGACCGTAGACCTCGAAGTTGCGCCAGAGCAGACCGTCGGCGTCGACCAGCTGGTCCATGTCCTCGATGCCGTACTCCGCGGTGAACTCCTTCATCGCGTCCTCGTCGGACAGGCCGGGAACGCCGAGCATCTGAACGCCTTCGGGCAACGATGCTGCCGCCTCGGCGACACCAGGCGCCTCGGCCTGGCACGTGGGGCACCAGGGCGCCCAGAACCAAAGAATGGTGTCGACGCCCGCGAGGGACGCGCCGTCAAACTCAGCGCCATCTGCAAGCAGCGTGGTCGTGAACTGAAGCTGCTCGGCCACGTCTGCGGCGGGAGCATCGGCGTCCATGGAGTCCTCCGCCATCGCGCTGTGCGAAGGCTCGGTGCTCTCCATTGCCTCCTGGGACATGGAGGCGGACGGGGCGACCGACTCGGCGGCGTCGTCGGAGGCCGGCGAGCAGGCGGCCAGCGTCAGGGTGGCGGCGGCCATCAGGCCGAGGGTCTTGGCAGAGAATGAAATATTCATGACGGTGATTCGTAGCCTTAAGTCGTTCGGATGGGTTCGAATCCGTCAACGATACGACAATGCCCGGAAGGCAGTTACATGTCCGAGGCCATGTCAGCGAAGTGCGCGAAGTCCTTGCGGAAGGCAACAGCGATCACGTCTGTGGGGCCGGAACGGTGCTTGGCGACAATAAAGTCGGCCTCACCAGGGCGGTTGTCCCGGTCGTATGCATCCTCGCGGTGCAGCAGGATCACGATGTCGGCGTCCTGCTCGATCGAGCCGGACTCGCGCATGTCGGAGAGCATCGGCTTCTTGTCGCCGCGCTGCTCGGCGCCACGGTTCAGCTGCGAGATGGCGATCACCGGCACCTCGATCTCCTTAGCGAGCAACTTGAGGGCGCGGGAAAACTCGGAGACCTCCTGCTGGCGCGACTCGACCTTGCGGCCGGAGCTCATGAGTTGCAGGTAGTCAATCACCACGAGCTCGAGGCCATGCTGCTGCTTCAGGCGGCGGCACTTGGCGCGAATTTCCATGAGCGACATGTTGGGGCTGTCGTCGATGAAGAGCGGCGCCTTGGAGATGGTCGCCGCCGTCTGTGCGAGGCGCTCCCAGTCGTTCGGTCCCATCGGGCCCTTGGTGAGTTTGGAGAGCTTGACGCTCGACTCCGCCGAGAGCAGCCGCTTGGTGATCTCCTCGCGGCTCATCTCCAGCGAGAATATGACGGAGGCCTTGCCCGCGCCGATGGCGGCCGCGCGACAGATGTCCAGGCCAAGCGTCGACTTACCGATGGCGGGGCGCGCCGCGATGACCACCATCTGGCCCTTCTGGAAGCCGCCGGTGAGGTCGTCCAGTGCCTTGAAGCCCGTGGGGATTCCGAGCATCGACCCATCGCGCGCCGAGGAGGCCTCGATCTCGTCGATCGTGCGCTCCATGACGTCGCCGATGGGCAGGTAGTCCTCGGAGTTGCGCCGCTCGGTCACCGCGAAGATCTCCGACTGCGCGCTGTCCACGATGTCGTCGACCTGAGAGCCGTCCGCCTCGTAACCCATGCCGGCGATGCGGGTGCCGGCCTCGACCAGCTTGCGCAGGATGGACTGCTCCCGGACCAGGCGGGCGTAGTACCCGGCTGACGCTGCGGACGGCACCATCGCGATGAGGGTGTGGAGGTACTCGGCTCCGCCGATGCGGCTGATGGAACCGTCGCGCTGGAGTTCCGCGCTCACGGTGAGGGCGTCGACCGGGTTACCCGAGTTGTAGAGCTTCACCGTCACGTCGAAGATGGTCTCGTGGGCGGGCTTGTAGAAGTCGTCCGCGCGGACAGTCTCGATGACGTCTGCCATCGCGTCCTTGGAGAGCATCATCGCGCCCAGGACGCTCTGCTCCGCCTCGAGGTTCTGCGGCGGTAGGCGGTCGAAAGCGGCGGCACTGTTGCCGTACGGCGGAGCCATCTCATCAATGGACATTTGCGCGCAGATCCCCTCTCGTCTTTTCGACCTTGCGGTCAGGCACGCGCCCGCGAATCATGGGCGAGCTGCGATCCGTCACCCATTGTGTCGAATGGGACTGACACGCCACAGTAGGGCGACTTTGACCCTACGCAAAACGGACTCCCGGGCGATCCGTGGATAGAGCGCTGTCAACCGTGGATGAATTGTGAATAACCCCCACAGCGACCTGTGGATACACCTGTGTACGACTTCAAACGCGGCGAGCCAGATGCCCCATTACCAGGGGATTTGCGAAGCGCCCCA
Organism: Demequina aurantiaca; assembly: GCF_050598105.1. Classification (GTDB taxonomy): domain Bacteria; phylum Actinomycetota; class Actinomycetes; order Actinomycetales; family Demequinaceae; genus Demequina; species Demequina aurantiaca_A. Next base: position 2,826,045 of record NZ_CP192436.1, read on the forward strand.
TTGGGGATAAACCTTTGGTTTAAAGTTCCCGGCGTGTCGCACATGGGCGTGTCGCCAGCGCGGTTTCGCGACGTTTCGAGCCCCTCGCGGAGCTTGCCCTGGTAATCGGCCTTCGCCCTCGAGCGCGCTACCGATATGTCCGTTTTTGGGCCGTCTCCGCGCCAACTCCGAGCCAACTCGGGACCCGCGTCCCCCCCTCCCGAACTCCCGCGCCGCCGCCGCCCCGGCCGCCAGCGGCCCCACGCAAAAGGCCCGGTCCCCCAACAGGGGAACCGGGCCTTCGACCTGCGGGCTTAGCCCACGAGGAATGCGTTAACCAGCGACCACGTTCACGGTCACGGTGGCGAACACGCCATCGTGCAGAGAAACCTTAACCGTGTACTGACCGGTCGTCTTGATCGGCTGACCGATCTGGATGCGACGCTTGTCGACCTTCGCGCGATCGCCAATGGCGTTCGCGATCTCGGCCGTCGTGATGGCACCAAACAGGCGGCCGGAGGGGCCCGCCTTTGCCGACACGGTGACCGGGTTGGCCTGAAGAGAGTCGCGTGCGGCCTGAGCCTCTTCAACGCTGGCGATCTTCTTTTCGTTCTGCGACTTGCGCAGCGCGGCGATCTGCTTCTCCGCACCAGCGGACCAACGAGTGGCCAGCGAGCGGGGAACCAGGTAGTTGTTCGCGTAACCGTCCTTGACGTCTACGACGTCTCCGGCGATTCCGAGGTTACCCACTTCGTGGGTCAGGATGATCTTTGCCATGAGGAGATCCCCTTTCTCTAGCGGCCGGAGCCGGCGTAGGGCAGGAGTGCCATTTCACGGGCCACCTTGATGGCGCGCGCAACCTGGCGCTGTTCCTGCGTGGAGATTCCCGTCACGCGACGCGAACGGATCTTTCCGCGGTCGGAGATGAACTTACGAAGCAACGCGCTGTCCTTGTAGTCAACCGTCGTGACCTTGGCGGCCTTGAGCGGGTTCACCTTCTTGCGCGGCTTGCGGATTTCGTGCTTAGCCATGATTAATCCTTAAGAGAAAAGTAACTGTTTAGAACGGCGGCTCGTCAGACGCGGGGGCCGAGGCCCACGGGTCGTTCGCCGATCCACCGGCAGGTGCGGAGGAACCGCCGCCGCCACCAAAGTTGCCGCCGCCGGAGCCGCCACTGCGCTGCGTTCGCGTCACCTTGGCGGTGGCGTAACGCAACGAGGGACCAACCTCGTCGACTTGCATCTCGGTCACGGTGCGCTTCTCACCGTTCGTCTCCCACGATCGCGAAACCAGGCGGCCCGTGACAAGCACGCGCATACCCTTGGTCAGCGACTCGGCCACGTTCTCAGCAGCCTCGCGCCACAGGGAGCAACGCATGAACAGGGTCTCGCCGTCCTTCCACTCGTTCGACTGACGGTCGAACGTGCGGGGCGTGGACGCCACCGTGAAGTTTGCTACTGCCGCGCCGGACGAGATGAAGCGGAGCTCCGGGTCGCCGGTGAGGTTGCCAACTACGGTGATTTGCGTGTCGCCTGCCATGGTTTTTCCTTTGGTTTCGTGTGTTGTATTTAGTGAGAGTCGGAACGACCGTCTGGACTAGTGAGCGTCCGGACGGAGCAGCTTGGTGCGAAGAATGGACTCGTTGAGGCCGAGCTGACGCTCGAGCTCCTTGGCGGTGGCCGACTCGGAGGTGAAGTTCACCACCGCGTAGATACCGTCTGCCTTCTTCTTGATCGGGTAAGCCAAACGACGACGGCCCCAGATGTCGAGCTTGTCGACCGTGCCCTTGTCGTTGGTGATAACCGTCAGGTACTTCTCGAGCGACGGCTGAACCGTGCGCTCTTCTACCTCGGGGTCAAGGATGACCATCATTTCGTACTGGCGCATTTATACCCACCTCCTCTGGACTAGAAACGGCCACGGACGATCCGTGGCAGGAGGGTTACGCAGTCGTGGAAGAACAAGCCGATTGCGGCGAGACCTTTTCCACGACGCACAAGAATACCTCGCCGCGCCCACATTCGGAAGTGCAGAGGCATTAACAGGGCAAACCGGTCGGCGATGGCGCCCAGCGCCCGCATTAGACTGGTGAGCCAAACAGAGGCGAGGTCACAGTGAAGCAGGTCCTGCTCTTAGGGCTCGGCGGGGATATTGGCGTCTACGCCTTCCAACGCGCGGCACACCAAAAGTACGGCTGGAAGCCGGTTGTCCTGTCGAAGGTGCGCACCACCTTCCTCAAGCATTCGACGCTCGCCGAGTGGATCATCGAGCCCAACCTCCAGGACCCGGACGTGCTGGTCGCCCGGCTCAACGAGATTGCCGGCGCGCACCCCGATCACGAGCTGATCCTGTTCACCAACCTCGACTGGAACGTGCGGACCATCGCGCAGCAGCGGGACCGGATCGACTCGCGCTGGCTTCAGCCCCTGTGCGACCTCGCCACCTTTGACCGCGTGTCCTCCAAGACCGCCTTCGCGTCCATCTGCGACCAGGTAGACGTCCGCACCCCGTTCACCGTCGCGGTGGGCTTCACGGGTGCCGATGCCGTCCCCGCCGAGGCATCGGGCGGCGCCGACTCGGTGCCCACCGTTTCTCCCGCCGTAGCGCTGCAGTCCATCCGCGACCGCGGTCTCGACTACCCGCTGATCGGCAAGCCCGCGATCAGCGCCGACTGGTTCAACGTCGCCTTCCCCGGCAAGCAGAAGATTCACCACTTCGAGTCGGAGGCCGAGCTGGTGGAGGTCCTCGATCACCTCGTCGAACGCAGTTACGGAAGCGAGTTCCTGGTGCAGGAGTTTGTGCCCGGCGACGAGACCCACATGCGCTCCCTGACCGCCTACCGCGACCGCGAGGGTCAGGTCACCCTGCTCGCGGGGGGCCAGGTGCTGCTCGAGGAGCACACGCCGGGAACGCTCGGCATCCCCGCCGCGATCCTCACCGAGGTGGACGAGGAGGCGTTCGCCTCCGCACGCCGCATCCTGGTCAAGGCCGACTACTACGGCTTCGCCAATTTTGACTACAAGATCTCGAGCCGCGACGGCGGCCGCGTCTTCTTCGAAGTCAACCCGCGCATCGGCCGCAACAACTTCTACGTGACGGCGGCCGGCGTCAATGTCGCCCAGGCCGTCGCCCGCGACCTGCTGCCAGACCACTTCGAGGCGCAGGAGGCCAAGCCCGCCGAGAGCGCGGCCTCCGTCCCCACGGGTCCCATCCTGTATTCGGTCGTGCCGTACCGGCTGCTCATGCGCTACATCAAGGAGCCCGCGCTGCGCGAGCGAGTCGCGGCGGCAAAGAAGCGGTCCGGGGTGTTTCACCCACTCGTCTACTCGGGCGACCGCAGCCTGGTTCGCCGCGTCTACATCAAGGCGCTCAACGCCCGGATGGCGCAGCACTTCCGCAAGTACTACCCCGAGCCCACCGACACCGGCTTTTAGCCCTGTGGGTGGGGTGCGCCTCGTCCCGAGTGGCGGCTAGGCTCGTCGCATGACTTCAGCGCCCGCACAGATCGAGCACGTTTCTGACGAGCAGTTCGAGGCGCTCGTCCACGGCTCAGGCCACCGAGTTCCCATCGAGCAGTCGCCCGCCTGGGATCCGTACGATGCGATCGTCGAGGGCCGCACGTTCTGGCGCCGCCTCGCGTACTCCGTGGACGGGCAGCCGCAGGCGGTCGTCGCGCTCACCGAGTACACCGGGCGCGGCTTCCACTACCTCTGGGCAAAGCACGGCCCCATCTGGATAGGCGATCAGACCGCGCAGGCCGAGCTGGGCCTGCGCAAGGCTTTGCGCGACTACATCGCGCGCGAGGCCCCTCACATCGCCTTCGCCCGCATCCACGCTAAGTTCCCCGCGCCCGACCTGCACGAATTGCTGCAGTCGGTCACCTACGACCGCACGGTCGCGATAGATCTCACCCGCGACCTGGACGACATCTTTGCCGCCTTCTCCAAGCGCCGGCGCTCCGGAATCCGCAAGGCCCTCCGGGACGAGGGGTTCGTGCTCCAGGACGAGTCAGGTCTCACCCGCGAGGCCTTCGACGAGCTCTACCGGATCTACGAGGAGACAGCGGAGCGCGACGGCTTCGGCATCTACCAGGCCGACACCTATTTTTCGATGCTCGAGGGACTCGGCCAGCACGCACGGGTCTTCGTCGCGCGCCGGTCCGACTCGGGGACGGCCGATGCGCCGCTCGAGCCCGGTCGCGCCGTCGCCTGGGTGATCGTCACCACGTACGAGGGTGCGGCGGTGAGCTACTACGCGGGCGCCAGCGCCGAGGCGCGGGGCAACAACGCCGTCATGCTGCTGCGCTGGCACCTCATGCAGATGCTCAAGGATGAGGACGTGACGAGTTACGACCTCATGGGGGTCGACTCCGAGCGCGCCCCCACGCTCAAGGGCGTCGGGGACTTCAAACGCCAGTTCGGCGAGGAGTCAACCGTGGACGGCGCGTGGGATCTGCCCGTCAAGCGCACCCGCTACCGCGTCCTGACAGCGTTGCTGCGACTCAAGCGCGCACTACGCCGTTAGAAGCCGCGGCCGGTAGGCGCCGCGCGCAGGCCGAAGCGTGCGGGGCGCCCACCGAGGCATCGCCGATGCGGTCGCCTACGGCAGCACCGGCTCGATGACCCCCTCGGAGGGTTCCGGCTCGGGAGTCGCGGAGGGCTGAGGCGGCTGCGGTGCCTGCGTCGGCTGCGGCGGCTGAGGTGCCTGGGTGGGCTGCGGCGCCTGCGTGGGCTCCGGAGTGGGTGTGGGCGACGGCGTCACGGTCGGCTTGGGCGGCAGGATCTTGCGGTCGGTGCCGACGTTGGCTCGCGCGGGGAAGTCCACGACGTCCATCTCAGACAGGATCGGGTCCATCATCCACGTCCACACTCGCGTGGGGATGGTGGAGCCCGTGATCTGTGAGAAGTCCGCGAAGGGCGTGATCTCCTCGGCCGAGCCGTCGTCGCCAACCTGGTAGAGCGCGACCGCTCCCACCATGTTGGGCGCGAAGCCCACGAACCACGCCGACTTGTTCTCGTTCGCGGTACCCGTCTTGCCCGCCAGCGGGCGGTCGATCGAGTTGGCGTATTCGCCGGACCCGTACTTCACGACCTGCTGCATCGCGTAAGTGGTGTCCGCCATCACATCGGCGGCGAAGACCTCCTCCGAGACGACCTCGTGTACGTAGAGCTCGGAGCCGTCGCTCGCGAGGACCTCGCTGACAATGAACGGCTCGGTGCTGACCCCGCCGTTGGCGATGGTCGCGTACGCGGACGCCATGTCCAAGACGTGCGGCGACGCCGTGCCGAGCACGTTGGACGCGTTGGCCTCGAGGCCGACGGTGCCCTCAGGCACTCCCGCTCGAATCGCGGTCTCCATCACCACCTCGGGGGTGACTTCGAGCCCAAGTTGGACGTAGGCGGTGTTCACCGAGCTCTGGGTGGCCTTGACCAGGTCGATCTTGCCGTAGTTGACTCCGCCAAAGTTGCGCACGGGGTTCTCGAACTCGGGGAACTCCATGTCGGTGTTAGCGATGTACTCGGTGCCCAGTCCGATTCCGCGCTCGAGGCCGCCGATGAGCGCGAAGGGCTTGAAGGTCGAACCCGCCTGGGCGATGTCCTGCGTGACCGCGTTTCGCTGAATTTCCAGGTAATCCGCCCCGCCGTACATCGACGTGACGGCGCCCGTGGCCGGGTCCATGGTGACGGCACCGACGCGCATGTTCGGAGACGCCCCTTCCGGGATCTCCGCGACTGCGGCCTCGGCGGCCGCCTGGTGATCGGGCAGGATCGTCGTGGTGATCTTGTAGCCCTGGGTCTCGATGTCCTCGCGGGTTACTCCCGTGTCGGAGATCGTCTCGTCGATGGCTGCCTGCAGCAGGTAGCCCGTGGGTCCGCCGAAGACGTCGTCATTCTGGTACTCGATCGTCTCGGGGAAGACTTCAGCGTCGCGTTCGGCCTGGGTGAGGAAGCCCGTGGTGACCATGCCGTCCATCACGTAGTTCCACTTGCTTTCCGCGGTGACCGGATCGATGCGGGGGTCCCACGCGCTCGGGGCAGGGACGATTCCCGCGAGCAGCGCCGCCTCAGACACCGTGAGATCCGCGGCGTGCTTGCCGAAGTACTCGTTTGCGGCGGCCTCGACGCCGTACGCGCCGCGGCCAAAGTAGATGGTGTTGATGTAGTTGCCGAGCACCTCGGACTTCTCCTGCTGGGAGTCAATCTTCATGGCCATGAGGGCTTCCTTGACCTTGCCCTTGACGTCCGTGGTGGTCTCTCCGACGTAGTAGCGCTCCACGTACTGCTGCGTGATGGTCGAGCCACCCTGCGTCTTTCCCTCCACTACCGTCTTGAAGAGACCGCGGGCCATTCCGAACACGTCGACCCCGGGGTTCGTGTAGAAGGACCGGTCCTCCGCGGCGACGAATACGTTGCCGACGTAGTCGGGGAGGGTGTCGATGGCCACTACCTCGCGGTTGGCCTCGCCGAGCCGGCCCATCTCAGTGCCGTCGGCGTAGTAAATGATCGAGGACTGCTGCAGCGCAAAGTCACTGGGCTCGGGGACCTCAAGGGTCGAGTACACGACCACCATTCCGATGACCGCGACCGTCGCGGCCACGAGCCCGGCAACCAGCGTCCACAGTCCGAGCGACCGCAACACGCGCTTCCACCGCGGCATGTCCGCGCGGCGCTGCTTACGGCCGCCGCCTTTGCCGCCGCCTGCGCCGCCGCCCTTGCCAGCGCTCGTCGCCGTCTTCGGCGCAGTTGCGCGGCCACTAGCCGATGCCGGGGCAGCACTGCTCCCCGCGGCCGGGGCTGGCTTCGAGCCAGCAGGTCGGGTGGACTTGCGCACGGGGGCGCTCGGCGTGGGCTGCGCCGCAACGGGCTGCGTCCCACTCACGGGAGTAAACGCTGAGACGCGCTGTGGTGCGGACTTGGGTTCGGTCACGTGGGTGTTCTCCCAGGGGATAGAAGTGTCTAATGTGGCGGCGCCACCTGCGGACCAAGTGGTTGGAGACGGTGGCGGTGGCTGCGACGCCACTGTATTCAACGAACAGGCGGCCGGGTTTGTGCCCAACCTACCGCCGCTGGCCCCTTGGTGCACTGACGGCGGCCGCCGGCACTCAGCCGCAAGCCATCCGACACGTCGAACGCTACTCGATGTATCGCGCCGATACAACGAGTTGCTATGCTTCTCATGTCGCCCGGCACCAAGCCGACGCGCTACTCGACACCGAGAGGGGGGTTCATGGCCAAGACTGACGTGCTCACGCTCGCGATATTGGGCATGCTTGCAGAGCAGCCCCTCCACGGGTATCAGCTGCGCAAGCAGCTCGGATCCGAGCTCGGCCCGTTCCGTGCGCTCAGCTACGGCTCGCTGTACCCCTGCCTCAAGCGCATGGTTGCTGCCGATCTCATCGCCGCCGATGCGGAGGAGGCGGAGGACGCCTTCGCCGCCGCGTCTCGGCGGTCACGTATCGCGTACCGACTCACTGACGCTGGCAAGGCCCGGCTCGCGGACGAGCTCGCCTCGGCGGGCGCGTCCTCGTGGGATGACGACGCGTTCGACGTGAGGTTCTCCATGTTCAACAAGACCGACTCGGCCACACGCCTGCGCATTCTCGAGGGGCGTCGCACCCGGCTCGCGGAGAGGCTCGAAGAGGTCTCGGACGGAATGCAACAGCGCCGCGAGCGCAACGATGCTTACACCACGGAACTTCAGCGCCACGGCCTCGAAAGGGTCGAACGCGAGGTTCAATGGCTCGACCAACTTATCGAAAACGAACGATCCGCCCCCGGCGGAAACACTAAATCCGCCACCGGCGGGGAAAACAACTAAGGAGACAATCATGGCTTCATTGCGTGTCGCCATCATCGGCGTCGGCAACTGCGCCACGTCGCTGATTCAGGGCGTTGAGTTCTACAAGGACGCGAAGGCGGGCGAGACCGTTCCCGGCCTCATGCACGTCCAGTTCGGTGATTACCACGTCTCGGACATCGAGTTCGTGGCCGCGTTCGACGTCGACTCGCTTAAGGTCGGCAAGGAACTCGTCGAAGCCACGCAGTGCTCCGAGAACAACACCATCAAGATCGCCGATGTCCCCAAGACCGACATCCAGGTCCTGCGCGGCACCACGCTGGACGGTCTCGGCAAGTACTACCGCGAGACCATCACCGAGTCGGACGAGACCCCCGTCGACGTCGTCCAGGTCCTCAAGGACACCAAGGCCGACGTGCTCGTGTGCTACCTCCCCGTTGGCTCCGAGAAGGCTGCCAAGTTCTACGCTCAGTGCGCGATCGACGCCAACGTCGCATTCGTCAACGCACTGCCCGTCTTCATCGCATCGGACCCCGTCTGGGCCAAGAAGTTCGAGGACGCTGGCGTCCCGATCGTCGGCGACGACATCAAGTCGCAGGTCGGCGCAACCATCACGCACCGCGTGATGGCCAAGCTGTTCGAAGACCGCGGCGTGCGCCTCGACCGTACGTACCAGCTGAACGTCGGTGGAAACATGGACTTCAAGAACATGCTGGAGCGCGACCGTCTCGAGTCCAAGAAGATCTCCAAGACGCAGGCCGTGACCTCCAACCTCGCAGGTCCGCTCGCCGGCCTCACGGACTCCAAGAACGTGCACATCGGCCCGTCGGACTACGTCGCGTGGCTCGATGACCGCAAGTGGGCTTACGTCCGCCTTGAGGGTTCCGCGTTCGGCGAGGTTCCCCTGAACCTTGAGTACAAGCTCGAGGTCTGGGACTCCCCCAACTCGGCCGGCATCATCATCGACGCGGTTCGCGCGGCGAAGATCGCCAAGGACCGCGGCATCGGCGGCCCCATCCTGTCCGCGGCGGCTTACTTCATGAAGTCCCCGCCCGTCCAGGTCGAGGACACTCAGTCCGCCAAGAACGTCGAGGCGTTCATCGCGGGCGAGCTCGAGCGCTAAGGCTCTCAGCACACGGATTAAAGAAAAGGCCGGTTCGCCCTCGGGGCGGACCGGCCTTTTCGCTTGCTACTTCTATATCGCGCTCTCTGCCTCGCGTCGGCTGATCAGCCGTCGGACGCGTCGCGAACCGCCTCGTCCACGGGGGAGGCTCCCGAGACGAGTTCCCACTGGTATCCCCCGCTCTGCGGCAAGCGCAACACGGCACCGACGACAGCGGCGACGTCCGCGCGCGGCACGGTTCCTCGGTCAACTGCGGTATCCAGCCTCACCAGGCCGGTTCCGTCCTCGTCGGTCAGCCCGCCCGGCCGAATGATGGTCCACGCCAGGTCGCTCGCCCGCAGTGCGGCATCGGCGTCGCGCTTGGCCTTCACGTACGCGGACCACACCTCGCCGGCGTCGTCCGGGACGGGGTTGTCGACGCCCATGACGGAGATCTGCACAAATCGGTGTGCGCCTGACGTGTGCGCGCCGGCGATCGACTTGAGGGAGCCCTCCAGGTCGACGGTGCGCTTGCGCTCGATGTCGCCGTCGGCGCCGCCGCCGGCTGCGAATACCACCGCGTCGCTGCGCCCGAAGGCCGCCGCGAAGTCGTCCTCGCTGGCCTTCTCGATGTCCAGGCGGCGGGGGATCGCTCCCAGCGACGCGAGGTGCTCGAGCTGCTCGTCGCGCCGCGCGAGCGCGACCACTTCGTGACCCTGGCTGATCAGGTCCGGGATGAGCAGGCGCGCGATCTTGCCGTGCGCGCCCACGATGGCGATGCGTTCCAGTTTTGTAGTCATGTTGACTACAACGACGAGAGCGCCGGGACTCTTCCCCAAGAGGCAAGAGTCCCGGCGCGCGTCGCTAGAAAGTCACCAGATCTTGATGTCGCTGGCCCCCTGCTTGAGCCCCGCGAGCGGACCCACCGCGTACGCCTCGCCGGCGTGCTTGCGCGATCCCACCAGGTCGAGGTCAAGCACGACCGGCCTCCCGTGCGGGTCCTCGAACTCCGCATCTGGGTAGTACGCGGCACCCAGGTCCGCGCCTGACTTCACCGAGGTTTTGGCCTCGTCGAACGCGGCGGGCAGCTCCAGGTGAAGGTAGACGCCGTCCTCGCGCTCGATCACCTCGAAGCCGCACGTGCCTGTGCCGTCCAGCATGACCTTGCTCGCCTCGTGCTGGTAGGCGGTGGCGCCCTGCGCGTACGCGTTCTCGTCGATCGTGACTGGCCTGAGCAGCGCGTGATAACGCTCGTGGTCGCCGCGGGACAGGTCCAGCCCGGCCATGAAGTCGGCCATGCTCGCGGGGAACTCGTCGTACCCAGCGGTGCCGAAGCCCGAATGCTGAGCGTGGTCGCCGCCGGCAATGTAGGCGTCGGCCATGTCTCCCGCGAGGAAGAGGTTTGCCAGAAAGCGATCGTCGCCGCCCGCGACTGGCGCGAACCCCGCCACCTGAGTGCTGTGGGGCACGTGATAGGGCGTCGCCCGCTCCATGACGGATTCGATGCGCACCGCCCCCGCGATCAGGTTGTTGACGTACGCGCCGCCCTGGCTCACCACCTCGAGAGACGCCGGCGAGCCAAAGATGTTGTGGTCGACCACGTGGGGCCCGTGGGACACCTCGATGAAGAAGTCGCGGGTGTTGCGATAGAGGAGGTTTCGCGTGATGCGCATGCCCTGGGTCTGCCAGTCCAGCCAGATTCCCAGCGTGCAGTCGTGGATTCGGTTGTGCTCGATGACGACGTCGATCGCAGCGTGGAGCTTGATGCCGGCGATCTCGTGCCCAAAGAACTCTCGCTTCACGCCGATGCGGTAGATGTGGTTGTCCGTAATGGTCGAGAAGATGCACCCCAGGTGACCCACGATTCCCGCCTGGCCGCAGTCGTAGATCGTGTTGCCTCGCACCACGTGCGAGCCGATGTTCTCCCGGGTCCAGCCGTTGTTCAGGGCGGAGAAGACCGTCTCGATCTGGTACTGGTAGCCAGGCTTGTCGCCGCGGTCAGTAAAGAAGTTCTGCCCCGAGGACGCCTCCTTGCCCAGCGAGATAGCCACGCACTTCGCATCGTGGATGACGTTGTCCTCGATGATCCAGCCCTTAGCCCAGTTGGGGCCGAGCAGTCCAGGCTGATTAGCCGTCGGGGGCGCCCACGGCGAGGCGGCCTGCGCCATCTCAAAACCACGCACCGTGATGTAGTCGAGGTGGTGCTCCACCGGGGTGAAAACTGCCGGGCGCACGTTGATCTCAATGAGTTCCGTGTTCGGATCCGCGGCGCCAAAGTTCGCCCAGATAACGGTCTCCTCGACACCTACCTCCGCGTACCACTGCAGGGCGGTCTGCTCGGGGTGGGCCACGGGAACTTCGATTCCGGACCAGCCATCAACGTGATGCGTCTGGGCGAGAGCAGCCTCGACCTCCTCGAGGCTCGCGGCCTCGTAGAGGCTGGTGCCGTTGAGGTACACGTCTCCGAGGTGGCGCCACGGCGCATCGGCGGAGGGGTAGACGATCCAGTCTCCGTCTACCCTGACAGCGAACGGATTGAAGTCGCCAAAGACGTCCTGCGAGACGCGCGCTCGCCACACCCCGCGGCCGGTGTCCTCCCAGCCGGTCACGACCTCCGACCCCTTGATGACTACGTGCTCGCCGGGCGCTGCCGTGTAGGTGATCCGGCGGCTGTCGCTGAGTCCACCCCGAACGGGCTTGACCCACTCGCGGTACTCGCCGGCGTGAACCTCGATGGTGTCGCCGGCGGTCGCGGCACTGGCCGCCCGATTGATGGTGCGCCAGGGGGCTGCCGACGAACCGTCAGCTTGATCCGACCCGGCTGGGGAGACATGGAAGGTGGAGACCATGATCGTTACTGGTCCTTTCGTAAGAGTAGAAACTGGAGGGAAGACTTGGGCTAGCGGTGGTCGGGGGCGTGTTCGACCTTGGCCGGCGTCACTTGCCGAATCCGGCGGTCATGCCGGCCAGGAGTTGACGGCGACCAAAGATGTACAGCGCGACCACCGGGATGCTTGACATCACCACGGCCGCGATGACTGCGGGGACGTTGATGGTGAACATCCCCTGGTAGGTCGTCAGCGCGAGAGGAAGCACGCGCTTGTCCTCGCTCTGGGTCAGGATCAGCGGGAACAGGAAGCCGTTCCATACGTTGAGCCCGCTGTAGATGGCGACGGTGACGATCGCCGGCCGCGCAAGCGGCAGCGCGATCTTGGTCATCGCCTGCCATTCGCTCGCGCCGTCGATGCGCGCGGCCTCGAAGAGGGACCGCGGAATGTCGCGAAGGAAGTTCACCAAGATCAGCACCGTGATCGGTAGTCCGAAGGCCACCGATGGCAAGACGATTGCTATCAGGCTGTCGTACAAGCCGAGCTGGACGATCATCAGGTAGATCGGGATGATCGTCGCCTGCAACGGAATGGCTAGACCCAGAAGCAGCACGGTGAAGGTGGTCCGCGCGACGCCTTTGCCATTTCGCGAAATCGCGTAGGCGGCCAGGAAGCCGAGAGCCACGATGAAGGTAGTGGCCGCGACCGTCACGATCGCCGAGTTTGAAAGGTAGCGCCAGAAGTCGTTCTCGAGCACTAGTCGGTAGTTGTCGAGAGTCGGCTCGGAGGGGAACGACAGCGGTCCGTCCACGAAGAAGCCGGTCTGGGACCTGAAGCTGGTGAGGATGATCCAGTACAGGGGTACCGCGACCACGGCGAGCCACACGAAGGCCATAATGCCGCCACCCACGTTCTTGCGGTGGCTGATGGTCTTGGTTGGCCTGCTACGGATCACCTTGATCGTGGACCGGCGCGCGGGTGTTTGGGTGCGGGACATCAGCGTCACTCGCCTTCCATTTGGCTCTCCATGCGGGAGAACCCGGAGAGCTTGGTGATCGTAAGTGAAATGGTCATGCCGAAGATGGCGAGGACCACCGCGATGGCCGAGGCCTCACCCATCTGGTTCGCGACAAAGCCCGTCTTGTACATCGCGATCGGCAGGATGTCCGTCGCGTCCCCGGGGCCGCCCTGGGTGAGGATCCAGATGAGGTCGAAGTAGGTGATTGCACCCACCAGCATCAGCGTCGACGACGTCACAATCGTGTACTTCAACTGCGGCAGCGTGATCGAGATGAACTGACGTATCCGCCCTGCCCCATCGAGCGCCGCGGCCTCGTACATGGACTGCGGAACCTGTCGAGCGCCACCTTGGTACAACAAGGTGTGGAAGGGGATGAATTGCCAAGAGATGATCAGCGTGATCGTCACGAAGACCAGGTCGGGGTTGCCGAGCCAGTTCTGATCGAGGAACGGCAGCCAGCCGCTCGCGAAGACGCCAAAGTTGGGGTCCAGCAGGTTCCGGAAGGCGATCGCGATTGCGGCCGACGAGAGCAGCAGCGGGACAAAGTAGATGATGGCGAGGATCTCGCGGTAGCGCTGCGATCCGGCAAGGAAGACGCCGAGCAGCATTGCGATGGGGGTCTGAATCGCCCACGACAGCAGCATCAGGCCAAGGGTGAGGCCCACCGAGTGGGCGATGGCCGGATCCGTGAAGATCGTCTGCCAGTTGTCGAAGCCGACCCATTCCGGGCTACCCAGACCGTTCCACTCCGTGAAGCTCAGTCCGAGCGCCACGAACAGCGGAAGGATGGCGAAGAGGCCGAACATGGCGAGCGCCGGGACGCTGAGCAGGGCCGGAGGACCGACGTGGGAACCCACGTCGGCCTTCCGATTAGCTGTCACACTCATTCCTGCTGAGCAACTTCATTGAGGTTGGCGCCGAACTCCTCGGGAGTGATCTGCAGCAGGAAGACCTGCTCCAGGTTGTTGAGGAGCGCGTCCGCCTGAACCGGCTCAAGCGCCTGGTCCCAGGACAACTGGAAGTTTCCAGCGTTCTCGGCACTCGAGTAGATGAACTGGTTCCACTCGGGAGAGACGGAGGCCTGAATCTTGTCCTCGAGGCCCGAGATGGGGGGAACGGCGCCGGTTCCCATCAGGGTGTCGATGTACTCGTCCGACATCACGCCGTGCAGCAACCAGTCGGTCGCTAGGGCCTTCTCTTCCTCGGACGAGTCCGAGGTCACGGAGAAGTAAGAGGAAAGGTTGCCCGTCACGTTGGTCGGGTCTCCCGCTCCACCGGGTACCGCGGGGAACGTCGCCCAGCCCAAGTTTCCGGCATCGACGAATTCCTGAGCCGCGGCGTAATAGGTTCCGGAGTAGGCCCAGGCGCCCTGAAGCTGCATGGCCGCCTTGCCCGTGTAGACCAGCGCTTCTGCGGCGCCCTGGTTCGCGTCGATCGAGGAGAAGCCGTCGATGAACCCATCGGCCTTCACGAGGTCCTGGATCATTGACGCTGCTTCGATGATCGCGGGGTCTTCCCACGCGCCCTCGTCGCCCGCGACAACCGCGTCGAATACTTCAGGGCCGCCGATGCGGTCGGTGAGGTACGCGATCCACATCAGGTACGGCCACTTGGAAGCACCACCAACGGAGAAGGGTGCGATCCCGGCTTCGTTGAACGCGGGGACGACCGCCATGAGTTCGTCCCAGTCGGTGGGAACCTCTACGCCGACCTGGTCGAAGAGCTCCTGGTTGAAATACACGACGGCGGGCTGAACCCCGTTATAGGGAACGCCGTAGATCTCGCCGTCGACCTCACCGCCGGCAAGGACCGAGGGGAAGATGCGGTCGCGGAGTTCGGGCTCTGCGTCGAGCACGGACTGCAGGGACTCGACCTCGCCTGCGTCGACATAGGCCTCGAGGCCGCCGCCACCCCAACCGGAGAAGATTGTCGGACCCTCGCCCGCGCTCACTGCGGTGCGCAGCTTCTGCTTGTAGGGATCGTTCTCGAATACCTGCAGGGTGAGTTCGCCCTTGCCGGCCTCGCTCCATGAGTCGATCGACTGCAGGAGCACCTCATCTGACCCCGTCGTAACCCACAGCGACGCGGTTCCGTCTGCGCCCGCCTCGACGTTGGCCCTGTCTGTCGACTCAGCTGAATCCGTGTCGCTGCTGCTGCATGCGGCGACCGTCAGCACTAGGGCACTGAGCCCTGCCACCATCGCTAGTCTTTGACTCTTGCTTCGAACCATTTCGTGTCTCCTCACACCGTTGTGATCTCTTCCGAGAACGTCGTGCGGTCATCTTTTCGAAGATTCTCGAAAGTTTGCGCAACGTGTTAAGCAATGTACGATGTTGTCCGACAACCTGTCAAGCCGCAATGGAGGGGATCGACATGGCGTATCTGAATTGTTACCTGGCGCAACTAAAGCCCGCTGCGGCCTCGACGACGACCGAAAGTTTTCGCGATGCCGACTGAGGAACTACGCCGTCGTCCCACGCTCAAGGACATCGCCGCGCAGGCGGGAGTGTCCGTGCCGACCGTGTCCAAGGTCGTCAAGGGCCGCGCGGACGTCAGCCCGGAGACTCGTGCCCGCATCTCGGCACTTCTGCGGGAGCACGGGTACGTCGCACGGGGAGACTCTGCGCCTCCCGCTGCACGCACCATCGTGTTGTCATTCGACGCGCTCGACAACACCAATAACCTCGCCCTCATGCGCGGCGTCTTTGAGCACTGCCAGCGCGCGGGGGTCCGAGTCGTCACCCGCCTCACTCCATTGGCCGCCGACGGCCCCTGGCCGCAGGCCATGGTGGACGCAGACCAGTCCGGAGTGATCCTCGCCACCTCGCGCCTGGACCCCGAGCAGCAGCAGGCCCTCGCGGACGCGCGCATCCCGCTCGTGGTCATCGACCCCGTCAACACCCCGCCCGTGGGAGTGCCGTCGGTGGGCGTCAACAACTACACCGGCGCGTACAACGCCACAAAACACCTGATCAACCTAGGTCACGCCAAGATCGCGTTTATCTCCGGGCTAGCGAGCGAGTGCGCGCAGGCCCGACGCGCTGGTTACTTGCATGCGATGCGCGAGTCCTCGATTACCGTGCCGGCCGAATACGACCAGCCTGGGACCTTCCGATTCGAGGATGGCAAGCGGTCGGCGAAAATTCTGCTGGGCTTGGACAACCCACCGACGGCCATCTTCGCGGCCAACGACCTCGAGGCGCTTGGAGTGCTGGACGAGGCTCACTTGCAGGGCGTGCGCGTTCCGCAGGACCTGTCGGTGGTCGGCTTCGACGACAGCATGCAGGCGATCTCCGCGTCCCCCCACCTCACAACCGTGCGCCAGCCCTTCGCGGAGATTGGGGCCACCGCGGCACGCCTGCTGCTGCAGGCCATCGACGACGAGCCGCTGTCGAGCACGCGCCTCGAGCTCTCGACGGAGCTCATGGTGCGCGACTCCACCGCCGCTCCCCGCGCGGATTCAGCGACACTGGGCCGCTAGGCCCCAGGCGCGGGCGGCGCTGGGGGCGCGGGCGGAGCAGTGGGCGCCGGGGCCTGGGCGACGGGCGGGGCTGCCTGCGGGTCGTACGCGGGAGGCGCCTGCTGGGTGGGCGGAGCAGCGTAACCCTGGGCGGGATACTGCTGCGCAACGCCGACCTGTGCCTGGTAGCCGGCCGGGTACTGGCCGCGCTCGTCGGCCTTGAGGTCTGCTCCCCACTGGTTGGGGCCCACCTGAGAGTCGAAGAACGCCATGATGAACGGCACGATTCCCAAGGACACAAAGTTCAGCAGTAGCCACCAGCCCGGCTGCCCCATGTCGTGGAGGCGCCGCGCCCACACCGCGTACGACGGCAGGGCCAGGGCAAGGGAGGCAACCAACATCAGGGCGGCGGCGACGGCCATCGGCGCCCAGGAGACCTGCGACCCGACAACATCTCCGTTCTGGTCCGTAGCCTCCACCAGGGAGACGATGAAGACGACGTACGTCGCGATGAAGATCAGCGTGAACGGCAACAGCACGAGCGTCTGGAAGAGCATCCACCACCAGAACTCGCTGCGCCGCGCGCGCCCGCTGAAGGTCGCGTAATTGTTAAAGCCGGACTTGACTGCCTGCCCAAAACCCATGGGAAATCCTTACCGTTGAAAATTCAGATGCTGGTGAGCGCGGGGTGTCCCGAAACTAGCGTTCGAGTTCCTTGGGGTCGGGGCCGTACTTATTCGGCTGCGCGTCGCCGTCGAAGAGCGCAATGATCAACACCACGATGGGGATGAAGAGCAGGAAGATTGCCCACGCCCCCGACCGGCCGGTGTCGTGCATCCTGCGGACGGATACCGCGAAGTGCGGAACGATTAAGGCGAGAGCCGCCACCATGGCGGCGAAGTAGAAGATCCAGAACGACACCGTCAGGGAGCCCGTTTCAATCTCTCCGTCGGCAATCGCGCCGCTCGATGCCGCCATCGCCGCACTCATCGCGACGAGGAACCAGATCACGAACCACTCAATGAACATGAACCACCAGAACTCGCGGCGACGCGCGCGGCTGTGGAAGTCCGCGAACTGCGTCAGGGCCTTCATGAACCAACCAATAGTCATCGCTTAAGCTCCAGTCATAGTCGTGTGTCGAGACGAAACGTACCGCCTGCGGCCGTTCGGCACAATTGCGGCCAGCATCAGGCGTCCGTCGAGATGGGGTCCGGGCCGTGCTTGTTGGCGGTCGAGTCGCCGCGCAACAGCGCCAGGATGTAGACGACGATGGGCAGAACGAGCAGCAGCAGGACCCACCCGCCGGACTTGCCCGAGTCGTGAAGCCGCCGCACCGTCACCGCGAGGTGCGGAACGATCAGTATCAGGGATATCGCCGCCAACGCCACGAGGAACGCCAGCCCGGCATCGGTCACTTGGGAGTCGTCAAACTTCCACGTTCCGTCGACCGCCACGATGGCGCCGCCGGACGTCGCGAGGAACCCCGCGAGAAGGACGGCTGCCAGTAGCCAGCTGATGATAACGAACCACCAGTACTCCTTGCGGCGGGCCCGACCGCGAAACACCCCGTACTTGCCCAGTGCCCTAAAGAACCAGTTCACGGTGAAGCCCCCTCGTGTTGGCTCGCGCAGCGACGCGCGTCGACATCCTCAATATAGGACACCCGTGTGCGCGAGGGGCTCAATCGCGCCTAGTCTTTGAGCCATGTCATTGCCTCGGGACCTTCGCACGCTGTGGCACTCTCGCGGGTTCCGACGACTCACCTATACGCGCGTGCTGTCGCAGGGTGGCGACGGCATGTTCCAGGTGGGGATCGCCACCGCCTTCTTCTTTGACCCCACCCAGGCCGCGACCGCGCGCGACATCGCGATCGGCTTCGTCATCCTGCTGGCGCCCTTCACGCTCGTCGGCCCCTTTGTGGGCCCGCTGATTGACCGGTGGCAGCGTCAGCGCATCCTGCTCGTGGGAAACGTCATCCGGGTGGTCATGGTCGGCGCGATCTGTGGGGTGCTGATGGTGGACGCGGGCGGCAGCAAGTGGGCGCTCTACACGCTCGCTCTTCTGACCCTGTCGGTCAACCGATTCCTCAACGCCGCGATGACGGCGGGCATCCCCCGGGTGGTGGCGCCGCACGAGCTCCTGGCTGCCAACGCGATCATGCCAACGCTCGGAACCATCGCCTCCGCGGTCGGCGGGGCCGTCGCCGGAATAGCCACGTTCGTCGCCCCCAACACCTCCGACGCGAATCTGGCCCTGACAGCGCTGGTCGGCGCGGGCATCGGCTTCGGAACCGCGGCGTGGGCCACCACCAGCCTGGGCCGCACGGACCTCGGCCCACAACATCCCCTGGCCGCCCTGCAACTGGGACGCCAGGTACGCAGCCTCGGCGGCGAGCTCCGCGACGGGATCGTCTACCTGCACGCTCGCGTCACGCCGTGGCACGCGCTCGGAGTAATGGCCGCGCAGCGTCTGCTCTACGGCGTGATGTTCGTATCCGCGATTCTCATCTCGCGCAACATACTCGGCGACCCGGATCGCCCAGAGCAGGCCATCCAGAACTTCACCGTCGTGCTGGGCTTCGCCGCCGTTGGCTTCGGCCTCGCCGCGGTGATCACGCCCGCCATCGTGGACCGGATGCGCCCGCAGCAGTGGATCGTGCTCTCGCTGCTGATCGGTGCCCTCGGGCAGGGAATCCTCGCGGCATCGACCGAGCCGTGGGCGCTCTTCACCGCAGCGATCGTGGTGAGCTACGCGGTGCAGGCCGCCAAGATCGCCGTCGACACCATCGTGCAACGGGATACGGACGATGCCGTGCGTGGGCGGGCATTCACTCTGTACGACATGGCCTTCAACGTGGCCTTCATCATGAGTGCCGTGATGGGCGCGCTGGTCCTGCCGGACACGGGCTACTCGCGGGTGGTCATGGCGACGCTGGTCGTGGCCTACGTAGTAGTGGCGGCTGTTTACACGCGAGCGCCGCGCGAGCCGAGCGCCGCCGCCGTTCCCGCTCAGGCCGAGGGCGCCGCCACGACCGGTAGCGGAGTCTCGTAGACGACCCGGCGTCTCCTGTTGATCCCAACAGCAAGCAGGCCGTTCACGCCGGCGCTTATTGAGATGACAAGCGTCACTAACAGGAGCCACCAGCCGCCGGTACTCAGTGCGGCCACCGTCGCAAACAGTGGCGCAACAAACCCAAGAATCGCCGGCGTCCACGGACCCCGTTCGTACCAACCGGTTGCGGCGCGCGAACACATGACGATCGCCACAGGACACAGCGCCAGCGTGGCAAAATCCACAGCGCCAAACAGTAGGGCGTTGGGGTCCAACGCCCCCAACTGCGACGTGAGGGTCAACGCGCTCCCGAAGGCGATCAATAGAGCCCCCACAAAGACGGGGGTCACGAGTATCCAAGTCATCACGCGTAGCGGGTAGCGGGCGAACACGGTTTCACGAGATCCGGCAAACAGAGCCATCGCGCCAAACACGATCGACGCCACTGCCGGAACGACGAGGATCGCAAGAAAGGCGATCAACGAAATCGAATAGACGAGCCACCACGCGTTATTGATGTCGTCCACTAGGCGCGCTCCTCCCACCACTTGGTGAGTTCAGCGCGAGCGCGCTCATCGCCGAGCGGTCCGTGCTCCATGCGGAGCTCCAGCATGTGGCGGTAAGCCTCGCCCACCTCGCGACCCGGAGCGATGCCCAGGATCTCCATGATCTGCTGGCCGTCAAGGTCGGGGCGGATCGCGTCGATCTCCTCCCGCTCGCGCAGGTCGGCGATGCGAGCCTCCAGGTCGTCGTACGCGAACGACAACCGGTCCGCCTTGCGACGGTTGCGCGTGGTGACGTCCGCACGCGTCAGCCGGTGCAGCCGCTCCAGCTGATCCCCTGCATCGGTCACGTAGCGGCGCACTGCGGAGTCGGACCAGCGCGCGTCGCCGTAGCCGTGGAAGCGCAGGTGCAGCTCCACGAGCTTGGTCACTGCCTTGATGGTGTCCTTGTCGAACCGCAGCGCCTTCATGCGCTTGGCGCTGAGCTTGGCGCCCACCATCTCGTGGTGGTGGAAGCTCACTACGCCGCCGGCCTCGAGCCTGCGAGTCGCCGGCTTACCGATGTCGTGCAACAGTGCCGCGAGCCGCAGGATCAGGTCGGGGCCGGGCACGGCGCCTTCCTGATCGCTCTCCAGGTCGATCGCCTGATCCACGACGGTGAGGGTGTGTTCGTACACGTCCTTGTGGTGGTGGTGCTCGTCGATCTCGAGCTTGAGGGCGGGCAGCTCCGGCAACACCACCGCCGCGATGCCGGCGTCGACCAGCGCGGCCAGTCCCTCGCGCGGGTGCGCGCCCAGCATGAGTTTGCAGAGTTCGTCGCGCACGCGCTCAGCGGAGACGATGCCGATGCGGTCCGCCATCGCGCTCATCGCCGCGAACGTTGCGGGTTCGATGTCGAAGCCGAGTTGGGACGCGAAGCGCGCGCCTCGCATCATGCGTAGCGGGTCGTCACCAAAGGACACCGCGGGATCGATCGGCGTGCGCAGCAACCCTCCGGCGAGGTCTTCGAGTCCCCCGTGCAGGTCGACGAACTCGAGGCTCGGCACCCGCACCGCCATGGCATTCACGGTGAAGTCACGCCGCGCGAGGTCCCCGGCGAGCGAATCGCCGAAGGCGACGACCGGCTTGCGGGTCTCGCCGTCGTAGGTGTCGGCCCGGTACGTCGTGACCTCCACGTCGATGTCGCCCCGACGGCCGCCGATGGTTCCGAACTCCCTGCCCATATCCCAGGTGGCGCGCGTCCAGCTCTTGAGGATCGCCTCCGTCTGGTCCGGGCGCGCCGACGTCGCGAAGTCGAGGTCCGCGCTCGAGCGACCCAGGAACGCATCGCGCACGGGGCCGCCGACAAGGGAAAGTTCGTGACCCTGCGCGTCGAATAGCCGCGCGAGTTCCAGAACCTCGGGCGGCAGCGCCGCCCACAGGCCGGCCGCGCGGGTGCGCAAGACGTCGAGGGTCACGCGCGCTGAGCGCTCGCCGGAGATCGGAACGGGGGAGGTGGTCACAGGCCAAGTCTCCCAGAAACCGCTGGGCGTTACCGGCATCGGGCACGGGTGCCACGTTAAAGCGCCCGCGCTAGTTAGAGTAGGGCCATGTCCATGCGCCCCGTCCCGCGCCCTAGCGGGACACCCGTGCCGCCCGGGGGCGCGTCGCTGCGCCAACGGCGCGACAACTCGGCGGGCCGCGCCTCCCACCTTCCCGTCAGCAACGAGACGTCTTCTGGTGGCATTGCTGTGCGAATCCAGGACGGGGTCGCCGAGGCGGCCTGCATCGGCCGCCGCAACCGTGCGGGACGCCTGGAGTGGTGCCTGCCCAAGGGCCACATCGAGGCGGGCGAGACGCCGGAGATTGCCGCCGTGCGGGAGATCGCTGAAGAGACCGGCATCGACGCTGAGATCATTCAGCCGCTAGGGACCATCGACTACTGGTTTACCGGGGACGACCGCCGCGTGCATAAGGTCGTCCATCACTTCCTGCTTGAGGCCCGCGGCGGGATCATCACCGTGGAGAACGACCCGGATCACGAGGCAGAGGTCGCCAAGTGGATTCCCGTGCACTCCCTCGCAAGCGAGCTCGCCTTTCCGAACGAGCGCAAGATGGCAGAAGCCGCCGCCGCACTGCTCGACGTAGTGGTGTGATGACGGACTATCAACGCGCGTATCGTCGCGCTCCTTTATGGCCACGGATCGCCAGTGTCGTTGCCGCCGCCCTCCTCGCGCTTGGGGGAGCCTCGGCCGCCGCGGCCTCGACCACCCCCGCGCCGGAGCCGTCGGCCACGCCGACGCCCTCGACGCCCACCGGCAGCGTGGACGATGTCTCGGCCACGCTCGTCGGCTACGGACCCTTCGTGGTGACGGACGGCCAGTCACTCGCCGCGACCCTCAACCTCGAGAACGACTCCTCTTTCCCCGTCCCCGAGGTATCGGCGACGCTCTCGATCACGAGGCAGCCGCTCGCCTCCCGGGAGGCGCTCGACGCCTTCTACAGCGACCCCAGCTCGGTAACGATGCGCAAGGTCACCACCACCGCGGTCGGAGCGCCGGAGGTCGACGAGGACGACGAGCCCCTGGGAACCGGCACCCTGTCGGGACGCTCGTCCGCCCAGGCGCAAATCACCGCATCGGCCGAGGACCTAGCGCTGCCGGCCGGCGCGGCAGGCGTGTACGGGGTCACCGCGTCGTTCGCGGTCGGATCCTCCACGGTGTTCGTGGACTCAATGGCGCTCACCTGGCTGGACAAGGACATCGCGCCGCTGCCCGTCACCGCCATAGCAACCATTACCGGCCAGCCCTCGCGCGCCTCCAGCCTGCTCGCGGGTGCCGACATCGATGGCGTCACGCTCGTCGTTGACCCGAGCTCACTCACCCCGGCGGCCGCGCTGGACCGGATGGAGGGCCACGAGACGTACCTGCTGCCCGCCTCCAACCCCGACCTCCCCTCGCTCGCCCATGCGGGAGACTCCGCGCTCATCGGCTTCGCGCTCGACGAATCACGGGCCCGTACCTGGACGGCGGTCGCCGACCAGCCGTGGCTCGCGATCAGCGCGGTAGCGGATCAGTCCGTCATCGGTTGGTCGGCTAGCGCCGGTGCCGTTGCGACCCTCTTTGCAGCCGAGCGCGCCACCTCCGCTCCGGACATCCCCGAGGTGGACGGGTGGACCCCAGCGGTGGCAACAGTGGATCTATCCGACGAGCAGCAGGCGCCGCTGGTTGTACCGGATGCCCAGCTCAGTTCCTTGATCGCCTCCTTCCGTCCTAGCGATCCCGCGGGACCGTCGCGCATCGTCGCCGAGTCCGCGCTGCTGGCCCTCGCCGGCGACGGCACGCAGTCCGTAGTCGTCGCCCCCGGGCCTAACTGGGTGGTGGAGGGCGAGGCCCCCTCTGCCAACCTCGCCGCGCTCATGTCTGCACCGTGGGTGACGCCGAACACGCTCGCTCAGACCATCGCCGACCCGCGGCGAGGCGTCAGCGACCTTCCCAAGGCGCAGGGCGTCGGGCAGGACGTCCCCGTCGAGCGCGTCGACGCGTTGGCGGACAGGCTCCACGGACTCGATCTGCTCGCCCCGACGGCGGAGTATCCCGCGTCGATTCTCTCGCCCGGTGGGATGACCATTCTTGGCGCGGTTTCCTCCTCCCTTCGCGGCGACTCCGAGCTCCAGTCCTCGGCATACGACATGGCAACCGAGGAGGTCGACGCCATGCTCGAGGCCGTGGCGATCGTGCGTAACTCGGACGTGAACCTCATTGCCGCGAGCGGCGAGGTGCCCATCACCGTGCGCAATGCCCTCAGCGTCGATTCCACCGTGACCGTGGTGATGAGGTCGACCTCCCCCAACCTGCAGGTGAGGGATTGGCCGACCATCACCGTTCCGGCCGGCGGGGAGGCCACCGCGATGATCCCCGTAGAAGCGGTGTCAAGCGCGAACGTGGCACTGGCTGTTCGCCTGGTGAACTCGGATGGCGCGGATATCTCCGAGGCGCAGAATTTCACGATGCGCGTGCGCGCCGACTGGGGTAGCGCGGCGACCGCGGTCTTCACCGGGCTACTCGTCCTGGTCATGATCGGCGGGATCATTCGCACCGTCCGCCGCGGCCGTAAGGACACCCGGACCGGACCCGGGCCCGCAGCCGAGGGCGCCAAGATAGTGGACGGCGAGGTTCATGACTGACGCGACCGGCGCCGCACCGACACCCGACCCCCAGCCGGCGGGCCGCGCGCGCTCCCTCGGGAGGAACACGGCGATCATGGCCTCCGGCACGCTGGTGTCGCGCGTGCTCGGCTTTGTCCGCAACGGCATGCTCGTCGCCGCGATCGGAGTCACCGCCGGCGTAGCCAACTCGTACGACGTGGCGAATAAGCTCCCCAACGCCCTCTACGCGGTACTTGCTGCAGGAGTGATCAACGCCGCGCTCGTTCCTCAAATAGTTAAGGCGTTTCAGCGACCGGGCGGCAAGCGCACCGTAGACCGCATCCTGACGATCGGTACGGTAATCTCACTGGGCCTGACGGTGGTGTTAACTGTTGCGGCGCCGGTACTCGTGCTCATCTACACTCCCGAGAACTGGCCGCCGGAGCTCATGGCTCTCGCTATCGCCTTCGCCTTCTGGTGCATCCCGCAACTGTTCTTCTACGCGATCTACACGTTGTTCGGCCAGGTCCTCAACGCCAAGGAACAGTTTGGGCCGTACATGTGGGCCCCGGTGCTCAACAACATCATCGGAATAGCTGGACTCTCTGTCTACCTGGTTATCTTTGGCCCAATATCCGATGAAATGGACTCGATCACCGGGGAGGCCCTGACAGGTGACGCGCTCACGGAGGCCTGGACCACCGGTCGAATTGGGCTAGTGGCTGGCGTCGCGACGCTAGGCATCGCCGCCCAGGCACTCATCCTTATCTGGCCCATGGTTCGCGGGGGCTACCGGTTCCGGTGGGTCTGGCGGGGACCCAAGGGAGAGCTCGCCGGCGTACGCACGGTGATCTCCTGGGCATTGGCCGCTGTAGTCATTGAACAATTCGGCGTGCTGTGGGCGACACGCATAGCGGGGGCGGCCCCCTTAGCCGCGGCGGCCGCAGGCGGTAATCCCGACGAGATCGCCGGAAATGCCGCGTACTTCCAGGGCCTACTGATCTACCTGGTTCCACACTCGCTCATCACCGTGTCGATCGTCACGGCCCTGACCACCTCGATGTCTCGGCTGTGGGCAGCACACGACGTAGACGGCATGCGCGCCGAGGTCTCGCGCGGGTTGAGGACCATTGGCGTCTTCACGGTGCTCTCCGCGACCGTGATGATCGTGCTCGCGCCCTCACTGGTCCGCATCGTCAATCCCACTACACAGCCCGCGGAGGTCACCTCAGTCGCCTGGGTACTCATTGGCTTTTCCATAGGCTTAGTGCCGCTCGGCGCCATGGTGTTGATGAAGCGCGTTTACTTCATTTTCGAGGACGCGCGGTCAATCTTCTTCATCCATATCCCCATGACTCTCGCGCTGATTGGCGTCTCCCTCGCGGCGCGCGAGTTCCTGAGTCCCTATTGGTGGGTCGCCGGAATCGCAGTGGGGCTCAGCGTGTCCAACATGATCGGCGTGTTGCTCAGGTCACGGGGGCTACGCAAGCGCTTGAACGGACTCGACGGCCGACGCGTGCTGCGCACGTACGCGAAAGCAACCGTAGCCGCAATCGTGGCCGGATTCGCGGGCTGGGGAGTGGGACTCGTCCTCCCCGACCCCGTCAGCAGCATGAATCTGGAGGGCTTCACCGCGGGCATGATCAACGTGGTCGCCAGCGGCTCCGTCATGATCGCCGTCTACGGGTTAATCTTGTGGATGCTGCGGACTCCGGAGCTCGGAGATCTGGTTTCTCCCGTCACGCGCCGGATCGCTCGCCGCGTACGATAGCGGCTATACGAACAGGGCTAAAGGGGACATTCAGTGGTGCACATCGGAGCGAGGCTGGCGCGCCGTTTCACGCTCCTCGAGTCGGAGCCCGCGGACGTCCCTGGGGTCGAGCGGTTTGTGGCTCACGACAGCCGGCTTCAACGCGACGTGCGGGTCGACGTCATCACCGCTCTCGCCCCCTCGTCCGCACGTCAGGCCGCCGCCACCGCCGCCCGCGTGCGAGACCCCCGACTGCTGCGGGTACTGGCATCTGGTCGTGAGCGAATTGCCGATGAGGCCTACACCTACGTCGTGACCGAGCGCCCGGAGGGAACGCTCCTGTCCGAGGTACTCAAGGAGCGACGAGTCCCCGCTCGGGTCGCCGCGACCATCGTCGGCGACGCCGCGCGCGCGCTCGAGAACGCCAACGCCGAGGGCGTGCACCACGGTTACCTCCGGACCTCGTCGCTGGGGGTCACCTCCGCCGGGCGCGTTGTCCTGTCAGGGCTCGGCATCGACGGCGAGCTCGCGATGCAGGCGGGCGTCGGGCGAGGCGCGAGTGAGTCCTCCGACGCCATGGCGTTGGGTCGGATCTACCTCGCGGCGATCACCGGTCTGGACGCCGATGCCGCCACCGAGCGCGACCTGCCAGCCGACCTCGGCGTGCGTGCCCGCAAGATGTGCATTCACGTCATCAACGGCAGCGGTCCCCTCACCCTGGACGCAGTGCTGCACACCCTCGCGCCCGTCGACACCCGGACGCTGCGAGACTTCCCCTCGATGGTGCGCTCGATGCCGTTGCTGCCCGCCTCGGTCCGCGAGCTTCAGGCCCGCAAGGCTCGGGAGAGCCGCTCCGCTACCGACGCGATCCCGCTGGGCGCGGATGTGGCTGCGCGCGCTGATCACGCCGCCCAGGAGACTCAGGCCGAGGCGCTAGCGGACGCTGAACTCAGGCCCACCCTCGCGGTGGTCGACGCCGCCACCGGGCTGGGAGCAGTGCCTCCCGACCAGGTCCCTGCGCCAGACTCCGCCGCTACCGATCCCCTGGTGGCGCCGCTTACCGCCGGGGCGGTCGTCGATCCGCCCGAGGTAGAGGCTCCGCTTGGCGCCAACGAGCTTCACGACCTCTACGAGTTCGACGAGATGGTCGCCGTCCAGGACGTCAACAACACCACGTCCACCTGGGAGGCAATCCTCGAGCGGATGCACCGTCGGTGGCCAGGCTCCGAGGCGATTACGGAGCGCCTCGACCGCGCCCACTCTCGGGCGAACCGTTCGGGCCCCATCAAGGCCGCACCCGTGCTCATCCCGTTGATGGCCATCGCTGTGGTGGTGGCGCTGATCGTCGCGCTCTCGCAATTGACGTCTCCCCTGAGCGCCCCGGAGAATGACAACGACCTGCCGTCGAACACGTACCCCAGCTTCACGCACTCGCCGTCCCCATCGCCCTCGCCGTCCATCTCCCCGTCCGCGGCGGCCGACGACGCCGAATAGCGCTCCGTTGCCGCTCGGGAACACATCCGCTAGCCCCGCTGTTACGAAGTACGAGCAGACAATTTCCGCACTACCCCAAACAAGGAAGTCACCGTGAGCGACACCCGAAACGTCATCATCGTTGGATCCGGCCCGGCCGGCTACACCGCCGCCATCTACGCCGCACGAGCCGGGCTAGAGCCCCTCGTCGTCGCGGGGTCAGTCACCGCAGGTGGCGCACTAATGAACACCACCGAAGTCGAGAACTTTCCCGGCTTTGTCGAGGGCATTCAGGGCCCCGAGCTGATGGAGACTCTGCAGGCACAGGCAGAGCGCTTTGGCGCGGTGGTGGAGTTCGACGACGTCACGGAGATGTCCCTTGAGGGCGACATCAAGACCGTGACCACGGGGATGGGCAAGACCTACTCCGCCAAGTCCATCATCCTTTCCACCGGCTCCGCCTACCGCGAGCTCGGCCTGGACGACGAGAAGCGCCTGAGCGGCAAAGGCGTGTCCTGGTGCGCGACGTGCGACGGCTTCTTCTTCCGCGACCAGGAGGTCGTCGTGGTCGGCGGAGGCGACTCCGCGGTTGAGGAGGCCACCTTCCTCACCCGCTTCGCCTCTAAGGTCACACTGGTTCACCGCCGCGGCGAGCTCCGCGCATCTAAGATCATGGCGGACCGCGCGGCAAACGATCCCAAGATCGAGTTCGAGTGGCACTCCGAAGTGGTCGGCGTCGAGGGCGCTGACAAGGTTTCCGGGGTGACGGTCAAGAACGTGGAGACCGGGGTAGAGCGCACCATCCCCGCCACCGGGCTGTTCGTCGCCATCGGTCACATCCCCCGTTCCGAGCTGCTGACCGGCGTCGTCGACACCGACGCCGAGGGCTACGTCCTGGTCGAGGGACGCACCACGGCCACGAACGTGGCGGGCGTGTTCGCCGCTGGGGACCTGGTCGACAACCGCTACCGTCAGGCGATTACCGCAGCCGGCTCCGGCTGCGCGTCCGCACTTGACGCCCAGCACTACCTTGACGCTCTCGAGGACGCGGCCGTCGCCTCCGGCGCCGCCGTCGTGGCCGAGCAGGTCGCCCCGGCGACCGCCGCCCCCACCACCCCGATCCCCGCCTCGGAGGACACCTTCCAGGCGGAGGTGCTCAACTCCGACATTCCCGTCCTGGTCGACTTCTGGGCCACCTGGTGCGGCCCGTGCCGCGCGGTCGCCCCGATTCTGGACGAGCTCGCCGCTGAATACGCGGGCAAGGTCAAGATCGTCAAGGTCGACACCGACGCTAACCCCGAGTTGGCGATGGCTTACGGCGTGACGTCCATTCCGACGCTTAACTTCTTCAAGAACGGCGAACTGGTGAAGTCTGTGACCGGCGCGAAGCCCAAGCCGACCCTCACCAACCTGATCGACGAGGTAATTGGCTAGCAAAATAGTGCCGCAGGGGCTCTCCATGGCCCCTGTGGGCGCGCCTTCGGGCCTAAGTGCGGGGTGGGCGCCGGACAACGTGGGAGAATTGCCCGCATGAATCCGTCCCACTCCCGTGGCAACCGACTCGACCCCTGGTTTGATTCGTACGCCGAGCGAGCGCACAACATGCGCGCGTCGGAGATTCGCGCGCTATTCTCCGTGGCGAGCCGTCCGGAAGTAGTGTCCCTCGCAGGGGGCATGCCCTTCATCGGCGGTCTTCCGCTTGAGGAAATAGGCGACATGATGCGCCGCCTCATCGTGGAACGCGGGGAGGTCGCGCTCCAGTACGGTTCCGGCCAGGGCCACGAGGAGCTGCGCGAGCACATCGTCGACGTCATGGCGCTTGAGGGAATCAACGCCCACCCTGACGATGTGGTGGTCACCACCGGTTCGCAGCAGGCGCTGGACCTCGTCACCAAGATTTTCATCAACCCCGGCGACGTGGTCGTCGCCGAGGCGCCGTCATACGTGGGCGCTTTGGGCGTCTTTCGCGCTCACGAGGCGGACGTGGTTCATACCCCGATGGACGCCGACGGGCTCATCCCGGAGGCGCTCGAGACCACCTTGGCGGAGCTCAAGGCCTCGGGCAGGCGCGTCAAGTTCCTCTACACGGTCCCGAATTATCACAACCCCGGCGGCGTCACGATGTCCCTGGAGCGCCGCCCCCAGGTGCTCGAGATCTGCAAGCGATACGGCGTCCTGGTCCTCGAGGACAACCCCTACGGGCTGCTCGGATTCGACAGGGAACCGTTACCCGCGATGCGGTCGATGTCCGAGGATGGCGTCATCTACCTGGGGTCTTTCTCTAAGACGTTCGCACCCGGGTTTCGCGTTGGCTGGGCGGTCGCGCCCCACGCCGTGCGGGAAAAGCTGGTTCTCGCGTCAGAGGCGGCCGTCCTGTGCCCCTCGAACGCTTCGCAACTGGCTATCGCCGAGTACATGACCCACTCCGACTGGCAGGGTCAGATCAAGAAGTTCCGGGAGCAGTACCGGGAGCGCCGCGACGCGATGATCCGCGCGCTCGAGGAGTACATGCCGTACGCGTCCTGGAACGTCCCCGACGGCGGATTTTACGTCTGGGTCAAGCTTCCCGCGGGCCTCGACGCCAAGGCGATGCTGCCCCGCGCCGTGACCGGTCGGGTCGCTTACGTTCCTGGCACCGCGTTCTTCTACGACGGTCAGGGTTCCGACTACATGCGCCTGTCGTACTGCTACCCCACCCCTGAGGCCATTCACGAGGGCGTGCGCCGGCTAGCGGGCGTGATTGACGACGAGCTCGAGACCGTGAAGATTTTCGGCACGAACGGCGGCAGCCCCAGCGGCCAAGTCGACTTCCCGTCCCCCAACATCGCCTGACCACTGCACACACTTCTCTTGGAGGCACACATGGACGTCCTAATCCTTGCTGGTGGCATGTCACACGAGCGTGACGTCTCGATTCGCTCGGGACGGCGCGTTCAGGAGGCGCTGCGTATGCGTGGCGTCAAGGCGTCATTGCGTGACGTTGACGGAGACCTGGTTCAAACTTTGCGTGAGCTTGACGACGCGGTGGTGTGGCCGCTGCTTCATGGCGCCGCGGGCGAGGACGGATCCCTTCAATCGTTGCTGGAACTGATCGGGATTCCGTTTGTGGGCACACGGTCGAGCGCCGCCCGCATCGGCTGGAGCAAGCCCATCACCAAGGAGGTGCTGAGCCGTGCCGGCATCGCAACCCCGGCTTCGGTCACCCTCCCCCAGACACTTTTCCGCGATGTTGGCGCCGAGAAGGTGCTGGACGCGGTCGCGGAGCGGTTTGTGTTCCCGGTTGTCGTCAAGCCAGCGCGGGGTGGATCCGCGCTTGGGGTATCGCTGGTGACAGAACGAGCCGAGCTCTCGCGTGCGATGGTCCATTGCTTTGCCTACTGCGACGTCGCTCTCATCGAGCAGGCCGTGGTCGGGACGGAGGTCGCGGTATCGATCATCGGTACTGGCGAAGAAGCACGGTCGCTACCGGCCGTGGAGATTGTCAGCAATGGGCCCTACGACTACGACGCTCGCTACAACGCCGGCCGCGTCGAGTACTTCACTCCGGCCCGACTTAGCGACGAGGACCGGGCCAAGGTGGCTCAGGCCGCCGTCGGTGCGCATCGGGAACTGGGTCTGCGCGATTACTCCCGGGTGGACCTCATCCTCTCGGATGGAGTCCCCAACGTTATCGACGTCAATATTGCCCCCGGAATGACCGAAACCTCGCTATTTCCGCAGGCAGTAAGTGCGTCAGGAGCCGATCTGGGCGAAGTCTGCGTAAAAATCGCGTCAGAAACCCTGCGTCGCGGCCTCTAAATCGTTTCAGGAGAAGCCTGACAGCGCGTTTTCTCTCCCTTTTGCCCGGAAACGGCGCAGCGGTCTTGACCCCGGAAGAGAAAACGCGACTGCTGTCCGTCTACTTGAAGACTCCGGGGTCGGCGGGATCGATGAGTGCCACGATTCGGTTCAGGTCCTCGACGGTCGCGAAGTCGATGGTGACCTTCCCGCGGGCACGGCCCAGCTGAACTTTGACGCGGGTGTCGAGGTGATCCCCGAGTCGGGCAGAGAGTTCGTCCAGGGCCGCCGTGTGGCCGCCTGAGCGGACAGAGCCCTTCTTCTCGGGTGGCAGCTGCACCCCGAGCGTCACGGCCTCCTCAGTGGCTCGCACCGAGAGGCCCTCCGCGACGATGCGGGTGGCCAATTGATCCATGGCCTCCGGGCTTTCTAGGCCGAGCAGCGCACGGGCATGACCCGCACTCAAGACTCCGGCCGCGAGCCTGCGCTGCACGGGTGGCGGCAGCTTCAATAGGCGCAGAGTATTCGAGATCTGGGGGCGAGATCGGGAGATTCGCTCGGCAAGTTGCTCGTGGGTGATGCCAAAGTCGTCAAGGAGCTGCTGGTACGCGGCCGCCTCCTCGAGCGGATTGAGCTGGCTACGGTGAAGGTTCTCGACGAGCGCGTCACGGAGCAGGTCCGTGTCGTCGGTCTCGCGGACGATCGCCGGGATCTCCTTGAGTCCGGCCTCCTTCGACGCGCGCAACCGACGCTCACCCATGATGAGCTCGAAGCCGTCGCCCTCGGGGTTGGTGCGCACCACGATGGGCTGCAACACGCCAATTTCACGAATAGACCCGACGAGCTCCTGCAGGGCCTCCTCGTCAAAGACCGTGCGAGGCTGGCGGGGGTTGGGGACCACCGAATACGGGTCGATGTGCGCAAAACGTGCCCCGGGCACGGGGAGTAGGTCGCCCTGCTCGCTGGAGCGCGACGACGCGGATCCGCCGGCAGCACGGGCTCCTGCAGGTGCGGCGGCAGAAGCATCTCCGGAGTCGCCGAAGAACACGTCGCTTGGACGCGGCCCACTCTGGGCGGAGGCTTCCTCGGTGGGAATGAGCGCGCCGAGGCCGCGCCCCAGTCCTCGCTTGGGTTTGCTCACTGCTGTCCTCCTGGGGTGGGCGCGGCCTGTCCGCGCTCCGCTATGTCTTTGGCGACCGCTAGATACGCGACCGCTCCCGTCGAGTGCGGGTCGTACGTCATGACTGTTTGAGCGAAGCTAGGCGCCTCGGAAACCCTCACGCTACGCGGAATTGTCTGGGCCAGCGTCTGTGCTGGGAAGTGCGTCCGGACTTCCGACGCGACCTCACGAGCGAGGTTGGTGCGCGCGTCGTACATCGTCAGCACGATCGTGCTGACGTGAATCTCGGGATTGAGGTGCTTCTTGACCATCTCCACGGTCTTGATCAGCTGCGTCAGGCCCTCGAGCGCGTAATACTCGCACTGAATCGGGATCAACACCTCGTTGGCGACCACCATGGAGTTCAGCGTCAGCAGCCCGAGGCTGGGAGGACAGTCAATGAAGATGTAGTCGAGGTTCTTGCCTGCGCCATTGAGGAGCTCCTGAATGGCCATGTGAAGCCTGAACTCGCGTCGCACCACCGAGACGAGCTCAATGTCCGCGCCCGCCAGGTCGATAGTGGCCGGCACGCACCACAGGGTGTCGATATCCGGGCAACGCTGGGCGACCTTGGCGATCGGGACATCGTCGAGCAGAACGTCATAAATCGACGGGGTACCGGCGTGGTGAGGCACCCCAAGCGCCGTAGACGCATTGCCCTGGGGGTCGGCGTCGATCACCAGTACATTCGCGCCTCGGGATGCGAGGGCGGCGGCCACGTTCACCGAGGTAGTGGTCTTGCCGACGCCGCCCTTCTGGTTCGTGACCGCTATGACTCGTGTGCGCGGAGGGCGGGGGAAGTCCGTCGCCTCGAGCGCGCGGCGCAGGCGTTCGGTCTCGATCATTTCCCTCGCTAACGGGCTGTCGTCATCGTCGGCCAATCCGGCAAAGGCATCATCGGCAGTTTCACGTGAAACATTGAGCGGATCCGCCTCGGCGCCCGGCTTCGAGCTCTCCCCTGCCTCGCGCAAAGCCGACGCTCGGCGCTCCTGGGCGGGACTTGTTTCTGCCGAAGCCTGGGTCCCAGCCGGCGACCCGCCCAGTGCGGGAGCGGTCGCAGCCTGCGCGGCCTGCTCGCCCTCTACCGGCGCATACTGCGGCACGCCCCGACGAGCGCCGTTGCGCTGCGGGATGCTAGGGCTCGACACGGCGTCGTCTACTTCGCGGGTGGTCGACGCTTGCGCGTCGCCCTCGAACTGGGGCGTCAACTCGGTCACGCACTTCTCCTGTCCGCGCATCCCGCCCCAGGTGAAGGCACGAACTACGCGCGGCGCGAACCATCGAGCCGCAACTAACCATGGATTCCTTGAACATTCTGGTGTCGCGCGTATCCGTACCGCGACCAGTCGATCCTAACGGGAACAGCGCTGAACGGATACTCGCGGGGACCGTAAAGCGACCAAGACCGGCACGAGCCACGATGCGGACCGGCCATATCAGTCACAACGCCGGTAACCCCCCGCTCTCCCCCTGCCTCGAAAGGACCGCCAACGTCTCGCCAGGGTCCTTGCGGTAGCCCCTCGATCCCGCACTTTGTCTCCGCGCCGTACCCCAAGGGGCCGTGGGCAGACGGTCGAGGCGGCAGACGGTCGAAGAGGCGCGCTGTCTAAGCCAGCCGTCCAAAGCCGCCACATGTTTCACGTGAAACGTTGGGAGCGGAGTCCATGGCGTGTTTCACGTGAAACAAGAACGGCGGTGACGACGCCATGTTTCACGTGAAACGTTGGCGGCCAGGGGCTGTGAACACAGCTACGGCGTCACTCGATCCCCGTTCGAACCTTCCTGTGGACAACACCCTCAGATAGGGCCCATTGCCGCATAGATCAGGTGTGCATAACCATGGGGATAACCGTGTTAGGACTCCAGCGAATACCCCCGGGGGAACACCGTGGCAAGACGCGGACCGGCGGCGAACTCTGAGTCAGAGACGCGTCAGGGTAACTACGGTGGTGACGTCTACCCCCGGAATAGTCGGAGCCGAATGTACGGCTCCCTGCAGGCCGTGCTTGCGCAGCACATACTTCGCTCGCTCTAGTTCCTCGGGAGCAGTCCGCCCCTTGAGAAAGACCATCTTGCCCGTGGGGGCTAGTAGCGGGGCGCACCACTTCACGAGCTTGTCGATCGACGCCACGGCACGCGCGGTGATGACGTCTGCCTCGACCACGTCCGCGACCTCTTCCGCTCTTCCGCGGACCACCGTCACGTTGTCGATGCCGGTAGCCTCCGCCGCCTCGAACAACCACGCCGTCCGCCGCTCCATGGGCTCGATCAGGACCACCGGCCGTTCGGGCTGCATGGCCGCCAGCACCAGACCGGGAAGTCCCGCCCCCGAACCCACGTCGGCCAAAACCCCTTCTGGCAAGAAGGGTGCGAGAGCCGCCGAGTTCAGGATGTGGCGCTCCCACACGCGAGTGAGCTCACGCGGTCCAATGAGTCCGCGCAGGATGCCCTGGTCCGCGAGGAGTTCCGCGAAGCTGCGAACGCGACCATAAGACTCACCGAAAAACTCCGCCAGGGCGGGGGACTCGTTCAGTGGGTCCGCCGACAGCGTCCGCAGTGCCGGATCCACGTCAGCCGCGTCCGAGCCCGAGCTGGGGGTGGAGGAAAACGCACGCCCGTCGCCGGAACCCGTCTCCGCCCCGCTGGCGTTCGATTCAACGGTCAACGGATCCACCTCTCAAGTTGTTTCACGTGAAACATCTCGCTCCGATTGGCCTACTCGCCGGCCGGGAGAATTACGACGTGGCGGTCGGGGTCCTCGCCCTCGGACTCGGACTGTAGTCCGGCCTCGAGTACAACGTCGTGCACGACCTTGCGCTCGAAGGCGTTCATCGAAGCAAGGGCAAGAGGCTTGCCCGATTCCTGCACCTTAGCTACTGCCTCGCGAGCCGTCTCCGCGAGACGCTCACGGCGCCCCGCGCGGAACTCCGCGACGTCGAGCATCAGCCGGCTCATCTCGCCGGTCTCGGACTGCACGGCCAAACGCGCGAGGTCCTGAAGCGCATCGAGCACCTCGCCGTCCGGTCCTACTAGGCGGCGCAGATCCTGTGCGGGACCGTCGGAGACTATCGCCACCTTGGCGCGACCTGCCTCCACCGAGATGTCGATGTCTCCATCCATATCGAGAATGTCGAGCAGCTCCTCGAGAAAGTCTGCGGCGGCGTCGCCCTCAGCGTCGAGGGAAGAGGTGTTCTTTGATTCAGTCATCGGGGTTCTTTCTCAGAGGGCCGGGGGACGTACTCATGTCCCGCGGTGTGGCATGGAAAAACTGGCTTGAGGTGGGCCCACGACGAGCCCGGAAGGTAGCGCCTAGCGCTTCTTGCGAGGCTTCTTCTTGGGCTGCTCGCGCTGGCCACCGGTCTCGCCGGCCTCATCAGCCTCGATCACGAGGTGGTCGGGGTTGCTGCTGTCGATCAGCGGCACGCCCTTCTTAGCGGCCTTCGCAGCAAGGCGAGCCTTGTAGGTCTTCTCCGCGTCGGAGCCGGGGGTCGGGTTGCGACGAATGACGTAGAACTGCTGTCCCATGGTCCACAGGTTGGTGGTGGTCCAGTAGATAAGAACACCGATGGGGAAGTTGGGTCCCGAGATAACGAAGATGAACGGAAGGATGTACATGAGCACCTTCTGCTGCTGAGCCATTGGGCCCTCAAGAGCAGATGCCGGCATGTTCTTACGCGTGAGCTGACGCTGCGTAAGGAAGGTGGTCGCCACCATCGCGACGATCAGGGCCGCAGCCACGATCTTCACGGTCATGGATGATCCCTCTTCGAGGAACGTGGCGGAGAGCGGCGCACCGAAGATCGTGGCGGAGTCTGCCTGCGCGGCGAGCGTAGGAGTCAGCCAGCCAATACCCGCAGAGTCGGGACCGATCTCATAGTTGAGTACGCGGAACAGCGCGAAGAAGATTGGTGCCTGCACGAGCATGGGCAGACACGATGCGAAGGGGTTGGTCTTGTGCTTGGAGTAGAGCTCCATCGTCTCGCGGCTCATAGCCTCGCGAGATGCCTGGTCCTTCTTGCCCTTGTACTTGGCCTGGACGGCCTTCAGCTCAGGCGCGATCATCTGCATTGCACGCGAGGCCTTGATCTGCTTCACGAACAGCGGCACCAAGATAATCCGGATGGTCACCACGAGGCCGACGATGGACAGTGCCCACGCGGCGCCGGACTCGGGAGCAAGTCCCAGCCAGGTCAGCACGGTGTGCCACACCACCATGATGTCTGCCACCACAATTTCGATGGGCCTGAATATGATCATGAAATTCACGGATAGTCCTTAATTACTAGTCAGAGACGGAAGGCTAGTGGCGGAGGCGACATCGGGAGTGGTTCCAGCCATCGCTGCGTTGTTTCGGGAAACTCGAAAGCGTTTCTGTCCCGGAGCGGGAACGTCGTCGACGCCCCCATTGCTCCACGGGTTACAGCGCAGCACGCGCCAGGCAGCTAGGGCGCTGCCGGTCAGCGCTCCGTGACGCTGGATTGCCTCGAGCCCGTAGTGGGAGCAGGAGGGGTAGTACTTGCAACGGGGACCAGTGAGGGGAGAAATCACCTGCTGGTAGCCCCGGATCGCAAAGATCAGGACCGAACTGGGCGCCGACTTCGCGGCCTTGGCCGTCTTGGAGCCGAGCCTGTTCACGCCGAGACCTTGGCGTCGGCTGCCGCTAGGGCGCCGGTGAGGTCGGCGCGCAATTGCGCAAAGGTTGCATCGGCGGCAGCGGGTAGTGCCCTCACCACAACGGATGTGCCGGGAGGGAGGTTGGGGAGACTCTCCGCAACGATCGCACGCATGCGACGTTTGACTCTGTTACGAATCACGGCGCCTCCCACTGCTTTGGATACGGCAAAACCGGCCATGCTCGTCGCATCGCCGGTTCGTGCCATATAAACAACTGCCGTCTTCCGACCACTCTTGCACCCGCGCCGCATAGCGAACTGAAAGTCCGTTGCTGCACGCATGCGAGAGCTGGCTGGAAGCAAACTTTAGGCCGAGATCTTCCCGCGGCCCTTGCGACGACGGGTGGATAGAATTGATCGGCCGGCGCGGGTGCGCATACGCAGGCGGAAGCCATGCGTCTTAGCGCGCTTGCGAATGTTCGGCTGGAAAGTCCGCTTGCTCACGGGTGTACTCCGAGACGTTTGAGGGGTGGGTCAAATCAGCGCACTAACGTTACGCCGAACAGGACCTGGGGTCAAATCAGACGACTCACGTTGGATACGCCGCTTGAACAGGATAGGCTCCACCATCTCGGATGCAAATTCGGCACCGACACGCCGAAACGCCGAGTAACGAATAGATGACGGCCAATTCACCTCTGTGGACAGAGCTGTGGACAATGAGAAGGGACGCAGCGGATC